>OZ245014.1:0-2159759 GCA_965223805.1 Nitrosarchaeum sp. | reverse complement strand
TTGCTGCAGGACCTCCAGTGGCTGCTCCTGTTAGCGGGTCGTAAGTGCTTGCATGACACGGACACTCCCCCCTTTGACGTCCTTGTTCAGGCCAATACTTCCACAGGCACCACAAGTGCAGACACACCATACTATATGCCCTAAAGGCAGATACATCAGTCGCATCTCCTCCAAGTTCATCTGGAAGGCGTATCAGATTCCATTTCCTAAAGGCTTCCTGATCAAGTGCAAGATCACCCGTACTAGGGTATGTGATTACCTCAGCATGGTTTTTTGGAAATGTTGAAATGTTTGCCTGTGTTCCATCTGGCAAAATCGCACGTGCTCTCTCTAAAATGTCATTGGCGATATTTGGCATGTAATTTCCAAATGGAATAAATGGAGCAAATGCTAGACCTATTCCTGCTGCGCCAATCAGCTTCAAAAAATCACGTCTAGAGAGGTCATCGTTTCTCTCTTGTTTTTGATAGTCGATAGAACCGCTTTTACGCTGTTCCGACATGACTTACAATATGCATTTCATACCTATTAACTATGCGAAACAATTGTTTTTTTTTTTTTTTTTTTTTGAATTGATGTTATAATTGGAAAAATTCATCAGCTCATAGTTTTAAGATTGTGGGTTTATCTTGCATTCTACTTTTAGGGATTTGACAGTTGTATAGTATGTAAGTACTAGCACCCCAATTGCAGCTATTCTTATTGGAATCTCAAAATTTGTCAAAAACGCTGATGCCGTAGCTCCTACCGTTCCAAAAGTAGAGATTACTGCAAAGCCAATAGGACCACAACTACATGCCCCTGCAGCAGCACCAATTATTGAGCCAAATACTCCTCCACCCATTTTCTTTTTTGAGCTTTTTAGAATATTGATTCGATAAACATTCATTGGAATTACCAATCCAGACAATCCAGACAAAATAACAATTAATGAAAATCCAATTTCTGTTCCCTTTGGAATATGACTAACCACATATGGTTCAAGAAAAATATACTCAGAGATTATCAGCAACCCAATAAGCATGGGTAAAAAAATTGCAGCTGCCAATGCAATGTATCGATAATTGGAAAATACGAGTTTGATTGTGTTTGCCATTTTATATCATAGAATCCAGTACTTGTTTAAAAACCGAATAAGGTTGAGCTCCTCCTATTTGTTGTTGATCATCAGGGCCTACAATGAAGAACCCAGGAGTGCCTCGTACTCCATGTTTTTTTGCCTCATCAATATTATGCTGAACTCTTTTAGAATATTTTCCAGAATCAAGACAGATTTCAAACAACTCCATATCAAGTCCTAAACTAAATGCAAATGCCTTTAGGCGTTCAGAATTTGCCCAGCCATTATCAATTTTTGATTCTTGGGAATTATACAGTATATCATGATACTCCCAGTATTTTCCTTGGTCTTCTGCGCAGTATGATGCCTGAGCAGCTCTTGGTGAATCCCTACCAAGAAAAGCAAGATCAACAAAAACAAAGTTTGCCTTACCAGTATCTACATAATTCTCAAATATAGCAGGTTTTGTGTTGTGAAACCAATTGTAACATTGATGACATTGGTAATCACCAAATTCTACAATAGTAATTGGTGCAGAAGGATCTCCTAGAATCGAAGAACCCATTGCAGTTGAAATGGTACCATGTGTTCGGCTCATATCTAGATTAACAGTTTCAGATTGGGGAGATGCAGAATAAGATGCGGCGATTCCAATGATTACTGCAGCAACCACTGCACCAATTACAAGTCCTTTTTTCATGTCAAAAAACACTGAAATTCGGTTAAAAAACTTATTCCAAATTATGTGAGGATTTTCTTTTGAATAAACCAGTTATTTTTGAAATTGCAGTGTCTATAGGACATTCTTCACATGAGACACCAGAATTGTGTTCATCAAGATGTTTTTCAAATTTTTTCCTAGATTCAAAAACAGAGTCGCATCTAGAACAGTAGACTTTGGTGATGTTGTTTTTAGGTAATTTTTCCACAAACAATTTTTGCAACTAGTCCTTATAAAGATCCTGTTGAAAACCATCTTATGAAGAAAATAGTAGACAGGATTGTAACAGGTTTTTTTGTTTTTGTCTTTGGAGTTTTATGGTTTTTTAGCAAAAAATATCATATAAAGTCAGATCAGTACAACATTATTGTTTATGATTTGTTAGAAAAACAAGTAAAACTTGATGGAGTTAGAACAAGTTTCAAAACAAAGGAAGTTGCTACAAGTTTTCTAAAAGAATACAAGAATCGTTTTACACATTATGAGTTTTCAATAGCAGAGACTATTCCTGAATTTAAGAGAAGGACAATATTCTCGATTTTAAGAGATCAAAGATAGTGTATTTTCATGTGGTTTTGGTATTCCACCTCATATTGTGTAACAAACCCACAATGAGAGCATGAGAACATTTCAGGTGGGGGCGGAGATGGCTCTCGTTCAATAGACTTGCCAGAAATGGATTTGATTGTAATTATATCATTACTTGATATTACTGCAAAATTATGTCCCTCCCCTATTGAATCTAAAAATTCCTTAATTGATGAAATGACTACATTTGTGTCCACAGGTCCGTCATCAAACATGGATAATGTAAACTGGTGATGTTTTATGGTAGGAATTGCTGCAACCTGATCAGATACATATACAAGTAATTCATTTTTGATTGACGAGACATCCTTACAATCTACTGTTAACATAGCCACCTTTTGCAGAATCAATATTTTAGTTTAACACATATTTTGAAAATAATTATTATGGTTTGAAATTATTCAAAATAGATGAAGGACTCTGAGACATTTGGAATAGAAAAAGGACATGGAGAAGAAGTAGTGACCTGGCTCAATGAGCAATCAAAGACTCAAAAAACAAAATTAGAAGCAAGATTATACAATCATATACTTACTACAAAAAATTTTGGAGATTTTGAAATGTTTTCTTGGATTGG
The DNA here is from genome assembly GCA_965223805.1 of Nitrosarchaeum sp. Taxonomy (GTDB): domain Archaea; phylum Thermoproteota; class Nitrososphaeria; order Nitrososphaerales; family Nitrosopumilaceae; genus HKST03. The sequence goes on along the minus strand of OZ245014.1, from coordinate 2,156,813 downwards.
AGATGTGCAAACAGCAAGAAAGATGATAATAAAAGCTAGTAAAAGATTCAAGATCAAAGTAATAGAGGGAGGATACAAACCTAAAGAAAGAGTTTTCAGAGTGAAAAAATTTGATTATGCTAAAATTAGAAAAGGAGACAAAATCTTAGGCCACTTAGAATTAGAAGCATCAAGATTTGGAAGTAACCACTGGGAAATAAAAGATGAAGAAAGGAGATAAGCAAAACCAACATGAGGAAATAAAATGAGGATAGGAATTATTGGAACTGGAATGTTGGGAAATGCAGTAGGTCTGCATTTGTTAGATTCAGGATTTGAATTAACAGTATACAACAGAACAACTGAAAAGACAAAACAACTAGAAAGTAATGGTGCTATAGTAGTTGATTCACCAAAAAAAGTAGCCGAGAATTCAGAACTTGTAATAACTATTGTTAAAGACGCAAATGCAGTTAGGCAGATGTCTTTTGAGGAAAACGGAATCATTGAGGGAAAACATGAAGGTTTAACAGTTGCAGATATGAGTACCATCAATCCCTCAGAATCAAAAAATATTTCAGAGCAATATGAAAAAAATGGAATTACGAAATTAGACATTCCAGTCATGGGAGGGCCAAATGTAGCAATTTCTGGAGATTTGGTAGTAATGGCCTCAGGAGATAAAGAAACATTTGAGAAATTCAAAAAAGTATTTGAAAAAATTGGAAACAAGGTTTTCTTTTTGGGTGAGCGGGGTGTTGCACATTCAGTAAAACTAGCTATGAATCTTCAAATAGCAATGCTTGCACTTTCTCTATCTGAAGGAATAACCCTAGTAAGAGGAGCTAAGATAGACCCCAAAGTATTTCTTGAAATTCTCAACTCAACCTATTTTAAAACGGGTATGAGCGAGAATAAAGCATACAAGATGATCAAAGATGAATTCCAGGCCACATTCACATTAGAAAATTTGAATAAAGATATCAAAACTATTGTTGAAACTTTAGATTCTTATGGACTCGATCTTCCAATGATCAAAAAAGCCGAAGAGATTTACCAAAATGCAACAAAACAGGGTTTTGGAAAAATAGATTACACAGGGATTTTAGCATACCTCAAAAAAATAAATGAATAACAATTTTTGATCGAAATTAAGACTGATAACTACCAAAAATTCTATAAGTTACTCCAATAAACGAGTATTATGCGATTCAAAGATAAAGTTACAATTGTAACTGGAGCTTCCAGCGATATTGGAAAAGGAATGGCGAAGAAATTTGTTGAAGAAGGTGCCCAAGTCATTCTTGTTGCAAGAAGTCTAGAAAAATTAGAAGCAGTCAGAAAAGAGATAGGAAAAGAAGAAGCGACTGCATCAGTTCCATGTGATTTAACAGACGAATCACAGGTTATGCAAGCAATTAATCAAATTATTGACAATTATGGAAAAATAGACATTCTAGTTAATAATGCCGGAGCGATTAATGATCCTGTCCATTTTCACGAGATGTCAGATTCAGAGATAAAAAAATTAATTGATGTGAATCTCTTTGGAGTTTTTCACATGACAAAAGCAGTCTTAGGAAAAATGTATGATGTTAAAAACGGAGCGATTATAAATATTGGTTCCATTTCAGGCGACAGAGCGGTTCCAAGAGTGCATTTGGCTGTATATTCAGCAACCAAAGCTGCAATCTCAATGTTCACAAAGGCAATAGCAGTAGAATATGCACGAAGCAACATAAGATGCAACTGTGTAAGTCCTGGAATAATAAAGTCAGGAATGATAAAGGTATTTTTGGACGATCCGGAGGCAAGAAAGGTGTTAGAAGACAGGTTGCCATTAGCAAGAATAGGAGAGCCAGAAGATGTTGCAAACTCTGTATTATTCTTAGCTTCAGATGAAGCAAACTGGATTACAGGTGCCATTCTAAACGTAGATGGTGGAAAGACAGCTTCAGAAGCTTAAACCCTTTTGAAGTAAAGTTTTTGCAAGCAATTGAGAAACTCTCAAGGGTTCAGGATATGAACCTTGTAATGTCAAATCATCCAGAATCTTATGCACATCATTGATTGTGCATCCTTCGTTTCTAACAAAAACATCATGTTTTGTTTTTAATGCAATCTTTTCTCTACTACCTAGTTTTTCGTATTCAGATAATTTTGATTCAAAGGATTTTGGAAAATGATGTTTTAGTGCAGATTCTATTCCAGATGAATCACGATATGTAACTCCAATAATGGGAATTTTCAGATTTTCATATAGTTTTTTTACATCTATTATATTATACAAAGATATGATTAATCCTGAAATTAAGACATAGCTAATGTCAGGTCGTTCCAATTCAGCATACATTTTTAGAATTGCATCAGTTGCATCATTTCCTTCCAAAGTAGCACTGCCAAAAACAAATCCATCTATAAGAAAATCTCTTCTCATTACTACTCCAGATAAGATTGATTTTTTTGAATTTTGTCGGAAACTTTCAGCAATAGCAAGACAACGTAATCCTTTTTTTTCAAGATGAAGAGATCGCATTTTTTCTTCTCCTAAGATATGCCTTATAGCTAATGCCAGTAACACCCATAATAATAGCAGTAATTATAGACCACAAAGCAAAAGATGACATTTCAAGCTCAGCCATTAACAGAACATAACAAAATAACGCATCTAAAGTTTCGGTTTAAAAAAACAAGATTCCGGAATTCTGAAACATCTAAATAGATTTGTGACAATACAGTCCCTTATTAGGATGTTATAGACAATATTATGCGTAAAAGATGGAAATAAAGCCTGATGAGCTAATCATTACAACAGAAAATCCCTATCAGATATTTGTCAACTCTTTACCAAACCCTGCTACAAGACATGAATATGTCAACGTGTTAAAGAAGGTTGCATGTCAATATTTAAAGAACATATTGACAGGTGACAAAAAACTTGTTGAAGAGCAGACACACAAACCAAGACCAAAAAAACGTTATCCAGGCAAAATCCGAGCATTTGCAGATGCAGATTTTGAGGTAAGAATTAATGAATTTGTAAGAAGGGCAAAATCAGATCCTGTTTGGGCAGAATCAGTTGTCTACACAATGGTAAAAAAATTGAGGGATAGAAATAACCTTCCAACAACTCATGCAGAGTACATCAAAACAACTAGAATCAAGAACATTCTCAAGGCAATAAAGAAGCTTTTTGAGATAAATGGAGTTCCAGTCGTATGGGGACGAATTAATGGCCTCATCACAGAAGAAAATGATATCAGAGACAAGTCAAAAGGATACTCCAGACAAGACATACAAAAAATATTGCGGCACTGTGATCCTATAGAATCTGTAATGGTGTATCTTGCTGCCAGTTCCGGAATAAGAGCAGGTGCATTCAACCTAAGGTGGGAGCACATACTACCAATATACAAGATGAGTGAATATGCAATTCATCAAAGCAATGATGACAGAGGATCAGAAAATACTATTAGATATGTTTGGGATCCAGAAGAAATAACAGAGACAATATCAGATACATGTCCGATTATTGCAGGAATGATAAGAGTCTATGCAGATTCTTATGCAGAATATTTTGCTTTTATTACACCAGAATGTCTTGATGCAATTGAATTGTACAAACAAAGATGGATAAAAGAAACAAACACCATACCAAAACTTCGAGACATATTTTTCAAAAAAGACGGTCCATTTGTACTAGAATTAGGATACGGTGGAATTAGAAGAAGGATGTTGCGTATTGTAGACAGAGCGGGTGTGAGAAAGAAATTAGAAGATTCCAAAAAGAAATACGATATTCCCTTGTTTAATGGCTTTAGAAGATACTTTAACAAATCAAACAAGAAATCATTATCACACAACTCAAGACTTGCTTCATTGATATTAAAAGAAACAATGATGGGTCATTCAGGGCTCATTAAATTAGACAAAAATTACTTTAAAGAACATATTGATGAACTAATTGAAGAATACATCAATGCAATACCAGATCTTACCATAAATGATACGGCAAGAAAACAAGCAGAGCTAGAAAAAGAAAGAAAAGAAAAATCACAACTCCAAAAGAAAGTCGATGAGATAGAAGAGCTAAAACAAAGACTCACTAAAAAAGAACAAGAAGACAAAGAACGCCATGAATCTTTGCTAAAACTACTCAAACAAGAACACCAGAAAGGCAATAGTACGATTTCTGAATAACAATAAATCTATCCTGACTTTGCAATCTCTATTGTAAAACTGAGTTCATCAAAATCTGTACAAATTACAGTCTGTTTTATCTTCTGCAACATTTTGGAATATAACTTACATTGAAATTCTGACCATCGTAAACCTAACTCATGCCGTATGACATATTTTCTATGTTGACTGTCTTCTTCAAACATACTAACATCAATATGATTTAGATCATGCCATTCAGTTACTCTTTTATGAAATTCTTCAAGATTTGGGTTTTTTACTTGTAATTTCCACTCAGATAAGACAAATTGTGATGCCTGATCAGTGTATTCGTCCATCTTTTCAGGCGTATTACTGTCAAACATCATCTTTAAGACATTTTTTAGCATGTACATGTTGTTTTTTTCTTTGAGTACTCGTTTAGAGTAATAATCTTCTAGTTTATGGCTGGCAATCACATTAACACTAGTATCTTTTCTTTTGGCTTCGTTTGTAATTGGTTTCTTACTTGTATTGTCTTGATATGACATTACTCTATTGATTTCAACTTTTGTAAACTGTGGATCATGTTTTTTCATTACAATGATAGAATCATCAACTAATTCAACCAATAACAGACTGTTTGAATTTAATTTTAATTTCTTTACAATTTCAGAAGGAATTCCTAAACACAGGGCCCCATTACCTTCTAACCAAGTATTTCTAATGTAACGATATGATTCACTCATAACAGATTCTGAAATAATTTGATTTAACCCAGAAAATGTTCAGGAAGTTCAGTTAATTCAGTCATTTCAGGAAGTTCAGGAACAATTTTTTGAACAATCTGTTTAATGATAGGGCTATCTAGGTATGAATTTGGCCCAAAATGATGATTTTATGGTTCATTGGAGTGATTCATCAAAAAGTTCGCAATTATACTATAACCTAGTTTCTAACATATTTTTTTCTTTTATTGTTTTTGTCGTTTCGTATCTGTATTATTTCTAAAGTTTGTTGAGAATTCCCTCAAAAACTTGTTGTATGACTCCATCATTGACAATCTCATGTTAAGATATCCCTTAAAGAATTCATTTGACATATCAATCTGAAATGTGTAAAATTTTGAGTATGATTCCAAATAATCATCTAACATCTTTATGGACTTTTCATCCATACCAAAATTCCCAAACATCTTGTTTTCTATAGTATAACCAATGTCGTAAATTTCCTCTAATAATTTCATGTATTCCCTGGAATAGTCAGAAAATGACTTGATGTGTAATGGTATTTTAGATTCTAGTTTCTTTATCATCTCCAAGGTGTGTTTTTCCATGGTTTCAGATACTGAAAGTGAGGATGATTTTGATTCTATTTCAGACAATGTATAAGAATAGGATTTTAGATATTTTAATCTAGATTCTAGATTTTTCTGTTTTTTTCCTGTACTGATTACCTTTTGGCTTACTTCTTAACATATATCCACAACATGGACACCACAATCCTTCCCATTTTATGTAAATTGAACATGTAGTACATCTCTTGGCACCTTTCTTGTACCAGGAATCATCTTGTTTTCCTTTGGTGATTTTATACCTGTGACATGTACCTTGACAAACCATGATCTAGTTGTTATCTGAAATATTTTTGATCAAATCCAGTATTTCAGAGATTATCTTTTGATGATCGTTTTCCATTTCGGTGTGGACCATCAAAAGATATTTGTCATTTATGGGAAACGACATTCTTTTCATCTTTTCGTATTCACCCATGGAATATCTGTTCTTTCCGATTCTGTATTCGATATTTTTTCTTGTGTCCCATCTCTGTACGGCATAAAAGTGGACCATCTTCAATTCGTCTTCTGTAAGTATCGGAGTCATTACTTTTCTGTATCCTCCATAGATCTTCTCGCCATTCTTGGCCATAATTACGGCATACTGGATTGACTCATCTATGTTCATTATCTGTTCATAAAACTCATCAAGGTTCACAGAATAGTTCAGGAAAGGTTGTTAAAATACGATCTTGTCTGATGATTATTTTTGAGAGAATCTGTCAAAGTCCAAATGATTAGCCCTATCTCTTAACAGAGAGTTGTAGATTCTCTTCAAGAGAATCCAATACGTCGTGTATGATTTCCATATGTAAGCTAGTGAATTATTCTGAAATAAAAAAACGGTTGATAATATGATTTCTAATTGTTTTTACCAAATACTTATTTTATCTTCAAAATTCACTGTTAATCAATAATGAAAATTAGCAACAGATTAACTTGGGGGATTCTATTATTTTTTTCAATTTCCATATTTCTTACAATTACCCCTGTTTACGGTGAACCTCAAATTTATTTCAAACCCATCAAGTGGCATGTTGATGATGTTATCAATTTTTACATGAGAGATTACCCGCAGAAAGCAGAAGCTCCATTACATATAATCTGGGACTATGGAGATGGAAAAACTGGTATTGGGCGTAATGTTTCTCACCAATATGACGACCCTGGCAGATATGAGGTTAAAGTAATGGTGACATTTGCAGATGGGAAAGAATTTACTGCAAGCAAACCTATCACAATATATAGAACCATAGAGTCATTTGATTTTTCTTTATATCCATTACAGTCTTCTTTTTCATCTGGACAATCTTTTGCTGCAGACATATCTTATGTCAATAAACACAATAAAGACACACCAATTTCTTTTACTTGTCTGTCACCAATACCAAATAAAACTACATGTACTGTGCATCCTGATAAAACTTCGCAGTCAGAGCAAGATCTTAAAGTATTCATAGCTACGTTTGACACTCTGTCTTCTGGTCAATATCCCTTCAAAGTAATAGCCGATGGACATGGTATACAAAAATGTCAAGAATTTATCGCACATATCACAAATGAATCTGTGTCATCGACCACTATATCTACAAGAAGCAGTTCTCCCATTGATCTACAGTCATTACTTGAAAATACAAAAAATTTGAATCCTAATGAGAAATGTGATGATTCTCTCAAAGAAGTAGATTTACAAACTTCATACAGGGACTATGTATTCAAATCATTTCGAACAGATAAACTAGATTATGATATTCCAAAAAACAGTCAAATGCCAATCCATATTTCAGGTAATATCTACGAGGAGAGATATGTAAAAAATGCAAAAACAGTAATTACAATAAAAGACCCACTAGGAGATAAGCACCGAATTCCAACTCCAGTTAATTTTGATGGTACGTTTGGAATATCTTGGATTGTGGATAAAACCTTCCCCATAGGCATTTATGAAGTTCAGGCAAAATATGGAAGTTCGTATAGTGAGAAAACAGTGTTTTTGCTCACGTATGATGGTGATTCAATTCCATCATCAAGAACTATCCAATATGATGTATACCTTAATTTGCCTGAGAAAAATAAGTCCATATATCAAACTGCTATTCTTAGTGCATTTCAGTATTGGGAAGAACATCTTCCTGTAGTACGATTTGATAGTGTTCCATTGGCACACGAATCTGATTTTTACATTCAGTGGGCTAGTGAGTATGAAAAAGGAAAATTAGGGTATGTTGGAATTGACTTGGTTAACAATTACTATGCTGCAATCACAACTGGAAATGTTTTCTTCAACTATGTGTGGGTTGTATTGGACCAAGAAGATCTAGTTAAAATTGCAACCCATGAAATAGGCCATATGATAGGAATGAGGCACGTTTCAAATCCAAATAATATAATGTATGGTACGATAAATCTAAATGATAATAAAGATCTAAAGTATCAACTTTTGACACAAAATGAAATAGTTCAATCATCAAAATTTGTGGCGCTGGCCTCAAATGAACAACTTGCATTTAAAACTGTAGAACTGCTTCAGGATCAATTCCTTGATGGTGAAATTAAAGCAAAAATAATGGAAAACCTCCCAGAGCAAGTATATACTGAGCTTAGAAACTATGAAAAATGAAATTATATTAATTTTAGATATGGTTTGGACTCACTAATGTTATTTTTTTAATTATTATTTAATTTTCATTACTCCTTCCTTGATCAAGAATTGAATACCTTGAACAAAGGAGTTATCATCGATGTCACCATTTGCCCACCAGCCTGCATTGTTCTTAATCCATGCAGGGATTTCATTAGAGCCAGTACCTTCACCTTGAGCAGTTGGAGGAATTTTCATTACTCCTTCCTTGATCAAGAATTGAATACCTTGAACAAAGGAGTTATCATCGATGTCACCATTTGCCCACCAGCCTGCATTGTTCTTAATCCATGCAGGGATTTCATTAGAACCTAGATAGTTGAATGATATCTTGTCTCTCCAACTTAGATATTTCGCAATTATATCATGTGTAGTAATGGTAGTGTTGCATGAATCTGGTTCCAATTTGTATTCAAGATAAAACTTTCCCTGCAAATCATGAGATACTTTTTTAGTAAAATATGATTGGTCTTCACAATCAATTTCAATTTCTACTATTTTGCCTTTCTCACTAACTGGAACTATTCCCACGATGATGATCATATCTCCAAAATGATATTCATTTTTTTCATCTAGTATTTTCAGACTAAGACTACCCACTACACATTCAGGACAATTGTCTACATTTTCTGTCATGGCTAAATTTGACATTAATGAAACTATAATAAATGCGACTTCTATCATATTCTCACAATAAATATTTGAAATTTAACATTTACTTAACAAATTAAAAAAAAGACAATAAAAATTCAATATTGAATCACATACACATTATTTCATTTTTTCCTAATTTTTTTATATAATTCATATATTGTTAATCCCACTCCTAATATAGAAAAAACTGCTGTGACATTAGCAATCTCTTCACGTTGAATAAGGGATAAAGTAGAATATGATACAATAAGCTTTGGTGCCAAACCACCAGATTCATTTGTCTCAGATGAAGAAAAATGCACTAGAGAACTTGTAGTTCCAGACTCTTTGTCAACAGCGTCACCAATTATCGGGTTTTGTTTAGAATTCATTTTAACAATAAATGTTATTTCTGAATTGTTTGAAATAATATGTTCTTGCAGGTTTGAGAGATTCCAATCATATCTTGTTGGTAGTCCTGCGGATATAATAGATCCCGAATATACAGGATAAATTTTTGTATCGTCTTTACAACTGCGATTATTCCACGTAATTTCATTTTCTAACCAAGAATTAGTATCACAATAATAAACATCAACTAAGAACATCTCTGCATCCCCATATACTTTTTCTGTAAATATGCTCAAATTTACCGAATTTATTGTCACAGCTGTCCACCAATCTGTTTTTGGTATTTTGGTAAGATCAAATTGGATATAGCTAATTGCTTCTTTTAGACCAAATTTATCAGATTCTAAAGTGTTTGTTAAGCCACTTGCTAGGAGATTCTCCTGTCCAAAATTTTCGTCTGCAGCATCTTCATCTACATATGCATCATCTGATCCAATAATCACAATAGTCTCAGCATAAACTTGAGGCAAAATCATGTAAGATGATGCCAAAAATATAAAAAGTAAAATAACATACAAAGCCATTTTCTTAAACATTTTCGATTTGCTTTTTATTTCTATTGTTGTTCTTATTGTTACAACAACTAATTTTTAATAAAATATTTCAAAAATTGAAAACATCTTTAGTTTTATTATTTTCAATCATCTCCACACATGAAACTGAAATGTTCTCACTGTTCTAAAACAACTGATATCTCTCTTGATAAACTGATTTTTGAAAACGAAGACGAGGAACTATTTGTGACGTATTTGGCAGCAGAACTATCAAAATCTCAAAGAAGATCGTATTTTCCGGAAGAGGAGGAAAGAAAACAATGAACGTTAAATGTCCTTGTTGTGACCATAAATTTACAGTTACTGAGGATGACATATTTTTGGACTATGAGGCAGATTATGATGATTCTGAGAAGTATGTCTGGGAGGAGTTGCCATTGTTAAAGTCTATTTCATAATTTGACTAAAATAGGTTAAATAATTCTGATGAGTTTATTTTAAAATATTGTACTTGCATTTCTTTTATGATATGTTGATGTGAAAATGTGGACGTGATTTGGAAAACAAAATTTACTCTAATGATTCTTTTTGTATTTGTCGCATTATCAACATATTCAATTTACTCAACTAATTATTTACAGTTAGTTGAGGCATTACCGATATCTGAGATAATTGTAAGCGCTAATTCAAATGATGTTGCAGTAAATGAAAATACTAATTTTGTGTATGTTACTCATTATGACGATGATATAGTCTCTGTAATTGATGGCGATGCATATAGTGTGATCAAAGTAATAAACGTAGGAGATAGACCTGTTGGAATAATAACGCTAAATTCTATCAATAAAGTATATGTTACCAATTGGCGAGATGATACTGTTTCTGTAATTGATGGAAATACCAATGAGGTTGTGAATACAATTACTGTGGGAAATGGCCCATCTCATTTTACAAAAAATGAAGGAGATAATATTGTATATGTTACAAACAATCTTGACGATACTGTTTCTGTAATTGATGGAAATACCAATGAGGTTGTGAATACAATTACTGTGGGAGATAATCCTTTTGACCTAATTCTAAATGAAGACACTGACAAGTTATATGTCACAAATAGAGATGACGATACTGTTTCTGTAATTGATGGAAATACCAATGAGGTTGTGAATACAATTACTGTGGGTGACTATCCTTTAGGTATTTCACTAAATGAAGACACTGACAAGTTATATGTCACAAATAGAGATGACGATACTGTTTCTGTAATTGATGGAAATACCGATGAGGTTGTGAATACAATTACTGTGGGTGACTATCCCAAAAACTCTGCAGTAAATGATCAAACAAACAGAATTTACATTACAAATCAACGCCATGATACTATTTCTGTAATTGATGGAAATGCCGATGAGGTTGTGAAGATAGTCGATGTGGGGGATGCCCCTCATGATATCACAGTTAATGAGAATGCAAATAAGATCTATGTCACAAATTATAATGAGAGTATTATTTCCGTGATCCATGATCAATCTGAGCAACTAGTAGTTCTGAATGTTCCTAATAATGGCTCTACAGTTCACAATAAAACAATAAATTTCAAATGGATTTCCCAAGATTCTACTATAGTCAAATATATTCTGGAAATCTCAACTACTGCTACATTCAATAATATTATTTTTGATGAAGAGTATGAGTTTACAGACATAACTGCTCAACTTGGTACTGACGGTAATTACTATTGGCGAATAATTGCTAAAGACAATAATGAGAATACTTATACAAGTCAGACCTTTAGTTTTTCGCTAGATATTTCTCCCATACCGGAGCCTCCTATCATAGAAGTTACAAAAACTGGACCAGATTCTGCTGAGGTGGCAATAACTCAAGAACCATTCAATGAAAATTTACCTAACCAATTCAGAATAAAGATTTATGATCCAAAGACTGAGCCTAACCCCATAATAGATCATCAAAATGATGTTTTAGGTTATAATTCCAAAGGACCCATAACAGGACTTGGACCTGGAAAAGAATGTGTTTACGTTACTGCTTCATGGGATCCTATAATATACGATAATACAGCTCGAGGATGGCTAAATTCTGAAACAAAATGTTTGGATTTTGAAGGAGCAGATAACGAGCCTCCTACATTAGAAGTGCCTAAAACCATCAAAAAATTTGTAGATCAAGAATTGGGAGGATTGGAAGTTGTTTTCAAACCAAAAGTTTTTGATAATGTTGACTCAGCATCATCATTACGTTTTACGTGTGATCCTCCTTCTGGCTCCTTCTTTGAAATAGGAACTCATCAGGTTACATGCAGTGTAACTGATAGTGCAGGACTTACCACGACAGATACTATTACAGTAATTGTTGAACCTGATCCTGGTTTTATTGATTCAGATAAAGATGGAATAATTGACAAAGATGATCGTTGTCCAACTCAACCAGAAACGTATAATGAATATCTTGATACTGATGGATGTCCTGATGATAACATTTCAGACAAATTAGATAAAATAAAGGGAACCATTGAAGATCCAGAAATTAAGAATCTGCTTAACACTCTTGAAAAAACCAATGATGAACAGTTATCTCTTATCAAACAACAGCAACAAGATATTACAAACCTGAAAGAAACCAATGATGAACAGTTATCTCTTATCAAACAACAGCAACAAGATATTACAAACCTGAAAGAAACCAATGATGAACAGTTATCTCTTATCAAACAACAGGAAGAAGAAATTAAACATCTAAAGGAAACCAATGATGCTCAAAACGAAAAACTTACAGAATCTTTAACCAATGAACTGGAGCAATCTGAAAAATTACAGAAAATTACAGAAGATAATGCGAAGTTAAGAGAAGAGCAAACATATTCAACATTAATTACTATTGTAATTTCCATTGCACTTGCAGCAGCAGGTATAATCGCATCAATTATTTTGAAATTAAGTGATAATAAGCAACTACGAGAACTCAAAAATGCATATAAAAGAAAAATTGAAGATCTAGAAAATCAACTCAAAAGAAATCAATCCAACTAATCTAGTGCATCTGTAATGAGATGTTCTTTGATTGTTGAAAAGTTTTTGTCATCTATTTGGACGTAAAATTGACAAAATCTGAACATATAAAAAAATAAACTTGTTTTGTTGTTTTATATTTTCAAGAATCAAACTATAATCAATAATCGAAAGCAGACAAAAACAAATTTTTTCTTTTTTAAGAAATGTTTATCCTATTTTGTGAATTCCAGAATATTCCTAATTATGTTGCTGATATTTGCCAACATAACCATGTGGTATAATCAAAATCCCACCTATGCTGATGAAATCATTTTGTTTGAAACTCTCAGTAGATCAGGAAGTGATGAGGTCTCAACAGACAATCTATACAAGGAAAGATGCTGGGTAAATGTACAAATCACAATCAAATCCTCACATCACAACATACATCATAGAAACAATCCTGACAAGACGTTCTATCCTGCAGACGCATTTGACTATGAGATAAACACATGGACTGAAGGATGCAGGCACTTTCAGCCATGTCCGTTACAGTCAGAAAATTTGATTGGCGTTCCAAACGGTCCAGAATGCGAGATACATGGGCATGACTCTGAAGACGACACAGTTGGTGGAACGTATGGAGCAGCATCTGACTCTGGTGTTGCAGTAATTCCTGCTGATTTTGATGATTCAGATTCTGCATCAATATCAAAGAAGGCTTCGGCTGAGCAGTATGTCTGTACCAAATCAGGAACAAAGTGGGTCTGTGGGTGGCCTACAAGGACTGCAAGTGGAAGCTACTCTCCAAATGTAATACGGCCAAACATGGAAGTTACAATGGAGACTGTAGGATACGAATTCACTGAAGAGGCAGGATACATATCAAGAAACTTGGATGAATCCTATTATGTCTGGGATGCCATAAATGTGGTTCACAACCCATTATACAAATGGAAAAATGACAGGATTGGAACATTATTTGTGGAGATTGAAAAGAGTCATGATCCACTGGTTTTGGAAGATGAATTCTTTTGTGAATCTGCAAGCTGCATCAACACAATGGAGATATCAGGATTTCTTCCATGGACTTGGGAGTTTGATTATGGTGGTGGCAATACAGTGTACAATGCAACATCACTAGATGACATTGGAGAACATGAGATAGAATACACAACAACACTTTACAACATTGTACCTCAGATTGATCAGAACATCAACTCAACAAACGTTCTCGTAGTGGAGTATGAGCCGATCTATGATAGTTATGTTTATCCAGTGTTGTCTGATGACCAGAGACTAGCTATCCATGACAGGATGGGTATTGCATTACATTATTTTGGATCTGAGAGTACTGACGCAAATCCAGATGATGAGATAGGCATTCATGAAGATAGACGTTCCAAGATAAATGATTATTTTTACTCTACATGGGGTGCAGACCCTTGGGAATATGAGTTATTGGATGGAACAGTAGCTGAAACAGAATTTTCTGATTCAATTGATTTGATATGGGATGAGGTACATGGTGTTGGAATAATAACAAACGAGTTGCCTGTACAAAAATCTGAAGAGATTGAAGATCAACTAATTGAAACTGAATTTCCAAACATAGTGCCATTTGAAGTAGAACAACACCAAACTGCAAACTTTGTAAAAGCTGGATACGGCAAAATCAAATTTGACTATCCTGGTTTGTATGATGTACTAGTTGATCCTACACTAAACATTCCACGATTTGAAAATGCTACAGTATTTGATACATTGCAGTCATCATACTTTGCAGGACATGAAGTTACTCATCTGACAAACACGGAATACATGTATCCTGAAAGTTTTTTCCATAATTCTCTGAGTGCAACAGCAGTTGATTCAGAAGGAAATCAAGATGATTCTGTTCAAATTACCTTAGAAATCATACCTAGACTGGACCTTCCAGACACGCAATATCTTGACGGATACATGCATGACAAAATCTTGTTTGACACACAAGATGACGGATTCTCACAGATAATTACTGGACTCGACATTGACAAAAATCCGATTGTTATAGTAAATGGACATGACATCCATACTTTAGATGAAACTGAATCCACAGGTTTTGGTTCTGTATCAATAGATAAAACAAGAAGAGTTCTTTCATCATTTACACAATATGACACAATTGAAGACCAGACATTTGCAAACGATGATGTAACTGACATCTCTGACAAATATCTGTTGGACACTCAAGATGCCATATTGCCTATTCCATTGACAACGGGTCTTGATGCACTGTCTCCATTTACCATATCAATTACTGCAGATGATGGAACAAATGAGATAACAAATACTTTTGATCAGACATGGTATGATTTCTCAATTGACTATTCATATGAGATAAACATGGATGATAATAATGTCTTGAATATCAAAAGAGATCCTGCAAATCCCAGAGTTTTGTTATATGAATACAATGATAACTTTGGAAAAATAAAATCATTGAAGATAAATGACGTTACAATTCGCGGTGAAGATTTACCAGAATGCTTCAAAATAAAATCACCAAACACTTGCGTTATTTCAGTACCGCAAGAATATCAACTAGATGAGCTAAACATTACTGCAATTAACATATGGAATGGAAAAGCATCTGCAACTTTACCAGAAATTGATGAAATGACATTAAATCCACAACCACCTGATCCTGAACATTTGATATTTGATGGAATACTAGAACCATGGATAATTATAGTTCTAGTATTTTTGTTGATGATGCTAGCAATATTTTGGATTGTCAAAAGACTCTATGAGAAATAATGTGTAACGTTAAGGGTGTTTAATTCAGATTAAAAAAAGATTAATGATTGCTGTTTATGCGCTACCTGCAATCACATTTCCTACTATCTGAACCACATTGAGTTCATTTATCTGAACAGATAGAATTAGTTCTTTTTCAAATCTCAGTGGTGAGGGAAATCCAACTGTAAAGTTATCTACTATTCCACCCTTGAGAAGAACTATTCCGTATGGATTTTGTTGTGTAAGACCCCAATTCTGTGCTGCAGCATAAGATAAGCTAGTTACATTTTTGCCATCAATATGGAGATTCACAAATGTAAGTCCGTTGGAACCTCCTTGTTTTGTGACTGAAGCTGCTAAAAATACGCCTGGACCCTTAATTGATACCAAAGTGTATTTTCCTTTTTTTGGTCTAGCTTTGAGACCTTGGGTTCGTTTTGGATTACATACTCCAGTAAGACAAGTCTTTTCTGGTTTTTTGAGTGCTACAACTCTTGGAGCCTTTGCTCTTACTAGTTTTGCCATTGTGTCTTGAATTGAATTGTGATATTTAAGTACAATTTTAGAATAATTTTTTGTACGATCTTTTTTCTTGGTTTTATTGATTTCAAATACTATGTCATATGAAATCAGTCAAACTACAACACAGAACATATCTTGGAAAAGACAACAAAACAAAATACATTCAACACAGAATCAATATTCCTCATGAAATAATCAGAAAATTAAACTGGGCAAACGAAAATCAAATCACTCTAAACATTAACACAACGAAGAAAATGATAATTTTGGAGCTTAAGACCAACAACGGTTAGTTGTCTGATGACAGCTCCAAATGTCTTGGTCAAAACAACATATACAACGATAGTATTTAGATCAAACTGATGATTCCTACGTTAGTCTTTTAAGTAAACTCTGCAGTAATCAATTAGAATTCATACGGTGGAGTCATCAACCGTTTAACCGACCATAACCTGATAGGGTTGGGCAATATTGGCCCAATTCCAAATTATAATATCATGATAAATTATTCTGCAGTATGATTTTGTCTTTTCATACTTTTCACTGATGATTTGTATGAACAAATCATTCTTGAATCTTTTATACAAACTTTGTAAAAAGAGGGCATCATGAATCAATCTAATCTAACTTGGGAAGAAGTGCAAGGATTATCGTGGATTTTTGTTGAAGACAACGAATAATCTGTTTTCTTTTTTCTAAAATAATTTTAGATAATGAAAAGTAAATTACTGGATTCTTTAAAGTACAATTAATTGGAGTTAAGAATAGGTTGTACAGGTTGGGGCTATCAATCTTGGCAAGGTACATTTTATCCAAAAAAACTAGACAAGAAGAATTGGCTCAAATTTTATTCAGGAATATTTGACGTTACAGAAGTTAATTCTAGTTTCTACACCATACCTTCCCAATGGATTACAAGAAAATGGAATGAAGATACTCCTCCAAACTTTCGATTTACGATGAAGTTTCCCAAAGTTATCACACATGAAAATAGACTAAATCTGGAAAAATGCCACGATTCCTTTCACTCTTTTATTGTAAATCTGGAACCTCTTAAATCCAAGATTGCAGTGTTGGTGTTTCAGTTACCTCCCTCTATGAAGTTTGAAGAGGCAAAGCCAAAACTAGAGAATATCTCAAAACATCTTCCACATTATTGCAGATATGCAGTTGAAGGAAGAGATGATTCTTGGTTTTCTCCAGAATCCACAAAATTTCTTTCTGATTTGAATTTCTGCCTAGTTTGGAATGAGACTCCATACGTGGATAATCCTGCACCCATAACAACTGATTTTGTGTATCTAAGAATGATAGGAGACAGGGCAATCCCAGATGATACTTTTGGGAGTATAGTACGAGACCAAACTCCAGTTTTAGAAAAATGGGCCAAACGCCTCAAAAATATCTCAAAAACCAATCCCGAAATCAAACAGGCCTTTGCAATGTCAAACAATCACTTGGAAGGATTTTCACCTGAAACATCAAACAGATTTCGTGCAATTATGGGACTTGAAAAACTAGAATTTGTAGAAAAAGATCAGAAAACTCTATTTTCATAATAATCGGGGCAGTTGATTTGTTAAAGTGCTAAAGAGAATTAACTTGCTACGTATTCCTCTTCTTTTGAAAAAATAGTCAGTCCTAAGATAGTAGCAATTGCACCAATTGTCCAGATAAATGCAGTCATTGCGAAATTCCAACCTATACGAGGATAAATGAAAAATAATGATCCGAATCCAATCGATATTGTCATTACGGCAATTCCCAAATATACCATGAATTTGTCAGCCATTTTTAGCATGTTTTCTTAACCCCTCTAAGATATGTTAATGGATGATGCTGCTCTCAAATTTGATAATTGTAAGGAATTTGGTATTGTAATCAATCCAAAGTATTGAACTATTTGAAGAAATAATCAACTTGGAGATGTTATAGTTGTGATCTCATCTTCAATAAAGAACAGATAGCTGCCACACATCATGATATATTCAGAATCTTTTACAAAAGATAGAGACATCGATTCTAAACTAACTAATCCTTTTTTCCTTTTTTCCTTTTAAACAAATTCAGATAGTCTTTTGTGAAAAAGATCAAGATCTATCTTCCATTACTTGTCATCATTGTAACCACAGTTGGATTAACATTTGATGTAATAATCCCAAATGTTTACTCTTTGACCCCACCAACATACAATGAACAAGTCTCTTTTCAGAAAGACAATTTGTGGAGTTTGGGAAAGAATCTATCCGTTGGTGATTCATACACTTACAAGATTTGTGATCATTCTGCAATTGTGAATTATTCAGCTGAAAACTATCATTATTTTACAAAAGATAAACAGCACAATTCTAGTCTATGCTATATCATAAAACTGGACTTTGTCAACCTGTTAAATTCAGATGAAAACCAGATTAACAGTGACATTTGGGTGGTTCAGGCCTCAATCAGTGACATTTTAGGCATAGATCATTCCATTAGACGCTCAGTATTTCATATTGACTCTCAAAACTTTGAGGTCAGATCAGCTGACACCATACATCCAGACACAATAAGATACACTCAATCTTTGCAAAATACAATATTTTCAATTGTCAAGTATACTGCTTCTGAGCCCAAATTCCTGCAACAGGGAATCAAGTGGGGCGAGGTAACTGAATACCTGGATAAAATGCAAATCAATCCATACATGGAAGTCTTACAGGAAAATTTGGAATTTTCTACAATTCAAAATGTCATAGATTATTCTCAAAACAAATTGATTTCATTGGACAAAACATTTGATGTCTACAAGGTAGGATATGAGATTGACATCATTGATAATGATTTAACGCAAGAAGATACAAACAATGTAATTAATTCTTATTTGATCTCTTCTCAGTTTCCATTTCCTGTATCAGGAACATTGTACAGTCCAGCTCATGTAGTAGAACCATTCAAGGAGTATGAGTTTGAATTGATATCGTTTGTTTCATCAAATGTAATGGGAAATAATGATACAATTGAGAATAATGACATTTCAATTAATGATGATGTCATAATAGATGGGTCTGTTGATGAGAATATTATAGATCCAATAATTGAAGAAGATATTGTAACTGATGATATAGTAGAAGAAAATGTTGTTGATAAAGTCATAGATGATGATCCTATATCAATTGATGATACAACAGATGGAATTATTCTAGAAGATGCTGATGAGAATATTGTAGTTGAGGAAGTAATAGAAAAGGATAAAATTGTAGTTGAAAATATGGTTGAATCCGAGACCAGTGATGATAATAAAGACAACAATTCATCCGTCATTAATTTTGTTAGTCTTGTATTACTGTTAGTAGTTACAGTTGGGGGATTTGTATATTACAAGAAATTCAAAAACAATAATCTGAAATCATGTGTTAGCAATAATTCTAAATCAGAGTCAATAACCAAAACAATTCATTTTGATGACAAGGTTACAATCAACATCAAGAAAAAACAACAATAACGATATTTCGATATTCATTAAATAATTGTATGATCTTTGGTCGATTACACTTATGTTCATCCATGTATAATATGGGGTAGGGAGGACCAATAACGTCTCTAACCCGTAAGCCATTCCAAAATTCGCCTGAATTTTAGGTTCTCCCACTACTTCCTTTTATGCAAATGACCATTATCTTTCAGAAATCTGATGAGGCACGTTGAGCTAGTAGCATTTGAGAACGACTCTATCTTGCACCAAAAGGCATTGTCTTTGCCTGTAGGTAAGGTATCATTGAGGCAACTTGGAATTTTGGTTGTAGGGATACTGGTTGTATTTTCAGCATATGCAATCACTGACAACATTATAGTGCCTGCAATACTTTTTGCAATATTTCTCGGGATAGGATTGCCAAACACCAAGATAATGACGCCAGACCAGATGATAAAGAGTGTGATTTTGTTTTTGATTAGAGGTACATCACTTTCCAAGAAGCCAGAATATATGCAAAAAAATAAGAAAAAATTAAAACAAAAAGAGAAAACAGATGACAATAATATTGATCAAAAGAATTTTGAAACACAATCAAACAGCAACATAACGTCTAAAATTATTTCACAATTTGAATCACTTTACAAAAAGAAACCAACAGAGTCAAAACAAAATGCTATACAATATGACAACAACAAAAACTATACAGTCAAAATAGAGTTAACTCCAGAAAACATGTTAAACATTACTCCAATAAAGACAAAAAAGAAAAATCCTACAAATTCAATTGATAAACTACTGAATTCATTAACAGATTCAAAAAATAAGTTGTCTGATCAAAAGAATTCAGATTTTCTTCAAGAGCATGTATCAATATTATTAGATGATAAGAAAATAGAATCTAACAAAATAGTATCCAAAAACAATTCAATGATTTCTGTTCTTTTGGACAAAAATTCAAAATATGACATTGAGACCATTGTTGATGACAATTCCAACTAACAAACATTGTTGACTTGATAATGCATCACCGGTTTTGCCTAATTTTATAATTAATTAGGACTATTCACTATTGATGGCAGACGACAAACAAAAATTTACACCAGAAGAGTACAACAGAGAAACAGCTCTGTTAGCAGTAGATGAGGTAGAACAAAACTAACTCTCATCTCTTATTTCTTGCTTTTATCAAATTAGTCATCAATAATTAATGCTGAAAAGTAGATCAGGAGACCTGAAGGAAGGCGAGTCCTTTGGTGGCTTTATTGCCAAACTGGCAGTTGCACTAGTTGCAGTAATCATAGTTGCAACAATCGTGCCTGACGTGCTTGGCCTCAACATTGCTGAGCTGTGTGTGGAAGAAGACACCATACTAGGTGGCATAACTGGCAACCACTGTGGAGATGATTCTGTATTCTTGACTGATGCAGTCAAAACCATAGTAGGTGACGGATACAGTATGCTGTTAGTGCTGATTGGCCTTGCATTCATAGGCTTTGGTGCCTACAAGGGAGTTCAATATCGACTATTGCCAGACATCACTGGTTCTTCTGAGAAAAACAAGACAAAACCAAAACAATGACAGCAATAATGACAAAATGAACCACATTACCAAACCTCAAAAACAAACCATACTTTTGGTAATGTTTTACTCGTTGTTGCTGTCTCCTCTATTTTTTTACATTTGGGTTTTTGAAAGGCCAGAGCTACCAATATTTTTGATAATTTCTCTGTATTGTGTTTGGATCATTTTGATGATTATGGACATGAGAATTACTTTATCCATCAAAAATCTGATTGTATTTCATGAATTCAATATTATCTTTAGAAATCTATATCAAAAGTACAAACCACGAGTTTCAATATTAATACAATTACTCATTGAAACATCATTTGTCTTGTTTATTCCATCTTTGATATTTCCACGTGAGTTTGGAGTAAGATTGTTTTTTGACTATCAGACAAGTGCAATCTTAGCTGGAATTGTTGGTGTTATTCACTTGTTGGCGTGGAGTTCTAACAAGAAAACAATTAGAACAATAATACAAAAATAAAAAGAAAAAGTTGTGTTTTTTACAGTCTTGGCATTATGCTAAGCTTTGACTTTGCAGATATCGCAATTATTGATATTATTGCAACTGCCAAAATCATAACAGCTATTGTTCCAAATTCTGGAACTACTTGTTTTGTTGCCACTTGTCCTGTTGGACCAGTAAATGGCTCTTCAACACCAAATCCGTTAAATGTGACAGTAATGTCTACTGGCATTTCATCAGATGCTCCTGCAGGCAGTGGTGCAGTCATATGATTCATGACTCCGTCATGATCATGCACTCCCTTGTCATCAAGAACGGTTTCTGTTCCTTGGGTTGCCATGATGTCATAGTTGACATGCTCCACGCTCATTCCATCAATCGTTGTAAAGGTTACATCAATTGATAGCATTTGGTCTTGAGCTGCCTCACCAGTGACAATATCTACCATCAACTCTTTATCACCAGAACCGTTGGAATTACCATTTGTATCACCATCACCATCATCCATGCTTGCTCCAACCATTACGACTCCTATCATCCATGGATGAACCATGCAAAAGTAGTCAAAGGTACCTTCTTCCTCAAATGTGTGAGAGAATGTTGTTCCTGCCATGAACAGACTGGAATCAAAGATTCCATCAGGACCATCAGCGGCAGTCCCACTGGTTACAGTATGTGCTGCAGTGTCGTCATTTGACCAAGTTACTGTCTCGCCAACATCAACTGTTACCTCATATGGAATGTAGCACTCGTTTGTCTCCTCACATCCTGGAACAGAAGTACCAGCTGGCACACTCACCATGGTTTCTGCAGATACAGACGTAGGAACTGTCATTAGCATTAGACTTGCAATAGTTACTGTCAGTATTGAAAAGAATGTCGTTGTTTTTGTCGTTAATTTCATTAATGGTTTGACTCATAGTGAGAATAAAAGTTTTTGAGCAAGCACTATCTATACTGCTTTATAGTCTTCATTATCAGTAGTAAAGAGAGAATTTTTTTCTCTTTACTATTGATTTGTTCAAGTGATTTGTGTAAATCTCAAAATGATGTTCTTCTAAGTTTTTCCCCTTTTATTAAATCCAATATCATAATTTGTGAAATCGATTTCAATCCTTTCAAAGGGGAAAAATAACAAACAAGAAAAAAAGAGTACTCCAAACAAGAAACCCTCACTGTTAGGATCTTTCAAGTACAGCTATAGTATAATCCCAACCAACTTTGTCAACCTATCAGAGGAAAACCAGGCACAAAAGATGGGTCAGTTCTTTGATATTCTGAGGGTAATTGAAGATAGAATCAAGATTACGATGTCTAGACGAATGGTTCCAATAACTGTGGAAGGCCAGACAGTAGACATGCCAGTAATGCAGGTTCATCTGGAATCACATCAACCACTAAGTGATGTTTTGGATCAGATCAAAGTAGAATACATCTTAGGAGACAGGCCACCAAAAAGTCAAGTTCTAAGAGAAAATTTGAGCAACATGGAGATTGTTCAAACTGTTCATGATGATAATGATGAGTCATCAATTGATCATAACAATGGTAGCAAGAATTCTGTTTTTGCACAATGTTTTGCTTTGTATGGACTTCCAGCTACACTACCCTATGCATGGATTACCAACATCTTTGGAGTGTGTTCTCAGATTCAAATTCTGATAAACCCTGTTCCAAAGGATGAGGCCATCACGAGAATGGTCAGATTTAAAAATATCATTTATGAGGATTCCAAAAAAGACAGGTCAACAGCTGAACTTTACAAAAGAGCTGATGATACTGAAAACTCTTTGAGGCGGGATGATACTGGACTGTATGAATGTGTAATCAACTGTGTGGTGACATCTACAGACAAAAAGACACTGCATGCAAACTCCAAACTTTTCAAAAAACAAGTAAAGAGACATGGTGGTTCCTTTGCAGCAGTTTCAGCAAAACAAGCTGCAATGTTGTTAGAGAGTTATGGTAAGAAACTAACATTGGATAGAGGAAGCTGTGCAATCTTGTATTCATTTGTCTCAGCTGATATGCTAGAGATTCCAAACGGCATTCCATTGGGAATCAACATGATATCAAAGGGGCCAGTCATTTTTGATATTGCAAAGAGAACCAATTACAATATTGCAGTGATTGGAAAGTCTGGTTCAGGAAAGTCATTTACAGTTAAAATTTTACTACACAGACTACACCAGAAATTTCCAGATTCTCATATCTATGTGATTGATCCTATGGGAGAGTATGGCACCCTATCACAATTTTTTGGAATGCAACATTTGAACATCACAAAAACTGATGAACAGTTAGGATTAGATCCAT
The DNA here is from genome assembly GCA_965223805.1 of Nitrosarchaeum sp. GTDB lineage: Archaea > Thermoproteota > Nitrososphaeria > Nitrososphaerales > Nitrosopumilaceae > HKST03. Next base: position 2,133,041 of record OZ245014.1, on the reverse strand, counting down.
TTGTTTTGTTGGATCCACAAGATGCAGCTGACATCTTGGCAGAGATGACACATGCACCAGATACCACAAAGATACAATTTCAGAAGTATTGTGACAAGGCAAAAAACATGCAGGAATTTTATGACAAGTTAGGTACAAGACACAGAAAATACCTTGATCATCTTATGGATGGTCCGCTATCCAGAATAATTTTGGGTGAACCCAAGTTGAATGATTCCAAAAAAATTATCATATCAATGGATGGTGCAACAGGAAATGATTCTGAAGCCATGATACTTGTGTTGTTACTAAACAAGATCTTCAAGATTTGTTCTGGTTTACCCACAAAAACAAGAAAAATTATAGTAATTGATGAGGCATGGATGCTATTCAAGATGCCAGGAGCTGCAAAGTATGTCAACATGATTGTGAGGATGGGCCGCAAGCTAAACATCAACTTTATTTTCATCTCGCAGAGAATTGAAGACATTTCAAAAGAAGACGATACTGGAATTGGTAAGATCATAGACAATATGGAAACCAAAATTATTCTAGGATTAGAGGAACAGGCAGCAGAAACTGCAAGAAAAGTGTTGAATTTGTCAGATCAAGAAACCAGCAAAGTAAAATCATTTAATCGTGGTCATGCATTATTCCTAACAAAAAATCACAGGATTCATGCAAAGTTTGAACCTACACAACAAGAAAAAAAGATGTTTGATACTACTCCGTTGGAATAAACTGTTTTGTTCTAGTAGAATTAAAAGTATGGATGTAGAATTATTTAATTTTGAAATTAATCATTAAATTATTTTAAATAATATCATTTCAATCCAACCTCAGAACATTATCCAATACCTACTCCATTTTTTGTTATATCAATTCCTGTCATACATCCTTCAAATACATTTCCATGCATCGTGAGTTGTTGCTTATTTAAAACAAAAACACCTTTATCATTAACATCAAAGATTTGACCTTCAGCATAGAATTTGCCTTTAATGTGTATTTTGCCATTTTTGACTATTAAATCAAGATACGGTTCTGAATTAGTTATTTTGATACTCAAATGAGAGTCTTCACCATTTGTATTTTCACTGTATCGAATATCTGCAATATCCGTATCTGCATCCCATACATTATCTATAATTTCTAATTTTAAGTTATTATGTTCATCATAAAACTTTGCAGAAAATAAAATGATGTTGTTTTCAATTTTAACAGAAACTATTGACTCACCATAAATTCTAAGTGGAATCAGAGTATTGATAAAAACATTGGAGCCTAGGCTAATAATTGAATATTGAGAATTGGAAACTTGAAACTTGTGATTTACTCTTTTGGAATTAAAAGGATTTTTCTTTAATTCATATAATGCAGATTTTGAAATTTTACCATTATCTGCTTCAGGATGGTGAATGTCATCACAAAGCATTATTAGTTTTTCAGGAATTTCAGGATTTTTAGGATCTCCATCCCAGCCTTCTACATGATGAATTCTCAATGGGATGGGTTTACCACATACTGCACATCCAAAATTTGCTTCTTTACGTAACAATGGATAATACTCATCGGGCCATCTAGGTCTAGGTTTTCCCATACTTTTGAATTAAAATTAAACAAAAAAAGTTTCTTAATTACAAGTTTTTCTCTACTTAAATAAAATCCACATTCTATAATATGTGAAAATAAAAAAGAAATTATCATCATTATTCAAAAGTAAATTCAACCTCAGATCTTCTCACCCCGGCTTTGTCTTCACAATTCCCCTAATGCTGGGAATCGGTTTATTGATATTTGCCGCACTAATTGGAATTTCGCAAGTTTTCGTTGAGGTTGGTGGTCCTTTGGTACCCCAACTAATCACTGACATGCCTACCTTCTATGATTATGATGAAATAACAGGTGAGATGATACTTGATGGGGATGGCAATCCACAAACTAATGAAAGAGTTGATTTGTATTGGCTGCTAGTCACAATATCTACAATCATTCTAGTGTTTCTTGGAATTGCAGCCGTATTGGGATATCTGTTTGAATCAGTCAAAATCATTCATCCAGGAACGGCAATCCGACTAGTTGGAAAAATCCTATTGTTTCTGCCATTGTTTTTGGTATTCCCATTTGTATGGGATGCTTATGCAATACTGATAGAAAACTTCTCATTATTTTTACTTGATCCATTTGATTCTGGTGTTGCGCCAGCTGATAGAACTGCTTTATTATGGGATACTATGGGTTCTGTGGTTCCACCTGATGCATTAGATTTGGAAGCATGGGGTGAAGCATTAGCAGATCCTGGAACATTCGGACAAGGATTACTCAAGGATGTGTTTCTTGGTTTGTTCAAGGGATTTGCGGTGATGTTTATGACTGCAATGATGTTTATCATATCAACAATTAGAATACTATTGACTATAATTCTTGCAATGGCAATTCCATTAATTTTGACGTTAGGATTGATTCCATTCTTTGCAAAAGTGAAAGGAATGTTGGTAAACAATCTAGTTGGATTATCCATTGCACCAATCTTTTCTGCACTTGTATTGACTACTGGTCTAGCTTATCTTGATTCAACTACATTACCTGCAATGCAGGATTGGTTTGCATCTTTGGCAATTGGATTCTTGGCAGTATTCTTTCCTGTAATGTTGGCACCCATTTTAGGACAGATAACAACACAGGTAGGACAGATGGTAACGACAGCAATTACTGCAGGATCAATTGTTGGTGCAGTGGCAGGACAGGGAGCTTTGAGTGGAATTCAGAACGCATCAAACCAGATGAACAATGCCGCAATGAGTATGGCAGGAGCTGCTGGAATGGGCGGTGCAACAGCAGCTGCAAATGCACTAGGCAGTAAGGCTGCAATTTCTTCTACTGAAATAGGAAAGATGAGTTCTGGCGTAACCTCTATTCCACAACAACCAATGTCTTTTGGAGAGAAATTCACAACTTACACAAAGGCAGGATTAGCTGGAATGAGTGCTGGATTGCCTGCAGGAATGGTGCAATCAGCAACTCATGCAATGCACATACCACAGGTTGGAAGACCAATTGCAAATGAGATTTTGCATGCAGGAAACATGAAAGCAATTGAGATTGGACAGACTGGAGTTGTAAATCATAATCTCAATTACATTGATAATAACTTGAAATCACTAGAACCTTCTCAATATACTCCAATAATTGAGAAGACAGTAATTCCTGAAACTGGACAAAATGCACTCATCATTATGAATCCTGGTGAAATAGTCAATGAGGTAGAGTATGTTAGTGCTGGACGTGACATTATAGAGAATCCATCACTGCAGCAACAGTATTTGGAGATGCAACAAAGAAACATTCCTAGATTTGCACAGATGCAACCTAACGTTCAGGCTAGTGCAAATGAGAGAATAATAGAGCAGTTACATCAACATCCTGGATCTGCTGGAAAGATGTTTGAATCATTTAGAACTGCAAAACCAAACGAATTCATGAAAGACAAACCATTTTGATTTCTTACTAGAACCATGTAATTAAATACAAAAATTGTAATAGAAATCTGGCGTGGTCGCACAGTTTGGTCAGTGCGGGAAGCCGATACCTTCCTTACCATCGAGGTTTCGCGGGTTCAAATCCCGTCCACGCCGGATGGTTTGGAATACGTGGTTCTGAATAAAAAAGATTACTTTTTACTATTAATTCGGCTCATTTGTTGTTCAAACAATTTTTGATCATATGGTCTGCCTGATGATGCCTTAAGAACTTCTATTGGTGTTTTTACTAAATATGGAATAACTTCGCAAGCTAACTCATATTCTTTTTCAGTTAATTTGGTATTCAAAACTTCAATCCATGGTTCAGATTCTGTTCTGTATAATACGGATTCGTTATCAGATTGAGGTCTGAATCTGCCTTTAACAATTTCTTGAGTTAGCATATTGTCTGTAATGGTTGGGAGCAAAAACCATACGGGATTTCCATCTTGATTTTCACGTAATATTGATGGATATCCATATCTAAATTCAATCTTTTCTTCTTCTAATATTATTCCAGAATCGGCGCCTATTTCATTATCATATTGAACTTGAATTTCTCTTGTTCTAGCATTTGATACCTTTTCTAATCTTTGATTAAAAGTAACAAATGCATTTCTCACCTCATCATACCAACAATCATTCCAAACATTGTGATCTAGAAGATCATATGGTACTTTGTCAGAACGAATTATTGGAATTGTTTTAGAACATTCTAAATTTTTCTGAACATTTTCAATTTCTTGTTTTGTCTTGTTAATTTCAGTTAGAACATTTAATCTAGCTTTTTGTTTGTCTGTGTGGTTGTCTTTGATGGAATCTAACTTTATCTCTAATTCTGATAGTTTAGATTGTAGTGGTTTTAGCATTTTTTCAAATCTGTTTATGTATGGATTTTGAGTCAATGTGTTACTCATAATTAATTATACTCCATTTGCATAAAAAGACACTGCTCTTTCATGTATTATCTATGTACTTTTGATGTATAAATATTAGGCGCCTATTTTATATATAATTATAGAAAACATACGTTAGAATTGATTCAAAAACAAATCATCAAGTTACAGGCAGACAAAAACAGGGAAGTCAATGGAGTAACATATTACAAGTATCGATTGCATGTTCCACCAGATTTTGTAAATCAGTTGGGATGGGAGAAAGGAGATGATTTAATTATTTTGATACGAAATAATGGCAAACTGATGATAGAAAAACAGACACATAAAAAATGAAGTGATTAGAGCTTAAATTTTAAAATGTTTTGTTTATTTCTGAATATTCTCTTTAATTTTTACGTCATCGGAAAATGATCTAATATTATTTTTACAAGAAGTAAATTTCATTTAATAAAGATAAATGTTAGTAATTATTACGCTTATTCTTAACTATACTGAATTTGTAATAAATTTAGTTTTAAACACTTGATTATCTAGAAAGATTTATCATTTTGAAAATATAATAAATAGTGTGATTCAAAAACGTAAAACAAAGATATCAAAACATAGATTACCAAGATCAAAAACTGTAGACATTACATCAAATATGGTCTATGAAAAATTGACTAGAATGGCTAATGCAAAAAATTTAAGCTTTCGTAAATATGTAAATAATATTCTTGCAAGTACAATATCAAATGAACAGTTTATGCAAAAATTTTTTCCACATCTTGAAAAACTTATGATTAAAGATAATGATGCCATTATTATTAAAGACAACAAAAAGAATCAAATTATTCAAGTTTACATTGATAGTAATAATTTGAAATGTAGTGTTTGCCCAAACAAGATGTTTTGTGTTCACATAGGCTATGCTATGGGGACTTCAGACATCGGAAAATTGAATAGTTAAATTTCACTATGATCTTAGGTTAAAAAATACTGAAATACAGTCTTATGTCAAATTTACTAGTATAATACATGTATGATATCGATATGTTTTATGTTCAACACATGTTTATCTAACTAACAATTTTTAAATAATTTTTCACAGTTCAAGTCAATCAATATAATAATGTTGTAAAGTAACATAGGAAATGAAATATGTAATTCCAATTGCTGTATTTTTGATTTCAATTCTGACACAAACACCATTATCCTATAGCATGACTGCGTTTGAAGATAATAAAACACTGGAACAAAAATTCAAAAAATTGGCTGGAATTGGTTATTCTCCATACACCGAAATATCTCCCTTAACGAATTCATCTATCTCTGAGCATAGAATTAATCAAGATTTAAGAATATTAGATCCGATTTCAGATGTCGTTAGACTTTACGAATTAAACACATCTACAGAAAACATCATAAAAGAATCTTTAAACTTGAATAAATCAGTATATCTATCACTTTCTATTACAAATGACTTTGAACAGATTAATGAAGATATCACACAATTATTGTCACTGTACTCTAAATATGCAAATATTAGTGGAATCATTTTTGATGGGTACAGTGATTATGATGAAGAAAATGATTTTCAATATGATGATATTGTTGAAGAACAAATCCTTGAACTCATCATAACAGAAGATGAGCTACGCTATTTTATCAAATTCATTAGAGAGCAAAATCCAAGTGCCAAAATTGGATTAACTCTAAATGAAGAAGACATATTAAAACATGATTCTTTAATTCAAGATTTTGATTTTGTTATTTACGCTGCTTTTCCTTATTGGATGGGGCTTGATGTAGAAACTTCCTTAAAACGAGTTTTTGATAACCATAGTTTATTAACGGAGAAATTCCCAAATACAACATTTATTATTGAAACTGGCTGGCCTAATAAAGGAGAATTTATTTGTAATGCAAAACCTTCAGACAAAACTCAATATGATTATATTACCAATTTCATTAAATATTCAGCTTTACATGATGTACCGTATATTCTTTTTTCATTATTTGACCAATCTTGGAAAAGAGACATTCCAAATAATATACATTCTAATCATACTGTATGTAGCGTAAGTGAAATAACTAAAAAAGGACATTCTGCTGAAAACAATTGGGGATTGTTTAATAGTGATCGAAAATTAAAGCCCCATTTTTATGAATATTTTGATTCTAATTTTGTTCAATTACTTCAGCCGCTAGAAACTAAAGATGACCTTATGATGATTAATGGTCGAATTGCTATCCCAATAAAAACGCCTATTTTAGATGAGAGTGTGCAAGATGGAGATTCTTTACTTGCAGAGATTACGGGAAGAAATGATAACCGAGAACATGATATATTTCTAGTAGGTGAAAATAGTCAAATATTAGGATTCATTAAAACACAATTACCTGCAACAATTATAATAAATTCTCAATATAGAGATAACTTGGAGAAATTCAGTATAATTATGGATGAGGATCCTGCAATTGTAAAACAATTAGATGATTGGAGATTGAATCCAGTGTTTGGTGATTTTGAAAATATAGACGTAAAATTTTTCAAAGTTCCTGTTGGGTATGGAATTTGTCTAGATTTTATGCAAAATTGTAATAAAATTGAGGTTAAACAACGAGATGTATTTATAATAGACATATACGGTATTCTTGCTTTAGTGTTAGCTGTTGGATTTGCAACTTTATGTTTTTGGATTCGTACACAAGTTGGTTATATACAAGAAAATCATGGTTCAAGTGAGAAAGGAATGGATCCTCCTAAAGAAAAAATAAACATTATGGGTGAGACAGAAAATGCCAAATGAAGAGACACATTATTTTAGAATAAGACGAAAAAAGGATGAAACTGTCCTACGATTTGCAGTAAATAAATTGGGGGAAATCAAATGCTATACAGGATCTAATTGTGACCCATATTGGTGTGAGCATATAAAAGAAGCTGTAACACACAAACAGATTTTAAAGATGTTTGACAAAGCAGGATTTCCCATACCCGAAGATATGCTTCAAGTCTATCTGAGTAGGAGTAATCAAAATTCAAACTATGGGCCTTGAGAAAATCAACTTGGCTTATCATAACTATCTCAGCTTTGCCTCCAATACTTTACCTTTTACCACTAATCATACCTGAATTAATTTTCATACCTGCAGGCTATTCATTTATTTTACTCGGACTTATGTTGGATATCTCAGGGGCTATTTTGATTGTTTCTCCTATTTTAGAATTGATAAAAATGCCTGAACAAAAACTTCAAAAAAAATATTTAGACATAAACAATACTCAAATTTCTAAAATAAATAAATTATTTGCTTGGTTAGGAATTGTAACGTTAATAATCGGTTTTGTGATGCAAATTATAGGAAATTTAATGCAAGCAACTACATTAAATTAATTTTATAATGTATTTGATATGAGAACTATCGCGAGTTCACTGATATCTGATTTGAGTTTATCAGACTCACGCTCTTGACCTAGCTGAGCGACGCCAACAGGTATCTATTGTAAAATTTACCTAAAACCTTTTTGTGATTGTGTGATAACCATGTTGAATTAATTTGAAAGGGAACCGAACGGTTGCGTTCTAATCCCGGTAACGGTACTTAACGGTAAAATTGCTTATAGAATTGGTTCACATTATAATGGGAGTACAATGTACTGGGACATAGTTAAGTTATATAATTTCAGACATATGTGAACAAAAATACTGAGAAAAAGTAATTTCGAATTATTCTACAATTTTATTACAAAATCACAAAATGTGATCTCAGTTTAATGACATTAAAAAATCATAATTGACTTGGTTTATTGTTTGGCCAAAAAGAAGACTAATTATGAAAGCAACGTAAAGAATCTGGGGTTTGTCAGCATGTTTACTGACATTTCCTCAGAGATGATCTTTGGCATACTACCTGTATTCATGATTGACGAACTTGGATTGGGAAAGGGAATCTTTGGATTCATTGAAGGTCTTGGAGAATCGGTGGGATATGGCTCCAGAACATTTTCTGGTGCACTATCTGACAAGCTAGGAAGAAGAAAGCCGTTGGTGTTTTTGGGATATTTTTTGTCTACTGTAGCAAAACCACTGTTTGCAATATCTACAGCTTGGCAGCATGTCTTGGCAGTAAGAGTCTCAGACAGGTTGGGAAAGGGGATAAGAAACTCACCACGTGATGCCTTGCTTAGTGACTCTGTCAGCATAACCCAAGTGGGACGTGCCTTTGGTCTGCATCGAAGTCTGGACTCCGTTGGAGCTGTAGTTGGTCCGTTAATTGCATTTTTGTTGATTCCTCTTTTAGGCATTAGAGAGATATTTTGGATCTCATTGATACCTGCAGCTGCTGCATTGGTGATAATTCTGTTCTTTGTCAAAGAAAAAAGAATTATACCAAGGGATGCGACTGTACTTTCAAACTTTAGAGAAGTGTTGCGTGGGCGATTTCTTTTGTTTATGATAGTCTTTACGGTATTTTCTCTTGGTGCGTTCAATTTCTCCTTCATACTTTTAGAGGGAATGGATGCAGGGCTGACAGCTGCTCTGATCCCAATTGTCTATGTAGTGATAAACATAGCACATGCTGTTTCTGGATATCCTGCAGGAGTATTGTCTGACAGAATTGGCCCTCAAAAAATTCTGTTGATTGGATTTGGCCTGTTCTTTGCAGTTTCGCTCTTAGGATTTTCAGATTCAAATACATGGTATGTAACAATTGCAATGGCTTCAATATTTGGAACATATCTAGGAGTATCTATTACCAGCCAGAAAACAATAGTCTCAAAATTAGCATCTGAACAGCTTCGAGGTACTGCATTTGGAATATACTATTTGTTTATTGGAGTGTCCTTTTTGATTGCAAATACGGTCTTTGGGGTATTGTTGGAGAATTTTGGTACACAACAAGCATACGGATACAGCATGACCATATGTGGTATTGCAATAATAGCTTTATTTGTTATTTCAAAACAGAAAATTCATCAAGAATAATCTTGTATTGTTGAGTTAATTTGGGCCAAACGAAATACCGCAAATAAAAAAAATCTCAGTTGTTTTCTACTTAAAGGTAAAATATTGCAAAAAGGAATCAGAATTGTGGGAATTCCGCTTCTTGTCGTATTTGTAATTTCAACATCATTATTGATTTTCTCATCCCAAACTATCAATTATTCATATGGCATTGCATATTTCCCTCCTCCATTAAAACAGATTCAGGAGGGCACGGATCCTTCTGACGTAACATGTACTGAAGGACTTGAACTGGTAATGAAATTCTCAAACGGACAGCCTGCTTGTGTCAAACCATCATCAGTTGAAAAGCTGATTGAAAGAGGATGGGCAATACATGTCTTACCAGACTATGAAAAAAATGAAAACAACAATTCTGTAATATTTGCAACAGGAGACTTGGAGATAGAGACAACAAATGTTTCATACTTTGGAAATTCTAACGGATACTTGGCAAAACCTGCAACAGATGGAGAGTATCCCGGAATAATAATGATTCATGAGTGGTGGGGGCTAAATGACAACATAAAGCAGATGGCTGAAAAACTTGCTTCACACGGTTATGTTGTATTTGCAGTTGATCTGTACGAAGGACAGATGGGAACAACTGCTGATGAAGCAAGACAACTACGTAGCTCATTTGAGCAGTCCCAGTGGACTGAGAATATGAACACTGCAGTATCATATCTGGAAGAATTTCACTCTCCATCAAGTTTAGGCTCCATTGGCTGGTGCTTTGGTGGAGGTCAATCACTAAATCTTGCACTAAACAATGAAGCTATGGATGCAACTGTGATCTATTACGGTCAGCTGGTAACCGACACTGAAGAATTATCCAAGATCAACTGGCCAGTGCTGGGTATTTTTGCAGAACTTGATTCTGGAATCCCTCCAGAGACAGTAAATGAATTTGAATCATCATTAAATGAAATTGGAATAGAAAATGACATTACCATATATCCTGGAGTAAACCACGCATTTGCAAATCCTTCTGGTGATAGATACGCACCTGATGAATCAAAGGATGCCTGGCAAAAAACATTGTGGTTTTTTGAAGATAATCTGAGTTAGCAGATACAATTCAAAATTCTGCAACCATGTGAGAATCAATGATTTAGAAAAATGCTTAAGAAATTTTTTTGAAAATAAATGAAGTCATACTCGTAATGAGATTCTAGATTTTGCAGTGACTATGATGATACTTGTGATTGCAACGGCAAGAATCATAATTGCAATAGTTCCAAATTCTGGAATCACTTTTGTTCCAATAATTTCAATATCTTTACTGTCTTCTGAAATGACAAACCCCACTACATAATCATTGGGAAATTTCATCAAATCATAGCCAGTATCTTTCCCATTAATTAGAACTTGGAATTTTTCATTTTCAGCATAAAGCACTTCTTCTGGTACTCTTACCCACATGTCAGTTTTAGAAGAAATTTCATCCATGGAAATTTGAATGGATTTTCTTTCTTCGTTTATCCTCATGGACTCTAAAGTATGAGGGACAAACTCATCACCTACAGAGTCAAGACTTCCCTTATACCCATAATACACATCATAGGTGTTATCACCAACCTCAAAGACAAATTTTTCAGCCATTATCTGTGCAATATCAAGATATTGTGCAAAAGCTTCTCTGTCCTTGAATATATGTTCGGCATGAACAGTAATGGGAACCATAACTAACAGAGAAAAAATCATTGAACATACAAAGAGTTGTTTGTACATGACAATTCCAGTCATTCATTATAAAATAAAACTGATTATCAAATTATCATAGTTGATTTTAGTTTAGTTAAACAAATGGTGTTATTTCTTAATTTCATACAAATTAAAAATAAATTTGGTAATTCGTTATTATATGAAAAAGATAATTATTCTCCAGTAATGGTGTCATCATCAAGTGTGTATATGCTTTCATATCTTGAATTAATCAGACATCATTCTTGAATTGACTCTGAATTCACTAAAGAAATTTGAATTTCATGGATTTCCAGGAATTGCAACCCAGAATGGAACATTGCCTGGATTTAACCTGTCTGTTATTTCCAGAGTTTCAGTATCAATTACAACAACTTCATTTGTTTGAGTTACACCAACAAACAATTCGGTTCCACTAGAATCTGTTCTCAATCCGTGGGGTCCATTACCTACAGTTATCTGCTTTATTACCTCAAGTGATGTGGTATCAATTACATTTATCTTGTCATCACCAATTCCGGAAACAAATATTTTATTTCCAGTTGGCGAAATGTCAATTCCATGATGTCCCTTACTGACTGAAATTCGTTTTATTATTTCCTTTTCGTTTAAATCTATAACTGCAACATCATTACTTCCAATGTTTGTTACAAACTACAGTTGATTGTGCAAATGCTGTTGGCGGAACACTCAGCATGATCGCAGTCACAAAAACTGCTGCTAGTGTAAATACTGTCTTTGTCTGTATTTTCATTAACTAACAGCATTTGAGCAAAGATAAAAAACTTGATGTTTACAATTGTAACATGTGCTTATAGCACTGTCTTTATTCCACAGTAGAGAAAAAATTTCTCTACTGTGGTCAATATAATTTTGCAAAATTGAAATTATGGTTGAAGATATTATCGGAATTGTATGTGGATATTGTAAACCCACACAGCAATTAATTCCTCTCATATTTCATCTACTTTCAAAAATGAAGAAACTGAGCATTCAGATAGTAGAATAAATCTATTCAATCTTGTTTGTTGCAATCAGATCATAAGAATCCAAATCATAAGGCATTTTGTACAATTCCTGAAAACCCTCAGACGAGTAGCCACTGACATAAATTATCTTATTTGAATAGTCAAGTGCAAAGCTTGTAATTGTCAAATCTATAATTTCTGGCAGGTCTTCCCAGGTTTTTCCGTCGTCCTCTGATTTTACCAGTCCAAATGTACCAACAGAACCATACAATGTCCCTGGTTCATCAAATGCTAAAGCAAATACATTCAATCCTTTGTAGGAAATATGATTCCAGGTTTTTCCTCCATCAATTGTTTTGTAGATTCCATTTTGGGTTCCAGCAAAAATAAGGTCTGAATCATGAGGTGAGATTGTCAATGCAGAGATGCGATTTGGATAATCAATAGTAACCCATGTTTTTCCAGCATCAGTTGTCTTGAATAATCCTCTGTTTGCACTATCAAATCCTATGATTAAGTTTGGATCAGTTTTGCTAACTGCCATTGCGTGAAAATCTATTGGTGGATCAAGCACTGTTGCAACCTGTTCCCAGGTAATTCCGCCATCTGAACTTTTAATCAGGCCAGTATTGCCTCCAGTCGAAGGATGTCCACTTGCATAAAGCGGAGCATTCTTGTTATATGGAGCACTAAATGCCATGTAATCTGCCCTTATCTTGTCAACCTTAGCAGGTGGTCCGCCATTTTTGCTGTGATAAAAGTCTCCATGTGTTGCTATAAACAGAAGATTTGGGTTACTTGGATCCAAACCCAAGCCATGTATGTGTCTCCATTCCATCACTCTTGGGTTTTTAGCAACGTTCTGTTGTTCTTGACTTGTTTCAGAAGATAATGCAAAAACAATCGTTATTATTCCGACAATAACTATAATTGGAAATATTGCAAATTTTTTCTTGGAACTTACCATTTTGTATTTTGCTAAATTTAACAATATTAAAAACAAATAGTTTACGATTGTTAAAATGGAAAAATTAGTATTTACTGAATGATAGAAATCATTTAAAATTTGGATTTAATTTTTTTTAATGAAATGTCATCCAAATTTTTAAAGTATTTGAAAAAATGATTGAACCATTACAATTAACCTAGTGAAATTAGTTATGTTGAATGTGTTCTAATAATTTCTCGTATTGTTATTATTCACACTTTTTACAAATTATGAATTAAACAAAGATGCTTGTCAAATACATTACAAGCATACCTGCTGCAATTCCAGAAACGATTGAAGCACTCGAAAGACGGTTTTCATTTTCTTGTTGAAGCCATTTCATTATGGTCAAGATTACCTGAAATATTGCACCTGCCCCCACAGACAAAAATACTATTGCAGAAAATGGAGAGTACATGAATCCTCCAAGCCATGCACCAAAAATTGCAGGAGCGCCTGCTATCATTCCCATAGCTGCAAGTTTTCCAATCATTGGTTTTCCTCTGGCCATTGGAGAAGCAATTGCAATACCTTCAGTAGTGTTGTGCAATGCAAAACCTACAATAAGAAAGGTGCTTAGTGCTACCTGACCAAGACCTACAGCAGCTCCTATTGCCAATCCTTCTCCAAAATTATGGAGTCCAATACCGATGGAAATCATCAGGGCAATGGCGACCGGTTTTGCATATGGTGAATCCTTTGCTCTTTGAACTAGCTTTTCACCAGAATAATACAATCCAAGAAAAGATAGTATTACCACAGTTGATACAAGCAAGGCTCCATTGAAACTACCTGCAAGATTTTCTTCAGATACTTCCAAAGCTTCTTCTATAGAATCAATCCCCAAGAACAGCAAAAGACCAGCAGTTAATGCCAAAAAGAAATGATACTTGTTTTTACTCAGTCTCTTGATAAAAGGAAACCACATCAATCCGATCATCACAGGAATTATTCCAACATAGGTACCAATTATTGCAAAAAATCCTATCAACTCTGAACTTGGTTCAAGTCTAGGTGCTGCAGCTTCTACTTCTTTTTCAAATCTAGTTCCATCTTCAATCGTGATTCCAATTATGTATGGTTCTGCTTCATTCCACTCAAATGGTATTCTCACTAATGCTGTCTCATATCTTTCCAAAAATCTGTCTGGTTCAATAGCTGCAGGTTGTATTCTGTCATTGACATCTGCCATAACAATTTCGACAGGAATAGGACCAGTATTTCTAACAGTTGCCTGTATTTCAGAATCTACAAATTCTACAATCTCTATTGTTACTTCTGGGAGTGGTACCCCCAAATCTAAGAGATCAGATCCGGGGCCAAAGATGTAGATGATCATCAAGACTACAAAAGCAAATGGGATTAACCCACTTGCCACAGTCTTTGCCTTTGAGGATTTTTTATCAAGTTCCATATTCTTGTGTGACTCCTGTTGGAACCTCTTCCTCAGAGTTTGAATCTTCATCAGAAACTAGGAATATCCCCACCCAACCTTTTTCTGAAAACTCTACCTTATGAGCATGGAACAGATACTTTCCAGGATACGTATATTCAAATTCCATTATGCCTCTTTCTGTTTGAGATAATGTGATCATGTCTGTATAAGATGAGGGGACAAGGTCAGTTCCTGTTGGATAATATTTGTAGAGATTTCCATGCAAATGGAAGTTGTTTATAGGATCAAATTCAACCATATTAACAACATAAACTCGAATCAACTCATTGGCACTTATTTGAATAGGGTGGTGTTGATAGTAGAATGGAATTGTGTTTGCGGAATAGAAATTATTTTCAGTGTCAAAATCAGTGTCAAAACCATTTAGAACCATGACCATTTCATCTGCTGCAGGTCTTCCTTCTTTAGGATCTACAATAAAGACTCCATAGAGTCCATGAACGATGTGCTCCTCAAGAGGCATAACATGGCAGTGATACGGATGAACTCCAGCAGGACCTGCAATAAATTCATAGGTAAACTGTCCTCCACCGGCACCTACTGGCTCAAATACGCCATCCATTCCAGCTGGATGTATGCCATGAAAGTGAATTGTATGCTGCTTTGATCCATTATTTATGAAATTTATTCTAACTGTGTCGCCTTCAGTTGCACGTATGGTTGGTCCAGGAACACTGCCATTAAAGGTCCAGACATTGTAAAAAACACCAGGAGAAATCTCCATAATTTTATCATCTTCTGCAACAATAGTGTATTCTCGTAATGTTGTACCGTCTGGTAACGGTGTGGCCTCACCATAATCAAAATCTCTTAGATATTCCATTGGGTCAAATTCCAAAGTTGATTCAACATACAGAGGATCAATTACTTCACCAGTAGTCTTAACTATCCCACCAGTATGCGTCACAAAGACTTTCTCTTCAGATTGGGCATTGATCATTTCAGGCATCACAAAAAATATTGAAGATATCCCAACAGTGACAGACAAAGCGATTATCATCACTGTACGTGAGTTGAAGTGTTGATTCATTAGATGTGTCTACACAATCTTTCATGGATATAAATTTAGCCTAGGCTAACTTTATTAGCCTTAGGCAAATTTCTAGACAAATTTGGTTAAAAGCAAGGGCATATTCAAAAATTTGATCTTCTAAATTCGGAAAGCAAATGAGGTTTTGATCGCAAAAAAATAATAAATTTTCTTAACTGTCTTGTAGTTTTTGAATTTAGATGGTGTTCTATTCCTTCCACATCTTGGTTGGCAGTGGAATTGTCAATACCGAGAATCTCAAAAAATTCTAAGAGGTCGGTATGCTTTTGTCTAATCTCATTTGCTATTGTTTTTCCTAATACAGTTAACTTTAGTCCTTGATATTTTGTGTATTCAATGTACTTTTCCTCATCTAACCTTCGAAGCATTTTGGTAACGCTAGGAGGACTAACATTCATGTAATTTGAAATGTCTGTGGGTGTTGCATATCCTTTGAGTTCAATTAACTCTGATATCACTTCCAGATAATCTTCCATTCGGGTTGTGAATTTTGAGCTTTTTTGACCATGAACTTTCTTAATTGATTCTAGGCGTTCTTCTTTCTTGGGTGATTTTTTGGGCGATGGATTCATCCTATAATAATTGCAAGAACAATAATAATAATTATTGATAAAAGTTTGATTTATACCACATGTTGGATCGATTAAGGGATTAATTTCTAGCACAAATCTTTCTTCCTTGATAACTTTTCTACGTGGATACTAAATAATTTGAAAAAAATATGTATTCTTAATTTGTCAGCAACAATATACTGGAAATGTTAGCAATCACAATTGAAGCCCTTGCTCTCTTTGGGTTGCAATATCACAGTATAATAGACACTTGTCTTCAGGACAATAATCACAAAATTATTTTTTCTTGGAATCCAGTGTAATTACTTTAGAGTAGATAGCAAATAAAGAATGCTGCAAATATTATTTTAAAACAATATTTTAAAAACTGAATTTTTATGGGTTATTCAACTGTTGCATGAATTGTTGATGCTGTAATATACTTTGCATCATGTCCTGATTCTGCATCATCTGGTCAATCATCTGTTGTCTTAGTTCTGGATCACTCATCATAGAACTCATCATGTTGTTCATCATCATTCCTCTCATATGCCATGGGTTGTTTAACATCATATCGTTCATCTGTTGCATAATCTCAGGATCACTCATCATTTGGTTCATCATGTCTTGCATCATCTGTTGATTCTGTACTTGCCAATCATTCATCATAGGATTCATTCCCATCATGTCTCTCATCTGATTGTTTGTCATCATGTCTTGCATCATCTGAGGATTGTTCATCATCTGGTCAATCATCTGTTGTCTTAGTTCTGGATCACTCATCATTGAGCCCATCATACTGGTATTGTTTATAGTCATCATCATGTTCTGACCCATACCTCCTCCCATCATCGGTCCTTTTCCCATCATCATGCCTTGGTTTTTATCCATCATGTTTTTGTTATTCATCATCATATCTGAACCCATCATCGGTCCCATCATCATGCCTTGATTCATCATGTTCATCATATGTCTATTGTTCATCATGTCTTGCATCATCTGTGGATTGTCTATCATCATGTTCATCATTTCTTGTCTTGTTTCAGGATCATTCATCATACCCCTCATTCCTTGATTCATCATCATAGGTTGTCCATCCATCGTCATCATTCCCATCATGGTGCTATTTCCTCGTATTGTTTGCATCATCTGTTGATTCTGCATCATCTGGTCAATCATCTGTTGTCTTAGTTCTGGGTCACTCATCATAAAATTCATCATGGGGTTCATCTTCTGAGGATTTTGCATCATTGATGAGGTAATTTGATCAGCAAAGTTTTGCTTATTGTTTGGTTCAAATCCAACATCATACCAAAGTTTGTTGGTATTTGGATTGTTCATCATACTATTTGCTAGACCTTGAAATTGTTGGGGGTTATTATCTATCATCATGTTCATGTCAAAATTTCCCCATCCTCTATCTGCCAATCTCAATGAGGTATTTGGATTTACACAGACTGGGTTGTCAGTTGTTCCACGCATCATCATGACAAAACCTTCTCTGCATTGAATTTGGCTAGGATCATTTAGAGTAGACATCTGCTGTCTTGGTGACATTGGCATGTTACTTTGTGCAAAAACTTGTTCAGAAAGCAATGATAATGAAATAATTGTAATTGTAAAAATTAAGATTCCAGTTAACAGATAACTTTTCACATAATCTCGTATGCATTTGTTAAATTTAAGTTGGCTCCTTTACGACTGTAAAGTGAAAAACTTGAGAAGTACAATGGTTTTTTATACAAAATACAACATGGAATTATGAATCAGACATGAAAATTCAAATTTCTTTGATGCTATTTGCTTTATTTTCAATAATGTTGTTTGTTGGCAGTATTGATTATGTAGATGCTCTAAAGGCTAAAGGTACGGGATTATATCCAAAAAGCTTTGGAAAAGCAACTGCAGGTATTGTCTGTGGAGACAAACTATGTTCTGAAACATACTCCTATTCACAACAAGTAGAAAAAATACCCAAAAAAGTTCATTATCCTCAGTTGATCTCTGATATTCCAGTTGTTGAGCTTTCCAACAATAGCACTTTTGAGCTGTCTGCAGGTATGATAACAAACACAATTGATGGAAAAACCTTAGAGATGTATGGGTATAACGATCAAACTCCAGGACCATTAATCAAAGTAAACCAAGGTGACAATGTTACAGTACAATTTACAAACAATATTGATTTTCCAACTACTGTTCATTGGCATGGATTAAGACTTGATTACACTAATGATGGGGTTCCAGGAATAACACAGGATCCAATCCAACCAGGTGACACCTTTGAGTATAATCTCAAATTTCCAGATGAAGGAATTTTTCTGTATCATCCGCATGTGAGAACAGAAATACAGATGGAAAAGGGGCTTTATGGAAACATCTTGGTTGAATCAGGCAAATCTTCACAAGTAGATTATAAGATACCACTAATTTTAGATGATATTTCAATTGTTGATGGCAATCTTGAGAAATTTGATTCAGAGATGACCACCAAAACATTGATGGGTCGATTTGGCAACACAATGCTGATTAACGGAAATGCAGATTACTCCTTAGAGGTAAGACAGGGAGACATTGCCAGATTTTATCTTACCAGCACTGCAAACACACGAACTTTTGATTTTGGAATTGATCAACACAAGATGAAGTTGGTTGGAGATGATGCAAGCAATTATGAAAAAGAAACAATTGTAAATTCTGTAATTATCGCATCATCAGAAAGAAGAACTGTAGATGTTTTGTTTGAGAACGTAGGAGAATTTGATATTCTTCACAACACTCCTGAAAAAATTTATGTGCTTGGTAAAGTCATTGTCATACCTTCATCAGCAGTAGAAAACAGTGCTAGTTTTTACAAAACTGTTGAAAATGAAGAGATAATACGGGAAATAGAACCCTTTAGAAAATTCTTTTCAGCAGAATCCGATTTGGAACTTGAATTTGATTTGAAGATGATGATGACTGATGCTATGGTTATGAAAGATAGTCATTCAGAAATGTCTGATCATGGAAAAATGTCAATAGACAAGCAACATGAAACCATGGCAATGAACAAGCATGAATTAAAACTCAAACCAATAGAGTGGGAAGACGAAATGTCACAAATGAATGCAATGTCAAACGATGAGAACACAAACTGGATCCTGCGTGATGCCAAAACTGGAAAAGAAGGCTTTGATATCAATTACCAAGCAAATGTTGGAGATGTAAAGAAAATCAGGCTTGTAAACAGTCCTGATTCTGCTCATCCCATGCAGCACCCAATACATCTTCATGGTCAGAGATTCTTGGTTCTAAATGAGAATGGAGTGCCAAATGAAAACTTGGCATGGAAGGATTCGGTACTGGTACCCACTGGTAGTACAGTAGATATTTTGGTAGAGTTTTCAAATCCCGGCCAGTGGGCGATGCATTGCCATATCTTAGAGCATGCAGAAGCTGGAATGATAACAGAAATTACCGTCAACCCATAATTTGATGGAGAAAATTCCACTTACATCCAAATAGAATCATAAAATATAAAAATGAAAATTTCTGTCTTATGATTTTGGTACAATACTTAATCTTGATTTTGCAGAAAACACGATGATGGATACTATCGCAACTGCTAAAATCATAACAGCTATTGTTCCAAATTCGGGAATGGTATTGTTTTGATATGCATGATTCAGATTACTATAACTTGCACCAGGTGCTATTCCGCCACCCATCACATAGATTGTGTCATCCACAACAGATGAGAATAGTCCTTGTCTTGGGACAAGAAGAGGTTGTAATGTATACCACGTACCTTCTTCTGGAATGTATGCTTCATTTTCAACAAACGTTTTTCTTGTGTCTTCTCCACCAAATGCAAAAATCACTCCATTTAACACTGAGGCACTAAGACCGTTTCTTTTAGTTGGCATTGGTTCCAGAGTTTCCCAAGTGTCAGTTTTTGGATCATACATTTCATTCGCATCAAGATTGCCAATCTCTTTTGCAAATCCTCCAATTGCATAAAGTTTGTCATCTACTACTGCAGATGCAAGGTGTTCCCTTGCAGTTGGCATATCCTTTTTTGTACTCCAAGAATCATTTGCAGGATCATATGCCTCCACTGTTGTGTGAGTTCCATTGCCAAATCCTCCAATTGCATAAAGTTTGCCATCAACAAATTCGGCAATCAGTGCTCCTCTTGCAGTAGGCATCTTTTCTCCAAATTCCCATGAATCAGTATTTGGTTCATAAATTATCAGAGAATCAGATGGAATCCAATTGCCGACATAACCCCCAACAACATAGATTTTACCTTCATGTGTGGCTGCTCCCATATGATGCAGTGGCAAGGGAAGAGAAGCTGCACTTGACCACTTGTCATTTTTAGGCTCATAAACAAAAACAGTGTCAGTATCTTCATCTTTGTTGTTCAAACCTCCAATCACGTACACCTTGTCATCTAAAGTTACTGCAGCACTAGATGTTCTACGTTCGGGTAGCTCAGACAAGGTTTCCCATGATTCAGATGGTTCTTCTTCTTTAGCAAATGACTCTGGGATTGAAAACAATACAACAAAGATTACCATAATTGTTATGCCGGTTTGAATTTTTTCTCTTAATCTAAATTTATGATTATTACTAATTTCCTTGTATTTTACACACAACACATTATCTGTGTGATATTTGTGATTTATCATTTTTTTCCAGTTTAATTTATTGCAGTTTTTTTCACATAAAAGAAAATGACTTTACAATTGTAAAGTTTGGTGATTAAGTATCAATGTATCATATAGAAACATGTGTCACAACAACAAGTTGCAAAAAAATCAATTGTACTAGTTTCATTTGGATTATTTTCGTTAATCTTTGTTGGAGTTGTTTTTTCCATTGGCACATCATCAATTATTGAAGGAAAAGAACATGCATCGTATCTTTCATGGATTGTAATTGCATACGTTGCCGGTCTCTCAATGATAGTACTGCCATGCACTCTTCCCCTTGTCTTCATAATTGTTCCACTAAGTATGGGTCAGGGATACAAGAAGGGACTCTTCATGGCATTACTCTTTGGTGCAGGTCTGACCATTACAATTGCATCTTATGGCATGGGAATTGCAGCAATAGGACAGAGCACATCACTTGATCAAGCCTCTACTTTCATGTTTTTGATTGCAGGAATTGCTGCCTTTGTCTTTGGATTGTCTCAGCTAAAGATAATCTCTTTGAGGTTGCCATCGTATTCGGGAACTCCCAAATTCATACAAAAACGAGGAGATTACGCAAAATCATTTTTCATGGGTTTATTGTTGGGAAATGCAGGAGTTGGTTGCCCAAATCCGCTGTTCTACTGGTTATTGATTTACATCGCAGGAACTGGAAGTATGGAGATTGGCGCATCACTAGGTGTGGTGCATGGTGTTGGAAGAGCAATCCCACTAATTTTGATGTCAGTTCTTGCAATACTTGGAATAAATGCAACAAAAAGCCTGACTGTCAAGCGTGCATCAATTGAGAGGGCATCAGGATGGATGCTTATTGTGATTGGTTCATTTCTGATAATCAATGGATTGCCAGAGGGCCACGAATGGTACGAGGAGACATTTATTCATCAGGGATGGAACAGACTAATTGAGATGACTCCAATTCCATCTGAATTTGAGATGGATGATCATGAACATGATCATAGTCACTTTGCACATTCCATATCCATCAAAAACTTCTATGTAGTATTATTGGCAGGACTGATAACGATACCAATCTTTGTATATTCTGTCCGTAAAATTCGGGAGGTGACTATATGAAAGATCCCGTATGTGGAATGGAGATTTCCGAAAAGAATAACGATTCTACAACTCATAATGGCAAAGAGTATAGGTTCTGTTGTGCCAGTTGCAGATGGGCCTTTGAGAACAATCCAGAACAATTTATAGAAGAAGAAAAAGATGACTAGTTCCACCGTCTTGATTTTGACAACTCCTGATTGTATCAGTTGTAGTACAGTTGAAAAGATGTTAGATGACTTGAAGATACCTTATGGTGTGATTGATGTTACGGAAAAACCAGAATATCTGCAAATGTATCCAATCTTTACAGCTCCGGGAATTGTCATTGATGATAAACTAGAGTTCACAGGAGTTCCAAAAAAACAGCAATTGATTGAAAAACTTGGACTCTAAAGATTTGGTCTTTGCTCAAGTTTTACTGTAATGTTCATTGGTTGTCCATCACGTAATATCCCTAAATTGATTTTATCATCAACGTTCTTTTCTCTTTGAAGATGAATTAGTATGTCATCTATCTTTCGAACCTTTTGGTCATCTATTGATAGTATGATGTCTCCTCCTACTTTGTATTCCATTTCTTCAAACATGACTGTTTGCGATGAACCTTGCAATCCTGCCTTGTCTGCTGGACTATCTTTTACAACAGTCATTACCATGACTCCTTTTGCATGTTCTAATTCTAATATATCTGCAAGATCAGGATTGACGTCTATGGTAGTTATTCCAATCCAGGGTTGTCTGTATTCTCCATTTTCGATAAGACTTGGGACAATTTTTGATACTGTCTTTGAGGGTACTGCAAAACCTACCCCCGCAAAGTCTCCTCCATTTGAGAATATTGCAGTTGTAATTCCAACCACTTGGGCCTTCATGTTAAGCAACGGTCCTCCCGAGTTTCCTGGGTTTATTGCAGCATCTGTTTGAATTACATCTGGAATGGAAAATCCAGATTCCTGTGAAGGTAGTAGTCTTCCCATTTGACTGACAATTCCAGCAGTCATTGAGCCTGATAGTCCAAATGGATTGCCTATTGCAGCAATTTTTTCACCGACTTTTAGTTGGGATGAATTCCCCATTGGAAGTGGTTTTAGCAGATTGGCATCATCGTCTATTTGTACCTGAATTACTGCAATGTCTGTAAAAGGATCCGTTCCCACAATTTGGGCTTTGTATGATTTGCCATTGACAAATGTTACATCAATGCTTGTGGCATCTTCTACAACGTGGTTGTTTGTTATGATATGGCCTTTAATATCATATACAAACCCAGAACCAAAACCACCAATATCACCTAATGCCGTATGTTTTTTTACTGTAATGCTGACAACACCCTCTTCTGTTTTCTCAAAAATTTCTGGTAGTGAAAGTTCATAAGAAGATGATGAAGAATCTGTTTCTGCATTTATTGATGGAATGATCTTGGCAGAAAGGGAATCTGCAAACGTGTTTTCCTGTGTCGAGTAAAAATAAGTGTCAGGAGAACCGGCCAAAAAAACAAGGACCAAGCTTGCAACTAGTAACCCGCCAAGAACAATTCGTGAGCTTTTCATAATATTGATTCATTTAATGGTAAAATAGGCAGATAATTAACCATAGTGATTTACAAATGTAAAATTATCTTTTTGAGATATCTTTACATAAGTAATTGAGATCATTAAAAAAAGTCTAATGAGATTAGACATAGAATTTTATTTGTTTCTGACTTGAGTAATAACTGAAAATATAGAGATATGTTATCTAGATTAAATTGGTACTGAATGCATCAAGTGTTTTATTCCATGATCCAAACAAACACCACTTATTACAAAAAATGAACCTATAGTTATGACAGACCTTATTGCATTATTTTTTACTTTGTCTTGGAATTTTTCTACGATTGATTCAATTCTTCCTTTGTATTTTTCTTTGTATAATGACTTACAAGAGTTGCAGCAAAAGAATCTCTCAATATCTGCAAACTTTAGAGTTGCAGGTTTTGCACCAATTGGACCATCACAATAATCACAAATCAACTCAACTGTCATGTTCTTTGATAATTTTATGGTAGGAGTATCATGTTCTGTATGGCAATGACATAACTTTGATTCTTGTTTTTTCTCTAGTTTTGTAGTGTCAATTATTGGGACAACACCCTTTATCAGGCCTATGTTGACTAGTCTCTGGTAACGAAATTTTACTGTGGGAGTGCTGATCTTAAGCTCCCTTGATATTTGTCGAAATGATTTCCTGCCGTCTTCAATAAGGGAATTTAGGATTGCAATGTCTGTTTCATCAAGTGAGTATGGCACAAATGTTATGTCTTTCTTTGATATTTATTCGCTTGACTTTACAAATGTAATCTAGCCTAGTTAAATATCGAATCAAAATTTTCTAAGATAGAAACAAGCCAATGAATGTCTGTAAAGGGATCTGCGTCAGATTCAAAGCAACAGGATACAAAGGTAAACGCAGGTATGAAATAGGACAAAAACTCTGTTCAATATGCGAATCATTTCTAATTTGTAACGATACTCGATGTCCATGTTGTAAAGTAAAATTGCGAATTACGCCCAGAGCAGGCAGAGCAAGAAAAAACATGCAAAAGAAAAGAAACTTTGTCTGGCATTAAATCTCTGAAATAGATGCTACTTATTCTTCCAAACTGTCTATTGCTCTCTGAAATGATGAGAAAGGCTGAGCGCCAATTATCTTTGTAAACCCTACTTCCTCATTGCCTACAAAAAATCCAGGTGTGCCTGTCACACCATAAGTTTGACCGTCTTCCAGATCCTTTCTAATCTCATCAATATGCTTTGCAGTGGACATACAAGAATCAAACTCATCTCCATTTATGCCCAAATCAAGGGCATATTCTTTGAACAGTTCTACTGATTCCAGAACCTCGAGATTCTGCCAGTCTCTTTGGCTCTCAAAAATCCTGTCATGCATTTCCCAGAATTTTCCTTGATCGTCGGCACACTCTGAAGCATGGGCTGCAGGAACTGCATTTGGATGAATACTTTCAATTGGGAAATCTCTGTATACCAATTTGGCTTTGCCAGTATCAATGTAATTTTGCATCAAAAGCGGTAATGTATCATAGTGAAATTTTGCACAAAACGGACACTGAAAGTCTGAAAACTCTATGATTGTGATTCTGGCATTAGGATCCCCTCTTATGGGATCATCATCTGATGAGACAAACAGCTTTGATGGTTGTGATGGACCTTGCGTGGATCCTTGAGGTTGTCGAGTATTTCCAAGAATTTCAGATGAGTCTTGTATGATTATCTGCTCAGGCTCTACTGTTTCTGTTGCAAAGACATAGCCTCCAAAAAATGCTGCAACTCCAACTGCAATAATGATGCCAATTATCATTTTTCCATTATATGATTTCCGAGCAACTACTATGTTGTTTTCAGATGTTTCATTTTCTTCCAATAATATCAAAAGTCAGATTCGGGTTTATTTATTAACTGTACTTTACAAGTGTAAAACTACTGTATCCTACTAAGATGATGGTGATGATGAAGGTAATTCAGGATTCCATACCTTCTTTTTAAAATAGAGCAACCATATTGCTGCAATTCCAGATAATGCTATGCCTAATCCCAAATTAATCAGGTCATCTCGATGTTCTTTCTTTTCTATTTGCTCACTTTGAAATTCATTCACATATGGCTTGCTAGTAAGTGGATTAATCAGGACTTCGGATGGATTGTGCTGGTCAGTTAGAAATGGAACATCTGACGTATCAACTATTCCTTCATAGAAGTGCTCAGGTTTGCTTAGTTCATCAACTAGATAGCGGTTTGCAGGGCTATTTTTTGCCATCTCCAAGAGTGTAAGTCTATCAAATTCATATGGCTGGTTTGATGAGACTATCATGATATTTTGCACATTTGTTGGTTTATCTTCTGTAGGAAAGACGTATGATACTGGAAATGTCTCCTTCATTGTCTTGTATGCAGCCTTAACTAGCTGGGAATTTTCTCCTTCAATGGAGCCTATAAAATTAGATACCACAACACCGTCTGGTTCTAGTCTTTTCTCAACTATCTGAAAGAATTCTTGTGTCATCAAATGATATGGCACATAGTTTGCTGCATATGCATCCAAAACTACCACGTCGTATTTTTTACCAAATGTAGACAGGTGTTTTCTTGCATCATCATTGAATATCTGAAGCCTTGGATTGTTGTCCTCCAAATCAAAATATGATTTTGCTGCATCAATTACGTCTGAATCAATCTCGATTGTGTCTATTTTTGTGTCAGTATATAATGCAAGAAAATTTTTTGGACCGGTAAATCCTCCACCACCAATAAACAAAATATCAGTAGCTGTGGGATTAAAGAGCATACCCAAGTGAAAGTATTCAGTATAGTCTATTACCAAATCTAGGGGATCATTGATATTCATTGAGCTGTGTCTCATGCCATCAAGATACATGCTTATGTTACTTCCATACTCTACAATGTCCAAATGACTAAAGAGAGTTTCTTTTTCATAGATCAGTTTTCCATTATGCGAGATTGTATTTACCGACAATGAAGACCAAGGAACTATCAAAATTATTACAATTGCAACTGTAATGATTTTAGGAGATGCCTTGAGACCAATCAAGGAGCTTGCAATCAATACAATTCCAAGTCCGAAAATTATCTGATTTACTGCAATGTTTGGAATCAAGACAAATACTGTTACAAATGTGCCAAAGATGCTACCAATTGTAGCAATTGAATAAAGATTTCCAGAAATGTTTCCAACTCTTTGCAATGTGCTTGTTCCAAGCTTGATTACATATGGAGATACAAAACCAAGTAAAACAGAAGGAAGCATTAACAACAAAAATGTTGCAACCAATGGAGTAAATTGAGTGCCAGGAAATACTGCAATGGTAAAATCTACAACCGAAGAGGCAAAAAATGGAATCGCTACAATAAACAATCCGACTGAAAAAACAATCCCACAAATCTTTTCAAACTTTGGATGATCATCAGCAACTTTTCCACCTAAATAATAACCCAAGCTCAAACCACTCAGAATTATCCCAATCAAACTTCCCCAGGTGTATATTGTACTGCCAAAGACAGGTGTTAGAATTCTGCTTGTAACAATCTCCAAGCCCATAACCACTGCACCAGCAATGAATGTGAGAATTCTTAATTTCCATAGTTTATCTTGATATAATTTAGAGATAGTTTGGACAGTTGTCATTGTAATTGAATTATTGTTGGATAAAATACAATATCAAGATGATGATGTTATTCTATATGACCAGGTCCTAGCCATGAATTTTGGTTCCATTTTTTCACAACAAATGAGAGAAACCATACAAGATCCAGATTTTAGGCAAAACACGATGAATGAATTTAGAAGTAAATCCTTAGTCTAGTCAATTGATGCCTAAAAGCCAAAATCTACGTTCAGGGATTTGAACATTTTTTTCGACTCCCGCCGAGGGAGACAAACAAATAGTTCAACCCCCTAATCTATCTATTGCAAAATTCGTCTAAACTTCTTTGTGATGATATATTGAATTGTTCTTATTTATTTTAGAAGGGCTCCGAACGGTCGCGTTCAAATCTCCCTCCCGGCTCCAGACTTAAGCGTTTAGAGCCTTTGTATCTAAAACAACATTAGAAACATCACATTCAACATCATGTTCTAATTCCTCAGTCATTCCTTCCCACCATCTAGGAATGACAGAATCAGACATTAGAATAGAGAAAAGATCATAGTTTATAGATCTTACTGACAATTGAAATGACACATACAATTATGCAGTTACAAGTGTCAGTGTATTTAGAATTCCATGTCTGTTTCGTATCTTCTCAGATATTACTTTCTTGATTTTTGAGACAGACTCAGCTTCAAGTCTTATCACTGCATTATATGCTCCAAACGTCTTTTTAATTTCTTTGACTTCATTTATTGATTTTATGTCATCCAGTACCTCATCATTTTCATTATCATCGCATTTTACAAGAATATGTGCAATTTCCATATCTGACATCAATCATATTCTATTAAAACCAATGTTGAGAAATCATTCGTAAAGGATATTAATTATTCTGGTGGAAGTCACAGGAACATCCAACTAATCCTGATGCGTACTCTCATGCAACTAGGACACGATAATATTAATAAAAAAACTAGGATCTTGTTTATTTACCTAATTGCACTCTGTAAAACAAATGGTCTTTTGTACTCAATGCGGTACTAAAGCATTAGAAAAACACAGGTTCTGTGCCAAGTGTGGCTCACCTATAACCCCACCAACAGAATCTACAGAAAAGAAACTAGATTATACTGATAATAACGATGATGTCAAGTCCGTATCCTTTGAACCCAAAATTCTGACAACAACTAACTATACTCCAAAACCAGATGATAACATAGTGGACAGAAAGACAATATTTGATGATGGTATGTTAGTTCTAACATCAAAGGATGTGGTTTTGTATACAGGTGATGAAAGAGATGAACTTAAGAGAATTCCAATCTCATCTATTGAATCCTGTTCCTATAGCTCCTTGAGACACAGTTTGGTAATAAAAAGAAGAGTAGACAAAGAATATTCCAAAACAGAAAAAGACACCAAAAAAAACGTTGCAGAGATAAAAAAAGAGACATTTAGACTGCCAAAAAAGTTTGAAGAAAAACATACTGCCAGAGAGGAATTTCGTATTTGGAGTTATGCCATAAATCGCAGAATAAACGGACTTTCTCAAATCAAAATCAACACCACTCCATATGATGCTATTGTGACAATCAACAGAAGAATAATGGGAACTACCCCTCTGACAACAGACATTCCACTAATTGATGATGCAGTACTTGAAGGAAAGTATCATGTTACTGTGATGAAAGAAGGTTATGAAACTGCATCGTTTTCTATTCCTGCTGAGCAAAATCCAGGTTATATCTTAGAAGAGTTTGATCTTTATGAGAGAAACGAACCTGATTCCAATACAGACAAGCTTGTTACAGATATGAGACAGCACATTCATGACAAGTCTGTGGATTTGTCTTTGTATGATATTGAACGTGAAATTGAGGGTAAAACTGAGATTTTGCTTCTAACACGAGATGAAATTCTTGTTATGGATAAAACCAAAGAGCAGTGCCTCTTTGAAATACCATATGGCGCAATCTCTGAATCAAGATACGAAAAAGGTCTGTTGAAAAACAAATCTATCAAGATAATTTACAATGAGAGAAATTTCAAAAATCTTTCCTTTGAGTTTTGGATATATGATGCAGATGGCAAAATCTCTTCATCTGAACTAAAACAGCGCTCTGAAAGTCTGGTAGACTTTTTAGATTTGAAGCGAAAAGATTCCAAAACCTTTGGTTTACCACACAGTAGACTGCGTTTACCAAACTACTTTGTTGTAACAGAAAGCGATATCAACAATAATTTTTCAAGGTTTGAACCCTTTGAGTTTGAGCGACTTGTTGCAAGATTGTTTGAAAAGAAGGGATACAAAACTACCGTTACACGGGAAAAAGGAGATCTTGGAGTTGACGTACTTGCCGAGGCAGGAAGTGATAAAATTGCAATACAGGTAAAGCATTGGCAGGCTCCTGTCGGTGGACCTGATATACACAAAACCCTGGGCTCTATGCTCTCATATGGTGCAAACAGAGCAATGGTTGTTACATCTTCTGACTTTACATCCCAGGCATATGAGATACAAAAACGCAGAGTGCCAATTGAGCTATGGAACGGAAGCAGATTACGAGATGAATTCAGACAAAA
Organism: Nitrosarchaeum sp.; assembly: GCA_965223805.1. Classification (GTDB taxonomy): domain Archaea; phylum Thermoproteota; class Nitrososphaeria; order Nitrososphaerales; family Nitrosopumilaceae; genus HKST03. The sequence continues at coordinate 2,103,421 of OZ245014.1, read as the reverse complement.
TCTTGTAGATGCAATTAAAGAAGCTAAAAACTCTGAATCATGAAAAGTTCAAACTGACTATAAATCAAAAATCAAACTCTCAAAACATATACTCTTTTCTCAGAATCTTTTCTACTATCTCAAGATAATCTCTTCTGGTATTCTTGATCAATTTCCATCTTGTCTTCATCTCATAATCTAGTTTTTCTTGAATTTTTTTGATGTCATCATTATTGTAATTTTCTCCGAGTTCACTTTTTGCGATATCTACAAGTTGTTTGATTCTAATCTTTTTTCTCCATGATTGGGCGTATTCTGCCATTAGATATTTCTGATTTTTATGATCTTTAAAGGTCACTACTCAATATTATTACAAAAATAGGCTCAGAATGACCTAAAATTATCTAAAAAATCCTCAAATGGGACTGTATTGGCATACATCTAAATAGATTTGATATAAAGAAAATTCATGCCTGAAAGCACATGTCCTGAGTGTGGAAAAAGACTATTTCATGAAAACGAGACCACATTAAAAATCCAAGAAACAATCCATTCAAAATTCTGTAGAAAGAAGATAGGCGAAACTCATAGTTACATGCACAGAGATCCGGCACATATGAGTACCTTTGATCCAGAAAGAGAAAATGATTCAACTGGATCACCAGTTTTGAAAAAATAGCAGAAATAATACTCAAAATTATATCCAAGCATTTAGAAATCAAATTAAATGGTACAAAAGTTCAATTTTGATTTAGTTATAGTGGGTGGCGGTCCTGCTGGATCTTCAGCTGCTTTTGAAGCAGCAAAAAGAGGAATTAGCGTAGCCCTTTTAGAAAAAGAGGATTCAATTGCTCAAACAGTAAGGACAAGTGGAGTTACATGGATACAAAATATTAAAGAATTTGGAATTCCAGATGATTGTTTTAATCCCATCACAAACTATTCATTTTGCTCACCAAATAATGAGGTGACAATTAGTGATGTAGTGCCAAGGGCAGCAGTTTTAGATGTTAGAAAAACATATCGATGGTTAGCAGAACAAGCAGAAAAAGAAGGTACTGAAATCTTTGTAAAAACAAACATCAACAATGTGACAAAAAATGACAATGGTGATATTATTGGGGTTACTGGTACAAACCCTCAAGGTGAAATTCAATTTAATTCCAAAGTTGTTATTGATGCAAGTGGTTTTCCATCTACTGTTTGCAAGGCAATGAATTTTGCCACACAGTGGAAGAAATTCGGAGCAGGTGCAGAATACGAAGTAAAAGCTGAGAGAGTAGATAAAGACACATGGTGGTTAATGGTGGGTCAAAAGTATTCACCAGCAGGATATGCATGGATATTTCCTGTTTCAAAAGATATCGTAAGAATTGGAGTCGGGATTGGAAAACCCGAATCATCAATTGATCCAACTGAAAGACTCAAAGAACTAATAGAGAATAAAGTGGGACCTATTGGCAAATTAGGAAAAATCACCCCAATAGAATTCCATTATGGATTAATTCCAAATGACGGACTATCAAGAAAAACAGTTTACAATAATTTGATTCTAGTTGGAGATTCAGCAGGACAAGCAAATCCCTTAGTTTTAGAAGGAATTCGCTATGCAATCAAATTTGGAAGAGTAGCAGGCATAGTTGCCTCTGAAGCTATCAAAAATGGCAAGACAGATGAAAAAGCACTAGAGCCATACGAGGAGAATTGGAGAAAAGAGATCCAATCAAAAATAAATTCTGCAGGAAAAGTACAAGATAGATGGATTGGGTTATCTGATGAGGATTGGGATAAAGAGTTAGATATTATCAAGGAATTAAAACCTGAAGAGTTTTTGGATTTTATCAAAGCAGATTTTGGGCTTTCAAACATGCTAAAGTTAGCAACTCACCATCCAAAATTGGCAGTAAGACAGCTATTCAATTTAGTCAAGGGCGCTAAAGGATAGAGATTCTCATATTCAAAAAAATTTTTAGAATATCAAGTCAAGGCAACCACGTTGTGATTACTTGATTTGATTTTTGAGATAATTCGAGTTTGAATTGTGGCCATACAAATGGTATGAAACTGCTCACATGTTTTTGTTCTACACCTTTTGCAAATCATTCTATTTACTCGACTACATTTGATGCATTTAGCCAAATCCTCAAGCACATCTCCACATATTCTACACGATTCATCAGGCAATTTTATTTCAATTTATGATTGAAAATTTCAGATATAAGAAATACGTAGAACTCGTTCATCCAAAGCCGAAGGTTATAATGTAAACCAAATACAATACCTTTCAATGGATGCAGTACGAAAAACTTTTGATGAATGGGCTCAAAATGGCAGAGCAGAATTAATGGAAAGAGAACATGGCAAAAATGTATTAAAATTTCTAAAAACAATTTCTTTTGACAAACCATTTTCTTTTTTAGATGTGGGATGTGGAAATGGATGGATAGTAAGAAAGATTGCAAAAGAGAAAAACTGTAAAAAAGCAATAGGCATAGACAAAAGTAAAAAAATGATCAATCAAGCAAATAAAAAAAAGATTTCAAAGAAGGAAAATTTTATTCATACAGACATTCAATCATGGAAATATAATGGAAAATTTGATTTTGTGTTCTCAATGGAATCGTTGTATTATGCAGATTCAATTGAAAAAGCATTGAAAAAAATCTTTAAAATTTTAAAACCAGAAGGACAGTTTTTTTGTGGTACTGATTTTTATACAGACAATAAAGCAACTGCCAGATGGGCTGATATTATGAAGATACAGATGCACCTTCATTCAAAACAAGAATGGAAAAAATTATTCAAAGAGGCAGGATTTGAAACTAGAACCAAACAAATCAAAGATCCAAAAGGTAATAAAAAATGGAAACGTGAAATGGGAACGTTATTTGTTATTGGCAAAAGACCAAAAAGACAATATTCAAATTAAATTAAAAACATAACATGTCGTGTGAGCTGGAGCACGAAATGCTGCTACGGCAGAGGAAACTCCTCCCTCCATACAGGAAATATGATCCGGAGATGGATAATCAGAGATGGTTGGCAACGGAGCAGAAAAAAAATCCAACCTGGCGCACGATGATGGCAAAACCTGAGATTTCCAGAGAAGGAATGAAAAGAGCCGACCCATATGGAGCAAAGCCAAACAGAACCAAAGGTTCCTGTACCGGGTTCAGGTAGGCTGCAAAGCGTAATATCGTGAAAACAGAAGGAGGGTTACTCCCAGCACACACAAATTTAATAGTTCAGAAAATTTTGAATTTATCTCATTGAACTGACATTATCTTTACAGATTTGGGCGTTACATCTGCATGTTCCATCACAGAAACATGCACCTTGCATTTCACAATCACATTCAGAACCCATTTCTACAGATGCTGCACATCCACAGGCTGCCTCTTCTTCAGTACTGGTTACTGCAGGAGGAGGACTTTGTTGTTGTGTAGTCTCCTCATAAATACTACGGGTTTGAGCATAATCAGATTCATCCATTAATTGAGCTTCTCCTCTGTTGGTTTGGTAACCACCAGATGAAGCACTTGTTTGGTATCCTACTAATCTGTTGGGGTCAATACCTGTCTGACCTTGTTCATTTTCTTGTCTCTTAAGAGCACGATTACTAAAGATAAAGAATCCAATACCTCCAATTGCGGCCATTCCTGCCATTCCATAAACAATCATCACTGGAAACTCACCAGTGGAAGTTGTGGCATAACCCTCGGGTGGAGTTGGGGTAACACCTGCAATTTCAACACCATCTAAAATATCTAATGCACCAAATCCAATTGCTGCAAGATTTCCTTGATCAGATGATTGAACACTTCTAACAATATAATTTTGATCAGCAGAAATTTCTGCTTCAAATACTCTTTCTACTTGTCTGCCTTCTCTTATACTACTTTCACCCATAGTCCAACTAGAAACAACAAATCCAGAGATTGTCTCATCTAGTCCAAAGGTACCGGCATCTACATTAATTCCAGTAGGATCAAACAGAAAGTGCCAATTTGTTAATGGTTGCTCTAAGATAAAGTCTGCATCAAGCAAGTTTTTATCTAAAATACTTTCAGCTTCTGTTCCAGATACAACATTGTATACTACAGGTTCTTCATCTCGAATCAAGTTGATTGGATGATTAATATCGACTCCATCAATTACAATCTCAGCATCTGTTGAAATTCCTCTCCAACCCAAGTCCACTAGTGATCTTTGTTGGTCTTTGGTTATTACATAATCAACTAAGGTTCCCTCAATGACTACCTTGTAATCAATTGATGTGTTTAGGTTTCTACCTTTTAGGTGAAAATCATAGTTTACTGTAAGATCTGAAATTCTTGCCTGGCTGCCATCATCTGCAATGTTTTCATTTAATTTTGTTATTAGATTCTGGACTCCAGGATTTGAGCTATCAGCAGTACCGGTGATAGTCCATTCTTTGGTATGCAATTCATCAAATAGTTGACCGCCGTTAGGATATTCAATAAAGAATGTTTTTTGATAATTCATTTTGAAATTAGATGTATCAGAGTTTGGATTAATTCTAGCATCCAACTGTGCACCCCATGCAGCCGAACTAGTACCAAATACAATCAATCCGGCAATTAATACTGTTAGGAGTACAGACTTTGACACTATGAAAATCTCGCTAGTGAAAGTTATAAACTTATCCAGCGTACCAAAAACTAGATCGAATATTTTTTGAAAAAGTAATATGTAGTTAATGATTCAGACTTGAACAGTTTTAGGAGAAAATGCAATGATAACAGTACTAGCAGGAGGAACAGGTTCAGTAAAATTAGTCAGAGGCCTTGTATCTCAAGAATCCAAGGTTAATGTGGTTAGTAATGTAGGAGACAATTACTGGCTTTATGGACTATATGTTTGTCCAGACATTGATACTATTGTTTATGGGCTTGCAGATTTACTTGATCAAGAAAGAGGTTGGGGGATTAAAAAAGACACCTTCAATTTTCTAAGGCAAATGGAAGTTTTTGGAGAGGAGACATGGTTTAGAGTAGGAGACAGAGATGCTGCAACACATTTGATTCGAACAAACATGTTGAAAAATGGAAAAAACTTGAGTGACATTACCAAATGGATGTGTGAAAAATTTGCAGTAAGTGCAAACATCATTCCTGTAACTGACAATAGTGTTGAAACAAGAATAATTACAGACAAAGGAGAATTACATCTTCAAGAATATTGGGTAAAGCATAGAGGAAAAGATCCTGTAGAAGGAATTCAGTATATTGGAGCAGACAAAGCTCGTCCAAATCCAGAAGCAGTAAATGCAATTCATGATGCAGACCTTGTGATTCTTGCGCCTGGAAACCCCCTAACATCAATAGGTCCAATGTTACAAATCAAAGGAATCAGAAAAGAATTATCAAAAATAAAGAAAAAAGTCGTAGCAGTTAGTCCGCTAATTGGTGACAAAGCAATTACAGGACCCGCAGCAAAATACATGGAAGCTGCAGGAATTGAAACTAATGCATATGGTCTTGCAAAAATGTATTCAGATGTTTGCTCAAACATTATTGTAGATTCTAAAGATAGATTGCTTGTGAAAAAAATTCAAAACCTAGACATGAAAGTTTATGATACAAAGATTACAATGAAAAACAAAATAGCTGAAGATGCCTTAGCAAATTTCATACTAAAACAAGTACACGTGTGATTTGAAAATTGCTGCAATTATTCCTGTAAAGACTTTCTCTAAAGCAAAAACACGAATAGAATTATCTTCGCAACAAAAAGAAGACCTTTGTAAAATTATGTTAGAAGAAATCCTACACATATTATCAATTTCACCTCAAATAGAAAAAATAGTAATGGTGACAAAAGAAGAAAAAGCCCTAGAGATGGGCAAGAAGTTTAATGCAGTCTCAATAATAGACAATGAAGAAAAAAATGTTAACAGTGCGGTTGCCCTTGCAGACAAGTATCTTTTAGAAAATGATTTTGATGCATCAATTGTTTTTCCTCAAGACATACCTTATATCAAAACTCAAGATATCGATTTTATTTTAAATTACAAAATTCCCCCAAACTTTGCCATAGTGGTACCATCAAGGAGATTTGATGGAACAAATGCTCTTGTTAGAATGCCAGTTGATTTGATGGAAACTCATTACGATGAAGATAGTTACAAAATCCACATGAACACTGCCAAAGAGTACACGCGAAACGTAGCCTTGGTTTTTGCAAAAAGGATAATGTGGGATGTCGATAATATGGAAGACTTGGAATTTCTCTTAGAACAAAATGAAAAACCAGATATTGCTCAGAAAATCAAGGCTGTTTTAGATTCAAAATAATTGTATTTTTAACAAAAAAGGAGACAATAATAGCATAGATCAGCAACAGACTTATAAGAAATGAATCAGCAAATGTTAAATATTATCATAAATCGTTATGCGAGGTTAGAAGAATGGTCAGAAGTGTAAATCCAAAAGACAGATGCCCAAGATGTGGGCAGGGGACGCTGGTAACAGATGCAAATACCGGCGAGAATTTCTGTGGAAAGTGTGGATTTGTAATTACAGATAAAGTTGAAGAATCAGGACCTGAATGGAGATCTTTTTCCAATGAGGGAGAAAACAAGAGCAGAGCAGGAGTTCCCACATCTCTTGCAATGCACGATATGGGTTTGGCAACGGTAATTAATCCTCAAAATCGAGATGCAACTGGAAAACCATTAACGGCATCAATGAAAAGCACAATTGAAAGACTAAGAACTTGGGACAACAGAAGTCAGGTTCATGAACCGGTTGACAGAAATTTCAGACAAGCGTTTAGTGAACTGGATAGATTAAAAGACAAACTTGCAGTAGGAGATGCAGTTATTGAAAAAGCAGCTTACATTTACAGAAAGGCATTAGAGAAAGGACTGGTTCGGGGTCGTTCAATTTCAGCTCTTATTGCTTCAGCATTGTATGCTGCCTGTAGAGATACTGAGACTCCAAGGACACTAAAAGATATTGGACAATCAAGTAACATCAAACGTAAAGATATTGCAAGATGTTATCGTTTATTGTTAAGAGAACTTAATTTGAAAATGCCAGTAGTTGATCCAATTAAATGTATTTCAAGAATTGCTAGCAAAGCAGGATTATCAGAAAAAACTAAAAGAAAAGCAACTAAGATTTTGCAGACTGCTGAAGAAAATAAGATTTCTGCAGGAAAAGATCCCATGGGATTAGCCGCAGCTGCTCTTTATGTAGCATGTGTTACAAATGGGGAAAACAAAACTCAACGAGATGTTGCCGAAGCTGCTGGAGTTACAGAAGTTACAATTAGAAATAGGTACAAAGGCCTTAAGGTAGCATTAAATCTCTAATTTTGTTTTAACATCAGAATAAAAATAATTTAGAATCAGAATCGTTGCAGAAATAATTCCAGAAATCAAAAATATAATCTCCATAGTACTTATCAGAGGATGATAAAATGCAGCATCAAGGGCGATATGATTTATTTGAGATACAAAATTTGCATAAGAGAAAATAAAATAATTTGTTCCCCAATGAACAAGGATTGCAGAAAGTAAACCAAAGCGAAAGTATAACCATCCTAGAATTATTCCACTGGCAGTAGCTTGAGCAAATTTTCCTTCACTCCAAGGCTCACCGGTAGCAATGTGTGCAAATCCAAAAATCACTCCAACAAGTACAATCAAAATCAAGGCTTTTTTTGGATCAGAAGCATGTAAATTTCCAGTTGGATTCCAAAGGGATTTAAAAAAATATTTTACAGAAGATTTGTGAGAGTACAAAGCAAATAAAGGAATGCCAATTAATAATCCTCTGAACCCTATCTCTTCTACAAGAGGAGCCAAAGTTACATAGAAAAATTGAACCAAGTCATTATCTGTTGGAGGGGGCAAAGTTTGAATTCCAAGGCCTTCTTGAGTAAAAGTAATGATTACAGATACAAGAATCAAAACTGAAAACCATTTTGTAATTGAAACAAGATAATTAGAGTGTGAATCTATTTTTCCATGAGATAGAATTGGAGAAAGGGTTTGAAGAAAACCAGTTTTAGGTCCAAAAATTGCAATTGAAAAAAGGATTGCATAAATGGACCACAAAATGACAAACACATCACCAACGGTAACCTCAAAAGGTATTTGGTATTCCAGGCCGGTAAAAAGTTCTAACTGATCAATAGGATATTCAAAATTAATGTCACCACCAATGTCTGTATGAAATACAACAAACATACCCATAGGGAAAGATAAGAGCATCATTCCAAAAATTACAGATAAAAGCGCAGAATATGGAATTCCGAGACTTTGAAGAATTTTATTTGATTCTTTCAATTTTGGTCTAATGAAGTTCTATGCTTGACTCGGGAAAACCTAAAGTGATCAAAGTATCTTTGATTGTGTCTCGATGATCCCCTTGTAAAAAGATGTATCCTTCTTTTGCAGTTCCCCCACATGCATATTTGTTTTTTAGCTCTTTTGCCACGGTTTCCAAATTATTCAATTTAGGATCAAGGCCTTCAATCATAGTTCCTTTTTTCTTAAATCTTCTAGTTTCCAGACGAATTATTATTTTTGTACTATCTTTTGCAAGTTCACCACAAGCGCATAAATCTTCAGGTAGACCACAAGTATTACAAATTACCGCCATACGTTCTATCATGATACGATTTTACGCACTATTAAGCCTTGTTTGAAATTTGTAATGAAAAATAATGATTTTTTAGATGGAAATTCCATATTTTCTTGTGTCAAAGGACCTTACAAAAAGAGCAGCAGAAATGCTTCTAAATGGGGCAACACTGCTTAGTGAGCCTTGTCCATATTGTTCAGGAGTCAGAGTAATAAAAGAAGGTCATGCCTTGTGTATTAACTGTGGAAAAGAGCCTGAAAGAAAAGAGATCCCCCAAGAACCTAAAAAAGAAACTACCAAAACCAGTCTGGAGGAAACCTTGGAGAAAAAATTAGAAGGACTATCCAAAGAGCTAGAGCAAGAATCCAATCATGAAAAACAGCAAGATATTCTAAAATCGATCAATTCTATAATCGAGACCCTCGAAAAGATAAAGAAACAATAAAGTTTTTATGTAAAAATTTGTGGAGGAAAGCTACCATGAGTAGTAAGAAAAAGTCAGCTCCACTTCCAGCATCAAGTGGAGGTCTTATGCGTTTCTTTGAAGATGAAACAAAAGGATTCAAAGTTGATCCTAAAATCGTAATTTCAGTTCCAATTGGCTTAATCGCAATATCATGGGCAATTGATATCTTCCTAGCTCCGTGATAAAAAAATGGAAAAACAGTCAGATGATGTTTCAAATATACATAACAGGTTTTCCCTTACACTCATTAATCCATCATCACATTACTTTTCCCTAGTCGTATCTCTAATTATTGCAGCAGTAATTACAGTTACAACCTACTTGGGATATCTTGGATCAGAAGAATTCCTGTTCAGAATTCCTTTGGTGGTAGGAGTTTTGGCAGTAACACAGTTAATTGATACTAGGTTTACAAAAAAGAAAGAATATTCCAAATCACTTCATGCATCCCTTTTTGGAAATATGTTATGGGTAGTAACTCTACTTATGGGATTGTTAGCAAGTTTTGTATTATCTAAAGAAGTATCTTTGTTTTTTGTGACATTTGGAATGATATTGTTTGCAAGTTTTAGAATAGGGATTTTTACAACTACTCTTGGAGTCAGTATCAAAAAAGCATGGGCCATTTGTTTTGTACAACCACTTTCAATGTTTCTAGTGCTAATTCCACAAGAAATGTGGATAACCACTCTCACAGATCCAACATCACTAGGATATGGATTAGTATTTTTGATAATTGCAAGTGTTTGGTCAGTATTGACAGATAGAGCCGGAAGACCAGGAATGGAAAGCACACATAAAACAATTCAGGCATATTTGGCTTCACAAGGAAATGACTTTACCGAAGCTGAAGAAATAATGGAACAACGTTCAAGTAAAACCAAAGTATCCACATCTCAAATTAGATTGTTATCATCAAAAGGAGATAAAGAATTCAGGATGGTTTTGCCAGAAATTCATCCTGGACCATACCACCCTGTAGGAGGAAGTAATATACCATATTTAATTTACAAAAATCTTGATTCTTCAGCCATGGTTATGCATAGCATATCAGATCACGCACTAAATTTACCATCAAAAAATGAAGTAGAAAACTATCTAAAAAATCTAGGAAATAGTAATGTCAAAGAAGAAGGACTTGTTTGCACAGAACCAGTAACAGTTCAAATTAACAAAGCAAGGGTAATTGGATTATTATTTGGAAATAATCCATTATTGTTTTTGTCACTTTCACCTCACGGAATGGAAGATATTCCAAGTTACATGAAAACAGAAATTGAACAATATGCAAAAAATAGAAATTATAAAAGAACTTTGATTGTCGATTGCCACAATGCAATGGGTCCTGAAATTTCAAAAGAAGATGGCGAAGACATGTTAAAGGCCGCAAAGTCTTGTCTAGACTCGTTGATAACAAAAGAAAACTATCCAATTGAATTTGGATATGCAAATTCTGATGACATGGATGTTTGGACTGAAGATTTAGGAATGGGAGGTCTCGGAATAGTATGCTTGGTAATAAACGGTAAAAAGTATTTCATCGGATGGGCCGATGCAAATAATATGGAAAATGGAGTTAGAGAGAAAATCATTGAAAGTTTTACAAAAAGAGATTATAATCTATTAGAGATTTGTACATCAGATACACATTATGCTCCCGTAAAAGCTAGAAACAAAAATGGTTACTATCAGTTGGGTTTGATTACAGGAGCTGAAAAGCTATCAAAGTGGTTTTTCGATATTGCCAAACAAGCTGAAACAAAAACAATGTCTGCAAAGTATGAAATTTTGGAAAATCACACAGATGTAAAAATCATGGGGCAGGGAATATTCGAGGATTATTCTAAGGCACTTGACAACTCATTGAAAATTACAAAAGGGTTTTTGATTGGCGGAGTGTGCCTTTTCATATCTAGTTTGTTTCTATAGTCCTCATCTGATCAAGATTGCCGTAAAATTCATCAACAAATGAAGAAAATTGAAAAATTGGAACTATAGGAACGTTGTCAATAAAATCAACTTTGTCTTTATACAAAGCAACTATCACAGGAACTGCTACTGCATTAGAAGTTTTTGAAACATACTGTTTTGTTCTCTCTATTTGCTTTTTTACAGCCTCAGTTAAGGCAAAAGAACTATAGCGTTTCCAATGTTTGCAATCAATTAGCATTGCCACTCCTAAACGTATGCCAATCACATCTATTTCCATTCTAGGTTTTGTAAGAATTAGATTTTTTATCACTGCAAAATCTTTAGCAGAAAGGATTTCAGCAACCAATCCTTCAAAATCTTTCCATTCCAACAGAACAGAGATTTCCTCAAGGGGAGAGCCATTTTGAAGTAATTTGATAGCTAATTTTAGTTTGTCACCAGGTTCAAAAAGATATTTTTCATCTGTTTTTGTTCCAATTCCGTTTTTTACGAACTCGTCTAATATTTTTTTTGACGCAATTTCAGATTTTTTGGTAATAGCTGAAAAATCTTGTAAGGATATTCCTCCAGAAATGATTCCGCGTAATGACTCAACCATGTTTGTGGAAAATTTCAATATCATTTTATTTTGTCTACAAGTAGATATAGGTCTTGGTTGTTGTTAATTGAGAGTGTTATTGAATATCAGCAGAATAGATTTTATTGCTTACACGGAAAAAGATCAACATGAAATCATTACTAGTAGTTATACTAGCTCTTTCATTTGCAACTTTGATTTCCACCGAAGTATTTGGAGAAAAAGCTGTTTTTGTGGATACTGTAAAATTTATTCAATATTTAGATGAGGATACAGCATTAGAGGAAGTAAGAAACGGAAATTTGGATATATATTACTATAAAATTTCTTCAGATAGATTAGAAAATTCAGAATCCAGAAAAGGATTACAAGTTTTTGATTCAACAGGAGGATCTTATAGCATTCTAATTAATCCAGCGCAAACAGAAAGTTTTAATCCATTTTCAGAAAGGGAGGCAAGGTTTGCTCTAAACTATCTAGTAGATAGGAAGTTAATTGTTAATGAATTAATGGGAGGATTTGGTGCACCTATGACATCATACTACGGTCCCTCGGATCCAGAATATCTTACAATTATTGAACAGTTAGAAGAATTTAATTTCAGATACAATCCTTTGCTTGCAGAACAATTGATTTCAGAGACGTTAAACAAGAAAGGAGCAATAAAAAAAGATGGCAAATGGTTCATCAATGAAACCCCCATAGAAATTATTATTTTTATCAGAAATGATGATCCAGTTAGAAAATCAATTGGAGAGATTTTAGCTTCAGAATTGCAGAGAATAGGTTTTGAAGTAAAGAAGGAATTTGGAGATTTGAACAAGGCTTTTGTGGTAGTTTATGGTTCCAATCCGGCTGATCTAAAGTGGAATATATACACCGAAGGGTGGGGGAGATCAACTTTTGTAAGATATGATTCTGTAGGATTGAGTCAAATGTATTCACCTTGGTTCTCAAATATGCCGGGATTCAATGATCCTGCTTATTGGAATTACAAAAATGACTATATTGATTCTATTACACAAAGAATCTATGCCGGAGATTTTAATTCAGCAGAACAAAGAGAAATTTTGATTCAAGATGCAGTAAAGGAAGGAATTAATGAATCAGTAAGAATTTTTCTTGCAAGTAAGATTGATCAATATGTTGCAAATGAAGAAATTAGTGGAATTGTAAATGACTTTGGTGCAGGAGTTCCCAGTAGGTTCACTCCAATTAATGCAAAAAATGACAAGAATGAATTAGTTATAGGTGTAAAACAAATCTATCAAGGAGCATGGAATCCAGTAATGGGTCTGAGTGACACGTATAGCAGACACGTTTGGGGCATAATTTCAGATCCGATCGTATTCAAACATCCTTTTTCTGGAGAAACTTTTCCTGTCAGGGCAAATTGGAATGTAGAGACGGTTGGCCCACTTGATAAGATGGATTTGCCAAATGATACAAAAATATGGGATCCTAAAAACAAAAAATGGAAGACAGTAGAAGATGGCACTCAATCAATTAGTAAGGTAACTTTTGATTTTGAATTTGCCAATTGGCATAATAGTCAAATGATGGATATGAATGATGTTTTGCATTCGCTATACTTTACAATAGAATGGGGCACTCAAATTGATGAAAATGACAAAACCTTTGATGCAGAATTTACTCCCAGAACAGCTCAAATAGTTCAAACAATCAAAGGAGTCAAGCTAATCGATAAGGACACCATTGAAGTGTATGTCGATTTTTGGCATTTTGATGATGGAGAGATTGCAGAATGGGCAGCTTTATGGAGTACAGTCCCCTGGGAAATTTCAATAGCAATGGAGCAGGCAGTAATTGATGGTAAAATATCATACTCTAGATCAGGAGCTACAAGTAAAAATGTCAGTTGGGCATCACTGATTATTCCAAAAGATGCAAATCTAATTCAAGACTATTTGGAGAAATTCAAAGAGAGAAAGCACATCCCATATTCACTTCAAGAATTTGAAGAAGGTTCTGAATATTTTGATTCTAGATATGAAGCATCGATAAAATGGATTCAAGATAAAAATCATGCAGTGATAAGCAACGGACCGTTTTTTCTAGAATCCTATTCACCTGAATCAAGAACAATTACAGTTAACAGTTTTGATGACAAAACATATCCATTTGTTTTAGGGCATTGGTCTGAATTTGAAAATACAGAATTTCCAAAAATCTCAAATGTAATTGCACCGGATATCATCAATAAAAATACAGAATTCACTGTAAAAATTGAAACAATAAATGTTGATTCCATACTTTATTTTCTATCAAATAGTAAAGGAAACATCATTTCATCAGAATTGATTAAAGTAGATTCAATTGCAACAGACATTGATTTTACTGAAGACATATTATCAAATCTTGATGTGGGTGGCAATAATCTTAAGATATTTGCAATTTCTGAAAAGGTATTAAAACCCGACTACTATTCAACAAGTTTTCTGGTAACAGAAAATACAGAAAAATTGCCAGACGCAAACTATGACAAAATATTATTTGAAAAAGACGAATTGGCCAACTTTGCATTAATTCTAGTTCCTATAGCAGCACTTTTTTCAATCATATTAATTATCAAAAAAAGAAAAACTAGTCAGGTAAAACCATAGTCTTTGAGAATTTCATCAACTTGTAATTCAGAGTTCATTTTGAAGTATTCATCTAAAAGATTCTGATTAAGCTCATAAAATGTATGGCCCCATTTGAATTTGTCAAGTAAATCAAGTGCTTCTTTTTTGAAACCTAGAATGTACATGGCTCCAGAAACAGCCTCAACAGTTGTAAGCTTGTTGAGTTTAGCATAGTTTACAGGATTGCCTGCCAATAAAGGAGGCAATTTTCGTTTTATTCCATTAAATTTTTTAGAAAATGCTTTTTCTGCTAGATTCCAAGAACAATCAATTCCAACTATCGATTTAACCAAGGCTCTATCTTTAGGAAGTAGAAAATGTTCGGAAAAAGGGTCTAAGACTAGGCTAGTATTGGAAATTTTTTTTATACTCTTTGCAAATCCAAATTTTATCATTTTTGCAGCAGTACATTTCTTTGGATCATCCTGATAAAACATCAGTACTTGAAGTTTCATAACATAACAAACTACAAAGAGTATTTTGAATTTACTCTAGTGTTTTGTAATTTACTTTATAATAAAATCTAGATACTTGATCTTCTTTTACTATATCAATATTCCAAGTGGAGTTAGGTAAAAACACATCAGATGACTCTGGAAGAATATCAAATTTTTCAAGACGTACATCTTGACCACTATATCTTATCTTTAGATTCATCCCATCAATGGTGAATACCTCATAGATTTGGTCAGGTTTTCTAGTGGATTCTTTTACAAGGCATTCAACTTCAGGTCCAATAATGCAAACACCAGATTCAGAAGTAATTCTAAGATTAACATTTTTTTGATCCTCCTTTGAGGTAAGCAAAGAACCAGTAATTACTCTTGGTGCAATTTCATTTTCATCAATTGTTTTTTGTGTAGTTATAATAGATATTTGAGATTCTGGAATTCTATTTTGCTTTTCAATTACAGTAGATGGAAATGTAGTTGCTGGTTTTTCAGCAACATTAAATGGTATAGATTTTACTTCGAAATCAGCATCAACTGTCATTTCATAAGTTCCAACACTTGAAGAAGAATCAGGGATTTGGAATTGATACGTAAAGGAGCCAGAAGGGCTAGGCCTGAGTGTGGTTACTTCTCCAACATGCACTCCACAGAAAAATGAACCACAGGTGATATCCTGATCAGATTTTTTTATGACACTAACATCAAATTTTTCAAGATAGATCAATTTGTTTGGTTTTCCAGACAAAATAACTACATCGCCTGGATGATATTGGGTTTTGTCAGTTGAAAGCAATAAGGAGACAGGTTCATCAGAACCAAACAAGAAATCATTGGCCACACTAAAAGTAGATTCTACTTTTTTATTCTTGTATAAAGCATTGACTTTGTATTCACCTTGTGCAAATACGGTAGGTGGCAACTCAAACAAACTTTCAAATTGACCGCCTTGGTTTGGATAAATTTGGGCCTCGTGAATTTGCTCATATGGGAATATACCATCAAGAACTCTCAAGGTGACACGGTCAGGAACAACTAATCCTTCGCTTCCTTGTTCTCGGATAATGACATTTCCAATTACTTTTAATTTTTCACCTGCTCGATAAAGAGATTTTTCTGTTGAAACAAAGAGTGGGCTTGTATCCAGAGAATCAGATTCAGGAGAAGAAGAGACTTTGAAGAAAACATCTTTTCCATAGGTATCAGTTGAAACGTTTATCTTGTAAATTCCATAATTTGTTTTTGAGACAGAACGATCATCGACAGATTTTACAGTTGTTGGTTTTTCAGAGATAGGAGTCGTCCAAGTCCAAGTGAATTGTTGTTGATCAACTGTAGCACCTGACTTTATCTCACTGCCATCAGGTTTTGTAACAGAGATGGTTACTGCAGTATCACCTGATGGGGGAATAAGACCATTTAGAATCAAAGTTTCACCCAATCCAAAAATGTCTTTATTTAATGAGATAGATGCACCATCACTAAGTTTGAGAGGATCGATGATTCTAACAGTAATTGCTTTTGTCAGGTCCAAATATTCTGCCTCAATCAAATAGTTACCTTCTTGGAAAATATTTTTTGCAATATGTGTTTGAATTGAAAAGCTGCCTGACGGAGTAGGAACCGCAGTGAATTCATAAGATACAGCTACACCATCTCGTTGTCTTGTTTTTGCACCATCTGGTAAAGCAATTATTTGTAGAGGAGTGCCATCTTCATTTGAAATAGAGATAGTTACCACATCAGTTTCAAAGCTTGAACGACTAGATGGATTCTCAATGAATCCGGTAACCATTAGCGTTTCACCTAAATTATAAACAGACTTTGATGTTGAAAGTGTTAAAGGGTCTTCAGATTTTGTGAATTCTTCAGGATTTGTAACAGCATGAATGGTAACTGAAGATGTGCCTATTTCTTTAGAGACTGTAATTCTATAGTCACCTAATCTTAATTCATTATCAGGAATTTTAAAAGAATATGAAAAAGAACCATCACCTTGAATTTCCAAACTATCCAATATTTTATACCCAGAATCACTACCACCTGAACTTAAAGCAATATTTTTGGTTTGAATGATTTCCAAATCTAATGAGCTTATCCAAATATTGTTTAGTCGACCAGTTATTTCAACAATATTTCCCAGCCCATAAGCCTCCCTATCAGTCCATAAAGAGATGGGTTTGTCTTCTTTGAAATCTTCAACCACTTCAAAAGTAGTATTGACAGAAATATCAGAATATTCAC
The DNA here is from genome assembly GCA_965223805.1 of Nitrosarchaeum sp. GTDB lineage: Archaea > Thermoproteota > Nitrososphaeria > Nitrososphaerales > Nitrosopumilaceae > HKST03. Next base: position 2,086,514 of record OZ245014.1, on the reverse strand, counting down.
CAATTATCTCATAAGTTCCATAAACAGGGTTTACTGTTGTCAAAAATACAGTTGTAATAAATTTTCCATCAGTTGGAAACAAATTACCACTTGAGATTATATTTCCTGAAGGATCTTTTATGTTAAAGTTAAGACCTTCAAATGGAATAATTTCAGTAGTAACTCCGGTAAGAGTAATTGTTTGACCTGGAATATATTGAGATTTATCTGTGACAAGACTAAGTTCTGAAGATTCAGATATTTGTTCAACTAGAGATTCATCGCCCACAGCAAAACTTGCTTGAGAGGTTGCCCCCGCATAACTTACAGACAAATTGTATGTACCTTCATTTACTCCAAGAACTCGCTGTAAAGACATTGTTGTTTTAAAATTTAAATTCAGATCAGGGTAAAGTTCAATAATCTTATGATAATCAGGTCCTGAAATTGTCAAAATAATTTTTTCAGGTTGAAAATACGGAGTAGTAATCACCACTTCTTTAGAAACACTACCTGAAATAATTACAGTTTGACCAAACAAGTATGTCGGACTGTCAGTAGATAAAGTTACAGACACTCCTTCTTGTACTTCAGATAAAGCTTGTTGTCCGTTTGTTGATCCAGGATTAGAAGTTTCAAATTTCCAATCAGTTACAGAATCAGTATCATAACCATCAAAGATTCTTTGCCAGGAGAAAAAATTATTTTGTAGATCAGAGAAGGAAGGGGTTTTATCAATCACGTTTCCAGTTTCATCACGTAACTCAACTGATTCACTAACGTCTGTAAACCAAATGGTTTGATACGAGTATTTCAAAAATTTTCCGGGTTCAATAATTGTTCCTTGAGGAACAGTCAGAGTTTTTTTCAGAACTGTAGTAGATGCAATCTCCCAGCCACTCAAATCAACTTCAGAGTTTGTAGGATTATACAGCTCCACCCATTCAGAAATATTTTTAGAATCATCTCCGGGAGGATTGATATCAACTTCATTTATAACAACATTATCTGGGGAGGATTGAGCACTAACTGGAATTATTAGTACACCTAGAAGAAGAATAGAGAAAAGAACAGGAATTTTTATGTTCATAACTTTTTTCAATTTTTAATCGTAAATTGCCTCATTTTAGAATGGAATTGAGGAAAAGTTGAGCTAGTTGTTAAAGTTGACCTCAAATATAGGATTTTTTTATGATTTTTCATGCTTCAAATACAGATTTTTGGTATTTAGGCGATCCGCAGGAATCATCCTAGATAGAACCTTCTGAACCAGTAAAAGAACCTACAGATGTTCTTACTCCGCCAGTTCCAGTTGGAGCAGAGGGGAATTTATCACCTATCTGGGTTTCTGCAACAGCTGCTGCCTCTTGTAAAATAGAGTCAGTCTCTTGTGATGACCACGTAGAATCTGCAAAAGAGGAATCATCAAGCGTTCCAGGCATCATGTCCCCAAGCATATTTCCCATTGATTCCAATTCGGCACTTGCTTGAGGCATTATCTGATTCATAGCAGGAACCACGGCTTTCATTGTGGATACTGCCGGCTTCATTGAAACTATAGCATCACCCACAGCATTTACTGTAGTTAATCTGAGCTGTGTTCTTTCTACAGATAATTTCATGTTTCCTATCATAGATCTAGTCTTTCTTATCTGAATTAGCTCGTTTGCAAGAACTTTGGCTGCAGAAATATTACCATTCTGTTTAGCTAGTACAATTTTGTCAAAGAGTTTTTTTTCTTTTTCAGATAGTTGATTTGTGGTACTGTCTAACTTTGATATTGGCCTGTTTAATCCTCTAATTGTTCCTTCCACTCTTGGTTTTAGAGGAGGATCTTTTTTCACCAGACCTTGAAGTCGTTCTGAGAAGCCCTCTATGGGTTGCCTCTGCCAGGCTTGTCCAAAGTTTGACATGAAATAGAGTTTTGAAATTTTAACTTATGATAAAGAGCTTAAAAAAATCAACAATTGTGATCAGATTAATACCATTACTTAGTAATCAGAATGTTCTGAAGTCATAATCGACCAATCAAATTTTTACTTACCCTGCCTTTTCACTATAATGATACCTTAGAATATTTTTCATCAACGGATAATACAGTTCATTTGATTTGTGAGATGATTTGCTGTGAGACAATAGCTTTTCACAGTATTGTCTTTCCTCTGCAGTTAATTGGGATGAATGCAGATAGTTTTTCTTTGCAGCCAAATCATACAAAAATGAATAGTATTCTTGGAGTATTTCTTTTTCTTTTACATCTAATAGACTCATTTGTATTCAAAGGTGTCATTGTAGACAAATTATTTAGGACGTATCTTACTTTTTGATTGCCTTAGGTTCAAGATTTGAATTTTTTTAACTAGTTTAGTTCAATTTTTGAACATCTGCAGGTATCTTTGCAGTATGTGAGGTCAAGTGAATAAACATGACTATGGCCGAATCCATTCCAAAAAACAACATCATAATTGATGATATTGACAGACAAATCCTAAATTTGTTAATTTCAAATGCAAGAGATTCAACTAGAACCATAGTAAAGAAATTGGCAGGCATGGGAGTAAACATGTCTGAGCGGGGCATAGGAAAGAGAATTGCACGGTTAGAAAAACTAGGCATAATTCATGGCTATACTACAATGGTTGACCTCAATCAGGTAAATATGCCTATTTTACGTCTGGTCACTGTAAAATTTACATCTCCAAAAGACTTTGTAACCAGACTAGAAGAGATGAAGGAATATCTAAATGATGCACCATACTGTGATTTTTCAGCAAGAACAAATGGCAATATTGATTGGATTGAGTTGAAATTCTTCAACAATCACGAACAGGCAAAACAAGAAGAGGATTTGTATCGAGCGTGGTTTGGAGATATCATAGAAGATTACAGATCATATGACCTTGACATCCATAAAATGGGATGGCAGTTATTTGATGAGGAGGATTTTAATCGGTTCATTCAGGGTATGTGTAAAAAGGAAGGCTATGAAACCTGTCCAAACATTATAATGAAAAAATGATTTAGAAAAATATCATACATGCTAGGCATACAAATTCATTTTCTGAACTAAACAATTCATGAATCAATTCAGTTTCTGAATAAAATGACATCAGAAAGTTTGCTATATTTCAAGTAGTTTGGATACACTATAGCAACTGAGAAAACATGAGCACCTATGACATACAACAAGTCTCTGAGAACACAAAGACAAAACTCGGAGTAATCGGTCTGGTTGCCTTACCGATAGTTGCAGCAATGTATTCCTCTGGAAGCATGGCCCTTGAGCAGGTACCTCAAATACTTACAAGTGGAGTATTTCCAATTGGGTTTACCCTGTTCTCATGGGGTATCGCTGTGAAAATGGCAATGAAGTTGAGAAAGTAAGAGAGTCAATTCTTTCTTTTTCAACTTTTTTTATGATAAATTTTTTAAAAATATTCAAGAGAATAAAAATTTAAAACCCGACAATACAAATTCAGGAAAAATAGAAATAAGTTATGTAGGATCAATACACAATTGTGTGGCATCAACAGCATCAACATCAAATCCGTTTATCATAGCAGAACTATGATTAGTTATTCTAACACATTCAATACAACCAAATTCTGATAGACTATAAGAAAATTCATGAACATTTGGGCATCATTATTGTATTTTGTTTGATAATTTATTGAATTATTCAAACACACTAAATGTCATAAAATAGTTAATATCATTTAAAATTAATTTAAGGAAGGCTTTGAATTCTCAATTTTTTGTTTAGCTATATCAGCAAATCAACGAATTTTATTTTTTTGTAAAAGAGAAAAAAGACTTGAAAAATTATTTATGGTAATTGTTAAGAAGTTCATGGAAATCATTCATTTTCAGAATCACAATTTGGACATTTTTTATTTTCAATTCTTGAACCACAATCAACACAAATTCCTTCCCCCACATCCATTTCTATTGCCTTTTTCTTTCTTCCAACATAGACTTTGATTCCAAAATACATCATAATTACAATTAATGCAGCATAAATTGGAGCCATAAATGGCATCAAGCCTACCATAAACAGCAATAATCCCACTATGAGGAGTACATCTCGTCTCTCAAAATTCAACAGTTTGAAAGTTTGAAGGAATTCATAAAAACGTGCCGGAGCTCAGAGCCATTAGTTTTACTTCATCTAAAGTCATCACTCTAACTCTTCCTCATTGCTCGGCAAGGATAGTAAACTAGTATTTGATAATAAGATAATGATTTAGTGGTGGGATCGGCGAGATTTGAACTTTATGACTAATCGGGTTTGTACACAAATTTCACACCTAGAGTTTTTGAAACAAAAAAGTTCCAAAATTCAGTTATTCTACCACAATAGATTTGAAATAAAGGAATCCCATAATTACATAATGACTATCAAATGTCAATGTACCGACTGCGATTGCAAAGAAGTTATTTTATCCATGAATAAAGACAAAAAATTTCTATGCTCTAGTTGTAGGTTAGGAAAACATGGTCACCGTGTATAGATAATATATGATACAAAAAAATAATCAGTTTTTTTTTTGGTTTAAAATGAACTAATAATTTCTTCCTTGTGATTCTCCTTTAATGTTCATAATCCTCTTTTTATGTATAACAGATTCTAGATAGGATTAATTTTTTATGATCTAAGTAAGTTTAGTTCCACATCTAGAACAATAGTTTCCATCAGAAGATAACCCACATACTGAACAAATCTTCTTTTTCAGTCCATGTCGTTTTAATCTTACAAATCTCAGAAATGGCAAAAAAATAATTGGTAAAAAGAAAAAATAGATTCCAATAGACCAAAGAAAAAAAGATATTGCAAGGGCTGTAATTATTATAATAATTGTAAGAGGCCAACCGGCTCTAATCATTATGGTTCTACAATTAAAACAGGAATTTTTGCCGCTTCAAGTATTTTTCTTGAAACACTACCTAGCTGCAAAAAACCCTTAATTCCTGGGATTTTTCTTCTTTTAGCCATTATTATCAAATCTAGATCATGGTTTTTTGAAAATTTCATAATTTCATCTTCAGGTATGCCAGTTGTCACCTTGTAGTTGGCGTTAATGCTTTTAGTTTTGCAGATTTTAATACGGCTTTTTAGCTCGTCTTCCATATTTTTTTTAATCACATTAATCGTATCTTTTAATTTTGATTGCATTTCGCTTCGTTCAGTTGATGTAAAAATTAATTTTGGTGGTTTTTCAAGTGGTTCAATTACATGCAAAATATTGATTGTCGCCCCTGTTATTTTTGCAATGTGAATTGCATCACTTAGTGCCTTATCTCCTGCCAGAGTTCCTGCATGAGGAACAAGAATATTTTTGATGTGCATTGGAGTTAGTTTCAATTTGTCAACATCTATTCTAAATTTAGGATTAAAATGGTTTTTGTCAGAAAATGTTTTAAGAATTGCTACTCTAATCTGTAACCCATTTTATTTATTTTGAGCACTTTATGTCGTAAAATAGAGTCGTAATAGCAAAAATATTCATCAACTTTATTCCCGTATCAGTCTATCTCAATATATGGTAAAATTTTGCAATTTTTGTGGATTAGAAATTCATATTCCTGACACTGTTTTTTGTGCATATTGTCAAAAAACTTATTGTTTAGAACATAGACTAGTAGAAGACCATAATTGCAAAACTGCTAAAAAATCAAAAGGAAGTAAAAAACAAACTGCAAAAATTTCTGTTGTTGCAAACTGGATGTATAATTGTCTAGATATTGCAAAAGGTTTTATCAATAAACATCATCGAGATCAGTCTTTATTTTTCTCAGAGGTGAGTTTGAATTTATTTATCTTAGATGAGGATGTGAAAGCATATGGACGTATCAAAGGAGCATACCCTAGATTTAGAATTGGAATTCATCCATGTTTGTCTTGCCAAACCCTAGAAAATTCACGTATGGTAATTATTGTACTAGTGCACCAGCTGCTTCACGCTGTTCATCCTAACTGGACACATAGCAGGATTACTGCAGAAGAGAAAAATATTGCCAATTTGGCTGGTTATTTTGATTCTTTGCGAAACATGAAAGTGTTATATCTTGATAATAATATGCAATTATGTAACAAATAAGAAAAAGATTCTAGACAGAATTTTGTAAGATTACAGAAGATACTAACAATGACTAAGAAAAAGCCTGTTTCTGTGGATAAAGTCAAAAACTTAAGCCAAATTGTTTGTTGTTTTTGTATCTCCTAACGTGTTATGCTAGGTAAGGGATGCTAAATTGGTTTAACACCCAATCACTCTTAATAATTGAGAATCTTATTCATACGTTAAATAGTAAAATCTGGTGGTCTCAACATTGCAAATTGCAGATATTGAATTGAAGCAATTATTTCCTATATCATTAACATCTACTCCTGCTGTTAGCATACGCAAAGAAAACAAAATGTGGGTAGCTACAGGAATGCTTGTTCACTATCTAGAATCATTTACTGATTCTCTTGTTGTAACAGATGAGCAAGAACAGCCAATAGGGGTTTTAGGAGGATTTGAAATAATAAAAAATGTTTTTGAAAATCCGACTTCAGAATTTTTTGACAAAAAAGAAGTTGACGATGTTATGGATGAAGAAATAGTTAGAGTATTTTCAGATACAACTCTTCGAGAATTATTAGAGATATGGCAGAAAACACGTAGGGCATTTTGTATTTTACCAAACCATATTGGCGGATATTCAGCCATTTCTGCAAGAAAGTTATTAGAAGTTGGCGCAAACTGTAAAACAGATCTTACAATTTCTGATCTTCCATCAAAAGAAACTATATCGTTTGAATATGGGAATACAATGGGTCAGATCATAAATTCGATGATTATGAATCGTACTCGAAAATTATTGCTCAAAAATTCATCTACCTTTATCAGCGATAGGGTGATTATTCAAACAATTGCTCAAGAGTTAAACTATCTTCGTAATACTGAAAACTTTTTAGATCTAAAGTTTAAGGAATCATTTAAAGTTGAAGATATTAAGCATGTTTCAGAGGATCTTAATTTTGCTGAATTATCAAAACTGATGTTTGGTATGATGCATCCTTATGTAATTCACAAAGATCAAGTTTATACTCCTTGGGATGTTTGCATGACATTATTATCTGATAAAGTAAATTTTTGATATAACTCACATTCTAGTTTCTCGATAATGAAAAAACTGTCACCAAGTTTCTGTGAAGATATTGGATATAACTTTGGTTTAGTGGAGCTATTCTTCTTAACTACACGTTTTTTTTTGTTGCCAAATAAGATTTGAAATGTATTTTAGATTATGAGAAGTGTTTAGAAAAGATCACAGTATTTGTTCGCTTTTTCCAAAGTATGCCTTTACATGAGGTCTGAACAAATAATATAGAATTATTCCATCAATTATCAATCCAATTAGATCAAATGCTACTAGACTGAATCCCAAAGAAATGATTGTTATAATAAGAGTAACAGTCCATGCCCAAGATTTTCCTTTAAACAATCCCCAAGCTATTACAAAAGATGCAATTCCAAGAGCTACGAAAACACCACTAGCTATCCCACCTAATGCATCAAGATAATTCATTCTCATCATAGTGGACATTGAGGCAAAAAATAGGCCTCCAATAATTTCCACTATACCTGATAAAATCATCAGAATTGCAAGTATGGTTACTCCAACAGGTCGAACTTTTACAGAGGACAACTAATTTTTTATAAAAAATCTCGATTAATAAAATCAGATATTAATTCTCAAGATTTTTGATTACCTGAAAGTCGTGTTGTGAAGCTGGATCTTCTCCGTAAATATATCATGTCAATAGTATGGAAATGGTAAATGGGATCGGCGAGATTAGAACCAGACGGATTGGGGGGTTCATACGATTTTTTAGGAAAATTTTACGCCTGAAAACAATCCTTAATTTGACTCTAAAAATATCAATTCACCATTAGTTCAAATTTGATTGGGAGCACAGTGTGTATGGGGATATAGTTATGGCTCTTAATTCCGTACCCACGTGGAAAAATAATGGAATAAAAAATAAGAAAAGCTTATCTGAATACTGACGTAAATTCGGCATATCCTTATGAAAAAACTTTTTTTTCTTTTCTTGTTTCTAGTTATTTTATTCCCTGCAACAGCATGGGCACATCCGTTTACAGAAAAAACCATTCCCGAGAATTTTTCAAACCAACCTGCAGGACTAACCGAAATCATAACATTCTATTCAGAAGGAGTAGAGATTGGTTTTAGCCAACTAAAGGTTCTTGACAGCAATGGAAACCAGATTGACAACAAGGATACGCAATACAATGAAGGCGATTATTCCCTCATAGTAACGACACCTCCACTAGAGGACGGCATATACACGGTTACAAGCAAGGTTCTCTCAAAAGTAGACGGCCATCTTGTAGACACTGCATTTACATTTGGTGTTGGCAATGTGCAGATTCCAATTGAAGAAGATCCAACAGAAACAGGATTGCCATTTTTTCCAGAAGCCGGCGCCAGATTTCCAGGGCTTGTGGGTCAGACAGTAGTACTGGGCGCAATAATTGCATCTGTCCTTGTTTGGGGCACTCAAAGAAAAGATCTGATCAAAGAGGAATTGCAGAGAATCCATTCATTGTACAACAGACGTTTCATGATGCTGACTGGAGTTGGAATCTTACTTGTAGCTGCATCAAATGTCCTGATGCTGGCAGTCCAGACATGGCGGTTGGATGTCTTGCCATTGGAAGTGTTTCAGACATCCTTTGGAAATACTTGGCTGCTCAGAATGGGAATAGTAGTAGTACTGGGCGCAATCTGGTTTGCAATTAAAATGAGAGGTTCAGTCTCAGTAAAGAATCAGATTCCATTGCTTGTGGCGTCTCTTGCATTAATCGGGACTACAACCATGATGGGACACGGTGCTGCAAGCGAGCAAGTTCCTGCTGTTGTTCTTGATTACACGCACAATCTGGTCTCCTCTGTTTGGATAGGAGGAATAATCTTCTTTGCATTTGTCCTCTTGTCTGTATTTTCAACACTAACTGAAGACAAACGTGAAAAGATGTCTCTTGTCTTGATTCCTAGATTTTCCATCATGATAGTAGTTGCACTGGGAATTGTCATTATTTCTGGACCAATTCTCCTGTGGTTTTTAGAAAGCAATGTGGATGCCATTGTAGAATCCACATACGGCAAATTAATCATCGCAAAAGTTGCCATTGCCGCAATAATGGCGGTAATTGGCGGGTACCACCAGTTTGGAATTCAAAAAAGAGGAGAAACTAGCCTGCAACATCATGGCACTGCCAACGTGTACAGGAAGCTGCAACGTGCACTAAAAATTGAAACTATGCTGGGAATTGCATTGCTGGCAACAGTTGCATTGCTCACCAATGGTACATTGCCGGGAGGAGAAGTGCAAACAGCTGAAGCACAAGAAAACAAACTGTCCGGATTTGAGACTATCGAGTTTTCAGAAACAGCAAAGTTTGATGTGCAAATTCTTCCTCTTTCTTCAGGAACAAATACAATAAGCGTCAGGGTAAGCGACACCTATGGAAATCCCATATCCGATCTTAAAGAACTTACAATCAAAGCGTCAAACCCTCAGAAGAATATTTCAGGACTTGGCAAAATTCCCTTAGATCTGACTACAAAAAACAAACAAGATTCTTTTGACGAATTTCAAGGAAACGTTACCTTTGGTTTTTCAGGAACGTGGCAGTTGGAGATTGAAGCACAAAGGACTGAAAACATCAATGAGTCTGTCATCTTGAATTTGTTGATAAAACCCAGGCTATCTAACCTGGATACGAAAATTACGTATTACGAGTTTCCTGAGGATTCATTCCCATTATATCCTGTTTATGACCATATTGAAAATGCAGTATGGATAAGCGATAATGGATCACCACGGATTTGGAAGTTCTCAATTGATGATGAGCAATTTACAAAGTATGCATTTGATGGAAACCAAACAACCAGTGTGGCAATTGACAGGGACAGGAATATTTGGTTTATAGATTCATCTTCAAACAAGATTGGATTTTTGAATCAAGAGACAAGTAGAATCAGGACAATAAATCTGCCTGATTTTGAACCATTTGATTTGAATTCATCTCCTACGTCTCTTTTGGCAGATTCCAAAGATGGAATATGGGTTGCAATACTGCAAAAGAATGTAATCTTGCGATATGACCAAAACACAAACGAGTTTCAGGAATTCATTGTTCCTACAAATGACTCAGGTCCCTTTGCACTTGCAATGAACAAATCAGGAGACATTTGGTTTTCAGAATCTTATGTTGGAAAGATAGGTTTTATAGATTCAGATACCTTTGAGATAAAGGAATTTCAGAGAGAGGGAGACCCATTGGTGTCACCTGAATCCCTGGTATTTGACAAATCAGGTAATTTGTGGATTGGAGAGCACGGAGGAGCTGCACTAGCAAAATTCAATCCAGTGTTGGAGACTTTTGAGACAGCTCCTGTTTCGAACCCCGAATCCCTGCCATTTGGAATGACGTTTGACAGATATGAGAACATCTGGTTTGCCCAACATGTGATTGACAGTCTGGGAGTGTATGATCCTCACAATGGAGACATCATGGAGGTTCAAATTCCCACAAACTCGTCATTTACTCAGTTTGTTACCTCTGACACAGATGGCAATGTATGGTTTGCAGAAAACAGAGGAAACAAGATTGGTCTGGTAAACATAATGGAAATACCAGTTTTGTCATTGAACACAAATGTCATTGAAGTATCAGAACAAAATACCCTATCACTGCAATACTCTGAATTCATGTCTCCGTTAATTGCTGGAGGAATAGTTGCAACTTCGTTGTTTTTTGTCAAAAGTGTCAAAGACAAAAGAAGATTGAACGTCATGATAAATTCTACCTAGATCTAAATTTCTAACAAATATGATGAAAAGTCAAGTTTTCATTTTCTGGTCACCAACATACAGCACTCATAATGTAAAAAGCAGTATCATCCTAAGAATTGTTGAAAACTGTGCTACAACAAGATATGCATAAAAAATCCGCCTCCAGACAGGTATTCCTTTTGAGAAAAACCATATTGGCACAATTAGCATCAAGGGCAAATATGTTGCAGGAATTACATAAACCGCAACCCATGGAGGCGCCTCCAGATAATTAAACACAGGGTTACCAAAAACAAAGGTAAAAGATGATTCAGTTATTGAGTTCAAATAGTGTGCAAACTGCATACTAGGATTTTGAAAATGCAAAGAATAGCCAACATACCAACCTGCAATATAGAATTGATCAACAAAAGTAACTACATGAGTGTAAAACAATATCACAAACATTTCAAAAATTGGCACATGTTCTTCGCTAGGATATTTTCCAATTGCAGCAGACACATGTTTGATCAGATGAATACACATCACAACTACATGACAGAAATTATCTCAACTACCAACATTGATGAAGACCTAAAATCACAGGTTCTACAGCACATATCCTCGCACAACACGCTTATCGAACAAATGAGAGATTCCTATCCAACAGATCCAGAAGTTCAGCAAAAGATTCATGATCATTTGATAGAGCATCATGATCTAATGCAGACATTAACTGGATAAGGAATAGATTCTCTCTACCTTCTTTTTTAATCCGTAATGATCCATACTTGCAAGAATTTCAAATTCTCAATATTTTGTAAAACAAAATAGACGGTTGTGAAGTTACTGTATTGGAAAGAAACCTCCAACCTGCCTACTTTCTGTTGTTGTGTCACTATCTATGTATAAAAAAGATGTGAAGAAATTATCCGTAGTTTGCAGAGTTTGTATCTAGCACGTACTCATTGTTTTTTCTTTCTTGTTTCTGTTACAACCATGGAGGTCGTGAAATTCCATCATTGCCACTCATTATGAACTATATTCCGTTGAGAAACAATTTCCCATTGATGTTAATAAAAAATACAGACAAAAGAGCATATTTCAAATCACTAGAAAAGTCCCAACTAAATCATGATGAGATTCATTTTCTAAAATGGTTCATGAAATATTACATCAAAGAAAACAAGCAACATATGAAAAGAATTGATTGAAAACCAATTAAGCAATATGGAAACATAGACGTGATTTAATGTGGTTTTGACTCGCAGTTTCTATCTATTTCAGGTTTGGTACATGACGCATCCAGTATCTTCAAAAAGTATACGAACCCCCCAAGTAGGAGGGATCATATGGGACCGGCGAGATTAGAACCAGACGGATTGGGGGGTTCATACAATTTTTTAAAAGTTTTTTACGCCTGATTTAACAGATAGTTTTTGTGATGAGAAATTTTAGATAAGATTTTGAGGTATAAAGTCTAACATCCTTTGATAGAAAAGAAAAAGAGATTGAAAAAACAATATCAGCATAATGTCCTTTGACAACATTTTAGAAAAAAGATATTTTTACTGCAAATTGTAATTCTAAATACTTGCGTTCTGTACTGGGGGCGAACCACGATTGCGGCGTTTGGTACCTGATCTGATTTTGATTGAACATATTAGATTTTTTTACCCGTTGTACTATTGTAATATTTGTATAGTTTGGGCGCCTTTTTGATTTACCTTTAATGTATGCCTGCAAACAAAACATGATATTTGTCTTTGCATAACTTATTGATTATAGCCAAACTTATTTACGATGATATTCTTTTTTGTCATATGAGCGAATCAACAAGCAACAGTTCTCTTGACTTTTTTGCCGAGTGCAAAAAGAATACTGAAAAATTTTTTAATGAAATTGACAAGTCAACTCCCGTATATCATCAGATTGCAACAGACATGCAAAAAAACTATCTTGACGCATGGAAAAATGTCATAGATTCATCCATATCCCTACAACAAGAATTTGCTGCCAAGACAGGCCAGAATATCAACATGTCTGAAGATATGAAAAAAACAATTCAAAACATGATTGAGAATTCAGTTACTGCATATCAGAATCAAAACAAGATTGCAGTTGACTCTGCAGAAGTATCAAAAAAAATGTTTGATGCAATTGGTGAAAATACAAAGATACTTGGTTCATTAAACAAAAATATAATGGATTTTATGGAATCTGCAATGAAAAAATACTCAAAAAATTAGAAACATAATTTTTATTGTCTTCATGGAGTTTCCTTACTATTTTCCATTATTCGATATTTTCTTTATGTAAAAAAAATTAATCAAAATTTAATTGTGTCAAAAACAAACAATTTTTGATGGGCAAAGGAATCATCATAGGAATCATAGTTGGGGTTGTTGCAGCAGGATTGATTCTCACGTACACCAATACTTTTGACGTACTAAAACCTGAAATTGAATCCTCAGTAGATACTGCAAAAGATGCAATATCCAAGGTAGATGGTGCTAAGGTTGTAGAAAAGGCTGAAGAAGTGACAGAGAAGATCAAAGAAACCACCGATAAAATAGAAGTCACTAATCCATTGAAGCCAAAAGAATGACAAATGATTCTGGAAAAGCATGCCCAAGCACGGAAACTTGACAGAGAAGGAATCGCAGAACTTGCAAAATCCATCAAAAACGAAGGATTGCAAAATCCCCCAATGGTGCAAAAAGAATCAAAGAACTCATACCTTTTGATGTCAGGTCAGAGAAGGCTTGCGGCTCTCAAAAGAAAAGGTGCAAAAAAGATACCTGTATTATTGCTCACACAAAACACAAAGTATGATTTAGAGAATGCAAAAGCAGCTTCAGTTATAGAAAACTTGCACAGAAACAAGATGAATACAAAAGATATGACTCAAGCTTGTGTCTTTTTAACAGAATCCATTGGAAAGACAAAAGCAGCGCAATCTCTTGGAATATCACAACAAACCCTCAAAAAATATCTAGGATTTGCAGCAGTTCCTGACAAATTAAGGCAATATGTGCCAAAACAATATGTTCTATTATGTTCTTTTTGTCATTTGCAAATCCTTCTGGTGACAGGTATGCACCTGAAGAATCAAAGGATGCATGGCAAAAGACATTGACGTTTTTGAAGGACAACCTGAATCAGTAAAATAAGATTTAGAAATTTTGCATCTACATACAAGTATTAATAATTTTAAATCCAAAACTATTGATTAGATATGGTAAAATGTCCAAAGTGTGGAAACACAGAGTGGTCTAGAGGATTATCAATTACAATTACTGATGACTATCTCAGAGCCATGAAGGAAAATTCATCTTCCTACAAATATGGAAAAGAACATCACGATTGGTCAGACATTGCAAGAGTGGGAAATTACATTGTGGAGTTCCAATGCAAGAATTGTAATCTCATCGTACCTGAATTGTGTTACTAACTCCAGACAATTATCAAATTTTCAATAGACTATACCCAAGGTTCAGAATCAATATCAAACCTTATTGGTATATCTGAAAGCGATTTTGCGTTTGCAACAATTTCAAACAAACACTTGTCAGAGCAATGCGTCAAGCCAGAATCAAACAAAGTTTTTCCACAATTCTGACATTGGTCGGACATGGATTGACTGTAAAATGATCTTATTAAAGAGACATATCTGATTACTGTTCTTGGAGATGATTCTCAGTTGTGATAATACCAAATGAGAATCGATCTAGCCTACAATCTGTCGTGCAGTCTTGTCATGACAAGTGCATTTGCAGAACCTGTAAAAATTTCCATCATGTTCAGGATTACACATTTTGCATCCTTGGCCTAGTGCCATTTCATGTACCTCCTAAATTCGATGTTTGATTTTGTAAGAAATACTATCATTTCTTCTCAGCTGTAATGTCTGTCTTGGTTTTAGCATCTGACTCTTGTTTTTTTGAAAGACTTGGTCTTACTTTCTCAATTGCATCATTCAGATCCTGCTGAGTAATCTTGATTTCCTTAAAGTTTTGTGACTTGCCTTGGACATACCGCTTTAATGCAGTGATTGCTGCCCTGTTTGCAATGGACTCTATCTCAGCTCCGCTGAACCCTTCTGTGCGTTCTACTATCTCAGATATCTTGATGTCAACATCAAGAGGTTTCTTTCTTGTATGAATCTTGAATATCTGTTCTCTGCTCTTTGCGTCAGGTTTTGGAATCTCTATTACCCTGTCAAATCTTCCTGGTCTTAGTAAAGCATCATCTACAATATCAAGTCTGTTTGTTGCACCAACTATCAAAACGTCATGCAGCTCTTCTAATCCATCAATCTCAGTCAAAATCTGAGACACTACATTCTCTGATACATGCGAAGAGTCAAATCCACTTCTTCTTGGGACTAGTGCATCTATCTCATCAAAGAATATTATGCATGGTGCTGCCTGTCTTGCTTTTCTGAAGATTTCTCTTACTCCTTTTTCTGATTCACCGACCCATTTTGATAACAATTCTGGTCCCTTTATGCTAATGAAATTAGATTCTGTCATCTTAGCCAACGCCTTTGCAATCAACGTCTTTCCAGTTCCTGGAGGGCCATGCAACAGAATTCCCTTTGGAGGATCTACATCTACATAATCAAAAGCCTCCTTGTGTTTTATTGGCCACTCTACTGTCTCACGAAGCTCCTCTTTCAGATCTTCGAGTCCACCAACATCATCCCATGTTACGTTTGGAATCTGCACTAGAACCTCGCGCAATGCCGATGGCTTTACTTCCTTTAGTGCTTCCTTAAAGTCATCACTTGTAACCTTAATCTTTTGCAGGATTTCAGATGAAATCTTTTCTTGATCCAGATCAATGTCGGGAAGTATCTTTCGCAATGATCTCATTGCAGCTTCCTTTGCAAGTATCTCAAGGTCAGCCCCTACAAAACCATGGGTTATCTTGGCAATATCTTCAAGGTTTACTTTATCATCAATTGGCATTCCTCTGGTATGAATGGCAAGAACATCCTGTCTTCCTTCCTCATCAGGAATCCCAATCTCAATCTCTCTGTCAAATCTGCCAGGTCTTCGTAATGCAGGATCAATCGAGTCAGGCCTGTTAGTTGCAGCAATTACAACAACTTTTCCTCTTGATTTCATACCATCTAATAATGTCAAAAGCTGAGAAACGATTCTCTTTTCTACCTCTCCTGTGACTTCCTCTCTCTTAGGAGCAATAGAATCAATCTCGTCAATGAAGATGATGCTTGGAGAGTTTTCTTCTGCTTGTTTGAAGATATCTCTGATTCTCTCTTCGCTTTCTCCATAGTACTTTCCCATGATTTCAGGACCGCTAAGTGAAGTGAAATTTGCATTAGTCTCGCCAGCTACTGCCTTTGCAAGCAAAGTTTTTCCTGTGCCGGGTGGACCATACAACAACACACCTTTTGGTGCCTCTACACCAATCTTTTCAAACAGCTCGGGATGCCTCATTGGCAACTCTACCATCTCGCGAATCTTCTGAACCTCATTTTTCAATCCTCCAAGGTCATCGTATGTCACACGTGGAATTGTTGCATCAACTGCTTTTGTCATTGAGCCAAGCTTGAAAGATGTGTCTTCAGTGACAATAACGGGCTTTGCTGGATCAGTACTAGTTACAATAAACTGAACTCTTCCGCCCATCTGTGTGTTAAGAGATATTGTATCACCAGTTGTAAAAACGTGATTGAGATAGTGATGAATCATGTAATCTTGCAATCCTTCGGCTTGGATCTTTTCAGTGGGAGATAACACAATCTGTTTTGCATCTGCAGCTTCTACTGCCTGGATTGTTATCTTGTCACCAATGCCAGCTCCTATGTTCTGTCTTGTGATTCCGTCAATCTTGATAATGCCCGCTCCATACTCTTCAGGGGAACCAGGCCACAACTTTACATGCGTTTTTTTGTTGTATGTCAATTCCAAGATTTGTCCGGTATTCCATTTGGTATCTTCGATAATCTTGGGGTCTACTATTGCTCTTCCACGTCCAACATGTTGTTGTGGAATCTCATCAATCTTTAACTCGATATTGTCATTCATCTTCATTATTATCATCACCTAGAAAAAATTCAGAGAGGTGTGATTATTCCACCTCCACCTTTTTGCTTTTTGGTTTTTCTTCTTCAAGGAGTTTTAGCGTAACTTCCAGTATGCCATTTTTGTAGGATGCTTTTACGGAATTCTCATCCACTTTTATCCGCAGAGGTACTTTGGAGTGATATTTTTTCTTGTCCTGTTCTGCATCAATCTGGACTACATTCTTTTCAATTGCCACGTTGATGTTGGATTTGTCAACACCAGGCATCTCAGCTATGAACTTGACTGTCTTTTCCTTTTCATCTAAGACGGTGTCTACAACAGGATCTCTTGTGTCTGAGCCAGGCAACAGCCCGGGCTTGACATTTCCATACTCTTTGAGGATGGGTTTTCCATCAGGTCCTGTAGTTAGCGTGTATCCATAGTAGTATGGGCCAGAAGTAAGGCTATGTGTGTCCTTGAATTCATTTACCAGATCATCAAGATTTACGAATGAGTGAGACATTCTCTTGAAGATTCTGTCAAATTCGTCATCAAAGAACATTGTCATATTCACCAGTGTAATGTAATATACATTACATTATATAAATTTTATTTTGAATATCACATATTATTACAGAATACTATTATAACTGACATCAATTATTTTAATTGAGGACTAAATGTCAGTACCTGAAATTGTTCGCGAGATAATCACTAGAAATAGATCCATCTATGACTGCATGAAGATGGACCTCATAAACTATACTGCATTGGCAGTCAAACTGCAACCAGAAGTTGAAAAGATTCTTGGTAACACTGTAAACCTTAACACGATTGTTGTGGCAATAAAGCGGTATGCTGATTCTTTCCAAGCGAAAGAGGAGATAAAAGAAGAATCGGTTCTCAAAAATGCTCGACTGTCCTTAACTGATGGAATCGTGGACATCAAGTTCTCAGTCAAAGATTCTGATATGATTGATCCCATGGATATCATGGACAAGTTCTCAAAGATTACAAACAACTATGACTTTTTCAGACTGTCTGATTCGTTTAGATTTCTTACAGAAGATGTAGAGGATATACGCCAGCTGTTTGAGAGCCATCCAAACCGAGATAACATGTTCAGTACTGGCTTGGCAAAAATAAAGATCTCAATTCCTCCAACACATAACCGTTCAGATGTAGTATCGTATGTTGCTGAAACTTTGCATGCACAAGGAATTGAAATCCTCAATGCATTCTTTAGCCAAGACAGCATAGTAATTGTCCTAAGTGAACAAAACGCTCCAAGAGCATATGATGTGTTGCGTTCTGATATTGCAAAAGCAAAAAGAAATATCATGTAGAAAATGCAATTGTATTTACACTAACTGCAAAACATTATTTTTTTGATATCAATTGTATGATACAAAATATTTTGTATATGTTATTTTTTTATGGAGAATGTTTTATCACAATACATGCACTTGTATTTGGTGGATGATGACTGTACGCTTAACAGTATCGCATGAGGACACTTTGTCATGGTCTATCTCCTAAAATGACTTTTACATCCATTGCCTTTCCATCTCTTATGATTTCAAGTATTAATTCATCACCAACTGACTTTTCTCTTTGCAGATGTATCAAAATGTCTTCTATCTTTCTTACCTCATTTTCATCAGCTGACACTATGATGTCTCCACCAATAATATGCTCAACTCCATCAACTATCTTGCTTGTAGAAGAGCCAACAAGACCTGCTTCATCTGCAGGACTATCTTGTACCACAGTAACTATCAGAAATCCTTTTGCCTCTTCTTTGTCTAATACTTTTGCAAGATCAGGATCAATATCTTGTCCTGATATTCCAATCCAAGGATGCTTGTATTCTCCATTTTCAATTAGTTGCGGAATAATCTTTGCAACAGTGTTTGATGGAATTGCAAATCCAACTCCAGTAAACTCGCCTATACTTGAGAATATGGCAGTGTTGATTCCAATCACTTCTCCATACATGTCAAGCAATGGGCCTCCAGAATTTCCAGGGTTTATTGCAGCATCGGTCTGTATTACATCTGGGATTGAAAATCCTGTCCCATCCTGAGATGGCAACAGACGTCCAATCTGGCTTATTATTCCAGAAGTCATTGATCCTGACAAGCCGTATGGGTTTCCTATTGCTGCTACAGGTTGTCCCACTTTGACCTGCAAAGAATCTCCCAAGATGAGAGGATGTAATTTTTCTGAAGAAGCATTGATCTTGATTACTGCAAGGTCAGTCGATGGATCAGAACCAATCTTTTCTGCATTGTAAGATGTGCCATCAACTAGCGTCACAACTATCTTTTCTGCGTTCTCAATAACATGATTATTTGTAATAATGTGACCGTCTTTATCATAAACAAAACCCGAACCAACTCCGCTTGTACTAAATCTTGGAGCAAACTCGAGAGGTCCAGAAACTGAAATCTGCACTACTCCTTTTTCAGATCTCTCAAATAACTCAGACAAGGAAAGAGACTTTCTGTCCTCTTGTGCATGGACAGTATCAACTATCTGAGAGTTTTCAAAGGATTTCTCATAAAATGGCTCTTCAACTAAAAGATCATGTGTTGTATTGCTAACATAATTGATATTGAGTTTCTGGAAAAACTCTGAAAAATTTTCAGTTTCGTAAATTTTTTGATTCTCATATAATACATTCCCAAATACAGTTAGTGATATTCCTGTTATTGCAACCAAAGAAAAAATAATAATAATTAGTTTGGTAGTATTTTTTTGCTCAGACATTTTTTTGATACTCCAAACATAGGTCACAGATTGCACTGTCATCTTCTTCTAGTGTGACTGGAACATTGCTACTAAAGCATACATGACACATTCCATGTAGTTTTACTCGTTCAGTGGCCAAGGAAGAAGGAAAGATTTGTCTTCCTCTCCTTCTAGATTGGCTTGTTGTTCTTCGACTCGCACAAGTTATATTAGACATTTTCTTTTACCTCAAGGAAAGTTTCTTCTCCCAATCTTCCATTTGCTTATGGTCTCTTCAGGAAAAGAAGAGACTCTGGAAATTGAGGATCTAATAGACTCCTTAATTTTTGATATAGATGAATAGTTGTCTTTCATCTTCTTCTTTCACCTCTCGGAATTATTCTACTGACACAACTCTGCCTTTTGGTTTTTCTTCTGCAAGATTGAATGTTAGCTCAAGGATTCCGTTTCTGTATTGTGCCTTGGCAGAATTCTCATCCACTTTGTACTTTAGCGGAACATGTGTCTCGTACTTGCGATTGCCATTTTCTGCTTTCAGTGAGACAGCTTTCCCATCTACTGAAACCTGAATGTCTGATTTTTCTACGCCTGGCATCTCTGCTACCAGTTTGAGCAGATTGCTTTCCTTGTCAAGGACCTCATCTACATAGGGTTCAGATGTGCCTGAAGACAGTGCAGAAGGTCTTCCTGAGGGCTTGTAATTACCATACTCTTTGATGACTGGTTTTCCATCTGGCCCAATTGTCATGGTATATCCATAGTAATGAGGACCACTACCTACGGTTTGGATTGGTCGGTTTCCAAACCAATTGTTTTCAAAGATGTCATCCCAGTTAAAAAAGCGGTCCGACATTCTATGAAATTCTCGTTCGAAGTTTTCATCAAACCACATTGTTATTCACTGAATGTATGTAACGTATGTTACATAATTTAAAGATTTTGCATATGTACTATGTATTTGACTGATTGTCATATATATGACAATATTAAAATAGCGTATCTGTCAATACCAACATTTGATGATTTAATGTCACAACAACAATTACCCGTTGTCCTTCTAAAAGAAGGATCAACTGAAACAAAAGGGCATGATGCCCAGAAAAACAATATCCAAGCCGCAAAGCTGGTGGCCGAACTGGTCAAGACAAGCCTAGGTCCACGAGGAATGGACAAGATGATTGTCGATTCTCTGGGAGATGTGACCATCACAAATGATGGTGCTACAATTCTCAAGGAGATCGACGTTCAGCATCCGGCAGCAAAGATGATGGTAGAGATCTCAAAGACTACTGACAATGAAGTAGGAGACGGTACCACATCTACAGTGATTCTAGCTGGTTCTCTGTTAGACAAAGCACAAGAATTGACAGAGAAAAATGTTCATCCAACAATAGTGGTAAACGGTTTCAAAAAGGCAGCTGACAAGGCAGCAGAAATTCTAAGAAGCGTCGCAGTCAAGGTTGACCCTCAAGACAAAACATTCTTGCAGAAGATAGCCAAAACAACAATGGAATCAAAAATCACGACATCAGATTCTAAGATATTATCTGAGGTTGTAGTTGATGCCATTTTGGCAGTATCTGAGAAGAGCAATAATAATGACAAGACAAAGGTCGACATTGACAACATCAAAGTTGAGAAAAAGGCAGGAGGTTCCATGAAATCAACTCAGTTAGTTCAGGGAATCATCCTAGACAAGGAGATCGTTCATGGTGCAATGCCAAAACAGATCAAAGATGCAAAGATTGCACTTGTGAACTGTCCACTAGAAATTGAAAAGACAGAATTTGATGCAAAGATCAACATCAACTCTCCTGATCAGATGCAGCAGTTCATAGACGAGGAAAACAGAATGCTCAAAAAACTTGTTGATCAAGTATCTGCATCTGGCGCAAACGTTCTGTTATGTCAAAAAGGAATTGACGACATGGCACAACACTATCTTACAAAAGCTGGTATAATGGCAGTAAGAAGAATAAAGGAAAGCGACATGATAAAACTTGCAAAAGCAACAGGTGCCAGAATAATTACAAACATTGCAGAGCTTACAGAAAATGATCTTGGCTCTGCTGATCTTGCAGAAGAAAGAGAAGTTGAGACAGACAAGTGGGTATTCATAGAGGGATGCAAAAACCCAAAAGCTGTAAGCATTCTGGTTCGCGGAGGTTCTCAGAGAATAGTGGACGAGGTTGACCGTTCAATTCATGATGCGCTGATGGCAGTAAAGGATGTGGTAATAAACCCACATGCACTGGTTGGTGCAGGTGCTCCTGAAGCATTTATTGCAAACAATCTAAGGGACTGGTCAAACACTCTTGAGGGACGCTCTCAACTGGCAGCCCAAAAGTTTGCAGACGCCATTGAGAATATGGCAGTAATTCTTGCAGAGAGTGCAGGAATGGATCCACTTGATGCCCAGGTACAACTAAGGCAAAAGGCAACTGACGGAAAAGCAGTATATGGCATAGATGTGGAAAACGCAAAGGTTGCAGACATGTCAAACAGCGACATTTACGATCCGTTGGCCGTAAAAGAGCAGGTAATCAATGGAGCAACCGAGGTTGCATGCATGATTCTTAGAATCGATGATGTCATAGCAGGAAGCAAAAGCGCAGTCCCACCAGGACCTCCAGGAGGAGGAATGGGCGGCATGGGAGGAATGCCTCCAGGAATGGATATGTAATTCCATTTTCTTTTTTTATTTTTATTGCAAATCAAAATTCAAAATCATTTTTGAAATATTAAAAATGTAAAATGTATTTTTGTCTAATCATAATAAAAAAAGAAAAAAAATTATTTTCTGTGAGTCTGAACTTGCTGTAGCATTGTGCTAACATCTAGTATCATACATGCAGGATGCATACTCTTTTCCGTTGTCATTCCGCAAGTATGGCAAAACATCCTTGTTGGTTCCTCACAGAACTTACATCTTCTTTCTACTTCAAGATTTGAGTTACAAATCTTGCATGTTTTATTTTCCATGGGATATAATACAAACTGATTGATTTAAACAATGTGAAAATTAGAAAAAGCTAATTAGGCTATTCTAATTTTTCCAAATCCTTGTAATCAAAAATTGTTTTCAATACGAAAAATTACATTTTATTTCTTATTCTTAATTTGTTGTTTTTTATTTTTTTTAATTGCAGATATAAAATAAAGTTGGATTTTTCTATGTTGTATACAATGCGTACTCACTGATTATATCAGAAAACTACCTAGTAATAGTATGCAAGTATTACAATCCGCATACAAAGTAAATGAGGAACAGTCAAAGGACAATCTTCTTTCAATAGTTTCAGACAAGTATTGCAGAACTATCTTAAAATCCATCTTGGACAAGCCAAAATCTGCAATGGAGATAGCTTCTGAAACAAAGACTCCAATAAGTACAGTGTATAGAAGGATACAGACTCTTCATGACAACAAGATTATCCAGGCATCTGGCATGATTAGTGATGATGGGAAAAAACTGTTCCTTTACAAGAGTAAGATAAAGGGAATTAACAGTAGATATCACGATGGCAAGATAGAAGTCGAGTTAATACCTAACAACTAATTTCTCTTTTTTCCAATTAACATTTTTACAAGTAAGTGGCAATTATTAAAAAAATAGTATTTAGAATTACAATTTGAGAACAACGATCCTGTTAATTAGATATAAAACAGCGTTGAGTACTGCACCAATTTGGAACAAAATCATATGTTCTGATTGCAAAAGGATAAGATACTGGAAATATTGTAGTTGAAATTGCCATCAGTTAAGGGACGTATGACTTATCTGATTCAACCATTATGCACCGTTACCGGGCTTTGAATGCAATCGTTTAGCACTCTTCTATATTTTATTGTGAATGAGTATTAGGTTATCAAAATACTCCTGCTTGGTTATTTCTACAACACTCAAATACAAAACAATTCGTGATATAACGTCCAAGTTCAAGTATCAATGATAGATAGATACATATCATATTTTCTTTTAATCTAAATATTTTTATTATTTATGATATGTAATATATGCATGGTCAGCATAGTAAAAGAGAGAGGGTTTTACTATCTAAAACACCATATCCAAAATAAGGAGAAACGAAAGTATCTTGGCAAAACAATCCCAAAAAACATAGAGCAACTCAAAAGAGGATTTCTAAGGGAATTTTACTGTCAAGAATGGGGTGAGAAAATACAAACAATTGGAAAAAATTATCAAAAAGAAATTAAAAAAATTCCCCAATCTATACAATTAAAAAATTTTGAGAGTTTTGGAATTGCATTTACATACAACACTCAGAGAATCGAAGGTTCTTCTCTGACAGAATCAGACACAAGAGATTTGCTAACATTTGGAGTAACTCCCGCAAAAAAATCACAAATTGATGCGATAGAGACCAAAAAACACTATGAGTTGTTCATGAGATTAATCACATCAATGAAAAAACCAAAACTTACAAAAAAAATGGTATTGCAATGGCATAAAGACATATTTGATCAAACAAAGATAGGAGAAGCTGGAAGTATTAGATCATATCGAGTTGGAGTGATCACCAATGAAAAAATAGAATTTGCATCAGTTGCAGAGATTCCAAAAAAACTGACAGAGTTCTTTAGATGGCTCAACAAACACAATGACGATAAACAGAAAAACATTGTCGAGTTTGCATGTATGGCACACTACAAGTTTGTGTCAATTCACCCATTTGGAGATGGCAATGGCAGGATTTCACGACTCATTATGAACCATATCCTGCTGAGAAACAATTTCCCATTGATGTTAATAAAAAATACAGACAAAAGAGGATACTTCAAATCACTAGAAAGATCCCAACTAAATCATGACGAGATTTATTTTCTCAAATGGTTCATGAGATATTACATCAAAGAAAACAAGCAGTATTTGAAAAATCAGTATGGAAAATAAATCATAGTAGATCAACATTGTTTTGAGATGTTTCAGATTTGGAGGATCAATTTAACAGATCGCTAAAGTATACGAACCCCCCAAGTAGGAGGGATCATATGGGACCGGCGAGATTTGAACGCGCGACCTCTGCGTCCCAAACGCAGAATCATACCAAGCTAGACCACGATCCCAGTAAATCGTAAAATTTGCCCAATTTAAGCTTGACAGATAATGATTTTAAGGGCATGCAGAGGAACACAAAATTGTTGCAACTAGAAGATTATATCAAGGCAGGAAAAATTGCTGCCGAAGTAAGAGAAAATGTAAGAAAAAAAAATTGGATTGGAAAAACTGTTTATGAAATATGTGAAGAGATAGAAGAAGAGATTAGGAAGAGAGGTGCAAGATGTGCCTTTCCTGTGAATACAAGTATCAACGAGGTTGCAGCACACTACACTGCAGAACCAAATGATTCCATTATAATTAGAGATTCAGATTTAGTAAAGATTGATCTTGGCGCACAGATTAATGGACATATTGCAGATACTGCAGTAACTGTTTGTTATGATGCACAGTATGATGGTTTAGTTCAAGCTGCAGAAGATGCACTAAACAATGCAATGTCTATGATTAAAGCAGGAGTAAAAGCAAGTGATATTGGAAGGACAATTGAGACTACAATAAAACAAATGGGATACAAACCAATTGCAAACCTTAGTGGACATTCACTGGAACAATACACAATCCATGCAGGAAGGTCAATTCCAAATATTTGGTCTATTGGAGGGTTTTCCTTATCAGAAAATACAGCTTATGCATGTGAGCCATTTGTAACAACAGAAGATGGAGGAGGATTTGTAAGAAATGGAAGAATCAAGAATATCTTTGCGCTAAATTCAAGAAAAAAAACAAAAAATGACGATGCAGACAAATTATTAGATTACATTTGGGAGAACTTTAACATGTTACCGTTTGCATTAAGATGGATTACAAAAGAATGGGAGGAAAAGAAAGCTAGAGAACTTTTAGAACATCTTGTAAAGAAAAAAGCAGTACAGGCGTATCCCATACTAATAGAAGTAAACGAAAAAAGAGTTGCACAAGCTGAACACACTTTTATTCCAAATGAAAATGGGGCAACAGTTACAACCCAAGCTGAGTAACCCTTTAAAATCAACTATAAGAAATAAGGTCTTTTTCTTCCAGAGTAGAATGTATCTGATGAATAACCTGAAATGTTTGAGATGAGGATTTTCCACCAGTACAAATCAATTTTCCAGATGTAAAAAGCAAAAGAACAGATTTTGGATTCAGAGTTCTATGAATTAAACCTGGAAACTGATCTGGTTCATACATACTTCTTGGTAAAAGTCGGGCAGCGTTTTCTATGAGAATTTTCCCTCCAAGATTTACTGCAGTAACAACGTTTTGGATTGATATATCAGGATTATTTTTTATCTTAATTTTTTGAGAGCGTAATTTTTCAACTACATTGTTTATTCCCAAGACAGCATGTTTTTCTGATTTGGCACCTGTACAGACTAAATTTCCAGTCCGGAAAATCAAGGTAGTTGTTTTTGGAGAATTTATTTTGAATACTGCTCCCGGAAATTCTTGTGGGTTGTAGTTGGTCAATGGAAACTTTTCCTTAATTTCATTCAAATCTAGATTTTGATTTAATGCTGCAGTTGCAACCACATTCTCAATACATACAATAGGTTTTGTTACTGCCATGTTAACTTCAAATAATTTTCATAAGCGAAAGTAATGGTTTGAAAAGTCTAATGTTGAATTTATTATTATAAACGAAATTACATCCATGAAATTGTAAATAATGCATTAAATTTAATTTTGATTTTAGAATATAACTAATACGTAGAAATTCTCAGTATGAACTAAAATCTATTTTTCTATAGTTTCACCAAAAATTTTTTCTATTCTCATTTTCCCATCACAAGAATTACATTTTGCAGTTTCAGAATACAAAAAATCCCCTTCTCTGAATTTTCGTTTTCTTTCCATTTTACATGATTTGCATTTTTCAATAGTGTATGCAATGATGATTTTTTCTTTAGAAAAGATCATTGAGGAACTCCTATAGTGTTTCCAACACCTATCAGTAAAACAGATTGCCCAGGCTTTGTATTGTCACTTATCATCTCAGATATTTGAGAGTGTACCTCATCTGCCTTGTCTGCAATTTCTTTTGTCATTAGAGTAATTGCTTCTTTTACTGATTGTTTGATAACAATGGCAAAAATTGGGATGTTGTTTTTTGAGGCTATATCTTCAATTTGATATCTTTCAGTTCCTATTCCACCAATAGCAGCCCCAAAACCTTGTGCAACTGTTGCAGAGTCTTCTCCTTCCAATTTTAGTGCCGCATCAACCATGATAATTACATCAGGTTTATTTTCTGAAACAATTTTTTTGACTGCCTCACCAGGTCTTCCAACACAAGAGCCTGGTCCTTCAGCCTTTAGTAAAAACAATTTTCTGCATTTATATTCAATTTCAGAAAGAATCGTTTGAAAGGCAACAGTTTCTTTTTTAGAGTCTAACATCATTTTTCCTACCACCATAGGGCCAATTCCATCACCTATCGGTTGACCTTGCTTAAAAGCAGGAATGGCCTTTCGAATTGCCTCTGCCTCTTCCATTATAAATGGAAGAATCATTTGTAATGGCAAAATTAATGGATAGTTGTTTTGTTTTTTTGCAGTTAAAAATAGGTGATTAATTACTTTGTATATCATCCGTAAGGAAGTTGCAATTTCAAGCAGAGTTTGTACTTTGGTTAATTCCAAATCACTAGTTTCAGGAGATAATGATTTTACATGTTCTCGAGTATAGTCTTCTCTTGATCTTACAATGTGTTGAACTTTATCTACTATTCCATTGGGATCCATATCTACTGGCATGATGGTAAAATAGTCCAAAAACCTGTCAATTTTTTTTTCAGGATCATATTTTGGAGTCATAGTTTGTTTAACATAATCTATGAGCTCATTGCGGGATTCATTTTTGTACAATTCTAATTTTTTAATTGCCTTTTTGATTTCTCCAGAGGTAACTTGTAATTGAATTCGCTGACCATAGAAAATGAAAATAAATATCGGAAGAATCCATATCAACATAAGCAAAGGATTGGTTTCTTCTCCAAAACCAAAGAATTGATCAATATCAAAGTTAGTAAAATCCAATGACTCAGCGATCCTCAGATCTAAATTAAATCATTCGTCTCTAAATGACTCTAATTTGATCTCAAAAATTGCAAAAATTACCTACTGAAAGGTAAAACAATGGCGAGTGCTTTTATTATAGTTCAAATACAAAAAATCTGAATATGCCACAAACAAAGCCTATTGTAAGCGTGGAAAATGTTGTAGCATCAGCTTCTGTAGATCAAAAAATGGATTTAAACGAGATTACTAGGACATTCCCAGATGTAGAGTATCATCCTGATCAGTTTCCAGGACTGGTCTTTAGATTAAAGACTCCAAAAACTGCAACGTTGATTTTTACTTCAGGTAAAATGGTGTGTACTGGTTCTAAATCAGAAGAAATGGCAAGAAAGGCAGTAAAAACAGTAGTTCAAAAACTTCGAAAAGGAGGAATCAAAGTAAAAAAAGATGCAGTAGTTGAAATTCAAAACATTGTAGCCTCAATTAACTTGGGCGGAAAAATACATCTCGAACAAGCTGCAAGAACATTACCCAGAAGCATGTATGAACCTGAACAATTTCCAGGACTTATTCATCGAATGCTAGATCCAAAAACAGTGATTTTGTTGTTTTCATCAGGAAAACTTGTCTGTACAGGAGCAAAGAAAGAACCAGATGTCTATAGATCTGTAAACAACTTACATGCATTACTAGAAGAAAAAGACCTAATGATCTATGACTAAACATTGGTCATAATCTATTTTCATTCATTTTCTTAATTTAGATTAAAAACATAAGTTTGTTAAAAGGCAAATTTCCAAATCGTTAAAAATTATTTGATGGGACTGCCTAATGGAACCTCTTCAACAACTGTCAACCAAAATGGTTTGTCATCAACGTCAGCTGCCAAAAGCATTGCATTTGATTCAATACCTGCCATTTTTTTTGGTTCCAAATTAGCAATTACAATTACAGTTTTACCTATAATATCTTCTGGTGAATAATATTGAGCACCGCCAATAATTACATCACGTTTTTCAGAACCCAAATCAATAGTTCCTTTAATTATTCTAGATTTTCCAGGAATGGGTTCGGCTGCGATAATCTTTGCAACACGAAGGTCTAGTTTTGCAAAATCTTCATAAGTTACAGTTGACATAAGAATCACTAAATTTTCCTGTTAAAATGAATTTCGAAATTACATTAGATCCTTTTTTTGAATTCCGCTGGTTTCTATATCATATTTTAGAGCAGCTGGGAGCTCTTGGTATTTTTTATTCACCAAAATTACAATCTGATCATCAGGCACATTTACCTTTTTTAGTAACTTTCCTCGTTGATGAGCATAAGCATTTTTCCAAAATCTAGCACCATCAAAGGTTCCTATCTTTGGCATGTATTTGGAAGGTTTCATTTTTTCTCAAGTGTGAGTGACTGTGATGGAAGATTGGCAAATGCCATTAGAACCGGAGTTACTGTTCTGGATTTTAGGCATGTTGCCCATCACAGTCTAACCGTGATCTATTAGGAATCTAATATATGTTAAGTGGACAAAAATTACCACATTAAATCTACATTTGATATAAGATTAAGAAAATTCGGTTAGAAATAGAGTGATAACGGTTCAAATTTAGTTGGGAGCATAACGTGTATGGGGATATAGTTAATGGATAAAATAACATACCCACGTGGAAATTAAAAAATTCCATTCATAATTCCAGTAAAAAAATAATCAAAAATTTAATAGATAAATAAATAAAAAACAAACATGACAATCCTTAGTGCAAATGAAGTTCCACTGGGATTAAGAGGGCTTGCAATATTTCTTATTGGTATTGGAGTAGTATACATTACAGCATTCATTATTTACGTGACTGTTGCATTGGGTGAAAATGCTGCAAACTATGGAGTGACTGCATCAAATCTATCAAACTATCTTACTATGGATGTAGTTAATTATTTGATGCCTGCAATATTTGCACTGTCTGCTTCGTATGCATTATTTTCTCAAAAAAAGTTTGCAAGAATGCTGATAATTTTGTATGGTTGTACAGCACTGCCTGCTTTCCACGGTATCATTTCCGGACATCCAATTTTTCTTTTTGGAATCATGGGTGCTATTGCCATATACTATGTGTGGCAGCCACATGTAAGGGCATATTTTGAATTTTTATAAAATCAAAGAAAAAACAGAGCATAAGAAAAGATATCAGCAATCCATTATAAGATATAAGTCATGATGCAGTTTATGGAATTTAATTATAATTCCAAAAATGCATTGATTCTAGTTTTTTTGAGAATTTATCAATTCTTCAACATTTAAATCAAAAAGTTTTAGCCCTATTCTATCTATAGGCTCCATAGAATTACTCAATACCACTACTCCTCTCTTGGAATCAGAATCATATCCTGCAAAGCTTACAAAACCGTCTGTTCCACCATTATGCCATACAATGTTTCTATTATTCTGAGTTATGATGTGCCATCCAAGCCCAATGGACATCATTTCATTTATCTTGTGATTTACAGTTTGTGCCAACTCAAATGCTGGTTGCAATTTCGAATCTTTCAGTCCCATGACATAAGACAAAAAGACAAGCATGTCTTTTCCAGATGATTTGATGCCTCCAGCTCCTGCCATTTCGTCAGGAAGATTCAGCTCATCTACTATCTTTCCAAGATGATGTGGCTTGGCAAATCTGTCTCGTAGCTCATTACATTGATTGGCACAGGTACTGCTCATACTAAGTTCACCAAGGATTCTTTCTTTTAGCGTCTGCTCGTAGCTTTTACCTTCTTGCAATGAAAGAGCATGAGCTAACAAAGAAGCTCCTGTGTTAGAATACTCATACTGGGAACCGACCTCTCTGGTTAGATCATAGCCTGACAGAAAATCATACATTCCATCTTTGGTGAATTTGTATTTTTTATCCGGCTTTGGATCTGGGAGTAGACTGCATTCTAGGTAAGCCCGATGTATGTGTGGCCAAGTTTAGCAACGTAATTCTTTTTCCGTTTCTTGACGGAACCCTGACATCTTCTGGTAGGAACTTTTCAACTGGATCATCTAGGTGGATTTCACCATTTACAATCATGTCTGCCAAGATAAGAGATGTGAAGACTTTGCTTATAGAACCAATCTCAAATATTGTATTTTCATCAATTGGATTGCCATCTTTTGCAGTATTTCCACAGTAATAGTAATCAGTGTCATTCTCATCTACAATTCCAACAAAGATAGATTGATTTTTTCCTGTGTCTACTTTTTCTCTTATTGTTTCTTTTATGGTATTAGACAGATGGAATTTGTTTTCTTCATCATTCATTTTCTAATTTTTCTCCAATTAGAGGAATTAGACTCAGAATATGATCTGCAGTTTCATCATTACGCACTACACTGATATGGTCTGTCCCATTTACAACTACATGTTTGCCATTAGTTGACAACTCTGCCAAATCTTTATGGAGATCTTTGAAACCTTTTTTGAATTCCTCTGTTGATATTCCACCTACTTCAGTAGGGCCGTCAGAAATCTCACCTGATGCCGAAATTACAATAATTGGCAAATCTCCTCTGTTATAATGTGCTTCTTTTCCCTGCTCAAAAGACAAGTTGAGATTAGTAATCATGGATTTCATTGTAGGATATGGTGGATTCCATTTGTTAAAAGACGCCATCATTTTATGCTCCTCATTTTCTCTTTCTGTTCCTGATGTATCAAAAACATTCGTCATGGAAAATATTCCAAGATTACCTGCAAGTTCTAATAACCAGAAATTTGCCAACATTTCATCTGTCTTTTTATCTGATGTGTCCCTAAACTCTTTTCCAAAATAGTCGACTTGATTGTAGTGGCTAGAGTCAATAAAGGCAATTCCTACAACCTGTTCTTCATGTTCTGCACTGTAAATCAAGCTTACAATTCCACCAAGAGAATGTCCTGCCAAGATTATGGGACCATCAATTTGTGCAGCCTGAAGGAGTTGGTATAACTCGCTTGAGAGATTAGTAGCAGTATAAGGAATATCATTTGCCTTACTCCAAGCAATTCCTGCACTATCGTAACTACATGTACGAACAGTCTCAGACAGATTTTCTTGAAGATGTGAATATGCAAAACTTGGAGTACCTGCCCCGGATATGATAATGATGGTTGGATTTTTGTCATTTTCTGGTCCAGTACAATACATGTGAATGTCTCCACCATTAACTGAGTACATTTTACCTGGCGGTGGAGCAATTTCTGCTATACTATAGTGTGTAACTTGTGCTGCAACAAGAAAACTAGCAACTAAAACGGCAATAATGATACCAAAATACTTGAAAAATCTTTTAATTCGCATGATATTTGTTTATCTTCTCTTCTGTCATGTCTGATGCCAAGTTCATAAGTTCTTCTAATCTTTTATTCTTCTAGTATTATCTACATTGTACCATACAGATTTTGTAAAATCATTTTCAGAAATTTAGTTTTCATTTTCTATAATCCCTGATGGGTTCTTCGATGAACTTCAACTAGATCATGGTGACTCGTATAACCACAAAACTCACAAGATTCCAGTCCAATGTCTTCCAAATCTTTTGGAATGGTAAGAACAAAAGTATCTGAGTCAAATGGAATTGCCTTGTGCTTACTGCGGTCTGTTTCTTTTAGAAACAACTCTAGAATGTTTTTTGATATCTTTTTGTCAAATATCACAAGATCATCTGTCAGTTTTGCAGAAATTCCTTTATCTGACAAAAAAGAAATCAACTCCTTGGCAAGAACCCTGTTTTGAGCACAATCTACAATCATTTTTCACTTTACATTCTAAATGAGAAGTTCATAAAGAATTCTAATCATCTACTAAAGAATAAAAGACATGTTTTGTAAAGTATTGCATGCCCACCATTTGGTTATCATCTAAAACCATGACTGGTGTAGTCATGATGTTTGTTGGAGTTGTCTTGATAAATACAAACATGAGACTGCCTGTAATTAATGACATGACTCAGGGCAATACCATGCCTCAACTGATTCTTGCAATTGTATTGCTTGTTATGGGGTTTGTCACGTTTTCCAAACCACTAAAGAGAGTAACCGAAAAACAAAAAACCAGAAAAATTCTCCAAAAATCAAGAAATGAATTTTTAGAAATTTTTGGTCTTGAGTAGCTTTTTCATTCAATAACTATCACGACAGACATTGGTGTGGAAATAATTCTTGGATCATCAAGAGATCCCCAAACAAATGTTTCGATTTTATATGTTCCAGGTTTTTTAGGAATCCATGACTGGGAAACATCTAGACTTTGTGTGGCAGGCAGTTTCTCCTGAATCCACGAGATTGATTCTACATAGTTGCTGATATCATTTTTTACTTGAAAGAGGTAAACAAATTTCTGCTCAAAATTATGATTGTTTGTTATGGTTCCAACCATCTGTATTGGATTGTCTGGTGAAAATGACTGTAATGGTTTACCAAGATTGTCAGACAAAAAAATTGGAGAGTTTTCTAGTCTTTGAGTTGGAGGAACAGATGAACTGATCTCGGCAAAAGTTTCAATCTCCAAATCATCAGATATTGAATAAGGATTTGGCAATGTATGATCCTCATATTTTGCATAGATTGCATCTCCAGGTATTGCAAACAATCTGTCTCCAGTTGAGGTCTTGTCTTGTACAAAAGATACTGCAGTTTCAAATATCCCTGACTCTTCTTGAGTCTCTATTGCATCAACTAGTATGCCTGCCTTGTCTGAATCTGATGAAACATTTACCTTTACCTTATCTAGAGTTCTCGGATTAAGATTCATGTCAGGGTCAATAATCCTAACTACCCCATATTCGTTTACAACATAAGATGAATCAAGCCACTGCACTGTTCCTTCATTCCATCTGATAGGTGCAGAACCAACTATTGTCTGATCTTCTGCAAACTCAAAAGATACTGTGATTCCATCATCGTCATCTGCAGGTAGCAATCCATCTATAGGGCCTTTCCCACTTGGTTCTGTGTGAATAACATCATTTCCATCAATTCCTGTTCTCTTGTCACCATCTGCATCAAATGAAAATCCCGTAAGAGTTATCTCTCCTGTAAAAATTCCTGTGTTAAAACCCGTTTCCACAAGCTTGTTCCTTCTAATATTACTATGAAAATTTCTGATACCATCCACCTTGGTGGGCACTCCTTTAAAATCACACGAGCTACAATTAACACAATTGGGGGAAAGAAGATTGCTGAAGAATTTAATACGCATCAAAAAATAGATGTACATAATATACCGGTTTACCGTTGGCTAAAATTTATGGAAGGCACTACCAAGGTCAAGGCCATTATTCATCTAGATACAAAAGGAAAACACATAGCAAAAGATAGCGTGATAAATCTTAATCGTGCCAATACATACTTTAAAGCATTAAAGAAAAAAAACCTCCCACCAATTACAGGAAAATTCAAATAAAAATAGTGGAAACCTGGCTACATAGAAACATCAAACAAAAAAAGATCTATGCTTTTGTTCAGTTTCAGTTAAGTTTGAGTTCATGTAGATTTGTCTGCATTGCATATGTATTGGACCAACTTTTGAGCCATTCAAAAAAAAGTGTAGAAAATATCTAGTCTTCTCTTCCGTAATATGCGATCCATAGTCAATTCCGACGTTTAAGAAGGGCATTGATGGTCACATGTTATATTTAATGCAGAATAATCAAGAATAACATTGACAGTAATTGAAGTATCAGTTCAAATTGATGCACCAGTAGATAAAGTCTGGGAAATTGTTTCAGATATCGATAATGAACCAAAATTCTGGAAAGGAACAAAAGAGACAAGAAATATTTCAAAGAAAGGAGACATTATCAAAAGAGAGATCACAATTGCATTTAGAGATCAGAAATGTCTTCAGGATGTAATATTATACCCCAAAGAAAAAATTGAAGCCATATTTACTAAAGGGATTATTGACGGAGTGAAAACAATCAAATTGATTCCTCAAGATGGAAAAACAACAGTTGAGACAAAATGGGATATCAAGCTTTCGGGAATGATGGGCATGTTTACAGGAATGCTAAAAAATCACATTAAAAGTGGAACCGAGCAGGCGTTACAAAATATCAAAGAAGAATTAGAGAGATAGATTCATGGAACTTGTAATTGATGTTTTCAATTATTCCTTAACTGCAATCATAGTTGGTATTTGTGGAACATGGATATTTCTAATAAAATCAATGATAGACTCTTTTAGATTAACACCGTATCTTGATAGATTTGAAAAAAAAGAACATAGTCTGCCAAGAGTTTCAATAATTCTTCCTGCACGTAATGAAGAGGAGTTTATCGGTAAATGTTTGAATTCGCTGATTGATCAAGATTATGAAAATTATGAAATTGTGGTAATTGATGATTCCTCTGAGGACAATACAGGGAAAATAATTTCTCAATATGCAAAGAAAAACTCACGTATTATTCACGTATCTGCAAAACCAAAACCAGAAGGATGGATGGGAAAAAATTGGGCATGTATGGAGGGATATAAAAAATCAACAGGAGAATTGCTGTTATTTACAGATGCAGATACAAAGCACTCAAAAAACGTGATATCTCTTGCAGTATCACATTTACTTTCCTTTAATCTTGATGCATTATCTGTAATTCCTAAAATGCTTTCATTTGATTTTTGGACAAGAATTACACTGCCAATGATTTCAACTTTTCTCCATACTAGATTTTCTGCTCTCAAAGTAAATGACCCAACAAAAAAAACAGGGTATTTCTTTGGAAGTTTTTTCATAATAAAGAAAAAAACATACCAAGAGGTAGGAATGCATAAAGGAGTTAAACAAGAAATTATCGAAGATGGAGCACTTGGAAAAAAAGTCAAAGAAATGGGTTACAAAATTAAGATGGTTAGAGGAGAACATCTTATCAGTGCCATTTGGGCTCGTGATAAAAGCACACTTTGGAATGCACTAAAAAGATTAATGATTCCACTATATCTTCAAAGTGGCAATATAGCCATAGGGGTTTTCTTTGCAGTTTTGTTTTTACTATTTATGCCATTTCCAATTTTAGCATATTCAGTATTTGCAACAAGTGAATCCATATCATTTTCAATTCTGTTTACAACATCTTTGTTAGCATCTATTCTGATTTACACAGGTGCAATCATTGAAGTAAAAAAAACACTATTTCTCAGAGTGACCCATGCAGTTTTTGCACCCATAGGAAGCCTTGTGGTAGTATTGGGTTTTCTGAGTGGATTACTTCAGGCAAAAAGCACCTCCTCAGTATCTTGGAGAGGACGTAGTTATTCTATGAAAGATCATGCTCAAAATTCTATAAGTGTATAGTAGTAAGGCTTTTAGATAAAAAACAGAGAATAATGTCACGTGGATAAATCAAGTAGTTTAATTGGAGGAATTATAGGAGCTGCAATTGTCGTAGCAGTTTTTGCAGTATTTTTACTTCCAATACCTAGTTCTACAGAACCGGAAATTGTCGAAACCAATGCAAGTATTCCAAGTGCAATTGGACAATCAGATCCATATACACAAGAACTTTCATTGATTGAAATTTTTGAAAAATCAGAGCCAGGAGTTGTCAGAGTCAATGTACAAAGAAATGAAGAACTAAGTGGATTAAATGGAGTTGGCTCAGGTTTTGTTTTTGACAAAAAAGGCCACATCATTACTAATACTCATGTTATCAACGATGCAAAAAAAGTAGTGGTTACATTTCTTGATGGTCGTTCATACAATGCAGAGGTGATTGGAAGTGATGAATTTACGGATATTGGAGTAATCAAAGTAAATGCAGATTTGAAATTACTCCATCCATTAACATTAGGAGATTCTTCAAATCTTAAGGTAGGTGAACAAATTGCTGCAATTGGAAATCCATTTGGACTATCAGGTTCAATGACATCAGGCATTGTAAGTCAACTTGGAAGACTGTTACCTTCAGATTCTGGATATTCAATACCAGATGTAATTCAAACAGATGCAGCAATCAACCCTGGAAATTCAGGTGGCCCTCTATTGAATATGAGAGGTGAAATTGTAGGAATTAATACAGCAATACAATCAGCCACAGGTGAGTTTACAGGGGTCGGATTTGCAGTACCATCACAAACAATTGCAAAAATTGTTCCAAATTTAATTTCTAAAGGAGAATACGATCATCCATGGATTGGAATCTCAGGCAGAGATATTGATCCTGACTTGGCCAAAGTTCTCAATCTAACAGATGCAGTAGGTTTTCTCATTGTTACAGTAATAGACGACAGTCCTGCGGATAAAGCAGGTTTGCATGGATCCGAAGACACCGTATCGATTGAAGAAATAAACTATCCAAAAGGAGGAGACATAATTTTATCTGTTGATGGAATTGAAGTTAGACAGATTGATGATATTTTAATTCATCTTCAAAGAGCAAAATCAGTGGGGGATGAGATGGTATTGGAAATTCTAAGGGATGGAAGAACAACTAACATTACAATAACATTACAAGAAAGACCAAATGGCAATTAAGAGAATCAAGCATAAATACTCCTAGAAAAGATGTTTTCTGTTGAACGAACTTGTATTAAATTCAGAGAGTTTAAACAATGTTTTAGAAGATAAAGAGATTCATCGTGATGAGATTATTCAAATTTATCAAAATTCCCTTAACGACTCAAACGAGTTATTTTTGGCGGCTCAAAGGTTAAGAAAAAAATTCAAGAATAATTCAATCACATTTTCAAAAAAAGCATTTTTCAATTTAATTAATTTATGTAAGGATTCTTGTTCATATTGCACCTACAAAGCGGAGCCAGGAGAGAAAAAACTTTCCTTAATGTCAAAAAATCAAGTTTCTCAATTACTTGATCTTGCCAAAAAATATCGATGTGTAGAGGTATTATTTGTTACAGGAGAACAACCAGAACAAAAATACCAAGAAGCAAGGGATTGGCTCAGAGAAAATGGATTTAGTTCAACTGCAGAATATCTAATTCATTCCTCAGAGATGGCATTAGAGAAAGGAATGTTTCCACACACAAATGCAGGTAATTTGGAAATATCAGATATGAAAGAATTGCAAAAAACAAATGTATCAATGGGATTAATGCTTGAAAATATCAGCGAACGGTTAACAGATAGAGGAATGCCACACTATTTGACAGCGAGTAAAAGACCCAAGGCAAGAATAGAGATTTTAGAAAATTCTGGGAGATTGAAAATACCAATGACCACAGGAATTCTAGTAGGAATTGGCGAAACCCCTGAAGAAGTTATTGATTCAATTTTTGCAATAAAAAAACTCCAACAAAAATATGGAAATATTCAAGAAGTTATTTTACAAAATTTCCAACCAAAACCCGATACTAGAATGAATAATTTTCCTTCAGCTAATCAGAACTATTTCAAAATTATTGTTGCATTATCCAGATTGATAATGCCAAAAATGAACATACAAATTCCTCCAAATTTGTCTCCAAAATCATATCAAAGTTTTCTTTCTGTTGGAATAAATGATTGGGGTGGAATATCTCCATTAACACCAGATTATGTGAATCCTGAATTTTCATGGCCGGAAATTAGCAAAATAGAAGAAAATTCAAAAAATGCAGGTTTTAACTTAAAATGTAGATTTCCTGTCTATCCTGAATTTTTTTCATTTGTTAGCAAACAGTTAAGAAATAAGATGTCGATAATTGAAAATGAAGAAGGATTGGTAAAAGAGGAGTATTGGAAATGAGTAATATCGATTCATTGCTCAAACATGCAGATTCACAAGTTGTAGAGATTCTAAACAGGGCACTAGATGACAAAGAAATATCACCTCAAGAAGGCATCACATTATACAACACAACTGGGCTTAATTTTCACTTAGTTGGAATGGTAGCAGATGAGTTAAGGAGAAAACGAGTAGGTCAAACTGTAACCTACGTTGTCAATAGAAATATCAATTTC
The DNA here is from genome assembly GCA_965223805.1 of Nitrosarchaeum sp. Classification (GTDB taxonomy): domain Archaea; phylum Thermoproteota; class Nitrososphaeria; order Nitrososphaerales; family Nitrosopumilaceae; genus HKST03. The sequence continues at coordinate 2,047,894 of OZ245014.1, read as the reverse complement.
ACTAATGTTTGTATCAAACAATGTGGATTTTGTGCTTTTAGTCGAGACTTTAGGGAAGAGGAAGGATATTTTCTTCCCACAGAAGAGATAGTAAGACGTGCAAAAGAGGCACATCAATTAGGAGCAACTGAAGTATGCATTCAAGCAGGCCTTCCGCCAGATATGGATGAGAACTTGTATGAAAATATCTGCAGAGAAATAAAAAAAGAAATTCCAGACATACACATTCATGGATTTTCGCCCGAAGAAGTATTATATGGAGCATCAAGAGCAAATACAACCATTAGAGAATATCTAAAAAGGCTCAAAGATTCAGGAGTCAACACTCTTCCTGGAACTGCCGCAGAAATTTTAGATCAACCACTAAGAGACAAAATTGCTCCAGGGAGGATTAGTGTAAAAGACTGGATTGAAGTAATTAAAACTGCACACAATCTTGGAATCAACACAACATCCACTATGATGTTTGGACACATTGAGACACCAGAAGACAGAGTAAACCACATTGCAAAGATTAGGGAAATACAAAAGGAGACAGGCGGATTTACAGAATTTGTTCCCTTAAATTTTGTTCATAGTGAAGCTCCTATGTACAAACATCAGCTACATGAAGGAATAAAACAAGGAGGGAGTGGAAATGATGTATTACTAACTCACGCTGTTGCAAGAATTATGCTAAACAAATACATTGACAACATTCAGATGTCTTGGGTTAAAGAAGGACAAAAAATGTCTCAGTTATTACTCATGTGGGGGGCAAATGATTTTGGCGGAACTCTGATAAATGAAAGTATTTCAACATCTGCAGGATCTGAACATGGCCAGTTACTAAGACCAAAAGAAATTAGAAGAATGATAAGAGAGATAGGAAGAGTACCAGCTGAGAGAAACACCAATTACAAAAAACTTCGAATATTTGATAAAGAAAAAGAAATCGAGGAAGGATTGGATAATATAGCAGATCCTTCTCAGTTCGGATCATATGCGGAATTGATAAAAATAAACAAATTCCATTATGTTAATCCAAGGAGAAAATAATTGACTGCCTTTGGAAAGGCAATAAAGTTTTCAAAAAAATTTGGAATTGATGAATGTGAAATAGTATTTGTAAAAAAGAAAATAACAACAATTAGAATTACAGATTCAGAAATTGCTGAAATTAAACAGAATTTTGATGAAGATTATGGAATAAGAATAATCCATCAAAAGAAAATATCATCATTTCAATCAAGTAATGAAAATGAAATAGAAAACACTATTGAAAAATCACTAAAAACAGCAACTAACCTCATACCCAGAAATTTCTGGAAAAATTTACCTTCTACAATAAACTATAACCCCATAGAAGGAACAAGAGATAACAAATTAGAAAAGATTTCAGATACAGATGCAATCGATATCGCACAAAATATGATAAATTCTGCACAAAATGAAAAAATTAATTCAATTTCAGGCTCACTTAACATTGTTTCAGAAAATTTTGAGATTGTAAATTCAAGAGGTCTTGAGCTAACAGATAGGAACACATACATTTCAGGTATGATCAATGCAGAATCAGAAATAGGACAGATTCCAGTATCAGGGATAGGACAGGAATGCTGTAGAACATTAACAAAGTTTTCAGCAGAGAAAATAGGACAAGATGCAAAAAAAATGTGCATCGAATCAATCAATCCAAAAAAATGTGAAACCAATACATATTCTGTAATTTTTGAACCATATTCTGTGGGAGAGTTATTAGCATTTGTTTTTGCATCAAATTTTAATTTTAAAATTTTTTCAGAGAAAAAAAGCTGTTTTTCAAATAATTTTCATGACAAAGTTGCCGTTGATGAGTTTAGCTTAATTGATGACCCACATGCACCAGAAGGAATCGGGACAAAACCATTTGATGATGAAGGAATAAAAACAAATCCCAGATATTTCATAGAAAGAGGTATTTTCAAAAATACATTTTCAAATCTTTTTGACAGTTACAAAGAAAGCACAGAATCAACAGGTAACGCATCAAGACCTGGATCACCTATGGGTAGAAGCTCTGAATCAATTCCAATTTCATCTCCTCACAATCTTAGAGTAAAATTAGGAAACACATCACAAGAAGAGATGATCAAAGATACAAAACTGGGACTATTAGTAGGAAGATTATGGTATACTTATGCAGTAAATCCAATTAAAGGAGATTTTTCATGTACTGCAAGAAGTGGAATTAGAATCATCGAAAATGGAGAGATTAAAAATCCTGGAAAATCTGTTAGAATAATTCACAACTTGCCTATTTTATTGCAAAACATTTCAGCTATTGGAAATAATGAGAAAAATGTTCTTCAGTGGGCATCACTGCCTTCAATAACACCTTCAATCAAAGTAGAAAACATCAAGGCAATTTCAATTTAATAGGGTTTTCAATCATAAAAATAAGATTATTCATCAATTAAGCAAAAAACCAGATATAAGATATATCACATATGCAATAACAAGTCCAAATCCCATCTTTCTGGTTATTATGCCAGTCATCATTGCAATCAACAATCCAAAGCTAAACGCCATCATTATGAGATAATCATAAAATACCTCACCTGCTACAGCTACACCTGTAAGCGCAGATGCTATTCCCATAATCATCAAAATGTTGTAGATGTTACTGCCAATGATATTTCCAACTCCAATATCGGAATGACCTTTTCTTATTGCAATTATAGAGGTAATCAGTTCGGGTAATGAAGTTCCAACAGCAATCACAGTTAATCCAATTATTCTTTCTGAAATTCCAAGAGTTTGTGCAAGTATTACAGCATTGTCTACTGTAAGCTCTGCTCCAACATAAAGAAGCACTACACCTACACCAATTAGCCCCAATGCACGAAGATAAACATTCTTTCTTTCTGGAAAAGATTCATCATTTTCTTCTTCTCGTTGAGACTTTGCCTGGCGATATGTGTAAATTGTAAATGTAACTAGCAATCCAACTAAAAGAAGTCCGTCATATTGAGAAATCTCTCCATCTATAGATAATACAATTAACAATAATGAAAAACCTAGCATTATTGGCATTTCTTTTTTCAATGTTGTCTTTTTTACAACAAGGGGAATCATTATTGCAGCAACACCAATTACCATACCAATATTTGCGATGTTACTTCCTACAATATTTCCTAAAATAATGGCGCTATGCTCACCAGCAGCAGCAATACTTGCTGCAAGCTCTGGAGTTGATGTACCATATGCAACCACCGTCATTCCAATAACAAGATTACTGATTCGGAGTTTCTTTGCAATTGCAACACCCCCATTGACAAGCCAGTTTCCACCGTAACAGAGCATGACTAGTCCCAAAACCGTTAAGCCTACATTAACTAGGATACCTAATTCCATGAAAAAACATCAAAACTAGTCTGTTTAAATGGGATGATTACTCCATATGACCCACTATAAAGCAGATTTTGACCATAAAGGTACAAAAAATTCATTGCCTAATAAATCCGAAGTTTTGTAGCATCTCTTGAATATCATTTCTACTTAAACAGAAGTTTTGTAGAAAAATTGTAAAAAATTAGTGATTCAAATCTGGGAATTTTTTGATATTTTTTGTAGTGGATAGGACATAGGTGTTTATTTGCATCCTCTCTAAAGGCTGCATCATTATGTTTACATCTAATCAACAACTATATTCACGTCTTCCTTTCATGAATTTACAAACCACTCTAATTAATTAAAATTTTATGACTCAATTTTTAACTAAGAGTTTAATGAAAATCATGACAATTTCATTTTACAAATTTTAGAAAAAAGGGATTTTTGCATTTATTTAAAATAAATAATTCATTTCTGAGTTTCAATCAATTTCAATAAATCTAATACAAAAATAATATATGAAATTTTTAAAATATCAAAGCAATTTTCCGAGATTTTTTTCAATTAGATGTTAAGATATTGTTTTAGATTCACAAATGTTAAAATTTTTATTAAAATATTTCAAAAATTATTGATCTTGTGTGATGTTTAACACTCGTCTTTGTTGTTCATCTAATATTTTCTGAAATTCTTTTCTAAGAAATTCTAATTTAGCTGTCTTGGAGGAATCATCAAGATTTGAAAACTTTATTTCTCTTATTTCTTCTGCAATAGAGCCTAATTTCTCATTTGTTTCACATATAATGTCATCAATTAATTTTTCTTTAGAGGGATCCATGTACAATGTATAAAGGAGGAACCTTTAGAAATATTTTTCCGGATTCATGATGAAGATTCACTAATTTGTTTGAGTTAACTGTTTTAGTTCTTTTTTGGATGTTTCTATTATAATTTCCTAAACTAGTATTATTTTACTTCAATTTTACAATTACAATTCTCAGAAATATGATTTAGAATTTACAGATGAGATTATTATGGTTAATTACAAAGTTGACAATTTCTTTGAATGGATATTTTTTACCTTCAAGTAGTTTTGTAATGGATACAAAAAAATGAATGCCCTAGAAAATGAATTTTTACAATATTTTCCAAACGTAGAGTAATTAGATTTAGTCGCATTTTGAAGATAGTGAGATCATATCAATACCCTACAAAATCCAAGTATTTTAACACATTAGGCATAAATGGTGTAAAAAAACCAGCTAGAAGGATCAATAAAACTTGGGTTTAAGGTTAATAAGGTAATGTACCGTACCATACGGTATGATGCGAGCAAGATTAACATATGTACCTGTGGAGGTAGCAGATCAATTCGAAGATTTCATCATAAAAAGAGACGAACAAGTACTTGATGCAGTAAAGGCAAGAACAAGGGATTATAGCACATTGTCCCTTTTGAAATTGCTGTATCAGCTTAGAGGGAATCCAATGACGTTTTCGGATTTGTATTCAAAATCAAAGATCAGAATGAAAAAGTCATTTCTGAATTACTTGCACCTATGTGTTGATTACAACTTTGTGAAAAAAGAGCCAGTAGGATCTAATATGATATATTCTATAACAGACAAGGGAAGAATTATGCTGAACCTGTTTATGCAGAAAAACAACTAAACATAATTGGATAAAAAATAGAAAACGTCTAACACTTTGGTTACAAAATACTTAGTTAGTAGAGTAATTAGACAGAATAATCGATGTAAATGATGCAAAAAAGATTTCCAGAAGCAGAAGTATTTGAATTTAAAAAAATAGAACTTAACAGCCCCATAATATTTGCAGGTTTTGTTGGTGCGGGATTGGTAGGTCCAATTGCAATTACTCATATAATTGAAAAGTTAGATATGAAAGAGATTGCAGTGATAAGATCAAAGTACCTTCCACCGTCAACAGTGTTCATGAGAGGTAGATTACGTCACCCTTTCAGATTTTATGCAGATGAAAAGGGGACAGTATGCGCAATAATTTGTGAAATCACATTAAGAATGGAAGGTCTTTATTCACTAGTATCGACAATTTTGGATTGGGCAGCAGCAAAAGGCTCTAAAGAGATTGTTATTTTAGACGGAGTTGCAAGCAACGAACATGACAATAAGGCATATTGTGCAGCTGAAGAAGATTTGGTAAGAACAATGGCAGACCGAGACATCAGTATGATTCCACAAGGATTCATTACGGGCCTTCCAGGAGGAATTTTAAATGAATGTCTAGTAAGGGAAATTCAAGGAATCACACTATTGGCAAAAGCTAACAAAATATCACCAGATCCAGCGGCATCTGCAACTCTAATAGAGGCACTAAATAGATTCTACTTTATGAATATAGACACAACAGAACTAAAGGAGGAAAAAGAAAGAGTGCATTCAGAATTCAGCGAATTGTCTCAGAAATACGTAGAACACAGAGAAGAGATAGCTGGAATGTATATGTGATCGAATTCTTAAGCAAATTCTTTTATTCAAAATAAATAGGCATCAAACTATGGCTTTAACTTACAAAAAAACTGGGATAGATATTTCTAAAATTAAAAAAAGTCAGGTCGCAATTGGGAAATTAATTGAATCTACACACAAACTTCAAAAAATGGCAAAGATAACACATGGGTTTGGTCATTATGCAGGAATTGTTGAGATACCTGGTGGAAAGGTTTTAGCTACTCATACTGATGGGGTTGGGACCAAAGTTGTGATTGCAAACATGATGAAAAAATACAATACAATAGGAATTGATTGTGTGGCAATGAATGTAAATGACATTATTTGTATTGGTGCAACGCCAATTTCATTTGTAGATTATATTGCTGCAAACAAAAATGATGTACAAATTTTCAAAAAAATTGTAGAAGGTTTGGTAAATGGTGCAAAAAAATCGGCAATGCCAATTATAGGAGGAGAGACTGCAATAATGCCAGATGTAATTGAAGGCAAAGATTTTGCTTTTGATCTGGCAGGAATGGTGGTGGGATTGGTTTCAAAAAAAGACATCGTTCTTGGTGAGAAAATAAGAGCAGGAGATGTAATTATAGGTGCAAAAAGTAGCGGCATTCACTCAAATGGATATTCTCTTGCAAGAAAGGCCCTTTTGTCAAAATATTCTGTAAAAGACAAAGTAAAGGGAATAGGAGTTATTGGGAATACACTGCTGACACCAACTGAGATTTACGTAAAACCAGTTTTAGAAATCATTCAGAAATGCAAAGTAAACGGTTTAGCTCACATAACAGGAGGAGCGTTTACAAAACTAATGAGACTCAAAAAAATAGGCTATGATATTGATTCATTACCTAAATTACCTCCAATAATGGGGTTAATTGAAGAGCAAGGGGTAAAACCAGAGGAGATGTACAAGACGTTTAACATGGGTGTTGGTTTTTGTGTGATAGCCCCCAAAGATCAAGTAACAAGAATTAAATCAATTTTCAAAAAGCATAAAATTTCAAGCCAAGAAATAGGGATGATCATATCAAAGAAAGGAGTTTTTGTAAACTCGTCTAAAATTGCATAATTAGACAAATACGAAATAATTTTCGACTAAATATCGCCTTATATTGGTCATTTCTAAATCCAGAAGGAGAGTAAAATGGCAGCAGAAGCACATTTCATTGAGACAATCATAGGAGTGGGAATCTTATTATTTGCTGCAAAGTTAATGGCAGAACTATTTCTCCGACTAAAGCTACCAATTGTTCTTGGAGAATTGATTGCAGGGATGGTCATAGGACCATTTGCATTAGGAGCATATATCATCGGAGCAGATGGATTACCATTACTGCACATTAATGATGAAATTAGAGTTCTAGGTGAAATTGGAGCCATAGTTATTTTGTTCATGGCAGGCCTTGAGATGACACCAAAGGAATTTCTCAAGGGAGGAAAGGCATCCTTTACAGTTGGTACATTAGGTGTTGTTGTTCCTTTTTTCGCAGGATTAGCAGTTTTTCAAATATTTGGTTTTGATGCATTGCAATCGATGCTTATCGCAACAGCACTTACTGCAACAAGCATTGCAATTTCCATTCAAGTTTTAAGTGAGTTTGGAAAACTCAAAGCTCCTGAAGCTCGTCTAATTATCGGAGCTGCAGTAGTTGACGACATTTTAGCAATTGCAGTATTATCAGTAGTAACATCAATTGCAGGAGGAGAGGGAAGTGTAGAAAATATTGACATTATGGAAGTTACAATTACAATTCTGCAAGTACTGGCATTCTTTGCCATAATGCTTGTTGCATCAGTTTTATTAATTCCAAAAATAATTACACCCCGATTATGGAAGGCAAAAGGTAGTGTAGAAGGAATTGCAACAGCATCATTTTTTGGTGCAGCTGCGCTTGCTGGCTCCATTGGGCTATCACCTATTGTAGGAGCATTTGCAGTAGGTATGGCACTTTCTACAACCAAAGTATTTGAAAAAGTTGAAACATATATTGGAAAAATCGGTCTTATCTTTGCGCCGTTATTCTTTGCTATTATTGGTGCGCAAGTTGACTTTAGGCAAGTAAGTTGGGAGATATTGATGCTTAGTGGAATAGTCATTGTAATTGCCATTACAACAAAATTGTTTGGGTGTGGTCTTCCAGCAATGATGTTTTTGAAAAACAAAGCTCAAGGAATGAGAGTGGGGATAGGAATGATTTCTAGAGGAGAAGTAGGATTGATCGTAGCTGGAGTGGGAGTATCTTCAGGTGTTTTGACCTCAGATGTCTATTCAACCATTGTGATTATGGTTGCAGTAACTACGATCATCACACCAATCTGGCTGAAGATGGAATATAAAAAAGAACAGAGAAGTGGTGGAGAACCATCAGAAGTCAACAATTCTTAATAAAATCAAATTGCTAAATTTCAAAAAATGTTAAATTATACTGAAGAAGTAAATTTACAAAGAATGTCAGAAAATCGAGAAAATCCTGTAAGACCAGAAATTTTAGCAGAAATTAAAAGTGCTCAAGAGGAAATCAAGGAAGTAAAAGGGATGATGCTTCAAAGCATGCAAGAAGAGATTAACGAGTTAAAAGAAATGATACAAGAAATAGAGACGTATTCAAAGTCAAAGGCAGCTGGTGCAAAGAAAAAGACGGTAAAGTCAAAGGCAGCTGGTGCAAAGAAAAAGACGGTAAAGTCAAAGGCAGCTGGTGCAAAGAAAAAGACGGTAAAGTCAAAGGCAGCTGGTGCAAAGAAAAAGACGGTAAAGTCAAAGGCAGCTGGTGCAAAGAAAAAGACGGTAAAGTCAAAGAAATCTAAAAGGAGATAAATAATTCATGGTCCAAAATTTAAGGAATTTATGTTCAAATCAATATGATTTTGTATGAGTAAACTAGAAACCACATTTTCAAAAGCATGTACTGAGATAATAGAGAATTTACTTTCAATAAATGAGCCCACTAAAAAACAAGTAAAAGAAGAAATTAAGAAAATATGTGCAAAATATTCTCTTGAAAGAATTCCTAGGAATCACGAAATACTTTCAATGGCAAAAGATTCTGATTTTTTAAAATTAAGAAAAGTATTGCTCAAAAAACCTATCAAAACAGCATCAGGAGTTTCTGTAATTGCTTTAATGCCAAAACCCTTTGCTTGTCCTCATGGGAGATGCACTTATTGTCCAGGTGGAATTGAGTTTAATTCCCCAAATAGCTATACAGGTAATGAACCATCAACTCTTAATGCAATTGAAAATGAATATGAACCAAAATTACAAATCACTTCTAAAATTGAAAAGCTAATTTCATTTGGGCATGACCCATCTAAAATGGAAATTGTAATTGTTGGAGGAACATTCCTATTTATGCCAAAGGACTATCAAAAGGATTTCATAAAATCTTGTTATGACGCTTTAAATGGAATAGAATCAAAATCGCTTGAAGAAGCCAAATCAAATAATGAACATGCAAAAATCAGAAATGTCGGATTTACAATTGAAACAAAACCTGATTATTGTAAACAAGAACATGTCGATGCGATGTTAAATTATGGTATTACAAGAGTTGAGATTGGAGTACAATCGTTACAGGAAAGGATTTACAAAATTGTTAATCGAGGTCATGATTATAATGATGTAATTGAATCATTCCAAACTTCCAAAGATGCAGGATATAAAATTGTGGCCCATATGATGCCCGGACTTCCCACAGCTACTCCTGAGGAAGATATTTCAGATTTTAAAAAATTATTTTCAAACTCAGAGTTAAAACCAGATATGCTGAAAATTTATCCATCACTGGTAATTGAAAACACCCCAATGTATGATGAATACAAGAATGGAAGATACATACCATATTCTGATGATAAAATGATCAAAGTACTAACAGAAGTAAAGAAAAATGTTCCAAAATGGGTTCGAATTATGAGAGTCCAAAGAGAAATATCACCTAATGAGATTATTGCAGGCCCAAAATCAGGAAATTTTAGACAAATTGTGCATCAAAATCTAAGAAAGCAAGAACTTTCTTGTAAATGCATAAGATGCCGAGAGGCAGGATTATCAAATAATAAAATCAAGGAACAGAATCTCAAATTAAATAGAATAAACTATGAATCATCTGGAGGAAATGAAGTGTTCCTATCCTATGAAGATAAGAATGAATCAATCTATGGATTTCTAAGATTACGAAAACCAAGTGGAATGGCACACAGACGGGAAGTAAAAGAAAACTGTATCGTTCGTGAGCTTCATGTTTACGGAAAATCTGTAAAAATAGGGGAGAAAGGAGAAAACGAGATACAACATTCAGGATTAGGAAAAAAGTTAGTAAAAGAAGCAGAAAAAATTTCAAAAGAAGAATTTAATGCCAAAAAACTTTTAGTGATTAGTGCAGTTGGGACGAGAGAATATTATCAAAAGATAGGGTATTCGTTATATGGACCGTACATGGCAAAATCACTGTAAAGAAATGGCAGAACAAGAAATTATTGGATTGGGTACTTGGATTGACAAATTAGCTTTTGAATTAATAGAGCGAGAAAAATCTCTTGGTCGGAATTTGGACATTCTTAGAGTAGAAAGTGGTCTGGGGGCATCTGGTGTTCCACATATTGGAAGTTTAGGAGATGCCGTAAGAGCATATGGAGTAAAACTTGCACTTGAAAATCTTGGATATAAATCGGAACTAGTTGCATATTCTGATGACCTGGACGGTCTCAGAAAAATACCAGAAGGTTTTCCAGAATCATTAGAAGAGCATCTAGCTAAACCAGTTTCATTGATTCCAGATCCATTTGGTTGTCATGAATCATATGGAATGCATATGAGCAGTATTCTGTTGGATGGATTAGATAAAACTGGAATAAAATACGAATTTAGAAGAGCAATTGACACTTACAAGAAAGGATTACTTAAAGACCAAATTCATACAATTCTGAAAAATAGCACAAAAATAGGCGATAAAATTTCAGAATTAGTAGGACAAGAAAAGTATCAAAAATTCTTGCCGTATTTCCCAGTATGTGATAATTGTAGTAAATTATACACTGCAGAATCTTTTGAGTATTTAGAAGATGAAAAGAAGGTCAGATACAAGTGTCATGATGCGGAAATTGGGTCAAAAATGATCAAAGGGTGCGGCCATGATGGAGAGGCAGACATTACAAAAGATTTGGGAAAATTAGCATGGAAAGTAGAATTTGCGGCAAGATGGGCTGCATTTGACATTAGATTTGAAGCCTATGGTAAAGATATCATGGATTCAGTTAAGGTCAATGATTGGGTTGCAGATGAGATTTTAGAATATCCACACCCGCACCATGTAAAATATGAGATGTTTTTGGATAAGGGAGGTAAGAAAATATCAAAATCTTTAGGAAATGTAGTGACTGCACAAAAATGGTTAGAGTTTGGAGATCCAAAATCGATTTTACTGTTACTTTACAAAAGAATCACAGGAGCAAGAGAACTAGGGTTTGAGGACATTCCTTCACTAATGAATGAGTATAACGAACTTGAAGACATTTTCTTTGGAAAAACAAAGATAGACAACCAAGCAAAACTGATAAAATCTAAGGGATTATACAAATATGTCAATCTTTTAGAAACTCCCGAAGAAACAAGCATTCATGTAAATTATAGACTTTTAGTAGAACTGGCAAAAATTTTCAAAGAAAATAGAAAAGAAAGAATTATGAAAAAACTTCAAGATTACGGAGTAATTAAAAATCCTGATCCCAAAGTAGAAAAATTAATTGAATTGGCTGGAAACTTTGCTGATGAATTTGATCAACAAGAAAAAATCGAAATTGAATTGGATGATTCAGCTAAAAATGCACTAAAGATCCTTTCGGAAACATTAAGTTCTGAAGGAGAACTAGACGACATACAAAATACAATTTATCAAATTGCAAAATCAAATAACGTTCAACCAAGAGATTTCTTTAAAATCCTATATCAAATCATTTTAGGAACTTCGCGAGGTCCAAAGATTGGCCCCTTTATTTCAGATATAGGAAGAAAACAAGTAGCAAAAACTATTGCAGAATACATCTAAAATGGCCCATAGCGAACATAACCGATCAAAAAAGGGCGGAGGTTTTGTTCTGATAATTTTGGGAGCCCTTTTATTGTTTTTAGCACCAAACATCCACCCAACCAGTCCTGAATTAGGAGTGATGGCTCTTATCGGGGGAATTATCATAGGTGGTTCCGGATTTTATCTCCGATTTATAAAGAACAGACCAAGGCAAGTCTAAAGAAACGTTCATCTTCTGGAGTAAAAGGTATTCATCATGGGTCTTTTTGGAAAGAAAAAAGAGAATAAAGAAGAGACAATCTCTGAGAATAGCGAAGAATTTGTTCTCAAAGAAGAGTTAGAGAAAGAAGTTGAAAATTTACAGACCCAATTTAGAGCAAAGCAAATAGAGTTCAATGAGATTAATGAAAAATTACAAAATGTAAAGGAAGAGTATGATCAGACAGTCATCAATTTGATGGAGATAAAAAAAGAAACTAATCAGAAAAAAATGGAATTAGATTCAATTCAAAGAGAACACAAGGAAATCAAATCAAAGGTAGAAAATGCAGATCAACGTTTAAGCCAAAGCAAAAAATCTTTTGGTGAATTAACTAAAGCAGAGTCAAATCTAGCCAAAATTAAACAAGAAGTTCAAGGAATTTCAAAAGAACATGATGAAATAAAATCAAAAATTTCTGAAGAACAGGAAACATTGCATAAAATCCGTGCGCAACAAATTCAAGCACAAGAAGATCTTGAAGAAGTAAATTCCAGATTATACAATGCTAGACAAGAATTGACAAATTTGCCTGAAACTCCAGTTGGAAATGACACAGTACTATCTAAGAAAGAAAAAGATTTGATTGAAAGTGAAACAACTAATCAGAAAGACACAAGTGGAATTATTGAGGCCGCAAGTGCAGTTGTTGGTTCTCTAAAATCAAAATTAAGTATGAGAGAAAAAGAACTTGAAACAGTCCAACAGCTATTAGAAAAAGAAAGAGAAGAACACGAAAAAACAAAAAATGAACTAGAAATGATTAAAAAATTAGCAGATGTAGCTGAAAAAGGGTCATAATTCCTGAAAATGTTTTTTCCATTTTGATTTAATCTCATCTTCTGTAACACCTAAATCATATAATGGAGATGTAACCTCTTTGACATCAAACACATCAACTAAAACTATTGCATTAATTGGACTTTTGACTCCTTTATGTCGATAATGATTTAGAATTTCATTATATGTTTGACCAGTTTTTATGATTTTTGATTTGCCTTTAAAGAGAAATCCTTTTCTCAGTAATGGGTCAATTACATTAATTTCAACACCAGGATTTTTTTCAAGATTTTGCATTGTATCAGGAGAACGAATGTCTGCAAAAGCCAGAGTATTGGAATTCCAACCAATAATTGTTCCCTTTGGAGATAGGTTTGGAGAAAGGTCCTCTGAAACAGTAGCAACATAACCCAGTTTTTGTGTTTCTAAAAACTTCTTAATTTGAGGGGAAATCAATCCCATAAATCAATCAGAGAGAGATAATTTAATTAATTTTTAATTTCATCTCATTGCTTCAGCAGCAATTTGTGAAAAGAAGAAAAATCCAATGCCACCACCAATTATTGCAATCCAAGCAACAATTTTTTTAGATTTGCTCATATTACCATACCAATGAACATATTATTGAATCTAATTGATCATCGGTTCTTGGAACGAACTGGGTCGTGTTCTTTTCCAATATGTTTTGCCAATTTAATTACATCATCACCAAAATCTTTTCCGCAATAAATGCAATCAAATTTAAATTGACTAGACATGAAAATGGTCAGGAAGGTATATTATTAAACAATTTCCATCAGAAAGATCATCCGTAAATTATACAATGTTCACATTCACAACTAGGCTTTTCTTTTGTTTTTGCAAGGCATTTTTTGTGTTGTCCAGCTTGACATTGAACACATATTTGATCTAAATTATCTACACTAGTATATTTTTTGGATTGATCAAATCCAAATCCTCCATCTTGAGGCCCAACCATATACATCATAAATCAAAGTAGTATTTCTACTTCACTGAAAGGTCTTCTTGAATTGAGTCTCTTAGTTGCTCCCTGTAAATTTCTATGATTTCTCGAATTTCAAACATGTCAATAAACCCTCCAGCTGACGCACGAGTAGCTTTCAATAGATAGTGTAAGGTACCCTCCTCAATTTTTCCAACATAATACCCATAAAGAAAATTCTTTTCTTCTTTGCACTTCCAGATTTGTTTTATGTTTGGAAACGTTTGAAGGATATGAGATGGAATTTCTTTAATTCTCATCTTGATGTATTGTTCTAGGGATTTTCTAATTGAAGAATCTTGAAGCAAGCCTAGAGATAATTATAGATACTTGTTTTTTAGTCATTATTCTCATCAGATTTTTTTGAATCAGGCTTATCCCATAAATGCATTGTTCCACGAATCATAAAAGAACCTACAATAATGGCGACTATACCACCAATGATAAAAAGGAAAAATTTCCCTATGCTTTTCAAACCGGCCAATAATTACAATATAATTAATGCATAATTATAATTGTCTGATATAGAAAATGAACTGCAATAATAAGAGGATTGGGTGTTACCATGATGACTCTGTCCATTATGAAGGACATGGTAAATGCCTTGTCAAAGGTTGTAAATGCGAAAAATATGAAAAATAGAGAAAATGCTTTTTATTGTAAATGAGTAAAATTTAGCCACGAATAATTTCTTTTTTACTTTTTAATAATGTACTAAATTGAGATATAAGATTTTGTTTTAATTTAGGAATTCTTTCAAAAGGAATTACAGAAAATAATCAATACAAAAATTAATCTAAAGAGAATAATTTGTCTTTCAGATGTTTAATCTCGTCTTGATACATCTCTGCTTTATTCTGAGCAAATTCTTTTTGTGCTTTTATTATTTCAGATAAGGCACTCTTGAAATCTGAATCATCTTCTTTTATCACATCACATGAATCTAAAGTTGTTATTTGACCTGTGACAGTAGCCACTGCCCCTTTTTGATTAAATTTTACGATTCCTCCAAATGCTTCAATTAGCATTAATCCTGAATCAGCTTTGCATTTGTAGGTCACCCTGCCAGTTTCAGTGTTAAATAACTGAGTGATTCCTCCTGGCATTTTTGTAACTGTAACTGTCATAAGATTTGAGAAAAATAAGGCGTATTAATGATTTTAGAAAAAATCTAAGCAGGGGCCTCTGTTGCAGAAGCTCCAGTACCTGCTCCCAGAATCTTGTCTATTTCATTTATTGCGATTTTATCTCGTCCAATTAGTTCAAACTTTTGTATCAGGGATTCAAACTTGGTTTCTTCCTGAACTTGTTCATTGACAAACCATTCTAGAAATGCGTAAGTTGAATGATCCTTGTCTTTTTGTGCAATTTCAACCATCTTATGAATTGCAGTAGTTACGGATTGCTCATTTTTTAGAGCAGTCTTTAGAATAGATTCAAGAGATTTGAAATTGCTTGCAGGTAATTTTGTTGCAGGGATCACAGCATTAATTCCCAAATTATTCAAATAATGAACAATTTTTAACATATGGGTTCTCTCTTCATCAGATTGTGCGTAAAAGAAACTTGCACCGCCTTCATATCCAGTAACCTCACACCAAGATGCCATTGCCATATAGCTATTTGATGCGTTCGCTTCAAGATTAATTTGGTTGTTAAGTGCCTTTTGCATATTTTTTGAAATTTTCATTAAATTGAAGACATCTTTCTTAATTAAAAATGGTTTCTCTATGGATAAAAAAACAATTTAAGAAAATATGATCGGCATTAATTCAAAATCTCGCATTAAGAAATCTCTAAATTCATCAGCTAAAAATTATAAAATCTAGTAATCACAAATACAATTGCAAAACCAATAAGGAACACGATTCCTGCCAAACTTAGAATTTTTAGATAAATTGAAGGTTGTGATTTTTTCTCCAAAAATTTTCCAGTAACCAGTTTATAGTTAAAAATTGCAATCATAGGTGCAATCACAAAGGACAACACAGTTGCAAAGTCAACCAGTTCTTTGAGATTATCTCCAAATTGAAAAATTACAACCAATGAACCTGTGGATATTATTAGCAAAAATAAGATGTAAAACGTACGGACTTTAGTACGAAGAATATTTTCTTTTTTTGTAAAAATCAAATCCACAGTTCGTTGTAAAGATCTAGAATACCCATCAAAAACAGCTATGATTGTTCCAAACATGACAGTAAAAGCTGAAGCAGAGATTATTAGATAGCTCCAGTCCCCAATGGTTTGAGTGTAAAGAGTCACAATTTTGTGCGCAAAATTTGCATTATTGTTGGGTAGTTCTTCCCCAGAACCATAGAAGATAAACGCTCCAAGTGTTACAAACATTACTGCAAGAATTCCAGTTATCAAATAAGCTAATCGAAACTCAAATAATGTTTCGGTTAATTTTGGTCGATAGTTGGTCTGTTTCATTCTTTCCAATGTCCACAAACTATTCCAACTTGAAAGATCAATGGCAGTTGGCATCCATCCCATCAATGCCAATAAGAAAAATATTCCAGATGCATTCCAGAGTTCTTTAGGTTCAAAATCAGGAACAGGTTCTATTGGACCAGTCCACAAAGTAAGCAAAAATGCAGATACCGTAGAAACTAAAAGAGCTATTGCAACAATCTTAATCAAACTATCAAGTGCCTTGTATTTTCCAATTGCCAGAATCAAAACACAGATAGCAAATAAAATGAAAACGGTCCATTCTCCAAGAAATTCGATTCCAAATAGATTTTCAAAAAATCCAGTGGTTACAAATCCAACAGCCCCTGTAACAAAAAACATTGAAGAAATAGTCAAAAGAAAATAAAGCCACAATGCTGGCTTGCCTAATTTCTTGTAACCATCAATAATGCTTGATTGGTTTACATTGGCGTATCGAGAACCAAATTCAAAGAAAGGGTATTTGATCAATGTTACCAAAATCACAAATCCTAACAAAAGTAATCCAAAATCAGCCCCAGCCCTAGTAGATTGAACGAGATGAGACACCCCAATTGCAGTACTTGCAAACAATATTCCTGGTCCAGCAGTTTTGGAAAAGGAAGAAAGCTTTTCTTTCAATTTAAGTCCCTCAAAAAGGAAGCATATAACCTAAAATTCAAACGGGCTAGAGCGATTTGTATATCTTCCATTTAATTTGAAATTAGACAGGATTTACCTTCCAATTTTCATCAACCCATACACCAATCACATCCACACCTAGATTCCATGAAGAAATTACCTCCACACTTTTTTTGATTTGAGAAGAATGTTCCTCATTAGATACAGGGTTTCCAGCACAATCAAAGTGACCTGATACCACAATCAATCCAGATTTATGGGCGTTAATTGAGATTGCAACTTTAGATTTAATTGAATCAAGATCAGAATCGCCTGAGACTTTTTTATCTACTCCTGGTTCAGTAATGGCATCAACATAGTCAACTGAATGATTTTCTTTAATCCAATTTGCCAATGGGATTTGTATTCTACCATCCATACATGAAATGGATGTTGCAAATTTTCCTTCACTCATTATGATCTGATTCTAATAAATGGTCATACTTAAATTATTTTTTATACAAAAAGCATTCATGGGTATGATCATTTACCATGCCTATAGCTTGCATTAAAGCATAGCAAATTGTGGGCCCAACAAAAGAAAAACCACGTTTTTTAAGATCAGTACTTAATTTCTCAGATATTTCAGTCCATGCTGGTAAATCAGATAATCTTTTGAAATGGTTGTTGACTGGTTTGTAATTGACAAATTTCCAAATATATCTATCAAAGGAGCCAAATTCGTCTTGAATTTTTAAAAACTGTTGGGCATTTTTGATTGCAGATATGATCTTGAGTCTATTCCGAATAATTGAATCATTTTTTAGAAGTTTTGAGATATTTTTTTCATTGAATTGTGCTACTTTATTTGGATCAAAATTGGAGAATGCCTTTCGATAGCCTTCTCTTCTTTTTAGAATTGTAACCCAAGAAAGGCCAGCCTGAGCACCCTCTAGAATTAGAAATTCGAAGAGCTTTTGATCATTGTGTTCGGGTTGTCCCCATTCTTTATCATGGTACGAAATGTTTGGCTCTTCTTTTGCCCATTCGCATCTTTTTATCATGTATGAGTTTTATAAAATAAGTTGAAATGTTTTTGCAATGTTAACTGCTTAAAATTAATAATCGTATTCAGAGTCATTTCATTATGAAATCCAATCAGCAGCTGATTCAGATAAATCGCAATTTTTTGATTTGTTTTATTGTTTCTGCTTCACTTTCTGCAGTTATTGCTCAAGTATTATCAGATTATGAAAATCATCTTAACACAACAATTACAATTGTAATGGGTTATGTAATTTATTTTGGAATTTTCTCATGCTTGTTTTATCTTGATAACAGAAACCGATACAAGCAAATGAGTACAAGATTAATAAAAAAAGAATTACTTGGGTTAATTTCTTCCTTTGGAGTAGGGGAAGTAGTATATCTCGGAATTAGGTGGCCTACACTTTATTATTTTTTAGAGATTCAAATAGAACCATTTATGGCATCAATAATTTCAGAGGTAATTGCCACAGTATGTTATATGACAGCAGTTACATTATTTTTAAGAAAGACAAAAGTGTTTTAGAAATATAATAATTTCGGATCTGAACTAAAGATCACCAGAGTTGTTTGCCAAGAATTGGATTAAATCTATTTGTGTATGAAAAGCCATCAATATTTTGAAATTTACAAAAGAATCTGAATACTTATTGCCAAAGCTATTAGCACAAATGCAGTGGCAGCAATTTTCGAATATTGCATGAATTCAAGATTTTCAGGTAGAATTTATAATTATTGAAAAAATCTAATTTTATTAACGAAGTAAATGGTCTGAAAATACTCTAATTGATAAATTGTATTTTTTGAAGATTCAATAGAACTATCCTACTACAAGAAAACTCCTAAAGACCATTTATAGAAACAAATTTCATTATGATCTAGACTAAATCAAACAAATAATGAAACTAGAAAGAACCCAACTAGCAGTCAATCTAGAGATTTGCAAAATAGTAAATGGAATGTGGCAGGTGGCAGGAGGGCATGGTCAGATAAACGAGGATTCTGCAATATCCGAAATGATGGAATATCACAATTCTGGGTTTACTACATGGGATATGGCAGACATTTATGGGCCGGCAGAACTATTTTTTGGCAAATTTAAAAAAAAGATTGAAAGCAAAGAAAGGAAATTTTCAGAAATTCAAGGTCTTACAAAATTTGTTCCCTCTCCGGGACCTATGAGCAGATCCATTGTTAAGCATTTTGTGGACCAATCAATTAAGAGAATGAACATAGAATCAATTGATTTGTTGCAATTTCATTGGTGGGACTATAACAATTCAAGCTATATTGATGCTATGGAACATTTGTCAAATTTACGTGATGAGGGGAAAATTAAACAGATAGGACTAACAAATTTTAACGTCGAAATCACTGAGAAAATTCTGCAACAAGGATTCAAACTTATCTCTCATCAAGTACAGTATTCAATTTTAGATCAACGACCAGAAAGTATGATGGTTCCACTTTGTAAGAAACACAATATCAAATTACTTACATATGGAACTCTTCTTGGCGGGTTTTTTTCTGAAAAATATCTAAATAAAACAAAACCAACAAGATCTGATCTTAACACTCTTAGTCTACAAAAATACAAAAATATGATAGATGTTTGGGGAGGATGGAAATTATTCCAAGAACTTTTGGAAGTTTTAAATCAAATTGCAAAAAAACACAACTCAAGCATTTCAAATGTTGCAACTAGATTCATTTTGGATAAACCATCTGTTGCAGGTACAATAATAGGAACCAGATTAGGAATATCAGAACACAAAACAGATAATCTCAAGGTATTTGATTTGAAACTTGATAAAGAAGACCTAGATAACATTAAAACAATTACCTCAAAGTCAAATAATCTTCTTGAAGTGATTGGAGATTGTGGAGATGAATATAGATAAAATTTCTAACACATGAAAAAGGCAAAATTGTTATTGATTTCTTAAATATTTTGAGACCATAATTGTAACAGAGGAGATCACATTTGGAAATCATGGAAGAGGTTTTCGACAAATAATTCGGGAATCTCCAGATTATTTTCACTTGATGACGAAATTTCTAGGCTACAAACTTGCCAATAAACACAGTCCATTTTATGGTTTGGCAGATATCATCAATGTATGTAATTTACATTGTGAACATTGTTACTGGTGGTTAAATCGAAAAGAGATGAGGATCTTACTCTAGAACAATGGAAAAAATTCATAGATGAGAAATTCAAGAAAAATCATGTCTTCATAGTCACCCTAGTAGGTG
Source organism: Nitrosarchaeum sp. (assembly GCA_965223805.1). Classification (GTDB taxonomy): domain Archaea; phylum Thermoproteota; class Nitrososphaeria; order Nitrososphaerales; family Nitrosopumilaceae; genus HKST03. The sequence continues at coordinate 2,027,623 of OZ245014.1, read as the reverse complement.
GGAGCCTATGATGCGACAAGACGTAGTTGAATTGTTTGTAAAAGAATTTCCTAAAAGAGCATGCGTCGTGACAAACGGTACTTTTCCAATACCTTATCTTAAAGACATTTATTTTTATTGGATTTCAATTGATGGTTCTCAAAAAATTCATAATGAAATTCGTGGGGGACGGAGCCTGGGAGAAAACACGAAAAAATGTCATATATTATGTTGAAAAAAACGGCAATAAAGATTGGAAAGACATTTGGATAACAATGACAATAAATTCAAAAAAACTACAAAACCATCAAAACTGTAATTGATGATTGGAAAGAATATACAAATAAAATTGGATTTCAGTTTCATACTCCATTTATGAAAGGAGATCCTTTGTGGTTGCCTTTTGGAAAAGAACGTGACAAGGTAATAGATGAATTGCTTGATTTAAAATCAAATGAGTACAAAGAATATATCATTAATCCAAAACACCAGTTAGAAATAATGAAGACCAGTTGGGGAGGAAAAGGAACAAATCCGATTAATTGTCCAACTTGGGTGATACTTTCTGTTGATCATAAGGTAGAAGAAAAACATCCGTGCTGTATTGGAAGTTCAGATAATGTCTCTATGAAACTCCGTTGTGAAGAATGTGGTCTTGGGTGCTACTCAGTTTTGTTAGGTTATGGAATTAAAGGATAGAATCTTGAAGAAGAATATCTTTTCTAATTCCCCTCTATCTTACACTGAGATTCTCCAGGTAAACAATAAATCTGAAATTTGAAAAGGGCAGTTTTTGCTGACTCGCCATGTGTCACACTGATTAATGCCAAAAGAGTCTCTAAATCATCAAAAGATTTTGGAATCTCCCATGAGAAAATAAAATCTCCGTCAGAATTGGTAAATCCTTCAAATTCTCTAATAACATCTTCTCCATAATCTTCTATTCTTAGCGTAACCTTTGCACCTTCTATTGGCGTAGCGCCATCAGTTACATGAGACACAATAGTGTGTGTAGTCCCCCTTCTTACCATCTGATCACCTTGAACGAATATTTGAAGATCAGACGGCGGTGGATCATCTTGTATGATGATATTAATTAAGTTCTGATCAATAAGAAATTGTATCGAGTTTAGGAATTCTTTGTCAGTTATCTTTTGTTCGACCCACCATTGAAAATTTGTTCCAAACCATAAAGGGACAGTTGTAGTATTGTTATCATTTCCAAGATGAAAATATGTAGAGGTCATATTTTGACTGCCAAAATTTGCTAAAACGGTGTACAAACCCCTTTGAAAACTACTATCTACCGGAAAATATGTGACATATTTTCCAGTTTCCAACAAAGGAGTTTGGATTACTTCATGAGAGTCATCTGGTTTTATCATGGTAAGAGATACAAGTCCTGTTTTCCCATAATCGCTTATCTGTCCTGAGATCTTCACCAAAAGGATTTTCCCTTTTTCTGGAATTGTATGGAATTGAATATCTTCATAAACTGTCTTTGGTAAAATTTTCTCTCTTGCCATATCTTCTAAAGTAGATACCATAATACTATGGGCGTAACCTTCCTGTAAAATTTTTTCTGCATTATTTTTTATAAATATTGGAATTTCGCTTTCAGAATATGCAGATGTAAATAAGAACATAACACATACAAGCATTACAACTATAATTTTCATGAAGCCTAAATTATTAATTAGATATTGCCTCTATTATCTTTAAAAACAAATTAAGAAGATCATTAACCAAATCCTAGATAAAATAAATACTTCTTAAGGATCTCAAAAACATGACAAAAAGTCTTAGCTGTGCAGATGCAGGGGCAGATTGCGGATGGTCTGCCACTGCAAAAACAGAAGAAGAATTAATGGCAAAAGCCACAGAACATGTCAAAGAGTCACATAAAGAACTGCAAGTAAATCCAGAACTTGCTGAAAAAATAAAATCTCTAATTAAGGATGTATAGTATAAAGTATACTTTTTTATTTTTTTCTTGAAAATAAACTAGTTATTGGTTTTAATTAATTTCAATTATTCCAAAGAAGATTTTAAAATGATTATTCAAAACACGTTAAAGGAATCATCATATTTTTAAAATATCTTTTCTTAAAGTATGATATGATGTTAGATCGTAAAAAATTTTACAAATTTTATAACTCTACAATGAATTTAGATAACAAAGTAAGATTTGTGACCATAGTCGATAAATCCGGAAATATTATTTTTGGAGGACAACGAAAGGAAGTAGAAAACTATCTCTCCGAAGACGAACAAAAAAATCTCTTAAACATATTCTTGATGCATGGTTTCTTAGAAACCAATTTTCTAAAAGCATAGGCAGTGGAAAATATGCAATGGTAGAATACAAAAAAGTCAAAAGATTTACTTTTCCTTTGAACAATAGTTATTTCCTATACATCACTACAGAACCTGAGATGAATAGTTGCTCTTTTGTTGAAGATATTTTAAAAATAATTGATTCATTTTAGAATCTAAGGAATTAATCTAAATCTATCTAAATATACAAACCTCTATTCTAAAATTCAAAGTTAGTTGCCTCGTACAGAAACTTGATTTCCTGCTGAATGATTAATTCCAACTACTGCACCTGGGTGAGAGGTAATTATCATCAGAGTTTCACATGCTAGGCAAAGAACAGATGGCACATAGTCAGCATATTTTTCAGAAGGTCCCATAGTAGCTAATACTGCATCATCTTTAAGATCGGGTTTACCGCAATTAACGCATTGAGAGGGTTTTTGTGAAATATGCTGTATCTTAGTGACATAGTAATGAACCAATATACACAAACTGCAAAATAAGAGTTCTTAAATTAATTGGTGTTTCAAAAAGTCACAAGAAGGAAGAAAAGTGCCATGACATCTTTTACTGAGAAAAAAAGAGATGATGATGAACCAATCACAACAGAGGAATTAATGCTCTACTTTCCACCTTCAAGTAAAGATAAAGGTCTTGAATATTCCGGAAAATGCCGTTATTGTAACGTAGAAATTAATTTTTCAGATACAGCACAAGTGAAAATTAAAATCGAGAATCAAGTAAAACGCAAGTTTTCTCTTTATCATAAGGGTTGTTATGAAAGGTACCTGAGAAGGACTATTGACTAACCCAAAAATGTTATTTTTCTAGTTCAACGTATTCTATCTTTTCTCCACAATACGGACAGTATTTCATAGGGAAGAAAGCAATGTTACCATCTGCGCTAATATCTTTAAAGTGGAATTTTGCCCACTTTATGTTCCATAGTTGAAAATGTGTGTCATGTTCTTTTAGTTGTTTGCAGCACCACCAGGTTCTATGGGCATCCACTCTAAATTCTGTGAATTTTTCACATGTAGGATCATCAAAGTACCGTCTGTAGAAAATTTTCAATGTGAATGATAAGTTGAAATGTAATTATATTCATTTAATTCTTTACACATCGATCGAAGTAGAATACCAATTTGTCTCGAGAAAAGTTCCACTTGTGTCTAAAAATTCTAGAGTTTTGACCAATAAATTGATTGTATTTTTATCATGTTGTTATTTTTTGTATGAAATCTTCAATGATTTTTGTTCTCTTCATCATCAAATTGTCGTTCTATTTCAGCCTGTCTTTGTTTGAATTGTTTGTATTTTTTGCTCCATTTTGATATGACAAACCACTTTCTTATTGCAATTCCAAGCCATACTATTGTTGCAACAAAAATTATCAGGCCTGGAATAGATTGTAATCCACCTTGTCTTGGACCAAATCGTTCCTCACGAAAATCTCTTCCCTCAAAATCACCCTCAAATGGAAAATCTAACGTTGCAACCACAATAAGCATTGCAATAGCAGGCAAAACAACTATTGTAAGTATCAGAGCCAAAAACATCTTTTTTGTGGAATTTAGCTGTGACATCAACTCATCCATAATCTCAAATGCTCCTTCTGTTTTTTCATTATCTTTATGATTGTCTTTTTCTTTATTTGATTTTGACAAGTCTAATTTTTCTCCCTTCCTTCTTGTAATTTTTCATCTCTTGGAAACATCTCTTCATATGGTCGTAGTATTGCATTCCAGAATTGTCTTCCTTTCTGGGTCATCTTGTATTTTGTAATAGTTTTATTTCCCCAAGGCTCTTTTGTTTCACTGATTAATTCTTTTTTTATCATATCATCTAATATTTCCTGATGTTTTGCCATGTTTAAGCCACAATAACTCAATAGTCTTGTTTTATTCAATTCCCCATGTTCTGATAACATAAACATGATATCTTTTCTAATGTATGTTCTATCTCTTGGTTCTTTGACCAATTCTTGACTCCTTGAAACTTGATTTTATTGGCATTTACCCGTATCTCCGACGTATCCTCTTCACTCATCGTTTTAATTTCTATTTTAGAAAATAAAGTATTACTTAACGCCGTTAAGTAACTTGGATGAGCAATGCCTTAAGTTTACCATATGTATTATAATACATGAAATCAAAAATCTACAAAATTGGAATACCTGCAGGAATTGCAGTATTGGCAATTGCAGTGGTGGCCTCACTTGGATCACCTCCAATGGCACAAGCACATCCTGGATTTTTTGGACATCACAGCACAGGACATGGATTCTATGAAAAGATGGTGAGTAATATTCCAGAAATTGAGGGAACCATACTTGTTGGAGAATCCATTAAAGAAAGCATTGAATCTGTAAAGATTGATGCCTTAGAGGCAGGTGCAATTGCAGCAGAATCCATCAAAGAAGGAAAAGTACTCCGTGGAGGAATAGTTCCTACACAAGGATATCTGGTGTATCACTATGGCGTGGTTTCACCAACAGATGATCAACTGTACAGAGTAATAGTTGATGCAGGAAATGGAAAAATCCTTCATACCAGTGAGGGAATATCTCTTGCAGAGCTAGATGCCATAGTTGCTGATATGAAAAGTATTTGGCAAAAAATGAGCCGACTATGATAATCACCATCCAAGAATAGATTGGCAAAATAGAATTTCATTCCTAGAATAGAAAAAGATGCTAGAAGAAATTCAAACACATTTTATTTTTTTAAAATAGCGAATAATTAGTCAAGGAGAGACTCTACTACAAATACTGAAGCAGATTTTATAGTAGAGATTCTAGAAAACGTAAACCTATCACCATCAAGTGACAAATTTGTAAGTAATCTAAAAGTTACAATCTGCAAAACAATGTTTTGTTCGAGGATAGGTTTCCGAAGAACTAGAGAAGAAACCAGCAAAACTAATACAAACAGATACTACCAAGATGGAACCCTATCTACAACCACATTGGATAATTGCTCTTAGAGGCATCTACCCTAGTCATAACTAAAACAAAACACGAATCTCCCTTTTTTGTTTTTAGGACCTTTTTTACTAAATTCATAAATCTACATAGTTTCATTTTATTTTGAATCGGCCATAAAAATAATTCAGGAAATATCGCTCATCAAATAGTGATAATTCCACGATATATCAAAAACTGAACTCCCTTTGTAAATTCGGAATCTTAAAGTACGCCTTTATTCCACCAATCGATATTTGTGTTAAGCCAAGATGGTCCAACCAAATCCCCATCTTTGAGAGAGTTTACTGTATTCATCACTAGAATTGCATTTTCTTTATTGTTTGTCACTACGGGATTTTCTGGATCAATATCAAGTGCTTTGTTAAAGTAAGTTATCGCTTCTGGGACCATTCCTATCTTGTAAAGAGTATAACCTTTGTTAGAAATTGCCTTAACATAAACGGGGTTGAGATCAAGAGCATTATCAAAGTATGATAATGCATCAAAATACAATCCAAGATTTGCAAGTGAGATTCCCTTATTGTTAAGCGCTCGAACGTAATTTGGCTCAATTTCTAAGGCTTTGTCAAGATCTTCAATGGCTTGTTCATACTTGCCAAGATTGTTAAGGACATGTCCTTTGTGGTTTAAGGCATACACTTGATTAGGATTAATCTCTAAAGATCTATCAAAGTATGTTAGAGATTCATAGGGCTTTCCAAGATTGTTTAGAAGTGAGCCCTTTAATGATAGAAGGATATCATCATTAGGAGTTTTTTCCAAAAATTTATCGAGATAAACAAGTGCCTTATTATACTCTTTATCATAGAGATATTTACTAAACTCATCAAAATCATCATTTAATGAATGACTTGGTAAGACAAGTAGTGAAATCACTATAATGATTAAATCCACTGATTTCAATTGGTGTTAAGGTCTTTTTTTCTTTCCACAAAACAAATCCTTTGCTTTTCCTAAACTTTACAATATTTCACGAATAGAATCCTCTTAGTTCCAAAACCACATTGTCTCAATTTGTCCCATGATGGTAGGCGGACCCGACCGGATTCGTATCCGAGGATTAATCGGGTTCATACATAATTCAATTATTTTTCAATTCTCTCGAGATGACTTGTCAAATTGGTTCAAAGCCCTAAATTTAGGTTCAACTCCACGGGGATTCAGCTATATAGATGGGACGATTTTGGACGCAATTAGGTACAAAATCATGAAATAATTACTAAATTCAAAATGAATTAATTTTTGAAAAATCATATGTTGAATGAATCTCACAGCTGGAATCTTGTGAACTAAAATCATTACAGATTATGTGGAATTTTTCTATTACAAGATACAAGGCGGAGTTAGATTAGAATTCATAATGGCATAATGATGAATTAACAGATTTATTATTTAATATACCACAGAAGTAAATGGAACATGATTTTTCATGGATTTATCTGCTGTTTTTCTTTTTGATTCCGTTGGCAAGCATGATTCCACGCATGCTAAGAAAAAGAAGAAAAAATCAGGTGGCATCACAAACAATTCAAAAAGAAAGGAAAAAAGTTCAGACCAATCACAATTATTCCACAAAATTTCACAATATGGATTCTACTGAAGTGTCAAAGAAGATACTAGTCTTGGGAAACCTTGTCAGAGGCTCAAACACATTTGAAAAGATTCAAAAAAACACCACCCTTGGAAATAAAGAGCTTGATTCTATATTAGGAGATCTGGAAAAAAACAACATGCTAAAGGTGCACCAAAAAAAGGGACTGCTTAGAATCAAAATAGAACTATATCCAACTGATAAGGGGATTCAAAAATATCGAACGTATTTTGAGCGTTGATTGTTTGAAGACAAATATCATAATTGCAAAGATTAGATGACAAGAATGATTTAGGGATAACTGAGAACAACATCATTTTGAAAGTTACATAAATCACTTGAACAAATCAATAGAAAAGAGAAAAAAATCTCTTTACTACTGACAATGAAGACTATAAAACAGTATAGGTGGTTCTTGCTCAAAAACTTTTATTCTCACTGTGAGTCAAACTATTAATGAAATTAACGACAAAAACAACGACATTCTTTTCAATACTGACAGTAACCATTGCAAGTCTAATGCTAATGACAGTTCCTACATCTGCTTATGCAGAGACCATGATAAGTGCACCACCAGGTTCTGCAGTTCCAGGATGTGAGGAGACAAACGAATGTTACATTCCATATGAGGTAACAATTGATGTTGGTGAGACGGTAACTTGGACAAATGACGATACAGCAGCTCATACAGTCACCAGTGGAAGTGCAGTTGATGGTCCTGATGGATTGTTTGACTCTAGTCTGTTTATGGCTGGCGCAACATTTTCTCACACATTTGAAGAAGAAGGCATATTTGACTACTTTTGCATGGTTCATCCATGGATGGAAGGAGTCGTAATGGTTGGAGCAAGCATGGGTAATGGCGGTAACGGTGATGAAGAACTAATGGTAGAGATTGTAACGGGTGAGGCAGCTCAAGATGAAATGCTATCAATTGATGTAACCTTTACAACAATTGATGGAATGAGTGTAGAGCATGTCAATTATGACATCATGGCAACCCAAGGAACAGAAACCATTCTTGATGACAAAGGAGTACATGATCATGACGGAGTCATGAATCATATGACTGCACCACTACCTACAGGAGCATCTGATGAAATGCCAGTAGACATTACTGTGACATTTAACGGATTTGGTGTTGAAGAGCCATTTACTGGTCCAACAGGACAAGTAGCAACAAAACAAGTAGTTCCAGAATTTGGAACAATTGCTGCAATGATTCTAGCAGTTGCAATCATATCAATAATTGCAATATCTGCAAAGTCAAGACTCAGCATAATGCCAAGACTGTAAAAATCAACAAAACCACTTTTCTCTTTTTGTTTTGATAATATGTATTGCTTAGCAAGTAACAGTTTGATTTCTTGTTACATAAGATAATACAAAAAGGAAAAAAGAGATCTGCTATTTGTTTTTGGCATTTGCCACTGCCCTTGCAACAATGATCGTTAGAATCACAGCTATTACGGTAACTATGATTGCATATAGAAGTCCAAATTCATGAATTGTTGTATAGATTATTTCTTTATCATCAATAATTTCAGTTGGATATGCGTCAGAAATATCATAGAATAGATGCCATTTTGATATATCATCAACGTCTCTTTCCACTCCACCGCCAATGCCATCAATACCATCGGTAGTTATGTAAAATACACTAACATTTCTTTGAGACGCTGGAATCAATTTTGTAAATATATTCCAGATTTCTTGATGTTTTTCTCTATCTTGTTGCCAGTGTAACAAATCTGTTGATTCCCTCAACTTAGGATCAAATCATTGGAACTTAATACCATTTTAGGGATGAAAATGGATGCAAATAGCAGAATTTTCAGTGTTTAGAAAGATTGTTCTCTTCTAGATAGTTATCCCAGGCTTTGATACCGCCATCTAAAACCTGAAAATTGATCCCATGCTGAGCTAACTCGTATGTTGCAATGGTTGCACGATTTCCAGAACCACAAATAACTACTACTGGTTTATCAGTTGGAATTTCAGAAATATTTTCTTCAGTGAAAATGTCTGCAAGTGGAATATTTTTGCTCCCTGAAATCATTGTTACCTCTAATTCAGAAGGTTCCCTTACATCCAGTAGGTAAATGTCCTCTTGATTTTGTATTTGTTGATAAACAACATCAGAATATGTCAAAGTTGGAGTTATCTTTGTTGAAAGTTCATCAACCCAGGACTGAATACCACCTTTAAGATAAGATGCTTTGATTCCTGCTTCATTCATTATTTTTGTTGAATCCAGTGCCTTTTCTTCGGAGTCTCCTACAAGTACAACATGTGTATTACCTGCAACTTCAGGAATTCTGCTTTGCATTGTTTTGATTCTTTTTTCAAGAGTAGAGCCTTCCATCACATCAACAGTAGAGCCTTTAATGTGACCATTCATGTATGAATTTGAGTCTCGCATATCAATAACTATCAAATTAGGATCCACAGTCATTTTTTGTTCTAATTCAATTGCAGATATTGAAAACAAGTCATCTTTTTCCATAGGCGTCATCACATCCATGTGATGAGGATCATGTTTAGATGCCCATCCTCTCTCAATCAGTTTTTCAACACTTGATGCTTTCACACATGCTGGAGTCCAAACTTTATCCTTGAATACTAATTTTAGCTCTGGTTTACATTTGATGTTATGGGGATCTATTTTTGGATCATATTGTTTTAGTGGAGGCTCGATTGTATCTGCAAGGGCTGGAACAATTAATCCTGTAAACAAAAACATTACCAGTAGTAAAATTATAATTTTCAATTAATTACAAAACAAATTCAAAGTTATTTAATATTTACAACGTATCAAGAATAAATCATATTTCGTTGAGAATTTGGATTTAAGGTTCAAATCGTTAAAGGTATGAATCCACTCAATTCCATAATAGGGAACCGCTTTCTTAGTTTAATTCATCTCTTTAGAACAAATTTCCGGACCCGACCGCATTCGAACCATTTTAGTTACAGTTCTCGTTCCGTATGACGATTACGTGGACCATGACTAGACAAGAAACAACGAAACTATCCATACATACAATGAAGGATCTACCGCAGTTTAGAAACAAATCTCATGAGGAGTTTAGACAGTACATCCTTGAAACAAAAGGAGTTGATATTGGCAACAACTTCAACTGGAATAAAACTGTGATGTGGGTTTTGATTGGACTTGCAATCATTGTAGGTGGAATTGGAGTTTGGAAGTTATGGCAACAACGACAAGAAAGAAAAAACAATGAAGATACAATAGAGACAAACTCAATGAATTAAGTAAACTTTCTATGTATTATTTTTATTCAAATTTTCAAAATCAGAAACATAAGAGACAGACCAGATCTTCTTTTTGATTAGAAACAACTTGTACGTACTTTACTTGAAATATTTATTTATCCAGTGATTGCGTCTTCTAACTAATGAGTGATAAGAAAATAAAACGTTTTTTGGTTCCTTTAGATGGCTCTACATTTTCTGAAAAAGGTTTGAAAGAAGCCATCTATTATGCAAAACTCACAAATGCAGAAATAACTGGCCTGAATGTGGTGGTAGTTTATCCAACTTTGGCATCTACTGTTATTAACTATAAAAAATATCTAACTGAAAAATCAGAAAAACTTCTAGATTCAACTAAACAAAAATGTGAAAAGGAAGGAGTAAAATTCAATTCAAAAATTCTTTATGGCAAACCATCCACAGAAATTTCAAAGTTTGCTCAAAAAGAGAAATTTGACTTGATAATCATAGGTTCAAGAGGGTTAAGTGGCATTAGACAAACGATTTTAGGAAGTATAGCAAGTGGAATCGTTCAGAAATCAAAAACTTCTGTTCTTGTAGTAAAATAGTCCCATTCTACAATAATTAAAATTAAGTTCTTGAAAAATTAATTAGTTAACCCAATTTTAGATAAATTTGAAATTATATCATAAATGATAAAAGATCCTATTACAAAGGCAATTGTTGCTGTAGTATATTTTAGATAAATAGCCAATCTAGCCACATTCGATATCAAAACAAATGGAATGCCCAATAATCCGCTAATAACAGACATCCCTACAACACTTCCAATTCCAAACAAAGTTAGAAAAAATAATACTGATTCAAAACTGTTAAGAGTAGAAGATGATAATGCTACTACAGCTCCACTTCCAGCTAAACCATGAACACAGCCAATTAGATATGATTTATGATTATGTTTGTGATTTTTATCATGGGCATGAGCATGAGTGTGTATTGTATTGCCATGTCTGTGAGGATGGATATGACTAACTTTAAAGAAATTTCTGTTTAAAACTACATATATTCCCAAAAACAGCAACATTATTCCAACAATTAGTTCAGCACTTAGAAAGAAAATAGATGAAATATTCAAGGACAAACCTGCAATCAGTAAACCAACTAATATTATGCTAGAAGTGTGTCCCATACCCCAAAACATGCCGCGTAAAGAAGAACTAACTGAAATTTTTTTCAAATTTGCTTGTTTGTCTAAATTGGATTTCTTAGTTAACAATTGAGTTGACATAGCACTTATGTGATCGGGCTCAAATGCATGTATTAGACCAACCAGTAAACCATATGCCAAAATAAAATAAGGGTTATTGATTTGTATTAATTCAAAAATTTCAAACAATTAATCACATCCTTACGATTAGTGTAAGTGACGGATAAATGCCTCAGTTGGAATCGGAGATTCGATTACAATTATCTTATCAGTTACATTGTCTGTAGTTATTGAAAATATCAATTTTCTTAGAAGTTCAGGAACTCCAATTAAGACTTGATTTGGTGAAAGTAGTTGGGACGAATGTTCTTGAATTTTTTCAACAGAGTCATCATTATTTAAAGAAACTACAACAAATGCAGCAAACAATGCAAGCGTTTCATTAATGTTGAGTTTTAGATTTTTTGCAATTTTATTTTTGATTATATCTATAGAGTTGAAGAATATGAATTCGTTGGATTTTTCATAATCAAAGACTTTGGTAAATGGCTTTATATCATCTTCCCCCTCTACAGTGATTACGACTTTCATTTAGTCTCGCTTTGGAATGTCGGAACGAGGATTACCAAAACTGTAGGTATGTCCAGTTCCTTTATAGTCATGAGGTCTTACTGGATCTCCACCTTCCAAACCTCGTTTTGTTAATGATAATCCTGCTAATAATTCCACAATTAATCTCTGACCTAATCCCGATGTTATTCCTCCATTATACGAACTCTGGTCACTAACATCATATGCTGGAGCTACCTCCACCAAATCCATTGCAAACCTATCTGGATCAAAGGATTTTGAGAGTAATCTCACCATCCTGATTCCTTCTCTTGAGGTTAATCCATTAGGTTCTGGTTCACCAGTACCTGGAGCATATGCAGGATCAAATGAATCAATATCCCAAGTAAGATATACAGCATCAGTACCGTCATTAGCTCTATCTGCAATCTCCTTGGCAATGTAATCAATTCCTAACTCTTCTACATCAAGCATTGTAAACCATTGAAAATCTTGGTCTGCCATCCATTTGTACAAGTCAGGACCAGGCCAATATCCTCTAGGACCAACAAGGGAATAATTTTTCCCCTTCAAGCAACCCATTTCCATAATTCGTCTGATGTGGGCTCCATGATCATATTTGTAACCGGTCAATCCTTGTGGAGCACAATCAGCATGGGTATCAAAATGAATCATGCCAATGTTTTTGTATTTTTTTGCAAATGCACGAACGTTTGCATATGTAATTGAATGATCTCCTCCAAGCATTACTGGTATGCCATCTGCTTCAAGTACTTCTTTGACCTTCTGTGACATTCTCTTATGAGATTCAATAACATCCCCTGGAGAAACATGAACATCACCATAATCCACAGTTCGAAATGTGCCAAAAGGATCAGCTCCAGTTTCAATATTAAATCTCTCATAAGGAGGAGAAGGAATAGTAGAAGCAGCTCTTATTGCACGGGGTCCATATCGTGCTCCAGGGCGAATTGTTGTACCAAAATCAAATGGTTCTCCAATAATGGCTACATCAGGTTTTGTTTCAATTAGCTCTTTGTGGCTTCTAATCCACGGTAAATGTAAAAATGTGTTAATTCCTACAAATGGTGCTACATCTGCACCTTTGTAATCGTCACCATAAAATTCCATTCCCATTATAATCACTCACCCTTTCTAAAAATGATAAATAAAGATTTCAAGTAAACTACGTTTTAATTAATTTAAAATTTACAAACTTTCTGTTTGGTTAACATTTTTTTAGGAAATTTGAACGTACTATACGATTTAAGTATAAACATCAGAATCACCAAAAAAATTAGCGATGTTTAGCAAATCTAATAATGCATGGGTTTTTGTAAACCGAGGAAAAGAATGGGCGAATTATAAAGATTACAATCGAGCATTATCTGAATTCAACAAAGCCTTACGGATAGATCCAAAAAACACCATAGCTAAATTAGAGAAGGGAATTGTTTTGTATAATCTCCATAGAAATGAAGAATCTGTAGAATGCTTTGATTTTATAATAAGACATAATCCGAAACATCTTGATGCATTACATTACAAAGGACTTGCTTTAATTAAATTAAAAAAATACGATAAAGCTATAGAATGTTTTGATATTGTTTTAAAAATAGATAATACGATGGATGATGCCTTTACATACAAAGCAGTTTGTAAAAATGAACTAGGTCACAAAAATGAAGCAATAGTGCTTTTAGACATTGTCTTGAAACGAGATCCTAAAAACACTACTGCATTGTACAATAAAAGCCACATCTTAGGAAAAATTGGGTTCAATTCAGAATCAATATTTTATCTCTCAAAGGCCATAGATGAAGATTCAAAAAAATCGATGGAAATATACAAAAAAGGTAAAGAACTAACTAAGAAAAACAAGCATAAAGAGGCAATCAAATTCTACTCACAGGCATTAGAAATAGATTCAAAAAATGTCGAGGCATTAGTTGCAAAAGGATGGACACTGGATTTTGCAGGTTTTTCCAGAAAAGAAGTATTTCGTTACTATGATAAGGCCTTAAAGATTGATCCAAATTGTTCAGAAGCATTAATGAAAAAAGGACTCACTTATGATAGATACGGCCTTTTTGAAAAAGCAATAGATTGTTTTGATAAAATTTTAGATAATGATTCAAAAAATGTACCTGCATTATACAGTAAGGGCGTTTCATTATTTTCTTTAAAAAAATTTGAAAGCGCTGAGGACTATTGCAAAAAAGCTTTATTAATAGAACCTAGAAACACAAAGGCAATTTGTAGCTTAGTGTGGGTTCTTGAACATGAGAAAAAATATGAAGAAGCCCTAAAATATTGTGAAAAAGCATTAGGCATAAGCCCCGATTATGTATATGCATTAAGCTATAAAGGAAAAATTCTCTTAATGTTGGGAAGATTAAAAGAGTCATTGATATGTTATGAGAAAGTACTTGACCTTGATTCAGAAAATCAAACTGCTCTTTACCATAAAAACCAGGCTTTAGAAAAATTAGAAAAACAAGAAAAATCTAAACAAAAAAAATTTAGAATTCCATAATATAATTAATTTATGATTTTTTGAAAATTCGTAGTTTACTGAAAAATTATGTAAAAACTAGAATTTGTGAACACGTATTTTACGTCTATTTTTTTTAAAAAAAAATATTTCACATAATTCTTATATCATACAAAACAAATTATATTCTATGGTTACGGTAACTACGCCAGAAGATATTGAAAGAGAATCAAAACGAGTCATTAATTCACTGTATGGGGAAGTATCAGATTTTCGTATAAATGAAACATTCCAAATTCCAGAGAAAGGGCCGAGAGAAGCATGGGATGTTCAAGTCAATTTCATGCTAAATGACCTAAAGTATACTGTTGATCTGGAAATACAAGAAAGTAATGGTCATGTTACAAATGCAAGACTCATTGACACAATGACTCCACTTTAATTTTTATTTTTAATTTTATAATGTCAATACTTCTCTTGCTTTTTTCATTCTGCTTAAAATCTCATTAACATAAGAATCTGCAAATCGTTCAAAAGTAACTTGCTTAGATTTAATTTTATTTTTTTGTTGTTTTTTGTATTCGCTTTGAAGCCATTCGAAATCAGATTCTTTTAATCGTATAACGTGATTTTGTGAATCAAATTTAGATTCAAATAAGTTAGCCAAAAAATAACTCAAAAAATTTGCAAAACATTTTACATTGTATTTTTCTTTATAGTTTTCTCCCAGAAGTTCATAATTATCCTTGAGCCAATCTTTTACATCTGATCTTATCGTAATTGTATTGTATCTTCCTGAAAGATCTAAAGATAATCTATGTATGTCAACAGAATAGTATCCTAGTTGCACTTCGTTCATCATAATTATCAGGGTGCTGGGAAGAAACATTCCTGGATAAAATGTATCTGTCAGATTATGAAGCCTTGAGGAAATTGATGGTTTTATCCCTATAGTGGAATATCCTTTTCCAGGCATAGGCTAATAACATTTTAGATGCTTATATTATTTTTTTAATTTTGATTTGGGATTTTTTAGTGTACGTACAATTTGTAGTACTAACCATATGATTCCAATTGAAACGGTACCAAACCCTGCACCCACCAAAAACGAATCATCATTATCAAGTTGAATTAAACCAAATCCTATCAAAATAACTATTATTGAAAATCCATATTGCTTATCCAAATTTCTTACATTGTTTCAAACCCATTTGATAAATAAATATCGAGTAAATCCGATCAGAATTATTCCTCATATAACCAAAAGAGTTTATTTTATAAAATTCAAAATTTTACCTTTTTTTATCAAATTATTTTCAAAACTGTATAATACGTCTCATTATTTAGTAATAAAAAAGTACTTTACTATAATTTTTCAATATTTAAATAATTTTTTTCGTTCATAGAAATAACTATGGATGAATTCGGGATAGCGGTAGCAGCTTTTATCATACTAACATTGGCCGTTGGAATTTTTTCAGGTCGACTAGTAAAAGAGAGTGGGAAAAGACTGATTGTAGCTGGAAAAAGTTTGCCTTTAGCTATGGTAGGTACAATGTTAGCTGCACAAGCAGTTGATGGAAATTCTTCTCTAGGAAATGTTGCTCTTGTTTTTGAATTTGGTTTTTGGGCCGGTGCTGTAATTCCATTAGGATTAGGATTATGCTTACTTGTAACTGCTGCATTTTATGGAAAACCATTAAACAAAATGGCAATGATTACGTTGCCTGATTTCTATTTCCGCAGATACGGCAATGGAGCTGAAGGAATTTCAGGAGTCTTAATGATTATTAGTTTTTTGGTTCTGGTTGCAGGAAATCTTGCAGCAAGTGGATTTATTCTAAACACAGTTTTTGGAATTGATTATTTCTGGGGAATTTTAATTTCAGCACTTGTCGTTGTTGCATACACAATAGCTGGAGGATTGTTTGCTTCTGCATATACAAATCTGTTTCAAGTTTATCTTGCGATAGGAGCTTTTTGGGCAGGATTCTTGTTTTTTGCAGGAGGTTTTTCAGGAACTCCATGGGACGTAATTTACAGCAGTCCTCCGCCTGAATTTTTGGATTTGTCAGGACTATATGACATTGCAAATGGCGCGTTAATCAATTGGGGTGCGATATTAGCTCTGGGTTTGGGAGATATAGTGGCCTTGGACTTTATGGAGCGGGTTTTTTCTGCACGATCTCCAAAAACAGCGCAAAAAGGGGCATTGATGGGAGGAGCTTTGACAATATTTACAGTAGTGCCAACAAGCATGTTAGGAATAGTTGCTTTTTACTATTTGCCAGGAGATACATTGCCGGATCTTGCTTTGCCTCTATTGGCTACTGAGCACATGCCGTTTGCGATTGGTGCAGCAATTTTAATGGGAGTTGTAGGCGCTTCCATGTCTACGGCAAGTGGTGGCTTACTTGCAATATCTAGTGTAGTCTCAAGAAACATGATATCCAGAATTATTCGTAGAAGATGGTTAGGACAACCGGCTACAGATGATAGAAAATTGTTAATCATTACTCGATTAGTAATTATCCCAATGATGGCAGCAGGAACAATCATAGGATACTTTGTACCTGCTCCTGGAATTTACCTTATTTTGGCCTTTGACATCGTATTTGCAGGAGCATTTGCGCCATTAACATTTGGTCTGTTTTGGAAGAAAGCAAACATGCCGGCGGCAATTGCATCTCTTCTGGTTGGTTCTGGACTGAGATTTTACTTCTTCTTTACAATGCCAGAAGAATGGGCGGGTCTTGATACCATGATACCTCCTGTCGTATCATTTGTATTGTTTATTATTGTGGCATTAGCAACACAGAAGAAATATCCTGGTAAAGTCCGCCACGATGTTAGAGATTATGTTCCACCTGAAGAAGATGTGATTTCGGGTGAGGATCTAAAACACTTTAGAGAAAGTGATGATACTGGATATGATTTAAACTCAAATTCTGGTGAAGGTGGCAATGATGATTATTCTTCAAAGACTGCCATGGGAGTAGATTCAAAATGAGAACCATATCAGACGATATTTCTATAATGAAACTTTCGTGATAAAGAGTTATGAAAGATTTAATATTTTTTGATGGTGAGAACCAACTATGAAGTACCCTGATCTATTTAATCCAGATGTTTCTCGTGTTGGATTGCAAGAATCTAGAATGTATAATTTAGTTGCAGGAAAACTTGTCACAGACATTGTAAGAACTTCATTAGGACCACGTGGAATGGAAAAGGTATACATTGACATAATTGGAGAAGAAACAATTACAAAACACGGAGGAGCTTTTCTAAGAAAGTTTGATGTTGATCATCCATCGGGAAAAGCTGTTATTGAAGCTGTAAATACCGTAGATACACATGTAGGCGATGGAACCGTATCTGCTGCAATCTTGATTGGAGGTTTACTAAAAAAGTCACAAGAACTGGTAAATATCGGTATTCCAATAGCAACAATAACAAAGGGATATGAACGATGTCTTGAATATTCCTTAAATCAATTAGATGAAATTAAAATAAAAGCAAACATTCATGACAAAAAAATAATGGAGTATTTGTTACGAACATGTTTAGAAGGCAAACCTATCTTCGAGATTTATGATGACTCAAAAAAAATTATAGATATGATCATGGAGGCAGTATGTAGCATTACAGATTTTACTCATGGAAAAATAAGCATTGATGATATAAAAATAGAAGAAAAAAGAGGCAATGCAGGAGATATTGAGTTGATAAAAGGTACAGTTGTTGATAAAACAATTGACAGTTCATCAATGCCTAAAATAATTGAAAATGCTAGAATTCTTTTAATTAATCAACCTTTGGAAACTATGAGAACAAAAACTGAATCTGAAATTGAGATTGTTTCTCCTACTCAAATGAGCCAATTTTTAAAACAAGAAGATTTGGATTTGCTTTACTTTGTGAAAAAAATTGAAAAATCCGGTGCTGACGTAGTCATATCAAGAAAAGGAATAAACGAGTTTGTCCAAGATGAGCTTGCAAAAAAAGGAATCATTTCAATGCGACGTGTAAAGTACAATGATTTATGGTGGATTGAAAAAGCAACTGGTGCAAAAACCTGTGAAAATATTGAAAGCATTTCAAGTAAAGAATTAGGATTTGCAAAAAAAATCTATGAAAAAAAAGTAGGTGAAGACAGGATGGTTTTTGTAGAAGGAGATGAAAATCCTAAATCTGTTACTTTGTTATTGAGTGCAAGCTCTAAAAGATATTTAGACGAATTTCATAGAAATGCCTTGAACGCATTTTATGTTTTAAGAAATTTTATAGAAAACCCACATATCGTCTACGGCTCAGGAGCGTCAGAATGGATGGTATCTCAAAAAATCAAGGAAATGGGGAATTTATTAGAATCTAAGGAACAGATTGTAGTAGGAAAGTTCGCCGAAGCGTTAGAAGAGATTACTTTGACTCTAGCAGAAAACGTCGGAATGAATGTTTTGGATACTTTTACTGAATTACGATCAAAAGATCACGATAAATGGTGGGGAATAAATTCAAGCACAAGGAAGGTTGAAGAAGTATCATCATCAAATATTATAGAGACATCAGCGGTAAAAGAACAAATTTTCAAAACTGCTGTTGAAACAACAAACATGATCCTAAGTGTAGATGATATATTCATGAAGGATTTAATCGACAATACTCATTGCCATATAGATGGAACCGTACATGCTCATAAAGATGGAGGAAAGGCTCATAATCACTTTGAACAAGAAGGACTGGAGCAAAGACAAATGCATCAATATTATTAATTAATAGCAAAATATCCTGGCAAATAACTTAAGAAATAACACTCAAAACACAGACTACAAGATAGGAATTTCAAATTAACAAAGAAAAAACATCCTGATCAAAAACTTTGGTTATTATCATGTATATATCATATTAGTGAAAGGTTCGGAGTTTTTTGAATTCGTCTCATTGGCATTATATTCTAGATATTTACTTGCAAATGAAGTTTCAAAAAAAATACTAAACAAGTAAATCAAATTTTGAGATTTTATGGGAATTTTATTCCATATACATTATCATAACTTGAAAGGTTCTGTTCAATAACATTACATTGATGACCCTAGTAACGAGGAAAATAAAACATAACAACAACCCCAATTAGAACTATCACAGAACCAATTATCTCAAATCTGTCAGGTTTTTTCTTATCCACCCAAAAACCCCAAATTACTGAAGATATCACAAAAATTCCTCCATATGTAGCATATACTTTACCAAAATCTGCTGGTTGTAATGTCATGACAATTCCATAAGAAAACAAGACTAATGCCCCAACAAAACCAAAAATTTTTCCTTTATGGTCTTGCACCCATTTCCATACTAAATAACCTCCACCAATTTCTAGCAAAGCAGCAAAAAAGAAAATTCCTAGGGTTGAAAGAACTACTTCGACCATATCTTTTCACCTTTTCTAGGATAGTAAAAAATAATCAATACGCCAATTACTGCAATTGTTGCACCAAGGATATCATAGTTGTCAGGTTTTATTCCATCAATTAACCATCCCCAGAAAACAGACATTACGATAAATACCCCTCCATAGGCAGCATAGACTCTATGAAAGTGAGTTTTCTGAAAGGTTGGAACTATGCCATACAAAAATAATACAAATCCACCAATTGTACCCAGCATCCAACTGAAATTCTCACGTAACCAAAGCCATACAAGATATCCTCCGCCAATCTCACAAAGACCAGCTAGAAAGAAAAGCATAATCGAGTATATAATTTGATTAGGTTTTTGCTTCAATCATTATCTTCAGTTATGTAATAGGTATAATAGTAAATGTTGATTCTAATTCAGTTTTGATACAAGTGCAGCATAAATAAACGGTAAGATTGTTGTTGCTTCTGCATGAAGAGTAACTTGTTTTGCTTGTTGTGTAACCTTGCCCCAAGAGATTGCCTCTTTAACTAGTGCACCGCTCAGACTTCCATCAAACTCCTGTGCAGTTGTAATGTAAAACGCAAAGTCTAACCCTTCTCGGTACTGGTTCCACCATAAAGTATGGTGCTTTGATATTCCACCACCAATCATAAAGGCACCTGATTTTTCTGCCTTGAATATCAGTCCTGAAAGCAGCTCTGCGTCACCAATTATGTTTAGTTTGAAATCTTGATGTTTTTGTGTAAATAGCCATATCTGACTACCAACTGCACCATCTACAATCCCTGGAACTATTACCTTGATGTCATTTTTGTATGCCCAATATAGGAAAGAATCCTCTCCCAAATGCTTTCCAATCATTTTGCAGATATCTGATGTAGTCATCTCCCTTGTACCTCTCTGGTATTCTTCTTCCAAGAATGCCTGCATCTTTTCTTCAATGAGTGGGCCATAGCTATCCATTGGCACAAGCACATTTCCCAGTCTGTGTATACTTTGTTCTGCTAATTGTTCATCATCCATGGTAAAAGCACCTTCATTATAATGCGAAAAATGTCTTGCAATATCATGATCTAGTGCACCACAAGTAGTCATTACAACATCAAACCATTTGTTTTTGATCATGTCTCTGATTATTCCCCTTGTTCCAGTAGATATCAAAGCTGCCACAAATGAAACAAATCTTAGACAGTGCTTATCTAAAATCATTTCTTTTAGAATGCTTAATCCGTCTGACAGGTTTACAGATTCAAAACCTCCGGATTGAGATAATTCTTCAAATATTTTTTCAATTGATGTGTCTGAGTCTATTTGAATGTCTTTGACTGGACGGCCAGGTTCTATCATGGATTTGTTTTTAATGTAGGATATAAAATTCTGTCTTAAAATCTAGAGTTTTCTAATTCCAAAAACAATGCTATAATAGTCTGTAAAAGAAACATCTGTAATACGAAGATTAAATTTTTGCAGAAGTTGTTCAATAAAGTCAAATTGCATCTCATGTTGATTTGTTTTGATTTTGATAGAATTATCTGTTAATAGTTTCTCCCAGTCAGGATGCCGGCTTTCTATAAAATCGAAAACTTTGTCATACTCTCCAAACTCAGTCAAATTGTCTCACGTATCAAGTAGAACTTTAAGTCTTATAGACACTCTTGTTTTTTAGGTATAGTTGAAGACAATAGGATGCCTAGATCACTATCCTAGCTTTAATCTGCATTATGTTATAATTTAAACAATTTTGATTATCAGGAGTGAAATGATATCTGTCCTGGTACGATTTCCATAGATTCATAACATCTTGATCTTGAATTCAAACGTGGTCTGCAAGGGAAATGCATCAAATACAAAGCTAGCAAACCATTTGGAATAAAAAGCCGGTATGAGATTGGACAGAAAAGATGTTCAATTTGTGAGATTTTCATAAGCTGGGATGGCAAGTATTGCCCATGTTGTAGTTTTGTCCTAAGAACAAAACCAAAAGGCACACAAACGAGACACAAATTAATGATTTTACAACAAGTAAAAAGAATCTAAGTATATCCACGTGGATATACAAATCAATTCCTTAACTATATCCTCATGCATGTCGTGCTCCCGGTCAAATTTGAACCAGAACAAACTTCTAATCCAGCCATTAAGTATTGTTATCAGGCTTTGAACGCAATAATATGTAGAACTTTGAATAACAAATTTTTCACTCAAACAATATCTAATCTTTTTGGCAGTAAATCATCAGTACAGGTTCGAATCCACTATAGTACGCACCTTCAACACAAAATATTTTACAAAATAACAGCATTATTTTAAAAATTATAATGACAATCACAAGTTTTAATCCAAAAAATGCTATGGAACTAAATAAGTAACTAAAATGAAGCGGGCTCGACCGGATTCGAACCGGCGACCTAACGCTCCGCAAGCGTTCGCACTATCCATGCTATGCAACGAGTCCGAAAGTTGTGACAAATTTACGCTTAATTTGGATTGCTATTGGCAAAAACATAAGGAGTTTCATCAGGTTCATGAAACGTCCAAATTGTTGGTAACGAAATGGTTTTGACTGAATGTAGGTTGTTTTTTTCCATCAGTGTTCCCCACCCAACCTCATTTTTTGGATCTATTTGGTATTTTTGCGAGTAGGTTCCTGCAAATACCCAACCACATATTCCATTAAGAATAGAAATGGTGCTGATTTTTTCAATAACACCTGATGCTAATTCAGTACCTCCCATTTGTGCAAGTCCTCCAATAAAGAAAACAGGGTTATGTAGATTTAATGAAGAATAATCAAAAGTTGTTGCATCAGAACAAAAAGGATGAAAATCAAGAAAGGTAAGCAATTTTTGCAAATCAACTAAAGTATCATCAATCTCAATACTGTATGACTCTAATCCCAAAACTTTACCACAGAATGCAATTCTTCCATCACCAGAACCAATATCAATAATTTCTTGATAGCCAAGTTCCTTTGATTGTAATGCTCCAATGTATGCAGACATTATCCATGTTGGAGAAAATGGGGCATGACTTGAATCATGTTGAATACTGTTTAACCAATATTTGTTAATATCACCCTCATAAACAATACAAGTTATCCCTCCAATTGTTTTTTCATAAGAGCTGTAATAGAGCGGATTCTTTGTTGCAAAACTATGTAACAGATCCAAATCATCTTGATTAATTGGGAATAATTCAGATGTTTTAGTAGGAATTGCTTCTTGGATCTGACTTTTGCCATCATAGATTTTTTCAAATTCTTTTTTTAGACTAACAAGATTTTTTGCAAGATCTTCAATCATTTTATAACCCTTTGTCATATTGCTCTACAAACTCCTTGGTACTCATTTTTCTCCGTAATTCCTCAAAGACTTTTGATTCATTTTCAATTTCTTCTTTTGATTTTTCTGTTTGATTTTGAGATTGTAAATTCTTTGTTGTTTCTTGAATTGAATTTGAAAGATAACTCATAATTTTGGGATGTGTTTCTAAATTGAATTTTGTTGAAATCAGTTTTTGAGTTTCAGAGATTTTATCAAGCAAAGATTTATGCTCATTTTTGCTTAGTTGCTGCCCAAGCATGCTAGCCATAGATGAGACATTCATAATTTGATAGTATGTTTCTACAATCTCATGTAATGACAATTCAGATTTTGAATCAGTTGTATTAATTAGATTTTTGAGTTTTTCAGACTCTGTTTGAAACATCTTTGAGATTTCATCAACAGAGTTCATATGACAAAAGCTGTTTCAAATTTTTAAAAATGTTAGTATTTTAAAAATTATGCTTCTTTTTCTGCCTTAAGTACATAGACATAATTCATTATCAGTCCTGCAATTATACCGCCTACGATAGGTCCTACCCAATAAAGCCACTGAACTTCCCAAAGTCCTGCATCACCTGCAATTAAAGCTGGTGAAAATGATCTTGCCGGATTCATAGATGCTCCTGTAAGCGGAACACCAATTAGGTGAAGAACGAAAACCATTCCACCAATTGTAATTCCATGAATTCCTGCTGCGGCTTTTTTGTGAACTGCAACCATAAAGATTACTGTTACGAGGAAGAATGTGAAGATAATTTCAAGTGCTAGAGCAGACATCATACTGTTATTAATTAAATCACTAGGACCGCCATGTGCACCCCAGAAAACCTCCTTTCCTATCACTGGGAATATTGCAGCTAATGATGCAGTCGCAACAATGGCACCAATTATTTGGAATACAATGTACCCAACTCCATCTGTAACTCCAATTTTCTTTGTGATAATCATGGGAATAGTAACTGCTGGATTGATATGTGCACCTGAAACATGTCCAAATGCATAAACCATAAGTCCGATTGCAGCACCGTGACCTAAAGATATCATAATAATAGCGTCAATTGATAGTCCATCTCCAAATGCAACCACTGATAAAATAACGGACAGTGGACCAAAGAATACCAAACAAAATGTGGCGATTGCTTCAGCAAGCCAATTTCTTGGAGTAACCATCAGCAAATGCCCCGCCAATTTCCATATAAAAGATTCGGACTGATTTATTGAGCAGATCGTGTTAAAAAGCAATTAATTACAGATTATCGTGGTTTAAGATATGATTTCAGAAGGAGATTCTGTTCCAAAATTTGAGGTTAATGATGCAAATGGGAATAAAGTAAAATCTACAGATTTCAAAGGCAGAAAACATGCAATCTATTTTTATCCAAAAGATTTCACCCCAGGATGTACCACAGAAGCTGATGAATTTTCAAAAGATTACAATAAATTTCAAAAAGAAGAAATCGAAATTATTGGAATTAGTCCAGATGATGTTGAATCGCACAAAAAGTTCTGTGACAAAATGGGGATAAAGTATCCACTCTTAGCAGATATAGACAAGGATGTTTCAAAGAAATTTGGTGTTTGGGTAATGAAAAAATTCATGGGAAGAGAGTACATGGGTGTTATTAGAAGTACTTTCCTAGTGGATGAAAAAGGAAAAATTTTCAAAATATTTCCCAAAGTAAAACCTAAAGGTCATTCAAATGAAGTTTTAGAAGAGTTTTCTAAATTAAAAAATAATTAAAATAAAAGAATTGTAGGAATGTTAGAAACCTTTTGGTAAAGTGCCTCTAGATACCTTAGGTTTTTCAGGTTCTGGTTGTGGTTCAAATCCTTTTGGTAAAGTGCCTCTTGTTGCTTTAGCTCGTTCTTGAACTTCTTGTTCAATAATTTCAGCTTCTGCCTTTTCACGTTCTATTCTTTCCTGTTCGATTCTTTTAAGATATTCTTTTTCATATTCTTCTAGTTGTTCTTTTCTTGATTTTTCTCCATTTCCACTTGAAGGTGGTGGTGCTTGTTGTGTTTGAGTTTACGGTTGTTCCATTCCTTTTGGAAGTGTACCTTTTGGTTTTTGTTTTGGTGGTGGAGGAGGTGGTGCTTGTTGTGTTTGAGCTTTTGCTGCCACACCTTCAACTGACATGAGTTGACCACTAAAGCCGCCAAAGAATTTGCCGCCAGGATAGCTTGCAAATCTTGCTTTTGTTGCAAAGTATTGATTTGATGGAGCTGTATATCCAGGTACTTTGGTTTTTTGTTCATTCCAATTAGATGTTGGAACTTTGCCTACTGGAGCATGTTTTCTAACCCAGTATCTGTTCGGAGCTGGTGAATAACCAGTTGTCATTGCTCTGTACCTGTGGAAATCAGTCATTGGTGCATCATAGTATGCATTCTCCAATGCTTCATCAAAGGTTGCTGGCGGTTGTGCTTGTGCTTCAGATGGTTTTGGTGCTTCTGCTGGTTTAGCTTCTGCTGGTTTTTCCTCAAATCCTTTTGGTAGTGTACCTTTTGGTTTTGTGGTTGCAGATGGTCTTTCTTCTGGTTTTGGTGCTTCTGCTGGTTTAGCTTCTGCTGGTTTTTCCTCAAATCCTTTTGGTAGTGTACCTTTTGGTTTTGTGGTTGCAGATGGTCTTTCTTCTGGTTTTGGTGCTTCTGCTGGTTTTTCCTCAAATCCTTTTGGTAGTGTACCTTTTGGTTTTGTGGTTGCAGATGGTCTTTCTTCTGGTTTTGGTGCTTCTGCTGGCTTTGTCTCAGCTGGCTTTGGAGCTGGAGTTTCTAGTTCTGTAGATAGTTTGTTTAGTTTAGCTTCTAATTCTGCAATCTTTTTTTCAAGATCTTTTTTTGTTTGCTTTTTCTCAGCTACCATTCCTTACAGTAAGTATAGTATTGTTTATTTACATTTTGATTAGAACGTGAACTTTATTGGAAAAAAATTGCAGAAATTAAAGCAAATCATGTAAAAATCTCATCATAAAATATAAAATTACTCTAAACCCAGAGTGATCAGTCAGGTTCCCAGAATTGCATTACGTATAGACAGTTATTGCATCTCCACAATCGAACATGTATACCATTGTCAATATCAGAAACATACTTGCCATTTTCTAATTTACGTACATGTGGAAGATAAGATAATTCAGGATTTTCAAGCCATTCGTTTTGTCTACAGTTGGGACATTTAATTTGAGGAGGCATATCTACAAGAAACAACAATCAAAGAATAGTGTTGTGATTAAAAATAGAAAATAAAGAAGTTGTGAATTAGAAACCTTTTGGAAGTGTACCTTTTGGTTTTTGTTTTGGTGGTGGAGGAGGTGGTGCTTGTTGTGTTTGAGCTTTTGCTGCCACACCTTCAACTGACATGAGTTGACCACTAAAGCCGCCAAAGAATTTGCCGCCAGGATAGCTTGCAAATCTTGCTTTTGTTGCAAAGTATTGATTTGATGGAGCTGTATATCCAGGTACTTTGGTTTTTTGTTCATTCCAATTAGATGTTGGAACTTTGCCTACTGGAGCATGTTTTCTAACCCAGTATCTGTTCGGAGCTGGTGAATAACCAGTTGTCATTGCTCTGTACCTGTGGAAATCAGTCATTGGTGCATCATAGTATGCATTCTCCAATGCTTCATCAAAGGTTGCTGGCGGTTGTGCTTGTGCTTCAGATGGTTTTGGTGCTTCTGCTGGTTTAGCTTCTGCTGGTTTTTCCTCAAATCCTTTTGGTAGTGTACCTTTTGGTTTTGTGGTTGCAGATGGTCTTTCTTCTGGTTTTGGTGCTTCTGCTGGTTTAGCTTCTGCTGGTTTTTCCTCAAATCCTTTTGGTAGTGTACCTTTTGGTTTTGTGGTTGCAGATGGTCTTTCTTCTGGTTTTGGTGCTTCTGCTGGTTTTTCCTCAAATCCTTTTGGTAGTGTACCTTTTGGTTTTGTGGTTGCAGATGGTCTTTCTTCTGGTTTTGGTGCTTCTGCTGGCTTTGTCTCAGCTGGCTTTGGAGCTGGAGTTTCTAGTTCTGTAGATAGTTTGTTTAGTTTAGCTTCTAATTCTGCAATCTTTTTTTCAAGATCTTTTTTTGTTTGCTTTTTCTCAGCTACCATTAAATAAAATTGAAAATACGGGGTTTATTTACATTTGGGTTAATTACTAGCCACAAAACTTGATCAAGTTTTATAAACACAAAGAAACTATCCAAAGTAATGGATGATTTTGAGAAAGAATACCCAGGATTTGATTGGAAGAATACTCCAGCATACAAACATCCTGGTGGAAAAAATTGTCCATGTCCAAAACATGAATACATCAGAGAACAGATCAACTTTACAAAACAAGTTAATGAAAAGGGAAAAGAAGCATCAAAAATAACTCTAAAGTTCTGTCCCGATCATTATCGGGTATACATGGAAGAGGTTATCCCTGCAATGCCTATGAAATACAAAATTCTAACAAAGATAGCACTAAAGCTTGGTGCAATTCAAGTTGAGCAATTAAAGTACATGGAATCAGAATTGTGTTTTTACTGCAAGTTTGGATCTGGTGGACACGATAAAAAGACAGAGCTTCCACCGATGTAGAGTTTATTCTGGGCTAAGTAAAATTTTGGGTTTGTTTGGAGTATCATGATGACAACGTTTTCCACATAAGGGACAACGTTTTCTATCAAGAAATATGCATTGACAAATATGTGAATCAAGATATGACTTTGCAGGTTTGTTTGGCTCACCCGTTCCATTACAAAAAGGACATTGTGTACCTAAAAGCTCAATAATTCCATTTCCTTTACATACTGCACATTTGTCATCAGTCATCATTCATTTCCCAAATAGAGAGAATTAAAATGCATGTGTTAAAATTATTTCCAAAAAATTGGTTTTTATGTAAATCTAGTTAAGCTTATACTGGATCTTAATGCAGAAAAATAGTGCCAATAGAAGACACACATGAGTTTGTCAGAGAATTAGAAAAGAAAAACGAGTTAAAAAGAGTAAAAGCTCAAGTTGACTCAGATTTAGAGATTGCAGAAATTTTACGAAGAGGAATGTATTCTAAAGGACCAGCAATTCTTTTTGAAAATGTAAAAAATTACGACATGCCAGTTTTAGGAAATGCGTTTGGATCAATGAAAAGATTAGAGATTGGATTAGGGATGACAGATTTTACAGAAATAGGGCAAAGAATTGTAGACATGACAAAGATGGATATTCCATCAGGTTTTCTAAACAAGATAAAAAAACTTCCAGAACTATCAAAGATGACAGAATCTTTTCCCAAACCTGAAAACAACGGTCCTATTACGGAAATTACCTCAAATACGGCATCATTTGATGATATTCCAATTCTAAAATCGTGGCCAGATGATGCAGGCAGATTCATCACTCTTGGCCTTGTTGCTACAAAACATCCTGAAACGGGAGTAAGAAATTTGGGAGTTTTCAGAATGCAGATAGTTGATAGCACACATGCATTGATGCATTGGCAAAAACACAAGAGAGGTGCACAACACAGTGAAATTTCCAAAGACAAGGGAGAAAAGATTCCAGCTGCGATAATTATTGGAGGAGAACCCGCAACGGTTTTTTCATCAATTGCACCAGTACCTGAAGGACTTGACAAGTATCTTTTTGCAGGAATTACAAGAAAGAAAGGAATTAAAACTGTAAAATGCAAAACAATTGATCTAGACGTTCCTGCAAATGCAGAAATTGTTTTGGAAGGATTGGTTGATCCAACTGACATAAGAGATGAAGGGCCGTTTGGAGATCATACCGGTTACTATACACCTGTTGAGCCATATCCAACATTCACACTAACTGGAATTATGAGGAGAAAAGATCCAATCTATCTTACGACAGTCGTTGGAAAACCAATCTTAGAGGATGCATACATTGGCAAAGTAATTGAACAATCTTTTTTACCATTGATTAGAATGTTTCATCCCGAAGTTGTAGATTTTAGCATGCCTGCTGCAGGGTGGTTTCAAGGATTTGCTATAGTTTCAATCAAAAAGAGATTCCCAGGACAGGCAAAAAAAGTCATGATGGGATTATGGGGAATGGGACAACTTTCTCTAACTAAAATGTTTGTGGTTGTAGATGAGGATATTAATGTTCATGACATCAACGATGTAATCTGGGCAATTACAACAAGAGCTGATGCTGCCAGAGACACCATCATAATAAACAATACGCCAACTGATACGCTTGACCCTGCATCACCACTTGTTAACTTGGGCTCAAAATTAGGAATAGATGCTACGCAAAAAACCAGAGAAGAAGGATTTCAAAGAGAGATTCAACAACAAGTTAAGGTAGACCAAGATACAAAAAATTTAGTTGATTCAAAATGGTCTGAATATGAATTAGAGTAATGTTATAGGATTGTAGAAATTATCACGTTCTTCGGCTTGATATCCAATTTGATGAATTGCATCTACAATGATTTTATCTGTAAGCTCAGTTGAGCGGGCACCAGTACAAGATACAACTTCTTCGCCAATAAGGGTCCCACCAAAATCATCGGCACCATATTGAAGTGCTAGTTGTGCCATACCAATGCCATTTGTAAGCCATGAGGATTGGATATGAGGAATTAATCCATCAAAAACCAATCTGGATATTGCAATCATTTTTAGTAATTGGACACCTCCTGTACCATACTCTACCAAGTCTTCTTTTTGCATCAAAGTATTGTTTGGCTCAAAGTTCCAAGGAATAAATGCCATAAATCCTTGTGTTTTTTGTTGTAACTTTACAATTTTAAAAAAATGTTCAACAATATCGTTGTTATTTTCAACGTGACCATACATCATTGTTGCAGATGCAGGTAAACCAATAGTGTGTGCTTCTTCCATAATTCTTATCCAATCATCACTTAAGATTTTCTTTGGGCTAATAACATCCTTAACAGAATCAACAAGAATTTCAGCCCCTGCTCCAGGTATAGATTGTAGCCCAGCTTCTTTAAGTCGGGACAGAATTTCTTTAGTTGAAGATTTTTCTACTTTGGCAATCATATCAATTTCTGATGCGGATAATCCATGTATTCCAACTTGTGGGAATTTTTCACGAATTGTTTTAAAGGCATCTTCATAATATTCAATTTTCAGATTTGGATTATGACCACCTTGTATCAGAACCTGTCTAATTTTAAACATCTCCCATGCAGTCTTTACTCTTGATTCAATTTGGTCTAAGGTCAGAGTGTAAGCATCTTCTGCTCCAGGAGATCGATAAAATGCACAGAATTTGCAATCAGTTATACAGACATTAGTATAATTCAAAATAATGTTATTGACAAAAGATGCCTTTTTTCCAAATTGTTTTCTTGTCAAATGTCCAGAGGTCAATCCCATCAAATGAACATCGTCAGATTCTAATAATCTAAGACAGTCTTCTTGACTAGGTCTATGTCCATTTAGAGATTTTTCAAGAATATCTCCGATGTCACTTTTGTGAAGTTGTTCGGTAGTTTGACTCAAGTAACTCGTCTTCATTCATCTTTGAATTCTATTTATTCCTTGAGAGTAAAAATAATCAAAAAAAATCAAAATAGAAGAAGTATGTACAAGATTTTATGGGATTCAATTATTTACTTTTTAATGAAGGAAATAATGGCTTAACATCTAAAATAATTTGGCCTGATTCTATTATTTGACACCTATTCTTTATTATGTAATCCCGGTGTAGTTCATTCCCACTAAATTAAATAAAATTGGATGAATTTTAAAAAAGATAATCGTGAAACGAGAACAGTAAAAGTAAATAAATTTGTTTAAATCAATTAGGAATAATCAAGGTATCATGAGAAAGTCAGAACAAACTACCGAAAAACAAAGAGATAATTTTTCAGTTATAGAGCAAAGCATCAAAAAGTACTTTGTTGATATTAAACACTCCGTTCCTCGTTTTCAACAAGAACTGTTTGATTTACAAAATGAATATTACAAGGCTTGGAAGAATGCAGTCAGTGCAAATCTTTCATTGCAGAAAGAATTTGTAAATAAAATAGAATTCTTTGAAATTCCTGATGCAGTTCAAAAAAATCTTTGAAAGCATGAATGAGGAATTTGCAAAAGCTCGTTTAATGCGGTATAATATTTCCATAGCAACAATCGAGACTGAAAAAAATATCAAAATGTGGAATGACAGTGTAGGAGTTTTTGCAGATTTAAATAAAAAAATAATGCAGTATTAGATACCCGTATTTTCTCAAAAATGAAAGTTAGAAACATAGATGATGTTTACTTAGTTCCTGATAGATTTCTTTATGAGAATCTACTGAAAATCAGAATTATCGAAAAAATCTTTAATCTTCTTAGATTTAACACGAGTTAATTCCTCAATTTCAATCATATCTTCAGGACCAATTGTTCTACCATGAAATGCTTTGAAATTTGCAGTTGCAAATCCTAGTACTAATCCAAATAATTTACCATAAATAAAATCAGATAAGCTTTTTAGATTCAAGTATTCTTTGAGTGCTTGTGATCTAATCAATACATCACTATTTACGAATAAATTTTCTTGTTCTTCAATCAAGTTATTTAACAGAGCTTTAAATTCGGGATTCCAATTTTCTGACACAAAGGATAGATGTAATTAGAATTATTTTAATTATTTTTACAAATTAAATAACATGGATGAACTTGAGGTTAGAAAGTTTTAGTTGGCATCAGAAACAAATACCTCAACCTGCTCGGTCAGAGATTGTTCTCCATAGGTTGCAGTAATTGTCACTTGTAACCACTGATTTTGTTGAAATATTTTACTTCCCAACAATTGGGCACCTGTCCACTTTCCAAATTGATTTGTTTTTCCTTCAAATGAAACGATATGTTGCCAATCATCTTCTACAACCTTTGGATAAACGGTTCTTTCATTAACAAATACATGTTCAACACGTTCCTGGGCTAGATCAACTTTGACATCTACACCACTAATATTATTTAGAGTATTTCCAATACCACCTATTGCTTTTCTAGTGTCAAAGGCAGTAACCATCACTTCAAGATCGTTTTGTATGAATTGGACATCTTCAACCATAAAATCAATTCCTAGAATAGGGATGTCCTCTAGTGTCTGCCTTGGTTGTGATTTTACTTCAGGAATTGGTAAATCAAGACTTGAAATATTTCCGTCATATTGTATGGTGAATTTATTTTCTGGTGTTACTATTTTTCCAAACATTTCATAATTTGATTCATCTTTCAAACCATATATCCAAAATAAATTTCCATCATCCAATACACCCGAGATGCGAATAATTTGATGATTCATAAAATCTCGAATCTCAGAATGAGGTAAAATAAAATGTTGTTCGTTATTTATGGTGATAAATCCACTCTCAAATTCTAAAATGGTTCTTAATTCATTAGGTATTGATTCAAAAACAACCTCAAATTCACTAATATTGATACCTATTCTTTTCTGAAGTTCCCCTGAGCCTGTAAGTAACAATCTTTCAGCTTGTACATCTACAGGCACTAATAAGAAGAGCAATAATGGTGCGAAGGTAAAAAGCCATTTGTTCATATTATTACGATAGCACAACTCGATCTTAAAGATTATGATTATTTATCACTCAATGGTAAATTGTAAATGCATTTCTAGATGTATGTTTTCAAGATTTGTTAAGATTCAAAAATATCATAGTTAACAAAGTACAATATCAGTAATAATAAGACAAAAAATAGATCTCGTTATTTTTAAGTAGGGCACCAAAAGGAGAATTTCTCATGGTATCGGGTCTTCAAATTAGATTAAACAGAATTCTTAGAAAAGGGAAGATGTTGTGCATACCAATGGATCATGGGATTTCCAACGGGCCTATTGAAGGTCTTGAGGATCCGGCTTCAATTATTTACAAATGCGAAGGACATGGTCTCACAAGTGTCATTATTAATAAAGGAATCATCAAAACTCTTCCAAAACCTACCAAAATTGGAATTTTAGTTCATTATTCAAGTAGCACGTCATTATCATTATCACCGAATCGTAAAATGCTTACAGGTACTGTAAAAGAAGCAGTTGCACTTGGAGCAGATGGAGTATCTTTGCACATTAACATTGGTGGAAAGGAAGAACCAGAGATGCTAGAACAGTTAGGGATGACAGCAGATCAGTGTCACAAATGGAATATGCCATTGTTGGCAATGATGTATCCTAGAGGAGAAAATATCAAAGACTCACATGATCCAGATGTTGTTGCACACGTTGCAAGGATTGGAGCAGAGTGTGGTGCAGATATTGTAAAAACAGTATATACGGGTGATGTGGATTCTTTTGCAAAAATTGTAAAAAGTACACCAGTCCCAATTGTAGTAGCTGGTGGACCAAAAGCTGAAACAGATTTAGATATTTTACAGATGACTGAAGACGTAATGAATGCGGGTGCAAAGGGAATAACATACGGTAGAAACATTTTTGCTCACAAATCCCCTGAAAAGATGGTTGAAGCATTAGCATCAATTATTTTCAGAAAAGAATCTGTAAAGGAAGCAATGAAAAAAATTGAGTAAGAATAAAGAATTAATAATTTCGCCCAAAATTTCAACGGCACAATTAACAAAATTCCTACCACAGTTAGAAGCAGAGGGGATCAAAATGGTATATTTAGATCCAAAAAAAATTGGAAATAAAAAGACAAAGCTTGAAACTGTTTATCCATCAAGTTTAGCAGACCATGTTATTCTTGAAAAAGAAATTAGTAAACCCAAAGGAAAGAAAGTAGGACGAAAGTTCCAAGTTTTATCAAATGAAGATATCGAGAACGTATTGACTGTGGCAAAAAAAGGTCTTGATTTTGTTATAGTGGAGGTCAAAGACTGGAAAATTATTCCACTTGAAAATATTATTGCAAAATTGCACAAAATTCACACCAAAATATTTGCAATTGCAAGAACGCCTGAAGAAGTAAGAAAAATGTTCTCAATTTTAGAGGTAGGGGTTGATGGAGTGATCTTTAGTACATCATCAATTAACGAAGTAAGAGAAGCTATGGTGTACCTAGGTACCAGAAGTTTTGATTTGAAACCAGCTAAAATTGTCGAGATTAAAGAGGTAGGGGATGGAGAAAGAGTCTGTGTAGATACAGCATCTATGCTGCATAAAGGAGAAGGAATGCTAATTGGAAGTAGATCAAACTTTTTGTTTCTAGTTCACAACGAATCAGTTGGTTCCTCATTTACATCACCTAGACCATTTAGAGTAAATGCAGGAGCGGTTCATTGTTACACATTATCACCAGATGGAACAACAAAATATCTTTCAGAAATTGAGACAGGATCAGAAGTTTTGATTCTAAATTCAAAAGGAAAGGCAAGAAGAGTAACTGTAGGAAGGTCAAAAATTGAAAGACGACCTATGTTGATGATAAAGGCAAAAGTCAAAGAGGAGATAGGAGGAATTATAGCTCAAGATGCAGAGACTATTAGATTTGTAAAACCAAATGGACAACTAGTTTCAGTAACGCATCTAAAGAAAGGAGAAATTGTTATGGTTCATGCAAAGGCTGCAACAGGCAGACATTTTGGAATGGAAGTTTCAGATGAATATATTTTAGAAAAGTAAAATGCAATACAAAACATGTGTATCAATTGCAGAAAATACACCTAACAAAATAAAGAAGACTCTAAATGTAGCATTAAAAAAATCAGACTATATTGAAATCAGGTTTGATTTTCTAAAATCAGAACAAATTCCAAAAACTTTAGACATTATAAAAAAAGATCTGAAGAGGATAGTATGTACTCTTCGACCAAAAACAGAAGGGGGAAAATTTCGAGGAAGTGAGAAAGAAAGAATTGCGATATTAAAACTGATTGCAGAATATAATCCATTTTTGTTAGATGTAGAATTTAACACAATTAGAAAAAACAAAGATTTAACAAAATACCTAAAATCAACAAATACAAAATTGCTAATATCATGGCATGATTTTAAGAAAACACCCAATATTTCAGATCTGAAAACTCAAATGAAAAAAATGGCAAAATTTGCACCAACAGTAAAAATAGTAACAACTGCAAAAACGGTAGAGGACTCTACTCGAATACTTCAATTATACAGTAAGAAAGAAAAGATAAATCTAATTGCATTTGCAATGGGAGATGCAGGAAGAATGTCTAGAATTTTATGCTTGAATTTAGGTAGTCTGTATACCTATGTATCACTAGGAAAGCCAGTAGCTCCCGGCCAATTCAGTGTAGATGAAATTAAGAAAATTGCCAATCTAAAACGAAATTAATTTAGAGATTCAGGAATACAAATTACAGCATATGTGCAATTTGATATTTTTTGTACAATAGTTGAGAGTTTAAATCAATCATATAATTGACAAAAATCACATGTCAACTTATGCCGTAATTGGAGATCCAATTGATCATTCTTTGTCTCCAAATATTCACAGTGCAGCATTTAGAGAATTGAATTTAGATCATTCATACATTGCATATCGAATTCCAAAAGGAGAGCTAAAAGAAGGAATAGAATCACTCAAAAAAATAAATATTGCAGGATTTAACGTTACGATTCCACACAAAATTGAGATGATGAAATTCCTAGATAGAATGGATGAATCATGTAGTGTTATTGGTGCAGTAAATACAGTATCAAACAATAAGGGAATTCTGAAAGGATATAATACAGATATGGATGGATTTTTGGATCCAATTAAGAAAAAAAATTTAAAAATAAAAGATCGTAATGTTTTGCTCCTTGGTGCAGGAGGTGCTGCAAGAGCAATTGTCGCAGGATTTTCAAAAGAACATGCAAAATCAATTACTATTGCCAACAGAACTTTAAAAAATGCAAAGACATTATCGGAATTTTCAGAAAAAATAGGATTAAACTCCAAATTTATTAAAATCGAAGACGTTGGAAATTCTGCAAAAGATTATGATATCATTGTAAATGCAACCTCAGTAGGATTGAAAAATGAATTTAGTCCAATTGTACTTGATGGAATTGACAAAAAAACTATTGTCTATGATATTGTCTACATGCCATTAAATACAGACTTTTTAAAAAAAGCAAAAGGAATGGGTGCCGAGATAATTTATGGATATGAGATGCTTTTGGGACAAGCAGGAAGAGCTTTCGAAATTTGGCATGGGATAGAAGCACCTTATAATGCTATGAAACGAACATTGTTAGGAGGAGTATAATGACCAAAGTAAAAGCAACAGTTCACGGGGCAGTATCACTAGTAAATGCCATTGCGAATCAAAAAGGAGCAACTTTAGGAATAGAACTTAAAGTAGAAGCAATAGTCGAGACAAACCCCGGAAAGGGAATAAACATTCAATCAGAGAACAAGAGTGTTAGTTCACATTTGATAACCAAAACAATAGAAAAAATTGTTTCTAAAAAAGATTTAGAAAAAAATAAAATCCAAGTTATCCTTAATTCTGAAATCCCATTAGGATATGGTTTAAAGAGCTCAAGTGCGATTTCCTCTGCAGTTGCATTGGCATGTGCAAAAATTTTCAAATCAAAGATGTCAGATCAACAGATATTGCTTGCAGGAATAGATGCATCGATTGAAACCAAAGTAAGCATAACAGGAGCATACGATGATGCATGTTCATGTTATTTTGGAGGATTTAATATTACAAATAACAAAAAGAAAATTAGAGTTCATTATGAGAAAATTCCTCCAAACCTAATTGCAGTAATATTTATTCCAAAAAACAGGAAACGTGGAAACCTAAAAAATCTAAAATTATTGTCTACAATTTTTGAAAATGCATGGGATCTTGCCAAAAAATCAAAGTATTGGGATGCTATGATAATTAATGGGTTAGCAACATCCGCATTACTAAATTCTGAGCCTAAAATAATTACAGAATTACTTGAGAAAGGAGCATTAGGCGCATCAATTTCAGGAAATGGACCTTCTATTGCAGCCATCACTAAAAAAGAAAATGAAGCAAACATCAAAAAAGTATTTTCAACATTAGAAGGGACCATTATTGTTTCCAAAGTAAATAACAAAAAGGCAGAAGTTCATGAAGTGTAAAGTAGAAAAATCAAAGGTGTCAGGACAGATTGTTTGTCCCCCAAACAAAAGTTATACTCATAGAGCAATTTTTTTGGCCTCACTTGCAGGAAACAATAGTCAAGTAAAGAATGTCTTATTTTCTGATGACACAAAAGCTACAATTGAAGCATGTAAAAAATTTGGTGCAGAGATTATACAAGAAAATTCCTCTATAATAGTAAAAAATTCTATAACAACAAACATTTTAGTGCCTGCAATTAACGCTGAAAATTCGGGCACAACAATCAGAATTGCTTCAGGGATAGCAAGTTTGTTTTCAAATGAAATAACACTAACGGGGGATTCTAGTCTTCAAAAAAGGCCTATGCAACCATTATTGGATGCCTTAGAAAGTATTGGAGCAAAATGTATTTCAACTGATGGGAACCCTCCAATAAAAATAACTGGAAAGATTTCTGGAGGAGATGTCACAATACCTGGAAATTTTTCGAGCCAGTTTATTTCATCTCTACTTATTTGTGCACCATTAACGGAAAAAGGAATTAATTTACTAATTGAAGGAAACCTGGTTTCAAAACCATATCTTGACGCAACTATTGCAACAATGAGAAAATTTGGAGTCAATGTTCAAACATTAATTCCCTATAAAAGATATAATATAACACCACAGGTTTACAAATCTACAACATTTAATGTTCCAATTGATTTTTCAAGTCTGGCATTACTTCTTTCTGCATCAGTTCTAAATGGAGAAAATTTTACAATCAAAGGAGATATTGGAAATTTACCACAAGGAGATGAGGTCTTTATAGATATTTTAGAACAGTTAGGAGTTAAAGTATCTATCAATCAGGATGAGATTACAATTCAATCTCCAGAAAAACTAAAGGGAGGAAAATTTGATTTAAGCAACTCACCTGATCTTCTCCCACCACTTTCAATATTGGCACTAAAAACAACAAATCCAATTGAGGTTGTAAATGTAAAACATGCAAGATTAAAAGAAACAGATAGAATAGCAATTATATCACGAGAATTATCAAAATTGGGAATAAGAGTTCAGGAAAAAGAAGATGGATTTATTTTAGAATCACCACACAATCTAAAACCCGCTGAATTAAGTTCAGAAAATGATCATAGATTGTTTATGGCATTTTGTATTGCCGGAATGTATGTAGGGGATTGTATGGTAACTGATCCTGAATCAGTTTCTGTATCATATCCGAATTTCATTAACAGAATGAACATGTGTGGAGCAAAAATTCAAGTTCAAGATTAATTTCAAAAAAATCAACTAAAAGAGGCAAAAGGCGCGACCCTGTATAGGGGAAAAGCATTCTCTTCACCCACAACGCTTTTGCGTTGATAACATGTCTTTTTCGCAGGATCGCGCAAATTATTCGTTAAAATTTGCACGTTTTTGCATAAATCATGTGCGTTATCGTAATATTTAAGAATTAATTGAAAATATTTCATAGATCATCTCAAAATTTTTAAAATTTTTAGTTTTTTTAATCAATGATCTAAGATTACTACCAAAAAAACTATGAGATTTCATGCAACAGAATGAGTAATTATAAGCATCGTTTGATACTCATAATGTATTGCCTGGAAGTTCAATCGGTCATCGTCTTGTTTTAACTAGTTTTGGTGAAAGTCACGGAAAGTCTATTGGCGCAGTATTAGAAGGATGTCCTGCAGGATTAGAAATTGATGAAAAAGATATTCAAAAAATGTTAGATCAAAGACGACCAGGACAATCATTAATCTCTACACAAAGAAAAGAAAAAGACACTGTTGAATTTATTTCAGGGGTATTTAGAGGATTTACAACGGGTTCGCCCATCACAATGATAGTTTGGAATAAGGATCAAAAATCAAAAGACTATGAGAATTTAAAGGCACTGCTGCGTCCAGGCCATTCTGATTATCCTGCAATGGTAAAGTACAATCAATTTAATGATTATAGAGGAGGAGGAAGATTTTCTGGAAGATTAACTGCAACACATGTTATGGGAGGAGCTATTGCTAAAAAATTACTCAACGTAACATTAGGAATTGAAACAAATTCGTATACATTACAAATTGGTAAGATAAAGATGGAAACAGGAGTTAATAAAAAAAGTATGAAAAATATTTACAATAATGAAGTTCGATGTCCCGATAACAAAACTGCAATGAGAATGAAAGAATCTATTCTAGATGCAAGAAAAAAAGGAGATTCATTAGGTGGGATAATTGAATCAATTACAACAAATGTTCCCGTAGGTTTAGGTGAGCCAATTTTTAATTCATTAGAGTCGGATTTGAGTAGAGCAATTTTCTCAATTCCCTCTGTTAAAGGTGTAGAATTTGGCTCCGGTTTTGATGGTTCAAAATTGTATGGATCAGAAAACAATGACCTTTACGCTATTCAAAAAGGAAAGATTGTCACAAAGACAAATAATTCGGGAGGAATTTTAGGAGGAATTTCAAATGGGATGCCAATAACAATGAGAGTTGCATTCAAACCAGCATCATCAATATCACAAAAACAAAAGACAATAGACATTAAGACAAAAAAGCCTGCAGAATTGCAAGTTAAAGGACGACATGATCCATGTGTTGTTCCAAGAGCACCTCCTGTAGTAGATTCTCTAGTATCACTGACATTAGCTGATCATGCTCTGATAACAGGGACAATCAAGCCAGTATTGTAACAAAAATGGCAGATATCAACGAA
The DNA here is from genome assembly GCA_965223805.1 of Nitrosarchaeum sp. GTDB lineage: Archaea > Thermoproteota > Nitrososphaeria > Nitrososphaerales > Nitrosopumilaceae > HKST03. The sequence continues at coordinate 1,987,787 of OZ245014.1, read as the reverse complement.
CTTCGTAATAGGATGGATGAAATCACAATTGACATGTTAAAATTGCTAAAGAATAGGATAGATATTGCAAAAGAAATCGGCAAAGTGAAAGAAAATATTGGAAAAGGGATAACTGATGAATCAAGAGAAGAGAATCTCAGAAACAAAGTAATAAGAATTTGTAAAGAACTTGATTTTGATGAATCAATTGCTACCAAATTTTTAAATTTTTTATTAAATGAATCAATAAAAGCTCAATCAACAAACAAGCAAACACATCTCTCAATTTTTCTTAAAGCAAAATCAATTGAACAGGAAGGAAAAAAGATCATCCATATGGAAGTGGGAGAACCAGACTTTTTGCCACCAGAAATAGTAAGAGATGCACTGAAAGAAGTATTTAACAAAGGATTTTTAAAATACGGTCAAGCCAAAGGGATGCCTACCTTTAGGGATGCGTTGGCAAAGTATGTTTCAAAAAAATTCTCAGTTGACGTTTCAGATGAAAACATCATCGTTAGCCCTGGAGCAAGATTTTCAATATTTACAGCAATTACAACACTTCTAAATCCAGGGGATGAAATGATTGTAATAGAACCTGCATGGCCTGCTTACAAAGACTGTGCATTAAATTCAGGAATTAAGGTAAGAACCATAAATACAGCTCTGAAGAATAATTGGGAGCCGTCTATTGAACAAATTCACAATATGATTAATTCAAATTCAAAAATGATAGTTCTAAACTATCCAAATAATCCAACTGGAAAAATTCTTCCAGAAAAACTTCAAGATCAAATTGTAGAATTGGCAAAAAAAAGCAATCTATACATTTTAAGTGATGAAATTTATTCAGAGTATGCATTTGATAATTGGAAAAGTATTCTTTCATACAATTATGAGAAGAGTATAGTTACTCAATCTTTTTCAAAATCACACGCTATGACAGGATTTAGGATAGGGTACGCTATTTCTAGTCCAAAAATAATAGAAAAAATGGCAAAATTAGAAGCACTTTGCTTAACAAATGTTTCTGAACCAATACAATACATTGCAATGAGGGCTTTGGAGGAAGAGACCACAAACAATTCCAATAAAATAAAATCCAGACTAGATTCATTAGCTCATGAAGGTAAAGAGATGGGCTTGGATTTTATGATTCCCGATGGAGCCATGTATATTTTTGCCAGAGTAAATCAAGAAGGCTTTGACGGCGTAAAATTTGCAAATGAACTATTAGAGAAAGGACTTGCCGTTGCACCAGGGGAAGGATTTGGAGATTATAGGAATTTTATCAGAATTTCTGCATGTCAAGACGAAAAGACACTAAAAGAAGGAATGAATATACTTAGCAGTGCAATAAGAGGAAAATAATGAAAAAGAAAGTAACAATTATTGGTGCAGGTGGTCAAATGGGTCAATGGTTTGCAAAATATTTTGCAACCAATGATTATGAAGTAACAGGCTATGACGCTGAAAATAAGGTCTCTGATAAAAATATCATTAAAGCTGATTCACTTGTAGGCTCAATTCTAAATGCAGATTATGTTGTTTTGTGTACCCCTACTAGGAGAACACCAGAAATTATAAGATTGATAGCAAAAGAGATGAAACGAGGAACATTTTTGATAGAAATTTCCTCTGAAAAATCCAAAGTGGTATCATCACTATCAAAAATGCCTGCAAAAATAAATCCAATATGTATTCATCCTATGTTCGGTCCAGGAGTAAAAACCCTCAAAGGACAAAACATCATTTCAGTTCCAGTCAAAGATGCTAAAAAAGAATTAACTGTAGCCAAATCTCTTTTTGCAGGCGCAAATTTTGTTACAATAGATGCAATCGAACACGACAAAAAGATCGCAGTCATTTTAGGACTAACTCATTTGATGAACCTTGTTTTTGCAAATATAATTTCAAAAGACGACAAAATTTCTTTAACAGAAAAAATGTCTGGAACAACTTTTAGAATCCAAAAAACATTAGCAGAGAGCATCATGACTGAATCACCGGAATTAATTGAAACAATCATAGCAAATCCTGAAATCAGAAGAGTAGCAGAAGAGTTATGGAAAGACATAGGAAGATTACTTACAGCAGTTCAAGAATCAAAGACAGAAGAAGTGATTAATTATGTAAAATCTTGTCAGGACAGATTATCTGAGAATACAGATTTGAAAGAATCCTACAAGAAATTGGCAAAGATGGCAAAAACTGTCGAAAAATAACTGCAATGCGCTCAACTAAGATAGTTACTTCATTTATCAAATATAATGAAAAATTATTACTTCTAAAAAGAAGTGATAAAGTAAAATCGATGAAAGGTTTGTGGGCAGGCATCAGTGGAATTATTGAAAAAAATGAAGAGCCATTAACTAGAGCAAAGACAGAAATTTTCGAAGAAGTAGGTATTTCAGAAGACAAAATCAAACTGATTAAGGCAGCTCAAGAGATGAGAATAAGTTCTCCTCAATATGAAAATCACGAATGGATGATTTTTCCATTTTTATTTGAATCAAAAGAACCTAAAATTAAATTGAATTGGGAAAATTCAGAATACATATGGATAAAATCAGATGAATTAACAAATTTCAAAACAGTCCCAAGTCTTGATAAAGTTCTATTCAATCTGTTGTAGATTCTCGTTTTCTTTAATGTATTTTTTCTGTTGTGGCAACATCATATAGACACAAGCACCGCCACACATAGTACAAGGAACATTGTTTCCGGGATGTTGACCTGTTCTACTATGAATTCTTGAAGCCTCTTCTGGATCAATTGAGAGGGCAAGTTGTTTTTCCCAATCTAAAGTACGACGGGCCTCAGTCATTGCCATATCCCATTTTATTGCCTTTTCACGAATCTTCACAAGATCACCTGCATGTGCAGCAATTCTGTAGGCAATCAATCCAGCCTTTACTTCTTCAGGATTTGGTAATGCGAGATGTTCAGAAGGAGTAAGATAACATAAAAGATCAACTCCCTCAGATGCTGAAACTGCAGCACCAATTGCACTTGCAATATGATCATGGCCAGATGCGATGTCAGTAACAAGTGGACCTAAAACGTAGTATGGAACATCACCAATTAGAGATTTTGCCAATCTTACATTTGCCGCAACTTCATCAAGTGGAACATGCCCAGGGCCTTCAACCATTACTTGAACGTCTTGCTCGTGTGCGCGTTTTGTCAATCTAGCCACATTAATCATTTCTTGAACTTGTAATTCATCATGAGAATCCAAAATGGAGCCGGGTCTAAGGGCATCACCTAAACTAAAAGTTACATCATATTTTTTGGCCATCTCCATAAGATAATCATAATGAGTAAGATAGGGATTTTCTTTATCATGCTTTAACATCCAAGCAGCAGTGATTGTTCCTCCTTTACTAACAACTCCTCCATACCTTTGTACTTTCAAAATTTGTTTTGCAATGTCTTTTGTAATTCCACAGTGAATAGTTGTATAATCAACTCCATCTTTTACATTATTTTCAAATGCATTAAGATAATCATCTTCAGTTAAATTCAATGGATTTTTGTGAACTTCAACACCATAGTTGTAGGCTTCATAAATTGGAACAGTTCCAAAAGTAATTGGTGCAACATCTAAAAGAGTTTGGCGGATTTTTCTAACATCACCACCATCACTCAAATCCATCATAGTATCTGCATGATATTTTACTGCAACTTTTGCTTTTTCAATTTCTTCTTCAAGATTTACATTTAGAGTAGAAGTTCCAATGTTAACATTGACTTTTGTCTTCAAACCTTTACCTATTCCAACATTGTGAATATTTTGAGGCCTTACATTATTACTTGGAATTATAACGGAACCTTTAGCAATTTTAGATATTAACCAGTCAAGTGGAACATCTTCATCTTTTGCTACTTGCCTCATTTCATCAGTAGCTACACCTCTTCGAGCTGAACTCATTTGAGTACCCATTATGATAAAATACGCTCTTACCTGATTTAAACAATCGTGAAGGTAAAAAAATGATCGCTAAAATAATTAGTAGCATGAAAAGAAGAGTGATCTTATATGCCATAGGACTTCTAAAGATCTAATGAGAGCATCAAGAGAATGCATTCATTGTGGTCGTGAATTCCAAAGTATGAAAGATGAATTCTGTTCTTTCGAATGTTTCATACAAGCATCATCATAACGTACCAAGGTTTTTCAGATTCAGATGTATTTGGAATCTGTCTTTCCAATCTAATCTTAATGGTTTTATACAAAATAGGCACGTAATACGCTCAGAATTAAGAGTTTACAAAATTTTTGGCTTCACTTACTATCTCAATTAATTGTATTTCAGATAATCTGTAAAATAAGCTAGAGAGCATTATTTTTTAATTTATGTCAAAAAATCTTATTTAGATAGACTCATGACTCCTTTATTTTAAAATGATCTTCAGAGTTGGTTACAAAATATTTTTTCACACTCAAAACATTGCCAAACAAAAGAATTTTGTTTTTTTTTTAATTGATATTACGTTGTGAGTAAACACACAGTACAAACTAATTTCTTTGTAAGATCCTTGACCAAAGGCATTTTTATCATTCAACTAAAAAAAGAAAATTGTTTATGAATTATAAATTTTGAAACTAAATTAAATTTTTCTAAAAAATTCTGTAGTTTATAGAAAAATAAATTAGGATTGATTCTTGTGAAAGATTATAATGAATTTACTATCCATTGGGGGTTCAGATCCATCCGGCGGAGCCGGAATTCAAAGTGATATTAAGACTTTTGAAGAATTAAAAGCACATGGTTTATCTGTCGTTACAGCAATTACTGCTCAGAATACATTTAGAGTAAGTTTAACTCAACCAGTATCACAAAAAATATTGAAAGAACAACTAAATGCAATTTTTTCAGATTTTAAAATTGATGGCATAAAAATTTCCATGGTATATAATTCGTCAATAATTAAGACAATTTATCGCAAACTAAAGGATAAGAAAATTCCAATAGTTATTGACCCGGTAATAAAATCCACCACAGGTGGAACGCTTTTAAAAAAAGAGGCAATGAAAGATTTTAAAAAATTCTTAATTCCATTAGCTACAGTTATCACTCCCAACAAATATGAAGCTGAAATTTTGACACAAATGAAAATACAATCAAAAAACAACCTAAAAGAAGTTGCGGAAAAAATTCAATCACTAGGGGCAAAAAATGTAATTATTACAGGAGTAGAAGAAGGCAGAAAAATTTCAGATTATATTTTTGAAGAAAAGAAACAATATTTCCATTCAGGCACGAAAATTTTCAAAATTAATCATGGGAGTGGATGTAATTATTCTTCAGTTATGATTTATGAATTAGCTAGTGGAAAATCCATTAATGAATCAGCAAAAAATGCTAAAAAATATACCCATAATTATATAAAAAATGCAAAAAAAATAGGAAAGGGCATCGCAATTACTCAAAGTGAAAATCAAGACACCATAGTAAAAAAATTGGATGAGGCCATTTCGAATTTAATATCAATTAAGAATATTTACAAACTAATTCCAGAATGCCAAACAAATTTTGTCTTTTCAAAAAAATCACCTAAATCAATCAAAGACATATTAGGAATTGAAGGAAGGATTGTCAAAACAGGAAAAAGAATTACTGTTGCAGGAAATTTGGAATATGGAGGCTCAAAACATGTGGCATCAGCACTTTTTACAATGAATAAAAAATTTCCAATTATCTGCTCTGCAATTAATTTAAAATATCAACCAGATACGTTATCAAAATTAAAAAGGAAAAAAATCAAGATTTCTAGTTATGATAGAAGTAAAGAGCCGGAGAAAAATAGAAAGAAAGAAGGATCATCTATAGAATGGGGAATAAAATCATCAATAAAAAATTCAAAAATTCCACCAGATTTGGTTTATCATAAAGGAGATTTTGGTAAAGAACCCATGATCATAATTTTTGGCAGGACACCATCAGAGGTATTAGAAAAAATTTCCAAAATTACATAACATAAAAAATCATTCCAACTAAACAAAGAGACATATTTTAAATAAATTTCAAAAATAACAACCCTTAGACAAGCGGATCAAAAAAGAAGAAATTTAAAAAAGAGGAAAACGATAAAAGTCCAAAAAATATGGAATAATATTACAAGATAAATATAAAAGGAAATGTGGATTTTCTAAAAAATAAGAAAGAGTATTAAAAAATGAGTGAGATAATTATACGAGAATTGAAAAAAGAGGACTTATGGAATGGTTTTTTAAAAGCACTAGATTCTCTTCGCGAGGCAAGCAATATTGAAAAAAACAAAGCCGAAGAAATTTTTAAAAAAATTGATGCAAATGAAGACCACATTGTAGCTGTTGCTGAATTGGATGGAAAGATTGTAGGTTCAACTACTCTTCTAATCGAATCTAAATTTATCCATAAAGGAGGAATGGTAGGCCATATAGAAGATGTGGTTGTAGATAATAATTACCAAGGAAAAGGGATAGGAGAAAAAATAGTCAGATTTTTGTTAGAATATGCAAAAAATAGAGGATGTTACAAAACTATTCTTGACTGCAATGACGATGTAAAAAAATTTTATGAGAAAATGGGTTTTAAGCACAATGCAAATGCACTAAGATTTGATCATGTCTAAAAATATTCTTTTTTCGGACGTTTCTTTTTTGTTTTTAGCAAAATTATCCCAACAATAATTACTGGTGCAGAAAGTGTCATGAAAAGCAATGGAACCAATCTAACTGATTCTGTAATGTATTCTTCTGGGATTTGGTCGATTAGAGAATAACAAACAGCCATTCCTACGAACATGATAATACCCCCTACAATTATCATCGAACCAATAGGTTTTGAACCATATCGTCTTGACATAAGAAATGAAAGTGCAGCCAATATAGATGCAGGAGCAACCCCAATTGAAATAAACTGTAAAAGCTTCGGATTGGCTTCAAATTCAATTCCAAATTCAAAATCATCAGGAACATTAGTCATGAAATAATAAATTGAGATCATCTCACCAGAAAACATTGCAAATAAGCCAATACTAGCAACAGCTGCCCATTTTTCTAATGCCATATTGTTAAAAAATCCAGTTAATAAATAAACTATTCAGAAAAAATCACACAATGCCAACAAGATTGGCCAATTCTTTTCTACAGGCAGCACCAAGTTTTTCAGCAGCCTGTTCAGGAGATAGATCATTTAGAAATATCCCATAACCACGTTCAAGGCCTGACCAAGATTTTGTTATTGGATAAATTTCAACATGCCAGTGGATTTGTCTGCTATTTTTCTTTTCAGGAGATAAATGAAATACTAGATTGTATGAAACATTCTTGATGGTCTTTGATAGGCCTCCAAGTGTAGCCCTTAAAATTAAAGATAAATCATTGATTTCCTTTTGTGTTATTTTTGAAAAACTTGTGGTATGTTTTTTTGGAGAAATCCAAAATTCATATGGGTAGGATGGAGCCCATGGGCAAAATGCAATAAAGCCTTCTGTTTGAAGGACCTGTCTAGGGCCACCAATTTCTTCATTTATTGTTTGGCACATAGGACACACACCTTTTTCATTGAGTATTTTATGCGATGCTTCTGCTTCTTCTTCTATAATTGGCGGAATTGTTGAAAAAGTTAAGACATTTAAATGAGGATGAGGGTTCTTACTTCCTGCAAGGTCACCCTGATCAGCATAAATAGAAACATAGGTTACACCTTTTTGGGAATATAACCATCTCAATCTGTCTTGAACCACAACTAGGACATTAGACCACTGTTCAGCATCAATTGTTGCAAGAGTATCTTTTTCTTTTGGGGATGCAACAACAATGTAATGATAACCGTAAGCAGGTTCACTGTAATGAGGTCGATCACTGTAAGAATTTTTAGCATCAACTGACACTATAGGATTCTTACTTTCAAAAACTCGAATCGACCAACCTTTAACATACTCATCTTCACTATCTTGAAGACGTTGAAGCATCCCATCTTTTGCAACTAGTGAAAGTACAGAAGGATTTGTCATAGATTCATTACCGGGAGCATAAGGAGATTTTTTTGGATCAATAACTTTATCATCTTTTTTTGAGACGATCATAAAACGCTCAGAAACATAATCTTTGCGCATATCTCCCATAGTTCATACTGATAGGCAAAGTATGTAAAAATGTTTACGGGGATAGAAAAAAGGAAAAAATTTAAAATAGTAAATTAGTAATTTAATTAAAACATAAAATAATTATCAAAATCTAATTGTGTGTTTTGGTTGTAACAAGGATCGCCAAATTATGATGAAAGCTTTAAACTAGAGCATCTAAATGTTCAAAAACAGGTCGTAACAATGGACAATTCTAATACACATATGGTTTACGTATTATTAGATGGAGTCGGAGACCTCCCTCATCCTGATTTAAATGGAAAAACCCCACTAGAGGCTGCAAATACTCCAAATCTAGATAAATTAGCAAAGAACGGAGTCATTGGAGAGGTTATTTCGGTAGGTAAAGGAATTGCCCCAGAATCAGATATTGCAGTTTTCAATATGTTAGGATACAAGTTTCATCATGCCGACTATGCAGGACGTGGAGTTATTGAGGCAATTGGAGTAGGTATTGACTTTAAAGATGGAGATTTGGCATTAAGAGGGAATTATGCAACACTTGATGATCAAGAAGTCATCATAGATAGAAGAGCAGGAAGACATATTGAAAAAGAAGATGCAGTGGGGGTTGCAAAAGAGATTGAAAACAAAATCAAATTTTCTGAACCAAATACATCAGTAGTAGTATCCCCAACAATAGGACATAGAGTAACTGTAAGAATTAGAGTAGATTCAAAGAAATTATCATCAAAAATTACCAATACTGATCCAGCATACAGCAACATTGGAGGCATGGGAGTAGCAAAAGCAGTAGGAGATTTCTTAAAAATAGAAAAGTGTCTCCCTCTAGAAGAAAACGAAGATGCTAAATTCACCTCAAAACTGGTTAATGAGTTTAATGAACAATCAATTAAAATCATGAAAGGGAGTCAAATCAATAAGAAACGTAAAGAGCAGGACAAGAAATTACTAAATTGTATCCTATTAAGAGATGCAGGAAACAAATATCCAGATGTCATTCCAATAAACGAAAAATACGCTATGAATTTTTCATGTATTGTGGATATGCCTGTTGAGCTTGGAATTTCTGAAGTTCTCAAAATGAAAGCTTTTGAAGCTGGAGGGTTAACAGATTATGAAGAAAAAGCAAGAGTCGCAGCAAAATCAATGGATTCCCAAAATGCAATATATGTACACCTTAAAGGACCAGATGAATTTGGTCATGATGGAGATGCAATAGGAAAAATGAAAAATATTGAAGAAATTGATCAGAGATTTTTTAAAACACTTCTTGAAAATATTGACTCTAGTAAAGTTGCAGTTGTAATTTCAGCAGATCATTCAACACCATGTATCAATAAAGGGCATAGCGATGATCCAGTTCCAGTTTTAGTTTCAGCAGATTTTATCAAGAATGATGGAACAACAAGAATGACTGAAGAGCAAGCAAAGAAAGGAAGTATAGGTCTTATTCAAGGTGCAGAAGTTATTGAAACATCTTTGAATTTGATTAAATCTCAAATATAGTTAACATATTTTTTTCCTGCATTTCTTTAATTTTTTCTCGAATCCTATCAACATCTATGGTAGTGTACATTGATGGCGAATCACCAAGTTTTTCTAGTGTACGCTTAAGCATTCCTATTCCAATGCGGTTTTCATTTTTTTGTGCATGAGCAAATGCTACAGCTAAAAGTATTATACCTTGAACAAGTTCCTTTTCACGTCCAACACATTTTTTCCAAACACCCTCAAATGCCTCATGACTTTCCCAGAATCGTTCGTTGTTAAAATAAAAAATTCCATCTTTAATCCCCTTCTCTTTAGCAATTTCTTCTTCAAATACATGTCTGGCATTTTCTAAAGAGCCAATAGGACTTAGTTTTTCAACCAGAAATTTTATTTTATCTTGATCTACTGAAACATCTAATTCCACAAAATTATTCGCGACACGAGCAACTCTAATGGATGCTTCCATATCAGAGCACAGATCTCTTGCTTTATGAACAAGTTCTTGGGAATTTTTAGGAAAATATCCCTTATTTTTCAGATGTAGCATATAGCGCTCCATGGTTCAAATTAAACGCAATTTCTTAAATTTCTTATCTAATTACAATCAAGGTTTATATGAAATATCCAAAGGATTTTGGATACATGTCTATTATTGAGACCATAACTGATGTAAATAACACCTTTCTATCTAGAAGAGAGTTAACCTGTAATTTTGCAGGACTAGGCGGAAAACTCCAAAAACTTGAAGCAGTAGATATGATTACAAAAGAATTCAAACTTGATGGCAAAGTAGTAATTCCAATGAGATTACAATGTCATGTGGGAAAACCAGAAGTTACAGGAACATTCTATGTTTATGAGGATGAAACTTTAGCAAAAAAACATGTTAATCCAACAATATTTTCAAGATTAGAAAAATCCAAAGCAAAACTAGCAGAAGCGGAAAAACCAGTAGAAGAAGTTGGAGATACCGAAGTCAAAGCAGAAGATGCAACACCAGAAACAAAAGAGCAGGACAAGTCTGAATAATGGCCGGAAAAAAGGGATCTAGTCCTAACGTATACAAGTATTTCAAAGTAGACGGAGACAAGGTCTCAAGAATTAGAAAAATATGTTCAAGGTGTGGAAAAGGTGTTTTCATGTCAGAACATAAAGATAGACATACTTGTGGCAAATGTGGATTAACAGAGTTTAATCGATAATTTTTGGAAAAGGACATTTGCTCTACTTATTTTCAGATTAAATTTTGACAAACAATCAAAAGATAATAATAGTATAAAGGCATAATAAACAAAGTTATCATGAACTATGAAAAACTGTGTAAGGAAGTTCTAAATTCAGACTCAAAAATAAGATTTGCAGGAATCTTAAATTCACGAGGAGAATTAACCGCGCAAAAAAGTAAATCTAATTCACCTTTGTTATCTGAGGACGAAGTAAGAATGTCAATTCACTACACATTTGAACATTGGAATCGAGTTAAAAATCTAGAACATAAACTTGGAAAAGAAAAATCATTTGTAACAGAACATGAGAATGTCACTCTTTTTAGCTTGTTTTTTGATGGAAATCTATTCTTACTAAGTACAGAACCAAACTCTAATTGCTCAAAAATAATTTCAAATGTAAGAAAAATAATAACAAAAAGTGTAACCGAGAATAAAACAGAATCTAAAACATCCAAAACAAAAACTAGTCCAAGAACAAAACTAACTGGAAAAAATATTTCAGAATTAAAAGCCAGATTAGAAATGTTAGAAAAACAAATCGATACACTTTCAAAAATTTAAATCAATACAGTTTTTTCTTATGAATTTTATTGCTTTTTTGTTCTAATTCATCTAGTTTTTTTAGAAAATCAGGATCCAGTTTAATCTTAGAAATAGATTCAGCAGACAGTTTTATTGTATTTGCATCAAGGGAAATATTGAATTTTGGGAGATTCTTGTCTATCCAAAATTTTATTGCTTTATCTTCTAGTTTATAGTCTCGAAATCCGGCTGGGAATCGTTTGGTGATATGATTAAGCAATGTTTTGTCCTTAAACACCGCTTTTGGTTCAAAAAGTCTTGTTTCATCAGCATAAATATTTTCAAAAAGATTACCAGATATTTCATCAGAAAGTAATTCCATTTTTGATATTTTTCTAATCAATTCTAAAAAATGTAAAAATTCATGTGCCAATATAGCATGAATTGTTCCTTTTAATCCATAAGCAACAAGAGGAGCAGAAATCTGAATTACTACTTGGAATTGATCCTCAAATGTTACAGGAATGGTTCTAGCAAATAAAATCCCAAAGGCATAGGGATTGGAGCTGGGAGAAGAAACAATAATCGAGGGTTCAACATATGCAATTGGAAAACGAATTCCAGATGCTTTCTCTATTCTATTGATTCCTTCAACTGTTATTGGAAAACGTTTTAACACAAGATCATAAACTTTGTCGGGAATCAATCCCTTATTATGAGCATCTTTCATTCGGATTAATGGATCCAATGTACCACTTCCAACATATTGAATGTAAAAAGGTTAATTCTATCTAGATTTTGGTTTTCCTGATTTTGATTGTTTTTTTCTTCGTCTTTCAGCGCGTTGATCTGCATGTCGTTGATGCTTACCTTTTTTTCTAATTGGCATATTTAATCTAGAAAATCAGGTGTTAGTTATTTGTTGTCATTCCAATTCAATATTATGAAAATCAAATTGCGTACAATGACATGGATTGTGAAGAATTTGACTTATTCCAGGATTAACATTATCGGATTCAACAAAGCGTTTTATGGGCAACCCACCTTCAGCCTTAATCAATAAAGTAAATTTTGTTTTTGAGGTCTTTTTGTATTTTAAAGTAAAAATATTCTTTTCAGATCGTTTTCCAGATATTTCATAAACTACCACAGGATTTTTAACAATATTTTTTAATTTTTTTAGACTTTTAGAGTCAATTTCATACTGAGAACTAATTTGAAGTTCAATTAAAGATGTAAATTTTGGATGTTTTTTTGGAGTTTCAGAAATTATTTTTAAATTGTTAATATGAACTGAGTCGATGTTGATTTTTTTTGGAAGAATAGTTCTTCTTTTGAGAGGATTTTGTATTTTAACAAAAAAAGGTCTTCCTGAACCTAACACTAGACTTGATTTGTCATCTCCTCCAATCCATGTGAATTTTGCAATAGTTCCACCAAATTTTGAAAAGAGATATTGAGAGATTTTTCCTTCCACACTATCAAATTCAGAAATTCCATGAAAAGAACAAACTCTACAACCTTTTCCAGAACAGTTTGAACATGATTTCTGTTTTTGAGAAATACCTCTTTTTGTTTTAGTGTAACACCCTTGTAACGAAATAGATTTTGAACGAATATGACAAGACTCATTTTTGAGATTGATTGTAAATGTAACTTCAGGATCTAGAAAATCAATTTTTTTTTTGGTCTTTCTTGTAAACTTTTTTGCTAATTCTTTTGTGATACTTGTTTTAACGCCATCAATTCCACGGAGTTTGTACTTTGATCTAATGTAATCATCTCTATCAATTAAAGAAGGTTTTATTATTACACCAACAATCATTGTAGAATACTCATATTTCAAATAAGATTCCAACATTAATTTTAGATAAGGCTTGAGATTAGAAAGTAAATTTTTACAAATATAACAGCTTGTTGATGAAGATTTGAATTTTTTTCGGATTTTTTTACCTAATAAATTATTTGAAGATAAATGAAGTTGTTTTGAAAATAATCTTCCCAAACAGTGATCGCATAAATCATATTTTTTAATAATTTGATTGGAAATAGGAAGAATTTCTTTAAGAGTAGTCATAATTTAATTTCTGTGTTGATTAATTGAAGAATTTAGCCAAAACCCATACGTCGTAAAGTACCTTGCATTTGTCTTCCTTTTGATGCTTTCATCATATTTTTGGAATTTTTATAATTTTTGAGCAGCTCTTTTACTTCATGTTCTGGCCATCCTGAACCCCGAGCTATTCGTTTGATTCTAGAGGAGTTTAACAAATCAGGATCTGCTTTTTCATCTTTTGTCATGCTTTGAATAATAAACCTCCATTTAGAAACTCTATCTTCCATTTGATCAAGTTGATCATCTTTTACCATTCCAGAAAGTCCGGGCATGTTATCAAGTAAGCCTCGAAGGGAACCAACTTTAGTTACTTCTTCTAATTGATAAAAAAAGTCATCCATATTCATTTTACCACTGGAAATTCGTTTTAACCTAACTTCATCACCTTCGTTTTCCAATCTTTTTGCGAGATCCAAAACAGCCTGAATATCGCCCATTCCAAGCAATCTTCCGACAAATCTTGTAGGGGAAAACTTTTCTAAATCATCAATTCTTTCACCTGTTCCAATGTACATGATTTGAGCTCCAGTAGCTGCAGAAGCTGCAATAGCACCACCACCTTTTGCAGAGCTATCTAGTTTTGTAATTATAATTCCTCCAACTGGAACTGTCTTATGGAATGCTTCTGCTTGATTGAAACATTGTTGTCCTATGGTTCCATCAATTACCAATAAAGCAAGATCAGGATTAGCAACCTTGTTAATTTGTCCCATTTCTGCTAGAAGATCTTGTTCTTCTTTATGGCGTCCTGCAGTATCAATAAGAATTACATCAAAAGGCATTCCTTCAAAATGTTTTAATCCATTTTTCACAATGCTAGGAGAGTCTTTGTTATTCTCTTCACCATATACCTCAACATTTGATTTTTCACACATTGTTCGTAATTGGACTAGTGCCCCAGGGCGGTATGTATCAGCACCTATGACTCCTACTTTGTACCCTTGTTTCATCAAAAATTTTGCTAGTTTTGCAGTAACAGTGGTTTTTCCACTACCTTGAATACCCAACATAATTATCCTATTTTGTTTTCCGGGTTTGAAATCAAAATCAGTCTCTTTTCCAAGTAATTTTGCTAATTCATCATAGAGAATCTTTACAATGTGATCCTTTCGAGACAAACCTGGTGGAGGAGTTTCATTTAATGATCTTTCTTCTAATTGCTTTGTTATTTCAAGAACCAATCTAACATTTACATCAGATTGGAGTAATGCCCTTTGAACATCTTTGGATAGTTCTTTGATTAATTCTTCATCGATGCCTGAGGATTTTACAATCTTCTTAATGGCACTACGTAAATTGTTCTTGAGGTTATCAAGCATCATAATTCAACCTCGCTTCCATTATTTCAAACCTTCCTCTATATCCATCCCATTCTTTTTTACTTTTGTCAATTTTTATAGGATTAGAAAATAATGGACAATCTATCACAAATGTTTCTGCCTCACCACCTTCAAAATTTAAATTAAATCCAAATTTTTCAGACAAAGATGTCAGAATACTGATATCGTTTTTAGTAATTATTTTCCCTAACCATGAATTATTCAGACCATCCGAAGAAACACTTGTAACAATGAAAACAAAATTTGAAGAAATTAAATTATTCATGTATTGATGAGGATTACTTTTCCATAGGGGCGCAATAGATTTTAGATTTAATTTATTACAAATATTTTCAAATTTTTGTTTTTGATATTGGCTTTTTATTCCACCATGAAGCAATCCTTCAATTCCAAATTCATCCTTTGCTTTTTTTAAGATTTTTCCTAATACAGATTCCTCCAGTTCTGGATCATTTGATTCAGAACTCAACGTTAATTGCGGAATTTTCATAGATTCTGATTGTAAATAAGTCCAGTGTAAATTTGGGTAATGAAGTAAATGACTTTCTTCAGATTTTGGAAAAATGCTTAGAAGACATTTTATCTCATATCCCTTTTTTTTTGCTAAATAAATTGAATAAGTACTATCTTTTCCACCAGAAAAAAGGACACCTAACTTCACAATCTCAGATAAATTTAGCCAAAACAAATCTGTTAGGATTTGTTAGTAGTCATAATAAGAGGATGCTTCATTACTCATAATCCTCATCAACAGTCAGACGGCTTTTCCGCTCATCATCAGCATCCATACTAACTTTTGATATGCATTATTTTAGTTGTGAACATTATTTGTATACTTGTTTTATAACGCATTTTGAGATCTTTCAAATTCTTAGAAAAGATTTTGTCCTTATAGGAATAATTGTCTTTTTAATTAAGACCTTAAAGTTTGCAACATTATGATATTATCATCCAAAAATGCTAGTTTTTTGTTACCAAATATTGATTTGTTTTGTATTAGAAATAGTTATTTTCTAATGCCACAACCACTACAAAATCTATATCCTTTCTGATGTAGTATCCAATAATGTTGTGAATGACACTTGTTATCACAAATATGATTAAGATTTGTCATTATGTGTAATTAAAGCAAAAACAAGTATTAAAAGGAAACAACTTTTCAAGACATATTAAGAGAATTTGTTTAAGAGAAGATAGACTTCCCAAATACTGTTTTGAATCATGATTCATCTTTTCCAAAAAAGGATTAAAAAAATACTATACCCTAATCTATTCATCAACAATATCGTAGAAGTACATACTCAAAGGGTCAGATAACATCGGGGTAGGTTTTCTGATTAATTGTATTTTTAGTTTGAAATTCCAAAAAATATTCTTGTAGATTTGAACTTGACTATTTAATATGCTCACAGATTTGAAGTGTAAACTAGTCTATCAACTAATTAAAAAAGAAATCTAAAATTCATTGCCACATTCAATGCAATGATATTTTCCATCTGATTGAGTATGATTTCTACATTTGCGGCACCAATTTATTGACATTTTATTCGAGAAAAAATCTACTAATTTTTATTTACAAAGAAATGTTGAAGTGTTTTTGGTTAGTACTCAAATAATTCAAAAAATCAACGTTTTTTCTAAGGTTTCATGTTAAATAC
Organism: Nitrosarchaeum sp.; assembly: GCA_965223805.1. Lineage (GTDB taxonomy): Archaea > Thermoproteota > Nitrososphaeria > Nitrososphaerales > Nitrosopumilaceae > HKST03. The sequence goes on along the minus strand of OZ245014.1, from coordinate 1,971,349 downwards.
AATGGAAGATAATAAGGGCATAAGCCTTACGAAAACGCTCGCTAATTTTTATGTCCTAAAAAATGCCCGTGACAAAGTAAACAGACTTGAAAAAAATAAGAACACTAAATTCTATGAGGAAAAGTAAATTGTCACAGAAGTTAAGAAATATTCAGATGAACTTCAAATATTATCTGAACAAATTCAGCATAATGTTACAACATTATAAGAAACCATGTCTTGATTGTATACAGATTAGATGTGAGACAAATTGTGATTGTCATTATGATCCACGATATCAATAGAAATTAGAAAATAGCTATCAATATAGAAGAATTAAATAATTTAGAAATTTTCTTCATCAAATTTAAAATCATTATGGAAAAATCTACTAAGATTGGAAAAATGATTAAAACTAGGTAGGATATTTTCGTAAAATAAAATGCATTAAAGCTTCTCTTTTGTAATCTATTCCATGTTTCTCATTGGTATGTTGCATAAATTGTTCAATGACATATTCTTATCTCCTTCTACTTCAAAATTGCATTCAAAACCATAATCATTACATCTTAGTTTTATCATAATGTTTCTCCTAACATTGTCCTTCTATTGCGGTAAGTGTGAGGGTAGCTCTAATTGAAGATATTTTGCGAATATTCCATGTGATAGTTTCACGTAATGATTCAGCTGTATCTGAAGTTACTTCCACTATAATGTCATACGCTCCCCAAGTTCCATGAGCTTCTGTTACATTTTTCATTGTTCGTAACGTAGTTAGGAGTTCTTCTTCTTTTCCCAATTCACAATTAATCAACACAAATGCTTTTTTCATGATTTATTTCAGGTAAAACCATATTTAGTAAATTCAAAAAAAACATAAACAGATTTCAAATATATGCTTAATAATTCAAACAAATTTTAATATAAATTATTTTTAGTTTTAATTTTTAGTTAGCGTTAATTACAGTAAATGAGAGAAGATTATGCAGAATACACAAAGTGTATTGTATGTAACTCATCATTATTGCTTTGTGATTGTAATTGTCCAAAATGTGGAAAAAGAGAGAATTGCAAGTGTGAGTTGAGGCCAATTCATTGGCATCCACTAGATTATTAATCCTATAAAATCAAATTCTAGAAAAAATTTGGTCATTTGGGTCATTGTTCTGAAATTTCAAATTTTTACACCTCTAATGAATCCAAAATTTCAGAGACATCAGTTGTAGGATTTCCATCTTTTGTCGAAATGGTTTGTTTTGCAGGAGGATTTTCAAGATAGTTTGGGATTATATCCTTTATTCTTTTTCCAAAAGTTGAGATAATCTCATTTTTGTAAAATATTCCTGTTGGAATTTTATCACCCCATTCTAGGGATTTTACTAAGGCTTGAGTTATTTTCTCATCAAGTTCAGCTGTTGAATTATAGTGGACTATAGGATCATATCCTGTTTCCTGTAAATCATATAGTCGAGATTGTGGTTTTTTTGTAGTTTCATTGATGTTGTCAAGGCCAGCATACCAGTCCCGTGTATTGATGTCATTATAGGTTGGGCAAGGCTGCAAAACCTGTATGAATGCCAATCCTTTATGTTTAATTGCCTGGACAATTGTTTTAACAAGATGTTTAATACTGTAAGAATAACTTCTGGCAACAAAGGTAAAACCGCTTGATATTGCAAGGCCTATGCAATTCACACTGTAATTGGGATTTGGGTTAGGGAGTGATTTTGTTTTTTCACCCAGCTTGAGCGTAGGTGAGGCCTGACCCTTAGTCAAGCCATAAACTCCATTATCATAAATCATGTATGTCATATCCACATTTCGTCTACCAGCTGCCACAAAATGTCCTGCACCGATTCCTAATCCATCTCCATCTCCTGCAGTACCAATAACTGTCAGTTCAGGATTTACAATTTTTGCACCTTGTGCATATGTCAATAGTCGTCCATGTGGTACATGCATACCATTGATATTGATAAAATGCGCCGTTTTTCCAGAACATCCAATTCCAGAAAAAACAACTGCCTTGTCTCTTTGTATCTGCAGTTCTGTTAATGCCATTTGAATTGCACTAATTATACCAAAATTTCCACATCCAGGACACCAATCATTGTGAACATTTGTTTTGTAGTCAGCTAGTTTGAAGGTCAATTTTACTCTCAGATATGTTATGAAAAATTTCTTCTACCAAATTGCCATTTTTCTAGACGTTTCCAATCATCATATTCCTTTATCATATATTGCATTCCAGATCTTTTTGTAGAATCATTTTGAAAATCAAACATAAATTCCGTCTGTGTGTTTTTACTTCCCAAAGTTTTCTTTGAACAGTTGCAACCAGTTTCAATTATATCACCACAATATGGGCAAATGCATTGACAAGAAAAAGTGAAATTGTTGCACTTGTTACAAATATTTACAATCCCATTTGACAGATTCAACTAATATCAATTATACTTCATAACCATGAAAAATAAGTGATGAAATTACAAATTAAACATTTGTTTGATTTTTTTATTGAAACTCTATATTTTTAAAAAATATTTTTCAAGAAATAACAATTTTCAAAGATATGAAAATTGGAAGTTTTCATAGTATGGAATTTTATTTTTAATTCATAATCCATACAATATTATGAGATTAGAAGAAACCCAATCTTCAATCAGATGTTCACTAGCCAGATGGAAAGAGCGTGATGAGGTTGCAGACAAAATTGGTAAAGGAGAATATGCAATCGTATTCTATGAAAAGATCAAACGAATTTCAATTCCATTAGAAGGAGGTCAAATATTATTTGTCAGCATAGATGAAGATTAAGAAACTTGTTCTGCTTACTGATTAATTTTGTTTGAATTGAAATGGATTAAGAGAATTTTTAGAGAATTAATCTTTGAATAAGATATAGAGATAGAATAATCCTATCAATCCTAAAATAAAAAACCAATAAGTCCAAGGCAAATGTTTTGGTTTTTCTGAAGAGAGTCTAGGATCTCTAGTATCTTTTGGTAGCATATCTAAGAAGATACAATTAAGATATTTACAAGTTAATTGCCAATTAGTTAACATTTGTATAAATTAAAAAACACTAACTAGAAATTACAGATGTTTTTAATCTACACAGTTTTTCAAAACCCATAATAAAAAATCATAATTTTAGTTCAGAAACTGCAAATAATGAAAGTAATGTGAATTTTTTTAAAAAAAACTAACTCTTGATTCTCATGATTTTGGTTCTGTCCATTACTTTCCAGTATTCGACATTTTGACCATTTTCTAATTTACCTTTTATTTCATCATCCACCATTGTAACATCAATTGTCTCAAAGGTTTCTGAATCCATAATTTGGATTGTTTCGCCAATAATCGAGATGATTTGTCCAGTTCTTTTATCGATTAAAGGTACATGAATCTGCATACTGACAGGTCCAACATGAGGTCTTTTTTGGTCATCAAAAACTCCAATGCCAACAATTCTTGCTTTTGCTGCTCCGTGTTTTCCTGGTTTTGATGTGTCATACTCAACTATTCTACATGGTTCCCCAGTTGCTTGATCACCTACAGGGAGTAGGATATAAGATCCAATTTTTAATGAACCAAGATCTGCGGGTTTACTCATGGAAAAACAGTTTTCTGTCGAATATTTAACTTGTACGCATAGAGAATGTCAAGAAAAAAATTGTAAAATTTTCCTGGATTTTATTTTCTAAAATTATTAATTTTCGCAAATAATAAATCAGATTTTTGTTTGTACAGTTTTGATCTTTGAATAGAATTAGAATTTTGATATGAGAACTTTTAGAAGAATAAAATACAATTTTGAATATGAATTTTTTAGAATAATTTCTTCTAAAAGGATAAACGTGATTTACTTCATTCACTAATTGTATATCATTTTTTCATATTTCTACTTGAAACAATTTATACTCTTAAGGCATTTTTTGATAATGTATTCAAATTGTTTTTAATTAAAAATATACTTTGTTATTTTTACAAAATAACTTAGAAAAATAATAATATAAGCTTTTTAAAATACAAAATTTTTTGGGATTACTTGATATGGTCTAAAATAGAAAGACTCATCAAATTAGTCATTATCAAACCTTTTCGATTAACATCTCTCCTTATTTGCTCACAATATTTCTTTACACTTTGATGACTCTTTTCACTTGCTACCTCGATAATTACAATATTATCAGTATAAGGAAAAGTGAATTTGGATGGGATTTTACAAAAAGTGTCCATACAACCTAGTCCTGCAACATTGATTGTATCTCGCTTTAAGAGAAGATTTGCAATTTCTTGAAGATCCTCACTAGATTCTGCATATTCTAAATAATAAATAGAAATAAAATTTGTGTCTACTTGAAATTCTCTATGAAATAAATCATCTTTTACATTGAAAATAAATGATGTCTTTTCTTGATTGTATTTTTTTAGATCTTGTTCAATATTGTGTCCATCTTTGAATTTTGCCAAAAGGTAATGATTTGTGGAATCTGAAAAGTAAGGTTTGCTTTCGCCAGAAAAAGTACCAGTTACAAAATATAATTTTTCAATATTTTTGGAGTGCATCCATTGATCTTTTAATTCAACAGATTCGTGGTTATGAAGATAAGGAGCGCATACATAACCTGAAAAGGCTAGTTCTAGTTTGGACACAATGCCAATTCTTGAAAAATGTTATTTATGCTTATTTGAAATAGGCTTGATCTGCTTGAAAATTTGATATCTTCGATAGTTTTTTAATACTAGAATGCTTCAAAATTTTGTCCCAAGCTAGCTCAGCCTGGTAGAGCTTCCGGCTGTAGTTGTCGGCTTTGATGGCTGACCGAATAACAGCATATCAGGCATACAGAAACCGGGTTGTCGAAGGTTCAATTCCTTCGCTTGGGACCACAATCCTTTGAATTCATCTTAATATTAGAAATAAAAAATGAATTAATTTAAGAAAACAAAAACTACTCTTAAATTATAAAAAAATACCTTTTGCCTATGCTGATTTTTTGACTTTTTGAGCAGCTGGTCCTTTTTTACCTTCGCCTACTTCGAACTCAACTTTATCGCCTTCATTGATGAATCCATCAACATCTGATTTGTGAACGAATAGATCGTCACCAGATTCTCTTTCGATAAAACCAAAGCCTTTTGTACGGTTGAACCATTTTACGGTGCCTTGTTCCATTTGATTTACGGTAATATTAACCCGTATATTAAGTAGGCACTTAAAACGAGATGACAGGAAAATTACATTCAAAAAAGATTCAAATTAGAAATCTTTTGGAATATGGCTATTTGCTTTAAGCCACTCTACTTGAGGTAAAGTAAATCTCCAAACAATATCTCCTTGTTCTGATTCATTAAAGTCCCAAGGTGCAATTATCACTATATCATTATCACGTATCCAAACACGTCTCTTTAATTTTCCACGAATTCTACCACGTCTAGTAATACCATCAGTACACTTTATCAGGACATTTTCTCCACCTAGCATTTTAAGCACTCTTCCAAATAGCTCTCCCTCCTCTGGTAATCGAATTTCTTTTAAGTCGCTTTCATTTTTGACTTGACGTTTACCCATGTTGATTGTTCACGTTATCTGCATATAACTGTGGGGATTTTGAAAAAGAACTCAATAATTTTGTAAAAGTACAAAGAGATTTTATTTATACCCTACTAGAATTGAATGTGGAATTCAAATGTATTCAAGATTGCGCTCAATGTTGTATTGAGAGAGAATATTATCCTAGTAAAAAATTTGGAAAAATAGGAGTATTGATACTACCAGAAGAAAAACAAAAGATAGAGAATTTAGCAAAAAATCACGGAATAAAGATCACCATCTTACCAAGAATTGGAATTTCCTTTGAGGAAAATGAAAGACCCACAGTACTAGCATATCAAATGATGGGAATAGAAAAAAATGGAACCATTTGCCCGTTTCTTGACACTAAAACAGAAAACAGATCACCGCATGGTGGTTATCCTTGCAAAATTTATGCAGATAGGCCATTAGCATGTATGACATATCCATTGATTCAGATTAATCCAATTGAGCTTGATCAAAAATGCAAATTTTGTAAGGAATATGGTACTGCAAACAAGAATTTAAATTCTGAAATTGAATCCCTGTTAAAAATTAAAAACAAAATGAATACCAATGCACCTTTCATATGGCGATATGCAACTGGAATTGGAGAAGAGTCAGATCAAGATCAAATTAAGTCAGGGTGGATTCTTGATGAATGATTAAAAATTAACTATGGGTTGATTACTGCACGGCCAAGAATCTTTCTTGCCTTCAAGTCTTCCAAAGCCGTATTGGCCTCATCAAGAGAATATCTTTTGGATATCATCGGATTAATTACGCCCTTTCTTGCAAGATCTAGTAATTCGACCATATCATTGTAATTTCCAGTGTAAGCACCTTGAATTATGATAGATTTTAGAGGAATGGTAACTAATGACATTTCGATAGAGCCTCCAAATAATCCAACTAAAACTAGATTACCTCTTTTTCTTAGAACTGCCAATCCTAATTTTGCTGTTGGTGGTGCATTAACAAAATCAACAACACTGTCTGCACCTTTGTTGTTACAGATAGAAATTATTTTTTGAGAAGTTTCAGGATCTTTTGAATTTAGAATAAAGTCTGCACCCATTTCTTTTGCAGTCTCTAATTTTTGATCATCAAGATCTACACAAATGATTTTGGCTTTTGTTATTGCTTTTGCAATTTGAACTCCCATTAAACCTAAACCTCCAGCTCCAATAACTACAAGAAATTCTGGAGAATTTTGATTAGATTTTTTGATAGCTGTGTATGCAGTTAGACCAGAACATGCCAAAGAAGTAGCAGATTCAGGATCAATTCCATCTAATTTTGCCAAATACTTGTAATGAGGAACAAGAGAATAATCAGAATAACCACCATCTTGAAAAACTCCAAGAGATTTTGGGGCATCACATAAATTTTCATTTCCAACCTTACACGCAGGACATTCACCACAACCAATCCAAGGATAAACTAAAACCTCATCATCTTTTGAAATACCAGTAACACTACTACCTACATCTACTACGGTTCCAACAATCTCATGTCCTGGAGTAACAGGATATTTTACACCTCTATCAGTGACTTTCATAAATTGACCATCTCCCAAATCATAGCCTCCTTCCCACAGGTGAAGATCACTATGGCATACGCCTACTGCTTTTACCTTTACTAGAACCTGATTATCTTGAGGTCGAGGATTTTCAGATTCTGAAACTTTCAGTGGTTCATTTGGACCTGTAATTCTGGCAGATTTCATAAATTAGTAATTCAACCTTAACAATATAAGAGTTGACTGGATATGAGAAAAAAATAGAGCCCTTAGATATTATTTAATAAAAATTGAAATTATGATGTGAGTGAAGAACAAAATCTAAGTATATCTTCTGCACCTGTAAACATTTTATTTAATCCGCTTTCAGATGCAAAAAAAGAGGTTTGGGAAATTGATCTTATTGAAATTTTGAATTTATTAATTAAGATTCTTGAAAAGAGTGGAAAAAAGGATCTAAGAGTTGCAGGAATGGCAGCTTTATCATCTTCTCTAATATACAGAATGAAGGTTGAAAGTATTTTTGCACTACAAAGAGCTGCAATGGAAAAAAAACCATTAAAACAACGAACAGACGTAGATGTAGAATTAATTGATATTCCCTATAGACATGAATCTACATATCCAGTGTCACTAGATGATTTGTTAGGACTATTACAGAATCTAATTGGAACAATTGCAAATCCACAATCTAGAAGAAATAAACAAGTTGAAATTGAACCAATTGAACCACCAGATTTTCAGGAATATTTCATTTCACTTGAAAGTATAATAGGAAAATATGAAGATTTGATTATTAGAAAGATTACTCCAGAAGGATGGGGATTACTTCAAAACATCATAATAGATCTTGACCAAGTGGATTCCATAAGATGCTTTTTTGCAATTCTATTTTTAGCAAGAGACCAGAAAATAGAATTAGAACAAGTCGAAGACAACATCAAAATTACTTTGATAAAAGAGAATTTTACAAATTGATCAAAAATGGAGAAAGAATTTCTTTAAGTAAATTTTAGAGGAGAAAAAGATAATTGGTAAAAATAGAAGATATGAATAAAGCAACAGCAAGGATAGAAGCTGCTCTTTATTCTGCAGGAAGGCCATTAAGAATAGAAGAATTGATTCGAGCCTCAGGCACAGAATCACGTACTAAAACACAAGAATGTCTCAACAACATTATGAAAAAGGCAAGGACTGCTTTTAAAGCAATAGAAATAGTCATGCTTCCAGATGGATCTTATGTTTTTCAATTAAAACCCGAGTATAGTTCAACAGTAAAAAAATATGCATCAAAACCAATTTTACCAAATGCAACCTTAAAGACATTATCCTACATTGCATACATGCAACCAATATCATCAAAGCAACTTGTAGAAACAAGAGGTTCAGGGGTTTATGCGCATCTTAAAGAATTAAAGCAATTAGATTTTATCAACAATCAAAATGTAGGAAGATTGAAGATTTACAACACTACTGAAAAATTCCAAAAATATTTTGGAATTCAAGGAGACGTAGAAAATCTCAAACAAAGGTTATTTTCAAAAATAAGAAAGACTGCAGCTAGATCATATGAGAATACTGCAAACGCCATCATAACAGAAATCAAATAGACAGAATTTTTAGTATAAGCCTATTTCTTTGCGTTTTGTATAAATTAGAGTAGAAAAAAAGATAAACGTGAGAAAATCTGTCGAGAACCTTGCAACCAGTAAAACAACTGGCGGAAGAAGACATCCATTAAGAATCAGACGCAAATATGAAACTGACAGATATCCGAATGAAGCTGTAAATCAAGTCCAAATAACCATTACTAGAAGAATTCGAGGTAACAATAGAAAAACAGCTTTAAAGTCAATAGATTTTGTAAATTTAGCAACGGAGGATTCTAAAGTAAAGAAAACAAAAATTCTCAAAGTTTTAGAAAATGCTACAAATAATGATTATCAAAGAAGAGGAATCATAACCAAGGGCGCAATATTAGAAACACAGGAAGGGAAATGCAAAGTAGTTTCCAGACCTGGACAGAACGGAATAGTTAACACAATTCTCTTAAAGTGATTTCATGAAGGATTACGAACATATCGTAATCTGGTTGGATTATTTCAATAAAACATTACCAAGAGTTAAAGGCAGAAAGCTTGGAAAAGAAAAATGTGTTTTTGATCCTTCACTAAAAGAATTATCAGATGCGGCTACAGCAGCAGGTTTTGAAATCACAGAAACTGATGACAAGGTAAGATTTCCAAGAAGACCATATGTTAGGTCAGGGTACATTGTGTTACCAAAAGGATCATCTAAGACAAAAATTCTTAACAAAATTTCAGAAAAATTAGTTTCAAAACGTTCCAAGCAATCAAAATAAAATCAATTCTAGCTGTTAGCTAAAGTAAAGTTGACAGAAGTCTATGAAAAGAATATGATGTTTATTGTTTCTAATTGCAGGAGGTAGGCGAAATAATGCACCTAGCCGGTAGTGGCAGAGTAATTATTCAACTATCAAACAAATTAGTTGAAGGACAGATTCTCTGTGACGAGAAAGGAACTAGAATTGCAAAAGTAATGGAATTAATTGGTCCAGTAAAAAGACCGTTTGCATCAGCAACTCCATTAACAAATAACATCAAAAAATACATTGGCAAAAGTGTTTTCACAACTGAGTATTTTCCTGCTAAAACACAAAAAAATAGGAGAAGAAAAAATTGAACATATTACAAACACAAAACTGTCCTGAATGTCAATCATCATTAGTTGATGACATTCAGAACGGAGAAGTTATCTGCTCTGGTTGTGGCGTAGTCGTCGCAGATCAGATTGCAGATTATGGTCCAGAAACAAAAAGCTCGAATCTCGAAGACAAGATGAAACTTGCAAGAGCATCAGGACAAACAACATATTCGCAACATGACTTGGGAATTGCGACTGAGATATCAATTAGTTCCAAAGACTTCAGTGGAAAAACAATCAATCACGATGTTGCAAATCAAATGCATAATCTCAGAAAATGGCAACAAAGAGTAAGAGTTTCCTCACCAAGAGAAAGAAGACTAGCAAATGTTTTATCGAAAATGGGTGAAACATGTGACAGTCTAAATCTTTCAAAAAATGTTTTGGAAACTGCATCTATGATTTACAGAAACTTGGATGGGCATGTTGATGTGAAAGGAAAGTCAGTAGCAAGCATTACAGCTGCTACAATTTACATGGCATGTAAGCAATGTGATGTAGTAAGATCACTTGAAGAAATTTGCCGAGGAATATGTGCACCAAAAGATGTTAAATCAAAAACAAAACTTGCAGCAAGATACTATAGAACCATGGTAATGGAAATGGGACAACTTACCGCACCAGTAGTTACCATGGACAAGTACATCTCAAAAATTGCAAATATGACGCAAACCGAAGTTAGAGTTGAAAGATTAGCTTTGGAAATTGCTGAAAAAACCAAAGACAGCAGTATTGCTGATGGCAAGGCACCAAACGGAATTGCAGCAGCATATCTGTATGTAGCCTCGGTTTTGTTGGGACAGAATGTCCTTCAAAGAGACGTATCTAGTATTGCAGGTGTCACTGAAGTAACCATCAGAAATAGATGTAAAGAGATTCTAACAAATTACAAACTCAAAATTACTTTGAGACCATCTCTGGCCAAACACTAATCCAAATCCCCTCTTTTCATTTTATTAGATTTTATTTATCAAGACCCTGTTAGGATCAACTAATTTTCGTGGGCATTATATATAGAGAAACAAGATACTCACATATGGCAGTATTAGAAATAAGGGATCTTCATGTAACAAGAGAAGGAAAAGAAATTCTCAAAGGGGTAAATTTGAAAACAGGTCCTGGGGAAGTTCATGCCATTATGGGACCTAATGGTTCTGGAAAGAGTACATTAGCATACACATTACTTGCACATCCTAAATACGAAGTTACTCAAGGAGATATTTTGTTAGATGGAGAGAGCATTTTAGAATTAACAGCAGATGAACGAGCAAAGAAAGGATTATTCTTAGGATTTCAATACCCAACTGAAGTTGCAGGTGTTGGTTTTTCTCACTTCCTAAGAACATCATATAACTCTCTTAGTAAGGCATTGCAAGGTGAAGATAGAGAAGTATTCATTACAGTTAGAGAATTCCAAAAATATCTCAAAGACAATCTTAACAAAGTTGGTCTAAAAGAAGAATTTCTCTCAAGATATCTAAATGAAGGATTTTCAGGAGGAGAGAAAAAACGTGCTGAAGTTTTACAAATGGCAGTGTTAAAACCAAAAATTTCGATTCTTGATGAACCTGACTCGGGATTAGATATTGATGCGGTACAATCAGTCGCAAAGGCAATTAGCCAAGTTTCAGGAAAAGATGCCACAGTAATTGTAATCACACACTATGCAAGAATTTTGAAATTCCTAGATAAATTGGACTTTGTGCATGTTTTTGCACAAGGTAAAGTTTTGAAAACAGGAGATGCATCCCTTGCAGACAAATTAGAAAGCAAAGGATACGACTGGGTTTTAGAACAGCAAGTACAGTAAAAAATACAAACCAAAATTTTATTCAAATCACTTCAATAAAGATAATGATTTATAAATTACATGTAGAATTTCACAAAGACTTTGTGAACATAAATGAGAACAAGATTACAGTTGGAATAAAATCAAATCCTATCAAGGGAGAAGCAAACAAAGAGATTATCAAAAAACGTGTAAATTATTTCATAGTATCATCCTCATTTGTAAAAATTCATTCAGGACAAAAATCCCAACAAAAAATTATTGAAATTCAAGATTAGATAATCCAGTTTTTTGTTTAAATAGGGCAATCCAAAAAACAAAATCAATGGAACCAAATGATGATGAAAAATATTATTTTAATTTCTCATTCTTCCAAATAGATCCCAAGTGGAGATGGATGGCAGACCTTGCAAAAGAAGAGTCTGCAAGAGAAGTAGAAAATGTCATAAAAAATTCAGGAATTAAATTTAGAGCTTATTCAACACTAGGATTACGTTCAGATGCAGACTTTTTGTTTTGGTTTGCTGCAAAATCAATTGAAGAAATTCAAAATGTCATTTCAAAACTATATCTTACAGTTTTTGGAAAGTATGTAATTCCCACACAAACATACATTTCATGCACAAGACCATCAATTTATGCAAGAAAGGGAAGAATAATCTCATTTGTTGCAGGAAATGAATCAAAAAAATATGTGATTGTTTATCCCTTCACTAAGACAAGAGAATGGTATCTATTACCACAAGAAGAAAGACAAAAGATGATGGATGAACATATTGATGTCAGTCAAAAATATCCAGATATTGTTCTAAATACAACGTATTCTTTTGGAATTGATGATCAGGACTTTATGTTAGCATTTGAGACTGATGAATTAAGAGATTTTCAAGACCTAATAATGGATCTGAGAGAAACTAAAGTATCCAAGTACGTTAAAGTAGACACCCCAATGATTCCCTGCGTAAAAAGGGACATCGTGCCTCTAATAGCCAGTTTAGGCTAGAAATTGAAATTTACTGATGCAAATCTTGGATAAACATAAATGAAGAAATTTTATTGAAAAATTAGTTTGGAAGGATCAAGTCTTTCAAAATGAAATTAAGTGATGTAAAATGAAATACAAAAAACTAGGTAAAAGTGGAATTAAAGTATCAGAGATAGGATTTGGAGCATGGACTATTGCTCTAGATTGGTGGGGCAAGAAAATTGAAGAAGATGAAGCAAAACGTATGCTAAAAAAAGCCTATGATTTAGGAATTAATTTCTTTGAAACTGCAGATATGTATGGAAAGGGTAAAAGTGAAAAATTAATTGGTGAAGTATTCAATGGAATGAGAGATGAGATTGTAATATCTACAAAATATGGATATGATTTCTCAGAAGCAGATCAGATTGGCCATGCAGAGCTTCCTCAAAATTTTGATAAGGAATTTACACGAAAAGCACTCAATGCATCGCTTGAAAGACTACAAACAGACTATTTAGACTCCTTTGGATTACATAATCCTAAATTAAATCACATTAGAAATGATGCAACTTTTGATACTCTTGATGAGCTAATTAATGAAGGTAAAATAAAATCATCACAGGTTGCATTAGGTCCCGCTATTGGATGGACCCAAGAGGGTTTGGAGGCAATGGATAGAAAAAGTGTTTCTGCAGTTCAAACAGTTTACAACATTTTAGAGCAAACACCAGGAAATGAATTGATTGAAAAAGCTGAAAAACAAGATGTCGGGATTTTAGTTAGAGTGCCGGATGCATCAGGTATTCTTACAGGTAAAGTTAAAGCAGAAACTGTCATTCCAAGTAATGATCATAGAAAAGATAGAAAAGTAGAATGGAGAAAATCTGCATTGCAAAAAGTAGAACAGTTCAGACCAATTGCTGAACGGAACGGATTAAATATAACTGAATTTGCAATAAAGTTCATACTCTCAAAAAAGTCAATCGCATCTGTATTACCTACAGTTGTTAATGAAGAAGAGATTGAAACATTTGCATCCATATCTGATGGAAACTATCTTAGCTCCTCAGACATGAAAGAGATTGATGAGTTGTACAATACATGGCCTCCATACGAATTAAAGGCTACGCCTCAAGCTAATTAATCTCGGATGGACAAATCAATTGATAAAGAAAAGACAATAGAAACCATAGAAAGACTCAAGCTTGCAAAGATAGGAGATTATAAAAAATGGGAATTATTGATTAAAAAAATTAAAACTGATGTTCCACTAAATTTTGGAGAAATTGAATATTTTTCAAACTTGACAAGAATCTACAAAGAATCAACTATTTCAAAAAGAACAAGAATTTATCACACAAAATTATCAGAATATGATGAAAAACCACCCTGCCAGACTTGTGGTGTCCATTCAGAATACTATTGCAACATGAATGATCAGTACTTTTGTTTAATTCATGTAGCAGGTCATGGCGATAATGAAATTTAGGAAGCAGGAATTGTTTCTTCTAGATTAAAATCATTTTCAACAAAGTATTCGACTCTAGTTTTTTTGAATTCACGGGAGCTAAACAATATCTTGTAGTCATCAACATTAATTTGATTTTGAATGGTTTGAGCCATCTCTTTAGCTTCTTCATGGGTTTTACAATGAATCATAGAAAATACATTGTATGGCCAATCAGAATACGTTGGTCTCTCATAACAATGACTTACCTGAGGAAATGCTCCAAGTTTTCCGCCAACTTCAGAAATTCTATTGCTAGGTACCTTCCATACAATCATCCCGTTTGCGGTAAAGCCAACTTGTCTGTGTCGAAGAATTGCAGCAAATCTTCGCATTACTCCAATACTTTCATAGTATTTCATTTTTTCAAATAGCTGTTCTTCAGTTATGCCCAGATTATTTGCAGATTTTACAAAGGGTTCATCAATAATTTCCATATCTTTTTGAAGTTCACGAATGAATTTTTTGTCATCTTCATTAGGTTCAAATTTTACATTTTGAATTTCTTTTTTCTGTTCGGTTGGTGCAACTTGATGTTTTTTGTCATCAACCATATCTAGTTTTACACCTATTTTGAATAATTGAAGTGTGGGCAACATTCGGACTTTTTTTATTCCTTTTAGCACATTGAATTTTTCAAGTTCTGTTTTCAAATCAGAACCAGGAGGTACAGCTAAAGTAAACCACAGATTAAATTGATGGTCACGCTCATAATTATGACTTACACCAGGATGCCGATTAATTTGATTTGCCACATACTCTAATTTTTCTGGTTCAATCTCCATTGCAACAAGGGAGCTTGTATAACCTAATTTTCTTGTATCAAAAATAGCACTTAGCTGTCGCAATACACCTGATTTTTTGAGGTCATTCATACGTTCTTTAATGATTTCTGGAGTCGTTTCAAATTTTTTTGCTATAGCTTCAAAGGGTCTTGTAACAAGTGGAAAAGTCCATTGAATTTCGTTTAGGATTTCTTTATCCAACTCATCCATTGAGGTCAATAAGTCTGTAACTAGTCTATTCAATTAAAAATGTAGCTAGAATTTTACGCCTCAATTTTTAATACATAAATAGAAACTGTCGTCTTTTTGATCGATGATAGTTGATCTAAATCTCCAAGGAAAAAAAGTAATTATCATTGGAGGTGGAAACGAGGCACTAAAGAGAATAAATTCATTGTTAAAACAGCAATGTGAGATAGTTGTAATTAGCAGTAAAGTAAATTCTCAGATTATCAAACTATCTGAATCTAAAATAATAAAATTAAAAAAAATGAATGTAACTAATGTATCTATTCTTTCTAAATACAAACCACATTTAGTAATTACTACTACTGATGACAGAAAATTGAATCAAAAGATATTAGATTACGGGGAGAAAAATAAAATTATTACTTATAGTTCAGATAATCCGGATGATAGCGATTTTGCAAATCCCGCAGTAATAGATATTGAAAACATTATACAAATTGCAATTTTTACCGGTGGAAGGAGTCCAGTAATGTCAAAAAAATTGAAAATAAAATTTGAGGAGATTTTTAAAAAATCCATCACCAAAATAGAAATTAATCAAATAAAAATTCAAAAGATCGCAAGGGAGTTAGCCAAAGGCAGAATATCTACTCAAAAAAAGAGAAAAGAATTTCTGAGTAATATCATGGCTGATAATGAGATTGATCAGTTAATAAAAGACGGAAAATTGAAAAAAGCTGAAAAACGGGTAATTACAATATTGAGAGATTGGGAATGAAGCAAAACATCATAAATGCAAGGGTAACTTTTCGTGGTTCCCCAATTCATGTTTTAGAAAGATTCACAATTAGAGATTTAGAAGGAGCATATGAACAATTCAAAAAACATTCAGGACTGGATGAATGTGTAATTATTCAAACTTGTAACAGAATTGAATTATTTGGAAAATCAAAGGAATACAACACTGAAAAGATCAAAAAGACATGGGCATCATTGACGGGTTTAGAAGAAGGGGCATTCAAAGATAATTTAGAATTAGTTGAGAATCAAGAAGCATTTCATCATCTTCTAAAACTCACATCAGGATTAGATTCAATGGTAGTTGGAGAAGAACAGATTTTAGGCCAAATAAAAAATTCTATCACCGAGGCTAGAAGCATCAAAGCATCAGGTCAGCATCTTAATACTCTTTTTGACAAAGCAATTAGAATAGGAACCCGAATTAGAAATACCAGCGGTATTGGACGAGGAGGGATTTCTGTCGGTTCTATGGCAGTAAAACTAGCAGAAGAAAATATTGATGAGTTAAAATTTAAAAAAATATTACTGATTGGCACAGGGGAAGTTTCAACTCTTGTTGCAAAATCCCTTCAAAGAAGGGGATATAGTTTTTCAGTAACTAGCAGAACTCTGGAAAGATCAAAGGCATTTTGTGAAACAATGGGAGGAAAGCCAGTTAAATTTGAAGATGTTTTATCAGGATTTGAAAATTATGATGTGCTTTTTGTAGCAACTACTGCACCATACTTTCTTGTAACATATGAGAGGATTACAAATGCAATGAAGGGAAAGAAAACAGGTATGATGATTTTGGATTTGTCAAATCCTAGAACGGTGGATGAAAAAGTAGCAACCATTGGAGGCATTAAATTGATGAATCTTGATCAAATTGCCGAAATGGTTGAAAAAAATATGAATGCACGATTAAACAAGGTAAAAACCGTTGAAAATATAATTAATGAAGAAGTATCAGTTCTAGAAGCCTCAATGAAAAGACTAGATGCAGAACCACTTGTTAAAGATGTTTTTAAGAACATCGACTCTCTTAGAATAAAAGAATTGCAAAAAGCACTGAATATGCTTGATGAAAAAGATGAGAAAAAAATCAAGATAATCGAGGAGTTAACAAAGGCAGTAGTTGAAAGCATAGTATCTACCCCCATGAATAATATTAGAAAGGCATCCGAACAAGGAGATCCTGATGTAATTGAAATGGCAAGTAAACTATTTGACTATAAAAAGAATCAATTAGACTAGGATTATATTTTACCCAAAAGGATTTTTGATTATGTCTTTTCCCATGAGACGGCTTCGCAGATTAAGAACTTCTTCAAAAATGAGAGAATTGGTCCAAGAGACTAGTTTATCATCAAGGGATTTCATTTGCCCAGTTTTTGTTCAAGAGGGTCTGAAGACAAGAATTAAAGTAGAATCAATGTCAGAGATAGAACGATTGCCTCTTGAAGATATCAATGACGAGGTAGGAACAATTTCAGATTTAGGCATACCTGCAATTATGTTGTTTGGAATTCCAAGCAACAAAGATGAAGCAGGCTCATCAGCATATGATGACAATGGAATTGTTCAAAAGGCAATTTCTCAGATTAGAAAAAACTTTGGAGATAAAATGGTGATCATGGCAGATGTATGTCTGTGTCAATTTACATCAACAGGACACTGTGGAATTATTCAAGGAAATAAGATCGATAACGATACCAGCCTAGACACTTTAGCAAAAATTGCAGTTAGTCAGGCAAAAGCAGGTGTTGATACTGTCTCGCCATCTGCAATGATGGACGGTCAAGTAGCTGCAATTAGGGAAGCTCTAGACGGTGAAGGATTTACCGATGTATCAATAATGTCACATTCAGCAAAACATCGTTCTGGGTTTTACTCACCTTTTAGAGATGCTGCTGAATGTGCACCAAAATTTGGAGACAGAAAAACATACCAAGTTCCTTTCACAAATGCAAGAGAAGCTATGTTGGAAGTTCAAACTGATATTAATGAGGGGGTAGATATTGTAATGATTAAACCAGCTTTATCGTATTTAGATCTTATTTCAGAAACTAGAAAGAGATTTGATGTTCCAGTTGCAGCATACAGTGTTTCAGGAGAATATGCACTAGTTAAAGGGGCAGCAAAACAAGGATGGATTAATGAAAAAGACATCACAGAAGAAATACTATATTCTATTAAAAGAGCAGGTGCAGACATGATTGTAACATACTTTGCAAAATCAGCAGCAACCTTTCTTCAAGAATCATGAGAAATGATGAAAGATTTGAGATAGAAAGAGCCTTTGACTTATTGCCTCACGTGGTTGGCTGTAGTTGGGCTACAATTTGGTTTAGAATGAACGGAAACAAAAGACCCACAAGAGAAGAATTCCGTGAAAAGACAATAGAATATTTCAAAGTAATTGATCCCATATTTGATTCTTACCCAAAAGAGGAAAAATTTCAGGCAATTCAAAAATATATTAATTTTAGAAGAGACGAAGAAATCAAAAAGATTACGAACGGACTAAACAAAGAAGTTGAAAAGAGATATGACAGATATGTGGATTACGGATAACAAGTTCAAAAGTATCTGATTTTATGAATAAAAAGGGAAAAAGTGGAGTGCCTATCCTAAGTTTAATGGAATAGATGCACTTCCATATGGTTCGGAGATTCTAAAGACATAATCTTTTGAAGAATCATAGATGAATTGCGTTCCACCATATCCAATATTTGGACCAAACAACATGTTGAAAATCGCAGATTCGCCAGATTTTAGAACAATTTGTCCATTTGTGAAATCCATACCAGAGTACTTGAATGCCTTTTCACCATTCCAAACATCATAGTTACATACAGCAGGACCTGTACACATCATGGAAACATTATCTGATGAGCCATTATTTTCAGCTAGCATTCTAATAGTAAGAATTGCCTGACCAGAGGGAGAAATTTCAAATGAATTTCCTTCACTTCCAAGATTGGCCCAATAATAAGTCAAGGGTCCTACTTGGAATGATTGTCCGTTTGATTTTATTTTGTAAGCTTCAATTTCATGCTCAGCTGCTTTTTCACAGTTTAGTCTAGGATATGCTTTTGTAATATCTGCACATTTTTCTAGTTCTGCTTCAAGAGAAGCTAATTTTGAATCACTAGTTGTTGATTGCATCGGAGCTTCAACTACAGGTTCAGAAGTTGAAACAGATACAATACCAGTTTTTATCAGATGCTGTATTCCGTTAACAAATTCACCATCAGAAATTGTTCCATCAGCCCACCATCCTGCATTGTTTTTTACCCAAGCTGGTACGCCTTCAGAGGACTCTGTAGATACTGTTGTTGGAGGAACAACGATAATTCCATCTTCTATTAGAAATTGAATTCCTTGTACGAATTCTGATTCGGAAATAGTTCCATCAGCCCACCATCCTGCATTGTTTTTTACCCAAGCTGGTACGCCTTCTGCTGTTGCAAATGAAGTAATTGATCCTACCAAGAGAATTGCTGCGATTGTAGTTATTGTAGTTTTCATTAACGTGTTTTTCCATTCATAATATTTAAGCTGGTGCTAATAATTTGTCTAGTGCTAAATTTTCAAAGTAATTTTAAAAATCTCTAGTGGTAAAAAAAATTTTCTGTATTGAGCTTTTTATGTAATTAACATCAATTTTGAAAAGTGAAGGAAAAACAAGAATATTCAAAGACAGAAATGCCTGTAATATCAGAGCAAGATGTTAAAAATTATGTATTTGAAAGGTTTGAAGACGTTAAGCGTTTAAAAAGGATCAAAAATCTTGTGAATTTTCAGGCCATGAACAAGTACATGATAATGGCTCATGACCAAGAGCAACTCAAAAAACTAGGAAATATTGTAGCCAGCTATAAAAAAATCCCCTTTTCGGAAATTTTGGAAAATTATGAAGAAAATCTAAGAATTGCTCTGAAGAAAAAACCAACCAAGAAAATGCATACAAATGTAATCATGCATATTTTTGGACATTTTTCAAAAAAATTGAGCCAATCTGAGAAGGAATTGTTTTTTCAGCTATTAGAAAAATACAAAGAGGAAAAGATTGCTTTAGGGGAAATTCTTGTAGAAATAAATCCAGTCATATTCAGGTTTAATAATACATATCTTGCCAGTCAAACATACTTTCTGCTTTATTCAAATATCATTCCAGGAATTCCATTTCATAGTCTAAATAATGAAAATATAATAAAGGAACTAAAATGAAGTTCGAATTTTAAAATTGATTAGCACTATAAAATGGAGTTAGCATTAGTTATATAGTTTAATGGAACAAAAAATCCATGGTATACATTAGAGCAAAGAAAGTAAAATCTGATCAATATCTTTATCTAGTCAAAAGCGTGTGGGATTCTCAGAAAAATACATCAAAACAAGAGATAATCAAGTATTTAGGAAAAGCATCTGATGTTGTAAAAGATGACATTCCTTCAGATTATAGAAATGACTCTAAAATATTATCGGTGTTGGCAAAATTTAATCCTAAGGACATTAAAAAACGAGAAGATGCATCAAAAAAATCAAAGCAGCAACTATTTAAAAAATTAACAGAAGGAGACATTCAGGCTTCACTTAAGATTTATCAGGAGTATATCAAAATTTTTGATACACCAGATTTTTTTGATAAAATTCTAAAACCTGTAATGTATAAGATTGGAGACGATTGGGCTACTGGAAAAATCAGTATTGCAACAGAGCATGTAGCAAGTAATGTTGCGCAAACCCTGGTTAAAATTATAATGGATCAAGTTACAGGAAATGCCAACAAAAAGAAAGTCTTAATTTGTGTTCCTCTTGGAGAAGAACATCATCTGGGTTGTGATGTGCTAGAGACATATCTTTCAATTAAAGGATTCAAAGTATACAATATGGGGACATCCATGCCCACTGAATCTATTTTGAGCTTCATTGATAACAACAACCCTGATGTGATACTATTATCAATAACATTGGAAGACAACCTATCCGCAGGACAAAGACTCGTAAGAAAAATCAAAGAACGATTTGAAATTCCAATTTTGGTTGGAGGTTTTGCAATGGAGGGAGAAAAGATCCCAAAGTTTGATGCAAAAGTAATATCAAAATCTTCACTAGAAGAAATCCCCAAGTTGATTAGAACAGCATAATTTTTTTCTTTATTTTTTTAAATAAGATTGTATTTTAGGCATGCAAAGAATGGAACTATGGGCTGCTGAATCAGTACCTATTCCATAACTTATAGTAGAATCCCCTACAAAAAATAACCCCTTTATGCTAGGAATTTCATGTGGCATTTTTGATTTCCATACCAATCTAGGTTCTTTTACAACTGATTCTACAAGATTCCAAGCCATTGGACGTTCCCAAAGTAGAGACCCCTCAAATTGAGGGTAAATTGCAGAGATTTCTTTTTTCATAGCATCTACGATCATACATATTTGTTTTGAGTCATCCACTACTGCAGTTTTTTTGTTTAACTTGTTTATCTCTTTTACAAATTTTTCATCAAATACCTCTCTGTCAAACAATTGATTTATTGCCATGTAAGCAGGGTAAGAAATTACAACACAGTTTGTTGGAATAAAATCATCATTATTTGTTATTATTCCTGTTACCTTAGAATTTTCAATAATAATTTTTTTAACAGAACAGCTTAACTTAACATGCCCATTATTTTCCTCAATGTATTGGCCAGGATTTTTGAAATCGAATCATAACCTCCATCTTCAGGATAGGCAAATTCACTTGTTCCTCCTTTGAAGGGATTTGCACGAATTATTGTCCTTGCAAATTCACCTAAAGAAATATGATCAACAGTGTCAGCAAAGGCCAACATACACACTGCCTCAAAAAATGCATTTGTTTCAGGGTCTAATTTGGCAGTTATTTCTTTTAGAGAAAGATTATCCCATTCTTCAGTTTTTTCAATTGAGGTAAAAGCCATTGGGAGAAGTATTTTCAAAAGTTTGATTCTACTTTTTAATGGAATCAGAGAGAGGCGTAAAAGATCATTCATTCCTTTAGGATATTTGTGAAATCCTGAATCTGAATGAAACGCAATGTTGTCAACTTTGGCAAGTTTTAGTTTGGATTCAATTTCTAATGATTTTAAAACAGAAAAAATTGCAGATTTTTTGTAAAAGGGCATAATATGAAAACCATTATCTAGAATATGGTTTTTAAATTTCATAGAGGCGGTTCTACCACCTAATTTTGAGGATTTTTCAATAATTCTTACACAATGTCCTTCTTGAGCAAGCATGGCACCGGTGGTTAGTCCACCCACACCTGCTCCAATAATGTAAATAGGTTCCTTCATGGATAATTTTTTATTTTTTTCTATTTATGCAAGTGCTAAGTAATTTACATAGTGCTAACTATTTGAGTAAATTTTGAGAATTAAATCGTTCAGCAGATTCTACAAACTTATCCATTACTGGACTCATCTGATTTGCAAGATAATTTTCTAAGAGGCTAAATAACTTGAAAAATCCATTTAATCTTAATTTTACATCAATTGAAATAACCGTCCCATCTTTAGATTTTAAATATGACTCTACAAATACAGTCCCTTTAGTAGGCCCACTAAGAATATAGATTTCGTGATTAGAGGGTTTGTCAATTACATGTTTTGTCTTTATTTTTAGAGGAATTCCAAGAAAGTTAATTTTTTCTAAAACAATTTTTTCATTCTTTGTTTGTTTAATGAGTTCTAGTGATTTAAAATAATCAGGCATTATCTTATGGAAATTTTCGACATCAGTACTGATATTAAAGATACTTTCTTGGGACAATGAGGAATATCTTGTCAGAGTAAAATGTTTCATGTCTTAATCACACCTTCAGATAATAGGAGATTTGCTTGTCTAGTTTCAATATTATTACAATTACTCATTAGATTTTCAGGGAAACTAAGTGATAAAGATAAAAGCTCAGTTTTTTTTGGAATTTATTAGAATTCAAAGTTAAAATAAATTGTAACTGGGAAATCATTTTGCTCATCATACTTTTTTGTTTTTAGTATTTATGGAGAAAAGAAATTATTTCATAGTGCTAATATTTTATTGTGGGATTAGTATCTAGGTGTGAATTGGCACTAGATTGTAATTTTTAGACATTAAAATATCTTAAAAAGGAAATTAAACTATGGACGAAAATCTTTCAATTTCATATGGAGTTGAATCGGGTTATGCAATGATTGAAAATAAAGAGTATGGTTTGATTGAAAACATCTCAAAGGCATTATCTAAAGTAAGAGAACTTGAGAGCCAAACGGCAATAGTAATTCAAGTTTCAGGATAGAAAACTAAAATGAGTAAATTAAAACCATATAGACCTAGCATCATAACAGCATTTGGAGTAATCTTTTTGATATCAGCAATAATTATTCCAATTCAAAATTTGATTGTGTGGAGTCCAGATTTTGTAGTGGAATTTTACACATCTTCTCAAATAACTTCAGAGAAAATATCAATCGGGGTAATTGCATTGGGTCTTGCATTAATTTTGATAGGGTATAAAAAAGAAGTCTATGTTGAATAGAAATTAAATAATTACCACTAGTTACAAAAACAAATCTGGCTTAAATAATTTCAAAATCAAATTTAATTGTGATAGTAGAATTATTATACCAAGAAAAAAATACGGGTTCATTAGTATATGTAAACTCTAAAATTAAAATTTGTATTATTTGTGGTAATGACAAAATAGAATTTCATGAATTTGGAGTATACTGTGAAGAGTGTGGAACAACATTTGGGAGAAAAAAATGTTAACTGAACTTGTACACCAACAGAATTGTAAGAAAAACAAAATCATTACAGATTTTAATACAGGAGAAATTGCATGCAGTAATTGTGGTGCAGTATCAGATCAAAAACCAATTGAGATTGGACCAGAAATTTCGGGAGTTACAAAAGAAGAATACCTCAAAACATCTCGAGTAGGAAGGAAAATTTCATTAAAAATAGCCGATATGGGCTTATCGACAATAATAGAATCACAAGACAAGGATGCTACTGGAAAATACCTATCAAAAGAGAATCGTAGGATGTTTTATCGTCTCCGTATGTGGGACAGAAACAGTCGTTCTGCAAATACCGTAAAATCATTGCAAAAAGCATTTCTGTTGCTTGACGGAATTAGAGTAAAACTTAGTCTTCCTGATCCGGTTGTAGAACATACAGCATATCTTTTTAGAAAAATTTCAGCAAAAAAAGTCCTTAATGGAAGAACCACTTCAGGAATTCTTTGTGCTACAGTATACATTGCATGCAGATTAACAAATACACCTAGGACTATACAAGACGTTGCCGATGCGGGAAATATCAAAAGAAAAAACTTGCAGAGAATTTACAGATTTTTAATAAAAGAGCTAAACATATCCCCTGATGCATATAACCCACATGAATTTATTACAAGAATTTCAAAAACTATCAACATTTCAGAAAAAACAGAAAGACTTGCATTCAACATTGTTTCGTTGGCAGAAAAAAATGGAATATCTACCAGTAAGAACCCAATGGCAGCAGCATCTATTCATTTGGCAACATTGAAAAATAATGAAAAAGTTTCACAATTGAAAATTTCAGAGGCATCAGGCATAAGCGCTGTAACAATTAGGGATCGAGCAAAAGAGATCAAAGAAAGATTAGGAGGTGAAATTTAGTGGGTAGAACATGTAGGGGTATTTGCCAAATGCACAAAGCCGAACCTGTTCCAAATAAACTCAGATATGAAGTTGGTCAGAAACGATGTACTTTTTGTGGAATATTCATGTCAGTTGAAGATACTAGATGTATTTGCTGTAAGGCAGTCTTGAGAACAAAGGCAAGAGGGAAAAAGAATTAGAGTTCTTTTTTTAGTTCAGAGAGGAAAGTTTTCATAATTCTAGTTCTCTTTTTGGCCTCAATTTTAGCAGATTTTGTGTTCATTGAAGATTCTAATTTCAATAGTTTCTGGTAGAAATGATCCAGAGTCCAATTTTTGTCATTAGCTCTCCGGTTTTTACAAAAGGGATCTTTTTCGTTGTAAAATGGTCGTTTCTCTGAGCCTCCCACGGCAAAAACTCTAGCTATTCCTATTGCACCAATTGCGTCTAGCCTATCTGCATCTTGAAGTATTTTTCCTTCTAAAGTTTGTGGAATTTTTCCTCTAGAAAAACTATGATCACGAATTGCATCTGAGATTATTCTAAGCTCTTTAGACGAATAGTCTAAATTATTTAGAATCTTTTTTGCCTCTTGAGCACTCTTTATTGATGAAAGTTTTGAATGCGGATCTGATTTAGGGAAGGAGATGATATCATGTAGTAATACTGCGCTTAGTACAAGTTTTTCATTTGCTTTTTCTTTTTTGCATAACTTCTGAGCGTTTTTGTATACTCTCATGACATGATTAAAATCATGGGCAGGATCATTTTTCATTCTTTGCTGCACTTGCTTTTGTAGTAAATCAACAGAATCCATTTAGAATCTCCAGAGTTTTGGTTTTACAAATTTGATTTTTCTTTGTGTTATTAAAAGCGACCAGTTAATGGATGCAAAAAGCACTATTACTCCAACACCAACTCCATCTACAAGTAAAATTCCTGTAAGTCGATCTTCAAAAATTTCAAGGAAGGGTTGCAAAACAGCATTTCCAAAATAAATCATTACCATGTATGACAAGAATCGTCCAAACCAAAATCCTATGTAAATACCAATACTTTTTGCTCGCATTAGACCATATGTAATGAAAAGCATGTTGCTAGGAAGTGGAGTTGCGCCAAAAAGAAAAGATGCAATCATATATCCAAATTTTTTTCGATTAAGATAATCTCCAATAATGTCAAGGTTTGATTTTTGTTCTTTTCCTACAAATCTTCTAAACATACTGCTAATTCTTTTCAGCAAAAATCTACCAATTGTTGCAGCAGTAGCCCCAACCATTGCTAGAAAGATAATATTCAAACTAGGATCAAGTAAGTAAAAAGACGTCAATATGATCCAGCTTGGAGGCATCAGAATCGGGGCAACATTTACTCCAATCAATACAAGAAAAATACCTACATAGGACCATTCCGCAAAGATTTCAAAAATATCAGCCATCTTTTGATTAATAAAATAGATTTTTGCTTCTAAACCCTTGGATTCTACTTTACTCATGAAAAAATTTTGTTTTTTTCACAAAAACTCAAAAAATCTCAAGATTATGAAAATATTGATGACGATTTTTAAAAAATTGGATCAATTATCCAATATCCTTATAAGGAAAAGATACCTATAAATACATATGTCTGAGATAGCCTGGAAGTGTTATAGATGTAATCTTTCTTTTAATGACGAGGGCATCGCAGAAATGCATAAAAAAATCGAAGAACATTCAGTAAGCAAAGTAAAGCCAGTAACCGCTTAATTTCTAGAAAAAATTTACAATTTATCAAAATTTTATCTAAAGGATAGTGCAGAGGGTGGGATTTGAACCCACGA
This sequence comes from Nitrosarchaeum sp., assembly GCA_965223805.1. Classification (GTDB taxonomy): domain Archaea; phylum Thermoproteota; class Nitrososphaeria; order Nitrososphaerales; family Nitrosopumilaceae; genus HKST03. The sequence goes on along the minus strand of OZ245014.1, from coordinate 1,945,048 downwards.
ACTCCTGAGAGAAGGGATTTCCTATTTTGAGGATCTTGAGTCCCTCTCGGTTGACCGGGCTTCGATACCTCTGCAAAGAGATTTGATATCGACCGATATTTTTCGATTACTATTGGACTTTTTTTGAAAATGAGATCGGCATATTCAAAAAATATCAAAAAACGAATTTTTTTAAAAAAGCTTTTAATTGTGTGAAATTGAGTCAAAATCAGAATGGCAGAATTTATCCCAATTTCACAAGTAAAAAAAATGCGAAGTGGAATCAATGCAAAAGCTGAAGTAAAGAGCAAAGGAGATCCTAGAACTGTTAATCTCAAAACTGGTGGAACCGTTGATGTATGTGATGCAATCATTGCAGATGGTGAAAGTGAAGATGATCAAATGAAATTAACATTATGGGGAGATGACATCAAAGCAGTAAATGTAGGAGATGTAGTAGCAATAACAAATGGATACACCAACGAGTTCAAAGGTGAAGTTTCCTTAACCAAAGGCAAGTATGGCCAAATGGAAATAAATCCTCAATAAACTAATTTTGAAAATTAGTTTTTCATTGTTTTAATTATCTTTTAAAAATAATTTTAGAAATTAAATTATAGTGAAAATTATTTTCTAGTTTTTTTCTTTGTTGGTTTCTTTGTAGCTGCTTTCTTTGTTGGTTTCTTTGTAGCTGCTTTCTTTGTTGGTTTCTTTGTAGCTGCTTTCTTTGTTGGTTTCTTTGTAGCTGCTTTCTTTGTTGGTTTCTTTGTAGCTGCTTTCTTTGTTGGTTTCTTTGTAGCTGCTTTCTTTGTTGGTTTCTTTGTAGCTGCTTTCTTTGTTGGTTTCTTTGTAGCTGCTTTCTTTGTTGGTTTCCTCTTAAGATAATCCTGAAGTCGTTTTGTGGCTCTTTCAAGAGCCTTTTTAGCAGATTCCTCTGCTCGTGATCTTTTCTCAAGTTCTACTGCAAGTTTTTGGGTCTCTTTATGACTTGAAATCATTTTCTCCCTCAAAGCAGGTTTTGAATGAGTCTGCTTTTGGATTTTAGAGGCAATTGTCGATTTTATATTGCTAAATTTGGTAACATCATCAGAAATCTTTTTAGCAGTTTTTGCTCTATTTTTTATCTCAAGTTCTAGTTCTTGTACATGGTCTTTGAGAGATCGTAATCTTGATTCGGCGTATTCTTTTTCTTCAGGATTATCAGCAAATTCAATTTCTTGTTCAGCTTGAGTGATTGCATCTTTTTCAACTTCTAGTCTTTCCTTAGCAGTTGAGATTAATCTTTCAATGCTTTCTATCTGAGCATTTTTTTGAACAAGAGTTTCAGAAACGTCTGATGCATCTTCCTTTTGAGATTCAATTTTTTTATCTATGGTGTTTAATCCTGAGGATGATCTTCTTTCAAGAGATTTGTATTCTTTTAATTGCTTTTCAGTTTTATTTTTTAATCTAGTAGCTTCTCGTTTCTTTTTTCTTAGATCATTAACTAATTTTTCTAAAGTTGCCAACGTCTAAACCAAAGCCTGAGACTCGGTTAAGTTGTTATTATAATCATGATTTGACTTACCAGTTAAGAAAATTAACATAATTTGATCCCATTGGGCATTTTATAAAAAATATTAGTCAAATGGTTTTAGAAAAATCAATGGATTTTCATCCAAAGGATCTACCAGTTGCCAAGACATTTGATCTAAAAGATGTTAAAGATGCAACAGATGCAGTTGATGAGATGGTAAAGATGGGTTTCAGTCAAAGAAAAGAAGGATTTAGAGTATTTATGCCAAAAGAAACAAAATTAGCAAAAAGAATAGGATTCACTGTCACTACAGGAGTGACAACTGGTCTTAGAGAAAAAAACGAAATTAGAGATATTAAGTACTGGACATACCACCATGATAAAGAACATTATGCCATAGTTTTGATTAGCAATACGGCTCTAACAGAATTAGGATTTTGATTTTTCAAATATTTTGTACAATTTTGTTCTTTTTGCCATAACGCCAGCAAGCATTACACCTAAAATTGCACCACCAATTACATCCATAGGGTAATGTTGAAGAACATAGATCCTGCTTATTGATACAAGTGTTGGATAGAGGAATAGCAAATAGGCACCTCTTGGGAATCTTTCAGATAAGGCATACCCAAGAACAACTCCAAATATCATAGACCTTGCTGCATGACCAGATGGATATGAGGCATTAAAGCCACCTTCACAAAATAGAGCAAAAGTATCACGGCTAAGATCTACTGGAAAAGGCACACCTTCATACTCAAAATCAGGTCTGTCTCTATCAACCCCACATTTGATGTATCCTGTAAGGAGAGTTGATAGTACTATCAATATCATAAGAGAAATTCCGACTCTCCTAGTTTTTTTTAGTGCAAGCATTAAAATTCCAAATCCTAACATGTAAAAAGTATCTCCAGTCTCAGTGATTAGCTGCATAAGTAGATCAGTAGAATCATTTCCAGAACTTTCAACAACAAACGAAATTATTGATTGATCAAATTCTTCTGTAATTTCATAGAGAACTAACAGAGATATAAAAACAAAAGCTGCAACCAGTAAAACAAAGGAGCGTGATCTGATATCAAAAATCCAATTTTGCAATTAATCAAACCTCAAGTATGTTATGTTTAATTTTTCTCAATTGGTAAAGCTTTGGAAATAAGCTAGATACTAGATTTGCAAGATTCATTTGGACAAGTTCTAGATTCTGAAGCCCCTAGATAAACATCAAAATTACAAGTATTGCAATGATGTTTTTCAATAGGATCAAAGAGCTTTAGCCATATTGTAGTAAAATTCTGAGCTATGTTTCGTGTTAGACCAGAATCACAAATTTCTTTGATATATGGTTCAATATCATCAACAATCCAGGAGGGATCCAAATCTCCATTTTGTTTTAATTTTTCAAAAATTTCATCATTTGTAAATCTTGCATCAACATCGTTATGTTGTTCAAAAATTATTTTTCTAATTTGAAGTGAAATTGGAGTTAAAGGAGTAAAATCGCCCATACTAGTATAGGCTCGCTGCTTCTTCTTTTAACTTGTCTACATCCTCAGAATCTTTCATGTGTTTGCCAAGATAGGAATAGAGGGCCGATTTGAGTACTTTTAGTGACAATAATGCACATTTGATTCGAACTGCCTGTAAATTCTCCAGTCCAAGTTCTCCCAAGACATCATTTTTTTCAATTTGTCTTACCTCTTCAATTTTTTTCCCCTTTGTGATTTCTGTTAGAACTGAAGAACATGCCATACAAATGGCACAACCTTTGCCGTGAAACTTGATATCAGTTACGGTACTGTCATCAATTTTCATATCAATATCAATACTATCCCCACATAGAGGGTTAGAGTCATGAAATGTGACATCAGGATTTTCAATCTCACCATAATTAACAGGGTTTCTTGAATAATCAATTATCATTTCATGGTAAATGTCTGCATTGCTACTCATAATTTGAATAACCTCGCTACCTTATTTAATGAATTTACCAGGGCATCCACATCTTCTTTGGTATTGTAAATATAGAAACTTGCTCTTGATGTGGCAGCAACATTTAGTCTTTCCATCAAAACTTGAGCACAATGATGTCCTGATCTTACAGCAATTCCCTCCTCATCGATAATTTGTGCAACATCATGGGGATGAACATCTGCAAAATTAAAAGAGATTACACCTCCTCGTTTTGAAATATCCTTTGTTCCGTAGATTTGGAGACCATTGACTTGAGAAAGTTTGTCAATAGCATATTGGGTTAGTTCAATTTCATGGTGCCTAACATTTTCCATTCCAATAGAATTCAGATAATCGATTGCAGCACCCAATCCAACAACATCTGCAATATTTGGTGTCCCAGCTTCGAATTTGTATGGTAAATCATTCCATGTAGTTTCATACTTGTGAACCTCTCTTATCATATCACCACCTCCGTGAAATGGATTCATTGTTTCTAGAACTTGTTTTCTTACCCAAAGAACACCAATTCCTGTAGGTCCAAGCATTTTATGTCCTGAAAATGCAAAAAAGTCGCATCCTAATTTCTCAATATCTACTTTCATGTGAGGAACTGCTTGTGCACCATCAACTAGAGTCAAAACTCCTTTTGCTTTACATTTTGCAATAATTTTTTCAGCATCAGTAATTGTTCCTAAAACATTAGACATTAGGCTAAAAGTCACTAGTTTTACCTTTCCTGTATCAAGTAGCTTGTCTAGATCTTCTAGAATTAGCTCACCATTATCATCCATTCCAATGTACTCTATCTTTGCATGTTTTTCCTGTGTGAGAAGTTGCCATGGGACAATATTGCTATGATGCTCATATTCAGTTGAAACTATAATGTCATCCTCTTTTACATGAGTTCTGCCCCATGCATAGGCTACCAGATTAATTGCCTCTGTTGTTCCTCTAACAAAGATTATCTCCTCTCGGTTTTTGATATTGATAAAATTAGCAATCTTGTCTCTTGTAGATTCAAAAGCCTCTGTTGCTTCTTCTGCTAGTGCATATACTGCTCTGTGAATATTTGCATTATGGTTTTGATAGTAATCGGTAATTGCATTGATTACTTGGTTTGGTTTTTGTGTGGTTGAGGCATTATCAAGATAAACAAGTGGTTTGTTATCTCGCACCTTTCTTTGTAGGATTGGAAAATCATTTCTTAAATCTTCAAAAGTTTGAGAGCTTTGCAAATCTTTAAACCTCCACGTAAATCTCGTCTTGCTCTATTTTAACATTGTATACTTTGAGAGGAGTTTCTGCAGGAAGATTTTGTGGTTCACCATTCTCCAAATTAAAAACAGAAAGATGTAATGGACAACGAACACCTTCATCACTTAGAAATCCGGTAGAAAGATCAGCTTCTGCATGAGTACAAATCAGATCAGTTGCATGGATTTTTCCTTTTTGGTTTGCAATGAGGATTTTTTTATCATCATGATTTAATCTAAAAAGTTGTCCTTCTTTTACTTGGTCAATATTACAAGCTTTAATCCACTCAACCAGGATAATCACCTATACTTGTAGTGCTGCTCGATTTCAGAATCTTCGTTGTAACGAGTTTCTTCAACTTCAACAAACTTTGCAAGCTCTTCATCTGTGTTGATGGTAAGTTCTCTTTCTTCCCATTTTGATTCAATAAGATATGCAATCCAGGCTCTTACCTGGTAGGACATTTTTCTAGATAGTGGTTCTAAGAAGCCTTCAACAATTGTTCTTTCAGCTTCTTCTTTTGAGAGACACCTTGACTGTAAATAGAATATTTGTTCTTCATCAATTTGTGCGACTGAGGCTGAGTGTGTTGCTTTTACATCATTTGTGAAAATCTCAAGGCCAGGAATTGCATCTGATTTTGCATCCTTGTCAAGAAGGATAGAGCGTCCAGATAAAAATGAGTTTGATTTTGATGCATTTTCTTTGATTCTAATCATTCCTTTGAATAAGGATTTTGACTTGTCTTTTAGAATGGATTTTTCAACCACTCTGCCTTCGGTAGATGGACTTTGATGGTTTACATTTGTTTGAATATCAAAATCTTGGTTGTTATTTCCAAATACAACCTCAGAGTCATTAGCTGATGCTCCTGTGCCATTTAGGAAATATTCAATCTTGTATCTAGATAAAAGAGATCCAAATAAACCAGAGTACCAGTTTACCTTTGCATCTTGTCCCAAATCGGTTCTTCTAGTCGAGAAATTAACCGTACTTTGATCCATTACCTGCAATGTTGTGATATCTATTTGTGAATTTGCAGCAGCAGTTGTGTTTAGTAATTCAAGATATGCTTGTTGCTTTTCTGCTTTTGGCGAGTATATTTCTTGAACAATTGTAGCTTTGCTACTTTCATCTGCAAACAATACATTTCTTGAAATTGTAGAAATGCCGTCTTCACTCAAACAAGAAACAACATGAATTGGATTATCTAAAATTACATTTTTTGGAATGTGAATAAATATTCCAGAGTTAAATGCAGCATTGTTTAATGCAGTAAACTTGTCTTCATTTGAGGTCGACGATTCAAGTGCCTTTTTAACCAAGTCTTGATTATTGTGGATTGCATCTGCAATAGAACTAATTACAACACCTTTTGATTTTACATCATCAGCAATGTTGATTTTGTGAATGTTTGTTCCAATTTGAAAAATACATGTTTGGTTTTCTAGCTCACCTAATCTTTTTTGTAAAAATACTGGAACCAAACCTGAAGTCTTTGAGGCAAATGAGACTTGTTCAGGATCCATCTTTTTTGCATCAGTATACTTGTTGTATAATGGAGAGGTCTCAATTGGCAGAGTTTCATATATTGAAAGAGAGTTCTTTCGGTATTCCTTTAACCAATCAGGTTCGTTTCTTGAAGAAGAGATTTCTTCAATGTGACTAGGGTTAATTTTAGATAGCGTTTGTTGAGACATGTCTTTTCAAAATTAATGTGGTTAACCCACAGAGTCATCCATTTCTAGCTTTATGAGTCGGTTTAGTTCAACTGCATATTCCATCGGGAGTTCTTTTGTAAATGGCTCCATGAATCCATTAACAATTAAAGACAGTGCTTCTTCTTCAGTAAATCCTCTAGTCATAAGATAGAATATTTGTTCGTCACCAATTTTTCCCACAGTTGCTTCGTGAGTAATCGTGGCATCTTCTTGATTAATTTCCATGTAAGGATATGTATCAGTCTTTGAGGTATCATCTAATAATAGGGCATCACATCTTACAGTAGATTTTACATTTGTTGCACCCTTTGCTACATTAAGTAATCCTCTGTATGTGGAGCGTCCATCAAGTCTGCTAACTGATTTTGATGTAATCTTTGATGTTGTGTTTGGAGCTAAATGAACCATCTTTGCACCAGTGTCTTGGTGTTGGCCTTTGCCTGCAAATGCAATGGATAATGTTTCACCATATGCTCTCTCGCCCATTAAGTAAACCCCAGGATACTTCATTGTTAATTTGCTTCCAATATTTCCATCAATCCATTCTACTGTTGCGCCTTCATATGCATATGCTCTCTTTGTTACAAGATTGTATACGTCATTACTCCAGTTTTGAATGGTAGTGTATCTTAACTTGGCATCTTTGTGTGCAACTAGTTCTACTACTGCAGAGTGTAATGACTCTGAGGAGTAAACTGGAGCAGTGCATCCTTCAATATAGTGAACTTCAGCACCTTCATCAACTACAATCAAGGTTCTCTCAAACTGGCCTATGTTTTCGGCATTAATTCTAAAGTATGCTTGCAAAGGCATGTCAACTTTGACACCTGGTGGAACGTAGATAAAAGAACCACCACTCCACACGGCACTGTTTAGTGCAGCAAATTTGTTATCTTCAGGTGGAATCACTTTACCAAAATATTTCTTGAAAATCTCTGGTTGTTCTTTTAGAGCAGAGTCAGTATCTAAGAAAAGAACGCCTTGTTTTTGCAAGTCTTCTCTCAGATTATGATATACTACTTCAGATTCATATTGTGCACCCACACCTGCAAGAAATTTCTTTTCTGCTTCTGGAATTCCTAATTTGTCAAAAGTGTTTTTGACATCAGCAGGAACATCGTCCCAATTTTTCTCTGTTTTCTCTGAAGCTTTTGCATAATAGTAAATATTTTGAAAATCAATGACACTAAGATCTCCACCCCAAGTTGGCATTGGTTTTTTCATAAAAGTTTCAAATGCACGCAATCTAAAATCAAGCATCCATTGTGGCTCGTCTTTCATTTTGCTAATGCCAATTACTGTATCCTTAGTCAGGCCTTTCTTGCTAAGGTGAACATACATTTCTGTAGAATCTTTAAAATCATATTTTGAATAATCCATGTCAAGATTTTCAGTTGCCATGCTCGAAATAACTCCGTTATATTATAAATACATGAGGAAAAATAGGCACAGCTAAATAGCTTTAGCTAAACATTTGCATCAAAATAAAAATTTCACAACAAAAGAATTTCTTTAAACTCATTGAGATGTCTTATCTCATGAAAATCAACATCGTATTTTGCTTGTTCTTTATAGGAAGGATCTTTTTTTACAATTGTTCTTAGAATTTTTAATCCTTCATCAGTTTTACCAAGTTGAATCAAGCTTGATGATTTATTGTAAAGGGTAGTTATGTTCTCAGGCTTGAATTTCAAAACTTTATCAAAACAATCTATTGCATCTTGATAGTTTTTTAGAAAATGCAAAGCCAAGCCCTTATTGATCAAAGCAAGTAAATCATTAGGATCTTGTTTTAATGCATTATCATAAAATGTGATAGCTTGTCTGTATTTACCAAGTTTTCCTAATACATTTCCTTTTTTTACCAAACTTTTTTTATGATTAGGATCAAGATTCAAAGCTTTGGTGAAATACTGTAAGGCTTCTTTAGGATTTCCGAGATTCATACATCTCTGACCCATATCATATAGTTGCTCTATTTCTTCTTGCATGAATAAATTAGATGCAAATAAGAAATAGATGAATATTTTGAAATTATATAGAATATCATAAATTCCGTAAAATCAAGTTTTACCTAAAAATAATGATTATAAAATTAAAATTTAATCCTAGATTCTATACTAGGACTGTCTTGCAGAAGCAGATGCTTCTGGTGGAGCATTAACTGGATCAACTGTGATTGTTACAGTGTCAGTGTCTTCTCTTCCATTATCATCATATACTCTAAGCTCAAAGGTTAGAACTTTGATTTCAGTATTGGCCACAGTTGGACTGGTAAATGATGGGGCAGTAGAGGTTGTAGAGGACAATGTTACTTGTTCTCCTGAAATTTGTGTCCACATGTATGAAAGTGGTTGGTTCTCTGGATCATAACTCTTGCTTCCATCTAGGGATACTATGACATTTTCATTTACAATTCTATCTGGACCAGCGTCTGCTACAATGTCTAGATTCAAGACATTTCTTACAGTCAGTGTCATGCTATCTGAAGAGGACAATCTTCCATCAGAAACAGTACAAGTCAAAATAATTGTAGAATCAGTTACAACGCTTGGAGCCTGAACTGATGCCATTGGAGTAGATGCACTTGCTATAGTAGCCTCAGATGATGGAGAAGACCAGAAGAATTCAATGATATCACCATCTGGATCACTTCCAGTACACATCAAATCTAAAACAGTATTTTCATCAACAGTCCTGTCTGGACCAGCATTAGCAACTGGTGCACTGTTTTCTGGAACTACAAAGATTACAACTTGGTCAGAGTCACTTTGGTTTTCAGTATCAGTTACAGTTAGCTGGAAGCCCAAACGCTTTGTTTCAGCAGGAGATACGTCAGGTGCAGTAAATGAAAATGTTGGATTTGTCTTGTCAATTGTTATAGTGTCACCATAGATTTGTTTCCACTCGTAGGTAAGTTCATCACCATCTGGATCAACACCAGTTCCTACAACAGTTACGTCAGTTCCACCTACTACTCTCTTATCAGGACCAGCTGAGGCTCTTGGTGGGAAGTTAATGGTGTTTATGTTGACATTTACATCGTCAGTATCATAATTACCGTGCGTATCAGTTACAGTAAGTTCAAAGGTTAATTGCTCAGATGCAGTGGTAATTTGAGGGCTCATAAAGTAAATTGAAAATGATGCTCTCTCAAAGACTTCCATTTCCATTCCAGATGTTTGAGCCCAAGAATATTTCAGGCTATCACCATCTGGATCAGTACCGGTTCCTTCTAATTTCACAAGAACACCTTCAAGGACATTTTGATCCAAACCTGCATCAGCAACAGGTGGTCCATTGGATGGAGTTACTCTTACTAGTGCCAAGTCATTTGCCCAGCCATTTCCAGGAGAATAACCCGTAACCAGGAATGATAAGAGTTCTTCATTATCGCCTACTTCAGGTGCGATAAATGTTACTTGATCACCATTAAATGAACTAAGTTCAACTGATGTTCCAAGAATCTGAGCCCAAGTGTAGGTAATGGGTTTACCGTCAAGTGTCTCACCGGTTACATTCAAGGTAGCTTTGGCTCCTTCAGGAACTGTTTGAAGTGGACCTGCATCAATTGAAATTCGTTTATTATCAAGAAGACCAGTGAATGGGAATACATTTACTGTATCGCTTGCAACACCACCAAAGCCATCATCAACTGTAATTTTAAAGGTAATTGGGTCAATTTGGTCATAATCTAAATACATCGGCATGAATGTAAGATATTTTTCATCAGTAGATTGGACATCTACTTCCTGTCCTGCAAGTTGTTCCCATTTGTAAGTCAGGATATCTCCATCTGAGTCAGAAGTAGTTGGAATTATAGTCATTGCATTAACAGAAGGTAATGCAACTTGATCTTTTCCTGCATCAACAAAAGGAGCATGGTTTACAGGGTTTACAATAATTTCAACAATATCAGAACTACTTGCACCTAGAGGATCAGTAACGGTCAATTCAAAGGTCAAAACCTTGATTTCACCATTTGGTACTTCAGGTGCCATAAATGTGGGTTCTGGAATCGTATAAGAGGAAAGGGTTACAGATTCACCATAAATTTGAACCCACTTAAAGGTGAGATCTTCTTGGTCTGGATCAAATCCTTCACCAATTAAAGTTACGAGTTTATTTTCAACAACATCGACTGATTCAATTGTTTGAGCAAAAGAACCTGAAACATTACCAATAATTAGGACTCCAAGAATCAATGGGAGTAATAGATAATATTTCACTAAAATTCTGATAAATTAGGGGTATATTAAACATTTATTCAAAAAAGAAAAGATCGAATTTTTAGATTCATGAAATTTAATTGCAAGAATTGATCGATTCAAATTAATTCAAAATTCTTAGAATTTTCTGGAGTAATCACAAATCAGACATTAAATTAGATTAGCAATCTCGCTTTTTTTCAATATCTTTTCATTTTGGACAATTAGAACAATTTTGATCTTAACAATCAAAATATTGGACATCAGAAAAATAGATAATGCTAATTTTAAGTTGAGAGGATCTCTTTGATAGTATCAAAAGACCCAGATACAGTATGAACTTGCGATACTGTATTTTGGACTTTGAATTTTTTTAGCTCATCAGCTGTGAATGGTCCAATTGCAACCACTTGTATTTTTTTGAGATTATCCAACAGTCGGTCTTCATCATAATCTTTTAACATTATTTCAAAAAATCCACGAACTGAGGAGGCACTAGTAAAAACTACTCCATCTATCTTATCTTTAGAAAACAGTTCCCGAAATTCATTCCATTGAGTAGTGTCACGAAATGCACAAACATCATACAGATGAATCTCCAAGATATCAATTCCAATCTTGTTTAGAAGTTCTTTCAAGAATGGAGTTGAGGCACCACTTCGTGGTACAATGACCTTTTTTCCTACTGCATGAATTTGGGTAAATTCCTCACCTACACCTACTGAGGAATACGTGCTAGGTTGATAATTTACCTTAATTCCTTCTTTTTCAAGTGCGATGGTAGTTTTTGGACCAACTGACATTACCATGGTATTTGCAACTGCTAGTTGAAGTTTTTCTAATTTTCCTACTTGCTTTGCAGTATCAAAGAGTAGTTTTACTGCCTTTGAGCTCATAAAGACAGAATAGTCAGGATTGTATTCTTTAATTGATTCTAGAAATTCGTCTACAATTTTTTCTCCTTTGCTTACAAGTTCAATTGTTGGCAATGGAATTGGTTTTACATTATTTTTTTGTGCAAGTTCGATAAATTCTGCGGCATCTTCTTTTGAGCGAGTGATTGCTATAGTTTTTCCATCAAACATTTTACTTCCATCCTATTGTTTTTGACAAATCCACTACTTTTCCTATTATAATATTAGTCGGTGGGGTAATCTTGTTTTGTTTTACAAGTTTTGCAATGTTTGAAACAGTTCCTGTAATCATTTTTTGTTTTGGGGTAGTTCCATTTTGAATAACTGCAACAGGAGTTTTTTTATCCATACCTCCTGCAATTAGCTGTTTGCAAATTACATCAATTCTTGATAAACCCATCATAATTACAATGGTGTCAACTGACTTTGCCAATCTTTTCCATTTTACAACCTCATTTTTCTTTTCAGGATCTTCGTGTCCTGTTACAAAAACAACAGAGGATGCATGTTTTCTATGAGTCAGTGGAATTCCAGCATATGTTGCTGAGCCAATTCCAGAAGTAATTCCTGGAACAATTTCATATTTTACTTTGTGAGATTTTAGAAACTCAGCTTCCTCACCGCCTCGACCAAAAATTATTGGATCTCCACCTTTTAGTCTTACAACAATTTTTTTAGACTTTGCATAATTTACCATCAAGTCATTTGTTGTATTTTGGTGAGTAGTATCATCTCCTACTGCACGGCCAACATAGACTTTGTCAGCTTGTTTTGGAATCATAGAAATTATCTTCTTGCTTACTAGTCTATCATAAAGAACCACATCTGCTTTTTGAAGCAATTCTACTGCACGTAATGTAATTAGCTTACTGTCTCCAGGACCTGCGCCTACCAGATAGACTTTACCTGTCATTTCTTATTCCATTCCTCCACTTTTTCTCTCCAATTTAACGCAAGGTCATTTACGCCTTTCTGGCGTAGTTCCTCACCAGCATTTCTTCCAAGTATACTGGGATCATTTTTACTTCCAGTTTTGGTAACAAAAAGGGATTGTTTACCATCTACTGAGAAAGCACTTACTGTAATGCTCATTTGATCTCCATTTGATTTTGCATAAGCTCCAACTGGAAATCTGCATCCAGAATCAACAAAGTCAGAAAGGGCACGTTCTGCCTCTACCTCAAGTCTAGAATCAGGATCTTCAATTTTTTTTAGCATCTTAATTGTTGCATCATCATCTTTTCTAGATACAATAGCTAATGCCCCCTGTCCCGGAGAAGGAGAAAAATCCTCGATGGATAATGGAGCAAATGAAACATCAATTCCCAATCTAGTAATTCCAGCTTGAGCCAAAACTATGGCATCATATTTTTCTCCAGATGCTTTTCGTATCCTAGTTTCTATATTTCCACGAATTGGTTTTACTGCCACATCAGGTCTCTTTCGAGATATCTGAACAGCTCTTCGAAGGGAGCTGGTACCAATAATAGATCCCGGTTTAATTGTTTCAAGTGTAGAGTTGTCTGATGAAATAAACACATCATTTACCATCTCCCGTTTTGGAATGCAAGCAATAACAAGAGTCTCATCTAGTTGTGATGGAACATCTTTTAAACTGTGCACTGCAAAGTCTACTTGTTTTTGTGCAACTGCACGGTCTATCTCTTTTTCAAAAATCCCTTTTTGATCAATTGTAAATAATGGCCTAGCATCGGTATCGCCTTGAGTCTTTATTGGTTTGATTTCGAATTCTATTTCCGGATATGCTTTTTTTAGTTCCTCGATTACCCAGTTTGTTTGAGCAAGAGAAAGTTGACTTCCTCTTGCACCAATCAGATACTTCAATTCTTCACCGATTTTAGGGCAGCATGATATGCATCAAGTGCTCGGTTAAGATTAGTTTTAGTATGAGCATCCGAAAAAAAGACAACTTCAAATTGAGAGGGCGCAATGAATATTCCCTTCTTTAGAAGAACATTGAACATTTTTTGGAATTTTTTTGCATCAGCATTTTTTGAGGTCTGATAGTCTACCACAGGTTTTTTTGAAAAGAAGATCTGAAACATTGAAGATGTTGAATTGATTTGATGAGGGATTTTCATATCTGTTGCTATATCATCTAGTGCTTTGGTAAAGCGTAGATTGTATTTTTCGAGTTTAGAGTAGAGTTTGTTTTTAATTTTGTTTATTGTTTTGATTGAGCTAATTGCAGCACTAACTGAGATGGGATTTCCAGCAAAAGTACTTGCCTGGTATACTTTTCCGCCAGGGGATAACAAATCCATAATCTCTTTTTTGCCACCAACTGCGGCAATTGTAAATCCATTACCTAAGGCTTTTCCAAGAGTAGTGATGTCAGGTTTTATTCCAAAGTGTTTTTGTGCACCACCAGTTGATACTCTAAACCCAGTTACTACTTCATCAAAGATTAGCGGGATATTGTTCTCTTTGGTTATTTTCCTAATGTCTGAGAGAAAATCATTCTCAGGAAGAATCAACCCCATGTTTGCAAGAATTGGCTCAACAATTACACCTGCAATGTCTTTATTTTTAGAAATAGTTTTTTCAAGGTCTTCAGCATTGTTGTATTGGGCAACCAGAGTATTTTTTGATACTTCATCTAACCCTCCATCAGATACAGATATTCCAATATGTGCAGAGCCAGAACCTGCCTTTACAAGTACAGAGTCATGGGCGCCATGATAACACCCTTCAAATTTTATGATCTTTTTCTTTTTTGTAAAACCACGAGCTAGACGAATTGCAGTCATTGTGGCCTCACCACCAGTATTAACAAGACGGACTTTGTCAATTGAAGGAAAATTACCAATTATTAGCTTGGATAGTTCAATTTCTGATTGAGTAGGAGTACAATATAGAGATCCACGGGTTAGCTGCTTTGATACTGTTTGTATGATCTCTTTTCTTCTATGTCCTAAGAGAAGGGCACCATAACCATTGCAAAAATCAATGTATTTTTTTTTCTCTTCATCCCAAATGTGTGCCCCATCAGATTTTTTTGTAAAAAAAGGATAAGGTTCAAAATATCTCACAGGACTGTTTATACCTGATGGAATAATCTTTTTTGAATCTGAGAATAACTTTGAATTTTTCAATATTCTACTCTAAACTAGGTCATTATTATTCGTAAAAGAAGAATTTATTGAAAATTACAGGCATAAAACTATGAATAGAGATATCCATCAGATTTTTCCTTTTTGCACCAACAATTTGGACTGCATTGGGATTTTTCACTATCAGACATCATTATTCACCTTTAAATTCTCCCTATCATCGCATTTTGGATGAATAGTCTGATTAGATTCCACACTACCTGCTTTATGATGTCTGCTACTTTTGACAATAAGAGTTTTGAAAATGAGGAATTGTCATGCTCAAGGAAGGAAGTAGCATTCATTGAATATTGTACAGGTAAATTTGATAAAACAGAATTGTAACTATTTTCTGTAATCAACTAAAACTTTAGAATCTATATAGAGATCTTGATTTTTTCATAACTCTTAGCTAGTAAAGCCATCATCTGAATTATCTTTTGGAAAATCAATTTTTTTCTCGATTTTTTCAAATCTCAAAATAGCAAAAACCGCAATTCCGCTAATTATTGCAATATAATATTCGCCGATTCCTACGGCAAGACCTATTCCTGCAACAACCCACAACGTAGCTGCACTTGTAATACCTTTAACCTGTCCTTTGTGGGCAATAATTGAGCCAGCACCAAGGAATCCAATTCCTGCAACAATTCCAGCTGCAATTCTAGCAGGTTCGATATCAAATGACAAAGAAGTTACAGCAAATATAGCAGATCCTAATGAAACCAGCATGTGAGTCCGAAGACCTGCAGGCCTATGTTTTAGCTCTCGTTCAAATCCAACGAGTGCACCCAATCCAATAGCAAGTAATATTCTGAACAAAATTTCTACGTCAAAACTTTCAAATCCTTCAAAGGCCACAATTACTATTTACATTAAACCAAGTAAATAAAAGCAACACAAATCTCAGATATGAAAGTAAACAAAAATTGAAAAAGATCAGCTATCTCTAAAAATATACATTAAACAAATTTTTAAGTAAAGACGCTTAAACGAATTTGTGTCAACTGAATCATTATCTCAAATAAAAAAACAAGAAGAAGAGAAAATTAAAGCTGCTCAACTAAAGGTAAAACAAGCAAAGGCAGAACTAAAAAAGATACAAACTGAAGCGAAAAAATCAATTAAAGCAGTAAGAATTATGGCTCAAAAAAAAGCCAAGGAAGAAAAGAAGAGAGCAAAAATTGAAGCAAAGAAAAAACAGCTTGAAACCAAAAAGAAAATCAAAGAAACAAAACAACAACTAAAACAGACAAAAAAATCTGCAAAAAAAGAAGCAAAATCGAAGGTGAAGGCAGTAAAGAAGATACTAAAGCAGGTTAGAAAGGAATCTAAATCCTAAATTTTTATTTTAAATTTATTTTTTATCAGATAAATTAGCTGCCAGTTTTTTGAAAATTTGGTTCCTAAGATCCTGTTCTTTTGTCATGAGAGGTTTTAATTCAGGAAATTTTTTTGAGTTTTTCTTGAGAAAATCAAGGGTCATATCACAATCATGTATTTGTCCAAGATATTCTTGGAAAGATTTCATATTATCTATAACATGTTGATAAGAATTCTTGGGATCTATCTCTAAAACATATCGAAGCTTTTTTGCCAATTTTCTCATATAGTGTAGTTTTGCAATTTTTGATTCATCAGAGATTACAACTGGAATGAGACGTTGAATTTCATCAATTAGTAAAAATATTTTCTTTTCATATTTTGCCGATATTCTTTCTGGATCTATTTCTTTGAGTATAGTTTTTTTTAGTTTCGATAATTTTTTTGCGTCATCAAAAATACTTTTTATTCTTTTTTCTTTTCGCTTTGTCAAATAACGAATAACATCTGAATCTTTTTGTATTCCATTTTTCAAAAGCCTTTCAATTATTACATCAGAATCTCTAATCGAGCTATTCTTTTTGAACAATTTTTTGTATCTGGCAACAAAATCATCTGTCTTTTTTGTTTTAGATGATTTTGGGAAAATAAAGTATGCAGCCTCTAATCTACGAATAGATGTACGTAGATCATGAATTTGTTCATCCCCTTGTTTTTGGATATATTCTTCTAATCTTTTTTTTGATTTATCTTGTTTTTCTTGAAAAATCCCTAGAAAAATATTCTTCTCAGTAATCATGGCACTTTGGAAAGATACCTGTTAATTTGTTTTTCAATAGATGCAGTTACTTGCTCTACATTGCGGTTTCCATTAATTAGAGTCAAACCATATTTCTTTTTTAGAACCTCAAACTCCATGGCAAGTTTTTTCTGATATAAGATAAAGGATTCAAACATATCATCAGATATGCCCATATCGGAGCCTGATTCGTAATAGTCGAGACTCTGTCTTTTTTCAAATACTCGATGAACTAACACAAAGGGATCAACATCAATGTAAAAGGTCAAGTCTGGAACCATTGCAAAACTATACAGATCACTGGACCATTTCCGCTTAATTCCTCGCACAGTGTTTCTTGCCATTAATGTGTAGATATAGCGATCCGCTAAAACCACATAACCTGCCTGCAAGGCAGGAATAATTTTATGTTCTAATTGATCAGCAAAATCTGCTGCATAAAACAATGCAAGAGTTCTCTTTCCTAAAGAGACATTTTGTTTAGCATCTAAGATCCCCTCACCAATAATATCAGAACGTTTCAAACCAGTATTTAGAACGGCAAATCCGTCAGCTTCAAGTTTTGTAGTGAGTAATTCAATCTGAGTACTACGACCTGAGGCATCAGGACCCTCAATAACAATTAATCTTCCAGAAATTTCTAAATCATCAAGATATGGAATACCTCCAAATTTTTTACTACCATACCATTTTGGTTTTCTTTTCTTTCCTGATTGTGCCAAGTCTTGCATCAGGGAACCTCCATTACAGTTTTCTTTTTTAGTTTTTTGGGGAATAGCTTTCTTACTCTTTCTCTCATAATTTTTTGTTGTTCTTTAATTCCAGCTGTGGCATCAATTACAGAAAAATTTTCACGTTTACTCATTGCCTCGTATTGATCTATTATTTTACTTTGAAATATTCTAAAACTCTCATAGATATCCTTTGAAAAATTAAGATCCATTCCTGCTTCATAATATTTCAATTTTGGACGACCAGAAAGAATTCTATCCATCGATATGTCAAGTGGAACTCTAAAATAAAATGCAATATCGGGTTTTATTGCAAAGTCATAAACTTTTCTTACCCACATAGGATTGCAACCTCGAGTGACATCACGTGCATAGGCTGTGTACACATATCGGTCTGCCAATACAAAATAACCGGCTCTCAATAATGGCAAAATGTTTCTTTCAAATCTATCTGCAAAATCTGTGGCGTGAAGAAGACTAAATGTTGTAGGTGTAAGATTGGCTTTCTTTTTTCCCTTGGATGTAATTGATTTTACCATTTCTGAGGAGTTCCAGTCTGTTCTAAAAACCTCAAACTGGTTATAGCGAAGCCATTTTTCTAGCAAACGAAGTTGAGTGGATTTACCAGAACCATCAATTCCTTCTACAACTATTAATTTTCCTGGAATGCCACGATTTTTTAGGAGTTTTTTAGGAGAAATAGACAAGTATACAACTAATTCCTTAAAACTATCTATAAATTTTCTATAGATTTTATGTAATTGTTATTTTTTATACGATTCCGATACGATCCGATGTAGGTAACGAAGTTTGATAATATACATTGGAATTAATCGAAAGTCCAAGAGTATTCTCTAATCTTTCGCATGCCTGATGTAATAAAACCTCAGGAAAAATATTTGACTTTGGATAGATGGAGAGAGAGATTGTTTTTGGAGAATCTGAAGCTGCTTTTACCTTTACATCAGTTTTGTGGAAGATATCACATAAGGAAACTATTGAAGATAATTTTTTGATTAGTTTTTTGTCATTAATCTCTAAAATATTTTCAAATTTTAAGATTAGAGAATCCACTTTCTTTTTCTTTTTCGAGTAAATCAAAGCAAGAGCAACAATTAATTGCTCTCGATGATTTAATGAACTATCATCATCTAAAATAGAATATAAGACATTATCAACATCTCTAAACGACCAAAGTTTGTCTATTTGTGATATGGTATAAGATAACAATATGCGTTCGTGTTCAGACAACAAATTCATCAGGTATAGTAACCTAACAAAATCTTCAACATATTCTGATAATGATTCCATTTGAGAAGATAGGTAAATTATCTCTTTGACTTTTTCATAATCAATATTTTGGTTTGCAAATTCATTTGGATATTGTAGGGATAATGCCAGGGTTCCTTCTCGTAGACCATGAGCACTCACTGTTAATTCACTAAACTTTAGATTTTTCATTAATTGAGTTATTACAAGAGCTCCGGCACGGATAGTGTCAGCACGTCCACTTCCAATTGATTGTATCTTGGAAATTTTTTCTACAGGTAATGAACGAATTCTTTTGAATATGGTCTCAAGCGAATTATAAGATAGTCTGTAGTTATGCAGTTTTGACAGAGGATAGATTCGTAGTTGTTGATCATACTTTGCTAGTGCTCGTAAAACACCCCCAACCCCCACCAAAACTAGATCATCAGAGTCAGAAATTCCAAGGTTTTCTCGAGTGGGTAAGATTTTTTGGATGTGTTTTTCCATTTTATAAAAATCAGATATCTCAGATTTCGGATCTGAGAATATTTGTGTCAACTTTAGAGAACCAAGTGGAAAAGACATTACTTTTTTTACATCATAATCTTTTGAAAATACAATCTCAAGACTTCCTCCTCCAATATCAAAAAATAAAACATTAGGAATTCTAAGAGAACGAATAGCACCAGTATATGAATAAAGAGCCTCATCATGATCAGACAAAATTTTAAAATCAAAATTTGTTTCTTTATGAATTCTATCTAATATGTCAAATCGATTTTCGGCATCCCTGATTGCACTGGTTGCAACTGATATAACATAGTTTACTTTTTCAAAGTCAAGAATATTTCGAAATAGCTTTAAAGTCTCAACAGTATTATCGATATATTTTTCTTGAATTAAACCATTTTCCAATCCTTCTGAAAGTTTCAAACGTACAGATTCTTGGTGATAGGGTTTGTAATCATTAAAGGAGTTTATTATGTAATTTACAAGTTTTACAGAATTCGAGCCAAGATCCAATACCGAAGCCTTTCCTAATTTCTCAACATCTGAAGCTCTTCTCATCTGATCTTTTTTTTCTATCGTATGCTTCAATTTATCCACCTGTAACAAAACAATTTTGTCTACTTACATAATTTCAGTTGTTTTGGAGTTAAAAGACTTCGTAAGGAACCAACGATTTTAGATTTAGAAGTATTTCCCTTAATATGAGCAAAGCCACCTTTTTTCAGAGATATGTCA
The DNA here is from genome assembly GCA_965223805.1 of Nitrosarchaeum sp. GTDB lineage: Archaea > Thermoproteota > Nitrososphaeria > Nitrososphaerales > Nitrosopumilaceae > HKST03. Next base: position 1,925,038 of record OZ245014.1, on the reverse strand, counting down.
GTTTCTGAATTATTAGATATAATCGATGTAATCAAATTACTAAGATGAGGTTCATGACCAACGAGAAGGATTTTAGCAGATGTATTAAAATTTGTAATTTTTTTTTGTGTATCTAATACAGAAGATTCGGGTTTTAATTCATCCCAAATTGTAATCTTCTTTTTGTCGAAAAGATATTTTGCTGCAATTTCTGCAGTTTCAACTGCTCTAACCAGAGGACTAGAAATTACAAAGTCAAAAGAAATACCAAAATTTTGTATTCCTCTAGCAATTTCTTCTAGTTCTTTTTTGCCACTAACTGTTAGTTTTCTTTTGGCATCACTTTTGATGCTGGATAGACGTTCTTCAGCTTTGCCATGTCTTAAAATGTAGATATCCATTACTCTACTAGATAATTAATTTACAAATAAAATAATCTCACGCCTTGCTTATCATATTTCTATATAGATCAAAATTTCATCTCAATATTTTGTGTTAATTTTGAGCATGACGTAATTAATTACAAATGTCATCGCAATGAGGACAAAATAAAATGTCTTTACCATATATTCCTCGTTTGAGTAATTCAGCATCCTTCTTTCCGCATCTATTGCAATCTACTTTTTGCATAAAATATGAACTAAAAAGCGATCTAAATAATTATTCTAAATAGAGTATATATTTTTTATAAAAGTCGTAAAAATATTACCACATCATAAATTTAACAAAAAATCCTATCTTTAATTTCTCTCACAAGTTATTCTATATTCATTGTTGCCTTCTTAATTTAATTTGAATAAATAATTGAAGGTGTTTTTACCGTAAAGTTTAGTTAATTTGTTTTCTTTGTATTTCAAACTTTTTTCTAAACAAAAATGCAACAACAATTGTTCCAATAAATGGAGCACTCCAATAAAGCCAGAGGTTTTCTATTACTCCAGATAACAAGGCAGGTGCAAGTGCTCTTGCGGGATTCATAGAAGCCCCCGAGATAAAAGCTAAAAAGAAGATATCTAAGCCTACAATTCCTCCTATTGCAATGCCACTAAAGCCTTTCAAGCCTTTTGTGTATACCACAGTAAATATTACAGCCATCAGTAAAGCAGAGGCTAAAACTTCTATTGGAAAAATCAAAAATATCGAATATTCATAGTTTGGAGCATTTGCTCCAAGATCAGCTTCTTTCCCGATAAAATTCATCACAAAAAGTGAACCAAGAATTGCACCAATAATTTCAGCTGCAAAATACCAAAGGATTTGAATTTTTGAAATGTGTCCGGTAATGTAATAACCAATTGTTACTGCAGGATTGAAATGTGCAAGTGAAATTTTTCCAAAAGAATAAACACCGATTATCAATGCAATAAATGGTGTTACTGCTGCAAACCATATTCCATATGGCCCACCAATTTGGGCATCATACACAATTGAGCCCGTTGCAAATATTACAAGAATAAATGTACCAATAACTTCTACAATAAAGATCTGAAGATTGGAATAAGTCATTTCTATTTCTCTAATTTTTTTATAAGACCCAAAACTTCCTTTTTTATTTGGTCACGAATTTCTCTTACCTGATCAATATCTTTGTCTTTAGGATCTAAAATATTCCAATCAATAACGTCTTTTACAAATAAAGAGGGACAAGATTCACTGTCCATGCAACCCATATTAACAGTGATTGATTGCCCAATCATCTTGTTTGTTAACTCTTTTGGCTTTTGTTTTGTAATATCGATTCCAATCTCTTTCATCACCTCCACTACCATCGGATTTAGTTGGGATTTCGGTTGAGTTCCCGCACTAGAAGCATCAAATTGAGGAGCATATTCACGCAGGAAACCTTCAGCCATTTGGCTACGACCAGCATTTTCTACACACACAAAAAGGATTTTGTTACGTTCAGCCATGTTATCACATAAATAGAAGTTTATATAAATTTACATTGATATGAATGGAGTTGGACTTTTAAAATGTATATGTGACGATACGAGATTCGAAATTTTAGATATGCTTCAAAAAAATAAAGAGTTATGCGTAAGTGATTTTGTAAATAATTTGAAAAAAGATCAGCCATTAATTTCACATCATCTTAAAACTTTGAAAAAGTGTGGCATTGTTAAATCAAGAGATGAAGGTAAAAAATCAATGTACAGCATTTCGAATCACCAGCTTTCTGAATTAATTTCAAATATTACAAAAGCAAGCAAAAAGATTCCTGTTTTATGTAATGATGAGGCTTGTTGTTAAACAAATTTTTCTGATCGAAGGACACCGACATCACTTACATACAAAACTATTGCAAAATTTGTAAACAAAGTTCTTGCAATTTCTTCTACAACATCATGTAATTTTTCCTCTTGCATTAAGACTTCGACTTTGACATTTTTTTCATTTTTTAGTCCCTGACCACGTAAACCTCTTGCGCCATTTCCTTCTACTTCAAATGTAGTGTATCCCGTAATGTTATGTTTTGTCAAAATGTCTAATACATTTTTCTGAGCTAGAATCTCACAGATTACAGTAAGGAGTTTTATGTTATAGAATTTCATATAAAGATCTCTGTAATGTAATTGAATAAGTTTATCGTTCCTTCATTATGTACAACAGATGAAACCATAAACATGATTGGCAATAACACTATAATGTTGTAAGGAAATGTGATTCCCAAAGCTGACGTAATGTAAAGACTAGGTTTTGCTTGTGGAATAGCATGACGTAAAACAGCTGGTGCAGCAATAAATGAGGCACTTGCTAACAATAACCCAAACATTACGGCGCCACCAAGACTCAATCCAAGCGCTGTTGCCACCAAAACACCTACAACTCCATTAAAGGTAGGCATAATAATTGCAAATGCAGTCAAAAATACTCCAACCTTTTTGATATCATCTAGTCTTTGTCCAGCAATAATTCCCATTTCTATTAAGAAAATCACAATTGCACCTGTGAATAATTCATCAAAAACAACATTAATTGAACTAAAGCCTTCATCTCCTATTACATAACCAATAATTATACTTCCAAGAAGTATCACGATAGCTTTGCCCGTAATTGATTCGTGTAATACTTGCTTTAGGTTTGTTTTAGTTTCAGTTATACCCATCTCAAGCTCGGATTCAGTCTCAATTTTTCCAAGAGATTCTTTTTTTGTTTTGATCTGCTTTGATACTGCTATATTTGTTAGAAAAATAGCTAGTATGAATGCTACTGGTTCTAGGACTGCAAGTATTGCAGCAAGATATCCCTCTGATGTTACTCCCTGATTTTTTAGAAATGATAATCCAACTGAAAATGTTACAGCTCCTACTGCTCCATATGTGGATGCAAGTGCATACGAATCAAACAGATTGAATTTTCCAAGATGTCGTAATATTTGATAATGATTTAATGTAAACAATAAAGACAATCCAATTGCAGTCAACATCGGAACTAGCATTACCTCAAATCCTGTGTTTCTCATCTCAATTCCACCGTGCAATCCAATTGCTGCAAGTAGGTAGATAGGTAAAAATTCTGAAATAGCATCTGGGATTTTCAAGTCAGATTTAATTCTAGCAGCTATTATTCCGAATAAGAAAAACAACACAATGGGTGTTAAAAGATTTGATTGAATTAATTCTAAAATATCCATTTTACAACAACACTAATCAAAAATTTTTTGAAAATAGAAACGCATCGTATAACATAGTGTATATAGATTTTGAACATTTTATCAAGACGATTTTTCACATTTTGTTGGGTTATAAATAGAGATTCATTTCTTACTTTTGTCCTATTTCCCTTAATGCAACTGATAAAAATTCTATTTATCTTGATTATGTTCAAAAATGATTTTGCTCTTTTGCAACACAAATAGTTCAAAAGAGATAAAAAACAAACAAGTTTAATAAATATCCAAAAAATTCAAACTAGAAAAATTTTAGGGATGCTATTGAGTATGCGCTTTAATTCTATCCTTGCTGGGTCGATGCTTTCCTGTTACAATATAATTAATTGCATCACTCATAAAAACGGCATGATCCCCAATTCGTTCTAAATATCGTAACAATAAAGCTTCAGCTAGAGCACATTTAGTATTGTCTGATTCAAGTAATTTTGGAATTCTGTCTCGATAAATTTTATCAATGAATCTTTCATGTTCACGAATTTTTACTGCCCTTCGAATATCCATTTCTGCAAAAGACAAAACAGCTTCTTTTATAATATTGTCTACTAGTGTGAAAGATTCTAAAAGAGAGTCATTTTTACATTCAGAAATATCTCCAAAAGAATCTCTGATTAGAGTAATATCGTACGCATATCTCCCAAATCTTGAAAATGCATAAGAGATTTCAGTGGATGAGCGAATTAATCTAAAGTCATCAGCTACAGGCTGATATTTCAACAACATATCAAAGGTTAAATCTTCTACTTCAAAATACTTGGACCTAATAGCATTTGAAATTTCTAATACCTTATCTTTTGTATTTACCCCCTTTACGAAAGAATCTATAGCCAAAGATATTGAATCAATAACCATATTTCCCATCTCTGCCATAATGTGTGATAGTTTTTGGAGAGAGGGGTCGATTAACCGAGTCATTTAACCGAATTGGCCTTGAACATATTTTGCAGTTAATTCATTTTTTGGTTGTGTGAATATCTGTTTAGTTTCACCAACCTCCACTAGTTCACCAAGATACATAAAGGCAGTATAATCTGAGCATCTAATAGCCTGTTGCATATTATGAGTCACTATAATTATACAGTAATCTTTTTTGAGTTCAGTAATTGTTTCTTCTATTTTTTGAGTTGCGATAGGATCTAATGCTGAGGCGGGTTCATCCATAAGTAAAACTTCGGGTTGAATTGCAAGGGCTCTTGCTATGCAAACCCTTTGTTGTTGTCCTCCAGAGAGCTCTATTGCGGGTTTCTTTAGATCATTTTTTACTTCATCCCACAAGTATGCCATTTTAAGACAATCCTCAACTATCTCGTCTAGAACTTTTTTATCACGAACACCGTTTAGTCTGACACCAGCTACTACATTATCATAAATAGACATCGTTGGGAATGGATTTGGTTTTTGAAATACCATCCCTACTTTTCTTCGATGATAGATAGGATCTATTTTTTTATCATAAAGATCATTGTCGTCAATCAACACCTTTCCTTCAACACGAGCATTTTTTGTCATGTCATGCATCCGGTTCAAACAACGAAGAAAAGTAGTTTTGCCACATCCTGAAGGACCAATTAATGCAGTTACAGACTTTTCTGGAAATTTTAGTGAGATATTTTTTGCAGCTAATATGTCATCATAATAGATGTTCACATTTTCTGTAATCATTTTGTATTTTGTTCCAGGTTTATTATCAAATGGTATAGTTGTTTGTTCCGATGCTAGTTTGCTGGTTGGTTCTACAATTGCCGTCAATTCTTTTCCTCTAAATCTTTCCTGTTCTGCTTAATGTTATTCCTCCTCCACCAAATATACTTTTTTTACCTTTTTTTCTCAAAAAGAAATAACGAACTCCTATGTGGATCGCTAAAATTACAATTACCAGCGTTAATGCTGCCCCCCATCCAGCTAACCTTGCTTCATCATAGGGTTGCAAAGAAAATCGCCATATTCTAAGAGGTAGCGCATCCATTGGAGTGTCAAATCCGCCAAAGAAAGTACTGCTTCCTAAAATGGTCATAATTAATGGAGCAGTCTCACCACCAACTCTAGATATAGATAACAAAATTCCAGTAAGTATTCCTTTTTTTGCATAAGATAGCACAACTCTGAGAATTACCGTCATTTTTTTAAGACCTAATGCAGCTCCAGCTTCTCGGTAGGTCCAAGGCACCATTTTCAGTGCTTCTTCTGTAGAACGAGCCACAATTGGAAACATGATTAATGACAATGCAAATGCTCCTGCCCACAGTGAAAAATGACCTAAAAGTAAAACAATTGCCAAAAATGCAAAAACGCCCAAAACTATGGAAGGTACTTGCATAAAGACATCCAAAAAGAAACGAATTTGTTTTGAAAACCAATTTCCACCAAATTCTGCCAGATAAATTCCTGCCATAACACCAATTGGAATTCCAATCAAAGAAGAAAGCCCAATGATTATGATAGTTCCTTGAATTGCAGGTCCAATGGCAAGCAAACCAGAACCAACAGCACCGGGTTCTTCGGTTAAAAATTCCCAGCTCAAAGCTTCGGCACCACCCCATACCAAGGTACCCAATATCCAAAACAAAGGAGTAATTGCAATAATAGTACAAGCAATAATTACTCCAACCATAATCTTATCTACAAACAATCTCCGATTGACATTTGACTTGAACATTGCACGAATTTCTGAACGTTTGTTTCTACGAGATTCTAATGAACTCAATTATGTAATGCACCTTCTCTTACTTTAATCATTCTTGCAACTAAGAAATGAGCTCCAACATTGATCAGCATTGCAATTAAAAGTAAAACCAAACCTATTCCAATCAAGGCAGGAAGATGCACAGATGCAGGAGATGCTTCAATGAATTCATTAGCCATGATACTAGACATAGTTTGACTTGGATGGAACAAAGATGTAGGGATTGCATTTAGTCCTGTTGTGTTACCAATTAGCATAGTTACAGCCATAGTCTCTCCTACTGCTCTTCCCAGACCCAAAATTGATGCGCCCATTAACCCAGCTTTGGAATATGGAAATACAGCTAATCTGAACATTTCAAAGGTGGTAGAGCCTAACATATATGCAGCCTCTTTTTGTTGTTGCGGTACTGACATCATAACTTCTCTGGAAATGGCTGAGATGGTTGGAATAATCATTATTGCCAAAATAACGCTTGCCGAAAGGATATCCAATCCAAATGGAGCATCTCCAAATAAGAAAATAGAGTCACCAAACATATCATATAATGGTTTTTCAAACCAATCTCGAAAATAAACTCTAAAAACGAATAATCCCCACAAACCAAAAACAACACTAGGAACTGCTTCAATCAATTCCACAATATAACCAAGAGGGGCACCAATCCTTTTTGGAGCGATAATCACAAACATTGCTATTCCAATACTTAATGGGACTCCAATGGCCATAGCAATTGCAGAGGTAATCAGAGTGCCAAGGATGTAGGGAAGAGCACCAAAAGATTCACGACCTTCTACAGCATTCCAATCTGTACCAGTGATGAAAGCAAACCCTTCTTTCTCCCATACTGGTCCTGATTCAAAACCTAATTGAAGGACCATTACAAGAATAATAGCAAGTACATATGCTGCAGCAGCTGCCGCAGCAAACTTGAAGATTTTTTCGGATAAAGGCAGACCACCAGTTTTTGGGTTTGTTTTAACCCATTTTTTTACCACATTTCAAAGCAAATTTGTAAAAAATATTTAAAAAGTGATCATAGATTACGATATATCTATAATTTATTTATACTATATAGTTTATAATCAAAAAAAATCAATTATGGGAGTGTCCCATTATTGGCATATCATAGAAAAGAAAAAGAAAGAATAGAAAATTTTACTTCAGTTTTATGATTCCTTCATTGATTAAGTATTGAATACCATTAATCAAATCATCGTCAGAAATTTGTCCTTCTGCATAAAACTTGAAGACATTCTTTAACCATGGAGGAATTTTTTGTTCTTGCTGATTGGATTGTTCTGATTCAACATTAGTTGGTCCAGTGTATACTTTCTCACCATCAAAGGTTATTGTGGCTAAACCTTCTAGGCCAATATTAGTAACTGGCGTAGCTAATGGAACATAAAGTAGTTCTGATGAATATTGTTGCCCATCTGTAATCATCCACGAAATAAGATCCAACAATGCTTTTGCCTCTGCCATATCATCTACAGAACCTTTCAAATCAGGATGTAAGATAATATAAGAAAAACTTGCAATTGGGTAGGAATCTTTTCCTGGAGATGCTAACAGATTAACATTTCTCCAGCTTTCTGTAGCTTTTGGTAATGTTGCTGCTGCGGCAGCAGAGGCTGCAGATGTTGTCTCAAGAGAAGGTTCTACAAATCCAGAATGTTCACCATTTTGAAGTGCTGCAACCGTCATATCGTTTTGAAATGCATATGCAAGTTCGACATAACCGATTGAATTTTCAGTGGTTGTTATTATTCCTGCTACACCCTCATTACCTGCTGCACCGACACCAGTTGGCCAAGGAACACTTTTTCCAGCTCCAACTTGTTCATCCCATGTAGGACATATTTTGGTGAGATAACTTGTAAATCCAAAAGTGGTTCCAGAACCATCGGATCTATGAGCAACTACAATGGTTTCCGAAGGAAGATTCAGATTTGGGTTTTCTGAGGTAATTGCGGGATCATTCCATTTTGTAATCTTTTCCATGAAAATATCACAAAGTGCTTGTTCGGTTAACTTTAAACCGGAATTTGGAACTTCAGGAAGATTATATGATACAGTAATTGCACCTATCATTTCTGGAATAGTAACTGTTCCAGGAGCTTTCTCTACTTCAGAATCTTTCAGAGGAGCATCAGTGGCACCAAAAGCAACAGTTTTTTCAATATGTTGCTTTACTCCACCACCACTACCGATAGATTGATAATTCAAGCTTACGTTAGGGTGTACTTCTGTATACTTCACTCTCCAGAGATCGATTAATGGAAATGCAAAGGTTGCACCAGCTCCATCTATTCTAAATTCTCTAGAAGGATCTGTTTGAGCTTCTGCGTAAAGAGGTGGAATTACTGATGTCAACAAAACGGCAATCAGCATTATAGAAGTCACTGTTTTCATTAAAACACTCACTCTTTGAATGTTATTTACAAATGTCAATAATAGATTACGATATACCCATATCAATCTATATGCTATATAGAAATTCGAATTGAAAAAACCAAAAAATTATTTACTCTGATTTTAATTTTTATAAAAAATAAATTGTTGATTCTTGTTAAAAGATTTTTAAAATTCATTGAAATAAATAAAACAAGATTTGCAGAAAACAGTATTTTATTAGTCGATTGTAGTTCTATATAGATCGTTTACCTTAATGTAATTAATAAAATAAGTTCACCGAAATTCATTGGAGATCGAAAATAACAAGCAAACTAGGAGAATGCAGCTCAGTGGAGGGTCAACATACATCATATCCTTGCCAAAAAATTGGATTGATGAACTAAAGGTCAAAGTTGGAGAAAATGTCACCATTGTTAAAAATTCAAATCAATCCTTGACATTATATCCACGAGAAAGAAGAGATCAAGAAAAAAATCATACTGCAGTCATTCTCTCAAGCCAAAAAGATACAGGAGATTCAATTAAACGAAAGATAATAGCAGCTTATCTTTCAGGTTTCAAAACTATAAAAATCAAAACAAAAGGAATGAGAATTCCTTCAGTACATACCAAAAGCATAAGAGATTTGGTTCGTTCATCAATGATAGGTACTGAAATTGTAGAGTCAAGTTCTGAAGCTATGACAATTCAAATTCTTACAAGACTTCCAGAGTTGTCATTTGATACGGCGTTAAAGAGAATGTATTTGATGGCAAATAATATGGTCAGAGAAGCAATTGAAGTATTAGAAGAAGTAGACATCACCCATGCAGATGATGTTACGAATATGGATGACGAGGTAGATAGATTTGGGCTTTATATGAGACGCAATTTAGTTTTGGCCATTGAAAATGAAAATATTTTACAAGATATGGGTTTGCAAAAACCATCAGATTGTCTAGGATACAGAGCAATTGTAACTAGAATTGAAAGAATCGCTGATCATGCAAGCCTTATTGCAAAAAGAACAAAATTCATTGATGAAAAGATCGATTCAAAAATACTAGCCAAAATAAAAAGTCTGTCTGAAAAATCATTACAAGTTTTTGAAGAATCAATAGCTGCTGTACAAAAACATGATTTTGAAAAAGGAGAAAAAGTTGCAGAAAAAGTCAGTCAGATTATTGATGAAGAAAAACAAATAATGAGTAAAATTAAAGAAAATGAAAAAAATTCTACCATAATCAGATTCGTCTTAGAAGATGTAAGAAGAATTGTAGAATATTCAAGTGACATAGCAGAAGTAGCAATTGATGAAAATATTCAAAAAATTATTTCTGAAGAATAATTATCTAAGTTTTAAAAAATAAAAAAGAAAAGGTAAATCTACTGTACGTAGAATCCTGGACCCCATGAATGAGTTTCTCTAAGATCGTTTGTATTGACTGTTTCTGCAGTGGAATAGTTGCTAAACATGGCATCATAAACAGGATTGTTTGGATGGAATCCTTGACACTCAAATTCAAAGGTATTTTCTAATGCAAATCCTTTGAAATATCCATCTTCTTTGTCACGTTCAGATTCTACAACATAATCTGTTATTCTACATTCAGCGTAGTTAAAGCCTCTTACAACTTCATTGCCTACCATCAAGTCAACATCTACTTGGAATAGATCTATAATTAGATTTGCTCCAGATAAACTTTGAAGTCTATAATTTTCATCAACTGCCTGATAGAGTAAAGGATGATTGCCAACAATTCCTTTTAGCTCAAATGAGGGATTTGATCTGACGAGAATACCATCTTGTTCAAATAATGGGAAATCAATAATTTCCTGTCCATCTGCAAAGGTAAATGTTGCAATTGCATGAACGTTATTTACTGTTGGGAATTCATGCATTGGTTGCTTATTTGAAACAAAGGAGGTTTTCCAAATTACACCCTCACCTTTCAGATCATTATATTGATCATTAATTGGCTTAAGGCCTGCACATTCAAATTCAATTTGATTGACTAGAGCAAAACCACTTTTTCCTGTAAACCCATCTTCTTTGTCTTGTTGAGTAATAATTTCTGCTGTTTCAACTCGACAATCTCTAAAATCAAGAGCTCTGAGGATGTCACCATTTTGAGTGAATTCAACCAATGCTTCAAAGTCAGTGTTGGATCCAGATGAAATTCCAGAGACTGTTCTAGAATTATCTATTGCAGAATAGAGCATTGGATAATCACCAACTACACTCTCTACCATGAATTGAGTACTAACTGAATCTGCATCTTCTTCAAAACCTGATGTCAATTCAAAGTATGGAAACTCGATCCTCTCAACTCCAGAATCAAATTCAAAGGTAATGAAGGTTCTAACGTTGTTTGCAAATTCATAGTCTAAGTAATCATTTTCAACACTAACGCCGTCTGTCAATGATTTTGAATCAGAGGTTGTATCGGATGCACTTGTGTTTAGTCCACCACAATTGAATTCGATCGTATCAACTATTGCAAAGCCTGTTTTTGATGAAAGATAACTTTCTTGATCATCTCGTAGAGTATCAACTGCATAGTTTTGAATTTCGCAGTTGTGATAATCCAGGGATCTGATAGATTGATTGTCTTTTATGAAATCCACCTCAACATCAAAATACCTATATTGATATTCAAAACTAGCCCCGTTTCCAGCTAAAGTTGATTGCCTATGCTTGTATGCCTCATCTACAGCTTTATGAAGATGGGGAGCTTGAGTAACTATTCCTTCTACTTCAAATGAGACTCCCTTATTATCTACAAAGTTTTCACCCATATTAAAGACAGGGAATTTATGTATTTCAATTCCATCTCTAAAGGTAAATGTGAAAACAGCTTCTACATCATCAGCCATCTTAAACTCTGTACTTTCTTCACCATAAACATTATTCATTCCAGTAACAGTTGCTACTGCAAATAATATAACTACACTTAATGCAGTGAAGATTTTTGTATTTTTGTAAGTCATTAATTTTTTAAATTTTTTTTACTCTATAAGATGTGTCATTATTCTCTATGGTTGTTTTAGAGCGCTAGATAGTTATCGTAATTCTATATAGAGTAAAACTGAAATTTGTCAAATAGATTAAATTTGATAAATTCAAATTAAAACTAAAGATCGGTTAAACTAAAATAATTAATTTTTTGCCTTTCAAAATGATCTAAGAAATTGAATTTATTACATTGAGTCTAATATAGCAAATAGATCTATGTATCAAAAAATTCTTGACTTTATAATTTTGGAATTCTTTAAAGTTAGTAGTTGTTAAAATGTTTATTTTTAAAATGGTTTGTTTACCTCACGTGTAAATACATAACTTGCAAGGCCAACCATTACCAAAACAAACACACAGATAATGCCAATGCTTAGAATTTCAGATATTCCACCCTCAGTTACGCCTGTCATCATGCCTCTTACAAGTAAAACAGTATAGGTTACAGGATTGAGTTTAGCTATTGCTGCAAGCCAATCAGGTAACAATTCCAAAGGAAATAATGCCGGACTTAACATGAATAATGGCATTCCAAGAAAATTAATAATTCCCCAAAAAGTTTCCTGAGATTTTGCAGTAGCAGCTACCATTACAGATATTCCAGAAAAACCAAGAGAAAATAAAATAACAATTGCCATGATTGGTGCAATCATCCAGGGATTTGGAAAAGAAACACCTATTGCAAGTGCAATTCCTAAAATCAAGCTTGCTTGAAGTGCAGATATCAACGAGATTGCAAACATCTTACCAAGAGCAATAGAAGAGCGAGAAATAGGAGAGGTTAGAGCTTTGTTCATAAATCCATAACGTCTATCCCAAAGAGTATTGACGCCTCCAAAAATACTAGTAAAGATTGCAGTTAGAATGATTACTCCAGGTGCCATAAACTCTATGTACTGGCCTTCAAATCCAACTGATTGAATTAGCGGTTGAGTTCCTGCAAAGGTATTTCCTATTACTATAATCCAAATTGCAGGTTGAATCAGTCTAATTAAAACACCACTACGAGATTTCTTGTATCTTTTTAGCTCCCGCCAAAAAATTGTATATGTATCAGATACCAAAGAGCTCATGCACGCAACCTCTTTAATTTTGTGTGTTCTCGTTTTCTGTTAAATGCAGAATCATCGTCTCTGATTTCGTGTCCAGTGTATGAGATAAAGACATCATCTAATGTTGGTTGTGTTAGAGAAATAGAATTGATTTTGATACCAAGTCTTGATGAAATTTGAAAAATTTTGGGAATTACTTCTGTTCCCTTTGATGCAAAAAGGGTAAGTTTGTCATTATCTTCTTTTACATTATTTATTGTTTCAATAGTATTTAGTTCTGAAAGAAATGATCTTATAGAATCACCATTATCAGTGGTCAGTGTAATGACTTCATTTCCCATTGCACTTTTCATGTTTTGAGGGGAATCAATAACCTGAATCTTGCCTGAATCTATTATTCCAACTCTATCACATAGTTGATCAGCCTCCTCCATATAGTGAGTTGTAAGGAATATGGTCATCTCAAATTCAGTGTGAATTTTTTTGATATACTGCCAGATTTTACGACGAGTTTGAATATCCAAACCCACAGTAGGCTCATCAAGGAATAAAACCTTAGGATGATGAAGTAAACCGCCTGCAATATCAAGACGTTTTCGCATTCCGCCTGAATATGTAACAACAGGATCATTTTGTTTATCAGATAATTCTATTAATTCTAAAACATCATCGATTCTTTTGTTGATTTTATCCTTTGGTATGTGATTTAGACGAGCTTGTAAAAGAAGATTCTCACGACCTGTGAGATATTCATCAACTGTTGTCTCCTGTTGCACATAACCAATACTTTGACGAACTTTTTTTGCATGAGTTACAACATTGTACCCATTCACTAAAGCTTGTCCGGATGTTGGTTTGAGAAGAGTTGTTAGAATCATCATGGTTGTACTTTTTCCAGCACCATTTGGTCCCAAAAATCCAAAGATCTCACCATTCTGTACTGAAAAAGAAACAGTATCAACTGCAGTAACAGTTCCAAATAATTTAGAAAGAGATTTTGTTTCTATAGAATACAATATTTTGATCGCTTTAATCAATTATAAATTGCTAAGCGTTTTGCAAAATCTATTCTCATAAAAAATTTAAAGACCAAACATAGAATGCGAACATGAAAGGGCTTTGTCAAAAGTGTCACTCATCAAATGTGGAAATTACAATTCAAGAAGGAATTCCAATATGTGAACAATGTAGTAAAAAAAATTAATTTTTATAAAAAAATTATTCTAGTTTTTTAAATTCTTCTTTTGTAATCCCAAGAATTACCTTTTCTCCAATTCCCCAAATCTCCGATTTTGAAAGAATTTTTGAATGCATTAATCCAACATTGATTTCAATTGATTCAAGTTCATTTGTGCGAGGATTTCTGTGAAGGCGTTTTATTTTGCCAATTCTATTTCGATCAATGTCGACTACTGGAATTCCAGTTCTAACAGGAGGCCTGCTAAGCAATAGAGTCTTTTCTGTGAATTTATCAATATAATCATCTGACAAGAAATAATCTTTTTTGAATCCTTGATGGATTGTAACTCCTGAAACAAGGAACGTATCCTGATTAATGTGAATGTGTTTTACCTTACCATATTCGATTCCCTCTCTATCAATGACCTTTTTTCCAGTAAAGGTATCTGCAGTGACAATGTTTGAAGGCATGCCTTCTAATTTTACTGACATGGTACATAATTGACAGATTTGCTTATCATACCAAATATCAGAAATTTCTATCAATGAGGTTAAATTACTTGACAAAAGGTTGATTTCCATGAGAATTGAGGAGAATCTTTTTCGTGCCATACTTACTACAAAAGGTAGAAAAACAGGCAAGCATCATTCTGTCATGCTTCGAGCAGTAAAATATAATGATAAAATCTATTTTTCAAGGCATAGACCTGATGGCGACTGGTTCAAAAATGCAATTGCAAATTCAGATGTTAAAATAGAATATCAAGGTGAAACATATTTGGGAAAAGCCAATCTAGTTACAGATGAAAATTTAGAGAAGAAAATCTCTCAATTAAAATATCCAGGTGAAAAAAGAGTCGATGAAAAACGAGTGGCAATAGAAATTACACTATATGAATAACAGTAGTGAGACCTCGACGATCATACTCTGTATCGTTTTCAGTTTCAATCACAGTAACGGTAAATGAAATAACATCTCTTTGTTTTGCTTTTTCTGCATGAAGTTTTAGATGAATGTCCATCAAATCAAATTGTTCTGTAGGAAGATTTGTCTCATCAAGATATGCACCACATGTTGACTCTATTCGAAATCTATCATCTTTAAAATGAAATCCGAGTTTTGTTTTTCTATTTTCTCTACCATTTGCCTTTACATTAATATCAATTACTCCAGGTTTTGCCTTTGTATAGCTTGATGTTCCATTTACAAATACTCCAATTGGAAATGGTTTTCCAGCAGTTGATTCGGCCATCTTTTGGATTCCGTCATTCATTACAACATCAACTGCTTTGATTGATTGAGGAACTTTGGCAATCCATTCATTTGTTCTTTTAATGGTTGCATGAATTCCAGCTCGTCTTTTTTTATCCTCATCTTCAGGTAGCTTGTAATAATCAACCCATGCTTCATAATCATGTGAGATATCTTCGATAAAATCCATACACGTTCTTTTGTAATCGTTAACGTTATCAGTTCTCTCAGAGGCATCATCTGTTCTGAGTCCATCATAATCCATTGGAAGTGCCAACAGAGAGGGTTATTTTTTACATCTAAAAAACCAATCTTGTTCAAAAATTAATGAATATAATGGGAAGTTTAGAGAGACCATAGTATGATATTTTCAGAACTAATACAAGATTTACAAAAAGAGCTCAGAGTAAACTTGGCTCAGATCAGATTTTTGCTAAAAAAAAATCCAGGAATGGGATATACAAGAATTGTTGAAATTGGGAAAGGAGTTGGGAAAAAATACAACATCAAACTTGTTGTTAATTTTCCTAAGGAAGGAAGAATTGAAGAATTTGAAATGTATGGAAAACGAGATCTAAGCCTAATTATTGACTATGAGCGAAAAAGATTTCCAATGGATAGGAAGGTCATAAAAGAAAAAGCAAATGAAATTCTGGGAGATATTCAGACAGAGGATGCATACATGTATGAAAATAAAGAGGGAGTTCGGGTATTTTCAAAAGGATGGAAGATAGATATTTTGCCTCATTCTTTGCACATATGGACCGAATTTGATGAGAACGTCACAAAGTTTTGTGATTGGTTATTAGATGAAGTTTATTTGGTAAAACACAAGTAAAGAACCTAGATATCTTCTAATTTTTCAAGCAATCCCTGTGCTTCATGGTTATCTGGCTGCAATTTTAGAATCTTTTTACAGCATTCAATTGCCTCATCCTTTTGTTGTAAGGCAAGATGTGCATTTGTTTTTAATGTGAGGGTTTCAACATCATTCGGGTTTAGATTATACGCTTTCTCAAAATAAGGAATTGCTTTTTTGCTATCCTCTAAGATATAGTAAGTGCTTCCCATAATAAACATAAAATCAGAGTCTCCAGAAAATTGCGATTCAAGACTTTTTCCAAACTCAAGTGCTTCAATATATTCACCATCTTTGATGAGTTTTTTGAGTTTTCTTTTTGGATAGCTAAACAGACCAACCATTACAAATCAACTGAGTCTACTAAATTTTAACAATTTGAATGTAACAGCCATTCAAATTACTAAGAGGATATTGTCATGATTCCTTCTTTGATCAAGAATTGTATCCCTTGAACAAATGAGTTATCATCAATGTCGCCATTTGCCCACCAGCCTGCGTTGTTCTTAATCCATCCAGGAATTTCATTAGAACCTGTACCTTCACCTTGAGTCGTTGGAGGAATTTCCATGATTCCTTCTTTGATCAAGAATTGTATCCCTTGAACAAATGAGTTATCATCAATGTCGCCATTTGCCCACCAGCCTGCGTTGTTTTTAATCCATTCTGGGATATTGCTTATTGGTTCTGGAATCTCTTCCGGAGTGGGTTCTGGTAAGATGCCTCCTTGACCTGGAGATATAGGAACTTCAATTAGCAAATAATCATCTGGAGTTGATGGAACAATTCCCTGTGGTGCCAGACCATATACCCAAACTACATACTTGGCAATACCAGGTTCAGATTCAACTGTAAAATCAAGCAAAGATTGCCCTGATGGAGAGTAGATAAATTGTCTTCCTTCATCTTGAGCAAGAGATCTTAATGGTGTTAGATTGTCATCTACGCGTAGGAAATCATACTGAACTTGATTTAAAAATTCAGTGTCATCAAATTTGCTGATAAATTTGATTAGCCAATTCATTTCACATCCTTGAGTGGGGTTTTCAGGCCCGTAAAATGCATGAATTTGATAGCTAAAGTTTTTTGTTGGTTTTTTTATGCTAACTGTTTTCTCAAAATCTGTTTGACAACCCATTGCAGCTGCAGTGTCTGCAGTAGAAACAATTCCTTCAAATGGATTCTGCTGAACATTTTCTCGATATTCTAATAATTCAAATTTATATTCAGGAGGAGGAATTCCTTCAGAAACATGTGTGAAAGTTGATGCCATAATAGGAAAAGGAAAGTCATCAGCAATCCAAATGCTACTTGATTGTCCACCAGTATGCCATCCAACTAAAACTGTATCCCAAGTTCCAGCTTTAACTGTAATTGTTTCAAGGTCAAGAGGAGCTACTTGTTCTCCACCAATGTTTCCAATCTTACCCCAAGATTGAGCAGAAAATTCCTTTGGTCCTTTTCCACCAGAACTATCATCAGCGGTTGCAAAAGCTGAAAGCCATGCAACTGAAGATTTGAATGCACCTCTGTAAAGACCAAGTTCATCACTTCCTCCTGTGGGTTCTGGTGCAACTTTACCTAATTCTAATTCTCCAACAACGACTTTGTTACCATCATAAACAACAACTTCTGCAAGCCATTTTGATTCACTACCTACCTGTTTATCTCCTTTAATCCACAAATCCATTTCAAAATTAGCACATTCCTTATAGTCAACATGACACATTGAATAACTAAAATAATCTCCTTGTTTGAGACCTTCACCAGCATACCAAGACCCTTCTTTGGCTACCCCACCAGATGGGATTTGTGCAGATGCTAATGGTATTGAAAATGATCCTAGGATCAAAATTGCAATTAATGATATGGCCATAAATGCTGCCTTCAAATCAACGAAAATTAACGCCACGGATAGTTAAAGGTTATTCAAATAAGCAAATATAGAGGAAAATTACAGAATTTCTAGACATGTGCGAATGTTCTAAAGTTCACCTTTTTGAAGTTGAATTCAAGCTTGAAGGTATGACGGTAGTTCCTACGCACAAAAATTGTGGTTTTGCTCTTGATGAAAAACAGTCCGATAAATTCCAAAAGGAATTGGTAAAATCATGGGGCCTGGAAGAAGAGGAAGAAGAATAATTTTTAAAAATAAAAAATAAGATTGTAATAAACTATCGAATCACATTTGTCCGACAGCTTCTTTACAAACGTCGGTTGTACATTTGCAATCTGCACTGCATATACAATGACCTTGCATTGCACAATCGCATGCGTAATCAGGATCGCCGCTATCTGCTTCGCATCCACATGCTTGATCTGCCATGTTAAGTCAGTAATCTTACTTGTTTTAAAAGGTTAGTATAAAGGAGTAAAATAGTCAGATTATCTCAAATATCTCATCACAGGATTTCTTTACAAGATTTGCTTGTTGTAATAATAAATTAGAGTCAGCCTCAATATCAAAGGCGATCTTTAAGATATGAATTAGATCTGGTTGTTTCTCTAAAGTATTTTTGATTTTAATGAAGTTTTCTTTGTTGATGTATCCCAAGAAAAAATAGCAATCAGACAACATGGAGTTTTCTACAAAAAAGTCATGTTTTTGTTTAATAATTTGAGAATGATGGTTTTTCTCAACAATATCTGAAAAGCCCATTGTTGATTTCAGCATTCTTTCTAAAAGAGAAGGGATAGCACGCTCTATTCCTACTGTCTCGTTAATAGTTGAGATTTTTTTATTGACAGGATTTTTTTCAAATTTTCTCATCATATCTAACATGTGAGAAGGAGATGGCTTTTTCTGATTTAATGCACAAATTGCTTCAGCCAAATAAAATGAAGCACATTTTTGCCAACATGATGCAAAAACATTTGAAGATTTTATTCCGCTCTTACATTTTTCACAGCAAAAAAGAGAATCAACCAAACAGTTTTTTGCATAGTCATTAAATAGATTCATTCTTTTTTCTTTTATTTTTGATAAGAACATTCTAAGGTCCCAAGAATCATCTTGAATTATTTGCATTTGGTCATATTGAATCAAAATTTTTGATTGATTTTCCTTTAGTGAACTATGATGGATACGGATAACATCATTTTCAAATAAGACAAAGGCATCAGGGGCAGATTTTTCATCAAATATTGTGATATCATAATCACATAAATCAAAATTAATACCAGATGTTCTACAACCACTCAATCCAACAGGAAATTTTGTCAGACCTTGTTGTTCAATGAGTTTTTTAAAATCCATAAGAACAATTTGTTTTAAATTTTGTATAAAGGATCCAACTTACTAATTTTTACCAATCGATTCAATGTCAAAACATTTCCTTTAAATTGAGATTGAAATTGTTTTTCAACAAGCTCCTGTGGTGTAGTCCGGCTAAGCATACTGCCCTCTCAAGGCAGTGATCTCGGGTTCAAATCCCGACGGGAGCATTATTTAAAAAATAAAAAGAAGCTAGTTGCTTCCTATCAAGAATATTACACTTGCAGTAGTAGAGATGTCTTGGTCTGAGGAAAACACAGGAGTAGATGATTTGAATGATGCATCCTCGGCAAATGCAGCCCCACTATACAATGGTATTGGTGGAGGAACTCCAAATTCAGAAAGACTAACTGCTTTTACTCCAATAATTTTATGATTTAATGGAGCAAGTGCGTTTTCTGCTTTCTTTTTGGCGTTAAGTACTGCTTGACCCAGGAGATCATCTTTTAGGTCAATTTCTGTCTGAGGAGAAAGTGTAAAGTATACGTTATCAACTCTGTTTGCACCAGATAATACAGCACTATCAATAATGTCTGCTGCCATGCCAAGTTGAGATGTTTCAGCTGTTATTGTATTTGTTACACGGTATCCAATCAGCTCCTGTGTATATCTTTCAGTTTTTGGGTCTCTATAGTTGTCATATATAGGATAAATGCTAAGACGAGAAGTACTGATTTCATCTTCAGAAATTCCCAGTGATGTGATTGCATCAACAACGGAAGTCATTGCAGCAGAGTTTTTAGACAGTGCTTCTTTAGCTGTCTTTTCTTGGGTTTCCATTCCAAAAGTAATTACCAGCAAATCCGGTTCAACAGAAGTTGTAGCTGTTCCCGTTACAGAAACTACCTTTTCTCTTGATGGAAAAGGAGTAGTCTCTGCTTCAGCCTGATTTTCTGCAAGTGTCAAGTTTGCAGCAAAAGCAAAAACAAAGATGAGTCCTGCTATTGCGGCAAGTTTCACTTGTTTGTTCATATGATGATAATTAGGTATTACTATTTATGAAATCCGTCTAACAGATACGTATTTTTGATAATCAAAAAATAGTTTCTTTAAATAATTAAAAGACGGTACAATCCTGTTGGGATTAAGGGACATTCAACTTAAAGAAGAATATCGGTCTGACAAAAACGATATCGTTGCAGAATTTTTCTTTCCATGCCTAAGTAATTGCATAGAGTATGACAGGTGTGTTGATTTAATTTCGATTCAGACTTTGGCTACACTAGCTATGGCCTTTGATAATTTTATCTCAGGAAAAGCAAAATTACGAATGATTACAGGACACAGATTTAAAATTTCTGATCTTAATATTCTGACAAAACTATTTTCAGAAAAATATACCAAAGGATTTGATGGTACTTTTATCAAAGATACCAAGATTCAAAAGCTCCAAGATTTTGTAAATAATGGTCAAATTGAATTAAAGATCGCAATACCAAATTCAGAGAAAATCACAAATTCATTTTCTGAAAGAATTGGAATATTCATCGATGAACATGATCAAGTAGTTGCATTTACCGGAACATCCATGGAATCTTTCTCCACACAAACAAGAGACTTTGAATCAGTTGATGTCTTTACATCATGGAATGATAAATCCAGAGTTGAGAGAAAAATTAAAGACTTTGAAGAGTTGTGGGAAAATGAAACGAATAATATCGAAGTATATGATTTTGTATATGCTGAGAAGAAAAACTTGCTGAAGTATTCCTCAGAGTGGGCATTTAGCATTTAGATATGAAAAGGTTTTTCTAAACCAGCTTTGTTTTCATAAAAATCCATTTTGTTTATTTTATAATAAATGACCTCACCTCTTCGTTCAATGACTGCAATTACTGGTTCCTTTCCCATTTGTGTAATTTGATCAATTTTTTTTTGAAGATTTCCCATTTTTTCTTGCTGGCCTTCGTTTAATCCAAATATCAGGAATTTTGCTCCTTTTTCACCAAACTGACCTCTCTCATAAACTCTAAAGTCAGATCCAAATCCAAATCCATCTTTTACAACATAACCTCGGTTTCTCAAATCTCGATATATCAAAAATTTTGTTAAAATCTCATTATCATTTTTTTGGCAAAGATTAATCATAGTATCAAAATCAATCTTCTTTTTTCTTTTTATGAGTATCAATTTTTCCAAATAAAGCAGATAAAGGGATTCAAAGGGTTCTAAAAGTAATTTTTCATTTTCAATTTCTCCATAACCTTTGATTTGAAGAGCATGAATCATTTCCTTTTTTGATATACTTACTTGGTCAGATACTAATTCTCCTTCAACAAGGGGGGTTTCTTCCATGATTAAGAGAAAGTCATGTATTTTCAATATAAGCATTGGAAAAACAGAATCGAGTTATGTCTAACCGTTAAAATATGGGGATTTTGGTTTTTTTATCATGCATGGGGCAAACTATAGAGATGGCACTGGACAACCATTTACTAGAAAACAATACATCAAAGGTAAGCCACAAATAAAAATTGCAAAATTTCAAGGTGGCAAAAGAGGAAATTATCAGTATTGTGTGCAGTTGCTTTTAAATGAAAAAATTCAGATTCGACATATGGCGATTGAATCATGCAGACTAGCAGCAAACAAAACCCTTGAAAAAACAACTGGTGAATCAGGATACTATTCAAGGCTAAGAATTTACCCACATAACTTGTTAAGAGAAAATAAAATGATTGCAGCAGCGGGTGCAGATAGACTTCAAGAAGGCATGAGAAGAGCATGGGGCAAAGCAACAAGCCTTGGGGCCAGAGTAAGACAAGGCCAATGCATCATGGAATTATACGTAAACACTGAGGCACATGTAGAGGCAGCAAAAAAATCACTAAAAAGTGCATGTGTAAAATTACCAGGAACTCCAACGATCAAGGTTGTAAATTGGGATGGAAAACCATCACCCTAAGTCTTCTAATTCAGATTTTCTACCTTTAATAAATTCTAAAAATTCTTGAAATTCAAAATCAGTGGGTTCTCTTTTTAGGATTCTTTTTGATTGATAATAAAATGCATTATAGATACGTCCTACGACAATTCCAAGAATAAAGGATTTCGAATTTTCAATAGAAGATAAATTTTCAGACAATTGAATAATTTCTTGTTTGTTTGAAATGGTCTCTTGAATTTTTTGCTCCAATTTTTTAATTAGATTTTCATCCATTAGTTTTCTTAGCTGAAATAGTTAAAAACAGTTTAATATCCAAATTTTACCTTTAGGGATGTTGCAGTCATAGTACAGTTTGGTTAATATTCGAGCTTGCCAAGTTCGTGACCCGGGTTCGAATCCCGGTGACTGCATTTATCTTTGATTATTTTGCAAACCTTTTTCAATAATTTCCAGAGCCTCCTCTGCTTTTTCTGGTCGAGGAAGCTGAATCATAAACACATTGTCTTTTCCATAATTGGATTTAGGAGATGATAGTGCAAGCATGGATGTTTTTGCAAGAGATTGAAAAAAAATCAAATGTTTGTTTGCATTAATCATTAGTTTTTCTACAATTCCACCCTCAGAAAAAGTTAAAACAATTTCAACAAAAACGTGGCCAAGTCCATCTTGTAATATGTTAAGGTCAGTGTTTATTGAAAGAGGTTTTCCAGCAACCTTGGATAAGATTTCATCATATTTTCTTTCTTCAAGAATTATGCAAGGAACGTCATTGCCCTCAAAATCAAAAGTAGTAACATCTTCATGAGATTGAGCAATTAATTTCTCTAGTTCATCACTCATTGTCTTTTTCTTTTAAAATAGGCACCACTTTATCGCTTGCTCTTACCAGAAATGGAGAAATAAATGCAGTTACGATTGAGATCACACCGATTAGAGGGAACAAAAATGCGCTTACAGCACCAATATCAACTCCCGCTTTTACTATAACAATTGAGAATTCTCCTCTTGGAGATGCTAAGGTAAAAGCAGAACGAAGTGATTTTTCTCTTTTTTGCCTAAACAGAATGTTGCCTAACATATTACCTCCAAATTTCATACCAGTAGCAACAGCTATTAGAGCAATAGCGATAAAGATGTAATTTTCAAGTTGAGATATATCCATTAATGCACCTACTGAAATAAAGAAGATGGCTACGAACATATCCTTAATTGGACTAGCTAGTAGTTTTGAGACTTCAGCAGATTTTGATTCTGCAACCAAAACACCAGCAAGAAATGCCCCAATTGCTACAGACAAACCTACAATATTTGCCAATAATGCATATCCAAAACAGACCCCAAGAACGCTCAAGAGTAATATTTCATGATGTTCTGAGGCTGCTACTCGATCAATAAGTGGAGGAATAACCTTGGTTCCAATAGTAAAGGTTCCAACAATCAATCCAGTTGCAACAATAACCACAACCACAATAGATTCTATAGATACGGTTCCAACAAGTGCAATTGACTGCAATGAAGAAATCAAAATGACTGCAATTACATCTTCTACAATCAATATTCCCAATACAAGAATTGAAGATTGGGTTTTGATCCTTCCCAACTCTTCTAAAATTTTTACAATAATTGCAGTACTAGATATTGAAAGAGCTCCTGCAATAAACAGCGAGTCCATAAAATTCATTCCTAGTGCACTAGCTGCATAAAATACAGCACCAAGAGTAGTGAACAATCCAATAGTACCTACTCCAATTGCCACTCTACCAATGCTTCGAATCTTTGCGTAGGGAAATTCAATGCCAATTACAAACAAAAGCAAAATCACACCAATTTCAGAAAACAAATTGAGTGCAGATATATCAGATAATATTCCAACTCCTTCTAAAACATCAGGTGAGGGTCCACCTTCAGGCAATACCCAAGACCAGAGAGGGGAAAGCGGACCAATAAGCATACCTGCAAAAAGATATCCAATTATCAATGGTTGTCGGATTTTGAAAAAGGCAAGAGTTACAACTGCTCCAATAATCATGATAAAAGCTAAATCAGTTACAAATGTAGTATGAGGTAATTCTGGGGTAATTTGTTCAATTAAGCTTGATACAGTATTATTCAACGAGCTTTGAATTCCCGATGAATCAATCTGTAATGCAGAATTTTGCATGTCTTAGGTTCTCAAATTTATTTAAAAACCGTTGCGCAACTAGCAATAAACAAAAAAATTTTAGAGTTCAAAGAAAAAATGATTTTTCTTTGAAGGTCTTTATGGCTATTTGAAACAAAATAATTGCAGAGTGATGAGTAGGTCAGCTGAAAATAATGTAGAGATATGACCTGGGGTATCTGACTGCATAATGGGTTACATTAGAATTACCTGATTATTAATAGTACGGTACCATACCGTACTTTATGATTCAATGTGAATATTGTCCAAAAGGTTTTGTTGAAACAGCAAATGGTTTGGCTGAAAAGACATTTCATGAATTACTTCATGAACCAGAAGTTGTCAACAAGTAACTCTTCTCATTTTTTATTTTTGACCTAACTTTTTTAACGTCAGATTTTCTTTTGAATAGATATGGCTACCAAGGAATCAAAGAAAAAAACAAAAAGGACTGCAAGTACCACAAAAAAAATTACCAAACGTGAACCTACACCAGCCGCAATTCTAAAAAAGGTAGCTACGGTTTCTGATTCAAGCAAAGCATTACAAAAAGAAATCAAAGTAATGTCCAAAATTTTCAGTGATAATCAAAAAGTTCTCGTATCTATGAAAGGAATGATTGATACCCTTACTTCTACTCTTGAAAATATACAAAAGCAATCAAAACAAATCAATCTTTTAGAAGATGACACCCAAAAACTCTATGCAGGATTAAATCAAGTAAGGACACAATCAAATCTAGTAACAAAAATTAATGATCAAACTGCAAAGATTCAAGAAGAAGTCAACAAGATTAATGAAATACAAAAATCATCACCAAAGATTCTAGATCTATCTCAACAAGTAGAAGATAGCATGAACTCGATTAGAAATAATTCTCAGATGATAATAAAAATTGCTCAGAGAATTGATGAAGTAAGAGACGATTTAAGAAAGGTTTCTGGAAAAACAGATTCTTTCTTAGAGATTGGATCAGAGATTGACAATTTAAAAAATAACATTCAAAATATTTCTGGAAAAACAGATCAACTAGAAACAAATTCACAGATAGTTACAAGTCTCAAAGAAGAGATTGGGAATATTTCAGACAAGGTAAATTCCGCATCAGCTCTAAGCTCAGAACTAGAGGCAATCAAAGTAACAATTGATGCAATATCATCAAAGGCATCAAAAATAGAATCTCTAGGAGGAGTAATTGAAGGTCTAAAACAACAATTTAACACAATTTCCTCAGATGCTGAATCTGTCAACAATATGAACATAAATGCTATCAAAGATCTCAGTGGGAAAATAGATAAAATTGAGACTGAAATTGGCTCCTTAACCCATAGAGCAGATTCTACTGCCTTTGTTGGAGAAGGTCTAAAATCAGTTCAGGAAGATTTTTCCAATTTTAAGAAAAATGTATATGATAAAACAAATAGCATAGAGCAAAAAATTTCTTCAGTAAATGACGTGCTGAAAAGACAAGATTCATCAACTTCTGAATTTCATAAAAAAACCGATAAAATTTTTGAAGAACTGCAATCTGTCAAAAATGTCACAAACAAGGCCTCAAGCGATTCATCAAAAGAGATGATGGCATTGTTAAAGTTATCAGAATTTCAATCAAACATTAGAATGTTTTCTGAATCAAAATATGGAGATGCAAAAAAACTTGAAAACATGGCATCACAAACCGCTGATATTGTTAATCTTTTTGATAGAATAACAATAGAATCAGGTGAAAATATTCCACTTCCTCATGAGGTAAGACAGTGGGCAGTAGGTAAAATTTTTGATTGTGCAGACAGATGGGAGATTAGATTCAGTGATCTATTTTCAATCTTGATTAATGTTATTGGAAGAGACATGCTTAAAGAATCAATTAGAATTCAGCAAATAAGAGATATTTACGGAATAAGGGCAGTAGATGAAATTAGAAAAGAGTTGAATATTTCTTAGACTCCAGAATCATCAATTTCTTTGATTTGTTCTTTCTTCCTTTTGAGTGCTGCAAATATACCAATTATAGCTGCTATCCAAATTGTACTAAATACCACATTGGAAATACTGACATACATGTAAGGTGTTGCATCCATCAAATTTGTTTTGATTAGTAAAGCCCTATCGCTAATATCCATCATGCCAGTGTGATATGCAGAGCTATCCTTTGGAACAGCAGATATTTTTTCAATGCTAGTAATGAGAGTGTTCACATCACTTTCTATTCGCAAGAAATTTGTAGATTCTGTAGGGAAAATCCATACGGGATTTTTGTTCTCAGAAAGATTGTCTAATACTATTCCCAAGTCTTGTTTGATTGCCGTAAGATGGGATTTAATGGCAACAGGATCAGATGAACCAATGATACCATCTAAGTTTCCACGCATTCTATCTAGTGGATAGATTTTAGAATCGTACTCGTAAAAGGCCATTATTGCACCAAATAAGATAATTGCAACAATTCCTATCATTGAAAGTCTGTAAATGGTATTTGCCATCTTTTCACTCTTGCTTAAAGTTCTAGTTTCACTTGATTTATTTCTTTTAAATCTAGTATGGGAAAGACTCATGTATGCTATGTAGAAGAATCCAACTGTTTGAAGTCCAATTATAGGAACAAAAATTGGATTATTTGAAAAAATGGAAATAAAAATTCCTAAAATTCCATAAACACCGAAAAATATCTCAAGTAATGTTGTTTGAGTAAAGGGTAAATTGTATGCCTTGTTTTTCCAGTCATCTTCTTTGGTAATTATTCCGTATTTTGGTGTTCTCAAGAATTCATTTTTCTTCCCCAATACAGCATCAAATACTGCAACACTATTGTTAACAGACATTCCAGCATTATACACCAGGAGAGCTGGAAGAATTTTTGCCTTTGATTTCCAAGACTTGTGATACATGCTCTGTATTATCATTATGTAAGCCCCAGGTCCCATGGCAAGATATGTGGCAATTGTTAGTGCAGGAATAAAGCTTACAACATAAAGATTCATGTGTGAAGCTAGAAGAATTGGCAATGCAAGAAATTGAATGAGCATTAAAGGATAGACAATGTGTCGTGTTAGTTGAATGAATGCCTGAATTTTTGTCTCTACTGCAACTTTACGTTTTATTACAATATCAGTTAACAATTTGACTGCACATTGTATTGATCCTTTTGCCCAACGAAATTGTTGTCTCTTTGCAGCATTCATCTGAACAGGAAGTTCTGCATCAACTACGATATCTGGCAGAAACACACATTTCCAGCCTTTCATTTGTGCACGATAACTAAGGTCTAGATCTTCAACCAAAGTTGCGGTGTGCCAACCCCCTGCATCTTCAATACAATCTCGTTTCCAGATTCCAGCAGTTCCATTGAAATTCATAAACAAATGCGAATTGCTCTTAGCTTTTTGTTCTATAAGAAAGTGAAAATCAAGGCTAAGCGCTTGTGCTTGTGTGATTGCTGAATAATTTTCATTGACATGACCCCAACGGCACTGAACTAATCCAATGTTAGACTTTGAAAAGTGAGGAATTGCTCGTTTTAAGAACCAATCAGGAGGAATAAAATCTGCATCAAAAATTGCAACGTATTCAGTATCTGTAGTTTGCATTGCATATTTCAATGCGCCAGCCTTGTAACCTTTTCTTGTACCTCTTCTTACATGTTCAATTTTGAATCCATGTTTTTTGTAATCATTAACTACGTTTCCTAAAAGTTCAACAGTATCATCATCAGAATCATCCAATACCATTATGCGCATTTTTTCTTTTGGATAGTCCATGTGACATACGGCATCAACCAATCTTTTTGCTACATATTTTTCATTATAGATAGGAAGTTGTATCGTAACTGATGGAGTTCCCATTTCAGTAGTGTTTAGGATTTCTTTTCTTCTACCAGAAAGATATGCAAGATAGTAAAAGTTACAAGTGTAGGCAGTGATTATAATTGCTGATAAAATAAACAGATCAAAGATAAATTGTGTGAAAGGATTTAGTGCCATCCCTAGTTTCTCAAAATGACTAATCGCTATTTATACTTGCAATATTTTTTACTTATTTTTGCTCAAAGATCTTGATTGCCTGTGGAGGACAAACTCCCTCACATGCCAAGCAAAATATACAATCAGGTTCTTTAGACATTAGTGGTTTTTTCTCAGATGCAGGATTTCCTGGTGTGTCAAACCATTCGTAAACACCAACAGGACATGCTTCTATGCACCCACCATCAGCTACACAAATATCATAATCAACTGAAACAAATTCTCCCCAAACACCCAAGATTGCGTTGTTGGATCCTCTTCTACCCCAAGTTTTGATGGTATGATCAGCTCCAGTAAATGGTGAGGAGGGTTTCATCTTTGATTTATAGTCCACGTCTATTGGACCAGGTTTAGCACCATCTGGTACTTCAATTTCTCCTTCATCTTCTTCAATTTCTTCAGCTGCTTCAGCTGGTTTTGGTTTAGCACCAAGGACAATTTTTGCCAGTGGAGTTAATTCTTCTAATCGTTTAATTGCTTGGGGTTCATTTAGTTTCTCAGATTTTGCAAGATAAGAAATCATCTTGTCTGCCAAGATGGTGTTACGTAGAATAGTATCTATGACCATTTTTGCAAAATGGTCTGCCTTTTTTCTATAATCTTTAACCCAATTAGGATCTCCAAATTTTTCAATTGGGAAAATTTGATAAATTATATCAACAACTTCGCCAGTAACTATTTCTACAGTTACAGATAGTTCAACTTCTTCGTATCCCTTTGCATCAGGATTGGTCATATTCTGTTCTTTCCATCGATATGTGGCAAAAATTCTGTCTGCATATGCATCCATCTCAAATGCCTTTTTCAAGCCCTCATGTACAGATTTTATTTCATTAGGTTCTTCAAGTTTAATTGGTAATCTGTAAAGTCCAAGTTTAAAGCCATGTAAAGGATACACGCCTCTCTTTGCTGTTGGTGCTTCCATTGACCAAACTCGATCTTTTAGAAGTAATGACATTTAGTTTGAATTATTTGAATTTATTTAAAAAGGTTATCAGTCATCATCAGGACATGTAAGTTCACGAAGTTCAGTGTATTTTTTCTCCATAGATTCTGCATGTTTTAGAACTTGTTCTAGATTAAATTGGTCTTTGGAGAAATACCATCGAATTGGTACCCAATGTCCAATTCCATCCATATCATGGATCATGCCCTTATCGGCTTTGACTTTAAGCTTGTCATCAATAGAGGTTTCTTTTACTGTTAAACCTCTTTTTGTTTTGTCTTCCATGATAAAATCAGTGTCACCGTCTTTGATATAGTAAAAAGAACCTTTCTTTAGAACAGGAAGGTCTAAGAGCAATTTATTTTTCCACAGGATTTCCTATCATGTTTCCCCATTCAGTCCATGAACCATCATAGTTTCTAACCTTTGGGTAGCCAAGTAGATACTTTAGAACAAACCAACTGTGAGATGATCTTTCTCCAATTCTGCAATAACAGATTACATCCTTATCGGAAGTAACACCTTTTGGTTCATAATTTTGTTTTAATTCTTCAACAGACTTGAATGTTCCATCAGCATCGTTTACTGCAGTTGCCCATGGGATATTGTTTGCGCCGGGAATGTGTCCTCCTCTTTGTGCATGTTCCATTGGATATTCAGGAGGAGCAGTAATCTCACCTGTGAATTCTTTTGGTGATCTTACATCTACCATTACAGTATCTTCACGGTCTATTGTACGACTAACATCAAATAGATATGCTCGTAATCCTTCATCAGGAGGGACTGCAGAATATGTTGTTGAAGTAAGATGTGGTTCTTCTGTTGTATATTCTCTATTTTCTAATTCCCATTTTTTTCTCCCACCATTCATAATTTTGAGATTTTCATGTCCATAATACTTGAAAACCCAAAAAACAAATGCTGCAAACCAATTGTTAAAGTCTCCATAAAGAATTACTTCAGAGTCTTTTGTAATTCCATTTTTTGACATTAATTCTTCAAATTGTTTTTTATTAATGATATCTCGGGTTACGGGATCATTGATATCACGTTTCCACCAAATTAGGCTAGCTCCTTTGATGTGACCTTTTTGATATCCATTTACAGGATCATAATCTACTTCAACTAATTTCCTATTGTCATTAGGAGGATTTTGAGATACCCATTCGGTATCAACTAACACTTCGGGATGTGCATAACTCATAGTATTTTGAGAATTTGTTTTCATACTTAATTGTTTTTCCTAGAAAATTAAATAAAATATCATTTTTATGTAAATGAAAACAATGGGATATGTTTGAAACTTCATAAAGTTGCAGTTGTAAGTAAGGTAGGATCAAAAGATTCAGAAAATGCTGCCAGAGACGTCGCAAAAAAATTTCTAGCAAAAAAATCTAAAGTATTTACTATTTCCCCAGTAGAAGTTGAAGGAGCAAAGAAACTAGAATCACTTGAAGAACTAAAAAACATGAAGCTAGATCTTGTAGTTACCCTTGGAGGGGATGGAACTACTCTTAGAGTGTTCAGGAATCTGGAAAATGAAACACCCATTCTTACTATTAATGTAGGAGGCAACAGAGGAATTCTAGCAGAAATTACCATTGAAGAGATTGATGAGGCAATAAATAATATTTTAAAAGACAAATTCTTTTTGGATAAAAGAACGAGAGTTGTTGCATCACGTGGAGGAAAAGAATTCCCACCAGCACTAAATGAGATTTACATCTGTAGAACAAATCTTACAAAAACTGCAGAAATTGAAATAAAATTTCAAAATGATACGGTAAAACAAAAAATGGATGGAGTGATTATTGCAACTCCTAGTGGTTCAACGGGTCACTCATTTTCATTAGGAGGTCCAATTCTTCATGAAAGTTTGGATGTTTTGATAATAACACCTGTTGCACCAGTTTATAGATTAGAATCCATTGTTGTTCCCGATGAAAAAATTGAAGTAATTTCATCGCATGATTGCAGCATAGTTATGGATGCACAGGTTGTAAAATCAGCAGGATTTGAAGAACCAATCATAATAAAAAAATACAAAAAACCAGCAGTCTTTATACGATTAAAGAAACGTGGTTTGAGACAGATGAGCAAACTTGGATTTTAGAATTTTAGACGCGAGTGCATTTTATGCAGGAGTTCCATTTGGATCAGATGGTGATTGCTATACTACATCACTTGTATACGAAGAAATCAAACATATTAAAAAAAATCATGACGCATTAGGAACTCTTTTGGAAACAAATCGAATAAAGATAATGGATCCAGATAATGAATCAACAAATTCTGCAATTTTATTGGCAAAAAAAACAGGAGATTATCAACAATTATCAAAACAAGACATTTCAATAATCGCCCTGTGCATTAAACTCAAGGGTCAAATAATTACTGATGACTTTGCAATAACAAATGTAGCAAAGAACATAGGTCTAAAAACTTCACCAATAATGACTACAGGAATCAGAGATGTTGGAAGATGGATTCATTATTGTCCAGGTTGTCGAACAAATCACATCTCAGGAAAGGAATGTCCAAATTGTGGAACATTGTTAAAAAGAAAACTGCTCAAGAGGAAATCTTCTTCTATACCACCCTATAAATGAGCGACACATAGTTTAACATTTTTTAAAATTTGAAATGTTTGAAAAAACAGACTTTTTCAGCCAATCAAGAGAAACAAACATCAAGTGCACAAATTTGTTAATTCATCTAACTATATCATGAATCATGTAGAGTTTTTTGATTTGATGTTTTTAGAAATTTGCTTTGTGATTCTAGAATTTTTTTTATTTTTTTTGCTCTTGCCTCACCTAATCCTTCAACCTTTGCAAGGTCAGCAGTAGTTGCAGTGAAAACTTTGAGAGGAGTTCCAAATTTTTCTAGCATTCTTTTGGCAAATTTCTCACCCACTCCTGGAAGACTACACAAGGATGATAGTTGTTGTTTTTCTAAATCATTGGATTTTCGGATTTTTTTTAAATATGGTCCTTTGGTGGATTCTTTTCTTGAACACATCGAAACAAGTAGCTTTGCAGTATGGGTTGCACTAGGTGTAGGAATTACTGGAATTTTAAAATCAATGACAACTGTTGAAATTGCGCCATAAAAGATTAATGGATTATCAGCTATTTCATCTATTTCATCAACATTTCCCTCCATCAAAATTATTGGGTATTGGAAATGTTCCTTTAGTCTTGAGCATTGATCAAATAATCTTCCGTCAAAAACAGATGATAATAAATCACGAATACTTTTTCTTTCAACTACTGTTTCTGGCGCTACAATATAATCTCCTATTGGGAGAGTTTTCATTTCTAAATTTAGACCCACAGATTTTAGTAGATCAGGAATTCCGCTTTTACGTTCACGTTCGTCTACAATTATTCGCAAATTTTCTAGTTTCAATAATTTGAGTTGGATTAATTTGTTAATATTTTATTTGAAATTTTAGTGAGATTACTTTCTAGGATCTTCACTTGTAGGAGGTTGGTCTGCCATCTTTGCACCACTTCCGGCTCCACCCTTCATCATTTCAGTAATCTTTGTCTCTTGTTCTTTTAGAGTTTCTTTGATTCTTGTTTCTTGTTTTTCAAGAACAGTTGAACGAGTTTTTGCCATCTCAAGTCTTTCTTCAAGGTCATCAATTAGGTCTTTCTTTGTAGATTTTATCAGAATTGAGCCAGCCTGTTTGTAGACATTATCTGAATCATTTGCTTTTCTTAATTCCTCAAGGGCTTTTTCTGTCTCAACTTTTTCCATTTCAAGATGTTGTTTTTGAGTCATTATTGATTGTAAATTCTGTTGTGATTGTTGTAGTTTCATCAGTTGTTCTTGAAGCCAAGGCGGCATTTGTCCTGCTGACATGTTAAATCGTTGTTTAGAGTTTCATTATATCTTTACCGATTCAATAGAATCATAACTTGCCTGAATTAAACGTAAAGTAGAGTTAAGATTTGCACGAAGATGAGGAATATGTTCGGAATTTATAGAAATTTCAATTTTTTCATTTAGAGACATTGTTGTTTTTGTTGGATTTTCAGGATAGCATTCGTTATCAGTATCTACTGAATCAAAAATTGCTCTTGTTTTCTCTTTTGCATCAACGATGATTTTTGCATTAAAGCTTGATGTCATATGCTGTTCCTGCAATTTTAAAACTGCATTTTTTACAGGACCATATTCCGACGGCATCTCTAGTAAATTTTTTTGAGCCACATTCTGGACAAGTTCTCGTTTCTTTTAGAGTAAGATGAATCTTGGTGTACTGTTTTCTAATTTTAATTCCATATCTTGCACCCAATCCTTTTAGAGATTTTTTCTTTGCCATTTTATTGATCGCCACCTTTTACTTCTTTTAACTTTTCTCGGATTTTTGAGCCAATATTTACAGAAATTTCACCGCATTTTATTATTTCATCCAAACTGAAACCATCATCTCCTCCTTTTTGTAGTGCACAAATATTTCCATCAGAATCAGTTGTAATTGTAATTCTTGCATCCATTACATCCCATTCATCAGCATTTGGGTCCACTATAATGTAATTTCCAATTTTTCCCATAGTAACAGACACAGGAATTGTTGTGATGGGCACATCTGTTTCTTGGTCTTCGACTAGTTTGGGAACATCGTCTACCAACTCCCATTTTGGAGTTTTTGAGGATAAAACAGCAGCTGTTGCAGCATAGGCGCATGCATCAAAAAGATTACCAGCGTAATCAACTACAACATTATCAGCAAAAACACCTACAACAGACTTATCTTTTTCAATTACTAATTGAGATAAATCAATCATATGACTTTCTCTAATTCCTCTATCAACAACTCTTGCCAATTCAATGACATCAGGACCAGGTGGTCCTGTTTCAACACTAGGATGAGATAATGGCAAAAGCTCAGCGGTACAGATGAAGATTCCCTTATCACCCATATCTGGGAAAGGTCTATCAGGTTGAATTTTTACACCGCAGACTACTTCACTACCACCAAGTCGAACTCTAGCAGAACCATTTGCTTTTGGAATTGCATTAGTTTCAATGGTTAATTCTCTTGATTCATCTAATGCTCTACCGTCAATTCTCTTTCCTTGTTCTAATAATTCAAGAATTTGTGATTTCTTTAATTCATCTATTACCCCTAATGACATTTACTCTTCTCCTCCATTACCAAAGTACTTTTCATTCAATGCTTTCTTTTGTAAATCATAAACAATTTTGCAGCCGTTAATTCCTGTTTCGACACATTTCTTGTATTCTTCAGGAGTAAGAACACCATCTAGCTGCAATAAAGTAATTTTTTCAAGATTTGGCATGTAACCTATAGGCATGTCTGCTTGACCAGCTTGATCTTCTTCATTGTTGACATCAAGAATTACAGTATCTGCAACTTTTCCAGCAGCGCATGCTGCAACCATGTCTCTCATAGGAATGCCAGCATCAGCTAAGGCAACAGATGCAGCAGAAAGTGCAGCACAACGAGTTCCACCATCAGCTTGAAGAACCTCAATGAAAACATCGACTGCAGTTCTTGGGAATTTTTCTAGCATAACTGCTGGTTGTAGTGCTTCTTTGATGACTTTAGAAATTTCAATCTCTCTTCTAGAAGGAGCAGGATTTTTTCTTTCAGTTACTGAAAAAGGTTCCATGTGATACCTAACTCTCAAAATTCCAGTATCTGTGTTTGACATATGTTTTGGATGAACATCTCTTGGGCCAAAAACACCAACAAGTATTTTGTTATCACCAAATTCAATATAAGCAGAGCCGTCGGCATTTTTTAAACCGCCGGCTTTGATCATTATTCTTCTTGGTTCATCAATTTTTCTTCCGTCGCATCGAATACCATTTTCATCTAATAATACTAATTCTGATTCTCTTCCACCCACTATGATTCACCCTTTGATTCTAACATTTCTTTTACCTGATCAGTCAAATTTGCAACATGTGCTTGCTCGTCAACCATTTGAATTGCTTTTTTAGCCTTTAATAATCCCTCGGGATTCTCACAAGAGACAACCACCCAACCATTTTGTCCTATGGTTATTGCAGCATTTGTAGCCATCTCAATGGTTTGAATCATAGTACCTCTTTTTCCAATTAGACGTGGAACTTTGCTTGAAGATATTTTAACTAAGTCTCCAGAGTCTATCTTCCCAAGATCTCTATCAGAAATGGTTACTAGAGGATCACGCGTTCTATCAAAATTGGCGATTCTTGCAGCAACAAGATCTCCTGTTTTTAACTTAGAAGATAGGTCATCAGCATGTGCTGAAAAATCACGTCCAAAAACGTCTTGTGCTGGCAAAAATCCAACATAACAAGAATTGATATCCAATTCCCATGATAATGATGAATGTGAGACTACTTTGCCAATTACCAAATCATTAATTTTTGGAATATACTTTCCAGTCAACGGGATTACTTTAACAGAATCATCATAAATTTCTGAAATACCTACTGTAGTAGCAATTATCTTGTTTCCTTCCAAGACAACATTTTGTTCGGGTCTAAATGGTCCAGTAGTCACTACATCACCAGGGATAACGTATTTTCTTCTATTATCCATTATTTCATTACCTCTACTGTAGCAGAACCTTTGGTTATAGAACCTAATCTATCAATCACGTTTGGCCTTGCTGCAGCGGGTATTTCAAGTATTGCTTTTAGCGAACCATTATTTTGCCATTCTTCTTTCTTTAAAGAACCTACTGATTTCAGAACAGCATATGATTGTGAAGCGTATTGTGCCGGGACAATAATTTCAAGTGAAAGATTCTCAGATTTTAGAGGAATTATAGAGCGAAGTTTTTCCACAATATCTTTAATCTGTTCATCTACTGTTTTTTGAGGATCTACAGAAACTCGTCCATCTTTTATTGCTTGTTCAATTCTAAGTGGTGGATGTGGTAAATGAGTTCTAGGATCAACAAATGTCTTTGCAATAAATTCAACAATTTGCTTTTTCTTTTCTTCAATCATTTTACGTCTCTGGTCAGTTGTTAGATTCAGGTCACCTTTTTCAAGAATTTTTTGAGCAATTTCTGTTGCATCCTCAGTTTTGAAAGCTTTGAGGAGTTTTTCAGTAGAGGGTTTTGTTCCTTTATTAGAATCAGTGTAAATTTCATCAGAAACTAAGATAGATGAAATATCTTTTTTCTTTCCAAGTTTATAATTCAGTGCTGGATCAGGCTTTACCAAAATCTCAAATTTCTCTCCTTCAAAAGAAAACCGTACCACAGTTACATCAGCCATTTCTAAAATAGCATATGATAATTTGGTATTTATCTATACGTACAATCTTAGCAAATTTACATTATCTCTAGATTTCAAGAGAGAAATCTCGAAACATAACAGTTATGCTATAAAAATTCCCATAAAGTACATATCAAAAAGTTTGAAAAAAGCCAAAATAAATCAGGGCATTAAAAAGCAGTTACTTTACAATCATTACTGGAATCTTTGATGTATGAAGAACATGGTTTAAGGTACTTCCAAGAAATGCTTCTCGGATAGAACCTAAACCCCTAGAATCCATTACAATAAGATCACATTTATTTTTAGCAGCAAATGAAACTATTTTTTCTCCTTCATCAGAATATTCTATCATATCAATAAATTGGATTTTGTTTTAAGAACATTTTTTCTTGGTATTTGTCATGAAGTTTTTATAATTTTTATTCAATGCAAATTTAAAAATTGTTTTAATAATTTCTATTTCAGAAAGGGATGTTTTAATGACATGTAATTTAATAATTTCTGTTTCTGATTTTTTTGCTAAAGATATTGCTTTGTTTAATCTTCGTAAAGAATTTCTAGACCATCTATAGGTACTAAAATTCTTTTTACTTTATTTGCCATCAAAGTTCAAATATTTTGCATATTTTTAGGCTTTGAGAAATCACTTTGATATCCCAAAGAAATTTCTTTTATTTTTAGACTAATCGATTAAAAATCACAATTCTTTTTTTGGTCAATTATGATTAATTAGCTAAGTTGTTAACGAGTAATAATATACATTTTGTTCCAATAATATATGTGACCAAATTAAACGCCTTATGTCCTCATTGTGATGGAACCAATTTGGTCTTAACAAAATATGAAGTTAGTTTGCATGTATTAAAGGATCGAAGTTGGATTACATGTAGTGATTGTGATTATGAAATAGAAGTTGACAAATTAAAAAAACAATTATGGTGTTCATAAATTATTCTAAAAAATTCTAATTTCTAATAATGACATGTCTTTAATTTTGGGTTTAGATTACTCGAAAAAATTCATAATTCTAGCTAAGCACATTTTATGTCATCTAATGAGAATAGTTATTCATGTCAGAAGATTTTCCAGCTAAAAAGAAGGTATAGAGAGGAAAAGACATCAAAGAACATTTGAGAGGATGAATCTAGAACCTGGGTTTTTAATTTACACAAAATATGTAAAATTAGGACCAAAATTAAAGAAAAAATAAGAAAAGGAGTAACTAGATCATTCTTGTTTTTTTATCATCAGAACCACTTTCCCTCTCTGCGAACCTAGCTAGATTTTTATGGGGACTTTGGAGATTTTCTTCAAGATTTGTCTTCATTAGAAGTTATTAACAAAGATGACAATAAGATGTCTGTAAAACTTAAAGGCGTCCCATTACAGTATGCTAACGCACTTAGACGTGTTTGTCTAAATGGTGTTCCTGTGTTTGCAATAGATACTGTCGATATTTTAGAAAATACATCAGCTATACCAGATGAAGGTTTAGCACACAGATTGGGATTAATCCCACTCAAGACTGACTTGAATGGATTTAATGAACCATCAAAATGTGATTGTCAAAGTGAAACTGGCTGTTCAAATTGCAAAGTTATGTTAGTATTAGACTCGGGTGACTCTGATGTAACAAGGAAAGTACTATCAAACGAGTTAATCTCAGAAAACGACTTGATAAAACCAGTTTCTGAAAGCATTCCTATCGTTCAACTAGCTACAGGTCAAAGAGTCAAGGTTGAATGTTATGCAAGATTAGGTAGAGGCAGTGAGCATGCAAAATGGAACTCATCAAATATTGCAGTTCTGACGGAAACTGACAATGAAGATGAAAGAATTCTAACTGTAGAATCAACTGGATCTCTTAAACCAGAGCAAGTAATTCTTGCGGGGGTAGAAGAAGTCAACAAAAGATTAGCAGAATTCAAAGAAATGATTGATCAGATAGAAGAATAACAAACATACACATTATATTTGGGTCTTAAAACGCATTATTCACATGACTAATCAAGTTGTTATACGTATGGCAAAAGATCTAAAAAAGGCATCTGCTTCAAATAATGCACCGATTTGGGCTAAGTTAGCAGAATGTGTGCTAAAACCATCAGTTGCCAGACGGGATATCAATTTGTACAGAATTGGTCAATTAACTAAAGAAAATGACATGGTAGTTTTTCCAGGTAAGGTATTAGGAACAGGCAATATCCCTCATAAAATTACTCTTTGTTCATTTTCCATTTCAAATTCTGCTGCAACAAAAATTATTGAAAATGGCGGAAAAATCATCAGCTATTCAGAATTAATTGAAAAAAATCCAACTGGAAAAGGAGTGGTATTACTTGGCTAGTCAAGAAAATACCGTTTCCACAGACAGACCTATGGTAGTAGATGCCACGGATCATATTGCTGGTAGACTATCCTCAAATGTTGCAAAATTATTACTAAAAGGAAATAGAGTTTCAATTATTAACTGTGAAAAGATCATGATTAGTGGAACACGCTCTAATATTATTAAAGAATACAGAGACTTTTTGGAAATTTCAAGCATACTTCATCCGAAACATGGTCCATTCCATCCAAGAAGACCAGACACTATTATGAAAAGAATGATTCGAGGAATGTTACCTAGAAAGAAACCATCAGGTTTAACTGCACATAAAAGACTTAGAACCTACATCGGTTCTCCAAAAGAACTTAGTTCTTTTGAAAGAATTCAGTTTGAGAAAGCCAAAATAAAAAAGTCTGCCTCAAACTATACAACGATGGGAGATCTTGGAAGAACTATAGGGTGGACTGAATGACAACTCCAAAAACTGAAATTTATTTTGCAACTAGAAAAACATCTAGTGCACACGTATACATCACAAAAGGTCAAGGAAAAGTTAGAATTAACAATATTCCAGTAGAAATGATTCCTCAAGAAACTGCAAGAGAGATTATGCTTGCACCTTTAGAAATAACTGGAGATTTAAGAAGTAAAATTGACATTTCAGTTAGAGTAAGAGGCGGAGGCTATATGGGACAAGCAAGTGCAGCAGCAACTGGAATTTCAAGAGCTTTAACTGGTTGGACTAAATCCAAAAAAGACCCAAAAGATCACCCATTATCAAAATCTACCAGAGAAGATCTAAGACAAAGAATTTCTGAGTA
This sequence comes from Nitrosarchaeum sp., assembly GCA_965223805.1. GTDB lineage: Archaea > Thermoproteota > Nitrososphaeria > Nitrososphaerales > Nitrosopumilaceae > HKST03. Next base: position 1,885,257 of record OZ245014.1, on the reverse strand, counting down.
TGACAAATATCTGATTAGTGGGGATGCCAGAAGAAAAGAACCAAAGAAATTTGGTGGACCTGGTGCCAGAAGAAGAAAGCAAAAATCATATCGTTAGACTTTGAAGGCTGTAATTTTAGCCGGAGGCAAAGGAACTAGAGGCAAACCATATACAGAATTTTTTCCCAAAGCTATGACTCCAATTAACGGAAAACCGTTAATTGATTATTTAGTTAAATACCTTGGAAATTCAAAACTAATTTCAGACATAATTATAATTTCAAATTTTGAAGGATTAGGTGCCCAGGTAAAAAATTACTATAAGCACCATCCACGATTTAAAAAAATCACATTTGTTCAGGATTCGCATAGCGGAACCGGAGGGGATTTACTGCATATCAAAAATTTGTTAAAAGGAGATTCAGAATTTTTATTATGGTTCGTAGACAATTTGTGTGCAATAGATCTTAAAGAAATGTTACAATTTTTTAAAAACAAAAAGAGTAGTGCTTGTATTGCAACAAGAAAAAAAAGAAAAGAAGAAACAGGATTTGCTTTGGTGAAAGATGGAATTATCAAAGAATTCAAAGAAAAGCCAATCTTAAATTTACCAATGTCTGAATGTCTAGGAATATACATTTTAGAAAAGAACATATTAAAAAGAATTCAATCTAAATCAAATCAAAAACAAATTAATTTGTCATATGATATTTTACAAGAGCTATCAAAAGAAGGAAAAATTAATGCATACGATATTGGAAACAAAGAATGGATTGATGTTGAATCTCCTACTATTTTAGAACGAAATCAAAAACAAATAAAAAAAATTATAAAACAGATGGGACTTTAGATTTTTTTTCAAATTCAGAAATTTTGTCTTCAAATTGAAGGGTTTGAGCAATATCATCTAATCCTTCCAAAAGAATTTTTTTCTTGTGGGAATCAATTTCAAATGAAATTAATTCATCAGGAGTAGTTATACTCTGATTTTCTAAATCAATTTCTATCTCATCTAATTGTTGTTGCAATTTCTCTACTGTTTTCTCATCTAATTTGATTGGTAAGATTCCATTTTTGAAACAATTGCTATAAAAGATATCAGCAAATGAGGGGGCAATAATTACTGAAAAACCATAATCCTGTAAAGCCCACACAGCATGTTCACGACTAGAACCACAGCCAAAATTATCACCTGCAACAAGAATTTTTGAATTTTTATACTTGTCATTATTTAGTACAAAATCTGGCCTTTTGTTTTCATTTTCATCATATCTCCAATTAAAAAATAAAAATTTTCCAAAACCAGATTTTTGGACAAGTTTAAGAAATTGTTTGGGAATAATTTGATCAGTATCTACATTTACCTTATCTAATGGAGTGACAATTGTTTTTACTTTTGTAAATGGTTCCATCTTATCTTAAATCCATTTTTCTAACATCAACAAAATGACCCTCAATTGCCGCAGCAGCAGCCATTACAGGACTAACAAGATGAGTTCTACCGCCAGTTCCTTGTCTTCCTTCAAAATTCCTATTGGAGGTACTTGCACATCTCTCACCAGGAGACAATATATCTGGATTCATCCCAAGACACATACTACATCCAGCATCTCTCCATTCAAAATTAGCATCAATAAAGATTTTATCAAGATTCATCTCTTCGGCTTGTTTTTTTACCATTTGAGAACCTGGTACCACCATAGCTCGAACATTTGACGAAACTTTTCTTCCCTTGATAACCTTAGATGCTTCTATAAGATCTTCTAATCTTGCATTTGTACAAGATCCAATAAAGACTCTATCAATTTTGATATCAGTAATTGGAGTTCCGGGTATCAAATCCATGTATTCAAGAGCTTTTTGTGCTCCCTTCTTTTGGTTTTGATCCCCCTTGGAATATTCTTCAGGAGAAGGAATTGAATCAGTAACATCACAAGTCATTCCAGGATTTGTTCCCCAACTAACTTGAGGTGCAATGTTGTCAATGTGCAATGTATATTGTTTTTCAAATTTTGCATCAGAATCTGTTTTTAGATTTTCACGCCAATATTCAACAAGAGATTCATAATTTTTTGGAGCATATTTTCTACCTCTAAGATAATCAAATGTTTTGTCATCAGGAGTAATTAAACCTGCTCTGGCTCCAGCCTCAATAGACATGTTACAAATAGTCATTCGCTGTTCCATTGATAGGTCTTCAATTCCTTGACCACGATACTCTATTACTGTTCCAGTTCCACCCCCAGTTCCAATGTTTTTGATAATTGATAAAATGATATCTTTTGCAGTAACAGTATGAGGGTTCTTTCGTTTTCCCTCTACTCTAATTTCAAAGGGTTTAGGTTTTTCTAACCATAATGTTTGTGAAGCTAAAACATGCTCTACTTCACTTGTTCCTATTCCAAATGCTAGGGCACCAAATGCCCCATGAGTTGATGTATGACTATCACCGCAAACAATAGTACTTCCAGGTAAAGTTATTCCCAATTGAGGTCCAATGACATGGACAATTCCTTGGTTTGGGCTTGCAATATCAAATAATTGTATTCCAAAATCCTTGCAGTTTTTTTCCAGGGTTTGAATCTGAACTGAAGATGTTTGGTCTAAAATGGGCAGATTCCTGTCACTTGTTGGAACATTGTGATCCATTGTAGCGATAGTAAGATCAGTTCTTCTCACTTTTCTGTTATTCATACGTAGACCATCAAATGCTTGCGGAGATGTTACTTCATGTACTAGATGCCTATCAATGTAAATCAAAGAAGGGCCAGATTGTTTTTCTACTACAATGTGAGCATCCCAGATTTTATCAAAAAGTGTTTTTCCCATTTTTAATCCTAGTCTGGTTTGTAATTGAAAAGTCCACCAGCTTCAATAATTTTTCCGATAATTTCTGAAAAGGGTTTCATTTTGTATGTTTGATTTTTTGTAAGATTTTTAATTTCGTTGTTTTCAATATTAATATCAATTTCATCTCCCTCGGAGATTCCATTATATGCATCCTCCTCAATTTCAATTGGCAACAAAAATGCCCCATCAACTGAATTTCTATAAAAAATTCTAGCAAAAGAAAGAGCTAAAACGGCTTTTATGCCTGAATGAGATAGTGCAATTGGAGCATGTTCACGAGATGAACCACAACCAAAATTTTTTCCAGACAAGATAAAATCGCCTTCTTTTACTTTTGAATGAAAATCAGGGTCCAGTCCCTCCATGGCATGAGTGGCAAGTTCAGCATAGTCATGGACTTTGAGATACTGACCTGGAATAATTACATCAGTATCAATATTATCTCTAGGATATTTTATGACATTGCCCTTCAAATCAAGTCCCTCGGATCAGTAATTTTTCCAGTTACTGCAGAAGCTGCTGCTACAAGAGGAGATGAAAGATATGTTTGAGATTCAACATGACCCATTCTCCCTGGAAAATTTCTATTCGTAGTACTGATACAAATTTCATCTTTTGCCAAAACTCCCATATGTGCACCACAGCAGGCACCACATGTTGGTGGACCGACAGTTACTCCAGCATCTAAGAAAATTTGCAATAAACCATTTTCCATTGCTCGCTTATAAATGGAAATTGCCGCAGGTAAAATTTCTGTTCGAATCTTTACCTTTCTTCCCTTTAGAACTTTTGCAGCAGCTTCCAAGTCTTCATATTTTGCACCAGTACAAGAGCCAATGTATGACTTGTCCAGTTCTACTGATGGTGCTTCTCTTACCACTGCAATGTTTTCTGGAGAAAAAGGTTTTGCAACAAGTGGTTCCATTTCAGGTCCCTCATATTCAAGAATTTGTTCATATTCAGCATCATCATCGCCGTTTATGAGAGAAATATTCGTCGCTCCTCTACTAGTAAGATAATCGATAACTTTTTGATCAGGTTCCACTATTCCATTTTTAGCTCCTGCTTCTGTTGTCATGTTACATAGTGTCAATCTACTTTCAACTGACATATCTTCAATTCCAGTTCCACCAAACTGCATTGTTTTATATGCTCCTCCGTCAGTCCCAATATCACCAATAATTTTTAAAATGAAATCTTTAGCCATTACATGATCTGGTAATTTTCCGTTTAATTTGAAGTATAGAGTTTCTGGAACTTTAAACCAAATCTTACCATTAAGTAAAACATAGGCAACATCAGTATGTCCCAATCCACATGCAAAAGCACCTAGGGCTCCAGTTGTGTTTGTGTGAGAGTCGCCACCAACATAAACATCACCAGGCATAACTAATGCTTCTTCATGAGATAAAGTATGACAGATTCCATATTGGCCCATACCATACTTGAAGTGTTTTATGATTCCGTAATTTTTGGTAAAATTAGAAAGTTTTACAATATTTTCAGCTGAAATTTTTTCAGCAGAGGGAACAAAGTGATCTTCGGCAACCCAAACTTTTGATGGGTCCCATAATTTTTCAACATCAATGCCTTTTTTCTTTAATTTATCAAATACTTTGAGGACACCAGGCCCCGAAACATCATGAACCATGACTTTGTCAACGTTTGCAAAAACAACATCATCAGTAGATACCTTTTCCTTGTTTGATGCACGTGCAAGTATCTTCTCAACAATATTCATAATCAAAAACCTCCCTTTTACAGATTAAAAGCTTTTCAGAACAATAAAAAAGAAAAACAGTATCAAAATAGCATGGCGCTTACAGTTTTACCTCTATTATCAGAAAAAATGACAGATAAATTTGACATATATGAAGCATTATTAACTACATTAGAGAAAAATAATGAAAAACTTGTGGAAGGAGACATCCTAGTAATTTCAACAAAGTACATCTCAAATTCACAAGGTAGATTAGTTGATATTGAAAAAATCAAACCATCAAAAGAAGGAGTAAACATATCAAAGAAATTTAATTTAAAAGCAGAAATCGCGGAAATCATACTAAGAGAATCGGATAAAGTGTTTGGAGGAATTTTGGGATTTGTGATTACTTCAGCAGATAACATCATAGCACCAAATGCAGGAATTGATAAATCAAACGCCAAAAAAGGAAAAGTAATTCTTTACCCAAAAGAACCATATATTATTGCAGAGCAAATTCGTAGAAAAATTTTCTTAAAGTTTCTGATTCATCTTGGAATAATTCTGGTAGATAGTAGATTAATGCCAGGTCGTGTTGGTACATCTGGAATTACTGTTGCATGTGCAGGAATTGAACCAGTTCTTGATTTAAGAGGAGAAAAAGATCTGGATGGGAATCCTCTAAAGGTAACATTTCAGGCAGTAGCTGATAATATTGCAACGATTGCCAATCACAAAATGGGAGAAGGTTCAGAATCAAGACCATTTGCTATTGTAAGAGATTCAGGGGTAAAACTCACAGATAGGAAAATTAGTTCAAATCAAATGGCGATTTCACCGGATCAGTGTGTATATGTAAGAAGCCTTGTAGACAAGTACTAAAACATAGCAAGGATTTTTGTTCTCCTTTAAATAGAGGTTTTTTTGTTGTCAAGACAATGGAGTACCTTACAACATATCCAAAGACCATTTCATTTCTGGATGGGATAAAACACAAAATTGATGTGGATAGTAAGGAGGGAGTAGAGCAATTACACATTGTGGTAAAAAAGAGTTTTGATGAATTGATGAGAATGTTTACAAATGAAGGATTTACCAAAGTAAAGTTTGAACATAAACAACCAGATCAAATTGGAAATGGTTTGAATCTAAAGCTGAAGAAACCTTGGGAGATGCATGTTAGAATGGTAGATCTTAAGAAAGGATTGATTGGAATTCATGCAGAAGTAGAAGTGTCTAGAGATTATCTTCAACATCTTTTCTCTCAAAGAACCCCAGTAGTTTATGAAGTTGAGGAGATTCTAAAAAAATACCAAATTGATTATAAAATATGGCATGATAAAATCAAAAAAGATGTTCATGCAATTTTAGATAATTATAAAGTAAAGCTTGCAACTCCAAGCATCCCAGTGTTTGCATGGAAACCAATGTTGTTTGTTATTGCTACAATTGGCGCATTTTATGGCTGGAAGTACTTTAACACAATCTAAAATAAAATGGATTTTTAAAAAACTATACTCCTAAAGTTTCTTCTTTGGTCAATTCCAAAAAGACCTTGTCACCTACAGAAAGGCCCATTTCTTTGTATTCATGCATCTCTAGTTTCAGTTGAGTAACTCCACCTTGCATACCCATCCCCATTCCAGACATCATTTTGTTCAGATCTTTCATCATGTCATTCATGTTGGTAAAACCCATTACTTTTGGACTTCCAAAAGGAGACGGAGGAGCCCCAGTTCCTTCTTTAAGATCCTTAACTGAAGACAAAGAAACAACAACATAGGGTGCACCATCAGGGGCAGCATCAATGCTTCTTACAACAAATTCTTTCTTCATGAATAAACTAGATACTCTTTACTTATAATTTTAATTTTCAGGTAAAATTCGAGACGTTTTAGCCTTGAAGCTTTAATTATAATTTTACGAAATTAAATTTATGAGTGAAAGTCTAAAAACTTCCCTTAGGTATTATGGAATTTCACCTTGGGAGATTGAAGTGATTTACGGATATCTTCATTCCAGATTTAATATTTCTCAAGAAGAGATTGAACCTAATGATGAGAATTATGTTAGTTTTTTGGATGTGGATATTCCACTTGCCTTTAATGAAGAATTTTTCAAATGGTTTGATTACAGAAGGTGGGAAAAAATCAAAGATGTTTTCAAGGAGATGAAACGACGACGAGGCTCTGGAAATGCAATAAAAATTCAATTGAATTTTTTGGGAAAGCCCAAAATAGTATTTGTCTTAGATATTGAAGAAAAAAGATGGTACGATAATGCCATTGAAAAAATTGATTTTGTTTTAGAATTGCTGCCATATCATCTAAACCCAGAAAAACTCCCGTCAGATATTTCTGAAATTAGTTACAAGTTTGATACAAAATCTATTCGATGGCGACTAAATTCTGCAAAATCATCTGAAAAAAAATATGCCTTTAGAGGAGACGCTTGGAAGGTTATTTGAGATCCTTTTGTAGTGGTTCAAGTAAGGTATGAAGTTCTTTGTATTTTGATTCAAGAAATTCTAATGCGTCATCCAGTTTTTTTGATTTTCCATACTTGTATCGAATTAACTCACGATGGTGCCAAAATGTTTTTCCGTCTTCACCGGAAACTGTTGTAAAATAATCGGTTCCCTTTAGAGTATCAAGTAATTTAATGTCGTGAGGAAAAAGCATCTCAACTATAAACCACTCATCACCATCTGGATAATCAGCACCAGTTTCAATATCAAAAAACACGTGAAGTAAATCTGATTGCATCAAACCATCATCAGTAATTGAAGGATGTTTTACTGCCGATTTTTTAAAGTCTAGATTTACAAGTTGAGGTTCAAAGAAACCCTTAATGATTGATTTTCGAAATATCTTGTTTGACTCAGTTATGTTCACTAGCAAGAGGATCTAAAAATAAACTAGACTATAACTTATCTGGTTTTTGAGGTTCTAGACTTGTAGAGAGTCTAGAATTTTTGAAACATCAGTTGTAGATAAACCATTTTGGGAAATGTTTTGGCTTGATGGTGGATTTTCAAGATAGTTAGGAATTTTGTCAGTTAATCTGTCTTCGTATGGTGAGATTATTTCATTTTGGTAAAATATTCCAGTTGGAATTTTGTTACCCCATTCAAGAGATTTAATCAATGCTTGTGCTAGCTTTTCGTTGACTTCAGCCTCTTCAGCAACATGTACAACCGGATCAAAATGGACATCTTCTAGTTTATAGATTCTGGAATGTCTCTCCATGGATTCCTTGGCCAAATCCACTCCTGCGTACCAATCCCTAGTGTTAATATCATTATAAGTAGGGCATGGTTGCAATACATCTAGAAATGAAAGACCCTTGTGGTTTACTGCTTTTACAATCAAATCTTTGAGATGTCTTACATCATAAGAATATCCGCGTGCAACAAAGGTAAAACCACTAGCTACTGCTAATCCGATTGGATTAACATTATAGTTTGTGTTTGGAGTGGGAAGTGATTTTGTTTTCTCTCCAAGTTTTAGAGTCGGAGAAGCCTGCCCTTTTGTCAAACCATATACTCCGTTATCAAAAACAATGTAAGTCATATCGATATTTCGTCTTCCTGCTGCAACGAAATGTCCAGCTCCAATACCTAATCCATCGCCATCACCGCCAACTGCAACCACAGTCAAATTTGGATTTGCAAGTTTTGCACCTTGGGCAAATGTTAGTACTCTACCATGTAGAGTGTGAACTCCATAAGTATTGATGTAGTGAGATGTTTTTCCTGAACAACCAATTCCAGAAAATATTGCAGCCTTGTCACGTTGGATTCCCATTTCAGCTAGTGCCATTTGTAATGCATTGACAATTCCAAAATCTCCACATCCAGGGCACCAGTCATTATGTACGTTAGTTTTGTAATCTGCTAGTTTAAGCGCCATGGCTTAGAATCTCCCTCTTGTTTGCTCTGTTTTCTACTATCTTTTTTAACGAATCATAAATCTCAGTACATGTCATACCTCTTCCTGTATATTTTAAAATATAATAATCAATATCTTGCAAGATATTTTGTTTGAAGAGTTTTCCTAATTGTCCAGAATGATTTGATTCAATGTCAATGATGGTTTTTGTATCTTTTAGAAGAAATTTAACATAATCAGAAGGAAATGGATGCAGCAATTTGATTTGAATAAATCCAATTTTTATTCCTTCTTGTTTGAGCAAATCAATAGCATCCAATATTGGTCCTTTGGTTGAACCCCAAGAAATTATTGTATAATCACTCACACCAAATGAGACCACTTGCTCATTATCAGGGATTTTCTTTAGTGCCAAGTCAAGTCTAGACATTCTTTTATCCATCATTTTAATTCGGACAGTAGGATCTTCAGAAATATGGCCATATTCATCTGATTCATCACCAGTATTCCAAAAAATCCCATTATCCAAACCAAGTTTGGAACGTGGCGATATTCCATCTGCGGTGAATGAAAATCTCTTGTATTCACCATCTACTTTATCAAGCAATTGACCTCTATCTATTGTGATTTTTTGAGGAGCAAATCTTTTGCATGTAACAACAGAACTGGACAGAAACTTGTCCATCATGTGAACAACCGGAATTTGATAAATATCCGCATAGTTAAAGCATCTTGCAGTATCATAGAAGCTTTCTTCAATATCTCCTGATGCATAAACAATTTTTGGAAAGTCTCCATGTCCTGCATTTACTGCAAAAAGTAGATCATCTTGTCCGTGTCTTGTTGGTAATCCTGTAGAGGGTCCACTCCTTTGATACAGAGTAATTACAACAGGAACCTCATTAATTCCTGCCCATCCAATTGCTTCAGTCATCAATGCAAATCCAGGACCAGAAGTAGACGTAGAAGAACGGGTACCAGTTAATGCGGCACCAATCATCATACCCATTGCAGATATTTCATCTTCCGTTTGAATTACAATAGTTGATCCGGGTCTGTTGTTTTGAACTTCTAAAATTTCGTTAGACTCAAGATAAACACTCTCATCTGAAGCTGGAGTAATAGGATAATAGGATTGAAATCGGCAACCGCAAACCATCTTTCCAATTGAAGTTCCAAAATGACCTTGTGCTAAAATAGTATCAGATTCTTTTGTAGTTCCATTTAATGAGTATGAAAAGTCAGTGAATTTTACAGTAGCATAGTTGTATGCAAAATTTGCTGCTTGTTTGTTTATCTCAGCAATTAGGGGTTTTTTTGAAAATATTGCATCAATGGATTTTAAAAGAGAGTCAGGAGGCATTTTGACTAAACCTAAAGACAAAGCTACTCCGAGTACGTTATACATTCTAACTAAACCTCTTAGTTTTGGATTTTCAGTTTGGTCTGCAAGATCAGCAAGTAATCCTCTAAACGAAACAGGGTAAAGATGAACTCCTTTTTCTTTTGCTAGGTCTAAAACGCCAAGGATTGAGAAAGGTTTGTTTTTTGATTCAAGTAATTTGTGCAACCTTTGCTTAAAATAATCATCAAGTGTATGAACATCAGCAGTAGTTGTTTTTTCTAAATCAGAGTCATAGATGATGCCTCCGCCTGAAGAAACCTCGTCAAAATGACGAAAAATTGTCTCAGCATCAAATGATGCCATCAGGGTAACATCATTAACGTTAGAATGAATCTTCTGATCAGAGATACGTACTACAAAATAGCTGTGTTCACCTTTAATGTTTGAATAAAATTCTCTTTTTCCAAATACATGGTATCCCATTTCCGCACAGACCTTAGAGAATATATTTGCGCCCGATTCCACACCACTCCCTTGTGGACCTCCAATTAACCAAGAGAAATCAACATTACTCATAGACTAATCTCCATTTCTTTGAATATTAATAACATGATGGATAAATTCTGTTAACCACCAGTAGCTGCGTCAAACAATGCACATTCACATTTATCACGTTCACCACAATAAGGGCATACACAAACACATTTCTCAATAGAATTACCACATTCTACACAAATTGCAAACTCTTTTTCCTCTTTAGTTTCAGAAGACATGTTGAGTCTAGAAAGAAATCGTATAAATGGTTTGAGACAAATCTCACATTAAATGAAGAAGCGAGTGTTTCTAACAAGACGACTCCATGATTTTGCATTAAAAGAGTTAAATAAAAAATATCAGATTGAAGTTCATTCAGGTAAGATTCCCATCCCAAAATCAAAGTTGAGATCAAAGATTAGACAAGTTGAAGGATTGATTTGTTTTCCATACGATAAAATTGATAAAGAAATAATTGATTTGGCAGAGAATCTCAAAGTTATCAGTACCTATAGTGTGGGGTTTGATCATATTGACACTGATTATGCAAAGAAAAACAAAATTCATGTAGGATATACTCCTGAAGTATTAACTGATGCTACAGCAGATCTTGCCTTTTCACTAATGATTGATGTATTACGGAGAGTATCTGAAGGAGACAGAGTTATTCGTTCTGGAAAATGGACGGAGATATATGGAGCCTATGATTATGTGGGACTAGATTTACAAGGTAAAACACTTGGCATTTTTGGATTGGGTAGAATTGGCAGAACTCTTGCAAAACGAGCCAAAGCCTTTGATATGAAAATTATTTATCATAATAGAAAACCAATTCCTAAATCCAAAGAAAAGTCACTTGGTGTAAATTATGTATCTTTTAATAAATTAATTTCTCAAAGTGATGTAATTTCAATTCATGTTCCACATACGAAAGAGACTGATCAGATATTTGACAAAAAAATATTCAGTGAGATGAAGAATTCAGCATTCTTAGTAAATACTGCACGTGGAAAGATAGTAAACGAAAAAGATTTAGTTATGGCATTAAGAAAAAAGACAATTGCAGGTGCAGGATTAGATGTTTTTCAAATCGAACCTATTGGAAAAAAACATCCATTTACAAAGATGCAAAATATTGTATTGGCCCCTCATATTGGAAGTTCCACAAAAGAAACCAGGGAAAAAATGGCAGAGATCACTATAAAAAATTTAGAACTTGGAATTGATGGAAAAAAACCAACCTACTCAGTAGGATATTGATTAAAAAATAGGCACAACTCTGATGAGGAAAAACTGTGCAGTTTTTATATCTAATTTGTTGACTAACAATAGATTGAAAAAATTCAAACACACTAATGAAGAATTAGAATTAGCTAAACTACAATCTGAAAAAGAAAAGAAGAAAAAAGAATTAGAACAGTGATATTTTTCTCCTTGTCTTTTTCAGGCAAGGTTTTTTTAAAATTCAATTTTTGGGCCAAACTTTTGGTTTAGCTGATCATAGATTTTCAGTCTTTCTAATTTGAGATTTTTATTTTCATCATACATTTTGGTAAAAAAAGCACCTAATACTCTCTCGGTGTTTTCGTCATAGAATTTAATACTGTAACTTGTTCTATCTGGTTTTTCATCTCTGACAAACTCACATGATTTTATCAATTCAGAATCAATATGCATATGGGCAGGTCCTTTATTTTCACCAATTGTTATCCATTTTTCCTTTTTTCTTATACTAAGAGAATTGCTTCGAATTTCACTAACTGCAACTTTGTTTCTTACTATTAACAAGACGTCATCTGTTTTTACAATGGCAGATAGAACTTCAAACAACATTAAGAAATATAGTCTATGAAATTATTTCAATTTTTACTTGGAGTCTAATTGAATAAAATCATCAGAATCACCATGAATACAATCAGTTCCTACTGCTTTTAGCGTGGAAAAACTAACTTTTCCTTTTGGAATTTTTCCTTTATCTTGAAGAATTTGAATTTTACCTGAGACAATCTGTTTATGTCTAGTGCATGTAACTCCAACCATGTATTCATCTTGCTCAACTACTACTGAGACTATAAATTCTGGAGGATTGACGCATTGTTTTGTCTCTTCCATAACCGAACATTTGTCAGGTAACATGGATTCATCTAAATTTTTATTCGATATTAACCTTGATTACCACATATTCAATTTAATATTGACTAATATTAGATAGGATTGAACTCTTGGCACATAATTTTGATGTAATAATTATTGGAGGTGGAATTTTGGGAACTTCGATCTCATATTTTTTATCATTTCTAAATAAATCCAAAGAGATAGCAGTAGTTGAGCAAGCTCATAGTGTAGCATTTCACACTAGTGGAAGAAATACTGGAAAAGTTCATGCACCGTATTTGTACAATCCTGAGAAGAAAAAATTGTTTGCAAAAGCAGCATTTCATGGATATGAAATGTGGGAAGAATATGCGAAATTAAGAGACTTGCCTTTTAAAAAAGACGGTGTTATCGAGGTTGCATTAGACAAAAAAGGCGTCAAGGTTCTGGAAAAATATCTCAAGTGGGGCAAACAAAATGGATTGGAAGAGAAAGACATCGAATTAATGGATAATACTGAATTAAGAAAAATAGAATCTGAAATAAAGTGTGAGGCAGCGCTCTATGTTTATAGAGATGGCTCGGCTGATTATTCATCATTTACTGGTTCTATAATGAGGGATAGTAAAGGAAGTGGTACAAAATTTCTTTTAGACACCAAGGTTACTGAAATAAAAAATAAAAATGGAAAATGGAAGATAACATTAAATGGAGAGCACGAAATTTTTGCAAAATTTCTAATAAATGCTGCAGGAGGAGAAGCTGTAGATATTGCACACAATGCAGGAGTTGCAAAAAACTTTACAGATGTACATTTTAGAGGAGAATATTGGAAGGCGCCAAAAGAATACTACAACTTGACAAAAACAAGTGTATACTCTGTTCCTGAATTTCCGGACTATCCATTTTTAGATCCACATTGGATTATCAGAGTAGACGGAAGTTGTGAAATTGGTCCAAATGCTGTTCCTGTTTTTAGTCCATACGGATATGACAAAGCAGAAAACTTCAAAGAATTTATTCCCAAAATGCTTGAAATGCTTGGTTCTGGTGCAAGAAAAGCAATTTTTGATAAACAATTCCAAGAGCTTGCAATGAATGAAATACAATCATCAATGTCGAAATCTGCAATGGTTGACAGAGTAAAAAGATTCTTGCCAAAAATAGAGGCAGACAAAATTACAGAGAAAGGAACTGCAGGAATAAGATCTTCAGTTATTGATGAGAATGGAAAGTTTGTGCCAGATGTAATTTTAGTTGATGATAAGACATCATTTCACATTCTAAATTACAATTCACCTGGGGCTACAGGTGCTTTACCATTCTCAGCCCATATTATAAACCGTCTAAATAAATCAGGATTATTTGAAAGTGAAGACATGAATGCACAATGTGGTCCCTGGAAATTCAGTGAAATTATAGAAAAATTAGACGAAAATCAGTGAGATAAAATATTCTGAACACTTCTCATTAATTATTTTCAGCCATTTTTGTTATTTGACTGCAAAAACTACTACTAAACGTACTAGGAAATCGTCCAAGAAAACACCGTGTTCTTTACAGTTCTTAGCTTTACATCTTTTGTTTCTATGGGATCACCAACTTCTTTGAATTCTCGTGATCCAAGCTTAACCCATCTGAAAAATATCTTTAGAATTTTTTTTATGATCATAAGTGGTATTGGTTTCTTTGCCGTTTGCATCACCATAGATTTGAACTACTTTGAATACAAGATCATCGATGTCTTTCTTGTTTACATTCTCCCAATCTTTTTTTACAATTCGTGACAGATTTAGAATAATCTGCAAGTGTTTCAATCTGGTTGCCTTGTCAAGTGATTGCCTAACCATATATCTGTCATAACTTTTGATTAGGGAAATGTTTTCTTTTGATAGTTCTTTCTCAATGAGTTTGTATGCTTTGTCTATTCTCACATCATAAGGATGAATTTCAATCTCTTCAGTTTTTCTTTTTGTGACTATTTTTGACATTTTGTGCTCCAGATCACTAATTATGTGGTAAGGCTCTTAACGCTTGCGTATGGCGCCGGGAGGGAGATTTGAACTCCCGTTCCCTTGCGAGAACGCGCTTTATGGTAATTATTTCCAGGCGCGCGCCCTACCAGGCTAGGCGACCCCGGCACATGTCTTACGACAAATTAATTCGGGAAAATTTGATTATATATTATGTTAGAAACCAATAAACTACTTCCAAATATTTATGGTAATGGATTTCTCGACCTTGTTTTCTTTATCATCTAAACCTTTTGCATGAATTTTGTACAAGCCCTCCAAAGCTGGGTCTCCATCATTTTTAATTTGTTCCCAGACAAATTCAATCTCTTCTTTTGGCTCTAGCTTTGAAATTACTTGAGATGATGTTGGCGAATACATTAGCATTCCAGAAAGACCTGTAACCCGGAGTCCGTATGATTCATCTGAAAAAGTCAAAGGTATTGTTCCTGAATTAATAATTCTTATTTTAATTTCTTCACCTTTTTTAAAATCGGATTTTTCAGTGACAACTGAGAGAGAAGGTCCTTCAACGTAAACAAGCTGGCTAGTGTTTTTTACATCAAGAAGATAGATTCCAAATGAAAATCCTGCTAAAATACCCACTATAACAAAAATTACAAGACTTTTTGCAAACATTTTCTAGAGTTTTTCTTTTTGAGTTGGTTTGGTTCTCCATTTTTTTGGATAAGTGTTTGGAGCCATAATGATTCTCTTTGTTTCAAAGGCATATCCTTTAGTTGCATCATGGATTTCTTCTTCAGACATTAATGATTCTGCCAGAGCTACTGCTTCACTCTTCTGAGTATAAATTCCAACAATATCACCTTTTTTTAGATTAGGAGAGATTTGTAAAATCCCAGGAATAGCTAGTTGGGCGCCATGACACATAGCATCAACTGCAGAATCACGAATTACTACTGATTTTATTTCACTTAGCGCAACCTCTACGGGTTTTATCATTTTCATTAATTTTGAGTCGTCTTTTTTTTCTTCCCATATTGCAAAAGCATCTGCTAACTCATGTAATGTCACCAAACCATCAGTTTCACGAAATTGATCAACTCTGGTTCTTCTCAGTTCTATCATGGTGCCCCCTGGTCCCAATATTTCTCCAATATCATAGTACAATTTTCGGATATAGGTTCCTGCCTCACACAATATACGCATCAAAAGTAATCTTTCTTTTTGTTCTAAGACTTCTAGTTCGTAGATAGTTCTAGTTCTAGTTTTTCGTACAACTGCAGAACGTTGCGGAGGTTTTTGATAAATTTCTCCTATGAACATATCTATTACTTCGGCTAGTTTTTCCTTTGAAGGAAGAGAGTGAATTCGTCCAAGGGCATGATACTCTTTTGGACCAAATAGTAAAACACCAAGTGCCTTTGTTGCCTCACCCAAACCCAGAGGTAATACTCCTGATACTTGTGGGTCAAGCGTTCCACTATGTCCAATTTTTGGAATTTTTAAGATTCTTTTTGTCCACGCCACAGTTTCATGACTAGTTGGACCTGGAGGTTTATCCAAAAGAATGATTCCATAATTTAGTAATTGTTCGATTGTTCTTTTATCATAATATGTCCCGTAAGCGTCATCTGTGATATCTTGATCAACGACAATTAGATTCTCAAGTTGTTTAAGGGTCATAGGAGTTTTCTCACAGTTTCTTTTGCAACATCAATTACTTGTTGTGCAGTAAGGTTGTTTGTATTAATAATCACATCAAATACTGATTTGTCATCACCAAAATCAAAATCATACAAGTTTTTGTACAGTGCTTTGTTTTTGTCAAATCTTTCTTTTGTTACTTCATATGCTTCATCTGAACTCATGTTATCTCTTGTTTGCATTCTTTTTGTGCTGCTAGCATGAGAGCCTTCTAACCAAATCTTTATTCCGTCTTTGACTAACCACGGCAAAGTATAGCTGGTTATCACCATACTTCCTTGATTGAAAAGAGAAGTTAGTTTTTTATCTAACTTTTTATCAAATTCATAATTTTCTTCACGTTGGGCAAGAAATTTCATTCCTTCTTCTGTATCCCACCAATCATCTCCCTCTGATTCAAATCCTTGTTCTTTTGCCATTTTTTTAAGCACATCTCCTCCACTAAGATATGTCAATTGAAACTCTTCAGCTAAACCTTTGGCAACAGTAGTCTTTCCTACTGCAGGAGGGCCAGAAATTACAATTGACTTTGTCAACTGAGATCCATTGTTGTTTTAGTAAGTTTCATAATTATGCCGCTAAATGCGATTGATGAAAGAAAATACCAGGCCCAAAGGAACAATGCATTTTCTTGAGTACATACATGTTCAGGATCTGCTGCTTGTTCTGCGTTACAAGTTAGTTGGAAAAAGTCGCCTGGAATGACATTAAGGGGAATAGGTGAAATTGCAACTGTATATGTAAAGAGTGCTGGCAATACCAAATAAAATATCAAAATTAATGGAACAAAGGTAATCATCATAGGTCTCATGTTCATCTGCATCATCTCCATTGACATTTTGTTCATGTATGCTGATTTCTTGTTGAGTTCGTTAATCTTGGCTTGGTCTTTTGCTCTCATTGCAGACATTCTTTCTTTTTGAAATGATCTGGTCTCTTTCATTATTCGTTTTAGTTTGGTTTGATCAACCATCTTTTTTCTTACAGCAGAGTTGAAAAAGTTCAACATTATACCAAATCCTGCTACTGCAAACATAGATGCAAATAGTCCTTTTACCATTGGATCATCGCTTCCCAATGCACCTCTTTCTCCTCCAAAGAAATCAAACTGTAAAAAAAGAGAATTGATAAATAAGAAGATAAAATTAACGTCCATTTTTTACAGCCCTATTGCATTAATTATTTTATCAGCTGCTTCATCAATCTTTCCCTCTCTATTAAGCACATTTTTGATCGGAGAACCTGAAATCACAGCACATGCAGAGATAAATGCAGATTGAAAGTCAAGCTCCTTCTTTACATTTGTCAAAGTAATATTGTCACGATTTCTCGTGAGATCATTAATTCGTCTGCTGTAAACTTCTTCAGGTTTTGCAGAAACTGAAACAAAGTTAGTCGGTTTTATTATTTTTAGTACATGTTCAGGTAATCCAGGATAATACCCCTCAGGAGAACTGATAAAGGCATGGGTATCAATTATTACCACTTCATCAGTCATATTTGCTAATTTTTCTGCGGCAGTCTTTTGTAATCTTTGTTGCTCATTTACAGGTAATTTTCTTAGCTCATCTCTATCATGAATACCATTTTCCTTTGCCACATCAAACATCAAGGTTCCAAAACTGAAAACACTGACAGTCTTTTTTCGTTCTTTTAGAATTTCAACAACCCGGTTTAATAGCGACGTTTTTCCCACGCCAGGGATTCCAACCATAATTACTTTCTTATTTTCTACCAAGTAAAGCACCCAGCCGTGGCATAACAACTTCTACTTGTTCTCTTACTAGTTGAGTGTAATAGTTAATGAGAATATCCACCATAAGTAAAACTCCAATTCCAGAACCAAATACTCCCAATACATCTGAAACTCCTGCCAAAGCACCTAAAATCATTGAACCAATTATTGTAACAGATGGAATGTACTTGTTTAGTAGTGCCTCAACAGGTTTGTTTGATCTTCTAAATCCTGGTATTTGAACATCAGCATCAAGTAGGTTTTGAGCAGCACTCTTTGGAGACAAACCTCCCAATTCAACCCAGAGCTTACCAAAGACAACTACAATTCCAATCATAAACAAGACATAGCCAACGGCTCGTCCTGGATCCAAAGCTGCAACATCAAGACCTCTTGGGGGAGTGATATAATAGATCAATCCTCCTATAGGCGTAGATGGGCTGGTGGGATCAAACTGCCCAAGAATATTCATAAAGGCATTATTATTTCGCGGGTTAAAGTTTGCCCAAAACATCTGGCCAATAAAAACAGCATTTGCGGTAAGTGCAGATGCCAAGATAACAGGAATGTTTGAGACATACATCATTTTAATGGGATAAACTGCTGAAAATCCTCTGTATTTTGTAGATACAATTGGAATTTCAATTTTCATTCCCTGAGTAAACACAAGAATAAGCAAAACTCCTGCAGTAAGGCACAATCCAAATATGCTCGGTAGTTGGTTCGAGCGGAATAAGATATTTGATAAATCACCGCTCATTATAGATTGGCCGATATATGGGATAATACCAATTGTTCCCCCATCGCCTGCCGGTAACGGGCTAAACAGGCTCCAAAGAATTTGCTGCGCAACACCTGCCATAATGAATAAACTGATTCCACTTCCCAGACCCCATCCCTTTTGGATTAGTTCGTCTAAGAACATGATAATAATGGACGCTGCCATCAATTGTCCTATCATAACGTACAGAACAGATGGTTCAGTTACTCCTGGACCATAAACTGCGATAGCATACACAACAGATTCAGCAACAATTACAACATACGTTACTAATTTTGTAGCCGTTTGAAATATTCCTCTTTCCTCAGGTTTTTTGAAATCAAATCTCAAGATTTCAGAACCTCTTAGCAATTGCATCAAGAGACCAGCAGTCACAATCGGCCCAATTCCTAATTCAACCAGAGTTCCTTGTTGAGATGCAAAGATCACTCTTGCAAATTGTAGAAAGTCAAACTCTGGCGCAGTTGCTCCAAACAAAGGAGTTTGGCCCATCACCATATAGATGAGTAATGCAACTCCACACCAAAGCAATCGGGTTGATAGAGGAATCTTCTTTTTTGGTTTGGGAACTTGAGGAATATAAGGTTCTGCCTTAAAAACGACTTTCCTAATAATGGCAGTTACAGTACCCTCAGCCATTATCAGCTAACACCTCTCCCCCTATGGCTTTGATCTTCTCTTGTGCTATTGCGGTAAATTGGTTCACTTTGACAGTATATGCATTTGATGCCTTACCGCCACCTAGGAGCTTATCAAAACCTGCTGCTGCAAGGTCAATGATTTTTTTGCCTCCTTCTTCTTTACCGAACTTTGAGAATAGATCATCTAGATCACGGACGCTAGCCCATTTCTTGGTAATGTTAGGGTGAGGTGGATGAGTAGAATCATGTCCAAAATGATTAGGGTCTTCTTTTAACAAAGTACTGTAGTGATGTTTCATCATACCTGCAACTCCAAGACCTCCTTTGTGACCGCTTGCACGGTGTTGACCTACTTGGCCCCATCCCATATTTCGTCCGCCTCTAAGTTTTCTTGTTTTTCTTAATCGTGTTGCCATTTTACATCATATTCCTTACCAAAGTTCCAAGTTCTTTGTTTTCTCCAAGAATTCCCTTTTGTCCATATAGCCTCTTTGTACTACGTTTGAATCCATATCTTGGAGGAGCCAGAGCAAACCAAGGTTTTAGGGGTTTTAACTTAGATAGAGTTGCTTTTCCTTCAGACAGAGATGCTGCAAGCTCGTCTGTGCTTGCAAAGCCAAGTTCCTTAAGATCATCACTAGTAATTTTTTTGTAACCAGATTTTCTTGCTTTTTTATCTAAGAGATCCTTTGCCAAACCTGCATCAAGTTCAATCCAGGAAACATAATGTTTTACTTTGTTTAACATTCCCAATGTGTTGTCTTTTGCAGGAAGAATTGTTGCACGATATTTTTTTTCTAATTTGAGCAATTCCATAGTAGTGCTTGCCCAATAGGGAACATCTGCTTGACCTTTTATTCTAACAACAAGATATGCATTTGCCATTTTCTATCAACCCTGACTAAATGTCTGTCTAAGACAATCCAAAATTGCTTTTGATGTGGAATTCATTGTAGGCGTAGAACCTTTTGCAGTAGTCCATGCATCTTTTAGTCCTGCCAATTCCAATAATCGCTTAATTTTACCACCTGCAACCAGACCTAACCCACGAGGTGCAGGAATAATCTCAATTGTTACACTACCACCTTTTCCTTTAATCTTAAATGGAACAGAATGTTTTTGATCACATCTGCATTCCCAGCTGCCACATCCTAATTTGATTGGATTTACATTAAGCATTGCTTGATTAGTTGCCTTTTCAATTGCAATTCTCATCTGTTTTGATTTTCCTTGACCAATTCCCAAATAGCCATTTTCGTTTCCTGCAGCAACAATAGCTTTGAATCTGGTTGATTGACCATTTGAGGTCATTTTCTGAATTATACCTACATCAACAACTTCGCTTTTAAGATCTGGAAGCAGTTTTTTTATGATTCCTGCCTCTTGAATTCGAAGGCCATCTTGAATAATTTCCTCAATTGAAGTAATTTCACCCGAAGCTACCTTTTGTCCCAAAATTGTTTTTGGAATCCAAACCTCCTCTTCAGGTTCTCTTCTGGGTCTTCTTTGTCCGCCGTTTCGACTTTGTGTTGTTTGACTCATTTCTATTTGACCTCGCCATCAATTGAAGATTTTATTTGTGAAATATCATTTTTTACTGTAAGATGTTCACCGTTAATTCTCTCATCTGTGGGAAATGTCTCTGAATCTGCTGGAACTTGGAGACCAGCATCAATTACTCCTTTTAGTGCTGCTGCCATTCTTTCTGTATATTTTTTAGTACCTGTATACAAAATTGCATCTTTTGCCCCTTGTCCTAGCGCTTTTTTTCCTGCGATATAGCCTGTAAGATATGCAGCTGGAACATTCTTTCTAGATCCTTTCCAGCCCTTTTCAATCAAATATCGTGAATGCGCTGATGCAATGACCTTATCGCCAGTCATTCCTGGCTTTAAAAGTTGGACTAGAGTGTTTTCATTAGTAATATTCACACTAATAAAGTCACGCTTACCCATGAGCATCGTGCCTCTTTTTTTGTAATTGGTCTTTTCTTCTCTAAGTCTTCTCAATATTTTTGAATAGGCCATCTATAGAACACGAGTTTGAATCTGCTCTTATATACGTTAAGCGTGTATCAGAGAAACCAATAACGCTTTTTGAGTATGCAATCGATTTTCTGCTTCATTCCAAACAACAGATTGAGGACCATCAATTACAGAAGAGGTCACCTCATCTCCTCTTTTAGCAGGAAGGCAATGCATGAAAATAGAATTCCTTTTTGCATTCTTCATCAGATCGGAATTTACTTGATATTTTGGAAGAAATTTTCTGGTTCGTTTTGGATCGCGGTTATGGATAGATGTAAAGGTATCAGTTATTACAACGTCAGCATCAGATATGGCCTTTACTGGATCGGTGGTAATTTCAATATCAGTAGCTTTGTTTGATTCGGTAACTACTTGGAAGTCTGGTTCAAATCCTTTTGGGGTTGCAACTGACATTTTTGCTCCAGATAAGGCACAACCATAAATCATAGAGTTGCATACATTATTGCCATCTCCAATCCAGGCAATCTTCAAACCATTGAATTTTCCTTTCTTTTCTTTGATGGTCATGAAGTCAGCCAATATTTGACATGGGTGAAATGTATCAGAGAGTCCATTAATCACAGGAATAGTTGAGTGTTCAGACAATTTTTCTAGTAATTCGTGTTGGTAGACTCGTGCCATAATACAGTCAGTATATCGTGAAAGAGTTTTTGCAGTGTCTTCTACTGATTCTCCTCTAGATAACTGCATATCATTGGAAGACAGATTAATTGCATGACCTCCAAGCTGAAACATTCCAACTTCAAAACTTACTCTTGTTCGAGTAGAAGGTTTTTGAAAGATCATTGATAATGTTTTATTTTTGAGTAGTGGTTTGTTGCCTCCTTTTTTTAGTTCTTTTTTTAGTTTGATTGATAAACCAATTAATTGTGAAAATTCCTTTGGAGATAATTCCTTCAAAGTGAGTAAGTCTTTAGTTTTTAATTTCATTTCTTAAAGAATCCAAATAGGCCTCGTTTCTTCTTTTTAGGTTTTTCTTCTTTATCTTGTTTTTGTTCTTCGAATTCTTCTAGTTCTTCATAATCTCGGATCTTTTCAGGTTCTTTTTCTTGTTTATCTTCAACGTCTTCAATAATTTCTTCATCAGGTTTTATCTCCGATACAGATTCTCCAGGCTCAGGTCTACCTTGTTTAATCCATTTTCGAATTTTGTTTCCTAGCTTTATTGCCTCTTCATCATTTTCTGGTGGAGGAATATCATAAAGGTCAGAATAATTAGCAATATCTTCGTCCTTTATTCCTTCAAACGGATCATTGCTAGCTGAAATGATTTCTGGTTCTGGAGCTGGTTCTGGTTTGGGTTCTGGAGCTGGTTCTGGTTTGGGTTCTGGAGCTGGTTCTGGTTTGGGTTCTGGAGCTGGTTCTGGTTTGGGTTCTGGAGCTGGTTCTGGTTTGGGTTCTGGAGCTGGTTCTGGTTTGGGTTCTGGAGCTGGTTCTGGTTTGGGTTCTGGAGCTGGTTCTGGTTTGGGTTCTGGAGCTGGTTCTGGTTTGGGTTCTGGAGCTGGTTCTGGTTTGGGTTCTGGAGCTGGTTCTGGTTTGGGTTCTGGAGCTGGTTCTGGTTTGGGTTCTGACTCTTGAGGTGAAGAAACATGTTTCAGATCAACTTCTTGTAAGGAACCAAATACAGTTTCTAAGAAAGTTTCTTTATCAAATGGTTTTAGATCAGGGTATTCTTGTCCAACTCCGACATAAAGAACAGGTGTTGAAGTTATTTTTACTATAGACAATGCAGCGCCTCCACGTGCATCTGCATCAATTTTTGTTAGAATAGAACCATCAAATTTTACGTGTTCAAAAAATTCTCTAGCCTGATTTACAGTATCATTTCCAGCTAATGAATCACCTACAAAGATTTTAAAATCAGGATTTACTACTTTGGTAATTTTTGCAATTTGTTCCATCAGGTTTTTACTTGTCTGCATTCTTCCAGCAGTATCAATTAAAACACAATCAGTCTTGTGAGATTTTGCATAAAGAACTGCATCTCTTGCTACTGCTGCAGGATCAGAATTATAATTTTGAGCAACCAATTTTAGATTTAGTCGATTTGTATGTTCACGTAATTGTTCGATTGCACCTGCTCTAAAGGTATCAGCAGCTGCAACAACAACTGAGTATTTTGCTTGTGAAAGCATATGAGCCACTTTAGCAAGAGAAGTAGTTTTTCCCGTTCCATTAATTCCTACAAACAATATCAAAAAGGGTTGTCCAGCTTTCTTTTTTTCATTTATCTTTTCAAACAAATCAACTTTTCCAGCTTTGTCAAATAATGAAGAAATACTTGAAATTAAACTATCTTTGATAAATTTTCCAATTTCATTTTTTGCTACTTTAGAACCAATCAGACGTTCTTTTAAATCAGATTTTATTGTATCAATTACTTCTCCAGCAACATCAGATTCAAGTAAGGAAATTTCTAATTCAAATAGAATTTCTTCAATGTCTTTTTCATTAAGCTCCTTTTCTCCTAGGCTTTTGGCTGCACTAGAAAATGCCTTACGGAGTTTATCAAACATTGTGCTAACCTGAGGATTTTTGTGCTGCCATCATCAACTGATTCATTTGTTCTTTACCTTGCTCAAGTCTGGCTGATGTCTCTTGTTTTTTGGTTACAGTCTCTTGTAAGGCAACTTCAATTTCTTTAATTCTTGCCTCAAGATAATTAATGGCAGTATCAGGATCTTTTTCCATTGCAACTCCAGCTCCTATATTCAAAACAATTTTGTCATTAGATGAAATCTTTGTTTGTACATAAGTTCCCATCCCAATTGGCACCAAGGTTTCAGATGTTGGTTTTTGTTTTAAGGATTTTATCGATTCAATTGCAGATGTTGCTTCTCTAAGAACATTAAGCAATGTACCTTCCCTTTGAGACAAATCACCAAAATAGGTTTCAAGCATTTGCATTTGTTGCAATAATTGTTGGGCTTGTTCTTGGCTCATTTACAACAAACCTTCAGCAGATGGTTATAAATTCATTCATAGAATCAATAGACCTCTGAGAAAATCAGGAAAAATGTTCAAATCAAAATAAAAATGGATTAAACCATATCCAGATCATCCATATGATGAATTAAAAATCAGATTATTATTGAATGAAAAAATTAATGGGAATAAAATTATTGGTTTGGAAGCTAAAATTGAACCAGATAAGATACATCAACTACACATTCATGAAAGATAGTATGTTATCGTTTATTCAATTGATAGAAGATGAAAGATTAGCATAGGCAAGAAAACTCAGATAGTCTTGCCAAAGACAATGATTTTTCTTCCTCCCAAAGTTCCCCCATAGATTTGAGAATCACAGAAAAAAAGAATTAGAAAGAATTGCATTTTCAGTAGGTTCAAGATCAGAAATTAAAAACATAGGATGGATGAATAAAAAAAATAAAGATTTGAACTTTATTTTACTTTGGAGAAT
The DNA here is from genome assembly GCA_965223805.1 of Nitrosarchaeum sp. Taxonomy (GTDB): domain Archaea; phylum Thermoproteota; class Nitrososphaeria; order Nitrososphaerales; family Nitrosopumilaceae; genus HKST03. Next base: position 1,860,554 of record OZ245014.1, on the reverse strand, counting down.
CTATTTTCTACTTCGTCCCAATTAACTACATTCCACCATGCAGAAATATAGTCTGGCCTCTTGTTTTGATATTTGAGATAGTAAGCATGTTCCCAAACATCACAGCCAAGTAATGGTACCAATCCTTCAGTTCTTGGACTAGTTTGATTCGGCATAGCTTTGTACTCAATCTTTCCTGAAGAAGGATTGTATACTAACCATCCCCAACCACTGCCTTGAATAACTGCAGATGTAGATGAGAATTTCTCCTTGAAGTCTGAAAAGCTTCCAAAGGACTCCTTGATTGCATCAGCAATAGAACCTCCTGGCTCTCCACCTCCATTTGGTTTCATGTTGTTCCAAAATAGCCTGTGGTTATCATAGCCACCACCATTGAAGTTTATTGCACCTCTTTTGTCCTCTGGCACTTGATTAAGATCAGATAAAATATCTAAGATATCTTTCTCTTGTATTTCAGCAGAGCAACTTTCAAGAGCTGCATTTAGTTTGTCGGTGTATGTTTGATGATGTTTTGTATGATGAATCTCCATTGTTCTTGCGTCAATGTGAGGTTCTAATGCATCATAAGCATAGGGCATTTCAGGAAGTGTGTATTTTCCCATTGACCAGACTCCGGGTTTATTCCATTTATTGGTTTAGACAATTGGTTTTTACTTACTGAAAACAGGATTGATTTATGAAACACCTTTTAGTTTTTTCTTCGATTTTAACAGTTTTTGCAGTTTTATTTTTTTCAATTCTTTTGCAACCAGATGATCTTTCATCGTATCTAGATCAAAGTAGTCCTTTTGTTGGAACTGATATTCTCAGAGATCAAGGAATCTATGGAGAAGGAATTAAAATTGCAATAATTGACACAGGTGTAGATTTTAACCATCCAGACCTTCTTGGATGGGGGCCTGAGGGTAAGGTAATTGGAGGATACAACTTTATCAACGAAGATGAATTACCACTTGACACAAATGGCCACGGAACACAAGTTGCTGGTGTAATTGCAGCCGATGGTGAAATCAAGGGAATTGCACCAAAGGCAAAGATTCTAGCATACAAGGTTTCTGAAGAAGGAGAAGGAGTATCATCAGATCTTATCATAAAGGCAATTGACAAAGCAATAGCAGACGGAGCTGATGTAATTAACATTAGTTTGGGAGTAAATAAGACCAATGAAAAAATAGACAGTGCTGTAACTCGAGCTCTTGAAAGAGAAATCTTTGTAGTTACTGCTGCAGGAAATGATGGTCCAGACTTTGGTACAATAGGAAGTCCAGGAGGAAATCATGGTTCTGTTACAGTTGGAGCTACTTACAATAATTTAACTTCTAGTCTTGTTGCAACGCTGGAAGTTGGCCATAAACCATACACGGTAATTCCTATGCTAGGTTCCTCAAAACTAGAAGAACCCATACAGGGAGAAATAATTTTTGGAGGCTTTGGAAAGAAAGATGAACTCAAAGACATTGATGTCAAAAATTCGATTCTTTTAGTTGAGAGAGGAAGTGATGTGGAAGGAGAGCTGCTTTACTTTTCTATCAAAGAAGAAAATGCAGCTGATGCAGGAGCAAATGCTTTAATTGTATACAATAATGAACCTGGAATTTTTCTAGGGGAATTGACTCATGAATTTGTCAAACCAGATTATAAACCTCAGATTCCAGTAGTATCGATTGACAGAAAAGAAGGACTTGAAATTAAAGAAGGCTCTGAGAAAAATGCTCTTCTTCATCTGTTTTACAATCCTGATTATGTAGCTCATTTTAGTTCTAGAGGTCCTGTCTCATCATTTTTCATAAAGCCAGACATTTTAGCACCTGGCGCATACATCAATACTACTCAAAATAATGCAGGATACAACTTTACTAGTGGTACAAGTTATGCTGCACCTCATGTTAGCGGAGCAGCAGCTCTATTACTAGAAAAAAATCCAAACATTCATCATCATGAGATAAAATCTCTATTACTAACAACTTCTGAGCCTGTTTCTAATGCATATGGCCAAGAATTCACTCTAAAAGATACGGGTTCTGGAAGACTAAACATTGCAAAGGCCTTTCAGGCAAATCTAGTCATACTTCCCCCACACTTTGTAGATAGTGTTTCATCTGATAATCCAACCATTTTGAAACAATTTGAATTGAAATTACTTGGAGGTTCTCTGAATGACATTGAGGTTTCATTTGAGGGACCGGAATTTATTCAATTTGCACATATTTTAGAGGATAATAATTTGCAGATTAAATTAAATGCCATTGGTCAAGAGTACGGCGACCATGAAGGAAAGATAATGATAAATCATGAAGACATTAGATATGTTATTCCATTTTTGTTGCATTATACTGAGGGTTCAATATCGGTGAATCAAGATGAAGGGAAATTAAATTTTGAAATCTTTCATCCAAAAGAATGGAGTTTTGCAAAAATTTCAGTTACAAATAGCAGAGATGGAAAAGTAGATGTCACAACAGCCACACCAAACAGGAACGCCTCTATTCAAGTTTATGAGAATACAGAATACTGGATAGAAGCAAAGATTAGAGTAAATGGGGAATCATATGATGCGTTTAATGTAATTCAAGTGAATTCAGTTTCAAATCAGAAAGTTTTATCTGATTTGAATATACCTCAAAAACAAATTGGGATAATTGCTGTAATTGTAATTGTTGTAGGTCTTATAGGATTAGGAATCAAAAAGACAGCTACTTGGGAAGTTTTGGACCAGCATTGATAATTTCAGGTGAGATATTCTCAAATTTCTTAAAGTTCTCAATGAACATCTGAGCTAACTTTCTTGCAGAAAGATCGTATGAGTCCTTGTCAGTCCATGTGTTTCTGGGGTCTAGAATTTCAGAAGGAACACCAGGAACTTCAGTTGGAATATCTACATTGAATAAATCATCGTGTCTGTACTTTACAATGTCTAGTGCTCCAGTCAGAGCGGCTGTTACCATTGCTCTACTGTACTTGATTTTGACTCTTTTTCCAACACCGTATGGGCCACCAGACCATCCAGTATTAATCAAATATACTACGGTATTGTGCTGGTTTATCTTCTCACCTAATAGTTTAGCATAAACTGATGCTGGTCTGGGCATAAATGGTGCCCCAAAGCATTCTGAGAATACTGACTTGGGCTCTTTTATTCCACGTTCGGTTCCAGCCAGTTTGCTGGTGTAACCGGATATAAAGTGAAACATTGCACCTTCCTTTGTTAATCTAGATACTGGTGGCAGGACACCTAGTGCATCTGCTGTTAGAAATATTATAACTTTAGGATTGCCACCAACGGATGGAATCACAGCTCCTGGAATGTAATCAAGCGGGTATGCAACACGTGTATTTTCAGTTAGAGTGTTATCATCATAGTCTGGCGTGTTGCCATTTAATACAACATTTTCAAGTACAGCTCCAGGTTTTATTGCATTCCAAATTTCAGGTTCTGCCTCTTGGTTAAGGTTGATACATTTTGCATAACATCCTCCTTCAAAATTAAAGGTTCCATTATCAGACCATCCGTGTTCGTCGTCCCCAATCAGATTTCTGTTTGGATCAGCTGAAAGTGTTGTCTTTCCTGTGCCTGATAGTCCAAAGAATAGTGCAGTATCATCATCTTTTCCTATATTAGCTGAGCAATGCATTGGAAATACTCCCTTGTCTGGGAGTAAAAAATTCATTACACCAAACATTGATTTTTTCATTTCACCGGCATATTGTGTTCCTCCAATGAGTACAAGTTTTCGTGTCAAATCAATTAAGATAAAGATGTCAGTTCCAGTACCATCCTCTTCTGGAATTGCCTTAAAGTCATTGATACATAGTACAGTAAACTCTGGTTCGTGATTTTGCAATTCTTCTTCAGTTGGACGAATAAACAAATTTCGTGCAAAGAGATTTTGCCACACATGATCATTTATCACTCTGATTGGTAGACGAGTATCCTTGTCAGCTCCGACAAATCCATCAAACACGAATAGTTCTTTGTTGTTAACAAAGTCTTTCATCTTTTCAAATATTTTCTTAAATTTTCCTGTTGGAAACTGGTGATTTATCTTACCCCAGTCTATTGTATCATGTGTAAGATCATCATATACGATAAACCTATCATCAGGAGAACGACCTGTATATTTTCCAGTGTTTACAGATAAAGAGCCAGTAGAATTTACTATACCTTCTTTCCTTTGTACTGCAATTGAAACCATTTCTTCTACACTTAAGTTGCGATGTACTTTTGAGGGATTGATTCCAAAGTCAGTTAACTGTGAAGCAAACTTTTCAGTGACAACAGATCCTACCACTTGTGTCAAATAGAGGTGCCTCCATAAATCATAATAACAATCCTAATCATAATATATTTTGAATCGCATTAATTTTCCTTATTATCTCTTTCTGCGAGTTTTTGACAAGATTGGATTTTAAGTTATTAGTTAATAACAACATCATTTTACAGTAACTGATTTTGCGAGATTTTTGGGATAATCAGGATCTATTCCTCTCTCTAAAGCAAGATAATATGCAATAAGTTGTAATGGTATTATCTCGATTAGAGGATAAAGATCCTCACGAATGGTAGGAATTTTAATCCAATAATCATAATTAGTATCAGGTTTGTTAGAGATACCAATTATTTTTGCATTACGAGACTTTATTTCGTGTATACTAGATACATTATCTACATACGAATCATCATCAGGATTAATTACAATAACATACTTTGAAGAGTCCATTAATGCAAGTGGGCCATGTTTGAGTTCGCCTCCAGCTATTCCTTCTGCATGAACATATGTAATTTCTTTGATTTTTAGAGCTCCTTCCTTTGCAATTGGGTAGTGAATGCCCCTACCAATGATAAAAAGGTCTTGAATATTTTTGATAGATTTGGCTAATTCTCGAATTGTAGATGTGTTTGATAAAATCTTTGTATAGGCGTCAGAAACAGTCTTAAAATCAATACCAAGACAATCGTCGCATAATTTATCTGCTATTTTATACAAAATTGCCATTTGAGAAGTAAAGCTTTTAGTTGCAGCAACACCGATTTCGGGACCACAGTTAAGTCCAATTGAGTATATAGACTCTCGTGCAAGAGAGGAGTTTTTTGAGTTTACCATTGACAATATTTTTGTATTTTTTGTTTTTCCGATAGAAACTGATTCAAGTATGTCAGCACTTTCTCCGCTTTGTGATATTGCAAATAGGGTAGAATTTGGGATCAAATATCTAGAAGAATATTTCATCTCACTTGCCATAACATGCTCTACTTTCTTTCCTGCAAATCTTGAGAAAAGATATTTTGCAATAACTGATATGTGATAGCTGGTTCCACTACCTGTTACATAGACATAATCTGAATCTTTAATAAATTCCACAATCTTCTCAAGATAATTATTGTCCTCTTCTCCAGCTACAAGAATAGTACTAGGTTGTTCAAAAATTTCTTTTACTGTAAAATGTTCATATGAACCCTTGGATACATTTTGATAGCTTTTTGGTATTGTTTTTATGTCAGATTTTACAACGTTTCCTTCAAAATCATAAATTTCATATTTAGATTTCTCAATCATAACAAATTGTTTATCCTTTAGGTATGTTACAGATGAAATATGTTTTGGAAGGCCAACAACATCACTTGTCAGTAGTAAATCGTTATTGCCAATACCAAGTATCAGAGGCTCATGATTTCTAACTCCTACCATCTGACCATCTTTGAAAAGTGCTACAAACGCATAATGGCCCTTTAGTTTGCGCAAGGTATCCATGACTGCTTTCTTTACATCATTGGATTTTTCAAAATATATTTGCAAAAGGTTTGGGATTACTTCAGTGTCAGTAGAACTTTTGAAATTGATATCATGATTCTTTTCCAAATCATCTCTTAATTCAGCATAGTTTTCAATTATTCCATTATGTACAACCCCAACAGAACCTGTGTTACACAAATGTGGATGTGCATTTTCTACTGTTACTCCGCCATGAGTTGCCCATCTAGTATGACCTATACCTACGTTGCCAGGTATTTCATCCATAGATAACTTGTCATTTACAACTTTAACTTTACCCACTCCTTTCTTAACTAAAATATCAGATTTATTGTTAATTGCAACGCCTACACTGTCATAGCCTCTATATTCCATTTTTTTTAACGAATCTACTATAGTCGGAGCTACCTCACCTTGGCCAGACAGGCCCAAAATTGAACACATTTTATCGATCTTTGGATTTAGAACTACCAAGTTAATAAAAATTGTGAATAGGTTATCGGTAACTATGTTTACGAAAGCGTTAGAACGATGAGCTTTTATTTATACTATTTCCAAAAATGGAAATACTTAAGTGATTCAACATAGTGATGTTTCGGCCTAAATGCAAAAAGAATCTGTCAATATTGCTATTTCATTTAATAGATAAACAATAATTGAGAATTTTTTTAAAAATAAGTCTAACTCAAAATAAGAATATCTGTTTTTAATTTGAATTAATTAAAAATGATCTCAAAATAAATTGTCCATATAGAAATAATTACTAAACAAATCATATTGTTTTTTTATGTTTGTATAAAGCATAAACTATCAACCAATAACTGAAATACCAAAAAACATTTACTGGATGCAGCAAATCATATTGTTCAAAGATCTCAAGATGATAATACCAGACATCACCAATGGTGTTTGTCAAAATTCCAATTACCAAGAGAAGCCAAACTGTTCCCATTATACCTTCTCGAAATATTTTTACTCCTAAGATAGCAAATGCCAAAGTCACTGCTGAACCAGATGTAAATAAAATTCCATAAAAAAAATCAAATGATGAGTACTCAATTCCTTCTACTTCAAATAAATACACTGAAGAAGCAACGTAAATTACAATTATTGGTATTGGAATAATGAACAACCAATTTCTTTCATTCTGAAATACCTTAGATTTGAAAAATTTGATATTGAGAAGAATATGAATCATAGTGAATGGATATAATGCAAAAAAGAATACATCAGCAATTGATGGATATGGATCTAAGTTTAATAGAATGTCATATACTAAGTATGTTAGTTCTGCTGCAAATACCATAAGATAAGCCATTCCGAGAGAAAAATAGGCTCTCCCAAAAACTTTTGTTCCTCTATATCTTGTCCATATTGTAAAACTCGCAATAGATGCAGCCAAGGGATTTACAAACGAAACAATGGATATTATTAGATCAATTTTTTCATTTTCGGATTCAGGAACTATAGATAAAATTAATTGAAATGTTAATACACTGACAAATATCAAAAAAATTACTTTATAGTTTAATGGATTATCTAAACGCTCAGGCACAATATTAGGTTTCATTTTGATTCAAACTAGGTAGATGTAAAATTATTATTTAATAGTTGAATTTTCAACCGACTATTTTTATCATTAACGTTTGCAAAAACTAGTCATGAAATGAGGGTAAAAACACTACAATATACTTAATTGAAATTTTCTATCCAAGACATCAGAGAGCAGGATAACTCACAAAGAATATGAGAAAAAATGAAAAATAATTATCTTTTCTTCAAATCAGGATTAACAAGGTTCTCATAAATGTAAAACCAAGGTTCCATATTCACACTATTCAAATGTTCTTCAATTTCTTTTCCTTTTTTTGTTGGGTCTGTCAACATTATCCCCTTCTTACAGAATAAACAGGATACGAATGTTTGAATCCAAGTGAAAATTCTTCAATTTTTTTAAATTTATAATCATTAAAATTTTTAACCACAGTGTACAAATCTCCTCCAATTACTGCTCCATTTGTTGTAGCTGCATGGTTTATCTTAGAACACATGTTCACTGGTGGACCAAGCATATCAAGGGATTGTGAATTATTTGCTCTCATCAAAACTACCAAACCATAATCAACACTGATTCTATAATCAACACAAGGAAGATCATTTCGGTTTAATACATTGCAAATATCATCATGATTTTCAATCATTGCTAAACTGCATTCCAAACAAGACATGAATCCAAATTTTCTGTTTGATTTTGAGGATTCTGGGAAATAGTAGAAAAGACAGTCGCCAACATTTTTTATGACAAAGCCGCCAAACCTGCTTAGAATCTTTGACATTGAATTTAGAAATATTTGGTAATATCTTGAAATTCTTGCAGGACCTAAAGTAGCTGCCATTTTTGTTGAATTTACCATGTCAACCATTCCTACACAGTAATTCTTCGTTTGACCCGAAAATGCAACGAGATAGTCTGATGTAGACATGTTATGTTCTGTAATCTCTGAGATGCTATCCATCTCATGTTTCTCCTCCTTCACGGATCCTTGGGGGATTAATAATATTAAACTATCATTATATGATATTATGATATTTGTTTGATATACATGGAAAAAATGAACAAATTTAATTTTATAGAAGAAAAAGTTTTGATTGATTCTACATTCTTTGACATTGATATGTTACAATAATCACATCAATCACTTAAGTATTTCCATTTTTGGAAATAGTATAAATAAAACATAGATACATTGCTGATAGTCAGGGGAGTAAAATTGAATGATTCTCGATTCCTTTACAAGTCGATCCCTTGACTTTATATTTTTTAAAAATAATTAATTGCTCACACGCAAAACCGGTTTTATAAAACTTAGTAGCGGAATTTTTTACTTCCTTTGAATATGATAATGATTATGATATTGAAAAAATATTGGTAAAGTATTTGGATACTCATTCTTTGCCTAGTTTATTCCTCAAAAAATAAATCCCAGAAATAACTAATACTATTGAAAAAATATTCAAAATTGTAATTTCTTCTGATAATATGAGATTTGAAAATATGATGCCAAAAATAGCAGTAGTAGAATACAACAAAATTGTTCTAACCCCCCCAAGTATTCTTAGCGCCATGACAAAAAACAAAGTAGCTATGCCAGTTCCTAAAAATGACAATACGGATATCATTGGGATATCCTTCCAATCAACATCAAATGGTATGTTCAAGACAACTAAAATCAACAATGCAAAGATTCCAGATGCAAAGGATGTAATTTGTGTAATCCTTTTTGCATCAATTTTGTCACTTACATACTTACAAATATTCACATCAATGGCATAGAACAATCCTGATAAAATTATCAAGATGTCTCCTATCAAAAAACTAGATACGTTAATGCCACTATCATGTAAATCATAAGCAATAGGCAAAATAACCATTCCAATTATTATCATCATAAATGGTACCAATTCATTTTTTGGTAGTCGTTCTCTAAAAATCAGCATTGTAATTAACAATGAAAAAATAATTTCCCCATTACTGAAAATAGAGGCATTAACCGCACTGGAATCTTTCAATCCAAAAAAATAAACAATAAGTGCTGATACTTCAGCAATTCCTATTGAAAATAACAACAATAAATTTTTTTTATCTATTTTTCGTATTGAAGTAGTCTTTCTTGCAATAGGTGTAAAAAATATACCGTTTAGGATATAGATACATGTTGCAAGTACCACTGGATTGATTCCTGAATTTCCTCCAAAAATATCTTCTTCAATAATTGGTGTTCCAAGCATGGGTTTTGCAATAACATGGATAAACGCATAAAGTACTGCAGAGGTTATAATAAGAATATATCCTATTTCTGTTGACTTTATTGATCGGTAATATTTTGGTTTTAATACTTTATTCATATCATATATTACCATATGTGGTAATAGGTACGCCTCATGTTAAAACTTTGTAAAATTCTAGTAATTGAAAAATCTGCTAATATTACAATTCAGTCATTGCTAAAATTATAGAACTACTCTGAATGCTTTTCGTATTCATTTGAATATCTACGGTTACTTCGTTTTTTATTATGTTAATTTTGATGTTCTGAAATATAGTCCTATACTTGTTAGTCTTTTTACCATCTTGGGTTTCAATAAATCCATCAACTAACAGCAAACCATTTTTTATCAATGAATTTATCTTACGATATCCAGAAGTTTGAGGAATATTACATTCTTCAAGTATTTCATAAATTATCTTAGATTCACTCACAACAGAAGTAAGAATTTTCTTTTTATCTGAATCTCCAAATGCTTCTAGGATTAAGCTAGTAAGGGTAGAGTCCTTTAACGTAATCCATTTTTCATTTTGTGACAGTGTGAATTTGTTTCTATCTTTATTGTTTTTATTATTGAAATTTTTTATACTACATACATTTTTGAAGAATTCTTCTTCCAGACCATCTGCTCCAGCACCAAAATGTTCTCTTAATACAGAATCCAACTTTTGGAAGTGGGTTAAAGATTCAGTTAATGACATTCCATATTTTTCAAAAAGTCTTTTTTCTATCTTACGAACTGCATTATTTCCAAGATTTTGTCTTATGATAGAATCTAGAGATTGGGATAGAAAGAGGTCTATACCTTTCATTGGTTAGTTATATTGTTTATAGTATATTATAATTTCGAATAATAAAAATACATAAACCATACGATATCTTCATTACCAATAATGGAAAGTCCTCTTGTTTTTGATGAGAATAAGATTAGAGAGTTGCCAGAATCTGAGAGATTGTTACGTTGCGAAAATATCATAAAACATGAAAAAGATGAATCATCTAGATGGGATGCAGTATGGTTAGCAGGAGAGATTGCTGCAACCACTATATCAAGCAATGATACTAAATACCTGTTTGATAGAGTAGCAGATCTTATGGTCTGGGTTTTAGAAAATGATGATAATGGAGTGGTCAAACATGAGGCATGTTATCAAATTGCTGCACGCAATATGCGACAAAATATTCCAGCACTAGTAAAGGCTGCTTTACATGATAACAGTGTGCTTACAAGGCATGAAGCATTGGAATCACTTGGATTGATGAGGGCAACTGAAATTACAGACATCATAAAAGATGCTTTGACGGATTCCAGTATTGATGTCAGGGAAACTGCTTATTTTGTTCTAAAACGACTTGAACGTATGAAAAAAATAAGAGAAGAATATAATCCAAGTAATATCCTATGATTTATTTTTGAAAAAATAATCAAGAATCAAATAGATTCCTGAATTTGTACATGATAGACTATTAAAGTAATTTTTACATCTAAAAATTTAATTATAACATTTAGATGAAAACAGCTTTACAACATACTAAGAAACTGTTTTTTCATGTAATCAGAATTATAAAGAATCATAAATAAGTCAAGAAAAAAGTTAGAGCATGAAAGCAGTGATTTTAACAGGTGGACTAGGGACAAGACTTCAACCATATACACTATTTGTTCCAAAACCAATGCTTCCATTGGGAGATAAACCATTATTGGAACATTCAATTAACTGGTTAAAGAAGAACAACATTAAATCAATTGTACTCTGTGTAAGTTATTTACGAAAAAATATTCAAGATTATTTTCAAGATGGAGAAGATTTTGGGGTGAATATTGAATATGCTATTTCCAATAAACCATTAGCCACTGCAGGTCAGCTTAAAAGTGCAGAAAAATTCATAGATGATTCTTTTGTTTGCATGTATGGAGATTCAATATTTGATTTTGATCTTAATGCAATGATAAAAAAACATCAAAAAAATAAATCTTTTATCACTATGTGTCTATATGAATACAAATTTCGTTTGCCATATGGTGTAATAGATACTGACAAAAAAGGCACTATCACCGAATGGAGAGAAAAGCCGGAAATAACATCTAATATTAATACAGGTTGTTATGTTATGGAACCAGAAGTCCTTTCTTTAATTCCAAATAAAATACCTTATGGAATGGATAAGGTTATTGAAAAAGCGATGTCAAAAAAGAAGAAATTAAATAGTTTTTTGATTAAAAAAGGATTCACAGATGTGGGGGATATGTCATCGTACGAAAAGGCATACAAAGAATTTAAGGAAAAACTCGGTAAAATCTAAATCAACAAATTATTAAGAAATTACAGAGATATTGGGTCTGACCATATTAGTGATAAATTCGTGGTTCATATTGTAAAAGCATTTGGGAAAATAATTATAATTTCAAAAGATACACTAAACAACACATCTACAAGTCTGAAATTTGAAAAGTTAAAGCAATAATTTAAACAACATCATATCAAAAATTCAAACATTACAAGGCAATAATTAAAACACATTTAGTGTGATTCAACGTTTTGCTTTACGTCTTGTGTTAACTTTTTTCTTAGTGGGTTTCTTGTTTACTACTTTCTTTGTTTTGGATTTTTTATTAGAAATTGATGACATGTAGCTATGTTTAAGATCTGGATCATTTGTTTCATCAATTAATTGAACTTGATTCTTCAATTCAGAGATTTCCGATAAAATTTTTGCCATATCTGTTTTTATAATTTCTTTTTTCACAACATCATCATCTTGTTCTAATCTTGCTAATTGTTTTGGAGTGGAGGGTTCTTGAATAGAATTATTTTGTTCTGACGGTATTTGATAATCATTAAAATTAATTTGAGTTTTTATAGCATCTATTGTTTTTATTATTACATGGGGTTTTACTGGTTTTTTGATATATGAGTATAATCCATTTTTTTTTTTCCATTTGTCTAATTAAATTTCATCAATATCAACAGATGAAAATAAGATAACAGATGTTTTTTGTAATATTTTATTTGCATTAAGCATAGTCAAGATTTGATTTCTATCATAATTGCCTATTGGAGCATCAACAAAAACTATATGATATAATTCATTTTTAAGACGTCGTAATCCATTTTTCAGTATTGTTTCGGTAGTGACAAAAAAACCTTTCATTTCTAACATTTTTGCAAATATGTTTACAAGAGAAAGATTATCGTCAATTATCAAGATACGTAAGGTGTTTTGAATATTTTGATTTGGTTCGGACATTGAGGATTTTATTTTACTGTTATTATTTAATTAATTCATACTAATAGGAATATTTAAGCAGAACATAGGTAGAAAGAGTAATTTATAATGAAATGGAGGCAAAAAAATCTAACTTTAGTAGAGAATTATTTGGTATGTATGATTTGTGAAGATCTGTAGATTATAAGAGTACATATTATTTGAATGAAGTTTTTATGATAAAATCAAATTAAAGTATATACAAAAAAATTACACATAAATCCCTGCAAAAAATACGCCAAATATGAAAATTACAGTTTCGGTTATCAAAGCCGACGTAGGAGGAGTCGGAGGGCATACAAGACCAAGTGATGGACTAATTGAAGCAGTTAGAAACACCATCAAAAATTCTGGAGATTTACTAATCGATCATTATATTGGATATTGTGGAGATGACGTCCACATTGTCATGTCTCACACTTATGGTGTAGACAATCAACAGATTCACAAGCTAGCTTGGGATGCATTCATGGCAGGCACCCAAGTTGCAAGAGAAGAAGGATTGTATGGTGCAGGACAAGACTTGCTAAAGGATTCATTTTCAGGAAATGTCAAAGGAATGGGACCAGGAGTTGCAGAGATGGAGTTTGAAGAAAGGCCAAATGAAGCATTTACAGTTTTTGCAGCAGACAAAACAGAACCTGGGGCATTTAACTATCCAATTTACAGAATGTTTGTTGATGCATTAAGCAACACAGGGTTAATTGTAAACAAGAATCTTGCAGGCGGCGTCAAAGTAAACATCATGGATGTGGAAGAAGCAAAGATTGCAGAACTTGAATTATGGCAAGACAAACCCACACTTGAAGCAGCACTAATGTATCCAGGAAGATATGTTGTGGATTCAGTTACTACTAAAGATGGAGAGTCAATTCTTGCAGCATCAACTGATAGACTGCACAACATTGCAGGAACATATGTTGGAAAAGATGATCCTATTTGTGTTGTTCGAACACAAAAGAGATTCCCAGCAACAGAAGAAGTAGGTAGTGTGTTTAACAACCCGCACTATGTTGCAGGAAATACAAGGGGAAGTCACAACATGCCGCTAATGCCTGTAAAGCTAAACTCGGCTGCAACAATCAACTTTTGCATTCCAATTGTAGAAGCATTGGTGTTTAGTATGCACAATGGAAAGTTTACTGGCCCATTTGATGGATTCTCAACGCCGGACTGGGATCTAATAAGAGAGAATGCAACAAAAAAGGCAATGGCAATAAGAAGCCAAGGATTTATTCATCCAGCAACACTTGTTCCATCAGAATTGGAATATGCAGAAGGATACAGGGCAAGAATGGATGTTCTTGAAAGCAAGATGAAGCCAATGGAAAGCAGTACTTCGAGCGGTGAAAAGAAAGAAAATTACGAAGATCCAGACTAAGCAGAATTTCATCGAAATTTAACAAAAATCAAGTCAGAATTAACAATTGAATCTAAAATATTGCACACATCAGATAGATTTCAAAAGGATTAAGATCAAAAAACCATCCATGAGGGGAATTTTATCACAAACTGAATGAATTTTTCTGAAGAAGCTATAGTTAACAATCTTTTAATTGATAATTTTTTCACATAATTCAGTGAAGCATAATTTTACTAAATTTTTTTTAATATTATCCATATCAAGTGTATTACTTGTATTTTTGGTAGGAGCTTCAAGTGTTAATTTTGCCTTTGCACAAAAAAATCAAGATTCTAATTTTTTAGAACAATCATCATTTCTAATTGAGACTACTTTTTGGGATAATACACGATTTTGTGAAGAAGCCGATAACATACTACAAAAAAAGGAATGACTATAGAACAAATAGTATGGATAAGTAGAAATGTCAATGAGATAAATGAATTTATCAAAAATAGCACATACAAGGAACAACAAATTATCTTAGAATGCATAAAAAAAGAAACTACCCGAAGTAAAATCTGAATTAATAATAAACAAGATTGGTTTTTTGGAAGGATTGAATAATCATAAAGTAAAAGGAAAAGTCAGCACTTTAACTATTGGAACCGAAGATTATTTGAGATTAGATTATTTTGAGATTGATTATGATCCTACTAAACATACCAGATCTCCATATATATCTGACAAATTCTGATTTTGTAGATTATGAGTGTTCTGAAGAAAAATACCTAGGAAAAGTGAAAACAAAAAAAGGAAATAAAAATTACCCATTATCAGAAGACTCAAAAAATTTTGATATTATCATACTATGTGATAAAATTTCAGAGACAGTATTTGCAAAGGCAAACCTAAGACAGAAAAACTTCATTATAGATCCATTTTTTGAATTTGACATTTTACAAGATAATATCAAAAGCCCAAAAATAGAATCAAAAATAATTGAAGAGAAAACAGGAATTTTAATGGGAGTTAATGATATACAAGTAAAAGGAACAGCTAAAGCTTCTTTTGAAGAAGATTTTGCTAAATTAGATTTAGAAAATATAGCTATTAGCAATGGAAAAAGTTTTGGGCTATATATGACAAAAGACGGTAATGTAAAAAGACCTAGTGATTGGACTATTGGTCCAAATGGATCGGTTTTTCTAAGTAATACCAATAGTGATGAAATACTTCGATATGATGCAAGTACAGGCAAATTTATTGGTGTTTTTGTAAGCTCAGAGAACAACGGAGGATTGAATGGGCCAAAAGATCTTGTGTTTGATCCTGAGAACAAATATCTTTATGTAAGTAGCTTTCTGACCAACGAAATTTTTCGTTATGACGCAATAACTGGAGAGTTTGTAGACAAATTTGTTAGTTCACAAATTAGTGATTTAATAGACTTAAAATATGCAGCAGTTATCATACTTGCAAAAGAATCAGTATCAAAGATTCCAGCATTATATACATCTCCAGTTATTCTAACTGGTTCACCTTTTTTTGGATAAGTTGGTTCAATATGAATATTTTCTAGTACAAGTTCAGCATTCCCAGGTAATGCATTTGCATGCATAAAAGGAAACAAAAGGATCAGGGGACAAATATACTACGAAAATACTTTTTATCATTTTATGGGACGTTAGATGCTTATCCAGATCTGTATTTTGTAGCTGCAGTTTCAAGTGCTTTTATCATTGGTAATTTTTCGCCAGTCAAGTATAAAACAAGTGCACCACCTGCAGTACTGATATGATTTATTTTTTCCTCTAATCCCTGTTCTTTTAGTGCAGTAGTTAAATGACCTCCGCTGACTAGGGTAGTTGCCATCGAATTTGCAACTGCATCTAGTAACCTTCTTGTTCCAAAGCTAAAGTTTTCCTTTTCAAAAAATCCAGCAGGCCCACTGATAAAGACAGTTCCTGCACTTGAAATTATCTTAGAATAATGTTCTACGGTCTTTGGACCTAAATCATAAATCTTATCACCTGTCTTTAGATCCCTTACATCCATCTCTACTCTTTGTCCATCTTTGTCAATTGCAACATCTACAGGGGTAGAAAACACATCAGGATACTCACCAATTAACGCATGTGCTTTTGCAACAACCTCATCCTCTCTTTTGATTCCAAGAGGATATTTGACTCTAGCTTGTGCACGCATAAACACATTGCCTATTAGTCCAGTCAAAAGTACATGATCTGCCCTTCCAGTTTGAATTAACATCTTGATTGCCTCTAGTCTATCTGGAACTTTTGAACCACCAAGAACTATCACATGAGGCGCCTTTGCAACAGTCATAATATTATCTAGATTTCTCACTTCCCTCTCCACAATCCTTCCAGCACATGCTGGCATAACATGTGGAAAGCCTACGATTGAAGGATGAGATCTATGTGCACTTGGAAATGAATCCAAAACACAAAGATCAAACATGCCCGCAAGGCGTTTTACCATTATAGTGTTTGCTGCATCTTCTGGGGAGAATTCGTAGTTCTCCTCTGCACATAATCTCAGATTATCTAAAAGCAAGATTTCGCCCTCTTTCAAATTCTTTATTTCATTTTGGGCAGCCTGTCCAATTACATCTTCGACATATTTGATCCTTTTGTCTAACATTTTTTCTAAAACCTTGGCATGTTTGTCCATGCCAGTATAATCATTATTTCCCACTCGACCTTGATGTGATGCGATCACAAGTTTTGCTTGATCTAATGCCTTTATGGTTGCAATTGCTTCCTCAATTCTTTTAGTTCCAGAAATTTCCATTGTGTTTGAATCAATTGGACAGTTCATGTCCACTCTCAGAAAGATAGTCTTACCCTTGAGGTCAAAATCATCTAGTGTGAGTACCTTCACAATTCTTCTATTATCTCCTTGGTTAAATTCTTTGAGCCGATCAAGATTATTTTCTAAAATATATCAGAACAAAATCAAAATAAAACAAAAGTATCTAATTAAAATTAGATAAAATTTAAACCAAACCATGAAAGCTAAATTTAATGGAAAATGTGTGGAATGTGGAGATGTAATAAAAATAGGAAAAGAGATTGTAAAAAACTCTAAAGAAAAATGGGTCCACAAAGCATGTTCAGACTTGGAAGAAGAGTTGCCGTAAAATCAAAACCTAAAATTAGGGTAAAGAATACAAATTAGTGATAAATTTTTTAAATCATTATGAAAGGTGGATACGTATGGAACTAAAATTGAATTTAATATTTTTAGCAATTATCGCATCAATAATAATTATGGCATTCCCGTCAGAGATTGTTCTAGCCGAAACATCACAATCTGAAAGTGTCACAATAACTCCAATCAATGAAGAAATTAGTTTAAAAAAGACCGTAATTACAATGACTGTTCCTGAAGACAATAAACTCCCATGGGGATCAGTAAAGGGTGAAGCATCAGACTATGTTGAAAGATATCCAGTAATCATTCAATTCTTTAAAGGAGAAGATCCTGTTCATTTTGCTCAAGTTGACGTAAAAGGTGATGGTTCTTATGAATACAAGTTTAGGGTGAGGAATATAGACAATGAAACCGGAGAAGCTGTAAATATTTTTGAAGGGCAATATACAGTAAAGATTTTCAAAGTAATTCATAGCCAAAACACCATACTTTGAGAATTCAAAATTTTTAGCAAATATACGAAAATTAAAATTTTGTTGTTAAGTTAAATGTTTAGGCATAATTTTGAAAATTGGTAAATTAGGGACAAATTTTGTTAAAAGGTAAAAACATACATCAGCGAGTATGCGTTCATCAAATAATATTTTAATTTCAAATCTAAGCCTAAAATTAAGAACTAATTTTTCCTTGTTACTCCTATAATTCAGAAATTTTTAGTCTAGGAACGTATTTATTTAAAAATTTCAAGAGTGATTTTGATGCCGATCAATAAAAATAAGCTAGATAAAAGAAAAGAGATTAAAGAACACAATCCAGACTTTATCAGACCAGAGAGCTGGCGTTATGTTAGACTTCAAACAACTTGGAGAAAACCAAAAGGCATTGATCATCATCAGAGAAAACAAAAGAGCAGAGGTCGTCCAGGACTTGTCAAAGTTGGATATGGCGGACCAAAAGAAGCAAGAGGATTACATCCTTCAGGATTTACAGATAATCTAGTTCACACAATTAGCGATTTAGAAAAATTAGATCCAAAGACAGACGGAATAAGATTTGGACATAGCGTTGGCACGAAGAAAAGAAAAGAGATAGTTGCCAAAGCAATAGAGGGTAAATTCAAAATTTTTAATGCGAGAGTGAGTGCAAGTGGTAGTAAATCTTAAAGCTAAGAAAAGACTGGTATCTCGAGTTACCGGCGTTGGCATTCACAGAATAAAATTTGATTCAGATCATCTAGATGATATTGCAGATGCAATCACTAGAGAAAATATTCGAAGTCTCATCACCGCAAATACAATCAAATTCAAACCAATTGTTGGAACCTCAAAAGGAAGAGCACATACCAAAAAGGCTCAGAGAAATAAAAGAGGAACAAAACAAGGGTCTAAGCAAGGTAGAAAAGGCGCCAGAGTAGGAAAGAAAGAAGTCTACGTAGCAAAGGTTCGCTCTTTGAGAAGATTGTTAAAAATTGCTAAAGACAGAAAGGATTTGACAAACCCAGAATTTTGGTCACTCTACAAGAAAGTTGGCGGAAATACTGTAAGAAACAAAGCCCATCTAAGATTATTGATGGAAGAGATAATCGCAAAGAGAAAGAACTAGAATCGATAAAGTCTATTTTCCAAATCTAAAATTTTACCATTCTTGATTTTGATTCCTTCTTTAGTTAACATGTTTGATTTAATTTCTTCACCGTATGCATATCCGCCAACTTTACCATCAGACTTTATGACTCTATGACATGGAATTATTACAGGATAAGGATTCTTGTTCATGATTCTTCCAACTGCTCTTTGACCATTTTTCATTCCAACTGCTTTTGCTAGCTCACCATATGTTGTAATTTTTCCTTTAGGCACTTCGGAGAGTTTTTTGTAAATTTTTTTATCAAGATTCAAAGTCGTATAACCTCAAGATCTGTTTTTTCTAAAAGACCAAGTACTTTTTGTTTTTCAGGTCCTAGACCTGCCCAATCAAGCAATGCAGCTGTTGCCATTTTGTTTTGTTCTAGTATATGCTCAAATAGAGTCTCATCTAGATTTTCAAGTGTATGTTTTGGCATTACAGTACCAAGTGCAAATTTTCCCTCCAATAGCATTTTGGTGAATTTTTCTGGATAATGGGTTCCGCCAAAACAAATAGCTACAGGATTTGATTGAATTTTGCTTACCATGACTTCATGAACTATCTGAGCAACAGAAGCACATAAGGACTCATCAGTCCACTGCTTTTCAGTGGTTCCAATTTCAATAAAGATAGCAGGCTTTTTCAGGGCAGTTGGTCCATGATGTGTAGCCTCAATAGTAATATCAAACTTTGAAAATTTTGATCTGTTTTTCCACAAGGTTTTCAGATATGCCTTTTGAAGATCTGGGTGCGGAATAGCTAGTTGTCTTTCATTTCCGCCAAACTTTGCCTCAGAGAAGTTTCCAGTACTATGACATGTAAGGGCCAAGACTCCAGATTCAGCTGCATGTTTTGATAAAAATACAAACCCGTTATATTGGTATTTTTCTTCTAGCCAATCAGCAGAAATTGCTGGAGTAGGGATTATCAACAAATCATAAAATTCACCACGGTAAAGATCTCCGTCTTTTTTCATTTTTGTTAAAAGAAATTTTGCCATATTGTATCCAGCAGGGTCATCACGGTATGCTACAAGAAGTTCCATTAGATAAGAGATATAAGGACACCCTATTAATTTTCAGCAATGAATCCAAGGCAGACTTTGAAGAATATGGCCAATACCATAAAAATGGCCAAAAAACCAGACAGTGATGAATATCAACAGCATCTTAGATTGGTGCTTTTAGGAATTGCAGGTGTAGGTACTATTGGCTTTATTATTCAGTTTGTCTTTTCTGTAATAACATTTGGTAGGTAAATTTGTCTGAGGAATTAAAATCACATCTTTTTGCAATTAGAACCACTGGAGGACAGGAAAAAGTGGTAATGAGACTACTAGAGGCAAAAGCAAATGCTAACCAGATCAACATTCAATCAGTTTTGCTTGTAGATAATCTAAAAGGATATGTTGTAATTGAAGCAATAAATCCAAGTGATGCGTACATGGCAGTTGAAGGAGTTAGACACATTCGTGGTCAACTTCGAGGAGAATTAGAATTCAAAGACATTGAAGGATATTTGGTAAAGAAATCCACAGTATCACAATTAGAAGTAGATAACATAGTAGAAATCACAGGAGGACCATTTAAGGGAATGAAGGCAACTATTACTAGAATTGATGCTGAAAAAGAAGAAGCAACAGTTGTTCTCTTGGATGCATCATACCAACTACCAGTAACAGTGGACGCAAATTATCTAAAACTATCAAGTGAGACTTAGGAAGGATTAAATTTTTCATATGGAGTTAAATTAACATGGGAGAACAAAAAGTATCATCACTTGTAACAGGCGGAGCAGCTTCGGCAGGTCCACCTTTGGGTCCAGCATTAGGTCCATTAGGAGTTAACATTATGGAAGTCATTAATTCAATCAATGAAAAAACAAAGGACTTTGAAGGAATGAAAGTTCCAGTTACAGTAATAGTTGATAGCGATACCAAAAAATATGAAATTGAAATTGGCATCCCATCGGCTGCTGCCCTAATCATGAAAGAGGCTGGAATTCAGAAAGGCTCTGGTGCTTCTGGGACTGAATGGGTAAGCGATGTTTCAATGGATGCAGTAGTTAAAGTTGCAAATACTAAACTTGAAAAATCATATGCATCATCTCTAAAATCAGTGGCAAAAACAATCATTGGAACCTGTCTTACATTAGGAGTTAAAGTGGAAGGAAAGACCCCAAAAGAGATTACAGTTGAAATCAACGAAGGCAAGTGGGATGAAAAATTCCAATAAATAATTTCAATAATTTTTGAATCAGGCGTGTTTGGTCAAATAAACAGGATCTTTGTCGGTTCTCTGTAGCTCCACAAACGTTTCAGTATTTTGAATTCCTTGTATTTTTCCAATTTTTTCAATAACTACAGAGTGCAAAGCCTCCAAATTCTCAGCATACACCTTTATCATTATATCAAATCTTCCAGTTACCTCTGAAATTGAAACTACTTCAGGAGTTTCCATTAATTTCTTGTGAATTGCATCTTTAAATTTTGGATCGCGGTTAATACCAACTGATGCCTTTACGCCAATTCCCAATAAAGAATCATCAATAACGACAGTAAATTTTGTAATCAACTTTTTTTTTATCAATCTCTTGATTCTACTATACAGAACAGAGGCATTGATATCAAGTTTCTTTGAAAGGGTAGGAACAGAGATTGAGCCATCGTTTGTCAATTCTAAAAGCAATTTCATATCCAATTCATCGAATCGATGCAATAAGAAAAAATTTTCTTACGATTTAATAAATGTAGATTTGCTTGGAATTTTGCCTTGGAATTATAAAATAATATGGCAAAAAATGTAATTTTTTAAAATATAGCGAAAATCAGAAAAATTGATCTCTAAACGATTTTAAGTAGGTTTTCTCGAAATTGTTCGTAATGATTACTGAGGTTCAACTAGTAGACATGATAAAGGAGGCAAAAATTAGCACCAAACAACGCAAATTCAAGCAAGCAGTTGAGATGATTACTGTCTTCAAAGATATTGATGTCAAAAAAGGCTTTGCCCTCAATGAAGTAGTTCAGCTTCCAAAAACCAGTTCACCTGCAACTGTTTGTGTTATGGCCACAGGAGACATGGGTCAAAAAGCAAAGCAGGCAAATGCGGATGCAGTGGTCGGAACAGAAGAGCTAGATAAATTTGCAACAAACAAAAGAGAATCTAGAAAATTCATTAACAAATATGATTTCTTTTTGGCAGACACTCAAGTCATGCCAACAGTAGGTAAAACTCTAGGTCAACTTTTAGGTCCAAGAGGAAAGATGCCAACGCCAGTTCCATTTAATGCACCAATAGAATCGTTCTTACAAAGATTTAGATCATCAATTAAGGTTAGAGCAAGAGGTACACTTTCATTGTCATGTAAAATTGGAGATGAGACAATGGAGGATCAAGATTTAGCAGTTAATGCACATACAATTCTAAGTGCAATTGAAAAGAAATTACCAAATGGTGAGAAAAACATCAAAAGAGTCATGATAAAAACCACAATGGGCAAAGTCATCAAACAAGCAGAAGAGGTCAAGAAGAAACATGCATGAGAATAGAACGCAATATCCAAAAAGAAAAGTTCAGATGTATAAGCAATTACAAGAGCTTCCAAAAAAATACAAAGTATTGGCTCTTGTCAAAATGGATAAAGTAAGATCAACACAAATTCTTCCACTACGAAAAGCACTAAAAGATGATGTAGAATTTTTCAGTATAAAAGATAAGGTAGCTCAAAAAGCACTTGAGAATTTAGATATTCCTGGAATTAAAGACATGGCAGCAGAATTAACTGGTCAATGTATGTTCATGTTTACAAACATGTCACCATTTAAGCTAAATGTCTTGTTGGCAAAAAACAAGATAATGATGGCAGCAAGGGGTGGGGACACTGCAAGTATGGATGTAGTAGTTCCTGCAAAGAACACAGGAATTGCACCAGGACCAATGCTCACTGAATTTAAGGAAGCAGGCATTCCAACAAAGATTGATCAAGGTACAATATGGATTGCAAAAGACACAACTCCTGTTAAGAAAGGAGAGGAAATAGATGAAAAATTAGCAGCACTTCTTGGCAAACTAGACATCAAACCAGTAGAGGCAGGAATCACACTATACACTGCACTAGAAGAGGGATTCAAGTATGCAGAGCAAGAGATGATTATTGATGTTGAGAAGATTAGAGATGAATTTGGCCATGCTCACCAAGAAGCAGTTTCACTATCAATAGAAGCAGCATATGTAACTCCTGAAAACATATCACAAATACTTAGCAAGGCTGCACAAGCTGCTCGCTCAGTATCAGTAGAATCTGGATTTATGACTGATGAGACAAAAGAGCAAATCCTTCAAAAGGCTCACAGTCAGGCCCAAGCACTTTCAGGCCAGGTAAAAGACCATACTCCAGCCTAGTCTGCAGTTCCTTTTACTCGCGGTAGATTCCAATTATACTTCATTGCCACCAATCTTAATCCTGTAGTTATGATGATTCCCAAAATTGTTGCAATGTATAATTCTCCTTCTAAAAACAAAATAAGATAAAAAACAGAAATGCCAATAAAACTTGCAGAGGCATAAAATTCCTTTACAAAGACAATTGGAATTTGGTTTACAACAACATCTCGCAAAATTCCACCGCCAACTGCTGTAAGCATCCCTGCAAGCATTATTGCAAGAAAGTTTAGTCCTATCATATGATAGGCAAATGTAGCTCCAATTATTGCAAATACCCCAAGGCCTATTGCATCAAATTTTAAAAAAAGATTCCAGTGTTTTTTAAGACTAGAATAAAGAAAGAATATTGCAAGACCAGAAATTACGGTAACTACAACGTATGCTGGATCAGAGATAGAATTTGGGAATTGTCCTAAAACTATATCTCTAATTGTTCCACCAGCTACCCCGGTAAGTGTTGCAAGAAGTAAAACACCTACAATGTCAGATTTGTTGTCTATAGCTTTGAAAGCACCAGTAACTGCAAAGGCCATTGTACCAAATAGATCTAAGATATAGATGAAGACATCAGCTGGAACAGAAAAGTCAACCAATCACATCAGAATACACAATTATTGCTAATTAACATTAACGTGAAAGAACAAAATTAAATTGAAAAAAGAAAAGTTGACTAGCCAAATAGAGAAGAGAGTCCTTCCATGGCTGCTTCTTCGGTTTTACCTTCATCTTTAGGTGCTTCTTCTTTCTTTTCTTCGCCACCTGCTGCAGCTTCGGCTGCTGCTGGTGCTGCTGCAGCTACTGCTACTGGTGCAGTTTTAATTGCATCCTCGATGTTAACATCGGCTAAAGCAGCTACGAGTGCTTTTACTTGTGCGTCATTAACTTCAGCTCCAGAGGCTTTTACAACTGAGCTGATGTTGGCCTCATTGACTTCTTTTTGTAGCTTGTGAAGAAGTAAAGCAGCATAAACATATTCCATTGTATCGAAAATTTCTTAGGACATAATATAAAACTATGGCGAAATCACATCTGAGAATCTAGTTTAGAATTTTCAGACTTCGACATACAGAGTAAAGGGTGCGTTTGAGATTTTTATCAACCAGAGTATCCATTCTCTGTTTTAGAACACGCCTTGCCTCATCTCGCTCAGCACCTGGTGGTAATGAAAGCACATTGTTGATTAATTCAGGTAGTGATTCACGAATCCATCCATCAAGCATTGTATAGATTTTTGGTGGAAGCAAATCACATTTGTCTTGGTCTAGATCTAAAATGCCGGTAAAGTTTTCATGTTCTACCCTATACACTAGAGCTAGGACTACATTATCTGGAGTTGGGTGTTTTAGAATTTCAATTGATCTCTCACCAGTCTTTCCCTGAGATATCTTGTTTTTCAGACCCACAGGATTCACAATAATTCCATTTACTCCAACTTTTCGGCCTTGGACACCTGTCACTATGGCAAAAATAAAATCATTATAATCTCCATTTTTTTTAACTGAGAAAATATGTATACCTTCTTTTAGAGTAGGTTTTTTACCAAACATGAGTAGAGTGAAATAGATATTCTATTTAATGTATTATTAAATGACAGCTTCTGTAAATGTAGTAAAATCAGATCAGAAATATCTGAATTAGAAATAATCAGAATACACAAGAAATTTTGATAATTTTGAATAGTTCTATGGATTAGATACCAAAGACTTCTAGTTTTGTTCTAGGCCAGGTTGGTTTTGGTATCTTTCTGATATGATTTCCAGTATCAAGATTACGATATCGATACATGCACCAAAATATGAATGAGGCCTCACCAGCAACAATCAAACCCCCCAAAATGAAACTGGAATCCATGTGTTTTGTATACAAGTGGATTTTATTAAATTTCTTGATTTATTGATATGTGAGAGAGTAAATGCGAATCTTTTTTGGTAAAATGCATTGAATGGTTTTATGGGAAAGCTAGGCATTGGATTGATAATTGCATTTGGTGCAGCAGTTGGTGGATTTTTTGCCGGAGGATATCTTGGTGATGCTTTATGGTTTATGGCAAATGACTATCTTCCTGAATGCAAAGAGTTAGAAGAACCTAAACAAAATAAGTGTGTAAATGAAAATAGAGATTATTATGCAATAAACACGATCTTTTTGTTTGGTGGTACAATAATTCCATTTATGGCAGTAGTTCCGATTGTAAGATAATTGAATTGAAAACTTTCAAATTAAATCTCTAGATTATTCATCAGATAAGGACATGAATGACTGTATGTTATTGCAGTTTTCACACATGAAAATCTCTGTTTTGCTAATCTTCTTTTGTCCATTAATCATCAAGGATAAAGTGCTAACACTTAATGCTGGATTTTCCTTGTTTAAATTTATCATTTTTTCTTTACAGAGAGGACAAGTTACTTCAGTGGGAATGGTCATACTTGCATATTATAAGAGATGATAATAAAAATTACTTCAAAATTATACTGGTTTTTCTTTGAATATTTGTTGGGACTTTAGTAATGAACAACTAATAAAATAGTAAATTTCTGATGAACCTATTCTTTGCTCAACAATGTTTATGAATATGAAATTGGATTTTATGAAATGAATGAAAACCATAGTTTATCTCATTTGTACTGTTGTTGGAATATTTTCAATTATATCTTCTACTGAATTTGCAGAGGCATCAACAAATTCAGTTTATTTTACTTCAGAGAGTGGTTCCATAACAGTAGATCAAGAGCAATATCTAAAACCAAAATATGTTCATGAACCAATCCAACAACACATCTCAGGCAAAATAGAAAACTATCAAAGGGCAGAAGAAACAATTCTTACAATAACATCACCTTCAGGGGAGATAGTTGAAAATGTAATCCGTCCAACCAGAGAAGGAGCATTTGATTTTATTACTCAGATAACAAGTAACCACTCTTCAGGAGAATATGAAATTCGTATTATTCACAAGGGAATAATAATTGGACCTGCTCTATTCAAAATTATAGCTGGAACTGAAACAGAAGAACTTCAAATTCAAAACGTTCCAAATTGGGTAAAGAACAATGCAGGTTGGTGGGCTGACGGTCTAATTGGGAATAATGATTTTGTTGAAGGATTGCAGTATTTGATTAACCAGGATCTAATCAAGGTTCCACCGACTTCTCAGAAGGGTACAGAAATTACATTAAATGAGATTCCAGAATGGGTAAAAAACAATGCAGGTTGGTGGGCACAAGGAAAAATAAAGACAAGTGACTTTCTGAGAGGGATTCAATTTTTGGTAGAACAAGGAATAATCAAAATAACATAATTCGTAGAATAGCAAATTGATATTTTTAGCAGACTAGGAGAATTTTGAGTGATAAATCTTTCAACCAAAATTATTCTTGAAATGGATGAGTGACATCTTTGTGATTTGATAAGAGACGACCGCATCTTATGCATCTTTTTTCAGCAGAATCATCAGTTTTTTGATCTTACTCTGTATTCTATTTCTCTTTTTGAGCGAAACAATTTTGGAGGATAGTATTCAGGACAAGAGCATTTTTTGCATAACCCTCTACCCTCCTGTGGAACTCTAAAGAAACCTTCTCCTAAAAATCCTAACTTTGTGACTGCTTTTTGAACCCATAAGTGTTCATTTCTAAAATGACCACATTCACATTTTTTACCATTATCTTCAATAGAATTTCTCATAATACATCACATCATATTTTTTGAAAAATTCCTTCAATCCATTTCCAAAAACCAATTCTGAAATTTTTTAGTATAGCTATCTAAATTCTTATAAGATGAAAACATTTTATTTTTAAAAGGATTCATTTGATCACTCAAATTTTTTATTCCATTCAATTGACCACTTGTGCATAAGATACGCTGCACACGTAAGATAAACTACTGTAGCAATCAGGACAACAAAGGCTGCAGTTATCAAGCTGAATTGGTCAAAAATATAAGCTATCCCATATCCCCCAAATGCAATTCCCAACACAATAGACAACCCAATGATGGAAAGTGGTTTTAGTTTATTGATTCGTTTTGCAGCTTTAGTATCTAAACCTGGTACGAAGGTGTGGAGTACCTGTCTATTAACATCAACTGGACCATCTGCAGGCAATACAACTAATTTTTGAGACCATTGCATCAATCCAATTATAACAATTGCAGCACCAATAATCATAGCTATAGAAGATAAGAATTTCTGAAGTAAGCCAAGTTCTGCTTCAGTGCAATTAGCATTTGATAGACAGACATAATTGAATGCAAAAAAACTCGCAAGACCAAGAATAACTACACCCAAACCTGCAAGAGTAATTTTATTTTTTATCATAATATTTAGTTAAATTTTGAATAAGAGGTTCATAAAGTATTCTAAGATTTGGTGTAGTTTGTGTATTTGTAGAGTACCAGAATAAGAAAAGAAATCTTTTCACATCGCTAATTCTTAATATCGGTCTAAAACAGGTTTTTCGTTGGATAAAAGAGAGATTCTAAAGGAATTTTCCTCAGATTCTGATAGGTATTATAAAGTAGGATTGTTTGAAGAGCAAGGATTTTCTAGAAAATCATGCTCAAAATGTGGGAGATTCTTTTGGACTTTGGATTCTGGTCGAAATTTGTGCCCAGATGATGCAGATGATACCTATTCGTTTATCGGAGATCCTCCAACTACAAAGAGATTTGATTATACTCAAGCCTGGAAGGAAGTAGAATCATTTTTTGTAAAAAACGGGCATTCCCCAGTTTCTAGATATCCTGTAGTTTGTAGATGGCGAGATGATCTTTACTTTACCATTGCATCAATTGTAGACTTTCAAAGAGTGATGGGCTCAAAGGTTGTATTTGAATTTCCAGCAAACCCACTAATAGTTCCACAGACTTGTCTGAGATTTAAGGACTTGGAAAACGTTGGAGTTACCGGCAGACATTTTTCCAGCTTTTGTATGATTGGTCAGCACAGCATACCAAATTCTCAAGGATACTGGAAAGACAAATGCGTGGATTTGGACTTTAGGTTACTTACAGAACAATTTGGAATAAAAAAAGAAGAGATTGTATTTGTTGAAGATGTATGGGCTGGTGGTGGTTCATTTGGTTCTTCACTTGAATATTTTGTTAGAGGGCTAGAGCTAGGAAATGCTGTATTTACTGAATTTCAAGGAGAACTTGGAAGACATACAACACTTGATCAAAAAATTATTGATATGGGAGCTGGCCTTGAGAGATTTGCATGGATTACCATGGGGACTCCAACTGCCTATGATTGTTGTTTTGGTCCAATTAATCAAAAATTATTTGAGAAGATTGGAATTGATTCAGAATCAGAGATTTTAAGAAAATACTTTACTGAAATTGCAAAAGCATTTGAGAACTTTGATGATCTAAATGATGTTAGACGCCATGCAATAAAGCAATCAGGGCTAACAGAGGAACAGATAAACAAAACCATTACACCACTTGAGGGAATGTATCTTATTGCTGATCATCTCAGAACATTGATCTTTGCAATATCAGACGGTGCACTTCCAAGCAACGTTGGCGGAGGATACAATCTTCGAATGATGTTGCGTCGAATCAATGGAACAATCAACAGACTGAATTTGAAACTAGACATTGATGATTTGATAGACACCCACATCGACTATCTCAAAGAGACATACCCTGAGCTTGACTCAAAACGAGAAGATGTAAAGAAAATTCTAAAAATAGAATCAGGAAGATACGAAGAATCAAAGACGCGCATGAAAAAGATTGCAGATAGCATAAAGCAAAAGGAACGTACGCCTACAGTTGATGAACTGATTACACTTTACGAGTCTGATGGTGTCACTCCTGACTTTCTCAAAGAAGTAGATGCAATTAGTGAGATTCCTTCTTCATTTTATTCCAAACTATCGGATTTACATCAATCAGAAAAGAAAAAGGGTATTGAAAAACTCCCCCTTGAAGGACTGCCAGAGACAGATACCCTATTTTACAAAGACGACCCTATGGAGTTTGAAGCAAAGGTTCTCAAAGTTTTTGGAGATTATGTTGTTTTGGATAGAACATCATTTTATGCAAGAGGAGGTGGACAAGAACCAGACCATGGAACCATTGCAGGATTTGAAGTAATTGATGTTGACAAACATGCAGACATTATAGTTCACAAGCTGCAAGGTGGGGCTCCAAAGAAAGGAGAGGACGTAACATGCAAAATAGATAAAACTAGAAGAACAAACATTACAAAGAACCACACCAGCACTCACATACTAAATGCATCATCTCGTGGAGTTTTAGGTTCATGGGTTTGGCAGCACTCTGCATTCAAAGAAGATGATCATGCAAGACTAGACATCACTCATCACTCTTCGCTAACTGATGAGCAAGTACAGCAAATCGAGGATGCTGCAAATGACATGGTAAAGAAAAACTATCCTGTAACAATTCAGTACTTTGATAGAGGAACTGCAGAACAAAATTACGGGTTTAGAATTTATCAGGGAGGTGTTGTTCCTGTAAAGTCAGTTCGAATTGTTTCAATTGAAGACAAGGATATTGAGGCTTGTGGTGGGACACATGTAAAGAAGACCAGAGAGATCGAATTAATCAAAATTACAAAGACAAAGAGAATCCAAGACGGAGTAGTTCGATTAGAGTTTGTATCAGGAGATATGGCATTTGATTATGTAAAGAAACAGAAAGTAGAAAAAACAAAGCAAAAAGAGTTGGCAGCTCAAAAAGAGATAATCGAAAAACAAAGAGAAGAAAGAAAACAAAAGGCAAGAGAGATGATGCCAGTTTTGTTAGAAAAGATTTCAGCTGGTGAATCAGGAATTTTAGAAGAGATTCAAATCAAAGACAAGTTGTGTTTTACTACAAGTGAACAATACGATGAGTATTTTCATCTCAACTTTGGCAAGAAACTAGTCAATTCAGAGCCTCTGGCAGCATATTGTGGTATATTTGAGGCAGGACCAACCATTCGTGTTATCGTGTACTGTGGTGACCAGTCAGGCAGAGAGGCAGGCCAAATTGTCCGTGAAATTGCAGGTATTTTGGGCGGCTCTGGTGGAGGAGATGCCAAATTTGCTCAAGGTGGGGGAAAAGACACATCTAAAAAAGACCAGGCGATAGCCAAGGCAAAATCAATGATTTTAGGGTGATGCTATGGTAAACTGGAATGAGATAGAAACCAAATGGAGGTCAAAGTGGCAAGAGAACAGTGACTTTGAGACAAATCCAAATGATAAGGAAAAAAAATTCATAACAGTAGCTTATCCATATCCAAACTCGCCTCAACACATAGGACATGGTAGAACATACACACTAGCTGATGTTCATGCAAGATTTTACCGAATGCAAGGATACAATGTACTTTTTCCAATGGGATTTCACTATACTGGAACTCCAATACTTGGAATGGCAAAAAGAGTCGAATCACAAGACCAAGGACTACTTGATGGATTAAGAAACATCTATCATGTTCCAGAAGAAGACATCAAGACTTTTGTTGAGCCAATAAAGATTGCAGACTATTTTCATGAAGAGATAAAATCTGGAATGATAGAGATGGGTTATTCCATTGACTGGAGAAGAGAGTTTACTACTATAGATCCGGCTTACCAGAAGTTTATCGAATGGCAAATCAACATTCTAAAAGAAAAAAACCTGATAATACAAGGTTCGCATCCGGTTGGGTGGTGTCCGCGTGATCAGAATCCCGTATCACAACACGATACACTAGGTGATGTCGAGCCAGACTTTACTGAATACATCTTGATTAAATTCAGGTATGGAGATTACATTATTCCAACTGCAACGCTTCGTCCTGAGACAATCTTTGGTGTGACAAACCTATGGGTAAATCCCAAAACAATCTACAAGAAAGTTACAGTAAACGGTGAGAAATGGATAGTCTCACCTGAATGTGCACACAAGCTAGAATTTCTAGACAAGGAGATTTCTTATGATGGTGAGATTTCAGGCTCTGAGTTAGTTGGAGATAAAGTACTCATTCCGCACAGAAATGAGTCAATTGTAATGTTGGAGGCTAGCTTTGTTGAACCAGATACTGGAACAGGTCTTGTAATGTCAGTTCCAGCTCATGCTCCATTTGACTATCAGGCTTTGGCAGACCTGAAGCAAAAAGGCCATGAATTAGCCTCAAAAATTGAGCCTATTTCCATAATTTCTACTGATGGATATGGAGAATTTTCAGCAAAAGAGGTATGTGAAAAGTTTGGTGTCAAAAACCAAGATGACCCAAAGTTAGAGGAGGCCACAACTGAGATTTATGGAAAAGAGTTCTACAGTGGCATTCTCAAAGATAACTGTGACAAATTTGCAGGAAGCAAGGTATCTGATGCAAAAGACACCATAAAGGAATGGCTAGATGAGGAAAAATATTCTGACGTGTTACTAGAACTGACAAACTCTCCTGTAAAGTGTCGTTGTGGAACTGAATGTGTTGTAAAGATTCTCTCAAATCAATGGTTCTTAAATTATGGTGACAAGGAATGGAAAGACAAAGCAAACAAGTGTCTAGATGAGATGAGTATTTTACCACCAGAAATTGTAAACGAGTTTCATTATGTTGTAGGTTGGTTGCGGGAGAGAGCTTGTGCAAGACAACATGGTTTGGGAACTAAACTTCCATGGGATAAGGATTGGATTGTTGAGAGCTTGTCAGATTCTGTAATATACATGGCATTTTACACAATAGCTAGATTTGTTAAAGATGAAACGGTAAAACCAGAAAACTTATCAAGGGAATTTTTTGATTATGTGTTTTTGGGAGAAGGAACACCAGACAAAGTAGATGATGTTTCTTCTGACATAGTAGAAAATATAAGAAAAGAGTTTAGTTATTTTTATCCAGTTGATTCAAGGCACTCAGGTAGAGATCTGGTTCCAAACCACTTGACATTTTTTGTATTAAATCACGTTGCAATATTTTTAGAAGATCATTGGCCAAAACAAATTGTTGTGAATGGTTCTGTATTGATGGATGGTAAAAAGATGTCAAAGAGTATGGGAAATATCATTCCACTACGTCAGGCAATCAAAGACTATGGTGCAGATCCAATCAGACTTGCAATAATAATATCAGCTGAGCTATTACAGGATGCTGACTTTAATTTAGAATCAGTATCTGGAATCAAGCACAAGCTAGAATCTATCTTGGAAGAATGTGGTAAACTAAAATCTGGTATGCCTAATTTCTTGGAGGCTGAAGACAAGTGGATTTTGAGCAGACTGCAAAAACTGATTCAAAATGTTACTGAAAGCATCGAAAAGATGAGACTGCGAGAGGCACTTCATGAGATTTTGTTTGCATTTGAGGTAGACTTGCAGTGGTATCTCAAGCGTGCAAAGGCAAAAAACAGAGAGAACTACCAGGGAATCTTACACCAGATTTATAGCACTAGAGTAAAGTTGCTATCTCCATTTGCACCTCATATTGCCGAAGAGATGTGGTCAACTCTTGAAAACTCAGAGATGGTATCAAAGTCTAGCTGGCCCAAAGTATCCTCTGATGTTATTGATTCAGAATCCATTCAATCTGAAGATTTGCTGAAGTCAATAATAGATGACATTTCAAATATTCTCAAGGTCACAAAAATAACACCAAAAAAGATTACAATCTATACTGCAGACGCATTCAAGTCAAAGGCATATCAGGACATACTAGAAAAGGTAATGGCAGGCCAGACCAACATGGGAGCTGTAATGAAGGAACTAATTGCAAATCCTGAAACTGCAGATATTAAAAAGAATCCTGACTTTGTTCAAAAGACAATCAAGGACATTTTATCTGAACCACCTGAAATCAGAAAGACAAAGCTTGAGACAAGAGAATTTGATGAGAAGAAGCTAGTTTCAGATGAACTTGTATCAATTGCAAAAGAGGACTTTGGAGTCGAGATTTCTGTTTTTGCCGAAGATGATTCAGACATTTATGATCCAAAGGGAAAGGCAAGACATGCAAGGCCCTTCAAACCTGCCATTTTGATTGAATGATACCACCAGGTGAAAAAGTTTCAAATTATTTTTATAAAATGAATACAAAGTATACTTAACGTTCCTATTTCAGCTGGTTTGTAGGGCAAAATAAATTTTGTCCTATTTTAACTAGTTTTCGTTGAATTAAATTTTCAAAATAACATGTTGCTTAAATTCTGATTCAGTTATCTTGATTAGCTGTTCAGAGTAAAATAACAGATTCAGGATATTTTCATAAATCTCCAAAATATGAGTTAAGATCTTTTTCTTAATTGTGTTAGGAGGTTTTTCTGCAGCAGTTATTCTGTATTTACAATAATTCTAACTAGAAATGTTTACTCTAGGATCAACATGGATTTGTATATCTCCTACCTGTGACATTGAATCTGCTTCCGTGCCAACAGAAATAGCTGCAGTAAATTGTCCACTCCCTTTTGGAATCCACGACAAGCCGACATTGAGGGTTTGATCTGGATTTAAAGTACCAGTAATCCATTTTGTAGGTTGAACTAGGACATCCTCATCATTTGTTATCTCTACCATGTATACAAAATCATATTTGTAATCATTGTAATTTGTTATGTCTGCTACAACTTGTAGAAGTTGATCAGATTTAATCTCATCAAATTTTTGACCAGAGGAGTTGGTCACGCCAATATTATTGAGATGTATTTTATCTATACTTTGCTCGTTGAGCAAGGAAACTTTGATTGGATTTATGACATTTTGTCCACTTAGAGTCGACATAGCATCTGATGTTTTACTCAAATAATTCCAATCTACGTTGATGCTTGGATTATTTTCGTAACCTTTTACTGCTTGTAATAAATTTTCTTTTAGATTCAACTCAAGCTCGTTTATCACATCTAATTTTTCCCTTAGTATTTTTTCTCTGGTAGATTCATTGGCAGCATTTATGTCTGAAATACGCTTGCTTACTTCCTCATTTGTTATATGATCACTATTGTACTCTTTGATGATTTCTTGTATTTTTTGTCTTACCAGGAATTCTTCATTTTTCAGAATGTTATCATATTGTTTTTCCAATGTTTTCTTTTGCAAATCATACTCTTGATTGATTCTTTGAATTTCTTGATTTATTCTATAGATTTCATCTAATACTATCTTGTGTTGATCTTTTCCCAAAATGTATTGCAGTAAATCATGCACTTCACCTATACCATTGTTTATCCATTTTTCTGCAGTAGATTCAGAGACACACCTATACTCTGATGTGGGAATATGGTGCAAAACGGTATATCCTTTCATGCACTGGGTACCAGGATTTGTAGCGACATTTTGTACCATAGAGTTTTCATCAACTGCCAATTCTTTTTTATCAACAATTTTTCCAATCCCGTGTCGTTCCCATATCTGAGAAGTTGACTCTGGAATACATACATAATCATCTTGATTTATTCTGTGAACTACAACAAGTCCTTCCCTACATTCTGTATCAGGATTTGTTCTGGAATCATACTTGGCTGAATATTTATCATCGGGATTTGCCAACAAGTAAGTTGGGTCCAATCTATAATCTGTATAGTATTTTGCAATACTTGTCTCAGCTGCAGCTGATGGATGAAATTGTCCCGTAGAATTGAATAACTGTTGTTGATCATAATATGCAAGTTTGTGCTTTACATTAAATTGTGCATTCATTTCAATTAATTCAATTTTTTTAGTTTCAGCTGCAGCTTGATATGCATGCCTTGCTTCTTTTGTGCTGCCGCCATTAAGTAAGACTTGTTTTAGTGCTTCTCTGCCAGCCTTGACTTTTTGTTCCTTGAATTCAAACTGATCCCAGAATACTCCTTGGACATATTCTGGCTTTTTGCTTACAAAACTATCAAATGCATTTCTTGCAGAGTATTTCTCCCATAGTCTTTCCCACTCATTCAGATCTTGGTTTAAACGCTCAACGGCCATGTCTCGCATTTTTTCCAAGTTTTCTTTTGCTTGGTTCTTTTCAAATTCTTTTTGTTTCCATTCCTCAATCATCTTGCGTGTTTGCTCTATTTTTTTCAGAAGATCTTGTGCAACTGGATCATTTAACAGATCATCTGAAAACGTAAATTGTTCATCCAAGACAGGCTCTGTTTGTGCATAGCTGACTTGGGTAAGAGAAATTAAAATTGTACATGCCAGTATAGAATAAAACGACATTGTGTTATTTTTTAATAATTTTCTCTCTTTGATTTTACACATCTGAATAAAACCAATATTCATTATTTTGACTATTTTGTAATAAATAATAAAGGTTAGGATACTAATGATTAGGATAAAATAAATATATCTTAATTAATATAAGACTAATTAACTCAAGACGCAGCACTACAAAAAGAGAACATGGGAATAATTTGAAATGAAAACACTGGATCTTAAAGAAAGTATTGGGTTAATGCTGAAAATATCTGCAAAGACGTGGGAAAAGGCAGCAGATATTGAGATGAGCAAGCGTTTTGGTCTCAGTGGTGCAAAATGGAAAATAATCGTAGTGCTTTCAATCAAGGAAGGAATTACTCAGAAACACATTGCAGACATGGCTTTTGTTGAGGCCCCTACACTTGTTCCTGTAATAGATAAGATGGAAAAAGAAGGGTATCTTACCAGACAATCAGATCCAAATGACCGAAGAAACAACTTGATCTTTATGACCAAAAAATCAAGAGATATCGTGGATCCGATGATTGACTCTATTTTAGAGATAAGAAACATGGGATTAAATAAAATTTCAAAAAAAGACATGGATACTGCAAAAAAGGTACTCAAACAAATAACGATCAATACTGAAGAATTTATCAAACAAAAAGGAGAAAAAACTGATCCTGATCTTTGGACCAATCCTCAAAATAAATTACAAAAAACACTAGTAAAAGTATAGTCCCCATATTTGTAGAATACTTGACGAGTATTCTCAAATAGCAGATTATCTTTTCTGGCACATCAGATTGTTAACATTAGTGTTCAAATCATAACGAAAGTCAAGTGTATGTAAATCAACTATAGATATTATATTGATGCTAGATTCCAGAATATGAAAATAAATCTACATCTTAAACCCAAACTGTTTTAGCACCAAAGTGGAACTAATGTGCATATTCAGATTTTAATTGATTCCCAAACTGTTTTAGCAGCTTTCCAACTTTGGGTTCAATTACAAACCTACAGTACGGTGCATCCTGATTCTGCTCATAATACTTTTTGTGATAATTCTCTGCTGGATAAAACTTTGTCAATGGTACAATTTCAGTCACCACAGGGTCATTATACATATGACTCTCTTCGATTTGTTTTTTTGATTTTTCTGTAATCTGTTTTTGTTCTTCATCATGATAAAATATTGCAGATCTGTATTGTGTTCCGACATCATTTCCTTGTCTATTAAGTGTAGTAGGATCATGAGTGTGCCAAAAGAAATCAAGTAGTTTTTCAAAGGATATAATTTCGGGGTCAAAATCTATTTGAGCAGCCTCTGCATGTCCTGTTCGACCAGTACATACCTGTTCATATGATGGGTTATCTAGCACACCTCCACAATATCCAGGCACTACAGAATTTACCCCCTCAATTCTTGTAAAAATAGCTTCAGTACACCAAAAACATCCATTGGCAAGTGTTGCCTTCATGAATTAATTAAAGAAAGGACATCTTATATCGGTTTTACCAAGTTTTTTTAGCACATTACAATAGTTGTTGGTTTTGGATATTTTTCAAAGTATAATTTTTGACATGAGAGAACTTTACAACTGTAAATTCCAAACATCGAGATGTTGACATTCCAAGTGTCATCAAGATAACGAACGGATTTTCTATCGGTAGTTTTGCAGCATCTTCATTTACTAAAAAATCAGTTCGGGATTCTCAAGCAGGACAAATTCATTTTTGTCCTGATCAAAAAAACTGCACATCATTACTCCCCAAGGTTGTTTTTCAGGTTTTGTTATCTCTACGCCATTTTTCTTTAGAGTTTGATAAGCAATCTGAATATCTTTTGTATAAAACCAGAGACCCGTACGTGTCCCAATTCTTTTCTTGGCCTGTTCTTTTTGTTCTAGTATCCAATTTTCTGTTTCAGGGTTTATCAAGCTGATTGGAGCGCCAGAGTTTTTGGGACGAACCTCAATCCATCTGCTTTGTTCATCTTCAATGTTTTCTTTTACTTCAAAGCCCAATTTTTGTGAATAAAACTCCAGAGCATTTTGTTGGTCTGAAATCATCACAATTGCCCCACCTAACATATTGATTACATCATCCATATTTTAACATCCAAGATTGTTTTCATAAAGTATTCTAATCTTTCATTAAACTAATATTCTAGTTTTCATTTAGCACCACATTTCTTGCATCTATAATATCCAACCTCAGAAGGTAACTCTCCAATCTCTTCGGTTCTCTTCTCAGATACAAACTCAAAATCTTCGGAACCACAAACACTGCATTTTCTTGGATTGTATTCTGTATTTTCAAACTCTTTTTTTCTCTCCAGATATTCTTCTTTTGAGATTTTTTCCTCAATGTACTTTTTCTCCAAAATTCTTAGTGCTTCATCATTTTGCTTTTTTTCTCTTTCATTGATAGGATCAATGCGTCTGTAATTTAGCACAGAATCTTTCATTGTTGAGGGATGGGTTTTTGCGTACCACAGTATGATTCCGGCAAATAAAACTCCCAGGACAAGTCCATATGGAAAAGGAGTAATTGTTTGAATCCCAACAAATACAATTATTGATACAATAACTGCAATAACAAATCTCATTTTTACTCCACTGAGATATATTCTATTTTCTCACCGCAAAATTGACAGTAATCAATTGGAATAAAACTTTCTTTTTCCACGATACAAAATTTTCCTATTTTTCCATTCCATGATTTAACAGATGAGGTGTACTTTGCTAGCTTTTCACAACAAAAATCAGATTCATGTTCAATTTTTAACTCAGTAAAGGACACATACTCAAAGGCTTGAATCTCTTTACGAAAAAACACATTCATTATTTAGAATCTAATTGAGAAGTTCATAAGGAATTCGAATCTTTTACTCTTGAGATATAAAACTAGATTTTCTTAGTTTAGAAAATAAAATTATTGGAGCAATTGAAAATATTAAAATCATTGCAAAAGTCTCAAATTCTGGAATTGGTTTTGCAAGGATTAATTTTCTCAAATCATGTTTATCGCCCATTCCATAAATTATGGAAGAATCGTCAGGACTAATTATGAAATGTGAAGGATTGTAATTTGTATATGGCACAAGTATCTCATGATATGATCCGGCCAAATTAGTCAGATGAAGTGTTCCACCTGGTGCTCCACGGCCACATGAATTAACATGGTAGATGATCATCTCTCCGTTTGGAGACCATTTAGGTGGAGAACCACAATTGGCTTGGATATTTGGTATTTCAACTATATCCCCTTGTGCGGGTTGATATGCCAAAACTCTATCAGCCCATCCATATCCAGCATCGTTTGTTTTTTTGAACAGAATTTTTTTACCGTCAGGACTAATATCAAATTGATGTGAAGGAAAATCAAAAACTAGAGCATGGGCATTAAGAATGCTGTTTTCTTGTTCTCCACTTCCAATATCAAGCAACGTAAAATCCTCACGATTTTCAACCGTATCCTCATTTTCAACTGAGACTATGATCGAATAGTTTTCAGGCTTGTCTTCATGGTAATGGTAATAATCAAAATCATAAATCCCTCCTTGGTACGTTAATTGGATTATTTCATCTATGTTTGGATCAAATCGATAGATATTTCGATTATCCATGTATACATGAATGTAATTTCCGTCTGGAGAAAATCGTGCATCAAAAAATTGATTTTCATTTGTAAGATTTGTAATTGGCAAAACAACAACATTGTTTCCATCAGAAGTCATTGTGGCAAGTTTTTCTTGCCATTGATCCGTGTCAAAATTCTCAACATATCTAAAAAGAATTAGATTTCCATCAGGACTCCAATCAAATGGTTTTATGCCTTCTAATTCTGGATTGACAGAGATTTCATCAACTAGGCCTCTAAACATAGGATCTTTTGCAGTTACTGTAACAGAATTACTTGAATATGTAAACAATTCACCATTGGTTTGCCAATATATCCTCCCATCAATGGTATATTCACCTGCAATTGGAGTTCCAAATGAAACTTTGGTAAGATACTGAGTAATGTCATCTAGATGAAAATGACCTATAGAAGTTTCTGTATTACCATTAGGGGTTGTTATTTTATATACAACAAGAATATTATTTTCACGTACCGATTCATCTATTTCTTTAATGTAAAATGACTCAAAAGGACCAGATGGACTAGGAGTTAATGTAAATTCTATTGTTGGAAAATCAGGATGTCTTACAACAGATTCAGTTGGCCAAACATCAAAATTAAATTCCTGTGCAAATGATTCAGTTATGCCAATTATAAAAAATACTAGAAAAAACACTAAAAAGAATTTCACAACAGGACTAGAAAAAAATAGGAACATAAAAGATTCTAATCTTTTAATCGCACGTTTGTTTTTTCTATATGTCTCAAGTGAGATGTATTTGATGGTGTCCAGATACTCAATTTTAGACAACAATTGTATTATTTTGGAGGATTATGAAAGTCATTCATTTTCTAGATGATTTTCTGAAATTTGGATTACTATGATAATTATCTAATTTATCTGGGTTCAAATTTGAGTGGAAGCACAACGTGTAGGGGGATATAGTTATGCGGTATTATTTAACACCCACGTGGAAATTGCAACATGAAAAAATGTAGAAAATAGACAGTAAATTAAAAAAAACCATGGGATGAGATTGATTGTATTGGTTTGCACGTCAAATACTGTTTTAGTAAACATTGACCTTAGTCTCGACCGAATAACCAGTCGTGAAGATCTCTAGATTCCTTGATTCCATTAACATCTGTAAAAATTTCTTGTACTTGTTGTTTTGAATACCCATGGTTTTCATCAACATAGACGACAAATCTATATTCTGTGGTAAATGCCTCTTTGAACTGCTTCTTCCAACTAGGATCAAATGATTCAAAATAATCCTCAAGAGTTTTTGTTCGATAAAGGGTAAGCCCTTTGAGGTTTTCGTTTTGCAATTGAGATTCTAGTTGATTAGCAGACAAATCAAGATGAGGCTCAAGTTCAATCATCCATCTTTCAGAATTTTCATGCATATGAGTTACATTGAGTGCTATAAGAAGAACAAAGATTCCAAAAAGTGTGGCAGGAATTGAGACACCAATAATTATTTTGTATACAGTTTTCATTGGATTGGGCTCTATAGGTTGTTTTTGAAAATATTTTTTCACATTTGATGTCATAAGATAAACAATCACTACACCCATCAGAACAGTATCAAGAATGCTTTCAAATAGACCAATCAGTTGTGCTGAAAATAAAATCCAAGTCACAACAGTTGTGGCAGATAAGACAATAATTGTCGGAACTCTTATCCATGGTTTAGCATCCCAAAACCCCCATGCCATTACAAAATAAAAAAATCCAAATCCTACATGATATGCAATTAGAGTATTTTCCAAAAGAGAATCTACAAAAAGATCGGGGATGTTTTGGCCGCCAAATATCCCAAAAGAATTTTGATATAAAGAATAAACTCCTTCAACAACAAACCAGATTGTAATTATTATAATTCCATGTGGTCGTTTTAATTCTGAATCTAATGGCATTTTTTCTCTAATAATTCCTGATGTTTATGCAATTCATATATTATTATCAATAGAGAAATAATCCACAATCTAAATTTCAAAATCCTAATTTTCATTTTCAATCGTATTTTCATTCTCAATGATCAGCACGTATTTTCATAAGCTGCATATTTTTGTCAACTGTGATTATCATTTCTCTGATTTTACCTTCATTTTCTGAAACAAATGCATATTGACAGAATTTGGGCATATTTTTCATGTTTCCCAAATTTTCAAATTTTGAATCCGGATATTTTTCAAAAAAATCTCTTACTACAAGAAAGTCAGTTTTTCCTCTTAACCATTCTTCTGTAACATCACATTTCAAAGGAAATAATCGTTCAAAAGATAGAATATTCATGTATAAAACAGCGCCAATAAGTAATACAGTAAAAATAGTTACCAAAAGCCAGAATATTTTACGAATCGTCATTATATTTCCTCAATATTCTCTAAAATCCTAGTTTTCAACTATTCAGACTGATTTTGAGAAGTTCATAAGCACTTCTAATCTTTCATCATGCTACTTGTAATAAAGATCAGATTCCCAACACGAAAAATGATTCACAAGTGTACTAACCGTCACTGTTGCAAACAAGACAATTCCTGCAAAGTATGAAATTCTATAATTTTTGTAGATTAGATACCCTGTCATCATTCCCAAAATCCCAATTACAAGATGAATAATAATAGCTGTCAATCCACTATATTTCTCTCCAAAAAACCACGTTTCAGGATTGATGATTATTGGGAGGACATAGAGTCCATAAAATATCCAATGCAGTACTGCAATTGTGTTCGGAATTATTTTGTATCTAGTTTCCATTTTCTTTTATCCCAAATCACAATTCCAGAAATTATTGCAGTTGGCACTACAATCATTGTCAAGATAAAGTTTTGATTAATTTCCAGATAGTCGTAGATAGTCGGGTTTTGCTCTGTCCATTGCACAGTTCCATTCCACTCAATGTCGCTACTTGAAAAAATTTCCATTCTGGTCCAATTCATTAAAGTTGTCAAAATAGTGCAGTCAGTACCCGCCCCATTACACTGTTGCCATATCAAAGGCAGTTGCACATAAAATAATGTAAAGATTCCAATTACTGCAATAATTTTGTATCTAGTTCTCATTTTAATCCTTGATTATGTCTCTTGGAAATAGTTTGAAACTAGGTCCTGCTTTAGTTCATCAAAACTTTTCCCCAGATACAAAAATTGATATCCATCTTTGACAAAACCTGCATCAAAATTCCTAAAAAAGGTCTGATTGTGATGTTTGCCGGACGTAGAACCGTTTATCACCATTATTGTGTCTCCTATATTCTGAAACTGAGTGTCTTCATTTGTCATGTTTTCTAAAGTGTATTCTTTTTGATCATTATCACAATCACATTTGAGAATAGAGACTTGTAGAATGTCATGTACAGCTGAAAATCCAGAATACCTCAAGACAAATCTCTCTTTCTCAAATGCAATGTCTGCTAGTAATAATCCTGCAAGATTCAACGGGATTTTTGGATAATTCGGAAATGATTGTTCAAACTTTTGCTTTAGGAATTTAGAGCCAGACAAGACTTCACCTCTTGTCATCTCCTTTCCATATCCCAATACGCCATTTTTTGTTTTCGCAAATGTTGGTGGTTCTATGTACAAAAATCCATCATCATCAACTGAAAGATCCAAATGAGGAAGCGCAATAGGATGAGAATTAAACATTGACTTGTAGGGAATAGTCATGGCACCATCAATTACCCTGTAAAACCCCCCAGAACAGGGATTCTCGATTCTCTGTCTTCCTTCATCTTCCCAGTATCTTACCAAGCATCCGTCATCAACTGACATCATGCTGTATGCCCTGTATGCAGAAGCGTCTGTGGAATCTCCTCCAAGCCATTCAGGCAATCGAATTATCATGTATCTGTCAAAGGGATCCCTGTTTTCGGTATCCTCGGGATTTGGGTAGAAAAAAAACTCTACACTGTTAGGTTCCATGGCAAAGACATTTTCAAAATGTACAAACTCTTTTTGTTCAGATTTAAGACCCTCATCTGTTTCCATATCAGGTTGAAAAAGACAAACATCTCCATTACGCTTTCCTCCTTGTTCTGCACAAAGATTATCTAGATATGTAGAATTAACTACAATGACCGTTAAAACAGATAATACAATAACAATTCCGACAACTATAGCGGCAG
The DNA here is from genome assembly GCA_965223805.1 of Nitrosarchaeum sp. GTDB lineage: Archaea > Thermoproteota > Nitrososphaeria > Nitrososphaerales > Nitrosopumilaceae > HKST03. The sequence goes on along the minus strand of OZ245014.1, from coordinate 1,817,234 downwards.
TAACCTTTGTCTTCATGTTTTGTTTTTCCATTTTTTGATCATAAAGAATCCAATGACAATTCCGACAAGACCTATCCCAGAATATGCATAAATCATTCCAACAGAATCCCCCGTCTCCCTAAAATCAGAGAGATTTGGATCTACTATGGGTTTTCCTGTTAGCAGGTGCTGTTTTGTAAATGTTGGATCATCTACTCTGAAATTCCCAAGATCTATCGTACAGTCTCCATCAACTAGAACATCATCTCCTTTGCAGAGGTCGCTTTTTTTGACTACACATAATCCATCTTTTTCAAAGGAGGGGTTTAGGCATGGAGGCAAGTCTTGAATGTGGCATTGGGCATCACTGCTTACAAACACCCCAACATTGCATGAAGGAATCGAGTCTGCAGAAAATGATTCAGGAACCGAAATGAATCCCATGAATAATACCACACCAACAATTGCCATTATGTATTTGACGCTCATCGTTCTGAAAGTCTATCTTACATTCCTCCGCCAGTAACAGAAGACAGGAATCGGTAAATTTTTTCGTTGTAATCCAAAAAGCAGTTTGCACACATCCCTCCACCATCGACTCGCTTTGTGACATTGCCACAGCAGATGCAGTGAAATGTATAGTCTTGTGAGATTTCGGATTTTTCAAGTTTTGCTTCGTCTATCTGTAGGTTTATCTTCCCAACTTCTTCTTCTGATATGTTTTCCAGTATCAACGCATCAAGATAGACCTGGTTTTCTGTAAATAGAGGCAAACCCCTTGCAATCTTCATCTGAATCTGTTCCAGTCTTAGTTTGTCGCCAATTTCTTTGTCAATTAGTAATTGTGCCTTCTTGATTGCAATTTGTCGTAGTTTGTAACTGTTCATGACTCATCACTTATTTTCAATACTGTGTTTCGGGAAACTGTTCGTTCCACTGTCTAGACCATCTGATAACCAGGTATACTGAAAGTAAAGTCAGACAAACTGATGAGGATATGTTTAATATCATGTAATTTCCGAAATTGTATTTTCCAACCTCTGGTTTGATGGGCGTCATGTTGGGTGGAAGTGTAGGCTCAGGATATTTGACATCAGAAGGAACTTCAGGGTTTTCCATCTCATAGAACACACCTGCAATTACAATTGAACTGATGACTGCTGAAGGTATTATGACATACAATACATACATTCGTAACTTTTTGATTCTATAAAATGCCCATATGTTGATTGGAGATATTATTGCAAATACAATCTGCCAGCCAACGCTGACTTTCTCGTTTGCAGGCATACTGGACATCATCTAACATATCTATTTAGGATTGTGAAAGAATGCTCAGTTTGACCTGGATGTAAAATGACAATCACTCTCGTTTGTTAATTTGTTACTTTGGTCACAAATTCTATGCAGTCCATCCACGTTGCTTTAAAACTGGTATAGTGTCAAAGGCAACACATGCAGGAGAATTGTCTGTGGCTTTGTAAATCAGTTTCAGATTTATTTTGCAGATGATGTTATCAGCATCAACCCCATCTGCAACCTGGTGTCTTGGAGGCTTTAGATTCTCAAAGCCTTTTGCATGATTTTGATAAAACACATCTTCAGACATGTCTTCCAGATAATTTTGCAGCTCGTATAATGTAGTGTGGTTTTTCCCAGATCCTAGAATCGATGCAGTACTCTTTACTGGAAATGGAAATTCATCTGCAATCCAAGTTGTGTTATCAGAATGAAATCCTGGTTGTTCTTTGTATGGTTCCACTTTAAGTGCAACAGCATCAAATTTTCCTGCAGGAGTATGCATTGTTTCAATTTTTTGTAAGATTATTTCCCCTCCCAAGAGCCAATTGCCATATCTGCCCCATGAGGAGTCTGCAAATTTTTTAGGGTCATGTTTTAAGTGCAATTTTTGTGAGAGGTCTGGTCCGAATCTGAGAATGTCTTTTTCAGATCCTGTCGTTGTGGAGTCTTCTCCATTGTAACTATTGCCATAATTGTCTTCTGCAGCAGTGATGGAGGAAAGCCATATCATAGAGTGATAATAACCGCCCTGTTTGTGAAACCCGTCAGGTATTGAGGTCGGAAATAAGGTATATTCTTCTAGCTTAATATCATACCATATGTTTTGATTATTTTGACTAATCAAAAAAACAGTTTCCCATGATGTATAGTTCTCATGCTGGATTTTGTCTCTTATCCATAGCTTCATGTTTGTATCATTGCACAGTTTCTGATCTGCTGCACATGAAAATTCGTACTCAAAATAATCTCCTGTCTTAAGATTCTCACCAAGATACCATTCTCCAGGATGATCAGATATTGCATATGACGTGAAAGAACCCTCATTATTACTCAGGGTATCCGAATATGCCATTACTACAAACCCTGTAGAAAATATTATTGCAACAATCATCAAAATTATAATCTTCATCTTACCCCTTTTCCAATCAACTCATTTATCTTCTTGGAGACATTATCGCTGTTTTCCAACTCCAAAATTATTTTAGAATAAAAGTTTGATTTTAAAACCAAAATCAAAAAGTTGTGCTTTCTCTTTTTGATGTACCAGAACTGTTTTTCAGTGCCTGAAAGATAGGTACCAAGCTCCAAGAGTTTGGGCAGATTTGTTCCTGCTATCTTCATTCCAGGCAAATTATGAGGATCCTCTGAAATGGCAGAGACAATGTGGTCATACGGAATGTAAAACGAACCCTTTGCAGCACCTATCTTTTCTAGAATGCTGAGATTAATTCTCAAGTGATCATCGTACAGAATTATTTTCATTTTCTAGTGTACAGGATTCAAAGACAGTTTATCAATCATGTATTCAAATTCATCTGGTGTAGCAATCCATCCATAACCAGAAATGGTCTGAAATTTGCATGAGATGTTTTGTTTTTCGTTAGATTCTGCATTTCCCTGCCACAAGCAGTCCTCTTTGCATTGATATTCGCTTTGAGACCCAGATGCCGATGACATGAATCCACTAGCACCAGATGCAGTAATGAGGCATTCTCCATATGTTGCATTCTCTCCCAATGCTTCCGTGTGCAGTATTGTTGCCAAGATGGAAACAATTCCAACTATTCCTATGACTGCCAAAATCCATGTATTCATCTTCTTTTCTCCAAATCAAAAAACAACAGTCAAGATATAATCCTCTGAGAATCTAGTTCGTCTAATTGGGAATCAACTTGATCATCATTTTCAAACCCATATGAAATTAGTATTCTGTCTTTGTTTGACAAGACGTATTCTGACAGAGATTCCACTCTTTCTCCATTGACGAAGAACTTTAGCGAGAATCCATCTGTTTCTTCGTTGCAAAAGTATCTGTCATCAGGTAAAGTAAGACATTCATCTGTCAACTTCATGTTCAGAGTCTCAAACAGGAATCCTAATGTCGCGTTTTCTGCGTGTTTGTGGATTGTTGTTCCGTCTCTTCCCTCAAAGTGTATGTATACATTTTTTATCTGAAACATATTTTTTGAAAAGTCCAAATTGTCTCCAAATATCGAGACAAGAATGGAGGCATGTTCATGTACTACTCCAAGTCGGCTTGCATTTGGAGGAATTCCAGGTTTTTGTTTGTCATTTATCCAAAAATCATAGTCTGTTTTTCCATACTTTGAAGTTGGTTTGTTTATGGTCTCTCCAACCTCGCTGCATTTTTCATAATCTTTTGTTCTTGGTTTGTCCGTTATCCAGAAGGTGTCAAAATTGTTCTCATATGCAACGCAATCAACCAGTGAGAAAAGATATTTTGATTCCCCACTCAAAATTGTTGAGGAATGTGAATCCACAGAAAGTGATGTCTCATCAAATATCAACATGTGTACATCAACGTCTTCAATTGCAATCTTTACTTCACCAAAGCTACACGTATCGCAGTTCTCACCCAGCTTGTGATTGGTCATTGCATTTTCAACCAGACTGTTTTCTATTATCTCTGCATTGATCCTAAACAGAGTATCTGCACCAACCGATGATTGGCGTTCAGACCCATCTGGATTTGTAATATTGATGTTTCCAGAATTAAGGTTGATTGTCATTGTCTGGGCGTTCTCAGCAGAGCCTTTCTGCAGCTTGTAAGATATTACATAGTCATGTGTAAAATCAGAAGACAGTACCAAAAAGTCCTTTTTGTACTTTACATCAGGATTGCCAGCACCTACAACCAATGTATAGTTGCCTGGATTCATAATTGGTGCCAGTTTTGGAAAGATGTCCTGGTTGTATGGTATGATATAGTTGAAAGGCTCCATAATTTCTTGTTCATGATTGCAGACCTCAAGATAGAAACCAGTGGCAACTCTGACCTTCCTATCATTGTCAAATATCAGTGCCCCACTGTCATGACATGGATTGCCGTATCCTGTCTTTTGAACATAAAACGGCATTGCATCCCCAAGAGAATATGTATCCTCAATACCGATAGCGGAGATTGTTGTAAACGGCACGGAACCGCCAACATCATTCCAGTCTCTGATAACTTGGATTATCTGGTCATGTGAGAATTGTGAGATTTGTTCAGGGTTTAGGGGAACTGTGTCTTTATCCAGAAGAATTCGGTCAAGTGTACCACTGTCTTCAGAGTTAGGATTGGAATGGACTGCAGTGACCGTATATGTAGATATGTCCTCCCATATTTCAGAATTCAGTTTTATTATTCCGTGCGCAAAGCGTCCAGAATCATCAGGAATTGCATGTGATGTCTCAATTAGATTTCCTTGTTCATCTTCAATTTTTATGGTAACTGGGAGATCATCTTCAGGTTTGTCTACCATACCATGAATAACAATGCCATTTGAGTTCCAAATCTCATAGGAATGTACAGGTATTTGGTACAATGTTTCAGATTTGTTATTCTCATTGTATTGAAGGCAATCCCACAAATTATTTTGTCGTGGATTGTGCATGTATCCTGGCATCTGCATGCACATGTCCTGTTTGTACAGAATATACCCTACAATGCCTGCTGCTACAACTCCTACAATAATTACAATTATGATTATGATTCTCATTTTCTATTTTCCATTTCTTTAATTAATGAAAGTCCTAATTTGTGGACAGGTTTCATTGCTCTATTTGTTAGAATAACAACGGCTGATTGGTTTTGCAGATTCATGCACATAAAACTAGAAAACCCTTGTGTGCCACCATCATGTCCAAGGATATCTACATCTTCTTGTGGAAACACAAACCACCCTAAACGAAAAGATGACAAGGAAATTCCTACAGATTTTGTAAATAATTTCATAGATGCAGGGATTTTTGAATTAACTTTGGTATTTTGACAGTATTCAAAAACAGGTGAGAGTTTTGTTTTGCTCAAGCCCAGACTCGCTTTTAGGAATTTTAGCATATCTGATGTAGTTGAGCGTAAACTTGCTGCTGCCTCTATTGCAGGCACATTCCAGTAATCCGTTTGTTTATTCCTAAAGGAATAGCCTGTTGCCAGTTTATTCTTATGGGATTCAAAAACATCAATCCCAGTATCTCTCATATCAAGCACATTACAAATATGCCTTTTCACGAGTTGTTCGTATGAATTTCCAGTAATTCTTTCAAGTATCTTCCCTGCCAAACCAAAAGCAAGATTTGAATACATCCATGTATTTCCAGGAGAATTTTTTAGTTTTAATGTAGAAATATAATTTAGAAATTTTTCTGTGTCGTATTCATATTCAGTAATGTGTGATTTTCCTGCAAACACTATTGAAAACATCTGTGAAATAAAAACAGGCAGTGAAAATTCTGAAATTCCCGAGATATGAGTTAGAAGATGATATAGAGTGACATTGTTTTTATCAAACATAGAATTTTTTAACTCTGGTAAAAATTCAGATATAGGATCATCAAGGGATAGAATTCCTTCTTGTTGTAATTGAACTGCAAGTATTGCAGTAAACGTTTTTGTCATTGAACCAATTTCAAAAATAGTACCAAGAGTGGGTTCAATATCTGATTCTTTTTTGATTTCACCATAATTGAAAGTTTGAATGCCACTTTCATTGATTAAACCAACAGAAATCCCTGAACTTTTCCCAGACGTAATGTGGTTCTTGATTATTTCTTCAATAACCATATTACAATCCCTCCATATTTTCAGATGTTAATGAATTCATATCTTTATTTTTTCATTCCAATTAGTTTTGTAGTTGTAAATCTCATCTAGCTGACTAGAACCACGTTTTATCATCAACGGAAGAATTTTTGCCCTAAGCCATTTCATTATGGGATTGGTCATCGTGGAGAATTTACCTTGTTTTCTTGCTTGTAATATCATGTGCTCTACTCTTGGCTTTCGCAATTCCTGGAATTTTACAAATGCCTTTTGAGTGTCAGGTATATCACGTATGCATTTTGCCAAAATAATGGAACTTTCTAATGCCATTGACGCGCCTTGTCCTGCATGAGGAGTCATCGCATGTGCAGAATCACCAACAAGACACACATTTCCTTTGTGCCACGATGGGAGTGATTCTAGGTCATATAATGGAATTCGATTAATCTCTTCGTTATTTTGAATGAATGTTGAGAAATAGTCTGCATCCTTTTCATATTCGTCTAATATTTTCCCTCTCCATTCTTGATAAGAAAGGGACTTTATTTCGGGGAGTGATTCTTCTGGTACCGGAATCACCCCACCCCATAACGCCTCATGTTCAGGAGTTACAAAATAAACCATGTATGCCTTTTTTCCATAGTGAAATGACAATCTATTTGTAGGAGCATCAATCTGGTTTTGGGTTATTGCACCTGCGAGGACGTTGCCTGAATATCTAGGTACAGGAGCATCAGGCATTATGATTTTTCTAGTCTGAGAATAAAGACCATCACATCCTATAATATAATCACATTCAATACTGCTTTGATCTTTGAAAAATATTGTAGTGGAATCATTAGTTTTGATATCAGTTATTTTTTTGTTCCATTCTACTTGAATTCCACGAGACTCAAGTTCCTTACGTAAGAGTTTGTGTAATGATGAGCGCTTAATGACTACTCCATGTGAACCATATTTTTGTTCATCATGAGTCGTATCCACCTGAGCTATAAGAATGCCAAGTTTGTTTTCAAACGCCAGGTTTTTGCATTCATAGCCATGTTCTCTTACAGTTTCTTGCATTCCCAATGTCTTGAATACGTCCATTCCGTTAGGGCCAAGATACAAAAACCAGCCCCCGCTGCTATCCTCTGCACTTTGTGCTTCGTAAATGGTGCTAGATATGCCACATTTTTGCAAAGCCATTGCAAGGACAGAACCTGCAATACCGCATCCAATTATTGTAATTTTTTTATCATCTGATGATGACATGTTTTTAAATCTGTAAGATATTATATAAATTGACCGTCCGGTCAGTCAGTAATGTTATTGTATGAGAAATATCACAAATATTAAATCATTAAGGATCACTAACAATAAGAATTAGAGAAATGGAGAAACTAAACATAAATGAAAAACCTCTCACTGAGGTACAAAAAAAGATTATTCAAGTAGCCACAAAAAAATTTGCAAAAAATGGATATCAAAAAACATCCATGAATGAAATTGTATCTGTCGCAGGTGTAAGCAAGGGTTCTCTGTTTTATCATTTTCGAAATAAAGAGGAATTATTTTTTCAGGTTCTAAGATTGGGAGTTAAACAAGAATTTCAAAGGGTGTATGAAATTTTTGGAAAAAAAGGAGGTAAATTGTTCAAAAAAAGAGAAAACCTACTTGAAGATTTGAAAAAATACTATGAGCTGACATCATCTAGGCCAAGCGAATTTGAAAGGTTGTGGCTTGAAGGAAGAATTGAGTCTGGAAGCAATCCAAAGTTAAGAGAAATGATGACAATGCAAGATAGAGAAATAGCACAGATTGTAGTTGAATCAATCAAACAGATAAGATCTCAAATTGGGATATTGGAAGGATATGGTGATGCAGAATTACTGGAGATTGCAAAGGGTGTGATTGCAGTGTTTAGAGGAGTGTTTTTAGAGAAGCTTGCCGGAAAAGATCCTAAAGAAATCAAAAAAACATGGGTGAGAACAATTTACATCATTTACAGTTCAAAAAAATAGATACTAGAAGGTCTTGTTGTTATGAAACACCTAATTGTTGATACTAGTCTTTCACATGGGCCATTCTATTGTTTTCTTCTTTCTTATGTTGGTATTTTTGCAGTGATTTCCAAATTCCAATTCCGCCTAAGACAATTACAAGTACAATGAAAATCCACGTCATTGCATTATTCCAGTTAATGTTACTTCCAATGTCGACTCCCTTCTTCTCTAGTATGTACTGTCTTACTTCTTCATGAGACTTGTCTCGAAATTGTGGCAAATTCTTCAATGTATGTAACGGAAAGTCTCAAGGTTTACTGTCCTTGCCTCTTTCTCTGCTACGTTTTTTTCTTCCAGTTGTTGTATCTTTTTCATTGTTGTTTCCTGTTATCAATCCGGAATCTTCCATTATCAATCCGGTAGAATCTTCTATCTTTCCGGCGTTATCATTTTTCATTCCGGTCATTATTTCATTATCACCTCCTTTGCAATCATTTTACCAATGTCATTCCGGTCATCAATCCGGGAATTTCCCGAAATTATGCTAGAAAATGCTTTTTTCAACTTCTCAAGCGTGCCTTTCTGGAGTCTTGGCATTCCGTTTTCTCTAATCTTTTTTTGCAAGGAAATTAGGTTACTCCTAGAAATTCCAAATCTGTAAGAGTCTCGTGGTCTAATGTCTAGTAGCTTGTCTGCCAAATCATCATAAACTGTATAGTCATTTTCTACTATTCCCATCGTGTTTGTTGCATCAAGGTTGGCAGTCTACTTTCCAACAAACTTCATCAAGTTTTTGTGCAATTTTTACTGCAGAATATCCCTTCTCAAAATAAAGAACATGAACTTGTATTCTTCTTGCTTCTTGATCCTTTTTGCTGTAAGGCCCACCATTCTTTTTTTCCAGAACTGTCGCCATTATATCATAATATGATATTATCATACATCACTTTTTTATTAACTTTGTTAACATTGTTAACATCTAAAATAAAACTGCCTAGTTCTGCATAGTTACTTTTCAGATGTCGAGTTGTACACAAAGCTGTCCTTTAGGAATTTGCTTTGAAGCTTGACTATAACGGATAACCCTTTGTCTTGCACATCAAATGTTGCACGGTTTATGGTAGTAGCATATTCAGTTACCTTTCTGCCATCACTTGCCTTTGTATGTCCTGCTATTGTCAATAGTCCGTCTTGTATTAGCTCTTTTGCTCTTCTGTATGCAGATGCCTGTGGAAGTTTGCTTTGCAAAATTGCCTCTGGGATTGATTTTGGTTCTTGCAGTAACAATTCCATAATTACTTTTTTTACCGGATCACCGTATGCCTCAAAGATCATCTTTGCAGTGTATGGATCTCGAATTAAAATGGATGGTGTGTCTTTTCCTTTCTTCTCAACTGCAATCACTTTTTTAAAAATTCTTGATTCTAGTTTTGCAGTGTTATTTCCAAAAAACTTTCGTAAAACAAGATCAAGCTTTGCAAAGTCAGATACTGCATCTAAAACAGAAATCCCATAGATATCATCGACTTCTTTTTGGATTTTTTGGTAGGTACGTTTACCTAGATCTTCTTCAAGTATCTCCCTTACACTTTGCGCTACAATCTTATCTAGAGGACTCATATCTTACAATACATTTCCATGACTGATATTTTAATGAATAGCAAATCTGATAATTAGATCACTAATTATCAATACTGATAAATAATAGGTTGCAGTCATATTATTAATGACAAAAACTACCATGGCACTTCTTGCAGTACTGTCTGTAGGAATATTTGCTACAATGAGTGCTGTGCCTGTATTTGCCCAATCAGGACTGCCATTCCAAGGCAGCTTTGAAGGATATGATACTGATGGCGATGATTATAGTGGAACATTCCAGGATTTTGGAGTATTTTCCGTATTTGATGGAACGGTAACTACTCAAGGAATCTACGAGTTTATTGAGGATCCACAGCATGAGTATGGAGGCTATTACGCTACTACCTATACAATGTCTGATGAATCAGGAAACAGTCTGTCCTTTTATGACATTGAAGTATCATTTCTGGAATATGGCCAAGGCAAGTACGGAATAAGCCAGACTGAATGGAGCATTACTGGAGGAGAGGGCAAGTTCAGTGGAGCAACAGGTGAGGGCAAATCACGAGTGTGGTTCAACCTGGAGGATATGACATACAGAGGCATTTCCTCAGGTACAGTCCTACTTTCCTAATTTTTTTTGTACGGTATTGGCGGCATGGCATCGACATTGTTTAATCAGATAGGAATGACTTTTTCATATGAAAGCAATTTCTGAAAAGACTCAGTTTCCATATCGAATTTCTCTTGCTGTTTTTGCGGTAATGACAGTCTTTCATGTGTTCTTAGAATACCAGAGACTAACTGATTCTTTGTATCTTGTAATTGGAATTATTTTTGTGGTAATGTCACTTGCAGTTTCTGTATCATGCTTTGTTGTATCAAAAATTTACGGATATTCCAGAATTTTTGGAGCGTCTTATTTGATTTTAGGTGTTGGATACTTTTTTGCATTTGTAGGGGAATTGTCATTTGTTTATTATGTTGATGTGTTGCATCAAGACTCCGCACCTCTTTTAGCTGAGATTTCTTTTCTAATTTTGTATATTTTCATCTTAACTCACTTGATGATAAACATCAGATACTTTGCAGACGGTCTTGCATCTTATCAGAAAATCCTCATACCACTAATTCCAATTGTAATGGTTATGGCATATTCTTTTCTTGTCTTTGATACTGGGTATGTAGATTATTCAGAGATAGGATATTCTTTGTTAGCTGTGTTGCTATCGTCTCTGACGGTATCTTTTGCAGTAGTTGGATTTACCTTGTTTAAGAAATCTGCACTGATGATAGCATGGTCTTTGCTTTTGGCAGGATTGTTTATTGGAACTATAGGAGACATTGCAAATTACTATCTTGTTGCGCTAGGTGATCTAAGTAGTATCAGCAACTACTCTACAACTTTTTGGATTGCATCAAATTCAATTATGATTTACGCCTTGTATAGGCACCAAAAGGCAATTTAGATTAAGGCATGACTAGGGATAAGAATAGATGAATAGAGAGCCTTTTGGGAAAAAATGCAGTTGTGGTCATTATGAGAGTGAGCATAATTTACAAAAACATGATTTTTCTGAACCAAGAGCAATACCAGAAATGGGCATACTATTAACTCATCCGCCTGGGATGATAAAAGAACCTGTACGCATTAGTTGCAAAATTTGTAATTGTAAAAGATTTAATTCAAAAAAGAAGGGATGGGGATTCTAATGGAGAGGCCTAAGAACTGTAATCACTTTTCAACAAACTCTACAATGTGCAGATTCTGTGGTTATTTACAATGCGAGTATTGCTGGAAGACACACGAAAAACAGCACATAGCAAATGGGGACAAGGAGATGAGTTTGGACATTTAAAGTCCCTTTTCCATCAGAGGTAAGTACGAGGTCAAAAAAGTTACAATACTCAGATAACATTTTTGGATATTCAAAATTAACTCCATTTTTTTAAACAGTAAACAATGTTTAGAATAGTTTTATCAGCACTGTTGTTATTTGGGATTGTAGGTTTGTTTTCCATGCCTGTATGGGCAGAGCAGACCATGATGTTTTCAGTTAACAGTCTATCTGAGTTTGATGTAAAAGAGACTCCAGTCGTTTATGGTACTGCAACAGACTCTGAAGGCAACCCATTACCAGGTGTAGAGATTCAGGCAAATTTTCCATCAAGAATGATATTGGCAACAACTGATTCTGCAGGGGAATTTTCAATTACATACCCAATTACTGAAGAACTAGGCGAGCATACAGTTACAGTCTACGCTAGCAAGGACAAAATGTATCTGAGCACGCAGATAACATACCAGGTAATAGACAAACAAAAGATAGCAGAGTCTGAAACCTTAAAGAATAAAGATTCTGAAAATGTTCCAAAAATTAGCAAATATGACAACAGCAAGTATAATCTCCATTCAAGAACAATTCTAGATAAGATAGAAGATCAAAAGAAAGAAGCCCAAAAGAAAGTGGTTATTTCCGAAGAGCAACAGCTAATTGACAAACAAAGACTGCAATCGCATGAAGATTTGGAAGAAGAACTAAAGTCATTTGAAAAACAAAATGAGTTTTACAAACCAAGAAATGCTTTCTTGAGATTTTTGTCTGACATTGACCACACTGTAAAGGATATCTTCTGGAACCAGTTCTTGTTTACTGAAAAGAAGACAGAGGATGCACACATTGCAAAGGAGATTGCACTTGAAGAAGGTAAATCTACACTAGAGGCGACCAAAATTTTCCAAAAAGAAGCTGCAGTCAGCCAAAGTGAAATCATGGAGTACAACAAGGAGTTGAGTGTAAAGTATGTGAATGCAACATCTAGTATTCAAAAACAGTCAGATGATAATCGTTAACCATCATAATCTGAAAAATGAAACCAAACACCAGTCATAAATTCAGTTCATATGAAAAAATTTGATTCAGATTAAATTAGAACAAACTTATGAGCTTCTCGTATTTTTTGTTTTAATATGAAATATTTTTTGGTGTTAGTAGTTTTTGGAATGATTGGTGCAGTGTATGCTCAAGAATAAAATGAGAGCAATCGAATAGAGGATCCTACATTTACAAGACAAAGTCTTCAAACCGGAGAGACATTATCAAACCTCCACATTACAATAATAATTGAGAATCTTGGTGCTGCACTCATCATACTTTTTATCATAATTTATGCCATAAAGAAAAAATCCAACAGATAAAGCATAATTACAAAAAAATCATTTAGTTATATTTTTCATCTATTTGCCATATTTATCAAAGTAATTCTCGCTTTGAAGTTGATTTACAATCAAACTAATTGTTGAAAAAACAAGAAAACCCACAACTGCAATAAGACCATACTCAAATTTCATTTTACAAGAAGTTTTTTGCCCATCCTCTTTCAACTAATTTTATTTTTGATTCTGGTTTTACACATATAGCTTTGTCATTTGTAGATTTTATGGCACCAATCAAATTATTCTCACAGATAAAACTTCTTGTTCTGTAAGAGATTCTAAAATCAAATCATATCTTGCATCAGATTCTGGAATTACAAAAAATATTCCAAAAAGACCAATTAAAATCAAAATTGTAAAATATTTCATTGATAGATTGTACCATTAATACGATATTCATAAGTTCTTCTTACAATAAAACAGCAAACAAATCGAAATCAAGAAAACAAATTAATCATCAAATTATCTAAAATTTGTATGAGTGATTTTCTAGAGGCCAAATCTATAGATCATGTAAACATGAAGGTCAAAAACCTAGAACAGAGTGTAGAGTTTTACAAAAATCTTTTTGGTTTTGAGGTAAAACAAGAAGAAAACCCAAACAAGCTAGATGCTCCATCCAAAATTATTGGAAATGATGCAATCAAGCTGTGTATGTACGAAATGCCTGAAATGTCACCTGAAGGAGGAATTGCTCATTTTGGATTCAATATTACAAATTTTGATGAAATAATTGCGAGATGTAATGATTTAGGAGTAGAAATACTTTATGGCGGTCCAATAGAATTTGAAAAATCAAGATCTGTTTACATCAAAGAGCCTAGTGGTTACGAAATAGAACTAAGTGAAGTCTTAGGTGGCGGATTGTAGAATTCTGAATTTCTTCCTATAACGTTTATCTAAAAAATCAATTTCGTTATATTTATCAAGAAGAGATTTCATTTTATTTTTTCAAATAACATTATATCAATAAGACCAATCAAGGAAAAAAGATTCAGCCATATTAACCCAAAGATTAGACTTCATAAGTATTTACAATTTGTAAAGAAAAGATTCCAGAATTTTTTTAAAAATAGAGTTAGTCCTCGTAGAAAATCCAGGACAGTCCTCTTACTTCTTCCCATGTGTGGTTTGATTCATTTTGGTTACTATGATTTGCCATTGTATTGTTTTTTAAAAATTTACTTAAAAGTAAAACGAATAATTTGTTCACACAAATCATCAGTGATTTGTATTGATGACAGAATTACTAATAAAAATAATTTGAAAGGACGGGCCAAAGTGGCCAGCCCATTCATGGAAAGTTATGGTCGGTTAAACGGTTAGATGACTCCTACCCGCAATGAATTCCAAATTAATTATTACAAAGTCTGCTTAAAAGGCAAACGTATAATTCATCAGTATGATCTAAATACTATTCTTGCAATACTGTAAATAATCTTCATTGGATCTGTCACCAAGATACTGCCGGTGGTTTTTGGTCTTAAGATCCAACATTAAATTAATTTTAATTTCAGAAGATCGACTTAATTGATAAAGAGAACCAAATTGGATAATTTTTGACAAATCAATAACGAATTTTCAATAAAATCAAATATGTAACATTCTCAACGCTTGGATTTTGTTGGTAGAATCAAGTGCATCATGTACTCATTGTATGATAGAGCATGCTTCTGGAGTAAGTTGTTCATGTCCCTGTCATGATTATGGAGAATAGGTCATAATGATCGTATTGTGTAGCAGATATTTTTCCTCTGGAGTATCACTGGTTCTATCTGAAGAAACCTTTGAGGCATTGTGTGACAAGTGTAGAAACTAAAGATTGATTCTAGCTTAGCATTGATTCTATAACAGATTCAAAGACAGGATAGGGCTGAGGTCCCTGAATGGATTCAGTTTGACCTCCAGGTCCCACAATGATAAATGATGGAGTGGCTTTGACCCCATTATTGACACCTTCTTCTAGATTAAATACAATTGCCTCATCATATTTTCCTGAATCCATACAACTTGCAAATACATCTTGGTCTAATCCTAAAACTTCAGCATAGTTTTGAAGACTAGATGTATTTGCCCACCCACTATCAATTCCTCTCTGGTTGGAGTAAAGATATGAATGATATTCCCAATAAACTCCCTGTTCTTCTGCACAGTAAGTAGCAGCAGCTGCAGGAAGAGAATCATCACCTAAGAATGCAAGATCAACAAAATAGAGATTAGCCTTTCCTGTATCTATGTAATTTGCTATAATGTCTGGTTTTGTATTGAGAAACCACTTTTTACATTTTGGACATTGATAGTCCCCAAATTCAATTATTGTAATTTGTGCATCCTCAGGACCAAGTATTGGAGATGATTGCGACAAGTTAACACCACCCAAGTTAAGTTGTAATTCAGAGGTTTGAGTAGATACTGAAATTATTCCATTTTGCACCAAAAACTCTATTCCTTTTAGAAAGTCATCATCAGAAATCAGTCCCTGACTCCACCAGTCGGCGTTGTTCTTAATCCATCCTGGAATTTCATTACTTTTTGATGTGGATGATACATCAGAAGAAACCAAGATTATTTCCTCTTTAATTAGAAATTTAATTCCAGAAACAAAGGTATTATCATCAATATCACCATTTGCCCACCAACCTGCATTATTTTTAATCCACGTTGGAACTTTCCCTGAAGACTCTTCTTTCATGTCTGAAGGTTGTTGACCAATTATCACATCAAATGAAACTGTCTCTTGAGGTATTGGCATAAACAATATTCCTGCAATCTCTAGTGTAATTTTATTAGTTCCATCCTCAAGTGTTACTGGAATGGTAACAGATCCAGGACTAGTATGAGTCAATGGAATTGGTCCAAATATCGAATTTCCATTATTTTCTATTTTTATGGTATAGTCAATGTGTTCTTGGATTTTGCTAGTTTGAGGATTTATAAATTCAATTTTGAGCTTTGTTTCTTCTCCTGGTTGTGGATCATCTAAATCTAATTTAACATCAAGAGTTCCATCACTTGAAGTATTTATTTGAGTTTCAGCAAATGTGTCTGGAATTAAATTAATAGAAATTACTGTAAATAAAATAATTGCAAAGATTGGGATTAGGTTTTTCACATTATACAACAAAACACAACTAGTTTAAACCCTTTTTTCTAATTTTGAAGTATAGGGATATTTTTATTCCATTAACTGCATATTCAGAAATTATTCTCAAAGACTAGTTCAGATAAGGGTAATTGTCCTCCTCTAGGAGAGGCTTGTTTTGTTGCTTTTCCCACCACAATCATCATTGCAATAACATGATCATCAGGTAATTTGATCAATTTACCCACTTTCTCATAATCAAAGCCTTTCATAGGGCATGTATCATATTCCATAGATTTTGCTGCAAGCATTATTGTTTGGGCAGCCATACCACAAGACCTCATTGCCTCATCTCTTTGCTGTTGTGGTTTTTCACGGTAAGAATTTTTCAATGAATCAACTAGAGATTTTCGAGGTTCTTTGGGAATATTTTTCCAATATCTTTGAGGGTCTTTATTCCATGAATTCAGATCAGCACACAGTATAATCACTAATGATGCCTCCGATACTTGTTTTTGACCATGAGATAGTTCAGATAGTTTGTCTTTTAATTCCTGATTTGTAATAATTACAAAACGCCAATTTTGAATGTTGTATGAGGTAGGAGACAGAATGGCAGATTCTAAAATTTTTGTAATTTCATTTTTTGTCATTTTGTGATTAATATCAAAGCTTTTGATTGATCGTCTTTTCATTATTGCATCAAAGGTATCCATGATTTGTTTTTAAAATCTCTAAATTTAATTCAATAAATGGAAGGGGTTATGCTTAAGATGAACTACCAAGGGTATGTTGATGACAGCTCGTTTGCTTAAGGTCAGTAACGGTGATTACTAACGACAGCGATTGTCTTAAGATCTCCTGCGTCAGCACGAAGATGACAGATCAACCTTTTCAATTAATTTATGAGAATTTGATATTTAACTAGAACTACTTTAAGATACTAGTGCTAAATTTAGAATTATTTAACACTATTATGATTTTCAGATAGTGTATTTATTAGGCCAAAATAGTCTCTTTGCTAAATGAAGATTGCTGTTATGGGCATGGGTGTTGCTGGCAGTTATCTTATGGCCAGACTAAAAGATTCAGATCATGAGGTTGTAGGTTATGAGAGAAACACAGAAGAGCGTCATGATTCTATTTGTGCATGGGGAACGATAAAACCAGTTCTAAAAGATTTTTGTAAAAAAGTTGGCAGAAATTTTGATGATTTTCTAATCCATGATGGAAAGACGATGCATGTAAAGATGAATAACAACATAAAGTTCGATATTGGATTACATGGCTTGTGTACTTATGATAAATTAGGATTAATCAAAGATTTCATAAAAGATTCAAAAATAATTTATGGCAAATCACCAACATTAGAAGAATTAGAATCAGAATATGACATGATAGTGGATTGTACTGGATTTCACAGAGTCTATCTTCCAAAACTTGAAGAGGATTTCTTTCTACCAACTTATGAATACAAGGTAGAATATGAAAAAGATCTTCCATTTGATGATTTTTATATTGAACCATTTCCTGGAATGTCTGGATATTTTTGGTATTTCCCATTAGGAGAAAAATGGGCACATATTGGGGCTGGAGATTACAGAAAAAATCACATCAAGGCAACAGATGATTTTCTAAAAAAATATGGAGGTAAGGTTTTGAAAACAAAGGGACGTCCAATTAGATTAGCAACTCCAAACAAGTGTAAGCCATTTTACCAAGGTAAGGTTGTAGGAGTGGGAGAATCAATTGGAACAGTATATGCATTACTTGGAGAAGGGATAATTCCAAGTATGCAGTGTGTTGAGATTTTTTTGAAGAACATGAATGATTTTAAAGCATATGAAAAAGCAGTTGATGAACACTACAAAGTATATGGAAAAGTGTTTAATTTTGTTCGAGCAAAAATCCACAAAAATTTCTCCATTCTAAAATCATTACCAGATTTTTTGGCAATATTTAGGTACATGAAAAAACATGAAGATAGATTTGGAATGGACATCAAGATGGCAGACTTGATAAAAGTAGCTAAAGCCTAACCCAAACTTACAGAACCAAAGTTTTCTCGATTAGTTCTACTTGAGGCCATGTTATAGTCATAAATAATTTTAGAATATTCTTTTAGTTCTTCTTTCATTGGTTCAATGTTTTCAGATAGATAAAATCCTGGACAATCACCTGTAAATTGATAAGTCGCATGGACTCTGGCTCTTCCCTTTTCATTTTCAAGCCATGTAGAAAAGGGATACAAGTAACATACTCCAGGCCTATCAGGATGCATACTGCATCCACCTTCTTCATCTAGAAATCTACATGAGATATGAGTGCCGTCATCTTTTTCAGTCTCACCAGTTTTTCTTTTTAGATTGATTGTTGTCATGGTAGTCATTTGACCTGATGGTCCTGGTTCCTGATAAGTAACAGTTAAAGTTTCATTTTTTATAAAATCAGATATCTTTTGGTACTTCAATCCTTTTCCAATAGTAATCAAATCATCAGAGGTTAAAGGAAGCCTTCCTTGTCTATCACAACAGTTATGACAATCAGGCCAAAAGCATTTCCATAAAATGTATTTTTTTTCAGAGGAAAGAAAAGGAAGATGAAAAATTACATCCTTTATTTTAATTGGATAATCAGAAACAGCAGAAATTTTTCCTAGCATAAAATCTTTTAAAATTGGATCAATATTCCAATCTTTTTGTAACAAATCTAGTGACTCTTGAATTTCTTTTTGAGACAACTGTTAAGTTATAACATCTTTTGGAGATGTTATTAATGTTGAGTGAAAAAGGCAAATATGCATCGGCAACAGAAAACAGAAGATTTGTTTGGGCGCAAATTGTATGGCCTTTGATTTTAGAAATTAATGATGTAGCGTTTACATTAAAACAGTATCAAAAGAAACGAGATCAAGTTTGTAAAGAAAAAAATGTAACAATAACTCTTACATCAAGAGGGTTGGTATCTTTAATGCAAAAAGGAATTTTACTCAAAGAAGATGACATCTATTCAATTCATTATAGATTAATTCCCTATATGAGATTAAAAGCAGATTGTGATTATGCAACTGCAATTCATGAAGTCAGAATCAAGTAACATCAGCAAATGATTATATTCCAAAACACCAAAATTTGTTTTGGTAGCCCGATAGTCTAGCGGTCAAATATTAATTTTAGATCAAGGATTCTGCCCTCTGGATCTCAGGAGAGGATAGGCGGAGACGGCAGTTCGAATCTGCCTCGGGCTACTGGAAAATTTCTATCTAGATGCTTGTGCTATTCTTTCTAGCTCATTCTTTTTCTTAACAGAAGGAGCATTAGGATCATTGGAGGCAGCAAGGATTAATTGTTCAGCCATATGTTCTTCAATTGGTTTAGGATTAGAAAATGTTGCTTCCTTTATTGCATCTGCTATGAATTTTAAAGCCAAATCTACTCTTCGTATAGGTGCAACATCAACTGATACATGGTAAACAGTACCACCATAAACAATTCTGGTAGTATCCTCATTAGGAGCTGAGAATTCAACTGCTCTTACTAAAACTTCAACAGGATTTTTTCCAGTCTTTAATGAAATGATATCAAATGCAAGTTTTACAGTATTGAGAACTTTGGTCTTCTTTCCAGTCATTCTTCCAGTGTTTTTTGCATATTTTTTTCCAAAATGCATGGTTTTATTGCATAATCTTTCAACAATGTTCACATCTGCTTTGTTAAATCGTTTCAAGGCAGAACGGCCAAAAGTGTATGGCAGTATCTGTTTCCTCAATGAGATAGCTGTTTTAAGTCCGGGATCGTTAATCTCAATATTTGACATGTTCCATTTTCTAAATAATAACAAGTTCTTAGTTTGTGTCAATTCTATCTCCTTGGTTTCTCTTTCTTTCCAATAACTAACTCATGAAGTGCCGTACCATTTACTTTGAATACTTTGAATCTCACACCTGGAATATCTCCCATTGCACCACCTTGTGTTGCACCCATTCCTTGGACGTGAACTTCATCATGTTCATCAATAAAGTTCATCGCACCATCTCTGGGCAAGAATGCTGTAACTGTTTTACCATTTTTAATTAATTGAACTCTTACACATTTTCTAACTGCAGAGTTTGGCTGTTTTGCAGCTATTCCAACTTTTTCTAATACAATTCCTCTTCCTTGAGGTGCTCCACCTAAAGGATCCGCTTTTTTATCAATTCCAAGTTTTCTTCGCTTGAAAGTAGAAATTGCCCATCTCTGTCTTTTTCTTTTTGCAATTAAAACTCGACCTGCAAATAATCCAAGTGGTGATTTTGTCATATTTTACATCTCCAAGGTTGCCTTTTCAGGACTGTTAATTAGGACACTTGTAATATCAAAATATCTTTTGGCAAGAAGTCTTGCCTTTTCAGCATTTCTTCCTTCTCGTCCGACAACGATTCCTTTCTTTCTTGGATCTACCATAACTATTGCCTGGTTTGAACCATCTGCTCGTTTATTTATTTTTACTTCAGAAACTAGTTTAGGATTTAGTAAGTTTGTCAGAAATTTTGCAGGATCTTCATCAAACTCAACTAGTTCGATATTTTTTTTCACAATATTTTGTAATGATTTGATATGAGTGCCACCTTTACCAATGGCTAAGCCCATTTTTCCAGTATTGACAACAAAAATTACGCGACCTTGTTTTTCATCTTCAACACAATCACGAGCTGTTGCACCAGTAACATTTTGGAAAAGAGACATCATACGCATTTGATCAGTTGTTAGCTTAATTGATTGTGTCATTAGAATTCCTTTTTATCTCCGAAAAAATTTGTCTCATTTAAACTTTCATTTGATGTTGTACTTTTGATCATTCTTTATCCTCAGTTTCTGTATTTTTAAGAATTGATTTGATATTTGCATCGCTAAGAGAAGTAAAAGCAATACTTGAAATTCTAAACTGTAAGCCGCATAATTTGCCTAGCGCAACAGAAGTTCCCTGAAAGTTGACTAAAGGTATTTTTTCTTTTTTTGCATCTGATTCAATTTTCTCAAACATTTCTTTATTTACAGATTGAGATAATACGATTAGTTTTGAGTTTTTTACAGAGTTCAATACTTGCTTAGTGCCAATTGTTACATTGCCTTCTTTTTGGGCATCTCTTAATGATTTTTCCAGTATCTTACTCATGTGTTAACCTATTGACGATCGTCTCTCTAGGCCTTTATAGGTTTATTGAAAATTTGTGTATTAAAAACTCAATTAAAAAATCTAAACAAAGACCCTAATGATGAAAATGCCATACTGACCTCATCAAAGAAGTTAGATGAGTTTTCTATTGTTGGTTTAAGGATTTCTGAATTTTCGACTTTCTTGATTTCATTTTTACTAGAATAATCGTTTAGTTTTTGGTTGGAGAATTGTTGTCCAGTTAGGAGAATTTTTTCCTGATTTGATTCATTGTCAAGAATAGACAGATTTTTTCTTGCAGTAAAGTAACTGGGATTCTTTTCAATTGCATATAGATATAGGAATTTTGCCTCATCATGCTGTCCTAAATTTGCTAGAGCATTTGCCTTGTTGTTTATTGCAGGAATAAACTCTGAATTGATTTTTAGTACATTATCATAATAAATAATTGCCGCGTTATAGAATCCTAATTTTGCAAGGGCTGAACCTTTGTTGGTCAAAATCTCAATATTACTGGAATCCTTGACAAGTTCCTCATCAAAGAAATTCAGAGAGCTATCAAATTTACAAAGTCGATACAATGCAGGTCCCATGCCATCATAGTAAGTAATTGTGTCAGTGTATTTACTAGAATCACACTCTAAATTAATTTGGTTTAATATCAATCCTAATTCAATATCTTCAACAGTTAGGTTGTTTTCTTTTTTAATTTTTTTAGATAATTCTTTTTCGAATGTTATCTTTTTATCTGATGAATTTGATTTTTTGATTATTGTAGAATTATCAACCTGTTTTTTTTGAATAGTTGTTTTCTCCTGTAGTGTGTTTTTAATAATTGATTTATTATTTGATACATTTTTGTCTGAATTACTGCTTATAGAAGATAAATCATTATTATCTAAAATTTCATTTTTTTGGATTGTGTCAGTTTCATTTTGATTAGAATCTACATTTTGTTGCGATTCATTTGTGTTTTCAATATTTTGTAAATTTTCTTTATCATCTAAAGTAAAAATAGATTCATCAACTTCTGTATCAAGAATATTATCAAATGTATCAACAATTATTTCTTCAGAAAAAGTTAGATCTTCCATTTCTTTGAGAAATTCAAAGGAAGTAGTTTTTGATGAGTCTGCATAGTGAGCTTTAATAGAATATGTCCCATCCACTTTAAAATTTACGTCAGCTGTTGCTAGAAAGCTTGTAGAAAATTCAAGATTAGAGTTGATGTTTCCAAAATAAAATCCTGCAGGAGCACCAAAGGTATCATAGATTCCAATTAAAACAGTAGGCGAATCGTTTGTAGACACAGAACCAGTTATAGTTATTGTATCATTATCTGTATATTGAGATTTATCTGTAGTTAGCAAAACTATTTCAGGAGTAGATTTTTCTATAGTTTGTTCAATAGTTTCATTTTCTTTTTCAATGCTTTCTTGGTTTGAAATTATGAAAGATTCATTCTTAGATATTTTTCCATAGTCAAATTTTACTTTGTATTGCCCAGATTTTTCATAAAAAGGGGAATCTAAAAAAATTGTTTTAGTAAATGAGCCATCAGAATTGATTTCGACATTATTTGCAGCCAAAATTTTTCCATCTGTATCATAAATACTCATTGCAATAACAGGCATTTTTAATTCAGATATTTGGCCAACTATAGAAAGAGACTCATCCGTTCTGTATTCGGATTTGTCAAATGTTACAAAAATTGAATCCGCATGAACTTGAGAGATAAATGTAAAGGAAATTACGGTTAATACTAACAATATTCCAATTTTCAATCCAAGCACATGGATAAAATCGCATTTTTGTATTTAATAATCACGTAGAAATTATTCTTGTTTTATTCAATAAAAATTTCAGTTGATTGTGATTGCGATAATGGAGTTGGATCTGTTAATGATGTCCAAACAAAAGTTTCAATGAAATGACTGCCTAATTTTGATGGAATCCAAGACTGAGAAACATCAAGACTTTGATTAGGAGAAATCTCTCCGGTTATCCATTTTATTGAAACAACTGCATCATTTGAATCCTTTACCTGAAATAGATAGATAAATTGTTGTTTGAAATTTTGTTCATTGGTTATTGTTCCAACAATTTGTATTTGGTTATGCGTTGAAAATGAATTTAGTTCGTTTCCAAAAGAATCAGATAAAATAATTTGAGAGTTTTTTATTCTCTCAGTTGGGGGAATTGAGGATTCTAGTTTGCCAATAGTTGTGATTTCAATGTTATCAGAAATAGTATAAGGTCTAGGTAAAGTGTGATCATCGTATTTAGCATAGATGGAATCTCCAGGAATTGCAAACAACCTACTTACACTAGAAGGCAAGGTTTGTGAAAAAGAAATATTTGTAATGAATACTCCGGATCTTTCTGATGTTTCTATAGCATCAACTTCAATTCCTGCAATATCGGAATCTGAAGAAATGCGAACGGGGATTTGATCTAATCTTTCTGGATTTAGATTCATGTCCAAATCAATTACTCTGATTTGGGCAGTTTTACTGGAAATAAAATTTGCCTCTAAAAATCGGATTTCACCCAAGTTCCAACTTATTGGTGCCGACTCTGTTAATACTACGCCATCTGCAAATTCAAAAGAGATGGTAATTGCTGAATCTCTATCTACTTCCAAAAACCCGCTGGTCGGACCGTTACCAATTGTTCTAGGAGTTGTGTCAATTTGGCCATCGCCATTAGCATCATGTGAAAAACCTGTGAGAATAATTTCTGCTGTAAAAATACCAGTATTTGTACCAGTTTCTGTAAACCTATAAGGATCCAAAGAATGGTCCCTAGTTGAAATTTTAATTGGATTTTCTACATAATCACCAATAGAGTCTATCAAGTCTTTATCAGCATTCCAGCTTGGTGCAATTATTGTCATTTTTACCTTATCGGTCCAAGAATACACAGGTTTGTCTGTAAAAATTGGAGAATAAGGATCATCATAGTCAGGAATTTCCTCAGCAAATGCAGGAAAAAGAAACATTAAGAAAAAAAAGTA
Source organism: Nitrosarchaeum sp. (assembly GCA_965223805.1). Classification (GTDB taxonomy): domain Archaea; phylum Thermoproteota; class Nitrososphaeria; order Nitrososphaerales; family Nitrosopumilaceae; genus HKST03. The sequence continues at coordinate 1,793,153 of OZ245014.1, read as the reverse complement.
TTCAAACATAACTAAAATAAATTCTTTAAAGATTTAATGTTTGAGAATATTTTCTAAGATTTTGATTTGTCTTCAGGTAAAGAAACTGCCAAAATATTATCACCCCGTAAAAGAACAGTACCAAGATTTACGACTTTATCATCAGAAATGTCTTCCGCCTCCTTTAATGTGAGGTTCATGTGAACGTCAAAGTCCTGCAGATTTCCTCTAATGGTTTTCTTATTTCTTAGTCTAAGTAAGATGAGTTTGTTTTTACTTTTATTCATCAATGTAGAAATTTCATCAGCCATATTTATCACAGTTTGATTTTTTTCCTCATTTAGTTTTTGATACTTGCATGTAAAGATCTACTGTTCCACTGCCAATTGGAATATTGCTTCCAACAATTACATTTTCAGTAATACCTTTAAGCTGTTCAACTTCTCCACCTAATGCAGCATGTGCAATAGTTGGAACAGTGATTTCAAACGCTGCTCTTGCAAGAACACTGTCTTTAGTTCCAGCAATACCATGTCTTCCAATTTGTTGCATGTATCCTCTTGAACACATAAGATCAGCTACCAACATGATGTATCTATTATCCACCTCAAGACCTTGGTCTTCAAGAGTACCATTTAGTTCATTAATCAATGCATTTCTTGCAGCTTCAATTCCCAATGTTCCTGCAATTTCAAAAACGTTATTTGTTCTAACATTTTTCTTATCAATACCTTTAACCTCTAAGACTTTGGCAATGTTTGAACCAGTAGTTTGAATTACCCATTCATCATCTTTCTGTACCAAAGTAACTCTCTCAATTTCAGGAACTCCTTTAACAGTAGTGTTGAGAACTTTATTTCGAATTGCAATTACAGTTGGTGCATCAGACTCTTCAACTAATTTCAGAGTTATTAGTTCGCCAGTTGTTTCCATCTTAAACTTCTTGTTTGATTGTAAAGCCGCTTCAACTTCGCTAATAGTACATCCTCTTTCTTTGAGTCTATTAGCGTTCAAAATTAATTTAATTTCAGAATTATAATCTGTTTCATTATTAGTGATTAATGCACTAACTTTTGTTTGTAAGACATTTCTTGCTACTTCAATTGCCTTTTCTCTTGAATTCTTTGAGTCCTCATCAAGATAGATATCCATTGTTGGAGTAATTGGTTTCTTTCTTGCATCAACAAGTTCAATTAATCTAGGAAGACCTAAGGTAACATTTCTTTCTTTAATTCCTGCAAAATGGAATGTTCTCAAAGTCATCTGAGTTCCAGGTTCGCCGATTGATTGTGCAGTGATAATTCCTACTGCTTGTCCGGGCTCAACTTTAGCCTTGTCGTAAAGGATCAGTCCCTTTTTACAAACAGCTTCTACACCTTCTTTACTAAGCTTTGAATCAAGTAATGCATCAGTTACAATATCTCTTAATCTAGGATTGAAAGTCTTTGTGAATTTTTTTGCCAAAGTAGAAATTTCTTCTTTGGTTGCTTTCTTTCCAGAATCAACAATAGTCTGGGATTCAATTAATCTATTTATGTTAAACGCTTCACCATGATCACTTTTTGCAACATCAATTCCATCCTCTCCGTATAGGAATTGAACAATGTGACCATGCGGGTCTCTAACTGTTCCATCATACTCTAATCTAATATGCTCAAGTGCGTTAATAAGTCTACGTTGCATGTAGCCACTTTGTTGTGTTCTAACTGCAGTGTCAACTAGTCCTTCTCTACCACCCATTGCATGGAAGAAAAATTCTAATGCCGATAATCCCTCTCGATAATTAGATTTAACAAATCCATGTGCATCTGGATTATTATCGTGTTCTTGATAATGTGGCAATGCTCGATTATTGTAGCCTTCGTGTAGTCTATTTCCACGTCTTGATTGTTGTCCTAATGCACCTGCCATCTGACCTATGTTAAGTGCTGAACCTCTTGCACCAGTAGTAGCCATTATTCTACCAGCATTTGCTTGATCAAGAGATTGATCTGCAGTGGAGCCAGCTTTATCTCTAGCTTTACCTAGTTCATTTACAATGTATGCTTCAAGAGCTTCTTCTGGTCTCATTCCTCTTGTTAGTTTTAGAGTACCTTTTTCATATTGAGATGTAAGATCTGCAACAATATCATAGGTTTCTTGAATATCATCTAAAATTTGTTGTTTTTCTTTTTCAGGAACCTCAAGATCAGCATAACCGTAACTGAATCCATAATGAGTAATGAATTGTTTAACCATAATAAGAATTGAATTTAGGAAATTTTTTCCAACTGCATTGCCATAATCTTTTGCAATTCTATGCAGCACACTTTCTGGCTCTTCAGCACCAATTGATGACTTGTCAATTACTCCGCTGATTAATTCGCCATTTTTAATTACAACATCTTTAGAAGCTCCTTTAGTACCCTTTGACCATTTTGATGTAATAACATAATTGAAATCTTTTGGTAAGAATAATGAAAATAGTTGTTTTCCTGTATAGGCTGGGCCATCTTTGGTTTTGGTTCCAGGCTTCGGAAGTTTACCTTTGTAGCCACCAAGCATAGCAAGATTTGAGAAATCTTGTATTGCTAGAACAGTATCATCTTTTGTTAGAAGATATGCACCAGTAACAAAGTCTCTTAATGCTCCAATAATTGGACCACCATATCTAGGAGAGATTAATTGATCTTGAACTCTCATCAAAAGAATTGCTTCTGCTCTTGCTTCCTCACTTTGTGGGACATGTAGGTTCATTTCATCACCATCAAAGTCCGCATTGTATGGAGGACATACTGATGGATGTAATCGGAATGTTTTTCCTGGCAGAACTCTAACATAATGAGCCATAATAGACATTTGGTGTAATGAGGGTTGTCTGTTGAACATTACAATGTCACCGTCAGCAAGATGACGTTCTACCAAATATCCTATCTCTAATGTTTCAGCAATAATTGAACGATCTTCTACAAAATCTAATCTAATTTTTACACCATCAGGTCTTACGATGTAGTTAACGCCTGGGAATTTGTTTGGACCATTAATTACAAGTTTTCTCATTCTATCAATATTCCACTCTGTAACAATTTCAGGAATTGTAAGTTTTGTTGCCACTGCTTCAGGAACACCAACTTCTGACAAATCCAAGTTAGGATCTGGAGAAATAACAGTTCTACTTGAAAAGTCAACTCTCTTTCCAGATAATGAACCTCTAAATCTTCCTTCTTTTCCTTTGAGTCGTTGAGTCAATGTTTTTAGTGGACGTCCAGAGCGGTGATGAGCTTGTGGAATTCCAGATACTTCATTATCAAAGTATGTCGTGGTGTGATATTGTAATAAATCAACCAAGTCTTGTACAATTAAAGGGGGGGTTCCAGCCTCTTTGCTCTCCTTTAGTCTTTGATTGACTCTAATGATATCAACCATTTTGTGGGTTAGATCATCTTCAGATCTTATTCCAGTTTCTAGAATAATTGACGGTCTAACAGTGACTGGAGGTACAGGTAATGCTTGAAGAATAAACCATTCAGGTCTTGCAGTAACAGGATCATAAGCTAAAAGATTTAGATCATCATCAATAATTTGTGAGAATCTTTCTCTAATCGTAATTGGAAGTAATCTATGTTCTCCAATTTCGGTTTTTTCAACGAAGATAGTTGGTTTGGTAAAAATTAATTCGTATTGTGTTTTTCCACAATGAGGACATTCTTTTGCTTTTTTTGCTTTTTCAATAATTTGTTCGGGAATACGTTTTTGTGAAATGATAGTATACGCGGCATGTTTTTCTTTAATTTTTTTAAACTCGTCAAGATCTTCTTGTGGTACTTTTAATCTGGCACATGAACGACATGTTGATTGTAAGAGTTTGTAAATATTATCAATAAATGCAATGTGTAAAACTGGTTCAGCAAGTTCAATATGACCAAAATGTCCTGGACATCGAGCAGCAGTATTTCCACAAGTTAGACATTTTTGTCCAGGTTCAAGTGTTCCCAATCTTCCATCCATAAGGCCTCCCTGAACAGGCATTCCATCTTCATCATATGTTTCAGGAGCAGTGACTTCTGCAACTGAGTATTTTCTAATTTCAATTGGAGACCAAACAGAAAATCTAATTCCATCAATTGATTTGATTGCTTGAATAGACATTACACTTTCTCCTTTATGAGCAATCTAGGTGCTACATTCAAACTTTGCATTTCTTGTAACAATAGTTTGAAAGCATATGCAACAGAAACAGATGAAACTTTGGCTTTATCACCACATACTCTACAGACATACTTTCTTTGTTTAACGTCATGATAAGCTACTAATCCGCATCTTTCACAAACAAAAATATCAGATTTATCGGATTCATCAAGTAGTCTATCTTTTAGAATCATAGATGCGCCATATGCAATTAAACAATCTCTTTCCATTTCACCAAATCTCAAACCTCCACCTCTTGCTCTTCCTTCGGTTGGTTGTTTTGTTAACATTTGTACTTGGCCACGAGCTCTAGCATGTATCTTATCTGCAACCATGTGGTGGAGTTTTTGATAATAGACCATTCCAATAAAGACTTCTACTGGGAATGATTTTCCAGTTCTTCCGTCATACATTTTCTCTTTACCTGAATATTTGAATCCTGCAGCATCCATTACAGCCTTGACTTCTTCCATTTTTTCACCTACAAATGCAGAACCGTCAAATTGACTTCCGCGTAATGATGCTGCTTTCCCACAAATTGATTCCATCATCATTCCTACTGTCATTCTTGATGGGAAGGCATGGGGATTAATCAAAACATCCGGAGAAATTCCCGCTGCAGTATATGGCAAGTCTTCATTCTTTGCTAAAATTCCAAGAACACCTTTCTGTCCGTGTCTTGAAGCAAATTTATCACCTATTTCTGGAATTCTCATATCTCTTACTCTAATCTTGTACATCTTTCCACCTTCGTTTGATTGTGTCATTACAACTGTATCAACAACTCCTGTTTCAGATGGCCTCACACCAATTGATGTATCTCTTCTATAAGGACCAGAAGATTCAAACTCTCGGTATTCTTCCATAAACCTAGGAGGGCTGGTTTTTCCAATTAGAATATCACCGCCATGAACTTGAGCTTCTGCTGTAACGACTCCATCTTCTTCTAATAATCTATAGGCCTTTTCCCCTTTGTAGCCTCTAATGTTATCTTCAGCATTTGGAATTTCAAAGCTATCTCTCATTCCACCTGGGTATTGTTTAGCTTCTGCATCATAGATTCTGAAGAAGAAAGTTCGTCCAAGACCTCTGTCAACAGAGGCTTTGCTAAGTACAATTGCATCTTCAATATTATATCCATCAAAAGGTAAAACTGCTACAACACAATTCTGTCCAGCAGGTCTGTCTTCTAATCCTAGTAGTTTCATTGCTTTAGTGTTAACAATTGGGGTTTGTGGATACAACATGAAATGTTGTCGGACATATGTACTAGTATTCATCATTGGTGTTGAAAATCCAAGGCTTTGTTTTGCCATAGCAGACTCGTAAGTATTTCTTGGAGATTGGTTATGCTCAGGATAAGGAATTATTGATGCACCTGCTCCCAAAATTGCCGGAGGGAAAACTTCAAGATGAGTGTGTTTCTTGGCATCCTTTTCATCTAGAGTTATGTAGCAGTTTTCTTCTTCGTTTGCATCAATCATTTCTAGTATACCCATTCGTAACAGGTCACTCCATGAAAGAAGTTTCTTAGAAATTTTATCTAGCAGATCTTGTGTCAATAATGGTTTATTTTCTTTAATGATGATTAAAGGTCTCAAAACACGGCCTGCATTACTGTTAACATAAAGTCTTTTTGTTGCACCTTCAATCTCTGATTTATGGAATGAAATTCCAACATGAGGATGAATCTTGGAATTTCTTCTCAATTCTCTAAGGGATTTAGCTAATTGTTCTCCATCTTTGTAATATCCAATTAGTTTTCCATCAACGAAGATCCGAGTTCCATCTTTTTTGAGATCTTCTTTTGCATCAAAGAAATGAATGGTTCCTAGATCATACAATTTTTCGACAATTTCTTCAGATGGAACATTTACTGAGATAATTCCAGAAAGAGCCAAATTTTTTACTAGACCACAGTTTGACCCTTCAGGGGTTTCACTTGGACAAATTCTTCCAAAGTGAGTTGCATGAAGATCTCTTGCCTCAAAGTTTGGTTGAGTTCTACTGAGAGGAGATTGAATTCTTCTAAGATGACTAATTGTTGATAGATAATTTGTCCTATCAAGAAGTTGAGTTACACCAACACGTCCTCTACCCCAGTTACCTGTTGCAATAGCATTGTTTAGTTTATCGGTAATAATTCCAGGTCTTATTGCAGCAGCAACAGCATTTATTCCTCGTTTTTGGCCTGATCTTTCTAATTGGTACTTCATATCTCTTACAAGATTTCTAAAAGCAGTTCTGAAAAGATCTGCAAGCATTTGGCCTCCAAATTTGATAACTTTATTTCCATAATGATCTTTGTCATCTGGAGAAATCCATCCAAGTTTTAACTCTAATAATTTACATGCTGCTTCACCTAAGAATTGAGCTTTTTCTTTTCTATTTTCGGGATGCTTACCCAAGTGTGGTAAAAGACCCCAATCCAATAGAGTCTCGGCTCTTTTAATCTGGAATTCCTCTAACATTCCTGGTGCAATTCTTTTACTAATGTAAACAATTGCATCTTTTGATGTTGGAACATCACCTGCTTTTTCAAAAGATCCTTCTAGTTCATCTTGAATATCATCAACTAGTGAAACAACACCTGCAATTTCTCTGTCAGATTCTAATCCAAGTGCTCGCATTAAAGTGACAACTGGAATATCTACAGGAGATCCAGGAATTCTAGCCACAATCAAACCATCACTTTTCATTACAAGTTCTAGTTTTGCTCGATAGCCAACAATGGATGAATAGACTTTAGCTTTGAAAACAATATTTCCACCAACAGTTTCTCTGTCTACAATAATTTTGTTGTATGAGAGATCTTCTAAACCAACAATAACTCTTTCAGAACCATTAATTATAAAGTAACCACCTGGATCATTTGGATCCTCGCCATGTTCAACTAATTTCTGAGTAGAAAAATTATGTAAAATACAAGCATTTGATTTTGCCATAACTGGGATATCACCAATATGAACAAATCTAGATTCTAGAATTTTTCCATCTTCAACTACACTTGCTTCCATCATTACAGGAGCAGAGTAAGAAACATTTCTCAGTCTGGCCTCAGCGGGAGTAATATGAGTTATGGAACCATCAAGTTCCATCATTCTTGGTTGTTGAAGTTTTACTTTTCCTAATTGAATTTTATACGGATACTCTGCATTTTCGATTTCAATTTGGCCTACTTCATTGATAATACTTTGTAGACCTCTTTCGAGAAATTCATCAAAAGAATTCAAATGTTGCCTTGCAATTCCTTCACGCTTTAAGATATCTTGAATTACTGGCCATCTTTTTACTGAAGGGTCTGCCATCTATACTTCCACCACATATCTATAGTATAAGCTCTGACCGGCAGTGGGACTCTTTCTTGTGATCTTTATCATGTCACCTGGTTTTACACCAAGTCCCAGAATTGCTGGATCATTTACAAAAATTAATGGTAATTCTGTTGGCTTACAATTGTATTTTTTTAGAACTTCTTCTGCTTCTTGTTTTGAAATTATTTCATGTTTTGGAACATAAACATGATCGGGAACTAAAACTTGGTTTTTCTTAGTTGCCATTTACAAAGCCCCCAAAAATAACATTAAATGTAGATGTAAAGAATACACACAAACTGTCAAAAATTCACTACGAGGTTAATATATATCTAATCTGAAATTCGTCAAAAGCTAGTGTTTTTTCTTTTTAGTCAAATAATTTTATCACAACCTTAAATAGTATAAATTTAGGCGGTAAAATGATGAAAGCTCATCTATCGGTGTTCGCCTTATCTGCAATAATTATTGCAGGTATTGGAATGGCACCAGCATTTGGACAAATACAAAACTCGGTCGTTGTTGCTACTGACAAGTCATCCTATTCAGAGGGTGAGACAATCATAGTAACAGGAGAAGTCAATGCACTTCTCGGTGGCGAGGCATTAAGTCTCATGGTGACAGCACCAAATGGAAACGTTGTTTCTATTGCACAGTTAACAGTAGGTTCTGATAAAACATTCAGTACTGAATTGGCTGCTGGTGGTTCACTAATGAAACAAGCAGGAACGTACTCGATCATAGTTCAGTATGGAACCCAATCTCGAACAGCAGAAACTACTTTTACCTTTGAAGGATCTTCTGGAACTATTACACCACCTACCGGAAATGAAATATTGATTGACGGTGCGGATGAGGGGATAGGTTACAAGATCATAGGTGGAAAACTAATCGGCATTATGCCTGATGTAGACGCAAATTCACTTATCGTCACAATAGACGCAACAAATGACGGTTCACTCACCCTTACCATACCAAGAACAGTGGCGGATGCCCTACTTGAAAATGGTGAAGATGATGATTTCTTTGTCTTAGTTGACGGAGAAGAAGTAGACTTCGAAGAAACAGTTACTTCTACTGACAGAACACTCACCATACAATTCCCAGCAGGTGCTGAGGAAATCGAGATTATTGGTACCTTTGTTGTTCCAGAATTTGGTACAATAGCAGTAATGATCTTAGCAGTTGCAATAATATCAATAATTGCAATATCTGCAAAATCAAGACTCAGTATTATGCCAAGATACTAAATTTCATCTTTTTTCTCTTTTTAAATATACATAAATACCAATGTGAGTGGTGTTGAGATAGGATGAATTTTAAACGTTCCACAACTTCAATGGCATTGGCCCTTCTGGCATTGTCATTAGTATCGGTAACTTCAATTCAGCAAGATGTTTTTGCTCAATCTATGGGAATGTCACTTTCTGCTACTGCAGCAAAAGGTGCAGATACAATATCAATTAGTGGACATACTGCATCAATGATTACAGATGTAACATTTAGAGTAACATCTCCAAGTGGAAACAATGTGGTAAGTGTTGCTCAAGCAGCACCAGATGAAAATGGAAACTTTGTCAAAGAATTCAAAATTGGTCCAACATGGACAGAAAATGGTTTCTATAAAATAACAGCTATGCAAAGTGTGCATCAAAATTCTTTGTATACCATGACAGTACATGTTGAGGTAAATGATGGAATGACAACAAAAACTTCTGTATCTGAATCTAATTTAGAAACAGGAATTTTCAAACCAACAAGTATTGTTACTGAGGACAAAGGCCTAGAAATTGAAGCAGAAGCATTAATTGGTTCTACAGAGATTATAATTACTGGAAAAACAGATAGGGTAAGTGAAGATATTACATTAACAGTAACAGCCCCAAATGGAAATGTGGTTTCTGTTGCTCAAGTGTCACCTTCAATTGATGGGGACTTTACAAGGACAATTACAACAGGAGGTCCGCTTTGGATACAAGACGGATTCTATACAGTAACTGCACAACAAAATCAATTATCAGAATATACAAGTTCAGTGCAAGTAGACATCAAAGATGGAGTCGTAATACCGGAATTTGGTACAATAGCAGTAATGATCTTAGCAGTTGCAATAATATCAATAATTGCAATATCTGCAAAATCAAGACTCAGTATTATGCCAAGATACTAAATTTCATCTTTTTTCATTTTTTAAATATACATAAATAGAGACAGGTTCAAAACGCAAACAAGATGAACAACCGTACGTCGTTCGTGCTACTAGCCGTTTTGACTGCAGTCAGTACTTTAACCGTGTCATCAGCATATGCTTTACCACAAGCATGTCCTGATTGTGAGGGAGAATCTAAAATGACAGCATCTCAAATTTTGCTTCAAGAACTCCCTGTATCTGTTTGGACAGATAGGAATTCATATGATCATAATGACATGATTTCAGTACAAGGTCAAGTAGCAAATATAGCATCTGGTTTTCCAGTAACACTTACCGTTGTGAGTCCATTGAACTCTGTTGTCACAATTGATCAATTAATGGTTAGTGATGATGGTACTTTTGGAACAACTCTCAACACATCAGGTGCATTGTGGAAATATGACGGTACCTATACCATCAAAGTTCAATATGGTGAAAATAAAACCGACAAAGCACTTATTGAGATAACTGGTGGAATTGCAACCAAACCAACTACCCCAACACCATCAGAATGTGGCGCTAACAGTGTCGATGCAGATGGAAATTGCATAAACTATAGCATTACTGGAGGAGTGGTTACTGGTGCAAGCATCAATACTAATGATAACTCAGTTATTGTTAGAATCAGTGCAAATGATGATGGAACACTCACATTAAGCCCATCAAGTGCAGTTCTTGATGGTGTCTTTATGGTACTAGTTGATAACGAAGAATGGGATGATGTGAATTTTGATGGCAATAAAGTCACAGTAATGTTCCCAGCAGGTACTGAAACAATTGAGGTAATTGGTACATTTGTTATTCCAGAATTTGGTACAATAGCAGTAATGATCTTAGCAGTTGCAATAATATCAATAATTGCAATATCTGCAAAATCAAGACTCAGTATTATGCCAAGATACTAAATTTCATCTTTTTTCATTTTTTCATTTTTAGATAGTAAAGGAAATATACAAACTATCATTGAATGGTTTCATGAAAAAGATTTTTTATGGATTAATAATTTTGATTGTAATTTCATTTATGCCAGCTTTTGCCCAGACAAATCCAATTACGGTTCAAACAGATGACAATAATTATGATGAAGGAGATGCTATTGTGATTTCTGGTGAAGTTACTACTATAGTTCCAGGTACACCAGTAGTGTTGCAAATTTTCTTTGAAGGAAATTTGGTAGACATTGCCCAAATTACCGTTGCACAGGATGGAAGTTATACAAATACCGTAATTGCAGAAGGGCCATTATGGAATAAAACAGGAGATTATTTGGTGAGAGCAACATTTGGAGAGGGAAATATTGCGGAGATTGAATTCAATTTTTCTCCAAAAACAGATATTCTTGATACCAATATTTTCGAAGTGGATGCAGGGAGTTCAGGTACATTTGATGTAGAATATACAATTAGAGGAGGAATAGTCAAGAACATAATCGTAGATTCAAAGTCTTTTGGATTAAAAGTCCAAATTGATGCTAAGGATGATGGAACTATTACCTTAGATCTACCACGAGAATTTATTGGAGCGGAAAAACAAGATGGAAAAGATGAGGAATTCATAATTTTAATTGATGAGATCGAAGTTCCACATCAAGAGTCAGAGATAAATTCAAAATCCAGAATCATAGCAATCAATTTTGAACAGGGAGATTCTGAGATTCAAGTTATTGGGACTTATGTTGTACCAGAATTTGGTACTATTGTAATGGTGATATTACTAGTTGGAATAGCATCTGTAATTCTAATAACTAATAATAGATTCCAGATTAAAATTTAGTCAAAAGAATATTTTTCTTTAAAGGGAGAAACTGAACGTAATTCCTGAACAGTTTTTTTTAAAATATTTACAGTCTCATCAATTTCATCTTTGGTATTAAATACACCAACACTTAATCGTAATGAACCAGTAATTTGTTCATGAGAAGAACCCATTGCTTGTAAGACATGGGAAGCCTTCTGAGTATTAACAGAACACGCGGATCCAGTTGAAGCAGCAATTCCATTTTCATCTAACTTGATTATCAAATCCTCACCATTGACTCCAAGAAATGTAAAATGAGCATTGTTTGGTAAACGAATATCAGGATGGCCATTTAGAGTTACATGAGAAATTTCACTCAGAATTTTCTTTATTAAATAATCTTTGAGTTTTTTAATTAAAGAGATATTTTGATCTAGATTCAAATGTGAAATTTCACAGGCGTTTCCAAATCCTACAATATTGGCAACATTTTCGGTTCCAGAGCGTAATCCACTTTCTTGACCACCACCAAGAATCAGAGGGTCAAGAGTTATCCCATTTTTAATGTAAAGAGCACCAATTCCTTTGGGTCCATTAATTTTATGAGATGATATGGATAACAAATCAACACCTAATTTTTTTATATCAATTGGGATTTTTCCAATAGCCTGTACTGCGTCAGTATGAAGTGGAATATTTCTTTCATTACAAATACTTCCAATTTCTGCAATTGGTTCAATTGTTCCAACTTCATTGTTTCCAAACATTATAGATACAAGAGAGGTTTTCTCGGAGATTTTGTTTTTTAATAATACAGGATCAATCATGCCAAATTTATCAACAGGAAGACGAAGTACATCAAATCCCAAATTTTCTAGTTTTTTACATGGTTCTAAAATAGAATCATGTTCAATAGAGGTAGTAATAATTTGAGATCTTGGTTTCTTTAATGCAATACCATTTAATGCAGTATTGTTGGATTCAGTGCCTCCAGAAGTAAATAAAATTTCAGAGGGATTTGCATTAATAAGATTGGCAACTTGTTTTCTGGCTTTTTCTATAGCTTTGGAAGCTAATCTCCCATATCTATGAATTGAAGAAGGATTTCCATATTGCTCTTTTAGATAAGGTAACATTGAATCTAAAACTGCTTCATGAATTTGAGTTGAAGCTGCATTATCAAGATAAATCAATCCACAATCACATTAATTTTTCCTGGTACATATCCGTCTTTATCAATTTCAACAGTAGAAAACCCAATAAGATGTAATTTGTTTGAAATTTCTTGAAGTATTTCTTTATTGAAAATATGAATATTATCTTTCTCTACTTCAATTTTGGCAGAACCATCAAGATCCCTAACACGAACTTGTTTAATTTTTGTAATTTGCTTTACAATAGTTTCACCATATTCTATGCGAATTAATTTTTCAGCTGTAATCTTTTGTCCCCAAGGGATACGAGATGCTAAACAAGAATTTGAAGGTTTATCAAATACAGACAAACCTACTGTTTTGGCAGTTTCTCGAATTTCTTTTTTAGTAAAGCCGGTTTCAATCAAGGGATGTCTTATTCCAATTTTTTTCAAAGCATCAATTCCTGGCCTATATTCACCCAAATCATCAAGATTTGTACCATCAACGATGGTTTCCACTTGATTTTCATTGGCTAAATTTAATAAATGTGAGCCTAATTCCATTCTACAATAAAAACAACGATTAGAATCATTTCTTGTAAATTGACTGTTTTCTAATTCATCATAATCCAATAGAATTTGCTTTATTCCAATTTCTGAACAAATTTGTTTGGCAGAATCAAGTTCTTCCTTTGATAATGTTTTGTAATCAGCCGTTGCAGCTAAAGCAGAATTACCTAAATTTTGAAATGCGGCATATGCGACCAGTGCGCTATCTACACCACCCGATAGGGCAACAATAACCTTTTTCTTATCATCAAACCAATTGATTAGATCATCAAGTTTTGACATTTTTATTCATCCATTTTTTCAATTTCTTTTCTGATTAATGATTCTATTTTTTTAATGGGTTTGTTTAAGATTTCAGATATGTGTTTTAAATCGTCAAATTCTATCTTAAAATCAGATTTTCCCATATATGAAGAAACTTTGTAATTTATTGAAAATGTTTTTCCTTCAAGTTCCATATTAATTGTTTTAATTTTTCTTGGAACAATAAAACGTTCTGAGGTTGAAACTCGAATTCCCAAAGTCCCAATTTCAAAAATTAAAAGTTCCATAATTTGATGCATTATTTTGCTATCACAGATTACAGAAACAAGATTCGTGGGTCTACCTTTTTTTGTAATTCCATGATAAATTGAAACATCCTTTGCTCCCTTCTTCATAATTTTTTCAATTAAATTTCCAAGAATTTCTCCAGAAACGTCATCTACATTTGTCTCTAAAACTTTGACAGTATCCATTGCAAGATTATTTTTTAGGGTTCCACGAACAATTTTCAAAACATTTGAAAAAGACTCAAAATCTTTTTTCCCAGCACCGTACCCAATTGAATTTATTTCCATCAAAGGATAAAATTCTGAAGAAGAATTTGAAAGATTTATCAAAATACTTGCTCCAGTAGGAGTTGTTAACTCATCTTTTTCTTGATTACCTTGAATTATTAATCCGGAACCTTTGAGAATTTCAAGTATTGCACTTGCGGGATTTGACATGGTGCCATGAGAAAAAGTTACTGAACCACTACCAACTCCAATTGGCATACATATTATTTGTTCATTAAATAATCCTAAATCTTCTATTGCGATAGTAGTTCCAATGATATCGACTAAAGTGTCAATATTTGAGGCTTCATGAAAGTGAACAGATTCAGCAGAAACGCCATGAATTTTTGATTCAGAGTTTATCAAAGTATCAATACATGATTTAGCAAAATTTTTTCCTTTCTCAGATAAATCAAGTTTATTTGTAGAGTCAATAATAGCTTTTTTTATCTGACTGCCTTTTCGTTCCCGAATACTTTCATCAATATCAAGAATTAGTTCTGTAGACTCTATTCCTTTTTTTTTAAGTTTTTTAAATTCGATGTTGGAAATAGTTGAATCTGGAAGAAATTTCTCTGCAAGTTTTAAGCCATCAATAATCTTTTTTTTATTTGCACCAAGATCCACCAAAGAACATAGAAGCATATCCCCAGAAATTCCCGCTATTTGCGGATCTATTACAACAACCATAATTTGAAAATCATCAAAAATGCATATAAATTCTGTCTAAAAAAATATCTAAGATCATTAGATTTAATTATTCAAAATTCTGAGCGATTCACATGATTACAATAATAGGTTCAGGAAAAGTAGGTGGAGATGCAGCACTATTTTCTGCATTAAAGAGGCTAGATGATCAAATTTTGTTGTTAGATGTAGCAGAAGGACTTCCACAGGGAGAAGCAATGGATATCAATCATATGTTAGCTGAGCAAGGAATTGATGTTGAAGTAAAAGGTTCAAATGATTTTGCAGATATGAAAAATTCCAATATTGTGGTAGTGGTTGCAGGTTCTGGAAGAAAACCAGGAATGACAAGAATGGATCTTTTGAAAATCAATGCAAATATTGTTAAAAGCGTGGTTGAAAATATTAAAAAATACGCTAATGACTCAATGATAATCCCAGTAACTAATCCTCTTGATCCCATGGCATACATCACCTACAAAGTTTCAGGGTTTGATAGAAGTAGAATTTTTGGAATGGGTGGAATGCTTGACTTGTCAAGATTTAGACAGTTTATTCATGAATCAACTGGGCATTCACGTGATTCCATAAGAGCTCTTGTAATAGGAGAACACGGAGAAAATATGTTACCCTTACCAAGATTTTCTTCAGTGTCTGGAATTCCATTATCCTCATTTCTACCAAAAGAGAAATTAGATGAACTTGTTCAGAACACCAAACAAGTAGCTGCTAAAGTTATTGAATTAAAAGGAGCCACAGTACATGCTCCGGGAAATGCAATTTCGGCAATAATTGAAACAGTAGTAAGAGATAGAAAACAGATAATTCCGGTTGCAACCTACCTTGATGGCGAATATGGCTATTCTGATGTAACTTTAGGGGTTCCTGCAGTAATTGGAAAAAATGGAGTAGAAAAAGTCATTGAACTTGATCTAAATGAAGAAGAACAGAAAGGATTTAACGCAGGAGTACAAAGTGTAAAAAATGCAATCTCAAATATAGAGATCTAAGCATTTTTTTATTCATTCATAATTCATATCTTAATGGACATATACGAGATTTTAAAATCACTAGAACTTGGAAAGATCTCAGCTAAAAATGCAAAAAAATTATTGTCATTATATTCAATTGAAGAAATAGACAATATTGCAAAAATAGATATCAATAGACAGAAAAGAAGAGGGATTCCAGAAGTAATTTTTGCTGAAAATAAAGAATTAGAGGAAATCAAAAATATTATCAAAAAAACTATCGAAAAAACAAATACGGTTGTTATATCGAGAATTAATAAGAAAGACTATCAGAAAATTTTATCGTTTGTTAAAAGATTAAAAATAAAAATCAAGACTGGAAAAAAATCATCAACTGTATTAGTGTTTAAAAAACCAATAAAATTTCATGGGGGGAAAGTAGGAATACTAACAGCTGGGACATCAGATATAGGCATAGCTGAAGAAGCACGATTGATGTGTGAGGCAATGAACTGTAGATGTATTGTCAGTTATGATGTAGGAGTTGCAGGAATTCAAAGAATTTTTCCAGTTTTAAAAGAAATGATTGAGCAAGAAGTAGACTGCATAATTGTTGTTGCGGGAATGGAAGCAGCATTAGCCACTTTGGTAGCATCTTTAATAGATATTCCAGTAATAGGACTTCCTACATCAGTAGGGTATGGTTATGGAGAGAAAGGGATTGGAGCACTGGCATCAATGTTGCAAAGTTGTGCTTTAGGATTATCGGTAGTTAACATAGATAACGGAATAGGAGCCGGAGCAATGGCTGGAAATATTGCAAACAGATCTGTACAAAAAACAAAATCATAATGACTAAATTTTTTATTATGAGAATATTTATGGTAAAACCTTCCGCATTTTCTCGTAAATCATATATAGCATACCAGAAGGAAGCTAGGTAATATTGTCTGGTAAACGTATTGTTTTAACAGCGGATCGTAGTTTAATGACTAATTACAGAGGGAATTTTCTCTATGGATTTATTGCATGTGGACCATATGAAGTCCTTCCAGAATGGGTTTTTGACAAAGTTTTCTGCCCACCAGTTGAAACTGATCCAGTAACTGGAGAATCAAAAGTTGCACAAGTTGGATTAAGAAGAGTAGAAAGCGCTTTACTTCAAGGATATAACAGAGATGAAGTATTTGTTGCAAATCCTGAGATGTTAGAAAAATCAATTGGTCCAGATACCAAGGTAGTTGGGATTAATGTAATGGATCCTTTAGGAATGGCTCCAGTTACAACAACCATGTCACCAGAAAAATTATCATATGTTGCTATGAAATTCAAAAAAATGTGTGCCAGTATTATTCAGCTCAAAAAGAAATATGATTTTCATGTGGTAGTTGGAGGTAATGGTGCTTGGGAACTTGCAAAATCAGACAGAATGAAAATTCATGGTATTGACACTGTTGTTGTAGGTGAAGCAGATGAATTAGCATTAGACTTATTCCAAGACTTAGAAAAAGGTGATGCTCCAGATTTAATGCATTGTTTTGTAAAAAATATTCAAAATATTCCAATCATTGAGGGTCCAACTATTAATTCGCTAATTGAAGCTATGAGGGGGTGTGGACGAGGTTGTGACTTTTGTGATGTAAACAAAAGATCAAAGAAGGATTTGCCACTAGAAAGGTTACAGCATGAAGCAAAAATTAACCTGGATTATGGATTTGATTCCGTATGGCTACATTCAGATGAAATGCTTCTATATGGTTGCGATAATAGAGATTTTATTCCAAACAGGGATGCAATTACAGAACTCTGGAAAGGACTTAAAGGATTGGGAGCCAATTTCATAGGAACAACACATATGACATTTTCTGCAGTTGCAGCAGATCCTGATTTAATGCAGCAAATTTCAAAAATTAACAGACAAGATGAAACTGGAAGATGGTTAGCAACCAACTTAGGAATTGAAACTGTTGCACCAAAGATGGTAAAAAAACATTTAGGTGTTAAAACACGGCCATTTGCACCTGAAGAATGGGGAAGTGTAGTAAGAGAAGGTGCAAAAATCCTAAATGAAAACCATTGGTTCCCAGCTGCAACAATCATTATCGGATGGCCAGATGAAACCCCAGAGGATATTCAATATACGATTGATATGATGAGTGATTTTAGACAGATGGACTTTAGAGGATTAGTAGCACCACTGCTTTATCAAGACTTTAGTGAAAAGAACTCAATGCATTTTGGAAACTTAAACGAAGCTCAGTTTACATTGTTTTGGAAATGTTGGGAAAATAATCTTCGTGTAATTAATGATATTATTCCAATTATCCTTAGAAACAAGACATATGGTCCACCAATGAAAGTGTTTATGTACGGAATACTCAAAGCAGGAACTTGGGCCATAATGAGATATCTGCGTGGATTGTGCAAAGATCTCTTCAATGGAAGAACTCCAGATGAGATCATAGACAAATATGCAAGAAGTAAATCAGTATCTGCCCCTAAAATTCAAACAAAAAAATTATAGATTTTCTATAGCTTTATCAGCTATTGTGTTTCGCTTTGGAGTTAATGATATAAAGTAATTTTTATCTGCTCTCTCAATTCCTTCGACTTTTTTATATGCCTTGGATGCTACGTCGAATTCATAAATTCCGGGTTCAAGGTTTCCTTTAGCATAAATCATAAGATATGTATCTCCAGTAGAGGGACTCAAGGGGATAAATGCCATTACGTATCCTTTATAGGAATTAATAGGCATTGTATTTTTCATAGGAGGTGCTGCCGAAGCCATATACAGAAAGATATCCTCTATCGTATCAAATTCTTCATATTCAATGTTCATCAAAAACAGTGATTTGTTTCAGTATAATAACCTAGAGTAATTTTTTGTTAATTCTTATCAAGTTTTCAGGGTCATGACAAAGATTTTTTCTTTTTCTTGTTTTTTATTATTTTTACAACTATGGTTATTGAAAGAATTAATAAAACAATAAAAAATGCCAATTCACCTATTTCAAAGGTAACCAAAAATAGTGAAGAAAAAATTCCAAAAAAACACTTTCAGATAACATCATATCATCCTAAACTTTCTAGAGGCATATTTCTTGATAATATCTTTAGATTGTTGGCGTTAAAAACAACTCAATTATGAAATTATTTTTTCTCATTTAGTAATTGGGAAAAAGACTTGAAAATAAATTAGAATTTATTAATTTCTGGTTTTAAAGTGCCTATGAACTTTGAAACCAATAAGAGCTGGAGCTACAATGTACATTCCCAAGTTCAAGGCAATAACTGAAATTCCCAATCCCAATACTTCGGCCTCTGAACCTTCTTCAGCCAATGTCATAATAGAGAGAGAAGATATCATTGGAGTGATAAAGGCTCTAACTGCCTCTTGGAAAATAGGATTTTCTCTTTCCATATCAGCAATTGTTGGTGAGAATGAATAATACAATTGGTTAAAGCCAGTCATAAACGAGGTTCCAGACGCAGTGCTCATGACAGTATTGTCTCTAATTTCTCGGAGGAATTGCACTTGTGGGGCCAATTCTGTACCATAAGCTGCAGTTGCAATAAGACATCCACCACCATTGTCGGTCGGCTCTTCATCTTGAATGACTTGACACATTCCGTCAATCAGTTCTGTTCCAGGACCACAAACAGGCTCTGGCTCTGGCTCTGGTTCAGGCTCTGGTTCAGGCTCTGGTTCAGGCTCTGGTTCAGGCTCTGGTTCAGGCTCTGGTTCAGGCTCTGGTTCAGGAGGAGGAGGTGCTTCAAAAGTTCCACCTGTATAAACAACTTGAGATTCACCACTTTGAGCGCCAAAATGGAATTCAATAATATAATCACCACCAACTTTCCAAAGAGGCCCACCTGCCACAAATGAATGAGAAAATGAACCATCAGATGATGGAGTAAGTTGACCGATAGTAACTAAATTCCCATCGGGGGCTTTAATTACAAAAGTAAGGGCTTTTCCAGAATCTACATCAGAATCATAATCTCTAATACTACCATCAATTACAACTCTATCACCATTTTCATAGCTAGGAAATTCAGTTGATGCCGAAATTGGAGGGATATTATGAGAATCAGCAAATACCGCTCCACTAAATCCATAAGAAAGAATTGAAATTGATAATAGAGATAACGCAAGGAAACCCGTAAGCCTCATTTTCATTTTGAATCAGGCATGAGAGTATTTATGTATTCAATGAAATAAAAATTGACCTGATTATACTTGAAATTAACTAATTTGAATTGGGCTAAGTGCATGAATCAATTAGAAAAAATGAGAATATAATCACCACGAAGAATTTGTTCATGTAAATCAGATGCTTTTCATAAATAGCAATTTGAAAATGTCTGTTTTGAGTTCATAGATATTGTAAAATAGAAATTTATTTTTATTTAAGTTCTATTCGAATATAGACTAGAATGATTTGGCCCTTATTGAGGAAATAATCTTTATTGAATTAGAACATATTTTCATGTAAAGAATTTAGATAGTAATTCACAAACTTTATCAGGTTTTTCTGCAAAAGGAGCATGACCTGCATCATTAATTATTTCAATATGAGAATTTTTAATACATTCTCTGAAAAGTGCTGAATGCTCTGGAGGAATTACCTTGTCTTTAATTCCCCAAATTATCAGAGTGGGTATGGTATCAATTTGTCGTAGTCTTTCAAATCCTATTTGGGTATTGGCACTATTTTCAAGAGTTGACTTGAAGGAATTTTTTGCATTTGGCAGATTGATGCGTACAATAAAATCTTCAATTAATTTTGAGGGAATTCTTGTTGGATTGGCAACCATCTGTTCAAAAACTTTTCTTACTTTATACTTTGTAGGGGACATCGCTACCTTAAGGTACTCTTCTAATAATGGAGTTGGTTTTTCTAACATTCCTGAGGAGTCAATTAGAACCAGTTTTTCTACAAGATTTTTCTTTTTTATGGCTACTTCTGCTGCAATATAACCTCCCAAAGAGTGACCTACGATACTTGTTTTGTCATTATTGATGGAAATTTTGTTTATGAAATCAATAATAGTATCTCTAAAATTTTCAATTGTATAATTCATTGTTTCAGGTTTATCACTTTCACCAAAACCTGGCAAATCAAGTGCTATTGTATGTAGATTTTCTGATAAGAAATTAGGAATATCAAGCCATCTATCTGCTGAAGAACCAAGTCCATGAATAAATAAGACATTTCTATCATTTCCCTGTCCATATTCAAGGTATCTTATTTTCAATCCATTCAATATTATCCAATATTTTTGCAATATCTGTTTTATTTTTGATTCTAGCTTTTATCTATGATGATCATTTTTCATAATATTCAATAGGATGGGTAAATTGTATGTAATAATCAACTTCTTTCCAAAATTTTTCTTCATCGATTTCTTTTCCTTGTGCAATCCATACATTTAGAATTTTTTGCATATACATTTGAGTAGTTTGGTCGATTTGGGGTTGATTCCTGTCTCTTTTTCTATTCGATCTCGTTCTTCTTTGAATTTTTTTTAGTAATTCTTTGAGTTGCTTGCCATTAATTTGGACTACTTTTTTTCTTTTTGCAATATCCAAATCTTTTCTAAAATTAGTCAGAAATCTGATGATATTACTATGAGAAGTTTTTTAAAAAAAGATTAGCTTAATTTTATTCAAAATTTTTTGTGTAAAAAATATTAAAAATTTTAGGGTGATTCAATAATTCCTACTAAAAATATTATTAATTCATTACGCAATTATCTTAACCACTTTCTCGTCTTTGTATATATTAAAAAATTTTGTTGGTTATACTTTGATTATGCCTTTTTTTATCAAGTATTGAATTGAGTCAAAGAATTCCTTATCAGATACTTGGTTATTTGACCACCATCTTGCATTATTTTTTGTCCAATCCGGAATCATTCTTTCAGAAATTTGACTTCTTTCTCCAGAATAAATGGAAATGATTTTCTCGTCAATGAGATACTCGATTGTATCAATAAATTCCGAACCAGTAATAACAGATGATGACCATAATTTAGCATCATCTTTAATCCAGGTGGGAATACCTTTACCTAATACATTAAAGGAAACTGAACCAATTCTTTCTCCAGCATAATCTAAATTAATTTCATATTTCCCTGGTAATGAACTTGAATTAATTGTGAAGATTGTTTTATAATTTCCACTATTAGTTACAGATGCACTAAACTCTTGTATTTTTCCATTTGGATGTATTAAAGACAAAGAGAGCGGTATGCCTCTTTTCTGATTATCAATACTTCCAGAAAGTATTACTTCTTTTACAGCACCTGATTGAGGAAGTGGGAATTCAGAAGTATTAAGTTGAGGATAATGTGAGATGAAACCAGATGAGGTTGATGGCATCTGTCTATTATTAGATGAACTAAAAATATTTGATTTGCCTGATGAATCCCTAGCATCAAAGTATTTTATTTCAATGCTACCACCAGCTGGTGATATTAATTGGGTTCCACTTTTGTTGCAAATTTTTGAAGGCATGCTGAAAGAACCTTCAAAAATTCCTGTGCTTGGGCCTGTCTCAATCAGATTAAATCCGGTAGAGGCCAATCCACCATGTTCTACACCATTAATAGTACATCTTTTGTATCTAACATCTTTTATCAAAATCTCTAGCATTTTAATCCCATTACTACCAACAGTATCTACATTGGGAGAATTAGGATCATTGATGACAGAATATACGTCGACTTTATCACTCTTTAGATTAAGGTCTGGGTCATTTAGAATAATAACTACAGATTGTCCAAATCTGTAAGAGGTAGATCCTGTAGAGACAACACCAGAATGTGTGAAAATATCGGATTTTGCAGAAACAGTGGTGCTCAAACCAACCTTATCTAAATCTGAATAAGAGATGAAAACTCCTTCCTCATCAACTGATCTGTCTGTAATGAGAAATTTTACATCATCATCAATGGTACTAATTGTTTTGATAAAATTCACATCAAGTATGTTTAATTGATTTGTAATAGCATACTCTAATGTTCCCTCAAAGGTGGAAGAATTGTCACTAGTTTCTTCAAGCTCAAATCGGTAGATAGAATTATTGATTCCATTTAAACTATTATCCAATCCAAACGAAAAAAAATCTAAAATAATTGGTTGAAGATTAGATTCATTTAAAATATTCATAGTGGCAGTACCAAAATTAATTACCAAAAAAACAGACCCGTTTTCATTGAAAATATCTTCTACAATATTATCATCTATCTGAATAAATCCTTGAGATGAAGTTATGTCTCCTGGATTTACTATGGTAAGTGCTGAGGAAGGAAAAGAACCAAAGTGAAGATCGATTCTTGTATCAGAAAAATCATTTATTTCAAAGTCATTTTGAAGAGACCTAAAGTCATAATTTAACCAGTTTGTTCCAAGATTTCCTGAATCATTATCAATCAAAACAGATTGGATTTTAGATGCCGCAACTCCAAGATTTAATGAAATTTGTTTAAAGGCAGAGCCAGATAAGGGGTTTGTTTTAGCATCCAAAAATAATCTGGCTGAATTTTTATCAGGAACAGAAGACAATACATTTTCACCACTTACAAAATTATTTGAATTCGGATAAAAAATTACATTAGAAGCTTTTTCTAGAGTTATAGGATCACCAATCTCTAGTGTGGGTACAAGTGTAGAATCTCTAAAAACATCCAAGTCATCTTGAGAACCACTGTTGGAGTTTTGGTCAGGATCTAAAAGAATTATAGGATATTCAGTTCCAGGTAACAATGATTCTACATTACTTTCTATTTTCAATTCTGGTTTGTCTAAAGACAGAGAAGCTGTGGTAAAACCTGTGAGAATAGAAACCGAATCTTGATTATACGTTATTATTCCTGTTTCTCCGCGAGGTGCATTTGGAGTAATTCCTATTGTAGATTGATCACTATGATCAAAGCTTTCAAAAATTCCGGAATTTGGGCCTTTCTCTATAAAAGTTACTATTTGGTTAAAAGTAGAGGCACCTCCATCTGTAATTGAAATTTGGTTATTTTGATTGTCATTTGGTTTTAGTTCAATCACAGAACCTAAGGACATTGAAAATTCTCCATTATCTTCAAAACCAAGATTTGAAAGATGAGGTATCAGGTTTACAAGCCCAGTAGATCCTGCTGCAGATTCTTGTCCATTGCTATTAAATGCTTGATAAAACGTAGCAATGTTAGATTCGACATTAAAGGTCCATGAATCCTCATCTGTAGGATCCTGATTTAATTGAAAATCATTGATGTTTAGAAAAACTTCAGAGTTTCTTGGATATAATTCTCTATCATGAACTAGTAAAATATTTGGCATCTCATCATATTCAAGATCTACTCTTTGTGCTTCTCCAGCAGGGTTGTATTGAACGGTAACGTCATTGCTAAAAGAAAATAACTGAATAAATGGCCAAGTGTCTCCAGTAATACCAATCTGTCCCTCACCAGGATTTGGGAAGTTAGATGGGGCTTTTGCTTTTCTTACAACATTATTGCTATCATTAAATGTGCCAGCACAGCTGTCATATGGATATGCTACTCCATCTGCATCACTGAGATCAATGCCTATTGCAGCAGTGCCTTCTGATACAGAACATATTGAACCAAAATCTAATCCTTCACCAACTAAACCAACTGTAGAATCAGCTGCTTCTGCTCGATCAATATTTGCAAAATATGCATACCAATTTCCATCTGTTGCCTGAACCATTCGAAGTGATTTGCCATTTAGGGTGACATCAGGTTCTCCCTTTCCTTCATCTGTATCTCTAATATCATTATCTCGAATTACAACCTCTATCACCATTGAACCAGAAAAATGATTTGCAAATTTTGAATTTTCAGCAGATACAAACAGGTTTGGGTTACTAGCTGCTTCTGCCTGAATAAACGGAAAAACAGAGATAACAGATAAAAATGCAAAAATGAAGAAAATATGGTTCATTCTGTAAGAAATCATCATTCATGACAAATAATCTTGTCGTATAATTTCTCTTTAGAATGGTTGTAATACATGATATGATTAACTCAATGAGAGAAATGTTTGTTCAAAGAACCCGAGTTTTACAGATTTCGCTTCTGGCCATATTTTCAGCATTTCTCGTGGAATTTGTTTTTGGTTTAGTTTCAAATAGTTTAGGACTAATTACAGATAGCATTCATGCATTATTGGACAGCGTAGTTACCGTTGTGCTACTTTTAGCTGCAAGAATGGCAATAAAACCACCAGATGAAGAACACACCTATGGTCATGGTAAAGTTGAATCATTGGGAGGATTAATTGGAGGAATTGCGATTTTTCTTATTGCAATATTTTTCATTTACGAATCAATTCAAAGATTGCAAAGTCCACCACCAGATGTACTACCAGGATTGTTTGCGATGATTGGAGGCTTGTATACAATTGGTATTGATATTTTTAGAATAATTCTTTTAAAAAGATCAATTAAAAAAATTGGCGGAAATACTCTCAAAGCTGATTTTTATCACGCGTTTATGGATCTTGGATCTACACTTGTAGCAATTGTAGGAATTGTACTTGTAACCTATGGATTCTACAGTGGAGACTTTATCGCTGCATTGATTTTAGGTGTTGTTTTGGTAATTCTTAGTATAAAGTTAGTCTACAAAACAGCTCAAGATCTTACTGATATCATTTCACCTGACCTTGTTAAAAAAGTCAAATCCATAGTGGCAAATACTGAAGGAGTAATAAACACTGAAGCAATTCTAATGAGAAGATCTGGAGATACAATCTTTGCAGATGTTACAATATCGCTTAGAGGAGACACAAGTTTTGAAAATGCGCATGAAGTAAGTAACAAAGTTGAAAACAACATTAAAAATGAAATTCCAAATGCTGCAATTACAGTTCATTTTGAACCAAACTGGAAGGATGTACCTTTAGATGCCAAAATTTTTGATGTTGCAAAAGATGTGGAAGGAGTTAAAGGAGTACACAATGTCAGCACACACAAAACAAAGGGTAAGACCTTTGCAAATCTACACGTTATGGTAGATAGAGAAATTAATCTATATTCTGCTCACAAAATTTCTGAAACTGTTGAACAGAAAATTCAAGAAAATATTCCAAAAATCGAACATGTAACAATTCATTTAGAACCTTTTGTAACAGTACCAGAGAACTTTAACATTGAGGATAAAGAAACTGAAAATAAAATTCGTGATATTTTAGAAAATTATCATGAAATAAAAAAAATTGGTCGAATTGTTTCGTTAAATTTTGAAAATATTCTCAAAATTGATATTGACTGTTCTTTTGACAAGGAATTATCAATAGAAAAAGTTCATGATTTAACTTCCAAGATAGAGCATGTTATTAGATTAAAGATAAAAAATGCAGTTATTACAATTCATCCAGAACCAATTTGATTAGATCAAAATGCTGGTTAGGTACATGATTAACATACATAAGGCAAATCCAGATGCAACTGCGGCACTTGATAGATTTTTGTCGCCCTCTTCTCTGATCCACTTTAGAATAATTACAATTACTTGAAAAATTGCTCCTGCTCCAATAGATAGAAAAATTACAGAGGAAAATGGAGAATACATGAAGCCACCTAGCCATGCACCAAAAATTGCAAGGGCACCTGCTATCATTCCCATAGCAGCAAGTTTTCCAATCATAGGTTTTCCTCTAACCATTGGAGAAGCAATTGCAATACCCTCAGTAGTGTTGTGCAATGCAAATCCCACAATAAGAAAGGTACTCAGTGCTACCTGACCAAGACCTACTGCAGCTCCTATTGCCAATCCTTCTCCAAAATTATGGAGTCCAATACCGATGGAAATCATCAAGGCTATAGCTACAGGTTTTACATATGGTGAATCTTTTGCTTTTCGAACTAGTTTTTCACTAGAATAATACAATCCAAGAAAAGAAAGTATTACCACAGTGGATACAAGCAAAACTCCATTAAAACTGCCTGCAAGATTTTCTTCAGAGATTTCTAAAGCTTCTTCTATAGAATCGATTCCCAAAAACAGTAAAAGACCGCAGTTAATGCCAAAAATTAGGTTTAAACTAAACATAATTATCAAAAAAATTGTGCAAAAATCTGGCATATTACTAATAATTGTTGGAGGATTAGTGGCAGTAGGAATTGTATTATCATTTTATGGAAATCAAGTGATTTTTGAGGATTTAGCAAAAGAAGAAGGAGATGTAAGGTTTGGTGAAAATTTAGAAGTTACAATTGAATTGGATCAATCAGAGAATAAAAAGGGAATTTACGCAATACAAATTCTCAATTTTAAAGAAGGAATGTTTTCAGCACGTGTTTATGATCCTTTGGGGATAGAAATAGAATCAAATTCAATTAACAAAGAGGTTTTTGAAGGGTCGTTTGATGTTATTTCTTCAGGAACATACCAGCTAATTATTGAAAGTAATGATCAAGAAGAAACTAGAATTCTAGGTGTTATTGGTCCTGAACCAGATGCAGGGGCAAAATCTCTAGGTTTCATTTCTCTGTATATTCTAATCATAGGTGTGATAGGAATGGCAGGAGTTGGAATTTATGCTATAAAGAGTAGACGGAAATAATTAGTTTAGGTAACTATCCATTTTTTCAAGACTGCTTATCGTTGAGTCAAAATTTTCACTGTTTTCAACAATTTGATTTAATTTTTGAGTATTTGCCGTAAAAACAAGTTTTCCATTTTCAGATGTTTGGTGAATAAAGTCATGATCTAATAAATAAGACAATCTTTCTAAAACCTCATTTTCAGAGATGGATGATTTTTCAGCTAGAAAAGAGCAATTCTTCTGACCATCTTCTAGTTCTGCTAGAATTGATGAAGTTATAGGATCAAACATACAATCAACTACTTTTTCCCTATCAAAATCATTGGCCATTTTAAAAAAAATAGGTTATTCGAATAAAAAACTTTTTCAAAAAAATAAGGATTCCAAGATCTCATGAAAACTAATAACATAATTAGTGAAATCCCATATCAAGCAATATGCAGAAATTATGTAGTAAGGACTTATCTGGAAAAGGAGAACATTGCTACTGTATTAACATTGATGCTCAAAGAGGCATCAAAAAATGTTGTAGGTGTAATCAATGGAACCTACAGGGCCGAAATTGGACCCAAGATGCAGACTTTAGATAAAATTGATGCTCTAAGATCATATAGAGAATTTATTCAAAGAGGAGGCTTTGGGAACAATGAAGGTTGATCGATGTCTAGCATGGTTTTTATCGGGGTAACTTTGAATTTTTGAATACTTGAGTTCGCAAGAATATAGACATATTGTGAGAATAGTGGGAAATGATATTCCGGGGGCAAAGAAAGTTCTCATAGGTTTAACTCAAATTAAAGGCATAGGATATAATTTTGCCACTGCAATTTTAGATACTCTAAAAATTAACACTAATTCAAACATAGGATTTCTAACTGAATCAGATGTTCAAGCAATTGAAAAATTGATTACTGATCCTTCCTCTGGAAATTTCCCTACATGGTTCCTTAATAGAAGAAAAGATATTGAAACAGGCGCCAATGTGCATCTATTAACTTCAGATATTGATTTTACCCTAAGAAATGATGTTGAGCGCGAAAGAATTACCGCCAGTTGGAGAGGATATCGTCATCTAAATGGTCTTAAAGTTAGAGGACAAAGAACCAGAACAACCGGTAGAAAAGGTGGAGCAGTTGGAGTGGCCAAAGGAGGAAAAGCAGCACCTGCAAAAGCTGCAGCTCCGACCGCAGTAGCAGCACCAACAGCAGCAGCTCCTGCAGCTGAAGAAAAGAAAGAGACAGCAGAGGAGAAAAAAGAATAGGTGGTTAGATGGGAGATCCTAAATATTCACGTCGTGTTTGGAGAAAACCAAAGAGACCTCTAAATTACGAATTAAAAATGGAAGAATTAAAAATTCTAGGGACCTTTGGATTAAGAACTAAAAGAGAATTGTGGAAAGCACATACAGAATTATCACGTGTTAGACACCAAGCAAGATCGTTACTAGCTTTAAGACAGGATGAAAGACAAGAAAAAGAACCAGTTTTAATGAAATCCTTAGCAAGAATTGGATTAGTAAGTAGCGGTGCAACACTAGATGATGTCCTTAATTTGCAAGTCGATGATCTCCTTTCAAGAAGATTACAATCAATTGTATTAAAGAAGTTAGGATTCAAAACACCCTACCAAGCAAGACAAGCAATTATTCATGGACATATTATGATTAAAGATAGAAAAGTTGACATTCCATCATATGTTGTAACATTAGAGGAAGAGGAGGAAGTTCACTTTGCACCTGAATCAAAAATTCCAGAAATTTTAGAAAAGTCAAAACCATCTGATTCAGAGCCAAAACCAGAAATAGAAGTTAGCAATTCAAGTGAAGCAGAAATCGAACAATCTGAAAAAAACACAGATGATACTTCTAAAGTTGAAAAAACTTCAACTGAGTAAATAATGGTAATATTCTCATTAGAAAAAAACCAAAATTATCAAAGCTTGTTTATTTTAATATCATTCTTAGGATCAGATTAAATTAAGAAAGTTGGCTTATGATTTACAATGAAGTAAAAAGTCGATGATATTCTTGTTCTGATAATTCCATAAACCGTTCAGAATTATTTCCAGTTTTTAGCATAGATGCAATAATACTACCTCCTGCACCAACTCCTTCTTTTGCAAATCCTTCTGAAAATGCTTGCAATCCTGAAAACTTTGAATTCTTTAGGCCCGGATCAACTGCTATAGCAGGAATATCTGCAATTTCAGAAACAAGAGTTTTGAAATTTGCACTTTCATCATTGGTTATGTAAGAGGTAGTTCCAATAGCAGTGTTATTTTCGTTGAAACCTATTTGTGAAGCAAATGCTAAAACAGCAGTCATTTGAGTACCGCCAGCTAACATTACTTTAGAAATTTCAGATGCGGAACTTAGCATACCAGTAACAAAGGCAATCATAGGATCACCCAGAGTTGCTACAACACTGTAAGGTTGGTCTGAAGTTAATCTTTCTAAGGCAGAGTCAACAATTCTATTTTTTAGATCTATTGGATTATTTGGAATGCTAGAGCTTACTTTGGCATTAAAGCCTAATCCCCTAAGGACTGCAAGTGCAGTTGTTGTTCCACCGGGTAGACTTTCACCAATTATCAGGCAATCAGTCATGGATGCCAAACTTCTACCCACAATTCTCCCGTAATCTACAGCTTGTGCAATTTGAGAATCATTCATTGCAGATTCTAAAGAGATGTTTTTTCCAGGATTTAATCCAGTTTGGATAAAAGGTAATTGTGGAGAAATTTTGCTTCCTGCATTTATTACAAGGTGAGGAATGCTAGATGCCTCCAATGCTGTTTTTGTAAGGAGTGCAGGAGTGGGTTTTCCGTCTGGAGTCATAGGAATTTTGTCTATTGTTTTACAATATCCATAGTGGAGATATTCAGCATCTCCAGGAGGGGTGAATTGAATAGAATCGCTATCAGCACCTGCAAAAGTTATACCAGGAATTTCACAAGTTTGAGTATAAGAAATAACAAATGAAAATAAAAAATTTCCAGATTTTAATGAATCCATAAAATTGTGGGCCTTGTTGATATTCCCAAACAATTCAAAATCATTCAAGAAAGATCACTGACCCATCATTTCAATAAATTCTTTTTCGGTTCTTTTCTGCATTACAAGGTTTGTAATTTTTTCTTGGCCAATAGTTGAGGTTTCTACATGACCATAATTATGACCCGGATACAAAACTAGATTGTCATCTAATGAATACAATACATCAAAAAGACTATGATAGAGTTCCTTTGCACTCCCTCCTGGAAGATCAACTCTACCACAATTTCCTACAAAAAGAGTATCGCCAGAAAATATTTTTCCATCTCCTATTAGACACATACTGTCTTTTGAATGACCTGGAGTATGATAAACAGTTAATTTTGAGGCTCCAAATTCAATTACATCACCATCTTTAACAGAAATATCATGTTTTAATTCAGAAGCCTCATGTTGAATAATTTTTGCATTTGTAGAACCAACCATTCCTTCATTTCCTAATGTATGATCAAAATGATGATGTGTGTTTACGATGTATTTAATTTTGAGATCATTTCGTTTTATGATTAGTTCTATCTCAATGAGATCCCAAGATGGATCAACGATGATTGCCTCCCCGGTTTTCTCATCTTCGACTAAATAGGTAAAATTCTGCATGTTTCCTACTTGAATTTGATAGACTTTCATAGAATTCCCTCTTCTGCTTCAGGTGGAATACCTATCTTTTCGGCAAATAATTCTCCAGTCAAATCTTTTCTTTTAGGAATGCCCTGTTTCATTTTATGAAAGGTTACAGTCATATCGGATTTTACAGATATGTTTGCAGTTTCTCCAGTTTGAGGATCCAAACCTGAAGGAACGTCAACTGCAAACTTGAAACAATTAGTATCATTGATGTAATTTATGGCAGAAGCATAAGGTTCTCTTATTTTTCCAGATATTCCTGTTCCTAGAATTCCATCAACAATAATATCTGGAGTAAAACCAAAGTCAAGATTGCTGCCTGAAAGCAACTTTACAGATGTCATCTTTTTTAGAATTGTCCAGTTCCAGTTGCTTTCTTCAGTTTTGATATCATTTGGAGATCCCAAAAGCATTACTGTTACTTTGGCATTGTATCCGGCTAGGTGTCTTGCCATAACCAAACCATCACCACCATTATTACCCATCCCTACAAAAATCAGAATGTTTTTTGACTCAACATTTCCCATTTTTTCAACTAATCTTCGTACAGCTGCTGCTCCTGCATTTTCCATCATGAATTTTTTTAAAAATCCCATATCATGACCTTTATTTTCAATTTGGTACATTTGATCTACTGTAATTTCCATAATTTACAGAATTATTGTACCAAAATAAGAGCTTTGAGAATAAAGTTTAGGCATAAAACAAGAGATGATATTAAAAAATAAATTAATCTAAGAAAATTTAATGCATGAATATTTTTTCCAAATACATTTGTGATACCACACTGATGAATCCGACTAGATGAATTGCATAGAAATTACTTTTCAAATAGTTACCGGGGTAGATAATTCTATTTTGTGAAACAATATTTGTTTTGCCTCTGAAATTTTGCAAACGACTTTATCCTAGTTTTTTACATTGTGAATTATGCCTTTAAAAAATATCAGACTTTCATTAAATAAAATCTCAAAATCGTTATCAGAGGAACAAGATTCAAGAGAGTTTTTGTTAAAAAATACTAGAGAAGTCATCATTCTTTGTAGTAGATCGATTATTTCAGTACATAAAGGCGATATAAAATCTGCAAAAAATAATCTAAACCAAGCAAGAATTTTACTAAAAAGATATCAGAAAAAAGCAAAAGGAGATCTTAGAAGATACATAGTTACACCAGAACAAGAATTTGTTGAAGCAGCATGTCTTGTTGCAATAATAGAAAAAAAAGAAATTCCTACAGATAAAGAATTGAGAGTGTTACCAGAATCATATATTCTTGGATTACTTGACTTAATAGGAGAATTAAAACGAATGATTTTTGATAAAATTAGAATTGGAGATATTGATGAGGCCACAAAGATTTTTGAAATTATGGAAAATTTGTATCTGCATTTGTATCCTTTTTCAATGTATGACAAAGTTGTCAAAGAAGCAAGAAAAAAAATCGATGTTGCCCGTATCTTAGTTGATAATGTAAGGGGTGCGATTACAGAAGAAAAAAGACGTACTGATCTAATTAAAGAACTAAATAAATTACAAAAGTAAAGAAATTTTTTTAATTTGTATGCGGGCGATGGGATTTGAACCCACGAACTCCTGAGAGACTAGCCCCTCAAGCTAGCGCCTTTGGCCAGGCTGGGCGACACCCGCAACAAAATTTTCTTGTATGGTTTTTATAATCCTTGATTACCTTTTCGCTTGTATGTTAATTCCTGTAAGATGTTTTACTTGCGGAAATCTAATTGCAGATAAGTATGATGATTATCAAAATAAAATAAGATCGGGAGAAGATCCAGCAAAAGTTCTAGATAGTTTAGGGATTAAGAGATATTGTTGTAGGAGAATGTTGTTGACATCACTTGAAACAATCCAACAAATAATTCCGTTTTACGAAGCAATACAGAGAAGACATCAAGAAGTTCAATCTGAGCTAGAGTAACTTGTCTAAAATTACTTCAATCAAAGGACGTGTTCTTTACAATAGTAGAGGAAGTAAAACAATAGAAGTAGACATTATTTCAGACAATCAATTTTTAGGTAGAGTTTGTGCCCCTTCAGGAGCCAGTGTTGGAAAGTATGAAGCAGTAAGCTTTCTTAATGGAAACCCAGAGGAGAGTTTGAAAATATTGAATGAAAATTCTCAGAAATTTATTGGATTAGAATCATCAGATCTAAAGACAATTCATGATACATTAAAGAATCTAGATAAATCCTCAAATTATTCTGAAATTGGGGGAGCACTTGCATTTGCAGTTACCATTGCATCAATCGAATCAGCCTCAAAAGCATTAAATCAGCCAATGTTTCAAACGTTATCTTCTGAATCATCATTCAGATTTCCATTTCCTCTTGGAAATATTTTAGGAGGAGGGGCACATGCAGGTCCTGGAACTCCAGACATTCAAGAAATTTTAATTTGTGCTACAGGTTCAAAATCAATCAAAGAAGCAATTGAGACAAATTTGTCAGTTCACAAAGAATTACGTAGTGTATTAGAAAAAGAAGATCCAAACTTTACAAATGGTAGAGGAGATGAGGGTGGTTGGGCCCCAAAATTAGAAAATGAGAAAGCATTAGAACTATCTGCAAAAGCTTGTGAAAATTTGGGATTCACATTAGGAAAAGAAGTTTCATTAGGAGTAGATTTTGCATCGTCAACACAGTGGAATGAAGAAAAACAAAAGTATGTTTATGATAGAGCAGGATTTGAAAATTCTCCACAACAACAAATAGAATTTGCTGCAAATATTATTGAAAAATATAAGTTGATTTACGCCGAAGATGCTGTTCATGAAGAGGCATTTGCAGATATGGCAGAACTCACTGCTAAATTCCCACAAACACTAGTAACAGGAGATGATCTCACAGTAACTAACAAAAATATTCTAGCAAATGCAATAGAATCAAAATCTTGTAATGCTGCAATTCTTAAAGTAAACCAAGCCGGTAGTCTTTACGATGCACTAGAATTTGCTAATTTGGCAAATCAAAATAACATTAGATTAATCACCTCCCACAGATCAGGAGAATCCTCAGATTCCCATATTTCTCATATTGGCCTAGCTACAAAGTCAAAAATGCTCAAAGTGGGGGTTGTTGGTGGCGAAAGAGTGGCAAAATTAAATGAGCTTATACGCTTATCAGAGCATGATTTAATACGCGGTATGATTGAGATTTAAAATTGCTATGAGCCAACAAGTAGAAACACCAGACATCAAAAAGAAGATTTTATCCACTGGGATCAGAGTTGGAACTCAGGTTAAAACGAAATTCATGAAACCATTCATCACGAAAGCAAGTCCTGAAGGACTCTACATGCTTGATTTAGATATTACATTAGAAAAAATTCAAACTGCTGCAAAATTCATCAACAGATTAGGTACAGATAAACTCATTGTATGCTCAGCAAGACAATATGCAAATACCCCAATTGAGAAATTTTGTGAAGTTTTAAGCTCAAAGAAATTACTTGGTAGATTCATGCCAGGTACTCTTACAAATCCATCATTACCATATTACATTGAACCAAAACTGGTCTTAATTTCTGACCCTCAGGTAGACGAGCAAGCAGTCATGGAGGCCACAAATGCAGGTATTCCTGTTATTGGAATTGCAAATACTGATAACATTACATCAAAACTTGATTTGATTATTCCGGCAAATAACAGAGGAAGAAAAGCACTTGCCACAGTTTATTGGTTATTAGTTCGTCAAATTCTCATAGAAAAAGGAGAACTTAAAGAAGACGAACAAATGAAATATGAAATCGATGATTTTGAGACAAAAATAACGGAAGAGGAAATAGAATAATGCAAATTAGAACACCGGCAGTAGCCGGAATGTTCTATCCAGGTAAAAAAAATGAACTAAAACAATCAATCAAAGATTCATTTCTACACAAATTTGGTCCAGGGAAAATCCCCCCATCAGAAATAAAAAAGAAAATTTATGGGGTTATTTGTCCTCATGCTGGTTATATGTATTCAGGACCAATTGCATGTCAATCATTTTATGCAATTTCTTCAGACTTACCAGAATTATTCATCATTATTGGTCCCAATCACTGGGGAATAGGAAGTAATGTTGCAACGATGAAAGATAGTAAATGGCAGACACCTTTAGGAGAAGTTGAAATAGATTCGGAAACTGCAGAAGAGATTTCAAAGTTCGCTCATGTTATTGAGATAGATAGTTTTTCACATTCAAGAGAACACAGTCTAGAAGTTCAAGTTCCGATACTTCAAGAGATGTCTTCTAATTTCAAAATAGTTCCTATTGCACTTATCAATCAAAACAAAGAAGTTGCTTTTCAAGTTGGTAAAGCTATGGCAGAAATTGCTAAAAAAAAGAAAATTATGATTGTAGGTTCTTCAGATTTTACACATTATGAGCCTAATGAGTTTGCACATGAACAAGATACTGCTCTGATTGAGCCTATTTTGAAATTAGATGTAGATAGATTTTATGAGGTTTTACAAGAAAGAAATGTTAGTGCTTGTGGATATGGTGCAATTGCATCAACAATGATTGCATGTAAAAAGATAGGTGCAACAAAAGGGGAATTACTAAAATATGCTACAAGTGGGGATATCACAGGAGATACAAGTTCTGTTGTTGGATACGGGTCGATTATTTTCACTTGAAATCCAAGGCATCTGCACCAGGAAAAGTAATTCTTTTTGGTGAACATTTTGTGGTTTACGGAATAAAGGCGATTTTATGTGCTATTGATAAGCGAATAACAGTAACAGCAGAAAAAAGTCCAGGAAAAAAAATTTCCATCAAATCAAATATTGGCGAAGTAGAATTTCCAATTAATAAACCAACTACAGAAATAGATTCTCCATTAAAGCCCTTATATTATTTAGCAAATAAGATGATTGAAAAACACGACCAAAAAACAGGAATAGAAATTTTTGTAGAATCAGAAATTCCATCTGGTGTGGGATTAGGATCTTCATCGGCTTGTTGCGTAGCTGGTGCAGCTGCCATATCAAAATTATTTGAATCAACTAGTAAAGAACAAATTTTGGAGTTGTCTATTGAAGCTGAAAAAACTATTTTTCAAAATACATCTGGTGCGGATTGTACTGTTTGTACATATGGTGGATTAATCAAATATGACAAAGAAAATGGTTACTCACAGATTAAATCAAAACCAAGTTTTCATCTAGTTATAGCAAATTCTAACATCGAACATTCAACAGATAGCGTTGTATCAAATGTTAAAAAATTCAAAGAAAACAATGAAGGAAAATTTTCTGAGCTATGTCAACAGGAATCAGAATTGATCAATAATGTTATGATTAATTTGAAAAGTGAAAATTTGGAAGAATTAGGTAAAAGCATGCATGAAAATCAAAAATTTTTAGAAATCATAGGAGTATCTAATGAGAAACTGCAGGAAATGATCAAGTTAGCAGAAAATACATCATTTGGGGCAAAAATAACAGGTGCCGGAGGCGGAGGTTGTATCATTGCATTAACTGACAAATCAAATTTGGAAGAAACAATAATGCATCTAAAGAAGAAAAATCAGGATTGCTTTTCAGTAAAAATTGATTTTAGAGGGCTAGATACTTTTTAATGGATTGAATATTTGGGGACAACATGATTCTAATAAAACTGGGCGGATCAATTATTACAAATAAAGAAAAGCCTCTTACACCAAGAAAAAAAGTTGTTGAGAAAATTGCAAAAAATATTAAAAAAATTAATGAACCCATAGTTATTGTTCATGGGGGAGGGTCCTTTGGACATTATTGGTCTGTGAAATATGATATGCATACTATGCCAAAAAGATACAACTTGCATGGAGTTGCCATTGTTAAAAATTCAATGATTGATCTAAATAAAATAATTTTAGATTCCTTTGTTAAAAATAAATTAAATCCATATTCTCTTCCTCCAACTGATTTTATGTTAGGAAATAAACCAAATGTAAAGAAGATAAAACAAATTGAATTAATTGCAAAATCAGGATTGATTCCAATTACATATGGTGATGCCCTTTGGTATGGTGACAAAAAAACATACATTTTATCTGGAGATAAGATAATGACATATTTAGCAAAAATTTTAAAACCAAAATTGAGCATTTTTGCTTTAAATGAAGATGGTCTTTATTCTGATCTCAAGACAAAAAAACTAATTTATGAACTAAAAGGAGTAAATCCTAAAATTTCTGAAAACAAAATGGATGTTACAGGAGGGATGACTAGGAAAGTTGAAGAAGCAACTAAGATTGCTAAAATGGGGATGAATGTATTTTTTGTAAATGGCAACAAACCGGAAAGAATTGTGAAAGCGGTTAAAAATAGGAAATATGAAGGTACTTTGTTTAGAGGCAAACGAAATGTCTGAAGAGTTTGTAATTTTAGTTGATGAAAAAGATAATCCTATAGGTTCTGAGGAGAAAGTAAAATGCCATTTGCCTGATGGAAAGCTCCACCGGGCATTTACCGCTATTTTATTTGATAAAAATGGTAGATTAGTTCTCACAAGAAGAGCTAAAGAGAAGATGCTTTGGCCAGGGGATTGGGATGGAACAGTTGCTAGTCATCCAAGAGAAGGTGAGACATACATATCATCTGCAGAGAGAAGAATGCCTGAAGAATTAGGAATTCCGTGCAAAATGGATTATTTAATGAAGTTTGAGTACCATGTTCCATACAAGAACATAGGCTCTGAGAATGAGATTTGTGGCACTTTAATTGGTATTGTTGATGATTCTACTGAATTTAAAATGGTTAAAGATGAAATTGATGAAATCAAATGGATTTCATCCAAAGAGTTACTTTTGGAAATTAAAAACAATCCAACAAATTATTGCCCATGGATGTTAATTGCTCTTGTGTTCTTGGATAAATCAGAAAAAACAATTCTTGAAAAACATCAAAAGGTACTATCATCGTGGATCAATGAAGATATGAAAAAAGAATTACTGGAAGCCATTAAAGTTCATCTTACTGAGGATAAATGGAGACTAGTAGAATGAAAAAAACAAAACCTATGGAAAAAAATGCCAAGATAGTTAATCGTTATTTAAATAACAAATTGAAAGGGAATCCTAAAATGCTCTATGACGCAGCTGGTCATCTGATAATTCATGGAGGAAAAAGATTACGACCATACATGGTAATGAAGAGTTGTCAACTTTTAGGTGGGAAAACCACAAAGGCAATGCCTGCTGCAAGCGCAGTTGAGATGGTACATAATTTTACATTGGTTCACGATGACATAATGGATAATGATGAAATGAGGCATGGTGTTCCAACAGTTCATAAAAAATATGGAATGCCAATTGCAATTCTTGCTGGAGATGTCCTTTTTTCAAAGGCATACCAAGTGATTTCAGACTCTAAATTATCAGGCGATGCTATAACACAATTAATTTCTAGATTGGCAAAAGCTTGTGTTGATGTTTGCGAGGGGCAACTGCTAGATATTAGAATGGCTGAACAGAAAAAAATTCCATCCCAATCTGAATACATTACAATGATTGGCAAAAAAACCGCTGCTCTTTTTGACGTGTCTTGTGCGATGGGGGCAATATGTGCAACAAACAAAAGTAAAGATATCGAAAATCTTTCTGCATTTGGGAGAAACTTGGGAATTGCGTTTCAGATTACAGATGATCTGATTGGAGTTATGGGAGATCCTAAATTAACTA
This sequence comes from Nitrosarchaeum sp., assembly GCA_965223805.1. Classification (GTDB taxonomy): domain Archaea; phylum Thermoproteota; class Nitrososphaeria; order Nitrososphaerales; family Nitrosopumilaceae; genus HKST03. The sequence goes on along the minus strand of OZ245014.1, from coordinate 1,754,661 downwards.
AAAAGCCTGTAGGAAACGATCTTAGAGAAGGAAAAAAATCATTGCCAATTCTCATGGCAATAAAATTTTCAAAAGGACAGGATAAAAGGATAATTTTGAAATCCTTTGGAAATACAAGGGCAACTAAAAAAGACCTAAAAAAAGCAGTAGATGCTATTCGTAAGGTTGGAATTGAAGAGAGCGTCAGAAAACAGGCCTTAAAATATGCAGAAAAAGCAGAAAAAGCCCTTTTGGGTTATTCTGGTCCCTCCAAAAAAGAACTTGAGGCATTGTTAGATTTTGTCGTAAGAAGGAGTTTGTAATTTGGATGAAGAACTAGCAAAAGAGATTAGAAAAATAGCATTACAAAATGCATTTGAACATGAAGGAAAGACCCAAGATAAAATAATTTTAGCCAAGATTCTTGGAACAAAACCAGAATATAGAACAAAAGTAAAGGAGATAATTGGAGATATTTCTCAAATTGTATCCTCTGTAAATCAATTGTCATTTGATGAGCAAAAAAAAGAAATTAATCAGGAATTTCCGGATATTTTGATCCCAAAAGAAAAGATTGAGGAAAGAGAAGGTTTACCACCACTAAATAATGCCGAACAAGGAAAAGTTGTTACTAGATTCCCACCTGAACCAAACGGATATCCACACATAGGCCATGCCAAAGCTGCAATCATTAATGCAGAATATGCAAAAATGTATGGGGGTAAATGTATTCTCAGATTAGACGATACAAATCCCGAAGCAGAAAGAATGGAATATCATGCCGCCATTAAGGTAGGATTAGATTGGTTAGGAATTGAATTTGACAGTATAAAAAATACATCAGAAGATATGGAATTATTTTACGAAAAAGGAATGTTGTTAATAGATTCTGGAAAAGCCTATGTTTGTACTTGTAAAAGAGATGACATTAGTAAAAACAGAAGAGAAAGAAAAGCTTGCAAATGCAGCATGGGTGATATTAATCAGAACAACAAAGGCTGGAAAAAAATGTTTGAGAAATACAAACCAGGTGAAGCCATTGTAAGATTCCGAGGAGATATGAAAGCAGATAATGCAGTTATGAGAGATCCTGTGTTGTTCAGAATCATAGATGAAAAACACTATACTCAAGGAGAAAAGTACAGAGTGTGGCCAAGTTACGATTTTGCAGTTGCAATAGAAGATAGTATTGATGGAATTACACACGCTTTTCGTTCCAAAGAATTTGAGTTAAGAAAAGAGCTGATTGAGGCAATTTTAGATAGTCTCAGTATGCGAAAACCCCATCAAGGATTCTTTTCTAGGCTTGAATTCAAAGGAATGCCAATATCAAAGCGGATTCTTAAACCCCTGATAGAAGAAGGAAAAGTTTCCTGGTATGACGACCCACGTCTCCCAACCTTGGAGGCATTAAGAAGAAGAGGGATTAAACCAGAGGCAATCAAAAAATTTGTTTTGTCTCTTGGTATGACTAAAGCAAATACTCTTGCACCATTTGATGCTTTGGAGGCATTTAATAGAAAATTAGTTGATGCAGATAGCATCAGATTATTCATGGTGATCAAACCAGAAAAACTGGTTGTAAAGAAATTACCTTTTTCGTGTATTGAAATTTCCAATCATCCAATCAAAGACAAAGGTAAAAGAAAAATTGAGGTTGATGAAAAATTCTTTATTTCTGGTGACGATGCTAAAAACATACAAGAAAACACTCAGATTAGATTGCTAGGATTGGGAAATGTAAAGATTTCAAAATTAGATGGTGAAATTCAAGGAGAATTTGTTGGAGAGGGAGATGCTTCAAATATTTCAAAGATTCAATGGGTTCCTGAAAAAAATTTTCATGAGATCAAATTATTGATTCCAAAACAATTGTTTATAGAAGAAGAGTTTAATGAGGATAGCTTAGAGGAGTTAGAGGTTTATACAGAGCCTCATTATTTACAAGTAAAAGAAGGAGAAGAGATTCAATTTGTTAGATTTGGATATTGTAGAAAAGATTCACAAAATCAAGCAATTTTTACACACAAATAAGTGAGAATAATGAAAATAGCACGATTACTGTATGAAAATACTGAAACTTATGGTTTAGTAAAAGGAAATAAGATTGCAACTAAAGATGAAATTACATATCAAACAGGAGTTCCAATTCCACAAAGTGTTAAAGATTTTCTTTTTGATGGATGGTTTCAAGAAGTAGAAGACAAGTTAGATGATTTACCATACAATGAAGATATCTCAAAATTCAAACTGCTCAGTCCCATTCCAAACCCAAACAAGATCATATGTCTTGCTTTCAACTATACAGATCATGCTGAAGAACAAGGACTGAAAGCACCTGAAGATCCTGCCATAGTAATTAAGCCAAGAACCGCATTAAACTCCACAGATTCAGATATCGTCTGTCCAGATTTTGTAACTCAATTGGACTATGAAGTGGAATTAGCCATGATTATTGGTAAGAATTGCAAGAATATTTCTGAAGAAGAGGCAAAGGAAGCAATATTTGGTTATATGGTATTTAATGATGTTTCAGCCAGAGACATACAATTCAAAGACAAACAATTTACAAGAGGAAAGAGCTTTGATACCTTTGCTCCATGTGGCCCATGGATTACAACTGCTGATGAAATAAAAGATCCACAAAATCTTAAGATTTCAACAAAAATTAATGGCGAAATACGTCAAAACTCCTCTACCAGTAAAATGTTCATAAAAATTCCAGAAATCGTTTCAAAAATAAGTAAAATAATGACATTGGAAAAAGGAGACATTATTTCAACTGGAACCCCAGCAGGAGTAATGTTAAACAAACCAAATGCAGTTTTTCTCAAAGATGGAGATAAGGTAGAAATGGAAATTGAGAATGTAGGAATTTTAAGAAACACGATAAAATTTGTAAAAAGCATTTAATTCAAAGATTTTTGCATAAGATGAAAAGAAATTCGATATTCTAAATTTCTAAGTTTAGGCAAATTTTCTTTTGTTAAAATTTGTATTCTAGAATAATTATGTTTAAAACCAAAATTTTGTAAATAAGAAAGCAAATCAAGAGTATTTTCTTTAGAACCTACATGTAAAGTTACAATCAACGTGTTGTCAAAATGTTCAGAATCCGTTAAAATTGCAAAAGAAACATCATTAGATTTGTCTGAGTAGATTATTCTCTTTTCATTTGCCAAGGATTCTAAAATTTTATTATTTAATGGTAGCCACCTCCAAGATTTTATATAGTAAGAAAAAGGAATATTTTTTAAAATATTGTCAAATTTTACAATTGGGTTTTTTGTTAATTTAGAAGTTAAAGAATAAAATTTCCAAGTTTCTACAATTTGATAATTTAGATTTTTTGCCATTGATAGTGACGAAGAATTTTCTGCATCAATTAGCATTAATGCAAAGTTAATATTGTTTATTTTTGCAATAGATTCTACATGAGTTACTAATTTCGATGCTAAACCTTGTCTTCTAAAAGAATTTTTAATTCTGATTCCTTCAATCCAAACTTGATTGTTTGAAAAAAAAGCATGACAAAGGCCAACTGTAGTTTCTTTTTCAATAACATACAAATTTTTTTCTTCAATCCAATAATCCCAAACATCTTTGATATAATCTCCCCATGAAAAAGTATTTTTGCAAAAATCTAAAACTAAATTTTTATCAGTTTGTTTAGCTTCTCTTATTTTCATTCTGTGATATACGAAAAAATATTAAGAATAAAAGGTTAAAAAATCATTATGGGAAAAATTATTGCAGGAAAAATTTCTGATATTAAACCTGGAAAAATAATCAAAGTTTCAGTTGATGGAAGAGATATTTTGGTGGCAAATATTGATGGAGAATATTGTGCAACTGATGATACATGTACCCATTCGGGTGCAAGTCTTTCTGAGGGTAAATTGGAAGAGAATGTTGTTACTTGTGGATGGCATGCAGCACAATTTGATTGTAAAACAGGAAAATTGGTAAAATTTCCTGCAAAAATACGGAATTTGAGATCATACAAGGTTAGCGTAGAGTCTGATAATGTCTTTGTAGAGGTGTAACTTTATACTCCGTATTTGATTAGAGGTTGTAAGAAATGGCAGATGAAAAACAAAACAAAGAATCAATGAAAGAAGCTATTGAAACATTGAATCAAATTGCATCAAATAGCTCGACACCTAAAACCATAAAAAAATCAATCACAGATTTAATAACGGATTTGAATAATGAAGAATACTCGTTATCAGTTAGAGCTGCAAATACTATCAGTTTATTAGACGATGTAACACAAGATCCCAATATGCCATCATATGTAAGAACTCAGCTATGGCAAGCTGTCTCGAAACTTGAAAGCATAAGAGAATAAATCAGCTATTATTTTAGTTCCAATATTGAAATTAGAAGAATATCTAAAATCACTTCCTGAAAATATTGTTAGCGGAGAAGATGTTCAGCTTCCTGACAAGTCATTTAGAGATATTTTTGATTTTGCAGATTTAGGCGAAACTGATGTTTTTTATCATTTAGGATGTGGGGATGGCAAAGGAATCAGAATTGCATTAGAAGAGTACAATGTAAAAAAAGCAGTAGGAATAGACATTGATGAATCAAAGATCAGATATGCTGAAAATAGTTTAATTGAACGAAATCTTTCAGGGGATTTAATTTGTGAGGATATTCAAAAAGCAAACATTTCGAATGCAACTGTGATTCTTTTCTGGTTTACCGATGAAAAAGTAATCAATAACATGATGGAGAAATTTAAGAAATTAAATCCCAAGACAAAGATTGTTACAATTTGGGGACCACTGCCTGAATGTTTACCTGAAAGAGTAAAATTTCCATATATCATAAACAAAATTCCCTTCAAAAAAGCTAATAGTTTACAAGAACAACTGTTAGCAGTTTTTGGAGTAAAATGCATAGATTTTGTGACAGCCTGGGAATTTGCTGAAAGATACACAAAAGCAATAGGATCTAATGTAGAAAATGACAGATTTCTTACAATAATTCAAACTTTGACAATATGGATAAATGCAAGAAAACTTGGAGTTTCTTGCGGAGATGAGATTCCTGAATCAATTCAGACATACATTAACATAATGAAGACACACTTTGATATTGATTTTGAGTATCTTTTGAAAGAATAATTTTTGTGCAATCCTTTTATTTTGTTAACGCTGAGATTATTCATGGAAGGTAGAATTCATATCAACGCATCTGCTATTGATTATGACAAAACAAGTAAGGCAATTTCTAGACAATTATCACTTTTAGAGGAAATGGTCCACAGCCAGGATGATTTTGCAATGACAGATTCGGAATTTGCATTTGGGTGGCATTTTTTTGTAGTAAGTGTTAATCGCTCACTTGTAGAAAAACTAGTTGATCAAATGGGGGCAGATTTTGACAGATTAAAAGGCAAGGGTACTGAAAAGAAATTCATTACATGGTTAACTAAAAATATTGAAGGACAAAGTCCTAGATTCAAACTTGCAATTAAAGAGGAAATGGAATCAAGTAAGTATGGGGTTTTCTAATCAAACTAGTCTCTTGAGGGGTATTGTCTAATTAGTTTGATTCCCTCACTCAGGTTCAAATCGGATGAGATTCGCCTACCACCATGGGAATAACTTTTGGTTCATGTATTGAATCCAACCAGAAGGGGTGAGTAACTTGTATCTAGAAAAATTCCAAATCAGGCTGAGTCTGCTAGTTTTTCTTCTGCTTTTTGTTCTCCTTGTGAAATCAAATCCTTTATCGTATCAGGTGAAAAATCAGCACTTTTTAGAAGATGTGGATTTTCCATCACATCTCTTGAAATATTACATAGTGAAAGTATCTTAGAACCTCCTTCCTCTATGATTTTTTTGTAATCTGTTTTAATTTTGTTAAAATCTTTATTTGAAGTATTTTTGAAATTATCTACATTTTTTTCAATAATGTCATACATGTTCTCTATCAGCATAATCATTTTAGAGATTTTTTCGGAAAGATGAATATCATATCTAGTCTTATCACTAAATATCAGGTCACTGGCCCTGTCAAAAACTTCTATCATGTTCGATGGAAGCTCCGTTCTGATCTTTGCATAGTTTTCAATTATGTATAGATTTTTGTCAATGCGTGGTGAAGCATTAAACGCCTGTCTAAGTGGCGTGTTACTTATCAAAGCTCCATCCCAGGCATATTGATCATCTTTGACATTGACCCAAGGTAATCCATTCAGTGGATTCCCAGAGCTTGCAAGGAGATGGTTTACATCAATTTGTTGTTTTTGACTGTCATATTCCAAATGCTCTGAAGTTAATACATCAACTGCAGTGATTATTAATCGAGGAATATTGGAATCCTTTTTGGGTCCAAGTTTTTTGTAGTTAATGTAGTTTTTTAGCGTATGAGATAGTAGAGAGTTATCAAAAAAAGATGTCCATTTTGTAGGCAAGAAAAAATCTGAATCTGTAAATATGTAATTCCAATGCCATCTAGGCAAGAAAAATTTTGAAACTCCATAGGTCCATGCATTTAATGGATCTGAAGGGAATATTTTTTGAGATGATTCAGCTAATTCCAACCAAAAATTTTCTAGATCTTCTTCTGGGTGGTCATTTTTACTTCCCGCAATTATTGCTCCGTTAATAGCACCTATTGAAGTTCCCGTAATGATGTCAAACTTTAATCCATGTTTAGCTAATGTTTTGTATACACCACAACCAAACGCTCCAAGAGAGCCTCCGCCTTGTGTACTAGAACATTTTCCGTCTTTCTCGTTTTATTGGAAGTATTATTTCCTGATTGTATTCTCAACTAAATTAATATCCATTACTATAATATTATTTGTTGCAACCTCAAGCGATATTCAAGTTCTCTGTTTAAAATCTGATTAGTTTCAAATGATTTGGTTCCATACTCTTGAAAGTTGTTTGTCAAGTTTGTAGATATCACGTACATCATGGTCTAGATTTTGCTTCAATATTCTAATTACGTTCCTGAGGGAATTAAACTAATTGTATAGGCCCTCGAGGAGAATCGAACCCCTGTCCGGGGATCCACAGTCCCCTATACTAGCCACTGTACTACGAGGGCCACGAGAATGAAAAACTGTTAAACCAGTAATAATCTTTGATTTTATATTAATGAAAATTAGCCTGTAGATTTATTATTAAGCAGTTCAGATTTTAGTTATGAGAGCTTGGTGGATAGCTATGGCAATAGCAATAGGCGTTACGTGGGTAGGCGCAAATTACTTGTTACCATGGATGTAAACATAAACAAATAGTTTGGATAAATTATTCTAGTATTTGTTGCAAAAATTAGCGATCGCTTTAAATTTGTTGTATAAGGCTAATTGGCATCTTGAAGAGAAGCATTATTCCAACCAGATTACGTTCAGGAAAAAAATCTGTAGAGAATTCTATAGAAAAATCAATAGAAAGAATTCAAGGAAATGGGTTTACATGGATTGATATTCAAAATCCGGACAGATGGGTAATTGAAGAATTAGCTCAAGAGTTTAATCTAAATGCACTTAACATAGAAGACTGCCTTGCAAAATTTGAGCTTCCAAAGCTAGATGCTTATGATGATCATTTCTTTTTGATCCTCCATTTTCAACCATTATTCTCAAAAATTGCCGCACCACAGGTTAGTCAGCTTTCGGTATTTATGGGGAAAAATTTTCTCATCACCATTCACCAAGGAGATTTAAGACCACTGGTTGACATTGTTAAAACTTGCAAAGAAGATAAAGATAATCATCGTAAGGAGCAGCTTTTAGGAGAATCATCAGGTGCACTATTACACGAAATAATAGATGTTCTTGTAGACGATATGCTACATACCCTACGTAGAATTATTGCAAATCTAGTTGAAATTGAGGAAGGAGTATTTGATGAGCGAAGATCCGTAGCTAAACAAATTTCACGACTTAGAAAAGAGATTACCATTCTTAGAAGAATCTCAAATCCATTAAAGAGGTTAGTTTTGGAGACAGGAAAACAAGTACAACGTTTTATTCCAACAGATGATGAAGATCTCAAATTGTATTTTGATGATGTAATAGACCATCTTGATAGAATTATTGAGAGTTTAGAAGAATCTAGAGAAACAATGGAGATTTACAAAGATACAGATTTTGTACTAAGTACAGAAAAAACAAACAAAGTTCTTGCAGTACTCACAATAATATTTACACTTGCAATTCCGGCCACCATAATTGGAACATTTTATGGAATGAATGTTGCAATACCAGGTGGTGTAGATGAAGAATCAGTTTCGATATTGGGAACATATTCTACATTCATAATCGTAATTTTAGCATCAATAATTCCCGCAGGATTGATGTTTGCATATTTTAAGAAATTAGGTTGGATGGGATAGTACTAACAACGTCACAATTTTCTAATTCGCAGCTTAGATAAATATAAGATAATGAGATAAAAAATATAGGAAAAATTAGAACTGGTAGAAGAACAAGTTCTAGGAAGAGCAAAAACAAAGATTCCTGACAACAAAGTCATTATTTTCATTTTTGTAGATTCAACTAATGAATTTTTTCAAGTGGATGAATCAAAATTGGAATTAAGAACTTTAGAAAATTATATTTAATCATAATCAAACTTTTCTATATCTTGAAAAAAATCAAAAATATTCTAGTACCTCTTGATGGATCGTCAACGTCACTTAAAGGATTCAATTTAGCAATGGCATTAGCAAAATCACTAGATGCAAAAATTACTGCCATTAATGTTATTAGATTTTCAGATGGTTTTCAATTTCCTGTCTCATCAGAAATAAAACAAATTCATGCAAAAAGTGCAGAAAAAATAATTTCAGAAGCTCAAAGAATGGCTAGAAAAGAGAACATATCATTTATTGGAAAAATTGTAAAAGGAGATAACATAGGTAAAGAAATTGTGAAAATTTCAAAAACAAAGAAGATTGATTTTATAATTATTGGATCTAGAGGACCGTATCCTGGTTCAGAAACATTTCTTGGGAGTGTGGCAAACTATGTCTTACATAAGGCAAATATTCCTATTACAATAATAAAATAAAATTTTTAGAATATTAAATTTTGATATCAGGATTTACTTGTTTGAGTTTTTCCCAATCAGCCAAAAAGTTTTTGAGTCCAATGTCAGTTAAGGGATGTTTTAACATTTTATCTAACACGGCTGGAGGTAATGTTACAACATCTGCCCCTATTTTTGCAGCTTCTACAACATGCATTGGGTGTCTAATACTGGCAACAAGGATTTCAGTTCCAAAATTATAATTTGAGAAGATCTCCTTAATCTCTTTAATTAGATGCATTCCATCCTGACCAATATCATCGAGTCTTCCAATAAAGGGGCTAACATATTTTGCGCCAGATTTTGCTGCAAGAAGAGCTTGATTTGGTGAGAAAATCAAGGTAACGTTAACAGGAACCCCTTGTGAAGAAAGACTTTTGCATGCTTTCAGTCCATTAGGAGTCATTGGGACTTTAACCACAACATTGTTTCCATATTCACGCAGTCGTTTTCCTTCTTCAATCATTCCAGAGTAATCAGTACTGACAACTTCTAGACTAACATCACCTTTGATGATTTTTGTGATTTCTTCCATTCCGTCTTTTGGATTACCACCTTCTTTTGACATCAGAGATGGATTGGTAGTAATTCCATCAAGCAAACCCATGTCATTAAATTTTCTAATTGATTCTAGGTTAGCAGTATCTAGAAAAATTTTCATAATTTTTTGCTCCTCAATTCCTTGACTTGTTTTGCCATATTAAAAGATGTTATTCCATGTTTTTCTAAAAGTAATGGTATTTCGTTATCTCTTGCAGATTCTCCAAACATATCTTGTGCACCAATTCTTTTGATTGGAACTGGATATCTCTCAGAAACTGTCTCTGCAACTGCAGAACCCATTCCACCAAAAATATTATGTTCCTCACAGGTAACAATACATCCAGTTTCACGAGATGCGTTTTCCAAAAGCTCGGCGTCTATTGGTTTTATTGAAAAGATATCAAGAACTCTGCATGAAATTCCTTCTTGTTGTAGAGATTCAGCAGCTTCAAGTGCCATCCTAACGGTAATTCCACATGCAGCAATGGTAGCATCACTCCCATCACGAACTGTAATTCCTTTGCCGACTTGAAATTCCTGAGAATCCGAATAAACCACAGGCGTCTTTGACCTCGCCATTCTCATATAGAAGGGGCCATACTCTTGAGACATCAATCGTGTCAATTTTGAAACAGCAAAAGTATCTGCTGGGATAAAGACACGAAAATTGGGGATTGCTCTCATAATTGCAATGTCTTCAATTTGTTGATGAGAACCACCATCAGGCCCTACAGTCAAGCCTCCATGAGAAACAACTAATTTAACATTAAGACCTTTTTTGCCAGGAGGAGAAGGATATGCAATTCCATTTCGAATTTGATCTACTGCTCTACCAGGAAGGAAGATTGCATAGGTACTTGCAAAGGAAATTTTACCTGAAACGGCAAGCCCTGCAGATAGTGAAACTAGATTTCCTTCTGCAATTCCTACATTAAAGAAACGATTCGGAAATTCCTTTCCAAATCCCGAAGTTTTCAAAGAATCAGTTGTATCAGCACCTAAAACAACAACATTAGGATTTTCTCTACCAATTTCAACCAGAGTTTTTGAATACTCTGTTCTCATGTCAGTTATTTCTGGGGGATTCAAAGATATCCTGCCTCTTCTGCTAGTTTCCTAATTTGATCGTGTTTTCCACCTACAACATGTAATCCTATCCATTTCTTTACTAGTTCAGAACCACCCAACTCATTTGCTTTATCAAGAAGCATTTTTCTTCTGGATTTTCTTACTTCATGTCTAAATTCCCTAATTGTGGCTCTAACATCTTTCTGACCAATTATTGCACTACCCCCAACAAATGCTCGTGCACCATCTGCAAAAACGGTGCCAATATTATCAAGGGTAATGCCACCATCTGCCTCGATGTAGCCTGTAAAACTATGTTCGCTCAGAATAGGTTTAAGATTTTTCATTTTTTTATGAGTTCCTTCAATATATTTTTGCCCAGATTTTCCTGGAACAACAGACATTACGATTAGTTGGTCAATTGTTGGAATAAATTTGAAGGACCATCTTGGAAGATCAGTATCAGGATTTATTGCTAAACCCACCCCAACTTGATTTTGTTTTAACAAGTCATGTATTTCTCCAAAACTTGACTCATCACAAACTTCTGCATGAACAGTAACAATATCACTTCCTGCGTCAATATAATCGCGAATATGTTTTACTGGTTCATCAATCATCAAATGAGTGTCAAATGGAATCACAGTTAATGGTCTTAATTCTTTAATTTTTGTATGATCAAAAGTTTTGTTTGGAACAAATTGACCATCCATTACATCAAGATGTATGAAACTGGCTCTTCCGGCTACACATCGCTTAATTTCGTAACCTAGATCTTCCATGTTACCTGCAATGATAGATGGTGCAATCATAAATTGAGAACCAAGTTCCTGATAAATTATTGGTACAATATCTGAATCAGGTGCTTTTCCATGCCATTGAGGATTATCCTCCATATGTTCAACAGATTTTCCTTTGATTGTTCTTGAAATGATGATTGTCGGTACACCTTTTGTTGCATTGGCTTTGGCAATTGCCGCATTGATTTGTTCAATTCTATGACCGTCAACTTCAATAACATTCCAACCAAATGATCTCCACTTGTCTCCAGTTTTCCATCTTGAAGCATCTTTCCACATCTCAGAAGGATCATTGTCTTCTAAGTATTCATCAAGAGGCATAATTTTTTCAGTGTAAGAATCCTGCTGTATAAAATTTCTATCTAAAAAGGCTGTCAGATTATCAACTTTGTATTTAGTAGCAGTCATTGCAGCTTCCCATACTTGTCCCTCATCTGATTCACCATCACCCATAATTGTATAGACACGATAGTTTTTTCCATCAATTTTTCCTGCTAATGCAATTCCAACAGAATAGGACAAACCTGTACCAAGGGAGCCCCCACAAAATTCAACGCCGGGACATTTCAGATCAGGATGACCTTGTAGTTTACTTTCAAATTTTCTTAAAGTATCTAGTTCTGATTCAGGGAAATATCCTGCAACTGCCATATTAGAAAATAGACCCGGTGCAGCATGTCCTTTTGATAATACAAGACGATCTCTGTCTTCCCATGTAGGATTTTTTGGATCAAATTTTAAGTATTTATAAAATAAGCAGCCCAAAATTTCAGCCATTGAAAAAGAACCTCCAGGATGGCCAGAACCCGCTATACTTGTAGACCGAATTACAAGTTTACGGGCACTTAGAATATTCTTCTTTATTTGATAATAATTAAGACCCATAACTGATTCAGTTTTTTTAGAATTTTAATAAAAATCTACTTCTGAAAAATTTTAATTTGATCGCCACTATCTATGGATATGGATTACAAGGAAAACATTCCCTTGGTAGTTTATGATAATCAATGTTATTTGTGTGTAAAATTTGCAAAAATAATTCATTTTTTTGCAAGAGATAAAATTACAATGATAGGGCATTATTCAAATTTAGGACAAAGCATAAGAGAGGAAATTTTAGATGATTCTGCACTCGAGATGTTTTGGTTTATTGATGAAAAAAATGCTTTTGGTGGAAGAGCTGCTCTTTTACCATTACTAAATGCAATATTCACTTCCAAGAGAAAAAAATCTAATTCATTAATAATTGATGATGAATGTAAGCAAAATTGTAAAAGTACAAAAGCTGTATTTATCAGATCTGCTAGTTTGCTGTCAAATAGTAAAACCATCAAAATTAGTTAAAATCATAATGAATTAGAATAAATTCAATATAAGATTAAATGTAATTTTTAATCTTCTGATTTTAAAAGAATAATTCTGAATTATAAAATAATTAAGAGAATCAAGGATAAACAAAGAAAATTTAAGAAATTACTAACATAGGATTTACCATATTAATGAAATAATTAAAGAGCGAATCCCAGATTAATCATAAATCTAAATAATACAATAAAATACATGGTTTCATATGAAGATAAAAATTGAAAATTGTAATCCGAATCAAAAGAAAACTGCTATGCTTTGTGGATTTGTTTTAGAGGATTCAGATAAAATTCAAGGACTTACCGAAATAGATTTGAAAGTTGTTTCCTCTGTAAAACAGACTCTAAAAGACATGGGAGGAAAATTAGGGAAGATTTCGATTATTCCTACAAAATCACCGGCTCAAAGGATCCTTTTAGCAGGATTAGGAAAGAAAGAAAAATTCACAAATGATACTATAAGATATGTTTCTGGCAAAATAGCTCAAAAAGCAAGAGAATTAAAATTACCAGAATTTTCCATCATACCTCCATCAAGCAACATAGTAGATCCGATATTATCAACATCACATATAGTTGAAGGATGTAAAATGTCCCTTTACAAATTTGAAAAATTCAAAACAGAAAAAAACAACAAAACGCCAGATCTTTCAATAATATCTTCAAAATTAAATAAAGTTACTAAAGCAGTTAAAACAGCAGAGATTGTATCGGAAGGTTCAATTTTTACAAAAAGTATTGCAAATCTTCCTCCGAATGAATGTACACCAACAACTTTAGCAAATTTTGCCAGAGATATGGCAAAAAAGAATAAAATGAAATGTACCATAATTTCTAAAAATGAATTAAAAAAGAAAGGGTTTGGTGGCATTACTGCAGTTGGACAAGGAAGTAAAAACAAACCGAAGATGATAATTTTAGAACATAACAAAGGAAAAGCATCAGAGAAACCAATTGTTCTAGTTGGAAAGGCAGTCACTTTTGATACTGGAGGAATTTCTCTAAAACCCGGAGAAAAAATGGATGAAATGAAGTTTGACAAGTGTGGAGGTTGTACTGTTTTAGGAATAATGAAAGCAGTTTCTGAATTAAAACTTCCCATAAACGTTGTTGGAATAATACCATCAGTAGAAAATATGCCTGGAGGGGAATCCTATAGACCAGGAGATATTATAAAGCTGTACAGTGGAAAAACTGCAGAAATTTTAAACACAGATGCTGAAGGAAGGTTAATTTTAGCTGATGCATTATCTTATGGAGAAAAACATTATTCACCAAAGGCTATCATTGATTTTGCAACATTAACTGGAGCATGTATTATTGCATTGGGTACCAATGTTGCAGGAATGGTTTCAAGTAACGACAAACTAAAACAAAAAATTTTGGAGGCATCAAAGAGGACTACGGAAGAACTTTGGGAACTTCCTCTTAATGAGGACTATATGGATATGATAAAATCAGATGTGGCAGACATGAAAAATATTGGAATTGGTAGAGCCGCGGGAACAATCACAGCCGCGGCATTTCTTAGAAATGCCATAAATGATACTCCTTGGACTCATATCGATATTGCCGGTGTTGCCTGGACTCAAGTTGCAACAAAGGAGAAACCATACAATCCAAAAGGAGCAACTGGATTTGGAGTCAGATTGATTTTAGATTACCTTCAACATCTATAGTTCAGATTCAAAATCAATTCTCAGTATTGAAAATTAATTTCTATATTATTATATAAAAAATCAATTATCAATACATGTCTGAAGAGACTGCTTGTGATTGTAACGATGCACATCATACCGGTCATGATTACATTCACTATAGACATGTAAGTGATCAGTGTATTCATCCAGATGGCCACATGCATAAAATTGGTGAAGAAAGTTGACTTTAGAGAATGCCATTATGCGATTAAACGATCTAATTATGGAAAGAGAACAACTCAAAGAACTGATTGAAAAAGAAATGAAATATGATATTTCAGAGACTGCAAAAACAAGCGTTATTGCAACTGCAGATTTTCTAAAAGACGAAATTGAAACTCTAAAAGAGATTCTAAAAGAGTTAGACTAGTATCCCCTGCTGTTTCTATCAGGTTTGTCAATGTTTGGATTTCTAAAACCATGCTTTTCCATCATATGGTTAAGGAATCGTATATCGTCAGAAAACATTTCTCCACAAACAGTACAGTTTGGCATTAAAATCAAATTGCAGTCTTCAGAGTGGTTATTAAAAGATTAGTCAATTAATTATTGAAAATGCCAGCACTGTTGCTTCCCAAGAGCTCTCGCATCTTAGTAGCACAACAGCGACGTTAGGTTTGACTTCCAAGTTCGGAAAGGGATTGGGTCGCACCCTAACGCTATGGCCGGCTTGAAATGTTTTATCAGATTCTCATCTATTAACCTAACGCCAGAGTTCAGATTAGTTCAAAAGAGGTATAAAGCAAGGATTAACCGAAGTACGACATGACACACAGGGTTGCAGTACTAGACAAAGAGCTTTGTCAGCCCAAAAAATGTGGCTTAGAATGCATAAAATATTGTCCTGTAAACAAATCTGGCGCAGACTGCATCGTACTTAATGAGGAGACAAAAAAGGCCCAAATTGATGAAGATATTTGTAATGGTTGTGGAATATGTGTCAAGGTTTGCCCGTTTGAAGCAATTACCATTGTCAATTTAGCTAGTGAAATCGCGACTGATAAGATACATCAATATGGTCCTAACTCATTTAGGCTTTACAAATTACCCACTCCCAAAAAAGGAGAGGTAGTGGGACTTCTCGGTAGAAATGGAATGGGAAAAAGTACAGTTGTAAATATTCTATCAGGAAATATTAAACCAAATCTTGGAAATTATGAAAATCCACCTGAATGGGATGAAATTCTAAAGTATTACAGCGGAACAGAATTAAAATCACATTTTGAAAAAATTAAGCAAGATCAAATACGCGCTTCAATCAAACCACAACAGGTATATCAAATTGCACAGGCGTTTGATGGAACAGGTAAAGAACTGATTGAAAAATATGATGAAAGAGGAATGTCAAGTCAACTAATCAAAGAATTAGGATTACAAAATTCAGTTGATCAAAGTCTAAAAGAGCTAAGCGGTGGAGAATTACAAAGAATTGCAGTTGCAGTTGCAGCATCAAAAGACACTGAATTTTATTTTTTTGATGAACCCTCCTCATATAATGACGTTTTTCAAAGGACAGGAGTTGCTAGAGTAATTCAAGGATTAGCAAAGATTGGAAAAAGTGTAATGGTAGTTGAACATGATCTCACCCTACTAGACTTTCTAAGTGATTATATTGAAGTATTATACGGAGAACCAGCTGCTTATGGGATTGTTTCAAATATTTTATCAACCAAAGTTGGAATCAATGTATTTCTTGATGGGTATCTTCCAAATGAAAATGTAAGATTTAGAGACAAAAAGTTCTCATTTGATGTTTCATCATCATCTACAGACCAATTTCAAGAAGGTAGTGAAGTTATTGCATATCCAAGATTAGAGAAAAACTATTCATCATTTTCGGTAGCAATTGAGGCTGGCATAGTAAGAAAAGGTGAAATTTTAGGAATCATGGGTGCAAATGCACTTGGTAAAACTACAATGATGAAGATTATTGCAGGAGTAGAAAAACCAGATTCTGGTACGGTGAATAAGAAAATAAAAATTGCATACAAGCCACAGTATCTTCAAAACGATTTGGATGTAGAAGTTATGGCAGTACTAAACAAAGCAAATGGTGGTCCAGTAGAAGGAAGTCAAGAAGAAGAACAAATCTTAGATCCATTAAAAATTAAAAAGTTGTACAACAAATCTGTCAAAAATCTTTCTGGAGGAGAACTTCAAAAGGTTGCAGTAGCATCGTGTCTCTTGCAGAAAGTAGATCTATATGCATTAGATGAACCATCTGCATTCTTAGATGTAGAGGACAGAATTGCAATTGCAAAATTTCTACAGAAATTTGTCAGGTCATTTGGAAAATCAGCAATAATTATTGATCATGATTTGCAATTAATGGATCTCATTTCTGATTCAATAGTAATTTTTGAGGGAGAATCTGGAAAAGCAGGTCATGCCACTTCTCCAATGAATAAAGGAGATGCTATGAATAGATTTCTCAAATCACTTGATATGTCATTTAGGAGAGATGAAAAGAGTCTCAGACCACGAGTAAATAAGTTAGAAAGTAGACTAGATAAAGAACAAAAGAGTTCTGGAAATTTCTATTACAAGAATTGACTCGAATGTTAAAAAAGTCATTAGAAAGTATCCTTTCATCAAAGGAAAGAGAGGAATTAATTTCTGCCTTTGACCAGATTGGAGATATAATTATTGTTAGAATCCCTGATTCATTATTACCAAAGAAAAAACTCATTGGAAAGACACTTCTAAAAGAAGTAAAAATAGCAAAGAGCGTGTTTTATCAGGCATCGGCTGTAGAAGGGAATTTTCGTACAAGAGATTTAGAGATTCTAGCGGGAGAAGATAATACAGAAACGGAATACAAAGAATTTGGTTGTACGTTTAGAGTAGATGTGAAAAATGCCTTTTTTTCTCCAAGATTATCTACAGAAAGAGAAAGAATTGCAAATTTGGTCAAGGACGGTGAAATAGTAGTTAATATGTTTGCAGGAGTTGGAATGTTTTCCATAATGGCTGCAAAGAAGAAAAAGTGTATAGTTTACAGTATTGATGTCAATCCCATTGCATCAAAACTTTGTGAAAAAAATATATCATCTAACAAGTTGCAAGGAAAAGTTATTTCAATAAATGGGGATGCTTCAAATATAATAAAAGAACGATTAGAAGATCAGTCAGACAGGACACTAATGTTACTTCCTGAAAGATCCGATGAATTTTTGCAATCTGCAATTAATGCTACAAAAGATGGCGGAATAATTCATTATTATTCTCATGTTCATGCAGACAAAAAATCTGAATCAGGAAAACTCTCAGAAGAACATTATTTGAAAATGACACCCGTAAAGTCTGAGATTTTAGGATCTAAAATTGTAAGACCTGTTGGACCACGATATTATCAAACAGTCGTAGATGTAAAGATAATAAAGTAAATCAGTCATCGGAAGAAATTGAGGCAGGAGATGGTTTTGTTGTTGCCATTACATATCCTATCCATGCAATGACCCCTAATATTCCACCAGCAATCATCAAAACCGATAGCTGTAAAACAATTGGGCTCCATTCTGATAACATCAACAAATATGCATAAAGAAAGAATCCACCAATACAAAGAACAAAAATAGTAATGCCCATTCCTTTACGCTTGTCCATGGCGGGAAGGTTTTTCGTGAGTTATTTATTGGTTTGAACTAGTTCAATTCTATTGCCATCAAATATGCATCCTCACCATCACGATAGTATGCATTAAGTTGTTGTCTTATTATAAAACCAAGTTTTTCATATAATCTTACAGCATCAGTGTTTGAGCAGCGAACTTCCAAGTAGAACTCGTCGCATTTCTTTATTCTCACTCCATTAATTGATTCTTCAACAAGGGCTTTTCCAATTCCTTTTTTTCTATATTCATCAAGAACAGCAACTGAAACTACATGGCCTTTTTTTACAAATCCTAATTTTTTAAAATTTGAAAATCCATATTCGGTTTTGCACATAATATAGCCAACATGCTTTCCTCCAATTTCTGCAACAAGAAATGCTTCTGGGATTTCTGCAAGTAGACTTTCATAGAAATAATCAGAGTAATGTTCAGGAAGTGTTTTCAAATTTATCTCCATGACTGGAATCAGATCGCTAGGCTCAGCTCTACGAAGAACACAATCACCAAGCTGTCGCAAAATCACTTGCATGGTTAGTATGGACTCATCTCAATATTTAATTTTTAGATTCTAAGAAAACGGAGTATCTGGAAAATATTTGTCTCTCCATTTCATTAATTGATTGAAAATTTCAAGATAGTTTTCAGATTTTGTTGTAACGTGGACATGTGCATCAAATTCTTCACAATGACCCTCAAAAATCATAGTACTCTGTCTCTTAAATTGTGGAATCGTAAGTCCAATTTTTTTTATAGAATCAAATACATAATTATCTATTTTTACGGTTTTGTCTTTAACTGTAATCTCCTTTTTTTCTTTGTTTTTGTTGATATCATCTTCAACCTTGTCTTTTCTAGATAAACTCCATTTTGGAGTTTCAGGAGGCCAGTGATGAATGTATATTTTTTCTGCAAAAAAGTTTATTTCATCAAATGGAAGTTCCTCAGACAACAACCATCCAGGTATCACCTTGACTTAAGAGTGTTAAAGACAAAACCGTAAAATTCAAATTATTTTCAGCTGTTGTTTTATTTAGCTGCTTAGCTCTATTAGCAAATTTACTTTTTGAGATGTATTTTTTATTCATTTAAGATTGTATAATTCCTTTTTATCTGGTTTTACTGGATAATAATCCTGAAATATAAAAAAACAACCACAAAACCATTTAATGGAAACAACAGGGCTAAATTAGAATGAGTGATCCCTATCAAGAAGAAGTTATTTCTCTGGTAAATTCGTTGTTTGAGGTTACTCAATTCAACAAAGGTTTGTATTCTTTAGAATTTAGAATTGAAGACTCGGATTTTAAGGGAAAATTTGAACACCTTGCTCGTGAGTTAGAATCAATGAGTTATGTTTGCAAGCTTGAATTATTAAATAACGAAAAGTATCTCATTATTCAGAGATTTGCTCCAAAAAAACGGCGAAAATGGTTAAGCTCTTCATGGATACCAAGAATTCTCTTTGTAATTGTAGTTACATTCGTAATGATAGATGGACTTTACATGACGGAGAGAATAAATAATTCCATAGTAGAAATAGGAGATCCTTTAGAGGTGGCTGGAGTCTATACTCTATCTCTATTGGGAATTTTGGGAATTCATGAACTTGGTCACATTACTGCTGCTAGAATTCACAAACTTAAGACTACATGGCCATATTTTATTCCTGGAATACCAGTATTCACATTGCTTCCTTCTTTTGGAGCATTTATTCAATCACGAGGTTTGACAATTAATCGAGAAATTCTATTTGATGTTGCTATTGCAGGACCCATTGCAGGTTTAGTCATTGCAATAATAGTTTCATTGTACGCAGCTTACACTGTGCCTGTGATAGATGGGCAGCTTGCAGAACAAATGTTTGAAGAAGGAAGTTTAACACCATTTGGATTTGGTGAACCACTTCTCATGACTGCAAGTCTAGCATTATTTGGAAAAGGTGGTGAAGGTTCTGAGATATTAATGACTCCTGTTTTAAAGGCGGCCTGGATTGGATTCTTGATTACATTTTTGAATTTACTTCCAGCATGGCAACTTGATGGAGGACATATTGCAAGAACATTCCTAGGTCCAAAATTGCATAGATATGCAACTTTTGGCAGTATGGCAATTCTAGTTCTGCTAGGTTTTTGGTTTATGGCAATGTTGATTCTCGTATTGAGTGCAAGAAATCCGAGTGCAAATCCTCTAGATGACATATCACCATTAACAAAAAATAGAAAGATGTTATATTTTGGAGTGATAATACTTGCAATTTTATGTGCGCCGTTACCAATTAGTATTTTATCGTAATAGTAGTCTTCCACCATCAGTTACAACAGCAATTTTTTGTTTGGTACCTTGTGTTTTTAGAATGTAATCCATTGCCTGCTTTATACCTGGAAGAGAAATAATGTTTAATTTCTTTGCATAAAATTCAGGAAGAATTGAAATTAATCCAATTTGAAATTTCTTTTGAATTTCTGACAAGAACAGTAAATCTTCCATACCATTAACATATTTTGTAGGGTTTCTTAATTGCTCAATACTTAATCTACCTTCAATGAATTGCTGAATTGCATCTGAGCCCAATCCTGTTTTGCATTCTGCAACAAGAATAGCAAGACCATCTTTTTTAATTGCACCTGCACAATTCCAGAGAGAAGAAAGAGACTTTCCCAGATTATCATTGCTTGCATCCTTTCCTGTGCTAATTATCATTGATTTGTGTTCTCCAACATCTTTTATTCCAAATGACTCTAGAGTTTTTGTAGCAATAGCCGTTTGTGATGGATGGCCAATTGTAAAATCAACAATACCATTTGAATTTGCAATAATTTCTATTCCCTGAATTTCAAAATTGTCTGTAAATTTTTTTGCTTCACCAAAACTTTTAGTTGGTTGTCCTGGTGAAGGAAGATTGTCTTTTCTATTTGCATATGCTGAGAGCATAGAATCCTGACCAAATTTTTTGATAAGACGTGTGGCAATTGTTTCATATCCAAAAAGACCATCAAATTCAACTTCTCCCAAGAAAACCAAATTAGAGTTTGAAAGATTTGCATTATCAAATTCATTGATAGAGCTGCCTTCGGGTAAACCGGCCTTCACAAAACTTATGATTTTTTTCTCTGCAAAAATCTTTGGGAATGGTTTTGATTTTTGCTCACATATTGTAAATAAAGACGAAATGATTTTTTGAACAGATTTTGAATTGTGTAAAACAACCAATTCCATTTGCTTGTTAAAATCAATAGAGTTAATCTTCTCATTGATCTTACTATCTTCGAGAATTTTACCATCAGAGTCAATTTTCTGATCCAGATTCTCTGCCTTAATGTCCAAAACAACCTCAGTAATACCATAATTTAACCAAATTTCAGGCATGATTCATAGTCAATACAAACCAAAATAAATCCAGTGTAGTTAATTTTGATATGGAATTTGTGAAAGAGTTTGCAATATTTTTGCATCAGAATAAAATTATCAATTTTGGAGATTTTACTCTAGCAAGTGGCAAAAAAAGCTCATACTATGTTGATTTAAGGTTAGTTCCTAGCTTCCCCCACGAATTTAGAACAATGATCAAGTATCTTCAAAATGATATTACAAAAAAAATTGGATTAGATAATTTTGATTCGATAGTATCTGTGCCTACAGGGGGTTTGGTCATAGCCTCAGCGCTTGCAATTGAGACAGTAAAACCACTAATCTATGTTAGGAGTAAACCAAAAGATTATGGCACATCAAAATCAGTGGAGGGTAAAATTCAGGAAGGAATGAAAGTACTGATGATAGATGATGTGGCAACTACGGGTGGATCGGTTGTAAATGCAATAAAATTCCTTAAAGAAGCAAAAATAAATGTTACAGATGCATATGTAATTGTAAACAGAATGGAAGGTGCGTATGAAGCTCTTAAAGAACAAGGAGTAAATCTACACTCTATTTCAAATGTAATACAAATCACTCAGGCACTTTATGATCAGAATCTTGTTGATGATAAAGTGTTACAAAAAGTGAAAAACCAAATAGGAGATTAATTAGGCAGCTCAGACAAATGCCTTCACATCATCTTTCAGATATAACTCTGATTCTTCATTGCAGCCAGTGAATTTTGTCTTTGCTCATTTTAAAACTAATGGGAATGATATGGGCCCAAAGGGCTTCGATCCCTTGGCTCACCGGTTATGAGCCGGTTACTCTACCAAGCTGAGTTATGGGCCCTAAGCAGATAAAATTTTTCTGGGCTATAAAATGTTGTGAGCTTAACAGTATACTTCATAACAACTATCAAGCAACAAGTTTTGTGCAGAAATGGATTTATCTGCAATTTTAATTAAGTTGTCTTTATCGGTAGATGCATTCTCTAGAATGTGTCTCCAGGCTGCAGCATGTCTAATGTCTGCTTCTGTATGAAGTTTGAAATATTCTGTAGCATCCTCATTTGTGATGCCATAAAATTCAGCTAGGCCTTCTAGTTTTGTTTGACTGATTTTAGGAATTTCTTTTTCAAATGAATACATTGCGCAGGAGCCGCCTTCATATGTATTCATTAATTCTGACAAGTTAGATACTGCTTGTTGTGTTTTTGAAAGACCCTCATATTGCAGTAACTCATCCTCGGATACTCCAAGTGAACCTGCAAATTTTATCCAGGGTTGAATATGATCAGATTCTTCTTTTTGGTTTGAGACTAATTCGTTGATTTCAGAGTTTGGTGCTTTTTCAATAATAGGAGTCATAAATTCAGGAACTGCTTTAACAAGTTGGAAATATTCTTTTGAATAGCCAGTTAAAGATTCAAGAGTTAATTTTCCATCAGACCACATTTCGTAAAAAGGGTGTTTGAGTAAACTTCTTTCTTCAATCATTTGATCAATTTGTTTTATTAGATTCATGTCACAACTCCTTATCAGCCAATAAAAAATCTTTGTGGTTTACAAAAGATTTTATGGATAAAATATAGAATTTGATTGGGTTCCAGTGGTGTAGACCGGTCAAGCATACTGCCCTTTCAAGGCAGTGATCCCGGGTTCAAAATCTAACGATGAAAATCCCGGCTGGAGCACCAAGATTTAATTACTAATGACAAAGTTTTTTGTATAGGCTATCTTGGACAGGAAAAATATCGAGATTAATCCTTTACTTGAAACCTATGGAAACTACATTAGGCAAATTAATCAAGCATTAGATAAGGAATTATCATTATATTCAGAATCAGAGTTTATTGAACCGGTAAAATATTCCTTGGATGGAGGAAAGAGGATTAGACCAATAATTTTGATTCTTGCAGCAGAGAGTGTTGGGGAGATAGATGAAAATACATTAGCTGCATCATGTGCAATAGAATTTTTACATATGGAGTCAATTATCCATGATGACATTATTGATAATGAGACAATGCGAAGACAAAAAGATCCATTCCATATAAAATATGGATACAATACCAGTATCCTAACTGGAGATTTTGTTTTAGGCTTAATTCTTGCAATATCATCAAGATTGGATAATGCCAGAATCACAAAGGACCTAGCGACAACTGCCATGCTAATGAGTGAGGGAGAGATGATTGAAAGTAGACTAGAAACAAGTGAAGATGTAACTTTTGACGATTATCTCAAAGTAATTGAATATAAAACTGCAACTGCTTTTGAGGTTGCAGCAAGGATTGGTGCAATTATTGCAAACGGCACAGAGGAACAAATTGAAGATTTAACAGAATATGGGAGAAATATTGGAATTGCCTATCAAATTAGAGATGATTTACTTGATTGGAAAAATGAAGACAAGTTGTTTAATTTTCTAATAAAGAAGAGTTCCGATCCAAGAGATGTTTTTAATAAGATGGAAGATCTTTTAAAAGAATACTCAGAGAAAGCAAGGGCAGGATTAAGAAAAATTCCAGACAATAAATCAAAAGTAAATTTAGAAAATCTAATTAAATTTACAACCTTTAAGGCATAACACCCAAACTAATTGTTGGGGAAGCCATTTCAACGAATTTAATAATTGGGTCTGGATAAACTCCGAGTGCAACCATGAATATAATTGAAAATATCATTACTGCAATTACCGATTTTGGTTCTGAAACTCTTTTTTCATTTTCTCCTTCAAAGTACATTCTTCTCATAATCCAACCATAGTAAGCTAATGATAAAGCACTGTTAAGAACACCTGCAATTGCAAGCCATGGTGCCCATGACAAAGCAGAGCTGGCATCTAACGCACCACCAAAGAGCATAAGCTTACTCCAGAATCCATTAAGGGGGGGAACACCTGCAAGTGCCAAAAGTGAAATTACCAATCCAAGTGAAGTGATGGGCATTTTTCTACCCAATCCTTTTAGTTTGTCAAGATTCGTCACAGCCAATGTTGTAATGATGCCACCAACTGCAATGAAGGCAGCTCCTTTCATTACAGCGTGGTTGAGAACATGATACATTGAGCCCTGTATACCCATCGTAGAGAATGGTGCAACAGCAAGTCCAATCAAAATGTACCCGGCATGTCCAATACTAGAGTACGCAAGCATTCTTGATAGATTCTTTTGCATGATTGCAGCTACATTACCAATTGTCATTGTCATTATGGCAATGATTCCCAAAGCTAACGTCCAGTCAAGATTTAGTGCAACCATTCCTAGGACGATTATTCTAATTGCTGCTGCAAATCCTGCTTTCTTTGTACCTGCTGCAAGGAGGGTAGTGATAGGAGATGGCGCTCCTTCATATGTATCTGGAAGCCACATATGGAAGGGAACAAGTCCCATTTTGAATCCAAAGCCTGCAATAAACATTCCAACTGACAATAATGCTATTGGAAGCAAAGATGGATCAAGTGTTGAATATCCTTGAATTACTTCGCCGATGTTTGTAGAACCAGTTAATCCATATGATAATGAAATACCATAAACAATTATTGCAGAAGACAATGCTCCAAACAAAAAGTACTTTAATGCCGCTTCATTTGAGCTTGGATTCTTTTTCATGAATCCTGCAAGCACATATGTTGGAATACTCATCAACTCCCATGCAACAAACAACATTACAAGGTCAGTTGAATATGCAACTAGGACCATACCTATTGTTGAGAGTAAAATCAAAGAATAGTATACAGCAGGATGATTTTGCTTTCGCATATAATTAAAGGAACCAACCGTTGTGAATATTGCAACAATTAGCATTGCTATTGCAAAGAATCCTCCAAAGGTGTCATCGACTAGTACTTCTTCAGAAAATAATGCAGAAGGTAAAATATGCTCAGTTGTTAATTGGTATGCGACGTATCCAATAGAAACAATTAGTGCGGCAAATGCAATTACTGCATAAAATGAGTTAGAACCCTTTTCTTTTCTTGCAATACTAATGATTGGTAATATGACTCCAATGACACCAAGGATTGCAACTATGACTAGTGGCGTTGAGCTAATTTCTAACATCTCATCATCTCCTATATCAGCAATATCAGGACCACGAATAACAGTCCTGCTCCAAATACGAATAGGTATGACTGTGCCACACCAGTTTGTGTTCCTTGTACTACTCTGGCTCCCCAACCAACTGCCTTTTGGAATCCGTCGTTCATGCCGTAATCGATTGCAGTCTTTTCAAAGTATCGGAAGAGTCCTCTTGCAAGCCATAATGGTGCCACCACAAAGCACCAGTAAATTATTGCATTAAGATACCATCTGCTTAGAATAACTTTGTGAATTGCATAAAAGAAAATATTTGAATTTACAAATTTTACAGGATCAACCCATCTACCAATATAGAAGATATACCCTAATCCAATACCTATTGCAAATGCAACTAATGATGATCCTAGAGCTATTGGGTTAAGTGCATCTAATGGTGCTGGTAGGAATGATTCTCCAGACTCATGATGAACAGAATGAATATCAAAGGAATGATCAAGATATTCAGTAAATAAATGATGAAGTCCACCCTCTGCGGAAAATCCTATTAATCCTATTCCAATGGTTAGAACTGCAAGAATACCATAGGGAGCCCACATCGACAATGATGCTTCATGAATGTGATGTCCCTCTTCTTCCATCTTTTCAATGTGTCTGCTCTTCTTACCAAAGAATACCATTCCAATCATTCTTGTTGTATAGAAGGTTGTAATTACTGCAGTCAAAACTGCAATTGAATAAAGTGGTAATGCCCATTCATTTCCAGATTCATAAACTGCTGCAAAGATTGCATCCTTACTCCAGAAACCTGTTGTGATAAATGGTGCACCCATCAATCCAAGACCTGCAGCCCACATGAATGCATATGTCTTTTTCATTTGCTTTCTTAGGCCTCCCATATCGGTCATAAATCTAGAACCAACAATATGCAACAATGAACCTGCTGCCATAAAGAGAGATGCTTTGAACATGGCGTGAGATATCAGGTGGAAAAATCCTGCAGTATAGCCATCAACATATTGAGCAGACAATCCCGCTACACCTAATGCCATCATCATATAGCCAATTTGAGAACCAGTAGAATATGCAAGAACTTTTTTGATTTCAGGATTAACCATACCTTGTGTTGCAAGAAGTAGTGCAGTAATTGCGCCAACCCAAGCCACAATCTCAAAGAACTGATCAGCAAGAATTCCTGCTGCACCCAAGGCAAATACCAGAGGACCAATTCTTGCAACAAGGAATACACCGGCTTTGACCATGGTTGCTGCATGAATTAATGCAGAAACTGCAGTTGGACCTGTCATTGCCTCAAGCAACCATTCGTTTAATGGGAATTGTGCTGATTTTCCAATAGCACCTCCAAATAACAAAACAAATGCAGGAACAAGTAATCCCTGAGCTGACATTGCTGTTGCCCATGCAGTATCACCCATCAATTCTTTAAATCCAAAGGTTCCTGCAAACAAGAAAATCAATAGCATACCAGCAATCATCATCACATCACCCACTTTGGTCATGATGAATGCCTTCATACCAGCATGTGTAGGTGCATAATAGTCTAGCAGACCCAATACGGTTCTTCCTTCTGTGCCAACATGGTCTTTCTTTTTGTCACGATACCAAAAGCTGATCAATGCATAGGATGCAAGACCCACTCCTTCCCATCCAAAGAATACTTGGAGTAAGTTATCAGATAATACAATTAATTGCATTGAACCAATAAAGAACATCATCCAAAACCAGAATCTTGTAATGTCCTTATCGCCTTTCATGTATCCAGTACTATAAATCATAATGAGAAATGAAATCCATCCAACCACATTTGCCATAATAACTGAAAGTGGATCAGCTAGTACTCCTCCCTTCAAACCAATTGATTCAATCCAGGTTATTTGATCATGAATTTCGTGTGCTTCTAATGCCATTGGCAGCATTGATGCTGCAGAAAGTGCACTCATAAGAGCAAATCCAACTGCGACATAGCCAGTTGCATTTTTTGATGTTTTTCCAATTCCAGGCATAATTAGTGCCGCAATGAATGGAAGTATCCATACTAACCAAGCACTTGCTGCACCTACTTCAAATGGTAAACCAATAGATTCTGTTGCCAAATTTTACACTCCCAATACTCCATTCATGTACGGAATTATCTGCTCTAAGAAAATATCTGGATAAATTCCCAATACTACTGTAAATCCTGCAAGAACCATCATTGGTGCTGTCATGTACCAGCTTCCTTCCTTTACATTCTCTAGATGCTCTGGAGTCTTTCCAAAGAAGATACGTTTTAACATCCATAGCATGTAAGACATTGTTAGTGCGGTTGCAACCAGTCCAAGTCCAAATGCTACAGCTCTGACAGTTGAGCCTTCTTCAATTGCGGTCTCTAATGCTCCGAAAAAGAGGATCCATTCTCCCATAAATCCACTTGTTGGCGGAACGCCCATTATTGTAAGTGCACCAATTACAGCACAAACAGCTGTAATTGGCATCTTGCCTGCAAGACCTCCAAGTTTTGAAATGCTTCTTGTACCTACCTTTACAATCAAAATTCCTGCCATCATGAAGAGAATGCCTTTTCCTAGAGCGTGAGTAACATACATCATTTCTGCACCTGCTAATCCAAGAGCAGACATAGAACCTATGCCAAATAGAAGGTAACCCATTTGACTGATACTAGAATATGCCAATAATCGTTTGATATCATCCTGCATTAATGCCATAGCACCACCATAAAGCATGGTGACTAGACCCCAAATGTGGAACCATATTGAGAGATCGGCAAATGTGGATGGCAAAAATTCTACTATTAATCTGAAAATACCATATGCACCAATACCGATCATAGCAGGCGACAATAACGCGCTAATCGGAGTAGGTGCTGCACCATGAACCCAAGGAAGCCAGATATGGAACATAAAGACTGCAAGTTTTACTCCAAGACCAAGTGCAATTGCAATTGCCGAAACTAAAACAATATCTGGTGGGATTTCTGATTCTTTAATATCTGCAAAATCAAAGCTTCCAATTGAAAGACCAATCATCAAAAATCCTAAAAGTAAAACAACTGCTCCAGCATGTGTCCAAAATAAGAACATTAAACCAATTTTTCTTCTAGGACCCGCACCCCAAATAGCAACTAAAAAGAAACCTGGAATAAGCATTACCTCAAAGAAGACATAAAATTCAATCAGGTTTGTTGCAAGGACTGTTCCAAGCATTCCCATTGCAAAAACTAGATAGAGTGCAAAGTAAAGTCCAGACTTTGCATTTACATAATTTGAAAGTGATGATGATTCAATAACGGCGGATTGACCAGTAGTCGTTTTGATTTCGTTTTGTTCTTCTTCGTATTGTTCATGAAACCTATGAATCATGTATGGTTTTGAGTAAAGTACCAATATTGTACTAAGTACGTAAATAATAATTGCAAATGGTGAGGCAAGACCATCCATTAAGAAACCAAACTCACCAAACTGCTCAGTCCATGGATAGTGCTCCTCTGTAGTACCATTCATTGCTGCTTGAATGACAATTACAGTTGTGTAGAGTAAAATTGCAAATGTAAACCACATTGCAGGGTTGGGTCCTGCCTTTCTACCAATAATGTAGGCAACTGGAGATAAGAGTAAAGGCAAGAAAACTGCCTGCAATAATGCATATTCCATTATCCTTTCAAACTCCTATAGTCTGCGATATCGATATTCTGATACATACGATAGGCTACAATTATCAATGACAATCCTACAGCTACCTCTGCTGCTGCAATTGCAATTGAAAACAATGCCAATGTCTGACCACCACTATGTGGTAAGAATCGTCCGAAGGCAACTATATTGAGGTTTGCAGCATTGATTACAATTTCAACTGCAAACAACATTCGAATAGCGTTTCTTTTTACTGAAAGACCATAAATTCCTATTCCTAGGAGGGCAATAGAAACTATTACAAATTCAATCAGTTCGTTGCTCATTTTCTACATCCTCCCTTCTTGCTAAAACTAGTGCACCTGTAACTGAGCCTGCCAAGATCAATGCCATCAAAATCAGAGCTGGCCAATAATATGTTAGAAAGTCTGCACCAATGTCTCGAAAGTCTACTGCTGGTTCATCAGTGGTAATGGTTTTGATGCCAGAATCCAGAATTACTGCACCTAATCCAACCATTATTACTAACATCAATGCAATACCTGCAAACTTTCTTCTCTTATCCTCAATTTTCTTGAAGATAAGCTCTCTTTTTACAAGCATGACTGTAAACAAGATCAAAACTGCAATAGAACCTACATAAACTGCTAGTTGGAACATTGCAACAAATGGGGAATCTAACAGTAAGAAGAATCCGGCAATACCGCCAAGTGTTCCCATTAATGCAATAGAACCATAAATCAAAGAACGTAATTCAAGTGCTGCAATTGCAGAACCTATTGTAAGAACTGATAGTGCCAAAAAAACAGCATCAGCCATGTGTTGCACCTCTATCAGTTATTTTTATTTCAGAATCTTGAGAGACATATGGTTTTACTGCAAGCTGGGCTGGAGTGTAAATTAATCCTTCTTTACTAAATGAAGATAGCTCATAGTCATTTGTCATGTATAATGCATAAAATGGACAAGCATCAACACATAGTCCACAAAATACACACTTACCGTAATCGATTTGTGGCATAATTGATTTTTTGTTCTGAGTCTGTTGATCAGGGACCTTGACCATTGCAATTGCTTCTGCTACACCTTCGCAGGCAATTGAACAAAGTTGGCATCCTGTGCAGTGATCGTGGAAAAGCATATGACGACCTTTAAGACCAGCAATTCCAACACCTGTAGATGGATCAAATTGATAGCCATCTCCAACAAACTTTAGTTTTTCTTCAGGATACCTTAGGGTAAATCTTCTAAGTGCAATATGCTTGATTCCAGAATTTAGAGCTTTGATTATTCCTGTAGCTGTTCCCATTACAACATTCCTCCAGGTCCCAAGACTCCAGCGTAAAGCAAGGCTAGTGCTATAAAGATGTTAACGAACGCTAAACCAATTAGTTTGTACCACCCAAGACTTAACAACATATCAATTCTAATTCTTGGAAATACACCTCTTGGTAATAGTATGAAGAAGATGACTCCTACAGTTTTGATTACAAACCAAGCAATTCCATTAAGTGTTTCTTGTGAGAATATTGGTAATCCTGGAATGGTTACTGTGATTGGTCCTGCCTCAATTCCTTCGGTAATAATTTCCTCTGGGAATGGTGGCCAAATCATAGGACCATTCCATCCACCCAAAAATAACACAACAAACAGTGCTGCAAAAGCATATAGTTTAAGATAAGTTCCCAACTGGACAAGACCATACATCATTCCCGAGAACTCTGTCAACCAACCTGCCACAATTTCACTTTCTGCCTCTGGCAGATCAAAGGGAATTCTTTCAAGTTCAGCTAGCATTGTGATAAAAAATACAATCGCACCTACTGGCAAAAATATAATCCAAGGGAAACTTGACTGACTTGCAGCAATCTCAGAAAGATTTAGTGTTCCTGTAAGAATTACCACTCCAAGAAGTGACAAGATTAGTGGAATCTCAAATGATACCATTTGGTGCAATGCTCTAATTCCTCCAATGAATGGGAATTTACTGTTTGCAGACCATGCAGAAAGAATTGTAATGATTGGGAAAAATCCAATTACAGCAAACACAGCTATTAATCCTACATCTACATCTGCAACTACCCAACCAGGGGCTACTGGAATTAACGCAATAAATGCAGCAGCAGCTCCAACAAATACTACAGGTGCTGTCCAGAAAATTAGTTTATCAGCTTTAGCAGGAATAATAATTTCCTTGGAGATTAATTTTAGCCCATCTCCCATCAATTGTAATATTCCTTCAACCTTACCACAATAGAAAGGACCAACTCGAAGTTGGAGTTTAGCCAACATCTTTCTTTCAACAAAAATTGTACCTGCAGCTATCAATGCAGCAAACCCAAATCCAGGAAATGCTGCAATTTTAAACAAATCAGTTACCATAAATGCCTTTAGAATTGGAAGTAATCTTGAAGGGTCAGCAAGCCAGGTTAATGCAAGAAATGGCGTAAGTAATTCTCCATCAATTACTGGCATTTCAATGTAAAATAGAACAATTTGAACCAGAGGTAATCCAATTAGTGCAAAGATTAGAAGGAACCAAAACAGGTTATCTAAAATGGATTTTATAAATTCGCTAAGTTTGAATTTTGGTGCAATAACTGACATTTATCGATCTGCCTCCACTGGCCAATAGTTGAGACTCCAATAAACTGAAGGCATGTTACCAAGTTTTTCTCCTTTTAGAAGATAAGGCATCGCAAGTAAGTTCCTAAATGAACCTACACTTAGTTTTAGTCTATAAGGCTCCGGTTTTTTATCAGAAACAATATAACAACCAAGGGAACCTCTTCCAGACTCTACACGTTTGTAGACTGAATCATCTCCACCTTTTGGATTTGGCTTTAGTTTTACTCTTACAGAACCAGACTTTGGCATTTTTTCAAGAGCATGTCTGATAATTCTACAGCTTTCCATCATGTCAAGCCATGGAACTTTAGATCTTGCATATGAATCACCTTCTTTTAGAACATGAGTTTGGAAATCTAGTTCATCGTAAACATCATATGGTTCTTTTTTTCGTAGGTCATAATCAACTCCGCTTGCACGAAGAACTGAACCAGTAGTTCCAAGCCTTATTGCATCTTGTCTTGACAGGATACCAGTTTTTTCAGTTCTAGAAATTAAAATTGGATTATCATAAAAAACTGCTCCATATTCTTTGATACGTTTTTCAAAGTAGTTTACTTGCCTTAGACAAATATCTTCAAAGTTTGGAGGTAAGTCATTTCTAACACCACCTGGGACAAAGTGTGCATGAGTTACTCTAGCACCAGACATTTTTTCCATCAAGTCAATTAAAAATTCACGGTCACCTGCAGGCCACATAAACATTGTAGAGTGTCCTAAGAAGATTCCATAGATTGCAAGCCAGTACATTATGTAGATACACCTGTTTAGTTCAGATGCAATAACTCGAATGTACTTTGCCCGTTCGGGAACCTCAATGCCAAGAAGTTCTTCAACTCCTAAGACATAAGGATACAAAACATTACAAGAATCATGAATTACTGGTCTTTCTAAGTGTGGAATGTTTAAGATATAATTTCTGTATTCTGCCATCTTTTCTTCTCCACGATGAACATAACCAGGATCAGGATCACATGCAACAATAAAGTCACCATCAATTTGTACAACAATCCTCATATGACCTGAACCAGGATGTTGAGGTCCAACATTGAGAGTCATAATTCTCTCGTCCACTTTTTGAAGTGCTAATCCTGGAGGTAATTCTGCGGTCATCTCTTTATCTTCCCTTTATTGCAAAGTCCTTTCTCAGTGGTGGTAAATCTGCCCAATCTTCTGGTAAAAGTAATCGTCTATTATCTGGATGACCTTCAAAGTAAACTCCTAACATTTCAAAAACCTCTCTCTCGTGAAATTCTACGCTGTAGAATATATCTCTAAGACTTGGAAGTCTTGTTGCATCATTTCCTGGAATTGGATTTTCTTCTCTTGGGGCTCTTGTAGCCAACACAAGAATTTGTCTTGCAAGTGAAGAATCAGAATAAGAACCCAAATGATAAACTACCTCTATTTCTTTATCTTTTGGAAAATCCACGCCTGTAACTGATTCAGCATGATCAAAATTTAGTTCATCACGAACAAATTCTGCTACATCATGTACATCTTCTTTACCAACATTAATTCTGATTCTATCGGGTTTAACAAATGCCACTTGGGTCTTTTCACCAAATTTTCCAACAATTCTGTCTGTGATTTCTTTTTCAAATGCGGGTAGTTCAATTTCTTTTTCTGTAGGAGTAGGTTTTTTGGATGTATGTGTAGGTTTTGGGGTAGGTTTTTCCTCAGGTTTAGTTCCAGATGATTCTTTTTTTTCTTCACTCATTATACAAACTTCCTAGCCTTCATCCTCTTGATTTTTTCTTGTAACAACATACAGCCTTGAATTAGAGTTTCAGGTCTAGGTGGACAACCTGGAACATAGACATCTACGGGTATAACACCGTCAATTCCCGGAAGAACATTGTATGAATCAAAATACAATCCTCCAGTAATTGCACATGCACCCATTGCGATTACATATTTTGGTTCTGGCATTTGATCGTAAACTAAACGAAGACGTGGTGCCATTTTCCTTGTAATTGTGCCTTGAACCACAACTAGATCACATTGTCGGAGTGATCCAAAAGCTTCGATGATACCAAATCTTTCAACATCATATCGTGGACTTGATGCTGCTCCAAATTCTACACTGCAACAAGCTGTTTCAATATGAACAGGCCAGAGTGACCAAATTCTACCCCAATTGATGGCATAGCCCAATGGTTTGTCGATTGCTCTTTCTAAAATGTCACCTAATTTTCCAACAAAAACGTTTGCGTTTTCTGGGGTCACTAGATCTTTAAGCAATCTTTTCTCCTACTCCTGTAATTCTCATTTGTATAAATAATTACCATATGTTACGTCTCCCTGATTGGTATAAGGCAAAGGCCATTGCCGCAAACATTATCCCTAAGAATCCAATTATTGGAAGAGTTGCTGACTTTGGTAATTCCAAAATAGTACTTCCCCAAGCATACAAGAAAATTGCCATTACATCAAAAACTACAAACATCAAAATGTAAGCATAATACTGCATCATAAAGTGAGTTCGTCCTTCGCCTGATGGGACTTGACCACATTCCATTGGAAGGAATTTTACTGGATTACTTCGTTTTCGTGGTGAAATCATTCTAGAAATAATCAAAGCAGGTGCCATTGCTGCAACTGCAAAGCCAAACATCAACACCACGGTACTATAATTGCCCGCTAATTCCCCGACCAATTTAGCTTTGAACCCAAGTTTTTGTATAAAAAGGTATGCTCGGTTTTTTCGATCTTATTTTTTGAAAAATTATTTTTCTAAAGTACTTTATAGGATAACAACAGTCAACGATCATGACCTTGAATATTGGAGATATCGCTCCTAGCTTCGAACTTCCGGACACTGAATTAAAACTCAGAGCTTTAGACGAATTCAAAGGAAAGAAGATCGTTTTGTCATTCTTTGTTGCTGCAAGCTCTCCAGTTTGTGAAACCGAACTGTGTACTTTTAGGGACTCGTGGGGGGAAATTTCAAACCTTGGTGCTCAAGTAATCGCAATAAGTAATGACGGTCCATTTGCAAACAAGGCTTTTGCAGAAAAACATAACTTCAATTTCCCAGTATTGGCAGACTATACAAGTAAAACGATTCGTGATTACGATGTTTTAATGCCAGACTTGCTTCACATCAAAGACTATAATGCTGCAAAGCGATCTGTGTTTGTAATCACAGAGGATGGAAAAATTGGGTACAAGTGGGTATCTGAAGATCCTTTAAAAGAACCAAACTATGAGGAAATCAAACAATTCCTAAAATAGGAATAAAATCCTTTTTTATTCAATATCTGCGATGTTATCGCCTTTGGCGACAGTTGCAGCTTCTTTGATTTTAAGTGACTTTACAACACCATCTTTGTGGGCTTTTACTGCAACCTGCATCTTCATTGATTCTAGAGTACAGACAACATCACCTTTCTTAATAGAATCACCTTCAGCAACTGCAATCGATACTACTTTGCCTGGAATCTGACTTTTTAGTGCTAGTTGAGCACCACCCGCGCCACCACCACCAGAGTTTTTGTAAACTATATCATCAAGCTGAGTATGCATGTTTAATATTATTGGAACATGATCAATTACAAGATTCATTTCATTAGTTGAATTCTCAAGATATTTTGCTTTGTGATATTGCTGGTCTAGGATGAATTCAATTCCTTTTACATCCATGTTTAGAATTCTTAATTGGTGTTCTTTGTCATTAATCTTGATTACATAATCATTATTTCCGAGGTTCTCAACAATGGTTCCTTCAAATGATTTTTCAATGTCAGGTATTTTATAGTTCATTATTCATCAGTCCAATTTGTTTTTCCATGTAGAATTACTTTCGCCACTGTTTTGAGCTCTGCTCTTAAAGTATTCAGAATGAATAATTGCAGCTGCTAATGCTGCTTCACTCTTGTCTTCTTTCTCTTTCTTAAGATCTTCAGATAGTTTGTCAATCATGTTATAGCGTTTCAAAAAGTCAGTTGAGAGTTGTCCATTTTTGTATTCTTCAGAGTTTAGAATTGTTTTGTAAAGTGGAATTGATGTTTCTACTCCTTGAATGTAAAAGTCATTTAATGCAGTAAGCATTCTTGTTCTTGATTCATCAAATGTTGGTCCCCATGTACATAGTTTAGCCATTAATGAATCATAAAATGGGGATACAGTACAGCCAGGATAGAGATAAGTATCACATCTTACATTTGGTCCTGAAGGAATAATTACATCAGGCACAGGACCAGTAGAGGGAGCAAAATCCAGGAAAGTATCTTCGGCATTAATTCTGCATTCAATTGCATAGCCATTCATCTTAAGATCACTTTGTTTGAATGGAAGTGGTTCACCGTTGGCAATATCAATTTGTAATTTAACAAAGTCCAATCCTGAAACCATTTCACTAATAGGATGTTCTACTTGGAGTCTTGCGTTAATCTCAATAAAATAAAAGTCTCCAGAGTCTGCTCTTAAGAATTCTGCTGTGCCAAGGTTAGTATAATCAACAGCTTCTGCCGCTTTAACAACTAATTCACCAATTTCTTCTCTTTTTGCTTGATCTACTACAGGAGATGGAGTTTGTTCAATTAGTTTTTGATTTCGTCTTTGGATGGAACATTCTCTTTCAAAGAGATGTACTGCATTACCATGATGATCTCTACACATTTGATATTCAATGTGTCTTGTTTTTTCTAGGAATTTTTCAACAATGATTGCAGATTTTCCAACAGCAGCTATAGATTCAGATGTTACTGTTGCAAAACCTTCTCGTAATTCTTTATCATTAGTGACTAATCTAATTCCACGACCTCCACCACCATAGACTGATTTTAAAAGTACAGGATAGCCAATTTCATTTGCAATTTTTTCCGCTTCATCTGCATCATCTACTAGTCCTGGACTTCCAGGTACCGTTGGAACTTTAGCTTTTAGCATTGCAGCTTTACATTCCATTTTATCACCACATAGATTCATTGAATCAGCAGATGGACCAATGAAATTGATTTTATTTTTTTCACAAAGTCTTGCAAAGTCATCGTTTTCAGAAAGAAAACCATAACCGGGATGCACAGCATCTGTGCCTGAAGACAACATCACTTCAAGAATTTTTTCTTGGTTAAGATAGGATTTTGCAGGAGCTGCTTCTCCAATGTGATAAGATTCATCAGCTTTCTTGACATGTAAAGAATTGTAATCTTCATCAGAATATACTGCAACAGTCTTTATGCCTAATGCATTACATGTTCTAATTACTCTAAGAGCAATTTCTCCTCTGTTTGCGATAAGTACTTTCTCAATCATTTTAATCACAAATTGATATTTCCATGTTTTCTAGGAAGTTGTTTTTCTCTTTTATTTTGAAGCATTTCAAGGGCTTTAATGAGCATTGGTCTTGTTTCTGCTGGGTCAATTACATTATCAACAGTTCCATGTGATGCTGCTACGTATGGATTTTCAAACTTTTCTGCAAATTCATCAATTAGTTCTTTCTTTTTTGCTTCAGGATCTGAGGATTCTGCAATTTCTTTTCTTGACATAATTTTCACTGCAGCTTCTGCTCCTAATACTGCACATCTTGCAGTTGGCCATGCATAATTAATGTCAGTTCTAAGATTTTTACTTCCCATAGCAATGTAAGCACCACCATATGCCTTACCAATTACAAGAGTTATTCTTGGTACCGTAGCTTCACAATAAGCATAAAGCAGTTTACTCCCATGTCGAATTATACCGTTATGCTCCTGATTAGAACCTGGCATGTAACCAGGGGTATCTACTAGAGTTATTATGGGTATGTTAAATGCATCACAAAATCTAATGAAACGTGCTGCTTTGTTTGATGAATCAATGTCAAGTGCACCAGCAAGATGCATTGGATTGTTTGCAATAATGCCAACTACGTTACCATTCATTCTACCATAACCTACAATGACATTTGGTGCAAACAATTCATGAACTTCAAAGAATTCATGATTGTCTACAATAGAATTAATGATTTCTTTCATATCATATGGTTGAAGTGGGTTATCTGGAATAACATTAATCAGATTATGATCCAATCTGTTAGGATCATCATCAGTAGTCTTTTTTGGTGGTTCTTCTGTATTGTTTTGTGGAATAAATGAGATTAATTTTCTAATGTAATCCATGCATTCATATTCATTTTGAGCAACGAAATGTGCAACACCACTTTTAGTTCCATGAGTCATAGCACCACCCAAGTCATCAAATGAAATGTCTTCGCCCAATACGGTCTTGACTACATCAGGACCTGTGACAAACATAGTACCTGCTTTTTCTACCATGATTACAAAGTCAGTCATTGCTGGGGAATATACTGAGCCGCCTGCAGATGGACCAATACTTGCAGTAATTTGTGGAATAACACCTGATGCCAATTGATTGTGATAAAAGATATCTGCAAAACCATCAAGACTCATAATTCCTTCTTGAATTCGTGCACCACCAGAATCCATTATACCTATTATTGGACATCCCGTCCGCAGTGCATGATCCATTAGTTTTGTAATTTTTTTAGCGCCCATCTGACTTAATGTGCCACCAAGCACGGTAAAATCATAGGCAAATACAAAGATCTGTCTTCCATTAACTGTTCCATATCCACCAACAACACCATCAGTATAGAATTTCTTTTTCTGCATATCATATTCATGATAATGATGTGTTGTCAAGGGATCAACTTCTACAAAAGTACCCTCATCTAGTAATAAAGCGACTCTCTCTCGTGCAGTTAGCTTTCCTTTCTCATGTTGGGCTTTAATTCTATCTTGTCCTCCTCCCTGCAAAGATATTTTTTTTATCTTAGAATATTCCTCAATTTTTTCGGAATCCATATCGACAATTTAATGATATAATATACCTATATTAATTTAGTTTGGTTAGAGATTTAACTAGAATATTCTTTTCATAATTATTTAAAATTGTGAATTTTTCTTAAAAATTTGTTATGAACTTCTAAGACGTAGTAATGGAAATTTCTTGTTGGCAGATATTTGGTAAGATTTAAAGGCATCTTTTTCTTGGCTACATTTTTTACAAATACATAACTGAGAAACTTTTTCAATATCACAATTATCTTGAAATTCGCACTGGGAGCACCCTGCTGGATTGCTACATACAATACATTGTAATTCTTTTACTTTAGCACACTTTTCGTGTTTAACTCCAAGTCCTTTTGCCCATAATCCAATTTCGTTAATTTCGATTTTTTCGTTGCATACAATGCATGTTCCAGGAAACTTCATGGGAATTTTACGCCAGCTCAATTTAACAACTCAATCTCCTTTTCAATAATATCTCCAAATGTTTCTTCAAGTTCTAAATCTAATTTTTTATTTTTTATACAAAACAAAAGAAATGGAAAACCAAATGTTACAAAAGCACTAGAGGATAGATGTAATTTCTTTGCCATTACTGAAGATAAGGCTTTAATTTTTCTTCCATCCCATCTTATTCGATTAAGTAGAGGCCAAGACAAATTGTATTGTGTGTATCTAATACGATCCTCATTTTTGTAAAGTTTTAATAAAATTTCATTTAGATAGCGTAATAATCTCCAATTTTGTGTTCTTATAATTTTACCATAAAGAATATCAGCTTCAGATAATGTATTCAAAAATTTTGCAAGTGTTTGACTATCTAGATTACTTGTAATAATACTGGAATAAAATGAATCAATCTTTTGTTTTGGATCTATTTGCATTGAATACAAAACACTTCTTGCTTCATCAAGGGAGTTTGCTTTAAAGAAAGCATTAATCCCATCTTCAACATTAATATTTTCAAAGGATTGATCTGTTTGTGGATTAAATCCTGTAACAAGTGATTGTGCAAGATTAATCATAGAACGAATATCACCACGAGATTTGTCAATTACTTTGATTATAGAACCTGGACTAAGCTTTGCACCTTCTTTATTCAGAATGTTTTCAAGATAAACTCGTACAAGTCTTGGCGGAATCGGTTTGAAATAAATTGTTTTTACAACTTTTTTGATGCTCTTCATTTTATCAGAGGAATCAGAATTTGCAGCAAGTACAATAGGAATTGTAGGCTCTTTTAGAATTCGAATTAAGGCCTCAGCACCGCCGTAATCTCCTCTTCCATGAATTCCATCTACCTCATCTACAAATATCATTGGCATACCTAAAACACTAACATTTCCTAGAACTGGGGAAAGAATTTCATTGATTCTTGATTTACTTCTTACATCACTTGCATTTAGTCCAATCATGTCATAGCCAAACTGTTTTGCAGTAAGGTATGCAATCGTTGTCTTTCCAATTCCTGGAGGTCCAACAAGTAGAATAGGTTTGGTTCCTTTTTTCCATTTTGCAAACCATTCCATAATTGTGGCACGTGATTCTTCATTGCCAACCATATCAGAGACATTTTGAGGTCGGTGCTTCTCAGACCACATCATTTTAATCACTTTGGGAGTTTATTTTCAAACTCTGACCATTTGTTTGTTTTTTCCAGCTGGTTGTACCAATATTGATTATAATGTTCAACCGTTAAAAACAAAAATTCTAAAAATTCTTTATGTGTAAAGTCCTCAGGTAACAATTCAAGTGCCAAACGTGCATCTTGTAGGAACAAATTGCTTTTTGCAAGTGTAATTTCAAACCCTTTTTTGACATCATTTGATAATAGTGAATAATAAAGGGGCCATGAAGGAATTTTTACAAAACCATTTTTGATAGAGTCTTCAATTTCATTTCCACATCCCACACCTTCTGCTGCCCTTGCCATTCCCAAATAGAAGATTTCACCAAGAGGTCGTTCGGCAAGTGCCATGTTTCTTCCAGCTGTTCCCATTACAGCACGATATTTTTTATATGACAAGTTCATTTCTTCTTCAGTAATTGTTGTTGGTTTTGATTTTAATTTCTCATCAAGATACTGCCCAACTCTTGCATCCTTGAATCCTTCTTCAAATTCTTTAAGAACATGATCACCACCTTTAGAAATCTTATCTCTGGCAAGTTTCAAAATGTAGGGGTTCATTAGTTTGTAATCATCAAGATAATCCAAGTCTTCATCCTTATCTACAATTCTATCCATTGGTTCACTAAGATCAATGGCCAAGATGTGCCCTTCTACCATATCTTGTTTTAGATTAGGATCTTTTCTTCCAGTATACTCTGCAGCACCATCAAATAATGCATTAAACACAGGAAATGTCATTTTCACAAAATTAGAATTTAAAATTCGCAAAACTCTGTCTTTTAATACATCAGGATTTTCTAGTTTTGATTTGATTGAATCAATCTGAGATGCTTGTAAGATAATTTCAGTAGAACCAATTTCATCACCAAATGTTTGTTGTGTAGAATTTGGATTAGTATCAGATTTGATTTCATGCAGTAAACCTGTTACAAATCTTTCAGTGAAATTTGGGAATTCGTTTTCGGTTTCTTCTTTGTATTTGTTAAATAATTTGTAACCTTTTGATTTGAATAAACCTTGTTTCATTATTTGTTTTCCAGGTTTTGTACTCATCAAAGCTTCTTTGCTAACAACAGATTGATCTTTTCCACTCACAAACGATGAGCTTGCTTCTTGATATTTATGCTTTCAAATTTTTAAAACATATTTCACTTAAATTACGAGTAAAAAACTTACAGCTTATGGAAGTCATCGAAATTTTACGTCAAGTCTCAAAAAAGATTCATGAAAATGTAAAAAATTTGGCTGGAACTGAAGATGCAGCTGGGGATTTTGGTAGAGGTGCAGGAGGAGATATTTCACGAAATATTGACATTATTGCTGAAAAAACTGTTTTAGATTACCTTAAGAAAATTAATTTCGAATGTGTTGTTTTAGGCGAGGAATGTGGAAGAGTAGAACTGTCTAAAAATCCAAAAGGATTTGTCATAATGGATGCAATAGATGGTTCTGCAAATGCTGTAAGAGGCGTACCATTTTTCTGTAGTTCCCTTGCATTTGCTACAGAAAACAGACTAAGTTCTATTACAGATGGGGTCATCACCAATCTTTCAAATGGAGAGATGTATTGGGCATCAAAAAACAAAGGGGCATTCTTGAACGATTCTAAAATTCAAGTTCACAACAAGGATCCAATTTACAAAATAGTTGGAATAAACACCTCAGGTGCTTCAACGGATTTAATGAAAAAGCTTCATCCTATATTTGAGCAACACAATCACACTAGACATTTTGGAGCAAATGCCTTAGAGATGGCTTTGTTTGCAAGAGGATTTATGGATATTTTTATTGATTTGAGAAATAAAATTAGAATACAAGATATTGCAGCAGGGTATTTAATTGTAAAAGAAGCAGGAGGATTACTTTTAGATTCAGAATTAAAACCGCTGGATGCTGATCTTAGCTATGAAACAAGAGTATCCTTTGTTGCTGCTACAAATCAAAAAATCTTAGATGAAATTTTTTCACAAATAAAATAGTATCAAAATTACAAATCTTGAATTTGAAATTATATTTTTGCAAACTAACCGTAAGACTCATATTTTATTTCATAGGTTCCATCGGGATGCTTATCATCTTTTGTAACAAAACCCTTTGGTCCTAAATGTGAGATGACACCATCTATGAGGCCTTGATAACCACAAATGTAGATTTTCGAGTTTTGAGGAGTTACTTCTTCTCCAACTAGTTCATCTATTGGAGCTACACCTTGTTTATTTGGTTTAAAGAAGGATTCTACTCGTCCAGTATGACCACTCCACGATCTGTTAAAAAATTCTTTTGGTCTACTAATTGCAGGTCCATAAATGAAGTTCCATTGGTCTTTACCTCTTTCAATACTCTCATTTTGAAGATCAGTAAAAAGGCGTTTGTAACTCAATTCATCAACATAACTTGCACCATGTAAAACAACAATTTGACGTTTATCTCCTGTATCGTGAAAATGTTTTGCATATGCAACAAAGGGTGCAATTCCAGTACCACCACCAACGCAAATAATTCTTCGCATATCAGGTTCTCCATTGGGTAGCTTATCATCAATTAGTAATTCCTGACCTGTTGGAGCACCTAAAGAAACTTCATCACCAACGTTTGCATAAAACAATTCAGTCGTTACTCTACCAGGTAATGGCTTTCTAACCCATCTAATTACAAATTCAAAATAATCACGATTCTCTGCGTGTGATGCAATAGAGTATGCCCTCCTGACTACTTTTTGCTCTGAAGGAATAGGTACGCCTATTGTAAGAAATTGACCTGTTTTGTATTCTGGCATCCCATTTTCAGGAACTATTCGAATCACAACAAGATCCTCTCTTAATAATTCCATGTAGGTAATCTTGGCTTTAGTCTCAGATACCATACAGAGTAATTTACTCTACTTTGGATAAATGTATTTCTCTTGAATTTTAGACCAAAATAATCTTAAACTCTATTCTGAAACTATGTTTTGAATTTAAGAATAATCAAAATTTTTAATAAATAAAGTCGTTTGATTGATTTGTTCCTTATCACTAGTATGATAGAACCTTTTGATTTTTATATTCAAGAATTTGTAAATAATTATGGCTAGATTACGAGCTAGGGATTATGGATTTGATGATGATTTCGTAGCCGAAGGTGAAGTGGAACAGGTAATAGAGGAATTTAGAAAACACATGGAAGAAACACATGGGATTGATTATTCAAAAGAAAGTTTGATGCAGTTTATTTTGAGACAAGGGTAAATCGAGATCTAAAATTTTTAAATTCTTTGCATTGTTGCTGATAAAACGGGTAATTCTTTTGCAATAATTTTTTCTACTGCAGGTACAATACCAGATCTTGCTTTAACGTTCTCATCATAAATCTCTGCTACTTGATCTCTAAACAACAATTTGATTCCAGGTAATGCAGTTATTCCTTCTTCAACTGCTCGAGGATCTGAGATGTCTAAAATCAAAGTTCCTTTCTTCTTTTCTTCCATTACCAATTTGATTCTGTCATAAGTAATCAAAAAGTAATCAGCAGTAGTTGCAACAATAATTATATCAAATTTATCAAATCCAGATAAAACATCTTCAAATGCAATAGGTTTACCTCCTAGAATTTGTGAAAAATTTGTGGCACGTTCAATTGTTCTACTTGTTACTTCAAATGGAATTTGTTTATTATTCAAAGTTTTAGCAACCATGGCAGCAGGCTCACCTGTACCAATGAGCAAAATTTTCTTCTTTGCATCAAGGCCAGCTTTTTCATCTACTAGTTTTAGGGCTACATCACCTATAGATACAACATCTTTGCTTATTTCAGTGGAGTCTCTAATAGAGGTTGCAAGTCTAATTACACTTTCAAATAATTTATTGAGTATTTTTCCAGAAAATTCTTTTTGCTTTGCATTTGCAAGAGATTCCTTTATCTCATCAAATATTTCCTGCTTTCCAACTACAACAGAATCAAGTCCGCAAGATAATCGTAGCAAATGAAGATAAACATCGTCTCCTTTGTAAACTTCTAATGTTTGATCAAAGTGATCAATATCATTTGGTTCTAATGTAGAATGCTGTTCCCATGTTTCTTTTATCCTGTTTAAGATTAGAGCCTTTCCTTCAGCTCTTCTTGCATCTGGG
This sequence comes from Nitrosarchaeum sp., assembly GCA_965223805.1. Taxonomy (GTDB): domain Archaea; phylum Thermoproteota; class Nitrososphaeria; order Nitrososphaerales; family Nitrosopumilaceae; genus HKST03. The sequence continues at coordinate 1,710,325 of OZ245014.1, read as the reverse complement.
CTATCTTCAGTTTCAACATTGCTTACTGTAAAAATTTCAACTCTACTGGCAGTTTGAATAATTATACACTCACCAACACCTGGAATTGTTTTGAAAGATTCACATGCAGCATCTACATCTTTGAATGCAAATCTAGCGAGTGCATGTAATGGAATATTTTTGAAAGTTACTCGTGCATTTAAAACATCAAATTTTACTTCGTTCATAATATCACCATCTATGTTTTTCCTTTACTTCTTCCACCTTTAGCAGTTCGGAAAACATTCATTCCAAGATAATAGTTTTCATGTAAAGATTCTAAATATGCAAGATCATTTTCTGCGTCTTTAATTTCTTTTTCAGTTGATTCAGGATCCTGTTTTATTCTTGCAAGTTTTTGTCTTGTTTCTTCCAAGAAATTACCAACTCCAGATTCATAATTAGATACACCACCAAATTCTGGACTAAGAACATGTTCTGGATTATATTCAGGAGTATTATCAACGGGGATCTCAGCTTTTTTAGTAAGTGCTTCTTGTTGTTCTGCAGATAATATTGGAACTGGGAATCGATCTTTTTTATCCAACCAAAATTCGGGTTCGCCCATATCCCTTCTAAAAATAACTTCACTAGATCTCTTGTCAGTATATTCAGGTGCTTTTGCTGCTTCAGCTTTTACTTCTTCTGCTATTGCTTTGTATTCAGCTTCTGCTGCCTTGTCAGCAGCAGCTTTGAGTTCTTCAGCTTTTGCTAATGCCGCTTTTGCTGCAGCCTCTGCCTCTTCGGCTGCTTTTGCAGCTTTTGCTGCTTCTTCAATGGCTTTGTTTGCTACTGCGGCTTGGTCAGCTTCTTTGTTTTCACTAGTTTCTGGCTTTGTTTCTTTTTCTGATGCTGAATCTGCTGTTGGTTTTTCTTTAACCTCAGTTTCTTTTTTTTCAGACATCAAATTTTACTAAAATTGCCTGAATTTTAATATTCTTGTAAGCAGGGGCTTAAATTTTAAAATTCTGACTAAGGTATGGCAAAAAAAGCTAATGAAATGATTCAACTCATGAAATTGTTTGTTATAGTATGTAATTTTACTAAATTAATTGATCGCTAGTAATGGTTATTTGAATTAAAGATAAAATGGCGCCCTCGGCGGGATTTGAACACGCGTCTCAGCCGTGACAGGGCCGAATTCTAGACCGGGCTATACTACAAGGGCACGAATTTTTTGAAGCAGATTGCCAGATTAAAAGTTTCTGTCAAATCAAAATATTTTGTAAAAGACTAAATTATACACGGCAAGCATTTTTCGTGAGGGTCTATGGCGCAGCCAGGTAGCGCACCGGACTTTTAATCCGGTTGTCAAGGGTCCGAATCCCTTTAGACCCGCTACTTTTCTTTAACTTAGTTATTGAATTATTGCATCAATTTTTTTTTGCAATTCTTCTAGAGATAATTGAATTTTATTTTCTCTTTTAGTAAGATTAGTTCGATAGTTATTGATCTTTTGAATTCTATCAGAAATCATTCGTTTTTGTTCATCATAACCCGATGAACCAAATGATCCTCTTTCCTTTAAAGAGGAGATAACAGTTGTAGAAGAGATAATGGTTGAAACTATTTTGGGGTCAACTTTAGTACCATCTACAGATTTTTTTACTTCTGTTGAAGTTAATTTAGAAATTGGTTTTTTTGATTGATGTGCAAGTTGAACCAAAATACCTGCAATTTTATGCGTCACTCTAAATGGAATTCCCTCTTGAACTAATTTTTCAGCAATGTCTAGTGCAATAAGATTACTTGATTCTGTAACTTTTTTCATTTGTTTTTTATTTACCTTCAGTGTGAGAAGCATTGGTTTTAAAATTAACAAGGCACTGATAGATATTTTTGATGTTGACCAAATAGATGATTTTATTTGTTGCAAGTCGCGGCCATATCCTGAAGCTAATCCTTTGATAGTTGTTAAAGTTGTTGTAAGGTTTCCAATAATTTCTGCTGTTTTTCCTCTAGTCAATTCTAAAATGTCTGGATTTTTCTTTTGAGGCATCACACTTGATGGAGAAGTAAATTCATCTGCCAATTCAATAAATGAAAATTCTGATGTAGACCAAATAACAAAGTCTTCTGCAATTTTACTGAGATTTGTCATCAATATTGCAATTATTGAAACATATTCTGCTACAAAATCACGGCTACTTGTAGCATCAAGAGAATTCTCAACAATTCCATCAAATCCTAACATTGATGCAGTACTGTGCCTATCGATAGGAATACTTGTGCCTCCAACAGGTCCTGCTCCAAGTGGACTCTGGTTTATGTGGTTAAATGTAACATAAAGACGGTCAAGGTCTCTAGATAATACATCTGCATGTGCAATCAAATAATGTGAGAACAAGCCTGCTTGAGCTTGCTGTAGATGAGTATAAAGTGGCATTATTGTGTTTTGATGATTCTTTGCAAGAGATACAAGTGCTTCAATCGTATCAAGTAAACAATTGCACAAAATATTGATATCATCTCGAATTTTCATTCGAATATCAAGAACGACTTGATCATTTCGTGAGCGAGCTGTATGCATTTTTCCTCCACTTGCCATTCCAGCTTTTTTTATTACTAGAGTTTCAATTAGCTCATGAATGTCTTCAGCTCCAGAGGATGTATCAAATTTTTCATTTTTAAGATCATTTAATGCTGTAAGAATTTTTTTTGCATCATTTTTTGAAATGATTTGATTTTCATATAACATTAAAACATGAGCTTGACTTCCAAGAATATCATAAAGTGCAATTTCAGAATCATCTTTAATGGATGAGACATAATCCAAAGTAATATCACTCAAATCATTGCCAAGACGTGAACGATACATCATCTAAGGTTCTAGAATGGTTATATATAGCATCGACGCTTTTGCCCACATGAGTCAAGATATCAAACAACTAAGAGTCAAAATTTTTGATGAACTATCAAAAATTGTAGATCCCGAAATTAATACATCAATTACAGATTTAGAATTAATTGATGAAGTGGACATTAACAACAATGATGTCAAAGTAGATTTACATCTAACAAGTCCCTTTTGTCCTGCAGTTTTTGGATTTAAAATCTGTCAAGATATTCATGATAATTTGTTAAAGGTCGATGGAATAAATGACGTAAAAGTCAATGTATCAAATCACTTTATGGCCGAACAGATTAACAACCAAGTTAACAACAGTCCAAATCCTAAAAAATAGAATTAACTTCTAAATCCTAGTAAGTACCCTCTAAGCAATTGGATTCCCATAGCAGGATCAACTCCTTTTGGGCATACCTGACTGCAAGAGCCAGCAAAATGACATCTCCAAATTCCGTGGGAATCATCAATTATCTTTAATCTGCTATCTTTTCCTTTGTCCCGGCTATCAGCAACGTATCTGTATGCTTGAGCCAAAGCCTGTGGTCCAACAAATGAGGAATCAGTTGCCATGGTTGGACATGCAGAGTTACACAATCCACATTTGATACAACCCGAGAATTGGATGAATTGCTCCAATTCTTCTGGTGTTTGTAATAATTCTTTAGTATCTGCTGTAATTTCTGAATCATCTCTAATCAGATATGGTTTTACTTTATGATGAGTATCAAATAATCTATCAAACCTAACTGCTAAATCTCGAATAATTGGAAAGTTATGCATTGGTTCTACTGTTACAACATCCGAGTTTAGTTCAGACACTTTGGTAAAACAAGCAAGTCTAGGTTTTCCATTTATTACCATACCACAGGACCCACATGTTGCTTGTCTGCAAGAATATCTTACAGCAACAGAATGGTCAAAGTGTTTTTTGACATCTAAGATTACTTCTAGTACAGTGGTCCATTTTTCAACAGGAACTTTAAACTCCATGAATTTTGTATCCGAATCATTTTGAGGATTAAATCTTGCAATTCTTAAGGTGATTGATTTTGAAGAAGAAACTGCAGTAGATGTTTTTTCTTCTGCAATAGTAGGTGTTTGAGTCATCTATACCATCCCCGTATTTACCATTATGATTGTTCTAGAACCATAGGCAATTAAACCAATCATTGCTGCAACACAACCATAAGAAACTGCTTTTTCGTATGTTCTACCTTGTTTTAATTCTAACAAAATTACTCTCAATCCGTTAAATCCATGAATGGATAATAATATCAAGATAATTTCCAATAGTCCTGCATATGGCAAAAATTGATAGTTTGCAATTACGTTTTCATATTCTAAAGATTCAGCAAATTCCTGAGTAAGACGCATTAGGATATGCACAGCTACTAACCCAACGGCTGCTAAAGCAGTCCCATAGTGAATTTTCATTATATGGCTTTCTCTCATTTTACTCACCAAACATTACGGCCATTCCGTACATCATTGCAATAGCAGCAAGGACAATTGCAGAGTAAATTCCTATTTTGTGTCTTGCGTTTTGTGAAGCTGGCAAATATGGATAATCAGGTCTTGCTGGCTTTCCAACACCAATTCCACCATGTCCTAACATTACACGAATGCCATTAACTGTATGAAATACACACATGCCAATTACCAATGTCAAAAATAAATGGCCTTCAGTAGTTTGGGTTAAATCTAAAAACTCATCCCATCCAACTTCTCCTCGTAAAATATTGCTTGTTTCGTAAATATGAGCAACAAAATATCCCAATAAACCCAAACCAGTTAATCGCATTAACCAGTAAGCTACTCTTTCAATTCCATATCTACCAGGATTTGCCATCCCTCCAATTCCTTCTTTGTGTTCATCGTGTGGGTTCATCTAGTATTTTCTCTCCACTGGTTGATATTTGGTAATTGTTACTGGATGTGTCTTCATTATTGGCTCTTTTGGATCATAATATGCTAGTGTATGATGAAGAAAGTTTGCATCATCACGTTTCGTGTAATCTGTTCTTGCATGTGCACCACGGGATTCTTTTCGGTTTATTGCTCCAATTAGAACAATCTCGGCAGTTCTAATCATAGAATCAAGCTCCATCACATTTGTAAAATTAGTATTGTATTCTTTTGCTTTATCATCAACATGTTTCCATGTTTGTTCCTTTAGTTGACGAACCTTTTTTAGGCCTTCAACTAGATCGTTTTCATTTCTGAAAACATAGGCTTTCTCATTCATAGTATCAGTTAGTTCCTGACGAATTTCATATGGATTGGCATCGCCATTTCCTCTAAAAATTCCATCATAGATTCTCTTTTCTTCAGCGGCAACTAAATGATGTGGCCATGGATTATCTGGTAATCCTTTTTCAATGTAATCAACTGCCAATTCTCCTGTAATCTTTCCCCATACTATACATTCAGAAGTGGAATTTGCCCCTAATCTGTTTGAACCATGAGTACTGTTACATGCAGCTTCTCCTGCTGCCCAGACACCTTGTAATTCTGTAGCACCATCAATATCAGTATGAATACCTCCCATCATATAGTGACACACAGGTCTGACATCAAGTATTTCATCAGCAGGATCAATACCAGAAAATTTGATCGAAATCTCTCTTATTCCTCCCAATTTTTCTTTAATTTTTTCATCACCTATATGACGTAAATCAAGTTTCATGCAGTCAACTCCGGTTTCATGTTTGAATCCTCTACCCTCATTAATTTCTGTCATCATTGAACGAGATACAATATCTCTTGGGGCCAACTCCATTTTTCCAGCAGCATATTTTTTCATGAATCTTTCGCCCTTGTTGTTTAGGAGATATCCTCCTTCACCTCTTGCACCTTCAGTAATTAAAATTCCAGATGGTAAGATTCCAGTTGGGTGAAATTGAACAAACTCCATATCTTTGAGAGCCATCCCAGCTCTAAAGGCCATATCTAATCCATCAGGTGTTGATGATAACGCATATGTTGAAAAGCTGTAGAGTCGACCAGCTCCACCTGTTGCAATAATGAGTGCTTTTCCTTTTATTGTATAGAATGTTCCTGTTGATAACTCAATTGCAGTAATTCCTAGAAATCTTTTTCCGTCGTGTATAATTGAAGTTGCAAACCATTCATTGAGATATTCTATGTTTTCAAATTTCTGACAGGTATCATAAAGTGTCTGCATTTCAAAGAAACCGACTTTGTCAGATGCATATGTTGCCCTTGGAAAACTATAACCTCCAAATGCTCTTTGATCAATTCTTCCATCATTTCTTCTAGACCAAGGCATTCCCCAACGGTCTAATTGATAGACCTGTTTTGGCATTTCATTACAAAGTTTTTCAGCAACATCTTGATCTGCAAGAAAATCGCTGCCTTTCACAGTATCATATATGTGAGATTCTATTGTGTCTCCTTCATCTTCAAAAAGTACAGCTGCAGTTCCTCCTTCAGCAGAAACCGAATGTGAACGCATTACCTGAAGTTTTGAAACGATACCAATCTTAATTTTAGAATTTTTTCGTGCAGCTTCTATTGCTGCTCTTAAGCCTGCCAAGCCTGAACCACAAATAATCAAATCAAATTCAATAGAATCGACCATTTTTCAAACAAAATTCCTAGCATGTGGGTTAAATATGTAGTAATGGAACCTCACGAATAGAAGAGTTAATATTTATCGCTAGCGATATCACTAGTGATGATTTCTGAATGGTTTCAGAGAGTAGGAAGTTCAGTTCCTAGAGGATTTTCAAGATACTTTATCCTTGAGCTATTAAAGAAACACCCACATACAGGCAAAGAGATCATTGACTATGCAGTAGAGCAAAGTAATGGTATTTGGAAACCTTCACCAGGATTAATCTATCCATTATTGGGAAGATTGCTTGATGAGGGTCTAATTGAAGAAACAAAAAGTGGAAAATATCAGCTCACAACAAAAGGAGCAGAGACTGCAAAAGACGTTGACAAAATTTCAGATATCATAAAAAAACAGATTGATGTTCTGTTTAGATTGGGAAATGTTGGGAGGTTTGTTGCAATTGATTTACTTGAGAAGATCTTTGCAATGGGTTCTATTCTTAGCTCAAATGTAGCAAATATGACTGATGATGAAACCCAAAAATATAGAAAGTTCCTTCAAGACGAACTAAAGAAAATCGATGAAAAAAATGCAAAGAAGAAAGGAAAAGAAATTAAAATCGATTAATTGTTTCTTAAAAGTAAAAATTAATCTGTTTAGAAATTCTTATTGACATCACTAACTAGACAACAAAAGTCCATAGTCTTTGGTTCATGGCTTGGATGGTCACTTGATGGCTATGATGCGGTATTGGTGTTACTTGTAATACTGTTAATTAGTATGCTGTTTTTCTCAACTGGAGATCCGACATTTTCACTATTAACAACGTTTGCAACATATATCACTACGTTGATAATGCGATCGTTTGGAGGTGCATTTTTTGGAAACTTTGATGACAAACATGGAAGAAAAAAAGCCATGATAATTACAATTATGGGATTTTCTGCTGCAACATTTGCAACAAGTCTTTTACTAACATAGTAGATGGTTGGCTTTGCAGTGCCAATTTTGTTGATTGGATTATGATTTATGCAGAGATTTTTGCAGGTGGAGAATGGGGAAGTGATGCAGTAATTATAATTGAGACTGCACCCAAAGAAAAGAGAGGAATTCTTTCTGGATTTTTACAAAGTGGTTTTAATTTTAACTTTGTAATTGTATCTTTAGTGTTTTTTGAAGCCATCGATTGCAATAACTATGCTATCAAAGGGGCAGAATTAATTCTAATACTGTTTGAAATTAATGCCATTATTGGTTCAATAATCATTTGATTGGTGCTAAAATCAACCATGAAACAAGAGACGTTGATATCAGAGTAATTCTTAAAATCATAAATAATTTAGAGAAAAATGACATTTATGAAAAATTTAACCAGTTTACTAAAGGCAAAAAAGCCACTTGTTATCCCAGGAGTTTATGATGCAATTGGTGCAAAGATTGCAGAAAAAGTAGGATTTGATGCAATGTTTCAAACAGGATATGGAACATCTGCGACATTATTTGGAATGCCAGACTATGGATTCATTGGTGCAACTGAAACAGTTGATAATGCAAGAAGAATATGTAGAGCAGTTTCAGTACCAATAATTGTTGATTCAGATACAGGATATGGAAATGCATTAAGTGTTTGGAAGTTGGTAAGAGAATTAGAATCTGCAGGAGCTTCTGGAATTTTTTTAGAAGATCAACGATGGCCTAAAAGATGTGGACATATGCAAGGAAAAGAGGTTGTTCCACAAGAAGAATACACAGAAAAACTTGGAGCTGCAATTGATGCGCGTCAAAGCAAAGACTTCATAATTGTTGCCAGAACAGATGCAAGAGCAACAGAAGGTCTAGATTCTGCCATTGAGAGAGGACTACAAAACAAAAAGACAGGAGCAGATGCAGTGTTTATTGAGGCACCAAAAACAATTGAGGAAATGAAAATAATTAGTAAATCTATCAAGGCTCCTCTTGTGGCAAACATGATAGAAGGCGGAGCAACACCGATTAGCTCTGCTCGAACACTGTACAAGATGGGATTTAAGATAATTCTTTATCCACTTTCCGTATTATTTGCAAACACATTTGCTTCAATGAATATCTTGAAGGAATTAAAGAAGACAGGAACTACTGTAAAATTCAAACAAAAGATAGTAAACTTTGATCAATTCAATGACTTAGTAGAGTTATCAAAGTTTAGAAAGCTCGAAAAAAAGTACGGTTTTTCAAAAAGAGAATAAAAGAAAAAATTTCAAGTAAAGCGCAGTTATGCTGCGTTTCTCTTTACTTCAATTTCTATTGTTGAAACGTTTCTTGTTCTACCGTCTTGTGACTCTAGTGATTCGGAGGCAATTTTGATATCTCCGATAGAGTACCCTGCATTTTCTGTTTTGCGTGCAATAATTTGAGCTACGTCTACAGCACGACCTATGCTAAGACCTCTAGCTTTGATGTTGACGGATGGTAAGTTTGCCAGTTGAATTAGCGTTGATGTAACATATGCCATCAATGGTTTCTTACCAATGAATATGGTGTCTCTGGCTTCGGTTGACATATTGTTAATAATATTTGAGGATAATTTAAAGCTAAAAGGAAATTTTTGAATCTAAGAAAAAATTTTTAAAAAAAATTGAACTATTATTAACCAGATCAGGAGATTTAATGGAGTTGGAAGAAATCATCAAAAAATTAGACTCTGGAACAAGTGAAGAGAAAATCAAAACTCTAGAATCACTTGAATTTACCGATGATATTGAAATCTTAAAAAAAATTATTTCAAAACTTGATGATGAAGATATTCAAGTAAGGGGTGAAGCCTTTAGTTCTTTGATTCTAAATGAAAATAAAATATCAGATTTATTGATAGAAAGTCTAAGATCAGACAGTAAGAATATCAGAGGGTTTACCACTCTTGTTTTGGGAAATCGAAATGATGTAACTGCCATTCCAGAAATTGTAAAGTTGACAAATGATGAAAGCTCCATGGTAAGATCATGTGCACTGGGAGCACTTGGTCATCTAAAAGCAAAACAAGCAAAAGATGCAATAGAAAATTGTTTGACTGATTCTAATCTTGAAGTAAAGAAGAGTGCTTTACAAGCTGCAATTTACATTGATGACGCAATATCTGAAAATAAAATCAATGAAATTTCTAAAGACAATGATCCTGAATTGAAAAAATTACTTGTAAATATTAAAAGAAAAAGTGGACCGGAAGGGATTTGAACCCTTGATCCGATGCATGCCATGCACCTATCCTACCAGGCTAGACGACCGGCCCAAGAATCAGAAAACTGATCGAATTAAACTTTTCAAATTGGTTATTAACGTTTAGCGGTTTAAAGAAGAATCCAACCGTAAAATTAGCACAAGATATTTAACCAGAATTTTCATGGTTTTATTGTTATGGTAGTAGATAACAAGGCAACTGTTACATATGTTCAGTTGTTAAAAGAAGACCTTGTAATAATTAGACTTGTTCCAAAAGACGGTCCTGTTCCAGAATACAAAGCTGGTCAGTTTATCACACTTGGATTACCAAATCCTGTTGAAGGTGGCAAGATTGTTAGAAGAGCATATTCAATTGCATCACATCCTGAAAACAGAAAGTATATTGAGCTTGTAATTAGATGGGTTAGAAAACCACTTCCAGGTAGACTGACAACTCAGATTTTCAATCTAAAAGAAGGAGATGAGATTTTATGGTTAAAACCAACTGGCAGAGCACTATTGATTAATCAAGAGATGCCAAATGGTGAACCAGACACTAGAAGAATTGTATGTGTTGGTGGTGGAACTGGTTTAGCACCATTTGTGAGCTTTGCACAACACTTGCATGATTCAGGAGATAAGAGAGAGATTGTTGTTTTACATGGTGCAAGTTATGTTGATGAGTTAAGTTACAAAGATCTCTTGACTGACTTGGAGAATGAAAGTCTTGCAAAAGGCAAGGATGTATGGAACTTTAGATACAGAGCAGCAATAAGTAGACCTCAAGAATGGTTTAACAGATCATGGTCTGGTCAAATTGGTAGGGTAGAAACATTTCTTAGACCAAGAAGCACCGGAGCATCGCCATTAGAAGAATTAATTGAAGATAAAATCACAAAAGAAAATACAATCTTTTACGTTTGTGGTTGGCAAGGAACAATTGACGGAGTGATGGATTTCTTAAAACCAAAAGGTTTCGTGACAGAACACGACAAACGTGAAGATGGAAGCTTTGAAGTAAAGTACGAATCATACGGATAGAGATTTTTAAAGAAATAAAATATTCAGAGTAGTTTTGCCTACGGGGACGTAGGTTAGCTTGGTATACTGCCAGTCTCGGGTGCTGGAGATCATGGGTTCAAGTCCCATCGTCCCCATATTTCAAAAAATCAATCATTGAAATATAACAGATTTTAACAGACCATAATTGATTACTGCACTATATCTTGCACATCTCAATCCTGTAACAAATGCCCATATTGAAATTATCCAAGAGTTAAAGGAAAAGGCAGACATTGTAAAAGTCATGCCTGTTGTATTCAAATCTGGAGACAAGGAAGTTAACAGTAGGAGTTTTCCGTTTAATTTTGAGACAAGAAAGAAGATGTTAGAATCAGTTTTTGGAGATTCTATTGTAATAACTGATGATTATGCATTCTTTGCTCCATTCAAAAAATACTTTCCTCCTCTTTTAGCACCAAAATCTTGGGAATTAAGAAAACAAGTTCTCAGAGGAGTCAAAGGTGATTTTTTTTCATATACTGGGGACAAAGCAGAGGGACTAATGTTAAAAATTTACAGATTAAAACCAAACGTAGGAGAAAGAAAGACACTATCTGCAGCATCTGTAAAACAAAAGATGTATGATGCAGCATTAGGAAAAGATGCAGACTGGGAACAGGACGTAAATGAGAACATTGCCAATATAATTAAGGAAGAATGGGAAATTGTTAAAAAATTTGCAGAATCTGAAGATATGACTACTCGGGTTGCGGGAATGAAATTTCCTAAAGAGGGATGGTCTTCCAAATAGATTAATACGGATTTGAAAAAAAAATATTGTGAAACTACCTCTCTCGAAGTTTGTTTGGTTTGATGGGAAATACCTCCTCACAGAAAAAGCTACAGTACCAATAACAACTCATGCAATTCATTATGGAACATCAATCTTTGAGGGGATCAGGGCATACTGGAATAAAAAAAATCTTTTTGTCTTTAGATTAGAGGAACATGTAAAAAGATTTAGACGCTCAGGACAGTTTTACAACATTTCATTGAGCTTTACAGACAAACAAATCATGGATGCAATTACTGGAATATGCAAGAAAAACAAAATAAAAGAATCATGCTACATTAGACCATTTTACTTTGTAGGAGATTATGGGATTAATCTTCATGTTACAGAAAAAGCACCAACTCATGTTGCAATCTTTACCTTTCCGTTTGGTGATCTATTTAACAAAAATGGGATTACGGCAGGTGTTGTATCTTGGAGAAAATTCTCAGAACAATCAACACCACCTCAAGCAAAGATGGGAGGAAATTATCTCAATTCAATCATTGCAACTCAAGAAGCAAAGAGAAATGGATTTGAAGAAGCAATACTTCTTGATTTCAATGGAAATGTAAGTGAGGCACCCGGTGAGAACATCTTCATAGTAAGAGATGGAAAAATAATCACACCGCCTATTTCATCATCTGCTCTTGAAGGCATTACTCGTGATGCAATAATCAAAATTGGGAGAGACCTTGACATTGAAGTTGAAGAAAGAGATATTGCAAGAAGTGAGTTGGGAATTTCAGATGAAATTTTTCTTACAGGAACTGCAGCAGAAATAACGCCCATAATTTCAATGGATGGTAAAAAAATTGCAAACGGAAAACCAGGAGACATTACAAAAAAGATGATGCAAGAATATTCAGATATTGTAATGGACAAAAACGAGCAATATTCTCACTGGTTGACTATGGTGTATTAGATGAAAGTAGTTCAAATTGGCATCGGCGGATGGGGGAAAAACCATGTACGCATTTTATCACAATTAGGGGTACTTTGTGCCATTTGTGATACAAATTTAGAGCGCAGTAAAGAGTATGGAGAGAAATATTCTGTAAATTACTATACATCACTTGATGATTTATTAAATTCTGAGGAATTTGATGGAGCACTAGTTGTTACTCCAACATCAACCCATGCAGAAATTGCTGCCAAAATAATTGAGCTAAAAAAGCATGTTTTTGTAGAAAAGCCAATCACTTACAAATCTGAAGAAGGCGAACAATTAATCAGACTTGCTCAAAAAAAGAAGGTGATTCTAACGTGTGGGTATATTGAACGATTTAATCCTGTAGTTAATACTGTGAAAAATTTTCTCAAAGAAAAAAAATACGGAGATCTTGTGATGTTAGAATTCCACAGAGAAAATAGAATGCCGCTACACATCAAAGATGTGGGAATTATTAGTGACACATCAGTTCATGACATTGATACTGCAAACTGGCTTTTTGATGATATGCCAGTTGTTGTTTTTGCCAGAGCAGGAAAAATAAATCATGAATTTGAAGACTTTGCAAGCATTATGTTAGGATACAAAAATGACAAGACTGCAATAATATCATCAAACTGGATTACGCCTAAAAAAGTTCGAACAGTTAGTGCAGTTTGTACCGATGCTATAATTACATCTGACTTTATTTCACAGGAAGTAAAGGTAGAAAAAAATGAAGAGATAGAGGTTCCAAAAAATGAAAAAAAGGAACCGCTTCTCCTGGAGATTCAAAGCTTCCTTAACGCAATTGAGGAAAACAATGAACCGGTTGTAAAAGCACAACAGGCTGTAAATGTCACTAGAATAGCAGAAGCGGCACTTTTATCTAGTCAGAAAGGTGTGCCAATCTATCTGGATCTAAAATGAATAGGACAATGATGGACATTTTGGCATGTCCGATTGACAAAAACCATCCTCTAGAATTATTTGAGATAAAAGAAAAAGATGACGTAATATCAGAGGGTGCGCTGTTTTGCCCAAAGTGTTCAAGATTCTATCCAATAATCGAGGAAATTCCAATAATGCTACCTGATGAACTAAGAAACAAAAAACAAGAGATAGAATTTCTCAAAAACAATAAAGACATGCTACCTGAAAAAATTATTACAAAGGCAAACCCATGGCATTTGTGATTTAATTGGTCATAAATTTCATATCTGAAAAAGCCGAGATTGGAGAGAATACAAAGATTTGGCATTTCACCTATATTGGAGATGATGTGAAAATTGGAAAGAATGTAAAGATTGGATCCCTTGTTCACATTGATTACAACGTAAAGATTGGAGACAATACAAAGATTGAAGGACAAGCATACATTCCTCCTTTATCTAGGATAGGAAAAGGTGTTTTCATCGGACCAGCTGCAGTTCTTACAAATGATCCCTATCCAATGTGTAACAAGATGATTGGCGTAAAAATTGAAGACAATACAATCATTGGAGCTCGTGCAGTTATCAAGGCAGGAGTAACTGTTGGCAAAAACAGCGTAGTCTCAATGGGAGCAGTAGTTACAAGAGATGTACCTGAAAATTCTGTTGTAATAGGAGTTCCAGCTACAATAAGATACACCAGAGAAGAATACGACAAAAAACAGAGAAATTGGAAGGAGAATTAGGATTTTATTTCTTTTCTAAATATCCAGTTCTTTAGTTTAGATAGAATCAAAATCCAAGATACAACCAAGAGTACTGCAATGACTGCCTTGATTACAGATGATAAGAAAAAATTCATCTCCCCATATCCAGTAATTGATAGTGGACCTAAAATCAGCACTGCAATTCCTCCTCCAAGTAGAATCAGAATCCACATTCCAAAGAGAAAACCAAATAATTCTGTCTTCAAATCTTAATCCCCATCATAAATGTAGTAATTATGCCTAAAATTCCGGAAAATATTGCAAGCTTGAATATGGCATGCCCTACCTGGTTTTCTGTCATCGATCCACCTGCAAGAATCAATCTTACTAGGGTAATTGGTGCTGTCTTTTCCTTAGTTGCGCGTAACCTAAATTCCTCATCATGATCTACGGGTTTTGCTCTGATCTGTCGATGCTCTACTATTTTTGCACTTGATACAAACAAAAATGAGTTGATTACAGCGGGTAACAGTATTACTGCTGCTATAATTTCTACTTGTCCTACTATGGCAATAACACCATACATCGCACCTAGTGCAAGTGCTCCTGAATCTCCAGGAAATATCTTGCTTGGAATCTTGTGATATTTGTAAAAAGCAAGTGACACAAAACCCAGAGGCAAGCTTACAATTGCTATCTCATAGTTTTGTAAGATAAACAATGCAATGCTTAATGAGAAACTCGCTATTGTCATAAATCCACTTGCAACTCCATTGAGAACATCAATGGAGTTTATTGTGTTTCCAGTAATTGGAATCATAAATACAATCACTCCAAGGTACAACACGGGAATTTTTACCTCGCCAAACAATGGAAATGCAAGATTAGAATCATATGCACCAAGAATAATTATTGGAATTGCAGAAAGAGCAAGTGCAACTGGCTTGAACCATCCACCCATAACTTTTCTGTCATCAACATATCCTACTACAAATGCCAGAGAACTTGTAATCAGTATTGCCAATATTTCATTTGATTGAAAGAAACCATACAGAACAATTTCAGAAACTATTATTCCCAAAATAATTGACGGACCCCCAGGTCTTGCAATCATGACCTCTCCTTTTTTGTTGACATCTTTTACTGTAAGATTTCTTTTCTCAAGATACTTGATTAACGGCGGAGTTGTAAAATATACAATAAAAAATGCAACAAGACATGAAACAATAGCTGGTATTATTAGTTCAGTCAATCATCTAACCTTTCGTAACTCGGTCTTTATGTTATCTGAAAGGGTTGAACCTATTTTGTCAATCTCTGCTAATTTTTTCACTGGAATCTTTGCAAGGTCATCGAGATTTTTAATTCCATGTTTGTACAGTATTCTTGCCCTTACTCGCCCAATTCCCTTTATCCTAACCAGATCAAGCAATTCTTCTCTGATTCCATAGGTGATTCGTTTTCTAAGATTCGTCAACTCTTCAAGAAGATCTACGCGGTCTACATGCTTTGAGATCTCTCTGAGGCAATAAGTTAGCCAATCAGCATTTTCTACCATTCTGTGCATGTCACCTGATTCTATTCCGAGGCTGTCAGAAAGCGACAGTTCAGAAGACTCTGTTATCCAAGATTGTAAAGCCAAAAGGCTTCGGGAGCAATCATACTCAGAAATTGGCTCCAGCAGCTCAGATGTGTGGTTTTCAATCATAACACTTGCAGTTTCATAGTCCTTGTTTCTCATTGAGAATTTTGGAAAGAATTCCTCGCAACTGGAGATTAGGTGTAAGAAGCCAAAGGTATGCAGTCTTTCTTTTGAGACATTTTCAACTGCATCTCTAAAGTAAGTTGCAGTTAGTGGATCAGTATAAAGCATTGATGTCTTTTTTCCAAACTCTGTAGCAGCATATCTTTCGCCTTTCTTTACAAGAAGATACTGACTAGATAAAAATCTCAAAGAGATGTCAATTGCAAATTTTATGGTAGGTTTTCTTGACTGTCTCCCCCCAAGAGTCTGCAAAAAGAAATCAAGTATCTCTTCTTTTTTAATTCCAGGATTTGTAACAACAATACTTAGCACATGTGTCCGGAGTGATTTGTCATCAGTTATTTTAGAAACAATTGGTTCTGGTTCTCCGTTAATGTAATACTCGATTAGATCCTCAGTATTTTGATTACCTACAATAATAGATTCACCATAATCATCATACTGCGGACGTCCTGCTCTTCCACATAGCTGCTTGTATTCTAAAATGCTAATTGGTCTATTTGCACCAACCTTTGCATTGTATCTGTTAATATTTGAAATTACTACCCGTCTTGCTGGAAGATTAACTCCTGCTGCAAGTGTTGGAGTAGAAGACAACAGCTTTATTGTTCCCTTTCGAAATTCTGTTTCTATTGTTTCTCTGCAGTTTTGATTTAGTCCTGCATGATGAAATGCAACTCCCTTCTTAACAAGTGTTGCAAGTGTATTTACCAAATCTGTATGTTCATTATTTGCAAGAATTTTTTTTGATACCTTTTCAAGTTCTTTAGTTTCATTTTTTTGCAGAAATTGTGATATTGCCTCAGAAGCTTTGGTTGCCAATGACTTTGAGCGGGTTCTAGTCTCAGCAAATACCAGTGACTGGCCTCCTTCTTTGACTGACTGCACTCCTAAATCTATAGGCGTTCCTCGTATGCTCCGCTCAACCTCAAAGGTAGTTCCATCACTCATTACAACCTCCCCTCCGTCGCAAACTCCTTCAGATAGAGGAACTGGTCTCCAATCATTTTCTACCAGTTTGCAATCCAGCCACTGTCCAAGCTCTTCAGAGTTAGTTATTGTAGCACTAAGCCCTACAATCTGAGGTTTGTTTTCTAATAGTTTGAGTTTTGTTAGAATCATTTCTAGTGTTGGTCCTCTACTCTCATCGCCAATCAAATGAACCTCATCTGCTATGACAAGACCAATATCATCAACCCATTCGACTCCATGTCGAATAATTGAGTCCATTTTCTCATTTGTTAGAATTAGGACGTCACTTTTTTCTAAATTCTTTTTAATATTTTCAAAATCTCCTGTAGAGATTCCTACCCTGATCTTTTTTCCCAGAGGAACTTTTTCTAATTTTTTAAACTCTGTAAATTTCTCAGCAGCCAAAGCACGAAGAGGACTAAGATAGATCACCTTTCCCTTATTTTTTGATAAATGACTCATCATTGCAAGAGTTGCAATTAGGGTTTTGCCACTTGCAGTAGGAGCTGACACAAGGATGCTTTGTCCATCAAGTAATCCAGTCTTTATACAATCAGCTTGTGGAGGATACAACTTTTCAAATCCTTCTGCCAAAAGAAAATCAATTGCAGGTTTTGGAAGATCTAGCTTTTCAATTTTCATACTCGGTTATAGTGACCGGGTTTTGATTCATAAATAGATGCTTCGCGGAGCATTCTTCGGATATAGTTTCTTGCTTCTTCTTCAGTAAACTTTTCAGTCTTTTCAAGTTCTTTTACAAACTCTCTTTCCTCAACAGGCACTTTGTTGTCTCCTTCAAGGGATTTTAAAACATCCATAAAGAGTTGCATCTTTGATACTTCACTTCTTGGCCTTCCCTGCAAGACACCCAGGTCTACCTTACCAGTATTGACATCAACACCAGCATCTTCTAACATGCTCTGAATAAGAAAGATTGCACGTTCGGCATCTTCTTCTTCTACCTTGTCTTTCATGAGCAGTCTTGCCCTTGCAGTTGCAAGCCTAATAATACCACCTAACTGCCTAGGAGTGACTGTGATCATCTCCTCTGATTCGACATTTCTCATCTTGAGATAGTAATCAAGAATCGTCTCTTCGGCTTCTTTTGTTAAGTCTGGAGTTCCTCTTTTTGAATAAGCAAGATATTTTGTGAGCAAGTCAACATCAATTACAGAACGTCTGTCTGCTCCTTGCGGAGTGTGTAATTCTATGATGTGTCTTGCAATCATTTCATCTTTTTCTCTTCCAGGAATGTCTCTTACAACAAATATCAAGTCAAATCTTGTCAGTAATGGAATTGGAAGATTTACGTTTTCTGTGATATTTTTGAAAGGATCATACTTTCCATACATTGGGTTGGCAGCTGCAAGAATTGATGTTCTTGCATTAAGGGTAGCTACAATACCACCCTTTGCAATACTTGCAGATTGTTGTTCCATGACTTCGTGTAGTGCACTTCGATCCTCTGGCTTCATTTTATCAAATTCATCTATGCATACTAATCCCTGGTCTCCCAGTACAACGGCACCTGCTTCGAGCATCATGATTCCTGTCTTGTCACGTACTACTGCTGCTGTAAGTCCTGCTGCAGTTGAACCTCTACCAGAAGTATATAGACCTCTTGGAGCAATTCTTGCGCAAAACTTTAGCATCTCACTTTTTGCAGTACCAGGATCTCCTACAAGAAATACGTTAATGTCTCCTCTAATTTTGCTGCCATCACCTAATTGTCTCTGATTAGATCCTACAATCAAAAGCAGAATTGCTTCTTTGATTAGAGAATGGCCCTGAATATGCGGTGCAAAAGAGTCAACTAATCTCTGATAGACATCAGGGCTCTGGCCCAATGCCTTGATCAATTTTTCATCCTCAGGGGAGATCTCTTCTCTTTCTATTTTTCTAGAGGATTTATCCCCACGTCCACCCAAAAATTCAATGTTGTTTCCCTCAATTCTTAATCGGTATAATCCGCTGTGTCCTCGAGTTACACCTGAAACTGATTCTTGCTCCACCCTGACTATTCCTGTTAAGATTATTCTATCGCCAGGTCTTGCGTTATCTACCAAGTCTTGTCTAATTGTTACATCAATATAGTGAGGGAGCTGACCTGGAGGAAGATCTTCGGGAAGCTCTTGCAATCTTAGAATCTGAAAATCAATAAACTTACTTGACTCAGGTTTTAGCTCAAAGTCTCTTTGTTTACAGTTTGGGTTATCACAAACAACTGGAACCTTTACATCCATTCCCTTTAGCTGTACAACTTTTGTTGTGTGTTCATCAGGACAGACAAAGATCAATTCTTTTGCAAGCGGTTTTACTTCAGAAGCCCTTACAACCATTCCTGAAACACTTGTAATTCTTCCAATTGTTTCGGCATTGATTTGTCGAAGACTACGCTGTAATGGATAGTTTACTAATCTTACCCTGACTTCATCTTTGATCTTTTCAGCATAATCAGGAAATCTAATCTGTAGTGCTTCTTTGATTGCTCTAGAAAATGCGTTTAGTATTCTATCAGGATCCTCAGAAAATAAAATTTCAATCTCTGGCTCTACGACCAAATCATTATAATCTACAAGGATGAATTTTGCATCCTTTGGCATCATTTCATCGATTGCCTCTACATAC
This sequence comes from Nitrosarchaeum sp., assembly GCA_965223805.1. GTDB lineage: Archaea > Thermoproteota > Nitrososphaeria > Nitrososphaerales > Nitrosopumilaceae > HKST03. The sequence goes on along the minus strand of OZ245014.1, from coordinate 1,690,915 downwards.
TTGTAATTACCAGACTTGTCCTTGAATCTAGTTAGGAATTCTTTTACTTTATCAGATAAGGCAGATTCTGTGTAGGTGCTTTGTACTCTACTCATTTATCCCACCTCGAATTTGTTTTTCAAATTCTTGACTGTTCTCATAAATTGATTTAAAAAATACTACCTCTTCTACTGTAAGTTTGTTGTATAGTTCAGAATTTAGCTTGATAGAGTCTGCAAGTTTTACAAGCTTTCCTCTTCTCATTCTAAATAGTTCTAGCATTATACTTTCTACATGATCAAAGTCATCACGTCCAAACTCTTTCATTGATTGTTTTAGCTTGATGTAAAAGTGTGGATCCAGTGTAGATAGCTGGTATTCACCTACCATCTTTTCTTTTGACAATGCTTGTTTTAGTTCTGTAATCATGTCAGGGGACTCTAGTACTCCTAGATTATTATCAGCTAAAGTCTTTCCAAGCCATTGAGGTAGATTCAAGACCTCGCTTTGTGTGCCTTCAATTTTGATTCCGGCCACGTCAAACTTGACATCTTGGTTTAGGGTTACCTTAGCATCCTTTAGTCCATATCCTATAGAATGCAGTTTTTCTACCTTGTCTATCTTCATCGTAAGATCACTTTTTGTCACAAAGATACTCATGTATCGGATCGATCAATTCTCTTCACTAATTGGTGAGATCAATTGATCCTAATTAATCACAGGCTGATCGCACATATAATTAAACAAAATCAGATTTTAATTTACCGTATTACACAATAACCAATTCGGATTTATTAGTGGGTGTAAAACCTAGAGTACTCATGTCAGCTACTGGTATGTGGGTAGAAAAGTACAGGCCTCAAAAATTATCTGATGTTGTTAACCAGACTGAAATAATTGGAAGTTTGGAGGCATTAATCAAAGATCCAACTGACATGCCACACTTGTTATTTTCTGGATCTGCTGGAGTAGGAAAAACCACTGCTGCATTATGCATTGCAAGACAGGTTCTTGGTGAATATGTAAGAGATTACACGTTGGAGCTAAATGCCTCTGATGAAAGAGGAATAGGAATGGTTAGAGAAAAAGTAAAAAAGTTTTCAAGGTATGCCGGGATGGTAGATGTTCCATTTAAGATAATAATTTTAGATGAGGCAGACGAGATGACCTCAGATGCACAGACGGCACTTCGACGAATAATAGAAGATACTGCAAAATACTGCAGATTCATCCTAATTGCAAATAATATCTCAAAGATTATCGACCCCATACAAAGTAGGTGTGCTACCTTCAAGTTTACCTCAATTCCTGAAGAAGACGTAATATCTCATCTAGAAAAAATTGCCAAAAAAGAAAAGACAAAGGCAGACAAGAAGGGCCTCAAGGCAATCTACGAGTATTCTGAGGGAGATTTGAGATATGCCATCAACTTGATGCAGGCAACTGCAAGTCTTGGAGCAATTACTGAAGACCATGTAAAGGCCTCAGCTGGTCTTACAAAAACCACTGATGTTGATGCAGTTCTAAAACTTGCACTTGGAGGAAAAATCCCTGATGCTAGAGAAAAAATGATAGAGCTTATCAAAGTTTATGGAATGTCTGAATCTGATTTTCTAAAATATCTAAACTCTGCAGTATTCAAGACAAAACATCAAAAACTATCTGATATATTGCAGGTAATTGCAAAGTACGATTATAGAATTCTAGTAGGGGCAAATCCGGAGATTCAGCTTTCTGCACTTTTGGCAGAACTAGGAAATATTGAAAATTAAAAAGCGCAGAGTATCTATAAGGTTTTTGGTAACCCACAACAAATGAAATTACCAGATAATAATTAGTTTATAAAGATATAATTATGTTTTATTCTTTTTTGGATCTGGATTTACAAAGTTTTCATATATGTAATACCATGCCTCCATGTTTACCTCACCCAAATTTTCTTTGATTTCTTGAGAATGAAGTGAGGAATCGATTGTGGTTTTATCCTCTACGTTAATGTCCTCTTCTACTTCAAGTTTTGTATTTTTTATCAAGTATTAGCTACCACCTGATTTTAGATAAACTTGATCCTTTGTTGTTTGTACATATGTTAAAATTTCAGTTTGTTCAAACAATCTTAGATTTGTGTGCATTATATCTTAACAAAATTATTTCCTGTGTATCTCATAAACTGGATATGTATGCTTGAATCCAAGTGAGATTCCCTTTACTTTGAATGTATAGTCCTCAAATCAATAACAATAGTAGCGCAGAGAGAGGGATTTGAACCCCCGTATGCTTGCGCACACAGGCTCTCAAGGCCCGCGCCCTACCGAGCTAGGCGACCTCTGCGAAGAGAGTTGGAGAGTAGTGATTAAAATTTGTTGAGGAATAATTAATTCAAAATCAAAAAGAAGAAAAAAGAAAAATTTTCTTTAATCGTGTGCGTGTGGGTTTACTGAACCAGATTCCATCTTTACGAATGTGCCGTCGGCTTTTTCGTGATATTCTTGGTAAGATGGTTCAATCAAGATTGCGTGTGTTGGACATGCTTCTTGGCAAGCCATACATTGTGTACAATCATGTTCTCTGATTGGCTGTGATTTGTCAGTGTAATCTAGACGTTCATCTTGTTCGGTCAAACCAGTTCCATCAAAAGTTGCATTCAAGCATTCTGCTGCTGGAATGTCTTTTTCGGTTCTGTACCATTGGAAGGTTTGAACAGGACAAACACTCATGCAAGAACCTGCTGCAACACAAGAGTCCCAGTCAACTGCGACTGTGGTTCCGTGGATACCAAGCGGAACTTGTTCTTCTCCACGTGCTTCATATGCTGCTTTGACATCATCATTTGAAAATGCCTCACCATCAGTTCTGCCTTTACCCCAGATAAAGTGCTTATTTTCACCATCACTGTGGCTTGTTTTTCCAACGACTTCTAGATTTTCAACAAATTTTTCATCTATTGGCATAGTTTGAATATTTCAAAATATTATTTAAAGCTAGACAAAATTAGTGCGGACTAAATGTTTACAGATCAAACGAATTTTGAAAGTTCTGATAAAAAATTAGAAAAATTGTAGAAAATAAATTATTTTTGTTAGATCAGATTCTGTCTCTACTTAGTCAAAAGACGAAGCTGCAGTTTCATGTGCTTCAACATTTGACTGGTCAACTTTGATAGCCTGAGGAGGACAAACAGACACACATGCCATACACCAGATGCAATCATGTTCTCTGATTGGGTCTGCCTTGTCAGTCTGGTCTTTTCTTTCATCTTTTACTGAACTTCCAGTTCCTGCAAAAGTTTCATTTATTGCCTGTGATGCTGGAATATCTTTTTCAGTTCTATACCACTGAAAGACTTGAACCGGACATGCCTCAATACAAGCACCATCTGCAACACAAGAGTCCCAGTCAACTGCTACCATAGTTCCACTAACGCCTAATGGAACCTGCTCTTCTCCTCTTGCAGCATATGCTGCTGTAACATCAGCATCAGCAAACGCTTCAGCTGGAGAACCATTTGCGTTTGTTTTCTTGCCGGGTCCCCATACAAAATGAAAGTGTTCACCATCATCTACTTTTATTTTTCCAATTGGCTCTAGGCCTTCAGGAAAATTTTCTGCTATTGGCATGTTCCAGGTCTCTTGTAGATGTTATTTAAAGCTAGGTAGTAATAGATAATAGAAATCAATCGATCTAGAACTGTTACACTCAGCAAAGCTTCCTTACGTTCATAACGTTGTATATTCAATTTCGAGTAAAATGGACATTGTCAAGTATGATGTGTATCGGGGACCAAACATTGGAATCTACATTAATGTCAATGACAAGCATGTGATGATTCCTATGGGTTTTGCAGAATCAAAAGCTGAAAAGCTTGCAGAGTATCTGCAAGTTCAATACATGTACTTATCAATTGCAAATACTAGACTCTTGGGAGCTTTAAGTGTAATGAACAACAAAGGAATTTTGTTGCCAAAGACTGCATATGAAAATGAGTATTCCTTGCTAAAAAAAGAGACAGACTTGGAAGTTGGCGTATTAGACTCAAAGTATACAGCACTTGGAAATGTTATATGTGCAAATGACAAAGGAGCAGTTGTCTCTCCTTGGTTATCAAAAGATGATGTAATGACAATTCAGGATATTTTGGGAGTCGAGGTCATACAAAAGAGAATTGCAGGCTTTAATCAGACAGGAGCAGTTTTGGTTGCAAACAATTCTGGTGCTGCCATTCATCCTGAGGCAAATGAGGAAGACATGAAGGAGTTTGCAAATATTCTAGGCGTAAAAATAGAGCACTCTACAATAAATAATGGTATTCCTTATGTTACATCAGGGATTTTGGCAAACAACAAGTGCATTGTTGTAGGCACTCTAACTACGGGTCCAGAGATAATGATGTTGACTAGGGCGTTTCTAAATTAAGAATAGATTTTGGGTCATCAGTTATAGTTTCAATATTTACTTGGGTTTCTGTTCCGTCTTTCATGTTTCTCAGTACGATCTTGCCTTCTTCTAGCTCTTTTGGTCCAACAATAATACAGTATTTAGAATCAGATGCATTATCCATCTGTTTTTTTAGATTCCTTCCAGTTAGGTCAATATCAGTTGGGATGTTGTTTAATCGAAGTAATGATGCAATTGACATTGCAACCTTTTGCATCTCATCATTGATGTACAAAACTGAGATACGGTTGTGAGCAGGTTCGGGAATTATTTTCTGCTCTTGCATTGTAAGTATGATTCTCTCAACTCCTCCTGCAACTCCGGTTGCACCAATGTCTTTTCTTCCAAATGCTTTTGTTAATGTGTCGTATCTTCCTCCACCTGCCAGAGCTCCAAGTGTAGAGTTTTTATCAAAGACTTCAAAGACTGTTCCAGAGTAATAGTCCAGTCCCCTGACAATTCCAAAATTAATTCTGACATTTGATACTCCCCTGTTTTCAAGTGAATCAATCAGAGACTTTAGATCATCCCAAGACTTTAGCTGTGTAGTGTCAAAGCTTTGCTCTACTTGTTGGATGGTTCCTTTGATTTGTGAAAACTCTAATATTTTTTCTAGTTTTGCTGAATCATATCCCTTTAATTGAAATTCCTTTAGGATTTCATCTTTTGATTTTTTTTGTATTTTATCGACTGCTCGCAGAATATCTGCTACTAGTTCTGGATTCTTTGAATCAAAAATTTTGTTGATGTATGACTCTACTAAATTTCTGTGATTGATGTCAATTGTAATGTCTTTGAGCAAAAGTGAATCAAATAATCGAGATGTCAACTCTATAATTTCTGCTTCTGACTCTAGGGAGGCTTTGCCGTAAATCTCTATATCCCACTGGTGAAAGTATCGGTATCGCCCCTTTTGTGGCTCATCATATCTGAAAACTCCTCCAAATGACGAGATTTTAGCTGGAAGTTTCATTGATTTTTGAGATGCTGCATATCTTGTCAGACCCATAGTAAAGTCAAATCGTAATGCGACTTCTCTGTCACCCTTGTCTTTGAAATAGTATATCTCATCTCTAATTGAGGGGCCTGACTTTGTCTCTAATACTGAGAGTAGCTCAATTGGGGATGGATCCATAAATGAAAATCCATAAAGACTTGAGAGCTGCTTGAAATGGCTTCTGATATGCTCAATGTTTGCATTTTCGTTTTCCTCAAAGTCTTTCATTCCTCGTGGCAGTTCCAAGATAAATAATTCAGAGAAGGTTGTGATTTAGATATTTCTGCGTATTAACTATGCCAAACTATGCCAAAATTTTGAAATTGTTGATTTACAGTTATTTTTAGATCGTAAGAATTATCTTGTCACGGTAAATACAATGAATCAGCATTGTAAAAAATGGCAACAATAGTTCAAAACAAGAAAACCGGGGGCCCATACACACAAGATGAACAGAGAAAGCGACGCAATGAAGTATACAGGCTTCATTTTGAATATGGATATTCTGCAAGAAAGATTTCAGAGATAATCTCTGTGAACAGAAATACAGTAAATGAAGACATCAAATATCTGTATTCTCAGATTTCAAGTGACCTGAAGAGCAACAATATCGCTGAAAATTTTGGTCTCAAGCAGTATGACAGGCTTGAAAACCAACGTGGAAGGCTTCTTGTAGAGCTTGAAAAGCAGGAAAACCTCAGAGACAAGATCCTAATTGAAAAGATGATTTTAGATATTGACGGAAAGATCTCAAATCTGATCATGCAAATAAGACCTGAAATTACAGAAAAAATTCAACCAAACCCATAGATCCAGAAGAAGAAATTCGATATATTACAAAACAAATTATTTCAAGTCCAAATTTTTCATCCAGTCTTGATGAAAAACAGATCCTATATGAGATGATAAATGCAACAAAATGCAGCCAAAGCGATGCAGAAGATATTTTGGATGAGATGGAAGATCTTGGATTAGGTTTGGAGCAAAGTCCAGGCAATGAATTTCAAGGGTATGATCTTTTGTCCTTTGCCAAGCTAAGAGGATATCTTGATTCAAAGGAGCTAGAGAAAATCCGCAAACAACTAGAAAAAAAAGCATCCCAATCAAAACTCTACAAAAAGTAAAGATCAAGGTATGGGCAAAACAGATTCAAGGAATCAAAAATTTTGAAGATAAAAAGAATAGATGGTAAATTAAACTGCTATCCAATATCTTTATTTTTTTTACAATTACATTTCTTTAGAATTATTTAAGATATCTATAGTAGATGTGTAAGTTATTAATTGAAAATATTAATTCAAATTTCAATGCTAAATACAATTACAAAAATGGTAAGACACCCAATTGATAGATATTGCCTGTCAGCGAGTTATTGATAGTAAATGAATGACGTTGTAATTCGTCATATGACCGAAGAGGACATACGAGAAGCAGACAGGATAATTCGATTGGCCTTTGGTACATTCAGAGGTTTTGAAGACCCTGAAAATTATCGTTCAGATTCAAGATATGCTTATCCGCGTTACAATGCAGATCCTTCTGCATCATTTGTAGCAGAACTAAATGGCAAAATCATTGGTTCTAATTTTGGGCTTCATTGGGGAAGTGTAGGCATATTTGGCCCTCTAATTATTCATCCTGATTACTGGGATAAAGGGATAGGGAGTAAACTAATGGAGTCTGTAGTAAGATGTTTTGAGAAATGGGATGTGACTCATTCAGGAGCCATGACATTTGCAAACAGTACAAAACACATCAACTTGTACAGAAAGTTTGGGTATCAACCAAGATTTTTGATTCCAGTAATGTCAAAGAAGATAGAACCCAAATCCATTCCTTCAGATTCTAAATACACATGGACAAGATACTCCGAGTCCAAGGTAAATCAAGACAAGTATCTTGATGAATGCAGTAAAGTTACAAATACTGTTTATCCGGGTCTTGACTTGCAACTAGAAATAAAGGTAGTAGATAAGATGGGCCTTGGCGATACGGTTATCCTCATTGATGAAAATAAAGAGATTGCAGGATTTGCTGTATGTCATTGTGGAATCAACACAGAGGCGGGAGATGACAAATGCTACGTAAAGTTTGGTGCAGTTAAAACTAATTCAGACTTACAAAGCAATTTCATGAATCTTTTGAATGCATGTCAAGAGTTTACCATTTCAAAAGGACTTTCCACTTTGGTAGCAGGAACCAGTATGGGTCGCTATAACACATACCAATCTATGCTAGACCAAAACTTTTCCATTGATTTTCTAGGCGTGTCATTGCACCAACCAAATAATGATGCATACAATGTTGCAGATAGCTACGTCATAGATGACTGGCGTTAGGAATTTCTGTCTATTATAAAATCAATAATTTACTCAATATTCATTTGAATTAAAAATAGTGTAAAATCTAAACCTCTAATAAAATTCCGCTACTTGTTGTTCTAAGGACATATTATGATGATGTATTGCAAACTTCATGAATAATCTTGATGATGAATTTTTTCTGCTTTAATTTTAATTAAAATTCTCTTTTCATCAGAAGAACGTCTGGGATATCTATCCATTCCAAGATAACGTTTTGCCAATTTATCGATATGGTCTTCTGCTTCATTCGTTGTTAGATCTATTACTTTTCCTCGAATTGCCACCATGTGATATGGATTTTCATTATCATAAATTGAAAGAGCAACTCGTGGATCTTTTCTAACATTTTTTTCTTTTAATCTCCCTACGGCAGTGTTTATCAATATGATGTCTTCTTCATGATCTATCCAAGTAGGTGCCACATGGGGGGAGCCGTCTCCTAACAAAGTAACAAATGATGCAAAATTTTTCCCTTCTAATAATTTTAAAACTCCTGGTTCCAATGTACTCATACTATACTTTTTTCAAGTTCTCATACAAATCTGTTTCAAGTATTTTTGCATCTTTTTTTCTCCAAAATTATGTTGACTCTGCAGAGTTGAACCAATATTTCAAACCTAAAAAATTCAACAACAAATCTAAGTTAAGAGTAGTGCAAAATCTTTGTTCTAATTGGTTCAAGCCCTTTTGTAACTAAAATCAGATAATTTCAAAACCTTTATACAATAGACTGACTAATCAGTCAATATGAAATCTCAACGATTACTCCTAACAACTAGGAATAGGCAACACTTGCCTTTGAAAAATCAGGTATCTGAGATTCCTGTAAAAACAGTGTCAAAATCTCAACAATCATCTAAACTAACTGCAGATGATCTTTTAGGATTATCTTGGACATTATTTGATGAGGAAACACCATGAGCAAAACAATCTTTATCACAGGAACGAGTTCTGGAATTGGTAAAGCTACTGCACAATATTTTGCCCAAAAAGACTGGAATGTAGCTGCCACTATGAGAAACACCGAAAAAGGAAAGGATTTAGCTGAACTTTCAAATGTTAATGTCTATCAACTCGATGTTACTGATGAGAATTCAATAAATCAAGCAGTTGCCAAAGCAATTCAAGATTTTGGCAAAATAGATGTGGTATTAAACAATGCAGGATACGGGTTGATAGGACCATTTGAACTAGCAACAAAGGAACAAGTTCAAAGAGAGTTTCAAACGAATTTATTTGGTGCCATGAATGTCATGAGAACATTTTTGCCACATTTCAAGCAAAACAAAGATGGTTTGATTATCAATCTTACTTCAGTTGGAGGCTTAATCACAATGCCTTACACAAGTCTATATCACAGTACTAAATTTGCTTTGGAGGGATTTTCTGAATCTCTTGCATATGAGCTAGAACAATTTGGAATCCGTGTCAAGATAGTAGAGCCAGGCGCAGTATACACTAACTTTGCAACTACTTCACTAGATATGACAAAAAGTGATTCCATAAGAGATTATGATGCTGATTTGCAAAAACTACAACAAGCGTTTGACACCTTAATGAAACCAGAAGCGAGTACTCTAGGAGGTGGAAGTACTCCAGAAATGGTTGCTGAGACAATCTATACTGTAGCAACTGACGATTCTCAACAGATGAGGTATCTCTCAGGCAAGGATGCAGAGCAAATGATTGCTATGAAAAAGGAACATGGTGATGTTGCATTCCATCAGATGATGATGCAAATGCTACTTGGAAAAGAAGCATAATCATCAAATATCCTTTTTTATTGAGTGAACAATTATGGTAGAAGATAAACGAAAGTTACTGATAAAAACCGCCGTAAGATTGTTTACAGAAAATGGATTTGATAATACCTCTACTGCAAGTATTACCAAAAAAGCAAAAGTGGCAACTGGAACACTATTTCATTATTTTAAGAACAAAAAGGAGTTGATTAGTGAAGCATATCTAGACACTAAGAGAGAGTTTTTTGCAGAATTAAAGAAGAATATTTCTGAGCAAGATTCAACAGAAAATACAATCAGAAAATTATTCATAAACTCTATTTCATGGGGAATTGACAATCCTGAAAAAATTCAATTTCTTTTACAGTTTTCCTCATCCCCAAATATATCATCAATAACAAGAAAGAAGATTGAGGAGGATGAAGAGTATTTTATTGATTTTATAAGAAAAGGAATAAAGGAAAAAGTAATCAAAAATCTTCCAATAGATTACATTCTTGCCAGTTCCTTTAACCAAATTGTATCTTCAGTAAATTACATGATCTTGACAAAATCTAAAGAAAAAAAGTTGATTGAGAAAATGGTTTCATCCTCAATGGATTTTCTACTAAACTAATTTTACGCCTATCCACATCCATTTTCAATCCTAATTTGGTGGCAGAGTTCCAAAGATCATCTCTGAGGAAATGTCAGTAAACATGCTGACAAACCCAAGATTCTTTACATTGCTTTCATAATTGGTCTTCTTTTTGGCCAAACAATAAACCAAGTCAATTATGATTTTTTAACGTCATTAAACTGAGATCATATTTTGAAATTTTGTAATAAAATTGTGGAATAACTCAAAATTGAGTTTTCTCAGTATTTCTGTACCCACGTGGAATTAGATTCAAAATAAAAAAAGAAAAAGGATTACTTGTAAGCTATTCCTTTTTCAAGTAATTTTGATGCAGTTGTGTCTTTTACACATATAGGAATATTATTTGAGGTCTTGAAAACCAGTTCTAAACCGTTTCTGCATTCTATGTCGTTGTAATCTTCAACTAATAGCATTTGGATTCGTGGAGGCAAAATAAAACCATCACCAAACTTTGCATTGCCTAATATTTGCAACATCTGGGCATATTTTTTTGCCTGTTGCTTGGTTTCAGGGCTTGTTTGTTTGTCTGATCTATATTCTTCTCTTTCTTGTCTGTATGCCTCTCTTGTCTTCTTGAATTCCTCATCTTCTACGCATTCTCCTTCGTTTGTACAGACTTTGGATTCTCTGTATTCCTTGCGTTCCTCACGATATTCCTTTCTTTCTTCTCTATAATCATCTCTGCTTTGGTATGTGTCATCATCGTTGTAATCATCGTCTTTGTCATCTGAATCAAATCGTAGTTGTTCGCTAATTTGTTCTCTTGTGAGCTGGCTGTTATTTACTATTGCATCCAGTATTTCTCCCCTACTAGTCGAACCAATAACTGTCTCAAGCTCCACCTCTACTTTGGATGTGTTACCTCTCTTTTCGATTTCAACTTCTAATTTATTTTCTAATCTTCTGTCATCAGAACGTTCCATTCTGAGTTCTTCGTCTGCCTCTTCTCTGGTAAGTGAGAACCTGTCAATGATTTGATCTATTAGTTGATTTGTATCGGTAGTATTGCTGACAAACTCTATCTCTATTTTTATCTCAGTTTGAAAACCAAGTGTTTCAGCTCTTACTTCTCTTTTGAAGAATTCTGATGTTTTGGAACCATCATGGATTCTGTCATCATCTCTGTCATTGTCATCGTACCTGTCATCATCTCTGTCATTGTCATCGTACCTGTCATCATCTCTGTCATTGTCATCGTACCTGTCATCATCTCTGTCATTGTCATCGTACCTGTCATCATCTCTGTCATTGTCATCGTACCTGTCATCATCTCTGTCATTGTCATCGTACCTGTCATCATCTCTGTCATTGTCATCGTACCTGTCATCATCTCTGTCATTGTCATCGTACCTGTCATCATCTCTGTCATTGTCATCGTACCTGTCATCATCTCTGTCATTGTCATTACCTTCACTTGCAAAAGCAAAAGTAGTTGGGACTGAAGTTACCAGGACGAATAAAAGAAAGAATACGACAATATCCTGTCTTTTCATTAGTAAAAATTGAAAGAAATTTGATATAAGTAATACGACATTTTCCAGGTTCGGTTTTCGTATATGAAAATGTCAGATTAAAAATAGGATAATTGTATTTTGACAAAAAATGAAATTTGCGGTCTTTTCAGGCAATCTGATTTTTAGATTCTTCTTTCTCATTCTGCTTTGTAATCCGAATCATCTTTGTCATCATAACATTGATCATAATTGCAAATGATTGCAGAATAAACTTCTTCATTATATCCAAAATTGACCAAGAGAATATATGAACAAAAAATCAATAGTTGGAATCGTTGTTGGTCTTATGATAGCAACCTCCGCTGTTTACTTTGTTGAGACCTATGAGGAGCTATTCGAAGAACAAGACATGGTAAAGGGTCCATTCTTCTTGGTAGTGGCAGTTGCCTACATCCCAGTTGCCTTTTGGATGCTAAAGAGTCCAAACAGTTCTGCTCCATATCTTGTAACCGTTGCAGGAACCGTTGGAATAATTGTATTGTATGCAGTAACTAGAACTGATGCAGGTGCTATCGCACTTGGATTAGAGCATGCAGGAAATATTGGTCATCTTGGAATGGTATCAAAGATAGTCCAATTTGGAGTTGTAATTGGTTCTATCTGGGCTTTAGCACAAACCAAGAAAGAAAAATGGCTACAACATAAAGAAACACCAAAGGTGAGAAAGCAATGAAAGCACTCACCCTTGGCCTATTTTTGCTTCTGACACTTTCTGTTGTCACAGTTCCTGCAGTCTTTGCAGATGAGGATGAAGATGAATGGGAAGAATACGAGGATGAAAGAGAATATGATCAAAGAGAAGGATTTGGCGATATGGAAAGAGAGCAAGAAAGGGAACGAGAACGAGAACATGATGATGACGATGATGATGAAAGTGTACCACTTGGAGGAGGAATCCCTGATGCGATCCTTTATGGAACAATTGCCGTAATTGTAGGCTCTGTTGCATACACTGGATTTAAAATCTACAAGACCAAACGACCAAAACTTTCAGCATCGAGGTGATTAAATGAATACAAAAATCATCCCGATTATTTTTCTATTATTTTTAGCACCTATACCTGCCTTTGCAGACGATGATGATGCAGAAGATGCAATAGAAAGCTTAGGTTGGGTAGCAATTGGAGCAGGTGTTGTTGCAAATTTACCGTTTATCCTCTTTAGCAAATGGAGAAAGTATGCCGTTCGTGCAGGTGGTCAGTCTCTTCAGATGGCAAGGCAAGCAGTTCAATTTTACAAACCTGTTCTGAACTTTCACATAATTCTCAATTCAATTGGATATTTTGCTGGAATGACACATGGCTTGCTTCTTGTAAATAATCTTGATTCAATCTCATTGTCCCTTGCAATAACCATGACAATTTTGATGATAAGTGGGATTTTGTTAAGATATACCTCATCAAGAAACACCAAAATATTCAATAGACTTTTGCACGGGCAATTTGGTTTGGTGTTTCTGCTGATAGCGTTAATTGTACTGCATGTTTTGACAGGAGATGACTGATTTTGATACCTATGTGTAAATTTGATATAATGAATTTAGATGCTTTTTTAGTAATCCAAACACTATTGAGTAGATCACTTTACATGTAATTGTGAATGATAGTGAATTTTTTGAATTTGTTAAACATGATCTTAAAGGAATTGAAAGTGATTTAATGGGCTTTCTAGAAGTATATTATCCCATGTTGAGATCCTCATGGAATCCCCAAAATGAGACTGATTTTATTATTGGTTGGCTGCTTGGCAGTAAAGAGCAAGAATATTCATCAGTATATCGTCATAAACATGGACAGAGTTGGGGAAGAGAACTTCTCTATAGAGTACATCAAGAGATTACAGGAAAAAAAGATCTAGTGAAAACACAAGTAGCTGCATATTTAGAAGAAAAATCATTCAAATAAATTCAAATCATTAAAAATTCATCAAAGTAAAAATCATAGATTCAAGAAAAATGAGTCCCGTTAAGCGTGTTTGTTATGTTGTTATTCTCAACAAGTTCATTATTCTGTTTTAAATGAAAGAAATTTTCTTGCACATTCAATACTGCAAAATTCTCTATTCTTGCTCTCTAATTCTTTTTTACAAATCAAACAATTCACCATCTTAGTGATCTTTTCTCGATTTTAGATAAATGTTCAGACACAAGAGTGTTTGTATTAGACAAAAATATCATTCAAACATTATGTTTAATCTAGTATTTTGAGTGTCCTTTAACATGATATTCATTAAGGCAATCTATGCAACAAAACTCTGAATTAAACAACTCGAATTCTTTGTTACAGTTTTTACATCTTACAAACATCAAATTCCCAACTTGAATGTTTGTTGTTCCTTTAATCCTTTGTATCGATTTCTTATGGTAACTTCTGTAACGCCTGAAGCCTGCGCAAGATCTCGTTGAGTAACAGCTACGCCATTTTTAACACACGATATGTACAATGCAGTTGCTGCAAGACCCATAGGATCTTTTCCAGCTGATTCCATATGTTCTTGCGTATCTTGGAGTATCTTGACTGCATGTCGTTTGACTTTTTCTGTTATCTCTAACTTGCTTGAGATTCTTGCAATACACTGAATTGAATCAACAATTGGCATCTTTAGCTCCAATTCATGATGCAATAATCTGTAACATCTTGCAATATCTTTTCGTTTGACGTTTGCAGCTTCGGCTACATCCTTTATGGTTCTCGGGGTTTCTGTATCCCTACAGGCAGCATAAAGTGAGGCTGCAATCAAGGCAGAAATAGAACGCCCTCTAACAAGTTTTTTCTCCATTGCCTTTCTGTAAATGTAGGCTGCCTTTTCAATAACGCTTGAAGAGATTGTGAGTTTGTCTTTGAGTCTACCTAAATCACCTAACGCTTGCCTGAGATTTCTGTCTGCGGGTTTGTGAGATTGACTCCTGCTGTCCCATGTTCGCAGTCTCTCAATAGTGCTTCGCATAGATGAAGAAAGAGGCTTGCCAGTCGAATCTCTATTGACAGGACTGATTACTGTGGTCAAACCCATATCATGCATTGCAAGTGATGATGGAGCACCAGTTCTTGTAGGATCTGCTCCACCATCTTTTGGAAATGATCTCCATTCTGGACCAGAATCTTCTGTTTTCTCAGAAATTACAAAACCACACTTTCTGCAAAATAGTTCTCCTGTTTCTCCATCAGTAAGCATAGAATTTTTTCCACACCGTGCACAGGTTGATTCATTGTTTCTGAAATTATCTATTACCATAAAATTATGTCCCAGTTTGTCACTATCCTATTGTCCATTCCTTGTCACTGGAATTTCAATAGTTGAGACATCTCTTTTTCTTCCGTCTGAAGATTCAAGGGATTCAGAACCTATTTTGACATTACCTATTTCAAAGATTTTGGTTTTTCGTAAAATTATCTGTGACACATCTACTGCAGTGCCAATGCTCATACCCCTGGCCTTTATTGTGATAGATGGTAACATAGACAGTTGAATTATTGCAGAAGTAACATATGTCATCAATGGTTTCTTGCCAATGAAAATAGTATTTTTTGTATTGTCTAACATACAAAATAAGGTTTGCTGTCTAATTTAAAGGGAGTATACATTTCTAGTCGTAAATATTGCATAATCAAAAAGAAAAAGAGGTTTTTGAGAAAATATCTGTAAGATAATTGAGTTCAAAATTTATTAAACAAAACCAACCTAAAATCTTCTACTATTACGATGTTTTGGAAAACATTCTCGGCAGTATACAGGCCTTCCTTGTTTTGGTTCAAAAGGAACTTCTGAATCTTTGCCGCAGTCATTGCATGTACATTTGTACATTTTTCTGTCTTGTGACATATCTTTGCAGGATGTCTCAACTATAAGAAGGGTTGCTATTTTCACAAAAATATCATTGGTTCATCCTGTTAATATAACAGAAGAAAAGACAAGAGTATGAAAAATAAAAAAATAGGAATGGCATTTGGTATACCATTTATTGTTTTACTGGGAATCATAGCCATAATTTGATGTAAAATGTCTCACAGAAAATCAATTCTGTATCATCTCAATATTTTAGATCCAAAAAATATCAAAGATGAAGAAATGGCAGATGATTGTGCCTAAATCACATCTTAATTGATCCTATGTAAAAGTAAATCACGTAGTAAAGTGACTGATGGGTGTGATATATTACAGTGCAATACCCATACAGTATTGAAATGAAAGCAAAACAAATTCTAAAATCAATCCCTGAAAACTTTGAAAGGGAAACAGTTCTGTTAGGTATCAAAGAAACATTGCATAACTAGCCTAACAATATTTTATAAAATAAAATAAAATTTATTTTCATTTTGTTTTTGAAAAAATTAAAAAAGTAATCTCATCTCAACCAGCACTCTATTATAGTATGGAAAGAGGCAACATTATGATACAAAAAGAATTTAACAATACTTAAAAACAGACTGTCTTGTCAGTACAAAAACACAAATGTAAAAAATGTGAAAAAAAATTCAACATATCAAACGTGCCAGAATTTGGATATATTGACGGAGATATCAGAAACAATGCAAAAACAAACATTCAGGCATTATGTATTAATTGCTTCACGCAAGGAAAGAATCAAAATTGAATTGGAATTGCCCAAAATGCAAATTCCGGTGGATAGGGTTTATGGATACTTTTGATAAAGTTCTAGAACATGAAAAAAGCCACAAAACAAGCTAATTTTACATTAAAAATGGAAGAATCCACATGGTCTTACATATTTTGTATTTGAAAAAAAGATTTTTTGCTCCTTGCACATAGAATTAGATAAATAAATTCAACTGAGAAATTTTGTTTTCTTTTATAGAATGAATGCGTAAACAATGCATGTCTTTTAGAAAGTGCGTTCATTGCGGTAGAGAATATGAAAGTTTGATTGACGATTCAACATGTTCATCAAAATGTGCTGGAGAGATTGGAAAATAATCAGTATTTTTCTTATCAAAATTATCAAAGAGTAATTGTTATTCACTACTCAGATTATGATAGATTTGACTTTATTTTTTAAAACATTTGCAACCACAATCAAACATTCCAGTTTTTCCCATGCACTGATCATGATGATCATTATAGCATTTATTGCAAACTACCATTAGTTGATTCCTTCTTTTATGAAATTTAGAGGCAATAGGAATGCAAGAAATTGTAGCATTATCTAGCTCAAATTCCTGATTTTCTTTTCAAAAATGTCAATCATTTCGTTAATCAGATAGTCTCCATCATGTACATTGGTTGCTCCTACAATATCCTTCATTCGAGTCATCGTTGCTTTAGTAATTTGTAGTTGTGGCATACATTATGATACATTAATTGATATTTAAGGAAAAGAATATTCTTGATTAAAAAACAAAGGTTGAAAAAATATCTTCATTGTTTGAAAAGGATCAAGATAAGGTTCATCTTAGCCGTATTTTTGAACAAGTGTTAAATTTTTGAAATGTCAAAAAAAGAATAATGGAGATAATGGGACGTGGATTTAAACAGATACTTCGAGAATCTCCATTGTATTTTCATCTTGGGCTAAAGTTTGCAGGCTACAAACTCTTTAACAAACGCAGTCCAATTTATGGCTCTGCAGATATCACCAATGTTTGTAATTTACACTGTAAGCACTGTTACTGGTGGCTTAATAGAAAAGAAGATGAGGATCTCACCTTAAAACAGTGGGAAAAAGTAATTGAGGGAAAATTCAAGAAACAACATGTCTTTGTTGTGACACTTGTTGGTGGGGAGCCCATGATGAGGCCAGATGTTGTTGAATTATTCATTAAAAAATTTCCAAAACGTGCCTGTGTGGTTACAAACGGCACATATCCTCTACCTCACTTTGATAATCTCTATTTTTACTGGATATCAATTGATGGAACTCGTCAGATACATAATGAAATACGTGGAGAAGAGGCTTGGGAAAAAACCAGAAAAAATGTAATTGATTATGTAAAGAGCAATGGCAAGAAAGCTTGGAAGGATATTTGGATATCGATGACTATAAACTCTAAAAATTTCACGACTGTAAGAAAAGTCATAGAAGATTGGAAAGACCATACAAACAAAATTGGTTTTCAGTTTCATACTCCTTTCATGAAAGATGATCCGCTTTGGCTTCCTTTTGGAGAAGAAAGAACAAGAGTAGTTGATGAGATTATCAAAATGCAGCAAAATGAATACAAAGATTACATAGCCAATCCAAAAAAACAGTTAGAGTTGATGAAAGGAAGTTGGGGAGGAAAAGGAACAATTCCAGTCGATTGCCCTACATGGACAATATTATCTCTTGATCATATGGGTAGGGAGAAACTGCCCTGCTGTATTGGAAGTGCAGAAAAAGATTCCATGAAACCTAGATGTGAAGAATGTGGATTAGGATGTTATTCAGTGTCAGTAGCATATGGCATGAAAGGGTGAAAAAAGAAAAGAGGCATCCAGTGATTACAATTTCATGAATCTAAAAATCTAGTGGAATATGCTTACTTTGCTTTAACCACTCAACTTGCGGCAAGGTGTAGCGCCATAAGATATCTCCTCGTTCTTCTGCACCAAATTCCCAAGGTGCAATAATTACAAGGTCATTGTCTCTAATCCAAACTCTTCTTTTGAGTTTTCCTCTAATTCTTCCTCTTCGAACAATACCATCTTCACACTTTACCATGACATTTTCTCCTCCCATCATTTTTATCACTCTTCCAAACATCTCCCCTTCTTGAGGCAATTGTATTTCTTTTAATGCACTCTCGCTTTTTACTTGACGCTTACCCATAAGGAAAAAATTACTGCAGTCGCAGTTAATAGTGTTTCATTTTGAAATTTTGATCAATTCAAAATTTACTTTCAGTTTATCCCATGAAAATTTCATCAATACCCTGAAAAAAATAATTCTACTTCATAATTCGGCAGGCAATATTCATCATGTTTTGAGGAAAATCAGAGAGAACCCGTTGATATAATCATTAGCACAACTCTATAATTCTCAAAGTACATAACACTTTGTCATACAAGATATCATCAACCCAAAAGATTACCTTACTAATCTAGAAAAACATAATTCAAAAAAAGGATATTATCCTTATGGCAACCACATAAACAACCATTTGATAATGCAAATTATTACAAATCCAATCAGGAATTATAGTGCTATCTACAGATTTTTGTTCTGGTCTAATCGTAAACCCTTGTATCGATTTCTGATAGTTACTTCAGTAACGTTTGCAGCTTCGGCAACATCTCGTTGAGTTATATCTTCACCATTTTTTACACACGACAGATAAAGTGCAGCTGCTGCAAGTCCCATTGGATCCTTGCCTGATGATTCTTTATGTTCTTTAGCAATTTTGAGTATTTTGGATGCGTTCCGTTTTGTCTTTTCTGATATTGTAAGCTTGCTTGCAATCTTTGCAATACATTGAATGGGATCAACAACTGGCATCTTTAGCTCCAATTCATGATATATCATTCTGTAGCATCTAGCAATGTCTTTTTTTGGAATATTGCCGGCATCTGAAACGTCCTTTAGTGTTCTAGGTGTTTCTGTGTCTCTGCATGCAGCATAAAGTGCAGCTGCAATAAGTCCTGAGATGGAACGTCCTCTTACAAGACCCTTGTCAAGGGCTTTTCTGTAGATATATGATGCCTTTTCAATTACTGCATCAGAAAGGGAAAGTTTGTCTTTGAGTCGAGATAATTCAGTTAATGCTTGCCTGAGATTTCTGTCTGTAGATGCATTAACTTTACTTCTACTGTCCCAGGTTCTTAGCCTCTCAATGGTACTTTTCATAGTAGATGTGAGTGGTTTTCCAGATGAATCTCGATTTAGAGGATTGATGGTGGTTGCAAGTCCCCTATCATGCATGGCAAGTGATGTTGGAGCTCCGGTTCTTGTAGGATCTGTACCGCTACCATCTTTAGAAAATGATCTCCATTCGGGTCCAGAATCTTGCAGCATCTCAGAAATGACATAGCCACATTTTCCGCAAAATCTTTCTCCAGTCTCCCCATCAGTAAGCATGGAATTTTTTCCACAACGTTTACAGACAGTATCAGTATTGATAATTTTTAGTACCATAAATAAGCTCAATGTGAGTTATTCTTCTTCCTATAATAACCGGCTTATTTTGTGATTTTTCATGAAAATGTACAAAATTAAAAAATTCATAATGTTTTACATCTAGAATGACATACCTGTAGGATTTACTCTGATAGCATCTATTTTTGTGGTAATTTTGATTTCAAAATATATTGTAATGAAAATAAATAGACGATTGTGAGGTACTGTCATGGTCGGGAAAGAAACCTCCAACCTGTCTACTTTCTGTTTCTGGTTTTGTGCATTTTACATAAAAGCAATGCGTAGAAATTATCAGTAGTTTATCGAGTTTGCATCTACTGTGTAATCATCGTTTTTCCTTTCTTGTCTTTGCTGCAACCATCTTGCTAATCCAATTCCTCCTGCAACAATTGCAAGTCCTAACAAAATCCACAATGCAATTTTTCCAAAATTAAAGTTGCTTCCAATGTCAACTCCCTTCTTTTCTAGTATGTACTGTCTTAACTCTTCATGAGACTTGTCTCTAAACTGTGGCAAGTTCTTTAGAGTATTCAATGGAAAGTTTCGGGGTTTGCTGTCCTTGCCTCTTTCTCTGCTGCGCTTTTTTCTCCCATTTCCAGCATCTTCTGTACTGTCGTTATCAGTTATCATTCCGGAGTCTTCATCTATCATTCCGGCTTCATTATTTGATAATTCAATTTATTTTCCACGTGGGTCTTAATCTTAATGCCTTAACTATATCCCCTAGCACAATGTGCTCCTGTAAAAATTTGAACCGATTGCAGTTGATTCTTAGAGATTAGTTATTCAATTTCCTGACACATCCACTAGCAAGGAAGAACTCAAGATTGGAATCTATCTAAATTATAATGAATATTCATCCAAATTTTATCTCTAAAATAAACAAGTTTTAAGGAAAATTATTTCAGATTTAACTTCTAGTTTAACTATTATTTCTCAATTGAGAGAAGACTTTGCAGAATATACAAAGTGTACAAGTTGTGATGCACCGCTACTCTTGTGTGACTGTAATTGCCCAAAATGTGGCAAAAGACAAGAGTGCAAATGTGAGCTAATGTCAATTGTAAATTAGCAGAGTGACTGATTTCTCTGATTAGTAATCATCATTTCAGTCTATAAAGAAATTCAAAAGTGACATTTTTTGATGTTCTCCAAAGCATCTCCAGTTTTATGCCAATCTATCGATATCGTGGATCTATCATTGGTGATAAATGGTAATAGTTGGTTTTTATTACCAATAGCTAATTTCAAGGTGTGCAAATATGAGTGACTTGAATGTAGCTGTTGTCATAAAATTAGAGCCTGACTTTTCAGAAGGAAATGTTAGCTACAATCCAGATGGAACCCTAAATCGGGCAGAAACCAAGAATACTCTGGGTCCACACAGCGCAATTGCAGCTCATGCAGCATTTTATGCTAGGGTGATGTACGGTGCCAAAGTATCCATTGGAACGATGGGTCCGCCTAATGCCGATGTAGCACTACAACAGGCCCAGCAGATCTCAGATGCAGAAGAGCTACATCTGTATAGTGACAGATTGTTTGCAGGTGCTGATACCCTGGGAACTGCCGAAGTTCTCAAAACAGGAGTCCTAAAGATGCAAGGAAAGATGGATATTGTTTTTGCAGGACACAGAGCTTCTGATGGTGAAACTGGACAGACAGGACCGCAAACGGCATGGAAGCTTGGATTTACTTTTCTTGGAAATGTAATTAGTTATAATTTAGATATGAAAACTAGAACTATTCGTGCAAAACGATTGATTAGTTTGCAAGGAGCTCCTGATGTAATTGAAGAAGTCGAAGCTCCACTTCCAGTATTCATATCAATTGATCCAACATACAAATCTAGTTTTGACAAAGTCTCTCAGCGACTTGCATTTCAAAAATATCAAAAAGAAGCAACAGAGAGAGCTTCCAACTTTAAAGAATACTTCAAAGTGTTTAATGCAGATGAAATGGGAGTTGCCAAAAGTCTTGTAGGTCTTCCGGGTTCACCAACAATAGTTTACAAAGTTGAAAGAGTTCCAAAATCTACAGCTACTAGAAGGGCCGAAGTAGTAGACGGTTCTGATCCTGAACAACTCCAAAAGGTTGTAGGAAAAATGAAAGAAGCCTTGGAGGCAATGGTGATAAAGTAATGGCAGAAAAATATCGACACCTATACGTTGTAGTTGAAATTGAAGACGGAAAGTTAATTCCAGTTAGCAAAGAAATGGTAGGTGAAGCAAGACGATTAATGGATGGCTTTAATCAAAAGTATTCATCTAATGAAAAAGTTGTAGCAATTGTTTTAGGAAATAACATCAAGGGCTTGTCCCAGGAACTAATCGAGTTTGGAGCAGATGCAGTAATTTACTGTGATCATCCACAGCTAGAAGAAATGCGAAATGTCATTTACACCAAAGTAATCTGTCAAATCGCAATCAACAAAGAGATAGGTGGCCAGATAGAGCCACAATACGCTCAAGACTTCAAGCGTCCAAGGTACATGTTCTTTGCAGCTGACAGCATAGGAAGACACCTGTCCTCAACTGTCTTGGCTGGTCTAAATTCTGGACTGGCTTCAGATATCAATCAACTTGTAATAGAGGACATTGAAATGTCTCACCAGCAGAAAACTGCAGGAAAGAACGAAACATATGAAAAAACCCTAGAGATGTACAGGCCTGACTTTTCGGGATTCTTGTGGACTACAATTCTTTGTCTTGATAACCGAAATCCTGCCTTTAAGAGAGATTATCATCCTCAAGCATGCAGTATTATACCAGGTGTTTTTGAGCCACTAGAGCAGGACACAAAAAGAGAGGGAAAAATAATTGAATTTGTTCCAAGAATTGACCAAAGAGATCTCAGAGTCAAAGTGCTTAGTCGAGAAGTTATTCAAAGTGAGGTTGACTTTGAGACACCACGAACAATTGTGTCCTTTGGAAGAGGAATAAAAGAAGCCCCTGAGAAAAATATCAAACTAATCGAAGATTTGGCAAAGCAATTAAACGCAGAAATTGGTGTAACCTTGCCAATATCTAAAAAACCATACCAAGTAAGTTCTGCCTTGGATTCAAAATATATGATTCCAGACAGAGTGATTGGAACTAGTGGACACAAGACAAGTGCCATGTTATACATTGCAGCAGGAGTCAGCGGTGCGATGCAACATGTATGGGGAATGAAGGATTCAGGATTTGTAGTAGCAATTAATCCTGATGAGGAAGCCCCAATCAAAGATGAGTGTGATATTTTCATAAAAGGAAGAATAGAAGATGTGATTCCTCTATTAATTGAGGAGATAAAAAAACAGATACAAATTGTGGAGGCATCATAGTTTGGAAAAATATGATGTTGCAATAATTGGAGGGGGTACTGCAGGTCTAGCTGCTCTAAAGCAATTATCAAATCTCGGCAAGCAGGCAATTCTGTTAGAGGCAGGATCAGAGGTTGGCTCAAAAAATTTGTCAGGTGGAATTCTTTATTCAAAGAAACCAAAGAAAGGAACTGTAAATAATGTAGAACAGGTCTATGAGAATTTTTTAGATGATGCTCCATTTGAGAGAAAGATAACAAAATATGTTTTGCACTCAACATCAAAAGACAAGGTCTATTCCATGGATCTTACTGCGGCACACGAGTATCAAGCAAATTTTGGATATTCTGTTTTGTTAAACAAACTCAACTTATGGTTTGCAAGACAAGCAAATGAGGCAGCTGAAAAACTAGGTGGCGGAATAATTCCAGGCGTGCATGTACGCTCAATTACCTGGAATGATAACGATAGTGCAATAATTCAGACTGATGAGCTAGATGAGTTTGGAGTCAAAGCAGTAATTGCAGCTGATGGCGTAAACTCTGAAATTGCGGAAATGGTTGGTGCAAGACCAAAGTTTACACCAACACAGTTGTATCAAGGAGTCAAAGTAATTGTAAAACTTCCTGAAGAAATTATTGAAAAAAGATTTGGAATCTCATCAAATGAGGGAGCAGCCCATCTATTTGCAGGAGATGTTACACTAAACCACATAGGAGGAGGATTTCTCTATACAAATTCCAATACACTTTCAGTTGGTGCAGTATACCACTTTGACTCGCAGTTGTCAAATCCAACTGAACCATACACCTTGATTGATGCATTGCTGAAAAATCCAATGATTAGTGAATTTATCAAAGATGATGTACCAATCAAAGGGGAAATTGATAAGAGTCTTCCACAAGAAGAGCAGTTGCGAATTCGCTTTGCAGTAGCAAAGCAAATCAAGAATTGGAATGAGATCCGTGAGGCACATCTTTCATCAAGTGGAAGACAACGACTAATTGATTCAGGCAAATTCAAGACAGAGGAGGCTATTGCAACTAGGTTATCTAAAATTGAGGAAATGCTAGACAAGTTGGGAGTAACTTTTGGTTCAGACTATGTAGAGGCAGAATATGGAGCAAAACTAGTTCCAGATGGAAAGAGATGCAGAATGACAAAACCATTTTACAAAAATATCTTGTTTGTCGGAGATGCAGCAGGAAGAGGAGTCTTTGTTGGTCCAAGAATCGAGGGACTCAATGTTGGAATAGATGATGGAGTCAGAGCAGCTAATGCAGTGGCAAGAGCAATTGACAAGAATGACTTTTCGTCTGATTATCTAGGTGAATACTATTCTCAGCAAACAGAGAAGAGTCCATACACCATAGACATGAAACAGATTGACAAGGATTACCTCAAGATTTTCCTTGATGCAGCAAAAGACGTGCCAAAAGACATCATTGGATCACGCTATGGCCCAATCCTAAAGATGATGTCAAGTGGAACCTTGAGGGGAATTGCTGTAAAGTTTGCAAACATTTTAGGTTATGAAAAACTCCTTCCAATGGTAGAATCAGAAGACACTTACGTAAAGGTCCCAATAGAGCTTGCCGAACGATTAGGTGAGACAGTATCTACAACCTATTCTCCAAGTATTCCATCAATTGCAGATAGAATTGCAAACCTAAGCTACAACGATGATAATTCATCTCACATCAAGGTTCTAAAGCCTACTAGTGAATATATGAAAAAGATGGTTACTCTATGTCCTGCAAAGTGTTACACTGAGGAAGGTGGAAATGTCATCATACAACATGAGGGTTGTGTAGATTGTGGAACATGTTCACAAGAAACCGAGTGGAGACATCCCCGTGGTGAGAAAGGAATTCATTACAAGTACGGCTAGATAAACTAGACAATAACTTTAACGGTTTTTAGTTCATCATAGGCTTTTCTAATTTCAGAATAATACTCTGGGAGTTGTGGAGGAAGTAAAGTAAATCCAATGTAAAAATCCTCAGCTTCTCGCAGATACCTCTTTATTTTTTCGTGTTGAGGAACTTGAGCCATGAATTTCATGTTGTTTATTCTATCTGTAAGCTTGATTATCTTTACGTCATATTTTGAACTAGACAAATCAGAGCAGTATTCAAAAAATCTTTGTCTCTTTTTTTCCTCCTCATTAGAACCTGTAAAGTTTTCAAGTGGTTTTGTTTTTAATATCATGGCATTGTTGTAGACATAATCTCCAAATCTGTGTTTAAAGTATGCATCAAATCCATAGGCTTTGGCCGAATACAGATCTAGGATTTTGTCATTATCTTCCAGGACATCATGTAAAACTGCTGAGACAATCTGAAGTGTAGTAAGAAGTTTGTCTGTTCCTTGATAATGCTTGATTACATCTAGCGTCACTGGCCATACATGAGTTTCAAGAAATGAGGACTTGCCATCTTCTCTTGTAATTCCTGAATGAACTTCTTCAGCTAACTCTATTGCGCTTTCAACAAAACTATCAACTAGAATTTTTGCATCATTTTCAATGTATGATACAAGAACCTCTCGTGTTACTTGTTGGATTGTCACTAACTATCATTAGGCATTTATCATTCAAAAACTTGTTTATTGGTATTTTGTTTTGAGGCGTGAACAGGTCATAGCGTATTGTATCTAAGAATAGTATTCTTTGAATCCTTTATCAGTAGGATATAGTTCAATTTTTGGACCAAACAATCCTTGTTTTTGTTGTACCTTTAGCAGTCCTTTATTTTCTAGATCCTCTAGAATTGTTTCAAGTTCTTTATTATCAAAACCTGTGTTTCTTTGAATGCTTTCAAAGGTTTTGGATCCTCTGTTTAATTCTCCTAAAACAAGCATCTTTTTGCTTTGAGGTTTTGTAAAGTCTCTTTGAGGTTTTTTAAATTCCCTTTGAGGTTCTGAAAAACCTCTTTGAGGCTCTCTATATTCATCAAAACTTGGTCGAAATTCATTTTCTTGAATTGTTTGAGATGAATTATTTTTCATTTTTCTTCTAGCCAAGAAACGAGGAATAATTCTAGCTAGCGGGATTATTAAAAAAATCAGCAAATAAATCCAGGAATAATCTGTGGCCATCTATTTAGGTACGTCAAGAGATGATAAATTTGTTAAGTAAAGAGAATTCTAATGCCTAATTTCATTTTGGATTAGGATTAGTATAAAAGTAGGAAATAAGCAAGTTATAGTAATTGTCAAGATACCAGACTCCCAAAGTTAGTGTAAACATGAATGCCGCAAAAGGAGTTGCAATAGGCATTGTTATTCTTATCCTTATTGGAGTAATTGCATTTGCTTCAGTCAAAATAGTAGACGCAGGTCATAGAGGAGTACTTTTACACTGGAATGCAGTTGATCTTGCAAATCCACCGCTTGATGAAGGATTACATTTTGTGGTTCCTTTCCAAGATGAAGTAGTTGATGTCGAGGTTCGTACTCTCAAATATGAAAAAGAGACTCGAAGTGCATCAAAGGACCTTCAGACAGTAGAGACAACTGTTACTGTCAACTATCATCCAGATAGAGAAGCTGTACACAGATTATACAAGAATCTGGGACTTGATTATGAAAATAGAGTAATTCAGCCTGCCATAGAAGAGACTGTAAAACAGGTAACTGCAAATTATAATGCTGAAGAACTAATTACAAAAAGACCTCTTGTTAAACAAGATATCGAAGTTTCAATTAGAGACAGATTAAGTCAATTTGAGGTTGTAACAGAAGTAATTTCAATTACTGATTTTGAATTCTCTCCATTATTTGCCCAAGCAATTGAGGCCAAAGTGGAGGCTGAACAAAAGGCACTCAAAGCTGAAAACGACTTGAGAAGAATAGAAGTCGAGGCAAGGCAAAGAGAGGCAAATGCAATAGGTGTGGCAAACGCAAACATTGCAGAGGCCAAAGGTGAAGCAGAAGCTATTTCTATAATTAACCAAGCGCTAGCAGAGAATCCAAATTATTTAGAATGGCTCAAAACACAAGCATGGGATGGTCAATTACCACTTGTTGTAGGTGAAGGCGGAACACCGTTTATTCAGATACCTGTCAGTCCTTAATCTAGAAATTACTATTCTTTTTTGAGGTTTTCTCTGATTGCATCATACATGGCAAGAAATTGCTCAGGTTCGTTTTGCCTGTAATTTTTTTCAAGGTTTTGGATTTCCTCATGTGAAATGTCTTCTCCTTTGTTATTGTAGTATTCTTTAATTATCTGAGAAGGAGTCTTTTTGATGTTATATTTTTGAAGTGTTTGTTTTACGGATCTTTTGCACAACAAATCGTAAATAAAAAATCGATGAATGAGATATCCTGATAGTCCTATGATTGCTACAATAATGATAGGAATTACAATTACTGATGCCATGTTAAATTATACGTTTTTTTGGTATTTCATTGTTATTCTTTTCAATTCCACTTGGACTTTGATTAAGAGGCGTGAATTTACCTTTTTTCTTCTTGGATTAAAGTGAATGTAGCCATTTGAGATTGAATAACTCTCTTTGAGTTGCTCATCTTCAGGCAAGAATTCATATTCGAAATTTCCCAATTTCAACATTTCAATAACATGTTCTTTAATTGGCAGGCCTGATTTGTCTAAATCAATTTTGTGTCTTCCTTGGGAGATAATTCTTGGATAATAATCACGGTTAAACTTTTCAAAGACATATTTTCTCAAATAATTATTATCGCTTCTAGCCTTTAGCCACCAATTTGGCGATACATCCATGAAAAATTTCAATTCTTCCATCTACATTAGGAATTACTTGTTTGCATTTATTACTAATCTTAAAAAGACAATGGGTTAATCATGCAAAACAGCCTTTACCCCCAAGAATTGCAGAGTAATTTGAACACATGTGAAAAAAATGAGTAGAATTGATTCACTTAACACAAGAATTGCAAAATGCAAGAAATGTCCAAGATTGTCTGAATATATCAGAGATGTTGCAAAAAATAAGGTAAGACGATTCAGAGATGAAGAATATTATGGTAAGCCATTGTCTGGATTTGGCGATATTAATGCCAGACTGTTAATTGTTGGATTGGCGCCAGCTGCTCATGGTGGAAACAGAACAGGTAGGATGTTTACAGGAGATTCCTCAGGAGACTGGCTTGCAAAAGTAATGCACAGACATGGATTTGCCTCAATTCCTACCAGTCAAAGTATAGATGATGGGTTGGTTCTAAATGATGCCTACATTACAGCTGCAGTAAGATGTGCTCCTCCGCAAAACAAGCCTACAAGAGATGAGATGGAAAATTGTTTTGTTTATCTACAAGAAGAGATTAAAATTCTGAAAAACATTGCAGTGATTCTATGTCTTGGAAAGATTGCATATGATACTACATGCAAGTTACTTGAGATAAAATCCGAAAAATTTGGACACAACAAGCTGTTCACCAATGATAGCTACAAGATTTTAACCTCATACCACCCATCAAAACAAAACACACAGACAAGAAGATTAACTTGGAAGGATTGGTCTGCTGTGTTTGCAAAGGCAAAGCGATTAACTCGAAATGCTTAGATTTTCTCAAATTCTATGATTGATTGTGAGTCAAGAGGTTATTTCATTTATTGGAATATCATATGATGAGCTAAAATCAAGTCCAATGGTAAAACTAGAAGAGGAAATCATTAATAATATCCAACCATATTTTGAAAAAATTTCTCAAATGGATTTAGATAAGAAGATTAAACTCAGAGAAGATGTAAAGCAGACAAGAAAAGAGAAATTTCGATTCTCACAGGAAATCACAAAAGATATTCCAAAGGAGAGAATTCAGCTTGCACTATCACATCTTGCAAAATTATTTCGAATATTAGATGATGAAATAAAAAACCAAACAGATCAAAGCAATGCTTAGATGGAATACTTGGAAAATAAATTCAGTGAATGAAGAAATAAGATTTTGTCCAAAGTGTGGAGGCTTGATGTTCAGAGAGTAGGGTGAATCTGTTTCGTGGTATTGTCCTTCTTGTAATGTAAAGTTCAAAACTGAATAATAGAGAAATACTTGTATTCATAGCAAATACGACTAACGTTATGAAAAAGTGTCAGTGCGACAAGTGCAATTGTCCAAACGAGATCAAGGAGTTTGGGCACAGATATGAAGAAGAAAATGCAATTGTAGAGGCTGAATTTCAAAAGGATGCAGACAAGGTAGAATCAATTATCAAGGAAATTTGTGATTATTGCGAAAGGGGACAGCATCAAGGATCTCCAAGATCTTAATATGGAAATCAAAAACGTTACTTTATTTTTTGTAGGCATTGCTGTGATAATTTTAGGAGCATTTGTTGTGGTTTTTGATTATCCTCAAATTCAATACTTTGAAAGCATGGAATCTGAATCCTACCTGATGCTAGATGGACAAGAAAGAGATATTCATCAAAGACTAGTAATAGAGTTTAGCATAGGAATTGGAGTTTTGATAACAGGAATTGCATTGTTGATAGTTTCAGTTTTCAAAAAATCAAAGACAACATAAATTTTCAAAATTGTGAATTTGAAAATTTATCTAGTTAACTGTAAAATTTTTTGAATTACAGGATCGTGGGACACCTCGACTTCGGTACTAACTATGAGAAAAGCATGCGTATCTAGAGGAAATGTAATTCGTTTGACTTTTTCATATTCAGTTAGGGAATATTTTCCCCTTCCTAAAAATGGATAAAGTGATTCACGGGTTTTCCAACGTGAAATTGTATTATGTACAGATTTGGTTACTTCGTCTATTGGTAGTCTTGATTCAACATCTTTTCGCATTCCTCCAGCTAAGATTTCTCCATTAGGATGATATACAAATGCACTTCTTACTTGAGGTTCAATTCCTAAAATAAGAGAGCAGATCTTTGCATATTCCATCAAATATTAAATTAGTAATAATAAGATGTAAATTTTTTCAAAGCAGAAAATACAAGTCAATCACAGGTAAGAATTGAAAAACGATTCAGATAATTGTTATGTACACATTGTAACTGCTTTTGTGGCAAAGAAAGGACAAATATTCTGATCAGATGTTTGATTACACTAATCATTTGATGTATTGCATATAATTGGCACGTAGAAATTATCAGTATAATCTAAATATCAAATTTCAATAATCATATTCAGTTGGAGCTGTCACCAAGTAACTAATCGTTGTTGGTCTTAAGTTCCACTTTTATCATTTTAGAAAATCAAAAAAGTGGTTAAATTTTTGTTTAGTTTTTTTTTAAATTTTCAAAATTTTTTCAAATGTGGTTTAAATTCAATGGTCAAGGTATTGTATCATGAGCCTGTTAATTAAAAGAAATAGAATGAGAAACTTTGATTTTCATAGGTGTCACAATAGTATTGGCAGTTTTTGTGTTGATACTATAGTTTCATGAAATTATTTAATTGGAAACACAACACACAGACTATGATGAAGGAGATTATTTTTGCAGTTATACTATTATCTATAATTCCTGTAGCATATGCTCAGGATTATCCAGAGTATGGAGTACGAGTAGAGACTGTGGTTGATAACCTATCAATTCCCTGGAGCATTGATTTTGCACCTGATGATAGAATATTTTTCACTGAGAGAACAGGAAATCTTCGGGTAATACAGGATGGTCAGCTTCTTCCACCAATAATGTCCCTTGATGTTGCAGGTGGAGAGGGAGGACTGTTAGGTATTGCCCTTGATCCGAATTTTGAGGAAAATCATTTTCTTTATCTCTACTATACGTATAACGAATTTTTTGAAACAAAAAACAAGGTTGTAAGATATGTTGAATCTAACAATTCTCTTAAAGAAGATAAGACCATTCAGGATCCATTTGCAGGGGCATCATACCATGATGGTGGTAGGTTAAAGTTTGGACCTGATGGAAAACTATACATCACAACTGGCGATGCAGGAAATCCTGACGCATCACAAAATAAAGATACAGTTGTTGGAAAAATTCTTAGAATAAATTCAGATGGTACCATTCCCGATGACAATCCATTTGGAACTGCAGTTTATTCATGGGGTCACAGAAATCCGCAGGGCTTAGATTGGGATGAAAATGGAAAATTGCTTGCAACAGAACACGGACCATCTGGATGGAGAGGAGTGGCGCATGATGAAATCAACGAGATTCTTCCTGGAGGCAACTATGGATGGCCCGACATCATAGGTGATGAGAAAAAACAGAACATGATAAACCCAATATTACATTCAGGTGATGATGCCTGGGCTCCATCTGGAGCTACTTTTTACTATGGTGAAAAAATTCCACAATGGACTGGAAAGTTTTTTGTTGCAACACTTCGAGGAGAACATCTTCATATGATATCTTTTGAAAAAAATGAAATTTCATCTCATGAAAAATTATTTCTTGGAGAATATGGTAGACTTCGAGATGTAGTAGAGGGTCCTGATGGATATCTTTACTTGCTTACAAGTAACAGGGATGGACGTGGCAGTCCAGATGTAAATGATGATAAAATTATAAGAATTGTTCCAATTCCAGTCATTAACAGTTTTGAGCAGTGTGTGGATACAGGAAATCCCGTAATGGAATCCTACCCAAGACAATGCAGAACACAGGATGGTAAACATTTTGTCGGGGAAATTTCAAAAATTCCAGACTGGGTAAGAAAAACTGCAAAGTGGTGGTCTCTAACACAAATTTCTGATCAGGACTTTGCATTGAGTTTAGAGTATCTCATAAATCAAGGAATCATCATAATTCCCAAAGGAACAACATCTGAAGGTAGTCCAGAGTCACAATTACCATCGTGGCTTCGAGAAAACGCTGGATGGTGGAGCCAGGGACTGATAAATGATGATGAATTTTTCAGAGGAATTCAGTGGATGATAAACAATGGATTTATCAAAAACTAGAGACTAGCCTTGTTTATTCTCCTTTGGGATGGGTGGAATATGGATAAATACAACTTGTCTTTTTTTTCTTAGACGAAACATAAAACCAATAATTCAAAATTTGGTTATAAAGCTCAAGTAGGAGTTATTTATTGTCCATTTGAGATTTTTTTCAGCTAGAAATTATTACTTTGATTATCAGTCCTGCAACAATTACTAAAAGAATTGAAAGAGCAAATAGGTTCAAAACAATTATGAGACTTAAAAATTTGGATTTGTAAAAAAGTATCAGAAAACTCGATTTTGACAATTTTTTTTCTAGTACAACCATAAAATGTACCAATTTGTTTTTTATCAGAAATGTCTAAATCAAAATACTAACACGCTGTTCATGTCGTTTATCTTGCCAAAAATAACCTGACCAGTTATCTGCCTGACTGCAATGAGGAGTCATTCTAATGCAGTCAGGTACATTCATCAAATGTACTAATTGTGTTTATAATCTTAATTTAGCAGTAAGGATGTCTGTACAAGTCATCTCCTGGTTGTATGCAGACATCCCAACTATACAACCAGGTATTTTTCATAATATCCTTCCAGAAATTTACCAAAGAACCTTTCAACTAGAAATACAAGTCAAGATTGTAATCTCTTTTTTTCTTTTGTTAGATTAGGATCTCCTTTTTATTTTAGTACGACCTATATAATGCAGAAAGCTGACACAATCTCCTATTGTCAAAAGTTGGCGATTGTTTACCGGTCTTAGCATAACGGCAAGGCTGCGTAAAGGTTGTTCCGCGATAGTCAGCTTTCGAATTTTTACCGAATTTTAGTTAATTTTTGAATTGTATAATTGGTATATTTGACTCAAAACACATCAAGCGATCAAAAATTATTTTTCACACCCCAGGCTAAATTCAGAATTTTAAATCAACTGCCATGAGTGAAATTCAGTTAGGAGACAGAATAAAGATGGCACATACCATTAAGGTTACAAAAGCAATGAGAAGAAATCTAGCACTTGAAGTAAGCTGGTATGATGTTCATGGGGAATCTCACACAAAAGAATTTTCAGTTAAAGAAGGTTCAACAATAGAGTTTTAACTCTTCTTTTTTTGTTTTTAAAAAAATTATCAATAAATCTTGGATTTTTTATAAAAATTATTGTGTACTGATGAAATCCTTCTAGGAAAAATAGTTTTTATCATGGTATGAAAATGACAAATTATGGCAATACGTATTACCGTAATGTTAGATGATGATGTGGTCACAAAGATAAGACAAAAACAAGCAAAGATGATTCAAAAAGAAAACAAATCTGTCAGTTTCTCAAAGGTAATAAATTTGGTTTTAGAAGATTCTCTAAAAAAGAAAGCGAGTTAATAATTACTATCAACTTGAAGCAATTCTTGTAATATCGACAAAACCTGAGTATTAAATCACGTGTTGTTCCAAACATAGTCAAACAAATCAATGCACCAAGAAATGAAATCTTGATTCATGCTAAACATCAAATTGTTATCATCAATAGTTCCATCATGATTAAAAAATGCCAGACAAGCTGATTTATCTGAAACACCTAAAATAATGGGAATGTTTTTTGTGATTTTTCCTTTAAAGCTTCTATGCAGCATAGATTTTTCTGATTCAAGTTTTTTTGTTAAATTTTGCCAACTGGGAGAATTGATTGTGTTATCATCTGAAATATGAGATATTTTGACCTTTTTTTTCATTAGTTTTGAGACTGTAGGGAATTCTAGATTAAAGTAATTTTTTGGTGTGATCAGTTTAACAAATTCTTCTGAATCTTGAAAAAAAGTATTGAATCTTTTTTCTTCTTTTCCTGAAACTATTTCAAATTCTTGTAGATCGCCGATTCTTTGTAAAAACTGTGTAGGGATTAACGACAGATTATGGGTTTTAAAATATTCACGATTTTCAAATAAAAATTGAATTGAGGGAATCTGTTTTGCAACTACAAAACCAAGTTCTGTAAGTGAGACATTACCATCTGATTTTTTTTCAATTATATCTAATTCAATTAATTTTGGAAAATGTTTTTGAAGTGCTTGAAGTGTCATGTTCAATTTTTTAGCAAGTTGAGAGAGTGTCATGTTTTGTTCGGATAAATAAAAAATCATAGATCGCCGAATTTCATTATCTAATGCCGAAAAAATATCGAGTTTTTGTTGATTTGATTTGTTTGTAATCTCTCTAATTTTTTGTTTAGCAGGGGTTGCAATTTTCCATAAACTATCAAAAAAATTTTGTTGTTGTTCAACAACATCAATGACATTACTATATACTACTTGAGTTAGGGGTTTTGATTCATGAAGAATATTGGTTGCCATGTATTCAGTTTCACTTATTGCTGTTCCTCCTTTGATATTGTCAAGATGTCGTATTTCATCAACAATATTCATTAATTCTTTACAATATTCTATGTTCTCATTGGTAACTTCTGTAATTACTCTAATTTTTCCACCTCTTTTTCTAATTTCGATATATCCATTTTTGTACTGATCAACGTTTAGAACTATTGATGGGGCCTTGCTGTCATAACATAGATCCATTTTCTTGCTGATTTTTTGCATAAATTCTACTCCTTTTGCAACAGCATCTTTGGCACCATAGATGATTTTCATTGTATCATTAACATGAGAATAATTCGAAATAGCTAATTCACTACTTTTTTGATTAAATTTGGAATTTCGAGATTTGCTCATAAGATAGTTGTAAGAGGTCAGAAATATTAAAAAACATTCATTTTTTCATAGAAGAATATCTTATCCAAAACTCCTATATCTGAAGGTAAAAATTGATTTTTTTCTAAAAAAGTCAATAATTCTAATTTTTTTTGAGTACTTACTAAACCAATTGGTTTACTAGTATTCTTTTCTGTTGTTAATTGTTTTTATCATTACAGACAAAAAATCCTTTATGAAACTTGGATCTCGTATTTGTGATACCTGTCAGACTGAGATAAATGATGATTTGTGTAGATTTTGTATTTTAAAGGATGTGGATGATAATCCCAGAGTATTGCATTTTCATTATTTCTTTCCTTGTTGGGATTTTGAGATGTTCTGCCAGAAACATCCTAATCTTAAATTCATTAAAGGCGGATTTGATTGTGATGAAAAAATTTCCTGTAATCCTAGTTTAGTGAAAAATTTACAATCAAATGTAGAAATGTGGGTATCATAGATTCAATAAACAACATAAATCTTCAAAATGATTTTGATGATGCTGGATCTTTTTAGGAATTAATTATTTATTTCAAATGATATTTGATTTCATTTAGTTATTCCTAGAAATTTAATCTCATTTAACAATATTACAGCGATTACCAGTATTCTAGGAACGGGATTTTGTTCTAAGGATGGCGCTGCAACATGGACATCTTACTGAATCAATATCCATAAACAGACCACAAAATGTACATCTCTTTTGGCCAAGTGAATATCTCAAACCGTTTCTTACGGACTTGCCTTCAAACTGATAGCAAAGTCCCCTACAACTGCGTGCCATTAGAGATTTCTCCTTATCAATGAATTGTGGCAGCAAGGACATCTGTGATATTTTGAGATTAGATAATCGTCACATACAGAACACCATTTTTTGTAAATAGAAGTACTTGATTTTCTAAATGAGGCATCTGCTTGGTAATACTTGCAAATGTTGGAACAGAAACTTGTACTCATATCATTTCTCTCCATTTAGCAGGCGTAAGCCTCCTCTCGTTGGAATTTAGAGTCACAGTCTTTACAGTATATTCCGTAATTATCTATCTTGACTCCGATATTACCACAGGTAACGCAAATTCTGATTGCGTTGTTTACTACTCTTTTTTTCTGTTCAAATTCATATGTATTGTCTAAATTATTATGGCTATTCATGCTTTTATTAGGAATGATTCCTATTAAAGTGTTATTATTTATTCAGAATGATTCCTAATAATCAATAAATATTAAATAGAGAAAACTGGAAAAAATATCATGCAGTTAGAACAAATTGTCACCTCACTTAGAGAAGAAGGACATAGAATCACTCCTCAGAGAATAGCAATAATGGATTATCTGCTGCATACTGAGGACCATCCAAGTGCCGAGAGGGTCCACAACATTGTAAAAAAGAGATATCCAATGGTAAGCCTCTCAACTGTTTACAAAACACTAGATCTTCTAAGAGAAAAGAAACTTGTAAACGAGATTGAAGTTGAAGGAGAGGCAAGATTTGATGCGCATGTTGATGAGCACATAAATCTGGTATGTCTTAACTGTGGAAAAATAGATGACATTGATGAAAAAGCACTAAAGAATATTCAGGCAAAGATTTCAAAAAAGTCAGAGTATCTCATCATTAAAGGAAGTTTTGAGATGCATGGTTACTGTAGTAAATGTAAATTAAAATTCGAATAAACTTTAGGTTCAATTATAGATAATTTCATTTTCAATCTTTTTAGTACATTCAGAATATTATTTTGTATATTTTGAAAACTTTCTATTGTTGCATCACAAAAAAATTGAAATATCTTTCTTATGTCAAGAGGTTCAAGAAAATTCAATGTTGAAAAGTTAAATTTCTAGTCGAACCCTAATACAAAATGAGGAAGCTTCATCTGTGAAAGTAACAATAAAAATTATTCTAAAAAAATTCATGTATTCCAGCTTTTAGTGGGAAATACTATTGAAAGAAAATTTTTTAAGAATTTATCATGAGATAGGATGTATACATTGAACAGGACAATATTCTTTCATAATAATTTAACAAAACTAAATCAAAATTAAATGGCGTAACCCTTTTTTCGCAGAACTATGAGAGATTTCCTCTCTTTGTCAGGTCGCCATGACACCTGATTGCCATTTTCGTTCTGCAGGGCTACGCGGTCTATTTGAAGTCTATGATGCCTAGTGACATCGATTTAAGTTATCAAATGAACTATTTAATATCTAATACAGAAAATTTGAACATTTGTTAAGTTTAGAAATCGCTCTGATCTGGATCTAGTTAAATGGAAATTGTTTCTCAGTTTAGGGTTGTTTGATCTAATAGAACAATCAATTTGAATATGTTAAAAAATCAAATATTCCGAAACTGCTTTAAGCTGGATTAAAATCAAAAACAATCATGTTATCATACATGCTTCTAAATTGTAGTCCAGGTTCTGAACCTGAGGTAATTTCTGAAATAAGTAATCTTCCAGGAGTGATGGAGGTAAATGGTGTATTAGGAAAATATGATGTATTTGTAAAAATATCAGCAGATAATCCTGATGCCATGGAAATGATGGTTTCACAAATAAGAAAAGTAAAGATGGTAAGCAGTCACACACTACCTGTGGTGTATGGTCAGGGTGGGACAATAGATAAAGAAATCAACCAAGTCTGAATTTGATTACTAATTGATGGCTAATAGCCTAAAGAATTTTTTCAGCATATATGATAAAATTCATAATCTGTATATTTGAGGTTAGTACTCTTTTTTGATTTTCTGCTAAAATAAAAAAGAGAAAAGAACACCTAAAGTGAAATGAAAGTAAAAATTGGATGTACTGGTTGGAGTTATTCTGGTTGGTCTGGCACATTTTATCCAAAGGGTATCAAAAGTTCTGACTGGTTAAAATATTATTCACAGATTTTTGACATTACTGAAATCAATTCAACTTTTTACAAGATACCTGATAAATCTATTACAAAGAGATGGCATGATGATACTCCGGATAATTTTAGGTTCACTGCAAAATTTCCAAAGATAATAACACATGAAAAACGATTGGAAAATGTCAGCTCTGAGGTGTTTTCTTTTCTTGCCGCATTAAGTTCACTTCATCAAAAGATTTCTGCTCTTGTTTTACAAATGCCTCCTTCTTTGTCATTTTATGAGGCAAAACCTAGACTCGAGAGCTTGTTTTCTTTATTGCCTGATGATTTTTTGTATCCAATTGAAGGAAGACATGAATCCTGGTTCTCTGAAGAAGCAATAGCCTATCTTAAAGAGAATAATCTTTGCTTGGTTTGGAATGAAATTGCAGGCGTAGATAATTCAAAACCAGTTACATCTGATTGCCTATATGTCAGATTAATCGGAGATCGCTCTATTCCTGATTCAGATTTTGGGAGAGTGTCAAAGGATAGAAGTGGATTGGTAAAGGAATGGGCCAAAACACTTCAAACACAAAATGTTCCTCTTGCATTGGTAATGACAAATAATCATTTTGAAGGGTTTGGTCCGGCAACTGCAAACTCGTTAAGACTTGAGCTTGGAATGACAGAACTAATCTGGGAAGAAAAAAAGCAAACAAAACTAATCTAACCAATTTAACAAAAGTAAAATGAATTAAAAAAGATGAAAAAATTCTAAAATTCCAGATTGATTAAAATACATAAAAATGCAAAGTATATTATGAAATGTTCTAGTTGCTCAAGGGATTTAGATGAACATAATTTTGTTACCGCCTACTATTGTTATCAAAAGATAAAGATTCTAAAAGAAATGGCAAGCTAATATCATTGCTAAATGTTAAAGAAGAACCGGTAAATACCAAAAAAAGGAACCAGTAAAAGATAATTCAAAGATAATATCATTTTATCATTTGATTTATTCAATGGAGGTAATTTATTTTTCAAAAACTGTTTAATCCAGTTCCAAAATAATATCCAGATAGAATTGTTCCACCAGACCAGACACATGAGCCACCAAATGTGTACAGGACAAACTTTAGAATCCTCATCTTTAGCAACCCAGCAGGAATTGAGATCATCTCTCTCATTACAGGAACCAATCTTCCAAAGAATACAGCCTTGTCTCCGTATTTTTCAAACCATGTCTCAACTTTTTCCAGTTTTTTCTCTGAAACCCTAATTTTTTTGAGATATCTCAAAAGAATTGTTCTTCCAAGTTTTAATGCAATAAAATAGAGTGCAGAAGTGCCAATAGTAGCTCCCGCTGCACCCAATAATATCATCGGGATTACAGAAACAAGTGGCATTTGTTGCTGAGATGCCAAAAATCCTGCAGTCGGAAATACAGCAAGGGTAGGTACAGGAGGAACTATTGTCTCAATGAGCGCTGCAAGAAAAATGCCTTCATAGAGGTGTTCTCCTAAAAACTCTGAAATCCATATCAAAAATGAATCTAGTAATTCCAATATGTTCACAGAATGCTTCCCATCTAAATTGTTTTAAAAAAAGAAAAAATAATCCCTAAGTTAGAGTATCCAATAACTCTTCAATTTCAGGTTCAGTCATCTGAGTCTTATTCATTTACAACTGAAGTTAGTGGATTTGTTTTAATTTACTCTACAAATGAGGCTGATATAATAGTCTAGGACTGAACTTGCTGCTCTTGTACATGCAAGTGAAAAAGTATTACTATTTGCAACTAGTGCAAAATACTCTATTTGCCGGTGTAATTGTCACTGTCAAAATTATTCCAAATGTCAAGATAAATTTTGCAAAATTTGTCAACCATAAACAGCTAGACTATAAGCAATTTCGCAGCTTTCTTACTGATGATTTCTTTGTGTTAGAAATTCTCAAATTATAACAAAAAACCAACTGAATTAATAATTAGAAAATATTTCAAAGAATAATTGAGTTATAATTTTTTAGATCACGCAACTGATGCAATAATTGAAGTAAGGGCAAAGGATCTCAAAGAAGCATTTACAGTAACAGCTGATGCTGTCATAAACATTACACTAGACCAAGAAAAGGTAGAAGAAAGAGAAGAAAAAGAGATTGTGGCAAAAGGAAAAGACCTTAGATATCTTCTTTTTAGTTGGTTAGAAGAAATTACCTTTGTTTTAATAACAGAAGGATTCGCAATAAGAAGAACAGAAATAGAAATTTTAGAAAAAGATGGTTATATCATTAATGCAAAGGTGTTTGGAGAACCTCTTGACTTTAAAAAACATAATTTCAAGGTGGAAATCAAAGCTCCAACGTTTTATGACATGGAAATCAAGGAAAATAATGAAGTGTACATGAGATTTTTACTAGATTTATGATTTTGTGAATAATTCTTAGCAAAAAATGAGAAGAAGTTATACGCGTTTTTTAAAAATAAACAATGAACATCAATAATGTGAAGAAAAAATTAGCAGTAGTTACAATATTTTCGTTATTTGCAGTTATGATAACACCGGCCTATGCTAGTGTATCTTCTGTTTCACTTGAAGAAGAATCTTACACTGAGGACGATAACTTGAAATTTATCGGCACTCAAAGCGGCAAAGAGGCAGTACATGTAATAATTCGTGATTCCTCTGGTGATTTCCAGGATATACTATCTGATCCTACACCTGACCAAAGGGAATTTTCAACAATACCTAGATCAGTAGAAAAAATCTTTGATAGAATCGGAGTTTATACTGCAACAGCATTTACAGATTCACAAAAGGAAGAAAATGGAGTCAAAATAGAATTAGAATTTGATGGGAATAAAGTATTTGAAGTTGCAGATTTTGTTTTGGAATTAAAATCAATTCCAGATAAAATAATTGAAGAAGAAAGGACTTTGTCATTTACAGCATCACTTACTGAATCAGTTAAAGATCCCGTGTTTAGTTTAGAAAAGAATCCTCCAGCAGGTGCAAAAATTAATTCTGATACAGGAAAATTTACATGGACTCCAACTAAATCCCAAGCTCCTGCTTCTTATTCTTTTGATATTGTGGTAAAGAAAGGAGCATTTGAAGACAGAGAATCAATCAAAGTAACAGTTACAGAAAAGCCAGAACCAGTTACACAACCAACAAAACCAGAGCCAACAGAACCAGAACCCACTACACCAACCAAACCAAAAGACTTGGGACTAGCACCATTTGTTGATGAGACAAAAGATCCTCAGAGTTATGTTGATAGATACAACAACGAGCCAAGCTACAAGGAATGGTTTGATGAGAACTATCCAGAGTATTCCTCTATTTACCAGGCAGTAGGACTAGAAGAGCCAGTAGAGATGCCAGCATTTGTAGACCCAAATCAAGATCCACAATACTATGTTGATAGATACAACAACGAGCCAAGCTACAAGGAATGGTTTGATGAGAACTATCCAGAGTATTCCTCTATTTACCAGGCAGTAGGACTAGAAGAGCCAGTAGAGATGCCAGCATTTGTAGACCCAAATCAAGATCCACAATACTATGTTGATAGATACAACAACGAGCCAAGCTACAAGGAATGGTTTGATGAGAACTATCCAGAGTATTCCTCTATTTACCAGGCAGTAGGACTAGAGGAGTCAGAGGAACCTGAAGAAATTATTGGGGAATGTGGTAAAGGAACAATTTTGGTTAATGGAGTATGTACTCCTGATAAATCAACAGCAAATGGAGATAGTGGAGGAGGTTGTCTGATTGCAACTGCAGCATATGGCTCTGAGATGGCACCACAAGTACAATTCCTCAGAGAGATAAGAGATGGTAAGGTAATGACTACAGAATCTGGAGCTTCATTTATGACAGGATTCAATCAGTTTTACTATTCATTTTCACCATACATAGCAGACTATGAAAGAGAAAATCCAGCTTTTAAGGAATTAGTAAAGATTGGAATAACTCCAATGTTATCATCTCTTTCTGTAATGTCAATGGCAGATTCT
Source organism: Nitrosarchaeum sp. (assembly GCA_965223805.1). Taxonomy (GTDB): domain Archaea; phylum Thermoproteota; class Nitrososphaeria; order Nitrososphaerales; family Nitrosopumilaceae; genus HKST03. Next base: position 1,649,400 of record OZ245014.1, on the reverse strand, counting down.
GAGGAGGAGATTTTAGGATATGGTATTGGAGTAATTTTGATGAATCTTGGAATGTATGTTGCAGCCCCTGCTATGTTAATTTACAAAGCCAGAAAATTTATCAGGATAAAGATTGACAATGAGAAATAGTAATCAAATTCAGAGGTCAAGTGCATTGGTTCAAAGATGTGTTAAAATTGATCCCGTTTCTTAATAACTTCGTAACTTGTGGAGTTACTGTATCATGATTAGAAAATCATTATTTTGTTTACTATTTGGCTCCTTACTGTTAGGAGTATTTGCTTATTCCCAATTTTCCTTTGCTGATTTGTCATTTTCTGAGGAGTTTGGTACTCAAGGAAATGATGATGATGAGTTTGACAGACCAACAGATTTGGCAATTGAGGACGGCAAACTCTACATAGTAGACAGCGAAAATAACAGAATCAAAATTTATGAGTTAACAGGCGGAGATAACTGTTCAAGCGGAACAGATGAGATTATTGATGATGAGGTGTGTTATGATGAAGCCTTTGGCTCTTCTGGTTCTGGTGATGGCAGATTTGATATGCCCACAGATTTGGCAATAAGCAAAGACACTGGAGACATCTATGTTGTTGATTCAGATAACAACCGTGTTCAGAGATTCCAATCAGATGGGGATTTTGATAATCTAGAGTTTGGTTCATCAGACAGTGGTGATGATGAGTATCTGGGATCACCTAGTGCAATTGCAATAGACAAAAAGTCTGACTATATCTATGTGGCAGATTCTACAACTGACTCTATCTCTGTTTTTGATGATGATGGGGATTTTCTATTTAATTTTGGTGACACTGGTTCAGATGATGATGAGTTTAGAAATCCCTCAGGGATGGTAATTGATGACAAAGATCATATTCTTTATGTTGCAGACACTGAGAATCATAGAATCAAAATTTATGAGTTAACAGATGGGAGCAACTGCCCAAGTGGAACTGATGAGATTATTGATGATGAGGTGTGTTATGTAGAAGAGTTTGGCTCTTCTGGTTCTGGTGATGGGAAATTCGATGAGCCATCAGGCTTGGCATTTGATGAGGACAATAGCTTGTTGTATGTTGCAGATACTGAAAATAACAGAATACAGGTCTTTGAGATAGTATCTGGTAATACATGTCCAGATGGAACAGACGAGATTATTGATGGAGTATGTTTTGTAGAAGAGTTTGGCTCTTCTGGTTCTGGTGATGGGAAATTCAATGCACCATCAGGTTTAGCAGTAGATACAACAAATGAAATGTTGTATGTAGCAGATACTGATAATCATAGGATACAGATGCTTTCACTTCCAGATGGAGATGGCAGCACCAGCAGTAGCAGTAGTTCTTCAGATGAAGTCCCTCCTGCTCCAAGAGGAGTAAAGGCATCTGCAGCATCTCTTACATCAATTATAGTCACATGGGACACTCCAGAACTTGATGATGATGTATCTGAGATAACAGGATATAAGATAGAATCAAGAGAGAGCAGTGGGTCATATGAAACAATTGTTTCAGATACAAAAAGTACTGCTACATCTTTTCTGCATACAGGATTAGAGGAAGGTGAAAATTATAGATACAGAGTATATGCAATAAATTCTGAAGGAACAAGTGGTTCTTCCTCAACTGTTACTGCAGAGCCTGGTCCTACAAATGCACCAGCTGGACTAACGGCAATACCAATTTCAAAGAATCAAATATCATTATCTTGGTTCCCTCCAACTGAAACCTTCAAGCAATCAATAACGGGTTATGTGATTGAACGTGAGATCATTTCTGATGTTCTTTATGATGAAGTAGCAACTGTAGGTGGTAGTACTACACAGTATACTGTCAGTGGATTAGAAACTGGAAAAATATACACCTATGTTGTATCAGCAAATCTATCTGTAGGAAGCACACCTCAATCAAATCCTGCATCTGCCACACCAGAAGAAGATTCCAAACCACCAACCTCATCTTCAACTTCTGTAACTTTACCATCTCAACCTAGAAGTCTAAATGCTGTTGCATCTTCATCACAGATTTCACTTTCTTGGAAGGAGCCATCATCTGATGGAAATTCAAAGATTACCGGTTACAAGATAGAGGTAAAGAAAGACTCTGACAATTATTCTATTTTGGAATCAAACACCCAAAGTACTTCTACATCATATGTTGATTCAGATATACAATTAGATTCAACGTACACATACAAAGTTTCAGCAATAAACGCTGTTGGAGCAAGTACTCCGTCAGCTGAGGTCTCAGCTACACCACGGGAGACAACATTACAAATTAGTCCATTGGGTAAATTTACCATAGATGAGAAAAAGACACTGTCATTTACTGTAAAAACAACAGATAGTTCATTAAACAATGTAAAGTTTAGTCTAGAAAAAAAGCCTCCAACAGGTGCTAAAATTAATTCTGATACAGGATTATTCACATGGACTCCTACTGATTCTCAGGGAGCAAAATCCTATGTGTTTGATATAGTAGCAAAAAAAGACTCTATGACTGACAGACAGTCCATAACAATTACCGTAAATGATGTAAAATCAGAACCAGTTACACAACCAACAAAACCAGAGCCAACAGAACCAGAACCCACTACACCAACCAAACCAAAAGACTTGGGACTAGCACCATTTGTTGATGAGACAAAAGATCCTCAGAGTTATGTTGATAGATACAACAACGAGCCAAGCTACAAGGAATGGTTTGATGAGAACTATCCAGAGTATTCCTCTATTTACCAGGCAGTAGGACTAGAAGAGCCAGTAGAGATGCCAGCATTTGTAGACCCAAATCAAGATCCACAATACTATGTTGATAGATACAACAACGAGCCAAGCTACAAGGAATGGTTTGATGAGAACTATCCAGAGTATTCCTCTATTTACCAGGCAGTAGGACTAGAAGAGCCAGTAGAAGATCCAAAACCAGAACCACAAATAGGACAGTGTGGTCCTGGAACCGAACTAATTGATGGAAAATGTGAGTTGGTTCAATCAGAAGGAGGAGGTTGTCTGATTGCAACTGCAGCATATGGCTCTGAGATGGCACCACAAGTACAATTCCTCAGAGAGATAAGAGATGGTAAGGTAATGACTACAGAATCTGGAGCTTCATTTATGACAGGATTCAATCAGTTTTACTATTCATTTTCACCATACATAGCAGACTATGAAAGAGAAAATCCAGCTTTTAAGGAATTAGTAAAGATTGGAATAACTCCAATGTTATCATCTCTTTCTGTAATGTCAATGGCAGATTCTGAGGAGGAGATTTTAGGATATGGTATTGGAGTAATTTTGATGAATCTTGGAATGTATGTTGCAGCCCCTGCTATGTTAATTTATGGAATTGGTAAGGCAAGAAAAAAAGTTAGGTTTTAATCATAACATATTTTGGGTATAGATATGGGTAAGCTGAGCAGAAATCTTAGAATTTGCGGAGACTGTGGTATTGCATACACCTCTGTTAGTTTTACAAAATATATTGATCAATGCCCAATTTGTCATTCAAAAAGATACGAGTCTGTTCCAATAAAGACAGAGGGCGACTAGTATCATATTAAATCGACATAGATTTTTTAATAGAAATGACTTGTTAACAGCAATGTCTGAAGATCCAGAGATAGAGAAGATAAAGCAGAGAAAGCTAGAAGAGATGCTAAGGCAGCAAAATCAACCTCAAATTCAACCTGGAATTGTTGATTTGGATGGTGCAAATTTTGATCAAATAGTATCAGCTGAGAATCCAACACTTGTGGATTTTTGGGCAGAGTGGTGTGGTCCATGCAAGATGATGCATCCAGTATTTGAGAGCCTCTCAAAAAAATATCCAAATGTAAAATTCGCACGAGTCAATGTTGATCTAAATCAAAACATTGCAATGAGATTTGGTGTTCAATCCATTCCTACATTTATCATGTTCAAGTCAGGACAAATTGTTGATAAAATGATGGGGGCAGTAGGTGCTCCTGGAATACATATGATATGCAAGAAACATTCCAAATAAAAGATAAAATCAACAGCACAGATAATTATCATGGTAAAAATTTCAATAACAAAAACTGCAGTTATCGTAAACTTTGAGAGTTATAAAAAAATTCTTGCGTTAAAAAATAATCTAAGAATTCCCTTTTCCTGCATAAAATCAATCTCAACTGTTCCTGCAAAATGGCTAATCTTTACCCCAAAAGCAGGAACTAATCTACCCCGAGTGATTATGGCTGGTACTTTTTTCCGAAGGGAAGGAATTGCGTTTTACTATGTCAAAGATTTAAAAAAATGCATTACGATTTCATTGCAAAATCACAGATACTCAAAGTTGTTTTGCAAGTAGATGATAAGGAAAGAATTGCATTAAAGATCAGAAAAGCAGTCAAAAATTCAAAGTGAATTTTTTTGCAGAAAATGGGAAGTTTATCTGAATTAAAATTTAGATCCTCTAAGTTATAAGAATATTATTTGTTTTATTTGATGGTTAGTAAGCGTATGCTGCATCTTTTTTTCTTTGAATTTCAACTATTTCATTTAGTATTTCTTGCTCTTCAGGATTAAGCTTGTGCATGTATTTTTTCAATATTGTTTTAGCTTCATGTGAAGGAGGTAATGTATAATATACATCTTCTTCAAAGATTTGTCTTCCAATTGTAACGTCTTGAACAGAGCATGCAACTTCTTGTCCTACTTTAGCTGAAGTAACTGTCTTTCCTTCATGTTGCAGTTGATGAATTATTCCAACTCTTCTTCCATCCTTGTTCATAAATGCTATTTTTTGGTGCAATGTTCCAACATTAACTTTGATACCAAATACTGCCGGATTATTATTACGAAATACATATCCTTTCAAGAAAGTAAATTTTGCAATGGGTGTAAATTCTGCAAAAATGGCATCTTCCTCATGTGCAGTATCTTCTTCAACCCAGGCGTTATAGTTGTCAATAAGACTGTAAATTACCTTGTCCTCAAAAATTCTGATGTGACTTTCTTCTGATTCGTCTTTTGCATCAGGAAGAATCTTTACGTTAAATGCCAATAAAACTCCTAGATGTCTATTTTTTTCCTTGATTGCCTTTGCCTCCATAACATCACGTCTATTTACAGGTCCAATGTCAGCCTTGGCAACTGGTACTTGAGAACGTCGAAGCATCTCAACAATTGCCTCAAGAGATCCAATTGTATCACATTTTAGAATAATTCCATTAGTTTCAGTATCGATAAAGACAGATTCCATCTCTGATGCAATTACTTTAGTATATTTTTCTACATCATCATGAGTGGATGCAACATAGAGGGTGCTGCCAGGTAAAACTCCTTCTAGTTCAGGAGATGCAATTTTCAGGCCAGCTGCTGCATCAACTTGGTCTACAGGTTTGAATTTATCTCTAGGATCTCTCATCTCATCAAGGGGTTTTGGCAAAAGTATAGCTTTTGGTTTTGTTACTATAATTGAATCTCTTTTGGCTACAACAATGCTATCTCCTTTCTTTATTGAACCATCAATTAGAATAATATTTGCTGTCTGTCCGAGACCAATCTCATCGTTTACTTCAAGTACAATTCCACGAGGATCTTTTTCTTCTTGTTTTAATCGGTTTTGAAGATACTGCTGTGTAAGTCCTACAAGTACTGCAAGCAGTTCTGGAATTCCAACACCTGATCTTGCAGATATTGGCACAATTGCTATTTCAGTTTTGAAGTCCTTAACTCGATAAAATGCTTCAGATTTGTATCCAAGAATTGAAAGAGTACCTACAACATCATATATTTTCTGATCAAGATCTGTCTGAATTGATGCATCTTGCTCTTTTATTGCCTTGGAGATAAAAGGGGTTTCAGATTTTCGCCAACCAGATATCTGATCACATTTGTTTAATGCTACAACAAACGGAACTTTTCTGCTTTGCAAAATCTTCAAACTTTCATTTGTTTGAGGTTGAAATCCACGGTTTACATCAACTACCAAAATTGCAATATCAGCAGCAGAACCTCCACGTGCTCTAAGATTTGTAAAGACCTCGTGTCCAGGCGTATCAATGACTAGAATTCCAGGTACTTGATTTTCGGATTCTTCTAATTTCTTGTATAGAGGACCACATGTCTCCTTGACTGTCTCAGTAGGAAGAAAACTTGCTCCAATATGTTGTGTAATTCCTCCTGCTTCTCGGCCTTGGACGCCAGTACCTCTAATTCTGTCTAAAAGAGATGTTTTACCAGAGTCTACATGACCTAAAACTGCCACAATGGGCTGACGAATCTGCAAGTCAGATCACTCAAATGCTACCCTCGATTCGTGTTCAAAACTTTCCTGTGAATCAGACGCATGAATAATATTTTCACTGAATCCCAATCCAAAGTCTCCACGGATTGAACCAGGTGCTGCTTCAAATGACTTTGTTGCACCAATCATAATTCTTGTAGTGGCAATTGCATTGTTTCCCTCAATAATTGCAGCAACTACTGGTCCTGATGTGATAAATGATGTAAGCTCACCAAAGAATGGTTTGTCTTTGTGAACTCCATAAAAGTTCTCAGCTTGCTCCTGAGAAAACTTTAACATTTTTAGTTTTAAAATTTTGAATCCTTTTCTTTCAAATCTAGAAATTACTTCTCCAATTATATTTCTAGCTACCGCATCAGGCTTTACAATGAATAATGATTGTTCAGTCAATTCTACTTCTTTTTAATTCCGCCCTTGACGTATTTTTTGGTCCACTTTAATTTTCTTGGATCACGTTTTAGATCTCGTGCATTTTTCTTGCATTTAGATGAACAAAACCATAAGACTGTTCCATCATTTTTTGCAAGCATTGTGCCAGAACCTTTTGCTACAGGTCTATCACAGAAATTACATGGTTTAACTAAAAGACTCATATCCACTTTCACCTATTTGATTTTCTTTGCTTCTCTTTCTGTTTCTCTTAACATTAGAATTTCTCCTAATCTAACAGAACCTTTTACATTTCTTGTGAGAATTCTACCTTTATCCTTTCCAGAAAGAACCTTTACTCTAACTTGAATAACTTCACCAGCAATACCAGTTCTTCCAACAATTTGAATAATTTCAGATTGAATTACTTCGTCAGTGGTAGTGCTCATTGATCAGTCTTTCCACCTTTAATTTTAGCAATTGATGAGACAACTTGATCTACAATGTGTTGTGCATCACCAGCATCCAAAATTGCTGCAGCGGCAGAGGTAATATCAATTCCCAGAGATTTTCCTAGTTCCTGTTTACTTGGAACAAATGCATATGATGCGCCCTGTTCTTCACATAAGATGGGAAGATGAGCAACAACTTCTGGTGGTTCAACATCTTCGGCAATAACTATTAGTTTGCTTGTTCCACGTTCAATTGCCTTTGTGGCTTCGTTAGTTCCTTTCTTTACTTTACCGCTAGTAGATGCAACTCTAACGGCCTCCAGTATTGGATTAATGAGGTCCTCTGGTGTCTCATATTTTACATAATAAGCTTTACCCATTTTACGTCACCCTTAGGGATCATTCTCCATTCTCATCATGCAAGCGTTTGGTTTTAAAAGTGTTATCGGGAAATAATGGAATTAGCTTTTTCTGTAAATTCTGACATTAAAGAATCAAGTTTTTGCTGACTTTCAGCTTCGGCATATATTCTAATGATTGGTTCTGTTCCACTTGGTCTAATCATTACCCATTTTTTTTGATCGATTTGAATTTTGATGCCATCAGTTGTATCTGAATTAGTATATTCTTCTTTTAGTTTATTGATCAGCTTTTCAGCATCCTTCCTAGAACAAGATATTTTATCTTTAGTAGTAAATGAGATGGGAAGATTAGAAATTTCTTCAGTTAATTTTCTTTCAGATTTTGCTAAAAGATCTAACATCAGTGCAAGAGTCATACAGCCATCTCTAACTTGGTTGTATTTTCCATACATGAACCCGCCATTTTCCTCATAACCAACTAGGGCACCAGTTGGAACCATTTTACGTGAGACCTCAACACTTCCAACCTTTGTTCGAATGACTTGAGAATCAAATTCTCTTGTTAATAATTCAATGCTTGAACCAGAGTTCAAACATGTAATAACAAGTGAGTTTGGATTATTCTTTAAAATGTATTTTGCCAGTATAAGTGCAGACTTGTCACCCGTAAGAATTTCACCATTATTATCACAAAATATACTTCTATCACCATCCCCGTCAAAAGCTATTCCGAGATCAGCATTATTTTTTCTGACAGCATCAGACAGTACAAAAAGATTTTGTGGTGTTGGTTCGGATCCTCGTCCTGGAAATTTTCCATCAATGTTTTCATTTATCAAAATAGCATCACACTCCAAATTCTTACAAAGAATTGGTGCAGATACTGCTTGTGCTCCATTTCCCAAGTCTAGAACAACTTTGAACTTTTTTGATTGTATGTGTTTGGAATCAACTTGTGAAATAACTCCATCAACATATACTTGGATTGCTTTAGTTTCTTTTCCCGTTTTTCCCCAACGTGTTGGATTTTTTATCCAAGTTTTATCAAGGTAAATACTCTCAATTATAAGCTCGTCTTCTCTTGAAATTTCAACACCGTCTGCTGCTGAAGGCTTGATTCCATTGTATTGTGGAGGGTTGTGAGAAGCAGTGATCATTATGCCACCAGTATAACCCAATGTTTTAACTACATATTCAAGACAAGGGGTTGGAATAAGTCCTGCATTATTGCAGTCAAGTCCGATTGAGTTTAGAGTAGCACAAATAATTTTAGAGATTAAAGGACTCGAATCTCTTCCATCATATCCAATTAGTATTGGTCCTTCTTTGAAGTAGGTTCCTATTGCAAGTGTCATGTCATGTAAAAATTCTAATGTAAAATTTTCTTCAAAGACTCCACGAATTCCATTTGTTCCAAAAAATTTTGCCACAAATTTGTTCAATAATAGATAAATTTGTTGTTATCTATTGTACTACAATAGTTAAATGGATTCTATTTCTAGTTATTCGTAGATTCTACACATAGATTTCTAGCTACTATTAGCTTCTTTGACTAGCAGAATCCAAAACTACTGATTCTACAAGATGCTACAAATAACAAAAATCTAAACTCTATTTTCTGATTTCTGGATCATCTCTTTGAATAGTTTTAGACACTCCTTGGTAGATTTTAGAGAATCAGTATCTAATTCTTTTAAAATTTTTGTTAATGAATTGTCATTAATTTCTCCAAATTTGTAAAGATTAAGAATAGTTGTTTCTGATAAAATTCGTATCATAAAATTCTTTTTGGGAGATAACCTGGTATTATATGTAAGAACTCGGAGTTTTTCTTCATAATCCAATAGTTCCCCATATGAAAAAACAAGTCTGTCTGACTTCATTCAAGCTGTCAAAGCAAGCTTCAACTTGATTTGTTTTATTCATAACATTTGATAGATTACTTTTATTCATAATCCTATCTAAGATTCGCAATTGTAAAAAGATAGAAAAAGAAGAAGATTCTTCTACTTTCTCAATTTCATTGCCATTTTAGCTGCAATTGCCCATGAAAACAGGGTAAATCCAATTGGAAATACTCCGCTGGTGAGTACATGTGGTACTTGTTCTAATGCTGCAGTTCCTGAACTATACATTGCTGTAACTATCGGTAAGGCAACCAGACCGATTACTCCGAGTTTTGTTTTGGTTTTATCGGAGACATTTTCTTGTATGTTGTATGTGCTCATGTTTTGTCAATCAGTATAATGTGTTCCAAATACTTGAAATGGATCTAACTTTTAGCTAGTGTTTTATTCAAAAATTGAATTGATTTATTCATGGAACAGTTCAGATTCTGAACTCTTGTGCCTGTTTTACAATGAAAAAAGTGGTTTGAAATGATAAAAATCAAGATTAGTTAGTTATGATATCATACCATGAATATAATGTAAAATTCTGAAATCTTTTTCTTGTAAAACTAAAACAACATATATGTCAAAAATGGAATTTTATAGTAAGCCTTAATAGATGATATTTTATTGCGTTGACTAAGATGAATCGATTTCTGTTTTTGATACCGTTACTTTTTGGTGCTGGAATTGGTTTTGCATACGCAGAACCTCTAGATTACGTCAAGACAGAAATATTGGAATTTAACGATGATTCTGCAACTGTTCAGATATCTTGGAATCAAGATGATGTAGTTTCTCAGTATGAGATTGGTTGTGTCAGTTGTTCTCCAAATATATCTGAAGTTACAACTGAAAATAGCATTGTTCTGAGTAATGTAACAGCAGTAGGAGATAAATCTACTGCACTACTTTATGTGATAGCATATGACTCCAATAACGAAGTAATCAAGGCAAATCAAATTTTTGTAGAGTTAAAGTAATTTTAAAAATAAACATCCGATGAGATACTGCTAATTTATGACTAATTTTTGGTTGTTTAACTATCGTCTCGCAACAGTTAACTTTGTGTTTAATGGCAAATCCGTTGCGGGAGTCGCCCAGCCTGGTCAAAGGCGTAGGGCTTAGGACCCTATCTCTCAGGAGTTCGTGGGTTCAAATCCCACCTCCCGCACCAAACCACTTTTCTCTTAATAATTAATAATAAGAGAATATTGATCAAAGAAAAGTCATGAGAAAGACAGTCATAGGGATTACAGTTGTTGGCAAAGATAGAGAAGGAATTGTTGCTGCGTTTACCAATTTTGTTTTTGAAAAAGGTGGAAATATTGAAAAAGTAAATCAAAATGTTATCAAGGGACTTTTTGGAATGTATCTTGAAGCATCATTTACAAAACAAATTGATATCAAAAAATTTGATTCAGAGATTCAATCATTAGCAAAAAAAGAAAAGATGGATGTTAGTACACATCATGAGACAAATTCTCAGAAAAACATTGCAATATTTGTAACTAAAGAACCACTTTGTATTGAGACAATTTTGGCAGCTTCAAAAAACAAATTACTAAAAGGAAACATATCGGTAATTGTTGGAACAGAAAATACACTAGAATCAATTGCGAAAAAAGAAAATATTCCATTTGTTGCTGTAGAAGAAAAGAATCAAGAAAAAGCGGAGGAAAAGATTATTGATATATGTAAAAAATATGACATTGATTTGATTGCACTTGCAAGATATATGAGAATTCTTACTCCTAACTTTGTATGGAGATATCCCAATAGAATTATCAATATCCATCCATCGCTTCTCCCAGCATTTCCTGGAGCATTGGCATATGCACAAGCTTATGAAAGAGGAACAAAAATTGTTGGGGTAACATCTCACTATGTAACAGAAAACTTGGACCAAGGACCAATTATTTTCCAAGACTCTTTCAAAGTCGATCCTAATGATACATTAGAGGAAATAAAGACAAAAGGACAGGAATTAGAAGCTCAAACCTTGCTAAAAGCAGTAAAGATGCACCTAGAAAATAAGCTAGAGGTAAGATGGAGAAAAGTCCACATAAAGTCCAAGTGATTAAATGGTTGATATTAGTTCCTATTTTGATCCAAACTTAAGAAAAAAAATAAAACAGAAAAAACTAGTTGCAGTGATTCCCGTTGGATCAATTGAGCAGCACGGTCCACATCTTCCAATATCCACAGATTCGGACATTGTAAGTGAAGTTACAAAAAGAGTCGCTCAAAAAAAAAGATTCTTGCTTTTGCCTACTATCACTTTTGGAGTATCATATGAGCATGCTCCATTTTTTAATCTAAGTATAAAGCAATCAACACTAAAAGCAATTCTTACTGATTTGTGCGAGTCTCTATTATCAAATGGAATTAACACAGTTTTTGTCATAAATGGACATCACGGGAATCTAAAACCTATAAAAAATTTGAATGAAAAACTTAGAAGACTTTCAAAAAATAAACTAAAGGTATTTCCATTATCATATTGGCATTTTATGAAAAGAGATTTTGATCATGCAGGATTTGTAGAAACATCCCTAATGCTTGTTATCTCTAAAAATGTAAAAATGAATCTCGCAAAAAAAGGATTAATCACCCAAGGAATGAATAAAAAAGAGTTAGAAAATCTAGGTAGACTTGCATCGAAATCATTTCCAAAAGTTACAAAGAATGGAGTTTGGGGTGATCCAACCAAAGCTAGTAAAAAAGAAGGTGAGAAGATTTTAGATGAAATCGTTGAGAATATATCAAAAAAGTGTCAAACTTGCCTTACTGGGCATAGCTCATAGTTTCACCAATGAAATTTTAATATAATCCCTCAATATCAAAGCCAATAAGTGAAATAGATGTCCGTTGATATGGCAGTTAAAGTACTGGATGAGAGTATCAATCAAGTAGTATTGATAAAACTCAAAGGCGGCAAAACAATTAGAGGAAATCTACTTGGTTTTGACCAACACATGAACCTGCTACTCGATTCTTCAGAGGAAATTCCTACTGAAGGCGATTCAAAAAGCCTTGGAACCATTGTAGTTAGAGGAGACAATGTAGTTATGATATCTCCTCCACCAGCAACAAATTAGGTGATTTAGATGGTTAAAGGTACAACTTCGATGGGTGGTTTTACAAAGAAGAAAGTTCACATCAGATGCAGAAGATGTGGTAAGAATTCTCTTCATAAAAGGCATCATTCCTGTGCAAGTTGTGGATTTCCAGAGGCAAAACGCAGAAAGTATTCCTGGATTAAATGGTATACATAGATGCAAGAAATTGCAATTCTTCTTAGTTCACTAGCCGGTATTGCTACAGCAGCGGCTGTACGAAAGAGACCAGGAACTAAACTTCTTAGCTTAGGTGCAAGTTCTCATATCAAGAGTCAGATTAGAACTTTAAATATAGAAAAAGATATTCTAACTAAAACAATTTCACGGTTATACCAAGCAGATTCTGAATACTCAAAGATACAGCGTGACAAATTATTATTAAAATATCAACACCAATTAGGAATAGTTTTAGCTAAACTAGAAAAGTTAGAACAAGCAAGCCAACATCCTGACTTGGGTCCAGTGGGAGATGGTTTGATTACTTTGATGGATCAAAAACTATCAAAACTTGATGATAGACTCTATGAGTTATCATCAAAGATTTCAACAGAAGAACTAGCTTTACAAGAAAGAAAACAAGAGACAAAGCCTGAGAAAAAACTAGAAGCAAAGATTGATGCAAAAACGATCAAAGAAACATTTAGCTTTGAAAAACCAAAAAAGGTTCAAGAATCTATTGTAATTCCACCATCAAAACAAAAACAATCATTTGAATTAACAACACTTACTAGATTATCAAGAAAAGAACCAAAGTTCCCATCATTTGAAAAACAAGTTGAGCCAAAACATGAAACCAAAGAAATTTTCCATTCAAAACCAACTAATTCAAAAAAAGAGATTGTACCTGAATTTGTTCAGTCAAAACCAAGAGTTGAAGAAAAGATAGAGATTATTCAATCAGTTACTACCAAACCTAAAATACATCTAGATAACAAGCCTGATCTTATCCAAGAAGTAGCAAAGATTACCAAACATAAAGCACTACCTGAACCTGAAAAGAAATCAAATTCAATAACACTCGATGAGGATTTTGAGGATGATGATTCAGATGATCTAGACAAAATTAAAGGAGAGATAATGACTGTTCTCTCCAAACTAGACCAAGCCGAGGTAGAGTAATTGTCTTACGATAATGCCATTGAGGCATTGTCAAATGATGCACTAAAGTTAGTAAAAGATGGATTTGTTATAGGACTTGGAAGTGGAAGAGCAGCTACTACACTTGTAAAATCACTTTCAAAACTAATTAAAATAAAAAATTACAACATCAAAGGAGTTCCAACTTCACTGCAGATAAAACAAATTGCCGAAAAAGGCAATATTCCATTAGTAGAAGCTGATCAAATTGATCACATCGATGTTGTGTTTGATGGAGCAGACCAAATTGATTCGGATAAATATGTAATAAAAGGAGGAGGAGGAGCTCTTCTTAGAGAGAATATTTTGTTTAGTTTAGCAAAAAAAGTGGTAGTGATGGCAGACAAATCAAAATTTGTAAAAAATTTTTCTAGCCCAGTTCCAGTTGAAGTTTATCCTCTTGCTAGAACATCAGTTTCAAATGCATTAAAGAAACTAGGTGGTAAACCTAATCTTCGTTTACTAGAAAGGGGATATCCATTCTTTACAGAAAATGGAAACATTATTTTTGATTGTGATTTTGGCACCATAAAAAATCCAAAATCACTTACACAAAAGATCAAACAGACTCCTGGAGTAATGGAATCTGGAATATTTCTAAGAAAACCAGACATTATTTACAGAGCAAAAAATGGTGGAAAGTTCGACAGAATCTAATTCTATTTATGTCTAATAGAATTCATAAATCCCTGGTTTTCCAACATTAACTCTATCATTTGTTCTCGGATTTGAGGATCATCCATCATAGGTTCTAATATTTCTCCCATCATTTGTTCAGACATCAGAGCCATATGTTCCGGACTTTTGAGCATGAATTGATGTACATCTTGGCTCATTTGGTCATTAATCCACATATGATGCATCAAATCCATCATTTTATATGAATGAGAGAATTGCATAGACTGAGCCAAAGAATCATGGTGTCCATATTGTGGGCACCATGAGCATTTCTCATGGTGCATTCCCTGATCCATCCCAGAATCTACTATAGGTTCATGAACAGATTCCATCCATGCAGTATTTTGTTTTAAGGAATTCTCCATTACTGAATGTTTTTTCATTTCCTCAATCATTTTTTCTCGTAAAGTAGGGTCATTTGTCATTGGACCCAAAATGTTTTCCAAAAGTTTTGGATTCTCTTTGATTTGTGATATCCAGTTCGACATTGTTTTGCTAGTCATACTAGGATTTTTTAGCATCATTTCATGCCAATGACTCATAAGATTTTGATTTGATACCATGTTTTCTATCAAAGAGTTCATCATATTATGATGATTCAGGATTAGTGTGAAATCAAATTTGGTGAAGTTTCTGTCAATCAGTTTGAGATATGTTGAAGGTGTAACGCATGCAGGATAACCATTATTTTTCTGAAGCAATACAAATCCATCTTTGCATGTCAACTTATCAGGATCTGCAAACAGTTTCCATTGTTGTCTAGGAGACAAGTTTTCTGCAAAAGAATCCTCATAAAAAATTGGGTTTATCAAAAGATTGGCAATCATAATAAAACAAATTACAAAAGGGATTTTCAATACTCTAAAAATTTAATTTTATCATAAAAACGATTCGTAGATTATGTTACAGGTCTTGATACTAGTTTTCCATGACCAATTTTTCCAACGACTTCAAAGTCTTCTGCAACAAGCTCTCCTCTAACAATAGTCTTTACAGGCCAACCTTTGAGGGATCTGCCCTCATAAACAATATAATCAGAAAATCCACCAAAAAGATCATTTGAAACCTTATTTTCTTTTTTCAAATCAATCATGGTAACATCAGCGTCAGAATTTTTTTCTAGCACACCTTTTTTTGGATACATTCTAAAGATTTGAGCGGCGTTTTGACTGGTAAATTTCACAAATTGTTCTAACGTAATTCTATTTTTGTTGATTCCTTCACTTAGCAAAATAGGAATAACTGTTCCTATCCCTGGAAATCCCGCAAGAGCCCCCCAAACATCATTACCTCCTAGTTTTAGTTTTAATTGATTAGCAACATGATCGGTGCCTACTGTATCAATTAGATTATTTGATAATGCATTCCATACAGCCTTGTTATCCTTTTCAGTTCGAATAGGAGGCATAACTTTTGCTAGATATCCTCCTTGTTTTTCGTATGATAAAGTCAAATAATGAGGACATGTCTCTACAAAAATTTTAGTTCCTAATTCTCGTTCTTCTTTAATTTGCTCAAGTGCTCTTTGAGAACCAATATGCACAAAGTAAATTACACATCCAAATTCTCGACCATACTTGCAAACAGTCTTGATTGCCTTTGCTTCAAATTCTGGAGAACGGCTTTCAGACCAAGCAGACAAACCATCTTGGTTTTTTTCTTTGGCTGTTTTTATTCCACATGCACAAGATTCATAGTCTTCTGCATGAACTAAAACAGGACAACTTAGAGATGCTGCTTTCTTGATAGTTTCTTTAACAATGTTGTCATTAACATCAACTTGGGCAGCAATTAGTTCTGAAGAATAGGGTGGCATATCCATATAGACATGTCCAACTTCTCCTCCAAGATTCATGTAAATTTTAAATGATGTGATTCCTTTATCAATGCAAAATTGCATTTCATCAATTTGTTGTTGATTAAAAATTGATGCATGAATTGTATAATCAACATAGTGGTACTTTGATGAAGCATCAAGCTGTTCTTGTAACGTATTTTGAAAAGAACTTCCTAATCTTAACATCCTCATCATAGTTGTGATACCACCAATTGCAGCTGCATGAGATTCTGTTCTTGCAGCCTTATCAATTGGTGAGTATACTCCATAATGAACATGAGTATCAATTGGACCTGGAATAGAAATTAAACCATTTCCATTTATTTTGTGATCACACACAGGTGTATCATTTGTGAATCCTACAATTTTTCCTTCATCAATGAGGATATTTTTATCAATCATTCCATGTGGTAAAATGATATGTGAATCTGTGATTATAGTGTCATAGGTCATTTGAGATTTTTTATGTTCTGCAGTCTATTATGCGTTAAGAAGATTTTTTCAAAATATTCATCACAAAAAGATGTTATAATTGAAGGGTTAAAATGGAAAAATACCAAATTAATTTAATTCAAAATCTTATATTAAATGGTCTTTATCAAGAGTTTTCCATATTTACCCTCAAATTTCGATTTCATTTCTAAATTCAAACTTAGAAAATGAATAAAAACGGATCTTAGAGAGTTATGAAGGGGCCGGTGGTTTAGGAGTATAATTCCTCGTTCGCAACGAGGAGGTCAGGGGTGCGATTCCCCTCCGGTCCACCACATCCAGAAACTATTATACATAAACAAAGATTACAAATCTTCATGAAGGTCTTTGATGGAAAAAAAGCAGCTACTGAGTACATGTCAAAGCATACTCTAGCGTTCTCAACACCTGAACTGACTTTAATGAGATTTGCCTTTTGGTTAGGCGATTCTGTACCTGATCCAGAAAATAAGGTAGAAGAAGGAATACCTAGAATGATGACCTTCATGACAGAACAGGACTTTGCGCCCGTATTGATTGACGATGAGAAATACGAACCAACTGGAGCAGTTAGAAGCTCTGCAGTATATGGAAATGCAGTAAAAGAGACTAGTACAGATGGAAAGTTTTGTTCTGAATGTGGAACAAGTCTTTCCGCTACAGCAAAATTCTGCCCTGAATGTGGTACTACCCAAGAATAGTATTTCTTAAGATTTCTTAAATACAAAAAATACGTAATAGTATTATGGTTTTTAGAAAATGTACTCATTGTGGCAGAGAATATGAAGATGTGTTTAACAGAAGAGTATGCTCTGATAAATGCTCGCTAGAAATTTCTTAATTAGCGTGTATTCATAGCAGTTCCTTTCGTTTTGTTTCTTCTAATTTTCTTAGATGATATTGTACCACACCATTTTCAAATTTACTTTCTTTGATTATTCCTCGGATATGTATACCTGGATTCTCTTCAATAATTTTTAAAATTTGAGAGGTCCTATCCATGTCTGTGTAATCATTAATAGGAATTTAACTATAAATTGAATTGATAAAGATGAAAATTAAGATTTGAATTTTCCTATAATTTAGTTCCACATTTTGTGCAGAATTTTGCATTTGGTCTTAATTCAGCTCCACATGAAGAACAGTTGTTTCCACTTGACTGACTTGTTCGTCTTGGCATTAATGAAGGATCAGGTGAAGGTAATGTTCCAACGTCGTTGAATGCTTCTTGTGCAGAAACTATACCTGGTGGACCTCCTACGGGGTTCTGTGGAGTACCTGTTCTTGGTGGCATTCCCATTTGTCCAGCCATCATTCCTGGTTGTCCCATTCCAGGCATCAATCCTGGAGATTGAGTAGTACCAGAACCAGAACCAATATTTTTTTTCAGCTCAAAAATTACCTTAATTGCAAGAAACTCTAGGGCAGAATATGCGACCACATAGTCACCAAGTCTTTGAAAGAATTCTTTGTCACTGATTTGTCCTTTCTTGTACATATTGTTTGTATCAAGAAAGGATTCATAGTAACCTTGAGATTCATTAAACAAGCTATCAAGCTTGTCAAATAACATGTTTAGAGTATCTACCTCACCAAATGACATAATCAGACTCATCTCTTGGAATATTAATTACTTTAGGATCACCATATTTACAAACATAAACTGTAATACTTTCTCTTATAGCTGTGATTTTAATAATTAGTGCTTTCAATATTCTAATCCCTTAAATCTATGCATAATATATGATGGATTTTTCTTGTAATACTCAAGATAGGAAGTTGGTACCAAAAGGAGGAAAGTTCCTTTATGTTGCTGATGTAGTTTTGTAAATATCAGATACTTCTCTAATGGTAGCTTTTACATTACTAACTGTTGCAGATTTCTTGGATGAAGCAAAAGTCACTGTTATTTCATTCATCAAGTCTTTAATAGATAACAACATTTCTTTAGAGGCAACACTCACGTCACGAAGATCTTGACCATTTATGCTATCCATTCCACCATCAGAAAATGAATCAATCTTACCTTTCGCAGATTTCATTAGTTCAGAGGCTTCATAAATTACACCTGTTTCCTTGAGTTGATTTGTGGTATTTTCTATTTTTGTGGATACTTGATTCATATTTTCTGAAATCGAGCGGAAATTTTCTATGTTCCTTACCATTTCTGGAGTGTTAAGACCTTGTATTATCTCATTAACTATTTTAGCAGTATCTTTAACCTTGTTCAACGATTCAAGGACTCCAGGGTTTCCAAACTGTCGAATTATTTCTGCTGCATCAGAAGCAGTTTCCTTAATTTCACGTATCTTACTGGTTTTTCTTTCGTCCATGTTGTCTCAACTCACTTACCAATACCTAAGAAAGATCTAGAATTGATTTCATTGTAAATGGAATAAAATGGATGAATTTTGTTATTTTGGAATAGTTGTACAAGAAAAATAAAATTGCTAGCTGCAAATAATGAATTTAGTATTCCAAACTCGATTCGATTTGCAAGAAAATCATTTGCAGCCAACAAAACATTCAAACTAGCCAATGAGAAAAATATGATTGGAAAATATCTGCCAATTTGTGTTATTATTTCCAACAAGTAGATCAACGCAATAACCTCTCTGGAATCAGAAGTACCAGTTGTCCATTGCATAGAATTTTGTCCTATTTTTCTCTCATCAGCATAGTTTGTCATAATACACCTTACCTAGTTTTTCAGACCTTTCATCACTTTTTCAGTCATTTGACCAGTTTCCGTTTTTATCAGGTCAAGACTATCTTTTACCACCTTAGTTGTGTTTGGAGATACTTTTCCAGCATCACTTGTAATTTCTTTTACAGTTGTTATGGACTCTTTTGCTGATTTCAAAGTGTTTTCTATAGCACTTGCAGTATCAGTTACAGAGCCATTTCTTTTCAGCTCTTGCGTAGTATCATTAAGATCTTTTACGGTATCACGAACAGCATATGAGCCTTCACGTATTGCAAGAGCCATCTCTGGAATTACTCCGACTTCACGAAGAGTTTTCATAGTCTCTCTCATTAGGAGTGAATACTCTCTAATGTTCTTTGAAACATTTTGGATAGTCCCAACAGTTTGTTTTGCAGTAAGTTGGTGTGTATCTTTATTCCATGATGGAATTGAGTTGTTGTATTCTTTCATGTTATACTATATACAAAAAATTCTTAATAATAATCGCGAATAATTCATTCATATCAATGGTCCATTTTTTGAATAATTAAATAACTTACAAGAATTTTTTTGAAATCTTGAGTTTTTAGGATTTGAAAATCAAAGTAACCTTAAAGATTCTAACAAATAAATTCAATTTCAACGAATCATCTCTAAGTGTATTTTTACAATTTCAATGTATTCTTCGATAGTACAATTTCTTAAAGTAGACGTTTCATGTAGCAAATTTTTCTATAATCTTAACCTTTTTTGTGACAACAAATCCTACCGAACTATGTACGTTTTCAAATTTTATTATTTCACATATGCAATGACTTGGTTGATTTTTTTAGTTGTTCACTCAATAAAAAAAATTGAAATAAACATTCCTTACAAATCGTCTTTAGACCGTATTTTTGATTTTTATAAAAATGAGTTTAATTAGGCTTAAAACAGAGATCAATATTTCAGCCTAAATCTTCGGATTCGGATGCTAATTTAGGAACCAAATTGGATCAATGAGAATTTGAATTTTTTGGTTTAATGAGTATATGATAATCTGTTATTTTAGTATCAAAAAAGAGAAAAAACTAAACAGTTTATGCGAGTGCTCTATCTATCATATTTTTGTATGATTCTTTAGAGGCAGCACCAACTTGTTGGGCAACTATTTCACCCTTGTTTAGGAGAATTAAGGTTGGAATACTAAAGACATTGTATTTTGATGCCAATTCATTGGCCTCATCAACATTGACCTTGACAAATTTGACCTTGTCTCCATAGTCATTTGCAAGTTCTTCTACAACGGGACCAACCATTCTACACGGACCACACCATTCGGCCCAAAAGTCGACAAATACAGGAGTATCTGAGTTGATTACATTGATCTCCCATGACTTTGCATCTGAAATTTGTGTTATTCCCATTTCATTGATAATTTATTGACCATCCCTAAAAAGGTTCACCAAAATTTGCACCATATTTTTTGTGGGAGAAAAATTCCAAAAATATAATTTGATGATATATATTTAATGATGTTTTGATAAATCTGAGTTATGAGCACCGAACTTAGACTTAAAAAATTAAGAGGTTCTGGCGGTTATGTCATGGCCAATGTAACTGATGAACAGCAAATGAAAGGAAATCTAGGTGGTCCAGATCTCTTCTTGGCGCCAATTGGTAGACTAAAGGGTGAAAAAATTTCTAAGCACTTTTGCAATACATGTGAAAAAGAATTCGAAGGAGCTCCAAAAATTGAATTTGAAAATCCGAATGAAGAAGTAGCAGAAAATTTGATTCTTGCTGAAAGAGGACAATATATCTGCAATACATGTAATTCTACAATTGCGGAATACAGAGAATTCAAAAAGCAAGATGAAGCGGATGAAATTGGAAATGCAAAACCATTAGAATCTACGCAAACTATGCAACCACAAGCAGAATCTCAAATTACACAAATACCACCAACACCATCTGTGGAAGTAGAAACACAAGCGCAAACAACCCAACCAGGTCCTGTAGGTTCAGTTAGCTCTATTGAAGGATTGGCAGTATATGATGAAAACGCAAAGAAGATTGGAAATGCAAAACAAGTGGGTATTGATTCTAATCAATCCGTAGTATTACTAATTACAAAAAATGATGGAACTGAAGGAAGTGTTCCATGGAATAGTATAGGAAAAGTTGGAGACATTATTTTATTAGGAAACCAAGAGGCCGTAATTCAGACTCCCCAACCAGGAAAATGTTCTAACTGTGGATTTTCAAACAAAGAGGGTTCAAAGTTTTGTGAAGAGTGTGGAACAAAACTCTAGTTAGCAGATTTAATCAATGATACTAGAGGTGAAGAAGTAGTTGGCTAAGAGTTCTATTTCAAAAGGCGTTGTAAAGGATATACTGATTGTTGCTTTAGGTATTACAATTATCTGGTTTGGTCTATGGATTGCATTTGGAACTGCAAACCCGTTTTATGTTGTTGCAAGTGGAAGTATGGTTCCTGAGCTCCTAGTTTATGACGTATTAATTGTGCAAGGCCATGAACCATTTGAAGACATAGATGTTGGAGACATTATCGTTTTTGATCGCCCGTCAGATCATGATAGAGTAATTGTACATAGAGTAGCTTCAATAATTGATGATGACCCTAAGACTATTAGAACAAAAGGTGATGCAAATCCCGCTTCAATTCCAGGAACTGATTTTCCTATTACAGAAGAGGAGTATATTGGAAAAGTGGTATTTGTTGTTTCCCAGGTAGGATATGTAACCCAAATTCTCAAACCACCGACTAACTATATTCTCATTGCAATTGTGATAGGAATTATGATTGCAAAGCAGATGGTAAAGAAGAAGAAAGAAAAAGAGTTAACTTTTGAGAATCCCTTTGGAGATAAAGATGAATCAGAAAACTCATCAATTGAAATCCCAGATTTAGACAAATTGAAAAAAGATGATGAATATTCCAAGGATGAGAAATTAGATTCTGACTCAAAAGAATCAAAGAAAAAGTCGGACAATTATAAGAAGTAATTTTTTTTCTGTGTTTAGAAATTAAAAATACAATTAAAGAACAGAGTCTTTGGTCTTGAATACTTGTTTAAAGTATTCAGTTGATTCTACTGGTTCTTCGATATCATCTGTTATTCCTGCGAGATTTTTTGCAAGATTCTTTTTATAACCAATTTGCATCTGTCTCTGAATCTGAATTCTTTGAGCTTGTGGTGAGCCTGCACCATGCATTGATTCAGTAAGATATCCAACTGCATTTCGTCCTAGAGTCATGTTTTCAATTAATCTTAGTATTCTCATTCTGTTTTCAACATCAACCCCCTTTCTTCCTGCGAGATATTTCTTAAGAAGTGGGCCTGCCTCTGGATGTCTAAAGTCTTTTTCAGATGGAAGAGTAACAACTAATCCACCGGCTATGTCCTGTGCAAGTCTGCTAATTTCATATGGGAATCTGGTTACGTTATGTTTACAAACTTGTGCAAGCATATCATCATTAAGATAAACTCCTGACTTCATTTTGTGTCCTTGATGTGATGATGCAATTCCTGCTGCAAAAATTGTTTCATTGAGATGAGTCATTTCAATAATCTTGTCTTTAATATGGGAGACTTTTGGTACTCCATTATATTCAGCAATTGTAGCTGCTGCACCAATTAAGACATCACCTAATCCTGTCTTGCAGACATAACTTCTTCTATGATAACATGTGAATCTCTCAACAAGCATTGACGCAAATTCATATTCACCGTACATGAACACTTTTTCCCATGGAATAAACACTCTATCTAAAATTATTAGGGCCTCTTGTCCACCAAACTTTGCATTGCCATCATCTATATCACCTTCCTCCATGCTTCTTGTATCACAAGATTGTCTTCCATAGATGTAAGTAACACCCTTTGCATCTGCGGGAATTACTCCTACAACTGCCCAGTCTTTGTCTGCTTCTGTTAATCTAATTGTAGGCATTAAAATAATCCAGTGAGAATTAATACAACCTGTCTGATGAGCTTTTGCTCCTGAAACATATATTCCGTTTTCATCCTTGTCTACAACTCTTGTAAACAAGTCTGGATCCTCTTGTTCTGATGGA
Organism: Nitrosarchaeum sp.; assembly: GCA_965223805.1. GTDB lineage: Archaea > Thermoproteota > Nitrososphaeria > Nitrososphaerales > Nitrosopumilaceae > HKST03. The sequence continues at coordinate 1,626,041 of OZ245014.1, read as the reverse complement.
CCTTTACTTCTGTCACCTTTAGGATCAGTCATGGCCCCACCAATTACTGAATTTTCTCTCTGAACCATCTTCACAAATTCTAAGAATCGTTGATGGTAATTTGTTCCGTGTTTTTCGTCAATCTCAAAGGTTGTAGAATGTAAAGCATTCATCGCATCCATACCAACACATCTTTGGAAACATGTACCAGTGTTCTGGCCTAGCTTTCTTTGCATTTTATTTTGTAAAACTAAATCTTCTGCACTTTCTGCAATATGCAAGAATCTATTTACTTGCAATCCAGTAATTGATGATTGTGCAGATGCAAGTGCTTCTTCTCTTACTGCAAGATCATATGTTTCAGCTACTGCATTAATTGATGGTCTTATCATTGGGTGATCGACTGGTTCTTTAACTAATTCACCAAATAGGTATACTTTGAGGTCTCTGCCTCGTAGACTCTGAATATAATCTTCCCCTGTTTTTATTGCCTCAAAACTCTCTACATTTGCCATACCGTCACTTCCGCTAGGTTATATAAAAATTCTAGATCAGAAAAAATGAAAATTTACGAATAGATCGCGATCAAATACCAATTCTGACATCAAGTATTTTGCAGCCCTTTCCCTTCTCTAATACTAGGACAGGATTCATGTCAAGTTCCTTAATTTCTTTAAAGTCAGTTACCAGTTGAGAAAGTTTCTGAATGCATTCAGACAGTTTTGCAATATCAGATGGTTTTTCGCCCCTTACTCCTTGAAGAAGTTTTTGAGTTTTGATTGAGGCAATCATATCATCTGCTTCTTTGTCAGTTACAGGAGCAAGCTTGAATGTTACATCTTTTAGAACTTCTACGTAAATTCCTCCCATTCCAAGCATAATTACTGGCCCAAATCCAGGTTCAAGTTTTGATCCAATGATCAATTCTTTTCCTCCTTTGACCATTTCAACAATCAAAACTCCTTTAATTTCGGCATCTTTGTTGTATTTTTTTGCATTTTTGATTATCGTCTTAAAAGCCGAACGTATTTCGTTGTCATTTGTAAGATTTACTTTAACACCTCCTGCATCAGATTTGTGAATGATTTGTGGAGATGCAATTTTCATTACTACTGGATAACCTATCTTCTTTGCAATCTTGATTGCCTCATCTTCTGTTTTAGCTAGTGCACTATTTGGTAAAGGTAATCCATATGCTTTGAGAACTTCTTGTCCTTCCTCTTCTAAAAGATTTGGACGTTTCTCCTTTTTGACCTTATCAAAAATTGTCTTTGCTTTAGCTTTGTTTACTTTGAATTTTGGGATCTTTCCTTCTGATGATTTTACCCAGTTTGAAAACTTTAACATGGCTGTAAGTGTTCTGATTGCACCTTCTGCATAAGTATAATATGGCACATCTCCATCAGCTAAAATTTCTCTATTGGTAATTCCCTCATCTAATCCCATCAAGCTTGCTAGCATCGTCTTTTTGTATTTCTTTGACATTTCAACAATCACTTCAGCAAGCTTGTCATAGTTTAGAGTACCAGAAGGAGTACACATTGAGATTACAGATCCAACCTTAGGGTGCTGTAGTACACGATCCAATACATTTCTGAATCGGTTAAAGTCAGCATCACCAACAATGTCAACGGGGTTTCTAGAACTTCCCCAAGGAGGAATAACCTCATCAATTTTTGGTCTAATACTGTCAATATTTGCCATCTTGATTTTCATTTTAGAACAGGCATCAGTGGAAATGATTGCAGGGCCTCCTGCATTTGATACAATTACAAGATCACCTTTTGATGGCAATGGCTGTTTTGAAAATGCAGTAGCATAATCAAATAGCTCCTCCATCGTATCAACTCTAATTGCACCTGATTGTTTTAGTAAGGCATCATAGATTTCATCTGAACCCATCAAAGCACCTGTATGAGACATTGCAGCTTTTGCACCTTCAGGACTACGTCCAGATTTTAAAACAAGTACAGGTTTTTTTAGTTTTTTAGTAATATTTTTACAAACTTTGAGAAATTCTTGGCCATCTCCCATATCTTCAAGATACATAACTATTACTTCGGTCTGCTTGTGAGCAGCTAACATCTTTAGAACGTCAACTTCGCTCATTGCTGCTTTGTTTCCCAAACTAATTACTGCAGAAAATCCAATTCCTTGAGCACTTGCGTCTTCTACTAGTGCTGCACATATGGCACCACTTTGAGATACTAGTGCAATTTTTCCTGACTTTGGTGTAACCTTAAGAAAAGTAGAATTCATCATTGTCTTTGGATCAAGATTCATGACACCAAGACAGTTTGGACCTATGATTTGAATTTTGTATTTTTTTGCAATATCTTTAATTTGTTGTTCTCGTTTTGCTCCTTCTTCATCTACTTCCTTGAAACCAGCAGTGATAATGATTACTCCTTTTACCTTTTTCTTACCACATTCTTCTAAGATGTCTGCGACAAGGGTATTTTTGATAACTATTACTGCAAGATCAATCGGTTTTGGGACATCTAAAACACTCTTGTATGCTTTTTTGTAAAATACTGTATCTCTTGTAGGACTAATTGGATAAACTGTTCCCTTGAATCCGTTCATAATATTTGATGTAATAGTTGCTCCAACACTTCCTCGTTTGTCAGATGCACCAATAACTGCAATTGATTTTGGAGATAAAAAGACAGATTCTGCCATGTATGTTTTGATTAAGGATTTTGTATAATAAAGTTATTCATAGAAATTTCTGATCTATCAATTAGCTTCCCAGCATTTTTCCTGCAAGATTTTCTTTTCTTGGAATCCAAGATATAGTAAGATTTGAAAAATTTCCAATCAATTTCCAGGCCTCGCGAGCTAATTCACGCAACTTTTCATTATTTATGGCAAATTCATGATTCAGTTGTGATACCGTATTTTTAGAATCACTGAATATCACAAGTTCATCCTTAAAGTCTACAAATTTTTCTAATGCAGAAATTATTGCCATGTATTCAGCCTGATTATTGGTGATGTCAGGTCTTTTTTCATAAAATGATTCTCCAGTCTCCTTTACAAAGAATCCATATCCACCATTTGGGCCTCCAGAACCATCAACATAAACACTAATTCCCATCTTTGTACAACCTCATCATCTTGACACTAAGATTTACTACTACTATATAGACTACAGTGGATATAACTTGTGATATAATTGATGCCAAATATCCATCATAATCTAATGTAAGTAATATTGTAATGTTCACCTGACAATTGTGTAAATGATCTCAGTGATTCCAAGTGAAGCTAGAATTTTTATCAAGTCATGGCGGTCTCGATTTATCAGTTTGGCCAGTTTAAGAAGATATTTTTTCCGATTATCTAGATAATGCAATACTCCAAATGTGGAAAAGTAAACTATGGAATCTACAAAGTATATGTTGTGTTAAGATAATCAGCTGGTTCAGATAATATTTGAGCAATTATTGCAGATATTGCTATTGATGCGGTAAATGAAATCAGGATGTTTTTGTTTAGTTTGAAATACTCACGATATTTTTGACGTAATGAAAATGATGCTTTTTGTTACAATTAAACTAAGACTAGTCCATGGTAATCTTCAAGAAGATTAAAAGGCCTGCTAGTTCAGCAATTCCAACTCCTAACATGTATGGAAAAATTTCATGTGAAAACAGTTGATCCATTGAAAAGTAAGCTAGGGCTCCGATGGTATTGTGAAGAAATAACATTCCAGCTACGACTATCATTCCAAGTGGTAGTTGTGCCCTTGTCTTCGCATACATTTTTCCAAAAGTACCTATTAAAATTACCAGAACTACCATGTTTGCAATAGATACTACAGATAGTACTAGGGATGTAGATTCCATTTAGTGATGAACATCTCTGAAGCGTTTATTTACTTTTGTCCAATTTCTTCAAATCTCTACATATTAACTTCTAAAAATGTAGAAATGAAATATGTGATTCCATATTTTTCTCCAACTGGAGTATAAGATTATTTTTCTCTACTCTAATGTGATGTTTTATGGCTTTGTAATCTAATTCTAATTTCTTTGCTAGCTGGTTTGTGTTCAGTGGGTTTTCTATTAATTTAGATATAGTTTTTAGACGATTTAATCCTCCCCCGCTAACCCGCAAAGATAAACCATAAGAGTCTCTTTACGTCAGGGTCATTGGCCATCAGTCACGAAATTCTGGAGTATCTGTACTAAGAGGTATTTTAGGATTTTACCATAATTAGAAAGTATAAAAAACATACCAGACTATTGTCTTTGAAAATAAAATGATGTTAAATTATGATGCACCATTATACAGGCCGCCATCTGAAGCTAGATCATTAATTTTTCAGGTAACTTTGGGTTGTTCATTTAATGAGTGTTCTTTTTGTGATATGTACAGATCAAAAGAATATTCAGAAAGACCTTGGGATGAAGTAAAACTTGAAATAGATTTAATGTCAAAACACCTTCCTAATACTAGAAGAATATTTTTAGCTGATGGTGATGCATTAAATCTTGATTCACAATATATTGTTAAAATAATAAAATATCTGAAAGAGAAATTTCCAAATCTTGAGAGAATATCTTGCTATGCAATGCCAATGAACATTCTGAAGAAAACATCTGAGGAATTAAAGATGATGCATGATGCAGGTCTGGACATGTTATATCTAGGAATCGAGAGTGGTTCAGACATTATTCTAAAAAAAGTCACAAAAGGAGCAATTGCAAAAACAATAGTCAAGTCAGTAAACAAGGCAAAGGACGCAGGGTATATCATGTCATGTATGATAATTTTGGGTCTTGGTGGTAGAACATATTCTAAAGAGCACATCAAAGGAACAGCAGAAGTAATCAGTGCATGTTCTCCACAATATGTAGGGGCCTTAACACTATATTTAGAAAATGGAATAAAGCAAGAATTTCTTGATAAGTTTGGAGAACCTTTCATAAGAATTAATGATGATGAAGCGTTAGGAGAACTGCATGAATTAATTAGTCAAATAGAGACTAAGGAAGAGATTATTTTTAGAGCAAATCATGGCTCTAACGCATATACAATCAAAGGTACTTTCCCACAAGATAAAAAAGAAATGCTTGAGAAAATAGAATGGATGAAAAATCATCCGGAAATTATGCGTCCTCAAGGATTAAGAGGATTCTAAATTAGATTCTCCAAATTCAGATTGAAGAAAAAACTAAAAAATTACGTGAATATGTAAACTCACTTTGAATTGGTTTTTTTAAATTTTGTCTGAATTTGCTTAAATTGTTTGTTGTATAAATGTAAATGATGGTTATAGAATCTCCAAAAGATTTAGTCCCACATTTTTTTGATGAAACTGCTAAGACATATGATAAAGTAGTAATGTGGGCAACATTTGGAAAGGACAAATATTGGAAAAGAGAGATTTTAGATAGAATAGAACAGGCAGATTCTATATTGGATCTTGCATGTGGAACAGGGATACTAACAAGAAAAATAGCTGTTAAATTTCCAAAATCTCGAGTAGTAGGAATTGATATTTCAAAAAACTACCTTAAAATTGCAGAAAAAACCTCTTCATCATTTTCCAATATTTCATTTATTCATAGAGATGCTGAAAACATAAACCTGAAAGAAAAATTTGATTGTATTTGCTCATCATACATTCCAAAGTACTGTAAACCAGAAAGTCTAATTGAACAATGTATGATTCATCTTAATCCTAGAGGAAGGATAATATTACATGATTTTATTTATCCAAAAAATAATTTAGTTCAAGGATTGTGGGATCTATATTTTGTATTATTGAATTTCATTGGATTTTTTATTCCATCTTGGAAATATCCCTTTCTAATGCTTCCAAAACTTATTAAAACAAGTAATTGGGTGAATAACTACAAACAAGAGCTTAAAAGAAATAATTTTGATGTTAAACAACAAAATCTTACTTGGAATTCATCAACAATTTTAGTTGCTATGCGTTTATCTTAAATTTTTTTGTAACTTAAATCAAATTATAGTATTTAACAACAAAAAATATCATTGTTCCAACAATAACTCCTATTAATAATAATTTCAGAACTACTTCTTTTCTTCTAGTTGCGTTAATGTCTTCATTATTTTGTTTTAGTAGTTTGTAAGATCTTGATGTTGTTATCAAGATATATGTAATCAGTGCGGTTACTCCAGAAATAGTAATAGTCTCAAAAGTTATCGAATTTGTTTGTATTGCAGAGCCCGCAAACACAGGTAGTATTCCCCAAGAAAAAATTGTAGAAGATTTATTATGGAATTTCCCTCCAAATAATTCTAGATTGTATGCAAAAAGAAAAAAACCTTCAATGATTCCTATCGGAAAAAGTAATGGAGAATCCAAAAAGGCATAATAAAGGCCAATAGCAAAAGCAATACCTAAAACACTTATTGCAATAATCCAAAGCCTCCTTTTTGGAAGATTTCCCCAAGGTTTAGTTTTTCCTCCTACTGCATCAAGTAAGTGAGCGCTTATTCCCAAAGCTAAAAAATAAATTAAGCATATTGCAACTATTCGTTCTATTTCTAAAGATCCTGAAATTGCACCCAAAGCAGCAAAACAGATAACAATAGTAGTATAAGGAAGAAATAAAATTCCAATACTAATTCTAAATTTTTTCGGTCCAAATTTGGGAACAAACCATTCAGAAGTTCTATCAGTTTGCAATGATAGTATAGAGATTTCATTGTTTATATGATCAGATGTCCAACCTGAGGTCGAGTTATTTAATAGGAAAAATAATTATTTTTAGTGAAAAAATATAGGCGATTTATTAAGAGAGGAGTAAAGGAATCACTTGAAAAAATTCCTTTTCATACAAAAGCACCTGTCAAGCGTTTGTCCATGCTAAGCAAGTCTTTAATTCCTGAATCAAACACTCATGTTGCTGTTCATTTTGTAGATGTATCAAAAAATTTACCTGAATATAGTCAATTACACAAACATAATCAGGATGAAATCAATTTGATTCTTTCTGAAGATTCTAAACTAAAATATAATATTCAACTTGAAGATGAGTTCTACAATGTTACTTCTCCTTCAACGATATTCATACCAAGAGGATTAAGACATAGTGCACAACCAATTTCTGGCAAAGGCATTTTTGTTTGCATAATTTTATCAGATAACTATACTTCAGAATAAGAAATTCAATTTATTTCAGTCTGATGAACATAAAAAATTTCTAAATAATAGGTATGTTTTTTACATTGTATGAATTTGTATTGTTCAAATGACAGATTATGCGATGAATGAAAAAATGATTATTGTCCAATATGCAATCAAAAAATTTGAAAATGAAGAGATGGTTATTAAAAAACTAAAGTCTGTTCTACCAGAAAAGTATATTCAGAGAATTATAGATACTCTTATTGGAACCCAAAAAGTTAGAAGGATTGGCCCAGAAGTAATTCAAAATAATGAAAGCCATACAGAACTTCCTGACTTGCCAAATAATCTAAAACAAGTAATTGAGTCACTTTAACAAATTTTTTACGGAATCTAAAACAGACAATAACTTTTTTGCAAATAAAATATCTAATTTTTAAATTATCATATTTGTTTTTGAATTAGGCTTAATTTTTCTAATTCCTCACAAGGAGTTTTTCTTCTGCAATTGGTGCTAATGTAATTTGAGGAATGTTAAAATTTATTTTTATACTTAAAGTATCCAATATTTCCATAATTGTACTACGTTTTACTGGTTTTTTCAAGTATGAATATAATCCATGTTTTTGCCATTTATCTAATTCTAATGTACCCAAATCTATAGCAGAAGATAAAATAAGAGACGTTTTTTGAAATATCTGATTTTCTTGAAGAAGTGTAAATATTTGCTTTCTATCATGATCATCTAAGGGTGCATCAACAAAAACTATATGATATAATTCATTTTCAAGATGTCGAAATCCAGCTTCGATTGTAGTCTCAGCAGTAACAGAAAAACCCTTTATGCGTAACATCTTTTCAAAAACACTCAAAAGATTAGGATTATCATCAATTATTAGAATTCGTATATTTTGTAAAGTGTTTGACATCATGAAAAATTTAAGAGTATTTTTATTATTTAATTAGTTCTACTCTTTGCTACGTCTTATTGATTAGAATAGGAATTATCATCAATTAGAATCTGATTTGGTTGTAAGTGATATTCAATTCTTGCATATTTATCAACAGCTGAGCCAAAAGTATCAATAACACCATTTTAATTTTCTGATCATATCCACTAGTTATTGCTATTTTTGTTGATAATTTATAAAAACTGAGTTTTTCTTGCTTCAATTGAAATCAAATTAGACACTTAGAAAATATCTAGATGTTTTGTCATCATGAGTGCAAACTCAATGAGTTAAATGGTTGTTTGTCGATTTTCTTTTACAAATTTTTTGATTCATAAAATAATATTTTAGCACATATGTCTTTTGGAAATCTAAAAATTCCAGAACTTATTATAGGTATTGAAATGCTTTTGAGCTTTTTTTCAGTAGCTAAATTTAGATATTTCTTATAGTATTTTTTAGATTATAAACTTCATTGCCTTCTCTCATTAAAGGATCTACTGCATAAATTACTGACTTACAATGTTGTCCTCCTGTTGTAATCACAACAGAGCCGATTGGAACATAACCTGTTTTGTTACTTTCTTTTTGGATTATATCTCCACCATTTTTTACAATTGCCCGGTCACACCTGCTCCATGTTTAAGGTGAGAGTTTGCTGCATTTACAATAGTATCTACTTTTCGTTTAGTAATATCATTGTATACAAGTCTGAAAATATGATTTAAAAATTTCTTGTCCATATTCAATTAGTAGTTTTGATTTATTCCAAAAAGAATTACTTTTTTTGGATTATATTGAATAATTCCAAAATGGGGTTTTGTTTCTCCCCTTCCATAATTTCCTTGAGGTCCACCCAAACCTATTCTGACTATATAGCTACTTTGAGATTCAATTTTGATTTCTTTTTTTTCAACTATAAATTCAGATAATTTTTCTGTTTCAAGTTTAGTTTTTGATAAAATCTCTTTAATTCTATCTTTATTCTGTTTTAGTGCAGCTTCAATGTGCTGATGACCACATAAGATGGTAGGATTTTCAACACTAGTTTTTGCTTCAATAAAAGCGGATGATGCAGTGTAATGATATCCATAAGGACTTAAAAATTCCTCTTCTTCAGATAATCTCTGCCAACTTTTCTGATATAGCCATGCTTCAAAAAATGCATCTTTTGGAGTAATCTTCTTAGGATCCAAAGGACCACCATGAACACAAACCAAATTATTTTTTTTATCAAAATACTCTAATTGGCCATATGTTCCATCTTGATTTTTTTTAAAAAACTCTAAATCATTATTTGTTAAAGAATCATGTGCACTAATACTTTCTAATGAGTCATAGCTGACTTTTCTTCCATACAAAAATGCTTCATCATGATTTCCCATTACAGAAATTAGTGGATATGTTTTTGAAAGAGTCATCAACTTTTCTAAAACTTGTTTTGGATTAAATCCTCTCTCCAGTACATCACCAAGATTGATGATTCTAGAGATTTTGCCATATTTTTTTTGGAAATCTAAAGATGTTGTTAGAGTTAGTATATCTTTAAGGGCTGAAATATCAGCATGAATATCAGAAATTATAAGATCCATTTTTGATATATTTAGTAACTTCTATAATTTCAAATTTTTTATTTTTTGTATTTGAAGTTTCCACAGATTCAAACGTAAAAAGTTAAAAATATTGCTCATTAGATATCAGATCAAAGTGAATTTACATATTCACGTAATTTTTTAGTTTTTTCTTCAACTGATAATGGTAATAGTTTTTCCATCATTGATTTCATTTCTAGTTTTTTTGTATCTTTTTCTTCATCAGATAGTGATTCCCATTGTACTTTCATAGACATAAAATGCATTATCATTTTTGCTCTCTCATCAATAGACAATGCAAAAAATGCATCTTTGACTTCACCCCATTGTTGTTTTTTTAGTTCTCTTTCTTCTGGAGTTAGATTAGCATAATGATCTTTCCATTTTTTGTGTGATTCTTTATCAGAATGTTTGGAATGTTTCCAATCATTTTTAGATATTCCGTCTGAAACATACAATGCTTGACCTAATCCTGCATCAATTATAGTTTTATGAAATACATCATCAGATGTTAAGACACCAATTTTGTAAACAAGAAATCCTTGAACAACATCAAGTTTCCCCCACATTGCTTTTCCATTTTCCACGGAATTTTCAGCTACTGCCATTGCAACGCTTAATGCAATTTCTGCGTCATTTGAATAATCTTGAGAAGGATCAGATAGAACAATCGAACCAGAAATTTTTGGAATAGAAAATTTATCATATTCAGCACTAGCATTTATTGGATTAAGTGAAATTAAAGAAATTGTAAAAATAGTTGCTGCGATTATTACTGGTACTGTTATTTTGGATTTGAAAATTTTTATAGATAATAAAGATCGCGATGAATTTTGCCCTAGTAATAATTTTGAAGTAAATTGTCGTATATGAAAGATAATTTTGTTGGAATGAACATTACTATTTGTTTAATGAAAATTTATTATTAACAGAAACTAAGAAACCGATTACTCTGATGTTTGGATATTCTTTGGTCTCCATTAATAATAAAAATTGAGCTGAATTCTATGATTTCTTTATTATAATCATTAATAGGTATATGCTGAAGACGGTACCTATGTCTGATGAGGAATATTACAAGTTATCAGAGAATATCCTAAGTCTTGATTCAGGAATAAGATTTGTAACAATTCTTGGTAATCAGGGATAAATAATCTATGGAGGAAGCAAGCAAGGTGTAGAAAATTATTTAGATCCACACGATCAGAGACTCTCCGCAGAACATATCTTAAGGGCATGGAAGCTTAGAAAAGAATTCGAAGATGCCATTGGTGAGAGCAAATATGCAATGGCTCAATATGAAAAAATAAGAAGGTATACTGTTCCCATTGATCAAAATCGTTTGTTGTTTATCACCACAGAATCCACCTTATCAAATCAATCATTCATAGAAAATATACTGGAATTAGTCAGGACATTCAAAAAAACCTCTTCAATCTAAACAAGTATGTAACAAACAACTTGTTTAGGTACAATTTTAGACATGAAGGACTAAGAAAGAAATTTCTCAGTCACTCTTTTTCATAAAGATTAACTTTAACCTTAGTTGTCCAAGGGTTTAATTCATCAGGAAAAACTACCAATAAGCCACTATCTTTTTGAATATTTTCACAAGTACCACTATAGCTTTGTTTGTTCTGTCCAAAGCAATTTGAATCAGAATAATAATCGAATTCAATATTAGAAAAATATTCACGTTGTATAGATGATGAAACAAAGTACACATCAAATCCTAAATCTGTATTATCAGTTTTTATGCTATAATCATATGATGTAATTTCTTTTGATGTACATATAGGGAAGAATTGTACAAATCCATTTTTAATTTTTGATTGTTGTTCTGTGTTATCATAATTTTTATTTTCCATATTTGGATATACAGAAATATCAGGATTTGTGCTCAGCTGTTTTCCCTGTACATATTCTATTTCATGTCGTACTGTATCTACTGCTTTTCTGTATAGCATAGGTTGCCATTCTTCTTGGCAGTCACTAAATTCGTGCTTTAACTCGACGTAAGATTTGTCATTGATTTCTTGAAGTTGATTATAATTGTATTTTTTAGATTCTGCATTTAATACAAGATTACTACTGTTATCATTTTTTGATTTATACCATGAATTAGTTACTTCAAAGATTATGTTCTTTGAATCACTGTTCCAATCTGGCAGTAAATGTACATATACAGAATACTTGTTTACCACTTGTTCAGTTTCTGATGCAAGAATCAAATGTCCAAAAAATGCATTAATAAAAATTATAGAAAATGCAAAAACAGGAATTATTACATAGAGAATTTTTTTCATTGAGAGGATCCTCCATAAAACCTCATACTATTTTCAAGCTCTTGAAGTTCCTTTTGTCTGTTTTTTGTTAACATATCTTTTTTGATGGTTACTCCAAGATTATCATAAGAAAGAAAAAAATATGTTTTTGGTTTTCTCAATATTTCCATCTCCTAACTGAGATTCCCAGTACTGCTCCAAATGCAATGTATCTAAGGAGTGTAACTGCTGCAACTTCGGGACCAATATTGAATCCTGCAACTCCTGTACCCAATGCTGGAAGCATTCCAAACCACACTGCAATTACTAGTTCTATGACAGCAAATGCTACTCCATATACCACTGCTGGAAGTTTTGTCAATCTTCGAGAGATTGGAAAGGCAATAAAACCAAAAAGCAAAGCAATGCCAATACCATTTCCAAGATGAACCAATCTTCCAATAGGCTCAGCGTATAGACTCTCATCAAGAGCCAAATCCCCCAATACACTAGGAATCTCAAGAGGTAATCCTGTTATCGTAATATCTACATACATTACTAAATCAAAGGCAATAGTTGCAAGAAGTCCTGCTATAACTAGTTCTTTTAACTTTCCTTTTGAGATGGTGAAGGAAGTGGCGATATTGTTAGGACTTTGGTGTTTATTATGCTTCAATAGCTTTCGCTCCTCCTTTTATCTCTGGTCTTCTTGAAAAGAAGCTAGAAATTTTTTCAGTAATAATATCACCATCTTCTTCTAAAGCAAAGTGACCTGTATCAAGTATGTATGTTTCAACATCTTTCAAGTCTCTTTTGTATGAATGAGCTCCTGCTTCAGGAAAGATGTAGTCATTTTTACCCCATACAATTAAAATGGGCGGTTGATATTTTCGGAAATTCTCTTGCCATTGAGGATAAAGGGGGGAATTTGTTTTGTAATTATACAACATTGCAAGTTGTATCGCAACATTTCCGTTACGATCCATCTTTGCTTGATCAATTATCCAATTGTCTGGACTGATTGAATTTGGATTTCGTGTACCATTAATATATTGCCACTTTGTTGTTTCTTCTTTGATTAGATAATGTAGTTTCTTTTCATTTTCAAGTGTCTTGTCACTCCACCAATCTTTAATTGGATCCCAAAATTCCATGAGTCCTTCTTCATATGCATTTCCGTTTTGTATAATGAAAGCTTGTATTCGTTCTGGATGATTTGAAAATAGTCTAAATCCAACTGGTGCTCCATAATCCATCATGTATAGACTATATTTTTCTAAACCAATTGTCTCTACAAATGTATTAATGATTTCAGCCATGTTATCAAATGTATATTCAAACTCTTCGACAGAAGGCATTGCACTATTCCCATATCCTGGATAGTCTGGTGCAATCAAATGGAATTCATCAGACAAATCTGGCATTAGATTGCGAAACATGTGTGAAGATGTGGGAAACCCATGTAACAATAGAATTGTTGGGGCATCTCTTGGGCCTGTTTCTCTGTAAAAAATATCAAGGCCATTTATTTTGACAGTTTTATGTTCTGTCTTGTTTTGTTTTAGTTTAGTTTTCATAATATTGCTAGATGAATTTGATAAATAGATAGACTGGACCAAATTCTACCATATTTTGTCCAAATTGGACAAGATATCACGTCTAAATTAGTACAATTAATGAATAATGTCCAATCTGGAAATAGATATTATCTTGTTTTACCTAGATTACTAGTGCAAGATGAGATAGACAGGATTATTCTGGCACAACTAGGAAAAAATGCCCGATTATCATCACAAGAGTTGCAAAAAATTCTTGAAAATTTAGGGTATATAATTACAGATAGAGGAGTGAGACACCGGTTACACAGATTAGAAAAGAATAATGTGATTTTGGGTTATTCTGCAATTCTTAATCCAAATTTAATTTCAGAAAAAATAAATCGAACTATTCTAATGAAATTTAAGTTTGGAAGATCTTCTCAAGAAAAAATCAAATTATTAACTGATTATGTGAATCAATCAACATTTTGTACATATTCTAATAGATTAAGTGGAGATTATGATTGGATATGTAATTTTATTTTCGACTCCATTGAACAATACGAATTGGAGACAAACAATTTTCTAAACAGATTCTCTTCTCTTATTGCAGATTATAGATCCTATGAATCAAAGATGATAAAATCCTCACCTTATGTTGTATTTGATGAAGAAGGGATACAGGAGAAAAAAGAAAAAGTATTTCAAATTTTAAGCTCAATTAGAAAATACAATACACTCAATAAGAGATTACAAGCAATTGTTGAGAGTCTGGTAAAATATTTTGATGCGGCATTTGCAAGAGTATGGTTTGTCGATAAAGATAGAAGGAATCTAATTCTAAAATACAGTGCAGGTAAGTATATCGGAATTAGAGGAGAATTTTCCAAAGTATCAATTGATTCTTTGAAGATTGGAACTGTAGCTAAAACAAAAAAACCAGTTGTAACAAATGATGTTATAAATGATCCTAGAATAAAACATCCAGAATGGGCAAAAAAAGAAAAATTGAAATCATTTGGAGCATATCCCCTAATCTATAAGGGAAAAGTAGTTGCAGTTTTGGCGATGTTTAGCAAAAAGGAGCTTAGTCATGTTGATTTTGAAATTTTAGGAGTGTTTTCTGACCAGCTCTCAAAGGAGCTAGCAGGATTTTTTGAGGCTAAAGAATTTCTATCTGGATAAATTAAATTTTTAGAGGTTTTCAGTACCACAATAATATGTGGTTTAGGGGATGAATTTGTCTATTTGAAGGATTCATAGAAAATTCAGTGTAAAAATCAGATTTATAATTTGAAAAAAGTTGGACTAATTGCCCAACCTGGGACGTAATGATCTGTCAATAGATAAACGGCAGAATGATTCCTACTGGCAGTATACACAAAAATTAAACAATAATTGCATAAAAAAGTCACTTATGATTCATCAGTGAGATCTAAATACTAAATTTGAAAGGAGGTCTTGTTGTCAATCATTTACATTCCAATACGACCATCCAGGAAAGAACATGATGAAGATGAGCTAGATGATGATTAATGGTATAATTTAATGGTCAAGTGAGCAGTATAATTTTATCATACTCATGGATCTTCGTCTGCATAAGAAAGAAACGATTCTTGTTTTGTATTGTTAATTTTTCCATTATGGACTGTCTCCCACGATGCTAGAATCTCTAATATGATCTAGTTTCAAAAATTGAGAGAATGTTGTTAAAATATCAGATTTCAAAAGTTAAAGATCATTGATACGATAGAAAATCATGAGATGGATAATTTTAGGTGGAATGGTTGGATTAATTATAATAGTTGGATCAGTTATAACTATCTCACCTGATGAGAATAATCCTTCAACCAATGATGTTTTATCAGAAACTATATTCCAAGAAGAGATAATTAGATCTACAGATCACATAATTGAAACAAATGTAACAAACCCCAACATAAGAATAATTTCTTATAACGCAGAACCCATTCCAAATGTTTCAAATAGACAAAGTATCAAAAATGCATTAGATAATGCATTAATTTCTTGGGAAGAAGAAAATGATCTAGTATTTGAACAAACAAACACTTTGCCTGATATGCAAATAGAATGGCAAACAATTGCATCAAACAGTCATGCAGGTTTAGCTACATATTCGGAAAAGCATAAGGGAGTTATTACAATCGGTCTTGGAAAGTTTGATTGTAACAATAATTATGTGCAATATGATGGCAATTTGTTACACCAAACAATTATGCATGAGATAGGTCACATTCTTGGATTAGGACATCATACAGAAGAAACTCATCTAATGTATGGTGTTGATAATATAGATTTAAGAAGTATTGAGAATTTTGAATATGTTATTCCTAAACATTATGATGGATTTTTTGAAGGGTATATTCAACTTGAAACCAATTATAATATTTTAAATTATAAATTGGAAGATTTGAGTGAAAAAATTGACAAACTTGAAAAAGAATACATTGTCATGAATACAGAATATGAAATTCTATTATCCAAACTTGAAACCAATAGTCAATACCTCAACCAAGTAAATTCAATTGAGCAAGAATTGACCCAGTTGAATAACCAGATTAATTTTGTTATTGATGATCATAATGAGATTGTTTATAATATGAATGAAATTGTAAATAAGATGAGTTGCTATCCTGATATTGACAAATAATAATTTTGGATACTGTTAATCAGAAGATAATGAAGAATTATAACATATTCAAATTAAAAATCAAAAGTGAAAAAATCATCGTTTTAAAGATACATCTGAAATTCAAAAACGGTACAAATACTTAGATAATATATTGAAATATTTGCTATCATGGGTAAATCTAATCGTTCTGTTGAAGATATTGAAATTGAAATCCAATTATGCATCAAGTCCATGCATGATAACATCAATGATAAGGAAAAATTAGCTTTTTGGGAAGGCAAACTTGCTGCATTAAGATGGGTTAGAGGTAGAGACTAATCGCTATTTACCAAAAATTCTCATTATTCCATTATTGCTACACTCTCAACTTCAGTATCCAATCCTCATCATACACGAATGTATCCACAACGTTTAGGTTCTGATCACATTGTCTTTGGAATGGTTCCCTTGGTTTGAATTTGATTTCGTCTTTAATTGTGAATCAAACTCCCTCCTTTTACCTTTATTTCTTTGAGAATCTTTCTTGCCTTTTGTTTCATTTTGTCATAATCAAGATCATAATCCCATGAAGATATAGATAGAACTATGTGTATGGGAGAGGTTTTGGATTTATTTGCATATCTTTCTACCTTTCTTGTTGAAACATTTGACTGTCGTCCAATCCATTTTTCCCAACAAATTCTACAAGAAGGACGAAAACATGAACGTTGATAACGTCTTACGTATATTTTTCCGTTATGAGATTGATGATCTTCTGTATGTAAACATCCTTTAGAATTCCATCGTCCGCACCAATAATGAGGATCTTTTATTGCAGGCAATATCCAATCTTTTTGTTCAATGGTATTCCAATTAGTAAAGAGATGATAATCATCAAGTTCCCAATTGTCGTATAGTCCATCGTCATCATCAAAACTGTTGGCATACAGTTTACTTTACTCAATGGTCTAGGAAGTTTATGTAAAGATTTCCAGTGAATTGGAACTCGATTTGCATCAAGTAATGATTTGATAGGTTTGATATGGTTTGGTAGTATCTGGGAGCTAATTTCCCCTCTTTCAACTCGCTTTTTGTCTTCTTTGATGAATGTTGCAATAATGTCTGAAGCTATATCCATATCCTTCCTTGCTAATTCTACAAAGATTGCCGCAAGAGCAGAAGGTGTTCTTTCATTTGCTATTTTTTCTAGAAATTCTTGGTAAACCTGATCTGGAATAAGTTTGAGAAAGTTATAGAGTAAATTATGGTATCTTTTCTTCGTATATTGATTTCTCAAAGAATCCAGAAAAATCTGATAAGGATCAGAACGAACGTTAATCTTCTCAAGCGTGATTTCCATTGCATGATGTGGGTCCTATTTAATACCCATGATGGTAGATGGGCCCACGGGGACTCACCCACTATTTTGGGGATGAAAATGGACGCAGATAAACTATACAATCAAACATTTTACTACTATTATGAGAATAGAATTAATGACAACCAAGAAAAATCCTCTTAAAACATTTTTAGAACAATCCTAAACAAATTCAATTGGAGAGTTTAATCAGTCCTAAACTGTGCCCACAGTGGTCTGTGATCAGACAAATAATATCTTAAATACGAATTAAACTTGACTTTATTTCCACCAAATCTCTGCCATAGTTGTGGAAATACAGCAGTATCGAAATCAAATATTCCCATTTGGCCTGTGTACCTAGTTTTTGTAGGTCCAGGAAAGAACAAGATTTGGTCATATTCTTTGTCATCAGAGATATTTGAAATCACTCGTGTAGAATGTTGTGGTCTTCGCAACCCTCGCTTTCTTAGTGCTTCATAAATCAAATCTCCTGGCTCGTATTTTGGTAAATTAAAGTCCCCAAGAACTAGGAAATTATCTGAATACCTATGTGCATCATCATGTCTAAGATCTCCCCACCGTGATACTGCATAGGCCTCAAGTGCTCTACGCTCTTGGTCTGCAGTTGTATCTTCTCCAAAAAACAAATGAACATTTGCAACTACAAACTTGAAATTTCCTGCCTGAAATGACACAAAATATGGATTTCTATCAAATCCCACATATTTCCTATTTATTCCAGGTAACTTGATGTGTCTTACTTGAGATGGTGCTACTGCAACTTCTCCAATCATCTCGAGTTTTGAGATTTTGGATTCATCATACAAAAAGCCAGTGCGTTCTTCGTTTCCTGCTTTGTCATTAAATACTGCTTTGTATGATGACGGAAGAAAGCTTTGAACTTTTCTTAATCCTTCAAGATTATCATTTACTTCTTGTATTCCAACCATGTCAAACCAACTAACAATTGCAGATATTATCTCATAGTCTTTATCCCGTCTTTGTTGAAGGCCAAAATTTGCAATGTTCCATGTTGCAATCAGTATGTGGTTGTTTGATTTTGGAGGAATTGCCCTTCCAGGTTCTGTGTCTCGAAAATTTTCCAGATTGTTAATTTCTGACTGAGGATCATAATCAAATTGGGTTTGAGGTTTTGGAAATGCTGGCAATTAAAATGGTATTAGATTAAGAATTATAAAAATAGGATTCTCTTAGTTTTCACTTCATGGGGATTTGAACTTGTCTATTTCAGGGGTTCATATACAATTCAATTAGGTTGGGGAATCGTCTTTTATTACACTTCAACAAAAATGCTGTTGATTTTATTTTGTTATCAAAGGTAAAATAACAGAAAGGAGTAATCGATTGGGTGTCATATTCTGACTAAAATTTCAACGGAACTATCATCAATTATGGTTAAGGATACTTTAACAAAAATACCCATCATCATAACTTTAGATTCTAAGAAAAACATGCAAAAAGTAGTGGATAAAATGACAAGCTTAGGAATTACAGTCAACTTGAGCCTTCCTGAACCCATACCTATCATTACTTGCTTAGTATCATCTAGTGAAATACAAATTCTTGCAGATCTATCTGAAATAAAAAAAATAGAGTATGATGGTAAGACTTATGCATTATAGTGTCTATCCACATGTTCTATCATATGTAGATCCATTACAATCCACACGACCATACCCAAACAAGTCATCTTTTCCGGGATGTCCAAGATCGTCTGCATGCTTTTTTAACAGTGTTCTTATCTGATTCATGTCTGAACCTCTATGAGTAGCCCTACATAATGCAGCTGCTCCTGCTACATGAGGTGCAGCCATGCTGGTTCCATTCAGATTTCCATAACTATTGCCAGGCAATGTTGAAAGGATACCCACTCCAGGTGCGCACAACTCAACCTCAGGGCCTCTATTACTAAATGCAGCAATACTATCATTGCTATCTATTGCGCTTACTGCTATACATTCGGGATATTTAGCTGGGACACCTACTGGTTGTCCCTCATTTCCTGCTGCAGCCACCAACAATGTTTGTTCTGCGGCATATGTACAATAGGTTTGTAACGCACTTGGAGCGCTAGGACCTCCTAAACTTAGATTTGCTACATCAAAGGTACACCCATGATATCTTCGCATCCAGTATAATCCAGCTATCAACCAACTCCATTGTCCCCATCCACTGTTGTTAAGAACTTTAATGGCATAAAGATGGACAGAAGGAGCTACTCCAACGATTTTACCTGAACTGTTTGCACCAATGGTACCTGCCACATGTGTACCATGACCATTGCCATCAGTCCAGTTCTGACCTGGTACAAAACTTATTCCACCAATTAAATTGCCTTGCAGATCATTGTGTGGCCATATTCCTGTATCTAAAACAGCTACATAGATTCCTTTTCCTTTTGTAGCATCCCATGCTTGTGGTGCCTTTACTCGGTTTATTCCCCATGGAATAAATGCTTGGGCTGATGGTCCTTGAACACTTAAAGCAGCTTTTTCCAATCCAATGTTTTCTATAGCTGCCATTTCATTAAAGCTCTGATGATACACAATACCATCTTCTTCTACAGAAGCGATATTTGGTTCTCTGTTTAATTTATCAACATCGTCACTAGTCAGATATGTACTGACCATTGGATTTGTATAGTCATTGATATCAAATGCAAGATTTCCTTTAGGATTATCTTGGGGCAGAAATGAAAGCTCTTGCATTCCAACATCCACAAACTCAAGATGGCTAGAAGTTACACAATCTTGAAGAATTTGTGTTTTGTCATGTTCTGTGTCTTTTCTTTCTGATTTTTTCTTGAAGGATATTATATATGGTTTTTTCCCATCTATTTCTAAAGTTATTTCAGTCATTGATAATATATTACAACTATAATTATTATGTATGATCGGGCTCCCCGGGGACTCAGCTATCATTTGGGTATGAAAATGGACGCAGTTAAGCGTGATTTCTCTTATCATCAACAGGTCCTGGTTTATCATCATTAGAAGATTTGAATGTAAATCCACAAGATTTGCATTTTCCAATCCAAAAATGTTCTGCATAAATATCAGAAACCATCACACCTGTCCAGTTACCACTAAATACAACATCAGTGCTTTTACATTTTGGACAAGATTCAGTTTTCATTTTCTAACTCCATCCAAAAAGATAACATACTATTGAAATTGTTCCTTCTGAATAGCGATGACAATTATGTATTGCAAATCCAATCCCAATGAAGTTTAAGGCTAGGTGATATGTACCGTATGCTGCCAATCCTGCAAGAATACTGTATCTAACTTTATTTGTGAAAAATTTCATTATTTGATAAAATCGTGAATTAGGAGATTCATAAAGCATACTCCTCTTAAGTACGAATCTTTAGAGATTCAGTCACTTGTTTGGGTAGAAAAAAGTTCCATGGGCCCACGGGGATTTGAACCCCGGATCTTCGCCGTGTAAGGGCGACGTCATAACCGATCTGGACTATGAGCCCAGAAACCTACCTTGTTAAAAACCATTTAAACTTTGAGACGATAAACAATCTAAAAATTTGATTATAATTTAGTAAGGTTATGGTAGAATTGGATTTTTTTTGCAGTCCCATTGGATTAGGTCATGCAACAAGAGATATTGCCATAGTAAACAATTTCACAGATCTTACATTCAAATTTGTAACAGGTAGTGGGGCATCCAAAATAATTAAAAATTCAAATTTCGAGGTAGAAGATCTTTACCATCCACCAAATTTTATGGTAGAAAACGGTTCTTTAAAAAGTCCAGCAAAATGGCTTTGGAATTACTATCAGTATTATAATAAGTGTAAAAAAATTTCAAACAGGGTCATTCAAAGTGATAATCCCAATCTAATTATTAGTGATGAGGATTTTGCTTCTCTTACTGTTGCACAAGAAAAAAAAATTCCAACTGTTCTGATTACCGATATTTTGGAAACACATTTTGTGAAAGGTTTTGGCTCGTTTATTGAAAAAAAGATGAATAAATCAATGCAAAATATTATTCAAAAGTGTGATATTGTTATAATTCCTGAATTAGGTGATGATGAAGAAAACATAAAAAAAGTGGGACCGATTGTGAGAAAAACACAATATACCAGAGAGGAACTGAGAAAGAGTTTTTCTTTTGAAAAAAAGACGATTTTAGTATCTATTGGAGGAACAGATGCAGGGTTGTTTTTAATAGAAAAAACACTTGAAACCATTCCTAAGCTAAAGCAAGATGTAGATTTGGTAATAGTTTCTGGACCCTCATTGTCAAAAAAATTTAGTGGAAATATTAGAAATTTAGGTTTTGTTGATAATCTTCATGAAGCAATTTTTGCTGCTGATGTTTTGGTTTCTCTTGCTGGAAAATCAACTATTGATGAGGCTAAAGCATATGGCACGCCAAGCATATTCATTCCAATTAAAGGTCATTTTGAACAAGAAGATAATGCAAAAGAAGAAGGTTTTACATTTGAGGATATTTTTAAATTAGAAAACTTAATTGGCGAGAAATTAGAACAGGGAAGAACCCCCTTAGTAAATGATGGGGCAACAAGAGCATCAGAATTAATAAAAAAATTGATTTGATAAGTTTTTAATCCAATGCTTAATAGATGGCCGATAATTTTTTCTTGATATATCATGACAAAATTGATTGTAACCAAGTTTGGCGGTAGCGCTATTGGTCCTAATGGCAATACAATTCCTACTATTACTGATAGAATTATTGAGTTGAGAAAAGAGTCTAAGGTTCTTGCTGTATTTTCAGCACCTCTTACAATGGATAATGAAAAGAAGCGCTCTTTGACTGATGTGGTTCTAGAACAGGGAAGAAAGGCAGAAAATGGTACAAAAGCGAATCTCGAGCTTGTAAGATCAACCTATGAAAAAATTTTGCATTTGATAAATGACGAAAACAAAGAGAAATGCAAAAAGGCAATAGAATCATACCTAGAGATGGCCCAAAAAGCACTTGATGAGGCATATGATAAAAGAGAATTTGCTGATGAAATAAGATCACGTGCATTGGCTTTTTCAGGAGAGATTCTGATGTCGCATGTTATGAATTACATTCTAAGAAGCAAAGGGTTAAAGTCAGATGCTGTAAGCTATGATGAATGGCCGATAATTACTGATCATAATATAGAATCAACAAATTTTCTTGCAGCAAAATCTCGCGAAAGATTAGAAAAAACAGAAGAATTGGTCAGGGAAAATGATATTGCAACTATTGGAGGATTTATTGGAAAGACAGTAGATGGAGTAACTACAACATATGAACGTGGGGGTTCAGATAGAACAGCAGCTGATTTAGGTATTCTATTTCACAAAAAGTATGATACTAGCATAGATTTTGAAAAAGATAGTTCTGTAGTCTCAGCTGATCCCAAAATTATCGACACTGGATTGACCGAAGTTGACCAATTGTCATACAATGAGGCAAGATTAGCTGGAATGTTCGGTATGAAGATTTTGGATCCCATTGCAATTAAAGAAATTGTTGAAAATGGAGTAGACATACCAATTATTGTTACTAATATGAGAGATCCTTCAAAAACTACTACAATAAAGAGAAGTCCAGATAATAAAGAAGGCCATCCCATAAAAATTGTAACAGGAAAAGAAAACTGTGCAATATTTAGAATTGAAACAGCTAATGTTCAAAAATTGTTAACATCGCTTGATAAAGATAAAAGATACAGTGAATTCATTATTTTGTCTCCATTTACTAAGGATGGGATGGAATTTTCAAGAATACTCTTTCTTGATGGAGATTATGTAAAAAGAAATGAAAAGTATTTTCTAGGATTTGATTCTCTTGCCAAAATAACCTACAACAGAGGAGTCATTACTTTAATTGGAGATGAAATGTGGAGAGTTCAACATGTTGCATCAAGAACAAGTGCAAAAATTGGTGAAGCAGGTCTTAACATATTGAATATGGATGCACAAGAAGAAACATCAAGAATAATAATAATTGTTGAAGATTCTGAAGGAAATATCAGAAAAGCAATTAGTGCTGTACATGAAGAAAAATCAAAAATTAATTTTATTTAATTGAGTGTAAGAGGCGTTACCGATTTTCATCAGTAGCACCGCCGTGGGTTTGTTCTTGAGCCTTTATCTAGATTCAGCCCGGCGTTACCCAAAACACGCGATGGTTATATTTGTGATTTCTAGTATTTAGAGCTGATCTATATAGATCTTATTACATACGTTCAGCTAAATACCACAAGATAATCCCCAAACCGATTATAGCATACCACTTGAAGTTTTTCTTGTTCATGAAAATGTTTGGTGAGGCTAGTTCTTCATCCTTGTAGGTAGAAAACCTAATTTTTCTCATTTCAAAACCTTGACCAACCAGACCTATTATTAGAAGGGCAATAGCTGGAAATCCCAAGAACCATTCCATGATAAAAGTTGTATTTTCATTGAATATGTAGTTTGCAGGTTTTGGTAAAGGTATTTTCAAAGATAATTCTTTAAATTGGTAGAGTTTTTTTTGTGTCCTATGCAAGAAGTTGGAAAGATTTGGATGAATGGGAAATTAGTGCCATTCAAAGACGCCAAAGTTCATGTTTTAACTCATGCATTGCATTACTCTACATCAATTTTTGAGGGAATAAGGTGTTATGATACATCAAAAGGTTCGGCAATTTTCAGATTACCAGAGCATGTTGATAGATTCTTCAATTCAGCAAAATTATATTCCATGAAGATGCGATTTTCCAAAAAAGAAATTTCTGATGCAATTATCAAAACAGTAAAAACAAATGGTTTGAATGAATGCTATATCAGGCCTTTGGCTTACTATGGTTATGGAACAATGGGGTTAACTCCAACACCAAACAAGGTAGATATTTCTATTGCATGTTGGGAGTGGAAGATGGGAGAATCAAAGGCTGGAAAATTTTCAGGAGCAAAATGCAAGGTTTCGAGTTGGATTAAGATTGATTCAAGATCTCAACCAATGCAAGCAAAAGCAGCATCAAATTATGCAAACGCAGCTTTAGCTAGAATGGAAGCACTTGATAATGGATATGATGAAGCAATTATGTTAAACAGTCACGGCAAAATTGCAGAAGGAAGCGCAGAAAATATCTTTGTTGTAAAAGACAATATTATTCAGACACCACCACTTTCTGCTGGAGGATTAGAGGGAATTACTAGAGATAGTGTAATTCAAATCATTGAAGAGAATGGTGGATTTGTTATTGAAAGAGATCTTGAAAGAGATGATCTGTATTTGGCTGATGAAATTTTCATGACAGGTACAGCAGCCGAGGTAAAGTCTGTCACTCAAATTGATAAGGTCAAAATAGGAAGTGGTAAGATGGGAAAGATTACAAGATCGTTGCAAAAATCATTTTCTGATGCGTCTTTGGGCAAAGATGAAAGATTCTTGCCTTGGTTGACATTTATCTAGATTTCAAGAAGTTTTTTACCTCCAAATGTTCTCATTTTATCATGGAATCGTGCTCAACTGGTGATGCTCAAGAAATTTGTTGGTTTTGCAGAAAGGGACGTCACAAAGACTGTATGAAGGAAATTCCAACAGATGGAAGATCTGATGGACCACATGATTGTACATTTGATACAAAACTGATACCATGCAAATGTCAACACAAGACAGTTAGTAGCAATTAGAATATTTGGGAAAGAAATCATGAGTTATGATAAGGAATTTTGGGACAAATATGCCTCTAAAAATGAAGAAAAGTATAATGAGGAATTTGCAAAGTTTGTAAGAGATTTAACAATATCACTTCGTTGTAATAGCGTACTTGAAATTGGATGCGGGACTGGAATTGATTTAAGATTATTTCCTGAATCCTTTCAAATTTATGGAATGGATCTAAATGATAAGGCACTTGATATTGCAAAGCAAAAACTTCCTTCGGGAAAATTCAAAAAAGGTACAATTATAGATATTCCATTTGAGGATTCTTCAGTAGATTTTGTTTTCACACATCAATTATTAAACTATCTTGATGACCAAACTCTAGAGAAAGGAGTTTCTGAAATGTACAGAGTGTCTGGAAAATACATTATGAACTGCGAAAAGTTTGAAGAATCTGAAAAACAAATTACTGAAAATCAAAAATATAGAAATATGAAACAAAGATGGATGAACTATAAAGTAAAGATTGTTAGTAATGTTGACATGCATGAAGAAATTGATCCTGATAAAACTAGATTTACATTACTCAAGAAATTATAAAATAATTACTTCGTAAAATATTTTCTCATTAATTTTTTGATATTTTTTATTTTTGAATTAAATCATTACATAATTTATAAAAAATTAAGTTAATGCAAATTTTTAGAAAGATCTATAAGCATAATCCATATCTAATCTATCATGATAAATAATTGGTGGAAGGACATGCCAAAAGAGATTGAAATGGATTTAGAAATTTTATCAGAATTCAAATCATTGAAATAATTTATAAAATATTTTTGGATTTGTGGTTATTTGTTTAATTGTTTTTATTTTACCTATTTTTAAAAAATATTTAATTTATCCTAGTTAGTATTTGATCACATATTCGTCGCATTTCTGAATCTGAACTTTGGCTAGAAATTTTTACTAGATCAGAATTAGTGATTATTCCTACTATTTTTTTATCTTTAATTACAGGAAGTTTGTGAATGTTATGAATTTTCATCAATTCTGCGGCTTCCCAAATGGTGTCATTTGAGTCGATGGTAATTAGTGGCATTGTCATTATGTCTGTAACTGGATTTGAAAGGCTAATTCCCATTACTGCGTATCGTCTAACAAAATCTCTTTCTGTAATTATGCCTATAGGTTCATCATTTTTAGTTACTAAGATACTTCCTATATTGGCTTCATCCATCTTCTTTGCAGCATTTTTTATTGATGAAGATTTTTCTATAGTAATTACATTTTTTTTCATGAAATCATCAACAAAGACATCTTCTCCTGACATCATGTGTTTCAGTTTTCATTTAGATGTTAAAAGAATCATTAAGAATTTCAAAATTGATAATTAAATATTATTAAACAATCTCAAAATCCTATTTTTAAATAGAGTTCTGGATCTAGCTCTGAATTTAGTTTGTTTCCAGATTTTTAATCAAATATTATCAAGATGAATTGTTCTCCAAAGAAGGAAGGTGTTAATGATAGTGGTTTTTGAAGTGTAAATCAATGTTGCATCTTTAATTTATTGTTAAAAATGGTTTGAAGAATTAAAGCTAAAATAACATGCAATAGACTAACACTACTTAAGAAAGAAGATTCCAAGAAAATACGATGGCAAAAAAATACAAGCCAATCATTTCATACAGACTAAGAGAAATTCCCATAAAAGAAATTAAGATTTGGAAGGAGGCACAGGCCAGAAAACTAGACAGAGAGGGAATAGCTGAGCTAGCAAAATCAATTAAAAATGAAGGATTACTAAATCCGCCCCTTGTACAAAAACAGAGTAAAAACACGTATTTGTTAATGTCCGGTCAAAGACGACTTGCTGCCATGAAACGTCTTGGTGCAAAAAGGATTCCAGTTCATTTGCTTACCAAAAAGACAGAATATGATCTAGAAAATGCAAAAGCAGCGTCTGTTATAGAAAACATCCACAGAAATGACATGAATTATAAGGATATTGCCGAGGCCTGCAAGTTTTTGACAGAACAAATTGGGAAATCAGCAGCAGCAAGATCAATGGGAATGTCAATGCTTACATTAAAAAAATACTTAGGATTTGCGGGGGTTCCTGACAACTTAAAATCATTAGTGCCCAAAATGATTTCAAGAGATGAAATGACTAAACTATACTTTGTTGTACCAAATATTACCAAGGCGCAAAAAATTGTGCAGAAAATATCAGATTTTGATACTAATCTTCGAAAAAAATACATTACTGCTCTAATGCATTCACCAAAATCATCTCACACAAAATTGTTACAACGTGCAAAAGCAATGCAAATAAAACAAAATATATCCATTCACTTATCAAAAACTGCAGCAAAGAAACTTGCAAGAGAATCAAACAGACAGGACATTACAATTGATGAGATGGTTGGTAAAATAATATCTACTTACCTAAAACGTAGAAAAAGATAGACAAAATAGTTTCAATTATAAAAATATACAATAAATCAAGTGATTCTAATCATGTGAGAGTAAACACCCTGCACTGGTTTGAATTCTCTGTCTCATTACTCATTTCGTCTTTCAAAAAGTTACTAAACAATTACTTCAAAATCTTTAATTTGTAAGAAGGGAAACGTAATATGTCGAACATAATTCGGCTGGTGGACGGGTTACGATTAGGTAAAGACCTAATCATGCCTGAAATCCATTATCAAATATGTTCAAACCGTCCTAGATTTGTACCTTTTTTGTACAAAGATAGATCTTGATTCAGATCAATATCTCATTTTCAGAGTATTGTGGAGTTTTTTTAGGAACATCAAAAATTGTCAGAGATTCTAAATATTCAAGATGTTTTGAGATTGATTTGAAATCTCCAAAAGATACCATTATTCTGTCATCATGTTCAGGTACGTATTTGGAAATATCTGAAAGATATTTTTCTCCATTAACATAAAAAACGAGAAATTTGTTCTCTCCAGTACAAAATCTACCGTTGTTGACCGATGAATTATAGTTGTTTATTATTATGCAGTCTGGTGTAACCTTCATTTCCAATGACGTGAACAGCATCTCTAATGGAACTCCAGTTGCATGCCTGTGAATAAGATATGGGTTGTGATTCTCAAAGTGGATGTATTTGCTTGACATCTGAAATTGTTTCAGACCAAAATTTAATTGCACATCATCTATAAAAATTGCAATTGCAGCATGTGCATGGTCACTTCCATATTCCCCAATACCATATTGGTTCTTCAAATTTCTCTCAGGATCTAATCGTATTGCATTTTGAATTATTTTTGAATCAATCTCATTTTGGTTGATAAAATAATATGAAAAGAAACTCAAGGCAACAATTACAAAAGATATTGCTATTATTACAAATACTCTGTTTGTTGATTTAGATTGGATTGGTTCTATATCAAAATATTCTGGATTACTCTCCTGAAGACGACCAGGTAGGCTATAATCTGAAAGATCCTTAGGAATAGTTTTGTTATCATCTTCAGGCAATAGTTAATCTAGAATCTTTGAATTTATAAATTTCTTAGATATACTAGAGAATTGAATCTTTTAAGATTCGAATTAATTTTGTATCAAAATTTTACCCCAAATTCACAAAATGAAAGAAGTAATACATGTAGGAGAAAAATCTATTCTATTTTTTCAATTTTTCTAGACACAAATACGGAATAGCATTTCGTAAAAAGTCAAAGAATAATTCTTGCAAATACAAAGATCTAGAAATGAGGATCTTCTAATTCCTGTATGCTTTCAAATGAAATATGCATCGCATTATCTCATGAAAACAGGTCTATTTTAAGACCATAATACGTAGTGAGTCTAGAAATTTGTATGCCTTTGGCGATTCTAAAATAGATTTCTAACTATATTCTAGGCAGAATTAGATTAAAACTTGTTGTTAGATGCGAGTTCTCAGAGATACGAACCTTTTGAAATTATTTTTACAAATGTTATTTAATCAAGAAAGGAAATATGGTCTTCTGATATAGACTTTCTGGAGTATTGTTACATTTGCATTTCTCACAAAATTGAACTTGGCAGGTACAAGGATAACAATTGCATTTGCAATATGAACAATTACTCATTGACTTTATTTCGGCTACAAAGTATAAAAAATATCTTTAGTGTGATTAAAAAGATTTTGAAATTAGTTTTGGTTTTAAAAAATCATAGTCAATAATAATTTCAAATTAGTGTAACAGAATAAACCAGTTTTACAAACAAACATTCAAAGACATCACATGTACGGTTTAGATAAGATATTACAGATATTCCAATTATTACATACAAAACTAACAAAGCTAGAAATACCATAAGTAGTTGCTTTGAATATTGATTTAATTCTGTACTCATCATTTATCATTAACAGATCAGAAATTTTAGTTTGTTTTTTATCTTCTTAAAAAAATGTTAATTTTTATTCTAAAAAATAAATAAATGTTAGAAAAACTGAATAAACTATTTTTATTTTAGAAGATAAAGCTGATGATGGATAGCAATTGAATAGAAACATCATGTCGATGAAAAAGATTTGATGGGCTAACAATCAAAGGATTTCCAGCCTGGTTTTCAAAATATTGCTATCCAAATTACTTAATTGTTAAAAATAAATTGTTTTTTTAATATTATTTTGTATGTAAGATAATTATTTTCATATTTCTGAAATTTTAAATTTAATGCTGAGATCTATATGTTATTGAATTCAGGTAAACTTTGCCCAAAATGTGAAATTCAAAGAGTGAAAACAGAACTAAAATTATATTCAAACAAATTTTTTACTTGTGAAAAATGCCACACTTTCTACAGTCTAATTGAAAATCAACTAATGCAGGTTGCCATATAAAGAATTAGAGACGATGTTTAAGCAAAAACATAGTTTCAGAAAGGATTAGTGAAGTTTTAAGGAAAGATGCGGTATTTAGATCATGATTCATCAGTGTTATTACTGTGAGCAGATTTTCAATACCAAAGAAAAGTTATATCAACATTTACAAGAACACGCAAAAACAAAAGATCAACAAGAAAAAGAGAAAAAGGAAAAGGAATGAAAAACTGTGCCTAAATAACGATAATTAAGGACGTCTGATTCCAAAATCTGCTGTTACTTTTTATTGAAAATTTCTAACTTTATTTTATTTTTAAGCGGTGTATCTCATATTGACCTTTTTTAATCCATTTTTAATCTAAGATTCATTGTCACAATTGAGATGGTAGTTATGTCTATGATTTCTAAACCATTGATTGAATATTAAATCAAATGTTTTAGAATTTGTGTCTATTCGCCCTTTCTGCATTTATTTAAATTAAAAAATATTAAAAAAATAAATATTTTTCTTAATGAATGTATTATATCTACAAAATATATTTTATATTCATCCAATAATAATTAAAAGTAATGACTCTACTAATAACGACTAGTCCAATTTTAGAAAAGATTCAAAAACATTTTGAGGATTTGGGATTAAAATCATCAATAGATTATGAAAAACTTGATTT
This sequence comes from Nitrosarchaeum sp., assembly GCA_965223805.1. Classification (GTDB taxonomy): domain Archaea; phylum Thermoproteota; class Nitrososphaeria; order Nitrososphaerales; family Nitrosopumilaceae; genus HKST03. Next base: position 1,595,454 of record OZ245014.1, on the reverse strand, counting down.
TGAGATGGATTACAAAGACGTACATTTCATAGATGGAGAAGATGGAATTGGTACTGCGGGTTCATTAAAACTAATAGATTCTCCCATTGATTATGTCCATATCATCAAGAAGCAAGAATATGCAAAATGTGATTATGCTGTAGGAGGTCATCTGGGAATGGGGATTCATGTTCATTCCTGGTACAAGATGCGATTCTTTCTTTCATTTCCAGAATCAATAAAGTTAGGACCCTTTAACATGGGAACTCTTACAACAATCAAGAAAGGGTTGCTGCATTCAGAAGTTGAAAATTTTGTGTGGAATGGATACCAAAAGCTAACAACTTTACCACCCGGACTGGTAAGAGATAATGTCGCTGATGCATTATATTCAGATTTGAATTTACAAAATTTGATGAAAAAATGCTTGCTAAAAGAAAAAACTATACTTATCTCAAGATATTCTCCACCAATATCAAAAGAAATTAAATCAAAATCGACAAACTCAAAAATCAAAATAGAATCTTATTGGAAGCTTCAAAAAGATTTGTTCTTTAACAAAGATACCTTAGATATGTATGAGACGCTTGCAAGAATTATCAAATCTACAGTAAACAATCTCAAATATCATTTAAAATAAAATCCAACACATTTTAGAAATTCTAATCATAGTTAATTTCTCTGAAAAATTTGTAATTTCATATTCAAGATTTTAAGAATAAAACAAGTGCTGCTACTGCTAAAACAATCCCTACAAAGACAAATGTGTTTCTAAGCGAATGCTGTGATATAATTTCACTCATCATGTTAATAATAACATCATACAAAAAATAAAGTAGCTTATTGGAGTATTAAATAATTTTTTAATTTTTTATAGCAATTTGTAATAAATTTGAATATTTTTTAGTTATTGTTCAAATATCTAATATGACAAAACAAGATGAGGTGAAAGAAAAACAATGAGTAAGTTAGTATGTAAAGACTATGGTTTTGAATGCAATTTTGAGACAAAAAATGATGTTACAAAAAAAGTAATAGATGAATTTAGAAAACATACTTTACAAAAACACTACATTGACTATTCCAAAAAAGATTTGTCAAAATTTATTTTGAGAAAAAACTACAAGATGTAACAGTTGAAAAGCTCTGTTCAGTATTCATACTTGTATTATTCTTGTTCATTGTAGGTCAAAACTACTTGTCAATTGTTTGAATTTATGGTGCAAAATCCTGTAGATAAAGTACAAAATAATTCGATAGTAAGTAATCAAAAAAATGATACTAATTGTATCTGCGACAAATCAATAACGGATACAGAAACCGGCGAGATAATATGTAGTGATTGTGGTCAAGTTTTATCGGAAAAAATAGAAGATTCTCAAAGAGAATGGAGAATTTTTCAAAATGATCAAAAACATATTCAAAGAAATCGAGTTGGACCAGGTTCATCTCTTGCAATACATGATAAAGGATTATCCACGATTATAGGATCAGCCAATAAAGATGCATCAGGAAATATGTTGGCGTTTCCTATGAAATATGAGATACAACGTCTGCGTACTTGGGATGGAAGAATACTTTTTGGAACACAAAACCGAAATTTTATACGAGCATTCAAAAAATTGGATATTCTCAAAGACAAACTTGCTTTGCCTTTTGCTATTGTTGAAAAATCAGCATACATTTACAGAAAAGCTCATGCCAGAAGTTTGATGCGTGGAAGAAAAATAGGCACAGTGTTAGCAGCATGTGTGTATGCTGCTTGTCGTCAGAGTAGCATTACAAGAACACTTAACGATATTTCAAAAGCAATAGACATTAGAAGAGTTGAAATTGCAACATGTTACAGATTGATAGTTAATGAATTAGATCTTGCAATGCCAAATATTGATCCTGTAAACTGTGTATCCCGAATAGCAAGCAATGTAGGTACCTCAGAGAAGGTCAATCGTTATGCTATAAAACTCATAGAAAAATCTGTAGAGATAGAGTTTTCAGCTGGAAAGGACCCAATGGGGTTGGCCGGAGCTGCATTATACATTGCATGTAATAAAGTGGACGAACATCGCTCTCAACAACAGATAGCTATGGCTGCAAATACCTCTACGGTAACCATACGAAATTTGGCCAAGGATATTGTAAAGAAACTGGAACTTTAAGTCCTAGAAAATCAAAAAAGTTCCCAATCGTCTTTTGTAACGATCCTTAGTAGCATCGCTCTTTATTGCATACAGGAACAATTCCAATGGTTCTGATTTGTATTCTGCCATTTTTTGCATCTTCTATTATGTTTGGAACCAATAAAAGAACCACTAAAGGAGCGGGTCTAGAGGGATTCGGACCCTCGACAGCAGGATTAAGAGTCCTGTGCGCTACCTGGCTGCGCCATAGACCCACGAAAATAAAACTGCCTGAAGTTGTTATTAACCTTAAGATTGTAAAATAAAGGAAAATTTAGTTCTGAGCTTTAGCTTCTATTTCACTATATTTTTCTAGAATTGCTGTAAGTGCAGTTGAAACTGGTACATCATTCATCTTTTTCTTTTCGGTAAGAAGTTTTTGGTATGCATCTAGTGTGATATATACCGGGATTGAGCCATTTCCTTCAAGAAGTCCTCTAACGTTATAGAGTGCTGTTTCCATTCCTCTTTCAGCAGACTTGGCAAACTTTGCCTTATCCATAATTGCTCCTAATGGACCAAATGGCATTTCGTAATCCACTGTCATAGTAACTCTAGTAAGATTATCACCAAGTGATTTGAACTCATTAGTTATTTGCCAGTGTTTGAATGGTCCTTCAATTTGTTTTGCAGAAATCTTTTCATTTCGAACAAACTCGATTGTTTCACAGTCCCATTCTAGGCGTTTACCGCTAAAGTCACCAATAATTCTAAATGTTGTACCTACACCCATTCCCTCTTTGATATCCATTGGAACGACTGTCATTCCTACTGCATCAGTTTTGATTTGATCAGAAACATGCTCTGGTCTTGCAAAGTAGGTAAAAACATTCTCTACGGGGGTTTTAACATTGATTGATTTTGTTACGACGGTCAACGATTCAATGTCTTGCCAATAAGGATTTAAAGGTTTTGAAGATTTTCCTATGTAAATTGATTAACACTATATTATTCTTAGAATATGGTTAATTTGTGAAAAAATTGCGATCAACGATTTTTTTGGCTTTTTTAGCATTAACTTCATTACCAATATTTTCAGAGGCAGATGGCCATTCTATGTTTAATTCAGCAGAGCAATATTATGGCGGATATAGAGTCCAGGTTGCAACATTACCTGAATTCCCACAGATTGATGAAAAGTCTCAGATTTTAGTAAGGATAACTGATAGAGATTTGAAGGAAGTTGATCGCTTTACAATGGGAATGAGATTTTTCTATAATGATCAGCAAATTGATGCATTTCAGCCACGATCCTTTGAAGGAGGACATTCAGATTTTGATTATGTTTGGAGAAATTCAGGAAATCATATTGTGAAAATAGATTTGTATGATATGGCGGGAAATCCGGGTATACTTACTTATACCTTTAACATGGGAACACAGAGTCCATTTGGAGTAATTTTTTTCATATCAATAATTATTGGTGTTTTGACATTAACAGTTGTTGTAATATACGTATACATCCCAAAGAAATTCAAAAAAGCTAGATTTTAGATTTTATAGGCATTTTTGCAATTCTAAAAGCAAACAGGGTTGTTAATAGTACCATTGAGAATAATAGGATGCCTATTCCTAAATGGATTGCAACAAGTACAGCGTGAAGTTTTAGATCAATTACTAATGCACCTAATGTGATTTGTGTAATTACAAAAATTGTTGCAAGAGTGCTCGTAACTTTGATTTTTTTGTCTGCATTCTTGTTAATCCAGCTTGCTACCATAGTTGCAATTACTAATGTACCAGTTGTGGCAGCGGCTAGCCTGTGTATCCATTCAATTAGATATTCCTCAGAAGGCATTACTCCATTTGGACATAGAGGCCATTCAGGACAGGTTAGTCCAAGTCCTGCAGCTGAGATATATCCCCCAAGAAACATTAACGAATACAAAATAATCATTGTTGATAAGGCAAGGTATTGAATTGCCAAGATTATTCAACTATGAAACTGCCTTGCATGCCCTGTAATGCATGACCTGGAACAGTACAGATGTAGTAGTAGGTGCCTGGAGCACCAGCTGTAAATGTTACTTCACCACTTTCATTTGCTTTAAGTGGACTAGTTGGTGAGGCAATTTCAGAACCCCATAATACATTGCCAAAGTCTTCAGGATTTGCTACTACACCAAAGGCGTGAAATGATTTGCCTAGGTTAGTGGAGGAGATTGTTACCGAGTCGCCAGAATTTACACGAATTTCAGGATTATTTCCTTCTTCACCTGGCAGTGCATTAAATGCCAAAGTTATGAAGTCATCAGATTCTACAAAGTCAAGCGTAAAGTTGTGAGATACTCCTGTTGGAGCTGCTGCCTCTGCAGGTCCACCTGCTTGTGCGGGACCTACAATGATTTCACCGACCATGCCTTGTTCTCTGTGTCCAGGAACAGTACAGATGTAGTAGAATGTTCCTTCTTCTGTTGGAACCCATTCAGATGTTCCACTTTCTCCAGCCTTTAGAGGACTTGATGGACTGGCTACCTCACTTCCTGCAAATATACCTCCAAATCCTTCCTCATCAGCAGTTACTCCAAATGAGTGAAATGACACTCCACCATTTTCAACATTAAAGATAATTTTATCGCCAACATTTGCATTAATTGTTGGATTGTTATCAGGTTCCCCAGGTAATGCATTAAATGCCAAAGTTCTAAAATCAGCAGATTCAACAAATACCAAGTCTGCTGTAATTGTCTTACCTGTTGCAACTGCAGGTGCACCTGTTTCTTTTGCCCCACTCATAGCTGCTACAACCGGGGCAGGTTCAGATATCCAGTAATCCCACATACCAAAGAATATGGCACCACCAACGATGCAAATACCGAGCATGATTATCATCATCTTGCCGGTTCTTGCCGAGGTTGTTCTGTAAATTGTATCTGTGTCTTGACTCATTTCATCTCTCTCCTAGTGGTGTGGGTTCTTTTGTTCGAATGGATAATAGTATTTTCCTCCGAGTTCGAATGGGTCGTGTTGATCCACTGGCTTTCCTTTACCAGCACAGTAAATCATATTTCCTAAGAAGATTACCATTGACACTCCAATTATCATTGCGCCAACAGTAATAATTTGGTTCATTGCAATCCATTCTGGGATAGGCGGATAATCAAATATTCTTCTTGGCATTCCATACAAACCTAATACGTGTTGGGTATAGAAGACCAATACTGTTCCTATAAGAGACATGAAAAAGTGAACTTTTCCTAAGGCCTCATTATACATTCTTCCAGTAACATATGGGAACATGTAGTATAGATAGGCTATAGAACCAAATGCGATAGTTCCCATTACAAATAGGTGGAAGTGTCCAACAACCCAATAGGTATCATGGGTCGTAAAGTCTAAAGGCATCGCAGCGTTTGCAACACCGCCTGCTCCTGCTGAGAAGAATAATGCAATACCACCAACGGACCACATCATTGGTGTGCTAAATCTAATTCTACCATTCCACATTGTAGCTATAAAGTTAAAGACGTGCATTGCAGATGCTGGGACTGCACCAAGTGTTCCTACCATGAAAACTGTTTTTTCTGTAAATGACATCCCTGTGGCATACATGTGGTGTGCCCAAGATGAAAAACCAATAATGGTTAACAATACAAATGCAAAGATACCAGAATTATAACTAAAGATAGGTTTTCTCGAGAATCTTGGTATGATTTCATACATCATTCCAATTGCAGGAATAACCAGGACATATACTTCAGGATGGAAAGTAAACCAGAATAGATGTGCATATGCAATTGGATCACCACCCATTGCAGGATTAAAGAACCCAGTAACACCTAGTCTATCAGTAAGTAACATCAACAATGCTGCTGCAAAGGTCGGGATTGCAACAAGAATAATTAAAGAAGAAGACAAGAATGACCAAGCCAACAATGGTACTTGTCCTATTGACATATCAGGATGCTTACACTTTAGAATCGTAACAATGAAGTTTATGGCACCTAATACAGATGAAATGCCTAGAATCTTTAGTCCAAATATCCACATGTCTGCTGCAGGACCAGGTGCACTAATGATGGAGTATGGAGGAGTTGCATACCAAGTAAAGTCGGCAAATCCCAACCAGATTAAGGCACCTGCTGGAGGAATCATCCAAAATGCTATTGCATTTAATTTTGGATAAGCCATATCCTTGTATCTGACCATGATTGGAACAAAGTAGTTTCCAACTGCAGATGCAAAAGGAATAATGAATAAGAAAATTAACGTTGTACCATGGACTGTGAAAATTCTGTTAAATGTCATGGCATCTGTAATTATTTGGGCTCCAGGCAAGAATAATTCTACTCTAATTACAAGTGCTAATGCACCACCCAAGAACAAGAATCCAAGTGACATTATTAGATAAAGTAGGCCTACATCAGTGTGATGTGTAGAAAACATGATTTGCCATATTGGACGTGGCTTTTGTAGTTCTAGAACCATTACTTTCTACCCTCCGTTGTTGTTTTTGAAAGCAAATATAAAATTTTTATCAAGATGAAGGCTCCTCCACAATCAGTTTTCCACGCATGTTATAATGTATTAATCCACAGTATTCTCTGCACTGTATGTCATGTTCACCAACATCAGTTGGTGCAAACCATACAGTATTTACTCTACCAGGAATAGCATCCATCAAAACAACGTAATCGTGAATATTAAATGAGTGACTAACATCTGTTGCAGTAATCTCAAACTTGTAGGCCTTTCCCTTTTCAACGTGTAATTCACCTATTTCTTTTGTTCCATCTTCATGTTCAAATGTCCAGAACCACTGCTGTCCTACTACTTTAATTATTTCTGCGTCTTCTGGAACATGTTCAATTAATCTCTCAACCTCCCATGCTTCTGCACCTACCCATAACATCAGAGCAACAACAACTCCAACGTAAATCCATTCAGGCCAGTTGGAATGTCCACCCATATTCTACCAAACTCCTTCCTTTTCATATGGGGTGGGTTTTGCCTTTGGATGAGATTCTCTAAACCTCCAGCATTGCCAAATAAGAGTACCAGATACTACGGCTCCTACTACAAAGGCAACTGCCATCAATCTATAGAATAAGTTCCAAATCAATACCCTACGATCAAGATATTCTCCAGGTTCGTCACCTGCAGCAAAAGCATAATCAACTGCTGGTATAATTACAAAAATTGCCAATACTAAGAATAGACCGACCATGCTCTTCATTAGTGTGACAGACGTGACCTTTGATTTCTATTTAAGGGTTTTCAAGATTATTGATTACCAATCTTGATCGAATCTAGATGGATGCATTACGTTAAGTCCTGATACTGAAAACTTGCGTTTGTATTCTCGAAATATGTTAAGTGATGCATTTGCTATTATTAGCTCAAATAGATTCTCAGGAGTCAGATCCACTATAGTTGATAACATTGCCTTTATTGGGTCCATATGGGTAACTAGTACAACATTTTCATCTGGATGAGTCTCAAGCACGTGGTCCACAATATCAAGAATACGCTTTTTTACTTCTTCAAAAGTTTCAACACCGTTGTGTGCAATCTCCAACTCACCATTATAGAACTTCATAAAGACATTACCGTGACTGGAAAAAATTTCATCATATGGCATCCCAGTAAATTTTCCCATATCTAATTCAATTAGTCTCTCATCGATTGTAACATCAATCGAGTTTCGTTTTCCGACAATTTCTGCTGTATGTTTTGCACGTTCTATTGGACTTGAATAAATTCTAGAAATATTCATTTGTTCTAGAAATTCGGCAGCTTTTTGGGCCTGATCGATTCCCTTTTCAGTTAATGGAATACCAGGAATTCTTCCTGCCAGAATTCTTTCAGTATTGTTTTTTGCCTGTCCATGTCTTAGAAAAATTATTGAACCCAATTAAATCGCATGTCAAATAGAGATAATAATAACATTGTCAGATCAAATATCATGAAAGTAGGTATAATTGGCGGAACTGGCGGAATGGGAAAAGGTTTTGCCCTAAGGTGGTCTCAGAATCATGATGTGATTGTTGGGTCCAGAGATGCAGCAAGAGCATCAACATCAGCTGAAGAATATACAAATCTTGCAAAAGAGGCTTTTGGACAAATAAGTGGAACTATAACTGGAAATGATAATGTTTCAGTTGCAAAAGAAAGTGATGTTTTGATTTTATCAATTCCATATAGTAACATTGATGCTGTTTGTTCTGAGATTTTACCTCAAACAAAAGATAGTTGTGTTGTAATATCACCAATTGTTCCAATGACCAAGACAGACGTTGGTTTTGAATTCATTCCAATAAAAGAAAACAAGCCATTCTCATACCAACTTGTTTCAAAATATATCAAAGATAAGTCAAAACTTGTTTCTGCATTCCATGTAATATCTGAAAAGAAGCTTGTCAATCCTACACTCGAATTAGATTATGATATCTTTGTGTGCGGTGATGATAAGGAATCAGTAGAAATTGTAAATGACCTGATAAATGAAATTAAAGGCTTAAGACCAATTTACTTAGGACCTGGGGAGCTATCGTACATGGCTGAAATTTCAACCCCGTTGTTGCTAAATGCAATGATTAGAAACAAAATAAAAAATCCGGGTATCAAAATTATCTAAGTATAATTTTGTAATATCATGAGTCACGAGTACTATAGACGTGGTAGAAATTGGTATACTGCCATTGGTGCTCTATTTCTTATTATGGCAGGGATTGTTTTGGTAAGACAGTTATTGATTTGGGGACCAGAATTTATGACAGATTTTTTATTAAATTCTGAAATAACAAATGAAAAGGTTTCAGTGGGAATGATTGGATTTGGTCTTTTTATGATAGCATTAGGATTTAGAAGGCATGAACAACCGAGATAAATTTTTAAAATCTCAAAAAATCCTACGTCTGGCAACTATAGATAATGAAAGGAATTTACATATTGTTCCTGTCTGGTACTTGTATAGCTCGAAAAAAATCTTTATTGGAACAAACACGAGAACTCAAAAAGCAAAAAATGCAAAGAAGAACAAACGAGTAAGTTTTTGCATTGATGTAGGGATAAACTCACCTGACATCTATGGTGTAATGGGACAAGGAAATGCAAATGTTATTTTAGAAAATTCCAAAGTAAAACGAATCGCAAGAAAAATTCTTCTCAGATATTTTGATTCTATGAAAAACAAATCAGCAATAGAATTACTTGATGATACTGACTGTATTATTGAGATTATCCCAGAAAAATGGTCAATATGGAGTTACTGAGTGACAAACTCTTCAATTTTATTGAGTGCGGAATCCAAGATTTCAAGACTTGGAAGATAGACTAATCGGAAATGTCCGCTACCATACTGTTCTCCGAATCCTGAACCATGAACAGTCAAAACGCCCTTTGATTCTAAGAGTTTTGTAACAAAATCTTTATCATTTCCAAATCTATTATCCTCAATTTTTGGAAATGCATAAAATGCACCTTTAGGATTTGGACAAGACAGTCCAGGAATTTCGTTTAATCGTTTTACAACTAGATCTCTTCTCTTTTTAATTTCGGAGACAAATTCTGATACATAGTCCTGTGGTCCTCTTAGGGATTCAACTGCAGCATACTGTACTGGAAGGTTTGTTGCAATTCGTACTCTTGCAAGCTTTGGCAGATTTTCACGTAAGTCATCTAACTTAGATGAATTATTAAATGCAATATAGCCAATTCTCCATCCAGACATCAAGTGGACTTTGGAAAATCCATTAAGTACTATAACCGGAGAGTCACCTGCAACTTTTCCAATTCCTACAAATTTCTCATCAAAAATTATCTGGTCATAGATTTCATCACAAATTATGTAGAGGTTATGTTCATTTGCAACACTAACTAATTCTCTTAGTGAGTTTTCATTAAATACAACACCTGTGGGGTTATTTGGACTAATTAGACAAATTGCCACAGTCTTTGATGTAATTTTTTTTCTAATATCCTCAATATCAGGTGTAGAGTTTTCCAAGTCTACTGCAAACTCTACAGGAATACCTCCGTGCAATCTAACGTAAGAGGCATATGGTGGATAGTAAGGACCTGGTAATAATACCTCATCTCCCTCTTCAACAATGGAGGATATTACCATATCTAAGCCTTCAGACACACCGTTTGTAACTAAAATATCATCAGATGAAATTGATAGTCCCTTTGTGTTTTCTTTTTTTGCTATTTCTGTTCGAAGATCCAATAGGCCTTCTGATGTTGAATAGTAGTTTTCGCCTTTGTTAATTGCATCAATCAAAGCTTGTTTTACATTTTCTGGTGGTTGAAAACCAAATTGAACAGGGTCACCAATGTTAAGATAATCAACTTTCATTCCTTTTTGTTGAACTTTTCTTGCAGCTATAACAATATCTCTAATTGCATATTCAACACCTGCAACTTTTTTTGATACTTTCAAAGTATCTAGACAGATATTTAGGCCTGTTAAATTCCTACTTGTTTGGACTCGTAGCACAGTCTGGATAGTGCGGGCGGCTTCGAACCGCCAGGTCGAGGGATCGAAGCCCTCCGAGCCCTTTAGTTTATTTTATTAGGCAAATAACTTGTCAATAATTTAATTGAAAGTTTCTCTATTCAAAATTGGAATTATACTTAGTATTTCAGCAATGGTCTGGATTTCAACTGTATTTCTTGAAGGAGATAGAATTTCAGAAGAATTTTTGCTCAAGCCAGCAAATTCTCACAATTTAAAATTCAATTTTGTAGGTGAAGATATAGGCTATTACAAAGTTTTCATGCCTGAATTTAATGGAGAAAAGATGTATGTCCAAATTTTAGATCATAATAATAACATAATTTTTGAGCAAAGTGTTCAAACAAAAATGTCAGTAGGATACTTTGATTATGAAGTAAGTGGGAAATATTTAATGAGGATTGTAAATATTTCTGAAAATTCAGTTAATCTTCAAGCTGAACTTGGCGAAACCAATTCACAAAATATGATTCCGGCGGGAGTGATTTTGACTGTTGGAACATTAATAATAATTGTTTCATCATACTTGAAATTAAAAAACTACAAAATTGCACAACCTGATGAGAATATTTCATAGACTGGAATACACTGGATTGTATGGCCAAAAATTAATACTAAATTGAATGCAAGCCAGGTTGTAAAAAAGATAAACGAAATTATTGAGAATGGAAGTAATATGTGGAGTTTAGTGTGTTCTCTATTTTTTAATATCAAAAGTCCGCCTAATGAAGCCAGAACTAAACCTAACTCAAGTGGCTGATGTGACCAAGAAATCAATCCATCAATGCCATAAATTTCATGAGATAAAGAATCTCCAAATCCCGAAAAGATTTGAATTATTGTTCCAATAATTACGAGTTTAATTCCTGTTTTTAGAGAATTCCGTACAGATTTCTTAATTAAAAGAACAGTTCCCAAAATTGCAGCGCAGGAGATCAAAGTTACACCAGAATAAACTGTGATATGTTGAATGGTCCAAAAGAATTCTGGCTCTTTTAATAGATGAGAGATAGCATCCCAAAATCCGCCAGAGACTGTAATTACTGGTCCCAGAACGGCTAGAACGGAAATCAAGGATACTAGTGTAGAGGTTTGTGTAAGTGCAGAATTTGAAAATCTTTGAATAAGTTTCATTTTGTGTAGTCTTTTGAGGACTAATATTTGAAATCTTGTAAATTTATCAATTAGAAAAATTGGACTTTGAGAGTAATTTTGTTAATTAAATATATTAGAACAAAGGTATTGTTACAATCATGAGTCCTGGGATAGGTCTAATGAAAAGAAGACTTGAAAAGGAAACAGATGCAATAGCCCTTGCCGTATCAGGTATTGTAAAAAAATATGATGTCAAACCAGAATCCATCCAGACGTTGGAAACAAAATATCATGATGATGCAGGAGATTGGTATGTTGCATTAGGATGGGGTGAAAAAAAGGCTGTCATAAAAATGGATTCTGTGCAGGGAACCATTACAGAGATTAAAGAAATAGAAGAAGAAAATTCTAATTAAAAATTATTTTAGCAGATATCATTGGATTATTGTCCACTTTTGGTATCATTTATTTTTGTTTATTTAGATGGAAAGGTTTTGCAATAGAAATTTGATGATTATCTGGATCGCGAATGTAGAAAAATTTCTCACCCCAAACTGCATCAGATGGTATTGTTTCAATTCTATCAGAGAATGGAGATTTTTTTAGATGATAGTATATTTTATCAACATCTTCTACGTGAAAAATTATTCTTCCAAAATCATGGATTCCATTTTCATTATATTCCAAGTTAAGGAATTGATCTCCAACCTTAAAAGTAACAAATGTGGTTTGTGAATTACTATAAACAAGCTCAAATCCTGGAATGTTTGAATAAAATTTAGTTGCTAAATCCATATTTTTTACAAAGAATGTTACTGCAGATATCTTCATTATATTTTCACAGTTAATTTCTTAAGTATTTTATTAATACATGTTCAGAAAGAAAACTGAAAGCAAACTATGTATTTTTTGAGGTGTTTACTTTTTTTATTGCGTATGCTATAAGGACAGTAATACAGATAAAGACTGTTAACATTGTAACTAAAATTGCTATATTGTCATTAGGATTTTGAGCAATACAATATTGAATTTGACGATGAATTTCATAATATTGAAACAATTCTGGATCATCGTTAATGTTGAGATTGTTTTTTTCCAAATAATTTATCCTATGTTGAATTTGCCATTGAACAATTTCTAATTGCTCTTTATCGTTATTTCCACAGATATGATCCGTTAATTGCATGAAAATAATGTCTAAAAATTTGAACATTTTTCATTGTTAGTTAATATTCAATAAATTTAAACCACTTTTACTTTTTTTAATTTTTGTAAGATTATCTCATTAAAATTGCCTGAGTTACAAGGAATTTTTCCACCAAAGAAATTTAATTGCAATTCTGGTTTATGTTTACATGACTAAAGCAATTGTTCTTGGTGGTTCACGAGGAATAGGTAAAGCAATTTCAGATTCTCTTAAATCAATTGGATGTGATGTAATTTCTGCGTCAAAAAAAGATATTGATACTTCAGATTTGCAAAGTGTAAAAAAATTTTTAGCAGATAATATTGAAACTGACATTTTAGTGCTCAATACAGGTGGACCCAAAGCAAAACAATTTCTAGATATAACAGAAGAGGATTGGAATCAATATCACAATCAGTTGTTTTTGGGATTTTGTAAGATTTTACAGAATATTAAAATTCATCAAGGAGGATACATATTTCTAATCAGTTCAAGTGTAATAAAAGAACCAAACCCAAAATTAATCATATCATCAGCATACCGTGCAGCATTTAGTGAAGTGTTAAAGATCCTAAGTAAAGATTATGCAAAACAAAACATTAGCTGTATTAACATAGCACCAGGTCCTATCAATACAGATAGAACTCAAGAATTGATAGAAAATATAAAAGAATACAAAAGATCTCTTCCAATGAACCGACTAGGTGAACCTGAAGAAATTGGAAACTTTGTTAAATCAATTGTTGAAAATAAAATAAAGTATCTATCAGGTGTTACAATAAACTTTGATGGCGCAAATTCAAACTATGTATTCTGAATTTATTTCTTAAAATCTACATTTGGTGTATCAGGTTGATCTGGGATAACAATTAAGCCACCATCACGTAATTGTTGTAGTAATTGCATTACTTCTTTTTCGACTTGGTTTCTTTGTAGACCAGTTTCTTTTGCAAACATTTCAACTAGTTCAGTAACTTTGCGTTGCCCATTGCATGACTTCCAAAAGTTAACAATTGCTTGATTTACCATAAATCCTTGGTCATGTTCATTTGCCAAAACCATAGAACCATCTTCTTGTTGAACTAGTTTTCCTACTCCTTGAGGTAATGCAGATTCGTAATTAATGGGTGCAGGAGTATTCAATCCAGCTCCCATGTTTTTGATTTTGATTTTTGCCTCTTCAGACATTTTATCCATTGACCAAGGAGGGTCCCATACAATGTCAATTTTGACATTATTTACTCCTGGTACTTTTTTCACATATCTTGTGGCATCTTGAACCAGAGTTTCATGAAGTGGACAACCTTGCGTTGTCATAGTCATTTTGATGTTAACATCATTGTTATCTTCAACATCTATTCCATAAATCAAGCCCATCTCTACAATGTTTAGGGGAACTTCAGGATCCATACATTTTTTTAAAGAATTTTCTACGGCTTCTGCAGTAACTACACTCATATTGTTTAGGGCAGTCTGAAAAACAATAAAAACTTTCTATTAATTAGCTTCAATTAACAATTGTATTTTGAATAAATAACCCAACGTTTGGATTATGAAATTATCTCGAAATGTTAGTTGATTCAAATTGTTTATTCCATCGTTTAGACCATCGTCTAATAAGATAAACTGCAGCTGCCATTATTCCAATTGCAAGAATTGCACTGAAAGCTTGAAGATCCGGAGGTTCACAAGTATCAAGGAAGAGAAATAATGTCCAATTAGGTTCGCAATCTTCCCACATGAATAATGGTCGTTCAGAATATCCCATAAGATGTGGCACCAAATTTCCTATTGTTATTACAGGAATCCAGACAATCAGAAGATACAATCTTAATTTTTTAATTCTATAAGATGCAAAAAGATCTGCAATAGGAATTAATGCCAATATTGATTGTAAAATAACATTAATTTTTCCTTTTGCAAGCATGAATTTATGAGGATATGATAATTATTTAGGATTACGAATTTTAATTCAGATACCAGCACCAGGATCATGCCAATATTCACTTGGATTTGCAAATTTTCTTTTTTCAGGATGAGCTTTTTTCACATGTCTTTCTAGCCTAGTATTATCAGAAAATGTCATACTGCAACTAGGGCACGATACATCTTTTGCCATGATAGTTGTTGTTTTTTTACCATAACCAAGTATAAAAGAAAAGGTTTATGCGATAACTATGAAAGTATTGTTGGATGATATTTGGTGTAAATAATTCCAATCTTTGCCCACTATGTCTACGTGGTGGATATTCTGTTAAGTTAGAACTAACTGAATCTATGTTATTGATTTGCAAACGATGTTCTCAGGCATATGAGGTAAAATCCAATGGAAAAAGAATTCTTTCTAATAATATGAAATAATTTCCATTCTTAATGTGTTAGGGGAACAACAAATCTTACAAAAAAATTAGAGGTTAACAGACAGACTATCAATTATTTACTTCAAATAATTTCCTAATGGATTCCTCAAAAGGAGGCTTTGCCACACCTTTTTCTGTAATAATTCCAGATATTAATTCTGGAGGTGTCATATCAAATGCTGGATTTATGACATTAATATCATCAGGGGCAGTTTTTTTATCACCAATTCCAGTGACCTCACTTCCTTTTCTCATTTCTATGGTAACTTCTTTAAAATCACTTTCCATATCAAAAGTTGATAATGGTGCTGCAACATAAAATGGAATTCCATGTTGTTTTGCCATAGTTGCCACTTGATAGGTTCCAATTTTGTTAAAGACGTGTCCAGTTTTAACAATTCTATCAGCTCCTACAACCACTTTGTTAACTAAACCGTTTGCCATACTATATCCCACAGCTGTATCTGGAATTAAGCTAACATCAAATCCATCATGTTTTAACTCAAATACAGTTAATCTTGAGCCCTGTTGAACAGGTCTTGTTTCTGTGGCAATGACTTTGACATTTTTTCCACTCTCTTTTGTTGCTCTAATTACTCCTAATGCTGTTCCATAGGCTACTGTAGCTAGAGCACCAGCATTACAATGGGTCATTATTGTATCATTATCATCAAATAATTCTGAGCCATTTTTTCCCATTTTTTTATTTATTTCAATATCTTCATCAGCCATTCTTCTGGCTTCACTAATTACATGTTCCTTGATTTTTGTTATAGAATCTTCAGAGTTTGCAACTTTCATTATTTGGTTCAAACCCCAAGCAAGATTTATCGCAGTAGGTCTAGTTGCAAAAAGAATTTTTCTTGCTTTTTCTAAATCTGAAATTAATTCATCTTTTGTTGTTGCCCTGCTTTGTAATGCAGCCAAAGCTAGTCCAAATGCTCCAGAAACACCTATTGCGGGAGCACCTCTAACCACAAGAGTTCTAATTGCTTCTGCAATTTGATTAAAGTCATCATATTCTACAAAAACAAGTTTGTTAGGGAGCTTAGTTTGATCAATCATTATCACTTTGTTGTCCTTCCATTCTACAGTTCTTAACGATGGATGAATTTTGATATCAGCCTTTTCCATTTATGTTAGAGCTTTTAGAACTATATTTAAAATCAACTTGAAGAAATTTTTCCCGAGTATTATATCCTTAGTTAATTTTTAAAAAATACTTGCTTGATTTACAAACCTTACAAAAATTCGATAGTTACGGCATGTATGAAATTTATGATAAATGGCCAGAAATATCTCAAGAATCATTTGATGAAGATAAAGTATAATTTCTAATTCTGGAATTTTTTGTTACTTTATTGGTATTTGCAATATTTTCAAAACAGAGCCTGAATGAATTATTGAATTGATTAATTAGGAAAGTGATTTAACATCATTTGGTAATCTGTGCTAAATGGCAAAATTTAATGGTAATTACTAGAAAGATTCCGTGTAAAGAATAATGAATTCAAATTGGTTTAGGAGACGTTGGTTTGATTTTAGATTAGGACATAGTGTCTATTTGATATTTTTATTATCATTTTCAAATTTTATACTGATTTTCCACAGATTGTTAATAGAACGAGTAGATTTTCTAAACAATATTTTTTCAGATTTGTGGATGTTTATTCTTTTATTTGTTGTTGTATATTTTCCAATAGCAGTTATAGTTGGAGCATGGCACAGAAAAACTCAGATAAAAATTGAAAACGAACAAGCACTCTTGAATAATCCATTCATGGCAAGAAATTTTAGAATGATGATTGATATTATTGAAGGAAAAGCATCAAAAGATGAAGTTCAAAAATTCAGAGAATTCTTGACTAAAATTGAGAAAAAATCAGATTATGATTTTTAGTTAAATGATAAACACGAAAATTAATTCACATAACTAAATTCTGAATTCAATTTTCATTTTATTTCACTAAGTTGTAATTTACATAGATCTAAAGTGCTATTGGATTTTTTACAAATGAATCAAAATATGATTAATTTAATAATTTGACTGATGTTTGTTGATAGTCTTTGTTTACTTCATAAACAAAGACTCCGATCATTGGACCTGTTTTTTCATTTATGTATCCTGGAGAAGAATAAACTAATTTCAAAGGTCCATTTCCATCAGAAGGATACTTGATCTCTTTTACATAAAGGGGTGTTAATCCAGGAAAATAAGTATCAGATTGTATGTTACTATTTAGAAGATCAACATAACCAATAACGGTAAATGGAAACATTTGACCTAATAGAGTATTGTCCCAAAAATAATCGGTTCCGCTTATTCCATCTGAATAAAGATATTTTTCTAGTGGTTCTTCTGCAATTCTCATAAACCACTGCTTTTTAGACTCATCTCCACCACCTTCAAGAAGATATAGAGATTCTTCTGAAATAACATCAATTTTTTGTCCTGCTACAAAGACTAGTACATAATCAGCATCCATTTCTTCTAACATTTTCCAAGCCTCATCAGGGTGGCTAAGAAACATTTTTGCAATTTCGGAAATTTTTTTGGAATCTATTGTTGCATTGTCTGCTACAGTTGTCCTCTCTGATAGCGTGGTAATCCAATAGCCATAATCCCACCAACCAGCAACCACTGAATCTTTGGGGGTATTTTCCTTTATCCAATGTAAAGAATCTTTCCAGTCATCAGTGACAACTGTATATACAGATCCGCCATTTAGAATCGTTGCAGGATTTTTTACACTGTCAATCCAATTTCCATTTGCTGGTATAATTAGTGGAGAAAAAAGTAGAACTGTTATTACTATAAGATATGAAAACTTTGCAGTGCTTTTGATTTGGAGTTCAGAATTTCGTTGAAAAATTTCTTTTGTAAGAAGAGATAAACCAGTAGATGCAAGAATTATGATTGAAACTGATGCAAAAACTTCTAGACGAACAAATGCTGAGCTTACATATACTCCCATTAGTCCAATTATCAGGGAAAATCCTATCAAATCATTATTTTGATTGTTAAATTTTCTACTTAGGAGTAGCCATACTCCAATTCCAGCAAAAACCATCAATATTGAATGAAAGAAGAATGATTGTGGTAAGGTTGTGGTGGCATGTTCTGAAACAGAATCAATTAGAGGATCGGTAGTAGTAAGGAATGGATTAATGGCATTAAGATATCGATAGCTTGGTAGAGGTAAGAATTCAGTATCTACATTTACAACAATTAAAACAGAACCAATTGTTATGACCATTAATAGAAAAATTAATCCATTCCTTGTTTGATTTTTTGTATTACTAATCTTTTGAATAACTGTATTAGTTACTAGAAATCCAGTTGGGATAATAAGTGAGAATCCTCCTAATCCAAATACAAATTCCATTCCTGGTCTCTCAAATAAACCAGCAGTAATCAAAAATGAAGTCACAAACAGTGGAATGCTCCAGATTAGGAAAGAGTGATCTTTTCTAAGAAAGGGAAGAACAAGAATAAAAATTCCAATAGGAATTACAAAAAATTGAATGCCTCCCCAAGAAGATAATCCAAATGACAATAGAACTCCTCCTGCAACTAATTTTAAAATTGTAACTTTTTTATTTTCAGATTTGATTCCGCTTAGAAACAGATACAGTCCAAGCAAACCATAAAAAAGTCCTAAAGGTTCTGATTTGAACCAGCCAATTGTACCTCTAATTACGATTGGAATTGAGACTGAGAAAAATAATGCAGCAAAGAGACCTGCTGTTGTTCCACCAATTACCCTAACTAGTGCAAAAATAACAATTGTAGTCAAGGATCCAAATACTACCGGAAATAAGATGGTAAAATCATAAAGACTTGAATTTCCTCCAAAAATTTGATAGGTTAAAGCAGCAGTTATGTGAAGCATTGTTTGTGAAGTTGTAGAGACATCTCGTCCATTGGGATGCCAGCTCATATCATCGTGCCAACTAGAATATGCAGATGGACCATTTTCTAGAAGGTATTGAGTTGCTCTCAAATTAAAAAAAGGATCAAATTCGTTTAGTTCATATCCATATTCAGCCCCTTGGGAGCGAATCATAAATGAAATTGAGAATGCAGCTATCAAAATTCCAACTACAAGTAAATGGCGTAACTTAAAGTCAAAATTTCCAATCTTGACTAGGTTAGAATATGAATGCAATTATTTTCGTGTTACCTAGATTCTTTATTACGCTTTTGTAGAACTGAAAACAAAAGGAGATAGATTGTAAGTTGTTCTACATAACAGCTTGTGCTGCATCGTGGAACATCTGACTTTTTGCACAGCCAGCAGCAAGTTCATCACCTGCACCACGTCTCATAAGACCTCTGTAAAGACCATCTTCTAGTTTGACACCTTCTCTTTGTTCCCATTCTTCTACTGTAATTGAGTATTTCTTTTGGATTCTATCTCTATACCATTCTGGAATTACATTAAATGCACAAAATGGAACTATTCTAAGGTCTGGAGTAAGATAGTGAATATCACATCTTTGTAACCTTTCCAAGTCTTCATTGTATTTGTCTTGAAAGTGCATCATACCAAGGAATAATCCTTTGACATGCCATGAACCAACTGCATCAAATGATCTCTTCATCAGGATATTACCAAACATCTTTGCCAAATCTAATCCTGCTGGTTGTTTCCTGGAATCAACAAATCCCTTGAGTTTTCTTACAACTTCAAGCATTGTAAAGTACTTGTTTTTACCAGAACGAATTTCTTCGGCTTTGTCTTCAAAGAGTTCCAGCATTCCTTGAATATCACAGAACTTTGTTAATGGAACAAACTTCTTTGTTTCTTCATCTTCAAAGATGTATGTTCCTGCACCACAAGCAAAGTGAATTGATAATTCATATTTTGGTTTACTTGAGAATGCTTCAATTACATTTGTTAGCGGCATGCAACTTGGAACTGGGAACCAATCATCAACTGTTACTTCACCATTTGTTTGCTCTTCGATTCGCTGGATACAATCAGGAACCGTGATTCTGTATTTTTCACGTTCAGATTTACCCATTCTACCTGTTAGTGATACGGGTTGGAAGTTTACAGCATGAACCACATCCATGTTCTTTTGAGCATATCTGATTATTCCACCTAGTTCATGATCATTAATTGATTTGATAACAGTTGGGACAAATACCACTGTAGTTCCTGTTTTTCTGCAACTATCAAGTGCATATGGAATTTCCCAGTGGTTCTTTGGGTTTGTTCTTGCAGTTACACCATCAAAACTAAGATACAAGTTGTTACATCCAGCAAGTCTTACTTCTCTTGCAGCCTCTGGATCCATTGCATGTCTGATACCATTGGTGTTCATTTGTATGTGATCAACACCTTCTTCTTTCATAATTTTTATAACATCAGTAATATCATCTCTTAGCATTGGTTCACCACCAGTAATTTGCATAGAGTTTCCTGGAATTGGTCTTTCAGCCTTTAGAGTTTTCATCATTGCTCTGACTTGAGTATGATCTGGCTCATACATGTAGGCGCCTTCAAGACCCTTCTTTACATAAAAGAAGCAATACCAACATGTCAAGTCACATCTATTGGTAACGATCATGTTTGCAAGTCCACTATGAGATAGGTGGTTTGAACATAATCCACAATTATTTGGACATGAGCATTTGTCAATCATTACATTTGGAGCATGAGCACCTTTACCATCCATCCAATATGTGCTAAATTTCTTGTATATCTCATAAGAACCAAAGTAGAGCTCCTCACATTCTCCGTGGGTTGGACAAATCTTTGACATGTAGACTTTATTGTCTCTTTCAAAGACCTCAGCGTCTAAAATCATGTTACAATCTGGACAAATACTTTGAGTAAATCTAATGGTGGATTTCTTTCCTAGACTTTTAGTGGATTGGTTTGAAATTTGAATTAGTGCCATACCTACATTGGGCAGTTTTCAGAAATAGTATATAATGCATTTCACACTTGCCCCCGTGTGGAATTTAGGATGTAAACATATCTGATTTAAATATCAAAACTGAACGATTAGATCGCATGAGCATATCTGATAAAACTAGAAAGGCTCTAGAAAAAATTGGTCTAACAAGTTATGAGATCAGGACATTTTCATCATTATTAAAAGCTGGAGGATTAACAGCATCAGATCTTAGCCAAAAATCAGGGGTGCCTTATTCAAAAATTTACGAAGTGCTTGGAACATTGGAGGATAAGGGTTGGATTGGTTCAGATGATTCAAGGCCAACAAAATATTTTGCAAAGTCACCTGCCACTGGATTAGAAACAACAAAACAGAAAATGGAGAGTGATTTTTCACAAAATCAAAGTGTTATTTTAAATGAACTTGTTCCACTGTATGAAAAAAGTGGAACGAGTGAGAGACCTGACATTTGGGTGTTATCTGGTGCGATAAATATTGCAGCAAAAATTCTGGAGATGGTAGAAACCTGCAGAAATGAAGTAATGATTGCATTGCCTGAAGCTGGTGAAGAACTAGTAAGACAAGCATTGCCAAAATTACGTTCACTTCACGACAAAGGAGTAGACATTATAATTCTTACATCAGATAAAATGGATAAAGAATCCATCAAAGCAATTTCAAGGGTTGCAACTGTAAAAATCAAAAAAGGATTGTTTGGTGGTGGGATAATCTCAGATAAACGCTACGTAGTAATTTTATTGGGACCACCTGAAATGGGAGGAGTAAATTCTTCAGAAGTTGTTGCGATTTGGGCAGATCATGCAGGACTAGCGGGATTTGCACGGCAATACTTTGAATATTTATTAAAAGATTCAAAGAGGGTATGATATGGACGCGTTAAACGAAGAAAATGAAGAGACTCTTTTTGTAGGAACTGCAGAAGCTGAACATGTAGAGATGTATCTAAAGGCAATTTGGCACATAAAAGAGAGAGGAGAAGAAGTAAAAATCAGCACTATTGCAAAAATGCTAAATGTAAGACAACCAAGTGTTGTCCAAATGCTCAAAAAACTAAACGGTCAAAATCTTGTAAATTACAACAAAGCAGGAGTTACACTTACTGAAGATGGTGAAAGAATAGGCTCTAGCATGATGAGAAATAGTAGATTACTTGAAGTTTTGATGGATAGTGCACTCAAAGTTGAAATTGATGAAGAGATGGTTTGTGGAATTGAACATCACATGAATAAACAGTTTACTGATGCACTTTGTACTATGCTAAAGCATCCAAGAATGTGTCCACATGATCATGAAATTCCAATGGGTGAGTGCTGCAAGTCAGCATAAATTCAAAGTAATTTTTTATCCCAAGAGATATATCATCTAGTAATTTAGAGAAAAACATGGCGTGCTTCTGTGGATGTGAAACATATCAAAAAGACGATAATGGTTTCAAAGTTGCTTGTGTAAAGTGTGGTCATGGACCTCAGAATCATGATAATGAGTTCAGAGAAGCTGCAAGAAAGAATGAATCACAAAGTCAGAAACGTGATGCAGATTTCGGATGATTATTCGCCAATTATTTTTACTAAAACTCTTTTTGGACGTCTACCATCAAATTCTCCATAGAAAATTTGTTCCCAAGGACCAAAATCTAATTCTCCATCAGTAATTGCAACAACTACTTCTCTTCCCATAACTTGTCGTTTAAGGTGAGCATCTGCATTGTCTTCACCAGTTTTATTATGATCATACTGACTAATTGGTTCATGTGGAGCTAATCCTTCTAACCATTTTTCATAATCATTATGTAATCCAGTTTCATTGTCATTGATAAAAACACTTGCAGTTATGTGCATAGCATTAACAAGACACAGTCCTTCGTTCACTTTGCTTTTTGAAACTAATTTTCTAATATCAGGAGTGATGTTCACAAAAGCTCTTCTAGTTTTTACATTAAAGGTAAGATATTCTGTCAAGGATTTCATGAAATTAAATCATTATAGAGGAATAAAAATTCTGAGCAGGCTCAGAACTCAAGATCCTCATCATCATTCAAAGGGATAGGTTCATCACTGCCTGCAAGGCATGATTTGGGAAAATAGTAATTGAGTCTTTCAAGAAGCTTGATAAATGGCAAGTTGTTTATTCATTCAAAATGGTAACGATAGACACCCCAGCATCACTTGAGAGTTTTAGAAGATTTATCATTTCGAGTACATGTAAATCATATGCTCCAAGAAGCTATTTGGATGATTTTGAGGTATTTGCTGAAAGAGAAGATAACCTAGGTTCAATCTATGTCGAAGCAGCCGATAAGGTTACTCTAAAAAAAATTCGTGATATTACATTTGTTAATGCTAGAGATGTTCTAGGAATTATTTATAATTCAAAGAGTGGAAATACTTCACTAAGATGGCGTCAAATTAAAAGAAATCATGGAAAAGTTACAGGTGAAGCATCTGCAAATTCATTGACAAATCTTGCAGAGGCAGGAGTTCTAACCTTAGATTGGGTTGAAAATTATCTGAAGAAAAAAACTGAAGAAACAAAAGCAAATGAAGTTACAAGTTAAACCCTTTTCTTTTCATAAATAAATCCTCTATCATGATTACAAAAATAATTGATGATAATTCTATTTCATTAATTCCAGAGGATTCAGATGATCTATTGAATGCTCGCAGAGTAATTAGAGAAGGGGATAAAGTCATTGGAGATACAACTAGAGTAATCAAACAAGATAAAGAATATGCAAGACCAGATAGGGGAGAAAGAATCAAGGTTCGTATTGCTCTTAGTGTAGAAAAAATTTCACTTGATGACGTTCTAGATAGATTAAGAATAAGTGGCACAATATTAGAATCAAGTAATGAGGCAGTACCTCATGGTTCACATCATTCATTTATTCTTAAAGTAAATGACGGCATAACAATTTCAAAGAAAAAATGGTTGCCTATAGAAAAAAGTTTGATTCAATCAAACAATAAACAAATAGGATTTGTCTTAGTTGCAATAGATACTGCAGAATGTGGCATTGCGCGGTTAAAAGGTACTCACATAGAATTTATTCCAAATATCTATTCTGGTTCAGGTGGAAAACGCTACAAAACAAATTTCAACATAGAAAAATTCTTTGAACAAATACAACAAGCAGTATTATCTATAATTAAAGATAAAGATTCGATAATTATTTTTGGTCCGGGAGAGACAAAAAAGAGATTCACAAACTTTCTTCAAAAACTATCATCAGCACAAGAATATAAAATTCAAAGTATAGAAGGAATTGATTCTGGAGGTGAGGATGGAATTTACACCTTTACAAAATCAAAAGCCATGAAAGAGGTAATGTCTGAGAGCAAATTAGCCAAAGTTTCCGAAATAATTGACGAGGTGATGATAAGAGCCAATCAGAAAAGTAGGAAATTTACCATGGGTTTTGATGAAACCGTAAAGGCAAATGAATTTGGTGCAGTAGAATCCCTTGTTTTCTCAGATAATGCCATTCAAACAAATGACGAATCAAAAATAATAGAATTTTTGAACGAGGCTGAAAATAAAGGGGTTAAAACGTACAGCGTAGATTCTTCTACAGACGTGGGTCTAAGAGTAACAGGTCTTGGAGGAATTATTTCCTTGTTACGATATGCAATTGAAGTTTAACTTGTAGAATCTATTAACCATTTTAGATATGTCTGATTTATTGAAGATATATCGATCTCGGCAATTTCGGGAACCTGATATGGATGAGTCTCTTTGATTTTCTCTTTTAGAATTTTTTTGTTTTTGTAAGTAGTTTTAAAAATAGCAATAAACTCTGAAGAGTTTTCAATTTTTCCCTCCCAAGAATAGATAGAAGAAATTTTTGTAATGTTTACACAAGCTGCAAGTTTTTTCTTTACTAATTGATTGGCAATAGTAATAATTGATTTTTTGTTGGGATAAGTTGAGATAATCATTATTGGTTTCATAGTAACCGATAAATGTACGTAGTTTAAAAAATTAACAATTAGTTTGGAACTTGATTTTATTACAGAAAATTCGATTATCTATGTCTTAATAGCTTGGGTTGCAATTATTGTAACTGCCAAAATTTTAAAATTAGAAAGATATGGTTTTGAATTAAAAAGTTACAGTCTAGTATACAAAAATAAACAGGTACAGTCAGTTCTCACAAAAATTTTAGGAAGAACAAGGAGAGGAATTAGGGTTTTTGCCGATGTCAGTGTAATAGCTGGCTTTATCATGATGGGGTTTGCTTTTTGGTTTTTACTATCAAATGTTTCAAAGTTTTTTGTAGAGCCTTCCGAATTTGCAGAATTAACAGTGCTAATACCTGGAGTAACTTTAACATCCTCAGCATCAATTGTTAATTTCTTGCTCTCTATTCCCATTGTTTTAGTAATTCATGAAGGAGCACATGGAATTGTTGCTACTCTTGAAAAAATAAAGATCAAAACAGGAGGTTTTGCGATATTTATTGCAATGTTTGCAGGATTCGTGGAACCTGATGAAGAAGAGTTTAACAAAGCAAAAAAGATTTCAAAGCTAAGAGTAATTGGTGCAGGTGCTACATCAAATGTAATTTTTGCATTTGCATTGGGTGCAATTCTTCTAACAAATCCATTTTTTGCAATGATCTTACCAGAACCATTGTTAAGCACATTTTATGATTTACCAGAGGGTGTTTTGATTCTATCAATAATTGAAAATTCTGGCGCAGAAAAAGCTGGATTGCTTGCAAATGATATTATTACATCAATAAATGATGTCCGAATTTTTAGTCCGATAGATTTTCCCTCGCTGAATCCTGGAGACACTGCAAGTGTTTCAGTTCTTAGAGATGGCCAACCTTTAGATTTCTCAGTTGAAATTATTCCTTCAGAAGATGATCCAGAAAGAGGATTAATTGGAATAATGCGAGATAACTCATTTGCCTATAAACCTGTTCTTGATTTTATTGAATGGAATAATCCTCAAGTCTCAATGTTTCTGTTATGGTTATGGATGATTTCATTTTTTATAGGAATAATCAATATGCTTCCACTACCAATACTTGATGGTGGTAAATTTATTCATACAATTATTGATAAGAGAATCTCCGATAGTGCCGTAAATGGACTAATGTGGGGAATTTACGCATTTACATTTGCATTATTTGGCCTAAATATTGCATTATCATATGTAAAATCAGGCTGGTTTACAATTTAGAAGATTCCTAAAGAATCATTAATGAAAAAATAAAACCTGTTATAATGGATTGTGATAGATGTGAAAATCAAGCAGTTTACACTCGTAAATATTCTGGAGAAAAATTATGCTCTCCATGTTTTTCCAAATCTATCCTAAGGAAAACTGCAAAAACCATTTCAAAATACAAAATGATTCAAAATAACGAACTTGTGGTTGTTGCAGTGTCTGGGGGAAAGGATTCACTTGCCTTGCTCAAAATAATTAATGACATGTCTTCTACACATAATTTTAGAGTAAAAGCCATAACAATTGATGAAGGAATTCCCAGTTACAGAAATGAAGCCCTTGAGATTGTTGAGAAATTTTGTTCAGAATTAGGTATAGAGCATAAAGTATACTCTTACAAAGAATTATTTGATTTAACCTTGGATAATGCACTTAAATTACGAGAAAATGAAAAGACTTCTTCTTGTTCAATTTGTGGAACTCTAAGAAGACGAGCAATTGATTATGCGGCAAAAGATATTGGTGCAGATGTAATTGCAACTGGCCACAATCTTGATGATACATTACAAACATTTGTAATCAATATGTTATCAGGAGATACAAACAAAATTGGCTGGATGGATCCTGATAATTCTCAAAATTCTTTGAGAAAAATAAAACCATTTTGTGAAATTTATGAATCGGAAATTGTGTTTTATGCTTTTACAAATGACATTCCATTCCAGTCAGAACCTTGTCCCCATATGAATGAAGGAATAAGAACTGAAATTAGAGAATTTCTAAATTCTTTGGAAAGTCAACATAGTGGAATTAAAAATAATTTGTATCAGTCGATTGTTAAAGTTTCACAAATTGTAAAGAATTCAGATTCCAAGAAAAAGATACTTTGTCAAAAATGTGGTAATGAATGTACTGGAAAGGTATGTTCTGTTTGCAGTGTAGTTTTAAAACTAAAAGAAAATCAAACCTAATGCAAATATAATATACATTTGTAGAAAAATTGGTAGTAGGTAGGATCGGGGTGCTAGCCGTGCCCTTTTCTGAAACCGGCTATATGCAGAGATCAGTAACTGTTGGGTAAATCTCTAGATTGGTAATTCCCGCTTGGTGTGCGGAAATGAAATCACGCCGAGGCGGGTGGTTGCAGGACTAGAATTATCCGAAGGGATAACTTCTAAGACCGAACCATCGAAAGGGATGAGGTCCGGGAGGGAGCAATCCTAAGGTGGAGCATCCACGCTTCCTCGTCAACGTGGCGGATCTTGTATGCCTTGAAATGGGGTTATCCGTCTAGACTGGAACCAACAGATCTACTACCTTTATTATTAAAAATAGATTTTCAACTGTATGGAAGGTCTTGTATCTTTTGGTAACAAAAGAAGTTATGATGATTTTAAGAAGCAAATCCCTTCTGCAACACAACCACTTTTTGATTTAGTAAGGAAATATTGTCTTTCTCTAGGAGAAAATGTTGTAGAAGATGTTAGAATGCACAGAATTGTTTTTGGAAAATCAATGACTTTTAGATGGTTTGCAGATGTTGAACCAGAAAAAGATGGAATAATAATCAAAATTCAAAAAAACCGTAAGGAACCACCTAAAATTTTTCAGATAAAAAATGATCAAAAAAATCCAGAATTCAGGGAAATAATCAAAAATGCTTTTGAGAAAATCCGTTAGTATAAGACATCAAACTTTGTAAATTCTCCTGTAAATTTTTCATTAATAATTTCTACATCTTCTACTCTAGCATTAGCAGGTCCTCCATGAGACCATTCAATTAATCGACTAACTTTTTCATCTTCACCCTCCAAAACAGCTTCAACTCGCCCATCTTTGAGATTTTTTACCCATCCAAATACACTATTTTTTTTTGCCATCACTTTAAGGGCTTGACGAAAAAACACTCCTTGAACTTTTCCGGTAACAAAGATTCTAATTCTTTGTTTTGACATGAAAAAATTATTACATTTTGCTATTAATCAAGTTTAGGAAAGTTTTGAAATTACTTTCTCTCTTTTATTCTTGCTCTACCAGTCTTTCTGGCAGCAATACTTCCAACTTTAGCACCTGGAGGAGCATCTCTTGATACGGTTGAACTCTGTCCAACATGTTGGTGTCGTCCACCACCGTGTGGGTGTACATAAGCTGCTTGTGCAACACCTCTAACAATTGGGTATTTCTTTCCTTTTGCTTTAAAATTTCTCCATTTTCCACCTGCACTCATAAATGGTCTTTCACTAACACCGCCTCCAGCAAGAGTTCCTATCATTGCTCGATTTTTAGGATTAACTGTAGTGAATTTTCCAGATGGAAGTTTTATGGTAACGCCATCATCTCCATGAGAAAATATTGTTGCGTTAGTTCCAGCAGATTTTACAATCGCACCGCCATCACCAAAGTGTTTCTCTACATTACAAACAATAGTTCCGTCTGGAATGTTTTGAACACTAATAACATTACCTTGCTCAATTTTTGATTTTAATCCAAAGTGTAAAGTTGAGCCTACTCTAGTTCCAAGAATTGCTGGAATAAAAGACATGGAACCGTCTTCAAATCTTACTTTGGCAAGAGGTGCTTCTCTACCACGTTCATGTACCAAGTCAATAACCAATCCTTCATGTTGTTCAGAAAGTGAAAATCGAGGATATTTTGCATTAGTTCCTACTTTACCAGTAGATGTTGATCTAAACTGAGAGCCTCCACGGCCACGTCTTCTTACTAATGGTCTCTTACCCAAGTAGATTGTTCTCTAATCATTATGGATTTTAAGCTTGTGATTATACTCGTGTTATTTAGAGAAATTACCACAAAGATATAAAAATTAGACAAGGGGTTTTTCTTTATGAGTCAAAATGCGCTTTCTCTCAAAGTTCTAGAAGCATATACACGAGATGTTGGTAGAGGAGTAGCTAGAATTGACTATGATTCAATGGATACACTAAACGCCTCAACTGGAGATGTAATTGAGATTAAGGGTAAGAGAAGAACAGTAGCAAAATGTCTTCCACTTTATCCATCGGATGAAGGCAAAGGAATTATCAGAATTGATGGACTTGGTCGTAATAATTCAGGAATTGCAATAGGCGATACAATCACTGTTAGAAAAATTAAAGCAGTAGCAGCTGAAAAAGTTGTAGTAGCTCCCTTAGAAGCCATTCCTCCAATTGATGAACGCTATCTTGCAGATGCACTAGAAAGCGTACCATTAATCAAAGGAGATAATGTAATGGTTCCATATTTTGGAGGACGTTTAACTTTTCAAGTAATAGGTGTCACTCCAGCAGCTGATGCAGTTTTAGTTACTCAAAAAACTGTTTTCCATATTGCAGAGAAAGGAGAAACACTACGTGGTGTACCTCAAGTAACCTATGAAGACATTGGTGGATTAACTGATGAAATCAAGAAAGTACGTGAAATGATTGAATTACCTCTAAGACATCCAGAAATTTTTGAAAAACTAGGAATTGAAGCTCCAAAAGGTGTTTTGCTTTATGGTCCTCCCGGTACAGGTAAGACATTACTAGCTAAAGCAGTAGCAAATGAAAGTAATGCTCATTTCATTAGTATTTCAGGTCCTGAAATTATGAGTAAGTTTTATGGTGAAAGTGAAGCAAGGTTAAGAGAAATTTTCAAGGAAGCTAGAGAAAAAGCCCCATCAATTATCTTTGTTGATGAAATTGATTCTATTGCTCCAAAAAGAGAAGAAGTTACCGGAGAAGTAGAGCGAAGAGTTGTTTCACAGATGTTATCCTTAATGGATGGATTAGAAGCTAGAGGAAAAGTAATTGTTATTTCAGCAACTAACAGACCTAATGCAATAGATCCTGCTCTTAGAAGACCGGGAAGATTTGATAGAGAGATAGAGATTAAGGTTCCAGATAAAAAAGGAAGAAAAGACATTCTTGCAATCCATAGCAGAAATATGCCATTATCAGACGATGTTAATCTTGATAAGATTTCATCTGTTAGCCATGGCTATGTAGGAGCAGACTTGGAATATCTCTGTAAGGAGGGAGCAATGAAATGTCTCAGAAGACTACTTCCAGAACTAAACCTTGAAGAAGAAAAGATTCCACCTGAGACTCTAGATAAGTTAGTTGTAAATCATGAAGATTTTCAAAAAGCCCTCATTGAAGTTACCCCCTCAGGAATGAGAGAAGTTTTCATTGAAAATCCAGATGTAAAATGGGAAGAAGTTGGTGGATTAGAAGATGTAAAACGTGAACTTCAAGAAGCTGTTGAATGGCCAATGAAGTATCCTGGACTATATGATAAATTAGGACATAATATGCCAAGAGGAATTTTGTTACACGGACCAAGTGGAACTGGAAAAACCTTACTGGCAAAAGCAGTTGCCACTCAAAGTGAAGCAAATTTTGTTTCAGTTAGAGGTCCTGAATTACTCTCCAAATGGGTAGGAGAATCAGAAAGAGGAATTAGAGAGATCTTCAAAAGAGCAAGACAATCAGCACCTTGTGTAGTATTCTTTGATGAAATTGATTCCATAGCTCCAATTAGAGGAGCAGGTGGAGAGACAGCAGTTACAGAAAGAGTTGTCAGTCAATTACTTACAGAGTTGGATGGAATGGAGAACATGCACGGAGTAGTTGTGTTAGCTGCTACAAATAGAGCAGATATGATTGATCCAGCATTATTACGACCAGGAAGATTTGATAAAATTATTCAGATTCCATTACCAGATAAAGAAAGTAGAAAGAGCATATTGAAGATCAACGCAGAGAAAATTCCAACAATTAGTGACACAAATGATCCACAACATGTTGATTTTGAAAAACTTGCAGAGATGACTGATGGTTTGAGTGGTGCTGATACAGCAGCTATTGCAAATACTGCAGTATCTCTAGTAATTCATGAATTCTTAGACTCGCATCCAGACGTAAAGGATGTTGAGAAAAAGAGTATAGATGCCAAAGTTAGCATGAAACAATTTGAAGAAGCAGTCAAGAAAGTAAGAGAACAAAAAGACCTCAAGATGGGCGAAAAGCTAGTAGCTTCCTATTATAGGTAGTTTTTATTAAATAGCCAAACTAATTCTCGTAAATGTCTGATTTTAGAGGGTATACGGGAAAATCACTAGAATTTCTAAAAAACAACAATATCAAGATAGGAGATTCTGTAAAAATTCTTGCAGATATTTCATATTCAGGAATTATTATGCCCAGATATGAGCACAGTGATAACAAACACCTTGTTCTGAAACTAAAAAGTGGATATAACATTGGATTAGAATTAGAAAAAATAGAAAAAGTAGAAAAAATTCCTTCTAAAGAAAAAAAGGTAGAGCAGAAAAATAATTTTGAAAAAAATCCATCTTTACCTAAAATTCTTTTGTTAGCTACAGGTGGAACAATTGCAAGTAAGGTAGATTATAGAACAGGAGCAGTAACTCCTGTTTTAACCGCTGAGGAATTAAATTCCTCTGTTCCAGAACTCTCCAAAATAGCAAACATTGATGCCGAAGTATTATTCTCTGAATATTCAGAAAATATTAGGCCTGATCACTGGCTAAAAATTGCCAATAAACTAGACCAATACAGTAAATCAGATTATGCAGGAATTATTGTAGCTCATGGTACAGACACAATGCATTACACTTCATCATTTCTATCATTTGCTTTAGCAGGTTATCCTATTCCTATAGCTCTTGTTGGTTCGCAAAGATCTTCAGATCGTGCATCCTCTGATGCTGCATTAAATCTTATTGGAGCAGTTAGGTTTCTTGTAGAATGTAAAACAAATGGAGTATACGTTGTAATGCATCAAGATGAAAATGATGAAATAGTTGTATGTCATTTTGGAACAAGAGTAAGAAAAAATCATACTAGTAAACGAGGTGCATTTCAGACAATAGGAGATGTTCCAGCTTTTACTGTTAAGAATGATAAAATTCAAAGAAGCAATATGAAAAACTTTTTTGAGAAAAAAGAATACCAGCCTAAAATTAATCTTAAAACAAATGTTGCCTTGATAAAATATTATCCAGGATTTGATCCGGAACTGTTAGAAAAAATTTTAGAGATGAATTATCAAGCAATAATTTTTGAAGGGACAGGACTTGGACACGTTGGTAAGACAATTTATGAAAAAGTAAAAAAAGCAAACGAAAAAGGTATTTTTGTAGGCATGACGTCACAGTGTATTGACGGTAGAGTAAGAATGACAGTTTATGAAAGCGGCAGAGATTTACTTGATTTAGGAATAATTCCTTTAGAAGACATGATTCCCGAAGTAGCCCTTGTAAAAGCTATGTGGGGCTTGGGAAATTCCAACAATGTAGATGAACTAAGAAAAATTATGCTCGAAAATATTGCTTCTGAGATATCAAATTGAGGTGTTTATGAATGTCTAATTTTTCTATAGAAGATATTGGATTAAAGGTTGGTCTGGAAATCCATCAACAGTTAGCTACAAACAAAAAACTATTTTGTAATTGTTTGCCGATAGAATCAGATGAATATACATTAAATTTTCAGAGAAAGCTAAGAGCAGTAAAAAGTGAATTAGGGCATTATGATCCTGCAGCATTATTTGAAAAATCAAAATCTAAAACAATTAGGTATTTTGCAAATCCTCAAAGTAGTTGTCTAGTTGAGCAAGATGAAGAACCACCTCATGATTTAGATGAAGATGCAAAAAAATTGGCGCTAATTATTGCCTCATCATTACATTCACATGTATTTTCTGAGATTTATCCAATGAGAAAAACTGTAATTGATGGTTCAAACACTACTGGATTTCAAAGAACAATGTTGATTTCTCAGGGGGGATTCATTGAAGTGGATAATGAAAAAGTGGGTGTACAATCAATATGTTTGGAAGAAGATGCAGCAAAGCTGCTTGGTGATAAAGGCTCTATTCGAGAATATAGTTTAGATCGTCTTGGAGTACCATTAGTGGAGATTGCTTTAGAACCTGTAGAAGGAGAACCCAAAAAAATCAAAAATATTGCATTATCTCTTGGCAGACTTTTACGCAGTACCAAGAAGGTTACACGTGGAATAGGATCAATTAGACAAGATGTGAATGTATCTGTAAAAAACAGCAGAGGTGTTGTAGAAGTCAAAGGAGTTCAGCAATTAGATCAATTAGAAAAAGTGATAGAATTTGAGGCTAAAAGACAACACGGATTAGTAAAAATAGCTGAAAAAATACAAAATTCAAAATTTGAAGATGTTTCAAAAGAAAGTGATATTTTTGAGATTACTGATCAATGGAAGGAATGTAAATCAAAAATTATTCAACAAGCAGTAAAGAATAATTTTAGAATCAAAGTAATACGCATAAAGAATTTTACTGGGATGTTTGGGTTTTCTCCATATGAAGGCATTCGATTAGGAAAAGAAATTGGACAACTGGTAAAGTTTTTTGGAATTGGTGGAGTCTTTCATTCAGATGAATTACCAAATTATGGAATTAAGGAAAGTGATATTTCTATTGTAAAAAATGTAATTAAAACAAACGAAAATGATGCATTTTTAATTATTGCAGCTCCATCAGAAAAGATTGATTTTGCAATAGATTCTATAATTAATAGAATAAGAGATGCAAAAAAAGGAGTTCCGGCTGAAACTAGGTTAGCTACTCAAATAGGAGAAACAGTATTTCTTCGACCTCGTCCAGGTGCATCAAGAATGTATCCTGAAACAGACATTCCTCCACTTGTAATTACACAAAAAGAATTAGATTATGCAAAAAATAATATTCCAAAATCCTGGGATGAATCTCTTGCGGAAATAATTAGTAAATATAACTTGAATCGGCAATTAGCTGAACAAATTTTTGATTCACAATATATTGAATTATTTGAAAAAATAACTCAAAAAGTAAATGTAAATCCTACATTTGTTGCATCAATTCTTTGTTCAACAATAACTAATCTAGAAAGAAATGGGTTGAATTCTCAATTACTATCAAGTAATGAGATCTTAAAATCATTTGAGTTATTAGAATCTGAAAAAATTGCCAAAGAGTCAATAGAGATGATTTATGAAAATATTATGGCCGGAAAATCAAACTCGATTCAGGAAGCAATGCGAAATGTTTCAATTGAGACTGTAAACAAGGATGAATTAGAGCAAATTTTAGAAAAAATTGTTGAAAGTAGCAAGGATATGATTAAAAATCAAAAAGAAAGAGCTATCGGTCCATTAATGGGAATAGCAATGAAGGAATTGCGAGGAAAAGCATCAGGTGAGATGGTAAATTCTATACTTTTGAAAAAGATCAATAGTGTTTTAGAAAATTAACGTATGCGGGAAGTGGGATTTAGGCTCTACATGTAGGGAATGATAATAAGGTTTCTTCTGAAAGATTATCTTAAAAACCTCTTAGGTTTTGACAGATTAAAAGATTATGCATTTTTGTTTTTCTTTCTATATGCTGAATTAGGATCATGTTGTGCATTTTTGTAATTAGGTAAAATCTCAAAAGCTTTTTCATGTTCTTTTATAGCATTGTCATAGTCGTTTTGTAAAAAATAGATATTTCTAGACTATTGTGAGCTCCTGCTCTAATTTGTATGTCTTTGTTATCAGATTTCAATACTGTTTCAAAATATTTTCTTGCATTATTCAAAAAGGACATCTTCTCTTCTTCCAATGTTTTCTCCAAAGAATACCAGCTTGTAAAATAAGAGCCACAACAAAACAACAAAATATATTGCAATTGGTATAGCATATTCATGTGTATCTTCTTCTGTAAATGTAATCCCAAATGTTGATAATAACATACT
The DNA here is from genome assembly GCA_965223805.1 of Nitrosarchaeum sp. Taxonomy (GTDB): domain Archaea; phylum Thermoproteota; class Nitrososphaeria; order Nitrososphaerales; family Nitrosopumilaceae; genus HKST03. Next base: position 1,560,335 of record OZ245014.1, on the reverse strand, counting down.
ATGATATAATATAACAAAAGTTATTGTAACTGCTGAAATTGTAGGTGTTACAAATATAGATAAAATCCATATTAATCTACTTGCAGAAAACCTTTGAGTGCACCTACAAATAAAGGAATTATTCCAAGAGTTATCAAGATCAAGAAGATCATAAATATAATATTGACAAAATATATTGTGACGGAGAGTCTTGCAAGTTTAGTATTATAACATCTGATCAAACTGAGTTTGGTAATTCAAATTCAGATTTTGTAATTAGATTCAAACCTTGCAGTAAATTTTCTGTAAATAATAATACAACAAAACATATCATAACAATAATGTCAGGATGCATGGAGTTTTCTTATGATATTTCTACAAAATACTATGACAAAAATACTGTGTCATTTATAGACTACCATAGAGACAAAATACTTGACTTTAAATTATAATTCTAAAATGATGTTTTCTAGATTTCATATGATATCTTATCTAAAAAGTCAAATTAATTTAACGTGACTTTAATTATTTTTTTAACAATAAATCTGCTGATGACCGATTTAATAAAGGAAACAATGTTTAAAGAAATTACTGATCTTGAACAAATAATTTACTTTAAGCAAGAATTAGACAATAACAATAATTATTAAAGAATTAAGTGCAATACAAAAACAATATCATATGTTTTATTGTTAAAAAGAGAATGTAGTAGGTTGCAGATTTTTAAAACTAGTGTGATCTATTTCTCTCTTCACAATATGGTTATCCAAAAAATTGCAAGATTAGTCATAATTAAAAGGCATAAACAAGATTTTACTAATAATTTAACTAGCTAGAAAATGTTTCATTTGTTAAACTATCAGATTATAAAAAGCAACAACCTTCACAACGATTTGGGATTTAAACAGAAATAAGAGAATATAATATATTTACTTCGTAATTCATAGGCATAATATGCTAAAAGCAAGCTACAGCAACAAATTTGGTGATAAACCAATTGATAATACATTGAATATTTTAGTAGTTGATAATAATACACTTTTAATCAATTTATTAGAAAAATCACTAATTCAAGATGGTGTCAAGATTTCTGCAGTAACAAACATAGAAGATGCAATACAATTGCTGAAAGAGAAAATTTTTGATGCAGTATTGTGTGATGGTCCTCTTGATAACTATTCCAAAGAAACAATTCTGGAGATATTTGAACAGAATAATTTTCTTCGAGATCAAAGAATTGTACTTTTTAGTGGGCTTACACAACCTGATTTTATCGAAAAATGGAAAAGAAAAGGATTATACAACTATATAAAAAAACCAACGTCTAGAAAAAAGATATTAGAATTTTTACAAGCAACAAAACATGATCCCAACTCAAAAAAAACTTTCAATTCTCAAACTATTCATGAACAAACTAAAGTAGAAGAGGAAGCTACACCAGAACAGCTAGCTAAAGTAGAAGAGTTAACAAAACAAATCGAAGAATTAGAATCACAATCTACAAAACCAACTCCAAGTACAGAAGTTACACACAAAACAGAGATTGATTTAGAATCAGCTGAACAAACTAAAGTAGAAGAGGAAGCTACACCAGAACAGCTAGCTAAAGTAGAAGAGTTAACAAAACAAATCGAAGAATTAGAATCACAATCTACAAAACCAACTCCAAGTACAGAAGTTACACACAAAACAGAGATTGATTTAGAATCAGCTGAACAAACTAAAGTAGAAGAGGAAGCTACACCAGAACAGCTAGCTAAAGTAGAAGAGTTAACAAAACAAATCGAAGAATTAGAATCACAATCTACAAAACCAACTCCAAGTACAGAAGTTACACACAAAACAGAGATTGATTTAGAATCAGCTGAACAAACTATGTTTGAAACTCAATCTAATAGTGAATTTAAAAATATTTTATCTAAATTAGCGTCTATAAAAAATCAATTTCTCTATAACACATCTGATACATCCAATATAGGCCACACACAAACTATTGAAGAATTATTTAATCTTAAAAAAGAGATAGGTAAAATAAGAAGAAAAGTTTACAGATCACGTCCAAAACAAAAACGTATTAAATCTACATCAATACAAAACAAAAGAACAAAAAAACAACGCTTATCTAAAAAGAAACGTAAATAGTTTTTATGATATACAGAATTTGATTACGTGATAAGAAAAATTTTTGCTAACAACTCTTAAATTACTTTTTATATGTAGAATAAAATACCAAAAATCTACAATTATTTACTAGTTAATGTTCAATCATATCTTTTACGGTTATTTCATTTTGAATTTTCGTTATAATATTTTGATTCTAATGTAATGCATTTGTTAATTATAAATGGATATAACATATGATAAAACATTAGAAAAAGTGTTTTTTTGAGAATATACAAAAGATTTTGAGAAAAGAATGTTTCCTAAAAATTTGGAGTTCGATAAATGTAGAAAATGAATTTTAACAGTTACTGATGTTAGATTACTAACATTTATTTTATAAAAATATGTAGATAGTGAAATAATGAGTAAAGGTTATGATGATATATCACTTCCTACAGAAAACGTAGTAATCAATAAAAAATTGATGGTCTATGTTGCCATTGGATTATCAATAATAATTTCGACAATAATTGTGATTCCTCTACTTCCAAAAAGCTTGGATGATAGAATCAATATTCTTTACGATGATGCACAAAATTATCTAGATGATGGAAATTTGTTACAGGCTAAATTAATTTACTCAGAAATAATTGAACTAAAACCAAATGAAGAAAAGGCATGGCATGAAAAAGGAAAGATACTTGTGAGAACAAATTCCTGTAATGAGGCAGTAAAGCACTACAAGAATTATGTAATAAACTTCCCAGATTCATCACGTGGTGCAGAGGGATTTGAACTTGCTAAATTGTGTAAATAAAATATTGAATATATAGAAGTTTGTACTAAAATATCACTAGGTGACACAAAATCAATAAGCAATTAAATTTTACAGAAGATGTTACATTCTTTTAGAGTTATTCACAACAATTGATGTTGTACTGCTGTATGACATTCATTATTATACATTGGTTTTGCCAAAAGTTAAAAACTATGCTGGAGTCATTTCTTCATATCCAACACTATTACTATTATCATCGTTATTGTTTTCTAGTGGTTCAGCAGATATGGACGAGTTTAAAACATTCTTTGATATCTCGACTAGATCTTTAAATGATGTGAGAATATGGTTTATGCTAGTAGTTAAATTAACACTATAATTATTGACTTGTGTCAATTTTGTATTATAGGATTTTTCAATTTGTGAAAAGTCTTTATCTGTCTTTTCTTTTTTACTAAGGCAAAAACTTGTAAATTCTTCTGCTGCTTTTAGCTCAGATTCTAATCGTTCTACTGTGGTAGTCTTTCTAATCAGAGCAGGTTTTAGAGCCTCTATAGCAATCTCTGCCTCATTTGTATCAAGATTTGAAGCAATATTTGTGATATTTTCTATAGCTTGTTTTATTGTCTCCAAGTCATTTCTTGCAATTTCAGCTTTTTTCTGTAAATCTCTTTTTTCTATTACTGCTTTTTCTGAATCGATTGATGCCTTTCTTTTTTCATAACTTTTTTCTTGTAAGATTGATTGCAATTCATCAACTTCAGTTTTATTTTTTAATACAATATTTCTGGATTTGGTAATAGTTTGTAGTACATCATCAATACTCGCCTTAAAGTAAATCTCCAATCGTTTTTCGTCTGAAATTAACTGTATTTCTTTTAGGGTATTTTCAATTTCAGATAGTTGAAAATCATTAAAACGTCTATTCTTCCCTATATCATCTGATTTTTTTGCCTCATTTATTGTATACAATTCCACATATCTATCAATTTAACATTAATATTCTTTATTATCGTGCTCAACACGATAAGATCATTTTATGTGCAACAATACATTTTGGTTTTATTATATTCATATTTGTAGCCACAATTTCTATGTTCAAAAACAAAATATTATCTATTGGAACAAAATGTTGGACGTTATATTTTGTATAATCTACTTTCTGTCCAATTTGCTTGATTAACTTCAAATCTGCTGCTACAAGAGTTACATTCCAGTTTATGATCTAGAGTAGAGAATTTATCATTACAATTATTGCACACATAATAATTTTCTAGCCTTTGGTAATCAACTCCAAGTATCTTTAGTTCTTTGTTGCACTTAGGACATTTACCGTTTACATAGTTTTTAGCAGGTTCTACATTACCACATTCGTTATGCTCAATTAATGGTTCTTTAGAAAAAATTTTACTACTGCAGGCAGGACAAGAAAAAATAGATACTAGATTAGAAGACGAACATCGATTACATATAGGTTCATTATATGTTCCAACATTCTTTATGGTACTTGAGGTTTCCAATTCTCTAATATTTTTTTCAATGATATTTTTTTCAATTTTTAACATATCTGAAATGTGATTATTACTTAACAACCCATATGTCAATAATGAAACTATTTTTTCTTTGGTATCAGGTTGTTGTTGAGGTTTGTTAGTGATGATATTCTTTTCTTGTTTTATTTTTTCAATAACTTCTTTTAGTCTATCTAAATTCAGTGGTTTCTGAACATAATCATAAATTCCCATGTTAAGTAATTCTATTATCTTTTTATCTGATTTTTCTAATGCAGACAACAGTATTATTATTGCTCGTGGATATATTTCAAAAAGCTTTGATACCATCTTCTTTGGCTGAATATCACCTAAGCTGTCATCTAATACTATAGATACAATTTTTTGTTCTTCTTTTATCAAATTTTCATAATATACTAATCCATCATTTCCGGTACTTGCCAGATGTATCTCTTTAAAACCTAGAGTAGAAAAATACTTTTGAAGAGTAGATGAAATTAAAATACTATCCTCAACTATTAAAATCGAGTTAATACTAAAAATATTATCTTCAAGTGCATTAAGCTGAGCAACATCAATACTCTTTTTTTTTAACTGCTCAACAATGTCGATATCTTGTTGTCTTTGAATAGGTAATACATTTTCCATGATAATTTCTTCATTCCCTAATTTTTTTACGTTGTGTTACTCATTATCTTCGTTCTTTTAATGTTTTATATGCATTTATCAGTAATAGCAAAAAATTTTACAAGAAACTAGCCCCATTTAATGCCCTTTTTGAATACTGCTTTTAGATTAGCCTTAAATATTATAAATTTCAGCAGTGGCCTATAACATAATGCCATTATTGGCACCAACCAAACAAGATGGTAGTTTTTCTTAGATGAAATAACATTTGAGAAGAAAAATGTAGCAAATTCCATTATAATAAACAAAAGTGAAGTTAAGATTATAACATTAGACAAGCTATGAACATCAATAACACCGAATATCGAGAAGATCACCAGTCCAATGACATAGGCAACAAAGAGTATATTCAAAACAAAATCAAATATAAACATACTTAGCTTAGTAGGACGAGTTCTGGGCGAATCTCTTTTTGTTATGCCATGTTTTCTTAATGTAGTATACTCTCCAAAGGCCCACCGTTCTCGTTGCTTAATCCATGTACTTAGTTTACTTGGACAATAAGTCCAAGCTATTGCATCACCTAAAAATTTGATATTATTTTTACTACTATCTTTGCGTTTAAGCATTTTTAGTGTCAGATCAAAGTCCTCAGTTATTGTATCTTTATCATACTTTCCTACACTTTCAAAGACATTTTTTCTAAAAACTCCAAAAGCCCCAGATATGATTGCAACTATAGTTGTAAATCCTAAAGTAGAGAATCTTCGCCCTAATTCCATTGCAACAAGGTACTCGTAGGATTGAAGTTTTGTAAGTAAATTATGAACAGGTCTTCCATCAGGACCAGGATCTCCCCCAGCTATTCTTACATTTCCGGCAACGGCTACAACAGCATCTTCCTTAAAATGACCAACAATTCGATGAAGTGATTGTGGTTCTATAACAGTGTCTCCATCCATACATAAGATAAGATCTCCTGTGGCATACGCAGAACCATAATTGAGTGCTGTTGCCTTTGAACCACTGGCTTGATTGCGATGGATTAGTTTTATTAAGCCTTGATCACTAAATTTTTTAGCAATAAAATACGTATTGTCTGTAGAACCATCGTCAATCACAATAATTTCTTTGTTGTTATACTCTGTTCCCAGTACAGAGTTAATAGCATTTTCTAATCCTGCCTCCTCATTATGAGCAGGAATCATAATTGTAATTTTTGGGCGATAAAAAGAATCAGGTGATATTTTATCTCTTGTTCTAGACACAAAGGTTACAATAATCTTTGATATCAAAATGATGTAATCAAGAGTAAGTGGAAATGCTAACATTAAAATTAAGATGAATGGATCCCAGATGAAAAATAGGTGTAACCAATCAACAAACAGTTCTGGTGATGTGTCAACAAATTGATAAGGAATCTTCAAATTTGTGGTTGCTAAAACAGCACCGTTGTTTTTGTCTTCTATATGTAGTGTATCATAATCTGAAAAAGGTTGTTGTAAGGTATCAGTATCGATCTTCATACACAAAGTTCGGTTTCCTCTTTTGTCATCAAGCTGACCTACCTCGATTCTGTCTGAAAAATTATTTCCACTTGTTAGAAAAATATATGGATCAGGATTGGAGACCATCTTAGTTGAACTATCAAGGTCTTCAGTCAGTTTAATGTAATCATTTTTGTCATATGATAGATTAAATGAAGATACTCTTACCTGAAGAAAGTTTTCAAATATGGCAGTCTCGACTCGACCTGTAGATATTCCTTTTTGACCTTCTAGGTATCCAATCTTACGGGATTTATCAGAGAAATCCACAGAACAAACATCCATATCAGATGACATATTAGACAAAGTTATACGTCCTGATGTGATTGATGAAGCATCAGTAAAAGGTATTGCATAAAATAATTGTTCGGGGAAGATTGAAAGCCATTCATTAAATAAATTTGGATTTTGGAGTTTAATTTTTACAATTGTTTTTTGATTGTCATCTCTAATTTCAATTAATCTCATCTCATTTAGATAAATATTGTTTGGAATTTTATGTTCACTATAATCGGAATGTGTTCTTAGTTCTCCTTCAAGTAGAATTTCTCTATAATCATTAGTGATAATAAAGATTGAAAGATTACGTGGTTCATTTATCTGATTATCTGAAATTATAAACTGTTCTAGTTTTAAAAACAGTTTTCTATTGTCTGATAAAATTTTAGCTATACCACTTGCTTGATTGTTATCTACACCTTTAAGAAATCCTAATCTATGAATATTTTCATTGTAAGTAAATTCAGACAATTCAGATTTATATTTATTTTCATAGTATATTCTAGAACTTTCATCCATATTTCCAAAAATTTCATATTGTTCTCTAGCTGATTTTTCAATTATTTTTGAAAAAGATAATGTATCAACACTAGTGTTACTCTGTATTTGAGATACACTATTCTGTAATGGATAAATTGCCAAAATAAACAATATTGATACAACTCCGGTAAAAGTTATTTTCATAAGTAAATTCAATATTTGTTGTTCGAAAAGCTGGTTTATTAATTAATTAGCAAATATACTTGTGTAGTCAGTTTTGAAAATAATAATTTTCATAAACCATTAATTAATAATACTTTTAAGTTAATATTAGAGATTAAAATTGACGATTGAGATTTTTAAAAGAATTTGTATTTTTGCTTGTAATAGTAGGTTTGGTAACTCCTGGGGATATATCTGCATTCATGTTAGGTGATGCAGATCCTTTCCTCAATAACATATGGTTAGAGCCAAGAGATCCAATGCCGGGAGATATAGTTAGCATAAACTCTTCAATATACAACCAAGGTACACAATCAACAAACTCTGTAACAGATGTAGTTACAGTTGGTTATTTTTTGGATGGAGATTTGATTAAAATTGACACGCTTCCAGATGTTGTTCCAGGAGAAGATAACGGAGTAAAGATTACAACAGGTCCTATATGGACTGCAACTGATGGAATTCATATCATTACCGTAATTTTGAATTATCATGATACTTTATCGCATCTAACTGACAATCTTGAAAATAACATAATGCAAAAAGTATACTATATCGGTGATTGGGAAAATCCAAATCCACGCATATCAGTTGAATTATTCCAAGAATATAATCGAGATAAGGATAATCAAGAAATACAGATTGCTGGTGAAGTTGATTTGCCACTAGATGTACTAAAATCAAATCCTAAAGTCATTATACAGTTTGATAATAACGACAGTTATAATAATGGATATAACTTCAAACAACGTTATATCGTTCCAATAGATCTAGATATGAGATCTTTTTATTTCAAAGGAGCTCATCAATATTTTCAAACTACAACCTCCATTACTATATCCTATTTTACTGACAGAAATGAAATTTATGAATACAAATTACAAACATACCCAATTAAACTAGAAGAGAATAACTCAGCTTGGATCTTACAAGAATCTACAGATAGTTTTAGATCTCAGAAATTTCTTGTGGCCATATATGATGAATCCTATAATTTGATCAAAGAGATTGAGACATATAACATACCTGATATAACAACACAAAACACTGTTAATAGTTTTGTTTCCGTCATACTATCTGGAGATCAACTGTATAATATGGAAGTGTATTCAGAAGAAGGGAATTTGATTTATGCATCATCAAAGTTCTTACATGCAAATAATGTAGTAGTAGATGATCTATATCAAAAGTGGAGAGAATCGAATTGAGATCATCTACTGCATTATCATCATCATTGTTGGTGGTCATTATGTTTACCATGATTACGCTAATCATTTCAACGAATACTGAAAATGTTTATGGCATTATAACGGCTAGTAAAAATTTTTGTGGGCAATTTCCAACCCATCCTGAATGTACTGGGTGGAGAACGATTCCTGTTGTGGATAATTTTTGGTTTTGTGAATATGTAGATCTACCATCAGTATGTAAGAACCCACCAAATCCTCAAAAAGAGATATTTCCATTAGAAGCAGACTATTGTTGCCGAATTTATGAAGATAATGATGAGACATTAAAGGACTTGTCTTCGCTGTACTATGATGTTATTTTTGAGGAGACAACCAAAAAAGGAAGAGATTTGTCAGAAGCATATCCAATTAATGAATTAGTAGTATGGACTGGTAAGGATTATTATAAGTTTGGAGATAGAGTTAATGTATATGGTAAATTTGATTTTGGAGATTCTGTTATTAAAAAAGCAAACAAGTCAGTTGACATATTATTTAATGGAAATAAAGTAATACCAAACTTAACTGTAGAACCAAATGGATGGTTTTCAGGATATTTCCACATATCAGATCCTCGTTTTTATTATTCTGGGACAAGCAAAATTGATGCTACGTATTTTCATTCTCCAACATTTTATGATCGAGATATACGCGCAATAGCCTCATACAAATTTACTACAGGTGGAATTCAGGAACCAAAAGATCCATTCTCAATTAAAATCAGTTTAGGTGGTGAACCTGGTTTACAACAAAGAATATCCTATGAGATCGATTCTAAAAATGCTTTATCGCTACATCAAAAAACTAACGTTGTACCAAGACTAACAAATCCTGATGGGGTTGTTTTTGCATTACCCGATATTTCAATGGGTAACTTGGAACATTATATAGATGAAATTTCTAATTTTCAGAATGGAACTTATACTATTACAATGACATTAGGTGACTTTAACATTAGTGAAAACTTTGAGAAGAAAAATTAAAAAATAAGTAAACGATTATTGCTTGTTTTGTAGATATTTCATTTTTCATAAAGAATACTATCATCATCAAAAAAGTAGGTGGATATAACATTTAGTTTTTTACTGCTTCTACTAATACTTCATATATAATTTCATCATTTGTGATGTGATGTTTTGCAATAGAATTTTCCTTAAGTTTTCTATCCACATGAACTATTCTGTACTTTAAATCCCTCAAAAGAATTATTTGGTTTTCAAGTTTATCTGTTAATAGGTTGTTTGCTTTGTTTTCAATAATCTGTATTTCATTTAGGGATCTAATCTTTGCTAAAGGTTTTCGTTTTGGATTTTTGTCCCAGAAATCATAAAATATAATTTTAGACATGTACTTCTCAATTTATTATTTAGTTTATATGATTTCAAGTTTATTATGTTATAGAAATAACCATATGGATTTTTTCTGCCTATTGGATACTCAAGACATGGATATTTAATAACAAATCTCTTCGTGAGGCTAGGTAGGTTCAACCGTATATAGTCTGATTTTAAAAGAACTCTTCAATAAAATTTTGGTTATACGTGAGAAGAGTGTATGTGAGTGATGTTACATGAAAAATCACATAATGAGCAATATTTTTGGTCGTCTTCATATCTTGACACATCTCTTGCTGTAGATTTTTTTGCCTTGATATGAATGCATTTTCCAGAGCACAACGCCAACATTAGAATCCAGAGTATTCTCATTAATTAATTACCAGTTGATCGGAGCTAGAAATTCAACAACGGTAAAGATAACGATTTTGAGCTGAAAATATGTCTTTCAAAGTGATAATATACCATCATAAAATAAATTAAATTTGAAAAGAATTTCTTATTGTGGTTTTTAATAAACTAATACAAAATAATCTACTATACAACAACCTTAAGTGACAAAGTGCTAGACATACCGTTTTCTTTTCTGAGCTTCCAGTAAATTACATCACGTAGCTCATCAGTTGATTTACCTTGTAATTTGGCAACTATATCAAAAGAACCAGAGACTTTTGAACAGTAAACAACATGGTCCATCTTTTTTAGTGATTCTACTACATCATCAACAGGTACAATGTTGTTGTGATTAATAATACCACACTGATTTATTTTAGGAATGCTTATGCCATATATGGCAATACTTTTTGTTCTCATCAACTGCAAGCATCACAGCAATATTGTTTTTACATTCTCTTGATCTGCCGTTTAATCATCAATTTATGTCTGGCCTGAGTTCCTCTAGGTTTTGTTCTAAGTGGATAGCCACAACAAGGACAGTTTTTACCATCCATGCAACAAAGATTTCACATAATGAACATCTTTTCTGGCCTTGCTCATATCTGCTGTTCTTGTTAAAATTTAGTTTTGAAACCTTGTATCTAGTGCATATTCCTTTGCAGACCATCATGAAGAATCAAATCTAATATTATTTATGAATTGAAAATGATTTAATGAACATATAAAAAAATAAAAAAAGAAAAATTGTTATTTCTTCATTGCTTCAGACATTATTGATGTGAGTTTACCTCGAAGTTCGCTTTCTATACTAGACTTTTGCATTGTAGCTGAGATCATCTTGTGCATTGACTCTAAGACAGCATCTGCTGATTTGTCCATTGCATCACCAAATGCAGCCTCCATCTTTGCCTTTATCTTGTCTTTTTTGATTTCAATCATTGCTTCCATTGCTGCCTTGTGTCAAACCATCATTACAAAATCCATTGGATCTCCTCCTGTACATCCAGGACAGTCACAAGAATTTTTGTAATCATGGCTGTGTTGATGATGGTGATGATGAGAATTATCATTTTTTGGTGAGCAGTCACAACTCATTTCATTACATTCCATTTACTTTTTCACCTCCATTATGGTACATGGTAAAGCCTATGTGTTATTTGCTAATAAAGTGGCAAGTAACATTGTTGTGAGTTGATTAAGTTTTGTTAATCTAATTTTGCAATCAACAATAACAACATCAAATTAAAAAAATAAAAAAATTGTTTGTCTATTGTTTTGCTGCCTGCCACAAACCAATGATGTTCCTTCAGTGTCAGCTAACTCTAGCATAAGGCGAATCTCCTCAATTGTAGGTGCTCTGTCGTTGCCAGACTTTTTTGCATGAGGAATGATTTTGGATATCTTTGACCAGTTTATCCCTTCTTCAATGTCATTCATCTCAAAAAAGTGCTTTAGTGCAGCTCTTGTCTGCTGAAGTGTGGAACCACTAACCTTGGACTTTCGCTCTTCAATGTAATCTATAATCATGTGCTGAACCGTCTTGGGATTCTTTTTTGCCTTTTAAAGTAACTTGTCAGCTGTGATATCATTGTGAAACTCCAAGAACTGTACAAGCTTTTTGCAGTATGATTCTTTTGTGGGTTCTGAATGAAATCCCTTTAAAAAAATTCTTGACTGACTTGCTGTTGTCTTCTTGGATCTCTTTTGGAATCATTTTAGAACAATATTGCTATACATGTCAAAAAAAGTATTTCCACCCTATTTGTAGTGCGGGAGGTGGGATTTGAACCCACGAACTCCTAGAAGATAAGGATCTGAACCTTACGCCGTTGACCAGACTGGGCGACTCCCGCAATCTGGAATTTTGAAATCTAGAATAAGTTTCTTTATTATACTGTTTAAGTGTCAAACTAACAAAAAGGTAAATGTTTGAAAAATGGAATTTAGCGAAGTGTATTGTAATAATTGCAAAAAAGTTCTTGGAAGATACAATGTAAAATTTTACACAGAAGATAAAGTCAGTGATTTGATGAAAACAAGTCATGCAATTCATGTTAGAAATGGTCACCATGTAATAATTCGAAAATTTGAAAAATAACGATCTTAAGATCGCTTGATTGATTTCTTAAAATAATTTGAAAATTCCTTTTGAATTTATTTAATCAAATGATTTTTGAAATTCATCTAAGAGATTTTTTTGATGTTTATTGAGTTTTTTTGGTATATTCACAACTATTCGAACGTACTGGTCTCCTCTTCCTCTAGAATTTAGATGAGGAACGCCTTTTCCTTTTAGTTTTATTATAGTATTAGGCTGGCTTCCAGACTCTACCTTTATTTTTTCAGTACCATCCAGAGTTGGAACTACAATCTCACGTCCTAAAGCAGCATCAACCATTGAAACATCTTGATCATAAAAGACATCCCTCTCATCTCTTTTGAATTGAGGATGAGGTTGAACTCTAATTCTTACAATTAAATCACCATTTACTCCTCCAGGAATTTCGTTTCCTTCATTTGGAATTGTGTAATCTCCTGAATCTACACCAGCTGGAATATCAAAGGATATTTTTTTAGTGCCTATTTTCTTTGTTTTTCCTTTACATTCACTGCAAGGAGTTTCTATAATGGAACCTTGGCCTTGACAAGTTGAACAAGGCTCAACTGTTACAAAAGATGCAAATCCCATACTTCGGCTTTTACGAACTTGGCCTTGGCCATTACAAGCTGAACAAGTATTCTTGTTTGTACCTGGTTTACATCCTGAACCATCACATACATCGCACCTGATCTCTTTTTGCAGTTCAATTTCCATTTTTTTGCCATGTAAAACATCTTCAAGGGTAATTGAAGTTTCATAAAGAATATCAGAACCGCGTTGTTGTCTAGAATTGAATCCTCCTCTTCCAAAAATTGATTCAAAAATGGAATCAAATCCACCACCACCTCTTCCAAATAAATCACTAAAGTCACCTCTTGCTCCCTGGAAAATATCATCACTGCTGTATCTTCCATCTACTCCTTGGTGACCATATTGATCATACACTTTACGTTTTTCAGGATCAGATAGAACCCCATACGCTTCAGAAATTTCTTTGAAATGTTCACCTGCTTCAGCTGATTGATTACGATCTGGATGAAATTTCAAAGCTAGTTTTCTGTATTGTTTTTTAATTTCATCGGAAGAGCTTGTTTTTGAAACTCCTAAAACTTCATAATAATCACGTTTTGCTGACATTGATATCCCTTAATTATAATTGAAATAACGATCTATTTGTAGACTTAGTTACTTTTTGTCTCATCACTAGATGATTGAGAGGTGCTTTGCTGTCCTTCTGTGCTCTGTTGTCCTTCAGCTCCTGCATTTTGTTGTCCTTCTTCTGCACTTTGTTGACCTTCAGCTCCTGGTGGAGGAGCAGTATTTTTGTAAAGTTCAGTTGTAACTTCATTGACAATTGCCTTTAGAGAATCAAGTTTTGATTTTAATTCTTCAGGTTCCTTGTCCAGGGACTCTTTGACTTCTTTTACTGAATCAGTGATTTTGATTCCTTGTTCTTGGGAAATTTTATCTTTAAGGTCGTGATTTACTAATTTCTCAGTTGTGTAGATGTAGCTTTCAGCTTCATTTCTAAGATCAATTTTTTCCTTCTTCTTTTTATCTTCCTCAGAGAATTTTTCTGCATCTTCTTTTAGCTTTTCAATTTCATCTTTAGATAATTTTGAGGTAGACTCTATGGTAATTTTTGCTTCTTTTTGTGTACCAAGATCCTTTGCAGTTACATTGATGATTCCATTTGCATCAATATCGAATTTAACTTCGATTTGAGGTATTCCTCGGGGTGCAGGTGGTAAATCAGTTAGGTTAAAGCTTCCTAAAGAAACATTATCTGTAGCCATTGGTCGTTCACCTTGAACGACATGTATGGTTACTGCTGTTTGATTATCAGCAGCAGTTGTGAATACTTTACTTTTTGAAGTTGGTATAGTAGTATTTCTTTCAATTAGTGGCTCCCTTACGCCACCTAAGGTTTCTATTCCTAAAGTTAATGGTGTTACATCTAATAATACAATATCACTAGCAACATCTCCGGCAATAATTCCTGCCTGAATTGCTGCGCCCATTGCTACTGCTTCCATAGGATCTACTCCAGATTCTGGTTCTTTTCCTACAACTTCTCCAACAAATTTTTTCACTAGTGGCATTCTTGTTGGACCACCAACCATTACAATTTTGTTAATATCTGATTTTGATAATTTTGCATCTTGTATGGCTTTGTCAATTGAGGATCTGCATTTTTCTACAATTGGTCCAATAAGTTCATCTAATTTTGCTCGAGTAACTCTTAATTCAAGATTCTTTGCACCTGAAGAATCCTGAGCAATGAATGGAAGATTAATGTCAGTTTCCATTACTGTTGATAGCTCAATTTTTGCTTTTTCTGCTGCTTCCCTAATTCTTGTCATAGCTGTGTTATCTTGAGAAAGATCAATTCCTTCTTTTTTCTTGAATTCATCATTAATGTAATCAATTACAGCTTTATCCATATCAGTTCCACCCAATTGTGTATCACCAGAAGTACTCATTACTTCAAAGACGCCACCACCCATTTCCATAATAGTGACATCTAATGTTCCACCACCAAAATCAAAGACAAGAATTTTCATGTCTTGTTTTGCCTTGTCTAATCCAAATGCAAGTGATGCGGCAGTTGGTTCATTGATTATTCTTACTACATCAAGTCCCGCAATAGTACCAGCATCTTTTGTTGCTTGACGTTGGTTATCATCAAAATATGCAGGAACAGTAATTACTGCTTTTTCTACGGTTTCACCTACGAAAGCTTCTGCATCTTTCTTTATTTTCTGAAGAATAAAAGCAGAAATTTGTTGAGGTTTGTATTCTTTATCTTGAACTTTGAAGGTATGATCTGAACCCATCTTTCGTTTTGCAGCTACAATTGTATTATCTGGATTAGTTACTGCTTGTCTTCGGGCAGGCTCACCAACTAAAAGATCGCCATCTTTTGAAAATGCAACAACTGAAGGAAATGCCTTTCCTCCTACGGTTGCGCCTTCAGCTGCAGGAATTATGGTTGGTTTACCACCCATCATAACTGCAGCAGCAGAGTTGCTGGTTCCTAAATCGATTCCTATTACTTTAGCCATATTATTTCATCCTTTTTTTGTAATTTCTACTAGCGTCGGTCTAATCACTCTTTCATGAGAAATATATCCTTTCCTGATTTCTTTGGTTATAGTATTTTCATCAAGATCAGCATCATTAACAATTGAAATGGCCTCATGAAGATGTGGATCAAAGATTTCTCCTATCGCATCAATTGGAGTCACATTATATTTTGATAGAAGAGAATCCATATTTTTCAAAATAGAATCTAATCCTACTGTATCGATCTTATTTTTAGAAAATGCTTCTTTGGCTCTAACAAAATCATCATGAATTTTTAAAAATTCTAACATAAACTCGTCAAGTTTTGAGTTTACACCTCTTTGAATGTCAGACTCTACTTTTTTGGTTAGATTTTGATAATCAGCTAGGACGTGTTTAATTTTTTCTTCAGAATCAATGACTTTTTGTTTTTCTATTTCTAGTAGATTCTCCAATTCTTCCACAGATGATTCTTCTGAATTTTCTAAACTGGATTCTGAATTATTTTCTTCCTCTTCAGATATTACATTAACTGGAATTTCTTCTGAATTATTTTCATTAGACATTTTAACCAGAATATTTGTTAAGCTAATTTATACTCTTATTGGATAGTTTCGCATAATGGATTTGCCTTTACAATAATTAGATCTGAATCTTGTTTAGTTTTTTGAATATTTTCAAAATCAGATTTTGAGCAAGTTACAACTATTGTGGTTTTATCGCTATGAAACAAATCAAAGTTTGGATCTTCATAAGCTTCAACATCACCAATATAATCACGTAGTTTAGCAGTTAAATTTTGAAGCATCTCAATTTTATCTCCACGCATTTCATGTTGATCAAGTGTCCAAGAAAGTGCAATTTTTGTTCTACTTGCTTTGAGATCATTTTTCTTTAGTGTAGAGCGGATTTCATCAATTAGTCGCTTGATATACCCATCAATTCCCTTGACACTTCCATTGATGAGATACATGAGCGTATTTGTACCCTCAAATGATGAGCCTAGTGATTTTAAATCAAATAGTCCACTGACCATATTGTCTAAGTAAATTTCCTGGAATTCATCTGAGGAGAGATCTCTTTTTGTTACCTCATCTTTTGTAAATTTGCATACCTCAAGAATACTGCACAAACTAGAAAATCTAGACAAAACATCAATTGCATGAAAATGCTCTGATGATGAGATTGCCACAAATTTTTTTTCTTTTTTTGAAGTGGTTAAGAGTTCTGCTAATTTTGGATCTTCTTTACCGTTGTAGGATCCAATAATTTTTGGTTGCTCATTGATATCTTGTAATGGATAATAAAAATAGGATATTTGTTTTCCAACCTCTAATCCTGTGATATGTTCTAAAAGTGAGATGTTTTCATTATTTCCACCAAATCCAGTTGGAAGTGTATAAACTACAGAACTATTTTTTTTAATAGAGCTTGTAGCATCCTTGAATTTTGAATGTATCTCAGTTTTGATATCTTGTCCTGTTTTTCGAATTCGAGGAGTAAAGAAGAGATATTGTGCCTTTGAAATTGCTACATCAATTGGCTCCATAGCAAGGAGAGGTTCATCTTCTTTGAGTGAGGAGACATTTGGATATGTTTTTGCTATTTCGGCTTTGAGAGATATTGCAGAGGGTGTTGATTCATCAATGATGTGAACATCTGCACCCTTGATTGCCATTTGGGACGCAATAGAATATCCTTCGGTACTAAGTCCATAAACAACAACTTTTGCTCCCCCCATTGCAGTTGGCTATGTAATAGAGTAAGAAAAACTTATTGAACTTACAAAATTGATGAAAAATAGTTGAAAATTTAGATTGATATTCTTACTCCAAAACAATTACTATTTGCAGAGCCTATAGTTGAGAAACTATCAAAAAAGCATCGGATTTTGTTTACTTCTAGAACCTATGAAGAAGTGTCAAATTTGGCAAAAATTAGGAGATTTAGTCTAATTTATGTAGGAAAACATGGTGGAATTGAAAGATCTACGAAGTTAAAGGCAGATATTCTTCGTATGAAAAAACTGATGCCTATAGTTGAGGGATTTGAACCAGAATTGACAATTAGTTTCTGCTCTCCAGAAGCGGCAAGAATTTCATTTGGGTTAGGAATTAGACATATTGCATTTTGTGATAGTTCACATGCAGAGGTTGTTATGAGATTGACTCTTCCTTTAATTCAAAAGCTGTTAATACCGTGGGTAATTCCAAAAAAAGAGTTTACAAAATATGGAATTGATCAAAAAAATATAATTTCGTACAAGGCAATTGATGCTTCAGTTACTATCAAAAGAAAAATTGTTCAAAAAAACCAATCCATTTAAAAAAAATAAAAAAATATTTTGATTAGAGTTGAAGAAGAAGCTGCATATGCCTTAAAACAAAACAAGAGCATTTCAATAATTAATACAATTATAAGAAATTTTGGTGAAGATATTATAATTTTAGCTAGATACAAGAACCAAAGAGAAAATACCAAGAAAAAATTTGGTGAAAAAATCACTGTTTTGAAAATGGCACATGATGGAAAAACACTACTAGAAAATGCAGATGTATTTATTGGCTCTGGAGGAACTATGACTTGAGAAGCTGCATTACTTGGAATACCTACAATTTCTTACAATGCCATACCAAATCTAGTTGAGAAATATTTGGTGAAAAATAATCTTGTTCAAAGAGAAGCAGATCCTCAAAAAATTGTCAAAATTCTAGAAAAAATTTTCAAATCATCAAAAAAGGAATACAAACTCAAAGCAGAAAGATTTTCAAATTCTATGGAAGGCTCTATTGAAAAACTAGTCCAGATAATTTAAGGTTTGAAATTATCAACCAGAATTTTGCAAATAAAAAGTTCATTAAGGGAAATACAGTGCTCGATTTAGCAGCCCGGTAGTGTAGCGGTCAAGCATAGGGGCCTTTGGAGCCCTTGACCCCAGTTCGAGTCTGGGCCGGGCTACTTTTGAAATTCTCAACATGAATAAAGTGGTAAATTCATCTTGAAATTGAATCAAATGACAGATATTATTCTGGGAATGGGAGAGGTAGGCTCTACCCTATTTGAGTTGCTAACAGAGAGAGGCTTTGATTGTGTAGGAATTGATGTTGACAAATCAAAGACAAAAAATTTAGAATTAAACAAAAATCCTCAAATTTTGCATGTTTGTCTGCCAGGAGAATCAACCGAATTTGAAAATATGGTATTAGAGAAGGTCAAAGAAAATCAAAGTTTACAAGCTGTAATTATTCATTCAACTGTTAAACCTGGAACAACAAAAAGCATTCAAGATAAAACCGACATTCCTGTATTTTATTCTCCAGTAAGAGGAGTACACTCGAGATTCCTAGAGGATCTCAAAAGATATACAAAATTTGTTGCATGTGATTGTAAAATTGATGAGAATATCAAATTAGAAATTGAAAACAGATTCAAAAAAATTCAATGGATGTCAAATGCAAAAACTGCAGAACTTGCAAAAATCCTAGTGGATACCACCTATTATGGTTGGCTAATCAATTATGCTCAAATGACTAAAATGATTTGTGAAAAAGAAGGAGTTGATTTTGATGAGATGTGGAAGTTTTCAGATGAGATTCAAGAGTTTTTAGGAAATAGACCAAAAATGTTTCCTGGAATTATTGGTGGACATTGCCTAATTCCAAATTTAGATTTGATAGACTATGATGAATTAAAGACAATAAAAGATCTAAATGATCTCTTTAAAAAATTCAAAGAAAAGTCAGAAATCTAATCGTGTTAATAGTTTAGTTGCAACAAGAAATAGAATAGTTGCCAGAACAACTAAAACTCCCATTTCAATAATTACAAATTCAGTGATATTACCAAAAATCCCACCTCTAATTACATCGACAAGATAAGTTAGTGGATTTACATAAAAAGCACTGGAGAGTGGTTCAGGTGTTCCTTCTACAGGATAAAATGCTGTACTAACAAAAGCAAAGAAGAGAAATGCAGTGTTAATAATTACATTAAAGCCCTCACTTGAGCGTAATCTAGTTGAAATTATAGAAGCTAAAGAACCAAAAAGAATCGAGCCTGTAATGGCGGCAAAAACAATCATTGGAATCGTATAAAGAGAAAATTCTATTGAATCAAAAAATACGGGATATCCTACTAGTGCAATTAGTGTAGCACTGATCAATCCAACAATTCCAATGGTGCAGATATTGCTGAATATATAATGAGCCCGAGTAAATGGTCCAGACATTATTTGCTCAAACATTCCGTGCCTACGATCGTTCCAAATTATTATTCCAGATACCAAAGTACTGTTCATAATGTTAAATCCAATCATTCCTGAGGCAAGAAAAGCAGGATACGCAAGGTCTTTGGCTCCAAATGGAACCTCTTTAATTAATGAAGTATATGCAAAACCTGCCACAAAAATATAGATTAATGGAAACATTATCTGCCAAATCAGAAAACCAGGATTTAGAGAAATTGTGAGATTTCTGTTTACTAGTCTAATGATTGGATGCATTTTCCTCCACCATTTTTAGAAATATTTCCTCAAGATTTGTTGGAACTGCAGAAAGATCTTCAATTTCAATCTGATTTTCATTTAGAGCTTTGAGGACTTGAAGTAATACTAGCTCTGATTCATGTGAATGAATGGTAATGTTTGTTCCATTGTTATAGTCAATTTGGCAATCCTTGATGCCTGAAAGAATTTTAGAGGTTTGATTTTCTTTTGTAGAGATGTGAATCTTGATTGTTCTTTCTTTACCAAATTTATTTTTTAGAGATTCTGGAGAGTCTACAGTGAGTATTTTTCCTTTATCAATAATTGCAATCTCATCGCATAGATATTCTGCTTCAGTTAAAACATGAGTGGTGTAAAAGATTGTCAATCCACCTGTCTTTACTTTATTTTTTAGATAATCCATTAACTTTCTTCTTGCACTAGGATCCAAACCAACAGTTGGTTCATCTAAAAACAACAAATCCATATCATGCATAAATTCACGTGCAACCTGAACTCGTCTTCTTTGACCAATTGAGAGATCCTCGTTTCTTTTTTTTCGAATTTCACTTAGATCAAAGTCTTTGATTAGCTGCTCCATCCTTTCTTTTCTTTTTTCTTTTGGTACATCCCACATCATTCCATATTTTTCAAGAGATTTTTCAACAGAAAGAGTTGGCTCGTAGCTTGGTTGCTGTAAGACAACTCCTATTTTATGGCGAACATTAAGTGGATTTTTGATAGCATTGACTCCTAAAATGTCAAGTGAACCCTCAGAAGGTGGAATCAAAGTTGTTAGTAATTTTATTGTAGTTGATTTTCCGGCTCCGTTTGGGCCTAGGAATCCGAAGACCTGGCCAGATTTTACTGATAAATTAATGTCATTTACTGCCTTTACTGAACCATAAGATTTTCTTAGGTTTTTAGCTGAAATACAACTCACGAAGCGTTTTTCAGTCTTCTTACTAAAGTAGTTAATGTGTTCAATCTGGGTAATGCTAATCTAGAACCAGAAATTTAAGTGTTAACGAATTCATTGACAAAGAGTAAAAATAGAAATCCCCCGGTTTGTGCGTAGAAATACGACGCTCTCGTGTCTCATGGAACTTCTTTTTGTCATGTTTATGTTTGAATTTCTAAGAATATCATCTGTAAAAATCTCAAGATCTTTTAAATCAAATTTAGAGTCAACGCATGTATGAAATTAGCATTTTTTGCATTAATACCTCTTATTCTGTCAATAGGAGTTACCCCTGTTTTGCCATTTGATTTTATTCCTGAAGCTGATGCCGTAAAAGCCAAAGGAAATTCTCTTACTGAAACAAACTCCAAGAAGGTTTGTGGCGATAGACTTTGTGCTGAACTTGCATCCAAAAAATCATCCATTTTAGAAGATTCTGAAAATGCTCCTGGAACTGTTGTTTATCAGAATGGTCTTTATCACTTGATTGAAGTCTCTGAAGGTGTTTACAGTTTTGGAAATCTGATCTATCTTTCTTTGCTGATAGTTACAGATGAAGGCGCGATTGTTGTGGATCCAAATACTGTAGAACATTCTGAAGAAATGCTTCAAGCCGTTAAGGCAATTACCTATCAGCCTGTAAAATATTTGATTTACAGTCATAACCATTGGGATCACTCTATAGGCGGACAGATCTTCAAAGACCATGGAGCAACTGTTCTGAGTCATGTTGAGACGAGGGATTGGTTTTTGGGAAACCCACATCCAGACGTTGTAGTTCCAGATGAGGTTTGGGAAGGAAATAAAAAGACGATTGTCCTAGGTGGTAAAACACTTGAACTTCATCAATTTGGCCCCAGTCACGGGGAAGGAATGACAGTTTTCTATTTACCTGATGAAAAAATCGTATTTGTTGGGGATTTGGTAACTCCAAAAACAGTTGGTTTTGGAATTCTAGGAGACTTTGTTCCATCTGAATGGGAGAGAACTTTGAGCGAAGTAGAAAAACTTGATTTTGAAATTGCGATGTATAGTCACAAGAAACCTTTTGGTCCTGCTTATGAAGTGACTGAACAAAGAGAATACTTGAAGGATTTGAGAGAAGAAATTTCTAGAATGATAAAGGACGGAGTACCTCCAATAACAATTCCATCTACCATAGAACTTCCAAAGTATCAAGACTGGGGAGCATATGATCAATGGCTTGAAATGAATGCATGGAGAGCGTTATTCGAAGTCTGGATTGGGTGGTAAGAAATCCTCTAATTTCTTCCTAGAAATCTGACGCTCTCATAAATCTTAAATTCTAAAAATAATTTTGGTTCAAACCTACAGGTACTCAGCCATTGTTTTGGGAATTAAAATAAAAGCAGAAGCACTTGCACACCAAGTAGTGTTTAGCGAGTATTGGCTCAGTCGATTCTTTGAGATTCTGAAATCTTCCAGCAGTGATCATAAGTGAACAAATCAACTCCACCAAGTCTGTCAATCCATTTTGGAACAACTTCATCAGCACATTGTTGTGTTATTGTGTCAGCATAGATTTGGAATACTAACCAAGGATTAGAGAATCCAACTTCTTGTCCTATTGCCATAAAGGATACATCTTGATTGGCTTTTGCTGCACTAGATTGGATGTCTAGGAAGTATTCTTTTTGGATTTGAACATCTTCGGGAGTACCTAGACGTGTCAAGTGTCCTCCAATGAATGTATTGAAATCATATTCTAGAACTTTGTTATGTGCTGCAAGAAATTCTGGAACATCTTGTGCCATGGCCAAATCTTTGAATGGAGTCCATCCAGGAAAGACCACATCAATTAACATCAGAACTTTTTGGTTTGGAGCATAGATGAAGATGTTTCCAGGTTCATGCATTGGTCCATAATATGCCAATTCTAATTTTTGAGTCCCAACTTCAAGAGTGTATGTATCTTCAAACGTTACAGTTGGTATTGGTCTATTAGGATCATTTCTTTTTGAAAGCGTGTCAGCTGTTTCTTGATGTGCTATGTATACTGCATCATCAGGAAACATGTTCATTGCTCCCACATGATCATTGTGAGTATGACTGTAAATTACATGAGTTATTGGTTCATCAGTTACTTCGGCAATTGCTTTGAGATAGTTTTGTCCGATTGATGGAGGTGCATCAACCACAATAACTCCTTCTCCAGTTGTAAGAAACATTGCCTGATATGCACCTTCAGTAACCCAGTAAAGTCCATCTTTGATTTCTTCAACCAAATACCCTTTGGAGTAATCAATTTGAGGACCTATTGATGTTTCTGGAAGAGGGGCTGCAGTTCTCATCTTTTCAGGATGTATCTCAAACATTGAGGCTAAAACCTGCATATTTGCAGAGTCTTCAAGTATTGTTCCCCATCCACGTTCAATTAAAGCAGATGCAGTAGAGAGAGTTACACAAGCAATTCTTCCATGAGTGCTTTCCATCCAAATTTTGTCAACACAAATTTGAGAAGAATCAGCATTAACATCTAAAATAGAATTTGAGACAATAACTCCTGATGTTAAAATTAACAATGACATAAACAGGTAATCAAATTTCAAACTATTTGATAGTATATCGAGAGGCTTAAAAGTCAATTCTTCCCATTTCACCATTTTGAAAATCCTTGATTGCTTGTTGTAATTCCTCTTCAGTATTCATTACAAATGGACCGTATCGTTTTACTAGTTCTCCAATTGGAGTTCCTCCTAACAAAAGTAATTCCAAAGATTCTGTTGCATCGTTAGGATTAGAGAAAGTTATCTCATCACCATTGTTTTCAAAAAATACAACTTGTTCTTTTTTTGCAAGTTTTTGTTCAGTACCAAAAAATCCATGTCCTTGTGCAATGTATGCAAATGTGTTGAAATTATTTGGAATTTCTTGGATAACTTGAGCTCCTGGTTGCAATGAAAAATGCAAATACATTATTGGGATTTTGGTATCAATAACTGCCTTTTTTCCCATTGATTGACCAGCAATAACTTTGACGTGAACTTTGCCATCTTTACTTTGAGCGATAGGAATCTCTTCTGATGGAATCTCTTGATAACGTGGCTTTGTCATCTTGTCTTTTTTTGGCAAGTTAATCCATAGTTGGAATCCATGTAATCGTCCACCTTTTTTGGTAAATTCTTTTTCAGGCATCTCAGAATGAACAATACCAGATCCTGCAGTCATCCATTGAACATCACCTGAATCAAGTTTGCCTGAATGACCTTTGGAGTCTTTATGCTCAAATGCACCATCAATTACGTATGTTACAGTCTCAAATCCACGATGAGGATGTGCTGAAGCTCCTTTTGCTTCTCCTTTTTCTAAAATTACAGGTCCCATCTCATCTAGTAACAAAAAAGGATCAAAATCTCTTACAGCATAATTTGGAAATGGTCTGTGTACAGTAAAGCCATCTCCTTCAAGAGTAGTTTTTGCAGTAACTATCTCTGAAACATTTCTTTGATTTGTTTTTTGTATTTGTGTCATGGCAGAATTAACGCATTTTTATTATATAATCAGGCTGTCTACTTTGTATTGCAAAGCTTACCCCTAGGAGATTAACATGCCAACTAAGAATACAGAGACTGCTTCTTTTAGATTGGATTCAGACAGTTTAGAAAAACTCAGAAAAGAAGCTCAAGACAACGAATTGAGTCTTAATCAATTACTAAATCAAGTAATTGGAAATCATGTAAATTTTCGCTCTGTTGCAAAATCAGCTGGATTTATGACGATTCCAAAACCTGTTCTCAAGAGAATTATGGGAAAATTCTCTGAAGAGGAAGCAATAGAAATTGGAAGAGAACATGCTGAAAAAGATGCTGAATCAATTCTTTGCATGTTAAGAAATGAGTTCAATGTTGATGATTTTCTAGACACAATTGAATATTGGGTCAAAGATGCAGACTTTTCAATAAGACATGATGTTGAAAATGACATTCACAAATATGTAATTCAACATGAACTTGGAAAAAATTGGTCATTATACATGTCAGAGTTTATCAGTCAAACGATAGAAAAAATGACTCAAAGAAAAGTAGAATCACGAATTACAGAGAATACTGTCGCATTTACTGTGGATAAATCAAAAGTGGTTGAATAGGCTCACAGATCAATACTCGTTTAACAAGAATAGATTTGAATCCGTAGAGGCTTGAACGGTTTCAGGTATGAATTCCTGATGCTTGTCGTAAAGCATAAGCTATTTTTCATATCTATTATCTGGGTTCAATTCCACTGGGATTCATCCACTGTTTTAGGGATAAAAAAACGCAGTCATAGAAAAAATAAAAAATGCCTAATTAACATTACTGTCAATATAGGTTCGGATTTTGTCTTTTGAAGCTGCACCTGCTGCTTGTGTCTTTACTTGGCCTTCCGAGAATATTGCTAAAGTGGGAATGCTGAAGATTCCATATTTTTGTGCAAGTTCATTGTTGTCATCAACGTTGACCTTAACAAAATTGACTTTGCCTTCATATTCTGCAGATAATTCCTCTACTGCTGGGGAAACAGCTCTACAAGGTCCACACCATTCAGCCCAAAAGTCTACAAAGACTGGGTTGCTAGAGTTGAGAACCTCTTGTTCGAATTCTTGTGTAGATTTGATATCTTTCATGATAGTTATTTATGATATTACAATAAAACAAAATTCCCAATTGATTCCCAGATCTACTTTTAAATTCATTGGGATACAATCTGGGAAAAATCTGGCAAATTGCTCTTATCTTAATTTTCAAAATATTTTTTCAATGAAAACAAAACAAACATTCGGAATCGCAATGATTGCAGCACTTGTTATGAGTGTAGTAACAACTTCAATCGATAATGCATTTGCAGAAAAAACAGAAACCAAAAAAATATCAAGTACTTTCAAGGGTGCTGACTTTTTCCACAATGTAGAAGGAATTGTAACAGTCATTACACACAATGATGGTTCCAGAACCTTACAGTTTGGAGACAATTTCAAATCTACTCCCGGTCCAGATGTTTATGTATATCTGGCAACTGATGATAAAGCATCAGAGTTTATCAGTCTAGGAAAGATAAAACATCACGAAAATTCACAAGAATATATCCTACCTGAAGATGTTGATCTTAACAAATACGACAAAGTCCTAATCTGGTGCCAAGCATTTGGAGTACTATTTGGAACTGCTGATCTTCCTGAATATAATCAAAACCAAAATCATCAAAAATGATTAAAATTTCTAGAACACAGTTTTAGTCCTTTTTTATTTTTTAATTTTAAATATCAATTATCAATATTTCATTTATGGATCCCTTATGTAGAAGCAGGATTTTCAAAGATGTTCCTGAATATGATGAGATTAAAGAGGATCCATATGTGAAGCAAAAATTTGCAAAGGTTTTCACTGGAATGAGTGGAAGATACACAAGGATGAGAATATTATGTGCACTTACAGAGTTTCCAGCAAACACACAACAACTTGCAAACCTGCTTAAGCTAGACTATAAGACAGTTAAACATAACATAGGGGTCTTAGAAAAAAATGAATTTATTGTTAGGACAGGAGATGGATATGGAGATATCTTTTCTCCAGCAGAGATGATTAGTTCTAATCTACCTACACTATACAAAGTAATTTACGAAGTAGAAAAGAAACTTGAAAGATTAGATAAAAAATACATTGAATAGTTCAATTCCGTAGAAACTTGAACTAATTAAAAAAATCAAAAAAGGATTTGAACCATTAAAGGTTCAAGTCCAAATGGGCCCATGAGGAATTTCTATTTTTTATTGACAAAGAGTAAAAAGCCGTTCCCCCCCCCCCCCCGTTTTGTACCTAGAAAACCTTTCATAACTAAAATTATAACAGGATTTAGAATAGTTAAAAATTGATTTGCGAAAAATGTTAATCAAATATTGCATTATCTTGAGGTGAAGTTATGGATAAAATTGATGTAGAAATCTTATGGACTTTGAAAAACTCATCATCTGGTGCTTTAAGAATTCAAGATATGGTGAAGAATAATAAAAAATTATCAATCAACGATAAACTAAAAGAAAAACTTCAATCTTTGGAAGAAGATGGAATGATTGAGTCAAACAATGGACTTGGTAATGATATCGGTTATACAATCACGAAAAAAGGTGATGATTTAATCTGGAAGGGGGAAATATGGAAGCCAATTTTTAATTTGATTAAAGTAGTTTATCCTGAAAAATACACTAGTAATGAAATACGTCGAATCACTAACAAATCATTGATAGAGTGTGTGAGGGATATAGAGTATTTGAGAAAAGAGCTCAAGCTCATAGAAGGACAATCTCGAGGTTTCAAACTATACTTTATCCTATCAGAAAAAGGAAAATCATATAATGCTGAAATTGACTCTTAGACACTTCTCATTAGATAAAATTCATTCATGAATTTGCCTTTTCCATTACATTGTAAACAATTCAAGCTAATCTAGATTGTAGAAAATAGCAATAAGTTTTATGTAAAAAAAATTCACTATGCCATGTATAATATAGAATATTTTTTTGAAATACTTATGGATTCAAATTTAGTTGAGGATTATGAGAAAATGAGTATTCTTTATGAGTAATATGCTCATTGAAAAATTGTGAAATATTTTGCAAGTTCAGTTTTATCAATTTTTATGATTATGTTTTTTTCATTATATATGACTCAGGCCGAAGCTGTATGTGCACCAAATGAAGATTGGCCACAAGCTCCTTGTCTTGATGTGGTGATAAATGGTTGTTATGATTCTAAAGATGTCAAAACATGGATGAATTACTATGATTACAAGGGAGAATCCCTCATGGAATCCAAAAAAACAGAGATGAACTATGCGGTTGAAGAAAACAGATTAAGAGAATGGGAATCTCTCTCACAGGTAAATTCCAATGTGTGGCAGTATTACTATCTCAAAGGAGAAGCTCCAGGTTTTACTGGAACCTACTATCAGTGTATTGAAAAATCAAATTCAAATGGACAATTAAAAATACAGATGTATCAAAGTGTGTTCTTTGATGACTATGAAATAATATTTTCAGAAGTTCTGGAGGACTCTAGATGTCCAGCTGATGTTACATGTGTTTGGGAGGGTCGTGCTTCAATCAAGTTAGATGTAAAAAACAAAGAAACTCAAAGTTTAATCCTCACAACTATAGGTCAAACATCAGTATTTTTTGATTCATATAAAATCAATCTAGTAGAAATTGTACCGTATCCTGTAAGCACAAAAACTTTACCTCATGAAGAATATTCAGTTACTCTTGATATTTCAAAGATGGATAAAATTATTCCTCCAATAAAGCAGGTATCTCAAGGAATTGAACCTACTGCAGTGATTTGTAAGGAAGGAATGGTTTTGATTCTAAAATATAGTGATGAGTCTCCTGCATGTGTAAAATTTGAGACTACATTAGTTCTTGAGGAACGTGGATGGGAGGTATACCGCAAGTATGAAAATTAAAGAAAACAAATTAGAAATAGCAACTAATGCTATTGTTTTTTTTTGTTCTTATTCTCTAGAATTAGAATTAATAGTCCAAACTAATTAGCTCTTTCTAATTTTAGAATTATTTTTATGCGAATTGTTAGTGATGGTTTTTATGGAAAACAAATCCTGTAAAATTTGTAACTCTAATCTAGAGATAGAGAAAAGATGCAAATTCTGTAATGAACCAATACGATTGTTTTGTCATACTTGTGGAGTCATAACAGAAAAGATGAGTCATCCTGCATGCATGGTAATTGATGTCAATTCAATGTTAATAGAGACTCCAAACAAAAACTAATTTTTTTTTATTTTGTATCAAAATTATTTTGAATTAAGGTTCTCTGTTTACAAAGACATGTCCTAGTGTATGTGGTTTGTCATCTATTAAAACATCAATTGGAATTGGTTCTGCCTCTGATTGGAGTAATTCTTTCAATTCTTTTTTTGTAAACCACTGGCTACGATACCCCAAACTATTCTTAAAGACAATGTTTTTCTCATCAAAAGAATCTTCATCAATATGTTTTACCATTTCTTTCATTGGTATGTACAGTTTTGGTGCTGCAAAGCCAAAATCATCTCCATTAAAGGCAGAAATTATGACTAGACCATCTCTTCCAGCTAATCTTGACATGCTGCCAATAAACGTGGCCCTCCTGTTTGGAGGTATAACCCCAATAGTGTTGTACATACACATAACGATATTTGTCGTATCTTGTTCAAATAATTCGCATAAATTTGGATCTGTCAAGTCATGTTTAAGAAATTTCATATTCTGATTTTTAGAATTATTCAGTAATCTTTTCTGGTTTGCCTTATTGATCATTTGCTCAGAGTTATCAATGCCATAAAACATCATAGAATTGTCTTTCAATGTTTTATCAAGTGAAAATAAGACCCTTCCAGTTCCACTTCCCATATCAATGATAGAGCAATTCTTGTTGGTTTTTTTTCTAATTATTTTGCAAAAATGGCTTACAATATTCATCTCTTTTTGAAGATAATTTGTTATTATGGGATCTTTATTTTCTTCAACATTTCTGTCATATTCTGAGGAGATATCATCCCAACTTTTTTTGTTCAATAGAGTTTTTTTATTGAAATTCTAATTAATATCATAATATTGATTTTAGTTTGTATGATTCAGATAATATCCAAATTCAAGTAAAGGAGAAAAATGATAAGTTTTCATATTTGAATTAGGTTATCACAAAATTAGGTAATTAGTCGATGAAATTTTTATAAATCCACCTAGTTTAGACACATTGAATTGAGTGAATTTGATGAACTTTTTCAAAAATTATTAGATCAAAAACCAGAACTGACTCGTTCTGATGTTGAAGAACAGATTAAACAAAAAAAAGAGAAGATTGGTGCAGGATACCTAACAGATCAAGGAGCATTGTTTTTGATCGCATCTGACTATGGAGTTTCATTATCAGAACCACTAAAAGTTGAGATGGGATTAAAGGATCTGTATGCAGGTGCTAAAGAAATTTCTCTAGAAACTAGAATTCTTAGTGTCTCTCCTGCAAAACAATTCTCTAGAAAAGATGGCTCTCCTTTCTATCTTAGAACCATGACAGTTTATGACACAAACTCTACTGCAAGTGTAAAGTTATGGGATGAAAAAGCAAACATGCCAGGAATTGAAAATCTAAAACCAGGTGATTTAATTAAAATCATCAAAGCTTATGTAAAATCAGATCTTAATGGTTCTCCTACCATCAATATTGGTTCAGGCTCTAGTATTGAATCAGTAGATAACAGTAGTGAAATTCCAACAATTGAAAATATTACCAAAGATATCAGCGAGCTGCAAGAAGGCGAAAAAAATTTGGTAACATCAGGTGTTCTTGATGGAGTGATAAACAGTATGGAGTTTACAAACTCCAGAGGCCAGCCTGGAAAAGCACTAAGAATGAGGCTAAAAGGAAAAGACGGAAATGCCATGAGAGTTGTCCTTTGGGGAAAAGATGAATCCGATATTCCAAATATGATATCCCAAGGAGCAAAGGTGCGATTACTGGGAGTTAAAGTAAGATCTGGAAACCAAGGAACAGAGATTCATGGTAATGATTCTACACAAATTCAGATAGAAGGAGCAAAGGAAGCCGAACCAATCATAGCAAGAGTTCTTTCCATATCACCAACTGAAACTGGCAAGAGTTTGATTTTAGCTGTTGATAGCAAGAAAAATCTGTATAACATTACTGATAACTCTAATTCAACTAGTATCTGCAATGATGGAGATGTGATAGAGTGTATGCCATCAAAAGTTTATGGCAATGCAATTAATCTTGATGATAATTCATTTGTAAGAAAACTAGAAAATGATGTATCAATTCCATCACTATCACAACTTAGAACACGAATCAGTGATGTTAAAGTTGATGGAAACTATTGCATTGAATCAATAATTTTAAAAGTTCCTGAAAGACGTGAAGTGCAAACAAAGTCAGGAGAATCTATTTCATTATCTGAAATGTTTGTTGAAGATGATACTGGCCAAATTTGGATCAAAGGTTGGAGAAACCAAGCTAGATTAATTGACAAATGTGAGTTGGGTGAAATTATTTCTGTAACTGGTTTGAATGCAAGAGCTGGTTTGGAAGGAAGAATAGAATTATTCCTCACACCCTTTTCAAAAATAACAAAGAAAAACTAGGAATCCCAAAATCCCCTAGTTACAACATATTGTCTTTCTGCTTCATAGATTTGCTTAAAGAGATGTTCATCATCAACCATATTACGTAAAATTCTAGCGGCAGTATCTGCACCTACTCCATATCCAGACATTACAGTTATTGCAGTTTTTCCAAAATTTTCTATCAAAGATGATACTTTCCAGGCACGATCAAACTTGTGTTTTTCATCTGAAGTTAGCTTTTTTCCCTCATGTTTTTTGCGGATAATTTTTGATAAATCATAATCAGAATAAAATGTCGCAGTTATTTGTCTGCCCTTACAATATGGACAAATTAAGATATTTTTGACCTCATTTGTCTCAACTACTCGCTCCCATTTACCGCATCTTGCACAAATAAGGCGGTGTTTGGTCTTTGCTAGTCTGGATTTAACAAGATCTAAGATTCCTTTATCAAGATTTGCAGGAGCAGAATAATATTTTGTGGTATGATCTAAGATTGGTTCGGCAAGTTTTGAGAATTTATCAACTTCTACCCATTTTACAGATATCTCATTTTCTCTGATTTTTTTTAGAATTTTTTCTGTATTTAGTAAATCGTATTTGTCATGGAATAATTCCCGGAGGGCTTCCTTAACAAGAGATGTTTTTGAGTATCGCTCATACAAAAAACGTGCTGATTTTTTTTCATATATTGCACCTCTTTCAACAACACCAAATTTTTTTGCAACACACCAAGTTCTCCAATTTACATTGTGAGTTCCTGCCAAAGAAGCAGTAACCATAGAATAAAGATCATAATCATCTCTTAAAACTTCTAAAAAGAGTTTTTCAGATATTCTAGATCTTGAGGATAAAACAATTCTATATCCATCACTTCGTGAGTCTACCATGCTACCTAACATTGAAGATAGCATAGATGATAGCAAAGTCGATAAAGTTGTATTAATTTTTGTTCCAAAACAAGAGTGAATTACAATAGAACCCTGTGTCTTGCTTGATTCAATTATAACATGATTTTCATTTGGTATTTCAAAATTTAGATTATCTATGGTTTTGTTGATTAGCTTTAATGAACCGCTTTTAACTCTAGTACGAAAAAGGCCAACTTTTTTAGCAGTATTGTAATCAATTGGAATGCTTTCTCCTTCCCAGTATGGTACTGTTATTCCACCACCTCTGAATGGTTCCACATTGACTGATAATGACTTTTCATCAACATTGAGAATTCTCCATTGAGAGCCTTTTAGGACAAAGATATTTCCTGAATCACCAAAATCACCCACAAATCTTTGATCTAAAGTGCCAATGATTTTTTTTCCCACACTATCAAAAACCTTGAATTTTAAAATGTCAGGTATGGTTGAAAGATTTTCAAAATAGTATTTGAAGGAACGGCCTTTTTTCCAAAAAGACATTTTGTTTCTATCATAGAAAATCAGATAGTTAGAGTCTAGCAAATCTAAAACTCCAATTAATTCATCTAGCTGTAAATTTCTAAAGGGATACGCATGATTTATTGTCTCTAGAGCAAAATCAACAGGAATTTCACCCATCTGCATTGTCATTCCCACTAGGTGATGTGCAAGAACATCCAAAGAACCATCATGAATTTTTTGCTCTTCTATAGAGCCTTCCTTAATTCTATCAAGAATTGCTTTTGCTTCAAATTCATCATCAGAGTTATTTGTAATGATTAAACCCTGAGCAGACGCATCTCTGTTATGTTTACTTCTTCCTATTCTTTGAACAAGTTTAGATACTTGACGTGGTGAGCCATAATGAATTACCAATTCAATAGAGCCAATATCCAAACCTAATTCCAGAGAAGAGGTACATACCACAATTCCATGTTTTCCCTCTCTTAGTGAAAGCTCTGTGTCTTCTCTTACTTCTTTTGATAGTGAACCGTGATGAAGTTCTATAGGTACAGAGGATTTTTCTTTAAGAATTGATGCTAGAAATTCAGCCTCTCCTCTAGTATTTGTAAATAAAAGTACAGGAGAGTCTAAATTTTGTTCCTGGACATACTCAATTATTTTGTCTGCAACATCTGAAATCGTACCATCTACAAACTTTACCTCAACATCGTATTTTCGAACTGATGTATCTCTGATGATTTGACATTTTCTTTTAGAACCCACTACAAACTTTCCTGCTTCTTCAAAATTTCCAACTGTTGCAGATAATCCAATTTTTGTGAGAGGAAATTTTGAGGCTATTTGCAATCTTTCCATGCTAAGGGATAGTTGAGCCCCTCTTTCGCTGGCAAGTAATTCATGAACTTCATCAATTACAATCCATTCTAATTCTGAAAATGCATTGAGCATCTTAGGCTGGGTAAGAAGAATCACTAGAGTTTCAGGAGTCGTAATTAAAACATCTGGAGGATTCTCAGTAATTTTTCTTCTGGCAGTCTGTGTTGTATCACCATGCCTGATTTCTAGGGATAAATCATTTGAATGGGCATATTTTGTTATTCTTCTAAATACGTCACGGTTTAGTGCTCGAAGTGGAGTTATGTAAAGAACTTTAATTTTACCTAGTTTTTTTGAATTTTTTACAAGAGAAAAAATTGGAATTACTGAACACTCGGTTTTACCTGATCCAGTAGGAGCAATAATCAAAGAATCTTTTTTTTGTAATACTATTGGTGATGCCTTTTTTTGAATTTCTGTAAGATTAACAAATCCAAATTTTTCAAATAAGGAGTTGATCTTCGAATCAGAAAAGTTATTCTCCTGAATTTGATCGTGTTTTTTCATAAACCATTACACCAACTATACCAAGTACAAATAAAACAACAACAATCATTGGAATGGAATCAAAAATTTCTGTCATTTTTTAACATACTCAATGAGCATTAAAAATCTTCAGGATTGAATTAAGCCAGATGATGTAATTGTATAAGAAAAATAATTTTTATGAATCAACCAGTTTATTTCACCTTTGAATTTTGCAGAAATTTTTGAGAGTTTAATTTTAACATGTGTAAATGGATCAATTGCAGATTTCATATTTTCTACTTCTTTGTCCTCAATATTTCTAATCATATTTGTAATGACAACTGGAATTTTTTTATTAATTGCGACGCCTGAAAGCTGATGCATGAATTTCATAAAGGTTGAATTTTTCTGAAACATAGAGTCTTCACTTTGATATTCATATGAAAACAAATCAGTAACATTATCAATTACAACAAGAGAAAAAATTTTTTCATTCATAATTTTGATAGAATTAATTTGTTCTGAAGTATTAGTTATTCGTAAAACTGTAATTTTGTCAAGTAAATTAAATTCTAAATTTTGGCTAGTTTGCATTCCAAGAATTCGTTCAGGTCTGAAACCTCCTGTAGTATCTAGATAGAGAACATTACCGCCATTTTTGATAGAGTTTATGCAAATTTGTAATAAGAGTTGAGTTTTTCCAGTTCCGTTAGCACCATAAATATCAGTAATAACACCGTTTTGAATTCCTCCCAAAAGGAATTCATCTAATTTTTCTAGTCCAGTTGAGATCATTTGATTAATTATCAGAAAGGGGGAAAAAATTTAAGGAATTTCATAATTTGCAAACGAGGTAAGGCTTTTATTCTAGAGAACAACGTATGCAAAACAAGTGAATAATTAGTGTCGCAAACGAGTGCAAAAAGACCATTAACAACACTTCAGAAAAGTACGAAAAAGAAAGTTACAGTTAGACTGAAGAATGAAGTTGAATACAAAGGTAAAATGGATAATGTTGATTCTTATATGAATTTGATTATGACTGATGCTGAAGAACTTCATGATGGTAAAGTTATTGCAAATTATGGCAGAGTAATAGTTAGAGGCAATAATGTATTGTTTATCAAACTAGAAAATGAACTCTAGCTAGTGGTTCTCATGACTAATAATTTTATATTTTCTTCTGAATCCGTAACTGAAGGTCATCCAGATAAAATCTGCGACCAAATTTCAGATGCATTTTTAGATGAATTTCTTCGACAAGATCCAGAGTCCAGAGTAGCTGTTGAGACTTTGGTTACAACCGATTTTGTAGCAGTTGTAGGTGAAGTTACATCAAAGGCAAATTTTGATAAAAAAGCCCAGGAAGAACTTGTAAGAAAAACAATTAGAGATATTGGATATGATAACAAAGATTTGATGTTTGATACAGAATCTTGTGAAGTAACCTTACGACTACATGCTCAAAGTCCAGATATCAGTCAGGGAGTGACTGCTACTGAAGACCATGAGCAAGGAGCAGGAGATCAGGGATTGATGTTTGGATATGCCTCAAATGAAACAGAAGAGCTTATGCCTATGCCTGCCTTACTAGCACAAAAACTTGCACAAAAATTATCCGAAGTAAGAAAAAACAAAGTCCTTTCTTGGGCAAGACCAGATGGAAAAACCCAAGTTTCAGTTAGATATGAAGACAACAAACCAACAAGAATTGAAACTGTAGTTGTTTCCACACAACATGCACCTGAAATTACTCAAGAAGAAATAGCAAAGCAAGTAATTGATAAAGTAATCAAACCAGTTTTAGGTGACTTGTGGAATGATCAAATTATAGTTCACATAAACCCAACTGGAAAATTTGTAATTGGTGGGCCTCATGGAGATGCAGGACTAACAGGAAGAAAAATTATTGTTGATACATATGGTGGATTTGGAAGACATGGAGGTGGTGCATTCTCTGGAAAAGATCCTTCAAAAGTTGACAGATCTGCATGTTATATGTGCAGATATATTGCAAAAAATTTAGTTGCTGCAGGTTTGGCAGACAGGTGTGAAGTTCAACTAGCATATGCAATTGGAGTTGCAGAACCAGTTTCACTTTATGTCAATACCTTTGGAACTCACAAGATTCCAGAACATGATATTGAAGAGTTGGTTAGAAAGAATTTTGATATGAAACCATCAGGAATTATCTCACAGCTAGACTTGAAAAGACCAATCTATAGAAAAACTGCAGCTTATGGTCACTTCGGAAGAAATGAGCCTGAATTTAATTGGGAAAAAACTGACAAAGCAGATGCATTAAAGCAAGCTGCTGGACTTTAACAATTCCATCACAGATTGAAATTTAAATTGAGAAAGGTTTTCTAATTTTTTGTGATTTCCCTTAAAATTACCAACTAGAAGATTTAGATCATCTACGCCAAAATCATTTTTTGGATTTGTAATTGCTTGGTGATATGCAGTTTCTAAGTTAATTTTTTTGATTTTTGTTCCTGTTCCATGTGAGAACTCTCTAACATATTTTTCAAAGGTTATTGATTCGGTTCCAACAAGATCTAATATTTTCTTTGAAAATCTCTTATCCTGAATGGATTTTAAAATAATTTTTGAGACATCATTAATGAATATTGGTTGAATTGTATATTTTCCAGATCCGGGAATTTGAATTATACCTCTTTTAATTTGTGATTTTAGGTATTTTGTGAATAGATCATCTTTTCCTACAATGTATGAGGGTCGGAAAATAGTAAAATCTAGTTTTGAGTTGATAATTTGTTGTTCTGCCTTGTATTTGGAAATAAAATATCCTAATGTAGTATTTTTTGAAACTCCTAAACCACTTATATACAAAATTTTTTTGATATTTGCTTTTTTGCACAAATCAATAATTTTTTTTGTAAATTCCAGATTGATTAAAGAATAATCATTATCAACTGTTTGTTTTCCAATACCAACAAGATGAATTAAAGCATTAGAATTTTTTATTTTTGGTAAGATAATTTTTTCGTCGTAGTTTTTTGAAACAATTTTGGTTTCGTTTTTAAATTTTTGAAAATTTTTCCTAGAGACAGATATTGTTTTTATGTTATTTTCAAATAGAAATTTTCTAACATTTTTTGCTACAAAACCACTAGCACCTGTAACTACAAATTGAAAATCAGACAAATTGCTATTCTTTATTTTAATTCAAATATAATCTAAAGATTTCTTTACAAATTTCATTGTAAATTTTTTAGTAAATTCTGAGACAACCAAACAAGAGTTAATACATCAAAATAGTCATGATAATTGTGGAAGAATTAAAAAAAGGAAAACTCAGGACAGGTTTTACAACAGGTACTTCAGCTACTGCAGCATCAAAAGCCGCTTTATTATCAATTATTCATAAAAAGAAAATAGATGAGGTAGATGTAAAATTGCCGAAGGGTAATTTTATTAAAATTCCAATCTATTGTTGTAAATTTGATGAAAATAGTGCACAATGTTCTGTGATAAAAGATGGGGGTGACGATCCAGATGTTACACATGGTGCAGAGATTATTGTGAATCTATCATTTACAGATAAAATCAATGAAATAGAAATTGATGGTGGAGAAGGCGTTGGAATTGTTACAAAGCCGGGATTAGGTCTTGAAATAAACAAACCAGCAATCAATCCAGTTCCTAAAAAAATGATTAATGAAAATATTAGAGAAAATGCCAAATCAATTCTTTTAGAAAAAGGAATCAAAGTAGTTATTTCAGTTCCAAAGGGGAAAGAATTAGGTCCAAAGACAGATAATCCTAGAATTGGAATTTTAAATGGAATTTCTATTTTAGGTACTAGTGGTATTGTAATTCCATTTTCAACTGCATCATTTGCAGCCTCCATCAGACAAAATCTTGAGGTATCTATAGCAATGGGAAATGACACTGTTGTTCTTACAACCGGTGGTAGAAGTGAAGATTTTGCAAAAAAGATCATTGACTTGCCAGAGCATTGTTTTGTTCAAATGGGAGATTTTTCTGGATATACAATTCAACAATGTGGAAAAAAGGGGATCAAGAAAGCCTTTGTTGTAGGATTTATTGGCAAATTAGCCAAGATGGCAGCTGGAGTAAAACAGACTCATGTTAAAGGCTCCAAAGTAGACATGAATTTCTTGTCTGAAATTGCAAAAAAATGTAAAGCAAGTGAAGATGTAATTGAAAAGATCAAAAAAGCAAATACTGCAAGACATGTATCAGAAATAATCAAAGAAAATAAGATTGAGGGTTTTTTTGATAAAATCTGTACAGAAACATTCATGCATATGAGAAAGCATTCTGAGCAAAAAGTTCCCTTGGAGGTAATTTTGTTTGATTTTGATGGAGAAATTCTTGCTAGAAAATCATTGTAGTAAGGTATTTTATTTAATCTAGAAGGTTTTGATTATGGATAAGATTTCAGTTCTTGCTATAACAAAAAATGGTGTAAATATAGGTACAAAATTAAAAAAAATCTTCCCATCTTGGAATATTTTTGCACCTGTTAAATTTGAAAATGATGATAATGACATATCATGGTACTCTGAATCTACAACAGAAAAGATTGTAGATCTCTTCAAAAATAATGATGCCTTGATTTGTTTATTTTCATTAGGAGCAGTTATACGATTAATTGCACCCTACTTGAAAGATAAGAAAACTGATCCTGCAGTAATTGTAATTGATGATAAAACTAACTTTGTGATTAGTGTATTATCAGGGCATATTGGAGGTGCAAATGAATTAACAAACGAAATTGCTGAAAAACTAGGTGCAATCCCTGTAATCACTACAGCTGCTGATGTAAACAAAACAATTGCAGTTGATCTTTTAGGACGAAACCTTGGTTGGAAAATAAATGATGATTCTACAGTTACAAAAGTGAGTGCCTATATGGTAAATGAAGAAAAAATAGGAGTTTTTCAAGATGCCGGAAATAAAAATTGGTGTAAAGAATTACCAAAAAATGTGAAAAATTTTGCAAGTTTGGAAGAATTGAAAAAGTCTAATTCAAAAGGATTTCTAATAATTACAGATAAAATAATTGATGGAGAATTTCTAAAAGATTCAGTTGTGTATAATCCACCCAGTCTAGTGGTGGGAGTGGGTCTTCATTGGAATACGACCAAAGATAAAATCATGGAAGGCATTGATTTTTGTATGAAAAAATTTAATCTTAATCCAAAATCAATATCTCGGCTAGTATCAATAAAAAAACCTGAAGATGTTCAGGGATTAATTGATGTTGGAAAAGAAATGAGAATACCTGTAGAATATGTAAATCGAGAAGATTTGGCTGAAATTTCTGCACCAAATCCGTCAGAAACGGTAAAATCATTTGAAGGGACAGCCAGTGTTTCTGAGGCTGCTGCAATCAAAGTGTCTGAAGGAAGGTTAATCGTGGAAAAACAGAAATTTCCTCCAGATTTGACTATAGCAATAGCGAGGAGATTAGATTGAAGCGTGGATTATTATTAATTGATAGAGGTAGCCGTGAAAGAGAAGCGTCTGAAGAACTAGAGATAATTTGTGATGGCATCAAAAACAAAGGCGATTATGTCTTTACTGATTTTTGCTTTCTTGAAGTAGAACCTCCCTATATTGAGGACGGTATTGAAAAATGCCTAAAACAAAATATTGATACATTAACGATAGTCCCCTATTTTCTATATCCCGGTAAAAAAGTAAAAATTGCCGTCAGAGATGTAATGAAATTTCAAAAAGATACTAATGTAAAATTTGTTGTAACAAAACCTATGAGTATGCATAAAACTTTGATAGATCTTGTACAAAATAGAATTTCTTCAACACTAAAAGAAAATAACGTAACTCTTGCTGAAAAAAATATTGATGTTTTAATTATTGGCCATGGTAGCAAAGATCCCAACGCACAAATGTCATTAAACTATGTAGTAGATGGACTAAAAGAAAATTATCGAAATGTAGATAGATGTTGGTTGGAAATTGAACAACCAGATATTTTTGAAGGTATTAAAACATGTGAAGAAAACAAACCCGAAGTGCTTGTAATAGTTTTTTATTTTTTACACGAAGGAGCACATGTTAAAACTGATATCAATAATGATCTTTTACCTGCTCTGGAAAAATCAAATTTGAAAAATGTTTACATTACTAAACATTTGGGAACAGATGAAAAAATGATTGATTTGATTGTTGAAAGAGCAAAAGAGGTAGAAGATGCAAACTAGAAAGGGTCAATCAATTGAAGATGCGAGTATGCAGATGATTGAAGAGGAAGTAGGAGAGCACAATTATAGTAATAAAGAATGGCCAATTGTTAGACGAATAATTCATTCAACGGCCGACTTTGATTTTGTTGGAAAAAACAAACTAATTTTTCATAAAGATGCAGTTGAAAGTGGAATGAATGCTATTAGGAATAGATGCAGTATTGTGGTAGATGTCAATGGTGTAATTGGTTTATTGAATAAACAAAATCCAAAAGATTTTGGAAACAAGATAGTTTGTAAAATTTCAGACCCTGAAATAATGAAATTGGCGAAAAAAGAAGATAAAACTCGCTCTCAAGTATGTATGAGGGCAGCAAAGTCAGAAATTGAAGGAGGAATTGTGGCCATTGGAAATGCTCCAACTGCACTCTTAGAGGTGATTCAAATGATCAAAGAAGGGATTGTAAAGCCTGCTTTAATTATTGGAATTCCAGTTGGCTTTATTTGCGCCTCAGAATCAAAAAAAGAACTAAGTAAATTAGAAGAAATTCCGTTCATTACTAATATTGGAAGAAAAGGAGGCAGTTCTTCGGCAGCTGCAATAATTAATGCATTATACAAGCTTGTAAGAGCTGAATCATCTTCTTGAATATTTTACGCAGTTTTTTACAAAAATTTTTGAATAATCAGAACTATCAAAATAAAGGTGTCCATAAGATGCAAGTGTATTGTATAGAATCATTCCATCTTTATGATTTTTAATTCCATCCCCAATTTCTAATTGATATGCAAATTTGGAATCAGAAGAAACTGAAGTCAATTCTGAATAATGAAATTCATGTCCACGCAATAAATGAGATTTATCTGAAATGATATTTTTTGTAATTATTTTTCCTTGGGTGTAATTAAGTTTCATTTTCTTGGTCATTTTTGTTTCGGCATCAAAGAGACCTATCATTTTGTATTTTTTATCGCCATAATCAATTGATTTGGTTAGATACATCAATCCTCCACATTCTGCATAAATAGGCATATTTTGTTCTGATAATTTTTTTATGGATTGCCTCATAGAAGAATTTTTTGCTAGTGAATTTCCTAAAATTTCTGGAAATCCTCCACCGATATAAATTCCATCACAACTTGGAATTTTCTTATCTTTTATTGGACTAAAAAATTTCAGATTTGCTCCTTGATCCCTTAATGATTTAAGATTATCATGATAATAGAAGTTAAATGAATTATCAAGAGCAACTGCTATTGTAACATTAGTTTTTTTGTTTATTGGTTGTGATTTCTTTTCAAGTAAAGTTGGATTTTTTGTCAATTCAATTATTTTTTCAGTGTCTAATGACTCTGCAATAATTCTCGAAATTTTTTTTATTTTTTTCTTAAGATTTCTTTCATTCATTGTAGATATCAGACCAAGATGTCGCGATTCTAAAGATAGATCAGGATTCTTTGGAATTATGCCAATAATAGGGAGATGTGTTTTTTCCAGAGCTTGTCTGCATAAAATTTCATGTTTCTGACTACCAATTTTATTTAGAATAATACCTGAAATTCTTGAATTTTTATGGAATTTCTGAAAACCTAATGCTATTGCAGCAATGGATCTTGCCGTCTTACTAGCATCTAAGATCAATATGACAGTAGATTTAGTCAATTCAGCCACATGATGAGTACTTGCAAAATTAGAATCACCCCCAAAACCATCATAATAACCCATTACACCTTCAATTACTGAAATATCAGAATTAGAATTTTCAATGAAACTTTCTAAGAGCTGGTTTTTCCCCATTAACCAAACATCGAGATTGAAAGTCTTTGAATTTGAAATGCTAGAAAGATAACTAGGATCTATGTAATCAGGGCCTACTTTGAATGGTTGTACTGAAAATCCTTTTTTCTTTAGTGCATATATTATTGCACAAGCTATGGAGGTTTTTCCAACTCCACTAGTAGTTCCTCCTAGGACTATTCTTGGAATTTTCAATTCGCATGTCTAGAACTATTTTTTATTTAAATTGATACATTAGTCCAAAATAGTCCTGAATGTTTTTACTTGGATGATTTCCAAAATGTTCATGGAAAAAGAGGGTTTAACCATTGTATACACTGGAAAAGGTAAAGGAAAGACCACAGCAGCATTGGGAATTGTCTTAAGAGCAGTAGGTTATGGAAAAAAAATTTGTATGATTCAGTTTATCAAAGGTTCTTGGCATTATGGAGAGATGTATTCATCAAAAAGATTGGAACCTGAATTTGAAATGGTTGTAATTGGCAAAGGATTTGTTGGAATTATTGATGAT
This sequence comes from Nitrosarchaeum sp., assembly GCA_965223805.1. Taxonomy (GTDB): domain Archaea; phylum Thermoproteota; class Nitrososphaeria; order Nitrososphaerales; family Nitrosopumilaceae; genus HKST03. The sequence continues at coordinate 1,517,875 of OZ245014.1, read as the reverse complement.
AAAAGTCCAAAAGAAGATCATGAAAAAATTGCAAAGGAAGCCATCAAAATTAGTGGAGAAAAAATTCAATCTGGAAAATATGATATTGTAATATTAGATGAGATAAATTACGCAATCAATTTAGGATTAGTAAGCGTAAAGGAAGTAATAGATTTGGTAAAATCTAAACCTCAAAAATTAGATCTTATTTTAACTGGAAACTATGCTAAAAAAGAAATCATTGATTTGGCAAATTTGGTAACGGAAATGACTGAGATAAAGCATCCATTTCAAAGTGGTATCAAAGCAAGAAAAGGAATTGATTTCTAACTAGCAACATTAAATTACGCAAGAATTAGTTTTAGAAGAAATGTCTACTGAAATTCAAGAATTACCTGAACAGGGGGAAATTGTTCTAGCCACAATAACCAAAATAATGGATCATGGAGTGTATGTTTCATTAGATGAATATGATGGAATTCAGGGATTTTTACATATTTCAGAAATTGCTCCAGGATGGATACGCTCAGTTAGTAGATTTGTAAGGGAAGGAGAGAAAAAAGTACTACTTGTAAAAAAAGTAAATCCCAAGAGAGGAGATATCGATCTTTCCTTAAAACAAGTATCTAACGATCAAAAAAAGCAGAAACTCAAAGAAGTTAAGAAATATGAAAAAGGAAAAACCCTCTTACAAAGCGTACAAGAAAAAGCAAAACTATCAGATAATGAAATTGAAAAATTAGAAGACAGTATTTATTCAAAATTTGATTCAGTATATGATGCATTTATTGAAATAGGAAGAAATGGAATTAATTCAATAAAGGAGCTCAAATTAAACAAAAAAACACTATCAGCTATTGAAGAAGTTTGTTCAAAGATCAAGTTACCCTCAGTGGAAATTCGTGGTATAATGGAAATCACAAATACAAAATCAAATGGTGTTGAAATTATTAAAAAGACATTACTTGATGTAATGAAAAAAAATTCGACCATTGACATTACCTATTTGGGTGCACCAAAGTATAGACTGTCAATAAAAGCAGAAGATTTCAAAATAGCTGAAAAATCTTTAAAACCAATTATTGAAGAAATTCAAAAAAATATGGAAAAGAAGAACGGGTCATTCAAATTTACTAGAGAAGAATCTAAGAAAACTAGAGACGGTTAAGATGAGATTTCAATTAAGAAAATGTATCAAATGTAATCAGTATACTCTAAAAGAAAAATGTACAAAATGTAACGAAGGAACAATATCAGCACATCCTGCCAAATTTTCTCCTGATGATAAATACATGAGATATAGATTGGCTGAAAGATATAACTAATGTAAAATCCATTCAAAACAGATTCTTTGGTTGTTCTCTAATAGACAATTTGGTATCAGAGAAATTCTATAAATGAAAATAATTTCTCAGACTAAGATTATCTCACAAAATAGGAGTTAAATCAAGTAAATTATGATGAAGATTTGGTTGTTTTAAAAATTCAGGTATTATGGTGCATATTTGCCTTCTAGTTTTGCCTCAGCAACAATATGATTTTTCATGGCATTTTCCACATCTGCTTTTAAGGATCCCTTTTCCAGGTCAAGTTCAGTATCTAAAGCATATAATTTGAAAATGTAGGTATGTTCTTTGTCAGGTGGTGCAGGTCCACCATAACCAATTTCACCAAAATCAGTTTTACCTTCGATAGAATTTGTGGGAATAGAATTTTCAGTAATTTCATTTGTGTTTGGAGGTATATTCCATAAAACCCAATGAACCCAAACTTTTCCGACTGCACCCATCGCATCAGGATCATCCATTATCAAAGCTAAAGATTTTGCTTCATCAGGAATCACATTTATTTTTAGAGTAGGACTAAGATTTTCATTTTTATATCCATATTTTCTTGGGATAGTTCCTCCATTTTCAAAATCAGTACTTGATAAGTTCAATCTAATCATAGGAATTTGAATAGCCTACAAGTTAAATTTTTCTAAGATTCTAAGATAATTTTATCATTTGAAAAAGAGATTACAGAGCCTCCTGCTTGCTTGATCTGTTTTTTTAATTCTTTATCCATTGTTCCAATAATAGATCTATGATTTTTTGCATAATCTAACAATTCTTTATCTGCAAAATTTCCAGAAATAGGAATTGTTTTAAAAGATTTTATAAAATTCAAAGTCGCAGTTATATCTTGTTTTTTTTCAGGTATTTTTTCTAATTTAGATAATTCATTTTTTACAACTTCAGGAACAACAAAAGAAATCGAGCCTATCTCAACATCTATTTTATCTATATTCTTTATTCGTTTAGTAGCTAAATGGATTAAAAAGCTAGTATCACATATTACTTCAACCAAGTATTCCTGCTCCGATTAATCTCCATCTATCTGCAATTCTTCTACTGATTGCAACATTTCCACCTTCAAAAATACATGCAGGTCTTCGGAGTTTAATTTCAGCAGTTTCTGATTTAATTTTAGACACTTGACCCAAAACAGGTGCAGTACCAATGTTTAATCTTAGGAGTTCTCCAGATTGAATAGGTATAACCTTAGTATCTTCAGTAGTGCCAACAGCAGAATCAAAAAGATTTACCTCAAGTTTAATGTCTGTAGAGTTATCAGGAAGAGTTCCAGGTTTACCAATGACAGAGCCAATAAAAGAGTCACTTCTGGTCATTGCTGGATCTAATTTGGTTCCAATGGCAACTAATCCACCAGGTTTTACAGATTCTACTATTCCAGCTGCTGTTCCTAAGGAAGTAATTTCAGTTACTAGCGGTTCATATTTTTTCTTTTTTTCATTCATTATTCCGGGTTTGATTTCAATTTCATCATCTACATTGAAGATTCCTTGTGTCAAACTTCCTCCAATTACACCACCCTTGATATTTTTCAGCTTTGTACCTGGTTTGTTTATATCAAAAGAACGCAAGACATGCATTACTGTATCTTTGGATTCAGCTCGTTCTGGAGTTTTGATGGTATTTTCAATTGAGCCAATTAATGCATCAATGTTTAATTCAGATTGGGCAGATATAGGAATGATTGGTGCTTTTGCTGCATGTGTTCCTTTAACAAATTTTGTAATATCTTGATAATTCTGAAGAGCTTCCTTGTAAGAGAGTAAATCAACTTTATTTTGAACTACAACAATTTGTTGGATCCCAAGTGTTTGTAAAGCCAAAAGATGTTCTTTTGTTTGGGGTTTGGGCACTTTTTCATTTGCTGCAACCAATAATAATGCACCATCCATCAAAGCCGAACCTGAAAGCATATTTGCCATTAGACTCTCGTGTCCAGGACTATCTACAAAACTTACAACTCTAGATAATTCACTATCTTTTCCACAATTATTGCATTTTGGAGTAGTAGAGTATCCTAATGGCTCTTCACAATTATTACATTTGTAAAATGCAGCATCAGAATATCCAACACGAATTGTAATTCCTCGTTTTAATTCTTGACTGTGAACACTAGTCCACGATCCTGTTAGTGCTTGAATAAGAGTAGTTTTTCCATGGTCAACATGACCGGCGGTCCCGATATTTACACATGGTTGATAACCATATTTTTTGATATACCACTCTGGAAGAGTATCTCTCCAATGCATAAGTCAAAATGTAAAACTGGTATATGTTAAGCTATTCTTTTTTATTTTCGTCTGAAGATTCAGTAGATTTTTCTGTTGGAGCTTCTACTGGTAATTCTCCGTCATACTTGCAATTAATTTGGTAAATTTCTTCAGAGACAGTATTCCCTCTCATAAGTTTTCGTACTCTTTGTCCAGTTTCGGCATCTTGTAACCCAACTCCTTTTGATAGAAGAACATATTTTCTTGCTGCTCCGTGAATATCATTTCTCATAGGAACTCCAGATTTGTCACTGCCACCTGTAAGCTTTAGTTTGCCATTCAAACCTACAATTGCAGCATCAGTTTCATTTCCTAATTGCAAACCTAATAATGGATTAGCATCACTGTCTTTCAATTCTTTAGTGACAGACTTTCCTTTTACATCTGATACTGTTAACTTGAAATTTGCCAAGTATTCCAAAAAAAAGTCAAACGACTAATTAACCTTTGGACATTATTTTTAAATCAAGATTACTAAAGTTAGGCATATGGCTGAAGAGATTACATGTCCTCGATGTGATAATAAGATGGTAGATATGCAAGCATGCCATTTGTTTTGTCCTAATTGCGGAGCTCATTTAGATTGTTCAGATAAAGGGAATTTTTGGTAATCAAAGACCAGGCCTTTTTGGAATATATTCAGATGCCATGTTAATTGCTTGATCTTTCATAATTTCAAGATAGGTATCATAATCTGCTTCAAAATTACAATGAGGGCACTTTACTTTTGTAATATTACTATCTAATATTGCAATATTTTCACATTCTGGACATCTGGCATCCATAGTGTAACTGAACAATTAAGGTATTTAATTATAATTAGTATTTTTTGAGTTAGGCGGAATTAGTCTAGATCGGTATGACGTCAGCTTCCCAAGCTGAAGGCCGCGGGTTCAAATCCCGCATTCCGCATTATAATTCTCGAATTGCTTGTTCTATAATTCCTCTATCAGTGGCTCTAGGAAATAATTTCAAATATGTTTTAAGATCATCTTTTGCCCCAGAATTTTTGTTTAGTTTTTCTCTTATGTATGCTCGATTCTTGTAAATTTTTGCAGATCTTTTTGGATTGAGTTTTATTGCTTTGTTGTAAGAATCTTCGGCTTTTTCAAATTGATTAGATTTAAGAAAAAAATTCCCCATTCCATTGTAGGATAGGTATGATTTGTCATTGAGTTTAAGGCATTTTTCATAAAAGTTTAGACAGTCAGGGGAATTTTGTTCATTTAGCATTGCGCCCATTAGATTCATTGCAGTTGAATTGTTTTGATCAATTTCAATTGCTTTTTCTAGAGATTTAATTGCTTCATCATTATTTTTTTGAATGTTAAATTTCTCAGAAAGCAAACATAATCTATTTGATTTTTCATATGATTCATTTTCCAGTTTGATAGATGATAAAATTTCAGAAGGTGCTAATATAATCAACAATTTTCCTTCCTCAGACCACTCTTTTTCAAATAAATCCTGAGGAATAGCTCCTTCTTGCTGTTCACCTTCTTTATTTCCTTTCTGAACATAATGAAGAATAGTTTTGTCATCATCATTGTAACCAGTAATTACTGATGCATGTTGTGTAATTTCTGGTATTCCTGGAAGAAGAACAATTGGAGGAATTCCTGAATCAATAATTTTTTTTAGTTCAGTTAAATTGGAATGAATAATCTTACATTCAAGACCCTGTCTCTCAGCAGCTTCAATTCCTTCAATCAAAATGCTGCCATTATAGGCCGAATATTGCTTTGCAATTTCCTCAGCTTCTGCCATTGATAGTTCAACATTCCAATATTTTGAGACAACATTGATAGGAAGAGGAAGGCAGATATTTTCTTCATCAACTAGAGGTAACAAAAGTTCATGATCAGATTGTTCCATGAAAAATAAAATTTTTAGAGTTATTAAAACCAATCAGAGAGAACAGAATTTTTCAATTAAATCGTAACCATCGCTACTCATTTCAGGATGAAATTGGGTTCCAAATATTGGTTTTTTTTTATATTGAATAATTTCGTACTTGCAGTTATCAGATTCTCCTATGGATATTATTGGATCCGGTAGTTTTGAAATCTCAAAACCATGACTTTCAAAAACTTGTAAATTATTATTGCAAATCATATTTTCTTTGACAATTTTTACATTTTCGTTACCTTTTTGGGGTAAATGAGTTTTTTTTATTGTACCACCCAAAGTGAGAGCTAAAATTTCAGCACCATAACAAATTCCTAGTAATTTTTTTTCACATTTTATTGAATGTAAAACTATTTTAGAATTTATTTTATTTGTCTTTTGTTCATTTTTTCTTCTTCCTGATAGAATAAAAGAGTCATATTTTCCAAGATTTTCCAAATTTAAACAATTTGGAGTTTGTTTTTCAAATTGGATATTTTTTTTGTTTAGAAAATTTACAAGATTTTTTGTATAAACAGAACCATTATCGACTACCAGTAACATAATTAGTTTCTAAAAGATAGATAATTTAGTATTTTTTAAAGTAAAAAAAGGATAGCGTTGTTAGCTGCCTACTTCGATGGAGATGTAATGTATCTCAGGTATACTGTCTTTTACAACAATTGTACCTATATTGAGATTATTTTCCTCTTGCCACATGAAAACTCTATCACTTCTTGGTTTGACAAAGTCATCAATGAAGTTATTCAAGAATTCTTCAGTTTCTGATTTATCATTTTCAGTAAAGAAGAAAATTTCTCCTTCATTGAAAGACAATGGAACCTGAATTGATGTTGGTTCTGAAATGGTAATTCCTTCTTGAGTGAATATCGATTTTATTATATCGACTCTATCATCTTTATCTAATTCAACATAGTCTGAATCAACTGTAGTTGAAGTTGGTGCAACACCTGATACTTTTTTCAGATATGCCTCAAATGCTTCTTCCTGAGTATCTCCCAATCCTACATAATACTCTCCAGTAAATGCAGCACCAACTGCTGCAATGGTTCCTAATTGAGCAACAACTCCTCCTGCACCTGCAGTATAAACAGGAATAAAGTAAACATCATGTTCACCCACACGATACAAAATATTATCTCCGATTCTTGGATTTCTCAAAAGTGTCTTTAGTTGGGCAAATTCTGGGTCTCTATCGAGTGCTTCTCTAACTGCTGTTGGACCAATTAATTTTGTAGTAGAATTTAGTGGAACTTCATAGAATTGTAAGTTACCTAGATTCGTTAGATCATTTTGGACTACCATATACCCTGCTAAGTTTCGTCCTTGAGAACCTCTTAATTCCAATGATAAAAGACCTAAGAAGTTGGTCTCTTCAAAACCAGGTGGTTTTGCTTCAACATAATATGTGTCTAGTCCGGTAGGAATTTCATAGAATTCATTAGCTTGAATAAAGGTCTCTACATCAGTTACATGGTAAATATTGTACATTTCTGTTTTCCAATTAAATAATTCCACTGGATATCTGATTTGTTCCTCAAGCCATGTTGGCATAGGTTGGAATTGTTCAGAGTATTGACTAGCAAACATTTTGGTAAAGAAATCATCACCTGTTTTCAACAGTTGAATTTCACCATTATACGAATCAATCAAGGCATATCCTACTAATCTCAAATATGGATTTCCTACAGACCATGGAACATCTTGCGTGTCAAATCCAATGATTAATGGAACTAACCAGTAAGAATTATTGCCATTAGTTACTGGAAGTGAATCAAGTTCTCTACCAAAAAGATCATAGAGAAAATAAGGATACAAAGTTTCCATTCTGTCATTGACATCTTTGTATCTCATAATATGGACAGCCTCACCTGGAAATGATAGCAAAAAGTTAGGCTCAAAGATCCAGCTAAGAGGAGGAGAAACATCTAATCCGCCCTGTCCTGCATAAAATGCTCCACCTAATTCGGCACTGGTGTCACCACGAGAATTTGGATATGCAGACCATGTTTGCTCAAATAATCCACCTTCACCATAATAGATCTCTCTTTGTTTGAAAAATGTGCTACTATCTACAATTTGGCCATCAGTTGCCTCTAATGTCAAAAATGCATTTGGTACATGAGTGTATACTAAATGCTCGTTATACCATCTATTTTCAAGGCTAACAGATGTAGGCAAGATTGGTTTCATAGATGCTGTCCAGTATAGTGTATTGTTAAAACGTAAAATGTCATTGTCCTCAAAATCTACATAAGGAATCAAACCAATCTCTGGTTTTAGTTTTGCAAATGCTGCCTGCCAGTCCCATACCCTGATAACATCTAGAACATCGCTGTTTTGATCAACATAATTATTAATATTATTTGGAGACACTGATTGTAATTTAACATCATGAATATTTTCTTCAATATTGTTTAATTCACCTAGATAACGATTGACGCCAATCTGCTGGGCAGTATATGGTCCCAGAAATTCAATCTTTCTAGCGTCAGCAATGCTGTTATTTACTCCTACAACACTTGCTACAATTAAAGCAATTGCAAAAATTGTTGCCAAGCGAATAATGACATCACGTTTGAACATGTGAGTTAAAACACGAGCTCTGATTTTGTCAATTACTGAAAATGCAATTAATGCAAATCCAATTACTAAAGTTCCACCTATAACATATCTAGTATTGTAATCAATTTGCTCAGTAAAGAAAAGATTGAAGCCTGCCCATAAAACACCAATTCCTAAGATAGCTTCAATAGTTGAGACATAGTTGAGATATCTAGGCTTTCCTTCATTAGAGTCTTTGATAAAAGAAGTAAGTACATCAATTATTCTATGAATTCCAACATACAAAACAAGTCTAAGTCCTATTGCTGCTAATATTGGTGGAATTAGAATTACAAGAGCTGGAATCATTGGAACTACTTTTTCAGCTGCATAGTTTGGATCAGTATCAGGAGTAACAAATGGTAATGAGAACAAGTTAGGTAAGTTTTCTATTCCTAAATCATTTCCATCAAGAAATGCCATAGCTGCAAAACCAAACATGATATTTGCAAAGAAGGCACCAAAAAGGAAGATCTTGGTAATTTGCCAAATTACAAACTGAGGTGGACTAAGTTTGTAATCTCGAAAACTTTGTATGCTTGCAGAGATATTTTGTTGGGAACCCCGTCCGAGAAAGCCAATTGCCGAGTTTATACCATACCAAAATATTGACGATCTGGATCCAATATTTACCCTAACCAAAGCAATTGCAGACAGAATTACAGTTGAAACTAGTGTGTAAAAGAGAGGTTTTGTAAATTGATCACCAAATTCTGTGAAATTCATTGATAAAATTACAGCCTGATTGCCTACAATTGCAAAAATTACAACTCCAATTACGGCAACTATTCCTAATCTGATGTATTTTCCAGCATCAGGAGGTGGAGCTTGTTTATCAGTAGAGGCGCTATACAAAATCAACGTTCGTTATGGCTTGGCAAATTAATGTCTTACCAGTAAAAAAGAAGTTTTTGCTTCACATTTTACGAATACAATTCTATGAAAAATTTAAGAAATTGTTGCCAGGTTTTTACAAATCATGTATGTTGCTGCATAGGTTGGAATATTGACTTTGTCATTTTCATAGGGACCAAATTTTCTATTTTTTAGCTTAAATTCAATTGGACAATTTGCTATTATTTCTATGGTTTCTTCACTAAGAAAAGAGGCTTGCATGTATGGATCAAATTTTGTAATGTCTTTACAATAAATTTTTGTCAAACCACTTTTACTGTTTAAAGATCCTGGAAGTCTAAAGATTCTGTGAATGTCCATCGTAACATTAGGATCAATTCTTACACCAATTCTGGAAGAAAGATCTTTCAAATTTTGTTGAAAAGATGTATATCCATTAACTAGAAGTTCCGTAACAATTTTTGAGCGTCTTGATTTTGAACCGAAAATTTCTTTTGAAAATCTTTTTCTCCATCCTTTTTCATCAAAATCTGGAAATGAAGATCTGCTTGGTTTGAATTTTTTCATTCCAAAAGTTTCAGGAATTGCTCCGTTGAATAAAAAATAGTCAGCAAGCTCTGATCTTTCCCTAGAACCAAGATCTTGAAATTGTGAGTTGTAAACATATACATGAAAACCCTCATTTCCTGAAAAATAAACATCAATGCTTTTTTTGTCAATAGCAAAATCTTCAATCAAAATATCTGATAATTTTTTGACTTCAATTTTAGAACCTTCAATACAGTTTTTACATGGAAGAGATTTTTTTTCAAATTTTGTTGAGTTGCATTTTGAACATTGGATGTTATTTTTTGAAATTGTATTACAATTACTGCATATAGATACAGTATGATTTATTCTACAATCAAGATTTAGATCCTTTGAATCAATATCAAAAATCAGATCAGCTTCCTTCCAATCTTTTTCATTCATTGGAAGATTTGGAAAAGAATAGTATGCATTAGAACAATAAACATCTGAGGGAGTATTTTTCATTAATAGTAAATGAAGTTCTTTATCATCTTTCAAAGAGATATGTCGAGTCATTCCTGAGCTAAATTTATGATAGCCGAATTCTCTTTCGGATGTTCTTTTAGGAACATGTATTTGTTCAAAATGCTCAAAATAGTATTTCTTGAAGATGCCTTCAAGGAATTTTATATCATTTTCATTCATTTAGTTTCTCTTTTTTCCAAATTGAAGTGGGCTTATGATATTATCACATTCTGGAATTGCAAAACAAAGATTTTGTGTCTTTAATTTTTCACAAGAGGGACATGAATATTGTGTACCGCTGCCAGAAGTTCCTGCGAGATGATTTAACTGATAAAGTGTAACTCTTTCATTATAATCGGGTGCATTTTTGAATAATGGAGCAATTTGCTGCACAGATTGTCCTTTTGAAAGCAAAAATGTTGCAAGCATGAACCTACCTGAATGTGGTAAATTTTCTCCTTTTTCTAGTATTTCTATTGCATGTTTGATGCATGGTGGATATTCACCTGTAGTAACAGTAAATGTTACAAATTTTTTTGATAGAGACAACAGTTTGTTTACAGGACCTTCAAAACCTGGAATCATTGATGGTGTTTTTGCGTTAATAATTTTTGAGTTGATATATGTTCCAAGCTCTTTTCGAATAAGTCTTACAACTTCATGAGAATTAAGAAAAACCTGACCATTTTCGACATGTCTGTTGATTAGTTTCCATTCTCTCTCATGAAAATTAATTGAATGTTTCAGATAATCTGAAACAGGAATAACAAAGTAATCATCTTGTTTTTTTACCTGAACTGAAAACAAATCATCTATGACTCTAATTGCGAGTTCTTTTTTTGATTCATCCGAGATATTAGCTAAATCTTTTTCCAAGTATTTTTCTGCTCGTCTGGCTTCTGCAAGAGCAAATCTTTTGATTAAAGTATTCATCCCACTTAATTTTAAAAGAACTATAGCTAAGAGAAAAGAGAAAACTTCTCTGGGAAGTGCAGCTTCTTTTGATACTTGGTCACCTATTAAATCAGATTTGTAGATTTTTCCATCAGCGGCTACTTGTATTCTATCAAATGCTTTGTCGATTAGAGATTTTAGGTCAGGATCGCTTCCAAATTGTTCTAAAGTAAAGCCTTTATCCTTTAGATATTGACCAGCATCGGCCAGAAAAGGATACTTTGCAACCTCATCCTGACCTAATGCAAGCATAGTACTGATTAACGATATTTACATAAAAATCTGGTTTTGAGATCTAGATGTAAATGCTGATTTAAATAATGTTTAGATAAATTTTTCATAAATGCAGATTGGTTGCCATGTATCAATTTCGGGCTCTATTGACAAGTCAGTTGAAAATGCAGTTGAAAGGGAATGTTCAGCTTTTCAAATTTTCACAAGGAATCCGAGAGGATGGCATGCAAAGGATCTAACAGAAGAGAATATAACAAATTTTCAGACTAGACTAAAAAATAGTAAAATTGACAGGATGGCTACTTGTGCTCATATGCCATATTTACCAAATTTAGCAACTCCAAAGGAAGATGGATTTGAAAAATCTCTCAAAACATTGATTAGTGAAATTGAAAGATGTGGAAAACTTGGAATTCCATATCTTGTAACTCATTTAGGTAGTCATTTAGGAACTGGAGAAGAAGAGGGAATTAAACGGCTTGTTAAAGGGCTTACAAAAGCAGGCCAAACAAAAAATGATGTCATGATTCTACTAGAAAATACCGCTGGTCAGAAAAATTCTGTTGGTGCTGATTTTGAACAGCTTGCAGAGATTTACAACCAGTTAAAACCTTCAAAGAAATTTGGAGTTTGTTTTGATACATGCCATGCATTTGTGTCAGGATATGATTTAAGAACCGAAAAAAATGTGAAAGATGCTTTTTCAAAATTTGATGATTCAGTTGGTATGGAAAATTTGAAAATTGTACATCTTAATGATGCTAAGGGAGAAATAGGTTGTAACTTAGATAGACATTATCACATTGGACTAGGAAATATTGGAGAAAAAGGTCTTGGAGCAGTGGTTAAAATGGTAAACAAGAAAAAAATACCAATAATTTTAGAGACTCCAATTGATGATATCCGAGATGATTTTGAAAATATCAGAGTTGCAAAAGGACTTGCGTAGAAATTTATTCGGATATTTTAGGAAGTGATTAATTGAATTATGAAGGTGTAATGAAATTAGCGCTCGAGCGTGGATTTTATTTTCCAAGTTGCGAGGTATATGGCGATGCCCAGGCTGGATTTTGGGAGTATGGACCATCTGGTGTGAGTTTGAAAAATAAGTTCTTAGAATTATGGAGAAGAGAATTAATTCGACGAGATGGTATGCTTGAGATTGATGGTTCTCAAATAATGTCTAAATCAGTCTTTGAGGCATCAGGTCATTTAGGAAGCTTTGCAGATCCCATCATAAAATGTAGAAAATGTAAATCTACTTTTAGGGCAGATAGAACAATAGCTGAAATTTCAAATATTGAGATTCCTGAAAGTGCAGATTTGGTAGAATTTGATAATGCAATTTCACAAAATAACATTAAATGTCCAAAATGTAAAGGAGATTTTGAAAATACTAAAAAATTTAACATGATGTTTAGAGTTGGAATAGGACCAGAAGAAGAAGAAGCATATCTAAGGCCAGAAACATGCCAATCGATATTTGTTGATTTTCCAAGATTGTTTAAGACAATGCGTGGGAAATTACCATTGGGTATTGCTCAGGTTGGAAAAAGTTTTAGAAATGAGATTTCACCACGCCAAAGTTTGCTTCGTCTTAGAGAATTTTATCAGGCAGAAATTGAGGTGTTCTGTAATCACTCAAAATTAAATTATGTGGAGAATTTTTCAGAGATTCAAGACACTGTAATCAGAATCCAAACTGATTCTGAATTGGTTGCTATGTCGTGTAAAGAAGCAGTTGAATCAAAAACCATTCCAAATAAGTTTGTGGCATATTATTTGGGAATGTTAACAGAATTTTATGAAAAAACAGGTATTGACATTTCAAAAAGTAGATTCAGAAAGCTTGGTGAGAAAGAAAAAGCATTCTATGCTGAAGTTGCATTTGATTTTGAAGTGGAGACAACAATTGGTTGGCTTGAGCTTGTTGCATGTAATTATAGATCAGATTATGATCTTTCAAGTCATGCTAAGAAAAGTAAAGAAAAATTTGAAGTGATGGATAATGACCAAAAAGTACTTCCACATGTCTTTGAAATTTCAATGGGAATTGACAGGAGTTTATACACAATTCTTGAGCATTGTCTTAATGAGGATAAGGAGCATGAAAGAATCGTATTATCTCTAAAACCATATTTATCTCCAATTCATGTAGGTGTTTTATCTTTAGTAAAAAAAGATGGATTAAAAGAAAAAACTGATGAAATATATCTTCAAATAAAAAGAAAGTTTGATGCATTTTTAGACCATTCTGGAGCAATAGGAAGAAGATATCGTAGACTAGATGAGATTGGATCTCCATTTGCAATAACGATTGATCATCAGACTTTGGAAGATGAAACGGTAACAATTAGAAAGAGAGATTCTATGGAACAAACCAGGATACAGATTTCAGAAATTGATTCTGTTTTATCGGAATCTACAACATACCCATAAATAATTTAAAATTTTAAAAAATCAAAGCTTTTAGTCAGAAGTGAATTTAAAAATTAATATTCTTTTAATCTAGGTGAAAATAAGAAGCATGAGGATGGAGAACCCCCAGGTATCAATAATTGTTCCAACCTATAATGAATCACAGAATATTATCGATATGCTAAAGTCTATCAGAAAATGTATGCCTGATGGTTTTTTTGCAGAAACTATTGTAGTTGATGACAATTCTCCAGACGGTACTGGTAAAATTGTCGAAGACTATATCTCAAATTTAAAGAAATTCACTGAAAATAAAATTAGTATTATTCATAGAAAAGCAAAGAATGGATTAGCATCTGCCATTTTAAATGGAATACAAAATGCTAGTGCAGATACAATTGTAGTGATGGATTCTGATTTTTCTCATCCCCCACAAATAATACCTAAACTTGTTTCAGCAATTAAACAATATCAATATGATATAGCTATAGCATCTAGATATGTAAAAGGAGGAGCAGTTGAAGGGTGGTCCCTAAAAAGAAAAATTATTAGTAAAGTTGCCACTCTAATTGCAAGAAAAAGTTTAGGAGTAAAAAGCTATGATCCAATGTCAGGATTTTTCGCATTTAGAAAAAATCTCATTAAGGGACTAAATTTTGATGCTTTAGGTTACAAAATTCTTTTGGAATTACTGGTTAAAACAAAAGGTGTAAAAATTCAAGAAATACCTTATACATTTCAGGACAGAAAATTTGGTTCAAGTAAACTTGATTCTTCTACTGTGATTGATTATATCAAGTCAGTATTCAAATTATATAAATATGGAAAAATTACTGAAAAACAAGAAAGAAGACCTTCTGTAAGATTTTTCTCAAAAGCTGCAAGATTTTTTACTGTTGGCGCGTCTGGATTGGGTGTAAATTATCTGGTTTCTTTGTTATTTGCAGATGGAATTTCAAATTTATGGTATATTCATGCAACCACAATAGGAATTATTACTTCAATGACTACGAATTTTATTTTGAATAAAGTTTGGACCTTTAGCGATAGAGATTTTTCATTACTCAAAACTCTAAAACAGTATGGAAAATTCGTTGCATTTAGTTCTCTTGGGGCATTATTACAGTTAGGAATAGTGTTCTATCTTGTGGATATGCAAAGCATTTCATATCCAATTTCTCTTGTTGGAGCAGTAGCACTTGCGGCATTTGGAAACTTTGTTTTGAATAAAAAATGGACTTTTAAAGAAAAATTGTGGAGTTAAGAGATTCAGTAATAAAACAAAAATAATGACTGTCGTCTTTCCTAACTAGCTACTCAAAGGTAGAAGTAGAGGATTGAGACGAAAGTCCTGTTGGTGATGGAACAGATGGGAATTTGTCTCCTATCTGTTGCTCAGCTACTGCAGATGCTTCTTGTAGAATCTTTTCAGTTTCTTCACTTGAAACATCAGACTCCATGCTAAATGAGTCTCCTGCAAGAGAATCCATCATAAGTCCATTGAGTGTCTGGGTCATGGTATTCAATTCTGAGTCTGCTTCTGGCATGAATCTTCCTAGTGATGACTTTAATCCCTTCATTGTAGACATCGCTGGTCCAATTGCTACCATAGCATCGCCAAGATCATGAATAGTTGTCAGTCTAAGTTGGACTTGTTCCAATGACATTCTTGCATTGCCGAGCATCTTTGTAACTTTACGAATTTCAGCTAATTCGTTAGACAAAACTCTACTTGTGCTAGTATCATGTTGTTGCATTGCAGTCACGACCCTCTGAAAGAGTTGCGCATCTCTTTCGTGCAGTTTACCTAACATAGAGTCCATTTTGGAGATTTGGACTTGTAGTTTGTTTACTGCAGTTTGAATTCGTGGTTTTAATGCACCTTGAGGCTTTACTGCTTCACGGAGTTTGCCAGTTACGCTTTGGGTCTCTTGACGAGCCCAAGTCTTGTCGAAGTTTGGCATGGTGGTTAATTTAAAAAAAAGCTCTTAATGGCCAGTGTATATTTAGATCGACTTTAGACTAAATTTAGCTAACAAACTATTATTCAAGATTACCAGAGGTGGATTATGGCTAGAATTGCAATTTTTGACTCTGGATTGGGTTCATTATCAATTATTAAAGAAATACAAAAAATATCTAAAATAGAAATTATTTACTTCGGAGACCAAGAAAATTTCCCGTATGGAAAAAAATCAAAGTCAGATCTGAAAAAAATTATTGAAAAATCAATCAAAGTTATTAATGCTAATTTTTCTCCGGATTTGATGGTTGTGGGTTCAAACACTCCTACAATCATCTTAGATATAGAAAGTGAAAAAGTTATTGGAGTTAAACCGCCATTAAAGGAGGCTAAAAAAATTTCTAAAACAAAAAACATCGGAATACTTGGAACAGAATCTGCAATTCAAAGTAAAGAATTATCAAAATTTATCAAAGAATCAGATCTTGGTTTAGGAATAAAAATTCATAAAATTAATGGTTCAGCTTTAGTTGAACTTGTTGAATCTGGAAAATTTCTTACAGATAAATTATTATGTCAACAGATTATTAAAAAAGAGTTAGAAAAAAGAATAAGCAAAAAAAATATCGATGTTATAACATTATCAAGCACACATTTACCATTTTTAAAAACCATGTTAGAAAGACAATTCCCAAAAATAACTTTTATTGATCCAGCAAATTCAATAGCAAGGAAAATTTATCAAAAAATTAAAAATGATCAAGATACCCGAAATAAATTAAAAATATTTAGTTCGGGAGATGTAAAAAAATTTCAAAAAAATCTTTGCAAACTTGGAATAAAAAACAAAGTTAACTTTTTGTCGATTTCGTCTTAGATTTTCTATATCCATGACTAAATGTTTTATCGTAGAGCTTAGAATATTCATATGATTTTGGTTCAATTACATCACTAATTATTACAATTGCAGTTCGTGTAATTTTTTCATCATGAATTTTTTTTACAATATCATTTAATGTTCCTTTGATTATCTTTTGATCATCCCAGGATGCTCTATAAACTATAGCTACTGGAGTTGATTTTTTGTAACCTCCAGCTATTGCTTCAGCTACAAGCTTAGGAAGAAGGTGTACACTAAGATAGAAGATCAATGTTGCTTTGTGTTTGGCAAGCTCTGAGATTTTTTCACGTTTTGGTACTTTAGTTCTAGACTCTGCTCTGGTTAGAATTATTGTTTGAGTTATGCCAGGAAGTGTTAACTGGGTTCCAAGTGCAGCAGCTGAGGCCAAAAATGCCGTAACTCCAGGAATAACTGTGGATTTGATACCTTTTTTCTCTAAATTATCAATCTGTTCTTTAATTGCTCCATAAATTGATGGATCACCATCGTGTAATCTTACAACTAGTTTGTTTTTTTTTGCATTTTTGTACAGCAAATCAAAAATTTCTTCTCTTACCAATTTTGCAGCATCATAGAGTTTGCCCTTTTTACAAAGTTTCAAAATCGGTTGAGGAATTAATGAACCAGAATAAACTACAACATCTGCTTTTTGAATCAGTTTTTTGGCCTTAATTGTGATAAGTTCAGGATCGCCAGGACCACATCCAACAAAGAAAACATTAGACACGTTTTATCACCAGTATTGAAAAATATTTTGTAGTTAATGTGTCATCATTAACTTCGCCAAGCTTCATTTTTCTAATAACTTCATTTTCGGTTCCAAGATCCTGTCCTATGGCAAATATTGAATCATCTGGAAAACCTGATTCCTTTAGCAACTCTATTACTTGATCAAAATATCTACCATCTTTAAGAAATATCATAGTCTCGGAATTTTTTGCAATTTCTTTTACTGTAGTCAAGTCATAACAAGAGGGAATTATTGATACTTTTTCTGCACCTTCAGCAATACTAACTCCAACTTTGGAAGCAAAAGTAAACATTGAAACAATTCCAGGGATAACACTAATTTTCATTTTTGGATAGTTTTCTTCAATTTCTCTATGCATGTATATCCATGTGCTGTATAGATATGGATCACCAACAGTTAGATAAACGACGTTGTTTCCAGACAAAACTTTTTCAGCCATTATCTTTGCATTTTTTTTCCAAGTTTTGACTAGAATATCTTTGTCTTTGGTCATTGGAAAAATTAGTTTAATAATTTCTTGATTTTTTGATTTTTCAATTAGTGAAGAAACTACAGACAAAGCAATACTTGGTCTATCTTCTTTAGAAGCTGGACACATAATAATATCAGCATTTTGGATTGCCTTTACTGCCTTAACAGTAAGAAGTTCAGGATCGCCAGGACCAACACCAATTCCAACTAATTCAGGCATAAAAAATATGATTTTCTTCCCAATTAAAAAGCTAGATTATTTTTTTGTGGCAGAAATAATAGTTACTGGATTACGTGATAACATCATAGTTCCAGTAGATGTTTTTCTGCTTTTTGATATTGTTACTTGAGTGACATCTACTGAATTGAATTCAAGTTTGTTAAGGATCTGTAAAATTGAATATAACGTTTCAATTAAAATTATTCCAACAATTATTCTACCTCCAGATTTCAATTTACTTTGGCATTTTTCTACAATCTCTTGTGTATCTCCTCCTGTGCCTCCAACAAAAATTACATCTGCCTTTTCTAAGTTCAAGATTTTTTCTGTTGCATTTCCATAAATCACTGTAACATTTGTTAGACCAAATTTTTCAATGTTTTTCTTTGTAAGATTCACTGCATTAGTATCATAATCGATTGCAATTACTTTTCCAGAATTTTCTACTTGTAAAGCAGCTTCAATAGAAATAGAACCGCTTCCACAACCAATATCATAAACAGTTTGTCCTGGACATAGTCGACCTTTACTAATTTGAATGGTTCGAACTTCTTCTTTGGTGATTGGAACTTTCTCAGTCCGTTCAAATGCCTCATCTGGTATTCCAGGAGTTTTAAAATTCCACATAAGATTAACCCAACATCATTAGGACTATGGTAGGGGTGAAGGAATTACTGTAGCTACAGTACTTCCATGAACTAATGTATTAGTCAAAACCCAGACGAACAGGTAAATGAAAATATAACTTCCAATTGCTTGAGTAACAATTTTCTTTCTATCTGAAGATGGTAATTGTATTTTCATTCCTTTTGCAATTACTATAGTTACCATAAAGACTATAATCATAAATCCAATGGATGTCCATCTTTTTTCTTCCATGTTTGCTATATCATCAAAGATAAAAGTTGCAGCAGTACCTGCAATTACTGCAAAGCCTACACGTAGCCAAAATAATTTGTTTAATTTTTTGTCTTTTTCACTTTTTTCAGCCTGATTTTCAACGTGTACAGAGGGTGGATTATCAGGTTCTTTGGATTCAATAGGCTCTGTTTCAGGAATTTCTTTTTCCTCTTCAACTGGTTCTTTTTTAGAATCATCAGGTCCAGGAGTTGGTTTGGATTTTTTCTTTTTGAATTTGGCCAAGTGAATTTCTAGCGTGACTCAACCAAGCCTCGTTTAAAATCTTTGGTCACTGATTAAGTCATAATTATAGCAAGAGTATAATTTCAGTCACAAAAAAACTTGGTTATGCCACTTGCAGGAATTGAACTCCGTTATTTAGTAGATCAAATCACAAAAGAAGTTCAAGATTACTATGTAAGTAACATTTATGGAATTACAAAAGATAGTATTCTATTCAAGTTACATCATACTGAAAAACCAGATATTTTCATGATGATCTCAACCTTTGGAGTTTGGTTAACCTCAGTTAAAATAGATCAAATGGAACCAAACCGACTACAAAAAAGATTAAGAAATGATCTTCTACGATTAAAATTAAAGAAGATAGAGCAAATAGGTGCAGAAAGAGTAGCATATTTTACTTTTGCAGGATTTGATAAAGAATTCATTATTGTTGGGGAGTTTTTTGGCGATGGAAATATTTTACTCTGTAACAACAAAATGAAGATTTTGGCCCTACAACATTCAATTGATGTAAGACATAGAAAATTGGGAGTTGGTTTAGAATATGTCCCTCCACCAACAGTCGGATTAGATATTTTTAATATTTCTGAACCTGATTTTGATGAAGTCAAAACATCTGATTTGGTTTGTGTAAAATGGATCGGAAGGACACTAGGTTTACCTAAAAAATATGCAGAAGGAATTTTTGAAATCGCCAAAATTGATTCAAAAAAATTATGTAATGAGTTGACTAGTGAAGAAATAAAAAAAATTTATGATGCTACAAAAAAAATTGTTACAGACGTTATAACAGGCAAACATGAACCAATCATAGTTCGAAATAAAAAAACAGAAGTTTTGCCTATTAATTTAAGTAAATTAGGAGAAGATGTAACTCGAGTCAATAGTTTCATTGAGGGATTAGATATTATTTTTACAGAAAATCTTGTTAAAGCAGGAAAATCAATTCAATCAAGTAGTTCTGAAAAAAAAATAAAAGAACTTGAAAGTCAAATTGCAGAACAAGAAAAGGCAGTTGAAATAGTTAAAGAAAAATCTAATCACATAACAAAAGTTGCAAATTCACTTTTTGAGATGGTATCAAAGGGAATTTTGTCCATAGAAGATCCCAAGGCTCAAGATATACTAATGAATGTTAATTCAAAACTTACTAAAGAAAAAGGAATTTCATTAATTATTATTAATGACCAAAAAATTCAGATAAACTCTAAATCTCCATTACAATCTATTGCATCAGTTTTATTCAACGAAGCAAAGCGTCAATCTGGAGCAATAAAATCAATTGAACAAATTAAAGAAAAAACACTAGCAAAATTAGAAAAATTGCAAAATAAAACAGAATTGGAAAAAAATATGATAATAGTATCTGATATTAGGAAAAAAAATTGGTATGAAAGATACAGGTGGTTTTTTACATCAGATGGGTTGCTAGCAATTGGAGGCCGTGACGCAGCATCAAATTCTGCTGTTGTAAGGAAACATCTTGGAAAAAATGACAAAATTTTTCATGGTGAGATTCATGGTTCTCCATTTTTTATTTTAAAGAATGCAGAAGAGCCTCCCATTTCAAGTATGAATGAAGTTGCACATGCAACAGCATGTTTTAGTAGAGCATGGAGAGAGGGTATGCATGGTCTTAAGACGTATTGGGTAAATCCAGACCAGGTAAAAAAATCGGCCCCAAGTGGACAATTTCTTCCAAAGGGATCATTTACCATTGAAGGAAAAAGAAACTTTATTGGAGTTCCATCATTAAAATTGGCAGTAGGAATAATTCTACAGGAAGAACATTATCTCCTAACCTGTGGACCTCCAGAACCAATCAAGATGAAATCAATATGCTATGCAATAATTGAACCACACGGTTCTGAAATGGTAGAGACAGCAAAGAAGATCAAGATGGAATTTTCAAAGTTAGAAGAAGAAATTTCTAAAAATATTACTATAGATGACTTTGTTAGAATTCTTCCGGCAGGACAAAGTCAAATTAAAGAAGTTGCTTTAGGAAATGCTTCGTAGAAAAGAAATGACTTTTTTTGTTGATGCAATGTTAGGAAATATTGCTAAAAAATTAAGGCTATTAGGATATGATTCTAAATATTTTTCAGATATTGATGATGAACAACTAATTGATACAGCAAAAAAAGAAGATAGAATAATAATTTCAAAAGATGAAAATCTTATCAAAAAGGCCAAAAAATTAGGTATGAAACCTGTCTTTATAATGAAAAACAATGAGATGGATCAGTTTCTTGAAATAATTAGCCAATTGAATTTGAATATTTCTCAAATAAATGGTGATACTGCAAGATGTCCAAAATGCAATTCTGATACTGAATCAGTAGACAAAGAATCCATAAAAGAAACTATTCCACAGATGATATATCAAATAAATCTAAAGTTTTGGAAATGTAGTGCCTGTGATCAAATATACTGGGAGGGTACACATATTAAAAATCTTCAAAAGTTTCTAGATAAGATAAATGAAAGACTACAATAATCTATCAACAGAAGATGGTATGGTTCTAGTAAAAACTGCAAGAAATGTAGTTACTAATTATCTAAATACTGATTCGAAATTAAATCTAGAAAAACAATTCCAAGAAGATTTTTCTTTTAACTCAGGAGTGTTCGTAACACTGAATAACTCTTTAGGATTAAGAGGTTGCATTGGATATCCTCTTCCTGACAAAAAATTGTTCAACGCCTTAGAAGAAGCATCAATTGCTGCTGCAACAGAAGATCCAAGATTTCCTCCGGTAAAGTCTGAAGAACTAAAATCAATAAAATTTGAAGTAACTATTCTAACTCCACCCGAAACAATTTTAGTTGATGAACCTGAAGAATATCTTTCCAAAATAAAAGTAGGAAGAGATGGTCTTATTGTAAGAAATGGATTTAATTCAGGATTACTTTTGCCTCAAGTACCAGTAGAATATAACTGGAATGAAAAAGAGTTTTTAGAACACACATGCGAAAAAGCCGGATTGCCAAAAGATTATTGGAAGAGTCCTGATACTGAAATTCAAAAATTTGAAGGAATTGTTTACAAAGAAGAAACACCAAATGGCCGAGTTATTCAAGAAAAGTTATAGGATTTGAAGATTCTGTATCTACAGAGACTTTTTGTCCATTTTGAAATGAAGAAAATTCTTCATCATTTATTAAAACAAGTGGAATATTTGCAAGTGCACACCCTGTTGCAACAGTAAGATCAGCTTTTTGGCAAATCATTGCAAGAGGAGCAGAATTATTGGATTTAATAGAATAGATGGTATATGCACCTACACTACTTCCTATACCAGAAGGAAAAACTAGAACATAGTCTTTGATTGATTTTTCAAATAATTCATGATTTTTATCACTAATTATTCCGGTTTTTTTATCAACCGTGCCTAGAAAATTAATGGGATCGTTAGATTTGAGAATAATTCCTTGAGTTTTTCCTTTTACAAGAATTTTTTTCATTTTGTTTCGTCTTCAACTATTTGCGAAAGAGGTTTAAGATTTACACCCACATCATTGGAATTGTTGAGATAAAATGCACCTTTGATGCTGTTAGTAGTTACTGCATCAACATCATCTTTACTAATCAATGGGGTAAGGCAAGTACAACAATCAGAAAGAATTTCACATCCTGCTCTTTCAAGCTCATTTGTATAACCAATCTTTCTTGCTTGTTCTTTAACAGATCTTGGGCAAAATATCATACATCTCTTTTTAAATGATCTTCCTTTGAGTTTGTTGGCAAGATCAGAAATTTCTTCAATGCCTAATTGAGGACTGCCAAGTGTAATTAGGTCACTTTTTTCAGCAGTATTTAGTTCATCATGAACATTTTGCATCTCCTTTTGATCAAAGTCTACTTTTTCACAACTAGGATCACCATCATCAAAAATAAATTTTGCACATGTACCAGATGTTCCCATTCCACCACATAGGGCTTTACAACTTCGTCTATCCATTTCTCCAATTCCAGAAATGTTCACGGAATTGTTTCCTACTTTACCAGCAAAGAATCCGAGCATTCCGTAAGTTAACTCATTTGGATTATCCACTCTCATTCTAATTGTAAGGTTAGGTGAGTCTTCCTTTCGTAATGAAGAATATGGGCTCTTTCCAGTAATAGCACTGGCAAGTGCACTAAATGCACTTTCTTTGTTTGTTTTTAAATTATCAAAAGAGTTCGCATGAATTGCAGCATTGCTTTCTGCAAATGATACTTGAGTTCCTTCCTTTGGAATATCATAAATTTCATATGGAATACAGGAGAATGAAGGAGTTACCCCCATTGTTTCATAAGAATTTTTGATAGATAATTGCTTGGAGATAAAATTTTCATCTAAACCATAATTGGAGACATTGTCAATATCAAATCCCATGGGGTTTAGAGTAGTCTTTACCTTAACTCTAGCTTCTTTACTTATGCTTGCCAGAAATTCCTCACCTGCATCACCAATCGTGTTGTAATTTACGCCTGAAAGATGAGCCCACTCTATAGGAATTAATTTCTCAGCATCAGTTGCTTCACCTGTTGCAACCAATATTCTATAGGCCATCTGCATAATTTCACCTTGTTCACCTTTTAGCGCAGATTCTTCTTCTCTTGTTAGCTCCACTAGCACTATTTGATTATTACAGATATAATACTTGTACGTAAAATTTCATAGAGATGAAAAAGATTCTACAAGGAATGATAGATACTATGAATTCTGTAAAACCACCTAGGATGACTGCATTAAGAGAACTTCATGAGGCTGAAACAGGAGGTCCATTTAGTATTTTAATTGGTACAATTTTATCTGCTAGAACTAAGGATGAAAATACAACAAGAGTTGTTAAGGTATTATTTGGAAAATACAGGAATGCAAAAGAACTTGCAGAGGCTAAAATTAAAGATATTGAGAAAATTATAAAATCAATTGGTTTCTATCATGTAAAATCTAAGAGAATAATTGAGGTTGCAAAGATTATTGATTCAAAATATAAGGGTAAAGTTCCAGATAGCTTAGATGAATTAGTAGCATTACCAGGAGTTGGACGAAAGACTGCAAACTGTGTACTAGTATACGCATTTGAAAAACCTGCAATACCTGTTGATATTCATGTGCATAGAATTTCAAATAGACTGGGTTTGGTAGAAACAAAAACGCCAGAAGAAACAGAGCAAGATCTTATGAAGAAAATTCCGAAAAAATATTGGATTGATATTAACGATACATTTGTGATGTATGGTCAAAATATTTGCAAGCCAATCTCTCCTATGTGTGGTGTTTGTAAAATAAAGAGGAATTGTAAATTCTACAAAACTAGGAACGTTTCTTAGTTAGGTATAGGGCTCCAACTAGAATACCAATCCCGGCAGCTACATAAAATGGAACTAACGCAAATACGTTTCTTGCAGGATCACCCGAAAGAAATTCTACTGTCATTATTCCAGAGTTTACTGCGAATGGATCAGAATAACTCTCCATCCCATATACAGAATATGAATCAAATGAAAATTTACCAATATCAAGATTAGAGACTACGATCCTGGCACCATTATTGACTGTCAATCCTGCTCTTTCAGTATAAGAAACTATTACTTTGGCTGCTGGAAACCATCCACGCTCTAGATTACTATGAACTACAATATACCCTTCTTTTGGAGTTTGAACTGCAACCCAGAATTTATGTTCTGGTTGAGCACCCATACCTACTTCGACTATTTTGTTGGGATCTTCTACATCATAAATTCTCAAAACTGCATTACCATCAGGATTTGCATACAGAAGATTGTTGTCAATGGTTGCCTGCCAACTAACAGCATGTACTTTTTCCATTTGAACTATTGTGGTATCTCGTGAAATTTTGTTAAATTCATCAGCAGGAATTTCAATTGTTTCTATAATTAGTGATGGATTTTTTTGTTCTTGAGCCATTGCAGGATAAACAAAAAATGCTGAAAGTACAACCAATGTAATTAGATATTTCACAAGCAAAGTCACATCAAAGTGAATAAAAATCTAATCAACAAATGGATGAGTCGAATCCAAAATTACTTTTGATACTTCTGGTCTCAAGATAAATTTAGAAGGAGCTTGACCATTTTGAATCATCTCTCGTAATTTTGTACCGCTTATCTGCTCTTTTGCATCATCATCATGTGGACATGCTTTAGGATTTGTGTATGTCAAACATTTTCTGCAGTAGAAAAATGCTGGGAAGAAAACTGGGGAAATTTCTAATTCTGGGTAATTGTCAAAGATTTTTTGTGCAGCAAATGGATCATAGAATTTTCCAACGCCTGCATGATCCCTACCTATTATAATGTGTGTGCATCCATAGTTTTGTCTCATAATTGCGTGATGAATTGCTTCTTTCGGTCCTGCATATTTCATTTCAGTATGTAAAGTTCCTAATTGACATCTGTTTTCTGGATAATAATGTTTAATCATTGTTTCATAACATTTTACAATCACTTCATCAACAAAATCACCAGATTTCTTCTTTCCAATGATTGGATTTACAAACACTCCATCTCTTGTAGTAATAGATGTCTTTTGTAGCATTTCATGTGCTACATGTGGTGGATTTCGTGTTTGAAATGCTACGATGGTCTTCCATCCAGCTTTTGCAAATCTTTCTCTAGTTTTTAAAGGGGAAAGTCGATATTTTCGAATTTCTGTTTCTTCTGGTCTTTGAATAAAGTCAATTTTTCCTCCTACTAGATAGTCTTGCATAGAAAATGTTTTTGCTACACCAGGATGTGAGGAATCAATTGTTCCATAAACTCCCTTTGCGGTGTTTTCTTTATCGAAAGTAAATGTCTCCTCAACATGCAAAATTGCAACTCCAACTCCTTGAGGATTCTTTAATAAAACATCTCCGGATTCTTTAATTTTAGAAGCAGTTCCTTTATCAACATCCAACACTGTAGGAATGGTCCATGCTAGATCGTTTGATAATCTACCTTTTGAAACAACACTTTCAAAATCTTGTTGTCCTAAGAATCCTTCAAGTGGGCTAAAAATTCCATCAGCTATGTTTTCAACATCATTTGCAAGATCTTCTGTAATTGTAATAGATGATAATCCTGTTGGATCGGCTTTTGTTATTCTATTAACAAGATTTCCACCATGTGGTTTAATTGAATAATTTTCTGACATATTAACCCCCTCACTTATGGTCTATATGAAGGCCACACTCTTTATGTTCGCCTTGTTCCCACCACCAACGACCTGTTCTAAGATCTTCTCCTGGTTTGATTGGTCTAGTGCAGGGTTCACAACCAATACTTGGATATCCTTTATCTAGAAGACTGTTGTATGGAAGGTTATTTTCTTTGATATAATCTTGAACATTTTCCCAAGTCCAATCAATAATTGGATTAATTTTCAAAATTCCTCCGTGTACGTAATCAATTTGAAAGATATTTACTTCTTTTCTAACTTCAGTTTGATCGCGTCTTAATCCGGTAATCCAACCATCAAGTGTACTTAACATTCGATTAATTGGATGAATTTTTCGAATTTCACAGCACAATTTTCTATTCTCAACACTCTCATAGAAGAGATTCATGCCTTTTTCTTTAACCATATCTTCAACTTCTTTAGTATCAGGAAATAAAACCTCAATTGAAATATTGTATTTTTTTCTCACTGTATCCATAATGTCATAAGTCTCTTGTGGCAGTCTACCAGTATCCAAGGTAAAAAATCTAAATTTTGGATTAATCTTTAGCATAATGTCCATAATTACTGCATCCTCAGCTCCAAAACTAGATGCTTTGGCAACTTTGGGATGAAGATTATCAGATGTCCATTGAAGAGCTTCTTCAGTAGACTTTATTTTCTCATTTAGCTCATCTACCTCATCTTGGGTAAATTTTGTCATAAAAAGAATTGATTGATTTGTTTTATATTGATTACCCGAAGTTTTGACCTAAATTATAAACAGGTATGTTGGAAAAAAGAAAAGATGGACGAAGTTTCTTATGTAGTGGTTTTCCCGAACGATTTTTCAAAAAATAAAATATCTCAATTAATTATTAATATTAAAAAAATTCTAAAAATAAAAAATCAACAATTCCGCTCGGTAAAAAGAGATGGTGATGTAATTCTAGTAGATGCTAATGATCCTGTTTTCTCTTCATCTGCAATAAATCTACTTTTTGGAATTAAAAAAGTTGCAATTGCAAGAAAAATTAAAAATAATTTTCAGGATATTGTATATGAAATTACATCAGTAGGAGGAAATCTACTTCTGAAAGGTGAAAGATTTTTGGTAAGAGTTGAAGGAACATCAAAAGGATTTTTCACCAAAGATGTGGAGCTTTCAGCAACATCATCAATTATAGAAAAAAAATCAAATATTGATGCTAAACCTGGTACAGATGAAGATTATGATAAAATGCTCTACACCTATCTTACAAAAAATAATGCCTATGTTTGTATATTTTCGGATATTGGACAAGGTGGAATACCATATCAATCACAAAATCAAAATGTAATCTGCTGTATCTATGATGAAATTTCTGCTGTATCTTGTTTTGAAACAATAAAGCAGGGATTTAATCCAAAAATTATCGTATGCTATCAAAAAAAATCTGAATTGATGAATCTGGTAAAAATGATTAATCAGATTATTCCAAGATTAGTAAAACAACAAATTGATATTGAATTTTTTCATATTAATATTACTGATTCAGGAGTTAAGAGTTATCTTTCAATTCAAAATTATGTATTAGAGATTATGCTTCGTTTATCTAAAGCAAACAAGATCAATCATGTTTCTATTGCATTATCTCCTTTGATATTTTCTGTTGATTTGATTGATAATTCAATAAAACATGTGTTTGAAAATGGTTTAATTCCAATAGTTCCTTTGACAGGCATAGATTCTAATCTTTTTAAAGAACTCAAAGAGATTGGGATGGAAAAAAATATTCCAAAAACAAAAAAACTAATTTCAATGAATGCAAGAGATGTACCAGAGCCTTCAAACAGAATAATAGACGAAGTAATAAAATCTAGAAAAATAGTCAGTATTAATGTTGGACCAAATAATGTTCATGATATACTAGATTCACTTGATGAAAATCATTGAAAATTTAAACAACATACACTGGTTTGAGCTATGTACAAAATAGGTGAATTTATCTATCCTTGGGGAAGTGGTCACTATTCTAGAATGATGAGACTAAATTCTGTTTTGGGAGACCATATCAAAGGAGAATTAGAGATTCATTATTCTAGCAAAGATCATGTTTATCAAAAATTATTGGAAAAATTTCCTGAAAATAAAGAACAGATTCACGAAATTTTGATGCCAACTCCTATTGATGGAAAATTTGGTCCTAGTGTTTCTTTATCTATGTTCAATTTGTTATTACCAATTTCACAAAATCCTCCACTAGTTAAACAAATTGCAAGTTATTTGAGACAAGAAAGGAAATTGTATGATACTGAAAAATTTGATCTTGTGATTAATGATGGTGATATGGGTTCCAATATTTTAGCTAATAATCGTAATATTCCAAGTTTGTTTGTAACAAATCAATTTATGCCAAAATTATACAGATCAAGATCTTATTTTTATCCATCATTGATTTTTGTTGCAAAACAGATTGCAAAAGCTTCAAAAATTCTTGTAGCAGATTCTCCACCACCATACACTTTATGTGAATATAATCTAAATTTTACAAAAGAGGTAAAACATAAGGTAATCTATGTAGGCCATTTTACCAATTCAAAAATAATTGAGAGAAAACCATTATCGGATTTTGAAAAATTGATTCAAGATTCAGAATTTGGTTATTGGATGAGAACAGGAAATAAATCAACAAATGATGGAACAGGTCAAAGATATGAGGAGATTTTTCAAAAAGACGAAATGAAAAATGAAAAAAGAATCATATCACATGCAAGAAATGATTCATCAATTGATTCAGTTATCGGTGTTGATGGAAAAAGGTATTCCGTATCAGATGCGCTAGAGAAAAAAATTGATTGGATTCAAATAGATATTGGTTTTCTATCTGAACAAGAAAAAGAAACTGTACTTGATCTTTGTAAATATGCAGTTGTTAATGGTTCTCATACTGTTATGGGAGAAATACTAGGTGGGAAGGCCAAACCAATAATCGGAATTCCAATTTATGACGAGCACACAAATAATATCAAATGGGCTGAAGAGAAGAATCTATGTGTTTTAGCTGTTAAAACAAAACAAGTAATCATGGCCATAGCAAAAATCAAAAATAATTATAATAAATTCGAGGAAAATCTTGTCGAATTTTCAAAAAATTTTGTTCCTCATGGAGCAGAAAGTTCAGCAAAAATAACAGCAGAAACATTAGAAGAAAAGAGATAATACATAATTTTTATATCTTTTTTGTATCTGGCACGCGGGATGTTCGATGGGCGAACGGACCGCAAGGGATGACGATAAAATCCGCGTGTCAGATATAGTCGATCAGATAATCAATGTGGGAACGCTTTTATGGAAAAAATTAGGCCAAATCATCAGTGCCTAATTGTCCTGAATGTACTGCAAGAGAGAAAAAGAAAATTCAAGAAAAGTATGAAGCAGAAACTCCAGAAGAGGAACGAGGTAGAGATGATTTGTATAAATTATTTGATCAAATAGATATTCCTATGAAATTAGATACTGCAACAAAACATTTCATTTGCAAGAGATGTGGACTATATGCAACAAGAGAACAAGTTTCTGATATTAGATACAAACTCAACCAAAGGGAAAAAACACGTGAAGATAAGCAAGATGATTATCTTGATTGGTGGCAAAAAAGCAAAAAAGAAAAACAAGAAAATTAGTGATAGTTATGACAAAAAAGAAAGACGACATACCAAGTTGGGTTACTGATGAGATTCAAAATGCAAAGTTTGGAAAACCGGAGGAACTAAAAAGATCTGGATACATTCTTGAAATTTATGATGCTGATAATAAAATAGATGCTCAATTGTATGATCCAGTTGAGGATGGTAGACATATCGTAACAATGGATTTGCCAAAAAAAATCAAAGTATCAGATTTGGAAAAAGGAGTAGTTTATGAATTTACTTTTGATCAACACAAAGCTCCATTAAATAAAAAAGTCTCAGAATACCTTCAAAAAGAAAAAGAGATTGATATGAATGCAATATATCAATTTGAGTTAAAGTCTATGGAATTACTAGATGTAGGGTCTAGCGAATCTGCAGATGAATAATATGGATGAATAAAACTAATCACTGTTTTTAGAGTCTAATTGTTTTTTAAAAGCTGATCCTAAAATTGGGTTTATGAAATATGGAAATGTGCTTTTCAACCATACTGCGCTACGAACAATAGAAGGTACAATAATTTCTAATCTTGGAGAATTTGCTCCTCTTAAAATTGCCTTTGCAACTGTTTTTGCACTAAGAGATGTTGGTGAATATTTTGGCATTTTTTCAAATGAAGGATGATCAAAAAAATCCGTGCGGACCATAATTGGGCTTACAACTGTTATTCCAACACCAGATCCTTTTAGTTCGTGTTTGAGACCTTCAGAAAATCCTAACATAGCAAATTTTGAAGCACAATATGAAGCGATTCCTGGTAATCCAAAACTTGCAGCAACTGAAGCCACATTTACAATATGACCTGATTTTTTCTCAAGCATAGATGGAAGAAAATTTTTGATGCAGTAAATCATTCCGAAATAATTTGTTACCATTTGAGATTCAATTTCGTCAATAGTTAAATCAGATACAGAACCATAAATTGCAAATCCTGCATTATTAATCAAGACATCAACAGAACCAAACTTTTCTAAAACAGATTTGGACATTTTTGAAACTTGGGATTTATCAGAAACATCACATTCACAAACCATTGGTGATACCTTAAATTTTTGCAACTCTTTTTCAAGTTCTTTTAGCTTTTGTTTTCTTCGTGCAACTAGAATTATTTTCGCACCATTTTTTGCAAATTCAATTGCAGTCTCTTTTCCAATTCCTGATGATGCCCCGGTGATTAGTACAATTTTATTTTTAAAATCCACAAAGCCAAAAAATCTGTTAACAGATAAAGTGTTTTCTATGATGCCTTTGGTTTTGATATCTTACTAAGAGCTAACTTGACCAGCAGTAACCAAGTGATTGCTATTGGGACATAATAGGTTGCAATTCTCCAACCAATCACTGCATCCCAAGCAACTGCACCTTCAGGTATGTCAAAGTTGAATGGATCCAAGTCATTAAGGTACGCAACTATTCCAAATTCGGCCAATCCAGAGCCGCCAACAGTAATTGGCAAGTTTCCAATTGCGTTTGCGCCCATCACTGCCATTATGGACTCAAATGCGCTGATGAAATATCCTGTTCCAAATGCAATTATCATAAATGAGATTCCATAAAATGCCCATGATGCAAGAGAGAAGAAAAATGAAACAGTAAAGACTTTCTTGGATTCTGTTGTCTTGAGATTCTTTCTGCTCATCATGCAGACTTCGGCCATCCAACCATTTGTCTGCTCGATATACTTTGCACCTTTCTCTTTTCCAAATCTTTGTACAAGTTTGGACAATACAGACGGCACCTGAAATGTTCTCTTGGATGATAAAAAGAACAGTACCATCCACAGTGATGTAACAGTGATGCTTGTTCCCAAGATTACACCTGCAACAATGTATGCACCATGCATCAAAGCAATGATTCCAGCTATGATTGACAACAGGCCTCCTGCAAAGACTTCAGTTACTATATCCATTATTGCAATCCAAGTGGATTTTGAGGGCGAGACACCTTTTTTGTGTAGATAGTAAATTACAATAAATTCTGCCCCAACAAACATTGGGGTTGTAAACTTGATGAACTCACTTCCTACCCTTACACCAGTAAGCTTCCAAACAGAATCAAACTTTCCAAGATAATTCTGAGCAATGTATGCAAACTTTACTCCTTGAAGACCAAGCTTTATCATCATTGCAACAACGGCACCAACAAATGGAAGGATTCCAATCGCCAAAACATCTTCTGGCTTTATGTCAAACTGGATGGCAATGATAATAATTGGAATCAGTGTGGCGGGGATGGCAACGGCTCTCCAGTTCATTTGATGATTTCTTTTTGGATACAAATATGAAAGTTGAGTGGTCTTTTTGGGATGATGATTTTATGTTTAGGCACAGAATTTCAGAAATTGATCAAATTCAAGCAGATTACAGAATGGAATACTCTGAGCAGATTAAGGTTTGAAATATAAGCAAACAAGGAAGATCCAGAAAGGGTTGAAAACAATTTTTATTTCTGGAACTGCTGGTTCAGGAAAATCTCTTCTGTCATCAAAACTAAATGAATACTACACAAAAAATGGTGCATTTACTGCTGTCTTGAATCTGGATCCAGGCGTTGAAAGCTTGCCATATACATGTGATATTGACGTAAGGGATTACGTAGACATTGTTTCAATAATGAATCAGTATGACTTGGGACCCAATGGTGCACTTGTCATGGCAAATGATCTAATAGCCTCTAAAATTGATGATATTCAAAATGAAGTTAATAGAGTTAATCCAGATTATCTAATAGTTGATACGCCAGGTCAGATAGAATTATTTGCATATCGTTCTAGTGGTAGATTTCTTGTGGAAAATATTACCTCTGAAGAAAAGACAAGCGTTTTTCTCTTTGATGGCGCATTAATTACCACTCCAGTAAATTTTGTAGCTATTGCACTTTTAGCTACATCCATTAGACTACGTTTGAATTTGCCTACAATTAATGTGGTTACTAAAACTGATCTGATTGGCTCAAAGATTAAGGATATCCTTCAGTGGTCTACTAGTATTAGAACACTTGAGAATGCAATTGCTAATGAGGCAGATGGTGAAACATACTCACTAACTACAAATATTTTACGAGGACTAAACTTGAGTGGATTTGCACAAGGATTGATTCCGATTTCTAATGTAA
Source organism: Nitrosarchaeum sp. (assembly GCA_965223805.1). Classification (GTDB taxonomy): domain Archaea; phylum Thermoproteota; class Nitrososphaeria; order Nitrososphaerales; family Nitrosopumilaceae; genus HKST03. Next base: position 1,484,868 of record OZ245014.1, on the reverse strand, counting down.
CAGGTAAAGGATTGGTGAATTTAGAAGGGGCATTAAGCAGAATTCTTAACTTAGGTGAAGAGGTAGAAGACTAGATGGCTTCAAAAGTTACTGTTACAGCACCATCATCTACTGCAAACTTGGGCCCTGGGTTTGATGTGTTTGGACTTGCAGTTGACGCATTTTTTGATGAGATCACATTAACAAAAAAGAAACAAAAGGGAATCAGTATTGTTACTGAAGATAAGATTCCAACTAATCCTGAAAACAATACTGCAGGATTAGTCGTAAAAAACATGATGAAAAAACTCAAAATCAAAGAGGGTATTGAAGTTAAAATCAAAAAAGGAGTTCCCGCAGGATTTGGAATGGGTAGTAGTGCAGCATCAGCTGCTGCAACAGCAGTTGCATTTGACAAGTTGTATGGATTGAAGCTTGATGGAAATTCCTTGGTAGAATTTGCAGGATCTGGAGAGAAAGCAAGTGCAGGATCTGTTCACTATGATAATGTTGCTGCATCTGTGTTAGGTGGATTTGTTATTGTTAAAACAGATCCATTAGAAATAATCAAAATTGTACCCCCAACAAATCTAAAGATGTGTGTTGCAATTCCAAAATTAACAGTACCAAAAAAAAAGACCAAGGTTTCAAGAGGAGTAATTCCTAGAAAAGTGAATTTGACTGATAGTGTTTTGAATTTATCAAATGCAGCTGCAATTGTCGCAGGATTTATGAAAAAAGACCCTGAATTGATTGGAAAATCAATTAGAGATGTTATTGTTGAACCTGCGCGGCAACATATGATTCCTGGATTTGTAAAAGTAAAAGAAAATGCACTAAAATCAGGTGCACTAGGTGTAACTATCAGTGGAGCGGGACCTTCAGTTATTGCATTTTCAAAAAGTTCGGCTGATTTGAAAGGAATCTGTATGGCAATGACTAGAGGATTTTCATCTGCAAATACTAAATGCCAGACTATTATTTGTAAACCAAGTAAGGGTGCTACAGTAAAAACAAAATAATTTGGAGGAAGTTTTATGAAAAAAGCTGTAGTTGTATTTAGTGGAGGAATAGATTCTGTTTGTTCAGCATCATTTTTAAAATCAAAATATGATCTTTATGGAATTTCGTTTTCGTATGGTCAAAAAGCTAGTCAGGAAATTGTTACGGCAAAAAGATTTGCAAAAAAAATAGGATTAAAACAACACAAGATTATTGATATTAATTTTATGAAAAATTTGTATGGAGATTCAAACGTCCTAACAAGTAATAAAAAGAAAATACCAAGTGAATTTGACTATTCAATTGTGGTGCCTATTAGAAACGCAGTTTTTCTGTCTATAGCCTCTGCATGGGCTTACACTTTGAATGCTTCTCTTGTAGCATATGGAGCACATACTGGTGACAAACAATATCCTGATTGTAGACCAGTTTTTGCAAAAAAATTGGAATCAGCATTCAATCAGGGTGAAATTGATGGAATAAACTCAGGATTACGAAAAAATATTGAAATATGGTCACCTTATCGTAATGGTCTATCAAAAAGTGATTTGTTAAAAGAGGGAATAAGAAATTTGGGAGACTTGATCTTTGGTACATGGAGTTGTTATTCTAATAAAAAATTTCATTGTGGTATTTGTGAATCTTGTAATAATAGAAAAAGTGCATTTGTCAAAGCTGGAATTAAAGACAAAACAAAATACCTAAAATAATTCTAGTATTTGTTACTAAGAATTTTCTTTTTGAGAATAAAACTTCTAATTACAATATACCAAATAAAGAAAATTGTTCCAACAATTCCCATAAACACCCAATTTTGTATTTCAGGAGTTAATCCTTCAAAAGAATTTGTTATTTCTCGTGAAACAAGCATTGAAATTGCAATAACAATTCCAAATTCTATTGCATACCATGTCCAGTTAGGCCATGATTCTTTTGGAACATGAACATTTGGATGTGCCCCCATGAATGTTGTCAAAAAGATTGATTATTTAATTTTTCACTACATTATAGTAAATTATCAGAAGGGCGTCTTCTAATCATAGCCATAATACTCTCTTTTTCTTCCTTGTTTTCATAAACTCCTCTATATGCTGACGAAGAAAGCATTGCATCATTTCTAACTCCACGCATTTTCATGCACAAATGTTCTGCATCTGCTAAGACTACCACACCTTTTACTCCCTGAGCATACAACTCATCTGCAATATCTTTGGTGAGTCTTTCTTGAATTTGCAGTCTTTTTGAGAATTTTTCTACTAATCTTACTAGTTTTGATATTCCAAAAACTCTTCCATTGGGGGAGTAGGCAATGTGAATTTTGCCAAAAAATGGAAGCATGTGATGCTCACACATTGAATAGAATTGAATATTTCTGGCAACAACTACGTCAGAATCTTCTGAAAACTGTACAGATAGACCCGAATCAGATTCATATCCACCAAATATTTCCTTGTACATATCTGCAATTCTTTCAGGTGTACCTCTTAATCCCTCTCGAGTGGGATCTTCTCCGATTTCAATAATTAATTCCCTAACGAGTTTTTTAACACGTTCTTTGTCCATTTTATGATCTCAGAGATTTATGCTAGTATTTGAACCTAATCAGTTTTTTTATGCTAGAGATAATTATGGAGCGCCAATTAATTTATGAAGTTGTGGTACTACTTTGACATCTTGATAATGTGGATAGACAATATCATAAAATTCTAAAAGTATCTCCAATGAGGGTTCAGCTACTCCAAAAGTTGGTTGTATAATAAAACCATCAATCTCTTTTTTTGAAATAGTATTGAATATTTTATTTACGAGAAAGTTGAAATCATCTAATTTTGTTTGAGAGCTTACAACAATTTTGATATATGTTGTTTTTTTAGCCGATATCGATAACTCTAGGCATTTAATAGCATTTTCAATGAGTATATCATAGTGTTTAGAATCAACAAAATTAGAATCCCTTGTCTTAAATTCTATTTTTACAATATCAATATGTGGTAAAACAATACTGAATCTTTTTGAATCAAAACAGGAGGATTCAAGGTAGGTAGGAATTTTTTTTGATTGAATATATTTTGCAAGTTCAGCTACGGCTTGATGTTGAATTAAAGGATCACCTCCTGTAAAATTTACTTTGAATGTTTTATCTTTAAGATTACTATCAATAAGTTTGAATGCCTCTTCTATCGAATATTCACTGCCTGAATCTAGAGGTAAGGATTCTTTGGTATCACAATAAAAACAAGTAAAGGGACACCCAGCTAATCTGACAAAAAAAGTCTTTGTACCAAAAAGAATTCCTTCTCCTTCAACTGAAGTGAATATCTCGAATAATCTAACTTTCAATAATTTTTAGAAATTGTTTTATTATTTATTCAATGAGTATTTTCAATGCATGACAGGTTCTTTTGTATAAAATAAGCCTGAAATAAAGATAACAACACCTAGAATACCAATTAGACTTCCAACGAATTCAACAGTACTTTGCATTTCTCCTTCAACAGGAGCCCAAAGCCATGCCATAAGAGCTCCAACTACAATCATTGGAATGCCTACTCCAACAGTAATTGCTTTAGAAGCCATGCTCACTCTGTTTTGAAAATGTATATGAAGTTTATGATAATTTATGAACTAGACTTTATGGCTTGCTTAAGTTGATCTATTAAACTGCTAAGAAGTTCTTTTGCTTTATCGACTTCACCGTCTGACAAGTGAAGTTTGATTTTTTGCAGATTTTCTTTGGCATTTTCTATAATTTCTGGATCTACTTTATCCAAATTATCTAATTTGGATATAGTTCTTTCAACTAGTATGATTTTTGATTCCAATACATTATTTTGGTTTAGTTTGTGCTCATTCTTTAAAGAAATAATTTCTCGTACTTGTTGGATTATTTGCGTAGAAGTTGAGGCAGAAGAAAGTTTTTCTCTTGCATTCTCTAGTTTTTTGATTACATCATCAGAGATTCCTTGGTTTTTTGCACTTTGAATTAGTCTATCTAGTTGTTCAAGGTATTGTTGAGCATATCTCTTTGCATGTTCAGATTTTTGTTGTGAGGATTGATCACCAAGTTGTTTTTTAATGTCATTAACTGCTAGTTTAATTGCACTAATTGTCTCCTGAGCATCACCAAGTTGTTTGGAGCTAATCTGTTCTCGTGCTTTAGTAAACAGATTGTTTATCTCAGAGTCAAGTGAAATGTTATTTTTTTCAGCTATTGTTTTTAGAGTAGAATAATACCTGTAGAGTTTTAGTAAATCGTTTGTAGAATTATTTGCTGTTGCTTTTGTTGAAGCAATTTCAGCTTTAGGAGTGTCATTCTGAGTTAACAATTGCGATATTTGTTTGAAGATTTTCATAGCAGAAAAGAAATTTTTCTTTGAAGACTCACTATCGTTTTTACTAAGTGCTGTACTTAGAGCATCTACATGATTAGAGCCTTCTTGGAATAATTTCTTTATTTGGTCTGAAGAGTCATCTGAAATATGGTTTTTAATTTGATCTTGTGCTTTTTTAGCAATTTTAAGTAAAATTCCAGAATCATCTTCAGCTGCTGCAGAAGCTGTCATTCCTCCTAATATTATAATTGCAACTAAAACTGACAAAGCAAATAATGCTATTTTTTTCATTCCTCTTCCTCCAATTCTTTTTTTATCTTAACCATATTTTGTAGATCTTTTTTAGTGATTTCAACTACACCTAATCTTTCTAATCTCTTTACAGCTCTCCACATAGTCGTTCTAGGTTGAAGAAATTTTTTTCTGAGTTCACTCTCAAGTACTTGACCGCCATTTTGTGAGATGAATTTTACAATTTCTTTATCATCTTCTCTCATATTCGGTCTAAGATTGAAAATTGACTCCACATCTACAGTTTCGGTTTTTTGTTTTTCAATAATTGGTTCATCTTTTGTAACTGCAGATATTGACTTTGACTGTTTTTTCTTAAGAATTAATGAGATGCCAGCTGCTGCAGCAATGATTGGGCCTGCAATGATGGCAGCAGTAGAGTAATCAAGTGATGATTCGGGTGGATTGGTTGGTGGATTGGTTGGTGGATTGGTTGGTGGATTGGTTGGTGGATTGGTTGGTGGATTGGTTGGTGGAATTGTTACAGAGCTAAAGATATAATTTATCTCTGAAGGACCACTTGAGAAATCTAATCTTGTTTGTTCATCTACTAATTCCATGTTTGTGGGTAATGCACTCATGCCAACAATTACGGAATTTTCGGGCATAAATAAAGAATAATCAGAAGGAGAATCAAATGAAAAGGTCCAAACCCGTCCTTCTTTAGAAACTAAATCATGAATATCATAATCAATAGTAATACTAGATGAGCCAAAAGTGTCAATTGTTACATTATTTTCAATTATTTCACTGGATAAAAGAAAGTCATTTTCTCCTATTGCCACAAAATTATCAATTGACGGACCAAAGAGATTAACCTCAAAATCAGGGTCTAATGGATCAACCTCTATCTCGGAGAATACATGTGTCGAACCATCCGAATAAATGACAAGTTCAAGAGTACGAGTAGAGCCGAATGAAGTTTGAGTGGGCATCGCAATAGCCACAACAAGTAAGCCTACAATAATCAAAGGGGCTTTAGTCATTGTTTCGAGGATACCCTCATTCCTTACAAAAAGCATTCCATCTTCTCGAAGAGAATCTTCAATAGGGATCAGGGCCAGTTCAGAGTTCATTGGCTAATACCTGAGATTCATGCTCTCTACAAGTCCCTGAAATCTCTTAAATTCCTGGAAAAATTGAAGTCCTTTTTCTGTAATCAAAAAGACTCTATTTCTATCGTTTTTGACGGACTCGACTAAGCCTGCTTCTACCAGTTTCTCACATTTGTCTAGTACTGCATAGTGAGATAGGTTGGCTTTGCGAGAAATTGCAGATACAATGACTCCATTACGTCCGCCATCAGCGGTTACGTCTAAGATATCACCCATTATGCCCATTTCGGACCTGTATTGTTGTTTTGACATGTGTTAGTGTACAACTCGTTGATTAATGAGGAATATTTTGAAATTTTATAGCGGAACGCAAAGCGGAACGGGTATTTCATTGTAAAAAATCATCCAAAATCATAATTTTTCGGTGGAGGAGAGGAAATTCTGATATTTATGATGCCTAGAAATTTTATGATAAAATTTCATTTTTTGGAGATTCTTTCAAGTTTTAGAAATTGTCAAGAAATTAGTGAAAAGTAAGAAATTTTGACGCTTTTTTTGTTTTTTTGGTATATAAAGAACAGGGAACTTCTTACTGTTCCTACATGAACATTTTTGAAAATGTGTTTAATGTAAGAATTTTACAATAGAATTTTTGATTTTGTTAATTCAAACCATTCGGATACATTGTCATAGAATGACTTCTATGACGATATTAGAAATGAAAATATGAAGGGAAATAATGATCAAAAAGATCAACTTTTGAGACTCGTAATAACTTTTTATTCTTACTTTGGAAAAGTAATCATAAATGTTTGATAAATTCAAAAAAGAGGATGGAGAAATGATAGAAGAAATGAAAGAAACAAATGTTGAGCCAGAACCATCCACGCCTACAGAGTCATCAAATGAAATCGGAATTGGCAATCTAATGGATAAACGTGCCAAGTTAGAAGAGGCTATAGATTATGTTGGATTAATGATTAAGAATCTCAAGGATAAGAGAACAAATCTAGAAAAAGAGATTGAAGAAGAGTCAGTAGATATTAAAAATCTCAAAGAAAAACTCCAAAAAGTAAGTGAGTATATTGAGGAAGAAAATCAAGGAATCAAACAATTAGCAAATAAAAGAAATCAAGTTGAAAAAGAGGCTGATGAGGTAGGTTCTATAATCAATAGTCTTAGGGATAGATTATCTGGAATCGATAGAATAATTGACAATGAAGGTAATAGAGTTAAAAAAATTAAAGAATCCAGAGAATCCGTAGAAAGCTAAAACTTAGTAAAATTTTGAAGAATTTGTAGTTGATGCATGCGTATCAGCAGGTACTGAAGGGAACATTTGGCCAGTAGAACTCTCCGCAACAGCTGCTGCTTCTTGCAGAATTTTATCGGATTCGGAGTTTGTTGAATCATCTATTCCAAATGATCCTTCACTTGAGAAACTATCAGTCATGAATCCTCCTAGCATTTCTGCCATTTGGCTGATTTCTTGATCAGCACCAGGCATGAATTTTGTCAGTGATGACTTTAGATTTTTCATCAATCCCAATGTAGGCATGATGGTTACAACAGTATCTCCAAGATCATGATATGTTGCTAGTCTCAATTCAATTTGTTCTAGGGCAATTCTTGCATTACCTAAAATTTTTAACACTTTTCTTACTTCGGCTAATTCTTTTGATAATACTCTACTTGTACTTACATCATGAGATTGAGTAGCCTCGACAATTCTTTGGAAAAGTTTACTATCTCTCTCTTTTAATTTGGTAATCATTGAATCTAATTTGGCAATTTGAGTTTGTAATCTCTTAATTCCATTTTGAATTTTAGGTTTTAATGGACCTTTTGGTTTAATAGCATCACTAATCTTATCACCAATTCCTGGTTGATATTGCTTTGTCCATTTATTTTGGAAATTTGGCAATAGTTTTGCTCATAGAGTTTATACTTAATTTCAGGTGTGAATATTGCTTCACAGTTCATAAAATTTGTCTAACAAGATAAGGTACATATGTAAGATGATCAAATTTGGAGAACAAGTTTTTGTAAAATGAGTGAAGTCGTAAAGTTATTATTCATTAATTCTGTATAAAAAAGACATTTTTTCATTTGATAGAAAAAAGGTTTTGAAAATTTATTGAGATATTTAGCTAAAATCAAAGATATTTCTTGATTTTAGCTAAAAATTACTTTCCCGTATTTTTGCATCTGCATATATCTCAATCTGTGTTAGTGCTTCAATTATGGAATAGTATTTGAAAAATAGATCTAGGATCAATTGATTAGCATATGATCTTATTGAAATTTCTGATATGTTGAGTTTAATGCATTAATTCCTTTACAATTCTAAAAAAATACAAAATTTTATTCGAGTAAACAATTATTAAAAATTAGGATTTCTGAAGGAATATTATTTCTTATTGATAATACATGTATTCATTTAATATTTAATCTCATTGAACTTAGAAATTTATTTTTATTACATAATAGTTGAATTTTTTGTTGAATAAAAAAATTGTAATTATATCTATCATAATTCTGGCTATTAGTTTAGTGATTCTTTCTTCTTCTAATGATAATGAAAAAATTGACAAAACCATTTTTCATGTAACACTGGCAGATCCCAAAATGTATCAAGAAGGTATATTTTCTGATGTTGTTTCGGTAGAAGCAGGAGAATATTTTTTTAGATTTGTTCCGAATGGAGATAGTCCTAAATCTCTATCCATTTCATTAAAAGGAGAAAATTTTGATTTTAATGAAAATTTCAAATTAAATGGTACATCACATGAAACAGGCATTTCACAATATTATACTTGGGATTATGATGGACAAAAAGAAATTACCATTTTTGAATCTCAAGATGTTATTATTCGAATCAATCCAAATGGAAATTATTTGGGAACAGTATCAGTTGATATTATAGAAAATTAAGAAAGGCGCAAACCCCTTAAACTGCAGAACTCTGAGAGATTTCCTCTCGTTGTCAGATCGTCATTGCGCCTGATTGCCTTTTTCGTTCTGCGGGGCCACGCAGTTTTAGTCGATGAGATTTGTATCCATCGGCATTAAATTCTATAGGAAGTTTAACTATTTAACATTTAGTATAAAAAATTATAAAAAAAATTTAATTTTATAAGATAATTTATGCCTAAATTTATTCTTGTGACCATTGACAAAAAAATTCCGAATGTTTGAAAAATTGGATTGTATAATTTAGTAAAAGTGATTGTGTTTAGTAAAAAAAATCACTGATCTATAAATTACGACCTTGATGAAAAAAGCAGGTGAATCTTTCAGGCAAGGTTGCTTTAGTAACTGGTGGGAGTAGGGGTATTGGATTTTCTACCGCAAAGATATTTTCAGAAAATGGTGCAAATGTTGTTATTACATCCAAGGATTCTACAAAACTTGAAAATTCGGTACAAAATCTATCTAATACTATAGGATTGACATCTGATATTAGAAATGAAAATAGTGTAAGAAAAGTGGTGGAGAAAACAATAGAGAAATTTGGAAAAATAGACATTTTAGTAAATAATGCTGGAATATTTCCAAAAATAAAGCAATTACACGAAATTGATGAATCTGAATGGCAAGAAGTTTTAGATGTAAATCTTACTGGACAATTTAGATTTACCAAGGCTTCTATTCCCTATTTGAAAAAAACCTCGGGTTCAATAATTAATATTTCATCAGATGCAGGTTTAAAGGCATATGAAGGGTTTAATGCAGATGCATATTCCGCCTCAAAAGCAGCATTAATCATACTTACAAAATGTTGGGCATTAGAGTATGCAAAAGATAAGATTCGAGTTAATTGTATTTGTCCGGGTGTAGTTGATACTGATATGACAAAACCATTTTTGAAGACCGAGAAAGATAGGAAATTTATGGACAATGAACATCCAATTGGACGAATTGGTAAACCAGAGGAAGTAGCCAAAGCAATTTTGTATTTTGCTTCAGATGATGCAGCATGGACTACTGGGGCAGTGCTGACAGTTGATGGAGGAGAATCTATCAAATAAATTCACATGGATTTAATACAGCATAATGAGTAGTTAGAATAATGACGGATAGGAAGAAAAAAGCAAAATTGATAATCCTTTTGGGGGTAATTTGGGTAGTGATAACCTTGCCTCTACCATGGATAATTAATAATCCAGAGGTATCAAGTGAGCAATTTAACATAATTTTATCAATTATTGGAGTAATGTCAATTCCATTTATTGTCCTAGGGGTAGTATGGACGTTAAAACCGGAATTAACTACCTAGGATATCAATTGGACAGTATTCCAATTAAGAACAAGATTCCGGAATTAGATGTAGCTATAGAAGCTGTGATTGAGGCAGGAAACGCAATTTTGGAGATTTATGGAGGAAATTATGAATCCTCTACTAAGAGTGATGATTCTCCTATAACTGAGGCTGATCTAAAAAGTAATGAAATAATTAAAAATATTCTATCAAAAACAAATCACATTATTTTATCTGAAGAAGATAAGGATGATCAAATTAGGTTATCAAAAGAAACAGTTTGGATAGTAGATCCACTTGATGGGACTTCAGATTTTATTGACAAGACCGGTGAATTTACTGTAATGATAGCTCTTGTAAAAAACAAAAAACCAATTGTAGGAGTTATTGGTTGGCCAACTGAAAAAACTATTTTTGCTGCACAAAAAGGAAGAGGAGCCTTTAGATATTCAAATGGTAAGTGGGGAAAAATTCAAGTCACTAAAATTTTAGAATTATCAAAATGCAGAGCTGTGGGATCTAGACATCATCTATCAGATATCGAGAAAATGTTTATCAAAAAATTAGGAGTTGATAATTTTACCAGTTTTGGGAGTTCTTTAAAGGTAGGAAAAATTAGCTCTGGTGAAGCGGAGGCATACATTACCACAACAAACAAAATGAAGGAATGGGATTCTGCTGCATCATACTGTATTGTAAATGAGGCTGGAGGAAAAATGACAGATATGTCAGGAAATGACCTTTCATACAACAACAAAATTGTAAATCATCTGAATGGAATTCTTGTAACAAATGGTTTAATCCATGAAAAAATAGTAAATGAATTTAAAAAATTATGTTAGATTTCTTTCTTTAAGAAATGCTCTGACTTTGTTTGCACTATCTGAGAGAGATTCATGCTCTGTGTCAATTACCAAATCTGCATTGGGTGGTGCTTCGTATGGATCATCAATTCCTGTGAAGCCTTTAATCTCTCCTTTTCTTGCTTTAGCATACATACCTTTGACATCTCTTTCTTCGCATTTTTCTACTGAACACTTGACATAACATTCTGCAAACTGGTCTCCTGCATCAATGATTTTTCTTGCATTTTCTCTGTTCTCAATGTAGGGGGAGACTAGTGATACTGCACTTGGAACGCCATGTTTTAGCAACAGTTTAGCCAAGTGGGCAACCTTTTTGTTGTGTTCATCTCTTCCTGCTTTTGAAAAGTCTTTAGGAGAAAACCATTCTCTTAGCTCATCACCATCAAGCATAGCCAAATTAGGAATATCTTTTTGCAAATCTTTTACGATTGTAGTCTTACCTGAGCAAGGAAGACCAGTCATCCAAAGAACAAAAGGTTTCATAATTTAATTTTTAGATTAACCCATAAAGAGCTTACGTTAATTTTGAAACCAAGGTTGATTTTCAAGAAAATCAATTTCTTTAATCATATAATCTACTTTTTTTGTAATGGCAGTAATAGATCTATATTGTTCATACATTTCAATTTCTTCTTCTTTTGAAAGAACTTCAGCTTCTGTTTTATCAAAGAAAGTATTTTCTTTATTCAAGTGATCATATAAGTAAATTCCATAGGTTTTCAAAAATCTAGACACAGGTTCTCTTTCATCGTGACCTTGCCTCCATCTCTGTAAATGTTTTGAAATTTGATGGGCAATATTTCTACCAAATTCATGTTCTATCATGAATCCACGAATTTCTTCTTTTAGTGTATCATAACTTGCGACACAGGGAAAATAAGAATTTTCTTCTCTTGGATGATGAATTGCATCCACGAAATCAGAGATTATTACCATTATCTTTTCAATATCTGAAAATGGTATATTGCCACCTTTTACAATTTCTTCAGAACATTTTAGGACAATTTTTTCCAAGCGTCTTACTTGAATATGATCTTCTCGAAGTTGATCAGTTGCGCTCATTATTATATAATGAAAAAAAGATGATTTAATGTGTTATGAGTTTTAAAAAAGATGGTCTATAATCAATGAATCAATCTAGCTTGACTAAATTGGCTTTTATTTATACTAAAACAATTCTCTTCAATAATGAATTCTGTTTTATTTGCCGTTTTGAGTTTATTCAAAGGACAGATTCAAGATATTACAATATTTGAAAATATTGATACTAGTTTAATTTTAGAAAAGATTTCTGAAATTCAGGAATCAATTGGGATTTTATCAATTCAAGATGGACCAATTGCAAGTGCACATGTAGTTTTACTTGCTGCAGGCGTGGTAGTTTTTCTTGGAGTAGCGGGTGAGGCATTCTTTAAAAAAACTGGAATTCCTGATGTAGCATTTTTAATGATATTGGGGGTAATTATTGGACCAATACTTGGAATCATTCAGCCTGATGCAGTGATTCAAGTTGTCCCCTATTTTGCAGCACTTGCACTAATTATCATCATGTTTGATGGTGGATTGAATCTTGATATTAAACACATAATAAAAACTGCACATTTTGCATTTACTCTTGCAATTCTTGGATTTATTTTATCTGTTGTTTTAGTAACATTTGGTGCTCATTATGTATTAGGATGGTTTTGGTTAGAAAGTATTCTTTTAGGAGCTATTGTTGGTGGAAGTAGTTCAGCAATTGTTTTTGGTCTTGTTCGAAACATTAGAATTTCTGAAGAAACAAAATCTATGTTAAGCTTTGAATCAGCATTAACAGATATTTTATCCACAATTGTAGCATTTATTTTATTCGAGGCTGTGCTAGTAGGTCAATTTGATCTACAAACATTACAAGAAACATTGGGTCGAGCTATAGTTGTTGGATTAGTTTTAGGTTTTGGAGTGGGAATACCATGGATGTACGTTTCAACAAAACTTGCAAATGCACAGCATGGATATATGCTGACTTTAGGAATATTGTTTGTACTATTCTTTTTGGCAAATTCATTTGGAGAGTCCGGTGCACTTACAGCATTGGTATTTGGTTTGATGTTAGGAAACAAAAGCCATCTTGCAAGAATACTCCGATTTAAACTACCAAAGATTGAGATGGACGATCCAACACATAATCAACTTACATTTTTGGTGAGATCTTTCTTCTTTGTGTTTGTAGGATTAATGGCCAGTTTTGGTAAAATAGAATATGTGATTTTTGGAGTTTTAATCACAATAGCAATCTATTTTGGAAGAACTATTATTGGAAAAATTACACTAACTAAGAAATTTTCTCGGTTAGATAGGAAAGTTACCTATGTTATGATTCCTAGGGGATTAGCAGCAGCAGTTCTTGCAACATATCCAATAACTATGGGTTTACCAAATGCTGATGCATATCCTCAGATTGTATTTTTCATAATTTTATCATCAGTAATAATTACGACAATTGGTTTAGGAAGAACAAAAAACATTCCTCCTCCAGAATCTGTTGAAGGTGGGTTTGTCAAACCACCTAACGAACCAAAAAATCCTAATGAATAATTTATCGGTTCTAGGATCCTCTTACATTCAAAATTTAGTTAAACTAGTAGAAATCTTAATCAATTAAAAAAACTACTTACGCTTGTGTGAAAGTTATTTTTGTTTTTTATATTAAGAGAAAAAGAGGTTATAGATCTAGTGAGTCTTTAAGGCCCTTGTATCTATTTCTGATAGTTACTTCAGTTACATTTGCAGCTTCTGCTATATCTCTTTGAGTTTTGTCCTCACCATTTTTAACACAAGACAAGTATAATGCTGCTGCTGCCAATCCCATAGGATCTTTTCCTGCTGAAACTTCGTTCTCTTGTGCTTGTTTTAGTACTTTAATTGCATATCTTTTTGTTTTTTCTGCAATTCCAATTCTACTTGCAATTCTTGCAACACACTGAATAGAATCAGTTACAGGCATTTTCAAATCAAGTTCTTTTACTAGCAATCTGTAGCATCGCGCAATATCTTTTCTTTTTATGTTTGCTGCTTGCTCTACATCTTTGAGGTTTCTTGGTGTTTCAGTGTCTCGACATGCAGCATATAATGCAGATGCCATTAATGCGGAAATAGAACGTCCTCTGACAAGACCCTTATCAAGGGCTTTTCTATAGATGTAAGCTGCTTTTTCGATTACAGCATCAGAAATTGCGAGTTTGTCTTTTAATCTATTTAATTCACTAAATGCCTGTCTAAAGTTTCTATCAACAGGTTCGTGAACTTGACTTCTACTATCCCAGGTTCTAAGTCTTTCAATTGTACTTTTCATTGATGCCGTTAACGGACGACCTGAGGCGTCCTTGTTGATGGGATTGATGATTGTTGCCAGTCCCATGTCGTGCATAGTTAAAGAGGTTGGTGCCCCTGCTCGAGCTCGATCACCATGTTCATCTTGTGTAAAGGATCTCCATTCTGGTCCCGATTCTTGTAATTTCTCAGTTATAACAAAGCCACATTTAGAGCAAAACATTTCTCCAGATTCATTGTCAGTGACTAGTTTACCCTGAGCGCATCTAGGACATAATTCTTTTGGGTTTTTAGATTGACTTACCATCTCACGATTCTAGGTTCTTGAGTTTGTTGGTATTTATGAATCATCAACTTTTTTGCTTAAATTTTGGACCTATAAGCCTGATAATAACACAGAATAGTCATTATGGGGATATTATTTCAGGAAAAACCATGAAGTTGTACTGGATTATCTCTTTATTGGTATTTGCGATCATTGTTTTTCTTCCAAGTGCGTTTGCAGATACGAAAAATCTGACCATGGAAGGAAGTATGGACATCATTATTACATATCCAAATGAAGCTTTAATTGATAGAATTGTCTCAATATCGATACTAGTAGAAAACAAGGGTTGGGAAGATAAACAAGACATTTCCTTTGTGTTTACTAGCCAAGATAATGCTTTAGTGCCACTAATATCAAATAATATAACAATAGAAAAACTATCACAAGGAGGTTCGTTTGGAGGAAATATCGATTTTCAAGTATCAAAAAATGCAAATCCTGGAACTAACTTTCTAAATGTAAAATATTCTCAAATTCTTGTTGCAAATAATGAAAATCCTCAGGAGAAAATTTTTCAAGATATTGCAATTCCAATTACAATAAAAGAAAAACCAAATGTTACAATATATACAAAAACACCAGAATCAATTTTTGCAAAGGCGGAATTTCCAATAGAGGTAGAAGTAATTTCTGAGGACATCAACATTTCAGATGTTAGCATAAAGGTAATTCCACCAAAAGATATAGAGTTTAGAGGGGAGACGTTTCATACATTTTCAACAATCGAAAAAAATACTCCGATTGGAATTACATCAAGAATTATCACAACAAGCGAGGAAGTAAATACAGAGTATAAAATACCATTTGAGATAATTGTAGAGTATACAGATGATGAAGGAGAGAAAAATATAGATTCAAAAACAGTATCTTTGATTCTAAGACCTCGTACGTTTATGGAGCTTACAACAGATGGAGGAATTTGGATTGGCAACTTTTTCATAGCACCATACGTCTCACTTGGCACTATCATTGGAATTCCAGCAGGGGCAATAATATCCCTAATTATAAGAAAAAAAACATCAAAATCCAAGAAGAGAAAAACTAAAAGGAAATCTGGTGCCTAATCTTGGAGTTTTTCATGAATTGAGTTAATGTATTTTTGGCTATATTCAGTGTACATTTGGATTTTGTCTTGTGCTAATGCCATGGCCCCAGGTCTACTATTTACCAATTTTTCAGCAGTTTGTTGTTCTTCTAGAAGTTTTTTCAAGTCTTCTTTACTTTGAGAATCAAGTTGTAAGAGTAATGTGTGAAGTTCGTTTTCAAGCAAGTTCTTGATGTCAGGAATTGCTGGAGGATCGGCTCCAATGATTTCTTTTGTAGTGATTTTTCCAAATACTTTTTTGTCTAGCTCAGTCAATACTGAAAAACTCCATATGGTGTTATAAATTCAATTTGAATTTCTGATTTTATCAAATCTTGTATTAGAATAGTTTTTTAAAAAATAAAAGCTAAGATTGCAATGCAATTACTTTCTCAGATTTGATATGAGTGCTCTGATTTAATTAGAATTAACAAAGAAAATTAGATTTAATGATTCAGGTGAAAAATGACTCTTTTTATATCTGTCAGTGTGATGTTTGTGAAAATTGTAGTTTTGATACGGAAAAAAACAAGAAATTATGTCAAGCGTGTATCAAGAATATTCACAAGTTCTAATAATCATGTTCACTAAAATCTGATCCTAGTGAGATCGTTGCAATGATCGTACTTTTTGTAGTTTGAAATTTAAGATTCTTGTCAGGTACAAATTGATGAAATATTTCTTTGAGAAGTTGTTCTGTAAACAATGACCAATTCATTCCTAATTCATGTTGAATGATAAAGTGGTGTAATTCTCCCTCTGTTCTGTGATCGGATTTCATTCCAGATGCTCTAATATAATCTTCTAGTGTCTCAATACAACGTTTAAGATCATATTGACCTTTCATGAAAAGAACAGTATCTTTAATCAGAGGAAGGACTGCTTTGATTATTTCATTAATATCTGCACCATCCATTTCCTTACCAAGTGAATCCAAAATTCCTTTTGGAACAGGAATCATCCCAATTTTATCGCCAAAACGATCCCATTTTACATACTTTTCAAGAATTTGTTTTACCAAAACATTTTGTGAGATATTTTTATGCATTGCTTCTGTTTCAAGCTCTTCTACAACTTTTGCGGGAAGACGATAGGTAATACTACGGGTCTTTTCTTTTTTTGATGGATGAGTTTGTCTACTAGTTGGAGCTGATTTCAATGTGCTTCACTCCAATAGTGATTATACATAGTATTAATGTCATATTTTAGTTTAAAAAGAAAATAGGTAGAAAACTATTTTTTATTAAGGAACTCGTCTTTTTCTTCTAGATCCTTAACATATTCATCCATTTCCAGTTTAAATTCTTCTTCAGCATATGCTCTTTCTGCATGTTCACTGATATCAAGTCCAGCATCTTCCATTTCTGGCGACACTCTTACTCCAATTAAGAAATTCAATACTTTCATGATGATGAATGTACCTCCAAATCCCAAAGCCGCTACTACACCGACTCCAATTGTTTGAATAGGTAATTGGTCTGTATTTCCATAGAGCAATCCATCAAGACCTGCTAGGTTAACTGCTGAACTTGCAAAGATACCTATTGTAAGTGCGCCAATAATTCCTGCAGTTCCATGCACAGAACTTACATCTAATGCATCATCAATCTTTAGTTTCTCTTTGAATATTACAAGTGTAGAGTATGATGCAATACCAATAGCGATGCCAATCACAAATGAATGTTCGACACTTACAAAACCTGATGCTGGTGTAATTCCTACCAGTCCTGCCAGATGCTAATGCACTTCCTGCGTTAAATCCAAACCAACCTAACCAAAGAAGTGAAGAACCCACTACAGCCAGTGGAATACTAGGTGGAATTTCAATTACTGGCCCAAAGAATCGTCTACGTCCAAGTACAATGGCTGCTGCAAGCGCACCCATACCTACACTGGTATGAATAACAATTCCTACTGCAAAGTCTACTACACCAAGCTCTGCTAACCAACCATCAAATTCTTTAAAAAAATTTGAGTGCATTGCAATCTTAGCTTTTATTTTTTAATCAGAATAATATCATCCAATGAATGGTAAGATTTTGGTTTTATTGACCGCAGCCGTACTTAGTAGTGTGATCGCACCATCTTTGATGGATGTTGCTTATGCACAGTATATGGGTAACGTAGGCAGTGGAGGAGAAACCGGAGCATATACCTTAGAAGAAGCACTTGAAATTCAAAGAAGAAGAATCGATGCAGCAGAAGCAAACCCAGCATCTGGTTCAGGTACACCTTATCTTGATGCAAGTGGTGTAGTTGGTGCATCAATTATTGCAGGTGCAGTCTTTGGCGGTATTGCAGCAGCCTTCTTCATTAGAGGAAGATCTGGTAAATACGCAGCAATGGGACGTGGTTAAGATGAATCACTCCCAGAATTTTATAATATATTTAGAAAATATGCAAAGAATGGAGGTAGGATATGACATATTGTATCGGAAAGTGTAAGAAATACAAAGCATCAAAGCCTGCTCAAATTGGTAGATATGCTGCAGGACAAAAGAGATGCAATTACTGTGAAATCTTTGTAGATTATGATGGAATTACTTGTCCTTGTTGCAATAGGCAATTAAGATGTCTTCCACGTAGTAGAAAAGGTAAAGAAAAGTATTTGGAACAAATAGTAAGGTAATAAAATAAAAAAAGAATTATTGTACTGATACTGACTTTTTCTTTTGTGTTTTAGTTGGTTTTGCTTTAGGCAGTGTGATATCTAGTACACCATCAGTAAGTTTTGCCTTTACTTTTCCTGATACTACATCTTCAGACATTGGTAATGTTCTGTAGTATGAGACATGACTTCGCTCCTTTCTGAGATAGTTTTTTTTCTTTTCTTCTGATTCCTCTTTGTGCTCAGCTGATACTTCCAAGGAATTATCAGTTACGTTTAGGTTGATTTCATTTTTCTTTACTCCAGGAATATCCATCTTTACACGGAATTGGTTGCCTTCATCTATGACATCACAAGATGCTTCTGGCATTTTTGGCATAGATAATGAGGGAAATGATGAAAATGCTTTTTCCATGTCCTTTCTTAGATTTTCAATTGATTTGTCAATATCTGTCCAGCTAGATGTCCAAAATGTGGCAGGTTTTGATTCCTTTTTTATAGGTTTTTTTGTTGTCATACTATGATTTATTGAAAAAATAATTTAAGGTATTAAGATAATTCTCAAAAACTGAAATTCGTCTATAATCATGCGTGAAAATAAAACGTCTATTTATAAGAAAACAATTCTAGGTAATCGTAATGGTAATTCCAGTAGATATCCAAGATTATGTTGAGAAACATATCAAATTAATGGTTTCTCAAACTGAAACTTATCTTCCGTTCATCAAGATGGCATATCCTTACTCCAAAAATTTAGCTGATGGAGTTTACAGTCTAATAGTTGGTAGTGCACTTACTGTATTTGTGAATCAATATGCAATGAGAATGAAAAATCCTACTGCAGATGATTTTTCAGAATTTGGCAAGATTACACTAAAGTATAGAGATCAGGTAGAGAAATTTTTTACCTAATCAATCGATTTTGATTTGTCGGCCGGAGATCTTCTTTGGTATTACAATGTTTATACGTCCGTTTTCAAATTTTGCAGTAGTTTTGTTTTTGTTTATGTTTCCTGGAAGAGTAATTGTTTTTTTAAAATACTGAAATTTTGTTTGTACACCTAATTTTTCTTCAGAATATATTTCTCTTAGTTTTGCTTCTACACTTATTGAGCTTTCATCAAAAGTTATTTTGATATCTTTTTTGTTTACTAGAGGAAGATCAAACTCTAGTAACCAATGAGTCCCAAATTCTCTTAGGCAAGAAAGTGGAGAAAGAATTTGACTGTCCATATCATCACTAAATAATGAAGTAATTGAGGGCTGAATTATTCTAATTTCAAATTTATCGTTATTTGTCTTAGTCATTTAATCACCGATAAATTTGAGGGGCTCTTGCAGGCTGTTTTTCCTGTTGCTGTTGTTGCAAAGCACGAATGGTTTCTTCCATTAGATTCCTATGCTGAATTCTTAGTCGTTCCATTTTCTTTTGAATGTCAGTTGTGTCTACTTTGATATTCAAAACTTTGGATAGGGTTGTTATTGCTAAAATTGACGCCTTTGGATCTGGAAAGAAAGGATGACATTCTGCATATAAAATTAATGCAGGAATTTTTGATTTTCTAAAAACTGAAATTATTGCAGCGTCGGTACCAAAAATTGAACCTGCAAGAAATTTTGAGATTTGATTTGTGTATAGAAGCTCTTCTAGTGATTTGTGCGTAACCAATCCATAAATTTTAGGCGATTTTGGATTTTGGTTTATTGTTTCCATTCCACTTACTATAATGATTTTTTGAATGTCGTTATTTTTGCAGTATTGTAAAATTGATTCAGAAAAATCATAGGCACGATTTGGATCAAATGGAAGATCAGATATTATTACAAAAATATTATTTTTTTTGTAAATTCGAATTGGTGGTAGAATTTCCCCATCTTCTACAAATAATGTGGGAGGTAAATCTGGATGTTCAATTTCTCCAATTTGTTTCATACCTAAGTAATGGATTAGATAAGATATTGAAAAAGTTCCAACTAGACCATTACTTGGAAAACCTACTAACAAAATATTTTCTTTAGATGATTTACTAACTTTCATAACTAGAATATTGGTAATCCAATTTTTCTAACACTGGTTTTAGAACGCCTTTTTGCACGTTTAGACAATGTCTTTAATAGTTTCTGGCTTAGATCTTCTAAAACTTCACTTAGATCAAATCCAATTGAACTGTAAATAAGAGGGGCATGGTGTGGGGTTGTAATCATTATCGATACTTCATACTTTCCTTCTTTTTTATTTCCAGTTCTTTGTTGTTTGATTGAAACTCTAGCCTCTTGAATTTCAGAATATACCTTTTGTAATCTTTTAAGGGTATTCTCAAATTTTTTGCTAATCAAATTTGTATTTTTTTGGTCCTCTGGTAATCCGACAATGTACAATGGAATTGGAGTTTCTATTTTTGATGCGAGCAATCCAAGAATATCTCTAAAAGTAATAATTCCATGAAGATTTTCCCATAAATTAACTAAACAACAAGAAGTGTTTGTTTTAAGCATTAAACTTATAATTTTATTAAGGTCATCATTTGGCGTGCATTGAGGAACTCTTGTACTACCAATATTTCCTATTCTAGATTCTAGTTTGCGAACAGTTTTGCTTCCCATTGATTTTCGTCCTTGACTTTCTTGTGGTAATATGGATTCTAGAAGATGTGCAGATGTGAGAACTTGTTTGATTTTTCCTTGATTCATAACAGGCAAATGATCCAATCTTTTTGAGGTCATAATCCTTCTTGCATTGCTAAGTGATTCTTCTGAAGAGATTATTATTGGATTCTGAGTGTATATCAAACTGGCTTTTATCCACTTGTTATCTTTAGTTGAAAGTAGCTTCAAAATTCGCTTAGCAGTAACTACCCCAATGATCTTATTTTTTCGAACTACAGGTACTTCACGAATTCTATAATGAGCAATAATATTTGCAGCCTTTTGAATCGAGTTATTTGAGGTTACAAAGGGAATTGGATAAAGAAATGGTTCTACTTTCATGGTTGTAATACTTTTGGCATTGAGTAGTGCCCTGATGTTCGTGGAAAGGGTCGATTTTCCATTAAGATAAAAAACGTCATATGAGTTATTTTTTGAAATTTTACTAATAACACTTGAAAGAGTATCTGTTGGTTTGATTATAGTTGCTTTAGAAATTAAAGATTTTACTTTAGTAAATTGAATATCTCGGAGATGCTCATAAATTGTGTCACTAATCATTTTGCTCTATCTATTTGAATTTCTTCCTAGTTTTAAATTAAAAGAAAATGCCAGATTTTCAGAGTTGATTTTCATGGATGATATTTGAATGGATATATTTAACGAATTAAATCAACATGGTGTATTGCAATTAAAAAATGCAGATCTTAATCAGATCATAATTAAGAGGACTATAACTGTAAATCCTGACACCACACTTTTGGATGCAAGAGATATCTTACTTAGACATAATTTAAAGAGATTAGTGGTTATTGACTCAAAGAATAAACCAGTTGGAATTAT
Organism: Nitrosarchaeum sp.; assembly: GCA_965223805.1. Taxonomy (GTDB): domain Archaea; phylum Thermoproteota; class Nitrososphaeria; order Nitrososphaerales; family Nitrosopumilaceae; genus HKST03. The sequence goes on along the minus strand of OZ245014.1, from coordinate 1,463,261 downwards.
CACTGAAAAAGATATTGCCAAGACGATTTATGCACTTGGAGACAAACCAATCAAATCAGTAAAAGTTTCAGGGTTTATGTCAAAGAAATTAATCACAATTAAAAAGACAGATGCAATTTATGATTGCGCAAAATTGATGAAAAAAAATCATATCAGTTCCATTGTAGTTCTTGGCAAAAATGGTGTTTTAGAAGGCCTAATAACAAAAACAGACCTGGCCTCAATTTTTTTAACTCATGCTATAGCACCGCTCAAAGTTTCAAAGATAATGACTAGAAAAGTGATTACTGCGATGCCTGGTGATTCTCTGCTTTATGTTGAAAGTCTGTTAATCCATAACAGAATAGCAAGAATTGTTGTTCAAAGGAACAGAATTCCTGTTGGTGTGATAACTTTTAGAGATTTTGTTCCAGCAAAGTTACCATACTGGATTGCTCAGTCAGCAGATCCTAAAGAAGTTCAAGAATACAAAATGAAAAGTAATTTTGATGGTTTTCGTGTAAATCAAATGAGTCATCTGTTACATTTCAAAGCAGTGGATATAATGTCTCCAAAACCAATTACAGTAGATGCAGATGAGGATGTAGGAGTAGCTGTTTTGCTTATGATAAGAAATAACATTAGTGGCATTCCTGTTGTAAAAAAATCAAAGCTTGTTGGAATAATTACAAAAACAGATATTGTAAAAGCTATTGCAGAAGGTTAGACTATTTTACAATAAGAATAGAACAAGGTGAATTATTTGCAAGTTTATTTGAGGTGCTTCCAAGAAAGAGTCGTGCTGTAGCACCAAGCCCTTTACTTCCTACAACAATCAAATTACATTTTTCTTTTTTTGCAAGTTTAACAATTTCGTTTGTAACATTTCCTTCCTTCATAACTATTTTAGAATCAACACCTCTTAGAATGGCTGTTTCCTTTGCTTTAACCAAAACTTTGTTTCCAAATTTTCTTAAAATTCCAAGATAGTCTTTCCTATCTAACAGATTAATAGGAATTGATTTTTCTACAACATACAAAATTAATAGTCTAGCTTGGTAATTTTTTGCCATATCACATGCGTGTAAAAGGGCTTTATCAGAATATTTTGAGCCATCAAGTGGTACTAAAATATTCATGTAAAGTGATTTTCTCATGTAAAAATTTACAGATTATGAATATTTAACTAAACTCTTGAAATTTATGCAATTAGCCAGCTATCAAATAAGTTTGAATAAAATAATGAAAATAAAAGATGATTATTATTATTGATAATCTTAATTCGGTATTAAATCATAAAAATTGAGGCTAAAAACAAATGATCAGAAAAAACATAAAAAAAATCCTAGTCCCGCTTGATGGCTCTAAAAATTCCATGAGAGGATTAGATGAGGCAATTTATCTTGCAAGACAATGCCATGCCACCATTACAGGATTGTATGTAATTCCAATTTATCCAAGAAATTTTGCTGATGCAATTATGCCATATCAAATTCATATTACAAAATCAGCTAAGACATTTATGAATAATGCAAAGAGTATTTGTGCAAAGAAAGGAATAATGTTTAAATCAAAAATAATTTTTGGTAGTCCAATTGTAGAAATTAATGATATGGTAAATACCAAAAAATTTGATATTATTGTAATAGGTTCAAGAGGAATAAGTGGTTTAAAGGAAGTGTTTTTGGGTAGTGTTGCAAAAGCTATAGTTCATAAATCAAAAGTCCCTGTGTTAGTAATAAAATAGGTGTAAAGATGTTTTCTAAAATGTTAACAAGAATTCTTGTGCCATATGATGGTTCAAAATACTCAGATAAGGCATTATTAAGAGCAATGGAATTAGCACATAATTTAGATTCTCAAGTTTTTTTGTTTTCAGTAATTAATGTGAATTACATTTCGCCGCCTGGAATGCTTGGACTAGTCAGAACAAAATCTGAAAAAGAATCTATGAAAAAATGGGAGAAAACAGTCAAAATAGATTCTGAAAAAATACTAAAATCTGCTGCAAAGAAATGTCAAGAAAAAGGAATTGCGGTATCTTATAGTATTGGTAAAGGTAACATTGCAAATGAAATACTAAATTTTTCAAAAAAGAAAAAAATTTCATTAATAGTTATTGGAAGCCAAGGTCTTCATGGAATAGAAAAATTCAAGACTCTAGGAAGTGTAAGTCGAAGGGTTTCAGAACATGCAATTTGTCCTGTACTTATAGTTAGATAAAATTAGGCTAATTCACCTAAAAAGTGTACAATACTTTGATCTACTAGAACGGTTCTATCTTTAGGAACGTGAAATAGTTTTTTTGAATTATTTGTTGATTGAACAATAAGTTTTGAAAAAGGATCCTTGAGAGATTTGTACAAAATTCCTGTCCCCAATAGATTGTGACCAATGTGTTCCTTGAACAAATGAAATAGTTTGAAATTTAATTACTTGATAAGAATAAACCATGATAGATCACTTGTTTTGTTCCATGCGAGTAATAATTTGATCAGATATCTTTCTCATCTCTGAATCAGAACCAAGACTGCAAATTTTCACTAAGTCAGTTGTGGTTATTATTCCAATTATTTTGTTATCCTGATTTACAGGTAACTTGTGAATATTCTTTGTTTTCATAATTTGTGCAGCTTCCCATACGGTCTGATCTGAATCAATTTCAATAAGAGGAGAAGTCATTACTTTTTCTATGGAAGAAGTTAAGGGTATTTCTTTAGAAGCTATTCTTTTTACAAAATCTCTTTCTGTCAATATTCCAATAGGATGATTGTCTTTAGTTGCAATTATACATCCAATATTTTTTTCATCCATTATCTTTGCTGCTTCACTTATTGAAGTTGATGTATCCAAAGTAGCTAAATTATTGATCATGACATCTTTTACAGATATGAGTCCCATACAATTAACTTAAAATTTATTCTAATAAAGGAGATCCCTATTTTCATGAAAAGAAATTTCAAAAATTATTATTTTACTATTAAAATAGGGATTGTTGATTTGTGTAAAACATAATTTGATGTACTTCCAAGAAAAGTTTCTTTTATTGAACTCATTCCTCTTGAACCTATTACAATAATATCAAATTTTTTGGTATTTGCATAATTGACGATTTTGACTCCTTCGTCTCCATAAATCACATCATCAGAAAAATCAATTCCATTTTGAGCTGAACGTTTTTTTGCCTTTGACATAAATTTTGAAGCATTTTCAAGAAGATGTTTCTCTATGTAAGATATTTGCGAGCTTGTCTTCGGTTTAGATAATGGAATTACATACAATCCTGTAATGGTGGCATGGCATTGTCTTGCAAGATAAATTGCCTCATCTAATCCTCTCATGGAATTTTTAGAGCCATCAAGTGGGACTAGGATTTTTTTTATGTTCATAGTTGGTTTGATGTTTGGTCGAATTTAAGATGTTTCTATAGCATTATCGTTTTTGATTTTCAGTAGTGAGATTATGCAAACACCATAATATATGGAAAATAGGAAATTAATTGAAAATGGTCAAGGATGCAAAGGAAATTACAGTGAGAGACATTATGACAAAGTCTGTAATTGCAGTTGATGCATCAATTACAGTAAATGAGGCAGCAAAGATGATGGAGGATTCAAAAGTTGGTTCAGTAATAGTTATGGAGAACAATACGCCGTTAGGAATTGTTACAGATAGGGATTTTGCAGTTAAAGTTGCAGCTCATGCATATCAGATCTCAACTCCTGTAAAAAAAATAATGTCAACCCCGTTAATTGCAATAAATTCAAATGAGACAGTATGGATGATTTCTGATATAATGTATACAAGAGGCGTAAGAAAATTGCCTGTAATTGAAAATGATCAAGTGATAGGCATAGTTACTGCTACAGATCTTGTAAATCAACTAGCAATATCAACTGAAGAAGATCTGCAGAAAATGTTCCATGAATCAGTAATCAAAGTATACAAACAATACAGTCCATACAATTAGTTATCCATTAACAATAGCATTCATCAACGATTTTCCACCAATTAAAGCTCCAATAGATAATCCAATATTTGCTAAAAGATTCACTGCTAATGCAAAATAATGATGATTATCAAAAAGATTACTTGAATCTAGAGCAAATGAAGACATTGTAGTAAGTGAGCCACAAAATCCAATTGCTACAAACAACGAATATCGACCATCAAGGTTCCATTGTTCAGACAAAATTACAAACATTCCAAGTATAAAGGCCCCAAGAACATTAACAATCAGAACATTTAGCGGTAGTGTATTGAAAATGATTGGTGTCTCTGTTATTTTATATCTTAGAAAAGCCCCAAGAACAGATCCGCCTGCCAGAAACACAAATTCTAAACCTTTCATTGTCTACCATCTTCAGTATACTGTTTTATTGTTTCCAAAACAGAATCAAACCTAAACAACGCCTAAACTATGTTTTCCTTAATAATCGGAATTTTCTCTTTTTTTTTTTTGAATGAATATTTTTTGTTTAGCTCAACTCTAAAGATAAGTATTGAACATAATAGAATTATGGCTATCTACCAACCATGTTGTCTCGATCACTCGTGAAATAACTTTTCTTCAAATTTTATTGAAGGAAAAAATTCAGCATAAAATCTAGAATGATTGAATTCAGCATTTTCAATTTTTTGGTAGTTAATCTTAAACAATATTTGACAATTCTTGTAATATTGGGTTTTATTAAAAAAACAATCAAGAAAATAAAGAAGAAAAAACCAGTAAAAACTGCAGTAAAAAAAACAGGCAAAAAAATCAAAAAGAAAAAACCGATAAGAAAGGCTGTCAAGAAAGCAACAAAAGCAGTTTCAAAAACAGTAAAAAATGTAATTAGAAGTGTCAAAGATCTATCATCTAGTGTAACAAATGAAATAAACAGATTCGAAGACAAGACAGGCATTCCTGCTAAAGTAATAGTTAGTGCATTAACTCGAGGTGTTCTTAGTCCTAAAACTATAACTTATGCTGTTGAAACCAGAACTAAAAAGGGAAGCAAAAGATTTTCTCTATCAAAACCAACCTTGGATTTGTTTAATGAATATAAAAGAAAACACAAAACATTTCCATACAAATCAAATTACAAAAAATTTTCTACATACTATAATGCAAAATTAAAGAAAGGAACAGATGCTATGACGTTTGAAAACAGAGTATATTTTAAGACAAGACCTAATGAAAAGGATTCAGATGATCTTGCATTGATATTTCATGAGATGGTTCATTGCCATCAGTATTACAAATTTGGAATAGGAGTATTCATTCCAGTATATGTTGGAAATTATTTGGCAAATCTAGTTTTGAAAAAACAATCCAACTACAAGGCATATAGAAACATCAACTTTGAAAAGCAGGCATATACATGGGATGCCAAATTTGAAAATTGGCTAACAAAGAATAAAAAATTCAATTATCATACCAATAAATGGGAAAATATCAAGACTGTAAAAGGAAAACTACGTCACTAGGATTTCAAATCCTGTAATATTAGGACTATTCCTAGACTGAAACATGTAAACAATGATGGAATTATGATGATAGAGATTCCAGTCTAACTGAAAAAATCATACATGAAAATAAAAAACTAGTTTAAATTTAACAAAAACCAATATTTTGTGCTTGAAAAATACTGTATTATCAGGAATCATAGTTCTTGCTATTTTCACAATCTCATTTTCTCTATTCTCTGAACCTGTTTTTGCTCAAATGACTTACATGACACCACATCATCAAATGAAAATGATGAATGACCCAATGCAAGTAACATGCAGAGATGGCATGGTCTTGATGATGAAAGGCTCAAGTGGAAATCCAGTCTGTGTTAGTTCTTCTACATATTGGAGATTGGCAGATAGAGCTTGGGGAAATTTCGATACTGAACTTTTAGCACAAAATCAAAATCACATGCATGGAGTAATGGGTGCTATGATAAATAATCCACAAATGTCTCAGTACATGCATGATTGGATGGGAAATAATACTGAACACATGCAAACAATGATGGATACTTGGATGCCACAGATGATGCAGAATGATCAGTGGATGATGAATATGATGGGACCTATGATGAACGATCCTGAGCTAAGCCAGCAGATGATGAACCACATGATGATGAATCCACAAATGATGCAGAATATGCAATCAAATCAGCAATGGATGGGAATGATGCATGGAGGCCCGATGATGAGTGGTGGAATGTATCATGGAATGATGAATAATGCTACTATGAATTGTCCTTGGTGTCCATTCATGCAAGATTCAATTAATCAAAGTATGACGGGAAAAGGATGTGCCTGGTGTCAAGGTGATATGCGTCATGGAATGATGAATAAAGGAATGATGATGGGTCAACACATGCAAAGTCCCACTTCAGAAAAATCTCCAACTCTAAGTCATGGATGGATGATGCAAAATCCTCAACATATGCAAAATATGATGAACTACATGATGAATGATCCTCAATCTATGCAGACAATGCATGGCATGATGATGCAAAATCCTCAACATATGCATGGAATGATGACTAACATGATGGGACCTATGATGAACTACATGATGAATGATCCTCAAATGCAACAACAGATGATGAACCACATGATGAACCATCCACAAATGATGCAACAATGGATACAAAATCAACAATTTATGGATAGTCTAAAAGATGATGTGGAAGGAAAAACTGAAACAAATGAAATTGATGTAAATTCTCAAAATACTCCTGTATCAATAGCTCTTGGATCTGCGTCGCCAGGGTGTGAAACTACAAATGAATGCTACATTCCATATTCTGTTTTAATAATGGAGCATTCTAGTGTGACTTGGACTAATGATGATATGGCTGTTCATACTGCTACAAGTGGAATGCCTGGAGATGGTCCAGATGGAATTTTTGATAGTGGGTTAATACCTCCTGGAGATACATACACAAATCAGTTTAATGAAGAAGGAACCTTTGATTATTACTGCATAGCTCATCCTTGGATGACTGGAAAAGTCATAGTAGCAGAATAAATTAAAGGAAACTGGCCTTAAAATTTGATTATTTGTTATCTATCTAGCAGTTTACTTCAAGAATTTAATATTGACTAAATTTCTTGTGAAGCATCAGATTCTTTAATTCTCTTATTAAAAAATAGGCAGGCAGTTAGATCTCCTGTAACATTTACCATGGTTCTTGTCATGTCTAAGATTCTATCTACTCCAAGTAATAATACAACTCCGACTGCTGGAAGCCCTGCTGCAATCAAAATAGTTGATAATATTACAATTCCAGTTCCTGGAGCTGAAGGTGCTCCAATGGATGCAGCAAGAGATGTCAATGCAATTAGAATAATTGTAGTAAAACCTAAATCGACATTGAATAGCTGAGCTAGGAAAAATACAGCAATTATTTGATACATAGCGGTTCCATCCATATTGATTGTGGCACCCAATGGAATGATGAATTGTGAGACTCGTGGTTTTACCTTCATCTTCTCTTCTGCTGTTTTTATAGAGAGTGGCATTACAGCAGCTGAGCTAGATGTAGAAAATGCAAGTAATTGAGGATCTTTCATCATAGAAAATGTTGAAGATAAGGGTCTCTTTGCAAAAAATTTGATGATGATAATATAGATAATCATCATTGCAAAAAGACCAACAATGACAGTTGCCATGTAAGCTCCAAGTCCTGAAAGTGCAGAAAGGCCAACCTTTGATGTAATACCTGCCATTAACCCAAAGGCTGCAAATGGTGCCAAACGCATTGCCCATGACACTACTTTCATGGTAATCTTTTGGATTGATTCTAACAAATCAAGGATTGGTTTGGAGCTTTGAGCAGGTAATGTAATCATGGCAACTCCTACAATCAGTGCAAAAATGATAATGCTTAACATCTCTCCTGACATAAAAGATGCCAAGGGATTACTAGGAACTAAACCTGTTATACTTTGAGGAATATCATGTATCGTTAATTCAGCTCTTTCAATAGGTTCTCCAGAATCTTCAATGTCAAAACTTTCTCTGATTAAATCACTATCAATAAAGGTACCAGGAGCAATCGTTGTTGCAATAGAAATTCCAATGGTCAAAGCAATTGCAGTAGTAATAACAAAATAAATTGCTGCTCTCAAACCAAGTTTTTGAAGTTTCTCTAAGCTTTCAGAAGAAGTAATTCCTCTAATAATTGAGGCAAAAATGAGAGGAACAATAATCATTTGAATAATTTTGAGAAATAGATTTGCAGGAATTGCAAGCCAATCAGTAATTATTTCAGCAGTTTCTTTTTCGATAATTCCTGTCTCTGGACCTAAACCTATGCCTAAAAGTAATCCCAAAAATAAAGCAACAAGGACTTGGGCCCATAGTTTTTTCTTAACTAGATAAGTAATCTGAGGAATAGAATATCCAAATGATCTAATTACCAATGTAATGTGATAGCTTTTCTTTCTTCTATATTACAAAATAATGTAATTCTCATTTGTGGGTTTTACAAATCAATTAAAGTCCAAATAATTAGAATAGATTTTGAAAAATAAAATATTGTGATGAGTTACTAGGATGTTCGCTTTTAATACTTGTTTTTGCTATAATTATACGTCATGACAAATCCTAATCATATTTGTGATAGCAAATGTCATAAACAACACTATTGGGTGCTGCATCAGAAAGGATTTCGATTCTGTAGTGGTTGTGGTATTAGAAAATAATATTTCTGATACAATACAAAGTGATTCATCAAATAGATGAAGACTGAATAGTATATGTGAATTTTATCATCATTTGAATGCTATTTTGTATTTTTTACAATATTCTAATTGAGACTCTTACCACAATGAGGACAAGTTTTAATCACTTTTGGTAGAATTTCTGAGAGTTGTACATCCTCTGATGACAAAGCAAGGCATACATCCCATGGACTTACAGCTATGTCTTCATAGATTACATACGGATGCTCCATTTTGTCCATCATTGAACATAGTTTATCAAATCTCAGATCTTCTGTTACCTTTGTAATATGATCAAAGGAAAATTTGTTTATTGGAATTTCTAGGAGATTATCAATGTCACTTTGGAACTTTATAATGCGTGAAAGTCCCTCGAGAATGGTTCTATCGCTGATAAACTGGTTAGAATTTTCCAAAAGGAGTTTTCGTGTTTTATTGTCAAACATAAGGTTAATGATATCTCCTAAGGGTTCATCACCATGAAACGAAATCATGTTCTTTTTTGGTAATGAGGATATCGATAGATCTGTTTTAGATTTCTTTCCTAATTCTAATATTTTTCGTGCAGTGATGGGAGAAAAACCTCCTGAATCATTTTGAATTACAGCAAATGCTCTTCTACTGTTCTTCCAATTATCCATGAGAGCTCTGAATTGTGTTTGCTTGTTAACTTCTGGAAGTTGCCTGTACATAACCTCCTGAATTTGATGTTGATATTGGTAGTCACGAGAGGGATTTTTGCGTATGTGATCCAAAATATCGTACCCTCCTACTATCCCTATTGGTTTACTATTATCTTGAACAACAAGTGCATCTATGGAAGATTCAAGATATTGAGCACACATCTCTGTAGCAAGCCAGATTTCTCGATCTTTGTCTACAAAAATACAATCTGTATTAGTTAATGTCTCTGGAAAGAGCTCTTCTAGTGTTAATTCTGAAATTCTACCTTCTATTGTTGATTCCATTTTTCCTTGATTATACTATGTGTGTTTGATATTTTAATAGAATCTTAATTACCATACTAGAAAATTAGGAAGTTTTCATATACTTGAAAGATATCTAATTTTGAAAATATGATTATCTGCCTAAAATAAGTCATCTATAAATTCTAAATAATTAGAAAACATACATATCAAAAGCTCCTCTTTACAATGATAGACATATTCAAATTTTTGAAGATGAATTACGTTTCAAATCTTGGTGTTTGCCCTGGGGAAAGAAGAAAGTGAAAATCTCTCACATTAAAAAATTTCTGAAAGAAAAATGGGAACATTCTCAGGAAAACATAGGATTTCTGGTACTGGGAATTTTAGAGATTGGTTTCACTATGATAGTGACAGACCAAAAAAAGACAAGGCAATGGTATTAGAAACTGATTTTAGAATTTACAAAAGATTGTGGCTTACTCCAGAGAAACATAATATTGCTTTTAACGTGCTGAAAAAACTTATGAATTCTCGTTGATGGGAATCTAATTTGATAAAATATGCCAAGATTATTGCACTTTGCTGTTATAGATCTGTTTAGATTGGATATCATAATTGCAAATAACCATTGATGTATAAATAATATAATTCCCAAAAATAGATGTGGATTTTCTAGCAGTAGTAAGTGTTATTTTTGTTATAACTCTTGGATTATTTTTATCACAAGATATCTCTGCACAACAAATACATCATTTTCCTGTTATGAAAAAATGTGCTCCTGGATTTGTCCCACTAGGAGAGATTTGTGTGTTAAATGATAGATGTGGTCCTGGTGCATATCCAGGAAAAGTATGCGTTATGGACGGAAAAAAACAACCTTATCTTCTTCCAAAACATCAAACAAAAGCTGGTATACCTGCAAGTCAAACCATCTGTGCTGAAGGATTAGAACTAATCTTTAGAGAGAATACCTCAATGTATGATCCAGCATGTGTAAAACCCTCATCTGTTCAAAAACTATTGCAAAGGGGATGGACAACTCAAGTCCCACCTATAGCTTGTACGTTGGAATATGATCCTCAATGTGGAATTGATGGAGTAACTTATGGAAATAAATGCATGATTAGAGTTGAAGGTATTCCAATTTCTCATTCTGGAGAATGTAAAAAAATTACATCAGAAGAAAAATTTTCAGAACATTCAATGATAGAAGATACTGAAACTAGTATGACAAAACTTGATGGAAAATCAGTTCCAATCCAAAACTGCTCTGGTAGTGCCAGATGTTTTTCTGGTATAGTAACTCAGGTTATTGATGGAGATACAATAAAGGTTGATGGAAAATCAATTAGATTTTCTCTTGCATCAGCTCCTGAATTACATGAATTTGGTGGAGACGAAGCTAGGAAATTTATTGATACTATTTGTCCTGTTGGTTCTACTGCATTAGTTGATGAGGACGATGGTCAAACAGAAGGAAGCTATGGAAGAATAATTGGAGTAATTTACTGCAATGACTTGAATCTTAATGAAGAGTTGTTAGATGCAAATTTAGGAAATTTGTCTTCTGAATTCTGTTCTAGGAGTGAGTTTTCTTTGAGTTCCTGGGCACAAAAACATGGATGTACAGAGATATCTAATCCTAAAACATCTTCAAAATCTACTGAAATAAGGGAAAACTGTGATCCTTCATATCCTGATTTTTGCATTCCTTCTCCACCACCTGATTTGGACTGTAAAGATATTCCACAAAAAAGATTCACTGTATTGCAGCCAGATCCTCACAGATTTGATGGAGACAAAGATGGAATAGGCTGTGAAAGTTAGCTACTATGGCTATCTGACCTGAAATTATTTTTCTCAATAATGGTTCTCGCATCAAAAGATTGAACTTTAAATAAAATTCTCACATAGTTACTCTATGAATTATTTCTTGATTCTTGCATTAATTCCCCTAATCTTGTCTCTTGGCGTAATACCATCCTTGCAATCTGAGATTATCCCTAATGCTGAAGCTCTCAAAAGCAAGGGAAATTCTCTAACCGAAGTAAATTCGAAAAAGGTTTGTGGAGACAGATTATGTTCAGAAGTTTCCGATGAAAAAATCTCTCAAAAACCTCTAATGATGGCATCAGAAAAAGGACTGTTTTACTCTACAATGGACTATACAGTTTCTGGACCTGAAATTGATCCCGAAAAAGGATATGCAGTAATTGAAATCGGAGATGGTCTCTATTGGATAACTGATGGAATGTATCAGATGATGTTTCTAACAACAGGAGAAGGTGTCATTGTAGTTGATGCACCTATGGGTTTTGGAACCAAAATTCAGCAGGCAATTTCAGAGGTAACCACTGAGCAGGTGAAATATCTAATTTATACCCATATTCATAAAGACCATATAGGTTCTGCCAGTCTCCTTCCAAAAGATACAACATACATCTCTCATATTGATACTGCAGAGCATTTGAAGATGAAAAATGATCCTCAACGACCAGTCCCAACAATTACTTTTGATAAAAAATACACATTAAATGTTGGTGACCAAGTATTGGAGCTATCACACATTGGCGACTTTCACTCCAAAGGAGATATTGTAGTTAATTCTCCTGCACACAAAGTTGTAATGGCAGTTGATTTGTTTCATCCAAATGCAGCCCCATTCCAATATTTTGGGATTGCAAGGGATATGGGTGAACACATTGCAGCCCATGATAAACTCTTAGCAATGGATTGGGAAATTATTGTTTCAGGACATGAACCAATCTTGGGAACTCCTGAACATCTAAAATTCAACAAAGAATTCACATTAGCGGTCTTAGATAATGCAATAACTGCAATACAAACAACTCAACCAAGTGCAAACTACTTTGGTGATCTTGCAAACAAATGTGCTGAATTAACGGTGGAACAATATTCAGACCTTAAGGACATTGAGGTCTATCCTGTGGAAAATTGTGTTACAATGGTTTTCTATGCGATGATAGACTAGGATGCTTTATTTTTATCCCCAATTTGGATTTCAACTAATTTTTCATTTTTTAAATAAAGTTTCAAATTTTTATTCATTAGTCAAAAAACCAAAACACGTAACTAAAATTCTAAAAATATCAATTTAAGTTAATTGAATAATAGAGAAAGGGAACTTCAAAAAGACATTGAGGAGGCATTAACTCATGAAGAGTACATAAGCAAAGACCAAAATGAAGATCCTATAACTTTTGCAAAAGAAACAAAAAATGAGAAATAGATCATGAAATTTGACTAGGCTAATGTCATTCAAATAGTTTCTAGTCTGAGCTTTACTGTTTTTTTCCACACTTATAGCAAAATTTTGAATTAGATGGTATTTCCAATCCGCATTTTTTGCATTCTTTTATCTTTACATCTACTTTTGTATGCATGAGTTGTCTTAGAACCTTATCTTCTCCAACAAGCTCATCAATTCCTGCAAGTACTCCTCTGATTATATCATCATGAATGTTGAATATTGGCCTTATTGCTTTGTTTTTAGAATCAGTACATTTTATCTGAATCATCTTGTCATCTTTATGATAACCCACCTTTCCAGAAATTATGTTTGCCTCTGTAATTGAAGATGCGTTAATAGAAATTTTTTTAGAATCAGGAGAAACAAAAATTATTCTGTCATTGGAATCTTTTGATCTCTCAAGTATCAATTGACCGCCATTTACACTGCGTGACCAGCCAGGATAACCACCAACATAATCACAATCATATTGCAATACTTGTTTTTCAGACTCTGAGGTCTTTGCAGTAGCTTTGCTAGGTGCAGAAATGGTTTTGCTTTGGCTTAGGAATCCTACCTGGTCTTTTACAAATCTCCAGAGGTTGCTTTCAAATTTTTTGCCTGTGTACAGCTTTGCAATTGTGATTGATATTCCCACTAGAGGTACCAGAAATAATGGGGCAGATACTAGCAGGTTCTTTCCCCATTCACCTGTTCCTATTGTTACATGAAAGTTATTAGGAGATCCTTGTAGCATTATGTCAGTGCTTCTTCTTGTACCAGCAGCTGTTCTAAGTAAACTCACTTTTCGTGCTTGGATAAAAATTTTCTTTCCAGTATTGTCTTTTGAAAAAGCAACTTCAAATTTATTTTCTTGAAGGTATGTCTCTATTCTATTAGCTAGTCTTTCAAGATCAACATGTTTGCCTGTAAAGTGTTGGGTCTTTGCCACTATAGCACAAAATAATTTCTCACTAAAATATCTTAATCCATAGAATCTTGAAATACTTGAATTGAGATTTCTACCTAATCAAAAGTCTTTGAGATAGATTCGGTAGAAAAAAGGCAAACAATTGAAATTGTTCTAAGAATAATATCAAACATGGGATTTTTTGATACTGAACAAGGTGTAAGTGAATACATTAAGCTGGCCGAAGGGTATGATGGAGCAGAATTAATCAAAATATTACAAAAAGTGTTACCTGAAAAATCTACTATACTAGAGCTTGGAATGGGCCCTGGAAAGGATCTTGATATTTTAAGCAAGTTCTTCAAAGCTACAGGTTCTGATTCTTCTCAAGTTTTCTTGGATAAGTACAAACAGGAAAATCCAAACGTTGATTTGCTAAAACTTGATGCAGTAACCATTCCTACTGATAGGATCTTTGATTGTATTTATTCCAACAAAGTCTTACACCATCTAACAAGAAAAGAGCTGAAAGAATCATTTCAAAGGCAAAAAGAGGTGCTAAATTCCAATGGAATCGCATTTCATTCCTTTTGGAAAGGAGACAAGGATGAGAATTACGATGGGCTTTTGTTTACAAAATATCAAATTGATGGTCTGAAGGAAATTATTGGAGATACTTTTGATGTTTTGAAAATTGAAGAATATACAGAAATGGAAAAGAATGATTCCATCTATGTAATTTTGAGAAAATAATTGGTTAATCAAAAATTATGATTATTTACGTACATTCTGCCTATCATGTTAATAGTTAAATCAATGGTCATGCTTGCTTTAGTAAATGGGCAAAAAAGGAATAGAAATTGTTGCTGCAAAAATAGACATCAATGAGGTTATCGCTGACCTTAACAAGGCCTACGCAGACGAGTGGATGGCCCACTATCAATATTGGTTGGCAGCTCACTGGGTTAGCGGTATTAATGCCGATGCAATCAGCTCACGTCTTACCACACAATCAGCTGATGAGTTAATGCATGCCGAAAGATTTGCAAATAGAATAATGGAATTAGGCGGTGAACCAGTTATGGATTTTGCAAAGCTACCTGAGGTAGGAGGATGTGGATACAAGGCACCTCCAAAAGAGCAGAGTGATCTTAAACAGGTAATCCAAGACGTCATTGATGCTGAAAGATGTGCAATTGATTTCTATAACGAAATGACAAACAAGTACAAGGACAAAGATTATGTTACTTACGAATTGTTTAAGACAGTACTCTTAGATGAAGTAAGTGATGAAGACGAGTGGGAAGATCTACTCGCACAACAACCATAACTCTATTTTTTATTAAAAAAGATCTATGGATTCATTTTCATTAGAAATATTTTGCCTTTGATTAGAAAAATTACCTTCAACTAGAGATAGAAGCTATGAAGATTGTTCTTGGGTTTGAGATTTTCTTTCTTTATCGCCACATGATTTTCCTTCTTTGCGTTCTCCATCCTTGTATTCTCCTCCTTCACCATCAAGCATAGCATCAGAAGTCTGTGCTGTTGCAACATCCAGAGGTGATGCGATAGCAAACACTGCAGCCAAAGCAATTACCATGGCAAAGGTCATTGTTGTTTTGTTCATGCTCACTTTACTAGGACATTTTAAAATTTAAGGTTTGTTCATGGTTAATTAAAATCAAATTTATTTTAAAGAATTACAATGAAAGTATGGCAGAGACGATTATTCGACAGTCTATACTTCATGATATAGCCCATTTTGGTGTTCGAATTACAATTGGCCTGATATTTATCATGCATTCTTTAGGCAAGTTTGAGCCTGGTTTTGCTGAGAATCTTCCAAACATGGGATTACCTGTAGAAATGCAGTTTCCAATAGCATTAGCAGAATTTGTACCTGGAATACTGTTAATCATAGGAGGACTGACAAGGATATCTGCATCTTTGCTTTCAATTATTATGCTTGGTGCAATCTTTCTAGTAAAAGGAGCTCAAAACTTTACTGGAAGGGGAGGAACTGAGCTTGACATACTTTTACTTGCAGGATGTCTTGTCATAATTGTAATTGGTCCTGGTAGAATCTCAATATCACATATACTCAAGAAGGTACCAAGGTTCTTGCAGTAAACTGCTCCTATATTCTTACTAGACTCGTAAAAACTTTGAATATGAAATTATTTGTTGTTAGTTTCAATTTGAATGATGTTTTGATTTACCAGAAATTCTATCACACTTAGCAATTCCTCTTCTGATACCTTGTCTTGGGCATACCACACAAAGATGTTTTTGACCCAATCTGGAATTTTCTTGTTTTGATTTGAATCGTTTTCTATGGTAATAGATATTATTTCACTTTGATGAGTGCATATCTCTCGATGAATTTCCCTACACTGACTAATTATCTCAACTAGATAGTTTCCTAGTTCAGCATTCTCTGCTATCGGAATTTCTGCAGAAAATGTTCCATCAGGACCACTGGTTATGTATTCATCAAAAATTTTTACTTGTAAAGGATCAGTTGCAATTATCCTTAACAGTACATCTGATGTTGACTCTTCATTGTAGTTTACCCATCCTGAAATTATGATATTTTCTCCTTGTTTGTAGCTGGTCTTGTCTGATGTAATAATTGGGCTTGAGACATGTGTTTGATAGGATTCTAAAATTATCATATTAGCACAAAATAAAACAGCACAGAAGATCAGTACAATCTTGATCATATCTTTTTTCTTGCTGAACTAGTATTTCAACACAGATACAAAACAAACGATCATCTAAGCATTTCTATCATACAAGATGTCGATTAGTAGATAAAATTATTTTAATTTACAATTCATTTTAGGAAAAAATTTCATTCGAGTGGAAAAGCTGTTTTGCAAGTCATACAGCGCCCTCTAAATCCTGCATACCCTTTATTGTAATATTAAATAATTTCACTATTGCAAATAAAGCAGATTGTTTTCGTTTCAGACAATACTAAAAATACGTCACAATTTGTTATAAACTGGATCATATCTATTCTGAATTGTCACTAGATTTGCTGAAATGGATGCAAAAATAGCTGAAATGAAAGAAAAGTTTGGCAAGGAAGGATTCCATTATGGCAAACTCTCTCCAATGATGAAACATTGGTAAATCCAAGAATTGAAAAATATGCTTGAATCTTTCTAAGCACATTTTGTTTCTTTATTTTTCAAAGGTCAAATTCTTTTAGTTAGTATGAAATTTGTTAATCTGAAAAATATTAGTTATAAAATCTGATTATATGATTCATCTAATCAGAAATTTTATTCATAAAAAAAATGAAAAAATTAACTTGTAGGATTCATTGCTGCAGCACGTTCTTTGGCTTTTTGGTCAACTGGAGCCATAATATTTTCACCAGGTTGTGCCTGACACTCTCCAATGTTTACTGAAAAACCATCCAAGGTTTCAGCAATACATCCAGATTCAGTCACTGCTATAACCTTGACCATCTCAATGTTTTCCTCTGGAGCAGTATAGAACATCAAATATGCAAAGAGTAAAACAGCTCCCACGGCAATGACGCCACCTACTAGAAGAATTGAATTCATGCCTGATTTCTTTGATTGTCTATTATTAATGGCTGATATGCTTTCTTTATGTGAGAATCAGATAAAATTTAATCAGATATTTTCCACTAATGGTTTTCATTCATGGAAATTAGATTCTTAAATTTAAAAAAACAGATATTGTTTATCGTTCATAATTTCTGATTTAATTTGTACTCACCAAATTAATCATCCCCTGTCAATACATGAAGTACAATTAAAGCTACTAACAGAAATACCAAACCAAATTGTCCATGCAAAAGTCTGTTGAAAACTTTGGTGTTTCTAGAGGAGGTATATCTCAGTAAAATTCCACTTATCATCAAAACGGTCATGGTAATTGCCAGAGATAATGAGATTGAATTTAGATCATTTACTAGAAGCAAGCCATGTGTCATTCCAGCAAAATATCCTACCGAGTTGAGAATTATGTGAAAGTTTAGAATAGGTTTGTAAAATTGTACTGCAGATCTTGCCATCTGAAGAGTCTGACCACCAGTACGTACAGCATATTTTCTCCACTTGTTAAACAAGATAAATGGCAAATTTGCAATGACGCCAGCACCAATAGCAACCCATCCTAGATTCTCTATAGCATCTTCTGCGTCATCATCATCTGCAAAGGCTGGTATTGGTACTAAAAATAGTAGAAAAATAATGGGGATGATTTTTGTATTCATAAAATCACCTTGCTGCTGGGATTTTTGGCCTTCTAGCCTTGTAGATTTTAAATCCAGTGTAAGCTATAGAGCCCACAATTACAGCTATTGTTCCATAAAGAATTGCATCAGAAGTTCCTCCTCCTAATGCTAGTCCTTCATCATCGTCATCATGCTCACGTTCTCTTTCCATCTCGCCAAAACCCTCTCTTTCATATTCTCTTTCATCGTCATCCCATTCATCCTCATCTGCAAAAGCAATATCTGTACTTGAGAAAGCCAAAACAAGAATAGCACCCAAGAAGAAAACCACAAAAGAATTTTTTTCCATAAATTATTTATCCACAAATTTGAATTAAAAACCAGAATGCCTTTTCCATATATGATTTCCATAAGTGAAAATTGTCATGTTTCTGGGATTAAACCGAAATTCGTTAATTTTGAAAAAATTAGCCTTAAAATTTGACTATGTACTAATGTCATAGCCATTGTGATTTTTATACCTATGATTTTTATAGGTTTATTGTTTTTGCCAGACTATATGACCCTAAAACTGCGATGTGAAGACTATGGTTTTGAGTGTAACTTTATTTTAGAGGGAGAAAAAAATGTCGGATTACTCGAACAGCTAAGAAAACACTTTGAGGATGAACACGGAATTGATTATACTACTGAGGCAGTAACCCAAATGATTATGAATCGTGGTCATTCTTTAGAGTCAATCAAAAAAGAATAATTTTTTAAAAATTTTATTTTTAACATTTAATATAATGTAGGTTGTACGATAATTAGACATTTTTCTCATTTAACAATAGGAATTTTTTGTTTTCAAAGTTTTGTTTTCATTACAAAATTACCTGTTACAATTTATTTTTATTTGATAAATGGTATTACTACTCAGTAGTGGTACTAAATTATTGTAATGATTTTGATGTAAAGTGTCAACTAGATACTTGCAAAACCTATCCTGTCATAACAGATTCTGATAGAGGAGAAATGTTTTGTGGGGGATGCGGGTTAGTTCTTGTTCAAAATATCGCTGATACTTCACATGAGAATAATGGTTATTCTCAGGAAGATTACATGAAATTAGCAAGAACAGGTCCTGCAACTTCTTTAACAATGCATGATAGGGGATTATCTACAGTTATTGGAACAAACAAAGATTCTGCAGGAAATACCTTATCTAGTAAAACTAAATTTGAATTTAATAGACTCAGAACTTGGGATCAAAGAAGCAAATCAAGAAAAACATCAACTCTAAGCAAGGCATTTACAATATTGCATGGAATGAAAACAAAACTTGGAGTTCCAGACAATGTGGTTGAAAATGCTGCATATATCTATAGGAAGGTGGTTAATGCAAAACTTACTAGAGGAAGAACCATGGCTTCATTGGTTTCAGCTGCGTTATATGCTGCGTGCCGAGAAAATAATATCCCTAGAACTTTGGATGATGTTGCAGATGCTGGAAATGTTGAAAGACGAATTTTATCTAGAGACTTGAGAACAATTATCAAGAAATTAGGATTAAATCTAAATCAGTATGATACAACATCTTTTATCTCAAAAATTTCAAATAACATGAATTTAAAAGAGAAAACCAAAAGAGATGCATTCGACATCCTAAAAAGATGTGAAAATGAAAAGATAACTGCAGGAAAACATCCCGTGGCTCAGGCTGCTGCATCTTTGTATATTTCTTGTATTCTTAATGGGGAAAAAATTAGTCAGAAAAAATTTTCAGTTGAATCAGGAGTTAGCGATGTTACTATTAGGAATAGAGCTGTTCTTATCAAAAAAACACTAAAAATTCTCTAGAAAAAATTTAGTCAAACTGATCAAATATTGTATAAAACACTAATGTATCTAGAAATTAGTTAGTGGTGTTGATGTATTTTCAAAAATCACTTCTTTTAGTCTATTTACTAGATCCATAATTACCTTAATTTGTTCCAAAGTAATTTCATAAAGCTTTTCAATTCGATCTTTTAGTGTTACAATTTCTACTTCTAGATTTGAGTTTTGTTTTTGTAATTCTAAAATTTGATCTTGAAGTTTTGAATTTTGTTCTTTTAATTTAATATTTTCTTCAGTGAGTCTTTGAATCTTTTCAGATTCTGTTTCTCCTGGAAATGGTTCTGGGACTGGTTCAGGTTCTGGTAATTTTATTGGTTCAGGTTCTGGTGTGGGTTCTGGAATTTGTGGTGGTTCAGGTTCTTGACTATTTTCTTGTGCAAAAATATTTTGAACACTAAATAATGATACTAGCAAAACTATACTTAATATTGTAATTTTTTTCATTTTATGGAATTACTCCATATATTGAATTAATTTTTTGTATATGAATATGATTGTTGATTTTTAAAAATTATTTAAACAAAATATGAAAAAGAGTTATTTGAAGAAATCAAACTCTTGATCTCTTTTTTGTTTAGGTAGGTCTTCCATAACTGCCTGGACTACTTCATTGTGATTATAGGTTAGATGTCTAAGGAATTTTGCAGATTCATCAGCTCTTGTTTGTGTGTCTGCAAACAACATTTCTGGACTGCTTAATGAGCTTATCATGATATTGCATTCACTGCAAGGCTCAAAATCAAGACAGAGTTTCATAATTCATGTCATTTTCCTTAGTATTTAGACTATTTTATGGAATGAGTCATGGGTGCCTCTTTTTCTCTAGGTCTGATCTTGTCAATAGCAGCAAGAATATCTTGCTGAGTAATCTTGATATCTTTGACACTCTCGGACTTTCCACCAACATATCTCTTCAAGGCAGTAATTGCAGCTCTATTAGCAACAGCAGCAAGTTCAGCTCCACTAAAACCACTAGTTAGTTCAACAATTTTTGAAATGTTAACATCTGCTGCCAATGGTTTCTTTTTGGAATGAATCTTAAAGATATGTTCTCTTCCTTTTGCATCAGGTTTTGGGACTTCAATGATTCGATCAAATCTTCCTGGTCGTAATAATGCCTCATCAACAATATCGAGTCTGTTTGTTGCTCCAATTATCAAGACATTATGTAGTTCTTCTAAACCATCAATTTCTGTAAGAATCTGTGAAACTACATTTTCTGAAACATGTGATGATTCGCTACCACTTCTCCTTGGTACAAGTGCATCTATTTCATCAAAAAAAATGATACATGGAGCTGCCTGACGAGCTTTTCTGAAGATTTCTCTTACTCCTTTTTCTGATTCACCAACCCATTTTGAGAGTAGCTCAGGACCTTTAATGCTGATAAAATTAGAATCAGTCATTTTTGACAGAGCTTTTGCAATTAAAGTTTTACCAGTTCCTGGTGGGCCGTATAACAAAACACCTTTTGGAGATTCAACATCTACATATTCAAAGGCCTCCTTGTGTTTGATTGGCCATTCTACTGCTTCTCGCAATTCTTCTTTGAGTTCATCTAATCCACCAACATCATCCCAACTAACATTGGGTACTTGAACTTGGACTTCTCGTAGTGCACTTGGTCTAACTTCTTTTAATGCATCCCTAAAGTCTTCATTAGTAATCTGAATCTTTTGAAGAATTTCTGCAGAGATCTTTTCTTCGTCTAGGTCAATTTCTGGTAAAATTCTTCGCAAGGACCTCATAGCAGCTTCTTTTGAAAGAATTTCCAAATCAGCTCCTACAAATCCATGTGTAGTTTTTGAGATTTGTTTGAGATCTACTTTCTCATCTATTGGCATTCCACGTGTATGAATTGAGAGTATTTCATTTCTTCCCTCTTCATCAGGAATACCAATTTCAATTTCTCTGTCAAATCTTCCAGGTCTTCTTAATGCTGGATCAATTGAATCTGGTCTGTTTGTGGCAGCAATAACTACTACTTTGCCTCTACTTTTCATTCCATCCATTAAGGTCAAAAGTTGAGAAACAATTCTTTTTTCAACTTCTCCAGATACTTCGTCTCGTTTTGGGGCAATTGAATCAATTTCATCTATAAAGACAATACTTGGAGAATTTTCTTCTGCTTGATTGAAGATTTCTCTAATTCTTTCCTCACTTTCACCATAGTATTTTCCCATAATTTCAGGTCCACTAAGTGAGATGAAATGTGCATTTGTTTCGCCAGCAACTGCTTTTGCCAGAAGGGTTTTACCTGTTCCTGGAGGACCGTATAACAAAACACCTTTTGGTGCTTCTACGCCGATTTTTTCAAATAGTTCTGGATGTCTCATTGGTAATTCCACCATCTCACGTATCTTTTGAACTTCATTTTTCAAACCACCTAATTCATCATATGTAATTCGTGGAACAGTTGTATCTACTGTCTTAGTCATGTTTCCTAGTTTGAATACAGTTTGTTCCGTAACTATGACTGGTTTTGATGGTTTTGTGCTAGTTACAACAAATTGAACTCTTCCTCCCATTTGGGTATTAAGAGAAATAGTATCACCAGTTGTAAAGACGTGATTTAGATAGTTGTAAATCATATATTCTTGTAATCCTTCAGCTGCAATTTTTTCAGTTGGAGATAAGATTATTTGTTCGGCATTTACAGCTTCAACAGATTTTACGGTAATTTTATCTCCAATACCAGCCCCAATATTTTGTCTGGTGATTCCATCTATTTTGATAATACCTGTACCGTATTCTTCAGGGGATCCTGGCCAAAGTTTTACATGTGTCTTTTTATTGTAAGTTAATTCTAAAATTTGACCTGTGTTCCATTTTTCATCTTCAAGAATTTTAGGATCAACTATAGATCTTCCTCTTCCAACATGTTGTTTAGGAATTTCATCAACTTTTAAAATAATTTCACTCATTTTTTTCACCATAAAATTTTGGGGAGATTATTCTACCTCCACCGTTTTGTCTTTTGGCTTTTCTTCTTTAACTAATTTGAAAACTAGTTCAAGAATTCCATTTTTGTAAGAAGCCTTTGCAGAGTTCTCATCAACTTTGTATTGAACGGGAACTTTAGCGTGGTATTTCTTTTCACCATGTTCTGCAGAAATGTCTACGATCTTGTTTTGTACTACAATTTTTACATCTGTTTTTTCGACTCCAGGCATTTCAGCTACAAGTTTTACTAGTTTTTCTTTTTCATCAACAATTGTATCTACAATTGGATCTCTAACATCTGCTGTTGGAAGTAAGCCTGGCTTAACATTTCCATACTCCTTTACTACAGGTTTTCCGTCAGGACCAACAGTCATCGTATAACCATAATAAAATGGGCCTGCAGATTCCTTTCCTTTGAATTCTTCAAACATGTCATCTATATTGAAAAAAGATTGTGACATTCTCTTGAAGATTCTATCAAATTCATCATCAAAGAACATTGTCATATTCACCTATGTGATGTAATATATATTACATTATATAAAGATTATTAGAATTCACCTAATATATTACAAAATCCTATTATAACTGACATTATATAATATTATTTGATGAGAATTTCTAACATTTCTGTTCCTGAAGTGGTCAGAGAATTAATCACTCGAAATCGATCGGTTTATGATTGCATGAAAATGGATTTGATAAATTATACGGCATTGGCAGTAAAGATACAGCCTGAAGTTGAAAAAGTTTTAGGAAATCCAGTTAATCTCAACACCATTGTAGTTGCAATAAAGCGATATGCTGATTCTTTTGATATTAAAGAAGTCAAAGAAGAGTCTGTACTAAAAAATGCCAGATTAGCATTAACAGATGGAATTATGGACATTAAATTTTCAGTAAAGGACTCAAATATGGACCCAATTGATATTTTGGATAAATTCTCGAAAATTACTAGTAACTATGAATTTTTTAGATTATCTGATTCTTTTAGATTTCTAATAGAAGATGTTGATGATATTAGAGAAATTTTTGAAAATATTCCTAATAGAGATGAATTTTTTAGTACTGGTCTTGCAAAAATTCGAATTTCAATTCCTTCAAATCATAATCAATCAGATGTAGTGTCTTATGTTGCAGAAGTTTTACATGCAAATGGAATAGAGCTTGTTAATGCATTTTTCAGTCAGGATAGTATCATCATTATTCTTCATGGATCAGATGCTTCAAGAGCATATGAGATACTTCATTCTGATATTGCCCGAGCAAGATAAATACAGTTATTTTAGTATTTTTTAAAAATGAACTCATAGGATATATTCAGTTATTTTTAGGGTACAGATAATTGGCAAGAAATAAGAAGAAAATCGTCATTTTGGGAGGGGGTTTTGCAGGTTTAGAGTGCACTAGGAAACTAGAGGAATATTTTAAGGATGATTCTGAAATAGAGATTGTACTAGTAAGTGAAGATAATTTCCTGTTATTTACTCCAATGTTACCACAAGTTGCATCTGGAATGATAGAAACAAGACATATTGTAATGCCAATTAGAACAATCACAAAAAAGGCCATTTTTTATGAGGGCAGAGTCAAAAACATTGATCCTTATGGAAAGATTGTAAATTTATGGGGAAGTGGAAATAAAAGGGGAATTTCACTTCATTATGATTTTTTAATAGTTGCTTTGGGGAGTGAAACTAATTTTTTTGGAATGAATGATCTTGAAAAGAACGCATTTCAGATGAAAACTCTCAATGATGCAGTTATGGTACGAAATAGGATTATTGATATGCTTGAGCAAGCAGAAAATGAGATTAACCCAATTCTTAAAAAAAGTCTTCTGACCTTTGTGATTGTAGGAGGGGGTTTTGCAGGAATTGAGACTGCAGGAGAAATCATGGATCTTCTTTTGGATGTTAGAAAGTACTATCCTAATATCAAAAGAGAAGATATTCGTGTAATTGTACTGGAGGCATTGCCAAACATTTTGCCTGGTTTTACTGTAAGCCTTGCAAATTTTGCACAGGAAAAATTAACAGATCATGGAATTGAGATTAAGCTGCAAACAGCAGTAACTAGTTTTGATGGAGACGAGGTAATGATAAAGAAATTGAATGTTGATAAAGATAAAGTAGATGAATCTGAGATTAGCTCAATTCAGTCAAAAACTGTAATCTGGACTGCAGGAGTTACTCCCGTAAACACAATCAAAAGATCACTTTTCAAAACGGATAGAGGAAAAATTGTAGTTGATAAGAATTTGGAAGTAATTGATTTTCCAGGAGTGTTTGCTATTGGAGATTGTGCACTATTTTTTGATCCTAAAACAATGAAACCATATGCACCAACTGCTCAAATTGCAGAAGCACAAGCAAAAGTTGCAGCCACTAATCTATATTCAATAATAAAAAATAAAGAAAAAACGGAATTTGTCTACGAGTCTAAGGGCCAAATGGCAATTATTGGAAAAAGAACTGGAATTGCATCATTTATGGGAATGAATATTCATGGTCTTTTGGCATGGATTCTTTGGAGAAATGTATACTTGTCCAAAATTCCTACCTGGGACAAAAGATTTAGAGTTTTTCTTGATTGGGCAGCTGATACTCTATTTGATAGAGACATTTCAAGACTGAAATTCATGAGACGTGAGCCGGAGAAAGAATACAAAGTTCTAGATGAAGTAGATGATGTTTGGTAAAGATTATTTTCTAATTTTATAAACAATTATTGCAGGTGTGACAAAATACATTCCAATATTCATTAAAATTATTCCAATTCCATATCCTAGCATTTCTTGTTCTGAATTAATATCAACATAATTTAGAAGAGATAAGCTGGTTAGCATAGGAGTAAGTACAATTTTTACAGTTTCTTTGAATAAAGGACTTTCACGTTCCATGTCAGCAATTGTTGGTGAGAAGGAATAATATAGTTGATTGAATTCTGCCAAAAATGCAGATCCTGACTTTGTTGAAAGTATTGTATTATCTCTTAATTCTCGTAGTTGTTGAATTTGAGGAGCTATCTCAGAGCCAAATGCCGCAGTTGCAATAAGACATCCACCACCTTCTTCTTCATTTAGTATAGTTTCATCATTTTCTTCTTCGTTTAGTGTAGGTGTAGTATCTTCTGAAAGAATTGAAAAAGAGTTTACAGATTCTTCAAATTTAGAAATTTCATTATCAAAATTTTCAATTCCGTTACTATATGCAAAGGTATAAAATTTTTCAGGAGTTGAAATCACAACTTCTCTGAATTTTACCTCAACTGATTGGCCATTGCTTTGGAATATACCTTGTGCATTTGTTACATAGGAATCCTTGTCGTTGATTTTGATTTTTTCTTGTGAAATTATTTCAAGATCACCAGATTCGATTGCACTCTTGAGAGATTCAGCTTTTTCTAAAATTAGATCATCAAGAATTTTTCCATTTGAATCACTTATTGTCAAAGATATTACTGGATTTATTGATCCTATTTTTGGTCCTACTGCAACTACATCAGGTATATTCTCATCAGTTTTCTCAGGTTCTTGTAATAACCATCCAGCAGGTGCCTTAAAACCAATTCCTAAAGATTGGTTTTCAAAGAACTGGCTTTCAGCAGGTGCAGAAACTATCGATTCAGTTCTTTGAGGTTCATCAAGTTCAAGTAAATTTGATACTTCTGAGCGATTAACCACTTCAGCCTTGATAATTCTAACTTTTTCGATATCAACTGGAATGTCTCGGGCTTTTGTTTCAACTGAGGCAATCTTATCAAGAGTATCAAAGCTTTCTTGTGTTACAATCCTGCCAAATACGGTATATTGTTCATCAAGATTTATCCAATCTTGCATATTTGGTTGATCTGGTTTATCTTTGTGAACTATGAAAAATTGAGAACCGGCACTGTTAGGATCTGCTGCTCTTGCCATAGAAACAATTCCGCGTTTATGCTTTATGTTGTTAAATTCAGCATTTACAGAATCTCCTGGTCCTCCAGTTCCCCAAGTGCTTTCATCTCCATTTTTTGTGTTAGGATCTCCTCCTTGAATCATAAATCCAGAAATTATTCGGTGAAAAAGAGTCCCATCATAAAATCCAGTATCCGCTAATTCAATAAAATTGGAGACGTGATTAGGAGAATCATCTGGGAAAAATTCTATCATAATACTTCCTAGGTTAGTGTGCAAGATTACAAGTTTGTCATCAGTCTGGGCAAACGATTGACTCTCAAATCCGATTAATAGTAATGATAATGTAATAATTACAAAAACTATTTTCAACAAAAAAATCTCTTTATCTCTTACTTAAAAGCCAATTGTATTAGTTTTTAACAAGTCTTTTCAAAGACTTGGATATGGAACCTGATGAAAAAATTCAGGCACATATAGTTTCTGTTTGGAGGGAATCAAAAAAGATCTTCTCAATTGGTGGAAGAGAAGGTATGTTGATTTTGACAGATGGACATTTGATGTTTGTTCATAAAACTGAGGCAAAGATGAAGTGGTGGCAAGCAGTTACTCAAAGACAAGTTGTGAAATTTATTAGATCAAAAAATACGATGATTATCCATGATGGATATAATGAGACTAATCTCATGAAAGATTTAGAAAATAAAAAAAATGTAGAGATTTCATTTGATGATATTACAAGTATTTCTCATGAAGAAAAACCTTGGGGAAGTGTTTTGATGCTTGAGTACGAAAAAGATGGGAAGGGAGAAAAATTTCGATATTCAATAGCCCAAGATTGGGTAAAGTATCCAGCTAAGGAGCCAACCAAATACATGAGAGTTAATTGGGAGCCTTTTGTTCAATATATTAAAGACAGACAGAAATTTACAAGATAAAATTGGGAAAAATTTATGCAGTAGGTGTGGGTCCAGGTTCACCGAAATTTGTAACAGAAAGTGTACAAGAAGTCATACAAAATTGTCATGTTGTAATTGGTTACAAGTATACTCTAAAAACAATTGAGCATCTGTTAGAAGGCAAGGAAGTTCATGAAATTACTATGAATAATCAAGAAGAGTCTTATCAAAAAATTTTACCAGAATTAGGAGAACGAATTTTGGTAATTCCTTTTACGGGTGATGTTAATTTTTCAGAATCTGAAGTTGTTGATAGATTGATTGAGATTTTTGGTCAAATAGAAATTATCCCTGGAATAAGTTCCATTCAGGTCGCAGCTGCAAAAGCCAAGATTCCTTTAGACAAATCCAAAGTCATTACAATGCATGTTACAACACCAATTGAGGAGAAAAAATTAGAACTGCAAAAGGCATTGATTGATGGATTTAGTGTTATTTTAGTTCCAAGGCCATGGCCAAAGCAACCTGATAAACACTTTATGCCATCTGAAATTGCAATTTATCTTAGAAATAATGGATTTGATACAAAAAAAATGAAAGTTCATGTCTATGAGGCATTAACAACTGAAGATGAAACCAGTTTTGTTGGAAATGTCAAAGATTTGGAAGGAAAAGAATTTTCAGATCTATCTGTAATGGTTTTCAATCAATCTATTTTGGATTCATATATGAATTACAAGTGGCAGTGGAAAAACTAGTTGCCCAAATTTTGACCTTGGCCTAGAATTATGTTATTCACATTTGGGAAGACATATGCTACAATTTTCATCCATTGATAATCTGGGTCATAAAGTCTGTAG
This sequence comes from Nitrosarchaeum sp., assembly GCA_965223805.1. Taxonomy (GTDB): domain Archaea; phylum Thermoproteota; class Nitrososphaeria; order Nitrososphaerales; family Nitrosopumilaceae; genus HKST03. The sequence goes on along the minus strand of OZ245014.1, from coordinate 1,434,784 downwards.
AATCCTGCTTCATCTAATGATATTGTAATTGATTTTCCTGGGGAAATATCTCCTGTTGATATTCTGCCATCTGGAGTAAATTGGTTATAGCGGTCTCCATAGTTTTCTTTACCACTTTGAATACTATGAGAGACAACATCATCATTTACTATAGTGATGGTGGTACCTGGCTCAACTGAAAGCCTATCTTGTGAAAAGTATCTTAGTCTAAATGAATCAGATGAGCTTTGAGAAGTTGCTTGTTCTGTAATGGAGCTTCCTTCGATGTAACTACTAACAATTCCCCGAGATGAAGAACCCTCAAGAATATGAATAATTATTTTATCCTCAGATGTTGTTGATTCAGTTGGAATTGGTTTAGTTGTTGATAAATTGGAAAGCTTTGTGGTATAGATAACTTTGTAGGAATCATCACCATTTGCAATTCTGCCGGTAAATCCATACACTGAGGCAGACTTGCTCTCTTCAACTAGTCTTCCAAATAATCCTAATGATGCCTTAATGCCTGATTCGTCTTCAATATTACCATTAATTCTAATGTATTTTCCTTCTCGCAAAAATGTGGCCTGTAATTCTGTAGCAAGAAAGTCCTGATCATCTAAGGTGATGAATCCATCTTCAACTGTTGAATTAATTGAACTTCCAGTCTGTTGTTGTGATAGTATTGCCAAGTCCATTTCAGAAATTCTAATAATTTCTTCACTTACTGCAAATCCAGCTCCATCTAAAATGAAGGCATTATTTGGTGCAATTTCTCCAAATGCCGTTGAAAATGAGAACCCTAGTAAAATTACTAAAAAAGCAAATAATCCTGTTGTTAAAATTCCCACATTAGATTTTTAGTGTGATTTGGTTTATAATTTACTACTAAATAATTTTAGATGTAAGATATAGTATATCTAAACACCTTTTTCACCAAAAATTCTATCTCTTAAAATATTAGAAACCAGGCATTTCAAAACCTTCATCTACTGCAAGTTTAATCATATAGTCTTCCAGAAATCCTCCTGCTAATAGAAGGCCTACTACAATGCCAACTTCTATTCCTGTTGGTTTTAGGAAAGGAATCAGGTTAATTTTTTTACTTATTGCCCTAATCAGAATGAAACTTCTTGATGTTGCTAAAGAATAGGCAACAAGCTCCATGATTCCAAATGGGGATAAATAGAGTATTGCCAGAGGGGGTATCTCATTTAATTGAGGATTTATAGTCATTATTGCTGCAAAAGCAAAGCCTGTAGACCAAGCAGAAAATAATCCCCATGCAATTCCAAATCCTGGAATAAACATTGGTAGTGAGATAGTTGTGTTATGAAGAAATATTCCAATAGCATCAATGTCTTTTACAAGTTCTTCAAATTCAGCCATGAATGTCTCTGCTTCCTCATTGGAGACCTCAGAGAAAGAACCTAATTGGTATGCTGCTGAAAACAATCCCATAAAAACAAAAAAAGTGATAATCCTGGTTTTGGACACAAAAAAATTTGTTTAATACAATATTTGAGGCTTCGTAGTATGGGCGCAGATTTAATTAAACCGCAAAATATTCCTCGATGTTGAAAAAAGAATTAACCTTTGTTTTGAATTATGCATTGAATAAGGGATTTCAAATTCATCCTGATGCTTTAAAGATTTTAGAAAATGTAGATTTGAAAAAATTAGAGAAAATAATCAAAGAAATTGTAAGAGAAAAGAGCAAACAGAAATTATTTCAAATCAGTCAGGATGACCTTGAAACTTATTTGGGAATTAAAGAGGATCAAACCTTGCAAAATGAGCATAAGATTTTATCTGATCCCACCTCAAAGATTACTACTGGTGAGGGTGTAAAAGGATACAACGCATTATTTTCTAGCCGATTCAACAAGCTTAAGAGAATCATTTCTGATAGGCCTGAGTCAAGGATGCTCAAGTCCATTGCGTCTGTAAAGGCCTCAAAATCTGAAGATGATATGTACATTTGTGGTTTAGTTTCAGCAAGAAATACTGAAAGAAATGTTACAAAATTAGTTTTAGAAGATCCTTCAGGAATTTTTGAGGGTATTGTATTTGATGGAGAATTACAAAATACCGCAGGTACTTTGCTAATTGACCAGTTTATTATGGTAAGAATCAGTATTGGAAAAAATGCAGGTTTTATTATTAAAGATTTGATTTTGCCAGATATTCCTGATCAGGCTACAAATAGGGCTGAAACAGAGACTTTTGCTGTATTTTTATCAGATCTTCATATTGGTAGTAAATATTTCATGGAAGAGGAGTTTACAGATTTTGTTAATTGGATTTCAAGTCCTGATCCCGTAGCAAGAAAAATTCGATATGTGTTAATCGGAGGAGATATTGTAGATGGAGTAGGAATCTACCCCAATCAAGACAAGGAATTGGTTTGTCAGACAATAGAAGAACAATTAAAGAAATTGGAGGATCTGCTAGATAAAATTCCAAAATATGTCAAAATAATCATTATACCAGGTAATCATGATCCTGGACGTAGAGCTTTACCCCAACCAGCAATTCCAAAAAAATACAATCCTAGTTTATGGGATAGAGATAATGTTTTCATGGTAGGAAATCCTGCCATGATTTCTCTAAATGGAGTAAAAATTTTGATGTTTCACGGTCAAAGCATAGATGATATTGTAAAGACAACCCCAGGTCTGAGTTATGATAATCCTGCCAATGTCATGAAACACCTTTTGAGAGCAAGACATCTTAGTCCGATTTATGGTAGCCAGACACCGATTGCTCCAGAAATGGAAGATCTAATGGTTATTGATGAAATTCCAGATATTTTTCATGTGGGTCATGTGCATAGAGCACAATTAGATATGTACAAAGGAATTCTATTGGTGAATTCAGGTTCATGGCAAAAACAAACTCCATTTCAGGCAAGTGTAGGTATGACTCCAAATCCTGGAATTGCCTTAATGGTGAATTTGAAAACTTTTCAAGTATTTCATGAAAACTATAATTCTAATTTAGACAACATCCTTCAAAGTTAGGTCGTCTTTAAATGTTTTTTTAACCATTTCAGAGGAAACAGTTAGTTTGTATTTTTTAGTCCTTCCATGAATTCCTTGATGAACAAGTCTTCCGGTAATAATACCAGATAATTCAATTTCACTTAGCATTTGAGTTATTCTTCTCTGAGTAAGTTCATCTCTTCCTACAGATTTACATAGTGATTTGTATGATGAATATATTTCACCAGTAGATGAGCCAGAGGCTTTCATTATTGCAAGAATAAGCAATTTTTCATGTAGAGGGTATGATTTTAGGGATGCTTCCTCTTTATTTTCTTCAATTTTTTGGGACGCATATCTAACATGTTCTTTTGTAACCTTGTCTGATTGTTGTCTTTCAGCAAGTTCTCCTGCCACCCGGATTAGGTCAATTGCTCTTCTTGCATCACCATGTTCACCTCCGGCTAGAGCCGCACAAAGATTTAGTGCTGATTCTTCAACTGAATTGGCTTCAAAGGCATCTTTGATTCTCTCTTCTAGAATTTTTTTAATTTGCTCAACATTGTAATTTGTAAAAACGATCTCCTCCTCACCGAGACTACTAATTACTCTTGGGTCCAGTTTTTCTTTGAAGGTAAGGTCATTTGAAATACCAACTAAGGTTAGTGAGCCTTGATTTAATCTCTCATTTGCTCGGGTTAGTTGATAAAGTATATCCTTTCCTGTTTTTGAGATTAATTCAGCCAAATAATCAATTTCATCAATTACAAAGATTACGTTGATTTTAGTTTCATTGATATTATTTAGAATTCTCTTAAAGACCTCACTTATTGCTAGTCCAGTCGATGGAAGCTCTTTATCTAATAGACCTAATTGACGACCAAAACTTACTAGAAGACCATATAGTGTTGTCTCTTCTTTAGAATTTGAATAGATTAATTTTATCGGAAAATTGGATTTTTCAACTCTTTCTTGGATTTTTGATATTACTTTTTTTACAACTAGGGTTTTGCCTGTGCCTGGTTTACCATACACTAAGAGATTTGAGGGTCTTGATTGTTTGAGTATAGGTAATAGTGATTGGGTTACCTGTTCTTGTTCTGTAGTTCGGTGTTGAATAGTATTTGGGATATAGGTAAAGTGAAGAATTTCACGGTTTTTAATAATGGACCTACCAGACTCTGCTGCATCCAGTAATCTGTCTATTGGATCTGACATACTCACACACCTTTGTTTCTACTCAATAGCAACATAATCCTGTCTAAATTAGAAGAGTATAGTATAGAATAATAATTCTAGTTTAGTTTGTAATTAATTTATTTTAGTTAGATTTTTTCAAAAAAAAAATAGAAAAAGAGAGAGTGGAAATATTGGTGTGTGGGTTAATTCCTAATTTTGACTAGTTAACAAATTGTTAATTCTATGTTAAGAAAAAATCAAAAAAGGCCATTTTTACCCCTATATTTCCATTCCAGGCGTTAAGGTCGTCGTTAACAATGTTAATAATAACAAAACTACCCCTTCATTTCCACTCCAGGCATAAAATTTGAATTATTTCCTTATCTACTAATCCTCAATTGTTAATAACAAAAAATATACTAGGTGTGAGTTACACAGTCAATGTTAACAAAGTAATTAGTTAACAAATATTCTTGGATCAGTTGAACTGTTAACATCAGATCCTCATAGATCTAAAGATGGTAAAAAAACGCATTCGAATTGATATGGAAGACTCTGATGGAGCTCGATATGATATAAAATTAGAAGGAAATGTAACAAGAGATAAAATTCTAAAAATATTTGAAATGATGGATTTGATGAATATTGAGGAGGAGCAAGAAACTAATCATATGGACTCTATAGGAGCCAAAATATGGCATATCGTAGATAAATTCTTCCCTATGGGTAAATTTACATCAACTAACATTCTTGAAAAATATGAAGATGAGTATAATGAGCCAGTAAAACTTAGTATAATTTCTACATATTTATCTCGATTTTCCTCAAAAGGTAAAATAGATAGAATTAGAACCGGGCGTGAATGGACATATCAAACCATAAAAATCGGTCAAAAACAAAGATAATACCCTAAGTAATCAAAATTTTCCGCACAATTAACCTGTCTTTTCCTAAGATAACTTTAACATATTCACCTTTTTGAATATCCATATATTTCCGAAATTGTTTAGGGATTGAAATTGTTCCTGCAGATGTAATTTTTACTAATACTTCATTTTCTAATATGGACATATTTTGATTATAAATTAATAATATATATAATTTAATAAAATCTATAATTTATAATTAATAATAAATTATCCATTATTTCCTTATTTTTTGAGGATGATATTCAATAAAACAACCAGAAAAATTTCTAAAACTGTTTATGCAATTATTGAATTGTTCTGAATTGAGGCAATTCTTTCTTGGCCTTTTTCTGTAATAGAATATGTATATGGTTTAGTTTTTGTATTTCTATCAACTAATCCATCTTCAAATAATTTTTTCATAAACCGAGAAGTATGTTCTCTACTGCGGTTTAGGGCCTTTTGAATGTCACGTGACGTCATAGCTTTGTCTGTGATTAAATATAATACTTGCTCTGTGACATCATTTGAGTCAATAGTAGGCACTTCAACTATTTTTGATTCTTTTATTATCTCCTCAGGCTTGGATTCAATATTTTTTTCAATTGATTGCTCCTCTTTTTTTGCTAGTTTTTCTAAAAATTCTTTTAATTCTATATTTGGATCCTCAGTCTTTGTCTCAATTCCCTGTAATTCCAAGGCATCTAGACGTATTTTCATATCAATTAACTGTCTTTCATAATATTCTAGGCGTTCTGACTGTGTTGAATCATTATTGGTTTTTGTATTGATAAATGGACGAACCTTATAAAACGCATATAGGCCTCCTAATCCTACCAAAAATGCCAGAATCACACTTAAAATAACTTCAGGGTCTGGAATTTCTATTAACATCACAGATTTTATTCTTAGATTGTGATTTATCGTGATTGAACAATATTATTTCACACTTTAGATTAACAAACTCACATTACCTATCACAAACTACCCAACAACATAATTAAATCAAAAACAATCAATATCACATATTACATGCCTGGTGGATGACTTTATCAATCACATTAATGACCTCATCTTCACGTTCTGAAAAAACATCACTGTCATTTATCACACTGATCTGTTCTGAAAGTTTTGATATCACATCAATATCATCTGGCAAAAGTATGCCTAGACCGCGTAAAAGTATGATTGTATAGAATAATGCAATTAATTTATCTCTAGATTGATTTACTTGCCTATAATACGCACCTTTTGTTATGCTAAATTCAGATTCTAGAAGATCTTTCTGATTTAAAATAATTTCAATTTGTCGCTCTGTAAATAGTGATTTTTTGATGATTTGTCGTATAATATTGTTAAAATTAGATTTTTCAATATCTCTCATAGCTATACAAATCTGTATACCAACATTCCAATTAAACTTTAAAGAGTCATCCACAAACCAATTTTATGACTGGAAATAAAGTAGAATCGTTTCTCAAATCTGAATTAAAAAAGAAAAATGCATTATTGTTTGTTTTAATTGATTCTGAAGTATCGAATATAGAATCTTCAAGTAAACTTGCAAAAGACGTAGAAAATATAGGAGCATCTGCCATTTTAGTAGGTGGTTCATCGGCTACAGACCAAATGGAAATGGCTCAGGTCGTAAAGGGTATTAAAAAAGGAATCAAAATTCCAATCATTCTCTTTCCTGGAAATGTCACAGGAGTCGTACCTGACGCTGATGCAATTTTATTTAGTTCCTTGATGAATTCTGAAAATCCTTACTTTATCACTCAGGCACAAGCCTTAGGCGCACCAAGTGTACTAAAATTTGGTTTAGAGCCATTACCTACTGCCTATTTAGTAATAGGTGAGGGAACATCTGCATGGTTTGTAGGGTCTGCAAGAGGAATTCCATTTGACAAACCAAAAATTGCAGCAGCATATTCATTAGCAGCACAATTTCTAGGAATGAGGTTTGTTTACCTCGAAGCAGGTTCTGGCGCAAAATCAAATATCACCCCTGAAATGGTTAAAACGGTACGAAAATTATTCAATGGATTTCTTATTGTTGGTGGTGGAATTAAGGACGTAAAGACTGCCTCTGGATTGGTAAAAGCAGGAGCTGATGCACTAGTAATTGGAACTTTCCTAGAAAAGGGCGGAAGTATCAAAAAACTAGAAGAAATAGCAAAAGCAATTCAAAGAAGCAAATGATAGGACAATATTATGTCCGAGAATGACGCCATCTCACGAATTAGTGGCATTAAGATGCCAAATTATTATCAAAACTATTACTCGGAACTCTCAAATGAAACTTATACAATTTTTGAGAAAGCCGCTGCGGCAAAATCTAGCCTTGTAGATTCTTCAGGAATAATAGAGCCGAAAATCGCATTTGATCTAGCAGATCGTGTAGCAAAAATGCACGAAATTGATATTGCTGAACCACTTAGAGATTTGTTAAAAATCAATGGTAAAGAACTATCAGCCTTAATTCTATCAAAAGAGATTGCCTTAGGAAAGTACACACTTCCTGATTCAACTTTGGAAGAAAAACTGGACTTGGCAGTAAGAGTAGGACTTGCTATTGTAACTGAGGGAGTAACAATAGCTCCTTTACAAGGAATTAGTGAAGTAAAGATAAAGAAAAACAAGGATGGATCTGAATATCTTTCAGTTTCTATTGCAGGCCCAATGCGTTCTGCGGGTGGAACAGAATCAGCAGTAACTATGCTTTTGGCAGATCATGTAAGAAAAGCAGTAAAGCTATCAAAATATCAGGCCAATTCATTTGATGATGAAACTGGCAGATTTATAGAAGAACTAAGAATCTATGAAAGAGAAGCAAGCAGTTTTCAATTTCATATACTAGATGAGGACATTGAGACGGTGATTTTGAATCTTCCCGTTGAACTTGATGGAGTCGATACAGATCCTTTTGAGGTTGTCAACCATAAGGGAATGACACGCATAAAAACAGACAGAGTTAGAGGTGGAGCATTAAGAGTTCTAAATGATGGACTAATTGGAAGATCTAAAAAATTACTCAAGAGGATTGAATTATACAATTTAGATGGATGGGAATGGCTAGCTGACCTTAAAGGAGCGGTTCAAACTGGAGATAGTCAGGAAGACGCCGCAGCAAAAAGAATGCGTGAAGTAATTACTGGAAGATCAGTCTTATCTATGCCCAATAAGCTTGGAGGATTCCGTTTAAGATATGGAAGGGCCTGCAATACCGGTTTTGCCTCTGTTGGAATACATCCAATCATTGCAGAGATTTTAGATCACACAATAACAGTTGGCACCCAAATCAAAATAGATATTCCTGGGAAAGGAGCAACTGTAGCATTTGTTGATTCTATTGAAACTCCCACAGTCCGGCTAAAAAACGGCAATGTCGTCAAAATTAGAGATGTAAAACATGGACTTGAAATTAAACAAGAAATTGAAAAAATTCTTCATCTAGGAGATATTCTCATTTCCTTTGGAGACTTTTTAGAAAATAACGCACAACTGGTTCCAACTGGATATGTTGAAGAGTATTGGATTGAAGAATTAAAAGAAAAACTAGCAAAATATGAGCCTGATGATAAATATCTAATACAATTTCTTAACAAAACTCCTTCATTAGATGATTCCTTGAAACTATCTCTTGATTTTCAAATTCCCCTTCATCCAAAATATCTGTATTTTTGGGACCAAATTTCCACTGAGGACCTAGAAAAACTCCTTCATCCAATCAAATTAAACGAAAATTCCATAGAGTACAATTTAGAAATAAAAAACATCCTTGAAAAACTTGGAGTTCCTCATATCAAAAATAACCAAATACTAATTCTGGAAAATCAAGAGGCTGAGATTTTCTTTAATTTGCTCTTTAGAAAAGAGCCAAAAATCTCAGATTTATCAGTTCCAAAAATTATCTCAGAGTCCTCTGAAATAGAAATTAGAAATAAATTCTCAACTTCTATTGGAGTGAGAATTGGAAGACCAGAAAAAGCTGCTCCAAGATTAATGAAGCCTCCAACTCATGTTTTGTTCCCAATTAGTGATAAAGGAGGACCAACACGAGATCTTCTTAAAGCTTCAAGACATGATAATTTCTTTACAAATATTTTCAATAGAAATTGTACTGAATGTGGAGAACCATCAATTGGTATAAAATGCTCAAAATGTGGAACTAAAACCTCTGTGAATTACAGGTGTAACAAATGTAAAGATACACTTGATAATCCATATTGTGAAAAATGTAAAAGAAAAGCGTCTTCTCACTCTCACAAAGCATTCCCACTAAAAACAAGATTAGTTAACGCCCAAGAAAAGATGGGTCTTAGGGCTCAAGAGCCATTAAAGGGAGTCAAGGAATTAATCAATCAAGATAGAATTGCTGAACCATTAGAAAAAGGATTGGTACGGCAAAACTTTGGTCTAACGGTATTCAAAGACGGAACAGTCAGATTCGATGCTACAAACTCACCTCTCACTCAATTCAAACCTTCATGGATTGGTACATCAATTGAAAAGCTAAAGACTTTGGGATATACACATGATATCGATGGGAATCCCATCACAGATTTAGACCAAACCATTGAACTTAAAATGCAGGATGTTATAATCCCAAATGAAAGTAGTAGGTATCTAGTTTCTGTGTGTAAGTACATTGATACTCTATTAGACAAGTTTTATGGAAAATCACCATTTTACAACGTAAAAAGTACTGATGAGTTAATTGGTCATCTAATCATAGGTTTGGCCCCTCATACATCAGTTGGAATTGTAGGAAGAATTATTGGTTATACTGAAACCCATGTTTGTTTTGCAACCCCAAATTGGCATTCAGCTAAAAGGCGTGATGCTGATGGTGATGCCGACTCTATAATGCTTTTAATGGATAGTCTCTTAAATTTTTCAAGACAGTTTCTCTCTGACAGGATTGGTGGGCTAATGGATGCTCCATTACTTGTTCAACCACTAGTACTTCCCTACGAATCACAACCACAGGCACATAACCTAGAGGTGGGACAAAATTTCCCTCTTGAATTTTTCGAGGATACAATAAAACAAAAAAAAGCATCAGATATAACATGCGTCGAAATCATAAAATCACGTCTAGAAACTGAAAAGCAATTTTATGGATATGACTTTACACATAAAACATCATCTCTTACAACATCAAAATCAAGAAGTGCATATTCAACACTTGGCTCAATGCTTGATAAATTTGACATGCAAATAAGAAATGCTGAAATGATTGATGCTGTAAACACAACCGAGATTGTATCAAACGTAATTTCAACTCATTTAGTTCCAGATATCATGGGAAATCTAAGAGCATATGCAAGGCAAAATTTTCGATGTACTGCTTGCGGAAAATCTTTCCGTAGGATGCCATTAATCCAAACATGTGTATGCGGTCACAAACTTATCCCTACCATCACAAGGGGTTCAGTAGAAAAATATCTTAAGATTGCAAAGAGACTTGTTAACAAGTATGATGTGGGTGCATATCAAAGGGGAAGAATTCATGCACTATCTGATGAAATTGATCTAGTTTTTGGAAAAAGTCAAGGCGATCAATCCCTCCTTACAGACTATGCCTAATTATTATCGCAATTTTACGTATTCATAGGCACCAAGATTGCTATCAAAACAAAACTTAACCTTTTGATAGTTTTTTCTTATTGCCTTAACCTTTGATAGAATCTTCTTTGGGTCTTTTTTCTCAATTACAACTTTTTTAATTAAATCTGCAATCTCTTTCATCTCATTTTTGTCCATGCCAAGTCTTGTAATCTCTGAAACTCCTAATCTAATTCCACCTGGATGAAAGTAATTACGACCTGCTTTAATGTCACCTGGGATAAGTTGTCTGTTAACAATTATGTTGGCCTTTTCTAGGTCCGCCTCAACTTTACCTCCATCAGAATAGTCTAGAACATTTACTGCAATCTGATGTGATTGTGTGAATCCTCTACCTTCACCTAAAACTTTGAAACCCGCATCACTTAGGACTTCTGCAAAATATTTTGCATTTTTTATCACCTTACTTGCATAATCCTTTCCAAACTCTAATGCTTCTGCAAAGGTAACTGCCTTTGCGGCCATATGGTGAATATGATGACTACTTGTTAGTCCTGGGAACGTTGCTTTCTTTATTGGCTCTTCATGTTCTTTAGAACCTAAAACAAGTCCTCCTTGAGGACCAAATAATGTCTTATGTGTACTCATAGTCATGGTATCAGCACCTTCCCTTAATGGGTCCTGAAATTTTCCACCCGCAATTAAACCTGCGACATGAGCAGCATCATAGTTTATGTGCATTCCGTAACTCTTTAGAAAATCAGATAATTCCTTGACAGGATGCGGAAACAAGAATAATGAACCACCAAACATTGCCATTTTTGGCAGGCGATTATCTTTTTTTAACTCCTTGACTTTCTTTTTTGTTTTATCAACATCAATTATCATCTCTTGAGCATAAAATGGATAAAATTCAATTTCTAATCCATGAACCAATCCTGCTGTTCCTGAATGTTCTCTTTTTCCATGAGAAATATGTCCACCTGCAGGAATGGATGGTGCCAACATTACATCTCCTGGATTTGTAAAAGCAGAATAAACTGCAAGATTTGCTACTACACCTGAAATTGGTCTTACATCTGCAAATTTTGCTCGGTATAGTTTCTTTGCAAGTTTCATACATTCAAACTCTACATCATCAATGAAGATACATCCTGCATACACTCTATCACCAGGCCAACCTTCGGCATATCTATTTCCAAAATCTGAGATTATTGCTTCTCTAACTGCTGGACTAGGAATATTTTCACTGGCAATTAATGGAATGGAATTTTCAAACCACTTGTGATGTTCTTTTAGCTTGGAGAAAATTTTATTATAAGATTCTTTATTTGCAGACTTGGCCATAATTTGCAGCTCGATTTTCCCAATTTAAAAACACCGATTTTAACTCTAAGATAAATCTATTTTTGATCTGCAAGGTATAAAAGGGGAATCTAAAGTTTTTCCATCTATGGGTATGCAAGCAACTTCTAAAGGAAATATGCCTGTGGTTTTGCTAAAAGAAGGCGGAACTGAAACTAAAGGAAAAGAAGCTCAAAAAAACAATATCTCTGCTGCTAAAATTATTGCTGAAATTGTACATACTAGTTTAGGACCACGAGGTATGGATAAAATGTTAGTTGACTCCTTAGGAGATGTTACTATTACCAATGATGGTGCAACCATTCTAAAAGAAATTGATGTTCAACATCCGGCAGCGAAAATGCTTGTAGAAATTTCAAAGACTACTGATAATGAAGTGGGTGATGGAACAACCTCTGCTGTTGTTTTGGCTGGTGCTCTTCTTGAAAATGCAGAATCACTTTTAGAACAAGATGTTCATCCAACCATAATTGTTGATGGTTATAGAAAGGCAGGAAAAAAAGCAAAACAATTCCTTGAAAGTATAGCTGATACTATTAACGCAAATGACAAATCAATTCTAAATAAAGTTGCAAAAACCTCAATGCAGACAAAATTGGTTAGAAAAGACTCTGATCTTTTAGCAGATATTATAGTAAAATCAGTTCTTGCAGTAGCTGAAAAGGAAGGTGAAAAATATGATGTTGATATAGATGATATTAAGGTAGAAAAGAAAGCAGGAGGCTCAATCAAAGACTCTACAATTATTCAGGGAATAGTTCTTGACAAAGAGATCGTTCATGGTGGAATGCCAAGAAAAGTTTCTGACGCAAAGATAGCTCTGATTAATACGGCACTTGAAATTAGCAAAACTGAAACTGATGCTAAAATCAACATTTCAAATCCTCAACAACTGAAGACATTCCTTGATGAAGAAAACAGAATGCTCAAGAATATGGTAGACAAAGTAATTGGTTCTGGAGCTAATATAGTATTGTGCCAAAAAGGAATTGATGATATGGCTCAACATTATCTTGCTAAGTCAGGAATTATTGCAGTTAGAAGAATTAAGGAAAGTGATCTTACAAAACTAGCAAAAGCAACAGGTGCTAGAATTGTAACAAACCTTGATGATCTATTTGAAAAAGATCTTGGGAGCGCAGAACTGGTAGAAGAGAGAAAAATTGAAGAAGACAAATGGGTTTTCATTGAAGGCTGTAGACATCCAAAATCTGTTACACTACTTCTTCGGGGTGGCTCCCAACGAGTTGTTGATGAAGTTGAACGTTCTGTTCATGATGCAATAATGGTTGTAAAAGATGTTATCGTTAATCCAACAATTGTTGCTGGTGGTGGTGCACCTGAAACCTTTGCTGCAACAAAATTAAGAAACTGGTCAAAATCACTTGAAGGAAGAGAACAACTTGCTGCTGAGAAATTTGCCGATGCTCTTGAATCAATTCCATTAACTCTAGCTGAGAATGCTGGAATGGATCCAATTGATACCCTCACTTCTTTGCGGTCAAAACAACTCAAAGGTGAAAAATGGACTGGAATTGATGTAATGAAAGGAAAAATTGCAAACATGAAATCAAGTGATATAATAGAACCTCTTGCAGTAAAGCTTCAAGTTGTATCTGCATCATCTGAAGCTGCATGTATGATTCTTAGAATTGATGATGTAATTGCTACGCAAAAATCTACAGGTCCACCACCAGGCGCTGAAGGTGGCATGCCAGGTGGAATGCCAGGAATGGGTGGCATGCCAGGTGGAATGCCAGGAATGGGTGGCATGCCTGATATGGGCGGAATGATGTAATTCGTCTCAAAAACTAACACTCAAATTTATTAAATTTCCAAATTCACAATTTACATTGAATAAACAATCATCTAGGTTACTTGCTGGATTCAAGTATGTTTATCTAATTGTGTTTTTTGCGTTATTAGCAGGATTTTTTTATCCGTTAATTACTGACACAGGTTTTGGCATTGTAATAATTGGAGTCCTTGTTTTGTTTGTTGGTTTAGCTGGTGGTGTGTTAATCTACAAATCAGGTAGTTCTGAGAATCGAAGAGGAATATTTCTTAGTGGGGGATTTGTATTAATTGCTATATCATTATTCTATATTTTTCAGCTGACTGGAAGAGTTTAGACATCAAAATATAGATAAAATTCATGAGGATGAGGCCTAATTGATATCTCACGTTGGTCTCTTCTTTCTAACTCTATAATTTTATCAATTACATCATTTGTATAAATTGGATTAAGGAATTTTCTATCACTTTCTAACTCATCTAAAGCTTCACCTAAACTCTTTGGTAATACACCAATTCCTCTTTTTGCTCGGTCAGATCTTGTCATCTTGAAAATATCATCCAATATTTGATCACCAGGATCCATCTTCTTCTTGATTCCATCAAGACCTGCTGCAGTAACTGCTGCAAATACCAAATATGGATTAGATGAAGGATCTGGAGCTCTAAACTCTAATCTCTTAAGATGTGAATAATTTTTACCTTTGAGATGTTTTGGTACCCTAACTATTGCTGATCTGTTTCCTGAACTCCATGCAATATAGGCAGGTGCTTCATATCCTGGAACAAGTCTGTGATAGGAGTTTGTTGTAGGATTACAAATAGCAGACAATGCTTTTGCGTGATTAATTATTCCACCACAAAAGTATCTTGCAGTTTGACTTAATTCATCACCATCATCAGGATCATAGAAAGCATTTTCTTTTCCTTTCCATAAACTGACATTAACGTGCATACCAGAACCTGAATCCATTGCAATTGGTTTTGGCATCATAGTTGCGACCTTTCCATATTTTTCTGCAACATTTCTAATTACATACTTGTAAGACTGGGCAGCATCAGCAGCATTTGTCATGTAATCGTATTTGATATCAATCTCACACTGACCAGCAGTTGCTACTTCGTGGTGATGATTATCACATAATACTCCAAAATTAGTATTCAAAATGTTGACACATTCGTTTCTAAATGGTGTTAAGGTATCGGATGGTGTACTTGGATAATACCCTTCTTGAAGACCCATTGGATATCCAGAGCCCTCCTGACTCCATGGTGCCTCTTTTGATTCAATTGAATATGATTGGCCTTTGTATGGAGTCAATACATCCCAATGAATTTTATCAAAAACAAAAAATTCTACTTCAGGACCCCAAGCACTAGAATCAAATCCCTGAGCCTTGATGTATTCTTCGGCTTTTTGTGAAATTCCTCTGGGATCTCTTGATAGTCTTCCTCGGCCTTCTCCCCAATAAACATCACATAGTAATCTTGCAGTTTTGTTCTCAGTCATCCATGGAATAATGGCAAACGTATTTGGATCAGGTTTTAAAAGAAGATCTGAATCTGCAATACTGGTAAACCCAATAATGGAGGAACCATCCAGCTTTGGAAGTCCATCTCTCATTTGTTCAGGAGTAAAAGTATTAGCTGATATTGTGGTATGATGAAAACGGCCAGTAAGTCCTGTAAATTGTAAATCTATGAACTGGATACCCTCATGCTGAATTCTTGAAAATACTTCATCGGGGGAATATGTTACTTGGATAGCTTTACCATGACTAACTTTATAGGGCAATTTTGTACAATCAAACAGAAATACACCCACCATTTAAGGATTAGGTAAGAAATGTCAGAATCAAAACAATTTGATATAAGCGAACTACATCATATCGTTCTCCGAGAAACAGAGAATGACTCAATTCAAGAGATTGATCCAAACTTTTATCGTCAACTATCAGATTTTATTGGAAATCTAAAAAGACAAGAATTTGATGGAGTAGAAAGCAAAATCAAAGAAAGACTAATCCAGATGGCAACAGAACTTACATCGCTTTTAATAAATATCAGATTAGATAAAATTTCAAAATTAGATAAAATCGAATTTAAAAATTTATTAGATGAAGAAAAATTTATCCTTGATTCGGAAGAAGAACAACGCGAAAGAACAGAAATGGTTCTGTCTGCTACAATTAATGGGAAATCAAAATTTCTTGAATCTCTTTCACAAAACCATAAAACTAAAACAGTTGTCATAAGATTTCTTCAGGAAGTAGATAAAATTGTAGGAGCTGATCTTGAAAAATATGGGCCATTTAAAACCGAAGACATTGCTACAATCCCATATGAAAACGCTCAGGCATTAATTTCTAAAAATATTGCAACCAAAGTCAGATGGGAAGATTAGATAGAAATTATACCTAAAATAATTTCATTTAATGACACACACCGGTGTTGATGTGATTGATTTTCTATTTTATACAATTTATCCAGTAATTGGCATATTTGTAATTGAGGCAATTAGTAGGGCTATCAAAGCCCCAAAATGGATAAAGCTCTGGATACAGGCTGCCGTTGCAATTGGATTTGGAATTTACTATTGGTTTGTGTTGCCAGAACCTAAAAATTTTCCCTTAACTGCTTTGGTGCTGTTTGCACTTGCAGTTGCCTTAATCTATCAAGGAAGAAGAGCAAAAATCTCTCCAGAGAAAAGCCCATACTAGTTTCTACTTGAATCTTCCAAACATTCGTTTGAATACATTTGGCTTGTTTGGCCCGCCATCCCGAATTACTTTTCTTTCTCCAAATCTTTTGGCTCTTATCTGAGATAATTTTACACATCTGTGTTCTTCTGGAAGTCTGTGTTCTGAACAAAAAGGATCCTTGCAATAATTGCATTGAAACGGCATATCAGTCATATCTCCACAATATGCACATTTTTCAGGCTTCATAATTTTACTAGTATTTTTTCTTCTATTAAACTTGCTACAAATTTACATGGATTTGTTTGTGAAGAATTCAAGTAAACATTTTTACCATGAAGAAATAAAAATGAAACAAGTGAATTTCAATGATTAAAGATAAGGTAGCAATAGTAACTGGCGCAAGTAGCGGAATTGGTTTTGCAACTGCATTAGCACTCTCAAAAGCAGGAGCCAAAGTTGCAATTGGAGCAAGAAGGACTGATAGACTCACAGAGTTGAAAAATAAAATTAAAGAAAACGGATGCGAAGTATTCTCTCAAAAACTTGACGTGACAAAAAAAGAAGAATGTAAATCATTTGTAGAATCTGTTTTATCAAAATGGGGCTCTGTAGATATTCTAGTAAATAACGCTGGATTGATGCCTCTGAGCTTTGTAAAAAATTTGAAGATTGATGAATGGGATCAAATGGTTGACGTTAATATCAAGGGAGTTTTGTATTGTACTGGCGCAGTAGTTTCACATATGCTTGAAAAAAAGTCAGGCCATATTGTGAATATATCATCAGTTGCCGGAAGAATCGTTTTTCCAGCGGGTAGTGTTTATTGTGCCACAAAACATGCGATTACTGCATTTAGTGAGGGATTACGAGAAGAACTCAGCGTTAGAAAAAATATTCGTGTTACCTGCATTGAACCAGGAGTGGTTGCAACTGAATTGACAAATACCATTACTGATGAGTCCTTACAGGCATTTGTTGAAAATGCAAAGAAAATGGAATCCTTACAAGCAGACGATATAGCAAACGCAATTCTTTATGCTGTAGAATCACCAAGCCATGTCAATGTTAATGAAATTTTGATTAGACCTACTACTCAAGAACGATAAGTTGTCTGAAAATATTCCACACGTGTTAATACTTGGTGGAGGGTTTGGAGGACTGTCTGCAGCAAATGAAATTCAAAATTCTCTTTCGTCATCCCAAGTTAAGATTACAATAATTGATAAAAAAAACTGGTTTATGGTTGGCTTTGCAAAACTTTGGATTATGAACGGATCAAGAACCTTTGAAGAATCTATTGGTTCTTTAAATGAACTTGGAAAAAAAGGAATCAATTTTCTCAATGAAGAAATTTTGCAAATAGACTTGCCAAACAAAAATGTGAAAACCACTACAAAGAACCTTTCATTTGATTTTTTAATAATAGCAATGGGGGCAGTTTTAGCTCCTGAAAAAATTTCAGGATTGATAGAAAATGGAATGAATTTGTATGATCATAATCAGCTCTTAGAAATTAATGATAAACTAAATAAAATAAAATCTGGCATAATTGCAATTGCAATTATGGGAATGCCCTACAAATGCCCACCTGCGCCATTTGAGGCAGCTTTACTTATCGATTCTATGCTAAGAAATTCTGGAAATCGTAAATCAGTTCAAATCCATTTCTACAGTCCTGCTCCAATAACATTACCTGCAGCAGGCTCCGAAGTAAGCCAGCGAATCCTTGAATTGATAAATTCTGAAAATATTGTTTTTCACAACTCTTGCAAAACTCTGTCAGTTGAAAAAAATAAACTACTTTTTGAAGATACTCAAGCTGAATTTGATTTACTTTTGGCTATTCCACCGCACATTGCTCCTAAGGTAATTTATGAATCAGGATTGGCAAAACAAGGGGGTTTTATCCAAATCACTAGGGATTGTAAAACTTCCTATGAGTGTCTATGCAGTTGGGGATGTTACTAGCTTACCAGTTGGAGAAAAAATGGCAGTTCCAAAGGCAGGTGTTTTTGCAGAAGGCGAAGGACAAGTAGTTGCAAAAAATATTATATCTAAAATCCAATCTAAAGAAGATTTTGAATTGTACGATGGTAAGGGAGGATGCTTTATTGAATCAGGAAGAGACACCGCGTCTCTAATTGAGGTAGATATGTTTTCAGAATCAAAACCCACCACAAGACTAACAGAGTCAACAAAAGAACATCTAATGGAAAAGGTACAATTTGAAAAAGAGAGAATTACAAAATGGCTTTAATCTTTATCTTTTTCTCTAGACAAATGTTCTAGAATAGCTCTTACTTCAACACCCAAATCTTCTGGATTTTTTGCCAAATCAATCTTCTCTGGAATTTTATTTTTGAGATCCTCATCTTCAAGCTCTACTCTTCGTTTTTGAATACAGTCAAGATGATCTTGCCCAGTAGCTGAAATCCTATGACAAATATTACAAATCTTCAATAATTAATAATAACAATCCGACGATTTAATAATTTCATTTTATGCCTGTCCATTAAGGGATCGTCGTCTAGCTTGGTATGATACTAGTCTGGGGGGCTAGTGGTCGCAGGTTCAAATCCTGCCGGTCCCATTTTATCTAAACTTGACTTAATCACTTAACTAATTCAAATCCTGCCAGTATAGAATTTTCCTTTAATCATAAACTTCTGAAAGATATTCAGTTCCAAAGTATTGTTTTACATGCCTTGGTTTTTTGTCTTTGAAGATTTTTTCAGGTTCATACTGAAATGAAAATTCTGCCATTAGAACCAAAATAAAATTAAGTGCTTTTCCTTTCTTAGTTAGTGAATATTCAACTTGTAATGGTCTGTACTGCGTTACTTTTCTTTCAATCAGACCAATCCTTCTAATTCCATTAATCTATAGAATTAGAACAAGCCTCTAAAATGAATCTCACCTTAAAATAATCTCAAATTCGAAACAGTCAGATGACTAAAACAGTAATAGTTCTTTTGACAATTGTTGTTCTAGGAAGCATTTCATTTGCTTTTGCGGATTCGAATAGAAATGACAAATTAGAATTTGCAGGAACATTAGAAGAAACACTAGGACACTTTTGGGCATTAGAATTGAATCTGGATGAAAAAAATTCAAAACTAACACTTGTTCATGCTGCTCATCCTATATCTGAGCTATATGATACAATGAGTACACATCTTGAAGATAATCCAAGCTTTGATGAAAAACTACAAACCACACTAATGGATTTACAAGATAAAGCAAATACTAATGTAAACAGATCTCAGGCCCAATCAGCTATTGAAGATGCCAAAGAAATCATCCAAGAAGCAAGAGATCTTATTGTAGGAGATGAATTAAGCCAAGATCCAGACTTTAAAATGCAGTTAATTAACGGATTATTAGAAACTGCCAAAGTAGAATATGAAGAAGCTGTAGTTGATGGCAATGTTGAAGAAATGGCAGAATTTCAAGATGGCTCTGCCTTTGTGTGGCGTTCACAACAAATCTATCAGGAAATAGAAGATGATTTCGATCCAATTGATTCTTCAAGACTAGATGATTACTATGAACAGATTTGGAATAACTTTGACACACAAACAGATCCTGAAGATGTAGAAAATTGGATTGATGCAGTAATTTATGAATTTGAAGAATTATCTGGCATTCAATCAGATCCTTCAGAACATGAAGAAGTACTTGTTGTAGGTTTGCCACCTCTAAAGCAACTCCAAGAAGGTGTTGATCCACACAATGTATCGTGTAAATCCTCTCATTCACTTGTGTTCAAACCATCAGGAGGACCAGCATGTGTTAAGATATCCAGTGTACAAAAATTGGTTAATATGGGTTGGACCCAATAATCCTTTTTCTTTGTTTTTTAATTAAAGACTGAAATTATCCTATGTTTTCAAAACTGATTTTTAAAAACGGAGTTAATTAGGAAGAAAGATGATTTTACTTCTGAAAGTTATTTAATTTGAAGATAATTGCAGTTTCTTTGTTTATAGGAATGATTTTTCTTTTTTCTCTAGAATTTGATTCCGTCCATGCAGAAGAATATGAAATAATAATTCCTCCAAATGCATCAAATCCCAAAAATCTCTTCCATTTTATTCCTTCAGAATTGAAAATATCTGTACTAGATACTATAACATGGGAAAATACTGATTCAGTTATTCATACGGTAACATCTGGAAGCTTTAGTAGTGGTGCTGATGGCATTTTTAATAGTGGTCCTCTGGAACCTGGTGGTTCTTTTAATTATCAATTTCTTTGGAAAGATAGTGGGATTGTGACATATTTTTGTACAATTCATCCTTGGGTCAATGGTGTCGTATAAGTCGTTGATCCTGATGGAATTCCTGTTGAACGTATAGGTGAGTCAGGTTCTATAGAATCAGCAACGAAAAATGTTGTCAGTGGGGATAACCTTTCAGAATTGGCCTTAAAATTTGTAAAATACAAAGATGTGATAAACTCACATCGCCAGGCAGCTTATCACTATCATGATGCGGCAATGGAATATTCATTATTAGGAGAAAACACCGATGCTGCTAAATATTATCAAAAATCAGGCTTGCAATATCATTATGCAGCATTACAGTTCAATATCTTAAATGATTACACTGAATATGGAAAGCAGTTTGTTGAATCTCTGAAGCATAAAAGAATGGCAAAATATGGTTCAGATTATGTATTACCACCAAATCAACAAATACGATGGTTAGCAGATCCTCAAGAGGTCAGATGTAATACCGGTTTAGAGCTTGTCTTTAAATCCAGTAATGGTGAACCTACCTGTTTTACTCCTGATAGTGCATCAAAACTAGTACAACGAGGATAGGCAGCAAGATAATTTTTTTAAGAATTCAAACTAAATACAATTATCTAAATTTTTATAATTTTAGGTTTTGAATTTTATCGATACTCATTTTTGATTTGGGAAATTGTAATTTCATCTCTTCCATGGTTTTAGTAATGATTTTTGCCACAATCAAATTACGATACCACTTTTTATCAGAGGGAATAATATACCATGGTGCCCAAGGGGTACTACATTTTTCGAGGACATCCTCATATGCATTCATGTATTTGTCCCAGAATTTTCTCTCTGCAAAGTCAGCCTCATCAATTTTCCAATGTTTAGTAGGATTAACAATTCTCTGTTCTAATCTTTTTTGTTGTTCTTTTTTACTAATATGCAAATAAAATTTCAAAATTTTTATCCCTTCTTCACTTAACATTTTTTCAAAATCATTAATGTGATTATATCTTTTTGACCAAATTTTCTTTGGTACCAAATTATGTATCCTTACAACTAAAACATCACCATAATGAGATCTATTAAAAATACCAATTTCGCCTTTAGCAGGAATTTTTTTGTGAACACGCCACAAGAAATCATGATCTATCTCTTCTTCATTGGGGGCTCTAAATGATGTCACTTTACATCCTTGAGGATTAAATCCATGCATTACATCCCTTATTGTTCCGTCTTTTCCTCCTGCATCCATTGCCTGTAATATTATTAGCAATGCTTGTTTTTTTTCTGCGTGGAGTTTGTACTGAAGTTTAGACATTTTTAGATGTAATTCATCCAAATCAATTTTGCATTGCTCTTTTTGCAAATTTCCATTATAATCAGTATTAATTTTTTTGAGATTTATTTTGGTTCGAGGATTAATTAGAAATTCCGATAATTGAGTCATTAAGAATTGTAGTTTTTCGTAATAAAATATTCTTTTTCTTGTTAATTCTAATCTTACTAAGAAATTGGCACTCCAATAGTCACCAAAACCTTCTAATCTTAGTTTCATTATTACAACTTTAAATTTGCTAAAAGTTCATCAAAACTTTCCCTTGATTGCTCCTGTTTGTATTTTCTTAGATTTTCAATAATTGCATCTTTTGATGGAACCTTGTAAATTCTCTGGACTTTTTTAGCAATACCTGAACCAATAAAAATTGCCTGTGTTGCTGATGTTACATTTGAAACTCTTCTTTTGGTACTAGAGCTTTCAAAATCTATCAAAGTTGACTTTGACTTTCCAACTATCACATGTTTGGAAATGCTACTTAATTCTCCATGATCAAATCCAATTTTATCTAATCTATAACAATCTTCTAGAACTGACCTGATTGTAAACTTTAATTTCTTTACACTCCCTTTTCCACTAAGATTTTTTATCCAGTCAGCAATTTTTTCTCCTTCTAGGAATTCCATGACTAGAAAATTTTTACTTACATCATATAGTTTGGGTCCAACATTTACAGAATTTACAGTTTTGAGCAGTTTTGCTTCATTTCTCATTTCTTTTCTTTGAGAATCTAATCTTCTAATTTTTACTGCGATATCTTTTGTACCTTTTTTTGCTAGCACGACAACTCCTACATACCCTTTACCTAGAATTGCTAATTTTCCTATAGTAGTTGGCCCTGTAAGAGAAATGGACTTTATTTTTAATTTTTCCAATTCCAAAATTCTAGTTTTTATCTGATTTTTAGTGGCTTTAGGATATCCCAGAATTTTTGAATAAGGCTCTTCTGAAAATTTTTTAATTGAAATAAAAGATTTTTCCATCAGTTGAAATTAGATCCAATGCAGCCTCTTTAATTGATTTTCTCAAGTTTTTACTGCCAAGGGAAACGTTGAATCCTTTTTTAAAATCATTTTGTAATCCTTTTGGAATACTTACTTGAAGATTATTTTTCAAAAATTCATTTACATATTTTACCACATTATCATGTTTTCTCTTTTCTAGGGAAACAACTCTCAAATCATTATCAATCCACATTAGTTCTGTTTTTGAAAGATTTTTTCTAATAAAACTCTCACAGTCATTTTCTCTAAAAAATTCGGGTCCTTTTTTCAGATATTTTTTTGGAATAATAGTTGATTCTAGCAAAAAGAAAAGATATGCCTCTTTTTTCTCATCGGTATAGGACATACTGCGTAATACAGCAAAACCTCCTATTTCTAACTGAGTTGCAAGAGCTGATGATGCTCTCTTTATCTGTCCCCATATTATGTCGGGACTTCTTGTAGTATAGCCAAATTTTATCACAAGAACATTTTTCCAGCTAGTAGATTTTTCCCTCTTTGAGGTCTTGAAAAAAAGATTTGATGGATTAGATTGAAATGCCCTACATGAAAGTACGAATTTTCCTATATTATAATCTGATATAGCTGCAGCTAGATTTCTATTACTATCGATAGGATCTACTATGACAATTCTAGTATCAAACTTCTTTGATGTTTTTCCTACCACTTCATTTTCTTTTATTTTAGAAATTGACTTTATTACATTTTCAAACGAACCATAATTTAAAATCAAAACTTCAGACACATACCCACTGAATCCTTGTTTTGCAATTTCAGCCCCATAAATTCCAACAGATTTTAGAAATTTCTTTAAAAGTCTAACCTCATCTTTCATTTTGGAATTTAATGCCTTTTGCATATGTTTTGTATGAAATGGTGATCTATCTGCAGAACTTTTCCAATTTGATGGTTTTACATCATAACATGGAACTACATTGATCTTTGTTTTTTTAATTACAGCTTCAACATATGGATGTTCAGAATATCTAACATATGGCTTGAAATTTTTCATTGATGAAAAACCAATTTCTTTAGTAATATTTTCAAATTCTTTCTCTGAAGTTGATTTTTTGAATTTTATAAAAATATCAATATCAGCTTCCTTATCTAACCAGGTTCCTTTTGCGTATGAACCACCAAATTCTAATTCTACTATTTCCGGAAATTTTTCTATTTCATTTTTAACTAAATTAAATGCTAAATCTGCGATTTGTTTTTTTGAATTGACTATAGACTTTGATGGAATTATTGATTTTTTAGCAACCAAAAGTATTTTTTTCATTTTCCATGCACCTCAACTAAATCAGAATAAATTGGACCATTTGGCGTGAGAACACTTTGTTTAAACTTGAAATTTGTAATTTCTTCAGATCCAAAATCAAATGATTCAAACTTTTGCATTTCCTTTATAATGTCTCCAATCTTATTTTTAATTCTAAATACTGTGATATGAGGTTTGAATGGTTTGTCATTTGTAAAACCTAGAGGTGTTAGGATATTTTCTACTTTTTTTGCCAAATCTATCAATGCCTCTCCTCCAACTTTATCTGTCCCTATCCAAATTACTCTAGGAAATTTTAGCTTAGGAAAGGCACCTATTCCTCTAAAATTTAACCAAAATTTTGAAAACTCTATCTTTTGTAATTCCTTCTTCACTTTTTCTGCTTGCTGCTCAGAAATTTCTCCTAAAAATTGAAGGGTAAAATGAAGATTTTGTGATTTCACTGGATTTGCCTTGATATTTACCTCTGATTGAAATTTAGAAATTGCATTGATTACTTGTCTGCTTGAAATTTCTACTGCTACAAATGTTCGCAATACAACATCCTTTCTAGCATCTCTATAATAATTTCCGGTACCTTCATAGAACAGCCATTTTTTGTTTTGGTATTGACAAAACTAATTGTTTGTTTAACTGGTATGCCAGGAGCTGGAAAATCTACAATAGCTGAAGGTCTAAAATCAAAAGGATTCGATACTATCAATATGGGTAATGCAGTAAGAACTGAGGCTAAGAAAAATAATTTAGATCCAACCGGACCAAACCTTGGAAAGCTCATGCTTGAGCTTCGTGAAAAAAATGGACCTGGTGCGATAGCTGAATTAGTTATTCCGGAAATAAAAAACTCCAAGTCAAATGTAGTAATAATTGATGGAATAAGATCAAATGCAGAAATTGACGTCTTAAGACAACATGGTACTGTAAAATTGCTTGCAATACATGCATCAACTGATAAAAGATTTGGATTCTTACAACAACGAGGTAGATCAGATGATCCTAAAACAAAGGAAAATTTTGAAGAAAGAGATACTCGAGAACTAGGAGTTGGAATTAGTAATTCAATCGCATTGTCTGATGATGCAATAACAAATAACAATAAAACAAAAGAGGAATTAATTGAAGCCTCCTTTAAAAAAATTCAAGGTTGGATTAATTGAAATTTCCAGATCTCAATTGTAAAATACATGTATTTTCTTCCATAAATCCTTCCGAAGACTCTGAGAAAATTAGAGAAGCAATTTTAAACATTTTACCCTGCAATAATATAAAGAATGAGGAATTCTCGATAACTGGAGATACGGATAATTTTCAATCAATGGAAAAAATCTATGAATCGATTCATTCTGCTCAATCACAAAGAGTCCTTCAACGTCAACTTGAAAAACATCGGGACAGAAACTCAACATGGTTTTATCTAAATAAGCAAGCAGCATTTGTTGAAAGGGTTATTCTTTGTGAAGAGGCAGATGAATCACCATTAGGACCGTTGAAGGTTGTTCTTACTTCTCCCAATATTGAAAGAATAATTAACACTCTTGTTCTTGGGGCCTAGTTAATTAGCTAAGAAATTTCAATCATAATTTATTATTTTTTTTAGTTTGAATTTAAAAGATAATTTTGAAATTAATCATTAATGTTTCTCAAATTAGGCATAGTAGGTGTTTTGTTAATTGTTGGTGGAATAGTTTTCTCATCAGAGATTAACGGATTCTTCTCTAATACTTCAACTTCAATAATTGAATCACTAAAACATGATGTTAATAATATTAGCCAAAAAGCTACAGAATCTATAGAAAATAAGATTGAATCATCTCTTGATAATGTTGTGGATAATACCAGTGAAAAAATTAATGACGGAATAAATGATGCTAAAGAATCTTCAACGAATTTCTTATCAGATGGACTAAGCAAAATTAATCCCTTTGAATCAATAGGAAATGTGTTCAAAAATAATTCCCTTGAGGAGATTCCAGATGATCCTTAAAGGGAAATTAGATCAAACCAATAATTATTTTTTAAAAATTGAAACAAACTCTGGCAAAGATATTGCACCAGAACTTCTTACCGAATAATCTATGTCTGAAGACATTATGGTTTCCTCAGGATTTATCTCAATTAATAATGCATTATTCTGTTTGGCATAAATTGGTAAAGTGTTTGCAGGAGAAACTACCAATGATGTTCCTACAATTACCATTGCATCACATTGATTTGAATAAATAATTGCTTTCTGCCAAACATCTTGTGGAAGAGGTTCTCCAAACCAAACTACATCAGGTCTTAGTATATTACCACATTGACAAAGAGGAGGAATTTTTTCAAATTCAGTTTTTATTTCATCTCTAAAATCACAAACAGTACATTTTATCTTAATAATACTACCGTGTAATTCAAGTACTTTTGAGCTTCCTGCCCTTTGATGAAGACCATCAATATTCTGAGTTAAAATAACCACATCAACATACTTTTCAAGTTCTGCTATGGCCTTATGTCCAGGATTTGGTTCAGCTGAAAAAATATTACTTCTTCTTTCATTATACCATTCCCATACAAGTTGTGGATTTTCATAAAAAGCCTCGATAGTTGCTAGTTTCATAGCGTCATACTTTCTCCAAAATCCATCTTTTCCCCTAAAAGTTGGAATTCCACTTTCTTGTGATATTCCAGCACCGGTAACAAAAACAATCTTTTTAAAATTACTTACTTTTTCTGCAATTTTTTCAAAAATTTCTATTATTTTATTTCCACCTCCAAAAGATCCTTTGCTGCAATCACTGAATCATGAATTGTTTTTGCTTCTTCCAGATGTTTGGTCTCATCTTGATATCTAGCCGAGAAATGAGTCAAAATTAGATTTTTTACATTTGCATTTTTTGCCAATACTGCTGCTTGTTTTGCAGTAGAGTGAAATGTATCTTGTGCCTTTTCTTTTATTTCATCCAAAAAAGTAGAATCAAAAACTAGGTAATCACAATTTGCAAAAAATTTCTCTAAATCTTTTGTTGGCATTGTATCACCAGAAATACCAATTTTTTTTCCAGATCTTTTCTCTCCAAGTACTTGATTAGGAGTAATAATTTTTCCATTAACTTCTATATTATTTCCATTTTGTAATTTCTTCCATAAATTACCCTCAGGAATACCTATCTCCTTGGCTTTTTCAAGATTAAACCTGCCAGGTTTGTCTTTTTCTTCAAAAATATACGAATATGCAATAATAGAATGATTTGCCTTACAGGCAGATACTAAATAAATTTTGGAATCAAAAATAATTCCTTCCTTTACTGTTGAAATCATTACAGGAAACGTCAATCCAAAGTTCAATACTTTGATATTTGCACCAATAAATTCCTCTATTCCACTTGGTCCGTAAATCTCAAGAGGTTCTGTTCTATGTTGCATTGCCATTGTTTGAAGAAGACCCAATATCCCAATACAGTGATCTCCATGTAGGTGTGTGACAAAAATTTTCATTTTTTTATTCCAACCTAAGCCTGACTTTAGATAGGCTATTTGTGCTGCTTCTCCTGCATCAAACATCAAGATTTCTCCCTCTCTTTCTAGGCAAATACAAGATAACCCCCTAAATTCAGTGGGCTGAGCTGCTGATGTTCCCAAAAATACAAGTTTCATTTTACCAAAATTGTCCTTGTTAAGCTTTTATGCCTATAGATTTCGTATTTTCTCAGGGGATTTATTTTCAACTTTTTCTCAAATCCTTTCTTACACATTATAGCAATTCTTTTTTTTCTTGGAAGTATAGAGACAAATTTTCTTAAAATTTCCTCAGGATTTTCAGAAGCCTTTGAAGCTCTTCCATAGGGAAGATCTGTAACAATTCCATCAAATTCTCCAGCAAATTTCTTCATTTCAGAAAAATCATCTTTAATTAATTTGGACTGGAAACCATTAATATCTAAATTTTTTTTTGATATTTGATACATTTTTTCGTCAAAATCTACACCAATAGCATGAATACCCATTGATTCGGCCTCTAACAAAGTAGTTCCAGTTCCACAAAATGGATCACAAACTGTTTCACCTTCTTGTAGTCCAGTTAAATTTATCATGGCTCTTGTAAGTTTCCAGTCTAATTCATGTGGATGTTTTTTTACTTTTTTAGGTCTAATAGACTGTTCAATTTTTTTTGAAAAACCAAAAAAGTTTTCATTATTGGTAAAGATTAGATAAACTGTAATGTCAGGATTTTCAAGTGATACTTTGGCTCGAGAAAATTTTGAAATCATGTCTCCCATAGAACTTTCTAGTTCTGGAATGTTAAACTGATTTGATGATAGATTAATTATTCTACAAACAAATGTTTTTGCATTTTGCAAGATTTCAGTATTTCCTTCCTCTAAAAACAATCCTGACATTTTTCGTAAAATTTGACCTGAAATTTTGACGAATGCTGCCCGCTTGGCAATTTTTTCCCAATTTGTTTTAGATTGTACAATAACAAGATTTGATATTATGTTAATTTTTGAAAATCGATCATATGTCTTAGCTATTGAGATTATCTCATCAATTGCAATTTCTGGATAATCTTTGGATACAATAAAAAAACTTTCAGGCATTACTGTATTGCTTTTGCAATAGTATTTGAAACATCCACTATTGAGGTTTTACCTGGAATTGTATTGGTACTAACAATTTTTGTAACCCCAGTTTCCTTGATTTTTCTTTCAGCGTCATTAATAAGAAGAGCATGTGTACATGCGACGAAAACACGTCTACATTTTTGTTTTTTTAGAAATTCAGTGGCTTTTTTGATACTTCCACCCGTGCTTATCATATCATCTACTAAAATCAAATCTCTATACTTGACTTGATCAAATTTTGCCGTTTTTATCTGGACTTTGCCTGTTTTACGATCACGATGTTTGTTCAATGCAATATACTCAGCTCCAAAATGTGACGCAAATTGCTTTGCTCTGTCTTTTCCACCTTGATCTGGTGAAACAATTAGAGGGTTTTTCAATTTTATTTTTTTAAAGTAATCTACAAGGTCTGATATGGCAGAAACATTTTCTGTTTTAATCTTAAAGTGTTTTAATCCTAGCATACTATGTATGTCTATTACAATTATTTTGGAGGCTCCTGCTCCCTTGAATAATCTACCTAGGACCTTCATGGTAACAATTTCGCCAGGCAAAAACTCTCTGTCTTGTCTAGCATATCCCATGTAAGGAATTACAGCAGTTATGTTATCTGTTGATTCTTTTGCTTTTGATACAAGTGAAAGGGCCTGAATTAGGTTTGTATCTACAGGTGGGTAAATTGATTGTACTACTACTAAAGCATTGTTTTTTGGTAGCTTATCATCAAGGGTGATTTTACTTTCACCGTCAGGAAATATTCTTACTTCAGATCTTACTAATTTTGCCTTTAATTTATCTGATAATCTTGTCGCTAAATCTTCTGATGACTTGCCTGCAATTACTGTAAATTTACTCAACAAAAAAATGTGAATTAATGGGATTCTTAAGTTTTGAGAAAGTTAAACTAATCTTCTCCTTCACCACGTCCAATATCACCAAGTCCATATTCATCAATTACTTTATTTCTACTTGGATCTAGTTGGCTTATCTCTTCGAATTCTCTCTTTTCATCTCCCTGATAGACAGTTCTGATAGGCCATGGGATCCTAATATCATATTTCTTAAACTCTTCGTACATTATCATTCTCAAATCAGTTTTTGTTTTGAATTGAGCTCCATAATCCCTGACATAAACCCACATTGAAAAATCAAGTGATGAATCATTAAATTCATTAAATCTTACTACTGGCTGTGTAAGATCGACATGTAGTTCTTTATCACAACCACAACTTGGTTTATTTTCACTAAGATATGGACAACGTTTTTGTCTCACCAAATGCCGTCCCTTGATATCAACAATTTCTTTCATCCCACGTTTGCCTACTTTAACTAAAATTGATGCCACTTGACGTGGATTGTTCAAATAAGAAACTCCAACTTTTACTACTGCTGGAACAAGTTTGTTTTCTTTGGTATAATTTACAATTTGAGCATTGACTAACTGCCTTGTGGGAATAACTGCAATTGATTCATGTAATGCATCTCTGATATAGGTAACTCTAGGCGTGATTTTATGCACATATCCATTATACCCAGTTTCAAGCTGTACTCTGTCTCCTTCAATGAAGATTTTGTCCTTTCTAATCATAATATAGGCAAAATAGTTCTGCATTGTCTCTTGTAATGCTAAACCTAATCCAATTGAGAATCCTCCAGTTGCTGTAGCAAGAACAATCAAGTCAACTCCCCACCAAGCCACAACCCCCAAAATGGTAGCAACAAAAATCCCTAATGGAAGAATCTGCTTTGCAGATTTTGGAAGGCCTTCTCGTTTCTTTTTTGCATATCCTGGGGGACGAGAACTTGGTATTATTGGCTCATATCCATGTAGTCTCTTTTCTTCTCTCCACACATCAATTGGATATATCTCATCAGGTTTTGCTCCTGGTTGAAGCTTTCTCCCAGATTGATTATTTCCAGTTATACAATTCTGATAGTATTTCTCATATTTTTCACGTTCTGACTTTTTCCATTTCTCAAATGGATTGTCAATTAATTTTTCATATCCTCCAATTGGATTTCCTTTTGTTGTTCGAAATTGCTCCAGATATTGCATTCCTTCTTTAGTCTTGAGCATTTCTTTGAATTCATTTTCATCAATATCTTCAGGAGTAATTTTAGGTGGCACCCACTTGTATAATTTGTGAAAGAGATCTTCGTTATCATCAATAAATCCTCGTTCTTCAAACCAAGCATCAAAGTCTTCTTTTTCTAAGATGGATTTTTCACGTTTAGTGAGAGCTATGGGAACAAGATGTGAAATGGTATATCCAATTACCAAAATATTGAAAGTATTGAGAATTTTTGCAAATGTTTCTTGAGCAGATAACTCTTCACTTTCAATTAATGATTCGTCATCTAACAAATTGCCGGTTTGAATATGAACATTAATCACAGTAATTAGGGCAATTGCAAAAAACGGTAGAACAGCTCTTCGTAAAAATCTAGAAAAATGAGGTCTTTTGTAATAGAATTTTTGTGATCCCACCCAAAATGAAAATTTTCTATAACCAACTGCTATTGCTACTATTCCCATAATCATAATAAAAAATGCCAATTGAAGTGATTCAGATGATGCTAACAGCTGTGAAACATTTTCAAATTCTCCTACAGAAATTTGCGATAAATCATCTTCAGCCATCACTAATCACTATTCTAATCAAACTCATGTTCTAGAATACAAACGTTAAGACATATTATCATAAATTATTGAAATCATTATCAAATTTTTTGCAAAAATACGCTCAAACTAGGAAATTTCTAATGAATATCTGAATGTAACCTTTAACAAGGGTGAGCATGCTAATAATAAGATGACCTACCAGCAATCAGCTTGGGATGAATCGCCCTCACTAAAATCATATACTTTATCTAATTTCCGCGATCTACCACAGATTCAAAATCTTTCAGACCAACAACAATTTGAAATGGAAGTTGTAGGAAATGTTTTGCCATTTAAAGCAAATAACTATGTAGTTGAGCAATTAATAGATTGGAATAATATTCCAAATGATCCAATGTTTGTTTTGACATTCCCTCAGAGAGGAATGCTTTTACCTGAGCATTTTGATAAAATGTCAAATGCACTAAAAAGTAATCTTGAAAAAAAAGAAATTACTAATTTAGCAAATGAAATTCGTTTGCAATTAAACCCTCACCCTGCTGGACAAATGGAATTAAATGTTCCAGCTCTAAAAGATGGTACAAAATTATATGGCATGCAACACAAATATCATGAAACCTGTCTCTTCTTTCCAAGTCAGAGTCAGACATGTCATGCATATTGTAGTTTTTGTTTTAGATGGCCACAATTTGTAGGAATGGATGAAATGAAATTTGCAATGCAAGAAGGAGAACAATTAGTTCAATACGTTTCTGAACATCCTGAAATATCTGATATTCTCTTTACTGGAGGTGATCCAATGATAATGAAAGCAAAAATATTTTCAAAATATGTTGACAGTTTAATTGAAGCAAAACTTCCAAATCTTAAAACAATTAGAATTGGAACAAAAGCTCTTTCATATTGGCCTTACAAATTTGTAACAGATCCTGATTCTCAAGAAATGCTGCAAGTTTTTCAAAAGATTACTGAAAACGGGATACATCTAGCTGTTATGGCCCACTTTAATCATTTAACTGAATTATCTACAGATATTGTAAAAAAAGCAATTAAAGAAGTAAGAGCAACAGGTGCTCAGATAAGAACTCAATCCCCTCTTCTAGCTCATATCAATGATGACTCAAAAATGTGGGCAGAAATGTGGACTAAACAGGTTCAACTTGGCTGTATTCCATATTACATGTTTGCTGTCCGTGACACTGGTGCTCAACACTACTTTGGTGTTCCTCTAGTTAGAGCACATAAAATCTTCAGAGAAGCTTACTCTTCTGTAAGTGGTCTGGCAAGAACTGTTAGAGGACCAAGCATGTCTGCAACTCCAGGTAAAGTTCATGTACTTGGTGTTACCACCATAAAAGATCAAAAATTCATTGTTTTGAGTTTCTTGCAGGGAAGAAACCCTGATTGGGTACAAAGGCCATTTTTTGCAAAATATGATGAGAATGCGATTTGGTTAGATGATCTAAAACCAGCTTTTACCGAGCAATTTTTCTTTGAAGAAGAAATGAAGATTTTAAAAAACAAAATTCCAAACAAACCTGAAGCCTAAAAATTTAACCTGACTATATAGCCAAATCTGACTTACAAACTAACATTAGTAAAATGATATTGTAGCTAATCAATGGATGCAGATGCTGTATTAACAAAAATCCAAGAAGAAAATATTACATTTGTAAATCTCTGGTTTGTAGACATTTTTGGTGAATTACACCGTCTTGGTATGCCAAGTTATGCTATTGATAAAAATAGTTTTGAGCATGGCTTAGAAAAATTAGATGCAAGCTCAATTGTTGGTTTTAAATCTGTCAATAATTCTGATATGATTTTAAAACCCGCTCCTAAATCATTTAGAATTTTACCAAATGACTATGATCAAGGAAATAGAAAAAATGCAATTTTATTTTGTGATCTGTATGAAGGAAATACAATAAATGAAATAAGATACAACCGTGACTCAAGAGGAATCGCTCACAAGGCATCTAAAAAACTCAAAGAATTTGGTTTAACTCATACCAATTGGGGACCTGAAATTGAATTTTTTGTTTTTGATACTATCAATGTTTATCCATCACCATATGCAGCTACTCATTCTTACGGAGGCTCCGGTTATTCAATTGAATCAAAAGAGTCTCCTTGGGCAAAAGGTAATGTAAGTACTGCAATTGATATCAAAGAAGGATACTATCCATCCCAACCAAAAGATACTCTTGAAACTTTTAGAAAAGATATCTGTGATGATCTTTACAACCACTTTGGAATTAAAGTTGAAGCCGAACATCACGAGGTAGCTACATCTGGTCAATGTGAAATTAATCTGGTATATGATGAGATGATTAAAATGGCAGATAGTGTTGTTGCAGTAAAAAATATCGTCAAAGTTAAAGCAAAACGAAAAAATAAGGTTGCAACCTTTATGCCAAAGCCCATCTTTGGAGATAATGCATCAGCAATGCATACTCATCAAAGTTTGTGGAATGATAAAGTCAACGTAATGTTTGATCCTAATGATGAGGTTGCCCAAATGAGTCAGATGGGTCGTTACTATATTGGCGGAATTTTAGAGCATGCATCAGCATTATGCGCAATTACAAACCCAACAACTAACTCCTACAAACGTCTTGTTCCTGGGTTTGAGGCTCCCGTCAATGTTTGTTGGGGAATGGGCAATCGTTCTGCCGCTATTCGTGTACCAATGTACTATAGAAACCAAGAAAAAAGTAAAAGAATTGAGTATCGAGTTCCTGATCCGACTGCAAACATCTATCTTCTAGAAGCAGCATTATTGTTGGCTGGCTTAGATGGAATTAAAAACAAAATTGATCCAGGGGATCCAGTTGAAGAAAATGTCTACAAATTAAGTGCTGAAAAGAAAAGAGAATACAATATTGGTTCTCTTCCTGTTTCACTAAAGGGAGCCTTAGATGCATTAAAAAGTGATTGTAGTTTTCTAGAAGAAATTTTTACAAAAGATTTTCTTGAAAAGTATACTGAACTAAAATACAAAGAATACACAGCATTTGCACAAACTCCAACTGCATGGGAAGTTTCCATGTATGCTGATGCCTAAATCTTTTTTATTGGTACAAACGTCAAACACTTAAAAAATCTAATTTTTTTATTGATAAAATAGTATAACCTTTTTAAAATCAAGTTTTGTTTTTTCCTTATTGAAATTAAAAAGTATTCTATTGTTATTATTACTTATTCCAGGATTATTGGGAACCGCATACGCACATACAGTTGATTCTGTTGGCAACGACAAATATAGAATTGAAATTGGATGGATGAATGAACCTGTTGTAAGTGGAGAAACAAATGGAATAGAATTGTATATCAGTCCATTAATTCCATGTCCAGATATTCCAGAAGCAATCAAATGTGCTGAATCACAAAAATTTCAAAATGGGGTACCAAAACTAGAAAAAACTTTGAAAATACAACTTGTTTATCAAAATGAAAAAATCATTTTACCTCTAGTTGCTGATCATGATATTCCTGGAAAATATTATGCATTTGTAAATCCTACAATTTCTGGTTATTATCAAGCAAATGTATTAGGGAATATATCTGAAGAAAATGTAAGTTTGTCTATGCATCCACCAAAAGTTGGAGAACGCTCCTATATTGAATTTCCAGAACCATCAGATATTACACTAAATCAGTTAATTGATGGACATACTACTTTACTAGGTGAAATTAATGCACTTAAAGGATCAGTTTCTAAATTGGAACAAGAAAACCAGCAAATCAATATTGGTTATGCAGGAATGGGACTAGGAATAATTGGTATTGCAATTGCAATATTTGCTATAAGTAAAACAAAGAAACAATAATTTACGTGGATTTTTTCTTGTTGTAAATAACATAAAAAACCACACCAGCTGCAATAATTCCTAAACCTGACAAAATAATCTCTATCTCAAATTGTATTGCCATGTATATTGTTGCCCCCAATCCAAAAAGTGGTAGAATTGGAAATTTTCCAACATTGAAAGGAACTCTAAAGGGCCTTTCCAAATCCGGCTTTACATATCTTAAAAGAATAACTGCCAAATTTATCATTGCAAATGTTACTACTACTGCAAATACTACAATATTTGCAACAATTACAATATCTCCAACAAAAACAAATCCTGAAGATGTTACAAAAATTAGAATAACTGCAATCCATGGAGTTTTAGTTTTAGAGTGAACCAACCCAAGTTTTGAAGGAAGTGAACCATCTTTTGCCATCCCATAAAAGATTCGGGCTCCTGCCACTAAAGTAATCAAAATTGTGCTTGCTGTTGCAAAAAGTGCAATTATAGAGAGAACAAAATGACCTTGTTCTCCTAATCTCTGCTGGGCAACAAAGGCTAATGGAGCAGATGAATCTGCCAGTTGTTCCCATCCTACAACTCGAATTGATGCCAAAGATACTAGAACATAGATTACTGCAGTTATCAGCACTGAGAGCATAATTCCTCTTGGAATAGTTTTTTGCGGTTTTTTGACCTCTTCTGCAACATTTGCCATATCCTCAAATCCAATAAATGCAAAAAATACCAAAACAAATGCTACTATAATTCCACTAACAGCTAATGGACTTTCAAAATAGTCTATTTCAGTCTCTACAGGAAACGAAAATCCAACATAGATAATCAATGCCAATCCTGAAATAGTAACAATTGCAAAAATTGTATTTAGAGATGCAGACTCTCTTATTCCCAAAAAATTGATCAGAGATAATACTCCTAGAATAATTAATGCAGAAACTAAAATTGGTATGTTGATTAGTTCTTCCATATATCCTGCAAATCCTAATGCAACAGTTGCTGCAACAATAATTGAAGTAATTATTGTAAGCCATCCAACAATAAATCCAATAAAATTACTTCGAAATCCTTCTTTTACAAAAATATATTCTGCAGCTGCCTTTGGAAAAAGTGCTGCTAATTCAGAATAGCTGAGTCCTGCAAAGGATGCGACTACTGCACCGAGAATAAATGATAACCAAAGTGCATTACCTGCAAATCCTGCTGCCTCACCAATCAAAACATAGATTCCTGCACCAAGTATTAGACCAACTCCATACATTGTTAAATTGAATAATCCAATGTGTCGACTAAGCTTAGTCATCATTATTCACCAATTATTTGTAATATAATATCTCGATCTCTACTCTTTGTATCTAGCTCAACAAAAACAATCTGTTGCCATGTACCAAGATATAGTATACTATCAGTGAATGGAACTGTAAGTGAAGAGCCTACTAATGACGCCTTTACATGAGAATGGCTGTTTCCATCATGCCATAACTCTTCATGACCATATTTGATATCTTTTGGTGCTAATCTAGAGAGCATACTTGGAAAATCTTTTGATAATCCAGGCTCATATTCTATTGTAGTAATTGAACCTGTAGAACCCTTTACAAAAATTGTTACAATACCATTTGAAATATCTGACTCTAAGATAGCCTCAGAAATTTTTTTGGTAAGATCTATCATATCGTTTTCTCTCTTTGATTTAATATTGATAATTCTAGTCTCAACTGTCATAGCTTAGATATGAATAATTTTGATTTAACATAAATCTAGATTATCAATATTTGAAACAAAATTTGGTACCAAAATTGATAATATTCATTTTGTATAAATGGCTAATAGCCGTATTCAAATTGTGGTTTTTCAACTAGCAGTTGTCATTATTATTCCGATCATTTTTGGTATAGTTACAGTATCCCCATTTGACCCTCCTGAAGTAGTAGAGGAACCAACAGAAATCGATGATGAACCACGATTCGGAATGCTTTACTTTCTCTTGATGATATTCTGGTTATTTTTCTTGTTTAGAATTTTATTTCAGGTTAAAAAAGGTACTTTCAGTCTACAAAGAAAATACTGAATCTAGTACATTTCTTTGTATTTTGCTCTCAATTCTTCATGAGGACCAACAACTGAAAATGCATTAACAACATCCGTTTTGCTTACTACTCCAATCAGATTTTTCTTAGAATCTACTACGGGAATTCCACTTATCCTGTTTTTTATCATCAAGCTTGCCGCATTTGCTAAATCGTCTTCCTCATTTATCGTGATTAATTTTTCATTTAGCAAATCATTGACTGTGATCTTTTCTTTATCAATTGGAAGTAAATAATCTCTAGAGCGTGTCTTACCCTTTGTAAAATAATCACTATGGGTAAGAAGTGTATTTGTGGTGATAAGGCCTATTGGAGAACCATTTTCGTCAGTAACTACAAGTCTTGACACCTCATTTTTGTTCATCAAATTTAATGCAAATTTTATAGAATCTGTTTTTCTACATGTAACTACTTTTTTACTCATAAAATCCTTTACAAGATATTTTCCACCAAAAACACTAGCATACGCTTTGACTAAATCAGTTCGTGAAACAATTCCTATTAGTTCTCCATTATCATCAACAAGAATCACTGAACCAATTTTAAAAGTCTCCATTCTTGCCGAGCACTGATCAAAATGGTCTTCTAGACCATCAGGTATTACTATGATATTTTTCTGCATCACATGTTTAATGGGAATTTCATCAACTGCTCTAGCAGTTTTGTCGTCTCCTAGAAATCGATTTATGTCTCTTTCAGTGACAATCCCTACTGGTTTATTCTTGACTGAAATTACAATACGTTTTACAAAATTTTTCTGCATTTGTGATAATGTTTCAAAAATTGATGATTCTGGTTGAACGGTAATAACTGGAGATGAATATTTTTTTCCCATGTTTTTTCACATCATTTTTTTGATTTAAAATGAAACTTTGATTCTCAAATATGATTATTATAAAATAAAAGTGGCTAATACTTCCTAAGTATTAGGCACAATTTCAATTTCTATATTGCTTCCATTGAATGTTGTAGCAATGGCTTTTATCTTGCTCTTATATAGAAAGTACTTCTTGCCATCATCACTGATGGAACCAGAGATTCCTAAAAGTTTGTTATCATGTAGAGTCTGGAGTCTTCTATAAACAGTGCTAATTGGAATTTTTGTTTCAGCACTTATCTCCATAGCAGATTTCGGTTTCTCCATGGTATTTTCTATAATTGCCCGACAATATTTATCAGACATTACTTCAAGAATTGCATCTTTTCTCGAGTCATCTTCTACTTTTCTTCCTGAAATTAATGCTTGCATGTTTTTTTTACATCATTTTTTGATATAATCACTAAGAACACATTGCAATGCATTGCACTAAATGTAGGCGTGAAAATCAACAGAAAATCTTCTAAGGGATTAAATTGAACAATATTGTAGTTTTTAGCATGATGTTCTCAAATATCTTAGTTCCATTTGATCTATCAAATCAATCTATACGAGCATTCAAGACAGCCTTAGATATTGCAAAGAAGTACAACTCTAAAATTACTATTTTGACTTGTCTCGAAGGAGACGCATGGCACCACAAGTTTTATGATTCTAGGGCTGATAATGAGTTGATTAAAAAACAAAAAAAAGTTTCAGTATCTCATATTGCCAAACTGGAAAATCTAGCAAACAAAGTAGATGTGTCCATAAAGTCACAAATTTTGAAATCAACTTCAGTTGTTAAAGATATTGTAACTTATGCAAAATCAAGAAAAATGGATCTTATAGTTATGGGTTCCCATGGACGAACTGGAGTAGATAAACTAATTCTTGGTAGTGTTGCAAATGGTGTTACCCAAAAAGCTAGTTGTCCTGTTCTTATAATAAAATAGATGAGATGAGATTCATCTGATCTCAATTATTGGAAGTGGTAGAGTTGGAGCATCCACTGCATTTCTTTGTGCATCTAACGCTATAGATGATATTTTACTTGTAAATAGAACAAAGAGTAAAGCTATTGGAGAAGCATTAGATATTTCAAATGCCATTCCTGCAAATTCAAGCATTTCAGTGCTTGGAACAGATGACTATTCGAAAATTGTAGGCTCTAAAATTATTGTGATTACTGCAAGTACTGGTGTTTACTTGAAAAATAGAACCGAGATGATTGATACCCAAGTTATAATGATTAGAGAAATTGCAAATAAAATCAAAGACTATTGTAATAATGCAATAGTTTTGATAGTTTCAAATCCTTTAGATATTCTAACATATTTTTTTCAAAAAGAAACTCAATTTTCAAGAAAAAAAGTTATTGGAATAGCCTCAAGCTTAGATTCTAGCAGGTTTAGGTATCATCTTTCAGAAAAATTGAAAGTAAATCAATCACAAATTTCTGATGCAATAGTTTTGGGAGAACATGGCGATACTCTGGTACCATTATTTTCTCATGCAAAAATTAATGGAAAAAATTCATTAGAATTACTTGATTTAAATCAACAAGAAAAAATTTCAAAACAAGTCAAGGATTACTGGAAAACATTGAGAAATTTCAAAAGTCGTTCACAATTTGGCATTGCTAAAAATACTTTTGATGTAATCGAAGCTATTCTCAAAAACAATGAATTGTCGATACCTGCATCTGTTTTGTTAGATGGAGAATTTGGTGAACACGATGTCTGTATGGGAATTCCTGTTGTTATTAATGAAGATGGAGTTTCACAAATTCAAGAGATAGAATTGAGTAAATCTGAGAGTGATTCCTTAAAAATCTCTGCTCAAACTATACGAAATTACATTAAATCTGTCTGAACTTTTAATCACATTACAAGAAAATGTAGTCCGTACCCTACAAAATATGCAACAGTAGCTGCAGTTCCCCCAATAATGAGAGTATACAATCCTGATCTAATTTTCGATTTTTTGACAATTTTTCCTTTAATCATTCCAACCAAAAAAAATGCTGTAAGAACGGCAATTGTAGAATAAGAAAATGCTTCTGAATTTGGTTCAATTCCTATCATCATAAAAGCCATAAATGGAATTAATGGAATCAATCCTACCAAATTAAAACCAACAAAAGTACTTACAGAACTGTCCATTGGATTCTTTTCATCTTCAATTAATCCTAGTTCTTCTTTCATCATAGTATCTACCCATACTTTTCTCCTTGAAGTAATTATTCGTACAACCTCCTCTAACAATTCATCTTTGAATCCTTTTTTTCGATATATGTCTCGGATTTCATTTCTTTCTTGTTCTTCCAAATTATCAATCTCCCATTCCTCTTGTTTTCTTTTCATTTCAACAAATTCATTTCTAGCCTTTGACGCTTGATAATTTGCAGCAGCCATAGAAAATCCATCTGCAAATAAATTTGCAAATCCCAGAATTAAAATAATTCCAGAAGGTAATGATGCACCTACAACTCCAGCAACTACAGCAAAAGTTGTTACTGCTCCATCGATAGAACCATAAATAAAATCATCAAAATGCCATTCCATGATTGCAATTTTCCTTATTCATTGTTTTAATGTATTTTCAGGAAATAATGGCTTTGATAATGTCTGTTTTACTAATAATGCCTGCAATTGATTCATTTCCATCTAGTACTATTAAACCACTTACATTATTTTCTAAAATCAGTTTACACGCATAAATTAAACTCTGATTGAATTTTATTGTGATTAATCCTTTAGTCATAACATCTCTTGCTAAGGAAATATTTCCAAATCCTTCCTCTGAAAGAAATCCTTTTCTGATTTGATCTGAGATGGTAAATCCTGAATCATCTTCTTCGCTACCCAATTCAATAGAAATTCTAAACAAATCTCTAAACGAAATAACTCCAATGGGATTCTCATTCTGATTCTTTACAACTATTCTTGATACTTTGCTTTCAAGCATTTTTCTTATTACTTTGAATAAAGGTGCTGCAGTATGGGTACTGACATAATCATGTGTCATATAGTCTACTACCTTATTTTCATCCGAGAAATTATCCAAATAATATTTCACAAGATCAGTTTTAGTAAAAATTCCCTTTATTTCTGCTGAAGATCCAATTGCAAGAGAACTCACACCATTTTCAATCATGATTTTTGCAGAATTTTGAGGAGATAGTGATTTTTCTACATACAAAATAGGTTTCATAATATTTGCTATTGGAATATTGTCTAATCCCTGTTTGGTTGTTTCAGAAAATAGGAATAATCCAACATCTTTTTCAGTTATTATGCCTATAGCCTTTTGATCTTCAACAACAATTAATCTACTAAGGTTATTTTCTAATAGTTTTTTGATTACCTCTGAAATGCTAGATCTTTTTAGAATTGTAATAGGTTTTTTAGAAAATTCTGAAACTGACATTATTTAACCGGAATAAATTTTCTATAAAAATAATCAATATAATTTTCATTACTGAATGTAAATTCTAATGTAAAATAGATAGCAAATTCTCAAATTGAAAATTGTAATCTTTTTTATATTTGAAGAATTTTATCTGAATTTATGGCAAAGTTCAAAAAAATCTTAGTCCCACTTGATGGTTCTGCTAATGCTAATCGTGGTTTAGATCGAGCTATAGAAATTGCAAAAGAAAGTGGTGCAGAAATTACTGGATTTTACGTATTTCATTTGCCACTTGTTGCAGGACTAAAATATACAAAAAAAATGCATGATGAAGCACAAGAGAAGGCTGTTAAAGCAATTGGACCGGCTATGAGACGTGTTCAAAAGGCAGGTGCAGCATTCAAATACAAAACCGGTGGCGGTCATACAGGATCAGAAATTGTCAAACACGCTGAACAAGGCAAATATGACATGATTGTAATTGGTGCAAGAGGAATGGGAGCTACTAAAGAAACATTCTTGGGAAGTACCTCTAATTATGTAATGCACAAAACAAAAATTCCTGTTTTAGTGGTAAAATAGAAAAATTGGGATTTTCCCATTCATTTTTCTTGACTATTATTTACTATTTAGAAA
The DNA here is from genome assembly GCA_965223805.1 of Nitrosarchaeum sp. Classification (GTDB taxonomy): domain Archaea; phylum Thermoproteota; class Nitrososphaeria; order Nitrososphaerales; family Nitrosopumilaceae; genus HKST03. Next base: position 1,392,402 of record OZ245014.1, on the reverse strand, counting down.
ATCATCTGTTCAGTAAAAATACTATGAACTACAACATAGAACATTGAAGGATAGATATTTCGTAATTATAGGATTAGTCGTAGGGATGATAGGATTTGCTTCATTTATTGGTGTGATAGGTCAAGGAAATGTAAGACATGTCGAAATTTTTTGGCCTGAAAAAATTGAACAAACTGTTGCATTCAAAGATATAGATGATCAAGTAAAATTAGTTGGAATTTCAGGTACTGCTGAAGATAATAATCCTACATTAGTTGTAAGAACAAGTTTTGCATATATCCTTACCGTAGAAAATCATGGAAATCAACATCATAGATTGTACATTGAAGGATTTAATGTTCAAACAGATCTACTAGAACCAGGACAAACTGATACTATAACAATTTATCCAGATAAGGAAGGAATTTTTAATTATTATGACAAGAGAGAAAGATTGTTGCTACTAGGACAATTAAAATCAGTTGAGGTAGTTCCATCTGATGGTTTTACAGGTTTTCTAAAAGATATGATATAATAAAATAATATACTTGATTTTTTATAAAGTGAAAAACTAGAAGTATGGTAAATATGAAGAATTTAACCAAAAAACGTGAGAGATAACTATGGTAGAAAATAATTATGATATTTTAGGCATTACTGAAGGTTCAACAGAAAGGGAAATTCGTGATGCATTTAGACGATTAGCGCTTCAATTTCACTCTGATCGAGGTGGAGAAAATGAACAATTTATAAAAATTAAACAAGCCTACGAGGATCTTAAAATTGGAAAAAAATATCCAGAAACTGATTTAGAGAAACTACAAAATGCTCGAGTGTATTCAGGTGAATCTGAAGAAAATGTAAGAAGAAAAAACCAAATTCTTGGCCAACAATTGTCTAAAGAGATGCAAACTGCTGAGGAATGGTCTGCAGCTCTTAACAGATCCAATTCTACTGCTTCTAGATTATTTGGTTCAAAGACTCTTGGTGAAATTGAACTAGAAAGAAAAGCCAATGGCGCACTCTCAATTAAAGGAAATTTTATGGCTGGCAGTTTGAAATATGACGGACCAATAATTATGCAGGGAAATATCTCAAGCCCATCATGGACCGAAGAATTTAGAACATTAATTCATTTAACCAAAGGAGATTTCAAATTTCTTAATCCTCTTGAAAATAAATACCGAATTGAAAATGGAGCACAAATTATTGTTGATAATGGAAATGTAGTTGTTGGAAACATTTTTGGAAGAAAGTTCAAAGTCTCAGATTCTGAAGGAAGAGTTGGAGTTTATCAGACTCAGGAACATAGAACACATATCATTGCTCCAAAAGGAAAAATAATTGCTGAAAATGTCGTAAATACTGTTTCTCTTGATGCCGATTGTATAATTGCTCTAAATTTAGAAGATGATGTAAAGATTAAGGGCCGTGAAATTCTGATTTATGGTGGCAAGATAACCTATGACACAGTAATTGAATTAAAGAAAGATGGTTTCATAAGATTTTTTGAAAATTTTTCAATTCAAGGTCTTAGTAATGATGCAAAAATTAAACTAGAAAATAGCAAAGAAATTCCACTAGTTAATATTAAAACTAAAAAAATTAGAGATTTGGCTGATGAATTTGTTCCTAACAAAGATGATTATCGAAAAGATGCAACTATGGTAGGTAATGGATTTACAATTACCTATGAAATGTTAGATAATCTCTCAACGAAACCATCAAAACCTCAAAAATCAGGATGGGCTTCAAAGTTTGGCTTTTCACGAAAGTAATTCTCTCGACAATTAAATTCTAGACTAGTATTTTGTTTAAAATAACAAAAACTGTTTTCACCGTAATCATCAAATTTACATATTAGTTTATTAAAAAAAAATTAGTAATTTGAATATTTTAATTTCTTTAATTATTGGAATTGTATCTTTCACATTACTGGTGTCTGTACCCTCTTTTGCTGTAGATAATTATGAGTTTAGAGGAAGTGGTATTTCTCTTGATTCAAATCTAGAAAATCCGCTCTTGTATAAAGCAAGTTTACGTTTGGAATTCACTAGTTTATCTGAAGTTACCAAGGGTTCTGTAATTCTTAAATCTCAGCAAAATACTATAGCCGCAAGAATGTTTACAGAGGAATGGCATATTTCGTATAATGCTGATGGTTCTTTTGTGGGTTCAGGTCCTGTTAGGACTTTGCAAAATACATATTATGATATGACAATTCAGGGAGAACGAAAGTATGTTGCAAACAATTGGTCAATGTGGGAAGCAGTTGGTGAATTAGAAGGAAAAAATCAAGAGAAATATTCTTTAAGATTTATTGTTACAGGAGACGATAGATTTTCAACCACATCCCCTCCATTGGTTTCTACTATTGTTATCCCAACTGGAAATGCATTTGAACAAGAATCCTCATCATACATTCCTGAAAAACCAACAGTGTTTAGAGGAACAATTGTTTCTTGGGTAAATCATGATTCAGTAACTCATACTGTTCAAAGTCAAGATGGACAAGGAAATATTATTTCCCTATTCAATAGTGATGTTCTTCAACCTGGAGATGAATTCAGATATGATTTTGATGAGCCAGGCGTGTATCATTATTTATGTACTCTTCATCCGTGGAGAACAGGCATAATTACAGTAATATAATGCACGAAGAATTGATATTCATATAGAAATACTGAAGAATTGAATGGCAATTTCATTTAGCCTAGACAAAAAACTCATTCTTCTTGTGATGTCAGTTTCAGTAATTGCCCTATCCATTACTGCATATCTAAGTTTTAACTATGCCGAGGAAATTCTCAAAGAAAGACAAGGTGAACAACTATTTGGCGAATCTAGAGTTCGAGGTGACACCCTTAGATTACTTTTTGAGTCCCGTATTGAAGAGAATAAAATATTAGCAAACGATCCAATGATTAGAATTCTTGTCAATGAATTAAACCAAGTTCCTAATGATGAATTAGAAAAAAATAAAGAAGAAAAACGTAGAAGTTTTCTTACTCAAGTCCAGGCATTCCAAGAATTAATTGGATTTTCAATTGGTTTTGAAGATGTAAAGTTCATTGATTCAAAAGGAAATCTCCTCTTTACCCTAGGTAGAGTTACAAGTACTAATTTCTTTGATGACCCTTTATTCAAAAAGGGACTAACAAAATCGTTTATTGATTTTGAACCTACTCCAACTGGAAAAAAGATGATTATAGTCTCCCCAATTTTTGCTCAGGACAGTAAAAAAAGTGATGAACCAATCGGAGTAATTATTTCACGAATGCGAACAGCTGCAATAGATAGTATTTTGCTTAATTGGAGTGGCTTGGGCGACACTGGTGAAGTCTACATTGTAAATGATGGATCTTTGATGTTATCTGAATCTCGATTTATAGATGATGTTATTTTTAAACAAAAAGTCAATACAGTTCCTGTCGAAAAATGTTTTAGAGAAGGGGAAGAGCATATTGGATTTTATCCAGACTATAGAGGAGTCCAAATTTATGGCTCTTCATACTGTGCTGATGATTTAGGATTTGTATTATTAGCTGAAATTGATGAGGCAGAAACCGTAGAACCCATTTTAATTCTTCAAGATAGAATCTTTCAAACAGGTCTCTTAATTACAACTGGAATGGCAATTATTGCATTTGCAATATCAAGAACTATGTCAAAACCTTTAATCAAGCTGAAAAATGCTGCTAACAAAGTTGCATATGGAAATTTTGATATTCGAACGAACATCAAAACTAGAGATGAAATTGGAGAGTTGTCCTATGCATTTGACTCAATGGCTCAGAAATTGCAGGATTCTTTAATTGAGATTAAAGAAAAGGAAGATGTCATAAAAAAGCAAGAAGACATTCTTTTACAATTCTCTGATTACAGTGAAAACTATTGTGTATGTATGGTAGATATTATGAGTTCAACTAAGATTACTTCAAAATTATCAGATACACAAACTAGTGAATTCTATAAAATATTCCTAAACTCTATTGCTATTATTGTTAGAAAATTTGATGGAATTGTAGTCAAAAATATTGGTGATGCATTACTATTCTACTTTCCAGTAATTCATTCTGAACAAAAATCTATATTAAAAAAATGTCTTGATTGTTGCTTAACTATAGGAGAATCTCATGATAATATTGTGGCTCAATTAAAACAAGAAAAACTTCCTGTTTTTAATTATAGGATAAGCGCAACTTATGGAGTAGTAAGGATTGCAAAAACTTCAACATCTTCTGTAAATGATATTTTTGGGACTACTGTTAACAGATGTGCTAAAATTAACCGTGCAGCACCTGCTAATGGTTTGATAATTGGACGGGATTTTTATAATAATGCCAAAACCATAGATAGTTTTACTTTTGAGAAAGTTGAAAGTGATTTAGTTTCTGCTGAACATGGATATGAAGGTTACATTGTCTCAAGAAAAAACACCAAAAAATAAATTCAATCTGAGGTTAAATTAATTTTGCAGATTTTTCCTTTGTAGAAATATCATATGATTCTTCAATATTGCTTACAAAGACTTTTCCATCGCCTTTTTCTCCTGTATGGGCTGTATCCATTATTGCTGAAACTACAGATTGCACCATTTCATCTTGAACGACAGTAACAATAACATCCGTTGAATTAAATTCAATTTGATGACCTCCAATTACTGGTCGTTCGCCTGAACCTTGTCCTAAAGACTGAATGAGAGTTACTCCACCAACACCTGTTTTAGAAATGGCATCTACAACTTTCTTTGACACTTCACTCTGAACAATAGCCTCAATTCGTTTCATGCTAAGATTTTAAATTTAGACGATTTAAAAATATGCTTTCTATTATCACTGTTTTTTACTGATATCAAAATTGAAAATCAAGATTGAAAATTGTGCCAAATTTATATCAAAATCAATTTAGCAGTAATAATATAGTGAATTATCTTTTCGTGATTTCGGTTATTGGATTGTTTTGTTCTGTATGCTCTGCTTTTGCAGAAGAATATGTGATTGATATTCCATTTGGTGCTTATAATCCAGAATTGAATACTCCTGCAGAAGTCTGGTATGATCCTCCTCAGATTTTCGTAACAGTTGGTGATACAGTTACTTGGTATAATGATGACAGAGAGGGTCACACAGTTACTAGCGGTGAAGGATCAGGAAGATTTGGTTGGATGGATAACAATTTTGGAACAACTGATGGACTTTTTGATAGTGATAGATTCATGCCTGGTGAATCCTGGTCATACAAATTTGAGGAATCTGGTACGTTCTCATATTTTTGTACAATTCATCCATGGATGGAAGGAATTGTAATAGTTGAACAAAAAATCCCTGATTACCCACATGATGCTACGGGAAAAAAACTTGAATTTCCACTATTAAGCTATACTCCAGATAGAGACATTGAAGTTAATCTATCCTGGGATCCTCCTGTAATACGAACTCATGAAAAAATACAATTTGTATATCAATTTTATGATCCTCAAACAAATTCTAACCTTGCAAAAATGAAATATAATATCATAATCTTCCAAAATGGAAAAGAAGTTTTTCGTGATGAGGGACTAAACCAAATTGGTGGTGATTATAGAAATTTTGTATTCAGTGATTCAGGTTCGATTATAATTAGAATAGAAGGAATTCATTCACCCTCAATTTTAGCTGAAGAAAGTGTTACTGTAGGAGGAGAGATTGAAAATAAAGCACAAAGGTCAGTAGATTTTACTGCCGTAGCATATGACAATCCAGAAAAAACTGGTCATGAAGTATATCATATAAAACCAGCTCAGAGACTTGAAATTTACTACGAATTGATGTTACTCATCATTCTCGTTCCAGGTGTGTTATTTGCCATTGCATTACTTTGGTTAAAGCGAAGACCAGATACTCCACAAACCAAACCTGGTGCTGTCAAAATCTAAAATAATAAAAAGAAATTAAAAATGATTGAACTTTTCTAATCGATTAGTTCAGTCCAACCTTTGACGAAGACTGAGTTCTTGTAGAGTGGAACTGGTTGTCCTACAGTAAAGTCCATTGGTCTCATCCAAAAGATTGCTTTTGTTGGGCATACACCGATGCATGCACCATCAGAAATACATCTTTCTGGGTAAAATACAAATGCTTTACCTCTCTTCCAGCCTTCAACTGGTTTTACTCTAAGTACATCTGGTCCCAATGTGGTACAGATTTCAACACATAGTGCACATCCTATACACATTTGTTCACCGATGTCTGGAATAATTCCTACTGGCATAACAAAATAAACTCTGATTTTGATCTTAATATAACTTGCCCAAAAAATGCCGGTTATAACGGCGTTTCAATTTCTAAACGGTGTTATAAAATTTGATCGCATAAAACCCTGAAATTACTTTTGAACAAATCTAAAAATTTTCTAAGAACTAGAATTTAATGATTGTAAAAACAAAGATTTTTCATCATTTTTCATTTGATACATTCCTAAATTTTTTGATTGAAGAATATGCCTTCCTCCTGGAAATAAAACCCATCCCTTATCTTCCTTCTTTCTAGCCATAGCCGATATTGCAATTATAGAATTCGTTTGTTTTGCTACTGATGTAAGCAACATTATTACTGCATTTATGAATATGCCTGATTCTATTTTAGTAAATAGGTTGTAAAATCCATTCATTGAATCAAGAATTACCAAGAATCTCTTTTCAGAAACCTTTTTTACAATTTTAGAAAAAATTTTCTCTAGGCTTTCTTTTTCTGGTTGATAAATCTCAATTCTTTCATTTTTTGATATCATTTTTGAAATAATATATCCAGAATAAAGCAGATCAAAATCAAGAAAAATTACAGGATAATCTACTGAATCTATTAAATCGTTAAGCAATTGTGATTTCATAAACGGTTGAGAACATAAAATTACATTTGGATTACTTTTTGAAAATTCATTTACTATTTCCCGCAAATTATTATCTACAATCTGCTCAGGATTTTTATCCAACAATCTTTTAGCATCTTACAGATATAATAATGAATTTAGATTCTAAAGATATTTCTTCTGATTTTCCAAATTCAGGTAAAATCTATCTAAACAATGCCTCAGTTTCTTTAATGCCATCCCAAAGTATCCAAGCAATGCGAGATTTTCTAATTGATTATAATTCAATAGGACCAGATTCAATTGATTCTGAATCATTTATTACTGAAAAACTGCAAAATATTCGAAAAACTATTTCAAAAATAATTAATTGTCAACCTGAAGAAATAGTTCTTACACAAAGTACCACTGATGGAATTAATATTGTCGCAAATGGAATTTCATTTAATGAAAATTCGAATTTAATAATTAGAGGATTATCTCATGAACATCACTCAAATTTTTATCCTTGGCTAAAACTTCAAAATAAGATCAAAATCAAGAATTTATCCATTGATAAAAATGGTTTTTTTGATTTTGATGAATTTAAAAAATTTCTCGATGAAAATACAAGTTTAGTTGCTCTCAGCCATGCATTGTATAACACTGGTTCAATATTACCTGTCGAAAAAATTGGAAAAATTATTCAAAATAAAACCCCATTTTTTCTTGATAGTGCTCAAACGATTGGATGTATAGGAAATTTTGATGTAAAAAAAATTGGATGTAATTTTATGTCATTTAATGGCTCAAAATGGCTTTGTGGGCCTATGGGAACTGGTTTGTTTTACTGCCACAAAAAATCTAGTGAATTATTGGAACCAGTAACTATTGGTGGAGAATCTGCCATGTTATATGATGAAACAAAATTAGCATTCAAAGATATTCCAGACAAATTTCAAACTGGATTTAGAAATTATGTTGGAATAGTAGGCTTGGAGTCTTCAGCTAACTATCTTCTTGAATTTGGAATGGAAAATATTAAAAAGAAAAACCTACAATTATCAAAAATTCTTAGAGAAGAACTTTCTAAAATTAAAAACATTGTTCTTTATGGTCCTGATGATCCTGATAAAAGAACCAGTATTGTATCATTCAATATAGAAGGACATAAACCAGAATATATTGTTGAAAAATTAGAAAAGCAAAAAATTGTCCTTGCCGTTAGAGAAATATTAGATACTAAGATTGTAAGAGCTTCTCCACACTTTTTTAACTCAGAATCAGAAATTCTTAGAGTAATAGATGCAATAAAAAACTTATAGATTTTCTTGTTCTTCTATTACCATCATAGTAAGTGTTGATTGAACTTTGCCAATTTTTCTTATTTTGTTTGTGATTATTGCTCGTAATTTTTCAGCATCATCTGAGGAAAGCTTCAAAACAATATCATAAACACCATACACACCTTGTACTTCATACTTTAGATCTTCATCTGAAAGAATTTTCTTTACTTCATCAATAATGGATTCATCTGAACCTAGATCAGAATTTAATAAAACATATGCAGTAGGCACATTTCATTTTTTCATAAAACAGTATTTAACCTTTCACAGATCTCAAAAACTGATTAAACATCAAAACAATGAATTGGTGTGAAACCTATAGATCTTACATTAACAATATCTCAATCAATTCCAAATTTTCCGGGCTCACCAAAACCTCAATTCATTTCTTGGTCAACAATAAAAGAAGACGGTTACAACCTTGAATTACTATTTTTGAGCTCTCATACAGGCACACATTTAGACGCTCCCTATCATTTTGTAAAAAATGGTATAAAAATCCATCAAATTCCTGTCAAGAGATTAATTGGTAATGCTATACTTGCAAAAATTCCCAAGGAAAAAAATAAAGCAATAACAAAAAGCGATGTTATTTCCTTTGAAAAAAGAAATGGAAAAATTTCAATTAATTCTTCAATTGTATTTTTTACAAATTGGCAAAAGAATCTGAATAAGGATTTTTATTTTCATAGTAATCCTGGTTTGTCTGAATCTGCAGCAAAATATCTGGGCTCAAAAAAGATCAATTTGGTTGGAATTGATTCTCCTAGTATTGATTTAGGAAAAGACAAAAATTTTACAGCTCACAAAATTCTTGCAAAAAATAATATCCTCATTGTTGAAAACCTTTCAAATCTAAATAAGATAAAAACCAAAAATTTTGAATTAATAATTTTGCCACTAAAGATAAAGAATGCTACAGGTTCTCCAGTTAGAGCTATTGCAATTTAAGTGGCAAAATGAAATCTATTTTTTTTGTAATTTTTTGATAACGTTCCAACAATTGGAATTTGATTGCCACATGACTTACATCTGTTTTTTCCATCTAAATTCCATTCATCAATATCAAAACCAAATCTTTTGATCACTATATTATTACATTCGGGGCAATAGGTATGCTCTAAAGGATGTCCAGGTACATTTCCAAGATATGCGTACTTTAGACCAACTTTTTTTGCAATCTCATAATGTTTTTCCAAAGTTTTAACAGGAGTTGAATCAAATTCCATCATTTTATAATCTGGATGAAAACGCAAAAAATGGATAGGCATTTCCGGTCCAAACTCATCATAAAGGAATTTACATAATTTTTCTGCATATTCTACACTGTCTCCCACTTCTGGGATGATCAAATCTGTTATTTCTACATGAATCTTTGTTTTATCACGAATTTCAATTAAGGTATCAAAAATTGGTTTAGGATCTGGAACACCAATATACTTTCTTATGAAATTAGGTTCTGCGCTTCCTTTGAAATCAACTGTAATAGAATCTAAAAATTCACCCATCATTTTTACAGAATCAGGAGTGTCATATCCATTTGAAACAAAAACATTATAGAGATTTTTTTCGTGTGCAATAACTCCGCAATCACGTGCAAATTCAATAAAAATTGATGGCTCATTGTATGTATATGCAATTCCATCAGCATTATTATTTAGAGAAGTTTGAACTACCTGTTTGGGAGTCATATCTACACCCTCTACCTTTCGGCGTTGACTGATATCATAATTCTGACAATACTTGCATAACCAATTACATCCAGTTGTGGCAATTGAAAATACCTTAGAACCAGGATAATAATGAGTTACAGGTTTTTTCTCAATAGGATCAACGTGGCCTGCTATAACCTTGCCATATACAAACAGATCAAGTTTTCCCTTATCATTTCCACGAATACCACATAATCCAATCTGACCCTCACTTAATTCACAATATCTTGCGCATGCAGTACATCGAACTTTCTTGTTTGGTAGTTTTTCATAAAGAACTGCTTCTTTTTTCATCCCATCACATAAAGCTATTTTATCCATATAAGGTGAAGCTATTTTTCGCAATCCTAAAAATATAGAAATTTTAAGATAGTTTATGAGCAAACCAGGTAACCTATGGAGAAAAGTACACGGAAAAATTACCAAAAAACCCACAAATTTTTCTTGGTTGATTGAAGAAAAACTTGCAGGTTCTGGAATGCCTACTAGTTTTGATGAATTTGAATGGATTGTGAATCAAGGAGTAAAATCAATTGTAACTATGACAGAAAATGCATTACCAGAAAACTGGGTAAAAGAGATTGGATACATCCATGTACCTACACCAGATTTAACAGCACCAGACATGGAAAGAATTGATCTTGCTGTTGATTTTATCCACGAAAAAATTTCTGAAAACCAAGCTGTAATGGTACATTGCGCTGCTGGAATGGGGAGAGCAGGAACTATTTTAGCGTGTTATTTGGTAAAATACCAAAAATACTCTGCTCAAAAAGCAATAACAAAAATAAGAAAAGAAAGACCTGGATCTATTCAATCTGAAGTACAAGAATTAGCCATTAGCTTTTATGAAAAACATGTAAACAGCTAGACAAATTCAGAAACCAGTTTTCCATCGACAACTTTGATCTTTAATGTTTTATTTTCTTGAAATATCAAAGTTAATCCACCATCAGAATCTGGATCTTCAACTTTTACAAGTTCTATCATTTTGATTTGATCAAATTTCTCCATTAATTTCACCTATTCTGGAATTGATACTGTTTCTATTTTTCCATCAACTGCTTTGATGAACAAAAATCTATTATCTTTAAAGATAACAGTAATTCCTCCCTCTTTATCAGGTTCTTCGACTTCAAGAACTGGTTGCCCTAACAAACCATCGTATTTTGCCATGTTGATTTATTGAAAAAGTTCCTTATATCCCTAATTAATCATAATCTCAATCTCTTTGGAATTGTTTTTAATATTTCCCGGTTCTGTATAATCATGTTTTTGCCATGATACAAACACTTCTGCTCCAATCTTGTGTTTTCCTTTTCCTAAATCAGAGGCCTTACAGGTTAATTTTTCACTAAAATCAAACAGTTCCTCTCTAACTTCTTCTTCAGATAGTCTTATGAACGGCTCAAAATTCTTGGCTACTTGAACCCAAATCCTTCTATCCTTCATTGGATTGACAAGTTTTGGATTTCTTGTCCAAAAAATCGCAGCTTTTCTATAAGTTTCAATAACTTTTCCAACTTCTTTTTTTCTAAAACCCCCCGACAAGAGTTTTACACCATATTTTAGCTTGAATGAATTATCATGATTATTGTAGGCTTTAGTCCAATTTACCTCATTGAAGGCATCTCTAATATTGCCGTCAATTGAAAAATTGGCTATTATCTCGACATTGTCATTTAGGGAATATTCTTCCTTATTTTTAATCAATTCAATCTCAGAAATCCTGCTTTCAGTCATCTAACTGCTCATAATGATTTATATCCACAATAAGTGCTTTTTCCGAATACATGCAAGCCCAAGTGATTAGCTCCGAACCTAAAGAGATCAGTCTTTCAATCAAAGAAACTGATATTGGAATTCTATACATTGTTCAACATGAGCTACTTCAGGAATCAAATGTTGATTTTGCTGGAGTTATAGTCAAACATCCTCTTACCAATGAATGTTGGATGAAAATTAATTCAAACACAAAACCTCTAGGTGAAATCAAGAAGGCAACCGATTCGGCAATTAAAATGGCTGATGAATTTAAACAATTATTTAATTCAAAAATCAGGTAAATTAGATGAAGTTTTGCCCTAATTGTGAGGTCAAATTAAAAAAGAGTGATTCAGGTCTTCAATGTCCTAAATGTGATTATTCTGAAGAGCAAGAAAATAAACAAACTAAGAAAGTTGTAGAAGAAAAAACTCAATCAGAATTTAATGTTTTTACAGAAAATGATAAAGATGAAACATTACCTACAATCAAAATAGAATGTGAAAAATGTGGTAACGATGAAGCAGTTTGGTGGATGTTACAAACTAGAAGTGCTGATGAACCTACAACTCAATTCTATCGTTGTACGAAATGTAGATACACTTGGCGTAATTACGCATAACGTTTAACTGGAACATAAAATTCAACAATATTAGCTTGACTTTTGAAGCAAAAACAAGTGGTTCTGATGATCTCAAAGCAATTATCTCTGCAATATCCACCCTTGTTGAAGAGGCTACTTTTGTTGCAACCTCTGAAGGAATAACTTTTCGAGGAATGGATCCATCACATGTTGCACTAATTGATATTTCATGGCCAAATTCTGCATTTGAAAAATATGAATGTGATAGTGATATTAAATTTGGAGTTCGAATTGATGAGTTCTCTAAACTTATCAGAAGAGCAGAAAAAAAAGACAGTATAGAAATTAGTATATCTGAACAAAATATGTTACTTGTAACTGTTGGAAAAAATAAAAAATACAAAATGCGTTTAATTGAAAGTTCAGCAACTGATACGCCCCTTCCAAAAATTCCATATGACTCTAAGATTACATTGTCTTCTTCAAAATTTGACAAGATTTTAGGTGATGTTCAAGTAGTTTCTGATTATCTCACAATGCATACTTCTAATTCAAAAGCAGATTTCTCTGGAAAGGGAGATTCAGGCGAAGTAATTATTGAACTAGAACAAGATTCTGAAGAAATTGAAGAAGTTTCATCAAAGGAAGATAGTACAGGCACATATAGTCTAGAGTATCTAAATCCCGTAGTCAAAGCAGTAGGAACAACTGCGGGCCAAATAACATGCGAATTTTCTAGTGCAAAACCCTTACGAATTGAATTTAAAGTAGCAAACATAGGCAGAATTCACTTTTACTTGGCTCCACGAGTAGAAAGTTAAAGCATTTAAACATTAACTATTTCAGGTACTTTGAATTGAGACTCGTTTTAAAATATGGTGGATCATCCATCTCAACTGCAAAAGATATTCAATCAGTTGCAAAATATGTAAATTCATTATCAAAAAAGAACAAAATAGCAATTGTATGTTCTGCAATTAGTGGAACTACTGATGATCTAATAGAAATTTCTGAATCAATTAAAAAAGAAAACAAAGGAAAAGCTGAACAATTAGCATCAAAAATTATCAATAGACATAAACAAGTTGCAAAACAAACCATCAAAAAATCAGAATTAAAAAAGAAATTGCTACACAAATTAGATGAAGATTTCAAGGAACTTATCGCATTAATTGATGGAATGGTTTTGTTAGGAGAAGTTACTCCTAGATCAATGGATTATTTGAGTTCATTTGGAGAACGTCTCTCAATAAAATTAGTATCTTCTGCTATTCATGATGCAGGTAAAAAATCAGTTCCATTAACTGGTAAAGATGTTGGAATTATCACGGATTCAAACTTTGGAGAATCTAAACCCCTAATGGATACCACAAGACTAAGAGTATCCAAAACTATTGATCATTTATTTTCAAAGAGAACAATTCCAGTAATAGGCGGATTTACAGGTTCGGATCAATATGGTCATATCACAACATTTGGAAGAGGTGGATCAGATTATACTGCTACAATAATTGGCTCTTGTATAAAGGCAGATGAAATTTGGTTAATGAGTGATGTTAATGGATTAATGACTGCTGATCCTAAAATTGTAAAAAATGCAAAGATGCTCAAAGAAGTTTCATACATAGAAGCAATTGAAATGGCCTTGTTTGGTGCTAAACAGATTCATCCACGAACATTTGAACCTCTTCTTTCAAAAAAAATTCCAATGAAGATACGAAGCTCATTTAATGTAAAAAATGAAGGAACGCTTGTTACTGCATCTCCTTCAATATCAGTAAAAAATACTGTAAAATGTGTAAGTAGTATTCTTCATAATGGATTAATCGATATAAGAGGTGGTAGCATGGTAGGTACACCTGGTACTGCTGCAAAAATTTTTGTCGCTCTTGCTAAAGCCGAAATAAATGTCATGATGATCTCTCAAAATCCTTCAGAGTCTAGCATTACAATAGTAGTAAAAAATACTGATCTTGACAAAGCAGTAAATGTATTAGAAATGGAATTACTTGGAAAAATAATAAAAAAACTTGAAGTAACAACAGATGTTGCCATTATTGCTCTAATTGGCTCAGGAATGCGTGGTACTGTTGGTGTAGCATCTAAAGTATTTGGGGCTATTGAGAAAAATAAAATTAACGTTGCAATGATAACTCAAGGTTCTTCAGAACTTAATCTATCATTTGTTGTAAAAAATTCAGATTCGAAAGTTGCAGTAAAAGCAATTCATGAGGCATTTAAACTAGATAAAATTAATTAAAATAAAATCATTTAAAGCAAAGATAACAATAATTTACATTGAATACAATTTTAGTATTTTTGATAATTGGAATTTTTGTAACAGGAATTTTGACAGTATCCATTTTGTCTGATCAGTTTGTAGATGCTGGTTCTAGGAAAAAAATACACTTTACCCAAACCATAACCTCATCTCAAGACCCTGGTATTGGACATGAAAATCATCAGCTAGCAATGATTCTTTCTCCGAATCAAGGGACTATTTATGATGGCTCTATGACATTTTCTTCTAGTGAACCAGTACAAATTGTTGTTTTACATGAAATAAATGAAAGTGATGTAAAAGGACAACCTACATGGAGTATTGATGGAAAAACAATCTATGGATTATCTTTATTGGACCTAGATAAAAAATCAGGTTCTTTTGAATTTACTGGGGCTGCACTTGCTTTACATTCTCTAAATCCCAAAGAATTTACTGCTACTGTAAGTCTTGATGGTTGGATAAGAGGACAACCTACTGAAGTAATTATGCAAAAAATGGAATTTGAAAAGAAAGACCCATCCTTACTACTTGGTAGGGCAAATGTACCTGTTACTATTCCTATGCACATAGGATTTTACAATGGCGAACAAATTTTCTTTATTATTACAGATTCAAGTGATTCAGAATTTGCAACAACTATTTCAGAAAAACAAGGATGGAAAGTAGAAACCGCTTCCTCCCTAACAAATGTCCCTAAAGAAGCCCTACAGAAAATTTTTGTTTTTACTAATGGTGTTCAAGGAGAAGGACTTTACGGATATCAAGAAGAGATTTTTTCAAGTACACCCTCCCAAGAATCTGAATACAGTGCACTAGGTTCAGTTATTGAGGTAACTTGGAAAAAAAGCCAAAATATGATTCGTTTTGAATCGGCGGATGATATCATTAAAGCATATGAGGGTGAAAGAGTTGATTTTAATGAAACGGGAATTGTCCTTAATACTCCTCAAATAGTATGGCCTGATGGACAAATGAAAATTAGAGATGATAAAAAAATCACAGATGAGCTATCTTATGGCGATGGTCAGATTACTGAAATCAACAAAGAAGAAATGACTGTAACATTTGTTGCCCATCGTGGTTGGGGCCCAGATGGTAAAACAATCTATTACATTGTTACAGATGCAACTCCTTCTGCACCAGCCGAAATAATGGGAGTTATTCATTCACCAAAATCTTCGAATCTAATATCTAACTCTGCTGCAGTTGATTTATTTCAATTTCAAAATGGAATAAAAGGTTCTGGCCCATTAGGATTCCAACCAGGAATAGCTGCAGCAGCACCTGGTGATGAAAACTATAGCCCTATGTGGAGAATTTACATAGTCGAATGGATTGATCCAGAATCAGCAAAAATTTTAGAAACTCATTCTGATATTGATTATTTTAAGAAAACTGAAAAAATTACAGTAAGTATAGCACGCCCTATGAATAGCGAACACATTGTCAATTGTCCATTTATTGATCCATTTCAATGAATCAGTAAAGGGATAAATTACTTCAAATTGGATTTATCTTAAAATGGCTGGTAAACTCTACATTGTTGGTGTTGGACCTGGACATCATGATCATATGACTTTTCGTGCCAAGGAAGCTATCGCTGAAAGTGATACAATTGTTGGTTATGAAACATATGTAAACTTGGTTCAAGATATGATTGAAGACAAAACCGTCTATCGTTATGCTATGACGCAAGAAGTTGAACGTGCTCATCAATGTATTGATCTGGCAAAATCTGGAAAGATTGTTTCTCTAGTTTCTAGTGGTGATCCTGGAATTTATGGAATGGCAGGATTAATTTATGAAACTCTTGCAGAAACAGGATGGAATCCTAAAGATGGACTCCAGGTTGAAATTGTTCCAGGTGTTTCTGCTTTGAATTCATGTGCCTCAATTATTGGCTCACCATTAATGACAGATTTTGCAGTTGTTAGTATGAGTGACTTGTTAGTGCCATGGGAAATCATCGAAAAAAGAGTTGAGGCTGCAGCCCAAGGAGATTTTGTTATTGTAATATACAATCCTGCAAGTAAAAAAAGAATTCATCAGCTACAGGATACTAGAAAAATACTACTCAAATTTAGAAAACCATCAACCCCAGTTGCAATTATCAAAGGTGCATTTAGAAATTCACAAACAGTAGTTTTAACAAATTTGGAGGATCTTCCAAATCATTCTGATCAATTAGGAATGATTAGTACTGTAATTATTGGAAATTCATCAACTTATACATACCAAGATTTAATGATAAATCCTAGAGGTTACAAGTCAAAGTACAATTTAGAAGAACAAACGAATCCTAATCTTAAAATCTAATAACTCTTTTTTATCGATTCAAACAAATCTTCGCTTAGATTTAGTCTCTTTCTGATAGGAGAAATAATTTTCACAAGATAATTTCCCACAGTTTGTTTGAGATCTGTAGGGTGTAATTTCTTTTCTGAAAAATCTGATTCTAGTTGATTGTAATTTGAATATTCAACATTTCCTCCAAATTTCTCTGGCCTCTCAACTTTCATCTCTTCAAATTCATGAAAAATTACATGTCTTGAAATTTCTAGTAATGGATTATTTTGAATATTTGCTTCTTCACACCAAGCTTTTTTGATTTTTTTCTGAATCTCATCATCTGAGTTATGAATAAAAATTCCCGAATTTGGATCTGATTTACTCATTTTTCCTAATATTTGAGAATCATTATTCTCAGCAGGTTTTGATAGACCAGGTAAGAGCTTATGATGAACTGCAACTGGAACCTTCCACTTCATTTTTGGAAAAATTTCCCTTACTAACATATGGATCTTTCTTTGATCCATTCCAGCATGAGCAATATCTACTTCTAATGAGTGAATATCAACTGCCTGCATGGGTGGATACAACAATTTTGCAAGATCAACTTTTTCCTCATTTTCTGAACGACCCATAATGGTAAGTGTCCTCATTGTTCTTGCAAGAGACATGTGTTTGGTGAATTTCACCAGCTCAGACCAATATTCAGTTTTTTCTTGATAAAGCTCTGATCCTAAAACAATATTTGCTTCTGGACACACTACCTTGAAAGCATCTTGATAATACTTCGAAACTTTTGCAATAATTTCCCAATCACCTCCTAGTTTATCATTGATCAAAGTGTGCCAATCTGCAAGAAAGATTGTACACTTTACTCCTGCCTTCACAAAATCATTAATTTTGAAACCAGTACTAATTAAACTACCTAAATGTAAAAATCCAGAAATTTCCAAACCAATGTAATGTTTGGGAGATGAATTTGTTTTGAATAACTCAATTAATTCATCATGAGTAACTACTTCTTCAGTAGGAGGACGTTCAATCAAGTCAACTTTTTCTGTGATATCCAAATCAAAACAATTTTAAGAATTATGCCTATAAAGTTATTTAAAATAATTACAAATAACAAAAATTTGGAAGACTTGAATACTAGATAAATCAAAAAAAATTATGACAATAGAAGAAGGTTTGGAACTTATTGAAAATTACAAAAAGGGACTTCAAAAATTTCTTGATACTTTACCTGAACAAGCAGTCCAGTTAGGCCCAGAGATGGTTAAAACTTTAACAATGAATTCTAAAAATGAGATAGCAAATTTGGAAGCCATTGAAAAAGCTTTGAAGAGACCACCTAGATATGAATCAGGATTAAACTAGTGAAATTATTTACAATTTTTCTTGTGTTTTCTTAATTCATCACTAGTTTGAAATTCATTTCCACAAACTCTACATTTCTCATTTTTCTTATTATGGGCTTTTTCTTGATGTTTTTTTAGACGTTCTGAATCTGGAAGTACAGTACCACACTTTTTACATTTTGTACTCTTGGAGCTAGAACCAAAAAATCCCATATACTAGAATCATCATTCTAATAGAAAAATTCAATTGAAATTCTTTATATTCTATATAGAATTTTAGGGAATAAGTATTCCCGAATATTTTCATAGGCAAAAAATAGTTAATTTTCATGGTCTCAAAGCATTTTGAAGAACAATTTAGAAAATTTTGTTCTCAGAACAGCATAAAATGGAATGAAAAAACCCACAAATGGAATAAATCCTTTCATACTACAACAAAAAACATTTGGATTCCCTCCTAAAATAAAGAATTTCTAAATTCACTTCATCCAAAAGAAAAAGACTACTATAGTTGTACATTTACAGGATGGTACTTGGTTCGATGTATGAAGAACTTTGTTTATGGTGTGGAAGAGTAATTCCAGAAACACGAAAAAAGGATCCTCGTGCAAAAAAAGTGAAGTTTTATAATCCAAAACATAGAAAGGCATTTGGTAAAGTAAAATCTGACCAAGAAAAATTAGGAAAACTTTTCAATTCTGAGAAATAATATCAAATACTACTCATTCATCTAAGCTTTTTCTTGGCTTGGTACTAAGATAAAATGCATGAGCACTAATAATAAATGCTGAAAGAAATATTTTGGTTGCAAAAACTAGGTTCCAAGGTCTTTCAGGGTCAGGGTATGCTACATATAATTTATCGATATCAGGAACTTGTCCATCAATTATTCCAGCTGCAATCTGTGCATTTAGAACTGTAAAATTGTATAATACTTCATAGAATGTAATTATTGCAAATCCCAATAACATTAATTGTAATAATGCCATTCTCCAACCAACAATCTTGTTTCCAGCAGTTCTTCTCCATCCAATTCTAGAAACACAATACCAACCAATTATTGTTGAAAAAAATATCCATGTTGAAACCCTAGCAAAATTTTCAAAAGGAATAACTGTATTGTGGATTGCTTCACCCATGACATATGTTCCATTTTCCATCCATTCTATTGTAGTTACGTAAACTCCAAACATCAAAGATGATGCCATAATGAATCCACAGACATAGAAAATATAGAGATAAATCTTGTAAGCAGTATCTGTCCTTTCAAGATGTCTGGGCTTCATTATGCGGTCTGCCAAATTTTGAAATATAAAAATTCATGTTTACTTGAGATTTATAGACAGGTAATGAGAGAAATTACTGTTGAAAATAGCTATTAACGTCCCTTATTTGGGAAAAGAGGAAATCTCAGCCGTCTCTTCAGTTCTAAAAGGGGGATTACTCACCTCATCTTCAAATAGAGGTGGTAAGAATATACAAAAATTTGAAAAACTAGCATCATCATATGTCAAATCAAAATATGCAATTGCAGTAAATTCTGGCACATCTGCTTTACAAGCAGCACTTTATGTATTAGATATCAAAAACGGTGACGAAGTATTAATACCATCTTTTACTTTTGTTGCAACTGCAAATGCAGTTGTATCTAGTGGAGCAAAACCTGTATTTGTTGATATTTTAAAAGAAAATTATACAATCGATCCTGATGATCTTGAAAAAAAAATTACTAAAAAAACTAAAGCAATCATTCCCGTACATCTTTATGGAAATGTTGCATATGTAGATAGAATTTCAGAAATTGCAAAAAAATATAATTTAATGGTTATAGAAGATTCATCTCAATCACTTGGTTCTACTTTTAAAGGAAAACAAACTGGAACATTTTTTGATTTGGGATGTTATAGTATGTATCCTACAAAAGTTATGACAGCTGGAGAAGGAGGATTTATTGTAACAAATAACAAAAAACTTCGAGATAAACTTCTGATGATTAGAAACCATGGAATGGTTTATGGACATGGTACTAAAATATTTGGATTGAATTTTAGATTGCCTGAAATTAATGCAGCTATAGCATCTATACAAATAAGAAAACTACCAAAATTTTTGGAAACAAGAAAAAAAAATGCCAGTTTATTATCACAACTAATTTTAGATCTCAAAATAAAAATTCCTACTCCCAGAAAATATGAAAAAGTAAATTGGTATTTGTATACAATTAGCACTAAAAAAAGAAATAATATTTTGAAAAAACTAAATCAAAAAGGAATTGGAGCTACAACATATTATCCGATTCCAGTTCATAAAACTCCTTTTTACAAACAAAAAACAAAATTACCTATAACGAAATGGGCATCATCTAATGTATTATCACTTCCAATTCATCCAAAAGTAACAGCTAAAAACATCGAATTTATAGCAAAATCCCTGTGTGGAATATTAAATGAATAGCCTTGGGAATATGATTGGTGAGATATGTAAAGTAATTCTACCCATTCATGAAGAATTTTTCCTAGGAAATAACAATTCTACTATCGCCATATGCACACTATCAAGCATAAATCTCCTAAAAAATATTTCAAATTCTGAAATTATGAATCAGATTTTTCTTGCAGGTAGACTTCTTTCAGAAAATAAAGGAATTGATTCTATTGTGAAATTTGTAAATCAGAATCAAAATATCAAAACAATCATTGTCTGTGGTAGAGAAGTATGGGGACATAAAGCAGGTCATTCACTACTTCAATTACATAAAAATGGGATTGATAGCAATGGAAAAATTATTGGTTCAAGCAGTCCTGAACCATTCCTTACAGTAACCCAAAACAAAGTAAATTTTTTTCAAAACGAAGTAAAGTTAGTTAATATGATAAATGAAACAAATCTTGAGATAATTAAACAAAAAGTAATTTAGATCAATATCCAGATCTTTGTCTTTCTCGATTGATTTCATTCTTTTTTCTATACTCTTCTACAATATCATCTGGAGTTAGATTCAATTCTAGAGATGCTTGAACAACAAAATGCCAAATATCAATTAGTTCTTCTCTTGCATCTGCTTCATTGAAAGGAGTTGGCGTTTTCCACCATTTCCAATTAGTAGTTCTCTGTAACTCTACTGCTTCATGAATAATAGCTGTACACAATGAAGAAACACGTCCTTCTGAATCCTCGGGATATCTATCTAACTTCATCATATCTGCAAGTCCTTGTTGTAATTTGAAGATAGTTTCTAGTCTATCTTTTTTTTCAGAATTATCTGGTGGCAATGCTTGATGATTTGTAGAAATAATTGAACTTAAGTTTTTTTAAAATCTAATCATTTTTTCGTATAATCTAATTCTTTTTGTAATATCAGATTTTTTTAGACTTAGCAATCCTGCTAAACCATATTTTTCAACTGCAAAAGAACCTAAAACATTTCCATAAACTACTGCCTTTTTTATTTCTGAAAGATTGGTTGACTTTTTACTTGCAAGATATCCAATCATACCACCTGCAAATGAATCTCCTGCACCTGTGGGGTCAACAACATCTTCTAATGAAAATCCTGCTGATGGAAATATCACATCATCAAAAAACATGAGTGAGCCATGTTCCCCCTTTTTAATAATCACATATTTTGCTCCCCATTCCATCATTTTTTTTGCACATTTTATCAAATTGAATTCCTTTGTGAGAAGTTTTGCCTCTTCGTCATTTATCACAACAGCATCCACTTCTTTTATCATCTTAATTACGGAATCTCGTTTTGAAGAAATCCAGAATTCGATGGTATCACACATCGAAAATTTTACCTTGTCAAATTCTTTGATCAGTTTAGAATTTTGGTCTGGATCATTATTTGCAAGATAAACAAATTGAGATTTTCGATAATCATCTGGAACAGTTGGTTTGAAATCAGCTAATACATTAAGTTCTGTCTTCAAAGTTTCTCTGATACTTAACGTATTATCATATTTTCCATCGTATCGAAAAGTCTTTCCTTGCTCTACAGTAAAGCCTTGCAAATCAAGATATTTTGATAAAATTTGGTGGTGCTCATTTGGAAAATCATTTCCTACCACAGCAATCAATCCTGTTTTTACAAAATTACTAGCTGAAATAGCTGCAAATGTTGCAGCACCTCCTAAAACATTTTTTAGAGTTTTTTTTGGTGTTCTGATAGTATCTAAAGCAGTAGAACCAAAAACAGTAAGCATTCTTTAAAAAAATAAATTTAGCGTATAAATTCTCTTGCTTGTTCATCTGTGGGATAATAAACAAAAGGTACATCAATTGATGTAAGAAATACATCATAATTTGTAACCCCTGTAATTTTTACCACCGGAGATTCTGAATCTGAATTAGAATTTGTTGTAAAACTTCCTTTTACAGAACTACTCCCTAGAGATGGTAAAATAAAAGGATCCAACTTACCCTTTCCTACCATAACATCATTTTCAACTATGAAAAATTCTGTTTCACCAGCTGTTAAAACCAAAAATGAAGGATCTGAAATTCTAATACTATATTATACTTTGATTCTATTTCATTTTCTTCAATAAGATCACTTTGTGTTATTCCTACGCCTATCTGAGATGCTGAAGCATATTGTGAATATCCAAAAATACCAATCGCAATAACAAAAACAAAAAGCATTGCTTTCTTGGAAGAACTCATAAAAAGAAATATCAAAATTTCTTTTTAATCTGAATGGAAAAAAACCAAATAATATGTGTAAAAGTTTTGATCTAATCTTAAAGCTACTTAGAGCTAACAAAATAAATCAAAATTTCATGATTTATAGGTAAATGGCAAGAATAAAGCTAAAGCTAGGTTATACTGAAATCGAAGTTGATTCTAGAGATTTTTATGTTGATAATAATACATTACCTGAAATAATTGAAAATGTATCACATCTTTTGCAAGAAAATCAAGCCAAAATCTATTATGAACACAATAATCAAGAAACTGAATCCTCAAACGAAATTGCTCAACCTATCCAAAATGGGTTAGAATATTTGGAGGATGCCGAAGCTTTTGAACCTGAATTTAACGAGCCAAAATCCATTGATTCCCATGAAATTAAATCCAAATTACGCATTTTAGAAACAAGTGGATTTTTTAACTCTCCAAGAACAGTAACTGAAACTGTACAGCAATTAAGAGAATACGGATGGGCTGCAAATCCACTAGATGTTTCAAAGTCCCTTGCTAAAATGGCCTCAAATAAGGAAATCTACAAAAACTCCCAAGAAAATAGAACACACTATTTTGTCCAAGAATCATTAACTAATTAATTTTGTATTGACATTTTTCGCAGTTATCAAAAATTTCTCCCTCTAAGTGATCAAAATGAGTGTTACATTGTTTACATGTGTGATGCATGTCAAAATATCCATCATCCTCAATTTGACCAATTCTATTTGATTCTAATTCTATACTTCCACACTTTATGCAATGACACCCACATTCAACTTTCATAATTTTTCAATAATGTATGTATAGTTTAACCAAGTATACAAATCATTGGAAAAAAAACGCGAGATACCTTTGGAGATAGATGATCATTTCAAACTTTATGGCAAGGAGCCATGGGAAGTAGATTATGGAGAAAAGTGCCCGATTTGTGATGTGCGAGTTGATGAATATGGATTTTGTTCGTGTGGGTCTAGCGGAGATTAAGTTTTTTTATAAATGGTAAAATCATTATCATCAAAAATCCAATTGCCAAAGGAGCAATTATTGGAAATTCTGGTACTACTGTGGTTCCAATTATTGAAATCTCACCAGAATTCTCAGGTCTCATGTTTAGCCATACATGGGTCCCATTATTGTTATATTCATGAAATGAAATTTGCTCTTCATCTAAAAATACTGCATATGGTCCCCATAACAATTCTAAGGGGATCATAGTACTAACAAATCTATTTTCTTTAGAAACATCAAAAGTAATGCTCTTTGTTGGTTGATCAAAAATAAATTCAGCAATATTTGAATGACTTTGAATTTCTACAACAAATTTTTCATCTTCCCATTTCACATTCTCAGAAATTTTTGGTTCATTTATGGAATATTCTAAAACCATTTGGCATCCATGACATGCAATTCCTTTTTTTTCATCCAAATAAACAGGAATTTCGTTTGTAAAAATCAGATCAGCTTCCTCTGGTAAAATAAAAGAAGTTGTCTCAAGATATCTAAAACTCCATTTCCATACATTATCTTTTTGAACAAGTGCATTATCAAGGTCATATTCTATAATTGAATCCTCATCGGAAGGTTGAATCAGTATGCCATTTTCTCCAACCATTGAAAATTGCGTCTCTTCTCCTTGCTCATTTGTTACCGAAATATTTGAGACTGTTCCATAAACCAAATCAACTTGTTTTGGTGAATTTGATGAACTAATAACATGTTTAACATTTACATTGCCGTCTGAATTTATGATAACTTCTAATGATTTGTGGTTAGCTTTTTCATCAAAAGTCTGGGCATAGACATCAGGAACAACAGTAATGAGTAAAAGAATAATAATTCCAAAAATCTTTACATTCATTTAATTCACTGTGACATGAATCATTTTTGCCTCTTCTAGAGGACAATCATTTTGGTCACGCTGCAAGTTTACAATTTTATCTGCAACATCCATTCCTTCAATTACTTCGCCAAATACAGTATATTGTTTATCTAGAAAGGTGCTGTCAGTTGTTACAATGAAAAATTGAGACCCAGCACTATCTGGATCCTGTGCTCGTGCCATAGAAACAATCCCACGGAGATGTGATCTAGAATTAAACTCTGCTTTTACAGTATACCCTGGTCCTCCCATTCCCCAAGAACCTTTATTGCTACTTTTTGTATTAGGATCCCCTCCCTGAATCATGAATCCAGGAATAACTCTATGAAATAATGTACCATCATAAAATCCCTCTTTAGCTAATTTTTCAAAATTTCTTACGGTTTCAGGTGCTAGTTCAGGAAGAAGTTTAAATGAAATTCCTCCAAAATTAGTTTCTATTTTTACTGTACTCAACAAAATTCTTGTATAGTCTTATCATAAGAGTCTTTTTGTAATATTCTAAAAATTATCATATTGCCTTTATCAAAATTGAAAAATCTATAACCATCAGTACGTTTTTCGTTGTAACTTTAAATTCATTTTTTTAAAATACAATTTTCTGTTTGTAAAATTTTCATTCATTCAATTATTTTATTTAATTTGAAATCACAAGATTTTCATTTCCAAAGTTATAGTCTTATATAGAACAACTAAAATCTAGAATTCGTTGAATCGTACAAATCAGAGCACGATCATTAAAGAAGCAATTAATTCTTATCTTGACAAAGGAGTTACCGACAAACAAGACATATACACCAAAGTTGTAGACGAACTAGGTGTTCCAAGACCAACTGTTAGAAGGGTTGCAAGAGATCTGAGAACTGAGTTATTACAAAAAATCCAGATCTTACAATCTGATATGCCTAAAGCCACCACTCCAGAAGACCAATAAACTCGGCACCTTTTTCTTTTTAATCTCATTTTTTGGTTTCAGCATTACTATTATAAACAATGAATTTTTCCCATATTTCATGGGATATCTTGGAAACCATCTGGCTACAGTGGTGACTGGAGTATTTGCAGCAGTTCTAACAGGACTTTGGCCTTATTTTGTTGACTTTGCACCCATACTTGAGTTCGTTTTTATCATGGCCGTACCCATTACATGGTTCCTAACTCTAATGTGTTGGCTATCACAGAGAAGTGCTGATTATATGAAAAAATGGGAAGCTAGTCACGCTCACACCGAAAAAAAAAGCTTGAGTAGTTCGGTAACCACGCAAGTCTATGTCACCCCTGAAAATCAAGTGAGTTATTCTGAAATCAAAGAGGCACAAAATCAACTATCTGGCGAATTAAACCAATTAAAAGAATCTGTAAAAATAAAAGATGAGGAAATTGAACGATTGAATCAAGAGATCTCAAACCTCCAAACTCTAGTACAGATCGAATCATTAAAAACAGAACTCGCTAATCTGAAGATGTTAGCATCTGATAAAAAAAATAAGTAGTTAATCCTTACAATGGCAACAAACAATGCCATGATTATTTTTGCAATCCGGACAACTTACTGCGCCACCATAATGACATTTACATGAACACAACTCTGTTGGATCTCGTTTTTCACTCATCATTTATCTCTGGAAATTGTTAATATTTGACTTTTACAGTTTTAGAGATGATAGTAAAAAACCTCAACTTGGATAATTTCATCACTAAAAAGATTCATTTTTGGTGTTTTAGTTTTTATTATCTCCAATCAAATAACAACATTTTTCAAAAATAATTTCTTATGCCAAATTAACTCCAATGAATAATTCAATTAAGATTGAATAATTTGTATTTTAAATTATATTATATAACCAAATTTTTCTAGTTTCAAATAAAATTAAACTACAAAAAAGTATCAATTTATCCAGATTAATAATTACAGTAAAGAATTTCTGGGAATTATTTGGAAAATAACCATATACAAATTTCTGTGAAAAGAGCGTTTCATAAAATAATCTTTTTAGTTTTAAATTCATTGAGAAGGAAAATTAATTTTGTATGAAATTAACTCCAAGAATTTATTGTTGTTTTCTTAATACTAATTTTGATGTAATTTTGTGGCTAATTCTAAGGTACCATCCACCATCTCTCTTAGCCTCTTCTTTGCATCTTCATCTGAAAAACCATTATCTGAAATTGAATCAGTAGTAATAAACACGGCTTTTGGGTTTGTAATTATTCGAAAATATGATAATAATTGGGTAATTAGTGTCTGAACATCAATAAAACCTATGTTTCCAGCAGCCACAATTGTTATTCCTGCGACTTTTCCTTCAGTTTTTTTGTAATTTACATACTCAAATAGATTTTTCAGTGATGAACTAAAAAACGAATTGTAAATAGGTGATCCAATTAACCAAACATCTGCATCCATTAAATCATTAGCCGCAATTTTTGTAGCATCATTGTATTCTTCATTTGGTCCTCTATAACATTCAATTTGACCATCTGAAAGATTGATAAATTTTACATCAACATTTTTTGATTTTGTATATTCTACCACATACTTCATGATTAGAGAAGTGTTTGCATTTTTTCTTGGACTACCTGAAACAATTACAACTTGCATGTTTCAAGCTATGAATCTTTGTATTTAAATTTCAAAAAAATTTGTAGAACGGGCTTGGAGGTTCTCGCCTTCTCCAGCATTCGAAACCTCCAATTTTGTTGATTTTTTCAAGGTTTCAATAATATAATAGTCATTGTATTTTATAATGTTTTAGTTCTTAATTTGGATTGTTCCACCAGATAGAGTTTAATGGATGGTTTGATGATGAGAAATGATTGTCATATTTCCTGGAAAATAATCTTATTGATTCTTACCGAATTGATAAAAAAATAGAGAGGTAATTGAACAGTTATTGCAAGTATTCTGAGAATATTCATTAGCTTTGTTTCTAAACAGAATTTCTTTGAAAAGGTATTCAACATAATCATATGTATTTCTGCGCGCCAGGTAAGGGTTTGGCATCACTGGTTCAACGCCCTACTTATTCATAATTTTTGGGTACAGAATTACTGAAAATTATTTACGATCTTGGTTTCTTGTATCAGAATAAAAAATAAAAAAAGAGTTAAAGATCAATTGTCTTTGCTTTAATCTTTATGTTTAGATGGGAATTTACCATCATCAACATCCGCAGTACAACCAAATCCACCAAACCATGATGGGTTGTTAAATGCTGAAGGATCTGGAGCGTCACGACAAATTGCCTTTACGTCTATTTCAACAGGCATTACACCAAAGTAGTTTACAGTTCCTGTTACATGATATCCATAAATTCCCGGTTCTGCTAGAATTTGTCTAGCAAAATAATGACCAGGGTCACCATGTACTCCTCTCACTGCAACATCAGTTTCTAAGGGTTCAAATCCTTTTTCAACAGCTTTGTTGAATTTTTTATCATCCTTGTAATAGTATTTGTCAACAACTAAATCAGCATCTGCAAGATCTAATCCTGTTCTAGTATCTCTAATGAATAATTCCATTGGATGATTGCCACTAGCTTTGCCAGATTCTTGTGCAGTTGTTGGTTCATTATTGTGCCCCATGATGACTGTGATGAATCGTTTTTCACCATTAGGCAAATCGAAACCAAAAACTTGTCCGCCATGAGCAAAGGCTTGCTCAGATGCGGTTCCTGCTAGTACCATTACTGATGCAACAGATGCTACCAAGAAAAGTTGTGTTTTGTTTGAATTCATTTTCATATCTCCTAATTTTGAGACGAGTGTCCCAATCCATCATTTGTGTCATCATCATCATTTAGATCGTAGATTACATTTCTGCTCAAGTCAATAGTTGGTCCATTCTCATAAGGATCATCACCGATACTTCCAAGAACCCTCTGTACATTAATATCCACAACATGTCCTGGTGTAAATTCAATATCTTCGCCAGATAGATTTACCAAATCAATATCAGTAACTCTTGGTGATCCACCGTTTAAGGGATCAGGGATATGTGAATGAAATACACAAAAGTCAGTTGTTCCATATAATTCAGGTGAAGATACCGTATTGATGTAGAACAATGGAATTGGTTCCATGTGAGTAGCAGATGCATGTTCATCAATGTGACCTGCTATTGCGGTAACTAATGGTTGATATGTATCATCATCACCTTCAACTAATTCACAAGGAGATGTCAATAAGAAATGTCCTGAAACATAGTTAGGACTTGCATCATACAGTGGGAAAATCCCACCAGCAGGCAATGTCATGCCATCAAGTCTAATGTGAGTGTTATCAGGTATATTACTACCTTCTACACCTGCTTCAAAACTATGACTTGCATATACAGTACCACCAAACGCTAAAGCAATGGTTAGTAATGCAGTACCTGCAATCAAAGATGTTTTGTTCTGTTTTAAAAAAGTCATTAATTGAAGTTTTGTGAATATGTTAAAAACAAATTTGGTACATTTGTAATTTGTACCGGTTCAATATTCAAAATCATTCTAATTATTTATTCTAAATAATTGGAACAATTTTAAAAATAAAATATTTTCAAGATCAAATTGTTAATTAACAAATAGAAAAATAAAATTTAATGGCCTTAAAATAAAAATTACCTTTCAATAGAAATCAAATTTTGAAAAATAAATGAGAAAATGGATTTAGAATCCAAGAATTGTACATGCATTAGAGTTTGCTTCAATGATTCCTCTAATTGCACCTGATGCACCTACATCTGTGTGAATATTCACATCAGTATTTCCAGTACACAAATTCTCAAGAATTGTGTTACCATTAGGATTCATTGCAGTAAGTGGTTTTGATGAATGATGTACATGATCAGGCATCATCCAATGTGGTGAAATATCTGCTGCATCCCATACTCCAGAAAGTGTGTTGCCGGCTATCTTTCCATCATCTAGATCATCAGCTGGACCTAGAATGTTGTAAAGATGCATTGCCTTATGTTCCCCATTTGGAGCAAAATGGATGTGAACTTTGGTCAATAATTCATCTAATCCTTTACCTGAATTATTGTTGACATCAATCTTGTTTAATACAATTTGATATCTGATTGAAGTGGGATTGGAATCATCATCAAACCAAAACATTGCTTTTCCTTTTGCATCACTATAAGAACCGTCAAAACTGGTTAGTTTTGCTACTAAGTCTGGCTGGCCATTTGCGTCTGGCTTTGCCATGGCTGTGGGCATTACAGAAATTGCAATTACAGAAATTGTCAAAATTACTGCCATAGACAGTCCTAAGACTGTATTATTCCGTTTCATAAAAAATTTTTGATATTTTTTCTATTAAACAAATATGGGTTATTCGTCGAATGAACCAGTACGATTACAATAGTTTTTCTTGAAAAACCAAGTTTAAACAAAAAGTTGTTGAAAAGGAACAAAGGTATGAAAATGCATTTACAACTATATATATGATTTCAGACATAATGATTGGAATCTTTACATTGTTTTACGTCCAACTGCCTTTGATGTATAAACAATATGATGAGGTTTCTCATTGGGATACTTTGGTGATGAAAATCAAACTCTCCAAGCAGTTTCTGACCCAGAAATTTCTGGAGTAGGAGAAGTTTGGGTAAATACACAGTTTGAACATACACAAAATAAGGCAAAACCAGGAACTGCTACTGCTGTAAATACTGCAGACTGGACTGTTACTAAAAAGGTCTCTTTACCTGAAATTAATATGAACAATCCACATAATATGTGGACTGATAGAAATCAAAGTGTAATATACCAAACAGAATGGTTTGGTACAAATCTTACAGTATTTGATAGAGAAAGCGGCGAACTAATAAATCGCATACATGTCGGAGATTCTCCAGCACATGTAATGACTAGAGCTGATAATGATGATATTCATGTTACTCTAAATGGCGAAAATGGAGTAGTTGAGATACTTCCAGGAACTGATTCTGTAAATAGAATAATTCCAACACAGGGACCTGATGGGGACCCAACGCATCCTCATGCTCATTGGATGAGTAGTGATGGAAAGTTTATGGTAACTCCAAATGTCTTTACAGATGATTCCACTTTGTTACATTATCCTCAAGGAAAACTGATGGCAAAGGTCAATGTAGGTTCACATCCAATAGCAACAGGTATGACTCCTGATGATTCTCATTATATTACAGCAAATTTCCTTGATAGTACACTAAGCGTCATAAGCATAGATGACAAAACCAAAGTTACAGATATTGCGTTACTTGCAGATTATGTTCCAACAGGAGGTCTAACTGGACTTATAGATGGTGGAGATCCATTGCCAAGTCTTCTTGGCTCACCAGAAGGCGCTCCAGTCATGATAGGTGCATTGCCTATACAGACACCAATATCTCCATCTCTTGATGCACCAGCAATAGTTACTGCTAACACACTAAGTGGTACAATAACAATCGTAGACATGAAAGATCCTGCAAATCCCGTTCCAGTAAAGACATTATCATGTGATCCTGGATGTCATGGTGTTAACTTTGGTGCAAAAGAAGGAGATGGCTACTATGCCTATGTATCAAGCAAGTTCTCAAATAGAATGTTGGTCGTTGATATGGATCCAAACAATGACAATAATCTTGATGATGCTAGAATTGCTGGAAGCATATTGCTAGTAGATCCTGCAGTTAGTGTTAGTGATGACGAAATAATATCTAATCCTGGAATGGGTGGACAGGGAGTACTTGCAATACCAAACATTTACCAAGGTTGGATTCAAAAGACAATAGTTGAATGCAACTCACCAGGTGCCTGCTCTGATGAGATAAATGATTACCTTGCTAATCTGACAGATGAACAAAAGAATCTTAATTAGATCTTTCAAATCAAGCCCTAAAACTTTATGAGTTCATTGCGTAAAGATACAGACTGTAAATTTTCAGGTTTGATTGAATATAGTTTTGGTATTGGTGTGGATATTGACAATAGATCTTTTCCAGATGAAGTGTGGCATAATGATTGGAGTTAATTTTTAGGCTATTTTTAGAATAAAGAATAATTTAATTTTCCTGTTGAAATTTAGTCCAAAATCTTTGCCTCTAACTATATTCCTGAGCACGTTTGTTCCTAATGAAATTTGAACTGTTATTTTAAAATTTTATCGTCTAGCACCATTACCGTTCTTGTTCTCCTGTTTTGATGCAATCAGTTCTTGGAATCTTTGTCTGAATTTTGTGTTTCTTAGTATTGTCCTGAGCTTGAATCTACAGCAGGGACAGTACAGGCCTTTCCCAGTCAAGGTAGATGTCACACATCTGACATCGTTTCTGACCTATGGAATATCTAAGAGCCCAACTATGGCCCCTCTTTTTCTTGCTTCATCTAATGATATTGGAAGGTTTTTTACTCCACGTAAATCAGTATTTGTCAAATTTGCATTTTCAAGGATGGCTTCTTTAAGATTAGCATTTGTAAGATTTGTCTCTTCAAGATTGGTGTTTGTCATGTCTGCCTGCCAAAGATCAGCATTTGCAAGTGTGGCACCTTTAAGATCCACATTTCTTAGATCAGATTCTCCAAGTACAGCATCAGTTAGATTTGCATATTGAAGATTAGCATTAGTAAAATTTGTGTTAGAAAGAAAAGAGTTTGTAAAATCGGCATTCAACAGAGAGGCATCTGTAAAATTCATACTTGGGATAAATAATGTAGATAAAACAATTTTATCTGCTTTGACATTGCCAAAATTAGAACCATAAATATCTCCAGAAAATTGAAAGCTTTTCAAATTGGAATTTGTGAGGTCAGTAGATGTAAAATTTGAATCATTAAAGGTGACAAAACTCAGATCAACTCCACTTAAGTTAACTCCTGAAAGATCGATCTCTGTAAACTCAAGTTTGCTACCCCAATGTTTTCGTAACTCATTGAATTTTTCAACATTACCATTATCTTGGAAGTTTCACTTGTCTCAAAATTATTGTTATCTGTCTGTCCATAAACAATATTGGATCCTCCAATATCTGATATTTACAAGAAAGACACTATTGAGACTGCGTATTATTTCTTGTTTTATTTTTTAAAATTTTTAACAATCACATAAAAATTCTAAATTGTTTGCTTGGTCGCTGTGTGGATCTGTTGTCAAAAACCATCCAGAAAACCAATTTCTTTTTGGATAGACATAAGTCTTGTTTTCTCCTCTAAACACAAAGAACTTATATCTTTCAGTTCGTAACCAATGTACGATTGTCTCTGAACGAAGTTGTTTTCCGTTAACTTCTACGTGTGTTATGTTTCCAAAAAA
This sequence comes from Nitrosarchaeum sp., assembly GCA_965223805.1. GTDB lineage: Archaea > Thermoproteota > Nitrososphaeria > Nitrososphaerales > Nitrosopumilaceae > HKST03. Next base: position 1,359,432 of record OZ245014.1, on the reverse strand, counting down.
ATCCTGCTTGACACAAGTGATTTCATATTCTTCCATTATTGTAATATGATTCAAATTTACTATAAAAGCAATCGTAACACAATATTCGTAAAAATAATCATATTGATTTTTAATTAAAATGATTTTCTAAATTACATGAACAAACGCCTTGGTTTGGTGATAACTGCTTTAGGAATAATAGTCGCTTTTGCAGTAGTAATTGGTTCTCCTGCATTGGGTGGTTTTGATGCTATGAGGTAAATAAAATATTTAGCAGCAAATACGCAAACCGTAGAATGAAATTTTTAATCATATCTAGAAAATCATGACAATCATAAAATCTCTAAGTTTAAGATTTGTGGTATTGTATTGACAGGATTTTCATATTTTAACATAAGAAACATCAACAAGAAACTGGTAAATCAGGTTCATGAAGAATTACATGAAGTGACATGACTGCATGGATTCACTCTTGTTCTGTTTGTTTTTCATAATCTGAAAAGTCCTTTGCCCATCCTCGTTCAACTAGTTTGATTTTGGATGCTGGTTTCACACATGCTTCTGTACCATCAGCTGCCTTTATGGCCCCAACCAGATTTCCCTGGCATATGTACATGTCAGGTGCAAATCCCATGTATCCACCCAATTCTTTTTGCCTTTGTATGGAATTGACTCTATCGTAATAATCATATTTCATTACGGGTGAAAGCATGGGGCAATTTTGTTTAATATATTCTGGTGATGGGTGCTCTGGCAAACCATTTTTTGTGACAAGTAAATGAGTAAGCTCATCTTTAGGGGTGTACTCTAAAGTGATGAATTCTGAATCAATTGAGGGATGTAACTTTTCCCATTGAATTTGAGTATTTTTCCTTACCGCATTTCCTTCAGCATCCACATACGAATGATTCCCACCTCTTCCTAGAAAAAAGCCACTTGTATCATGACTTCCAGCCCAGATCAAATCAGTAGGAAATTTCAGAATTACATTTACAGAGTCTCCTTCACGAAGTGGATATGCTGCAGAGAATGCACATATTCCTCCTCCATGTTCGGACCAATTAATGAAATCGTCATGATAGGAAAAATAATACTTGTAGCCAAATGGGAAAAGAGGATAGGGTTCTAAAACAAATCCTTGCTCAAATAGTTGTCTTTCAGATGTGCTGGGTTTAAAATCTGCAAAGTAAGGCGGAAATGAAAACTCTTCTTCGGCAAATGCCTGTTCTGAAAGAAACAAAATCAAAAAAAGAGATAAAACGGGCAGGAGTTTTTTCATTTTATTTTCTAATGAGATAAAGAATAGAATATTCATAAATTCTTCTAATCTTTTAGATATGAATCTATATGGTAAGTAGAATTCTTGTCATACTATACAATGTTGCACGCATTATCAGTCCCAGAATAATCACAACACAACAATGATTGAAATCTTGTACCTATTCTTCGTTTTTGAGTGACATCATGTTGATATAAAAAAATAATTCATAATAACTAATTTTAAGACTTATTTGTCCTATCGTTTAAATCTAAAAAATAAAATGATACTGCCTATGATTCCAATTATTATGTAATTGTTTGGTGGCTGCAAAAATTGTGTAACATATCCTGCCTGAGGGATAACATACAGCACTATTCCACGGTATTCTATTTCTGTAATTGGAAAGTCAATCCCAGGAATTGATTCATGGTTTGCATCTCCCTTTGTTCTAATGGTTTTTGGTTCATCATTAATTATTGATGCTACTCTGTGAACAATAACTTTGTCATGATCTGATGGCCTGTCATAAACTATGATGTCTCCTACTTGTACTTCGGCAAATGCGAGGTTTCCTTGAACTATAATGATGTCGTGTACATTAAGTTCTGGTACCATACTGCTACTTGCTACAACATAAAATGGATTTATAGTTCCAAACGATACTTGAATACCAGCTACAATAACAAGCATGACTGCCCCAAGAATTACTATATCTTTGACTGATTTTTTGTAATTGATTGTCACTACTAGTTTTATTTTGTTTTACTAACTAAATTAATTGTTCGTCTTTTATCAGAATCTAAAAGTGAGTATTTCTGATTTTATTTGCATGGTAGATTTTTCTCATTATCAAATATTCAAAAGTCAGTAGGACATTCATTTTTAAAAAATATTGTTGTATCTTTTTTAGAATCTGCAAATCCTTTTGACATTTTTTGATTTTGATCAGAGCTATAGTCTTGAGACAGTTCTTTTCTTTTTGTATAGTATGGTAATCTTGAATTTGTTTTATTGAGGATGATTACCCTGTAAACATGTAACTGCTTCTTTATCCTCATGTATCTTGTGGGTGAAACAAAGGCAAGATGATCTGGTCTGGTGCATTCAATGACAATGCAACAGCAATGGCAGTCTTTGAAGGAACAGAACAAGAAGCAAACAAGTTTTATGGCAAATATGGAAAGATCTGTTCTGGGGTATTGGAATACTCGATGTATCAGTGGGATGCAATGCCACTTCTCTCGGTTTTATCAAGATAGACAATACGTGAAATCTTTCGAGTATGCTAAAAAATGAACTATGTAGAAGATGTAACTGTGTAGTACAAGAATACAAAAAGTGTTCACAATGTAACATTATAGTATCCACAATCTGCAAATGCTGTAAAAACATCGATGAGATTCAGTTGCATCAACACAATCCAAAATAATTCCAAGATGCTAAAACAACTGCAGAAAATAATAATCCTGTTTTAATTTTTGTACAAGTAGAATAACTTGTGCATCTAGGAGTTTCTATTAGGTGTTGCAGTGGTTGTGGTAGAGTCTTTTCATACTATGTTCTAAAAAATTCAAGATTATGTCCAGATTGTAGATCACTTTCTGTGTCAGGTCATCAGAAGATATGACTTGTAGGGGAATTTGTGAGAGATACAGGTCTGAGAAGAGCATGTACTCAGACAATGCAAAAAGATGCACATCTTGTAATGTCTACATCTGGTATGAGGGGGCAAAATGTCCTTGCTGCAATATCTCGCTCAGGCTCAAACGCAAGGCCAAATTTCGTAAATCATGTTAAAATTAAGAACTGCTAGGCATTATGACAAATGCTGCTACAATAAATGCAACATAACCTGCAAAGGCCACAACCTCTTTGTTTTTTTCTAGTCTCTTGTAGATTTGGTAAAATCACGCCTAAATTCGGTTAACCATGACTTCTCTTATGGCCTTGTTCTTTGATCTTGTCTTTAGCTGCTTTTTGCAGCAGGGACAACGCAACCCATCTACTTTCATGAACACCTCACAATACGAGCAGTATTTCTGTCCTGCTTCATATCTTGATAGATTCCTGTCTGCAGGTTTTTTTGCTTTGTATCTCGTACACACTCCACAACAGTTGGCCATTTTTCTAATTCATTTGATGAAGGTTATGATGGGATTAATTAATCAAATGGTACTGCAACCTCAAAAAATGTAATATGATCACACGTTTGCAATGTTTGAATCAATGATGTCTTTCATGTGATGCTAACGTCCATAACACAGAGTTTGTTGCAGATATCTTTGCAACAAATTTTTCATCAGAAGATCCAATTATGATGAGATCGTTTTCCTCAGGTTTGAGGTTATCTAACAGAGCATTTTTTGTTTTTGGATCATCTCTTAGACAATCCTTTGTCTCTCCTGCAAAGACAAACCGATTGTTTTCAAATGACAGTGTAGTTGCACCTTTTGCTCCATACAGTATGGCATAGTCACGCTGGTCCATTCCGTTTCCAACAGCTGTTGCGTAATCTCTTAGAAGAATTGCATGGTTGTATTTTTCTCTTGCAATGTTGCATGGTTCAATTGTGCACTGAGACGGAATGACGTCAAAGAACTTTTTTGTAAAACGTATTCCCTTTTGTGTAAGATATGTTCCTGCCCTGATTGAATCTGCAAGGCCTGATTGTTTTAGATGCAGCACCAGTGTTCTTGCAGCACCCTCTCCAATATGCAGCTCTTTGTAAAATGTCTGTCTGCTTGTGTACTTTTGTCTTGACAGCAACTCCAGGGCCAAAAAAACATGGGGTGTGCTAAACGTCAAGATTCGGCTAGATCTCTTTCTTGTAACGATGCTTTGCAGCATTTTGATCTGGTTGTGCATTTGTGCCTGGTTACTCATTTCAATATATAAATTGGATGAATTATCCAACGGTTTAATAACAAGAGAAGTTTTTTGGAAAACCACATGTCATCTTTACCAAGACAGATTGCAAAAACAGACCGACCTATTCCGGTTTTTGCAATTGCAGTCTTGGCTTTTATCTTTGCATTTGGTTTGTTTGTTGTCGGGTTTGATCAAGGACATATCTTTAGCATTGCATTTGGAGAGCAAGCATTTGAGGATCTTTACATTCACGAGTTGACACACGACATGAGGCATGCTGCAGGATTTCCCTGCCATTAATATGGAGAGATGAAATGATTTGAAGACAGCTCTGTTCATTGCAATCGTCTTGGTGTCAGGCGCATTAGCAGGAACCATTCATGGAATGGCAAACCTTGCAATTGTTGAACCGTATTTGGATGAGGCAATCGGAATAGAGAACCAAAACCTGTTTACATCAGGTGAGGAGAAAGACACGCCAGAGTTCTGGGTTGAGTACAACGCTTACAGAGACTGGCAGAAAGGCGGACAGGTACTGGCTGGTGCAATACTTGGAACATCAATTGGCGCACTGTTTGGAATTGTCTATGTCCTTTCCAGAAGAGTACTGCCACAAGGAAACGACATGAAAAAGACGTTTGTGTTGGCTGCAGTAATGTGGTTTTCAATTTACATCATTCCGTTTTTGAAATATCCTGCAAACCCTCCAACAGTTGGAGATGGAGAGACAGTGGTACTGCGTGCAATTTTGTATCTGTCATTTATTGCAATATCAGGATTTGGAGTAGTTGGATTCTACCAAATCTACAAGAGATTGGAAAAGAACAGAAAAATTATATCTTTTGTAGGTTATACTGCATTTATTGCAGCAGTCTTTGTTTTGATGCCATCAAACCCAGATGAGATTACAGCCCCAATGGACTTGGTCAACGGATTCAGAGCAATGTCAGTTGTAGCAGTTACCGTATTCTGGATAGCCCTTGCCTTTATCTTGGGTGTGTTATGGCACAAATTCAGGCCTGATTCTGAGACTAGACTGGAGAGGCACTAGTCTTTCTATATTCAGAAACTGCAAAAAACAAGGGAAAATCATATTGATAGTGCACTATCAAATCGTGTAGTCCTGAAAAAAGAATACTGACAATAACAAAAGAATCTAAAAATACATGCACTGCATTCCTGTCTCTTATCTATTATTCTTAAAAAAACATAACATGAAAACTGCAGAATTACCAAAATTTCAAGATGACAGAATTGATGAATCAAATGCAGTACATACAAAAGAGGAATGGGAAAAGCAAGAATACAAATCAAAAAACAACATCATAGAAGCATATGATCTTTCATGGAATATAGATAAGAAAAACAGTGATGTAGGTAGTGAGCAAACATTGTTGGAGGAATTACTGTCAAATGCATCTTATGTCTATGTAGAAAATGAACAATTGGAGTAAATGACCTCATACACAAAAATCACTCACTAAATTTAGCTTATTTTTGGAAGCTGGAATAGATTGTCCATTTATTGGAGCAAGGACTATTGATCAATAGACAACCCATACTCAATTAGTTGAAAACTATCGTCTTGATTAGATAGTATATTGCCATGGACATGGTGGCAATTGACTCTGTTAGAACAGCAACACAACATTGACAACATCATCATCTTGATATTGAGTTTAATCTAAAAGAAAATGCAATGACAAAAGTTCAATCTGTCTCCAGATTTAGTAGTCAGGATGGATTGTGGAATCTTAGAATTCTGACCTTTACTTCTGGGGCAATTGTCATGGCGTTAGAGATTGCAACAAGCAGAATTTTGACTCCTGCCTTTGGAAGTACCATATACACATGGGGTAGTTTGATTGGAGTAATTCTCAGTGGTCTTAGTCTGGGTTATTTTCTAGGAGGCAAGTTTGCCGATATCAATCCAAGTTTTGAGAAGATTTGTGGGATAGTTTTTTCTGTTGGAATATTTGTCGTGGGAATGCCGTTTTTTGCTTCCTCTGTTGTTGATTTTTCTACCTTTGCATTGCCTGCTTCTCAATACACTCCGTTGCTGGCAACATTTCTGCTTCTAATTATCCCATCAGTTTTGTTGGGATTTGTTTCTCCTTATGTCATCAAGCTTGGCACAAGTTCATTACAAAAGGTTGGGAATGTTTCAGGGAATCTCTATTCTGTTGCCACCATGGGAAGTATTCTTGGCACATTTTTGACAGTGTTTGTTCTGATTCCAAATGTTGCAGTAAACCAGATAATTTTTGGACTTGGTATAATGTTAATTGCCAGTTCCCTTATTGGTCTGAAAAAACCTCCAAAAGCAATTGCAGTGATAATTGTAATAGTCTTGATTGTTCCATGGTATTTCTTTCCCACAAACACCATTACTCACAATGGAGTACTAATCTATGAAACAGAGACACTTTTCAGCCATTTGGATATCACTCGATTTGGAAACAATATCAGCATGTATCTTATGGCATGAGACACAGCTCGATGAATCCCGACAAACCGCTTGACTTGGTGATAGATTATACTGAATACTTTCACCTTGGAATGCTGTTTAATCCATCAGCCTCCAATGTCTTATTTGTTGGAGGCGGAGGCTTTACAGGACCAAAAAACTTTCTTGCACTTTATCCTGACACCAAGGTTGACGTGATTGAGATTGATCCTGGAGTGGTAGAAGCTGCAAGGACATACTTTGGCCTTGAGGACGACTCAAGGATGAAAATATTTGTTGACGATGCAAGAAAACATCTTGCCACATTTGATAAAAAATACGATGTAGTTGTGCTAGATGCATATGCTGCAAACTATGTGCCATATCATTTGATGACAGATGAATTCTTTGAGATTCTAGAGCAGAGAATGGAGCCTGATGGTGTTGTAGTATCTAATGTCATTGGTTCAGTAGAGGGTCACAACTCCCAGCTTGCACGAGCAATATACAAGACTATGAAGGAGACATTTCCTGTTTCATACATTTTTCCTACTGAAAGCCTTCCAACCAACGTTCAAAATATCATGATAGTATCATCTAATAGTCCATACGAATTTGATCGACGTACACTGTTGGAGTTGGCAAAAAACAGCCCTGCAGATTATCTTGTAGATGAGCTAAGCAAGGAAGACCATTTCTATGAAGGAGTCATGGATACTCCTGATGTGCCTTTTCTTACTGATCAACTCAATCCTGCCGAGGTCTTGACAAATCCTCTTACAAACAAGTCATACATGCAGGAATCTCAAGGTCAACAGATTGAAAAGAAAGAACACAGAAACGATTCAATTAGTCTGGGAATTGGAATCACATTGTCTGCTATTGCGATTGTGTGGTTGTTTTATTTTAAAAAGAATATATTGAATTCAAATCCCACTTTACAATTCTAATACCAAACAAACTTTCGTTTCTTTTGCATGTTTTTTCTTGCCTTTCCTGCTCTTGGAGTGATTCGTAATTTTACCTTACAGCATGGACATCTTGTATCATCATAGATTAGAAAATGTTCACATATAGAACAAAGCTTTTGTCCATTTTCATATCTTTTTCTTCCTTTGTAACTTGAAGCTTTGAATCTTGTGCAGATTCCTTTACATACATTCATTGTGTTGTTTCTGTTCTACAAAAATTTTCTTCGATATTTAACTAGGCCATATTACAATTGTAAAGTGTATCAAATAGTCTGACATCATCAAATTTCTAAATTAAATCTCAATAAAGACAAAGACAACAATACAGTTACAAGAATATGATTTTTCTATCCAACTAACACATGTTATCTTTTCACTTGTCGCTTATTTTTTGATCTTACCACTTTGATTTGCGATGAAATTTGTAACACAATAACTGCAATGCTCATCACAATAAATGGAATCACAAACGTACTTTGCGGGGGAACGACTCTGTGAAATGATTCAGTATAGTGTAGAAAGAGAAAGTACGAGGTGTGAATGGCTACAAGATAAAAAACAATGTGCGAACCCGTATGAATCCATTTCCACGATGTTGTTCCAAGCCATCTCATGGCCCTATCTGATGAGGTAAATGCAAGAATTGCAATCCACAAAAATGCAATAAATCCCAATGTATTGGCAAGACCAAATCCTGGCTCTAGTCTGATTATTCTGCCTAATTGAGGCACAAACTCATACCCAAAGAACTTGGCAACATCCCATTGTGCCCATCCATTTGCAATCAATATTCCATGAGTGACTGCCATAACTGCAAACCATATGCCAAACTCTCTTCTCCATGTCAGCAGTAAATAGGTTCTTGGCCATATCTTGCTTGCAGGTCCAATTACCAAAGTCACAAACAACAGGGAGTATCCAGCGTCTCCAAATGCTTTCCACAATCTCATCTCATCATCCCATTCATGGTGAGCATTCCAAAATAGAAATGTCAAATAAATTGCAAAAGTGCCTACAAACAGATGACGTGTAGCAGAATTGTTTTTAATTCTCAATCTTGACGTACTATTTTCAAAAAATCTGGCAATGCCTTCTAGAGATAGAATATTTCTAGAATTTGCCATGATGAAAAAAATGTCCACACATACTTAACAGAGATACCTTACAAATGACAAATTCCTAAATCCCATTTATGTAGGAATTAATCTAAACTGTTTTTTGTACCTGATAATTTAAAATGAATTTACAATTGTAAAGTCAAGTGAATAAATATCAAACATTCCCAGGATTGTTATGCCATACTCTCTTGATGAGACAGATATTGCAATTCTGAATTCGCTTGTTGAAGACGGCAGAAAGTCATTCCGTCAAATCTCAAGGGAATTGAAGATTAGCACACCTACAGTAAAGTTTCGTTATCAGAGACTGGTCAACGTAGGTCTGATAAAGGCGGTGGTTCCAATTATAGACACGACAAAACTGGAGAAAAAACAAGAGTCAAAGCTGTGTAGTTGCCATACAGAGTCTGATGTCCCTAGCGTAAATCTATCAAAGAACATGGTAGTGGAGATGACTTGTGATTATTGTGATGGTCCAATAAGTGCAAAACCAACAGTATTGAAGTTTGCAGACATTGAACGGTTCTTTTGTTGCAATTCTTGCAAATCTCTATACAGAGAAAAGTATCGTGGGAGAATAGAGTCAATAACCAAAAGGTCTTAGTTAGTTGATTACAAAAATTTTACATTTGTAAAATACTATTGTTAATTATCTCTCTATTGCACCAATAAATGAATCAAAATTATGAAAGGTTCACGGATTGTTCTTGGTGGATTATTGATTGCAAGCTTGGCACTTGTTTTGTTGGCAGGTCTTTCTGATCCATACTATTATCCCTCGACTCAGAAAGACACTCTTGCGGATTCTCTTTCTGCCAAGATCATTCCATCTACAAATGCACAGACAGATTCTCTTTCTTCCAATCTTTCATTGTCTGAGATCTTTGAGAAAACAGAAGACGGAGTGGTAAGCATTACCGTGAAAAAACACACTGCGTTGGGAGATTCCAGTGCGTTTGGTTCAGGTTTTGTATATGATACCAAAGGACACATAATTACAAACAATCATGTTGTAGAGGATTCTGCAAACATAATTGTAACATTTGTCAATGGAAAATCCTACAAGGCCCAAGTAGTTGGCACTGATCCCTTTACAGACATTGCAGTAATCAAGGTGCAGACAGACACCAACGACAAGGATTTCAACATACTACAGGCCCTTCCCATTGGGGACTCTTCTCAGCTAAAGGTAGGTGAAAGAGTTACTGCAATTGGAAATCCGTTTGGACTGTCAGGTTCTATGACTGCAGGGATAGTCAGCCAGATGGGAAGATTGCTGCCATCACAAGAATCAGGATTTTCTATTCCAGACGTAATACAAACTGATGCTGCAATAAATCCTGGAAATTCTGGTGGTCCATTGCTCAACATGAAAGCGCAAGTGGTTGGAATTACCACTGCCATATTCTCAAATGGAGGAGACTTTGCAGGAGTGGGTTTTGCAGTTCCATCAAAGACAGTCTCAAAGATTGTACCAAGCCTTATTGAGAATGGAGAGTACAAACAACCGTGGATTGGCATAACTACAATGGATGTAAGTCCGGACCTTGCAGAGATTCTGGAACTGAAAGATGCAAAGGGTGTAATGGTGATGACTGTTGTAAAAGATAGTCCTGCAGACAATGCTGGACTGCATGGATCATCGCAGACTGTCATGTTTAATGATCTTGAGTACAAGGTAGGCGGTGATGTCATACTGTCAATTGACGGACAGGATGTCAGAAAGATAGATGACATACTGATTTATCTTCAAAGAGAAAAGGGCGTTGGTGATGAGATCTATTTGGGAATATTGCGTGATGGCAAACCAATGGAGATAACGGTAAAACTTGAACAAAGACCAAGTCTTTAATGATTTAATTTTTCAACAAGTTTTCTTTTTTCTGGAATTCCTGTAAACTCTAGCTTGTCATCAATTACAATTCCTGGTGCCGTAAAAATTGGATACTTTTGAAGATATTCTGGTTCTTCTGTGACATCAATTACTTTGTATGTTACATCAAGATTATCTAGCATCATCTCTATCTTTTTGCAGTTTCCGCAATCAGGAGTTGTCAGAATCAAAACATTATTGGGATTCATCTTCTTTTACAACAAATTGTTCAGGATTATTTTCAAAAGCCCACCTGCAGCTGGCACAACAGAATCGATATTCCTTACCTTTGTGATTTACTGATTCATTCTTCTCAGATACTTTCATGCCACATACAGGATCCCTCATACTGTTACCTCACGTATTCTTCTCACAGAGTATACAAAGATTGGTATCGTTACCAATCCTGCCAACAACGCAAAATAAAATACTCTGAAACTTGGCTGTTCAGAATGATCATGTCCATGGTCATGCTCTTCCATCTCAAACTCTGGTGGAATTGGAGTCATCTCAATTAGTCTGTTCCATCCTTGATGTACAAATGTCTCCTCATACCACAAATGACCTTCTGGCAGTCCGTTGATTATCAAAAGCGAACCGATTACTATGAGCATCCAACCTGAGGCCCTCTCTATTGATGGTTTTTTCATTGTGAGATTCTTTGTTGCATTTATTCCCAGTACCGCAAGAACTGACATCAGAATTAATGGGATTGCCCTTCCCACGCCATGAACTAGACCTAAGGATGCACCAATCTCTATGCTGCCTGTTCCTGCAATGTGAATCAAAAGCCAGTAAAACAGAGGATTTGGGCATCCAACGCCTGCATTTCCCAAGAGCAGTCCCATGAAAAATGATTTAGCAAAGTTTCCACGTTTCTGTATGAAGTTGGGGGTTCCAGAATAGGATGGCATTCTCAGTGACAATAATTTCAATTGTGACAATCCAAAGACAAAGGCAACTATTCCTGCAATCAAGAACATGACAGAAGATGCCTGATCAAGTGAAGCGCTTTGTCCTAATGCAGCAACTGCCATCCCATAAGCTGCAATAGTAATAGTCAGACCTGCCCCAAAGAGAAGCGCCATTAGCAATCCATTCTTGTAACCCTTGCCCATACTCATCGGCACTATGATAAAGACAAGTGGAAGGGTGCAGGGTAACACAATCATAGAGAGACCTGCAACATATGCAATTATCACCCATGACAAATATGATGCATGTTCCTTTCCTTCAATGATTGAAGATACTCCAATTGAAAATATAGCGCCTACAAAGATTAGAGAGAATAAACCAAACGATATTACTACAAGTGACTTTTTTGCAACCTGTTGGGACACATGCTCTGTATAGTTAGATGATACTTAATCACCAAACTTTACAATTGTAAAGTGTTTTTTTGTTTACAAAAAAAGTTCTCAATAAATAAAATTAGAAAAAAATGATAAATCAAAAATATAATACGTTTATTATGATGAATTATTCTTTGTTGCTAAACAGAATTAAGAGAAATGCTGTGTTACTTGTTTTATGCATGTCTGTTTTTATCATGACGATAATCGTTCCAGAATCATTTGCATCAAAAGAACCAGAACCTGAATCATGGACTACACTATCTGAGATACCTGACAGACAAACCTCCAGTGTAGCAGTAACCCTTGATGAGAAGGTCTATGTCATTGGGGGTCTAAACAACCAAGATATGGATACTGACACCGTTTTTGTTTATGACCCTGATGATGACACATGGGATGATGGAGTGTCTCTTCCAATACCTATGCATCATATGGGAGCAGCTACCTATGAAGGCAAAATTTATGTCGTTGGAGGATATGTAGGAAACTGGATCCCAACAGATGCCTTGCTGATTTATGATTCCACTACAAAAACATGGAAAATTGGAGAAAAAATGCCAACACCTCGAGGCGCATTGACAGCAGAATTTGTTGATGGTAAATTGTATGCAGTAGGAGGATTTGGCAACAATGGGACACTTGCAACAGTAGAAGAATACGATCCTGCCACAAATTCATGGAAGACTAAAACCAACATGCCAACTGCAAGAGAACATCTGGCATCTGCAGTAGTGCAAGAGAATCTTTATGCTATTGGAGGATTTGCAAAAGGAGTTGGAAATTTAACTGTAAATGAACGATACAACCCATATACTGATTCTTGGGAGACAATAGAACCAATGCCAACTGCAAGAAACGGTCTTGCTGCCTCTGAAATGAATGGAGTAATCTTTGCATTTGGTGGAGAAGACACTACTAAGACATTTGATGCAAATGAGGCATACATTGTTGAAGAAGATATGTGGCATACGTTAAAACCACTACCTGTTCCAAGACAAGGGTTATTCTCATCAGTTGTCGGAGATACAATCTTTGTTATGGGTGGAGGGTTTGTACCAGGTGCTAGTTACAGTAGCCTAAATCATGCATACCAGAACCATGTAATTCCTGAATTTGGTACAATTGTAATTTTAGTTTTGACAGCTTCAATGCTTGCCACAATCTTTATCCTAAAAAATAGTAACATAAAACAAATGACATGGTAAACATATCTTTGATAATTATTTTGATTGTTGCAATAACTGCAAGTGGGGTTGTAATGCTTGCAATAACTTCCAGCGATGAAGAATCTGCAGATTATGCTGAGATTGATGTAAATGATCTGTCATTTTATTCTGATACAATCAAGATAGATGACGTTTTGGTGGATGTCCAAATAGCAGACACGGATGTGAAAAGAAACAGGGGATTGATGTTTCAAGAACAGCTGCCATATGATCAAGGAATGTTGTTTATCTATGAAAACTCTGGAAATTATTCATTTTGGATGCATAACATGCAGTTTTCACTTGACATAATATGGTTTGAAGAAAATGGCAGAGTTGTCCATATTGAACAGGATGTTCCTCCATGCAATACTGAACCAGAATATTGTGAGATATATGATCCTGGAGCGGATGCACTTTACGTTTTCGAGACAACTGCAGGATTCGTAGAGAAATTTGGAATTGATGAGAATGCAAGATTCACTTGGATTGTAGACAAGACAACCTAAAGAAATAATCTTGGATTCTAAATCAAATGTTGTTTTAAGAGTTTACGGTAACTTTAGTGATCATTCCAGCTTCAGCATGCTCTAGGATGTGACAGTGCATAACCCACTGACCTGGATTTGAGAATTCTACCAGTATGTCAACAGTGCTCCCAGTAGGAACTAGTACAGTGTCCTTCCATGCCATGTTTTCATTTGGAATTCCGTCTTCAGATAGAACCAAAAATCTCTGACCATGCAGGTGTATTGGATGCTGCATAGGATGTGCTGAATCAGGACTGTTTACCAATCGTATCTTTTTGATGTCTCCAACCTTTGCCTGATAGTCAATATCGAATCCTTCTTTTCCAGTTTTTGTGTCCCTGAAGATCCAAGTTGTGTTCTCATCATTTGACATTGCATTCATGTGTGGCATCCCATCTTCCCATTCTATAGGGTCTGGTTTTGACTCATGTCCTTCTTCCATCTCCATACTTCCATGTCCTTCCATTGTCATAGTTCCATGGTCAGACATTTCACTATGTGTTACATCTAGAGTTGTTTTTAGATCAAATTCAAGTTCCAAATCTGGCACTTGAGAAAAAAATTCTCTAAAGGAATCAATCTCTTGAATTATCTCTGGATTTTGTTTAGTATTGAGAAAATCAAAATTATCCTTTACAACAGATGAAGGCAAGACAGTAATCTTTCCAAGAACATAGGTTTTTTCTGGAGTGCTATGAGTAATTTCAAATTTTCCTGGTTTGTCAAAGAGAACATCTACAATTCTTCTCTCAGATGATGCAATGATTACAGAATTTACCAGTGTTTCTTTTTCATACTTGCTTGCATCATCTCCAACAAGTTTCAATGGGTGTTGGTCAATTCCAAAATCAAATGTTCTGGTGTTTGCAGTACTGGTTAGATAGAATCTTGCAGTGTCTCCTTGTTTTAACTCCAAAGAGTAATCGGTATTTCCGTTTATCATTAGAGTATTGCCAAACCTTCCCATCAGGGTTTTCGTGGTCATGTCAGACTCAAATGGCTCAAGGTTGCCATCTACAATTGAGATATCATCTAGGATCAATGGTATTTTGTAATCTATAGCGTCAAATTTGTCTGATTCAACCAGTATATTTCCATAAAGTCCCTTTTCCATCTGCATCTCTGTTCTTACGTGTGGATGGTACAGGAATGCCCCCTCATCTGGAAATTTCAAATTGTACTCAAGAGAGTTTCCTGGTTGAATTGGTTCTTGTGTAACTTCTGGCACTCCGTCACTGGTATAATCCAGTCTTAATCCATGCCAGTGAACTGTTGTTGGAAAATCAATATTATTTGTAAACTGTACTTTGATGTTGTCTCCTTGTTTTATCTTAATCAAAGGTCCAGGAAAATTATCATTGAATCCATACATGTCCAAAACTTTTCCATCAATCGTGTTTGTGATCATGTCTGCAGACAGTTCGAACGTATCATTGTTAGAAAGCGTCGCAACTGGAACATCAGATATCAGTTGTGGTATTTTGTCTTTGGAAATTTCTACTGTATTCTCATGTGTTGCAGATATCTCAGAGCATAGCTTGTCTCCACAAACAATACCTGATGTAGCCTTGCCAAAACTTTTTGGGCTAAGGCCTGTTCCCTTTGCCTTTAGAGCATCAGCTTCATATGCATTACCTGCAAACAACAAAACAGAAAACAATGCAAATAGTGTCAAGGCAATCTGAATCTTCAAGTATTATCTACAAGTCATACTTTGTTTTCTCTAAAAAACTATACGTAATTTTTTCAATATTTTATTTTACAATTGTAAAGTGATTACAATTCAACAAACTTATTGTTATGTCAATCTTTCCAAAGAAATGAATTGGATTACTGTGGTAGAGAGAATCATCTCCCTACTACAGAATGAAGACTGTGCAATTAACACATTACTTTATTGTAAACATCAAGTTTTTTATCTTTGTCTATATGTCGTTAGTTAATGAAAATACATACAAAGACGGCAATTCCACTAGTAGCAGTTTTTGTTACTGCAATAATGTTGTTTAGTATCACACCATCACCAGTATCTGCAGAAGACAAAGTTACAATCACAACTGCTCCAGGAAATCTAAGCGTTCCAGGTTGTGAGGAGACTGCAGAAGGATGCTATACCCCAGACAATGTGACAGTAGATGTTGGCAGTGTAATAACAATGACAAACACTGATGCTGCTGGAATACACACATTTACAGCCGGAACCGTAGATGGTTTTACTCCCACACCAACTGGCGAATTTGATTCAGGCATTCTGAATGCAGACCAGTCTTTTGAATACACTGCAGATACAGTAGGAGAAATTCCATACTATTGTGTGCTTCATACTTGGATGCAAGGAGTAATTGTTGTACAAGAAGCAGATGGTGCTCAAATGGATGATTCTATGATGACAGATGACAAGATGAAAGGTGGTTCAATGATGGACGACAAGATGAAAGATGACTCCTCCATGATGGATGACAAAATGATGATGATGCCAATGAAGATGGACCTCAATGAGATAATGGCAGAAATCAAAACCAGTGACGGTATGGCAAACGAACCAATGACAATTGATTTGACAATGACTGATCTTGAAGGAAACGGCATTGAACATATCACATATAACATCAAAGCAACACAAGGCTCAGAAGTAATACTAGATGAGGAAGGTCACATGCACAAAGGAACAATAATGAATACTCATATGACTGCAGCATTGCCTATGGATGCATCAGAGACTATGCCAGTAGTCCTTACTGTTGAATCAGTAGGATTTGGTCATGATGATCTTTATGTTGATGTTCCCGGAGAAATTGCCACAAAACAGGTAGTTCCAGAATTTGGAACAATTGCTGCGATGATATTGGCAGTTGCAATAATATCTATAATTGCAGTATCTGCCAAATCAAAACTCAGTATTATGCCAAGACTCTAGGGAATCATTTTCTTTTTTCTTTTTTATTCTAAATCAATTTCTACAAATCTTCGATCCTTCAAGCTAAACTTGACATGTTCATAAATTCTTCTGGCAAATGATTACATGCATGTTGTATTGATGTGATTATTGGGTTTGCTCTCCCTTGCTGAGCTCCGCTTCCCTTATCATCTCGTCTTGCTCTTGAATAGCTCTTGTCAGGTTTTTCTTTTCCTGTTTTGTTCTGGTGCAGGTGAACTTACCGCCGTTGTAAGTATAGTGAGCTGAACCATCAGGGTTTTGCCACTGCAGCTTGTTTGTGTACGGATGCTTGTAACTTGACATCCTGCAAGTTAGAGTAGTGGTGCCGCATGAAGAGCAGACCATTGTAGCGCCTTCTTCCTTCTTTTCAACCATTGCTGTTCTTGTTCTCCTGTTTTGATGCAATCAGTTCTTGGAATCTTTGTCTGAATTTTGTGTTTCTTGGCCTTGTCCTGAGCTTGAATCCGCAGCAGGGACAGTACAGGCCATCCCAGTCAAGGTAGATGTCACACATCTGGCATCGTTTCTGACCTATGGAATATCTAACAGAGCCCAAGCCCTTGCGTTTTGCCCTGTATCTCTCACAGATCTCCCTGCATCCGACCATGTCCCTTATGTGGCACTTTCACCGTTATTACCCTTCTTTGCCTGTCTGAACTTTTCCTTGTAGGTCTTATTTCTGGGCATGGTTCTAAGCCTGTACCCACAACAAGGACACCATAATCCATCCCACTGTATGAATATCTCGCAAGTCTGGCATCTCTTCTGACCGTTTGCGTATCTGGAACCGCTCTGGTTCTTCTTTGCCCTGTATCTTAGACACAAATCTTTGCACCTTGCCATCTCTTTGCTATCCTTACCTCAAATTCGCTAATAATCTTGACACTGGTTTCGGATTGGGTTTTTGTAATAGTAGTTTAATCTGATTTTTGTTTGTTGTAATAAAAAATGAGAACAGAAAGGTAAGATGTTTACCTTCTGCGTCTTGTTGAAGTTCTCTTTGATCTACTTGCAGCTGTTTTTCTTTTAGCAGTTGTCTTTCTTCTTGATGCTGGCTGTCGTCTCTTGGCAGCTGCAGCATTTCTCTTTCGTGTTGCTGCTGCCTTTTTGGATGCAAGACTTCTCTTTCTTGCAAGTGCTGCAGCAGATATCTTTGCAGTCTTTTTCCTGGTTGCAACCTTCTTTTTTGTAGCAGTTGTTGCTCTTTTCTTTGCAGCCAGTGCTCTTTTTCTCTTGGCAGCAGCCTTTGCTTTTGCTTCTGCTTTTAGTTTCTCGTTTCGTTTTCTTGTACGTGCAGCTTTTCTTGCAGCTTCACTACGTTTAGCTTTTGAAATGGCCATGAATTTTCAGAAAAATTGATTCTCTTATGTGGAGCTAGTCATTATTAATTATATTTGATTATTATTTTATTGACAAGGAATTTCCTGACAAATTGTGCAATGATAAATTAATTACTGATGAATTGCATGTGTTGTGTTTTCAGAAATAATTTCTAGTTAATATTTCAAACTAAATTCCAATAAGACCCGATTTAGTAATTACATGTTTAATTGATTCATAATAATTTGTATAGAATGTTTTCAATTGATCAGATGAGTCGGTAGTATTTTCAAGTTGAATATGCATGTATTTAGCAAAATTTTTTAAAACTTTGAATGCAGCATTATCTACTCTGATTATGTACTCGAGTCCTTTGAGTGTATCGAGTGAAATATCTGAATTTTTTATGTCTACTTTCCCAGGTTTTAGGCTTGTTATGCCATCTTTCATCTTAGAAAGATTGTTCTCATTTTTTTTCATTTTATTAAGGAATTTATATTCATTACATAACAAACCCATTTGGATCAAATATGAAGGATTCTGTTTGATTATTTCTGCAAGATGGGGATGATTCATTGTAATTGATACCCATGTAAGCACAATTGGAAAATATGTTTCAAAATGGTTATTTTTTGTTTTTATCGTATTTCCAGGTATTTCCAATCCTAACAAAATAACATAAATCAGATTTAACATCCTCTTTATCTTTCTAGGATTGTAAGGAACGAGTTTCATTAAAAATTCAACATCTACATGTGCCAGTGATTTAGCTAAATTAGAAATGTAGTTTTTGATATCTTCATCAGTTTTTGGTGGTAGTGATAGTTTTAATTGAAATATTTTTTCTGCATGTTCTCTACCTTCGATTAATGCCGTTTCTGAGTTGTATCTAAGTTGCCATGCTCTTTCAATTTTGGTCATATCTACAGCAATAATAAAAATAACATTTCTTGAACTAAGAAACATTTTGATTGCTTCTAACATGCTAAGAACATTGTCTACCAAACATCTGTCTAAATCATCCACAAAAATAATTAACCTATTGTCTCCAATTACATTTTCAAGTTCATTCTTAATTGTTGGTATTTCATTTTGAAGATTGTCAAGATGTTCTTGCAGATTCTTGTATGATAACCCTGCAGTGGCACGCAATGTTATATCTGTAAATATTGTAGTCATAGATTTTGCGATATTTTTTAATTTTTTTCCTTTAGTTTGATATTGAGATGCGATCTTGTTGAATAATGCTGAAACAACATCCATTCGCTCATATTGCCAAGCGTCAAAATGAATAATTTTCCAGTCTTTTTTAGAATTATCCATTTTGATTTCTTCTTCAAGCATTTTTTGTGTTTGCCTAATGAGAGTAGTTTTTCCACTTCCCCATTCTCCATGTATTCCGATAACAAATGGAGTATGAGTGTGTGACTCTAATAATAATTGAACAAGTTGTTTTGAGTATTGATGAAAATTAAACATCAATTCTTTCTCTTCAGGCTCATCCATTATTAGAGATAGTTTTTCAAGTACCTCATCTTTATAACTCCTTTCAGAATTCATAATACTAAATTCATACTTGTTTGTTATAAACCCGATTTGTTAAGCCGTGAACCTATTTTAAGATGTAATATTTTCATCAAATAAAAAATTTTTAAATTCTTTTACAAAATTCTTTAGGTCTTCAGGTGGATCATCTAACTTCCATTTTTCCAATACTTTGGAAGTCCAATCTTGTTTTCTGACTCCAATATCTAACCACTGTTCTAATTCCCCTACAGGCACAATGAAGAGACCAAGATCTTTAGCTGCTTTTAAAACATTTCTTGATTTGTCTTTTAGATTTGTAGGTAGACTGCTGACACCTTTTTGTTTTATATCATGCCATTTGTTTGAATTATTTTTTATTCTTTCTAATGCACTTCTTGCGTTAGGTAAATCCAAGATATTCTCACTTTCTAATTCTTTAAGAAACTCTTTCGTTTCCTTTTTCAGGGTCATAAGAATACAGTTTTCATCTGTCTTGTTTATGTAATCTGAAATTTCCTGTCTTGTTTGTATTAGTTGTTCATGTGATTCATTTTTTAAACTACAAAGTAACTTCTGAAAAATATCTTTTGAATTTAGAATATCAATATCAGTTACCACACAGACTGGAATTGTTGCATCTTTAAGAATACTGACTACTTTTTCAATATTTTGCTTGCCAAAGGTATGCACAAACAACATTCTTTTATCATTAAACATTTTGGAATAAACTGTCTCGTAAATACATCGATCACTATCTCCTTCGCAGATCACAACACCTTCATAAAAAATAGATTCATGAATGGACTGACTAGATAATAATGGGGAACTAGCAAGTTTTGAAATGATCTGTGGAGATATTTCACTAAATTTAGTATCATTTCCCGTTCTGTTCATTCTAAAAATCGTTATATTTTTTGTAGATTCGTTAGTTTCTTGGGATTTATCATTTTTTGATGAAGAAAGAATTCCATCTAAAATATCTGCGCTGTGAGTAGAAATTATGATCTGAACGTTTGGATTATTAGAAAAATCTTTAATTTTACTACCTAGAAATCTAGCTTGAGCTGGATGTAAGAATGCTTCAGGTTCGTCAATAAGAATAATTCTATTTTCAGTTAAAAGTAGACCTAGTAAAATGGAAACAAAACTTCTAAAGCCATCACCTTGAATATCTAAAGTTGGAAATTCTTCTAAAATAGGAGATGCATCTTTTTCACTAGGAGGTATATTTTCAAATTTATCTCCCACTCGAAAAACTAATTCTGGGCCATCCATTTGAAGCTTTAACTCCTTTCCAAATGTATCTTTAAACGAATTCAATAACTTCTCCTCGTATTCTTTTGGTTTCTCATAAAGAATTTGGAGTAAATTCTGTGTAGTGTCTTTTCTTTTTTTTGAGGGTTTTTTCGTAGAAATTTGAAGTCGTGTTTCTGCATTTAACAGTGCATTCAAGAATCTACCTACATCACGAGCTAACAAATAATCCCAATTAGGTTTTGTTTGAAATTGTTCTTTTAATTCTGTAGGCATGATATCACGTTCATGAGGTTTAAGAAGAGTAGAATCAATTCCTTTGATTTGGACTAGTTTATCCTGAGTTGGATGATCACCTATTGCAACATGTTCCGTGAATTGTTCATATGTTATATCTTGAAACTCGATCTTATCTATTAGCGTTGTCTTAGCTTGTTCTCCTTTGTTCAATTTTTCGTGAATATCTCTCAGAGTTTGAGATTTCCCAACATTATTTGGACCAACCAAAACAGTCAGATTTCCTAATGATATTTCAGAGTTACTCTTCAGAATGATCTTTGTTATTTTCACTACTTTGATAGATATTGTATCTATTCTTTGAATCTTATGTTATTCGTTAAACTGCAGACATTCCCAGATAAATCCGAACTATTCTATACTCAGAATTCCACAACTCAAGAACCCATGAATATAACATTGTCTCTCAAATTACCAGCATTTCTTAAATTTCACAATAACCAACTTTCCTGCTATGGCAAAAATTCAGTACATTCAAAAAAACCTGAGATCAAAAACAAAAGAACTCCTTGATCATATTGTAAAAATAGTAGAAGAATATGAAGAGATGAACTACAACCTTACTGTAAGACAGGTATACTATCAACTTGTCTCAAGGGATATCATACCTAACAATCTTGATTCATACCAACGTACAAGCCGCATCCTCAAGGATGCCAGGATGTTAGGTCTGGTTGATTGGGATACCATAGAAGATAGAGCACGTCAGTCAGTAATGCCCAATGAATTTGATAATGTGTCCATATTCATGAAGGCTGCAATCAACTCGTATCGCTTGCCCAGATGGAAAGACCAGGATCACTATGTTGAGGTGATAGTAGAAAAAGAGGCACTTGCCGGAATATTGCGTACATTGACCATAAAATATCATGTACTTTTGCTTTCAAACAAGGGATATTCTTCTGCCAGCGCAATTCATGAGGCATCTCAGAGAATCAAATATCAAACATCATCAGAGGAAAAGCAATGCCACATATTGTATCTTGGTGATCATGACCCAAGTGGAATGGATATGGTACGAGACATTCAAGACAGACTCGATGAACTCTTGTGTTCAGTATCAGTTGAGAAGGTTGCCCTTACCATGGACCAGATTGATATGTATGATCCTCCACCAAATCCTGTAAAAGACTCAGATTCTAGGTCAAAAAAGTATGTTTCAGAGTATGGGTACAACTCATGGGAGTTAGATGCTCTAAAGCCTGAAATACTAAATAATTTGGTAGAGTCTAACATCAAAAAATATCTTGATATGGAAAAATACGAAGATATTGTGTCACAGGAAGATTATGAGAAACTGAGACTTGTTGAACTTTCTGATGCTGTTGGAGAATAATAATAAAACAACAATAATAGTTAATCCCAAAAATTCCTTGATTCATCCTCAGTTGATCGGTTCAGTTCACCATTCTAGTTCACAAAAAATGCCATATTTTACATATTATAATAAAAAGTGTGGGAACTATGCTGGTGAACCATCAGGATGAACCGGCATAATTGTGATTTTGTTCCAGTATTCTGGATTCTCTATTGAATCCAGAATCTTTTGAATTTTGTCTTGTGTATCCTCATAGCACCAAACCTCGACTTTTGAGAACCATTCCAGGTTTTTTGTCATGTTTGATTTGACCTGCTCTGGATGTGCTCGTATCTCCTGTGGTGACTCTATTTCTATTGCAACTGAATTTGCCACATCAAAGCTCTCATTATCCAGCATTGGTATAGATATTGCATCAGGCTGCTCTATTGTAATGTCCTGCTTTAGTACCTCAAAGTAGCATGCATTATCCAGATGTTGCCTCTTTGCCTCTTGAACGAGGTAAAATGACTCCATTCCTCCCTCACGTTGGTTCTCAAGGACTGGATTGAACAGTTTTTCCAGCTTTTCTTCAAGCTTGTGTCCGATTCTGGTGGACTTTTCAGACGTACTAATTGATACTAGTCCCATGTTTGCAAGGTCCTGCAGCCTCTTTTTTGCATCAGACTTGTTTGCACCTGACATTCCTGAAATCTGGGACAGACTGGGCAAGTAGGATTTGTCTTGGTTTTGGAGTAGCAGGTTGTACAGCACTATTGACATCTTGTGATGTTTTGGTTTGTATCTGAGCAGATCTATTGATGCCATGTCAAGTATCTTCTTGCTTTTCTGGATAATTGGTGTTGGTGATTGTTCTTGTTGAGGTAGTGAAGTGGTCTTGGGAGGTAGTTGATCTGTTTTTTGTGCATCGTCAACATTATTGTCGTCGTTGTCTTCTGTATCATCATCTTCTTTTGATGATAATGATGGTACTGGAGGATAGTTTGGAATGTTCTCAAATATCTCCTGAAATCTATTCTCAATATGGTCTAACAGCTTATTGTTTTCCATAATGCATGTGTTTTGTGTTTCAGTACAAATTCTCCATACCCTTGGAATATGCATTTCTTCCATGTGTCTTTTGACAACATTTTGTAGAAACTTACTCATGGTCTCATCTAGTTTCAGGGAATCTGCATAATGTCTGGTCATGTCTTGGATCTTGTCTGCGTCATTTTTGCGGTCTTCTATGAGCTGAGCAGATATCTCCTGAAGGCTTGCAGCTGCTGATTCTATCTCTTTTCTAGTAGAGTATAGGTCATCTGAGAATAACTCATCTCCTCTTGATATGCCCCATGAGAATGCCTTCCATGACACAAACCCGCTGGCTCCAACTAGTGATGCTACCAAGATGATATCGATAATTTGCAGATGTTGTTGTTCGATTCCATCTACTGGAACGATCTGCTGTATCCACGGAAATGTCACCAGATTGTTTGCAACAACAACTGCCAACACAGCAAGGAATCGAACCAGATTCTCTTCTGGTCTTATCCTTTGCATCATTCCTGACTGTAGCATTCCTCCTATGGCATATGGTAGTCCCACAGTGCTGACAAGAGATACTATCAAAGGTATCAATTCCCAGGGAGACACTTTTGCTACTGCACCTCCATCAGCATTATCTGGCTATTTGTTGTCTTTGAAGAAGTTGTCTCTTCTTTTGTTTGTATATGATTTTTTTTCATGCAATATGATAAATGATTTGTATATAAGCAAAATTTTTTGCATTTTTTCCTTTTATGTAAATCACAATATTATACCGTGAAAGAAAACTATTCAAATCAAAAGAAGAAGAAGCTACATGCATTGTTAGCTGCAGAACTTGACAGACTGCAAAAGATTACAGGTAACAATAACAAACAATTTGACCTTATATGGTCTCCTCAAAGTGATTCAGACATAGAAGGAAAAGTTGAAGGAGATACAATTACAATCTATTCTGAAAACATTACAGATGCAATTGATACGCTGCAACATGAATTTGTTGACCATATAATTAGTCAAGCAATCAGACCATATGTCAATCTGGTAAATTCTTTGATGTCAATAATCACAAAAGATGCGTATAAAACAAAAGAAGATGCAGTGGAGTCATTGTTACGATTGATGAATAACAATAACAATAATAACAATAATTCTACAAAGAACTAGTAATTCATCTTTGTTTTCGTATGATGACACGGTTCTGTGTCAATTCCTTTATTGGTTCCCATCCGTGACATATGTAGCGTAACAGCTGCTCATCATTTTTTATTATCTTTCCATCATATTGTTTTTGTTGAGGTCTTTGTATTTTTGTAGTAGATGTTGTTACAGATGATGTTGATGACATCATCTTCATTATTTCTTGTCTTATTGCATCTGTCTCTTGTTCAATGTTAGAAATTATTTTGTTGTGTGTATCATTTGAAGTATTATTGTTATTTTCTTCTCTTCTTATCTTTTGTTTTTCAATTTTGATCTTTACAGGATCAATTCCGTAAAGCTTTGCCTGTTCACGCCACATGTCAAGCAGCATCTCTTTTTTGTTTTGAGATGAATTATTATTATTGTTATCGTTATTTATGGTACACAAGAATTGTTGGCTTTTAGAGTATGCTCTTCTCATGTCAGAAATCATCTCATCAGTTAGCCTTCCCTTGTTTGTTGTGTATCTTGCCTCAATGTCTCCCTTGTGTCCCATAAAGAACTGTCTGTATGCATGAGTCATCTTTCCATGGCTTTCAGCTAACAGTAATTGAGTATCAAAGTATGCACGCAAGACATACGGTCTTGCCTTTGTTATGCTCCAGATTGCTTTTCTAATGTCTGATGTTATTCGTGGCGTTGTGATTAATCCTGTATAAGATGATGATTGTTTTTCAGTATTGCATTTGTGTTTTCTTCTTCTTGATTGATAACCTTTCTCCAAAGATATTATAGGAGAATAACTGTCAAGTCTTTCTCCTGATGATATTCTTTTTCTCAGATAACCCAGAACATACTCGCATCCTTCAGCTGGCAAGAACGTAAAGTACTTGTTTTTGGTCTTGCTTAACGATACTCTGACTGTAACCATTGCAGGTATCTGCGCAAAACTAACTGTCTTGCCATTATCTGCAATTACTAGATCATTCAGATCAGCTAGCTTGAGACCATCTGTTGCATTATAGTTTCCCATGACTTGTGGCCTGATACCTGAGAATGCCATCAAGCTGATGCTAGCTCTGGTTCTTGGACTTGACACATTTAGAATTGACTGCAGTTGCTCTTTGGTTGGCACCTGTTCGTCTTGTATGTTTACTGGGATTCCAGCATTTGCAATTCTTATCTTTCTTTTTGGTTCTATGTAATTGAAGACAAGCCATGATTTTATTGACTTGATAATTCCATCAATGTAATTTGGCGCATAGTTTTGTAATTCAAGCCATGAAACGTGATCCAATAAAATATTTTCAAGCTTTATGACATCTTTTCTTCCAATCTTTACAAGAGATGATGGTGTTGTGTTTGTCCTGTAACAAAACAGATTCAGTCTGCGCAGTCTAATGTCTGCATTTAGCTTGCTGCCTCTGCTTGTGTTGTCATACCAGCGTTGTACGTTTTTGTCTTGCAGAAGATCTTTTGTTGTACCACTCTTCTTCTTTTGGGTTTTATCAGACATGATTTTTCTCCACAACATCATATTTGATTTGCTTAAAAGCAGGTCTCGAATTCTGGAGGAAACGGGCTTGGAGGGCTTCGATCCCTCGACCTGTAACTTAGGAGGCTACCGCGCTATCCATGTTTCGCGTCAAAAATGACTCTGCGCCACAAGCCCAGCAAAAAAAATACTTGTAATTATTTAAGCGTAATCAAGGTTGCTTTTGATCATTTCCTGGATTTCTTTCCAATCAGAATTTTCTTTTTGTTCCCATTTTTCAAAAAATACTACATCTTTAAGATCAAGTCTAGAAAGCCAACCTGCTTTTTCAAGATCTGGTTTTTCTGAAAATTTATCAACATATCCTAAACATAGATATGCAATAGGAACAACATGTTCGGGTAGTTCTAAAACATCTTTAAGAATATCGTTTGAAAGTATACTTACCCATCCAAGGCCAACTCCTTCAGTTCTTGCTGCAAGCCATAAATTCTGAATTGCACAACAAACACTGTATATTCCCGCTTCGGGAATGCTAGATCTGCCTATTATAAAAGGACCAAACTTTGATGGATCATATGTTACACAAAGATTGACGGGTGATTCTAAAATTCCCTCAAGTTTGAAGGAAAGATATTTTGATCTTTTTGGTTCTTCAACTAGTTGTGAAGAACGATTTTTTTCAATTTCAAAAGATTCTTTGATCTTCTTTTTTGTTGAATTATCCTTTATCAAAATGAAGTTCCAAGGTTGAGAAAATCCTACTGAAGGTGCATGATGTGCTGCATGTAGAATTTTTGATAAAATCTCATTTTCAATAGGTTTTGAAGTAAAATGAGATCTTACATCTCTTCGAGAATAAATAGCCCTGTAAAGACCTCTTTTTTCTTCTTCAGTAAATCCTGACATCTCTCTTAGCCTCTTCCTTCTCGATTCATGCTTTTGTTAAACGTTAATAATGTCAGTAACTAGTCTTGTACTTCAATGGGCCGGTAGTCTAGCTGGTTAGGATACCGCCTCGACACGGCGGTGATCATGAGTTCGAATCTCATTCGGCCCACTTTTTTAATTTAAACTAGTCTGAAATTCTTTTTCAATTATACTCCAAGAAGTTTCAGTTGTAATACTTCCTTCAGCTCTAAAATTAGATATTTTATCATTCACCACTGAATCATAAACCTGAGAATCTACATTGGACTTTGTAAGAACAAATGTATTTTTTAATGGAATCTCTGCTCCTGAATAAAACACTGCTCTACCAGGCATTGAAATATCTTCTGTAGAATATTGTCCTGAACCTAACAATTGCCCATCAGCAAATAATTGGTAACCAATTACTGGAACAGTAAATGTTTTCTCACTTGGATTCTTTACAAGAAATACAACTTCTAACTTTGCAGTATCTTCAATTTTATTTACATCCCTTACTTTTACTTCTTCTAACTTAATTTCCACTTGTTCTAATTCGGTATTATCCAAACTTGCATAATATACAATTCCCCCCATCATCGCTAGTAAGCCTGCAATAGCAGCGTATACAATCATCTTACTTTGAAGTGCCAATTTACTGGTATCCCATTCTGTACAACTAAAAAAGGTTGTCAAGATCCAAATACATAATATTTGATTTAAGAGCCGATATATTGTGTCACCATTAGAACAAGCGCTTCTCACTTGGATACATTTAATCTCTGCTGCTATCTGGGTAGGTGGTTCATTATTCATTGGAATAGTTTTCTCACCACTTCTCAAAACTATGTCAAATTCAATTGAAGATAGATTACAAATTATGATTAAGGTTGGAAAAAGATTCAACAAAATTGCAGTCCCATCTTTGATAATCCTAATGGGAACTGGTTTGTATAATTCCTATGTGCTTTTGAGTAAACCTGAATTGTTGGTAGCTACAAGCTACGGTACCTATCTTATAATTAAGATAATTCTGGTTATTACTTTAATCATTACATATGCTGTACACGTAAGAATAATTCGAAAAGATGTTGAAGAAAAAATAATGTCAAAGCAAATGTCTGAAGAACAAATTCAAAAATTAAGAAAAAAAATTATAATTTTAGGAGAAATTACGGTAGTTATCTCTATAGCAATTTTATTTTTTGCATCTTTATTGGATGCTGGAGTTTGAAACTCCCTCTATTCTAACCTCATAACCAGTTTGTAATTTACCAATACCATATTTGCATCCTGTGATTTTTGAAGTAACAAACAGGTTTGTTTCCAAGTGTTTTGAAATCTTTGGTACTCTAACAATAGTCATACCATTTACTAAACTTGCAGGTAGAACTAGCATATCTGCAAGATTTTCATCAACTCCTAAATTGTTTTCAATAATTTTTCTCAAATCTAAATTAAATTTTTCACTTTTTTTATCATATACACAATCAATACCAATGATTGAATTCTTATCTACACTGGCAATTAGTAAAGAAGATCCTGAATCAATGGCATCCTCTCTTTGAATTATTGATTCTACGACAAAACCTTTCTCAATTAATTTTTCTTTTATTTTTCCAATCTTTTCAGAAATAATTTCTTTTTCTAATTTAGAAAATGAACAAAACAATTTTACATTTTTGGTTTCTCTATTGATCAGAGATATTGGTTTGATTTTAGAAGGAAAAACTTTCAACATTATTTCTCCTCCACCCTTAGGATAGTAACCTCGTTTGATTAAATTTATTGAAAAATTTATTCCCAGTCTTGCATATGCCTCTTTCAAAACATGTTGAGTATAATCCATTGTTGGACTCCAAAGAACATCAGTTCCACCTTTAATGACTAGTTCAAGTTTTTTTTGACAAATTGCTGATGCAGGAATTATGACTTGAAGAATCAAAGAAATACTTCCAGCCGTTCCAACATCTTCTTTTGTACTAACATCTATTGCCGTACCAGGAACCAATTTTAAACATGTTGAACCAATTACTCCTCCTTCTACTGTAGCATTGCAAATTTTTTGCAAAATTTTAATCGCTGTTAGATGTTGACGTTTTAATCCAGGATTTTTTCTATTTTTTCTAATATTTTCTATAATTATTGGTATCTTTGTTATACATGACAATGTAATGGCAGTTCTAACTATTTGTCCACCGCCTTCTCCAAATCCACCATCGATTTTTATAAAATCCACAAACTAGATCTCAATGTACTCTTTATGATAGTTTTTTAAAAAGAATTTTTCTTACTTTTTCTATGAATGGTCTACTAATTGGAAGGTTTCAACCATTTCATTTAGGACACCTGGATGCATTACATTTTGCTTTATCTAAAGTTGAAAAACTATGGGTAGGATTAGGAAGCTCAAATAAACCTACTCAAAAAAACAATCCATTCTCAGCTGAAGAGCGAAAGAAGATGATTTTAGATTCAATTGATGATTCTGTTAGAAAAAGAATTGAGATCTATTTCATACCTGATCTTGAAAATCATGTTAAATGGATTGAGTTGATAGATACTATTGTTCCAAAATTTGATGTAATTTTTACAAATGACGAATTAACCGAGCATCTTTATTCAAAAAGAAATGTCAAAGTCATTTCAATTCCTTTTACTAAAAGGGAAATACTTTCGGGAACAAACATACGAGATTTAATAATTAGCGATCAAAAATGGGAAGATCTAGTACCTGAAGGAACAAGAAATTTTTTGAATTATATTTCTGCAAAAGATCGTCTTTCAATTCTTTAATTATAAATAAACCCCAAGAAGTACACAGTCAGGCGAAATTATTTGGAATATTTAGTAATGTTACCAGGACCAACAAACGTTCCTGAAAGGGTAACTAGGGCAATGTATGTACCTATGATTAATCATAGAAGTGATGATTTTATTGATGTCTACGAACCATGTGTTGAAAAAACAAAACAAGTCTTTCAAACAGAAGGCGATGCGGTATGCCTTTCAGCTTCTGGAACTGGTGCTGTAGAGGCAAGTGTTGTAAACTTAATCAAAAAAGGTGATAAAGTAATAATTCCAGTAAATGGAGAATTTAGCACCCGTCTTTCTCAAATGATAGAATGGGCAGGCGGTGAAACCATAAAAATTGAAACTCCTCCTGGTGAAAATGCTACCTTTGATCAGGTAAAAGAGGCATTTGACAACAATAAAGATGTCAAGGCATTCTATTGTGTCTGGAATGAGACCTCTACTGGAACAATGATAAACTATCTTGACAGAATTAAAGATCTTACATCTAGAAATGACTCTTACTATGTTGTAGATGGTGTATCAATCGTTGGTGGGGAAGAACTCCAGATGGACAAATGGGGAATCGACATTGCAATGACAGGTGCACAAAAAGCATTTGCATGCCCACCAGGAATCTCCCCAATCTGTGTTAATGCTAGGACCAAAAAGTATATGATAGACAATCCACCAAATACAATGTACTTTAATCTTCCAAGATATTTCAAATATTACGAGGAAGCAAAACATACTCCTTTTACACCAGCACTTCCTTTACTTTATGCATACAGAGAAGCAATGGATATTATTCTTGAAGAAGGACTTGATGCTAGAATTAAGAGACATAGAATTTGCTCTGAAGCTCTTTATTCAGGCCTAAGTGCAATTGGTCTTACTCCATTTGCAAAAGAAGACTCGCGTTCAACTGTTGTAATTGCATTAAACTATCTAGATGGATTGGAAGATAAAACATTCAGAACAACACTATCTGACAAATTTAGAGTACTAGTTGCTGGAGGATTTGGAAATCTAAAAGGTAAAGTGTTTAGAGTTGGATGTATGGGAGAAGTTAACAGATATCATGTAATGAGAACAATTTCTTCAATATCATCAACATTAGCTATGATGGGATACCAAACAGATGCTCAAGCGGGTCTCAAGACAGCAGAAGAAAAACTCAAAGCTCTCTAATCCATGTTAACTTAATATAAGGAAATTCGAGACCGATCACATTGACTTTCGATAAAGGTTCATTGATACTTGTCGATTATACTGCTAAAGTAAAGGATACTGAGGAAATTTTTGATACCACTATCGAAGAAGAGGCAAAAACACATTCAATCCATGAATCAAATGTAAAGTATCAACCTAAACTAGTTTCAATTGGCGAAGTTTCTTATCCTGTTCTCAAAGGACTTGATGAAGCACTAATAAAAACATCTGTTGGAGACAAACTTACTGTGGAAGTTACTCCGGACAAGGGATTTGGTGAAAGGGATTCAGGCAAAGTTAGAATGATTCCAATCAGAAAACTTGGTGAAGATGCAGAAAAAGTTTCTGTAGGTGACACAATAGAGATTGATAACAAAAGAGGAATTGTAAGATTCATTGGTTCAGGAAGAGTTCAAATTGATTATAACCACAAGTATGCAGGAAAAACTATTCTCTATGATGTTAATGTAAAAAAGTCCCTTGATTCTCCAAATGACAAGATAGAAGGAATTTTACAAAATAGATTACCCTTAGAAAACTCAAAAATTAATTTTGAATTAAAAGAGAATCAAGTCAACATTACTATTCCAGAAGAAATTTTGAGAGCTGATGGATTACAAATTATGAAACACTTTATCCAATTAGATATATTCAAGTTTGTTCCATCTTTAGAGAAAATAAATTTTGTAGAGACACATCTAAACAAACAAACCCAAAAGAAACCGGAAACTATAGAAAAGAAAATAGATACTACAGAGCAAAAAACTCCTGAACCCAAAGCAGCATAAATCAAATTACTTTAGTGCTTTTTGCTAGATTTAATGCAGTTCTTTCTGTCATTTTAATTTCTTTGAGTATTGTGTATCGTTCAGGTCTCAAATTTTGTGCACTCATTAACGCATCTATCACTTCTTTGTCTCTTAGACCAATTTGCTTTGCAGTTGTTGGTGCACCAACTTCTTTTAATGCTTTAACAATTTTTTCCCAGTCTTGTCCCTGCAATTTTGCCATCATTATTGATCCAATTCCACATTTTTCACCATGTAATCCTTTTTCAGGAGCAATTTTGTCTAATGCATGGGAAAAAAGATGCTCAGCTCCAGAACATGGTCTGCTGCTCCCTGCTATGCAAGAGGCAACACCTGCACTAATTAATGCCTCAACAATAACTCTGGCATCTAATCCTTTTTTGGCAAACTTTTTAGAATTCTCAAAAACTATCTCGGCACTCATCATCGATAAATCTGCTGAATACATACCATAGTATTCTCCAGTTTTTTCATGACCTAACTGCCAATCTCTGACTGCAATCATATTTGCTATTAGATCGCCGCATCCACTAGCCAGAAGCTTTTTTGGAGCTTTTTTGATAATATCAATATCTACAAAAACTCCTAGAGGTGCTGTTGCAACCATTGAATGAGGTTTGTCACTTTTTATTGAAACAAAGGGGCTTGCCATCCCGTCATGTGAAGCTGCAGTTGGAACACTCACAAATGGAATATCTAGGTTAAATGCAACCATTTTTGCAGTATCTACTGAACGCCCTCCTCCTATTCCGGCAATAAGATCGCTATGATCTTTTTTTACATCTTTTTGGATCTGATTCAGAGTTTCTATCTTGTTGTCTTTTGAGGTATGCCAAACAAAAGCAACTTTTTTTCTTTTTAACGATCTTTCAATTTGTTGTTTGAAAATTTTTTTAACATGAATTCCAGAAATTAATGAGACTCTTTTTGGCTTGTTTAATGTGAGTACAAACTCCCCAAATTCACCAATATTTTTTTCACCAATTACAATCAGCCTTGGTAATTCCATGGTATGTGATTGCATGCGATCTTGCTTCGTTGTCATTATTTATCATTTGAAGGGATCAAAAAGTTATTTAAAAGGGTGTCATGCCACTTAGATTATCTCTATAGGTGTATTTTTTGTCAAATAACGTTGAAGAAAAAATTCTGCATGGGACTACCACTGTAGGTATCAAGGCAAAAGACGGCATAGTATTATGTGCTGACATGAGAGCCAGTGCGGGCTATTTTATAGCAAATAACAATACAATGAAAATTCAAAAAATTGATGATCACGCAGGACTAACACTGGCAGGTGGAGTAGCGGATGCTCAAAATATAGTTGATATCCTTCGTTATCATTCAAATCTACATAGAGTAGAAAAACAAGGACCAATTGCAATTCATTCTCTTGCAAGACTTTGTTCACTTATCTTTCACCAAAATCGTGGTTATCCGTTTATGGCAGATATCTTGATAGGCGGTTATGACTCAAATGGACCTGCATTATTCAATGTTGACATGTTTGGTTCAGTTGAAGCAAAAAACTATGTAACAACAGGAAGTGGTTCTCCTGTTGCATATGGTACGTTAGAGGAGGAATATCATTCTGATCTAACTATCGAAGAAGCAAAGAAAGTTGCTCTTAAGGCAGTAAAAGCAGCAATCGTAAGAAACATTGGAACTGGTGACGGAATTAACATTGCCATCATGGATAAAGACGGATTCCGTCTATTAACCGATGAGCAAAAGAAAGCAATTATCGAACTTTAGTGATTTAATGCAACGAAAACAGCAACAAAAAGAAATACATTCTAGCCAAAATATAATGGCCACCATACTGCAAAGTATTCCAAAAGAGGCTAATGTAACTAAAATAGAATATGAGGGTCCACGAATAGCACTTTACACTAATACACCTCGTTATTTGATGGAAAATAACGAAAAAATTTCTAATCTTGTAAATATCATAAAAAAAAGAATTGTAGTTAGAACAGACGAATCAATTCGTAAAACAGAAGAAGATGCTAGGAAAATTCTTACAGAATGTATTCCAAAGGATGCTAACTTCCAAGGTGCATTCTTTGATACAGCTACAGGTGAAGTATCAATTGAGGCAAAAAGACCCTGGTTACTTCAAAGAGACGCAAAAGAATTCAATCATGCTGAAGTTACTGAAAAAATTGGCTGGAAGTTAAGAATACGAAAAGCAACAACAATCCCTTCTCGTACAATTCAAACAATAAATTCAAACCTAAAACTTTCCTCAGCTGAGAGAAGTAAACAATTCAGACAGATTGGAGATGAAATTTTTAGACCAAGATTGACGCAAAAATCCGAGGTTTCTCTCCTAACCTTAGGCGGATTTGGTCAAGTAGGGAGATCCTGCATGTTATTATCCACACCTGAAAGCAAAATCCTAGTAGACTGTGGAATTAATCCGGGGGCAAAGCATCCAATAGATGCATTTCCAAGACTAGATTGGGCAAATATTACCCTTGATGAACTTGATGCAATAGTAATAGGACATGCCCATTTAGATCATACGGGATTTTTACCAGCCTTGTGTAAATATGGATATAAAGGACCAATCTATTGCACTGAACCAACACTACCCATGATGAATCTAATTCAATTAGATGCAATCAAAGTTGCTGCTGCTCAAGGAAGAACACCAATGTATGCTGAAAGAGATGTAAAGCAAATCATGAAGCAGGCCATAACCTTACCTTATGGAACAGTAACGGACATCTCTCCTGACATTAAACTCGTTCTTGCAAATGCCGGCCACATACTTGGTTCGGCATTATGTCATTTCCACATTGGAAATGGCGATCATAACTTTGTCTATTCTGGTGATATTAAATACGGAAAGAGTATTCTCTTTGAGGCGGCAAGTTGGAATTTCCCAAGAGTTGAAACACTTCTAGTTGAGAGCACTTATGGCGCAAAAGAAGACATTCAGCCATCAAGACAAGAGGTTGAATCTGCTTTCATTAATGCAGTAAACAATACGCTTGCTGATGGCGGCAAAGTTCTCATTCCAATTCCTGCAGTAGGTCGTGCTCAAGAGATCATGATGGTAATAGATCACTACATGAAATCAGGAGAAATGGTAGAAGCACCTGTTTTTACTGAAGGAATGATTTCAGAAGCATCTGCAATTCATGAAGCATACCCTGAATATCTTGCAAGAGAGCTTAAACAAAAAATCCTTGAAACAGATGATAATCCATTTGATTCTGAATACTTTACAAATATTGAACATACAGATGCAAGAGAAGAACCAATGAGAGACAACTCTCCTTGTATAATTTTGGCAACATCTGGTATGCTTGAAGGAGGACCTGTTTTAGAATATTTTAAAAACATAGCTCCTGATGAAAAGAACAAAGTACTGTTTGTTTCATATCAAGTGAATGGAACTTTGGGTAGAAGAGTTTTAGATGGTTCAAAACAAGTTTCAATGTTAGGCAAAGAAGGAAAAGTTGAAGTTATTACAATAAACTGTGGCGTTGAAAAACTAGATGGATTTAGTGGGCACAGTGATTATAATCAACTAATGTCTTTTGTCCAGAAACTAAGACCCAAGCTTCGTAGAGTTCTTGTCAATCACGGTGAACGAAAAAAGTCAGAGAATCTTGCAATGAATATACGAAGAATGTACAGAGTTCCAGCTCATTATCCACAAATCCAAGAAGCAATAAAATTATTTTAGATCGTATTCTGGTTTCCAGATTTTAATATTTGATGGTGCTACAATTATTCTCTCTTCACCTAATCTTGCAATATCTGCACCGGCAGTCTTTGCAATAGAATACAGCTCTTCTACAACTTTTCGTAGTTGCTCTACATCTTTTTGGGCCAAAGGCGTAACCCTTAGAATTAAAATCATTTCTTTTTTGATGTCTTCTTTGATTGAGTGTACATCACTAATGTCACGAATAGTAATTGCCTTCAAATATGTTGGATTTTCCTGCTTTTGCATCCTTGAGGAAAATGTGATCTACTCCCTCAAAAACTCTTCCTTATATTTGGCTATTTTTTTAAAAAATTTATGCCTAAATTCTAAATTTAATATAATCTTCTTCTTTGGCACCCTGAGTTAAGATTTCTTCTTTGGAATTTTTCTTGAAGGAGAGAACATATGCTTGCTTGTCTTTTGGAGCATCAGAATATCTTAGAGTTACAGATGCTGCAAATGAGATATGACTTGGTGCGTTTTTTCCACGTAAGATAGAGACTGGTCCAACATGATCACGTGCTTCAAGTAAAATATCATCAGTTAATGCTATTGCTTTTATGATTTCATTTTCATCTTTATTTCTTCCAACAACAAATTTAGTTTCTTCATCTAATCTGAAATGTCTTCCAATTTTTAGCAAATCAATATCATTAATTGTTGGAGTTTCAGTATGCTCAAACAAATCTTTTGCTTTTATCCCAAAAGCTGGATCAGTTAAAAGACATCCACCACCAGCATTTGGTGGATTTTCTATTCCGTACTTTTTTGCCATTTCCAATTGTGTTCTTCTCGTTCTTCCTTTGATCATCCCGAGGTTTTCTCTTTTGATCAATCCCATTTTTTCTGGATCGGTTTCTGGTAACAAACCTGCAGATAATGGTCTGACAATTTTTCCAACAAGTCCAGATTCCTTTTCAATAGTCCTTAGAGCAGGTGCATGTTGACTCATTGGTCTTTGTCCTAAAACTTCACCTGAAATAATAAACTCTGCTCCAATCTCTGTCATGTGTTTTTTTGCAGCTTCAAACATCATGGATCTGCAATCTACACATGGATTGAATCCTGCACCTGTACCATATTTTGGATTTTTTAGCATTTCAATATACTCATCACCTAGATAAACTGTTTTTAGATTAACATTGAGTTCATCAGATCTTTCTCGAATCTCAAAACCACAACCCCTACCACAATCAAAGTCACAAAATGGGGTCTTTATTGCAACTGCTGAAACATCAAAACCTTGCTCCTGCATCATTCTAACAGCAAGCTGACTATCCAATCCCCCTGAAAGCAAAGCAACTACTTTCTTTTTTTCTTCAGTCACAATTTTAAAGCAAAAAATCGTATATACAAACTTTGCATCATACATAAATTAAGAGCACACAAAAATTTTTTGTGAAGCATCGAAGAAAAAACCTCCTCAAATTTGCCAAGAAGATAAATTGTGATACACTAGTTACTTTTGAGCCTGAAAATCTATTTTACATGACAGGATTTTGGGGTGAGGCAATTGGATTACTTGAAAAAAACGGGAAAACCACAATTATTGCTCCTGAATTAGAAGTTGGGCGTGCAAAAACAGAATCTGAAGACTGTGATGTAATAACTGCTGAACGAGGTACTGGACTGGTATCCTCACTGGTAAATAAAATTAAGAATAACAGAGTATGTACTGACTGCCAGAACTACTCTGTAATGATGTCTCTGAAAAAATCAATTCCAAAAATAAAGTCCTCTACTGAACCCTTTTACAATTCTCGAATTCTCAAAGATGAAAAAGAAATAGCAATTCTCAAAAAAGCTTCCAAAATAATCGATGAGATGTTTGAGATTTGCTCAAAAAAGATGAAAATTGGACAAAAAGAATCAGAACTCCAAGCAATTCTAATGTCTTATGCGATAAATCAGAAAATGTTTGACACTGGATACAAATCCACCCTTAACCCACTTATAATCGCTGGTGGACCAAATGGGGCATTACCACATGCACAGGTAACTGAAAGAAAATTCAAAAAAGGTGACCTTGTGGTGGTTGATCTTACACTTAGATACAAGGGATATGTTTCAGATGCCACAAGAACATTTGCGATGGGAAAAATTTCTCCACTAGCTGATCAAGCTTACGAAGTTGTTAATGAATCACAGAAACTTGGATTAAAAACAGTAAAACCTGGTACTGATTGTAAAAATGTAGATCTTGCATGTAGAAAATACATTGAAGATAAAAATTTTGGAAAATACTTTATCCATTCTACTGGTCATGGTATAGGTCTTGAAGTTCACGAATTACCAACTATATCATACAAAAGCCAAACCAAGCTAGAGAAAAATATGGCAATTACAGTAGAACCTGGAATTTACATTGAAAACAAATTCGGAATTAGAATTGAGGATTCGTTAATTATAAAAGATAAACCCATTGTAATGCACAAATTTACAAAAGATCTTGTCACAATTTGAGCCTAGTCATAAAAGTCTACTAAATCAATAATGTGCTTTGACTCTGGATTATTCCCTTTAATCTCTCCAGTTTCTGCATTAATATTCCAATCATAGTTTAGCTCACCCTTGTATGATTGAAAATTCAAAGTAACGTTATGGTCTTCTGATTCTGTACGGGTAACCAAAAGATTTACCGATGTTTTCTTGTTGTCATAAATTTTTTCATCAGGATACTCTTCACTTATTTTATTTGATATTGCATCTAATACACTAAGACCCTCCTCATTTGGTCCTTTGTAGGACATTAGAGTATCTACAACCTTTCTTTCCTCTTCTGAGAGATTTTCTGGAAATTTACTTTGCAGATCTCCTTTGGTTAGTTCAGGAACAACAAAGACAACAATTAATGCAATTACGCCCAAGTAAATTGGAGCACGTTTTTTTACAAATTTTTTAAATTCAGATTCTTTTGGTTTTCCTTCCTTTCTTTTTGAATCTCTTGCCATAACCATCACTAGTTTTTTGCAGTTAAAATTAAAACTTCCCAAGGAAATTCAATTATTCCATTTCTTTTTGTGTACTGATTGGTATTTTCTCGAATCTTTTCTTTCAATTCCATTTTTGTTTTTCTTTCCAAGGAATCAAGTTTTTCCTTTAGAGGCTTTGCAACGTATTTAAGATAATTTTTCCAGTAATCTTCAAATTTTCCTGGACTATATTTGAACACAAAATCTTTTACTGATATGCTTGAAAATCCTACTTTTCTTGTTTCCTTGCTGAGAGATGATTTTGTTCCAAATCTATCTAAATTTGGAGCGCCAGGTGGAACATAATCTGGAATAAATTCCAAAACTGCATCAAGTATATTACTAAAAAATGGAACGTTATCTCTGTGGCCATGAACTGAGATGCCTATCTTTCCATATTTTTTAAGACTGTTTTTCATATTTTTAAGGGCTCTTTGTGCATTTGGAAAAAAGAACAATGCATACTGACACGTAATTGCATCAAAACGTGTAGTAAAATTAAATTCCTCAGCATCCATGTTTACAAAATCTAAATTTGATTTTGAATTGTTCCATTTTTTAGCAATTTTAATTGCAGTAAAAGAAGTATCTACACCAACAACATATCCAGACTTTCCAATTCTTTGACTAATCTTTTTTGTAACTACTCCTGTACCACATGCAACATCTAAAACTTTGTCTCCTTTTTTTAATTCCATTAATTGAACTAGTTTTGATGTACTCTGAAAGGGCCCACCATTAATGCTTGCCCATCTTTTATGATACCTAGGTGCTACTTCATTCCAGATACCCATATTCCTTTGCTTGTACTGCACCTGATTGAATCTCATTTTACATTAAATCTCTCAATTTATGCAATTTAATCTGATTCTAACTGCCGACCTGTTTCATGATAATACCTATGCTGAAGTTCTCCTAACTTTTCAACATATTTTTTACTGTATGATTTTTTCAATTTTGTTTTAGTTTCTTTATATTCTGCAATAAGTCTTCGAAGTTCTGATTTTTTCAACTTACTTTTTCAATTGATTTTCCAGTTCTCTTCTGATAAACTTTGCAATTTTTTGCTTTTTTACCCATCCTGATGAACTTACTTTTTTTGAATTTACGATAATTACCTCATTGTTGTCTGGATTTTTTCTATACCTCATACTTCCAACATCATTGGCTACGATCAAGTCGGCACCTGATTCGAACATCTTCTTTTTTGCTTCATTAATCAAATCTTTTTTTGATAAATTTGCCTCTGCTTTGAATCCAATTAAAAAGACGTCTTTTTGGAATTTTTTTACTTGATTGATAATTTTAGGTGCCTTTTTGAGGCTAATTTTTAACGTACTTTGGGAGCTTTTAATCTTCTTTTTACTTGAATTTTCTGGAGTATAATCTGCAGCAGCTGCGGCCATAATTACAACATCAAATTTTTGCTTCATTGTTTTTTTTACTGCATTAAACATTTCTTTGCCTGTTGAAACTCTTATCACTTTAGCCCCTCTGGGTGGTTTTTCTGTACCTGGTCCATAAACCAAAGTTACCTTGGCCCCAGCTGAAATTAATTCCCCAGCTAATAGAACTCCTGTTTTGCCTGAACTCTGATTAGTTATCACTCTTACCGGATCAATGTATTCTACTGTTGGTCCTGCAGTCATTAACACTTTTTTATTTTTTAATTCAGATGAAAATCCAAACTTCCTTAGCACATGATCTAAGACATCTTCAGGTTCTGGAGCTTTTACTTTTCCTTCAATCATTTGTGGACTGAGAAATTGGATTTTTCTTTTTAGAAATTCTATGTTCTTTTTTACAGCAGAATTATCATACATTGATTCATGCATGGCAAGACACATCAAAATTGGAATCTTTGAGCCAAATCCTACTGTAAGAACTGTGGATATTGGAGTGTCATCAATGCCATTTGCAAGTTTTCCAAGAGTATTTGCTGTAGCAGGATATACTATTATCAAGTCTGATTGATTATAGTCTGCTAATCTGATGTGTTCTAATTCGCCAGTAAGTTTTGAAATGACTTTATTTCCAGTTGCCCATTTGAAATAATCTGGCTGAATGAGTTTTGTAACTGCACTACTTGCTACACATGTAACATTTGCACCATGTCTCATCAACAGTCTAGCTAGTTCAATTGCTTTGTATGCAGCAACACTTCCTGCTACGCAAAGAACTATCTTCTTGCCTGTTAATTCAACACCGTGAGAAGAAACGATATCTAAAGAAGGATGATCGTTTTTTGAGATTTTTCTAGCTACCAATTTCGTCTCGTAATTTTTCTAGCTCTTCTTTTTCCATCAAAAACCAATTCTCTTGGGCAGGAAATGTTCCTGATTTTATATCATTTTTGTATTTCTCAAGGGATTTTACGATATCTTCAGATAAATTCATGTATCTTTTTGCAAATTTTGGTTTTATCTTATCGTACATACCAAGCAAATCTTGAACCACTAGAACTTGGCCATTACATCCGGCACCTGAACCAATACCTATGGTAGGTACGCTAATAGTTTCAGAAATTATTTCTGCCACCTCATGGCTTATCATTTCCAATGCAATACTGAAAACTCCAGCTTCTTCAAGCTCCTTTGCGTCTTGAATTAATCTCATGGCTGCATCTTTTGTTTTTCCTTGAACTTTGTATCCTTCTGATAACATTGTTGTCTGTGGCTGTAAACCAATGTGACCCATCACAGGAATTCCAACATCAACAATTGCACTAATTATTTCAGCCATTGGAGATCCTCCTTCAAGTTTTACTGCGTCTGCTCCTGCTTTAATCAGTCTTCCAGAATTTCTTATTGCATCATCAATACTTATTTGATATGACATAAAAGGCAAGTCTGCAACTAGCAAAGAATTATGTCGTGCTCTACTAACTGCTTCAGTAAACATACACATCTGTTCCATTGTTACGGAAATTGTATTTTCATATCCCAGCATTACCATGCCAGCACTATCACCAACAAGTAATACATCAATTCCAGCTTTATCACACAATGATGCTAGAGTATAATCATAGCTTGTAATGACTGAGATTTTTTCGCCATTTTTTTTCATTTTAATAATGTCTTGAACTGATTTATGCAATTTTAGATCTCCTGGAAAGATTATTTTTTATTTCAAGAATATTTTCTGAAAGATTTTTCTTGTTATCAAAATCTTTAATGATTTTTTGAAGAGATGGACGATTTTTTTTAGACATTTTTTTACATAAATCAATTAACAAATCTAAAGCCCTTGTAACATTATCTACAATTGTTATGTTTGCAGTCTGCGATGTTCTTGAGAGCGGGTTTAGATCAAATGTAATGACTGCTTTTCCAGCCTTTCTTAATGCCAATGTCCTGTCCCCATCTTCTAGTGGAACAACTACCACATCTGCTGAAAAAATACCCTCCTTATCGACAATCCTTCTTGCCGAATCAATTCCAGGTAATGTGGCCTTTGAGTCCTTATTTGTGCCTAGAACCTCCTTTGCACCGCTATTTTTTAGGGTCTTTACTATGTTTTGTTTTCTTTTATTGTTGGCATAAAACAAATTTACCTCAATTTTGGCGTTTACAGTCTTGGCTAATCTAACAACTTCTTTTGGGCATAATGCGGCAAGATTTCCATTTACAGAAATTACCGGAAAATCTGCTAAAAGAATCTGAGCAGCTGCTGCCTTTATTGCCTTTTTTGCTGTCTTGCCAGTTTTTTCGCCTAACAAATAATCAAATGCCTCTCCTCTGCCTTGAGCAAGAAGTCCTTCCTTTGCAACTAGTCCATTTTCAAAACCATTAACTAGCTTTTCTCTAATTAATAGTGATTTAGCTCTAGGATGAGATTTTGGAATTATAGTCATTTGGATTCGATTAGTTATTTAGAACTCTTGCACCCAGATCGTCTAATTCAGATTTTATAATAATTCCTTCGGTATATTTTTCAAATATTTTCAAAACATCCCCTTCTTTTCCTTTTGGAATCATTGAAAAAATTGTTTCACCAAAAAATGCTACTCCACATTTAATTTGATTAGAATCAAGCTCTTCAATTATTGTTTTCATTCTTGGTGTTATCACATCTACATATTTTGCAAACTCTAAAGACATGTCTTGAAAATGTTCATAATTCTTTGATTCTAATAATCTATTAACCATCTTTCCACCTAAACCGTTAATCTGTGAGAGTCTTTCTTTTAGAAAGTTGTTTGTTGAAATTGGAGAAAAGCAAATCATAACTATTGAAATAGGATCAGTGTCAATTTTTTCAACTTTGCCAATTCCTGGTGCACCTGGTTTAACTCTAATTTCAAAACCGCCAAAATATGAAGCCAAAACATCCCCCAATCCTGTTTTGCAATTTACCTCTGCATTATGGGCAATCTTTCCAATGGTATGATGATCTAATCCTGTCTGAAGAGCCTTATCTAATGCAAAGGCAAGTGATAATGCAACTGCACTACTTGAACCTAATCCATACCCAACTGGAACGGACACATCATGTGTAATGTTGAAAAACAAACGATCAAATTTTCCAAGTTTTAGAAATTCATTTAATACAAATTCAGAAACATCGGTTTTATCTGATTGATATCCATGAGCAGAAATTTTAAAGTTTGAATCATCGTTTATCTTTGGTGTGATGGCTACCTTTGTGGTGACTCCATCTTTGATTGAAAAGCCAGCACCCATCGAACCAAGTTGCTCAAAATTCTTTTGATTTTCCTCCAAATGGGCCTTAAAAAAACCCGTAATATGAGCGGGACAAAATGCTGTTGCTTCCATTGATCTGAGTTTAAATTTTACACAAAATATAAGAATATGGCTTAAATTAATTAAATTAGTATAAATTGACTAAATTTGTTCGACGCCTACAAAAGATTGGAAGTAGTATCCTAGTTTCTCTTCCAAAAGAATGGGTTGATGCTAATAATTTGGACAAAAGTAGCCAAGTGGAAATTGAGGCAGGGCAGGACAGCATCTCAATTTCAGCAAATAAGGAAATGCGACCAGCAAAAGAACTAGTAATATCCTATCCCTTACCAAAAGAAGAAAATATTGTAGCTGACATTACAGGAGCTTATCTTTTGGGATATGACATTATCCAAATTAATTCAAAATCAATTATTCCTAGTGAAGACAGAGAAAAAATTCGAAATTCAATGAGGCGTTTGGTTGGCATGGAAATCATTGAAGAAGATGCATCCAAAATAAACATGCAGTTTCTATTAGATACAACTACCCTAAATCCAGAAAAAATTCTCAAAAGAATGAGCTCAATTGCACTTGGAATGTATGAAGATGTATGCAATGGATTAGCATCTGATGATAAGTCAAACCTACCAACATTATCAAACAGAGACGTAGAAGTTAATCGACAATACTTTCTTCTTGTCAGATTAATTAGAAGTACTCTTGTTGATAAACGACTTGTCAATGTATTTAATTTAGAAAATATTGATGTTCTTGATTATAGGGTAGCTGCCAATCTTTTAGAAAATGCAGGTGATACAATAGTAGAACTTGGAGATTTTATTTATAAATCATCATTATCAAAAGATCATCTAAAAAAAGTATTTGATTTAGTACAAAATTTTGATAAGCTTGCAGAAAAATCAATTGATGCATTCACAAAATCTGATA
This sequence comes from Nitrosarchaeum sp., assembly GCA_965223805.1. Lineage (GTDB taxonomy): Archaea > Thermoproteota > Nitrososphaeria > Nitrososphaerales > Nitrosopumilaceae > HKST03. The sequence goes on along the minus strand of OZ245014.1, from coordinate 1,315,456 downwards.
GATTACTGGCAATTGAAGCTATATCCTTGCACAAAAAATATCAAGAAAGACTTTCTAAACTTAAAACTTCTCTAGGAAATAAAAAAAACATTCCAATAGATTTTCTTGATCTTATCTATATGTTTGAGAGAATTGCAAAATCATGGGCAGATGTTGTGGATCTTGTAAAGCCCATTTACAAGGGATAATTAGTTCAGCTTCTTTTTTGCAGCAAAAGTCATTACAGCACATATTGTTTTCGAATCTTGAATTTCTCCTTTCTTTATCATTTTCATCAGTTCTACAAGCTCTATCTTTTCTACTGATAATATCTCATCTGCATCTAGCTTCAAATCAGAAATTTTTTTCAGTCCTGAAGCTACATAACAATGGATAATCTCTGAATTATACCCAATTGATGGGTAAAATGAGATAAGAGGAGTCATTTTTTTGGCTATATAGCCTGTCTCTTCTTCTAGTTCCCTAAATGCGCACTTTATTGGATCTTCATTTTTCTCCAAAGTCCCTGCAGGAATTTCAAGAACATATCCATGAGGAAATCTGTGTTGTTTTACAAGAATCACTTTTTTATTTTCATCAAAAGCAAGCATTGCAGCTGCACCACGATGCTCAATCATTTCTCTTTTTACTTTTCTTCCTTCAATGATACCATCATAGACATTTAAGCCTAAAATTTTTCCTTGATAGATCTTTTTCTTTTTCATGTGAGTTGTAAATTAAATTATTATTTAATTTGTTTGATAAGTCAAGTGAAGTCTGGGTGATTGTTTTGCATCTTCGATACTTTTTTCTAACCACTTTTGTACAAAGGTAATTTTCTTTGGAATAAACAAATCAGCTGATTTCACATTTTCTTGGTTTCGAACTCTTTGAGTAAGCTCATCCATTTTGAAAATATTATTACTATACATAAACAAGACAATCTGATTTTTTGATATGAATGGAATTTGCATATAAGATTCTGAGAATTTTTTATTCATCTTTGATAATGTATCTTTAAGGTCTCCTTCAATCCATGTAAGAATAGCATAGGGAATAAATCCTTGAATTTTAGTTGGATCATAAATTAATGTAAATTGAACTCCATCATTTTCTTGAAGCTTTTCTAAACAGCGTGTTACAGTTTTTGTTGATAGGTTTGTGTTCTTTGCAATTGAATCTATTTTTTGTCTTGGATCCTTCACCAGTTCTTCTATAATTTCTAAATCTGTCTTTGTAAGATTTGATGAGTATCCTGGGTTTTCAGCTTCAAAAATTGATAGAACCCTAACATCTTTCATCAGTTGCTTGGCTAGTTGAATTTTTTGATCCAAATCATCTTTTACTACAATACTGCAAACCGTAATTCCGCCAACACATGGTACAACAAAAAAAGGTTCTCCTACGAGACTGACTTGTTCTAAAATCTCCTCCATATTTTGTCCTGTAACTACAAAATACAATACACCAAAACCCAAAACAGGCGGCTCAACTCTGATGGTAAATTTCTCTATAATCTGCGAATTTTCCATCTTTCGAATCCTTGCTCTTACTGCCCCCCCTGAAATTCCCAACTCTTTTCCTATCTGTCGATCAGATTCTCTACAATTATTCAAAAGTCTGCTGAGGATTTTGATATCTAAATTGTCCAATTTATCACCTATTTACTAATTAATAATATGTAAAGAACTAATTCCATATAAAAATGTCTATACTATTAGCACTAGGCATCACAGACATTAAATATTAGACTATTTTATTATAGTTGTGGTAGACTACAAGCTAAACCTTGCAAAGAGAATGCTGTTTAACAAGAAAGGCAGTCTGATGGGAGCCATATTGGCAGTAACTGTCGGAATAATGGTAATTCATGTTAACTTTGTGATTTTTCAGGGTCTTTTTGATGCTATTGTGCGTGATATGACTGATTATAGATTTGGCGATATCTATGTTACAGATGAGGAAGATTTTATCGACAAGTCAGATCTATCATTGATTGGCTGGTTTGAAAGGATACCTTATGTGGATGCAGCAACGCCGCGGCTGTCTTCGTCGGCGGCAATCAACTCTACAAAGATGGGTGAAAAAATAGAAGAATTTCGTGTGCCAGTAGTTGGAGTAGATCCACTACGAGATATCAGGACATCTACAATTCATGAAACAGTAGCAGATGGTGCATACGTTTTTTCACGAAATTCCATCGTGTTAGGATCTGATGTTGCAAGGGATCTTGGTGGATTGCAGGTTGGGGATAACATAAAAATCAAAATTGTCGACCAATGGGGACAGGATCAGCTAAGACGATTCATTGTGAGTGGAATATCAAAATCACCCGGCGGACAAGGACTAGATACTAGCATTTTGATTCACATTGACACTTTACGGGACATGATGAGTAGAAGTGGTGAGACGGGTTCTATTATGGTAAAATTAAATGATCCAACAAAAGCAGCTGAAGTACGTGATCTTTTTATCCGCTCATTTCCAAACGATGATTTCAAAGCTGAAACCATAGAAGAGTCAGCTGAAGAAACTCTTAGAGGATTTCGTTCCGGCATTGCAATGATTAACATGATTGGATTGTTTGGAATGTTTTCATCAGCGTTTGCCGTTGTAACCATTCAAATGATGTTAGTCTCAAGCAAGACTCGAGAAATTGGAGTCATGCGCTCAATCGGGGCAAAACGAAAAGACATCTTGATAATTTTCTTGCTTCAGGGAATGATAATTGGTACCTTGGGAGCAAGTGTAGGAACCGCCGTAGGACTTGGCTATACATACTATGCAAAAGAAACCAAAATGTCATGGGAAGGAAGTGTTCCCTTGGAGGTAAGCTTTGATTGGGAAAAAATCATACAGACTGCAGTAATGTCATTTTCTCTTGCAGTAGGAGCTGCAATATATCCTGCATACCGAGCAACAAAACTCTTACCTGTGGAGGCGATGAGATATGCCTGAAGTAGTACTTGAAATCAACAACTTAAACAAAACATACGGAGAAGGAGATGCTAAGGTTCATGCCTTACAAGATGTTTCATTCTCGATAAACAAGGGAGAGTTTGTCTTAATTGTAGGACCATCAGGGTCCGGAAAATCAACTTTGCTTAACATGATAGGATTGCTGGACAAACCTACAAGTGGGAAAATATTTGTAGATGGAATAGAGACTACAAGATTCAATGAAAACAAGACCTCGGAATTTAGAAATAAAAAAGTTGGGTTTATCTTTCAATTCTCAAACTTGTTAGCTGATCTTACAGTACTAGAAAATGTGATGCTTCCGCAACAGATCGGAGGAAAAACAAAGGGAGTAAAAGAAGATGCAATGAAACTGCTAAGAACTGTAGGAATGGAAAAATTTGTACACAAGAGAACAAACAAGATATCTGGTGGACAGGCACAAAGAGCTGCAATTGCAAGAGGTCTAATCAACAGACCCTCAATTGTACTAGCTGATGAACCTACAGGAAACCTGGATTCAGTAACTGCTGACACCATTGTCCAGCTTATGAAATCCATGTGCAAAAAGATTGGTCTGACATTTATCATAGTAACACATGACAGACACCAATTTGGAGATGTTGACAGAACCATTACAGTTAGAGATGGTAGAACAAGCGAAGGTGAAGAAGAAGACGATCTACCAGTAATGACAACGGAGGTAGCGATCTCAAAATGATCTCAAAACTGCTTTTGAGTATAACAGTTATTATTGCAATTAGCTTCCTTGCAGTTGACAACAATGCATTTGCCCAAATCACATCTGGAGGACTTGGAGATTCTCCATTTGAGAGAGATTTTGGAGATGTAAAGTTTCTTGATGCATATTTTGGCACAGTAGATGAAAAGTTTGAAGTCAGTCCAGGAGACAAAAACATTCCATTTACTGTCATAATGGCAAATGTTGGTACCCAAGATATAACAGGAATAAGAGGTCAGCTGTCATTGCCTATTGAATTCACATCTTCAGATGGGCCAGGCTCGCTAATTTATGCTGATGCTGACTCTAACTCACTTGCTGGAGAAAATTTTCATCTTACGTTTTTTGTTGACATAAGTAATGGTGCTCAAATTCAACAGTATCCTGGTACTGTCAAGGTAGATTATTCACGACTAAGAGAATCCGGAATTCGAACTGCTTTTGAGGATTTTAATTTTAAAATAACTGGAGAAAGCGTTGTAAACGTAACTGCACCAGATCCTTTTATCACATCACTGCAGCAAAACCATGTGACCATCAAAGTTTCCAATGATGGAACATCTCCAATTTCAAGCGTGGATGTTGAACTAAAAAATACCCAAAGCGAGATAGCCTCAACTACTCAGTCAATTACCAATATTGAAAATGTTGTCATCAAAAATACAAATTGGGAGCTTGGCTTCATTGGTCCTGGAGAATCAAAACAAATTGAGCTTGACATCTATGTTCCAGAATCTCTAAAAGGTGATACACTTCGTACACCTGTAGAAATAACTTACTTTAATGCACAAGGTGATCAACACACCATCTCTAGAATTGCCGATTTTTATGTGCGAGGCTTTATAGACACGAGAATCTATAATGTTGATGTTATCGAACTATCTGGCAGCCAGATGATTATTGGTGAGATTATAAATGAGGGCAACGAAGATGCATTGTTTGGATTTGTTACAGTTGAACCACTTGGAGATTCCAACATAAAAAAGAAAACTCAGTTCATTGATGAAATTGAGATTGACTCACCTGCACCATTTAATGTACCAATTGAATTTGATGGAGAACCAGAATATGGAGAACACGACATTAAAATCACTGCAAGATACAAAGACGATGTAAGAGAAGAGCATTTTGTTACCTATGACGCAACAATATACTTGAAAAACAGTAATAACTCAGAGGAATCATCTGGATCTCAGTTTGATTTTATCGCTCTCATAATACTTCCACTAGCAGTAGGAATAGGAGCTTTTGTTTGGTACAAAAAGAAAAAACAAGCAGCTGCAGAAATTACCGAATGATTAGTTTGATCAAATGATTTTCTAGTATATCTCAGGTAGTTTTGAGAAATTTCAGGAGAAGTTTTGGAAAAATCACGTGTTGATAACCGGAAAGATAGAAAATAGTATCGAAAAGAAAAATTTGGTTACCGGAATGACACTAGATTGATAGAAAACTCTGCCGAATTGATAAGTCAAGAGACCGGAATGACAAGTGATGACATCAGATTGATAAACGATGAATCCAGAATGATAGTCGATGGCATTAAAGCAGAATAAGTAAAAAGCAGTAATAAACTCAAATTACAAATATCAAAAAAGTAGAACTGAATATAGTTGAGAATATCAATTGTTGTTCTAATTATTGTAGTAGCTGTTGGCGGATCGGTTATTGCCTTTGGGTTTTTGACCAATCAAGAGCAAGAGATGCCTCAAGACCTTACTCCTTTTGAAAAATTGCAAAACTACAAAGAAGAACTAGAAAAAATCAATCAATACAATCAGAATGTTTTAGATGAGCTAGAACAAAGTATTGCAGATTCTGATAATATTGAGGGTGAGGTTGATTTAGAGCAACTACAAGAGGAGATCAAGGTTCTAAAGCGAGTGATTATTGAAAACGAGGCAGAACTTGAAGAGGTCGCCCAAAGACTCTCTGAAATGGCCCCTCAACCATAGCATAAACCAAAATTTTTGAAATTTCTTTCATTCATATACTAATTTTTAAAACCACGATTAATGGAGACTCATAGAAAACTCACAATTTTGGGCGTAGTCTTGCTTGTGGCAACCATTGCAATCTATTACTATCATGAAGAAGATCATCCTGATGATGGATTCAACTATGCATATGTTACAGGAGTTGCCATGATAGCTGTATTCATGGCTAGTTTAGCAATAATCAATAAGGACAGATTCAAAGAATCAAAAAATAAAAAATAATTAAAACAAAAAATTTTCCAATCAATTTTTAAGCACAATATTGTTTTTCAATTGTTAGGCTCAAATTTTCAAAAGCCTTTAAGATTATAAGCGATTACTGGATCTTGCGATCATGCCAAGCGATGAGATTGAGGTTCCAAAGGAATTACGTGAATTCATGCTTAAAGGAGCAGAAGAAACATACCTTGGAAAAATAAATGGTGCAAAAAAACAGTATCGTTATGGTAATTTACACATCAGAGAGTATGATGACAAGTTTCTGGTCCATACAGATAGAATTGATCCAAGAAAAGATCCGCTAGGTCATTTGGTTTATGATGCACCAGAGGTATTGGTTGGATTAGCTTGTGCGGTATTTGGCGGTTCTCAAATTGCAAAAACTTTTCAAAATAAAAACAAATCAAAAAAATCATCAGTTGGTGCAGGACTGTTATCTTCAGTAATTTCAGGATACCTTGGATATGTTGCAACAAAAAAAATTAAAAATTATTTGGAGTAGACATGTCGACTGCTAGAACAATAAAAGTACTGGTAAAACTTTTACCATCAATTCTTGCTTTGCGAAAAGATAGAAGAAAATGGGTAAAACATGAAAGAAGAGAAGAACTTGATCTAGAAATTTTTCGCAAGAATGCAAGAAAAGTTCTAAACACTTTCATTTCTTTGGGCCCTGTATACATAAAACTTGGACAGTGGTTATCCTCAAGGGCTGATATCTTACCTCAACCATACCTTGAGGAACTTGGAAAACTGCAAGACAGTGTTCCTGCAGCTCCATTTGATCAAGCAAAGGCAATCATTGAAAAAGAGATTGGTCCAATAAATGAGAAATTCGATAAGATAGATCCAAATCCACTGTCTGGCGCATCCTTAGGCCAGGTCTATCGAGGAACATTGTCTGGTCAAGAAATTGTTGTCAAGGTAAAAAGACCTGGCATTGAAAAAGTAGTCGAAGAAGATCTCAAAGTATTAAAAAAAATTCTTCCATTGGCATTGCGATTTGTAGATCCTAATCTTCGCTATTCTGCCAAGGCAATGCTTTCTCAATTTATTGAGACAATTCACGAAGAGATGGACTATACAATAGAATCAGAGAATCTCAAAAAAATAAAGCATGACATGGAAAAAAACACCAAAGTTGTAGTCCCTTCAGTATATGATGACTATTCCTCAAAAAATGTCCTTACAATGGAGTATCTTCCGGGAATCAAGGTTACCAATGTAGAAGCCCTCAATGAGAAGGGAATTGACAGGCAGAAACTAGTCATTGATGTACACAAGGTCTTCTTTACCATGCTTCTAAGATACTCTATTTTCCACGCCGATCCACATCCAGGCAATATCTCAGTGACTGATGATGGCAGATTGATACTGTATGACTATGGAATGGTAGGGAAACTGGACAATGAGACTCGGCTCAAACTAATCCGTCTATACCTTGCACTGGTAGAAAAAGATCCTCCAAGGACAGTAAACGCAATGAATGATCTTGGGATGCTTACTACTGACTTTAATCGCTCAGTCATTGAGAAAGGAATAGAACTTGCCGTTCGCGCAATGCATGGAAAAAAGCCTGATGACATGGAAGTAGAAGGTTTGATGGAACTCTCAAACAAGACCATGAGCAGATTTCCCTTTGTTTTGCCAAAGAACTTGGCTTTGTACATGAGAATGGCCTCAATCATTGAGGGAATCTACAAGACACACAAGATTAATTTCAAGTTTGTCAAAGTTATAAGAGAAATTCTTGAAGAAGAGAGTCTAATTAAGGATGCGTACATTGAGGAGCTAAAATATTCCTTTGATAGATTTGCAAAATCAATTGATGCTACCATATCTATTGCACCTGAGCTCAAAAAATTTCTAGATGAGAACAGATCACTACAAATGCTAAATGCAAAACCAAAATCAAATGTCTTACTTTCAGGAAGTATACTCTCAGCTGCAGTCTTTATGGGATCTGCAATATTGCATTCAACAAATGAGACAGCTGGAATAACTGGAATGATTGGTTCATTGTTGATAATGGGAATCTTTGTGATATTTAGAAAACGATAAAATTATTCTATTTTGATATTTGTTCCGTGTTTTTGAACAGGAATTGTAACTGTTAGCACTCCCTTGTCATATTTTGCAGAGCTGACTGACTCTTCGCCTTCTTTAACTTCAATTGGTAATCTCATTTTCTTGTCAATGATGTTTGGTCGTTGATTGCAAATCATGTTGTGTTTTTCTTCAGGTATCTCTTTGCAGGCCTGAATTGAGAGAATGTTCCCATCAAGTGATAGTTTGATGTCTTTTTTGTCAAATCCTGGTATGTCAATTAGTAAGGTTAGCTTGTCATCATCTAGATGCATATCAACAGGTGGCAATACAAACTCGTAAAACTCTCGTGATTTGTTGCCTATCTCTTTTATCATCTCTTTTGCCATAGCTTTTACCAGTCCCAATTTGATGTATATGGTCAATTTTTGGTTATAAACCTTGATAGGGTTTGGCTATATTCAAAAGAAAATTCTATTGTATCTTTTCAAAACACAACTAATATCTTAATAGATTCATGACTGAAGAGGTTCAAATTTAATTGGGAGCACAACATGCAGGGGGATATAGTTATGGGATTGATTATCATACCCACGTGTAAATGAAACAAATGAATCACAAAATGAATTGATTTTACCTATCGTTTGTTTTCTTATACATCGTCTTGTTCTTTTACAAAAGTGACGGGTGCTTCATTTTGATCCTTCAAAATATTTTCTTCATGTTTCAATGTTTTTTAATTTCTTTTTGCAATTTCTTTTCTTTCTTATTCACTTACCACCAACTCTATTGATTTCTTTGTGAGTCTGGTCTGGATTGTTTTAATATTTTTTCATTATCAATCCCCTCCTGCTCCACATGCACATATATCAAATTCATCATAACGTGTTTCACAAATGGGACATTTATCCTTGTATTCAATTTCCCAAGGCTCCTTGCCAAATAGTCGATAATGATCATTGATCTCCAGAGGAACTATCAGCTTTCGTTTCATGATTTTATTTGCTCATCACAAACTAAAAGGATGATTACCTCCGAGTTAGCACTAGAAATTTTTTTGGTCACCTGATAAATATCTCAATTCCGTTTTAAAGGTATGATTTCAGTTATGGAAAACAAAGATCATTTGAATATGAAGCAATTGTGTGAAAAAATCTTAGATTTTGACGGAGTTAGATTTGTAGGCATTATTGACAAGATGGGCAATATTCTATCGGAGAGATTCAGAGACGATGTTGTTCCATTTGAGAACGATGCAAAACGTCGTATGCTTTACATGCAAATGGTTTTGGAAATTACAATGAGAATGGAGTTTGATTCTTCTTTGGGTCCTGTTAACTATATCATATCACACAGGAAAAAAAGTTTGATGATATCTGTGCCATTTTATGAATATGTAATACTAGTATCTGCTTTACATGAGGCAGAAATTCAAAAGATTGTTTCAAAAATCAATGATGGGCTAAAAGGAGATACTTTTCCAGGAGGTGAATGAAATGTACAAGAAAATTTTGGTACCACATGCAGGAACAAACGCGGGTGACAGGGCACTAGAGCATGCTAGGGAGATGGCCAAAAAGCATGATTCAAAGGTGACTGTCTTGCATGTAGTTGAAAATATTCCCATACCGCCATCAATTGGATTCAGTCCTGAGAGGAGGAAATGGGCAAAGGAAATCCAGGCTGCCAGAAGAGACCTTAAAGTTGAAATGCATGAAAAATTCACCAAGCAGGTAACCTCCTTAAAAAAAGACAACATTCCAGTTTCTGTAAAGGTTGTCCATGGCTATCCTGATGACGAAATCATTCGAATAGTAAACGAGAATAATTATGATGTTGTGATAATGGCAAAACGGCGCAAACTGCCTGGACTAAAAGCAATACTGAAACTAGGAAGCATATCGAGAAAGGTACTTGAGAGAATATCCTGTCCTGTCATGCTTATTGACGGGGAGAAAAAGTAGTTGTTTCAAATCCTCAAAAAAACTATTGGAGCTACCGTCGAAATTGTCGAAGATATGGAGAATATGAATTAACAGTAGATGACTAATGAATTTCTCTGGGCGGATGTAATTTCACTGCTCTTTGATTCAGTCTTTACTGCTACTAGTAATTTTAGAAGGATACTTTGATTCAATCATTTTCCTTTCCAGTTGGCATCCAACTGTCAAACAAATGGGTTTGAGTTAGTCTTTTGATTGCAAAAATGGTATCTAAAATGAGTGGCATGGTTATGATCAACGCCACAATCGATATTATGATTATGACTGTGCTGTCTTCAAATTCTACAAAGCTGATGAAAATGGACACCAACAACAAAATCAAACCCATAAAAAGTGAGTTTCGAATCACTTTATACAATGGTCGATCAATTTGCTGTTTCTCCTTTGAATTAAAGTTAATTGTAATCTTGTTACAAATGTTTGAAATTATTTTTTCCGTTCTACCAAAGAATGAAAATACAGGATAAATCAAAATAGTAACAGTTAGGATTGCAAGGAATACCTCCAGATCTATCAAGAAAGGTATTTCCCATTCATTCATCAATGCGATGATTGATGGCGAAAAGTAGTTCATCATAGCTAATATTGTGACTATTACAACAATATGCACCAGGATTACTGGGGCATATTTTTTGACATTCATTTTTTGCTCCGAATCTGGCTTCTGATCAGCAGGTTTTCCCCTTAGCAGCATTCCGGCATAAAATATGGTGTTAAGTAGTCTAGTCGGTATGATTGAGTTGGAATCAGCCTTTGTAGGTATTGCTCTTAAAAGAAGTGGCATTATCAGCATTGTAATGATGGCCACCAATACGGTTACTGGAAAAATTGAATCTCGTATAGCTCCACTGTCTGCACCAAGCTTTGCTATGATGAATGAGAATTCACCGATGGGTATCATCACCACTCCAATTGTAGATGCACTCACGAGCGTATTTCCTGCAAACGATGCGGCAAACATGTTTCCAATGAATTTTCCAAATATGGCCACAATCACTATCGGGATTGTGATCCAAATTGCTTCAGGTATTAGTGTGATGTTTACAAGCATGCCGATGGACACAAAAAACATTATCAGGAAAAAATCTCTCAAGGGAAGAACTTTGGAGGTTATTGATTCAGAATATTTTGTAGATGCGATGATCATTCCCATCAAGAATGCTCCAACAGCACTACTAAGGCCCAAAAAGTGAGCAAGAACTGATAGACCAAATGCCAGTGCAAGGGAAGAAATGAACAGGGCCTCTTCCATTTTGATTTTACTGACATGCTCTAAAAGTTTGGGTATGATCTTTATCCCCACTCCAAAAGTTATCACAAAAAATACGATGCTCTGAAGTATTATTATTCCAAAATCAGCAAAGGCAAAACCATCCCCTTTAGTTGCATCACCAAGAATGGTTAACAGCAGAACCGCTGCAAGGTCCTCTACGATGAGAATTATTACAACGGTATTCCATTCGTTTGTTTTTACCAAGTTAAGATCTCTGAGAAAACGTAACGATATGGCAGTACTCGTAATGGATAGTATGCTTCCTAAGAAAAGGGCTTCAAGGTGGGTCCAATCAAATGCCATGGCCACCACATATCCTAATGAAAATACTATTGCCAATTGAATCGTTCCAACTAAAATTCCAGTAAATCCCACTTTCTGGAGCTTCTTTAGACTAAATTCCAAACCTACCACAAAAAGCAGAATAATTATTCCAAATTCTGCAAGCAGATTAATCAATTCTGTATCTTTTATTATCCCCAGTCCAAACGGGCCTGCAATTATGCCAATTAGAATAAACCCAATAATTGTTGGAAAATGTATCTTGTGCATAATCCATGCACTTATCATCCCCCCTCCAAAGAGAATTGCCAATAAGCTTAGAAACTCCGTAACTCCTGCAGAAACCATCTGTGACTATGTTAGAAGATACTGTATTAATTCAATTACACAGACAGGAAATTATCTAATTAGAGTTCGTATCAGAGATTAATTTTGACCTTCCAAAAAATCGAGATTATAACATGATTGTAGTTAACATATTCTAACATGTTCTTATACAAAAACTCAAGTAGAAGTGACAAATACGATACACTGTCATTTTGTGTCTTTGGTAATTAGGATGGGACATTTGGAATGTCCTACTACTTTATTTGCTACACTTCCTAAAACAAGCTTTCTAAACCCAGTTCTTCCTGGGCTTTTATGAAATTCTTGTTTTATCATCATTTCCAATTTAACGGAAATAAAATAAATCTACTATGAACTCATTGTGTTACATTGTGTTGCTACTAGTATTAGTACAATGATTGTAAATTTATGGTCTTAAGACTAAACGATATTTGCATGGAAAATCCTTATTGTTGGGATTTCAATCAATTGGTTCCTGTCTTGTGTGTTGTTTTTTGCAACACACAATACATGTAATTCATTAGTAAACAATTTATCAATGTTAGAATTTGTTTCGAGATTTCTTGTCAATAAAATAATGATCAAACACAATTAATCATGACTAGTACTACATAAGAGAATTAATTTTTGTCAGAATGCAATGGCTATTTCAAAAGCTAAACGTAGTGAAGCTGCAAAAAAAGCTGCACGTACAAGAAAACGAAATGAAAAACTAAAGGCAGAAGCCAAAGCAAAAGCAGCTGCCAAAAGAAAGCGTTCTCTTGCAGCAAAGAAACGTAGTACAACTACAAAAAAGACAACTGCAAAAAGAAAGACAGCAACTTCTACAGCTGCAAGAAAGAGAAGTCTTGCTGCTAAAAAGGCAGCAGCTACAAGAAAAAGAAATGCAGCAGCTTCTAAGAGACGTCAGTCAACAGCAAAAAGAAGAACAGTTGCAGTTAAAAGAAAAGTAACTGCAAGCAGATCAAGAACAGCAACTAGACGCAGAAGATAAACTATTATCTTTCTGCATTATTTTTTATTTAAATGACTTGCTTAATACAAAATTTTAATCCTTTTTGAATTTCTTGAATAGAATTATTCCTACTATTGCCCCAATAATTGCGTAATTAATTGGAGGTTGTAAAACCTGAGACACAATCTATGTTTGAGATCAAAAAAGACAGAATCAAATCAAGACTGGAAAAATCTTTTAGATCAATACTTGACAAAGGTGCAGATGCAGTAGTTGAGACAATTTCAAAAAAGATTAGTTCTGCTGCTAAGTTCAAAGACAGAGCAAGAGCTATACAACAAGCTAGTCTCAATACTAACTGAGACTGCGAACTAAATTTTTTTAGTTTTTATTTTTTTAAAATTATAACAGAATTCTTTGCTGATTCCTTCCAGCAAAGAATTTTCAAATTTAAATAATTAAAATGAATCTTGTACTTGATATTAATTTCAGGGGCGTATCTTTGGTTCAAAAGGTTTTTGATATTTGTCATCTCGAATTATCTTTCTTATCTTATCTGAAGAGTCAGATGAAACCTTTAAGGTCTGACCCCACAAGACATATCTTTCCTTGTAACCATTTTCTTCAAGCCAATCATTGAACATATTCATGGTTTTGTCATAAACTGATTGCTGTGCAGTTTGAATCTTTATTGCAATTTAGATAATTTTGTAATCAATCTCATAGATCATCCTCTCAAGTGCTAGTGACTCACTAAGAACGGTAGTCTTGTCTAACTTCTCCATTAATCGAACTCTTTTTGATTCTAATCTGTATAGTACCTTGTTTATCAAATCCATTGCAGATACTTTATCTCCATCTTTTTGAAATTGGGAATAAAAATACAAAACATCAGAGTTTATCGTGTTTCTATTAACTTTCATAATATCAGCTATCTTTCTTGCAGAATACCCATAGTCAAAGTGTAGCTTGAAGACCTCATCACGTCTAGACTTTTTTGCATGTGTAGGGTATGGACCTCCCTTTTTTGGTTTTGGCATAGTTTGGCCTAGTTCTTCGGCAAGAAATTCCTTTGAGACTTGAAGATCAGACATGACAATTTTGACAATTTCTGACTTTTAGGCTCTGTGTTACCAATAGAATCAATTGTTAACAATTTGAGAATCAATTGCAAGGCTTGATAGATTTTTAATTAATTGACTTGGATGTTTTGGTATCTATGATTATAGTAATTGAGGGCGGTGACCAGGCAGGAAAACTCACACAATCAAGACTATTAGCAAATGAATTAAAGAAAAGAAAGCTCAAAACCAAAATTTTCCATTTTCCAGACTATATGACACCAGTAGGTAAAGAAATCAGAAAGTATCTTGATGGTAAGAGAAAGTTTCCACCACAAGTAATTCATTGTCTGTTGGCTGCAAACAGATGGGAAAAATTAAATGAAATTCAAGAGGCTCAGAAAAAAAATTCTGTTGTAATTATGAATCGATACTATCAATCAAATCTCGTATACGGTCTTGCAAATGGTATGAAGCAAAAATGGCTTGAAAGTCTTGATGATGGACTTCCAAAGGCTGACCTTGTAATTTTACTAGATGTAACTCAGAAAGAATCATTTGCAAGGCAAAAAACAAACCGTGACAAATTTGAAAAAGACATTAACTTTTCTCAAAAAATATCTAAACTCTATAAAACAACGGCAAAGAAAAAACACTGGAAGATTATTGATGCATCAAAATCAAAAAAAGAGGTACACCAAGAGATTCTAAATATATTCTCAAAGAAAATTGGCTTATGAAAAAAAATTATCTAGACATTATTGATCCGATTCATGATTTTATCCGCGTATATGACAATGAACTAAAACTAATTGACAGTCCAATTTTTCAAAGGCTAAGACGAATCAGACAACTATCTGGTGCTCATCTAACTTATCCTGCAGCTCAGCATACCAGATTTGAACACTCTCTAGGGGTAATGCATATCTCAGGTCAGGCAGGTCATGCGCTAAATGAGAAAGGAATTCTAAAAACAGATGACATTGAAATTCTAAGACTTGCAGGTTTACTCCATGATATAGGCCATGGTCCATTTTCACATCTTTTTGAGGAGATTATTTCAAAAAAGAAAATTTCACATGAAGATTTTGGTAAACAAATTATTTTAAAATCTGAAATTGGTGATACTCTAACCAAAGAAGGTCATGACAAGAAACTAGTAACAAAGATTGCCTTTGGTGATTCAAAGTTCCAATATCTAAATGAGATTGTTTCAGGTGCGCTTTCTGCTGATATGATGGATTATCTACTAAGGGATGGCTACTTTACAGGAGCAGAACACGCAAAGATAGACCACAAAAGACTAACCCAATCCCTTGAAGTTTACAGAAAAAAACTAGCACTTGAGCGCTCAGCATTGTATTCTTTTGAATCAATGATGCACTCTAGATACCAGATGTTCAAAGCAGTCTATTTTCATAAGACAGTACGAGCAGCCGAAGTTATGCTCTTAGAAGCACTTCGACTATCTGATGAAGAGTTTGGGTTTACCTCATTTGATATAGATGACTATGTACAGCTAACTGACGAATATGTCTTATCTAGATTAATCTCATCGCAATCTCCAAAGCTAAAACGCGCAAGACAATTTGCTATAGACTATCAGAACAGAAAATTGCTAAAATGCGTATACGAGAGAATTTTGACTAGTCCAAGTAATTTAGGAAAAATCAAAACCGATGAGCTAAGAGATTTCATCTCGAAAAAATCTAAGATAAACGAATATGAAATCTTTGTTGATAGTTCTGTAACTCCATCTATTCCACTTGCGCCATCAAAGAAAGAATCAAAACAAATTATTCTCATTACTCATGAAAAGGGAAAATTATCAGCTCAAGAGATCCCAATATCTAAAATTCCCGTGGTTTCAGCAATCTCAGGATTCATGAACATTCTTAGAATCTATACTCACCAAAAGAATCGAAACAAAGTTGAAATTGCCGCAAAATCAATACTTGATGATTTAAAGTAATGAAGAAAAGAATTGTAATCAAACTTTCAGGAAGGGTCTTTGGCATTGATAATGTCAAAATTCTAAAAGACTATGCAGCATTTTTAGTCAAAATCAGCAAATTCTGTCAACCAATAGTAATAGCAGGTGGAGGAAATATCGCAAGACACTATATTTCACACGCAAGATCTTCAGGAGCAGATGAATCAACACTAGATGAGCTTGGAATCGAGATCTCAAGGTTAAATGCAAAACTATTGATTTATGCTCTAAAGAATAGAGCCTACTCTCATCCACCTACAACACTACAAGAAGTAAGACATGCAGTCGATGATGGCTTGATTGTAGTAGCTGGAGGTTTGCATCCAGGACAAAGCACTAATGGAACAGCTGCTCTAATTGCCGAAAAGGTACATGCCGAACAGTTCCTTAATGCAACTGATGTTGATGGAGTTTATGATATGGATCCAAACAAGTTCAAAAAAGCCAAAAAGTTCAATAAAATAGAACTCAAAAATCTAAAAAATATGCTTGTGCACGAGGATTCTGTTGCAGGTGGATATGACTTGATGGATATTGTAGCTCTGAAAATCATAGAGCGCTCAAAGATAAAGACTAGAATTCTAAAAGCAGATCCCAAAATTATTGAAAAAGCAATCAAGGGTGCTGATGTGGGAACAGAGATTGCTCTTCCTTCTAAATGATTAATCAGAAATTTCGTTTTGTATAGTTGGACGCGTTTCAGACCAGATTTGGATTTGTGTTCCTGGATATTCAGGAATCTCAGTATCTCTTAGTTTTTTGTAAATTTTAAATGCCTCTTCTTTTTCGACAGCTTTTGACTGTGCCTTTGTAAATCCATCATTATCCACAAGAATGGCAACATACCCATCAGGTGAATTTATCACTGCAGCAAGATCTTCTTCTCCTACCGGAACAAACTGTCCATCAACTTTCTTTGTAGTTAATGTAAGCATTCCAAATCCTGCAGCATCAAACATTTTCATTTGTGATTTGCTTGCTCTCTGTTTTCCTTTCTGGACTGCCTGAAAGTATTGCATAATTTTTTCTTATTTTTATGATATAATAACTATCTTAGCCTCAATCCATTGGCTTTGCTTTGCCAATTTCACTTGATTCATCTTGTTTTTGAAAAGTTCTATACTCCCCAATAATCGAATTGCATTTCTGGCAAGTGTATTGGCCCCTTTCTTTTAGAATCAGATTGTCAGCTACCTCTTCGTTTGGATTCTCTTCTAGTTGAATTTTTGGAGGGTTGTCAAATTCTTCCTCACAGTTTTTGCAAAAATGTTTGGACATTTTTCCTTCTTCAAGCTTTCCAAGTGGTGCCAAAAATAATTTCCCAACTCCCAAGTCTGCCTTCTTTGTTTGTTCTTCAGTTAAGTCTGCAATGATGTAACCACCAGATCCATGTACTGTTTGTTCGACCATTTTACCTTGATGGTTCTTTAGACCTTAAAATACTATGTTGTTGCTGTTTAGAATCACTTTTACTTTGTACCTTAACATTTAAGATATCAAGGAAGTGATCAGATACAGTGAATCCAAAGATTTTCGTTATTGCTGCAATTGTTGGATTAGTAGCAGTTATTGGAGGAATCTTTCTTTCTGGTTCTACCCTTGAAAACCTTACATCACCACAACCTGAAAGAATACCTGTAACAATTGAACCGATTGCAATTGAACTGGATGATATTTCAGTACTGAACATTTCTGATAGAGCTGCAACAATTGAGATCAAATTCAAACTCACCAATCCAAATCCGACTTCTGTAATTGTCCAAACAATGGATTACCAACTTTTTGAGACCGACTTTTCAGAGAATAAACCAATTGCTGGAGGTCAAATTGGTAGTAGACCAGAAGGGATGGTGGAATTTGGCTCAAACTACTATACTTTGCTTAGTGGAGCTGAGCTGCTTCTAAAAGAAAAAGTAGAATTGAAAAATAATGGAAATATTCCAGAATTGTGGTCTGCCATTGAAGATAATACTGCAAAATGGAGAGTCACTGGAGATGTCTTCTTTAATCTAAGTTCCATGACAAGTGGTCAAGAAAACGAAATCCATTTTGAATTTACAAGATAAGGAAAACTCTCATAGTAACATAAAAATTAAAAATTATGTTAATATATTTTTAGACAAAAAACATTGGCAAAATTATAAAAGCCCGTAAAGTGGAACTTGATTAAATGGCAGAAGCAGGAATGGCCGCATATGGCACAGCAATCGGGGTTGCAATCGCAGTAGCAGTAGCATGTTTTGCTCTTCGTGGAAAAGGACACCCTGAACCAATAGACTAAACAAAGGAAATCAATCCCTTTCAATGTTTTTCACAAATTTAGTTGTCTTTACTCAGGCCTAACATTTCAGCTATTGAAATATTCTTTGTGTGTTTCTTTGTGATGTAGCATCTTTGATAATATTGGCAATCATTACAATCTTGGGAAGGCTCCAATATGGGAGTCTTTTGCTCCTTTAGAAGATCATTTAGAACTCTGACTCGCCTGACAACTTGTTCAAACATTTTCTTGTTACGTGTTACTGAAAAGCTCGCTTCCTCTCTATTTCCTGAAATGTAAACTAGCATCCCATCTATTTTATCATAAATCCACATGCAAGCATTTAGGTAAAGTATGTCCCCTGATAATGGTGCATCTGGTGTGCTCTGAGCAGGTCTAAACAAAATAATTGAATCGTCTATAAGCATATCTACTTGTCCTCTCAATTTAATATCATCAATTGCAAATTCCTTTGGCTCACTGCCATAATGCAATTTTCGAAGCAATCCTGCAAGAAGATCATTGAATCCTCTCCTATCGATTTGTTTGGGATCAATTCTATCATAATATGAACGTCTCATACACTGAACTACTTCTTTTAGATGGATAGTTTGGATATTTTTCGCATCTATTTCAATTTCTAGTTCTTTTCCAATAGAGTCGACTGCATTTCTTATGATGCTTCTATAATCTCTATCTCCCATCATGATAACTCACCTAACAAATCCATCCTTATAGGTTAACTCATGATTTTGGTCAAAAACTTTGAAATTCTATTTGAAAAAGCAAATATGACAAAATGAACTCCAAATCCTGCTACTGCTCCTATTATGAGATTTCCTGTACCAAAATAAATACCAAGAAATAGCCCTAGTGATGGCAAGGCAAAAATCATTGCCATCATTGTACTAATCCAAATAGTTTTGATTAGAATCTCCGGAGTAATTTCAGTTTTTTTTCTTGGAAATTTGTTCATCTTAAAAATGCTATTCTTCCTTAAGGATTAACTTTGACATGGTAGTCTCAGTTGGTATTTTTTGTTCTATTGCATATGCAATAGCTGCCAAATTTCTTACCTCAAATGCAGTTAACTTTGTAATTCCTACAATTGTTGAAAAACTAAACATCTTGGTAAATGATCTTAATGATGCTTGATATATTGCAATTTCAAAAGCTCTTTCAAATTCAGCAATTGCATCTAATTCATTTTCACCTTGAGGAAGCAAATTCTTGTATTTTGTACTAGATAGTTCATTAAATGCATCTCGAACAGATGTTGCAGCCATCATTCGTCCCAAAAGTTCTCTTGTAGTAGGATTCGTAGGAATTATCAAATCTTGAATCTGTTCTTCTTTTAATCCCCAGAACTTTCCTCTAATGACACTTAGAATATTGTAAAAGTCTATATCCATTGCAACTAGTGTGACTGCAGTTTTATCCGAATAGTTTTTCATTGCACCAGCTAGGTGTTGGTATAATATTTTATCAAAGTAGGTATCAAAGATTTGGATGTTCTTTTTTTCGTTGTATAGTGCTGCTGCTTTTGCTATCTCTTCGCCAAATTCTGCGGAATTCAAACTGGCAACTGCTTCTTCAAGATCCTTTGCAACAAGTGCTTTAACCACAATGTCTCTTTGTTTTATCAACTCCTCAGCATGAAGATTAAGGTGAGTTTCAATCTCTTCTTGAGATTTCCCTAATACTTTGCCTTTTAGAATTGATTTCAAATTAGAAATAATGAATTTCATATAATACGCATCTAAAACACCTGAACTACCTGATGTTTTTGCAATGGAAAAATGCACATCAGCAAGATGACTCCTTAAAGCAGATTCAATTCCCTGTGAAGTATATGGTTTTTGCACATCAGCAACTGATTCACCATAAATTGTATTTTTGATTCGTGTCATCAATTCTTCAAGATCTCTCGATTCAGCAAGTGCCTGAAAATCAGCTTTTTTTAGTAATTTACCTCTCTTGCTATAGGATTTCACTGAAGCATAGACGTTTTTAGAACCAGCCATATTAATACACAATAAGAAATAGATTTTAATGTTTAGTGTCTAGCCTTTCTAAAAAGGCTAACAACATTCCTTGCTCTTCTTTACTACAAGATAAAATCGATTCTATCAACCTTAAGTTATATGTTATATTTGTTTCATGTAACACGGAAAGATTCTCAAGAGTTATTGGTACTATTTTCATTCTTTTTTTGCAATACAAGTATGCATATCTTTCTAATAATAAAAAGCACAAAGTTGGATTTATGCCATACAATGCATTTAGATCCTCTCCTAGTTTATCATCTGATGTAAATTCTGTAAAATTAAGTTCCATTTTGCCTTTTTCGATACAGTATAGAAGTAATATTCCTGCCTTTGTCAATTCATAAAATGCAGTTCCTTCTTTTTGTAACGATTTTGGACCTCTTTTTAATGGCACTTTTCCTTTTTCAACTACTATGCCTAATGGAATAAGTGTATTTTCAATATCATCGTATACTCCAGAATACGTATTTCTCCAAGATTGATTTTTCTCATTAGTAATTTTTTTTGCAATCTTAACTTTGGTGTATTTATTTAGATCTCCTACGCCAAGAATTTGTATAATTTTTTGTTGTCTTTTTGCTTTACCGGTTAATTCATCTTTTACCTTAAATGTATCAAAAATTGCAAGTTTACCCATTAAATGACGCATGTTGGTATTTTAATTAACTTTTCGTTAGTTATTCTATATCAAATTAAAATTTAGTAACATGATTTTTTTAAAAAAATAAAATATATTTTTAAATAGTTATGAATTTGTCTTTCTGATGCAAAGGAAAAGTCTTCATCTTTTATTGATATTTACTAGTGTTGCAATCATCTCTTCTACTGCTATGACACAAGCCTTTGCCCAGTCTGTTTCTGATGGAATGGATGGTTATGTAGTTGGAACTTCCGGCATTTACACTGGTAATCCTCATGAATGTTGGTATGACGATGGTGAAGGCAATATGATGCCTTGCAGAATCGATACAGGAGATACTGCTTGGATGATCACTGCTACATCTTTCGTTTTATTAATGAGTCCAGGTGTGGCTGTATTTTATGGAGGATTGGCTAGAAGTAAAAACTCTGTTAATGTTTTTGGAATGACTTTAGTTATTATGGGTGTTGCTGCCGTTCAATGGCTTGCATTTGGTTATACACTTGCATTTGGACCAAACTATGAAGCTGGAAACGCGTTTTATGGCGCTTTAGATTACGTAGGTTTTAACAATGTGTCCCACTTTGCTCCCTTAGGAACACCTGGACCTTGCGGTGATACGTGGTCTGCTGCCTATCAAATGAATCAGATGGTAGATGCAGATGAGTGTAGCCAAGATTGGCCGGGTACTATACCTCACATGTTATTTGCAGCATTTCAAGGTACATTTGCAATTATTACTCCTATCTTAATTATTGGCGCTGTAGTAGATAGAATGAAATTCAGTGCGATTCTCATATTTGTGATTGTTTGGTCTACTTTCGTGTATTATCCAGTCGCACATTGGATTTGGGGCGGTGGATGGATGGCTGATGGTACATTAGATTTGGATCCATCATTAGCTCCTAGCGGCGTGATTGACTTTGCAGGAGGTGCAGTTGTACATATTACATGCGGCTTTGCGGCACTAGCTTGTGCCCTAGTTCTTGGAAGAAGAATGGGTCTAGGCAAAGTTCCTATGGAGCCACATAATATTCCAATGGTCGTATTAGGCGCTGGAATACTATGGTTTGGTTGGTTTGGATTTAATCCAGGAAGTCAAGTAATGGTTGATGGAGTAACTGCTAGTGCTTGGATGATTACTAACGTTAGTGCTGGTATGGGCACTGTTACTTGGGTATTGCTTAGTTGGGCTCATACTGGAAAACCAAGTATTGTTGGAGCTGCTACTGGAACTATTGCTGGACTAGGAACTATTACCCCCGCCTCTGGGTGGGTTGGTCCTATGGGCGCATTGATAATTGGAATGGCTGCAGGTTGCGTTTGCTATGGTGCAGTTGCATTAAAGAATGCTAAGAAATGGGATGACGCACTTGATGTTTGGGGTGTACACGGCATGGGTGGATTAACAGGAACTATTCTTGTAGGTACTTTAGCTAGTCCTCACATTTGGGATACAGGAGACGGAATAGGTGCTTGGACAGGTACACCAGAAGGAATGGAACAACAAGCTATTAATGTTATAGGTGCAGTTGTTACTGTAGGTTATACTCTTGCAGTCACATTCGCTATTCTAAAAGTAATGGATGCTATTTGGCCTGGTGGTATAAGAGTAACTCCTAGAGAAGAAGATATTGGTCTTGATATTGCACAACATGGTGAACGTGCCTACGTGAATGAATAAGTATTATTCTTTCACTAATTTTGAATCTAATGATCAAGCAGATGTAACATTTTATAAAATATTTGTTGCTGATTGATCTTTCTACTTTCAAAATCTGATTTAGTCTTATGACACTGATATGTTATTTAACAGTTAAATTTTGATCATTGAATCCTACATATTCGGAATTTCTATAAATTTGCCAAGTCCTTGTAGAAAATATTGTTCTGACTATCTTGTAGTACAGAATCCATGACCATTAAAGTTTTGATGTAATGTCAAGACATGTCAAAACACAGAATAAGAAATAACGTTGTACCTTAGATTAATTTTACAATTGTGAGATGTTTTTACAGATCGATTATGGTTAAAAATAATAATTTATGCCTTGTTATAAGGCTGATTCACCTGTACTTTGAGATGCGATATTGACTACTTGATCAACGTTAGTTACGATAATTATTCCATCTCCTGATTTGCCTGTACGAGCAGCTTTATTAATCACGTCAATCATAGTTGAAACTTGAGAATCCTCAACAACGGTCATTACCGAATCCATTGTATTGTACTCAGCACGATATTGTGTTGTTCCACGGCCACCACGTATCATTGGTCTTTCACCAGATCCTTGACCTTTTACTTGTGTAATAGAAACGCCTTTTGCACCTGCTTCGCGTAATGCTGAAACAACTTCAGACAATCTATCATTTCTAATTATCGTTTTAATCTGTTTCATGAATATTCTACTATGTGGTTATTAAAAAACATAACCGTTAATATTGAAATTTGATTTCAATTTGTTTCATACATCTATTAAGAGTAATTTTTGTTTGATAAAAATATTCATCATTTTTATTATCTAACGAAATAGGTTTATTTTCCAAAATTCTGTTGATTATATGATAATTTCAACTTCAGAACTTAATAGAATTCTCAAATACTCTAACATCATTTTAGTTGATACACGCTCTTTCAAAGAATATTCTGAGGGACATATTCCAGGAGCTGTAAACTTGGATCTTTTTGCATTTCATTGGATAGATACAACAAAAGATGGAATCAAAAATTTTAACAGGCAAACACAAATACTTCTCTCTTTTCTTGGAGTGACTCCAGAAAAAAAAGTAATCTTTTATGATGATATCTCTGGAATGCTTGCTGCAAGGGGAGTCTGGATGTTGTTGTATTTCTCCCATCAAAATGTTTCAATGTTAGATGGAGGAATAAAAAAATGGAAAAGAGAAAACCTTCCCCTAGAAACAAAACCAAATGGATCCAAACCAACTATATTTTCAGGAAAAATAAATTCTGATATCATTTCAGGATTTGAGTACATTTTAGATAATATGGATAACATAAAAATCCTTGATGCAAGATCAGAGAGAGAATACAATGGTTCTATCCTTCGTGCTGCACAAGGAGGACATATACCAAATTCAATCAATATTGATTGGAATAAAAATATCAACGAAGATGGCACCTTCAAAAATAACGATGAATTATCTCTACTTTATGATTTTGATAAAAACTCTAAAATCATTACCTACTGCCAAGGTGCCTATAGAGCCGCTAATACCTTTTTGGCTTTGAGAAAGCTTGGATTTGAAAAAGTTAGAGTCTATTTGGGTTCCTGGGGAGAATGGGGAAATAAACTGGAACTTCCTGTGGAAAAATAATCTAACCCTTTATCAATAACTATCATATTTTCTTATCATGGGCTTTCTAAAGAAACTAAAAGACACTGCAGAAAAAGGTGTTGAAAAGGGTGCCGATCTTGGCAAGAAAGGAGTCGAAAAAGGTGCAGAAGTTGGCACAAAAGCTTATGAGGGCACCAAAGATGCAGCCAAAAAAGGACACGAAAAAGCTAAAGGAGATTAAACTTTAATCTTCAAAAATTTTTTATTTTTTCTTCCAAACAAATTGATTGTAAATCAATTCTGGTCTGATTTGCCTAAATGGTTGTGCACCTCCATCATACCACTTTGTAAAGAATTCATACAAATGCAATCTAAGGGACTGAATGTATACAATCAATCCTTCAATCATCATAATGCCCAAGTTTCCTCCAACAATCATGGCAATTGCTCCACCAGACTCTGCACCACCTAGTGAGGTGAACGCATTATTTACAGTCAATAATAATGCCGCATGGACAAGCAGCATGATGCCAAGCCGAGCATAGCTAATCGTATGCGCCAACGCCTCTACTGTTTTTCCCAGGAAAACTTCCATCACCACACTTGCCGGATCTCCTCCATCTTCGGGGTGTTTCTTTGCATGCAAAATTCCTCCAACCATCATCATTACCATTGATGCGATTACAACAACAACTGCAATTCTTGTAACAATCCAAACTTGGGCCCATTCACCAAGGAAAATAGTTACCCATGGAACTGCTTCTGTATGTGCTCTTGAATACATGTTCATCACATCATATTGTGAACCAATAGCACACATCATGATTACAACAATTCCTCCGTATAGTGTAATGTTTGGAATTGCTTCCATGTACATTACAAGTTTCTGACCTCTCTCAGCTAACCTCTTAATTCTTAGAACCATTGCCCAAACAAGATGAACAATTCCTAAGAATAATGAAACTTTGAGAATGTTGATTACTTGATCAAATGTTAACTCAGCTACGCTAAGTATTCCAACTATCCAACTAACTGAGTGTAATGCTCCACCTTCTTCTAATAATCCTTCAAATGGACCCATATGATCAAGATGGTAACCAAATGCTTCTCCTGCCGCAACTCCGGCAATGGCTGCTGCTGCTCCAGAAATCGCAATTAGCATTCCCCATCTTGAAAGTTCCCCTTGTCCTTTGACTTTGAACAGGAGGCCCATTCCCATAAGTAATAATCCGTGACCCATATCTGCAAACATTAGACCATAAAATATTGGCCACATTAGAGCAATCATTGGTGTAGGATCTGGCTCTCCTTTGTGAGGAATACCTTGACTCTTTGTAATAACCTCAAAGGTTCTCACAAATCTCTTATTATCAAATAATGTTGGTGACTCGCTGCT
Organism: Nitrosarchaeum sp.; assembly: GCA_965223805.1. Lineage (GTDB taxonomy): Archaea > Thermoproteota > Nitrososphaeria > Nitrososphaerales > Nitrosopumilaceae > HKST03. The sequence continues at coordinate 1,289,956 of OZ245014.1, read as the reverse complement.
AAGCTTGGGATCAGTAACATCTTCAATAACTGATGTCCATTGTTTTGTAGAGTTGGCAAATTTCTCCTCCATCCGTCTTGGGATATACCCTTGAATTACTGCAAAATGTTTTGTTCCGCCTGGTTTTCTCAAAGATTCAAGCACATCTTTTGCAACAAGTGCTTTTTCATGAATTGTTAGAATATCACGTCTAAGTGACTTTTGTAAGCCAGCGAGTTCTTTTGTAATTGCAGTTTGTTTTACAGTTAACTCTTTAATTTTTGATTCTGCTAATGCATAAGCTTCACTAGGAATTTGAGGAAAACCTTCAGGAATTTTAAATAAATTTGAATTAAAACTTCTAAGGACTTTGAGAACTTTCTCAGAGTCTTCAGTATCAGAAATTACTAGTAAAGCAGACTTTTCTTTGCTTTCCAAGTCATATTTGTACAAAGTAATACCCTCAAGGGAGCGACTAATTTCTTCAAAGTCTGCTGAATTGATAACAAAAAGATTAACAAAAAAATATCTAGTTAGCCCAAATCCTGTTAAATCCATATTCATTTTTCTAATAACTTCTAGAGTATCTTTGAGTGACTTGTATTCCTCAATTGAGAGTCTAGTGTTGGCTGCTTCTTCAAGCAGTTTTGCAGGTTTGTCAATAATCGATGGAGCAGTTTTAATAAGATCATTGACCATATCTTCAATCTCATCAATCTCATAGTTTGATTTCTTGATTACAGTACCTTTGAAAAGAATCTCCATAATTCCTACAGTTAGTGGGATTCCCATTCCTTTGATTACATCATCAATGGACTGGAATGTTTGCTGTGCCTTTAGCAGAAGATCATCAATTTCGGGCGTTACCTGATCACTTGGAGAATCAATCTTGTGAAACCATTCAAACTCTGTTAATCTAGAAATTGCCTGTGGTGATTCACTTCTTGGCAAAATTACGGTTCCAAGTTTTAGATCGGCGGTTCCCAATACAATTTCTGGGTTATTTCATTGAGTTTAATATCTTTCTGATTGCAATTTTTCCCAAACATTAAAATCCATTACGGATTTACGGCAGTCATTGGCATCTAATACTGCATTAGAAAAAACCATAGACAAAATCCTTGTTAAAACTGAAAAAGATATTTTATCGAACATTCAAACTGCCTTAACTGAATGTCAGCAAACCCTAGATGATGCTCTTCCTAAATTAGAGCAAGAACATGATAAAATCATCTCAGATGGGAGAAAAGAGGCAGAAAAGATCGAAAAACAGATCATCGGTAGCTCTGACCTTGAGGCTAGAAATAAGCAATTGATGACTTTAGAGGATGCAGTAGACAAAGTCTTTACCAAAGCCCTAGATCAGATTGCAAATGCAGATCGCAGTGGCGATTATGCAAATTTAATTAAATCACTTTTAGATGAAGCAACAAAAATTTTGGGTACAACTGATGTATCTGTTCTTACAAATTCAAAAGGTAAGGAGGTTGTTCAATCAGCACTTTCACAATTTCCTGGAGCAGAACTATCTCCTGAAACCATTGATTGTCTAGGTGGTGTTATCATAAAATCAAAAGATGGTGCAATGACTTTTGATAATACTATTGATGCAAGAATTGAACGTCTGAAGCCTTTAATAAGGAAAGAAATAGCAACAAAATTCGGAGTAGGTAATTAGAATGGCAGCACAAGGTAGAATTGTCTGGGTTAGTGGTCCTGCAGTAAAAGCTGACGGAATGTCAGATGCAAAAATGTACGAGACTGTAGTTGTTGGAGATTCTAAACTTGTTGGTGAAGTAATTAGATTAACTGGCGATGTTGCATTTATCCAAGTATACGAATCAACTAGTGGACTAAAACCGGGTGAGCCAGTAATTGGTACAGGAAATCCACTAAGTGTTCTTTTAGGTCCAGGAATTATTGGACAACTTTATGATGGAATTCAAAGACCCCTAAGAGAATTATCCAAAGCCTCAGGCTCATTTATCGGCAGAGGTATTACTACAACACCAGTTGATATGACAAAAAAATATCACTTTGTTCCAACTGTTAGTGCTGGTGATGAAGTCAATCCAGGAAACGTAATTGGAACGGTTCAGGAAACAGACCTCATTGAACACTCTATTATGGTACCACCAGATCATCCTGGAGGAGTTATCTCAAATATTGTATCAGAAGGAGATTATGATTTAGAAGCTGAAATAGCAAAAACCGAGAAAGACGGTCAAACAATCACACTCAAAATGTACCACAAATGGCCTGTTAGAAAACCACGTCCATACAAAGACCGTTATGATCCCACTGTTCCACTTCTTACAGGACAACGTGTAATTGACACATTTTTTCCAATTGCAAAAGGCGGTACTGGTTCAATTCCTGGCGCGTTTGGAACAGGAAAAACTGTAACACTTCACCAAATTGCAAAATGGGCAGACTCTCAAGTTGTGGTTTACATTGGTTGTGGTGAAAGAGGAAATGAAATGACTGAAGTGCTAGTTGAATTTCCTCACCTTAAAGATCCAAGAAGTGGAAAACCACTCATGGACAGAACAGTTCTTGTTGCAAACACAAGTAACATGCCAGTAGCTGCAAGAGAAGCAAGTATCTACACTGGTGTAACAATTGCAGAATACTACAGAGATATGGGTAAGGACGTTGTCCTTGTTGCAGATTCTACTAGTAGATGGGCCGAAGCACTCAGAGAAATGAGTGGAAGATTAGAAGAGATGCCAGCAGAAGAAGGTTATCCATCATATCTTGCATCAAGATTAGCAGAATTTTATGAAAGAGCAGGTCGAGTAAGAGCAGCAGGAAGTCCAGACCGTGATGGCTCTGTAACTCTTGTGGGTGCAGTTTCTCCATCAGGTGGTGACTTTACTGAACCAGTTACCACCCATACAATGAGATTTATCAAAACTTTCTGGGCTCTAGATGCAAAACTTGCATACTCTAGACACTATCCTTCAATTAACTGGATGAACAGTTATTCTGGTTACCTTGCAGACATCTCTAAATGGTGGGGTGAAAACATCAACGAAGATTGGCTTAGTCTAAGAAGTGATGCTTACGGCGTTTTGCAAAGGGAAGATACACTTAAAGAAATTGTTCGACTCTTAGGTCCAGAAGCATTACCAGATGAAGAAAAATTAATTCTTGAAATTGCAAGAATGATAAAGATTGGTCTTTTGCAACAAAATTCCTTTGATGATGTTGATACTTATTGTAGCCCAGAAAAACAATACAAACTACTCAAACTATTAGTTGATTTCTACAAGAGAGGACAGCAAGCACTCAAAGAAGGTGCAGAACTCTCAGACATTCGTGCAATGTCAATTATTGGTTCCTTACTTAAAGCAAGAATGGAAGTCAAAGACGATGAAATGCCAAAACTTGAACAATTAGATAATGAAATGCAAGAACAATTCAAATCAATTACAGGAGTGAAAGTATCAAATTGACCGCAGAAGGTGGAGTTCAATACAGTAAGATTGCAGAAATCAAAGGACCACTAGTAATTGTTGATGATGTTGAAAATGCAGCATTTGATGAACTAGTTGAGGTTGAAACTAAAGATGGAGAAAGAAGATTAGGTAAAGTTCTGGAAGTTGGAAATGGAAAAGCAATTGTCCAGGTATTTGAGGGAACAACTGGATTATCTGTTTCTGGAACTAATGCAAAATTTGTTGGCAAAGTCATGGAGATGCCTGTATCAAAAGAAGTACTTGGTAGAGTTTTTGATGGATTAGGTAGACCAAAAGATGAACTTCCAGATCCAATTGCTGATAAATTTATTGATATTAATGGTGAACCAATGAATCCTGAACAACGTGAATATCCAAAGGACTTCATTCAAACTGGTGTTTCTGTTATTGATGGAATGATTACTCTTGTCAGAGGACAAAAGCTTCCAATCTTTTCGGGTTCTGGAATGTCACACAACCTTTTGGCAGCCCAAATTGCAAGACAAGCAAGTGTTATTGGTACGCAAGATGACTTTGCAGTAGTCTTTGCAGCAATTGGTGTGCAATATAGTGAAGCAGAATATTTCAGACGAAGTCTTGAGGAATCAGGTGCATTAAAGAGAAGTGTTCTATTTCTTAACTTAGCAGATGATCCTGCTATTGAAAGAATCATTACTCCTCGTGTAGCATTAACTGTTGCAGAATATTTGGCATTTGATCTAGGAATGCATGTTCTTGTAATTCTCACAGACATGACAAATTATGCTGAAGCACTCAGAGAGATCAGCGCAGCAAGAGAAGAAGTTCCAGGAAGAAAAGGTTATCCAGGTTATCTTTACACAGACCTTTCCACCATTTATGAAAGAGCAGGAAAACTAAATGGAAAGAAAGGAAGTGTAACACAGGTTCCTATCTTGTCAATGCCTTCAGATGATATTACCCACCCAATTCCTGACTTAACTGGATATATTACAGAAGGACAGATTGTACTTGGAAGGGATCTCTTTAGACAAGGAGTTTACCCACCAGTTAACATTTTGATGAGTCTTAGTAGATTAATGAAAGATGGAATTGGCGAAGGAAGTACTAGAGAAGATCATGGTGAGATTTCAAATCAAAACTATGACGCATATTCTAGAGCCCAAGAAGTCAGAGCACTTGCAGGAATTGTAGGTAAAGCAGGATTAACAGAAATCGACTTGAAATACATGGATGTAGGCGATGTCTTTGAAAAAGAATTCCTAACACAGGCAACTGATGAAAATAGAACAATTGATGAGACACTTGGTATCTTATGGAAAGTTGTATCACAACTTCCAAAGAATGAATTGACAAAAGTCAAAGACAAATTCGTAGATCAATATTATCAGGAAAAGTAGCAAAATGTCATTTGGACAGAATGTAGCTGCAACAAAAATTGAACTTCTCAAATACAAAAGATCCAGTCAAGTCGCAACAATGGTTCAGAAAATTTTAGATGATAAACGCAAAGTCCTCTTAAAAAATATTGAAGAAATGATTGAAGAAGCTTCAAAAGCAAGAGGTGGAATATGGGAACCCTTACAAGATATTTACAAATCAGTTAATGAAGCCTATCTTGCCTTAGGAACTGCAACAGTTGACTCTGTTGCTGAATCTACTCCTCCCGTAATGGAGGTTGAGGTTAAGGTACGAAGAGTAGTGGATGTTAAAATTCCTGCTTTATCTGTGACTGAAAAGGACACAAAATCAATGCCTTATGGATTTGCAGATACAAACTCTTCAATTGATAGAGCAGCAAAACAAATCAAAGAACTACTTCCAAAAATTTGTAAAGCAGCCGAATATGAAAATTCAATTTTTAGCCTTGCAAAAGCCCTCGAAAAAACACAAAAACTTCTAAATGCACTTGAGAATGTTATTATTCCACAATATCAACAACGAATTAGATTTATTCTTGCAACTCTAGAAGAGAGAGAAAGAGAAGAATTCGCAAAGTTAAAAAAAGTAAAGGCTAAGATGGAAAGTAGAAAATAATGGCAAAAGAAGAAATTAAAAAATTACTTGAAGACTCTAAGAAACAATTAGATCAGGATCACGAAAAATTTGCAAATTCCATCAAAGACGATCTAACATCATTCAAAAAGAAAACACTGGATCGAATTTGATGTTAAATTATCATCATGATTTAAATATGGACCCAAAGGAGCCACATCATAAATGAAAACTATCGTCTTGTTACTTTTGGTTGCAGCAGCAATTTCCTTTGCAGGATCTACAGGAGTTGCATTTGCACAAGAAGGCTCAGCTGGTAGTGCAGACTCTATGAAACTCCTAGGTGCTGGTTTGGCCTTTGGTATAGCCGCTGGTGGAGCAGGTATAGGTCTTGGTCAAGTGGGTGCAGCAGGTCTTGCAGTCATTAGTGAGAACCCAGCTTTACAGTCTAAGGTGTTCATCTTCGTAGGTATGGTCGAATCAATCGCAATCTACGGTATAGTTATGATGTTTATCATCTTAGGACAATAATCCTAACATCATCTTTTTCAAATTTTTCAAATTTTTAATTTAATTATATTTTAGTTTGTTAACATCTAAAACTCTTGAACAGTATCTACACTTTAGAACTCGTCCATCTTTGTCAATTACATCCATTATAGATTCAATATGTTCAGGGCTGTTAGTTATACAATCAGGATTTGAGCAGCGAAATATCCTATCAATCTCGTTAGGAAGAGCAACTCTTCTCTTTTCTACAAGCTTGTAGTCTTTGATAATATTGATGGTTGCCTTTGGAGCGATTACCGCAAGCTTGTTTGTATCATCATCTTTTAGAAATTTATTTTCAACCTTTATGATGTCTTTTTTCTTGAACTTTCCACTTGGCACATTTAATGCAATAGTAATTAGACTACCATCCTTTCCATCGATTCTAAGGGCATTGAGAACCTGTAGGCCTTTGCCTTCATCAATATGATCTAATACAGTACCCTCCTTAATTCGTCGAACCAAAAGTTCAGACTCTTGCATCAGAATACTTTGTATAGTCACCTGTATATATTATTGAAAGATGAACGAGTTCTATCAAAAAGATATCATCTCAATTAAGGACTTTGACAAAGAGCAGCTAGAGAAGATCTTTACTGCAACTGATAAAATTATGAAACTAGAACCTGCTAAGAGAAGGGAGGTTTCAAAAGGAAAAACCTTAGCTTACTTGTTTTATGAACCAAGTACAAGAACTCGCCTAAGCTTTGATTCCGCAATTGCTTCAATTGGAGGAAATTCTCTAGGAATATCTGATATATCTTCATCATCCACACAAAAAGGTGAGAGCCTAGGAGATACTGTAAAAATTATGTCAATTTATTCGGATGTACTAGTTCTAAGACATCCTCTTGATGGTTCAAGTAGATTTGCAGCTGAAATATCCTCAAAACCAGTTATCAATGCAGGAAGCGGAACTGAAGAGCACCCCACACAAGCAATTCAAGATTTGTTTACAATGAAAAAAGAAAAGAAAAAGATTGATGGACTAAAAATTGGAATCATAGGAGATTTAAAGTATGGAAGAACGGTTTACTCACTTTTGTATGGACTAGGAAATTATGATGTTGATGTCCATTTAATTTCTCCAGAATCTCTTAGAATTAGATCTGATTCTGTCTATGAAATAAAAAAGAGATTATCATTTAAAGAGTCAACAGATATTGAAGAATACATTGATGATCTTGATGTTCTTTATGTAACTAGAATCCAAAAAGAGAGATTTCCAGATGAAGAAGAATATCTTAAAGTAAAAGGAAGCTATATTGTGGGATTGGATTTACTTCAAAAGATGAAAGATGATTCTATCATTTTACATCCTCTTCCAAGACTAGATGAAATTTCTACTGATATTGATAATACCAAAAATGCAAAATACTTTGAGCAAGCAGAATATGGAAAATATACAAGAGCAGCACTGTTGGGCCTTACTTTAAACGAAGAAGGTTTCTAAATCTAGCCGTATTCCATATATCTGAAGACCATTCCAATAACTACAGTTTGGCTCAAAAAATTCTACCCATCTTTCCATTAGATTTGGTTTTATTTCCAAGACAAGAACTTCCACTTCGAATATTTGAACCTCGATACAAACAACTAGTTGATGATTGTATGTTAGGTGATGGATTATTTGGAGTGTGCTTAATTGATCAAAACAAATCAGTAAATGGTTGGAATGCACCAAAATCAATTGGAACCATTGCAAAGATCACTAAATGTGAGGATGTAGAACTAGATGGTCTACAACTACACATTGAAACCCTAGGTAGAAACAAGTTCAAAATTAATAAAATAATTCTGCCAACTTTGGCACCTCCAGAAAATTATGATCCATATACTGTTGAAGGACATAAAGTAATCTCTGATTTACATGAAAGTGTTGGCACTGATGAAAAAATGTACATTCGCGCTGAAGTTGAAATGATTCCAGAAATAGATGACAACATCTCATTAGAAAAATGGAAAGACTTAGTTGCATTATGGAAAAACAAAATTGTTACACAAGCACTACCCCAAATAGTAGAACCACATGCACTAGATCATGTTTTAGAAAAATACTATCTTACAACTGATCTTCCTACTATAGACTACATCTATTCATTATCTGCATTGGGTGCAAAGGATCCAAATGACTTACAACCAATCTTGGAAGCCAATACAATTGATGACCTATTGCAAAAAGTAGAAGAATTGATGACAGTAAAATAACCCTAAGAATAGCTTGATTATGATGTTTGCTAAAAAATTTGGAATTTTTGTTATAGCAACATTTTTGGTATTTCCGGTAACCAATGTCTATGGACATGGATTAGGAATTGATACAATATCTTCTGTAGATATTCAGGGAAAATCAATCTCTATTTCAGTAGAACTTCCAATGTATTTTGAAAAAGATGACGATAAGCAAATTACCATAACTGCAACAGAAGACGAAACAAACCAAACTGCAAAAAATGTAACATTTTTGATTGGGTTATTTCATCAAAATGAAATGATTTTTAGAAACTACTTTTTTGCAGAGGATGGAGTACTTCCAATCAAGGTAAAGCCAACAACAGAAGGAGAAATTGAAATTCGTGGAGACCAAGACTCTCTTTTGGGTGCGTGGCATGGAACAGAATCAAATCCAATTGAAATAACAGGACCAATTTTTAATTCAGGTGGGCTTTACAACTTTGAGATTGAAGTTAGGACTATTGATGAGCCTACAAACATAATTGAAGACTCTGGAATCTATAATGCTGATTTGAGCATTGTAGAAGTAACTGAGCATATGCAAAAAGATGAGCAAGGAAATGATGTAAAGTTTAGATTAAAATCATATTTTGATAAAATCTCACAGCTAGAATACAATCCTACAACTAAAGAAGTATCCTTTGAGATGCCATTTGACTGGAGTGAAAAACAAATGTCCCACATACCAGTAGTTCATGAGGAAGTACATTTTCCAAAAGAATTTGCTGAATTCTTGTATCCAAGCTATACTGGAAAAGTAAATGGGATTGATTTGTTCAAAGCATCAGTTACCATAGATGACTATACTGAAGAAGATGAAAGAATAGTTCACTTTGTTTTATTGCAGGATCATTTGAAATTCATAAAGAATCAAATGAAAAAATCTGACGAACCATTACCAGATAAAATGGTCTTCACTCTATTAGCAAGTGAGAAAGTTGAATTTCCATTAACTGCATATACAAGAAGCGAAGACTTTCAGATAGATCTGTCTTGGGATCCATTAGAAATACAACCTGGAGTAAAGACAAATTTTGTCTTTACAATAAGAGATGGAGCAACAGGTGAACCTATGAGAAGCTCTGACTATACCTTTGTGATAATCCAAAATGGAAAAGAGATCCACAAAGCAACTGGAGTTGCTCAAGTAGGAGGTGATTTTGAGTCATACGAATTTGGTGAGGATCAAACAGGTCCAACTGTTATTCGTTTTGAAAACATTAGAAATACCGGACAAGAAACTGAATTTGGAATAGTGGTTGCTCCTGAATTTGATTCAATAGCATTACTAATTCTGGTAATATCTATAGTTGGAGTAATTTTTGTCTCAAGACAAAAATCATTTGGTTTGAAAACTTTCTAAAGTGCTACAAGTTTAACAGTATCCATGTTTTTGTTTGTCTGAAAGCCTCTAGTCATTGTAGATAACTTTTCAGCTTCATCATCAATTAAAAACAACTCATCAGGAATCTTATCAAGAAATAATTAATGAATTTAGTCTTCTCTTATCTTTAATGTTTTTGACATAAAACAAAGAAGTTGCAATAATTCCTAATGCAATTAATGGAGATGCAATCTCTGTGTATTTTAGATTAATTCCTTGAGTAGTTTCTACAGTTGGTGCTATACTTGGAACTTCAGTAATCTTTACCATTGCTAATTTGTTACCTTGTTGCTCTACAAACCAAACATTGTCATTACCATCTGCTGTTGTAAATTGAGCAAATGAGGTTACAGTTGGAATTGGCACTTCAATCAAATCATCATTGTCAGGATCATAAGCTCCAATACTGTCCACTGTATGTTGTGCAAACCAAACATTTCCATATCTATCAAATGACATTCCATATGGTAGTGCCTCTTGATTTGGTACGGGAATTCTCTCAAATGTCTCCAAAATTGGATTAAATTTTGCTATGGCTAATCCTGTATGTTCTGCAATCCAGAGACTTCCATCATCATCAAAAAGCAAGGCTTCAGGCGCACCTAAAGGAGGACTTGGAGCAAATTGTTTGATGCTATTATCTTCAGGATTGATATATCCAATTCTTCCTGTTTTGGATTCTGTAAACCAAATCTTACCTTCTTCGTCAATTGTTAATGCAAATGGAAGAGATTCTTTTTCAGGAAGACGTACTTCTTCAAATGTTTTTTCTTTTTGATTATACTTTAGAATGACGTCTTTGTTGATTATAGCAGTCCAGATGTTTCCCTTAAAGTCGGATTGAATAAAGGTACCAATATTATCTGAAATGATTGGTTGAATCTTCGGTAGAGTAATAGTTGAAATTTCATTTGTTTTTGGATCAATGTATCCTATTTGATTTCGGGGTGTATCTGTAAACCAAATTCTTCCCTCATTATCCTTAGTTAAGATCATGGTAGTTAGTCCATCAAAGGAAAATGATTCAAACTCTTCTGAATCTAAATCAAATCTCCAAATCTTTGGTGCAGAAGGATCACTTACCCAGATTGAATTTTTTCCATCATACAATGGATAGAGAGGTTTTGATGATTCTGGCAATTCATATTCGATTATTTCAGTCTTAAGATCCATCAGTCTTGGTTTGACTAATAGAGTTAACAAAACTGATTCATTTGCATTTTCAGTTCGTTGTGCTTCGACTTCTACTTGCCATTGTCCAGAAAATCCAAATGTTAATTCTCCCTTGAATTCTCTTGGTCCTTCTTCTTGCTCAATTATTTCGATAGGAATCTCTATTGGTGAGATATTTTTTTGAGGATTTGAAATTTTTACTTTGAGTTCATTAGAATCATAAAGTGAATTATTTTCAAAGTCACTTACTTTAACAAAAATAGAATTAGAACCACTGGTAAATGGGGTAATTTCAATATCAAATCTTGCGTTTTCTGTGTATTCTATTGTTCTAAATCCATATGTAACATCTTGTGCATCTGCTTTTTGAATTTCTCCTGCAGGTAATGTACCATTTGCCAATAATGCAACAACACCTAGAAGAATAATTCCCAAGGCAGCATCAAACTTTAAAGATCTTTTTAATTTCTTATGAACTGAAATTGATTTTGATTCAAGAGCCCTCTCTCCTGCTTTTTGAACTCTAAACTGAAAAAATCCCCCCAATCCTACCATAACTGCAGCAATTGCAATCTTTGTTATGATCAATTTTCCATATGTGGATTCAGTAATTATTCCAACATCACTTTCTAGGAGCCACATTAGAGTTGGTCCTGAAATTATTACAATTCCTACGGCAATCACAAATGCAATAGAAAATCTTGGGATCATTACCAGTGACATTTTCTCCATTTTTATTTTTTCGAGTCTTGAAAATGTTGGAAGTAACGTAAAGACAAAGTAAATTATTCCTCCTATCCATACTGCAGCAACCAAATTATGCACATAATCTAGCGCAACTGCTGCCATTTGGCCACTAGCAGCGCCATGTCCTATCATAGTCGAGGTTCCAATCAAAGCTAATGATAAAACAAGCATTGGGATGTGATTGTACTTTGTAATCTGTTTTTTTCTGGCCATCCAAAACCAAATTCCAAGAAGTATTACAGTAATTATCATTCTAATAAGCCAAGAAGTACCAAATGTTGTTTGAATAGCCTCGATTGCAGAGGTCTCTAATCTCAAAGTTTGAACTGCAAGCATTATGATGTTTGAGGCAAAAACTAACATCAGGCCAATTCCTGTGATGGTCATAAATCGCCCATGATGAACGGTGTCGATTTTTTCAAACTCTTTTCTGATTAACTCTTTGTTTTGCGTTCCCCAAATTAGTAGAGATGCAATTATAGAACCTAGAATAATTGTTTGTCCAACAAGTCCAGGAAATCTAGCTCCTGCTTCTGGAAAGAATATCAATTCTGAGGTGGATTGTTCAGAAACATCAATGTCAAGCTTGATGTCTCCAACTGCAAAGACAAAAGCACCATCTACCAAGTGACCATCAACTTTGGAGAGTACTTTGCTTGTTCCAGTATAGACTCCTTCTTCTAATGGTGGTGTAGTGACGATAAGAGATTCTTCACCTTCATAATATCTAGTGTCTCTGTTGTCTATTTGATCACCATTACTATCATAAATTTTCAGAGAGCTAAAATCTAATTCCACTGGTTCTGAAAATATAACGTATACTTCAGTAATTCCAACAGGTGCATTCAGTGAAGAACTTGGATTTGTTTCTAGTGTAAATGGATGACCTGAAGCATATGGAATCCCAATTGCTAAAATTAAAAGAAAAACAAGCAGAAATTTTCTCATATTATTTTCATTTTACAACTCTTAATTTAAACAATTTAGATTTTATTCGATGATTGTACCAAATCTAGTAAAGATAATAACATGTCATTGTAAAATGATAGTCGTGAATGTTTTAATTTTTGGATTAATTGCAATATTATTTTCTGGAGGGATTACATCTCAAGCCTTTGCTCATACTACAGTTCATGTTGAACAGTATGAAATTGAAGTTGGTTGGGGAATAGAACCACCAATTGTTGGATATAGAAATGATTTTGTTTTTGAAATTAGTGAACCTGGAGAAAACCCAGGAGTTAAAAGTGGAGTAAAGAATGCGTTCAAGAATTTAGAGGCAACTGCACAATTTGGTGGTGTGACTAAAATTTTAGATGTTGGTTCTGATCCAAGACCAGGTCACTACTTTTCACACGTGATTCCAACAAAGACAGGCTCAATTTCGATACTACTAGAGGGAGAAATTAATGGAGTTCCAGTTAACATTGATGTTCCAGTTGAAGACGTTGAGACAACGGCAGTTTTAGATTTCCCTCCTACTCGTGGTTCATCTTCAGACCAGGATGTTTCAGCTTTGAAAAATGCAATTTCTCAAATACAAAGGGATGTTTCAGAAATAAAGACAGGTTCTGGAATAGAAGTAAAGTCCAATACTGGTGCAGCATATGACTTTGCAATTCTTGGTTTGTCAATTGGAGCTGCAGCAATTATCTTAGCTGTTATTGCTTTAGTAAAAAGAAAATAGAAAAAGAGTAAATTCCTACAGTCTTGGAATAACTCTAGATTTTGCAGTTACTGCTATGATGCTTATGATTGAAACAGCTAGTATCATCATTGCAATTGTTCCAAATTCAGGAACAACGTTTGAGAATACTACTTCTTCACCAATTGGTCCAGTCTTTTCATCTATACCATAACCTTGGAAGGTAATGGTAACATCTACTGGATCAGAGGAATCAAGAGCTTGTGTCATGTGTGATCCTTTTCCCTCATGGTGGTGTGCACCCATATCATCTAGCACTGTATTGCCATTTTGTGTAACTTTGATGTCATGATTGACATGCTCTGAATCATGGAAAACAATATCGATCTCCATCATTTCACCAGCAGTTGGTGCAGAGGTCCAAATTGAAACTTCTGTTCCATCAGACAACATTCCTGTTGCTGTTGCATCTCCTTCCATTACCATCATTTCACCGTCGTCAATATGCATCTCTTCGTCTTTATGTTCATCTTCCTTCATTTCTTCGGCACCTGCTTCTTGAACTACTACAATTCCTTCCATCCATGGATGAACCATGCAGAAGTAGTTGTAGGATCCAGGTTCGTAACCGTCAAACTTGACAGAAAATGTAGATCCTGCCATGAACAAACTACTATCAAATAGACCGTCTGGTCCATCTGCTGGAGTTCCTGATGTTACAGTATGTGCTGCAGTGTCATCATTTGTCCATGTGACTTCACCGCCAACATCGATTGTTACCTCATATGGAAGGTAACATTCGTTTGTTTCTTCACATCCAGGAACTGAGGTACCTGCAGGAGCACTAACACTTGCAGTTGGATGATCTGCAAAAACAGGGTTTGCTGCAGTTACTCCAGCTACAATAGCGAGTAATACGAAGAGAGAGCCTATAGCTATAGTCTTCATTAAAACTTGTACTTGTTCGGATACATAAAAACCTCACTGGCATTTTCAGGTTGAATATTCTACTTTCTTTTGAACTGGTACAACTTTAGAATTCCAAATACAGGAATTCCAACATACATGCCAATATTTAGAAGAAGGATCGAGATTCCATAACCTAAAACTTCTTGTTCAGAATCCATATTTACATGATTTAGAATGGACAATGATGAAATCATTGGAGTAAGTGCAATTTTTACAGTCTCTTTGAATAAAGGACTTTGGCGTTCTAAATCTGCAATTGCTGGTGAGAATGAATAGTAAAACTGATTGAATCCAGCCATAAATGAAGATCCAGATTTTGTTGCAAGAAGGTTATTGTCTCTTAGTTCTCTTAGTTGTTGTACTTGTGGTGCCAGCTCAGAACCATATGTTGCAGTAGCAATAAGACAACCTCCACCTGAAGGCTCTTCTGAACCATCATTTACTGGAATTGATGGTTCAGCGTTTACTTGCCCAACTATAACATCAAAGGAAACTGTTTCCATAGGTATTGGTTGGAATAATATTCCTTCTACTTCAAAGTCTACTGAATAAAGTCCCTCGTCATTAAATTCAACAGGAATCTTTACAGATCCTAATGATGTGTGAGTAAGTGGAATTGGACCGAAAACAGTTCCTCCATCTTTGAAGACTGTTATCCTATAATCAATATGCTCTTGTACTTTTTGTGTTTGTGGATTTATAAAATCAATATTCAATCTTGTCTGTTGACCTGGAACAATATCCTCATAAGACAATTTTACATCTAGTGTTCCTTTATCAGTTGGTAAAGTTTCAGAATTTGTTTGAGCAAATACCGGAGAAACAAAAAGTGGAATTAATAATAAGGCAATAAAACACTTCACGGATTTTCTTTTTTTAGACCATAAATAAAATTTGCACTTATTATCATTTGAAATAAACACGCATGAGAATTCAATGCCATCTTTAAATATGGAATTAGTTGAATTCAATCATTGTACCAGTATACAATATTCCTCGCTCTATTGGCATTTTTTAGTGTTCCATTTTTAGTTACAGATGCCTTCGGTCATGGACTAGGTGGTGATCAAGCTCCGGCTTTGACCTTTGGTGATATGGAAGTTACAGTAAGAACTGAACTTTCACCATCTGATATTACAGTAGGCGATATTGATGACATCAACATGAGTGTACGTTTCTTTGATACCATAACTGATGAAACTTTGGAAAAGGTGACATATAGGATTGAAGTCTGGCAAAGTGGTGAACTTTTAGCTCGGAATCTGTTTTATGACTTAGACGGTAACCTAGATGTAAAGATTAATCCAAAAACAGGATGTGCTGAAGGTGAATTATGGAAATGCACGGTATATGGAGGTTCTGAACATGTAACTGCACCAGGAGCATTATATGTCCATGGTGAAGCATGTGATGATACTAATTTAGATACATGTGCTAGACCAACGATCACTGGTCCTTTGTTTGTGAAAGGAGGACTGTATAACATTAGAGTAGATATTGAAGCTGCAACTAGTCCAAAAACCGTTTTAGCTACCCTACTAAGCTATGATACTTTCGTTAGTGTTGCACAAGAACAAAACTTTATGTTTCAAACTGCAAATGCTGAAGAAATACCAGTAATAATAAAAACATACTATGACGATGTTGATAATTTCAAATTTGATGAATCAGATAATTCAATTTCTTTTGACATGCCATTTGATTGGAGCCCAGATTATGTTGAATTGGTTCAAGTAGTACATGAAGAAGTAAGAGTTCCCAAAACATTTACGCCATATGCTGAAGGAAAACAATTCAAAGGATATGTTAATGGTGTAGAAATTGATCAGAGAGCATTACTGAATGATCCTTATTCTTATGATGATACCAACATTGTCCATTTTCTGATTACAAATACTGAATTGAAAAAAATTAATGAAAAGTTAGGTTCAGATAATTATGAAAACAAAAAGATGGATTTGAAATTAGTTCCACTTGATGAAGTATCAAAAAGTTCAACTGAATTTTATCTAGTTGATACTACAAATTATGAGCAAGTCCCAACTACAGTGAATATTTCTTGGGATGGAAGTTATGGTGCAGGAGATGACGTTCCTTTTGAAATAACATTCTTTGATGAAAACAGAGAATTGATACAGGATATAAGATATGCAGTTTCATTTATTGATGAAAATAATCAGGAATTAGAAAGATTCACTGGAGATGATCCTCAAAACCCTGGTATTGTTGCCGTTGAAGGAATTGACTATCAAAAAATCTTTATTCCCTCACAGGGCCAATACCGAATTGATATCCTAGTTTATGGAACAGGATTAGATTATGATCCAGCATATGCTGGAATTGGTTCAGGAATTGTTGAGATTGGACCTAGTCTTCCAAAAACCACACCACCTATATCTGAAGAAAAACCACCTGCTGCAATTCCCGAATGGATTAAAAACAACGCAGGCTGGTGGGCAAACGGCGACATTGACGATAATGCATTTGTTCAAGGAATACAATTCTTGATCAAAGAAGGAATAATGAAGATTCCTCCAACCACACAAGGCGAAGGAACCGGATCTAATGAAATTCCTGCATGGATTAAAAACAACGCAGGCTGGTGGGCAAACGGCGACATTGACGATAATGCATTTGTTCAAGGAATACAATTCTTGATCAAAGAAGGAATAATGAAGATCCAGTCATAGATTTTTAAATCAATTATAGGTAAAAGAAACAATGAAAGACATCAATGATATCATGCCAAAAATTCCAAATATGAGATGGGGAGCTTTAATGAACAAAGCTCCAACTAATGAAAAAGTTGAAGAAATGAATAAAATCTTTCCTAGCAATGGAAAATGGCATACTATTTTTGAGGAAAAAGAATCAGTTACAATTGATGGAAAACAAATTTGGAAAAAAGATCCAAACAAGTGGACTTAATCTCTGAATTTATCAAATTTTACTTTGCATTCTCTGTTTAGATCTTTTACTATCATAAAATAAGTGAAAACAAGAATTACTATTGAAATTACTCTAAGAGGAATCTCAAAATTTGTAAGAAATGAAGTAGCAACACCTCCAACTGCACCAAAAATAGAGATTAAGGCAATACCAATTCCACCGCAACAAGCCCCAGCACCTGCACCAATTATAGAACCTAACAGTCCAGTACGGAGTTTCTTGGTACTAGCTTGGAGGAATCTAATTCGATAAACTGACATGCTAATTACTAGACCAGTTAAAGCACAAATTACCACAATTGACAAAAAATTTAGAATCTCATATTCTGCAACATAAAACAGAAGATATGGTTCAAAGAATAGATATTCAGTTACATAAATCAGTGGTAAAAACAGGCCCGCAAAAACAATTACAAACAAACCTAAGTATCTAAAATTTGAAAATACTATCTTTAGAGCTAACTCATGTTTTTCAAAGAAGGTAAACTCAACTCATCTCCCTAATTACTGCTTCAAAAATCATGGGAGGTTGTGAACCGACAATTTTTTCATTTTGTCCATCTGGTCCTATAACAAAAAATGTGGGTGTTCCAACAACACCATGAGCTAATGCCACCTTTTTGTTATAGTCAACTCTTAATGCCTGTTGATTCCAAAAAAGACACTTATCAAAATCTTCACCATTCAAACCTAATCCTTTTGCATATCCTACAAGAGCATCTAAACTTACCCAATCATTTTGAATTCCTGCATATTTTTTATTTAACACATCAAGATATTCAAAATAACTTCCTTGTTCTTGGGCACAATAGGTTGCCTCCGCAGCAGATACAGAATCTTCACCTAACATAGGATAATCAATAACAAAGAATTTTGCAACACCTGAATTAATTAAATTCTCATCAAGTATTTTTTTTTCATGAGATAACCACTTTACACATTTCTCACATTGATGATCACTGAACATAATGATAGTGTACAATGCATCATCTTTGCCCTCAAATGGACCTGCATTACTCAAATCAAATCCTCCTATGATTAGTTTTTCATTAGATGCTTGATCAGTTTTAATTGAAATAATTCCTTCAGAAATTAAATGTTGAATCCCATTAAGAAAATCCCCATCACCAATAGAGCCTTCGGCCCACCATCCTGCAGTATTTTTTATCCAAGAAGGTATTTCATCTGATTTTTTATTTGTAATAGATTCACTATCAATTTGAATAATCTTTTCATTAACTAAAAATTCAATTCCTTTTACGAAATCCCCATCACCAATAGAGCCTTCGGCCCACCATCCTGCAGTATTTTTTATCCAGGATGGAACTTCTTGTGCAAAAACCTCCATTGCTGGAAAAGATATCAATAAACTTAGAACAATTAAAAAATACTTCATAAATTTTATGTCTCTTTTAGTACTAAAAACACAAATCATAATTTCCATAAATGAAAATTATTCGATAAACGTACTACACAATCAAATTTGAAAATGATATCTGCACCTTTTATAGGAAAAAAATGAGCTAATTATCCAATGAAATTAACAGCCCTAGCGGTACTATTTACAGTAACAATTTTGCTAACTGGCACAATCTTTGCATCTGTTTCAACACAATATGTTGAGGCTGCCAAAGGCCAAGGTGTTTCTAGTTCACAATATGGTTCTCAAACTAAAGAAATGGTATGTGGTGATAGACTTTGTTCAGAAATTCCTGGTGGTAGAGAAAGATGGGAGGGACAACAAACCACTCCATCAGTTGTGATTCCAAAATATGGTATGGAACAGAAAGGATTACCTTTACCATCTGAAACAGTTCATGAAAAAAGATCTCAAGGATTTATCTGTCAATGCGGTCCAGATGGATGTAATTGTCCTGGTTGTACATGCAGTCAAGATGGAATCTGTACTTGTCATGGTGATGCTCATCAATGTTCCTGTGGTGGACATGATGGAAAACATGGAACCTGTGCTTCATGTGGTGTATCAGGTCATGGTTATCATGGAATGAGTGGTCATCAAATGAAATCAGTTACTGGAACAGTAAAATCAAAAACTGATCCAGGAATGGGACACGAAAAACATCAACTTGCAGTATTATTGCCACCTTCAAATAAAATGTACAAAGGTATTCTGACCTACTCTGCATCTGAAAATGTCCAACTAGTTGCACTTCACGGACCATTAGATAAAAATGAAGTTTTGGGCCAAACTATCTGGACTCCAGATAATAAGAAGACCAATTATGCACTAACCGTTGTTAACCCAGAAAATAAGATGGGAAGCTGGATGTTTACTGGAAATGCAGTAGCGGTTCACACATTTAGTGAAATCCCGTTTGATCTTACTTATTCACTTCACTATGCTAAAATTTCTGATGGACATGCTATGTATGGAACCTGTCAATGTGCAGAAGGATGCTCTTGTGATCAAGACGGAGCTTGCATCTGCTCTGGTGAAGTTGGATCATGTATGTGTGGACCTGACTGTAACTGTGGAGATTCTATGAAACAGGGTTATCATGGAATGAAATGCAATTGCAGTGAAGACGGAACATGTACTTGTGGTGCCGGTTGCACTTGTTCTAGTGAACACTGTTCATGCAGTGAAACTGGAGAATGTACTTGTGGTGCAGGATGTAACTGTGCTGGACCATCAATGCATAGTGGAACCTGTCAATGCGGTCCAGATGGATGTAATTGTCCTGGTTGTACATGCAGTCAAGATGGAATCTGTACTTGTCATGGTGATGCTCATCAATGTTCCTGTGGTGGACATGATGGAAAACATGGAACCTGTGCTTCATGTGGTGTATCAGGTCATGGTTATCATGGAATGAGTGGTCATAAAATGAAAGCGTATTCTGGAACAATTCAATCAGAAACATATTCAGACTCTGAACTAGGACAGTACCAACTTGCTGTACTATTACCACCTAGCGCAGATACACATGCTGGAGTAATCACTTACTCAGCCTCCAAAGATGTTCAGGTTGTTGCACTTCACGGACCAATAACTAACGGTGAAATTAAAGGACAAACAATATGGACTCCAGATGATAAGACCAATTATGCCTCAACTATCAATCCAGAAAATAAGATGGGAAGCTGGATGTTTGCTGGAAATGCATTAGCAGTTAAAGCATCTGGTTCTGATCCATTTGATATCACTTATTCCATTGTAACAATGGGAGGTGGTCAATCAATGCCAGTTCATGAGAAAAGATCTCATGGCGTAACATGTGATTGTGCAGAAGGATGCTCTTGTGATCAAGACGGAGCTTGCATCTGCTCTGGTGAAGTTGGACCATGTATGTGTGGACCAAACTGTAATTGTGGACAATAATCCACTTTCTTTTTGTTTTTAGGATTATAATTTCAGAATCAATTAATCTAGATTTTTAAATAGAAAACAAAGGAACAAAAACTACTTGAAGAAAATATTCTATGTTGTAATTACACTTTTTGTATTATCCACTATGATATCATCAAATATTTCTACTTCATTTGGTCATGGAGTTGGAAGTGAAACATTTCCTCCAGTTGAATTAGATGGTAAACTTGTAACACTAGAAGTTTCATCATCTACCAACAATCCTGAAGAGAGTAGTGATCAACAAATTTCTATTTCAATGATTGATTTTGATTCTAAAATTACCTTGAGAGATGTTACTTTTTTGATAAAGTCAGAACGTGGAGAACAATTTCTGTTTGAAAAAGAATTTCAGGCTGATAATGGATTTTTAGTCTTTAATTTTGTCTCAGAAGACACCGAAAAAATTCTAGTTGAAGAAAAAAGTGGAAGTGATTTTTTTGGATCTTTATTGGGTCTTGAGAGTAGAAAAATAAACGTAATTGGACCAAAACTTAGTGAAGGAGGGCTTTACACCTTTGACGTTAGTATTCTTACAGCAGATGGCTATTCAAAAAAATTAGAAAACCCTCTAGTTTTTAATGCAGGAATTTCAATTGCCCAAACAACTAAACATGAAATTAATGATCCAAATTTTGGACGTCAAACCATCGATGTAATAACATACTATGACGAAATCAGTGATTTTAGTTACAATCCTAATTTAAAAGAAATCAAATTTTCTATGCCCTTTGAATGGAGTGAAACAAATGTTAATCAAACATCAGTGGTTCATGAAGAATTAGTAATACCAAAAACATTTGGCGATTTACTTGTTTCAGGATTTTCAATGTATATCAATGACATCAAACTATCTGATAATATTGTAACAATTGATGATTTTTTCTCAGATGGTCGAGTTGTTCATTTTATTGTTAATCAAAAAGAATTATGGAATATTTTTGAAGAATACGAAAATCAAAATGGAATGAATTTTTTGATAAAGCCTAACTCAGAAGAAATTCAGCTAAGCTCTGTAACAGATAACGGACAATTCCGTATACTTGTTTCATGGGAGCCAGAAATTCTCAAATCAAACTCTCAAGCAAAAATTCTCTTTGATATAACAGATATTTTCTTAAAGAATAGACCTGTTGCTGTTAATTATGATTTTTCAGTAACTCAAAATGAAAGAATTATTCACCAACAGAGCGGATTTAGTACAGATTCTAGAGATGAGCATAATATAGCTGAATTTTCAATTCCTGGAGAAGTTTCTGGTATTATTCATTTGAATTTCCAAAATTTAGCTGATAACAATCTTGCAAAAACATCGATTCCTATTGTAATTGACCCTATTACAAATACAAAAAATACAATTTCAATTCCAGAGTGGATTCGTAACAATGCTGCATGGTGGGCTGAAGAACAAATAGATGATAATACCTTCATTCAAGGAATAGAATATCTTATCAAAAATGATATAATTGTAATTCCAAAAACTGACCAATCTGAGTCTGATACTAAAGAAATCCCTTCATGGATTCGTAACAATGCTGCATGGTGGGCTGAAGAACAAATAGATGATGAAACCTTTGTCCAAGGCCTACAATTCTTGATACAAAAAGGAATACTTCGTGTTTGATCGCATACTACTTCGAAGTATGAACCAGTCTCTTTAAATCAATAAAAAAATAATTTTCATTGAATTGTTTCGACCACAAAGCATAGTTGAACGAAAATCAGCATTATTTTCTATAGTTGTTACCGGAATTATTGCAATTTTAGCAATTCCTGTTATTATGCCTCATCTTTTACATGGATTTCATATTGCCCATATTTTCTTACATATAGGAGGAATTACCCTTGCAGTATTCATTACAATACTTGCAACCTTGGCTTATACAAAATTAAAAACAAAACGACTCTTGCTTAGTGCAATTGCCTTTGGAAACTTTATTGGAGCAGAGACTGTATTGTTAATAGATGCAACCTGGCCAACTGTTTTTGATCTAAAGGATATGCCTCTCTTAGAGGTAGGACATTTATTGACGTTTAGCACACTAGGATTACTAGCTTTGGGAGTTTTTAGAAATGACTGATAGAAATTTAAAATTACAACAAATCATTGAACAAAACCCAGGAATTCAATTCAGAGAAATCATGCGTTCTTCTGGACTAAAAAATGGTGTTCTTAGTCATTATCTAGATAAATTAGAAAAAAGTGGAATTATCAAAGTAGAACGAGGTCCTAGACAAACAAGATTTTTTTCACCAAAAATTACAGAAGATGAATCCAAAGTAATCAAATCATTACGCAGACAAACTCCTAGAGATTTGCTACTTGCACTTGTAAAAGAAGATGGCTTGGAATTTAATCAACTTGTAAAAGAAGTTAGAAAATCTCCCTCAACTGTCTCACTTTATTTATCACAAATTGTTAATGACGGCCTAGTTGAGATAAAAATAGACAATCTAAAAAAGAGGTACTACATTAAAGCAAGAGATCTGATAGATAAATTAATTGAAGACTATAGACCAAGCTTCATTGAAAAGCCAACATCTGGATTCGAAGATATATTCAATTCTTTATAGATTTTCCAAAATATTAGGAAAGTCTTTTGATAAAAAATTATTTTTGTATATTCAAAATATTCTAACAATTATCATTCTTAATGTTTGGATTATATTTTTAAAATAATTTCTAACTTTAAACCAGTACAATTTACAAATGTACCAAATTCATTATAATCAAAATTCAAAACAGTAGATTCAATGAATAAAAAACGTCTATTCATTCCAGCAGTAATTGTTGCATTTGCGATAGGAACTCTCGGTTATATCGGGACACAAGAGGCAGATGCTCACCAAAGAATTACCGGCTTGAGCTTCGGTACAATTATCATTGGACATGATGAAGAACCAGCATTCGGTCATGAAAAGGGTGTTTGGCTTGGAAAACACAACACTGAGGTATTCTTACTAGATGCAGATAACAATCCTATCACCGACATTGAAGGATTAAAAGTAGACAAGTACTATTTCAAAAATGTCAAAAAATACAACAAAGCAGACGATTTGTCTGATGCAACAGCCCGTTCTTTAGGCAATGATTTAAGTCAAGTATTTGGAGAAGCTGGAACATATCACAATGAACAAGTAATCCAATCTGGTATTTACGGATACAGAGTATATGGAGATGTTAATGGACATGCACTTGATGTGACTCTATTTTGTGCTGCAGATGGAATGGATGATCCAACAAAATTCGAAGATACTGGTGATGGTGAACCAGCTAGAGAATTTGGATGTCCAAGAGATATAGATGACATCAAATTCCCAGTAGACAAAAAGAATAAACACGATGATGATGACTAATCCCATCGTTTCTTTTTTTATTTTTTTATCGTAACTAACAAATCTGATTGTTGTCATGACATATTTTCAATGTCTAATTTAATGTGATTTTAGAATGCAACGTAACAATGCTTATGAGTTTGCTTTTTGGGGATTACGTGCATCCATAGGAATTTTGTTTGTTACAGTAGGATTAGATAAATTCAATGATTCTTTTGCAAAATATTTGATGGATGTAGGACTACCACCTGAATTACAGATACCTATTGCACTTGCTGAATTTATTGGAGGAATTTTACTGATTGTGGGATTTATCACAAGAATTTCAGCAGGAGTTTTGGCTACAATAATGATTGGCGCAATTGTTATCAAACAAATATCTTTACCGTTTGAGATAGCAACTATTGAAATGGATCTTATCCTTTTGAGCGTGTGCATTTTAATCTTGGTGGTAGGCTCTGGAAAAGTATCATTAGCAAAAAAGATTGAAAAGATTCCAGAAATTCTAAATTAATTCTTAACTCAAGTCACAATTTTTTTTAAAAAATCTTCTATAATTAATTTGAATAAACATTTATCATTATATAGAACAATTTTCAACATTAAATTAGTACAAGTTACAAATGCATCAATTTTGTTTTTTCTATTATTGTATGTAGTATTACACAAACCATAATTTGGTGATAAACAGAGGAGTCATACGGATTCATCTCTTTTTACCTGTTTCTCATTTTCTCCTTTTTAGATTTCTTTTTGAACAATCTTATTATACAATTTTTATTCAAGCTAAATATCAGATGTTTCCCTTAAGAGATGAGAATCCACATCCCCCAGGATTCAAACCAAAGGTTACTTATGCGTTAATTATAATCAATGTAATTGTATTTTTTATCGAAGTTGCATACACTGGACAATTCTTTGATTTTTCAAATCAAAGCGCATTTAATTTATTTTATAATTGGGGGGCTGTTCCGAATTGTATAACAGGCGGCACAGTACTAAATGTTGATTTTGGTGCAGGCCCATTACGAGTATCATGTCCTGATGTACCATATGTATCTCTGATTAGTTCTATCTTCTTGCATGGGGGTTTGATGCATCTTGGAGGAAACATGCTGTTCTTGTGGATCTTTGGAGATAACATTGAGCAAAAGTTTGGAAAAGCAAAATATCTTGGGATTTATCTGATGTGGGGAGTAGTTGCTGGACTAATTCATATTTATGGTGATACAAACAGCGCTATTCCTGCAGTTGGAGCATCAGGTGCAATCTCTGGAGTGTTAGGTGCCTATCTTGTAATTTTTCCCAGAGCTAGAATTCAAACTTTCATGATGCTGGGATTCTTTTGGAGAATGATGCATATACAAGCAAGATGGTTTTTGCCATTTTGGTTAATTTTCCAGAACTTGCTTCCATTTTTTATTGGTGGATTTGGTGTTGCAGGTGGTGGAGTAGCATACCTTGCACACATTGGAGGCTTTGTTATAGGGCTTGCAACAGGCTATCTATACAAAAAAACACACGCCTCAGACTTTACTTATGGAACAAGATACGGCTATAGACCCGATTACTAGTTTTAAAGAATAAATCAACCAATACTTAGAAACTATTCATGCCTTTGATTACTGTATCAATATATCCGGGAAGATCACAAGAACAAAAAGATGAATACGCAAAAGCAATCACAAAAGCTGCCGTAGATATTCTCAAAACAAAAGAGAATCATGTAATCGTTGTTTTTGAGGATAATCCGAAGGAGAATTGGTTTTTGGCAGGAAACCAACTGTAAAAACTAGGTTTATCAATCATTTCTACCTTTTTTCATATTGTTTGGATCATGTTATAACTTATGTTCACGTATTAGATGTGTTGTCTAACAAAAGTATACTTTGTATTACATGCAGTACGGAAATTGTTCAATACTATAATGAAAGATACAAAGGAATGCGAGGACATTGTGTGATTTGTAAAATAGATTTTCCGTTAGAATAATTTTTGAGTAATACTCTTACCTCATAACCAATTTTCAATTGGGATTCCATGAATGGACTTTGTATTGGTTAGGTTTGAGAACAGGCATTTTTCTGAACAATGAGTCAAACATGGATGATCTAGTTTCTTACCGCAAACAGTACATTTTCCTGTCATAATAATAAAATTTGTTTTCTAATCTATAATCTATTCGTAGCTTTTCTATCTGAATATTTCCTAATCCTAGTATAGATTATGAAAAATCATGGTACAATTGAGAAATGTACCAATTTTCTTTATAGATTCTAACTCGTATTCCAATTGTTGTCGTCTCCGATAATATCCTGACTGAATTCTAATGTGGAAATCAAGTCACGATCAGTTACTCAATCCCTGATTAAACGAGATGTTGTCAGGGAGTTTTTTTCTAATTTCATAATCTTCCTTATGATTATGAAATTATCTTATTGATTGTGTCTCTTCATTCTTTATTTTTTTCTGATTCCAAAACAATTCTATCAAACTCATGATTTACAAGCTCAATCGTAACGATATTATTTTTTTAAAAAAAGAAAACGACTGGACTTTTCCCTCCAGTCACAGGAATAGACATACACACATTAGTCGATAATCAAATTATCAATAAATAGAATAATAACAAAATGGTACATTTGATGTATGTACCAGAATTGTTTGTGTATATTTTTATTATAATTTCAAACTAGAAAATTTATGAAAGCAGCTATTGTACAATTCAAAGCATCTACAAACAAAGAAACAAATCTAAAAAAAATTATAGATTACATTACCAAAGCAGCAAAAAACAAAGCAACACTAATTGCCTTTCCTGAATTTATGATGTTTTACACAAATTCTTCACAAACACCAAAACAACTTGCAGATTTAGCAGAAACAATTAATGGAAATTTCATAACTACCATTGCAAAAACTGCAAAAGAAAATCATATTCAAGTTGTAGGTTCATTTTATGAAAAGAGTAATAAAAAAGATCGTGTATATGATACTTCATTTGTAATTGATAAATCAGGTAAAGTTATCTCAACTTATAGAAAGATTCATCTCTATGATGCATTAGGATTCCGAGAATCAGATAAGATGGCATCAGGCTCAAAAATTACAAAACCAGTCAAAACGTCGATTGGTAAAATAGGCATGATGATTTGTTTTGACTTGAGATTTCCTGAAATGGCAAGATCTCTTGCAGTATCTGGTTCTGAAGTTTTAATTGCACCATCTGCATGGGTGAAGGGGAAAGGAAAAGAAGATCATTGGATTACAATAAACAAAACACGTGCAATGGAAAACGGTTGTTATGTAATTGCTCCTGATCAAGTTGGAAACATATACTGTGGTAGAAGTATTGTAGTAGATCCCTTTGGCAAAGTTTTGCTAGACATGAAAAAAAAACAAGGAATTGCTTATGTTAAAATTGAATTAAACAAAGTAAACCAAACACGCAAAGTTTTACCTCTACTAAAAAACAGAAGAACCGACATATATCCTACTTTGAAGGCTTAGTTTTTCTGCTATCACAATTAAAGTTTGAACATTGTTTTGTCCATTTTTGGTTCTTAGAATATCTAAAAATAACAATTGGCCAAAAACAAACATTGCAAGCTTTCT
The DNA here is from genome assembly GCA_965223805.1 of Nitrosarchaeum sp. GTDB lineage: Archaea > Thermoproteota > Nitrososphaeria > Nitrososphaerales > Nitrosopumilaceae > HKST03. The sequence goes on along the minus strand of OZ245014.1, from coordinate 1,262,571 downwards.
TTGTTGCCCGAAGCTTTGCTCTTTGTAATAATGGCGATGAAGCCTTACATCCTCCATAAAAATTTGAGCATCCAATGAAACGTTTTCTTGTTGCCCTGGATCTGATTACCATTAATTGCCCCAACTTACATTCAGGACATTCAACAAGTCCTTTCTTCGGAGAGTTTGTTCCCAAAATCATATACTTTTTGTCTTTTGATGACCAAGAAAGAAACCCATTTACATCCAGATATTGAGTGATCTCTTTTTTGAAAATGTTGGTCTTTGACTTTGTATTTTTTACAACATGTCTGTTTGTTTTCTTTTTGACCTGGATTGTCTGAAGTTGAGTCTTTTTTGCCAACATTTCCTATGATGAATTTACTAAAACAATTTTTATAGGGATTAAGTCATGGAGATTTGTGGAAAAGGTTTGTGTTCTTGGTGCAGGTAGCACGAAATATGGAAAATTACCTGATAGCATTGCAGATATCACTACTCAGGCGTCGGTTTCAGCAATAGAAAGTGCAGGAATTGACCCAAAAGAAGTCAAAGCATCCTATATTTCTAATGTCTTTGGAGTTGCTGATAAACAGGTACATATCGGACCTGTTTTAATGAGTAGATTGGGAATTCCAGATAAACCATCTTTAACAATAGAGTCTGCATGTGGAAGTGGCTCGGTATCATTTAGAGAAGCTTATGCAAATGTTGCAGCAGGATTTTATGATTGTCTACTTGTAACTGGAGTTGAAAAAGTAACTCATACTGGAACAGAATGGACAACAACCTACTTTGCATATTGTTCAGACTTTTTCTATGAAGGTCAAGCCGGTGCATCATTTCCCGGATTGTTTGCATCGATGGCAAGAGCTTACTTGACAGAGTTTGATGCAACTGAAGAAGATTTTGCAAGAGTTGCAGTAAAAAATCATGACAATGGTGTACTAAATCCAAAAGCTCACATGCAAAAGAAAATTACAGTTGATGATGTAATGAATTCAGCAGTTGTTGCTAGTCCTCTAAAACTTTATGACTGCTGTCCATTTTCAGATGGTGCAAGTTCTGTAATATTGTGTTCAGAAAAGTTTGCAAAAGAACATGGTGGAGATTACGTTGAAGTAATTGGTTCAGGCAGAGGTGGTTCACCAGCTGCATTACAAGGTCGTGAACATATGACTACAATTCCAAGTACAAAAATTGCAGCTGAATCTGCATACAAGATGGCAGGAATTACTCCAAAAGATGTTGACTTTGCAGAAGTACATGACTGTTTTACAATTGCAGAAGTTGTAGATACAGAAGATTTGGGGTTCTTTGAAAAAGGAAAAGGTATAGAAGCTGTTCGTGAAGGCAAAACAAAATTAAATTCTGACATTTCAATAAATCCCTCAGGAGGTTTAAAATCAAAAGGACATCCAATCGGAGCTACAGGTGTAGGTCAAGTAGTAGAAGTATTTGATCAACTAACTGGTAAAGCCGGTGAAAGAACTGTTAAAGATGCAAAGATTGGTTTAACTCATAACTTTGGTGCAACTGGAGCAAGTTGCGCTGTTCATGTATTCCAGAGTGTATAAAATGTCTATTGAAGAGCAATTGATTGAAATTGCTAAACAGGGCAAACTTCTAACTCACAAATGCACTAACTGTGGTTATATTCACTTATCTACCGCATATTATTGCCTAAAATGTGGTAGTAAGGGATTTGAGGATGTCATTTTAGAAGGTACAGGTACTGTTGCTACTTATACCATAATTACCGTTGCTCCTGCAGGCTTTGAAAAATACACACCTTATGCCTTTGTAGTACTCAAATTAGATAATTCAGACCTTAGAATTTCAGGATTTATGGGTGGAATTGCCACTCCTGCAGATCTCCCGGTTGGAACTAGAGCAAAAATTGCCGGATTTGATGAACGCGGTATCCTAATGGAAAAACAGTAAAATTATTTGTTTGAATTATTAAAAAAAATCTGAATCGATTCTTAATTATTTTGAAAATTTGATTATTTTCATGTCTGTTGAAGTAACATGTGGAAAATGTGGAGAAAAGATCACAAACATGAAGATGCTAAAATCATTAAAAGATGTAATGAATCCCTATAGCGGAAAATGTCCATTTTGTGGACAGAAGTTATCAAATACCGAATTTTCTCTTGATGTCCAAGAAAACTGATCTAAATACTTTTCTTGTTTGATTACTATAAACTTCAAATGTTATACAAAAATTTTGATCGAACTAAAACTGATCTAAATACTTTTCTTGTTTGATTACTATAAACTTCAAATGTTATACAAAAATTTTGATCGAACTAAAACTGATCTAAATACTTTTCTTGTTTGATTACTATAAACTTCAAATGTTATACAAAAATTTTGATCGAACTAAAACTGATCTAAATACTTTTGCTTTTTTGATCTTTGAAACTAAAATATATTAAAAAAATTTTTGAAATTTTGTTTTATGATCTAAACTTGATCAAAATTCCAATAATATGATCTAGTCACAAATCTTATTTAGTCCTAAATTTTAGCAAAAGCATGGTATTGAGTGAAGAAGTAACAGAACCAAAGAGAAGTGGAATTCTTCAATCAACATCCAAACGTGTTAGAATGATCTTTTCTGTAATGGCAAGTCCTAACAGAATAGATATTTTGAGAATACTAAATTCCAAAGGACCTTTGACTTATTCAGAATTAAAATCACTAGCTGGATTCAAATCAAAAAAAGAGAGTGGTAAATTTGCCTATCACTTGAGAAAACTATTGAGACAATCTCTTGTGGCACTTAACAAATCTGAGAGAAGATACACAATCACAAATCTTGGAAAACTTGTATTGAGCTTGGCAAGACAGATTGAAGAAAGATCAATTATTGAAAGTGGAAAAATGTATGTCCGAACATCACATGAATCAATTGAAGAATTTAATTCTCATAAGATCATACAATCACTTGTCAGAGAAGGAAGTCTTCCATTAGAATTAGCACAAAAAATTACTGAAGAAGTAGAAAATAGAATTTACAAATATCAGACTACCTATCTTACAGGCTCACTTATTAGAGAAATGGTCAATTCTGTGCTCCTAGAGCATGGTCATGAGGAATATCGTAATAAATTGGCACGGCTAGGCCTGCCTGTTTATGATGTTCAAGAGATGCTGACAAATCTAGATAATGTTGATAATGGAGCAGAAGGCCTGCTTTTCAATACAGGTCAAAGAGTATTTGCTGAACATCTTCTTACAAACATATTGCCTAAAGATGTTGCAGACTCTCATCTTTCAGGCGATTTACATATTACAAATCCAGGAATTTGGTCAATGATTCCTGATACGATATTTGTTAATGTTAAAGAACTAATTGATGAGGGAATTGATCTTGGAGGTAAATATCTTGATGTATCAAGAATTCCTGCATCAAAATCACTTGATGAAATTACTTCTGCACTATCTGTTATTATTTCTCTTCTTTCAAAAGAAGCATCAGAAGAGATCGTACTTGAAGGAGTGACTCAATTATTTACAAAACATTCAAAAAATCTTGAAGAACTAGAACAAAAGCTTGCAAACGCATTTGCTACTGCCTCTACTACATCAAAATATAGCAAAGAAAGTACTCATGTTTCAATTAGATTACAGTTAGGCTCTGATGCAAAGATCATTAATGCAATTATTAATGCATACAAAAATTACACAAAGATTACACCAAACCCAAAGATTGGTTTGATCATTGATTATGATAAAGGAAAAATTTCTGATGTATCAAAAGTACTTGCAGAAATTATTTCAATTGGTGGTAAAGTAATGTTTGCAAAAGTACAAACATCAAGTCATGGTATAACAAATCCAACAACAAAGAGCTCTGGCCCCTTATCAATAACATTGCAATCAGTTTCAATTAATCTTCCAAGACTTGCATTTGAATCTAACAAAGATGAGACATACTTTAGAGCAAGGCTTGCACTATTAATGAAACCTGCACTAGCTTCAATGGCATTAAGAAAGAAAGAGATCTCTGATCTTACTAGAAGAGGTCTAAATCCAATTCTTGCAAAGAATACTCAATTTATGCAAAGAAGTTCAATATCACTAAATGTCAATCTCGTCGGTCTAAAGGAGGCTGTATACAATATTCTTGGTTTCCAAGATAACAAAGAGGGAAAAGAAATTCTTCACAAAGTAATTGAGACTGCCGTGGATGTTGGTGCCAAAAAAGGCAAAGAGATTGGAGATCCTGTAGCCATATCCATGACTGAAACTGAAGGCTCTGTAAGATTTGCCGGTCTTGACGGTGAGAAATACGGCAAGAATTCTGCTCTCAACTCCATGGAGGGGGACTCTTATTCACAAGGTATAGTGATTAATGCATCTGAAATAGCCGAATTTACGAACAAAAGTGAGCCTATTGCAGAATGTAACAAATTATCTAAACTGCTTAATGGTGGTCTACTTGTTACCTTACAAATCGACAAGGATGCCAAACCTGATGATATCAAAAAATCTATTGAAAAGGCCTCAGAGATAACAAATTCATTCCAGCCTAAAAAACATGTGGCAATTTGTGGTGAGTGTGGTTTCAAAGATGAACCATTTGAAGACAAATGTCCAAAGTGCAAATCACCTTATGTTGTCTGAAATCCGTAAATGAAAAACTTGTTCCGATCTTTTCATAAAAGATTTTGATCCTTTTCAGATATCCGATCATCACTGTTTATTAACAAAGTTATGCCAATATGAAATTCATAGTAGCGGTGTAAAAAATATTGACTCATGAACGCGACAAGATCAAAATTTTTCGAGCACACAAGTTATATCCATATTCATCATATGCCATGGAGGGGAGATTATAATTGGATAATTCACAAATAGAAAATACTATCAATGAGATCCGTAAGCGCAGTGGCGCAGTAACGGCTTTCAATAAAGATAAAATTTCAAATGCCATTTACAGGGCATTGGCAGCCACCTCTAAAGCCGATCGTGGCCTAGCCGATCAACTCGCAGCAAAAGTTGTTGATAAATTAGTAGAACAAGGATTTACAAGCTCGCGAACACCTAGTGTTGAAGATATTCAAGACATTGTAGAATCAACTTTAATTGATAGCGGTAACAGCGATATCGCAAAAGCATACATCGTCTATAGACATGAGAGAAGAAAATTAAGAGATGAAAAAATGAAAATCTTAAACGCAAAGAATCTAGATCCGGTATCCAAGAAATTTGATCTAAACTGTTTGAGAGTATTAGCATCTAGATATCTTTTTAGAAATGGAAAAAATGAGATCATTGAAACGCCAACTGAAATGTTTGAGAGAGTGGCAATTTTAGTTGGAATTGGTGACCTTTTGTATGATGCTCAATTGTTTGACAAATCAGGAAACATTACTCAAAATATCGATGAAGCAAAAACATACCTTGAAAAACTTGACAACTTTAATTATAAATTCAAAATTGGCAATTACTTTCTAAACAAGTGGCATTTCCGATCCTTGATCAATCATTATGTTGCTCTTGCTAGCAAGAGTCAGATGAAAATGAGTTTCAAAGATCTCTTGATAATGCTTGCAGCCAAGAAATTCGATAATTACGAAGATAAAATTACCGAATACTTTGATCTGATGACTTCTCAAGATTTCCTCCCAAATTCACCAACAATGATGAATGCTGGCGGAAGACTAGGTCAACTTTCTGCATGTTTTGTACTTGGAATGGAAGACGGAATGGAGGAGATCATGAAATCTACCTCCGATGCGGCTCTGATCTTCAAATCCGGTGGCGGAGTCGGAATTAATTACTCCGATCTACGTGAAGAAGGTGATATTGTAGCATCTACATCAGGTGTTGCATCAGGACCGGTGTCTTTCATGAATATTATCAACACTGTCACTGAAGTTGTCAAACAAGGTGGTAAGAGAAGAGGAGCCAATATGGGCATTATTGAGGCATGGCATCCTGACGTTGAAAAGTTCATTACAAACAAAACTGAACCCGGCGTTCTTGAGAACTTTAATGTCAGCGTTGGAGTTTGGGAAGACTTTTGGCATGCACTTGTAAACACTGATGACGGTAAGTATGTTCTTAGAAGTCCACGTGATAAAAAACCCGTTAGGGAAATCAATGCACACCAACTAATTGACTTGATTGCATTATCTGCATGGAAAAGTGCTGAACCTGGATTGATCTTCTTTGATCAAATTAACAAATACAATGTATTTGCAAAAGCAAGACAAAATCCACTAAGAGCAACAAATCCATGTGGAGAACAAAGTCTCTATCCATACGAATCATGCAATCTTGGTTCTATCAATTTAGTAAATCTTGTAAAAAGAAAAGCCGATGGAGAATACGAATTTGATTGGCAGAGATATGAAGAAACAATCAGAAAAACCACACGATTCCTAGATAACATCATTGATGTAAATCACTATCCAGTACCGGAAATTAATGTAGCGTCAAAAGAATCAAGAAGAATTGGATTAGGTGTGATGGGAGTTGCAGATCTACTGTACAAACTACGAATTCCATACAACTCTAAAGAAGGATATGATCTACAATCAAAATTATCTGAAGCATTAACATACTATTCCATGGAAGAAAGTGTTGCACTTGCAAAATCTCGTGGTGAATTCCCACTATGTTCCAAGTCAGAATATCCTGAAGGAAAGATTCCAGTTGCAGGTTATTATGAAAAACCAAAAGAACTACACTCATACGAATGGGATGCACTAATTGAAAAAATCAAGAAACATGGAATTAGAAATGTTTTGACAACAACTGTTGCTCCAACAGGTACATTATCTATGATTGCAGACTGTTCAAACGGAATGGAACCTGCGTTTGCTTTAGTGTTTGAAAAGAGAGTTACTGTTGGAAGATTCTTCTATACTAACAAAATCATTGAAGAAGTCCTTAAAGAAAATGATCTATACACTGATGAAATACTGGCCAAGATTGCAGACAATTATGGTTCTCTAAAAGGAATTCCTGAAATTCCAGAATGGATGCAAAAAGTCTTTGTAACTGCAATGGATATTCATTGGGCAGATCATCTCATAGCACAATCTGTATGGCAAGATTGGATTGGAAATGCAATTGCCAAGACCATTAACATGCCTTATGATGTTACTGCAGAAGATGTAAAATCTGCATATCTATTGGCTCATGAACTAGGTCTAAAAGGGATTACAGTATATCGTGATGGCTCAAGACACAAACAAGTACTCCACATGACAAGCGAAAATGCAGAAAAGACATTTGATGTAACACCAAGCCAATATGTTACAGATTATGTTACCACAAAAATAACAAATCCATACATCAAATCCCAAGTTAATGCTGCACTTGCATTAAAAGTTCATGATGAGGAAATCAAATCAGAATCTCATCAAACTGAAGAGATCTCTGAAGAACGCTTATGTCCAACATGCAAAAATAATCTTGTCTTTGTAGAAGGTTGCAGTATTTGCATTGAATGTGGATTTAGTGGATGCACATCTGGATGACAGAATAACAACTTTTTTACTTTCTTTTCTTTGTGAATCTCTGTGGATAAGAAAATTCTAGGCATTGGTGCAGGAATTGCAATAGTTATTGCAGTAATTGCCGCTGCAATGTATACTCCTGTATCAGAATCAATCACAACTCAGAAAACTAATGAAAAAATTGGCCTTGTAGTTAATCCGCCAAATCAATCTGTATCATTACAACAAATTGATGAAATCTTTTCAGATGCATCCTCAACTGGAATAGGAAGAAGTAATGTCTATCTCTTTTGGAATGTTATAGAACCTCAACGAGGAGAATTTGATTGGAGTCAATCAGATGTAATTATGGGACTAAACGAAAAAAATGATCTCAAGGTTACATTATATTTTTCTATAATTAATGGAGAAACATTAGGACCATTTCCTGATTGGATTGGAAAACCGTCAATTAATGCTATTGGAGAAGACAGACTCGTAAATGTTCTGGATGCAATTCTCTTGAGATATCATATTGTTGACACTGTAGTTATTGCAGGTGAGACTGAATCACAATTTCGCTACTATGAACAAAATATGCCAGTCTATCATGAGCTATTCTCTGGAGTCTATGAAAAACTCAAACAAAAATATCCTGATGTAAAGTTTGGAAATTCCTTTGCATTACACCATGTTATGAACAAAGATTTAGAGCATATTGTTAATGAACTAGCAATAGGCGATTTTGTAGCATTTTCATATTCTCCTGTTGATAGCCTAAATGATATTGTAAAAACTCCTCAAGAAGCCGTAGAAGATTTGAATAAAGTATTTGAAATTGTACCAAACAAAAAAGTGGGATTTTTTGAGATTAGTTGGAGCACATCAGATTTTGTAGGTGGAAACTTTACTTCTCAGAAAGATTTCTTAGAAAAATTATTTGAATTTTATTCTGAAAATGAATCAAATATTGAATTTATGACATGGTATAGACAATACGATAGACCAGAGGGTACTTGCGTAGCAGAACAGCAAGAAATTGCTGGTACAAGTATTAGTATTGGTGGTGGTTCTGGTTTGGGTAGCAGCGAATATGTTATTGAAAGACTAAATCATTACGTTTGTAATGCTGGTCTTATTGACGTTAATGGAAATCAAAAACTTGGATGGAATGAATTTAAAAATCAAGTAGAAATGATCAATTAAGATGATTTCTTTAATTCTAGCAGAATCTTCCTTAGAGCTTGTACCTAAAGAGCTGAAATCACATCCTTCAATAATTTCTCATGCACAAAAACTTGGAAAAACACCATCTGAAATTCTACTTGATAATTCATGGCATTTTGCAGCAATGAAAGGAATGAATAATGAAATTAAGCGAGGAAGACCTGATCTAGTTCATTTCTCTATTTTAGAAGCAACATCAATTCCTCTGTATTTCCAAAACAGAATCAAAGTTTTCATTCATACAATTGGTGATAAGGTAATTTACGTTAGAGAAAATGTTTACATGCCAAAGTCATATCATAGATTTGCAGGATTGATTGAAAAATTATTTTCAGAAAAAACCATCAAAGCAGATAATCAAGAGCTGTTATCAATCAAAGATAAATCATTTTACGAATTAATTGATGATATAAACCCATCACAGGTTATCGGGTTGTCAACCGTAGGAAAACCAAGTACATTTAAAAAAATTAGTACTCATCTAGTGGATGAATCCTGCATTGTAATAGGAGGATTTCAAAAGGGTCATTTTTCTGATTCAATCAAAAATAAATTCACTCATCTCTTTTCTGTAGGAAACACATCTTTAGAAGCACATGTAGTCGTTGCTAGAATGCTCTATGAATATGAAAAAACCATTTTTATGTAAGACAAAAAATCTGATTTCTTGTGCAGTCATAGTATAGCCTGGTTAGTATTCGGGGTTTCCAACCCTGTGACGCGGGTTCGAATCCCGCTGACTGCATATCTTAAAGATACTAATTTTTAGATGTAAATTAAATTATAAATATGAAACCTGCAGTTAAAAAAATTGCACTTGAGCGAATGCAAATTCTAATTGACAATGCAATTTCTAATGCAAAAATAAATCCTGAGCTTTCACATCGACAAGCTTTACTTGCACGCAAGATTAGCATGAAGCACAAGATCCGAATGCCATATGCTCTAAGGATAGTCTTCTGTAAAAAGTGCAAATCATTTATCGCACCTGGAATAAATTCCAGAATTCGTTTTGGAAGAACATCAATAAAATCGATCAGAGTTTCCTGTAATTTTTGTGAGCATACTTATCGCAAAATAATACTCTAATGACTTGAGAAAATGATCTTTAAGATTAACACAAAATTATCTTCTTGTAATGAAATACAAATAATAAATATTTTATACAAAGTATTGAATAATCAATTCATAAAAAAATAAAATTATGTATATGTACTAACTCATAAATTTATGAAACCGTGAATTAAACTGAATATTATTCTAGTGAATGCTTTTCAAAAAATTCCCATATTTGTTCATTGGAAATGTCATAGGTGATATCACCTACTATTGATTGATATTTATCATCAAGTGCTGCCATTTTGAAAGGAGTTAGTTCACTTGGCCAAGTATGTCCTGCAATACTACTTACACATAACATGACTTCAGAATCAATAGTACACTCATCATAAGTTTTACATGTAACATCTCCCTTTTGATAAGTAATTTGAGATTTGGAGGAACAACTGTTTCTTTCTATCCAATCATAGGTTATAGTATCGATTGATTCACATGCAAACTTACCAGCAGATGACTTCAATCCCAAAAATTCTTGATAGCATCCTCCACATTGACCTCCATCGTAAAGTGCACAAGGATCTTTTTTACTATGAATAATCATAGTAGGAACAGGTTTTGATGAATTGCATTCATAATCAATTCCAATAGGGGCACCAACCGGTGCTATTGCTGCTATCTTGTCCGAAAGATCATATCCTAGCCTATGAGACATTTGTCCTCCATTTGATATGCCAGTAACATAAACTCGTTTCTCATCTATATTGAATTTATTTTTTAGTTCTTCAATCATTTTTGAAAAAAATTTCACGTCGTCAATTTTAGATACAAGTTCTTCAGGTTTTGAACCCATCTTACCATTTCAATTAAATATTTCTTTTCCTAAAAGTATCACACCTGTGCCATCTGGATAGACAACTATGTATCCATTTTTATCAGAATTTACATCCATATTGCTTATATTGCGTTGATTCTCTCCATTGCCTCCCCCCCATGTATGTTAAATACAACAGGTATAGATTTACTAACGTCATAAGAAGATGGAACATGTATACTGTATCTTCTTTCCAATCCATCACTAGTCAAAGAAAACTCATAATCACCAGGACCAAGAATCCAATCAGGATTTAATTCATTTACAATAACATTGGGTGATTTTACAATTTCTTCCTTGTAAAGATAAGTTATTCCACTTAGAAAATCTGAATCACTTATTTGGTTATCTGACCAAAATCGAGCATTATTTTTGATCCATTCAGGAACAACTACTTCTCTATCACTCAGATCATCGGACTTGGAAGAATCAACTATACTAAGTTCAGGGGTTACGATGATATTATTTTTAATCAGCCATTCCATAGCATTAACAAAAGTAACGTCATCAATTAGATCTTCTGACCAAAATCCTACCGTTTCTTTTATCCATTCCGGCACTATTGATTCTGATTTTGCTAATGCATCATTATAATTTCCAATTAACACAACTTGACAAACCAACAAAAATCCCAATAGAAAAATAATAAACTTTTTGTCCATATGTTTACCTGCTGAAACCAATTCTTTGATAAAAATATGACGGATCTAAATATCAAGAGATTATAATAAATAATTAAATGAAATATTAAATTAAATCAAAGATACATCTTGTAAAAATGATTAACCAGATTTTGAAAAAATTACATATTTAGTATGTTTATAACAATATATTCAATAAAAAAATGGACAAATAACTAATCATTATTATATATCAGACATTAGAAGAATCAATTAATGCACACTCATTGTTTTGCCATCCCACCATACATTCTACAGCACATTGCTAAGAAAGGAACAAAAAAAGATCAGGATATGGCATTAGATACCATATCTATTTCTGAGCAAATTAGAGGTAGAAGGGAAGCACTAAGTTACATGTCTTCACTTTTAGCTGTATCTGGAAAAAAAGAACGAATTATCTATGATGCAAAACATAGGAGATTACTACCTGGTGAACTAATCATGAGTGAAGGCCAACACAGGGCACCTAATGTTTTTGCAAGAGAAGCTTATCAATATTCTGGTGCAACCTATGATTTCTACAAAGAAATCTTTGGAAGAAATTCAATTGATGATCAAGGAATGAGATTGGATTCTACGGTTCGTTATGGTTACAAGTATAGCAATGCTTTCTGGAATGGAAGTCAAATGGTATATGGTAATGGTGATGGCAGAATATTTAGACGATTTACACGTGCAATCGATATTGTTGCTCATGAGCTAACTCATGGAGTCACTGATTTTGAAGCATCGCTGGTTTATCGAGATTTACCAGGAGCCCTCAATGAACATATGTCTGATGTTTTTGGTTCGTTGGTAAAACAATATTATAAAAAACAAAAAGTTGACAGAGCTGATTGGTTAATTGGTAAGGGAATATTTACTTCAAAAATAAATGGTGATGCTATCCGTTCAATGAAAGCACCAGGAACCGCCTACAACGATCCACGAGTAGGAAAAGATCCACAACCCTCTCATATGAAAGATTATAAAAAAATATCCCATGATAACGGCGGAGTTCATATTTACTCTGGTATTGCAAATCACGCCTTTTATCTTGCAGCAATGGATATCGGTGGATATGCCTGGGAAAAGATTGGAAAAGTATGGTATATTACACTAAGAGACAAATTAAGACCGACCTCTGACTTTAAAGATGCTGCTAAAAAAACATTTGAGGTTGCTGGAGATCTTTTTGGCATTAACAGTACTGAACAGATTGCAATCAAGAGAGGATGGAAAGATGTTGGTGTACGAATTTAATTAATTGAATTGGTTAAGATATATTGAAGATAAATTTTGAGCGCAGTGGAGGATTTACTGGAATTACAAATTCATGCATTATTAATTCTGAAAAATTGTCTTTAGATGAACAAAAAAATTTGCAAGAACTTTTGAAAGATTTTAGGAATAAAAAAACAGAAAATTTATCTCTAGCAGGTAGAGGAAATGACTGTTTTCAATATAGGATTCGCATTGAAGATGGAGAAAATTTTACAATTATAACAGATGAATTGACAATGGATCCAAAGCTAAGATCGTTGATTGATTTTTTGGAGAGAAGGCTTTAGAGTATAATCAACAATCACCCTAGTTCTAGTTTTTAGTTAACTTACACCTAACTAGTCATAATCACTATCAAAATAAGTGGTTATGTCACTTAAACTCTAGCCTAATGGAAAGATAGTTAATAATTCCTTCCTTCTGTTTTGTTTAATACCTCAATGATTTATAAGGCGATTATCAATTTTTTGTTTTTATGGCAAAGGTATATGATGTTCCAGCTGATGTATTAATTGGAAAACTAGCAGAGATTCTAAAAAATGAAGACATCCCTGCTCCATTTTGGATTCCATTTGTGAAAACTGGAGCTCATGCAGACAAGCCTCCTCAAGATAGAGAATGGTGGCATACCAGATGTGCATCAATTTTGAGAAAAATTTACCTTCATGGTCCAATTGGAATAAATGAATTAAGAAAAGATTATGGTGGTGGTAAACCGTCAGGATATGGTGCTGCTCATCACAAAGATGCAGGCGGTGCAATAATTCGAAATGCAATTCATGGGTTAGAAAAACTTGGTTATGTTGAAAAAGTTGAGAAGAAAGGCCGTGTTGTTTCAAAACAAGGAATGCAAAAACTAGACAGGTTAGCAACAGAAATTCTTAGTGAGTTAGTAGCTGAAAATCCACAGCTAAAAGTCTACTCTTAGATTAAAAATGAGTTCTCCTGAATCTGACGACTTTCAGGAAAAACAGAATAATCAAGATATATCAGCTCAGAGAGAACAGATTCTTAAACAAATTCTGGCCCCTGGAGCAAGAATGAGATTGAATAACATCAAGATGGTAAAACCCGAACTTTCCGACCTTGTTGAGCAATATCTAATTGGACTAGCTTCTCAAGGAAAAATGCACTCTCAAATCTCAGACGATCAACTCAAACAAATCTTGTTATCAATCCAACAACCTAAACGAGATTTTAAGATAAATCGAATCTGATCTAAGATAAAATATAATTATGGGCAGGACATCAAAACAACATGAAAGCCGTAGTATACAATGAATACGCACCAGATGATAATTATGCTAAAATCCTTAAAGTCCAGGATATAGATGAACCAAAACCCAAAGCTGATGAAGTTATTTTCACTAACAAGGCATCCGCCCTAAATTACAACGATATTTGGGGAATGAGAGGAGTACCTGTTGCAGTCCCATTACCTCACGTTTCCGGCTCTGATGTTGCAGGTGATGTAATCGCAGTAGGTGAGGATGTTAAAAATTTTAAAGTAGGAGATAGAGTTGTATCTCATTCCAATTTAGCATGCAGAGTTTGTAAAGCATGTACAGATGGAAGAGAATTTGACTGTGTAAAGAGACAGGTTTGGGGATTCCAAACAGGACCTCTTTGGGGAGCATATGCTGAACAGATTCATTTACCAGAAGTCAACGTTTCAAAAATTCCAGACAATCTGTCATATGATGAAGCAGCAGCTGCATCTATGACTATTCTTACAGCATGGCACATGCTTGTAGGTCGTGCAAAGATCACCCCAGGACAAACTGTCCTAATTATGGGTGGTGGTTCTGGTGTTGGAAGCTTTGGAATTCAAATTGCCAAGTTATATCAATGTGATGTTATTGCAACAGCAAGTCCAGACAAACTAGATAAATGTCTAGAGCTTGGTGCAGACTATGCAGTAGATCACAGAAAAGAAGATTGGAGTAAAGAGGTCTTTAAGATATCAAAAGAAATTGCCAAAACAAAAGGCGAAGCACCAGGAATCGATATAGCCTTTGATCATATTGGTGAAACTCACTTCAACAAGCAATTAACATTACTCAAGTATGGTGCATCTCTTGTCTCATGTGGTGCTACAACAGGTTATGATGCAAAAATAGATCTTAGACACATATTCTTCAAAGGAATTAATGTCTTAGGCTCAACACAAGGTACCAAAGCTGAACTTGACCAAGGTCTATACTGGATGGGTCAAGGAAAAATCAAATCAGCAATTGATTCTGTCTATTCATTTGAGCAAGCCGCAGAGGCACACACTAAGATGGTGACAGGAAAAGGTCTCTTTGGCAAAATCTTAATGAAGCCAGAGGGTGCATAGTCATTTAATGACACAGCTTTTCCGGAGTCTCATTTTTGTTCCGGGAAACAATTCTAGATTTTTAGAAAAAGCTAAAACCCTCAAAGCCGACATTGTATGTTTTGATTTAGAGGATTCAGTTCCAGATTCAGAAAAAAGAAATGCAAGACAGCTAATCAAGGCTGCACTGAAATCTCGCTCATCTTATTTGTCCTCAATTTTTGTTAGAACAAATTCCCCATCTTCAGGTAGAATACCTGATGATCTCAAGGAAATTGTACAAAAAGGAATTGATGGAATTGTCATACCAAAAGTTAACAATGTTACAGAGATGAAAAAAATAGAAAAAATTATTTCAAAATTAGAAAAATCAAGAAAATTAAAACTAATCCAAGTTATTCCATCAATCGAGTCAGCTGAAGGTGTCATCAATACCTATAATATTGCTTCATTTAGCAAACGAGTTTCAGCAGTTGTGTTTGGAGTTTTTGATCTACTAAATGATTTAGGAATTGAATATACAAAAAATCCTGAAGGTGGGAAATATTCTCGTTCAAAGATATCTGTTGATGCTAAAGCAGCAGGTATTGCATCTATTGATGCAATTTGGCAAGACCTTAAAGATCTTAAAGGTTTAGAAAAAGATTGTAAAATTGGAAAAAGTTTGGGTTATACTGGAAAAAGCATTATACATCCAGACCAAATTGAAATAACACATAGAATTTTCCATCCTACCAAAACTGAAATTGAGTGGGCTGAAAAAGTCTGCCAGACATACGAGAAATCTCTCAAAAAAGGAAAGGGAGCAACAACTGTGGAAGGTAAAATGATTGATGAAGTTCATTACAAGCAAGCTAAAGCTGTTCTTGAATTAGTAAAATAATTTAACTTGAAATTTTAGCTGTAGATATATCAAAATTTAATATTCTAAAAAAATGAATATATAGTTAAGTTAAATTTCAAAGAACATATTTCTATAGATACAGATGTTGATTGTTATCTTATTTTTAATAGAATAGAATAAAGGCGATAAAATTCTATCACTATATGATTAAAACTGATAAATCTACTTGATCCAACTGCGGTAATTACTAGAATGTTTGAATCAGAAAAGTATGATGATATGCTAGTTTATTGTAAAAAACTACTTGAAAGCAACCCTGAGGATATGCTTGGTCTACAAAACACTGCTTTGTCCTTATTATATCTAGAAAGATTTGATGAAGCAATTATTTATGCTGATAAAGTTTTAGAATTAAAAAATTCTGATATCTATGCATTAAAAAATAAAATCTATGCACTCGAAAAATTAAAAAAATACCGTGAAGCAATAGGTTGCTGTAAACAAATCCTTGAAATTTCTAAGGATGACGTTTGGACTTTGAATAGCATAGGTTTGTCGTTAAATGAATTGAATAGACATGATGATGCCATCAAATATTATGATATGGTATTAAAATTAGATGAAAATGATATTACAGCCTTGATGAACAAGGCTATCTCACTTGATCATCTAGAAAAAATTAAAGAATCAATAGGATACTATGAGAAAGCTCAGATTTCAGATCCCAACTTAAAGGAAGCTTCTATTGCAAAATCAAAGGCATTTCAAAAACTAGGTCTTGAAGATGAAGCATTTCTAGCCGCTCAAGGTGTTCTAGTAAAAGATATGGAAAAAATCAAAATTGATGCAAAAAATAACAAATGTACAGTCTTTCATCAATTCTGTGAAAATGAATTTGCATATTTGAAATCTAAAAAATAATTTTACTGATCAACTAAATCAATTTATAAAAGAATTTTTCAAAAAAAATAATGTTTACTGGAATTGTAGAAGGAATAGGCAAAGTAGAAAAAATCACAAAAAATACCAAAAATAGAAGCGCGATTCAAATGACGGTCAATCTTGGAAAGCATTCAAAAGGATTGAAAATTGGACAGAGTGTTGCTCTAAATGGAGTTTGTCTTACTGTAACAAAATTATCAAAACCTAGTTGCGTTTTTGAGATGATTGAAGAAACTACCAAGAAAACAGATCTTGGTAATCTTAAACCAGGAGGAATTGTAAATATTGAGCGGAGTCTAAAGGCAGGAGATAGACTTGAAGGTCATTTTGTATTAGGCCATGTTGATGGAGTCGGCATAATAAAGAAAATCCAAAAGAAACCAAAAGAAGTTCAAGTTTGGTTTCAAGTTCCAAAAAGCTTAGCAAAATATGTTGTTAAAAAAGGATCAATTGCATTTGATGGAATTAGTTTAACAGTAGTAAATGTTAAAAAGAATCTTGCATCTGTTTGCTTAATTCCACATACAATTGAGGTTACAAACTTTCAAACAAAGAAAGTAGGCGACAAAGTTAATATTGAAACTGACATTCTTGGCAAATACATTCTAAAATAAAATCCATAATCTACCACTTCTTTGGTAATTACCATAATTTTAGTAAACTTTATAATCTGTTCAAAGCCGATTTTTCATACATGTTACTTGAATCAGGTCTTCAATCGTTAAAACGAGGAGAATTTGTATTGCTATTTGATTCTGCAGGCCGAGAAAATGAAATTGATATGGTGGTGGCAGCAGAATTTGTTACACCAGAACATGTTGCTAGAATGCGACAACATGCTGGAGGTCTTTTATGCATTGCAGTTGACAATAATTTTGCAAATTCATTAGATTTGAGATATATGCATGAGATTTTGGCTAATTCTGATATTTCAACCAAAGAAATGATTATGGGTTTGGCACCTTACGGTGATCATCCAACATTTTCGATTTCTGTAAATCATTATCAAACATATACTGGAATTACAGACCAGGACAGATCACTGACCATTAGGGAAATCGCAAATATCTATAATGTTGATAATCAAAAGAAAAAGTTTGTTTCATCTTTTAAAACTCCAGGACATATTCCATTACTTATTGCATCTAAAGGATTGTTAAATACTAGACAAGGTCATACTGAAATGTCAGTTTACCTTGCTCAGACTGCTGGCTTGACTCCAGTTACTGCTATTTGTGAGATGATGGATGCAGAAACTTATACGGCATTATCGATAGACAAGGCAGAAAAATATGCAAAACAAAATGGGATTCCATTGATTGATGGAAAAGAACTTTTAGAATACGCAAAGGTGCATTAACTTTGAACATTGCTGTAGTGGTTTCGGAATTTAATGAAGAAGTTACGTCTAGAATGCTTTTAGTAGCTCAAGAAAAAGCAGAAAAAATGAAATTAAAAATCAAACACACATGTAATGTTCCAGGTGCTTATGACATACCTATAATTGTGGACGCATTATTACAAAAAAAGAATATTGATGGTGTAATTACCTTGGGCGCAATCATTAAAGGACAAACAAAACATGATGAAGTAATTGCAAATTCTACTGCTCAGACATTAACTAATCTTTCCTTAAAATATCAAAAACCGGTCTCATTAGGAATTACTGGACCTGGAATGCAAGAAAGACACGCATATGCTAGAATACGTCCAGTAGCTGAAAGGGCAGTTGAGGCTATTGTAAAGATTTCAGATGAATTATACCGGATTCAGAAATGATTCAGCTAAGCATCTTGAAAATTAACGGATATGGACCTTGGACCCTCACTCTAGGAAGTGATAGAGAACATGAACTACAAATGCTTCAGGCATCACTTTACAAAGAAATTCAGAGATTATTTTCAGAAAATAACTGCCTAGTTTTCTTAAACAGATCTGATGAATTCTTTGTAGTCTCAAATGGTCTAGGATTAGATGAGCACATAAAAATCCAAAAAATATTAGAAAACTCCTTTGATATTCGACTTTCCGTATCTATTGGATATGGAGACTCTCCATTTACAGCCAATCTAAAAGCTTATGATGGGAAGAAAAATGAAATCATTCTCAGTAAAGAACACAATATTTTTGGTTATCTCACCAAATCCCCACTATCAGTTTCTATAATGCATCTTGATGTAGATGATCTTACATCCCAAAGAAAAACAAATTCACCATATGAGATTTCCTCAATAATTTTTAGTCTTTATTCAAAAATGTCAAAATATTTTTTAGAAAAAAATTCTTTGACATTTTACATGGGTGGAGATAATTTTATGGTTGTTGCAAGCGAAGAAGCAAAAAATTCAGTTAAGGAGTTTATTGAATCTATAAAAAATGAAGATCAAATAATTTTGAATTGTGGAATTGGAAACGCTAAAATTGCTAGAGAAGCTGTTAAACTAGCCACAAAATCTCTTGATATGATAAGAGAAATTAGAGATTTAGGTAAAGAAAAACCTGATGTTTATGAATTGTCATGTTAATAAAAAATGCAAGCATTCTGTTAGGGAAAGAATTAGACTTTATTTCAAATACTAACATAAAGATTCAAAATAATAGATTCAAACGAATTCAACCAAAAATTGGAGCTAGTTCCAAAGAAGAAATTATTGATGTTGAAGGTTTACTGATAATTCCTGGCTTTGTAAATTGCCATACTCACATTGGTGATTCCATTGGAAAAGATGTTACCCTAAATACATCAGTGAATAAAAAAATCCATCCTGTTTTTGGAGCCAAATCAAAAATTCTCAATAAAACTAACAAAGAAATTCTTGGAAGCTTTATGAAAAACTCATGTAATTCTATGTTAACAAAAGGAATTACAACTTTTGTTGATTTTAGAGAGGGAGGCATCGATGGTGTATTACTTCTTAAAGAAATACTGAAAAAATTTCCAATACGCTCAATAGTTCTTGGCAGACTAAATTACTACCAAAGTCCCAATGAAATAAGAAAAAATGTCTCCTTACCTAAATCAAAATTACAAGATCTTGAGGAATTGTTAAAAAAATGTGATGGCCTTGGAATTAGCGGAGCTAATGAAAACAGTACATCCGTGTTAAATCAGTATTCAAAAACATCAAAAATTAGGGCAATTCATGCCTCTGAGACCAAAAAAAGCGTTTTAGTCTCAAAGAAAATGACTAGAAAATCTGAAACCATATGCGCCTTGGACCTAAAACCTCATCTCCTAATACACATGACTCACGCTTCTTTAGGAGATCTACATGCAGCCTCAAAAAGAACTAGAGGCATAGTAATTTGTCCTAGAGCAAACGCATCTCTAGCAGAGGGAATTCCAGATATTGAATTGATGAAAAAAGCTGGTTGTACTTTAGCATTGGGTACAGATAATGTTATGGTTAATTCTCCAGATATGTTCAGAGAAATGGACTATTTGTGGAAAGTAACTATGGCAATCCACAAAAAAAGAATCAATCCAAAAGAAATTCTAAAAATGGCTACAGTAAATGGTGGAAAACTTTTGAGAAAAGACATTGGTGTAATAGAAACCGGAAAACTTGCAGATTGTATATTTATTGAAAAACATTCGTTAGACTTGGAACCTATGCATAATCCTCATGCATCAATTGTACATAGAGCTTCACAATCCTCAATTCGTGCAGTAATGATAGGTGGTAAAATAGTTCATGGAAAAATCTAACTTACACATTATTCTTAGTGCAGCCATTTCTTTAGATGGAAAAATTGCAACCTATACTGGTGATTCAAAATTATCTTCAAAAAAAGATATTATCAGATTACATAAAGTTCGTTCAAAAGTGGATGCAATTCTTATTGGAAAAAATACTGTAATTAAAGATAATCCATTACTTACCGTAAGATTTTCAAAAGGAAAAAATCCAGTTCGTGTTATACTTGATTCTCAGGGAAAAATTTCTGAAAAATCAAAAATCCTTCAAACATCAAACAAAGTACCTACAATAATTGCTGTTTCAAAAAAAATCAGTCCGCAAAATTTAAAAAATTTAAAAAAATTTCCAGTCGACATTATTATTTCTGGAAAAACAATAATCAACATAAAATCTCTAATTAAAGAACTTGAAAAAAGAGGAATTCAAACCATTCTTGTAGAAGGCGGTGGAACAATTAATTGGCACTTTATCAAAGATAATTTGTTTAATGAAATATTTCTAACAATATCTCCATTTATTATTGGAGGAATTCATGCAATATCTTTTGTTCAAGGAAAAGGATTTAAAAAAATTGCAAATTCTCCTAAACTCAAATTAAATTCTGTTAAGAGACTTGAAAATCACCTTATTTTACATTATATCAAGGTGTAAGTTATTATACTTAATTTAGAATAAAACTACAAGAAATTGGTAGTAAAAAAGAAATCCCTAACTAAGAAAAAAGTTACAGCAAAAAGAAAAACTGTATCTAAGGTTACAAGAAAAAACAATGGAAACAAATCAAAAACAAAATCAACTAAATCTAGCTCTAGCAAAAAAGCATTTGGAGGTTATGCAATTAGCTTTGCAGGACGCAAAGAAACTGTTGAACAAGTTTTTGGTAAGAAACCTATTGCTCCCAGTGAAATGACAAAAAAGATCTGGACATTTGTTAAAGAAAACAGTCTTTCAAACCGTTAAAAAATACAGTTAACGATTTACTCGTTAACTAATTTCATCTCTTTTAATTATTAACTAAATTAAAAAAAGATATAGATATGTCATCTTTGTCGTAGATAATATGTCAACTGCATCATTACGAAGGGATCATGATCTTATAGAAAAAGTCATCAAAGCTATGGAATCCACAATTGAATTACTAACTAATAATAAACAAATTCCGGAATCTATTTTATTGCCTGTAATTGATTTCTCAAAAAACTTTACTGATGTTTGTCATCATAGTAAAGAAGAGAACTCATTGTTTCCTGCTCTTGAACAAGCAGGAATGCCAAGAAACATGGGACCCATTGCTATGATGTTAATGGATCATGAACGCTCAAGAGAAATTGGAAAACATATGGAAGAATCAGCAAAAGAATATCTTTCTTCTGGAAACTCTGAAAATCTGATCAACGATATGAAACAATATGTCGAACATATTACAGAACATTTATGGAAAGAAAATAATAGATTGTTTATGATGGCCGAAGCTCGTTTACAATATGTTTCTGAAAAAGTGGATAAAGAACTCAACGAAATTGAACAAGTTAAACTCAAGGAGACTGGAAAAACCCGAGAGCATTATGAAAAACTAGTTGAAGATTTAACAAAAGATGTTTCTGAACAAGGAATGTGGAACTAGCAGAATGTGATTACGATAGTAAGAATGAAGAATTTGAATATGAATAATCTTCTCAAAATTCCAAATTTTGAATATTCTTATGGGATTTTTATGATATTGTAGAAAGCTATTCTACATAGTGATGATGTGTCAAATTATCATAAAATCTCACAGACTTTATGTTTACAAACTCTAGCATTCCATATCTTGATAGTTCTCTTCCAAACCCACTATGTTTAATACCACCAAATGGAATTCTTGGATCTGAAATCACTACATTATTCACACTAACAATTCCAGATTCAATACGTCTTGACATTTTTCCGGCTTTTTCAAGATCTTTTGTCCAAATACTTGCACCTAAACCAAATTCAATATCATTTGCAAGCTTTATTGCCTCACTTTCATTTTCAACTATGGTAATTGGAGCTACTGGACCAAATGTTTCTTCCTTTGCTATTCTCATATTTGGTTTAATGTTTGTAAGAATGGTAGGCTGATAAAAATATCCTTTCCCATCAATTTTGGAACCTCCTAATAGAATTTCAGCTCCTTTTTCTTTTGCATCTTCTACAATTTCAGATATGGTATCTAAGCTTTCTTTACTTGATAGTGGACCTATATCCGTCTTTATTGATGTGGGGTCTCCTACTTTTAGTTGAGATGCTTTTTTAATAAATAATTCAATAAAGTTCTTGGCAATATTTTTTCCAACAAAAAACCTTTTTGATGCAACGCAACTTTGCCCACAATTGATGAATCTTCCTTTAACTGCTCCTTCAGCTGCTTTTTCAATTATTGCATCATCAAGTACAATGAAAGGATCACTTCCTCCAAGTTCCAAAACACACTTTTTTAGATTCATGGCAGCTCGTTCACCTACCTTAGCTCCTGCATTTGTACTGCCAGTAAAAGTTACGGCATTTACTTCGGAATCAATAAGATGATTTGCTGAATCTACACTACCTACAACTGTCTGAAATATACCATCTGGAATTCCTGCTTCTGCAAAGGCTTTTTCAATTTCTATACCTGATTGTAAAGTAATTCTTGATGGTTTCATTACTATTACATTGCCTGCCATCAAGCATGGTGCCGCAAATCGTAAAGCTTGCCAATATGGAAAATTCCATGGCATAATTGAGCCAATAATTCCAAGTGGCTCAAAAGTCAGAAAACTTTTTCTTGCATCTGTATTTAGAACTTCATCTGAGAGAAAACTATCTCCATGATCAGCATAAAATTCTAGAGCCCATGCACATTTTTCAACTTCTCCAATTGACTCTTTAAGGGCTTTACCCATTTCGTTAGTCGCTATTTTTGCCAGTTCAGTTTTGTTCTTTTTTAAATATTCAACTAAATTGTAAACATAACTCCTTCGTCTCTCATAATCTTTTTTCCACTCTGGAAATGCTCTCTTTGCTTTTCCTACCATTTGAAAAATTTGATCTCTACCCATTGCATCATATTTTGCAATTTCTTCCCCTGTTGCAGGATTTACTGTTGCTATTTGACTCAAGGATCAAACAAAATATTACTCCATATTTATTCTAGTACCCTCGTTTTCAACTTTTTAGAATACTCTGAAACCAGTCATACATTTGGATTTTTTTTAATTAAGTTACAAATTGGTCATGAATTCCCCAGCCAAAGAATTACAACTGATTTCTACTTACATATTCACAATTGTCATTTCACTATAATCACAGGACATTTAGCCTTGTGAATTACATAGTTTGAAACACTTCCAAGAACCATTTCAGCAGTAGGACCTTTGCCTCGTGAACCAATAACAATAAAACTAATTTCGTTTTTGTTTATTTTTGAAAATTTTACAATGTCATAACCTGGATTTCCTTTAAGGATTTGACCAGAAAATTTTGCTTTGTTTTTTTCACAAATTTCTTTTGCATTGTTGATAATTTTAGTT
Source organism: Nitrosarchaeum sp. (assembly GCA_965223805.1). Classification (GTDB taxonomy): domain Archaea; phylum Thermoproteota; class Nitrososphaeria; order Nitrososphaerales; family Nitrosopumilaceae; genus HKST03. The sequence continues at coordinate 1,238,692 of OZ245014.1, read as the reverse complement.
CCATATTTAAGAACTTTTTTTTGGAATCCAATTGGTCTAAGTGATGATAAAGGTTGTAATATTTCGATGAGAGGAAGTGATGAAATATCTTTTGGAATCACGTAAATTCCAACAATTTGTGAATTGGTGAATTTAGCCAGGTTGATAGCTTCTCTTAAAGCACGTAAAGAATTTCTTGATCCATCAAGTGGTACTAGAATTTTTTTGATTGTTTTTTTAGGAATTTCTTTTTTTTGTTTTTTTCTAATCAAATACTATCATCTTTAAAGCATTAATGCTAAAATGTTTGCTGCATATCTTTTTTGATTTCATCAATTTTCTTCGAATATGCCTTCTTCGATTTGTCATTCTTTTTTAAATTCAAAACATTACCACAAGATGGGCACTTGAACATTCCTTCTAATGCATCCTCAAATGTCACTCTTGGACAATCCTCATTTCCACAATGATAAAAATCGGAAGCATTTTCGTAATCCAATCGTTGTTGGAGTCTTTCGGTGATTTTCTTTTTTTGGTTTTCAATAAAGTTTTCAACTTCTTCTCTTCTTGTTCTCCATCGATAAACGAACCAACCTTTTCTTTCATCCTTAACCCTAATTCCTGTGATGAGAGATTTTCCAAAAAGATCATACAATACCCTTCTCACCATATTAATTCTCAATCCAGTCGAACTAGCAATTTCTTCATCTGTAGCGTCTTCTGCCTTCAGCAGTGATCTTGCTACTTTGAGGTATTCATCACCCCCAATCATTGAAGCTATTCGAACAAAAGGATCTTCGTATTTGTCTACCAACTCTAATGACTCCTAATTTTCTACTATTAATCCCTTGTTTCCTCAACTAGAACATTTTTTCCTTTTTTTGTAGGTACTATCCTTCTTTTTCCACCCACAAAATTCCTTTCAAATTGTTGTCCACCCTGGATTCTGTCTAAAAGTACTGCTAAAGCACTAATTTCTGAGTGGGGCTGACTACCAATACCAACATTATAGTCAGAAAGTTCATAGATTTCCCTTGGTACTTTTTCAGCACCTACTACAATAAGCAAATTTTCTTCTTCTGCAAGTTTCTTTTGTACCTCATTGATATTTTCTCCATACATTGTAAGATGAACAATTTTGCAATTATCATTTTTTTTCTTTTTAATAATGGATTTCCAATTGTCAATAAACTCAACAACAAAATTTCCTCCCCATGTTGTTTTTATTTTTTCTAAGATCTCCTTTATTTCTGGATTTACTTCAGTCATGAATATTTTTGATGCTCCAAAGGCACGAGAAACCAATGCAACATGTGTTGTTACCCTGTCATCTCTTACTATTCTTTGACCAATTCTTATAACCTCAATTACCATTATGTAGTAAACTCCTTTTTGAATTGGGATGATTTTTCATTTCCTATGATATCTCTGATAAGTTTTTTGAGATCGTTTACATTTTGTCCTGTTTTTGAAGAAACAGTAATCCTTTTTCTGTTATCTTTTAAGTTAAGAATTTCAATTTTTTCATCTATTTGCTCTTTTGATAATAAATCTGATTTATTGAAAGTAAAAATTATTCTATCTCTTTCAACTCCTAGATTACTTAATGTTCTCATACAACTCTTAAATTTTTTTTTCAAATCAAAAATAGAATCACTTATGTCTACTACAAGAATAATAATGTCTGTATGAATCATCTCTTCTAACGTAGACTTAAATGCATCAATCATGTAGGCTGGAAGTTTACTGATAAATCCTACCGTGTCAGCAATCAAAAACGGTTCACGGTTTATAGTTATTCTTCTAGTAGTAGTTGAAAGAGTGGTGAATAATTCTTGGCTTTGTTCCCGTGATTCACCTGTCATTTTATTAAACAATGAAGTCTTGCCAGCAGAAGTATATCCCGCAAGTGAAATTGTTTTAAATCCAAGTCTTTTTCTTCCTTGACGGTGTAACTCTCTTTGTTTTCCAGCTTTTTCTAGTTTTGATCGAATTGTTTGCATTCTGTGCTTGATATCATTATAGTAAACATCTACCTCAAATTTTCCTATCCCCATAAATCCTGGTTGTTCTCCTATGCTTGAAAGACGAACTTTTTCTTTTGCTCTTGCCATTTCATACCGTAATTGAGCAAGTTTTACTTGGAGTTTTGATTCAGCACTAGATGCCCTACTTTCAAAGATTTCAAGAATCAATGCTTCTCTATCTAAAATTTCCCTATGAAGAATAGAAGCCAAATTGTAATTTTGACTTGGTTTTAGGATCTCATCAAAAATTATGACATCAGGTCTTACTCGATCAGTAATTTCTTCTAATTTTTCTAAAATCCCACCACCAATTCCATATTTTGGCTTTTTGAGAAAATTTTGCTTGACCATATGTACAATTTCATATCCTGCGGCGTCACATAGTCCAGTAGCCTCTGTTATGGCATCCTCTTTGTCATATGTAATTAAAATTGCAGATTTCATTCTCAATATTTTCTCAAAATTCTACTTAAGTTTAAACTTCTACCTTTAAAATTAAAAATTTAGCCAGTTTTCTTCAAAGCCTTTTCAATGTTCATATTTAGAACAATTTCTGCAATGTCACTTGCATACTCTGCAATTCTTCGAATATTTTCAGTAATTCTTCTGATTCTGTAAATCTCTTCATCATCTTTAAGCGATTTTAAAGCATCTCTTACCTTTTTCTCATATTTTGAAATTAAGCTAGTTTTCTTAATTGTTTTTTCTGCTTGAACATAATCTTCTTTGAATAAAGAAAGACAAGATTCATCTAAAACTGAAAGGGAGAATTCACTCATTTCTTGAATTTTATCTATAATTTCTTTTTTAATGGGCTTTTTAAATTCTATAATATCTTTTGCAACAAATGCTGCATGATCTCCAGTTCTTTCAATATTTTTTACAACAAGTCTATATCCCAAACAATTCCTTGCATTTCTGAAACCCATTTCTTTTAGCATGTGTTCATTTTGAATTGCTATCTTTAATTGACGAATAATGTAAAAACCAAATCTATCTACTTCGTCATCGGTATTAATTACTTCTTCAGCAAGATCCAAATTGTTTTCTTTAACTGCAAGAATAGCATCACTTGTCATAGATTTTGCCAGATGAATCATTCTCTTGAATGCACCATCTACTGACAATTCTAGCAAATTCACTAAAACCTGTACTGTTATTCCTCCACTGGAATCTGAAATAATTTCAGAACCCATAAGCATTCTTTTTACCGCTTCTTTTACCGTATTCCGTTGGTTTGGACTTAATCTTCCGGTTTTGGGTTTAACATTAATTGTTTTGAATCCTAAAAAATACAGTGAAATTAATTTTCTAACAATCGAAGATGCCTCTTCTTCAATATCTATCTCTACTGTTGCATCTTCTTTCTTCTGAATTCGTGTTTCAACTTTTGGTGGATACAATTCTAAAATGGATGATCTCTTTCTAATCATTCTAATTTGATCACCTTGTTTTAATCCAAGATCTGTAATCCATTGTTTTGGCAAAGAAACAATATAGGATGATTTTCCTGTAAATTGAATTTTCCTAGTTTCTTCCCTTTCTTCCATAAACTAAAGATAAAAATGCTATCTATATAGTTTGGGTTAGAAAATATATTCTAACATTGAACTAATATTTAGAAAAGATCCGACTATTGATATGAATCACCATCTAAAGTTAAAACATACAATTGATGCATTATTTGGAAATGGGGTATCGAGATACTTACCTAAAGATATTGAAATTACTTTTTCAAAAAAGAATGGAAGGATCAAAACTGTTTCTCATCAGGGAAATTTATTATGCACATTAAGAATTGATGGTGGTTTAGCAATTAGTCTCTATTTTGCACAGATGTTATTGAAAAGCAAAAAATTCAAAGAAAATTGTTTGGAGGTAAATCAAGAGGCAGCCCCCTTTATTGAGGAAGGAAGGTCAGTATTTTGTAAGCATGTTGTTTGGTGTGGCAAAAATATTAGAATTTCATCTGATACACCAGTATTATTTCAAGACAAAGTTATTGCAGTGGGCAAATCTGTATTATCTTCAGAAATGATTTCTGATTTTGATAGAGGATTAGCAGTTAAAATCAGAGATAGTTTAAAAAGTCGTAAAGGAGAAATATCCTCATGATGCGAGGCGGCAACCGTGAAATGCGAAGAATGATGGATAAGATGGGATTAGATATGAAGGAAATCTCAAATGTCCAAGAGGTTATTATTAAGACTGACAAAAAGGAGATAATTGTTTCAAAACCCTCAGTAACTGAGATGAAAGCCAAGGACAATTCAATTTTTACAGTTACTGCGGATTCTTATGAGGAAAAAGAATTGGAAGTTCCTGTATTTTCAGAGGAAGATATCCAACTTGTTAGTCAACAAGCAGGAGTTGATGAAGAAAAGGCAAAAAATGCACTTGAGGAAGCAAAAGGCGATCTAGCACGAGCTATTTTACTTTTGACAACAGGATAAAGGCTAAGCGATCCGAAATTTAACAAAAATTTGTTAAAACTGAATGATTTAAGTAATGGATTTGAAGGATTAAAATTATAATGAGCAGCATGGCCGAATCAAAGGTTACTGGTATAATTCAATCTCTGAGTGGACTAGAGGACGACTTGGATTCTCTTAATAGCACTGTTGCTGATATGAAAAAACAGCTCTCTGTAAAAACCCAAAATGAAATTGATAAACTTCTTGAAAAAACTCGAGAAATGGCAACCAAAGAGGCTGAGATCATAATAAGTGCCTCCAAGGACAAAGCTAATGCAGAATCTACAAGAATTGCCCAAGAAGGAGAAACAAAATTGGCTGAAATTCAATCAAATATCGAGGCTAATTTTGATGAGGCAGTAAAGCACGTTGTGTCAATTGTTTTGAAGGTATAAACCTAAATCACACATTTCCTCTCTTATAGTATCAAATCTTTATTAAATACCCGCATTGGAATTGCAACTACTTATGGTAAACCTTACTACAGATTTTCAAACTTTCTGAAAATCCTCAATCTTTCCTTTGATTCAATTTTACCTGGAGAAATTCCGAATTATGATGGTCATCTAGTTTTAACAACCAGTAAGGAGGCACCAATTGAATGTAATAAACCAATGCTTCATGAAGACATTTTTGAAAAACATCCTACTGTAATACGTGGATTGATGATGCAGAAACTAGATTTAGAATTTAATCAGGAAGAATTAGTGATTGGAGTTGATCCTGGACAACGAATTGGATTGTCTGTATTTTATTATGGATGCGAAATCGAGAGTTCATTTCACCCCTCAATAGAAGAATTAGTCACGCATATTATTCAAGTTCTAGGAGGTTTGAGGGCTAAACGAAAAATTGTCAAAGTAGGTGATGGAAACATGGATGTTGCAAAAGAAATTAAAAATATGCTAAATCTGAAATTTTGCTCTTCTTTTGAATTCGAATTTGTTGATGAAAGAAAAACCAGCTTAAAAATTAAAAATTTTAATCAAAGAGGTAAACGGGACATGCTTTCTGCAAAATATATCTCTCAAAGAGATGGCTATAGACACTCAATTTTGCCTCTATCCATTACTGGATAAGTAGATACTTTTCAGTTTTGGGTCTTCAGAATTTTTCAAAATGAAATTATGTTTTTATGATAATATTATTTTCTTTAATTTTTTTATTTTTTTGAAAAAATTAAATTTTTTCTTGAATCTAATAAACTGAAATATTATTTTGAAAAAAATTTGAATTTTCAAAAAACTATACATATTTATTGAAGATTTTTTCGTTTTCATTAAAACAAATAATACTGATCGGCTTTTTTATTATAATTTTTACAAAAAAATTATAGAATTTATCAAGAAATTCTCGATCCATCCTTATATACTTATGAATTCTATATAAAACCACAAAGATGACTTGTAAAGGAATTTGCGTTAGATACAAGGCTCAAAAGCCTGTAGGAACCGGAAGATATGCTTCTGGACAACGTCGATGCCAAATTTGTGAAATATTCATCAAATGGGAAGGTCTTTGGTGTCCATGCTGTGGATATAGACTACGAACAAAACCACGTAATCTCAAATACAAAGCAAAGCTTCGAGCAAGAGTAGAAGCTGATTCAATTGAAGCAAAAGCTATTACTGAAAGCCACGAAGAGGTTGAAATTGAAGAATTAGCAGAGATTAAAGCAAAACCAAAAACAAAAACACCAAAAACAAAAACACCAAAAACAAAAACAGCAAAAACCAAAGAAAAAACTCCATGCCAACATTGTAACAAACTGTTTGTTAATACTGACAAACATGAAAAGCGTTGCAAGAAAAATCCAAATGCTGAAGTTAAAGCCTCTCAAAATACTGAATCAATAGCAATAAAAGCATAAGATTTGTTCAAAAGTTGTTGAACTCTCCAAATGGGTTTTCTGAAAAAACCGTAAATTTGGAGGGCCGTAGTTTTTCTTTACGGATTCAAAAATTTGATAATGGGTATTTTGTTTCCGTATCTGAGGGAAACAATAAACTAGGTTCTATGGTTATTTCATTAGCTACTGGTCCTACTCCTGTTACATCCACTATAATTCCGTCCTTATCTGAATCTCTTTTTCTAAAATTAACAGCTGAAAAAATTAGCACAAGAATAAGAGGCATTGCCATTGTATCTTCGTTTACTCATAAAGAATTAGAATCTGATACTGCAAAGGCCTTAATGTCAGAAATCATGGAGATGATTCATAATTGACTGATTTACGAAATTACTTATCACTTGTAAAAAAATCAGGTGAATTAAAAACCGTAAAAAAACCTGTTTCTACTAAATATGAGATTGCTGGAATTACAGCAAAACTTGATGGTTCTTATGCCATTTTATTCGAGAATATCAAAAAAAGTAATTTTAATCTCGTATCAAATTTGGTAGGTACAAGAAAAAGATTTGCACTTGCGGTTAAAAGTTCTGAAGATAACATACATCAGAACATCATTAAATCAATTAAACATGCAAAAAAACCCAAAGTTATCCCTTCGGGTAAATTCATGGAAAACAAATCTAGAGATTTATCTATTCTTCCTATAGTAACTCATTTTGAAAAAGAATCAGGTCCTTTCATTACTTCTTCAATTGCATTTGCAAGAAATCCAGAAACTGGAAAACAAAACTCATCCTTTCATAGATTGATGCCTATCGATAAAACCCATTTTTCCATTAGAATGGTTGAAGGAAGACATTTACACAGATGTTTTATTAATGCAAAAGAACATGGGGAGGATCTAAAGATTGCTATAACTATAGGTGTACATCCTGCAGTATCCATAGCAGGAGCCTATCAAGCTGAATGGGGAACGGACGAAATTGATATCGCAAATTCTATTTTAGGAGGGAAACTTACTCTTACAAAACTTCCTTTTTCAGGTTTGAATGTGCCCTCTGGTGCAGAAATTGTTATGGAAGGAAGAATTCTTCGTGATAAAACCCACCCTGAATGGATGGTAGAAATGCTTCAAACATATGATCATCATCGTTCTCAACCCGTTTTTGAATTAGAAAATCTATTTTTTAGAAAAAATCCTATTTATCACGACGTATTATCCAGCTTTTCCGAACATAGATTATTGATGGGAATGCCTATAGAATCTAAACTAAATGGGGAATTGAAAAAAGCATTTTCACAGACAATACAGGTATCAATGACTAATGGGGGCTGCAATTGGTTACATGCTGTAGTACAGATAAAAAAGAAAACAGAATCTGATGTAAAAAAAATTATCAAAAAAACATTCGAATCCCACCGCTCACTTAAACAAGTCATTGTTATAGATGAGGATATTGATCCAAATAATGCCGAATCAGTTGAATATGCTATGGCAACAAGATTCCAAGCCGATAAAGATCTAATAATCTTGAAAAAAGTTAGAGGTTCCAGCTTGGATCCATCTAGCGATCAAAAAAATCTAAAAACAGCAAAAATCGGCATCGATGCTACACGATCTTTATCTAAGAGATCTGAGGGATTTGAATTAGCTAAAATTCCTAATATTGATAAAATACAATTAAAAAATTATTTCAAATAGAAAAAACCTCTAAAAAAATGATTAAATTAAATGGGATGATTTCTAAACCATTAGATTGGAAAACAAATCTGAAGACTATTTTAAAAAATATCTAAAAAATGTAACAAATGAACAGCTAAACCAGTTTTATGATGATGTAGAATGGACTCCTTTCCCAGTTCTTGTGATAAAAGAGTATCAACATAGATTTAATCAAAAAAATAAGAAAGAGGTTGTTGAAAAATTAAAAATGCACGCAGAGCTTGCCAAGAAAAAAACTAGAGAATTACGTTCCAAGGCAAAAAATCGAAGTTCCAAGGTATCAAAAAAAATTCTAAGTAAAAAAGAAGAATTATCTAATTCTATTAAGGATACCAATCGTTTTGCATCATCTGAAAGAAATCTTACAATTTTAGAAAAATTAGGAGAATTAAATAAAAAAGGAATAATCACAAATAAAGAATTTCAAGATAAGAAAAAGGAAATATTAAAACGAATTTAAAATGACATCGAAGATTTCTATAAAACCAAAGAAAAGTCCAGAGGAATCTCATGCAGAGGTAATCGTTAGAATGTTTCCTTCTGATGCCAATCCTGCAGGAAATGTATTTGGTGGAGAAATTTTAAAACATGTTGACATGGTTGCAGGAATAGTTGCTCAAAGGCATTCTCAATCAAATGCAGTAACAGTTAGTATGGATAGTGTAAATTTTATCAAACCTGTTTATGTGGGTAATGTTCTAAAACTTAATGCCCGAATAAACTATGTTCATAACTCCTCAATGGAGATTGAAGTAAAAGTTGAAGCTGAAGATATAGTTACAGGAATCCAAACAATTACTGGTACCGCCTTTGTTACTTTTGTTGCATTAGAAAAAAAAGGTAAACCTACAACAGTTCCTAAGTTAATGCTAAAAACAGACGAAGATCGAAAAAAATTTGAAGAAGGAAAATTAAGAATGCAAGAAAGATTAAAACATCGTCAAAAACTATAATTTTATCCTTAATGGATCAGTTTAAGAGTCACAAAAATACTCAATAAGTTAATGTCAGAAGAAAAAACAAATGAATGGGATTCTCTATGGCAAGAATATTCTAAATCTCTAGAAAACTGGAAAACACTTTTTGAACAAATTCAAAACGCAAGTAGTGATATGCAGAATAAATTTAATGAGGTTTGGGAAAAAGCAACAAAAGAATCAAGTTCAGAAACTATGAAATTGTTTACAGAAAATTGGCAAAAGGCACTTGCTGATGCTGGAATGAAATCGTATAAAGAATTTGGTGAAGCATGGCAAAAAACACTGAATGATTCTAGCGCAAACGCCTTCAAACAATTTGCAGAAAATTGGCAAAAAACTATTGGCTCCTCAGGAATGGAACAAATGCAAGCTTATGGGGAAATAATGAAAAAATTTGCTGAAACTTGGAATTCAATGTGGCCAAAATCACAATCTTAAACTGAATTGAGAAAAAATCCTCTCATTCTTTGTTCTTGCATTGGCTTAGAAATTATGACTTCAATTGGTGTTACCGCCTATTTGCTATTTCTCAATGAACCAATTTTGGCTCTTATTTCCTCTCTTGTTTTTGCAAAATTAATCATTTTTCATTTTGTTATGGAATATTTCGACAGAAAGGTATCTTGTAATAAATTTCAAAAAAATTCTAACTATGAAGGTAAAATAAAACGAAATAAATTTCATTAAATTTTATCTTACTGAAGCACGCTTTTTAGTAACTTTTCGCGCTGATTTAGAAGGCCTTGAAGTTTTTAGTTTGGATTTATCAGTAGCTAAACTCTTGCCTTTTTTTTGAGCTTTACGTCTTGCTGCATTTCGTGTTTCTTCTTCTTTTTGTAATTTTTCCAGTTTCTCAGAACTGACTCTGCGTGTTTTAACCGAAGTCATAATATAGAATTAAACAAGTGAAATTAATAAAATTTTAAGAAAATTCTGAAAGAATAAAAATAGACTTTAATCTAATATAGCATTAATGATACAAAGTCAATGTTTTGTTGAATTACATAGCTTTAATGATTTAGCAAGATTTGTGTGCGCCTTTAGAGAATATCCTCTTAGAGTTTTTTCTCACGATCTACATGGAATCAGAGTTTTATCTAGTAGCTTATCCCTTGCAAATACCCTTCTCTTATTTTATACTCCTATGACAAAATTTGGAAGATACATTTCTTATCAAGCATCTGCTGGAAAAGAATACTGTGATGTTGTTGAATCAACTAAGGACATTTCCACATATGCCCCAATTATTCATATGGAGTCCGAAATTTCACCACTTTCAATTAAATCCGAAAAAATACCTGATACATTTCATCCCATTAGAGTAAAAGATATTGGAAGTTTAGCGAGACTTACCTATGATCCTGAACTTCCAGACGAACCAAATCTTACACTATATGCAATCCCTCACAAAAATTCTTGGGTAATGGGGCATCTTACCTCATTAGAAATGGATAATGTTTATTATCAATTCAATTACGTTGAATTAGACTCAGAACCACTAAAACCATTTGTGAAATATAAAGGACATGAGGGAAAGGAACCAGAGCTATCTGAAAACTTTGAACATGGTTTTTCTTATCTCCCCATAATCAAAATAAAATCAGAGCATGAAATTTTTGGATTTAATAGAAAAAACAAATAATTAATAAATTTAACTCCATTCGGTCAGTTCTCTTAATTTCTGTCTTGAATCACTTACAAGTCTTTTTAAAATTGGGATGTATATTTCAGAAGCATAAGAAATTTCATATTCTTCCTTCTCATTAATTTTCATAAAAGTAGATGCAATAGCTTGCTTTTGGTTAACCTTTGGTTCATTATTTAATTTTCTTTTAGTATTGATAATCTCTAAAAAAATTGGAAGATTTTTTTTAATTTCAACAATTAATTCCTCTTTAGATCTTAATTTACCGTCTGTCAATTTTACTACAATCTCTTGATTTACATCTTTAGAGCATCGTTGTTTAGCTCGTATCATTATTTTGATTTTGGGTAACTTGTTAAATTTTTTTTGAAAATCAATTACATCTTTAATAAATTTTGGATAAGGAGATTTATGCTCAATTTCAATTTTTTTTTCAAACCAATCTATAAACTGCAATGCTTTTTTATCTTGTTTTATCAAAGCTTTTTTAAGAAATTTTTCTTTATTACAATCCATTAAAACAAACAAACCAAAATCATTATTTGCTTCTTCAAAAATTCCATCATAAACTTGTTTTACTGATTTGATAAATAAACTAAAAAAATAATTAACATAAAATGGATCCGGATCAAAATACTTGATCTGATTTAGATTGAATATACATTCTTCTATCTTTTCTTCAACATTCATTATGATTTAGCATATTTTTCATTTACAAATTTAGATTGTGTTTTTAATTTCATAGACAATTCTTTGAAAATTTCATTTACACTAACATCTACAAGATTTATTGTTGCATTTTCAATTACTATTTGTTTTTCAAATTTTTCTTTAATTGCAAATGAAACTGAGGACCAATGAAGTGTTCCCTTTAATTGTTCTTCTATTGTTGCATTTGTAGTTGGAAAGTTTGCTGGTGAAAATACAATTCCATTCGTCCATTGCATTGTGGGAATCGCTCCTCCTGAAGATCTTGTACTAAACGCAATTTGCTTTACCCAATCATCAAATTTGTATTCTATTACTTCATGGATTACTAACTTTTTCCAAGGCTCAATCGAAATTTCCATTTTATACAAAGATTAAGAACCAATTATAACCGTATTTTTTCAGTCCAAAACTATGCCAAAATTCTGTCTCCTAAAATCTAAATTTTATTTAATTTATTGTATTTTTAATACAAAATCTCAATTGCTTATAAAGAATGCTCCTATCAAGTACTATCTTCATTCTAAACTTATTTAATTTCAACATTTATTTTTCTGAATTTACCTACTTGTGAACTATGTGAATTAAAAAATTATGATGAAATAATTACTTATCAAATTTATTTTAAAATTAAATTTAAAACAACTGTTTCTAGAAATGTTTTCTCAATATCTCAAATATCAAGTAATTTGCAAATTTCAATTAAAAATTTTATTTTTTACAGTTTGAATATTTCATTTGAATGATCTAATTCATCATGTCAAATTTTACTTGTGATTTGATTATTCTACCATTATGACTTCTTTACATCCCTTATGATTTATTCATTTTTTAAAAGGACTATTTTATCAAAATGTTTTTCTTAAATTAAAAATCAAGCAATGTTATTGCTTATTTAGTAGGAATTTACCAGTTCTTTTTGTATGAGTAAATGGGCAGATTTTGTAATTTCTGAAGTAAGCTATGACTCAAACCATTTAATTTCTAAAGCTAAGCGACACAGGGATTCTAATAATGGAATAGAGGAAGGAAAAATTGTTGATAGGCTTACTATTACTTCAGATATAAAAAATGGTTTGTCATACATAACAATTTACAGTGGCCTTTCATCTTGGAAGCAGGGTCACAAAATTCGAACATTTCGAATTGGCGGACAACCTTATCTTAGAATCGATGATAATAAAGTAAAGTTAGACAATTTGGGAGATCTACCTCAAGTATTAGATAATCCAGAACCAATCGCTGAAGAAGAAGCTACTCCAGAACAATTAACCCGATTAGAACAATTAGAAGAACAAATTCAAAAATTAGAATCACAGCCTGAAAAACCACTTCCCAGTCCAAGAGGTTCACTTCCCAAAGAAGCAGCAACAGAGCTTCCACAAGAACTAGATCTTGCTCCAGAACCAATCGCTGAAGAAGAAGCTACTCCAGAGCACTTTGAGATTATAAGTGAGCTAGAAGGTGAAAATAAAAAAATTGAAACTACGGAAAGGGAACATGAAATAATTCAAACATTAAGAAAACAAATTCAAAAATTAAATGAGATTGAGAACAAACTTCAAAGTCTATAAAAATTGAAAATATCAAATTAACAAGTAAAGTTTGTTAATCTATCAAAATATTGGAGATTTAGTTGACTCTGCAAAAATTAATTGTAATTATTTTGGTAGCAATTAGCATTACGGGAATAATTGGAATTCCAATGGGTGATCCAAAATTTTTCATTCAGGCAATTAGTCTCGAATTAATTTTTATTGCATTAACAATTTTATCGATTAAAAAAATTCGTTATGTTTTGATCCCAAACATAATTATTGGGATAGTTGTAATAACAGGAAATACTTTATCGCCTCAACACATTGACATAATGTCGTCTCTAACTCCTTTTGAGAATGCAGTTATTTTGATTATTGGAGGGTATGTTCTTCAAGTACTACTTATTTCTTTGAGTATACTTTCCTTGATAAGAAATAATTCAATTAAAATTACTAAAAAGTAAGTTTTTAAATTTGATTTGTTTGCCAAGCTTCATTGAATCGTTTAATAGCTTCTTGATAAGCCTTAATTGAGTCATCTCCAGAAGTTTTAAGAAATTTTTCCCATTGATCGTTAAATTTTTTGATAGATTCAATGTTTGTTTCCTTGAAAATATTTTCAATCATTTTTTTCTGTTGTTTGATATATTCTGGTCCAATTTCATCCCAGGTCTCTTCCCAACTTGAACTCACTTTTCTCAACAACTCTGTATCTGATTCAAGAGCTTTTTGACAAGCATCATGATATGTCATCAATGTATCGTTTGTAGCCTTTTGCCATTGAGCAAGAGACTCTTTCCATACGCTCAATGCGGTATTATATTCTCTCCAAGCTTTTTCAAACTCAGGTTTTGATGAAGATTCTGATTTTTTCTTTGATTTTGCTATTGGTTTTTTTGATTCTTTTCTTCCTATTTTCTTAGGACCAGTATCTTTCTTGGTGGCCATAATTTTGTTTAAAAATAGTAGATGTTAAATCTTTCAATAATTTCAAGTATTAAAAATCCTCATTACTCATTTTCATTTAAATTTTGAAGCCTTGGTAAAACTCACCTTATGTTTTTCATCCTTATTTAAGAATAAATTATAATGATATTCACAAAGGTTTCTTTTTTCTTTAAATCCGATCTTTACTGACTTGAAAGCTTTCCTTTTGCACTCTGAAATACTACAATACACATTCCTTTCTATTTTTATTAATTTATAACATTTTGAAATTGTATTATTACCAATATTGCTAACTTTTTATGATTCTAGACTAACAAAAAATTATGTCTGAAGATGAAAAGGGAAAACGTTTCTTAGAATTAATTGATAAGCAAAATAATATTCAATGGAGCATTATTTCAAAGTTAAATGCACTAGTAAAATCAGAATGGAATTCGACAGGTATCAAAAACGAGCTTGAATCATTAGTTAATCAACACTCTGAAATAACAAAAGAATTGAATAGCTTGGATCAAAAAAACAGTCTTCTATAATGCTGAATCTACCATTAACGCTATAAACAAAACCGCCAAGTATGGACTAGAAAATTTGAATAACATCCATGATGCTTTTTCCATTGGTTTTGCTATTACCCATCCAGATAAAATTATCATTAAAACTCCTGAAGCAATAGCAGTCCACAAATATACTGGTCCAACCATTGGTTCTCCACTTTCTGTTGTTAAAAAGAATGGTACAATTGAAAATAATACCATTACAAAAGTTGAAATTGCAATAGTCCTTGCAGATGTTTTTTCAGATTGAACAGCAGTTAACATTGGAACATTAACTTTGTTATAATCTTCTTTGAAATGCAAAGTTAGAGCCCAAATATGCATTGGAATCCATATGAAAACCAATCCTGCCATAACCAATCCCATTGTCCATAAATCCGACATTGTTACAGCAACCCAACCAATCATTGGAGGAGACCCACCACATAATCCTCCTAAAATTATGTTGCTTCTTGAGTTTCGTTTAAGTGCGTATGAATACACGAGAACATTATTTAATAAACCAAATGCGATAAAGGCCGTAGCCCAAACACCTTGTTCTAAGGTAGTGGTAAATGAAATTCCAAATGCCAGTACAAGTGATATTCCAGCTAAAGCCAATCCAAAATTTCTAGCTTTTTCAGCTGGATAGATCCTTTTTGATGGAAGAGGTCTTCCTTTCGTTCTTTCCATGATTGCATCTATGTCTCTATCATGATAGTTTGTCAAGGTATTTGCAGCTGCAGAACCTGCTGCAACGGAAAACAACATTAAGATCCATGTTGCAGGTGACACCTCAATATCATAGATATTAGCTGCAGTTAGTGTTGCCCCAAAAGCAGTAAAAACAAGTAGATACCATATCTTTGGTTTTGTTAACTCATAATAAACTGCAATCCGAGATTCTGATTTTTGTTTCTGCACTGCTAATCACTATCCTTTGATGGCATATATGGCATTGCTTTTGCTCGTGTTTTCATCTCTATGAATGACTCTGATGACTGTATGCCATCTATTCGTCCTATGCGTTCTGAAACCATTTTGTGCATCTGATCTAGAGATCTGGCATACATAGTTACTAGAATATCAAATCTACCAGTAACTTCAGCAATTTCCCTTACTCCTTCAATCTTAAAAAGTTCATCAATAACATGATCTCTTTTCTTAGTATCCATGTTAATTCCAGTTAATGCTTTTACGTTGTAACCTAGCTCAGCATCATTAACAACTATCGTAAATCGCTCAATTAACTTTCGTTTAACCAATCTTTTGATTCTAGAATACACTACAGACGAATTTACATTGATTTTTTTTGAAAGTCTTGGAACTGAAATTGATGCATCATTTGATAATTCAGATAAAATCTGTAAATCTAAATCATCAACTTTAACCATTAAAATCCCTGAGACGATCTAGATTTCTGGTTCTTATAAAGTTATTATTGAAAAAATTGCAAAAAAACTCTAGATTTTTCCTTTTTTGTAAAGCATTTCGGCCAACAAAACAGCGCCTTTTGCTGAACCCATTTTCTTGTTGTGTGAGAATAGCATATACTTTAGACCATTATCGAATAACTCTTCTTTTTCAACTCTACCAATAGTTGTAGTCATTCCTCCACCGATCTCTCTTTCTATTCTTGGTTGAGGTCGTGTAGGGTCTTCATGGAACGCATAGTAGTCTTTTGGTGCTGAAGGCAAACCTGCTACTGATATGTCTTTGTTGTATTGATTATAGGTATCTTTTGCTAAAGTTGGATCAATCTCTTTTTCTGTTTCAACAAATACTGATTCAGTATGACCATCAATAACTGGCACACGTGTACACGTACAACTTACTCTAATATCTGCCTCTTCAATTTTACCATCTTTTAATTTGCCTAAAATCTTTCTTGTTTCGGTTCTAACTTTACCCTCCTCCTTTGGAATGTAAGGAATTATGTTATCAGTAATTCCCATTGCAGATACACCAGTTTTTCCACCACCTGAAATAGCTTGCATTGAAGTCATCATGACTTTCTTTGCACCATATTTTTCAAGTAATGGTTTTAGTGTTATTGCAAGACCTGTTGTAGTACAATTTGGAAGCGGTGCTACCCAACCTTTCCAATTGCGATTCTTCTTTTGTGTCTCGAGAAGTTCTACTTGTTCATCATTAATACCTGGAATTAAAATTGGAACATCCTCTTCATATCTATAAGCCGAACTAGTTGAAATTACAGGAACTTCAGCTGCTACTTTAGTTTCAATATCTCTTGCTGCAACTGATTCAATTGATGAAAATACCAAGTCTAGCTGTGAAGTATCTAACTCATCAATTTTTTTTACCATCATATCTTTGATATATTCTGGAATCTCTCCACCAACATCCCATGCAACAATTCCGCTCTCATTTCTTATGGCGTCTAGGTATTTTTTACCTGCAGTACGCTCTGAAGCAGCAATTTGAGTTACCTCAAACCATGGGTGATTATGTAAAGATTGGACAAATTCTTGGCCCACAGCGCCGGTTACGCCTATGATTGCTACTCTTTTCTTCTCCATAGCTTATTCAATACCAATTTCAATTAATATTCGTTATTAGCATTACCAAAAGGTACTATATTGCATAATCTTATTTGAAATTGTGAAAATAAAGGCAAAATCTTCGATCGAGGCACATAACCCAATTATTCATGGGGGGATATTCTCAAAAAATCTCCCATATTCTGAAATTTTAGATTTCAGCTCTAATATGACACCCTTAGGAACACCCAATCAAGTAAAAAAAACTATAAAAAACAAAATTGAAAAAATTGAAAATTATCCAGATATCAATTCTTCTGAATTACTATTATCCCTTGAGAAATACACCAAACTATCAGAAAAAAACTTGATAGTTGGAAATGGAGCGATAGAAATCATATATGATTTTTGTCATGCTTTTTTATCAAAGAATACTCCAGTATTGATTCCTATTCCTACATTTGGAGAATATGAAGCAGCTTCAAAATTTCATACTTCACAAATCTCATTTTTTAAAACCATGGACTTGACAAAAAATCTAAATTTATTTATTTCAAAAATACCAAAAAACGGTTGTATTTTTATTTGTAATCCGAACAATCCTACAGGAAAATTAATTTCAAAAAAAAAATTACTTCAAATAGTTCGGGAGGCAAAAAAACAAAATTGTATAATTTTTGTTGATGAATGCTTTATAGAATTAGTACCGCAATCTAATGAGACAATAATTTCAAGTGTAACAAAATTTGATAATCTAGTTGTTCTTAGATCCCTTACAAAATCTTTTGGTCTTGCTGGTATTCGAATTGGATATGCTGCATCATCAAAGTATTTTATTTCTATTTTGAAAAAAATCAAAATACCTTGGAGTGTAAACTCTATGGCTCAACTTGCAGGAATCTCTGCGTTAAAAAATAAATCTCATATTTCTAAATCAAACAATATTATAAAAAAAGAATATGACTTTTTAAAAAATAAAATTACAATGATTGATGGATTTGAATGTCTTGATTCCTCTACAAATTTTATTTTAATTAAAACAAAACAAGATTCAACAAAATTACAAAAAAAATTACTTGAAAAACAAATCTTCATACGAGATTGTAAAAATTTCCGTGGACTGGATAATCGTTTTATTCGAGTTGCAGTGAAATCCCATAAAGACAATCTTAAACTTGTAAAAACATTAGAGGAAATCAAATGAAATCCTTAATGATTCAAGGCACTTCATCAGGCGCAGGTAAAACAACGCTTGTTACGGCATTATCTAGAATTTTTTCAGACAAAGGATTTTCTGTTGCACCGTTTAAATCCCAGAATATGTCAAATTACTCCTATTTTGGAAACAATTTTGAAATATCTCGTGCTCAAGCCATTCAAGCTATAGCTGCAAGATGTGAAATCACGCCTGATCTTAATCCAATCTTACTAAAACCACTTGGAAATTATTACAGTGCAGTATATGTTCATGGAAAAAGACTCAAGAAAATGCATGCGTCACAATATTATAAAAAATTTGTAAAAACTAAAGGATTGAACCTAGCTACAAAGTCATTTAATTATCTAAAAAAGAATTACGATATAGTAATCTTGGAAGGAGCTGGTTCTCCTGCAGAAATTAATCTCGAAAAATTTGATATTGCAAATATGAAAATGGCAGAAAAAGCAAAATCTCCTGTATTGTTGATTTCTGATATAGATAGAGGTGGTTCATTTGCAAGTATAGTTGGAACATTATCTCTTTTGGATAAACATTATCAAAAACTAGTAAAGGGTTTTGTACTTAACAAATTCAGAGGAGATGTTAATATCCTAAAGCCCGGATTTAAAAAAATTAAAGAAAAAACAAAACGGCCTATTTATGGTGTAATCCCTATGATGAATTTTGATCTACCTGAAGAGGACTCTCTAAATGTAAAGGCAAAAAATGTGTCATGGACAAAAAAAAATATTGATAAAATTGATTTAGAAATTCAAAAGATTAGTAAATTAGTTTCTAAAAATTTGAATATAAAAGAAATTGAGAGATTAATACAATGATAATAGAATCAATTTTGGTTGTATTTTTTGCCCTCGTATTGGATTTTTCATTAGGTGATCCAAAAAATAAATTTCATCCAACAGCTTGGATTGGTTCATTAATCGCAAAACTTACACCTCTCTCAAAAAATTCCTCAGTAAATTTAGAAAAGATTGGAGGAATATTTCTGATTTTAATTTCATGTGGAATTGTTTTATCTTTATTGATCTTGTTAGAAATTGGAATTGATCTTATCACATTAGACTATGTTTCAATAATCATTTCTGTTTTAGTTGGAAGCGTTTTGTTAAAGACGACTATTGCCATCAAAGGAATGGAAATACATGCTTTGGCAGTTATTGATTGTTTAAAAAGAGAAGATATTTCCGCTGCCCGAAATAATCTGTCTATGATTGTTAAAAGAAATACAAAAAATTTGGACAAAAATCATGTGATTTCAGGCGTTATAGAGAGTATAAGTGAAAATACTGTAGATGGAATCACAGCACCACTATTCTATTTTGGATTATTTGGTCTTCCAGGTGCGTTTGTTTATAGAGTAATTAATACTGCAGATTCTATGATTGGATACAAAACAAATATTTTCAAAAATATTGGTTGGTTTGGAGCAAATTGTGACAACATTCTAAATTTTATCCCTTCAAGACTTACTGCTTTAACAATGATTCTAACTGCAATTATTCTTAAAAATAACTGGAAAAAATCATATAAAATAATGATTAGAGATGGTAACAAAACTGAAAGCCCGAATGCAGGATATCCCATGGCAGCTGTTGCAGGTGCATTAGGTAAAAAATTCGAAAAAATTGATCACTATTCACTGGGTGATGGAGACATATCTTTTTCCGTTGAACATATTAAATCAACAATCATCTTAATGAAAATAACTTCAATTATTTTTGCAGGATTTGTGGTTACTCCAATTATTTTAATCCTATCGTATTTTGGATGGTGGATTCATGCTTAAGGAACTAGGTTCTGTATTTTCATTTTTAACAATTATACCAACAGGTAATGCAAATCTTGAAACAATTGCAAAATACATGTATTTTTTTCCTCTTGTTGGAATTGTAATAGGGCTGATTGTTGGTTCTATCGGGTTTGGCTTATCATTATTTTTAGATCCTCTGATAGTAAGTTTGTTAGTTGTTGCATCCATCACGATTGTTACTGGAATTCATCACACTGATGGATTGGCAGATTTTGCTGATGGCTTGATGGTTAAAGGAACCAGAGAAAAAAAACTTGCGGCAATGAAGGACCTTTCAACCGGTTCTGCTGGAATTACCGCAATAGTATTGTATATTGTAGGTCTAATCATTGCTCTTTCGCTTTCTTCTGGATATCAGTTATTTGTAGCAATTTTACTAAGTGAAATTTTAGCAAAATTTTCCATGGTACTAATGGCTAGTATTGGAAGATCTGCTTCTATGGGCTCAAATTCTCCATTTGTTGAGTTGATGAAAAATCGAAAAAAACTTGCAACAGCAGCTGTTATCACTTTAATTCCTCTGATTCTGTTTGGTGGAACTTCAGGTTTAGTAATATTTGGTTCTGGAATTGCCTTAACAATTTTCATAGTAGGATTATCCACACGTAGCTTTGGTGGAATAACGGGTGATGTTTTAGGTGCAATAAATGAACTTACTAGATTGGCATCTATTCTAATTTTTGTATCGATATGATTGGGATTGTTATGGCAGGTGGCAAAGGAAGTAGAATGTTTTTGGCTAAAGAAAAATTATTGCTTGAATACAAAAAACCAATCATCCTACATGTAATAGATGCTCTAAAGGAATCAAAATGTTTTTCAAAAATTATTGCAATTACAAGTTCTAATTCACCTGAAACAAAAAATTTGCTTCAGAAAAATAAGATTGAATTGTTTGATTCATCAGGAAATGGTTATGTTCAAGATCTTAATCAAGTCCTAAAAAAAACAAATGATACAGTTCTAATAACTTCAGGCGACTTGCCACTTTTAGATGCCGAAATTATTCAAAGACTAGTTAAAGAATACAGTTCTGAAAAAATTTGGACAAGTTTTCTTGTGACTAAGAAATTACTTGATTCATTAAAAATATCTACAGATTATGAAGTTGATTATAAAGATAAACCTTGTTGCTATACTGGCATTTCTTTGGTTAATGCAGAAAAAATATCCAATTTAGAAAAAATACCTGAAAATTATGTTATTTTAGATGATAAGAGAATAGCCTTTAATCTAAACACAAAAGAAGATTATGATTTACTCTGCGCTACCTGAGATTTTACCATTGATCTTTGCCTTAGAACCAGTAGGTTCTGCAATATTGTTTCCACAGGAATTACAAGCTACTCTTTGTGAAGCATGAGAGTATACGATCTGAAGCTCACCACATTCATTGCAGTTAACTTTTTGGAATTTACTTGAGGGTTTAGGAATTTCAATATGATCCTTTTTCATGCTGCCACCAACTCAAATTTCTTAATTCTAATGCCTGGTTTATTGTATTTTTTCTTACATATAGTACAAGTCATAATAGGAGTAACTTTCTTTGTAACTTTTGCAGGCTTTGCCAGCTTTGGGAATTTTTGTCCCCCATACCCTTGCTTTCGTTCTGCATGTCTACGCTCACCTCTTGCAGAACCACGTCTTTTTCCAGCCTTGTAAATTGAGACTTTTTGTTCAGTATGTGTCTTGCATTTTGCGCAATATTTTCTGATCGTCTTGGGTATGTTCACAACAAAAAAAACCGCTTCAACGGTAATTTAAGCATTGAATCTATAATAGGCTCAAAAAATAACTATGATTCGTGAGTTCAACCCTTGCAAATTCTATTTCCTTACTAAATTCAGTCGCAATTGGAGATAAGAAGGCCGATCTAATTTTGCAAAACTGTTCTTTAATGTCGGTGTATACTAGAGAAATAATTCCTAAAACTCAGGTTGCAATAATAAAGGATAGAATTGCATATGTTGGTCCAGATGCAAGCCATACAATCGGACCAAAAACAATCATTATTGATGTAAAAGGAAAATTTGTTGCACCAGGATTTGCAGATCCTCATGTACATATTGATCAGTTTGTATTGCCATCAGAACTAGCAAAACAATCTCTGTTGTGTGGTGTCACATCTCTTTTCTCTGATCCAATTGACATTGTTAGTGTAACTGGATACAAGGGATTTCAAGAATTTTTGAAACTTGGAGAAGATCTACCAATTAGAATTTTTCAAGTAGTTCCAGGCGGTCTTCCTGTAGATGGAAAATTTAGCAAAAGCAAAAAGATGTCACTGTCCCAAGAAAAAACTGCCATAAAACATCCACATGTACTAGGTTTGGGTGAAGTTTTTTCATGGACTAAGGTTACTCTTCGTGATCCAAAGACTATGAAATCATTGTCTTCTATGTTAGAAGCAGATTGCATAATCAATGGTCATACAGCAGGTGCAAGTGAAAAAAAATTAAATGCATATGTTTCTTCTGGAATTTTATCTTGTCATGAACCAATCAATTTTGATCAAGTACTTGAAAGATTACGTTTAGGAATGTGGATAATGATTAGAGAAGGTTCTATTAGACGTGATTTAGGAGAAATTATTCCACGAGTTATGTCACACGGAACTTATCGTAGTCAACTGATGTTTTGTTCAGATGGACTTGATCCTCTAGATATTACAAAATATGGCCACATTGATCATTGCATAAGAGAATCAATTACTCTTGGATTAGAACCCATAGATGCAATTACTATGGCCTCCAAAAACTGTTTTGATTATTATAATATGGGAAAAAATTTAGGCGGGATTGCTCCAGGCAAGTTAGCTGATATTCTTATTTTTGATGACTTAAAATCAATTAAACCTTCCAAAGTATTTGTAGGTGGAAAATTAGTTGTTTCAAACGGCAAAATTGTTACTACGATTAAGAAAAAATCAATTTCTCCATGGATAAAAAATACTGTTAAACTAAAGAAATTCACTCCAAGGGACTTTGTTGTTAAATCAAAAATGGACAAAGTCGATGTAAATACCATCTATATGCAAACCGAAATCATAACAAAATTGGGAAATGCAAACCTAAACGTTGAGAAAGGAGACGTTTTGTCTTCTCCTGAAAAAGATGTTTGGAAGGTTGCAGCCTTTGATCGAATTTATGGGACAAAAAAACAGTCAATTGGATTTCTTGAAAACTTTGGAGCAGACATTGGCGCCTTTGCCTCAACATGGAGCTTTCATGAAAATGATTTAATCATAATTGGTTCAGATGATTCAGATATGGCATATGCTGCAAATAACCTCATAAAAAATCAAGGTGGATTAGTGGTTGTTAAATCTGGCAAGGTTCAAGCATCACTTCCTTTGCAATTTGCAGGAATTGTATCAACTGATTCATTTGAAAAAGTGTCTTCTAATTTTAAGAAAATTAATGACTCAATAGTTGATTCTGGTTGCAAATTCCAGCGACCTCATCTTATTCCATTATTTTTGCCATTTTTAGCTCTACCTTCTGTAAGAATTCTCTCAAATGGAATCGTTGATGTGAAAAATAGATCCTATATCAATCCGATCAAGTAAGTAATGTTAAAAAGGGGGATTCAGGGGACTGATGCTGAATCTAAATGGCATCAATTCAACAAGGACCAAATGGACCTGTTTTAGTACTAAAGGAGAGTGCTTTACAACAAAAAGGCAAAGACGCCCAACAAAATAACATAGCTGCTGCAAAACTAGTTGCAGAGTTAGTTCGAAGTAGTCTAGGACCAAGAGGTTTAGATAAAATGTTAGTTGACTCCTTAGGAGATGTTACAATTACAAATGATGGGGCAACCATCTTAAAAGAAATTGACGCTCAACACCCAGCTGCAAAAATGATGGTAGAAATTTCAAAAACAGTTGATAATGAGGTAGGTGATGGCACAACTTCTTCAGTAGTCTTTGGCGGAGCTCTTTTGGCAAAAGCTGAAGAATTACTAAAAAAAGATGTTCATTCCTCTGTTACAGTTGAAGGATATCAAGCAGCTGCAGAAAAAACATTAGAAATCTATTCAGAAATGGCAAAAAAGATCAAACCTGATGATCGAGATTCACTCCTTAAAATAGCAGTTACCAGCATGCAATCAAAATTAATCTCTGAAGATAGTGATGTTCTTTCCAAAGTTGTAGTTGATGCAATTCTTAAAATAGCTACTAAAAAAGGCGAAACTTATTCAGTAGATCTTGAAAATATTAAAGTAGAAAAGAAATCTGGTGGCTCTATTCAAGATACTCAAATTGTCAAAGGAATTGTTTTAGATAAAGAAATTGTTCATAGTGGAATGCCAACCAAAATTGAAAATTCGAAAATTGCATTACTAAACTCTGCACTTGAAATTGAAAAAACTGAAATGAGTTCAGAGATTAGAATTACTGATCCTACTCAGATGCAGATGTTTTTAGAAGAAGAAAACAGAATGCTCAAGACGATGGTAGACAAATTACATGATGTTGGAACAAATGTTTTGATTTGTCAAAAAGGTATTGATGACATAGCTCAGCACTATCTAGCAAAACATGGTATTATGGCAGTCCGTCGTGTCAAAGAAAGTGACATGATTAAACTTGGAAAAGCAACTGGCGGACGAGTTATCTCTAATTTAGATGATCTTTCAGAAAAAGACCTAGGTTCAGCAGATCTTGTTCATCAGAAAAAAGTTGAATCTGACAAATGGGTTTTCATTGAAGGCTGCAAACACCCACAATCCGTTACTCTTCTGATAAGAGGAGGATCCCAAAGAGTGATTGATGAGGTAGATAGATCAATCCATGATGCACTTATGGTAGTAAAAGATGTCATTGAAAAACCAGAAATAGTTGCAGGAGGAGGTGCACCAGAATCATATGCTGCATCACAACTAAAAGATTGGGCTGATAGTTTTGATGGTAGAGAACAACTTGCAATTAAAAAATATGCTGAAGCATTAGAGACAATTCCTCTAACTATTGCTGAAAATGCAGGCATGGATCCAATAGATACTATGGCAAATCTTAGAGCAAAACAAAATCAAGGTAGAAAATGGACAGGAATAGATGCCAGAAATACAAAGATTGCAGATATGTTATCCATTGACGTTGTAGAACCAATAGCGGTAAAAGAGCAAATAATCAAATCTGCAACAGAAGCAGCATGTATGATACTTAGAATTGATGATGTAATTGCTGTATCTGGTGGTTCAGGCGGCGGCATGCCACCAATGGGATAAATTTCTTAAGATACAATTAATTTTCATTATTATTGTACAAAATCGGAATAGATCTTGGCGGAACTAAAATAGAAGGAATTCTTTTAGATGAAAACCTCAGTACAATACAAAGAAAAAGAGTCCCTACACCAAAAAATAACTATCAAAAAATATTACAATCAATAAAATCACTTGTAGATGAATTATCCCAAAATACTGATGACTTTACGTTAGGTGTTTGTATGCCAGGGGCAATTTCAAAAAAAAGTGGATTAATTAAAAATAGCAATACTCAGTCTTTAATTGGAACATCTCTAAATCAAGACTTGGAACAATTACTGAAAAAAAAAATTCCTATAGAAAATGATGCTAACTGTTTTGCTAAAGCTGAAGCTACTATGGGAGCTGCAAACGGATTTGAAATTGTTTTTGGAGTAATAATGGGAACAGGTGTCGGTGGAGGAATTGTAATTAATGGAAAAATCCATCAAGGCAGAACAAACATAGCGGGAGAATGGGGTCATCATACTTTACATCAAAACGGCAATGTTTGTTATTGTGGAAAAAATGGATGTGTTGAGACCTATATCAGTGGCCCAGCATTAGAAAAACGATGGTTAGAACTAACAGGAATATCTCAACCTGTGCCTGAAATTATACAATTTCCTGAACATCCAAAATATCAGCAATGGAAAAATGAATTTCTTGAAAATTTTGGCTTTGGATTAGCTAATGTAATTGATATTTTAGATCCTGATGTAATAGTTCTTGGTGGCGGATTATCAAATATTGATTTTCTTTACTCTGAGGGAAAAGATTCAGTATATGACAAAGTTTTTTCTGATCTAGTTGAAACACCGATTCTGAAAAACAATCTTGGTGATTCAGCAGGAGTATTTGGTGCTGCAGTATTAGAATAATTATTCAGGACATCCTTCTATCTTTTCTATAAAATAACCATTTGTCATAATCTCAATCTCCATATCATCAGGAACTGATTGAGTATGACAAAATCTACATTCTTCTGTAGTTACAATTGCATCTTCTTCTCCAATTTTTTTAGCCATTCTTTTGTGTATGATATCGCTTTTTCTGTTTCTTTTTTGTCAGTTACAACATCAAAATGCATAGTATGTCCATCTTTTGCCTTAACATAGGTATCAAAAACATGAAACTCCATGAAGGACCAAAAATTTTTTCAATATTTATTAGATTACTTTTGAAACAACTGTGTAGAATCTACATCAGAACCTATACACATATCTGTGTATTCTTCAGGATCAAGAGAATAACATACTTTTGGTTCAAATTGAATTAGACGAGATTCTCTATGACTAATTTTTTTTACTTTATCTGATGGATTTTTTTCCAAAGTATTTTTAATGATTGAATTTTTAATTTCTGATTTTGTTGGTTCATCAGTAATAAACATGATAATTCCTCTAAATTGAAATCCCTTCAATTCTTCTTTGTTAAAAATTGAAACAGTTACCCACGGATTAGCTTGCATATTTTTGAAAGATTTGTGCTTGAAAAAATCAAGCCAATAAATTGCATTTTCTTCTACTTTGAAGAAAATTCGAGGTGATACGTTTGGAAGATTATTTCCTCCTATAGTTCCAACTACAAAAATTCCTTGAGCATCTATGAATCTCTTTATCTCTTCAGGAATTTTTACCATGATTACAATGTGTCATTTTTGTATTAAAGGAGTTTTTCAAACCCCAAATTTGAGAACAATTTCTAATATTTTGTCAGTCAGTTCAATAATATTTGAATCTAATTCTGTACTGATTATAATTAATCCTGCCCCCCAATGGGTATTGTAACACGATAAATTTTCTCATATTTTGCCAAAGCAAAAATTGGTTTTCCAATTTTTCCTGAAACCTTTTTTCTAGTAGACCATCTATATACAGCCTGAGATAAAGATGTCTCAGTTTCTTCCTTTGTGAGATAACTCTTCAATCCTTTTCTTGTTTTATCATACAGTTCTCCATAGTCATATACTCCCACATAACGAATTGCCTTATCAACATCTAGAATTTCATCACAAATTTTTTCATAATCCATTTTTCTCACTACTGTGGTTCAATTGTTGCAGGTGGTTTGCTAGAAATTGCATATGTAACCCATGTAACATCTTCAATCTCATTTGTTATTCTATTACTCATTTTTTCTAATAACCCATGGGGTAATCTTGTCCAATCAGCAGTCATTGCATCAATTGAATCAACTACTCTAATCATTACAATGTTACCATATTTCCTTTCATCTCCTACGACTCCAACTGCTTTATCATCTCCAACCGAGGCGTAGGCCTGCCATACCTTTCCATAAAGATCAGCCTCTACAAGTTCCTCCTCTACAATTTTACTTGCTACTTTTGTAATTTGGAGCTTTGTTGAGGTTACTTCTCCGATTATTCTTACTGCCAATCCCGGTCCGGGAAAGGGATGTCTCATGAAAAGTTTTTCAGGAACATCCAAAAGCTTTGCAATTTTTCTTACCTCATCTTTGTATAATTCTCGTAATGGCTCTAGGATTTTTAAATTGAGCCAATCAGGAAGACCACCAACATTATGATGAGATTTTATTACTGCAGCAGGACCCTTCGAAACCCCACTTTCAATGACATCTGGATATAACGTTCCTTGAGCAAGCCATTTGAAAGGCCCTTTTTT
The DNA here is from genome assembly GCA_965223805.1 of Nitrosarchaeum sp. Classification (GTDB taxonomy): domain Archaea; phylum Thermoproteota; class Nitrososphaeria; order Nitrososphaerales; family Nitrosopumilaceae; genus HKST03. Next base: position 1,210,857 of record OZ245014.1, on the reverse strand, counting down.
TTCTGCAAATTCTGAGAATACATGAATGAATTCTTCTCCCACAATCATTCTCTTTTTTTCAGGATCTTTTACTCCCTTTAGTTTTTCCAAAAATACTTGAGATGCATCAATTGCTGTAAAATTTACCTTGAAATTATTCTTAAACATATCTTCAATCTCAACTTCTTCATTTAATCTCAAAAGACCATTGTTTACAAAAACACACTTGAGTCTATCTCCAATTGCTTTGTGAATTAGCAAAGCTGCCACTGTAGAATCTATTCCGCCACTAACACCACATAATACATTACCCTCAATCTTTGAAATTTCTTTAACAGCTAATTCAATAAATCCTTCCATTGTCCAATCTTGTTTAGCACCACAAACTTTCAACACAAAATTCCTCAAAATTTCTGTTCCTTGTTCGGTATGAACTACTTCAGGATGAAATTGAATGCCAAACACTGGTTTTTCTTCTGATGCAATTGCAGCTGCTTTTGCACTTTCAGTATGTCCAATCACTTTGAATCCTGAAGGGATTTGTTCTGCTTCATCCCCATGACTCATCCATGCTCTTACTGATTCACCAATACCTCCAAGAAGATCTTTATCATTATCAATTGTTAGAAGAGATGAACCATACTCTTTGTTTGCTCTTTTAACTTTCCCTCCAAATTTGTTTACTATTAGTTGATGGCCATAACAAATTCCAAGTAACGGCAAATTCATTTCAAAAATTTTATTGTCAGGAAGAGGAGCATCCTCACTATAAACACTTGATGGTCCACCTGAAAAAATAACTCCTTTAGGATTATGCTTTAGCAATTCCTCATAACTAATATCATAAGGAACAAGTTCGGCATAAACTGAAAACTCTCTAATTCTTCTGCAAATTAAGTGGCTGTACTGTGATCCAAAATCTAAAACTACAATCTTATCCATAAAATCACTTTTTGATATTTTCAATCATACGTGCTAAGGACCAACCTGCAGTGTTAATAATCTCATTTACCCTTTCTTTTTGTCTATAGTTTTTGATTATTATTTCTCTAATATCTGAACCAGTCTTTTTAATTATGTAATCGATAACTGATTCTTTTTGGATTTTCCCATTATTTGCATCTATTGAATCCTTACGCTTCATTTCTCCAATAATTCTATCAATAAAGAACGATTTGAAAGGAGGGGTATCTGCGTTGATCCCTACATTTTCATTAAGAATTATTGAAACCTGTTCAGGTGTGACATAAGCATTTGCAATAATTTCGCCATCAGCCCCTCTTTTTATTGGAATTGAATTTTCTATTGGTTTATTTTCAATTAAAGGTGGCCCTTTTTCAGAATTTGTTGTTTTTCTACTCAAAACAGAAGCCTTTGTAAAACTAGATTCTTTAAGAACCAAATCCAAAATTATTAAATTCTTTTCAAGCAAATCTATTGCCTCTTGATGTTTGTCAATCTGACCAATCAAGTCATCTTTTAAGGCAACAATATCTTTGATTTGTTCCTCTGAAAATTTCATATTTTTTTGATGTTTGTATGGGTATTAAATCCATTCTAGGTAATTATAGTATCAATTTCTTTAAAATCTATTTTTTTGAATCCCTCAATCGGATTAGATGTTGTAAATAATTCTGATTTTGATTTTTTTGCAAGCCATTCCAGAAGAAATTTGCCCTTTTCAAGTTTTTTTAATTTTATTTTTCGTTCTGATAACTTTGTGTTAGAAAACCTACCTATTTTATTTCCAAAATCCATTCCAAACAAAATAATCTTCTTTGCATCAAAATAATTTGCAAGAAAAACTGCTCTATCGCCATCAGTAAACCCACCAAAATTTTGAATTTTTCCTAATGACTTTGTTTGTGTTGTACCAATACAATTTTTAAAATTTTTAACAAAATGTAACTTCAATTTGTTGTCTCCATGAGCATGAACTACAAAAATCGTTTTGGTTTTTCCTATTTTTTTTAGTGCTCTTTTATTGCCATCTAAATCAGTTACAACAATATCTGGCTTGATTCCATTTTCAATTAATGATTCAAGGGCACTATCTGCAACAATCATTGTAGTTTTTTTAAATTTTTTTAAAAAAGGAATTGCCAAAGCTAAAGATGGCCCAGCCCCAATCACAAAAACTGATTTTAAATTAATCATTTCATTAATTTTTTGTTTTATATTGGATTCTTTTAATATTGAATCTAAAATCAAGGCTGATTCCCAATCTTGTTTTTTATCGTAATTGAATTCTTTTAAAATCTCCAAATATCTTAAATTCCAACCTGAAATTATCATATGACTCAAATTGGTATGGCTTTTGATAAATCCTGTGAATAAGCTTGGAAATGTCTCCGTAGGCTCTAAAAATCCAGTTCGTATAATGGGAATATTAAACACAAGTCCTGAATCCTTTTTTAAAAAATCCATTAAAACTTCAAAACAAAAAATTTCAGAAACAGTAAAAGAAATGGAGGTTGAAGGTGCCGACTTTATTGATGTTGGAGGCATGTCTACTGCACCCTATCTATCAACTACAGTTTCTGAAAAAATTGAATCCAAAAGGGTACAAGATGCAATCAAAATCATTCAAGATATTTCAAATCTTCCAATATCTGTAGATACATGCAGGGCCAGTGTGGCAAAAAAAGCGTTAGAATCTGGAGTCGAAATAATAAACGATATTTCAGGATTAAAGTATGACTCCAATATGATTGAGGTTATTAGCGATTATAACCCATCATTAATTTTATGTGCATTTGATTCAAAACCAGTTTTTGGAAATCAAATCTCCGTAACAAAAAAACTATTACAAGAGAGTTTAAAACTTGCAAAAAAAGCAAGAATTTCTACCTCAAAGATTGTTTTAGATCCTGCCATTGGGTTTTTTCGAAAATCAGGACAAGGATCTTTTTTTACAAAGATCCAATCTGATTGGTTAGAAAGAGATCTTCTTGTCATTCAAAATCTTAAATCTATAAAACAAAATCATCCTCTTCTGATCTCAATCTCCAACAAGTCATTTATTGGAAAACTATTAGAAAAAGAAGATCCTTCAGCTCGATTATTTGGATCAATTGCAGCCGAAGTTATTTCTGTAATTAACGGTGCTGATATTATTAGAACCCACAATATTACCGAAACAAAAGATGCTGTAAAGATTGCATCCAAATTGTCAAGATCACACAAAGGCTTATAATCCATATTTTACTTTCTTTACAAGGTTTCATTGGAATTTAAAGAGGGATTAACTTTTGATGACGTTCTCTTAGTTCCCAAATATTCTGATATTACAAGTAGATCTCAGACCGATCTAAAAACTCAACTGTCCCGCAATATTTCTATCAATATCCCTTTTGTTAGTGCTAACATGGATACGGTTACTGAATCTGCAATGGCTGTAACCATGGCCCGTGCAGGAGGAATTGGAATAATTCATAGATTTTTAACCATTCAAGAACAAGCTAATGAGGTTCTCAAGGTAAAGAGATCTGGAAGTGTAATGATTGAAAATCCCTATTCAATTCATCAAGAAAAAACAGTTCAAGATGCAATAGATCATGCTGAGGACAAAGAAGTATCTGGTCTTTTAGTTGTTGACTCTGACTCTAAATTGGTGGGAATTGTAACTGATAGAGATCTATTATTTGAGACTAATTCAAAAACCCTTCTTAAAGATATAATGACTAAGGATGTTGTTACTGCAAAACCTGGAGTAAACCTCGATGATGCAAAATCTATTTTACACAAACACAAAATTGAAAAACTACCTATCGTTGATGAATCAGGCTTAGTGAAGGGTCTAATTACTAGTAAAGATATTACAAATATTGAAGACTATCCATCTGCATCAAAAGATAAGAAAGGTAGACCTCTTGTTGGTGCAGCAGTTGGTGTTAAAGGAGACTTTTTAGAAAGATCTGAATTTCTTTTAGATGCCGGAGTCGATGTACTAGTTGTAGATATTGCACACGGACACAGCGAAAATGCAATAAGCACGGTCAAAAACATCAAGAAAGCATTTCCTGATTGTGAGTTGATTGCTGGAAATATTGCTACGGCTCAAGGTGCTGAAGATTTGATTAAGGCCGGTGTTGATGCTGTGAAAGTTGGCGTTGGTTCAGGTTCAATTTGCATTACAAGAGTAATTACAGGTTCAGGAGTTCCACAACTAACTGCAGTAATCGATTGCGCTAGAATTGGAAAAGATCATGGCATACCAATAATATCTGATGGAGGAACAAGGACTTCTGGTGATGCAACAAAGGCGTTGGCTGCTGGTGCTTCATCTGTTATGATTGGAAGTATGCTTGGTGGAACCGATGAATCACCTGGAACAGTACTGACTAAAAACGGAAAAAGATTCAAAGTTTATCGAGGAATGGCATCTCTTGCAGCCTCTATTGGTAGAAAATCAAAAGAAACAGGTACAATTTCTCTTGATGACGATCTTAATGACTATGTTGCAGAAGGAGTAGAAGCTATGGTTCCACACAAAGGAACTGTTACTGATATTCTCAAACAACTAACTGGTGGCGTACGTTCTGGTCTTAGTTATTGTGGCTCTCACACAATCCCACAAATGCAAGACAATGCAGAATTTATCAAGATGTCTCGGGCAGGCTTTGCTGAAAGTCAACCTCATGATGTTTCTTTAATGTAGATATTTGGATTTGGAATTTACATTAAGTCAATTTTTCATTAGATTTGTCTGAAATTCTAATTGGTTTTTCCATATCTGATTTGTTATTTTTAAAAAAAGAATAACCAATAGAAGCTATTACTCCTCCTATAATTAGGCCCATTAATCCAAGACTTTCAAAGCCACAGGAAGCTGCTTCTTCCATGCTTACCATAGGTAAAACTGGTACAAAAAATTTTTGAATTTACTTGCCAGTTAGAGGGTTTAATAAAAAAGAAGAACAAAATAACATTATGAGTGAAAGCTGGAGGCAAAGATTAAGCAGAAGGAGACTGGAAATAGGTATAGAAGGACCTGAATACGATTACATTCAAAGATATATCGAATTTTATTGCTCAGAGGCAGACCATAGATGCAAGAAAATTGATATGAAAAAAACTGTGGATGAAGTTATTGAATCTATGAAAGATGAAAAGTTTGATAGATTTACCAAAGGAGTTATTGATTCAATACACAAAAAACGTGGTTTTGATCCTCATCAAGAAAGTGAAAGAGAAACCGCATCGCTTATTTCATAAAAAATAAACTTTCATGGCGGAAATACCACTAATTTTTGTCCTTCATTTCTCTATTCATAAAGTAGAAGAATAACAACTATGCTTATTTTAAGTCATTTTGGATTTCCTCTAGAGTAAAATTTACCCATAATTTCTGTTATTTTCCAAAATGGTCTTAAATGACGATTACTAATTAGAAACAGTGAATCAAAAAGACCTTCAAAAATGAATGGACGAAAAGCTAATTCCTTGCAAGTCTCTTAATCGTAAAATGTCTAAAAATTCTGAATGGTAATTTCTTTTGTCTAGCAATTTGAATTTAAAACTGAATTACGCATTTTTTGTTAAATCCTAATATTACTATAGGCATGGCTTTCTAAATTTATTTAATCGATAAAACAAAAACTCTAACTTATTGTTTATGAATAAAATTTGAGTGAGATTGTAACTATCATTATGATCCTAGATGTTAACATTCATTTAAAATGAATATTGAAAATCAAATAAATTTTAAGTTAATTAATTTTATCTTTATTCAATTGTATTTGTAGTAAATACATGCAATATCATTGTCAAAAATGTGATCTTAGAATCGAAGGATTTGCAGAAGTCATTCCCACAATACTTTCTCATGAAAAAATTTGTAACAAGTGACAATCTGTTTCTTCTATTTTCTTTCTGTTCTTGATCAGAAAATTGTTATACTGCTTAATTTTAAAATCAAAAATACCCAAAACTATGATACTTTAAATTTAATTTAAAAAAGATATTTTTATTCATTATAAAAAAAGTATAACCTAAATCAAAAGAGGTTTTAATGAAAATTAATTCCACATGAATCCAATATTTCAGCTAAGCACAAGAAATTATGAACAAGAGATAAATTTTGTGAAAAAAGCTTTGGATGAATTAGAAATTACCTGCAAAGTAAAAAACGCTTATGAGTTAAGTGAACCATTTGTCAAGGCAGGTTGGACATTTTTTAATATTCAAATTAGCTCAGAGATGTTCTCTATAATTGAAAAATCAGGTATGATGAAAGGAGCTTTGGGATTTCGAATAGCAGAACAATTTAAGAATTTTTTGGGCCATTATTTAGAATCAAAGGGGAGTCAAGTAAGAATAAAGCAAATAAATTATTAGATTTTTGTACTTTAGCAACCACGGTTAGGAAAATGATTTAACTATTTTGTTCAATTTTCAATGAAGAAATATCATCTTATTCATTCTTCATTTATATCCTCAAAAAATTGGACAGAGAATCAATTATTCTCTGAATACTTTAGAACTTCAAGGTATTTTTTGAATACTTCTTGAGTGGAATTTACCCATATTTTCTGCCATTGTTCGTTAAAAGTCCTAAACGACACAAATCCGGAATCCTTCCATATTTTTTCCCAGGCCTTCAGATACCATTTGTATGGATTTTCTCCTATTTCGCTCCAGGTCTTTGCCCATGTCTCATTGTACTTGTTAATCTGTTCAGCATCAGATTGTTTCCATGAAAAATTCATTGCTTTGGCATATTGTTTTAGTGCATATTCTCCTGATTTTTGCCATGATTCATGGGCTTTTTTCCAAGTTTCAAGTGATTGAACATACAAATTCCATAAATGCTCAGCTTCTTTTTTTGGATCTCCCATAGTATGTTATTGTCTTTCTCATAATTATGTGATCAATTTTAAAACTGAAGATGCTTGAAAATCTGAGGATTTTTAAAATTCAAATTTTTTTTAAATCTTTAACATCTAGAAGATTCCTATATTTCATATGGACTATCAAGGTCTTCAGGAACAAGCTATGAAAATTAGCCCTGCAATTCGTTATGCAACCATCACTGACTTGAATGGAAGAATAAAATCTAGTGGCCACAAAAAGGGAGTAAAAAATCTCCTAACAGCAAAGGAGAGTCTCCAATCATTAAAAACATCTGCAAACATTTGGAAAGCACGAAATCAACTCTCAAAAAAGATAGGTAAAGGAAAATATGCTCTAGCCGAGTATGACAAGATAAAGCGTCTAGTAATACCGATTGATGATGCTCATCTTCTATACTTGACTACAAGCGCTAGAGCTGATCATTCTAAGATTATCAGCAAAGCTAGGAAATTGAGGCTAAAATAACGAATATCCTTCCTATTTTTGTATATTGGATTTCGTATTTTCATTAAATGTAGTTAATCTTTTAAGCGGTATCCAAAATTATTGAATTGTGTTATCTAAAAGAACAATAATTGGATTAGTAGTGGGAAGCGCAATTATTGGAATAGGTGCAGTATCTTTAATTCAACATATTGGTAATATTACAGTAAATGAAAATTATTTAGTGGAAGTAGGAGATTCAACCTTTTATACAATTCCTGCTCCTGCAAACACGCCCCAATCTATGAAAATTGTTGGAGATAACTTTGATCTAAAACTTGAAAGTCCCGGAGAAGGGTTACAGATTCCAAATACATCTTACAAGAAAGAAAAGAAATTAGATTGGGTACATTTAGAAGATGGAGAGTCAAAAATACAGATTCAAAATACCGGCAATACTGATTTGGAAATCACTGGTGTCCTAATTCGAAGTTCTGATCCAATATGGTTTACATTTGATATTATGGTAATTACTTCAGGAGTGGTAATCATTGGATTCAGCATGGGATTTACTATGCGAAAACCAAAAGGATTCTAGTTTAACTTTGCTGCTGGATAAGAACCAAGAATTTTCATAAATAATGTCTCTTTTTTTATCTTTGCAAGCATTTCTGCAATTTTAGAATTTTCAAAATGCCCTTCAAAATCTACATAGAAATTATATTCCCAAGCATTTGTTTTAGTAGGCCTTGATTCAATTTTAGTTAGATTTATACCATAATTGTGAAAGTTTTCAATAATTCTGTATAATGCATCAGGCTCATGTTTTATCGAAAAAATAATTGATGTCTTATCTTTTCCTGTCTCTTTTTTTTGCTGTTTTGATAATACTAAAAATCGTGTATAATTGTTCAAATTATCTGCAATTCCTTCTACAATTATAGGCATATTGTAAATTTCAGAGGCCATCTTGCTTGCAATACATGCAACATTATTCTTTGCAATATCTTTGATAATTTTTACACTCCCAGCCGTATCATATGTGGGAACCGTTTTCATGCCCTGCTTTTCAATAAATTTTCTGCATTGTCCTAAAGCTTGTGGATGAGAATATACTACATTAATCTCATTCAACTTTCCGTTTCCAATCAGACAGTGTTCAATTCTTAGATAGTATTCTCCTATTGCATTAAGAGATGTAGAATACAGTAAATCATAGCTTTCACCAACACTTCCTTCCAAAGAATTCTCTACAGGCAAAACAGAAAAATCTGTTTTGTCTCTTGTTGTACTTTCTAAAACTTCAGCAAAGGTTGGAAGGGGAATTGTTTCTATTTTCTCATCAAATAATGCTCTTGATGCAGCCTCACTATATGCACCTCGTTCGCCTTGGAACGAAACACGTTTCATTTCTATTCTCTCAGTTTTATGAAATCACTGTTGCCAAAATTAGTTGAAAGTTTTCTTTCATCAATCCAAGAACATTCCGTACATTTAATCGCATCCCGCATTTGTACAACCTTGCCACCACACTTTCTACATTTTGTAAATAATACCCCTAGAAATGGTTCATCCATTGCTGCATGAATTGTGCCATTAAGATGATTTATTATTTTTAAAGTGACAATGTCATTAACTAGAGCAACATTCTTTTTTCTAATGTTTCTTGTAGAGCATACACATTCAACCTTGGATGTTGTAGGTTTTCTATTAATATAATCAATTGATACTGCAATCATTGAGGACATTACAGCTGCTACTGTACCAATAATAATATCTCCTGCTTTTGGTATTGACAACATTTTTGGATGTTTGATATTTGCAGTACGAGTTGCTTTGTCAATATCTTTTTCACCAACTGTTGCCGCTCTTACCATATCCCCATCATCAAAGGTATTATATCCTGCTTCATACTCCTCAATTGCGGCTATTTTATCGCCAGGAAAAATGCTGGTTTCAGACATGATGTGAATTTTGATGCTATGATTATAATTGTTTGTGGTAATATTGACACCTTGGCAAATCATATATCTAGAATTAATTGAGGAAAATCATGAGAGCACTAGTATATGATCAATATACTACGGATGATAATTTTTCGAAAATTCTTCAAATAAAGGATATTCCTGAACCAACACCAAAACCAGAAGAAGTGGTTTTCAAGGTAAAAGCAGCAGCACTAAATTATGATGATATCTGGGGAATGAGAGGCAAACCTCTAGCTATTCCATTACCTCATATATCTGGAACTGACGCTTCAGGAGAGGTCATTGCCATAGGTGATGATGTGAAAAATATCAAAGTAGGAGATAGGATTGTTTCGCATGGAAATATGTCATGTCGTGTCTGTAAACGATGTACTTCTGGTAGAGAATTTGATTGTAAAAAGAGACGAATTTGGGGTTTTGAAACAGGCCCACTATGGGGTGGATATTGCGAGGTTACACACCTTCCTGAAGTAAATGTTGTAAAAATTCCCGATGGAGTGAGTTATGATGAAGCAGCAGCTGCATCAATGACATTATTGACTTCATGGCATATGTTAGTTGGAAGGGCAAAGATTCAACCTGGACAGCTAGTATTGATTATGGGTGGGGGTTCAGGTGTTGGAAATTATGGTATTCAAATTGCCAAACTATTTGGTTGTACCGTAATTGCAACTGCCAGCCCAGATAAATTGGATAAATTACTTGAGTTAGGTGCAGACTATGCAGTGGATCACAGAAATGAAGATTGGCACAGAGAGGTACGTACTATTGCAAAAAATATTCCCAAACCATATGGAGATGTTCCAGGTGTTGATGTTATTTTTGAACACATTGGGGGCTCGCATTGGAACAAAGAACTCACCCTGTTAAAGTACGGAGCAACAATTGTAACCACTGGAGCAACAACCGGATATAATGCAAAAACAGATTTGAGACATATTTTTTTCAAGGGAATTAACATTTTAGGCTCAACTCAAGGTACACGAGCAGAATTAGAACAAGGATTATTTTGGATGTCTCAAGGTAAAATAAAATCTATCATTGATTCTGTTTACACTTTAGAAAATGCAGCTGAAGCGCACACAAAAATGCTTAAAGGAAAAGGCCTTTTTGGGAAAATCTTGATGAAGCCTTAATTTGGATACAATGAATGATCCTAAAATTGATTCAATTTTAGATGAGGCAAATAGGTTATTTCTTAAGGGCAAAATAGCAGAAGCAATATCTTATTATGACAAAATTTTAGATGCAAACCCAGATCATCTCAGTTCTCTTAATAACAAAGGATATGCATTAAGCAAACTCAAAGATTTTGATGGGGCTATGAAATGCTATGATGCTGCATTGAGATTGGATTCTTCTGATCTTTCGGTTTTAGTAAACAAAATATCGTCTCTTCGAAAAAAAGGAGATTATAATGAAGCATTATCTTTTTGTAATGAAATTTTGAGTAATAATCCAAATTACAAAATTGGTTTATATCATAAAGAAAGAATTTTGTTTTCTCTGAAAAAATTTGATGAATCAATAATTTGTTGTGATACTATTCTTTTAGATTATCCAAATAATGGAGATGTCCTTTATGATAAGTCATGTAACCTAGTAATGCTTTCGAAAGTTGAGGAGGGACTGGATTCTCTTGAAAAGGCAATAGCTCAGGGAACTCAGTATAAAATAAAGGCTAAAAAATCAAAATTTTTCGTGAAATTGATTAATGATAAAAGGTTTCAGAAAATAGTTTCATAATTTTATAGCCAATGAGGTATCTCTAGATAACCTTCAATACTTTCATTTCTCAAAATTTTTAAAAGTGCATTTGCTTGTGGGGTTGACAAAACAGGTTTATCAAATTGATTATCCGTAGAAATTCGTGGGCATGCTACTTGAATAAACGCATCAATTCCCTTTAGATTGCTTAATCTTTCATTTGTAATATCAGTTAATGCAAATAATTGAACAGATTTCCCTTCTTTTTCAAGCTCTTTTTTAAATTTAAGAGCAAAAACTTTTGAGAGTTGACCTTCTTTGAGACCAATAATTATACCAAATGATTTAGCTTCTGCTGCTTTGTAAATTGCAAGAGTAGCTTTACGCTTTAATTTCTGAGCAAAATCCGTTATTTCTCTTACTTCATTAAAATATGGATCTAGAACATATGTTGGTTTGTTTGTAGATAATGCAATTCCTGAAGCATGAAAATTACTTTGTCCTAAAAACACATAGGCATCAACTTCATCTTTTAATTGAGTTGCTGGATAAAATTCACAACCAAATACTTGACCGTCATTTAATTGTCCTTTACCTTTGCCTATTTTTACTTCAATTCCTCCATTAGTTAAAATTTTATTAACTTTATCAACTTGATGCAAATGCTGACTATCTGTTACTAAAGAAATTCTTTGTCTTTTTAGAATCTCGACACATTTGTTTGCAACCTTGTCAAATTTAACATCATCAAACGCATCAATTAGTAGTACATTTTTTTCCAATGACTCCATGTTTATTGTGTGACCTATGTTAAATTGGATTTCTGCACCAAGAACTTTTGAGCCATTCGAGTTCAAATCACAAGTGCCCCATGTTGTATCTGCTAAAACATATGCAGGAATACCAAACTTTTCTGTAATTCTCATTGCAGTATCTTGTACTTGAGGTAAAATTCCATCAGGACCATTCAGAGATACTGAGGCTGGTTTTTTTGATTCAATCTCATTGAAAATACGTTCCTCATCTATTACTATCAAGTTAGCTTTGAAGGTATTGATATTAATTTAAACCAACTGGGTTTTACAACAACTAAAAATGCCTGACATTCTAACTATTAATTATGAAATCTATGAAGACTCTTACTATTGGTTTTGATGATACTGATTCACCGAAGGGCATGTGTACAACCTTTCTAGCGTACAAGATTGTTGATGAGATAAAAAAAGAAAACTCAGAATTCTTAGATTTTCCAAATCTTATCAGATTCAATCCAAATATTCCATGGAAAACACGAGGAAATGGCGCTGTCTCTATGCGTCTCCGGACAAAAAACCCTTCTAAAATAAAAAACAAAATCAAAAATCTTGTTGAAAAATATTCTGATATTAAAAACGGTGCTAATCCTGGTCTTGTTTTTTATGAAAATGAAACTATCCCATCTCAATTTACAGAATTTAGCGAATTAGCATTGTGGCAATTAATTAACAGAAATCATGCAAAAAAATTTGCATCAAAAAATAATCTTGAATTTTTTTACCTAGGTAACGGTCAAGGTCTGGTTGGGGCAATCGCTGCCATAGGCTACCACTTTGATGATCATACCTTTGAATTACTTAGTTATAGAAAAAATTCTAAATTTGGAAAAGAAAGAATAATTTCAGCTCAAAGCGTTAAGGATATGCAAGAAAAAACTGTGCCTCACACATTCAATAGTTTTGATACCAAAAAGGGTAGAATTTTGATCACACCACATGGACCTGATCCTGTTTTTTATGGTATAAGAGGTGAAAATATTGATTCACTATTACTTGCTACTAAAATTTTGAAATTTAAAGAAAAGTTGGCCGGGTATATGATCTTTAAATCAAATCAGGGGACTGGTGATCATCTAAAAAATGAACTCGATGTAAATAATCTCAAACCATACGCATCTGGAAAAATTACAGGATTTGTTTCAAGTAAACCAAAAATTCTAAAAGGAGGTCATGTATTTTTCTCTGTTTCCTCAAACTCAAATGAAATACCTTGCGCAGTTTATAGGCCAACAGGTATTACATCTGTTGCCCAATCTTTGATAGTAGGTGATAAAATCTGTGTTGGAGGCGGAATCAAAAAGGTAACAAAAAAACATCCTAGAACCTTAAATGTAGAATTTTTAGAAATTCTTGCTCTAACAAAAATTCTTCAAGAAACAAATCCAATTTGTAAAAAATGTAATAAAAAAATGAAATCAAAGGGAAGAAACCAAAATTTTCAATGCATAAAGTGTGGTTCAAAACTTTCAAAAAAACAAATTTTAGAGATTCCAAGAAATATTAAAAAACAATTGTACATTCCTATAATTACTGCACATAGGCATCTTACAAGACCCCAACAACGACTAAGAATAATTAATAAAAATTCAAAATTTGATGAATCCTCTTCATGGTTTTGTGTGTATGGAAATTAAGTAGCGGGGAGTAGATTTGAACTACTGATTTGCGGGTTATGAGCCCGCCGGGATGACCTAGTCCTAAATAGTCTGACTTCCCCACCCCGCTGATTCAGAAATGAGGACGGGCTGTATATACGCTTTATTAAATTCTTGAAAGTAATTAATAGGATTTCAAAAAATTCGTTTTTTGTGGATAAAAAACTTCGAATAGCTGCAATAGTTGCTGCATTGGCTTTTTCAGCATTTATTTTAACATCTCCTTCTGATCCCTTACCTATTCCTGAACCTACATTTTCTAAATCAGAGAATGATCCTGTCTTAATATTGGCAGAGAATCTTGATTCGCCTCGTTCAATTGCTGTTTCAGAGAACAGAGTTTTTGTTACAGAAAAAGATGGACTAATTCGAGTTATTCAGGATAACAAATTGTTAGATGAACCACTTGCTACACTAAGACCCGCAAATGTTTTTGATGGGGGATTACTAGGAATTACGCTTCATCCAAATTTTTCAGATAATCACTTTCTTTATGTATTTTTTACATATGAAGAAAATGGAAAACTATGGAACAAAATTTTACAGATAAAAGAATCTGAAAACAAATTAGTTGATGCCAAAACAATACTTGATAAAATTCCTGGTTCTACATTTACAAATGGTGGATTCTTAAAATTTGGACCAGATAAGAAATTATACGTTGGAACTGGAACCATTTCTGATTCTTCACATCTTCCTCAAGAAATAAATTCGTTATCTGGAAAAATTTTAAGATTAAACGATGATGGAAGCATTCCTAAAGACAATCCCTTTTCAGATTCACCCGTATTTACTTTGGGACATAGAAATCCACAGGGAATGACATGGGATGAAGAAGGAAATATGTATCTGGCAGAACTTGGACCTGAAAAAAATGATGAAATTAACCTTCTCAAACCAGGAAAAAACTATGGTTGGCCTGAACAACAATGTTCAGGGTATGACCAATTTGAAAATTCAATAATGTGTTATGATCCAAGCATTGAACCTGCTGGAATATTGTATTATTCAGAGGATAAGATTAACTTGGAAGCTTCATTTGTTATGGCGTCACTTCGAGCAACTAATCTATACCAACTAAATTTTGAGGAGGGACTAAATTCCCAAAAAACAATCCTTAGTGGAATAGGAAGAATACGTGATGTGGCACAGGGCCCTGATGGTAGTCTTTATGTAATAACTTCTAATACCGATGGAAAAGGTTTTCCAGAAAGTAATGATGATAAATTATTGAGGATAACGAAATAAAATGAAAGATTCATCAATCTCAAAGTTTTTTGAAAAATCAAGAAAGGAGAGATTAGATATTGTTAAAAATTTTTCAAATTTATCTGAAGAAGAATTAATAGTTTTACAAGGTAATGACGGTGGAATCTCATTTGAAAAAGCAGACAAAATGGTAGAAAATGCAATAGGAACTTTTTCTCTACCTCTAGGCATTGCCACTAATTTCAAGATTAATGGTAAAGACTATGTAATTCCAATGGTTATTGAAGAGCCTTCTGTAATTGCTGCTGCATCAAAAGGTGCCAAAATTGCTAGAATTAAAGGAGGATTTGAGATAAGTACTGATGAATCTTACAGTATAGGTCAAATCCAAGTGTTGGATATTAACGCATCAAATGAAATTAAAAAAATTAAAGAATTTGAAAAAGAAATCCTTGCACTTGCAAATTCTAAAAGCAGTACCCTATCAAAAATGGGAAAAGGTGCAAAAGAAGTTTCTGCCAAAGAAATTGATACTCCTTTAGGAAAAATGTTGATTGTTGAGCTCTTAATTGATGTAGGTGATGCTATGGGTGCAAATGTCACAAACACCATGTGTGAAGGTGTAGCTCCACTAATAGAAAAAATTACTGGAGGAAGAACCCTACTACGAATTCTTTCCAATTATTCTACACGAAGAATAGCAAAAGCAAAAGCAGTATTTGATAAAGATGCAGTTGGAGGAGAAGAAGTTGTTGATAATATTTTGATGGCATTTGAATTTGCCGATAATGACGTTTACAGAGCTGTAACTCATAACAAAGGGATAATGAATGGAACAATTGCAGTTGCAAATGCAACTGGACAAGATAGTAGAGCAATAGAAGCTAGTGCTAATGCTTATGCTGCTAGATCTGGGCAATATAGATCCTTAAGCAAATGGAATAAAGATAAGGAGGGAAATCTTGTTGGACACTTAGAATTACCACTTTCGGTTGGTATTGTAGGAGGAATAGCAAATGTTCATCCAATAGCAAAAATTTGTACAAAAATATTGGGAGTCACCTCTGCAAAAGAATTGGCAGGAGTAATGACTGCAACTGGGCTGGCACAAAACTATAGTGCAATTAGGGCATTGGCCACTGAAGGAATTCAGAAAGGACATATGCGATTACATGCCAGAAATCTAGCTGCAGCTGCAGGCGCTAAACCTGAACAGATTGATCAAATTGTCCAAAAAATGATTGACGAAAAGAAAATTTCTCTTGATAAGGCCAAAGAATTGTTAGAGCAAATTTAAACATCCAATTATATAGATAAAAAATGAAAACCTAAACTATGTCTCATGTAAAATTTGCAATACCTAAAGGTAGTCTAGAGGAGGCTACTTTTAAAATACTAGAAAAATCCTGGACTAAAGTTAATAGAAAAAGTAGAACTTATCGTGTTTATCTTGATGATCCAAATATTATTGTAAAAATGCTAAGACCTCAAGAAATTCCTACTCTAGTTTCAGAAGGACTCTATGATGTTGGGATTACTGGAAAGGATTGGGTTGGAGAAACAAAAGCAGACGTTGAACCAATTTTAGATTTAGAGTATGGAAAAATCAGACTGGTGATAGCATTTCCTGACAAATATAATTACAAAAATCTTGATTCTATGATAGCAGATTACGCAAAAAAGAAAAAAATTCTACGAATTTCATCAGAATATCTTACTACAGCTGCCAAATTTCTAAAACAATGCAAATCATACAAAAAATATTTTGGAAACAAAGAACCATTGATAGTAACTCCTTGGATTAGGTTGGGTTCTAACAAAGATGTCCAAATTCATTTATCCTTTGGTGCAACAGAGGCAAAACCTCCAGAAGATGTAGATGCAATTATGGATGTCACTGAAACAGGAACTACACTAAAGCAAAACAAATTAAAAATCATAGATGAGGTTCTAACATCTACTGCACACTTGATAGTAAACAAAAAATCTCTGAAGGATCCTAAAAAAAGAGAAAAAATATTTGATATTGTTACTTTAATGCGAGGTGCAGTACATGGAAGAAAATATCTTCATATTTACCTAAACGTAGAAGAAAAGAATCTTAAGAAATTGCTATCTCAGATGCCTTCTTTGAAAACCCCTACAATCAGTCCCCTTAGCGAAGATGGATGGTATGGAGTTAATACTGTAATCAAAAAAGATGAATTTCACAAACTTATCCCGAAAATGAGAAAAATTGCACAGGGATTAGTTGTTCATGAACCTCGTCAGATACTGGAATTAGAGGAGATAAAGCGTGATGAAGAGAATTGATGAAGAAAATACGCGTATCTGATATTGAAAACTTTGCAGACAAAGTTTCTCCAAAACAGCCTCAAAAAAATAAATCTATAGTAGAATCAATCTTAAAAAATGTTCAAAAAAATGGTGATTCTGCTATCAGAAAATACGAAAAAAAATTCGATAATGCTAACCTTACTACATTAAAAGTAACCAAACAGGAAATCACTTATGCATATTCCAGTGTAAGCAAGGATCAAATCCAAGCAATCAAAATAGCAAAAAATAGAATTCAGAAAACTGAAACGGCGGTAAGATCAATATTAAAAAACCAAGTTATTAAAATAGATGGGGTAAAAATTTCAAAAAAATTTTTACCCATCAAAAGTACTGGTTGTTATATTCCTGGAGGATTAGCAAAATATCCAAGTTCTGCAGTGATGTCTATAATTCCTGCAAAAGTGGCAGGAGTTCAAAGAATTGTAGTTGTGTCTCCTCCTGATTCTGATGGGACAATAGATCCTCTTACGATTGTCGCCGCGGATATTTGTGGTGCGACTGAAATTTACAAGGTGGGGGGAGCTCAGGCAATTGCAGCATTATCATATGGAACAAAATCAATTTCCAAAGTTGACAAGATTGTGGGACCTGGAGGAGCATTTGTGACAAATGCAAAATCTTTGATAAGTAGTAGAACCTCAATTGATATGTTAGCTGGACCCACAGAATTAGGAATAGTTGCAGATGCTTCTGCAAATCCAAAATATGTCGCACTAGATCTAATTTCTCAATCTGAACACAGTAAAGACACTTTTTGTTATTTAATTACGAATTCTGAAAATTTTGCAAAATCTGTTGACAAAATCTTGTCAGAACTTGTCCCAAAAATAAAAAGAAATGATCTTGTTAAAACAAGTCTTAAACAGAATGGGTTTATTGCTATTTGTAAAAATAGATCTGAAATGATTAAACTTGCAAATGAGTTGGCACCTGAACACTTACAGATAATGACCAGAAATCCACAAAATTTATCATCTAAAATAACTTCCCCAGGACTAATTCTCTTAGGAAACGAGACTCCTTCTTCAGCAAGTGATTATCTTTTAGGTTCAAATCATATTCTTCCTACAAATGGATTTGGAAAGACTCGAGGTTCACTCTCTGTTTTGGATTTTATCAAAACAAGTACATATATAACAAATTCAAACTTATCACTGAAAAAAATCTCAAAATACCTTGATATACTTACACAGGCAGAAGATTTACCAAATCACTATGAAGCAGTACGTGGTAGATGCGAATGAAAAAGAATTGGGTTGAAAAGAAGGTAAAAGAACTTTCGTTGATTGGTGGCTATAAAAAACCAGAATTACATCAAGATGTTCTAAAATTAGATTCCAATGAAAATTATATAATTCCTAAGCAATTTCAATCTGATTTAATTTCTATAGCCAAAAAAAATTCTGATGTAAGAGAATATCCGCTAGGAGGAGTAGAACGTCTAATTCAAATGATTTCAAAATTTATCAAAGTTCCATCATCAATGATTGGTGTTGGAAACGGTTCTGATCAAATTCTTGATTTAATACTATCTAATTTTGCATCAAAAGAAACCAAGGTGTTAACATCAAATCCTACATTTGGATTTTTTGAAGAAAGATGCAAATTATATTCCGTACCAATAATTGCAATTCCGTTTTCGAAAAATATGACTTTGGATATCCAAGAATTTTTAAAACAATCAAAAAATGCTGATATTTTGTATTTGGATACTCCAAATAATCCGACAGGTTTTCAGTTCTCAAAATCTGATTTACAAAAATTGGTAAAATCATTCAATGGATTAGTGATAATTGATGAAGCATATGGTGAATTTGGTGATTATTCTTTATCAAGTATGGTAAAAACCCAAAACAATCTAGTCGTTGTTCAGACACTCTCAAAGTCTTTCGGATTAGCTGGATTGAGATTAGGATATTTTATTGCAAACAAAGAATTTACTGCGGCATTTAATCAAGTACTACAATATCCATATCCATTAACCACTTTAACTATTGAATCAGGAATTTTAGGATTAGAAAAATCTGTTCAAATGAAAGAGGCAACAAATACTGTTAAAATAGAAAGAAAGAGAATAATTGAAAATCTAAGAAAATATGATGCCTTTGAAGTGTTTGATTCCAAAGCCAATTTTGTACTATTTGACGCAAATGGTTCCTATCAGCGCGTGTATTCAGCATTAATTGAACAAGGAATTGCAATTAGAAAGCTTGGAAAAATAGGAAATCATGAAGGATGCTTGAGAGTTACAATAGGAACCAAAGAGATGAACTCAAAATTTTTACTTGCAATTCGTGATTTGTTAGGATGACTTTAACAAAACATTACAACGGAATTCACATAGAAGATTCCATTTTAGAAAATATAACAAAATCTGATGCAATAATCTTTGATTGTGATGGAGTATTAATTGATATTACAAAATCATATGATCTTACAATAAACAAAACAACTCAATATGTATTAGAACATTTTACAGACATTACTAATGGAATTACAATTGATTCAAAAATAATTGATGGATTCAAATCTACAGGGGGATTCAATGATGAAGTTGATGTTACATATGCTGCAATCATTTCAATTGTGGCTGCAAATAAACTAGAAAAAGATCAACATAATTTTATTTTTGAAGTCATTAAAAATTCAGATATTTCTGGAATTACATCTGTTGAAAAATTTCTTGATAATGCCGGTATTGGAGAAATTAAGGAAAAACTATCCTATCCTGGAACTCATCACAATAATCCATTATACAAAATATTTGATCAGATTTTTTACGGACCGGAACTTTACAAAAAACTGTTCGGTCAACCTTCTCAATTTTCTGAATCGGGTTTAATTGAAAATGATATTGTAATTTTTAATAGTTTACTTGCAAATAAGTTAAAAAAGAAATTTTCATCAAATATTTCAATGGTTACTGGCAGAGGAAAAGGATCTGTAAAATATTCCTTGAAGAATTTGCTAAATGAATTTAATTTAAAAAATTCAGTATTTTTAGAAGATGAACCGCGAGATTTAGCAAAACCAAATCCAGAATCCTTACTTCGCTCCATTAAAGGAATGAATTGTAGTAATGTCATCTATGTGGGTGATTCGATGGAAGATTTCATTATGGCAAAAAAGGTCACAGAAAAGGGTCACAATACCATATTTTGTGGCATAATAGGAACAAGTAAGAATCCTCAAAAAAAATTAGAATTATTTGAACAAAATGGTGCTAAATTAGTTCTAGATTCTATCGAATTACTTCCGAAGGTATTAAATTTAGAATAAAACAAGTTACATCTCCTGTGAGAAATATGAAAACAAGAAAAAGTTTGATTAATCGTGTTACTAAAGAAACAAGTGTTACTGTCTCTATTAATCTAGATGGAAGTGGAAAAACAAGCATATCAACTGGAATAAACTTCCTTGATCATCTAATTACCTCATTTGGAAAACATGGAATGATGGACCTTAAAGTCAGCGCCCAATCAAATGACAAAATTGAACATCACCTAATTGAGGATACTGCAATTACTATAGGATTAGCAATAGACAAAGCTTTGGGAAACAGAAGTGGAATTACAAGATTCAGCTATGCATCTGTTCCAATGGATGAATCCTTAGCAGAGGCATCTATTGATCTTGTAAAAAGACCGTTTTGGAAAATAGTATTGTTAATTAAACGAAGTAAAATTGAGGACATGTCAAAAGAAGATTTGGAACATTTTTTCCATTCACTACTTCAGAATCTTAATAGCTGTATTCACCTTACTGTAAAGTATGGAGAAAATGATCATCACAAAGTAGAAGCTGCGATAAAATCTCTTGCAGTCGCATTTAGATCAGCTTCTTCATATGACAAAAAACAAAAAGGAATTCCAAGTACAAAGGGTTCAATGTAATGGTTAAAGTAGCAATCTTTGATTATGGGGCTGGAAATATTTTCAGCCTAAAAAATTCTTTTGAGAAAGCAGGAGCTATAACAGAAGTAATTACAAATTTTGATAAACCTAATGAATATGCTGGATTACTTCTCCCAGGTGTTGGCAATTTTGATCCAGCTATCAAAAGTATCAATCAAATCTCAAAAACAGGATTCCAAGATTTTGTCAATAATGCAACTCCTGTTTTTGGAATTTGTCTTGGAATGGAGATGTTTTTTGAAAAAAGCGAAGAGGGTAAGGAAAAAGGTCTAAGCGTAATTGATGGTGAAGTGATTGTTCTGCCCACATCTATGAAAGTGCCGCATATGGGCTGGAATGATTTGGAGATAAAAAAGCCTGGTAAAATTTTAGAAGGAGTTGATAATGGTTCATGGGTTTATTTTGTTCATTCATACAGGGTTAAACCAAATTCAAATGATGTAATCACTGCTGAGTCTGATTATGGCATCAAGATTCCCGCCGTAGTTGAGCAAGACAATTTTTTTGGTACACAATTTCATCCAGAAAAATCTGGTCCTATTGGCAAAATAATGATAAAGAACTTTCTAAATATGTGTAAAAAATGAAAATCATTCCTGCGATTGATCTTATGGCTGGACAGGTAGTTCGACTTTACAAGGGTGATCCAAAACAAAAAACAGTTTACAGTGACAATCCTGTTGATATTGCAAAAAAATGGGAATCAAATGGTGCTGATATGCTGCATATTGTAGATTTGGACGCTACTTTGGGAATTGGCTCAAATCTTTTTGTAATCAAAAAAATCTTAGAACAAATATCAATTCCTGTTGAGGTAGCTGGTGGTCTAAGAAATGAATCTCTAATAATGGATATGGCAAAAACCTCAAATCGGATAGTTATTGGAACTTTAGCTTTTAAGGACAAAGAATTATTAAAAAAAATTTTTTCATCCTTAGGATCTGAAAAAATTGTAATTTCAGTTGATCATAAAGATGGAAAAATTGTAATACATGGTTGGCAGGATGAAACTGAAATCAAATTAATTAATGCCATCAAAGAATTTCTTGAGATCGGATTTACTGAATTTTTACTTACAAATGTAAGTCGTGATGGAACTATGAAAGGACCAGATTTAGAATTTCTAGAACAATCATGCAAATTAGAAAATGCTAATGTCATTGCTAGTGGTGGTATTTCAAATGTTGGAGATGTTATAGATGTAAAGAAGAAAAATGCATTTGGAGTTATCCTTGGAAAAGCACTTTATGAAAATAAGATTTCAATTGAGGAGGCAAAAAAATACTCATGACTCTAACAAAACGAATAATTCCATGTCTTGATGTAAAAAATGGTCGAGTTGTTAAGGGTCTTCATTTTGAATCAATAAAGGATGCTGGAGATCCAGTGGAACTTGCTGAAAAATATAGCAACGAAGGTGCAGATGAACTTGTTTTTTTAGACATTACGGCATCTGATGAACAAAGAGAAACCATAAAAGATCTAGTCCAAAAAGTTGCATCTGTCATTAACATTCCATTTACAGTTGGTGGTGGTGTAAAATCTTTAGAAGATGCAAGAAATATTCTTCTTAATGGTGCTGATAAAGTTGGAATCAACACTGGTGCTATAAAAAATCCCAAAGTAATTACAGAATTAATGGAATTATTTGGTCGTCAATGTGTTGTAATAGCAATTGATGCCAAAAGAAATTACAACATAAAAAATGAACAAAATGTTTTTTCAGAGAATGGCAAGAGATTCTGGTTTGAAGTTTTTATTTATGGTGGAAAACAGGGAACAGGTATTGACGCCATAAATTGGGCCAAGCAAGCAGAAATGCTTGGAGCAGGAGAGATACTTCTTACTAGTATTGATAAAGACGGTACAAAAGATGGCTATGATATATTGCTTACAAAAAATATCGTTAATTCTGTTTCTATTCCAGTAATTGCTTCTGGTGGTTGTGGAAAACCAGGCGATATGATTGATGTCTTTAAGGAATCAAATGTTGATGCAGCTCTTGCGGCATCAATATTTCATTATGACTCACATGGAGTAAGTGGTGTAAAAAAATATCTTAAAGACAAAAAAATCCCTGTAAGATTATAAGGCATGATCCTAAACGATTCTCATGGAAAAATCAATTAACGATATAGATTTTGAAAAAAGTGGTGGTCTAGTACCAGTAATAGTTCAGGATGCAAACACTAAAGATGTATTGACATTAGCTTATTCAAATAAAGAATCATTGGAACTTGCAAAGAAAACAGGAAACTCTTGGTTTTGGAGTCGTTCTAGAAATAAGCTATGGATGAAAGGAGAAGAATCAGGCAATACACAAAAGATTAAAGATATTTTGGTTGATTGTGATTCTGATGCAATTATCTATTTGGTTGAACCATCAGGACCTGCTTGTCATTTAGGTGAGCGAGTATGTTTTCATAATATTTTGGAAAAATAAATCAACATACTGGTTGATAATCTTCTTCCTCTCCAGGAAGAATCTCTCCTGTTATTCTAAACTGTAAATCTGAATAATCTGTTCCTCTAAAAACAACTCTCCAATTTCCAATAAAGTCATCTGCAGTGCAAAATCCATTATTTTTAGAAAGCTTAGGTTCTATGTAATAATTAAATCCAGATTTTTTAGAACCATCAAATGGGATTGTCAAATAAACAGATTGATATGTCATGTTTAATGGTCTAAGAAAAGCCACTTGTCCTTTTTCATCTTCATTTAATCCACCAATAACAAGAAAAATTTTTTCTCCTAAAACATATTCACTGCGATCTATTTGAAACGGACCAGAAGTAATCCATTCTCTTGGTTTAGGTGAATATTCATTTTCTAACTTAATTTTCTCAATCTCATTTAGTTTTTTCTGAATTTCCGGTATAGACTCATCTTCAGGTCTTAATTCCTTATCTAAGGCATCTTCAACTTCCATACTGCCTGGTTGTTGAATTGAAGCAAAAATTGCTGTAACTATTATTATCAAAACTCCGATTCCTATGGATATGAAAATTTTGTCCTTGTTCACAAAATTCTTCTTCTAAAAATCTCTAAAAACCTTACCCAAAATTGAAAATTTCATAAATTGATTCTTTTTAATTAATTTTTTCCAAAAATACAATTTTTCTTCATATTTTTTCTTGATTAGAATAAGAATAGTCATTATATTTTTTATATGTTAAAATTAAGTATTACTTAACTTGATATTAGGATTTTTTATGTATGCTAACCAAGGAGAAAATTAATCTTGGCTAGAATATCATTACAGTGTAGGGAATGTAAAAAGGATTACGAATCTACTTTCAAGTATATTTGTGATGATTGTTTTGGCCCTTTAGATGTAAAGTATGATTTTCCTCCAGTTTCAAAGGATACATTTACCAATCGTGAAAAAACCTATTGGAGATATTTTGAGCTACTTCCAATAGAACAAAAATCAAATATTGTTAGTATTGATGCTGGAATGACTCCTCTTACCAAAGCAGAAAATCTTGGAGAAAAACTAGGATTAAAAAATCTCTATATCAAAAACGATTCTGTAAATCCAACATTTTCATTTAAAGACAGACCTGCAGGAATTGCAGTATCTAAGGCAAAAGAGTTTGGAATGTCTGCAGTTGGTTGTGCATCTACTGGTAATTTGGCATCAGCAACTGCAGCTCATGCAGCTAAAGGTGGCTTTCCATGTCATATCTTTGCTCCAAGTGATATTGAAATGGCAAAGATTGCACAAGCATTGTCATATGGTGCAAACTATATCGCAGTTGATGGTACATATGATGATGCAAATAGAATAGCTGCACAAATTGGTGATAGTAAAGGAATTGGTATTGTAAATATAAACATGCGTTCTTATTATGTTGAAGGTTCCAAAACACTTGCATATGAAGTAGCTGAACAACTTGACTGGCAAGTACCGGATCAATTAATAGTTCCAGTTGGTAGTGGTGCAATGCTAAATGCAATATGCAAAGGTTTTGAGGAATTACAACATATTTCATTACTTGATGATGTTTCAAACATGCATATGATTGCAGCACAACCGCATGGTTGTGCACCTATTGTTGATGCATATAAGAAAAACAACAGTGAAGTAATCCCAGTTGAAAATCCTGATACTGTTGCAAAGAGCTTAGCAATAGGCGATCCTGGTGATGGTAGATATGTTTTGAAACGATTAAAACAATACCACGGATTTGCCGAAGAATCAAACGACAAGGAAATCCTTGATGCAATTTTGCTACTTGCAAAGACTGAAGGGATATTTACAGAGCCTGCAGGTGGTGTTTCAGTGGCAATTCTTCAAAAAATGGTCGAACAAGGCAAGATTGATCCGAATGATAAAGTAATATGCTATGTTACTGGCAATGGTCTTAAGGCAACTGAGGCAATAATGCAAGTTTTAGAAAAACCAGTGATAATGAAAGCAGATGTGGGAGAAATATCGGCGGCAGTAAACTAATGGCAAAAATCACGTTTACCATACCCTCAGTATTGAATCAAGGTGGTGGAGAAAAGAAAACAGAGATTTTAGCTGATTCACTTACTGATGCATTTACAAAAATATCTGAATCTATGGGTGACGACTTTAAGAGAAGAGTTTTAGAGGGTGATGGAACCCCACGTTCCTTGATTAATATTTACATTAATGGAAAGAATGCAAAGTTTTCAGAAGGCATGGAAACTACTCTTAAAGACGGGGATGAAGTCTATATTCTACCTGCAGTAGCTGGAGGTTCACAGGAATTATCTGCAAAAGAACTTGATAGATTTTCAAGACAAGTAATGCTTGAAGAGATTGGTTATCAAGGGCAACTCAAACTCAAAAATGCCAAAATCTGTGTTGTTGGAACCGGAGGACTTGGAAACCCAATAACATCAAGACTAGCCGCAATGGGTATTGGTGCTTTAAGAATTATTGATAGAGATGTAATCGAATTATCTAACCTGCATAGACAAACAATGTTTGATGAGGATGATGTTGGTCAAGTAAAGGTTGAAGTTGCAGCAAAAAAATTAAAAAAATTAAACCCTGATTGTAAGATAGAAGCATTAGCAGTATCTGTAAATGATTATACTGCACTTGAAGTTATTGAAGGATGTGATGTTGTAATAGATGCACTAGATAGTGTTAATGCAAGATATTCTTTAAACAAGGCATGTGTCAAATTTGGAATACCATTTGTTACAGGCGCTGCAGTAGGAGTTTCTGGACAGATATTTACAATACTTCCAGGAACCAGTGCATGTTATCATTGTATGTTTCCTGCTCTAGATGAGGACTCAATGCCTACATGTAGTATAGAAGGAGTACATCCTTCCATTTTATCAATTGTAGGCGGTATTGAAGTAGCAGAGGCTGTAAAAGTAATTTTGGGTAAAAAACCAAGCTTATCAGACAAAATACTACATATAGACATTGAGAATTTAGATTTCACAAACACTCGTACATTTAGAGCAGAAGAATGTCCTGTATGTGGTACTGGCAAAGTCGAAGAAGTAATAAAAGAAGAATTAATTCTTGAAGAACTATGTGGTAGAAACAGAGGAAAAAGAACCTTCTCTATTACTCCTACCAGTATTTTTGACCTTGATGTTGAAAGTGTAACTAATACTGCAAAAGAACAAGGCTTTCTAGTTGAAAATCAAGGCGAATTGGGATTATCACTTAGAACAAATGACATGTCAATTACCTTCATGAAAAAAGGCTCTGCAGTAGTTGTTGGACCAAAAGATGAGGAAGAAGCGATTTCATTGTATAATCGTCTACTTGGAAAAAACACAATTAAAACAGCAAATTAAATATCGTACTTTACCTGGTAACTATTTTATGAACAAGTATGTAATCGTTGGAATCTCTTTTCTTGGCATCTTTTCGCTAGTGGATACTTCTTTTGCTTCATTTCCAACTCAAATTGGAGATGATATCTTTATCTTTGTGCAAACTAGTCTAAGAAATTCTGATGGTCAACTGATAACATATCTAGAATCATCAAAATTCACTAATGTGAATCCGCCCGCACTTGACTCATTTTTGGATTTTGAAGCATCCAGAGGCAATGATCCAATAGTGACAATTGACGATCAACAATACCAGATAATACGAAGAGTACAAACTCAATTATTTGATTCTAAAGAATTAGTGGCCAGTACCAATTTGTATGATAATCTGGATGGAGATCTATTACTTCTTGCAAGGTTTGCCCATGATGGATATACTACAATTCCTGGTGATACTCTAGAATCTATGTGGACATTTATCAGACCCGTCTCTTAGATAATAATACCCCCACACCTACTGCAAAAAATACCACCAATGGGACAAATCTATATGGTTGATTTGTTTGATTTGTAAAACCCGTTAATATGGGGGCTGTCAATAATATTCCTGCAATTAATATCATTATGGATTCACCATGTTTCATTCCTTTTTTTGATATAATGAATAATCCAACAATTAGTGGAATCATAAACAAGATTATCAATCCGTCAAATCTTAACTGGTATGAAAAAGAAGTAAATCCCATCCAAAATTCCTTTGAATCAAATTCTTCTAAAGCAACTTCTCTTTCTAGTACAGGATTAATTGTTGAGACAAATATTGTTGTACTTAAGAGAATTATTCCACTTATTGTGGATACTATGATGATCTTTTTATTTTTAGATATACTTGAGCGTAAAAGAAAGTAAATTGACATTGGCAAAAATAGGATTGTAAGTGCTTTTGCTGAAATTGATATTAGATAAGATATGGGTGATAATGACCAAAATTTGTAAACAAAAAATAATGATAAGAGATAAAAAAGTATCCAAAAATTCGTGTATGTAACAGACGTATCAAATGTAAGAAATATGTTGCTCTGTAAAAGAATAGCCAATGAAACAACACCTGCAAATCTTTTTTGGGCAATCGTTTTTGTAATAAAGTATGTTGTGATTAGTAATGCAATACTTGCCACAAATGGAATTACTTTGTAATTATCAAACAATGTCATAGAGGTTGAAATTAGGAAATATCTTACATGAGGTTCAAATGATTGAAAAACCTGATCTATCGACCATACTTCCAATCTATTTTTGACATTTTTGTAATCATCAAATTCTTCTTTGGCTGATAATTCTGATCCACTTACAGAAATGTAAATTATTAATAAAATTATAATTAGAATGAAGGCAACTTTTTTTGAAATCTCAAATACAAATATTTTTTTTAATGCATTTGATATCGATATAGGGAGCTTATTTTTAAAAAACAAAAATGTTAAGCCAAATATTATAAAATTTGAGAAAATTAATCCTACTGACCATATTCCGGGTTCATATGGATTTGGAGTAACTGATTCTGTCTCTGGGATAATTACTGTGTTTGAAACTAGAATTAGTGCAGGAAAAATAACCGATACAAAACTAATTAATACAATTGTGATCGAAAACAAAAAGACAGCCCAAGAAATTAATTGTGAACTCGAAGAAGATTCTGTATGGTTACTTTTTAATGTCTTTTTGATTTTTCTCAATATAAAATCTTTTTAATACTAAGATAAAATATGAGCGGAAATTAAACTCTATTTAGATAATTCATGTTATCAATCGGTATGGGCAATTGTGTATGATATGAAATATAGTGCTTCAGTTACTTGTAAAAATATATCCAAAATTGATATTGTAACAATTTATTTCGATTTGCTTAATATTTTAAGAATTTTCAATTAAGACATCATTATACATCTTGATTAATTTTTCATACATACAATCCTGATTATATTTTGTTTTTAATACGCTATTACCATTTTTACCCATTTTTTCTGATTCTTGATGGTTTCGCACTAATTTTATAATATGTTCTGCCCA
The DNA here is from genome assembly GCA_965223805.1 of Nitrosarchaeum sp. Classification (GTDB taxonomy): domain Archaea; phylum Thermoproteota; class Nitrososphaeria; order Nitrososphaerales; family Nitrosopumilaceae; genus HKST03. The sequence goes on along the minus strand of OZ245014.1, from coordinate 1,182,126 downwards.
AATATTTTCGTCATCTGGATTCAAAACATAACCTGTTTTTTTATGTTCTATTATGTCTGACATTGGTCTTACGTTTGAAACTAAAACTGGTTTATTTTGAGAAAATGCTTCTAAAATTACCAAGCCAAATCCTTCACATAGGCTTGGAAATAATAATGCATTAGATTCAGAAATAAGATCAAATTTTTCCTTTGTGTTTACATAGCCTTTGATAACTATGTTGTCTTGAAGCCCTAGATCTTGTACCATCTTCTGTATTTTTTCGAGTTGAGGCCCTCCTCCAACAATTATTAATTTTATTTCTTTGTCTTCATTTTTTGCAATGTTAATTGCCTTTACTAAAACTTCAATATTTTTGTAAAACACTAATCTCCCTAAGAAAATGAATTGTTTTTTATTAATCACATCACTTGTAATTCGATTTTCTTTAATTGTTGGAGGAATTACATAAATTTTTTTTTTTGCTCCAAATTTAATTAGATCCTCTTTACTTCTATTACTGATAGTATGAAAAGCATCACATTTTATTTTTATAGATAACTTTTCAAAAGTTGGTCCTATGTATTGATTAATCTTGGATACTCCTATTTGCTCTACCCATTTTTTCCAATAATTACAACCACAAAGTGAGAAAACATCCCATACTGAAGTAATGTGTTTTTTTGATGTTAATAATGATAAAAGACCACCAACAAACGCTGGTGTAAAATTATTTGAATGAATAATATCTATATTATTTTGTTTAATTATTCTAAATCCTGTTTTGGTTGCATTCCATAAATATTTTATATTATCTTTAATCAAAGGTGGTAGTCCTCCTTGATATTTTAAAATAGGTGGTACAAAAATAATTTTTATATTTTGACGAGAAGCGTATTTTTCATCTTCAATTTTATTTGTGATTATCCATATTTTGTGATCATTATTAGCTAAGCTCTCCGCTATAATGTTAAACAAATATTCTCCACCTCCTCGTGTAGATGAAAAAAATTGTGATAAAAGGAGAATATTCACAGATTATCTCATTTATCATGCATCTAAAAACATTATATTAGAAATTCCTCAATTTGAATCACTTGTTTGCTTTTGATATGTTAAAGAAATTTGATACAAAAAACATGTACAAAATTTATGATAAATGGCCTACAATGGCTTATGATTCATATCACTCAGATATGGAACCTGTTAATTTTTCAAAAATCAATCATATAATTTTTTCTGGAATGGGTGGCTCAGGATCTTTAGGTGATATATTTTCATCCATCATGTCTCAGACGAATATTCATGTTTCTGTAGTTAAAGGGTATCATCTACCAAATACAATTGATGAAAATACTCTTGTCATAACTACCAGTATATCTGGAAATACCGCAGAAACTTTATCTGTTCTAAAATCTGCGGCAAAATCAAAATACAAAATTATTGCATTTAGTAGCGGTGGAAAAATCCAGGACTTTTGTAATAATAACAAGATAGAGTTTCGTCAAATACATATGCATCACTCACCTAGAGCATCATTTCCCAGATTCCTTTATTCTATGATAAAAATCCTAGAGCCTATTATACCACTAAAACAAAAAGATATTGCACAGTCCATTAAAGAATTACAAAATACACAAAAATTAATCTCATCATCTAACTTGAATGAAAACAATCCATCATTATCTTTGGCTAAATGGATTTCAGGCATTCCACTAGTCTATTATCCTTGGGGGTTACAGTCTGCAGCTATACGATTCAAAAATTCTATACAAGAAAACTCAAAGAGACATATTATGGTAGAAGACGTTATTGAATCATGTCATAATGGAATAGTTGCTTGGGAAAAAAGATCAAACATCCAGCCAATTTTACTTGAAGGCAAAGACGATTATTTTAAGACCAAAGAAAGATGGAAAATTTTAAAGGAGTACTTTGACAAACAAGGAATTGAGTTTAGGACAGTAATGTCAGTTGATGGAAGTATACTCTCAAAAATCATCAACTTGATCTATCTTTTAGACTATTGCTCAATTTACAATGCTGTATTAAATGAAATAGACCCATCTACAATAGAATCTATAGATTTTATCAAAAAGGAATTATAATTTTAAATTTAGATATATTTCCTCATAAAACATCTATTTCAGCCTAATTTTAGCAATCAGAAATATAATGTGATATTTTACAAAGGAAATCAGAGTAGATTTGGTTAAATTCCCATTGGTTGAATTATTGGATAAACGTTCTTTGATTCTTCATTTTTCTTGGATGAATATTAAGCTCAGATTCAAGGGAAGTTATCTTGGATTGATTTGGACTGGCCTAGAACCTCTGTTAATGTTCTTGATATTGTTTGTTGTTTTTTCTAGTATTAGAGAAATTCCTAAAGAAAATTTTGGTATTTATTTGATTACTGGAGTTCTCTTCTACCATTTGTTTTCTAGAGGAACATCAACAGGACTTGTAAGCTTGAAAGAAAATTCTTCTATTTTAAAATCATTTAAAATAAAAAAGGAGTTATTTCCAGTTATTGCAACAACTACCACATGTATTTTGTTATTCATTGAAATGGGAGTACTCTTTGGATTGATGCCAATTTTTGAGTTTACACCTGGATGGAATATTGTATTTCTTCCTATATTACTGATATTGTTTTTGTTACTTGTATTAGGAATCAGTTATATTCTTTCAGTATTGTATGTCTATGTTAAAGATATCCAACCATTTTGGACCATATTTGTTTATGCATTACTATTTTTATCTCCAATTTTTTGGTACACATCAGAAGTTGAAGGAATACTTTTGAATATTCAACAAATAAACCCCTTTGGGCAACTTGTTGAAATAGCACATAAAATTATAGTTTTTAATGAAAATCCTGCATTAATAGAATGGTTCTCTACAACAATTACTATTCTTGTAATTTTATTTGTTGGATTTGTAATGTTTAAAAAATTAGAAAATAACATAGTGGAGAAGATATAAAATTGAATTCCATTGCAATACATCTCTCAAATGTATCTAAGAAATTTAATTTGAGTAAAAATAAAAGCATTCCAAAAGGATCACATCTCACAAAAAGTATTACAAATCAAATTCAAGCTCTTGATGATATCTCACTTACAATAGAAAAAGGTGAAACAATAGGAGTAATTGGACTCAATGGAAGCGGTAAAACAACATTATTAAGGATAATTTCTGGCGTTTATCATCCAGATTCTGGTTCTGTGCTAATTAATGGTTATCTAGCGCCATTATTACAAATAGGAACAGGATTTAAAGAGGAATTAGATGCAGAAGAAAATATTATACTATATGGACTTCTTTTAGGATTTACTAAAAATGAAATTAAAAGAAAAATTAATGAAATAATAAAATTTGCTGAACTTGAAAAATTTCGTAAACTAAAACTCAAAAATTATTCCGCAGGAATGAGATCCCGGTTAGCCTTTTCTACTGCGATTCAAATCAATCCTGACATCCTTTTAGTTGATGAGATACTATCTGTTGGTGATGCTGTTTTTAAAGAAAAAAGTTTCAAGGCATTTTTAGAGTTTAAAAAACAAAACAAAACAATTGTTTATACAACTCACAACATCAACATGATCTTAGATCTATCTGATCGTGTTATTCTAATTGATCAAGGAAAAATCTTAAAAATAGGAAAACCAAATGATGTTATCTCATATTATAATGAAGTGATTAAATCTCACAAAACAACCAATAACAAAATCTTTTGAATATTACATATTCACACTGGATTATTCTTATGTTTTGCTGTTTGATTAAAATACAATATTAAATTTTTTTTAGAATTAACACCTAAATTAATATTTTTTAGATTCTAATAATTTAAAATTAATCATGTTTTTCATAGAATTTATTTAGGTTAAGATAACTAATTTTACAATTGAAAGAATTAATAAAAAATAATACAAATAAACAGGATTCAGAACTAATTGAAAAAATTACAGAGTACTATCAAAAGATTTTAAATCGAGATCCTGATCCTGAAGGTCTGAATAATGCATTAAATAAAATAAAGAATAACATTATGACTTTTGAAGAGTTAGAAATTTCTCTTCTTGTCTCTGATGAATATAAAAATTTAAAACTAAAAAACGAAGAAATAAACAATTTTTACAAATTCATTAAAAAACCTATTTTTATTATAGGTGTTCCACGTTCAGGAACTGGATTATTATATCAAACCTTGTGTGCTCATCCTGAATTGGCATGGTTTGATTTAGATGATTTGAAATTATTGATCTCAAAGCAAAGACAAGAAGAATTAAAAGAACACTATTCAAAATTAATTAAACAAAATAAAAAATTTCCAGTAGATGAATACAGTTTAGCAATTTTTGGTAGGAATCTTGCTCCAAAAAAATTTGAAAATCTACCTCCTGACTCATATCCAATTGAAGGTGAAATATTTTGGAAACAATATTTTGATAATAAATTTATTGATAATATTCCAAAAGATAAAAAATTTAATTTAGTAAAATCACTCTCTGAGATAATTATAAGACAAAAAAAATCTAGATTTCTCAATAAGGCGCCTCAAAATGTAATGAGATTATATGCAATCAAAAAAATATTTCCAGATGCCATTTTTATTAACATTGCTAGAAATCCACGTTCAGTAGTTAATTCTATGATTACTCGATCTGAAAAAGAGGGTTCGTTTCTTACTAATTTCCCCATTTTGGATGCTAAAAATTATAAAAAATTGGATTTTGTTCAAAAATGGGCTTGGCGATATAAAGAAATCACAGAAATCATTTATGAATTCTCGATACAAAACTCAAACCAGTTTAAGACTGTCTTCTATGAAGAATTTTTGAAAAATCCAAAAGAAATTGTAAAAGATATTTTTGATTTTTGCAGCTTGGATATTCCAGAAAAACTTGAACATTTATTACCTAAAATAGAAAAAGAGCCATCAAAAAAATGGATTCAGAATTTGAACAAAGAAGACATAAGAAAAATATTTGATATTACTGAATCTTCAACCCAAAAAATGAACTATCATTACAACATCTAAAACAAACTTCAATTTTATTAAATTTGAAAATCTAATTTAATAAAAATATTATCTATTTTTCCGCTGTATTTTCTTGGCAATAATTTGAGAATCTTCTCCAGAGGTTGCTGCATCCCAGAAAAAATATTCTCCTTTTAACCATCTCTCCCACCTAGAAATATCTTCTTCTACCATCATCTTAACTAATTTTTTAAATTTGGTCTTCGGTTTCCAACCTGTTTTTTTCTTTGCCTTTGAATAATCCCCTTGTAGATGTTGGACATCAAATGGTCTAAAATTCTCTTTTGAAGTTTTTATTTTTGATACTGGAATTCCAGCAACTTTGCATGCTTCTTGAACCAATTCTTTTATAGAATGTGATTCATTTGTTGCCAATACATAGTCATCTGGTTTTTTCTGTTGCAACATTTTCCACATTCCTTCCACATATTCAGGTGCATATCCCCAATCTCTTTTTGCATTCAAATTTCCTAGCTTTAATTCTTTTGCCAATCCTAGCGATATCTTAGCTACACCATTTGAAACCCTTCTAGTAACAAATTCTAATCCTCTCAAGGGTGATTCATGATTAAACAAAATACCATTTGTTGCATGTATGCTGTAAGCATCTCTATACAAATTAACCATCCAATATGCGTATAGCTTTGCTACTGCATATGGACTAGATGGTTTGAAAGGTGTCATCTCGTTTTTTATAGGACTTTGTTCATGTCCATACATTTCACTAGAAGATGCTTGATAAAACCTAATTTTGTTATTGAATTTTTTTATTTCTTCTAATAGTCTTACCACTCCAAAGCCAGTGATATCTCCTGTCTGAATTGGTTGATCAAATGAGATTCCAACATAACTTTGTGCTGAAAGATGATAAACTTCTTCAGGATTTGATTTTATTAGTGCCTCTGATATCGATCTAGAATCTCTAATATCTGCTGGAATTAAATTAATTTTATCAAATATGTTTAGATAGTGTAATCTCCAAAAATTTGGAGTAGATAATCGCCTATATGTTCCAAAAACTTTGTATCCTTTCTTTAAAAGAAATTGAGCAAGATAAACACCATCTTGCCCTGTTATTCCTGTGATTAGTGCTCTTTTTATTACAATCCCCGACTGCTTGATTGCTTTTATAAATAAAAAGTTATTCAAAAAGATTTATGGGGTTTTAGATTATTTTATTTATTCTGAAAACAATTCTTTTAACAGGCCATAGTGGATTCATCGGTTCTCATTTTACAAAATCATTTAAAAATAAATTCAATATTGTTGGTATTTCAAATAAAATAGTACCAAATTCAGAAATTACTCAAATAAAAAAAGACATTAAAAATTTCTCAATTAAAGACACACCAAAAGATATTTTTTGTATTGTACATTTAGCTGCATTAACTGATGTAAATTATTGCAATAACTATCCCAAAGAAACTTTTCAAGTTAATGTTCTTGGAACACAAAACCTATTAGAAATTGCAAGAAAAACAAACTCAAAATTTATCTATATAAGTACTAGTCATATTTTTGGTGATCCAAAACAAATACCAATCAAAGAAAATCATCCAAAACAACCAACCTCAATTTATTCTGCAAGTAAACTTAGTGGAGAAATTTTATGTGAATCATACTCAAAAACATATGGACTAGATATATCAATAGCACGACTTTTTTCCATTTATGGACCCAACAGTCCAAAACATTTGGTAACTTCAAAAATCATTGAGAAATTATTAAAAGGAAACACCATTAAATTAGGAAACATTAAACCAAAAAGAGACTTTCTTTACATCGATGATGTTATCAAGGGACTTGAAATCCTCCTACAAAATACCAGAGACTTTAATTCATATAATATAGGGTCTGGAAAAAGTCTCTCTATAGAGAATTTATGTAAGATGCTAATCAAAATTGCAGATAAAGACCTCAAAATCAAATCAAAAAAATCATTATCAAGAACAAAAGATATTCCAAATATAGTAGCAAATTGCTCTAAGATAAAAAAATTAGGTTGGAAACCTACAGTGAAATTAAATGATGGCTTGAAACTAACATATGAGTGGTTTGAAGCAAAACACTCTTCAGATATAAAAACAAGATAGAAATTTTAGTTGAATCTTAACATAAACATTATATGAAAATTTTATGTGTGATACAAAGATTTTTTCCAGTTATAGGAGGTTCTGAACTATTAACAAAAACTTTCATGGATCATCTCTCAAAGAAACACCAAATAACCATATACACTACTAATGCTTTTGATATCAAGTCATTTTGGGACAAAAATGCAAAGAAAATAAAAAATAATAATTCTGTTAATTACGAAATTAAGAGATTTGATTTTTTGGTTCCAAGTCAAATTGCACACAATGATAAACTAGAAAAATTTCCCATTTCTTCAAATTATCCTGGTCCATTTTCTCCCAAAATGTGGACAGAGTTAGTATCAAAACAAATTGATTATGACTTAATATATGTCACTTCTTTTCCATATGATCATATACTTCCTGCATATGTTGCAGCTAGAAAATGGAATATCCCAATAATTATCACACCGTTCATTCATCAAGGATTTCCTGAACTTTATTTTACTTCAGTAAAACTTTCAATTCTTAACAATTCAAACGGCATATTTGTAATTTCAGAATCGGAAAAAAATATCTTAAAAAAATATGGTATAGATGAAAATAAAATATCCATTATCTCTCCTGTTCTACCAGAACAAAAAGATTTTTGTAAAGATACAGAAAAATTCCGAAAAAAATTTTCTATTCCTTCTGATTCCAAAATTATCTTATTTGTAGGTTCCAAATCATTCTCTAAAGGAATCATACATCTTATGGAATCCATGACTGTTGTTTGGAAAAATCATGATGATGTAATTCTGCTTTTAATTGGACCCGATAGTAAGGAATTCATCGATTATTTTTCCAATCTACCAAAATCTCACAAAAGTAAGATAATTAATTTAGGTACTGTTGATGACGAAACAAAAACAAATGCTTATTTTGCTTGTGATATTTTTGCTATGCCATCCAAAAGTGAATCCTTTGGTCTTGTATACTTAGAGGCTTGGTTACAAGGAAAACCTGTGATTGGTTGTAATATTTCACCCATTTCAGATATTATTGAAAATAAAGAAAATGGTCTTTTAGTAGATTTTGGAAACACAACTCAGATTGGTAATGCAATCTTGCATCTTATTGACAATCCAAAAATTTGTAAAAAATATGGAAAATCTGGAAAGAAAAAAATATTGGAATATATCTCTATGAAAAATCTAGATTATTTTGAAGAAAAATGTATTTCAATTATTAATGAATTTAAAAATAAGAAACATTAATGGATTTTACTCCCACTCCTAAAGCAACTGTTTCATTTGTATCAAGAATAACATTGGGAAGCCATAACCTGTCTGTCTTTATGTAAATTTCTGATACATCATTGGTTATTTCTGTAGGCTGAATAATAATTTCAATTTGTTTTGTAGATAATTTAGACATTTTAACAGTCTTAATCGGGGTATCTTCAAATCCAACTGTTACATCTAGTGGAACTATGCTTCGTATTTCTATTGCAATTTTATTTGTTAATTTTTTTTCTGTGGGAATGAAAAAATTTGCTCTTCCAGTAGTCCAAAAAGCTGAAATAAATCTTTCATCAAAAATTGTGTTAAAACCAATCTGTTCTACTCCTATTTTATTATCAAGATCAATATTTTTTTTCAAATTTCTTTTTTTAAGAAATTCTATGGCTTCTATTTTAAATAATTTATTCACCAAAGAGACATCGTTGTTCTCAAGCCTATCTAAAAAATTTACTAATTCTGAATTTTGTTTTTCTAAATTATGATAAATTTTTTTTGTTTTTATGCCTTTTTGTAAATTATTATAGTATTTAGCTAACTTCAGAACTGCTTGAATTTTCTTTAAAAATTTATCTTCATGATCAAATGAATTTTTTATAATTCTTGAAAACATATCTCACTCTTAAAAAGCAATTAATAATTTATTGTTTTTATAATATCTTCAAGTCTAGGCATGTTAAGGCAAAATTTCATGAATCTTATTGCTAAAATTACTGATATATGCCTGATCTGATTCCTCAACGCAAATATCTTTTAATTTTAATGAAATGTCTTTTAGATATTCCATCTGTTCTTTATTTTGAACTTGATTAAGAAATTCTGAAAATTCCTCAGCTATTATTTCGGGATTATGTTGTTTTGCAACATATTTTTTCGCACATATTGATATGCTTTTTTTAAATTTGGTATCATTTGCTAATCTTTCAACTGCTTCTAGTATGGTTTTTTGTTCGTTTTTATCTATATTCACTTTAATTACAGCTTCATCTGGTAACTCCTTAAACCATCCAGTATTTGAAACAATTACCGGTTTTGATGCTGCCATTAACTCAAGTGTTATAATTGATGTTTCACCTGCAGTAGGATATCTTGTCTGGATAACAATATCTGAAATTTGAATATATGGCTCTAAATCTTCTACATATCCAATTTGAATTATCTTATCAGATATTTTTAATTTTTCTATAATATTTTTAATCTCTTTTTTGTATTGTTTATGTAGAAAGCTACCTACTAACAAAAATTTTGAACTTGTATTTTTTTTAACATATTTTGCAAAAGCTTCTAAAACAATATGAAGTCGTTTATGTTCAGCTATATATCCAAAAGTTGAAATTATCAAAGTCTTTTCATCTATACCAAAGTCTTTTTTTTGAGCAGTTTTTTTTGATTTATACAATGGAATTGGCATTTTGATTTTTTTTATCAAATCTTTTGACGATTCTTTCAACATTACTTTTTTTGCATAGTTACTATGAACAATTGTTGCAAGAGAAGAATCTGTTAGCTTTTTTGTAAGCGTATATTCAAAACTTGGCCAATTTCCTGTACTAAGTGCATTTTCTGCAATTTTTTTACCCTTTTGGCCTAGACAATAAATTATATGATCAAAATACTGATCAGGTTTATTCTTTGCAACTGTTAAATTCACAATAAATTTTCCTATAAATGGGTCATGTAACAGTACCACTCCTGGATATTGCAAAAGTGCATTGTAGATATACGTATGATGCTCACTATTTCCCATATGATAAAAAATTACATCATATTGAGAGGGTTCAAATTTTTTATACGGTATTACATTTAGATTATTTTTAACAAATTCGTTATTAGGAGTATAGTTATTATCGATAATAACATCAATTTCACAGAATTTTTGCAAATATGGTAACAGATTAACTTCTGAATATTTTGAAATTCCTGATTTTATTGGTGATAGTGGTGAAAAATACGCTATTTTCATTACTCTATCAATTTTTTAATTACAGTATCCCAGTTCAAATCTAGACTTTTTACTTTTTTTAGTGCAGCTTTTCCCATTCGTTTTGTTTTTTCTTTGTTATTGTAAAACTCATCTAATTTTTCAGCAATTTTTTTAGGATCTGGATCCACAACAAATCCATTAACTTCATTTTCTACAAATTCTAATGTACCACCAGAATCACTAGCAGTCAATACTGGTTTTTCTGAATAAAATGCTTCTAGTGTTACTATGCCATAGTCTTCATCAATTGGTAGATACACTACAGCCAATGCTTTACTGTACAAATATATGAGCTCATCATCAGATGCATTTGGTATTAGTTCTATCTTGTCACGCTGTTTGTTGTCTTTCATAATGTCATCTAGCCATTTTTTCTGAACATCAAAACCAACTATCTTGCACTTTACATCAGTTTTTGTGTATTTCATAGCTTCGACAAGCAAATCCTGTCGTTTTATAGGGCTTATTCTTGAGGGAAATATGACATAATCTCCATACTCTTTGTTATGAAATTTTTCTGAATTAGGAATTGGAATGTAAAGAGGTTCACTTTCAATGTTGTTAAACTCTAATAGTCTCTTTGAGACATTTTTTGAAATTGTAAAAACTTTTTTTACATTTCCAAGATACTTGTTATCAATTTCTTTAATTTTTTTCCTAACATATTCTCCTTCTGAACTATGTTGAAAGTAATCATATTCTGTATTTTGTAAATCATAGGCTTGTCTGTGTTGATGAGTTAGCCATGTAACATGATTTGGATGATCAACAACATAGGATGGAAATTTTGTTGAAATTATCAAATCTATCTTTTCATATCCATATTCCTTTAAATCTAATAATCTCCATGCTAATACACTATCTAAAATTTTCAAAGGTGGATACCACTTGAATGGAATTTCTACTAATTCAACTTGATGATTTCGTTTTTTTAATTCATTATATATTCCATGAGCCTGTTTTGCTGAACCACCTGGAGAAAAAGGAACAGAAGGATGACATACAACAATTCTCATAATTTTCAAATAAAATTACAACTCAATTAACCGTTTCTTTGAATGCTATTCATTTACAATTGAATAACATGTAAATTCATATCTCTAATTTTCTATTTAATTAATATCTTAGTTTCAGATTTTATTATCAAATCTATCTTTTATCAATTTTTTAAAATAATCAAGAATTCATATCTTTGAAATGTCATATATCGATAATTTACAATTAGATTTGTTTATAATGAAATCCAGATTTAATCAATAACTTTAGTTTATTATAAAAAAATTTCAAATTACCCTTGGTTCATATATCTAATTAAGGCAGTAAATAATTTATCAAGCTGATATATAGTTTCAAATAATTGCAAAATAATTCAAAGGAAAAAATAAAGATCAAAAATTTTAATGACATATTAAAAGATAATTTGAGAATATTAGACTCTGAAAATCAATTAAATAAAATTGAAAATAATAATGATTCATCTGATCAAGAATCAAAAATTCAAAAATCATCATTCAATAGAGAAAGTTTTTCAAATGACGAACATAATTTAACCATTTTAGATCTACCTGATATTTCTAAAGGGAAAAAAAGCCTCAGGAAAATCAGATTTTTATTACATAGAGAAATTCGTGATTGGATTGTTTCCCCCTTAGAAAGAAAGCAATCAGAAATTAATTCAAAAATCATCCGCAATTGTGATGAAATTTATTCAGAACTAGACGATATCACTCAAAAAATTAATACAATGTTTGAAGAGTTTATTCAGACAAATTACTCAATTAGGACAGCAATAAGAAAAACATATGTTGAAATTTTAAGAAGGAATCCTGATGATGAAAGTTTACAATACTATTTTTACAAAATAGCTCTAGGCGAACTCAAATTTGATCAATTGAAAAATGAATTAAAACAATCAAAGGAATATCAAAAAATTAAGGAAGAACAAGATATTGTAAATAAAATCACATCATCTATAAAAAAACCAATTTTCATAATTGGTGTTCCTAGGTCTGGAACAACTCTTGTACATAGTATACTTTGTAATCATAAAGATTTAGCATGGGTTTCTGATGAAGACTTGGGAAAATGGCTTCTTCCAATTGAACAATTCCAAATAGATTCACTCTACAAATGGCTTAAAACAAACAACAAAAAAATTCCAATGTCTGAAGAGGCATTATTTGTATTTGGAAAAGATTTGGGAGATGGTCTAAAACATTTTGGTACTCCACCAAAAGATTCTACAAAAATACCAATAGAAGGTGAAATTCTTTGGAGAGAAATATTTGGTACTAATTATGTTGAAGATATTACAAATGAAAAAAAAATTAAACTAGGTAAAGAAATTTTAAGCATCACAAAAAACCAAAAAAAGACAAGATTTATTTGCAAAGCACCTAATAATTCATTTCGATTATTTGCAATTCAAAAAATTTTTCCTGATGCTAAATTTATCAATATGGCAAGAGATCCAAGAGCAGTTGTAAGTTCAATGTCAAAAAGATATGAAGAGGAAGGAGAATTTGATATTGGAATGTATGAAAAAACGACAAGTGATGTAAAGTTTCAAAGTCTTGAACCAATAGAAAAATTTGCTTGGTTTTATAAAGAGTTTACAGATGCGATAGAAAAATTTTCTACCCAAAACAAAAACAGTGTTCTCACAATATATTATGAAAATCTAATCCAAAATCCCACCAGTGTAATACAAAACATTTTGGAATTCTGTAGTCTTAGCATACCAGTACCTATTGATGATATGTCTTCTACAATTCAACAAAATTCTTTGGATAAATGGAAGAAAAATTTGTCTCAAGAAGATATTGAAAAAATCTCTAATATTGTCAGTGGTTCTATAAATAGATAAAATATGGTTATGATGTGTAAACCCCATTCTTGATTTTATTTTAAAAATTAATCATCTTTATGCTTGATTTATTATTCCTATTTTATGGTAGAATGAGAGTTGCTAAATAGAAAATCTTCTCAAAACTAACTATTTACATAATGGGAATTTCCTGTAAAATCAAATTGAATTTAGCATGTATCCCAGCATATAATGAGGCATCATCAATACAAGATATAGTAAAAAACGCCCTATCTCATGTAGATAAGGTGATAGTGTGTGATGATGGTTCTACTGATAATACTGCAAAACTGGCAAAAGATGCAGGAGCCTTAGTAATTTCTCAAAAAAATCAAGGGTATGGTGCTGCTATTACTACTCTTTTTGAGCAGGCAAGAAAAGAAAATGCTCAGATAATGGTTACTCTGGACGGAGATGGACAGCACAACCCAGATCAAATTCCACTATTAATCAATGCTATTACTACTCATAATGTTGATGTTGTAATTGGCTCTAGATTTCTAGATGATAAAACAAAAACACCTGGATATAGGAAAACTGGAATCAAAATCATAACCTCTGCTTCAAACTATGGGACAAACTTCAAAGTAACTGATTCTCAATCAGGATTTAGAGCATATTCAAAAAATGCAATTGATGCAATTCATCCAACTGAGCAAGGAATGTCAGTGTCTACGGAGATTTTACTAAAAATATCAAACAAGGGACTTTCGGTAGCAGAAGTTCCAATAACTGTATCCTATGATGGTGATACCTCTGAACAACATTCTGTTCCTCATGGAGTGTCTGTTTTGATGAATACTCTAAAATACATATCAATAAAACATCCAATTCAATTTTACGGAATTCCTGGAATTGTATTAATTGTTGCAGGTATTGTAATTGGTGGAATATTTCTTGAAGCATATTTTAATCAACAAACAATTTTTTATGGTTCTTTATTAGCGTCTATTGTTTTATTTTTGTTAGGTGCTATTCTTGCTGTAACTGCAATTATTTTATTTTCTATGGCAAATCTTATCCGTGATAGAAATTAGTGATAGACAAATCAATTACAATAACTACTTTACGATACATGCATATTTGAGGATAGATAAGATTTATCAGTTCATCCGCAAAGATCCTTCAAAAAACAATACAATCTTAAGTTATTTTTTCATTATACTTAAACCCATTATGTCATATCATAATATATGATAAAAAAACTCAACAAGATTCTTGTTTTATTAGATGGTTCTCAAAATTCATTTCGCGCACTTGATGAAGCAATAACTCTTGCAAAAGCCTATCATGCTGAAATTACTGGACTAAATGTAGTTTCGTTTTACACTATGGGCTTTCAGCCTTTTACATCAATTACAATTCATTCTCCAATTGAAAAAATATTGGAAACAGAGTCATTAAAATTCATGAAACAAGCTGAACTCAGATGCACCATAAATAATATTTCATTTTTTAGCAGAATCATTCATGGTCCAGAAGGTCCAACCATTGTTTCTTTTATCAAGAAAAATAAATTCGATCTTATAGTCATTGGTTCTAGAGGTCGCTCTACACCACGAGAAATATTTCTTGGAAGTGTTTCAAATTATGTTTTACATAAAATTACTATTCCTATTCTTATTGTGAAATAATCTTAAAACATTTAATTAAAAAAATCTATTAAATTTCTAGATTTTCAATTAATCATACATAAACCCAAATAATTTTCAATATTTAAATAAAATTTATCAAATTATCTCACTAAAATTATGAAAATTGCTATATACTATAATTTGGAAGTATTATTCAGCGAATGTGATATGGATATTGTCGATAATTCTTTGGTAGAACCAATAGAGATTCGTATGATTCGATCCTCAAAATTTCCTGTTAGGTATGAATTACCAAAAAGCTCTCCAGAAATAACCAATCTAAAATCCAGCATAAGAGAACACGGTTTACTGCAACCAATAGTAATAAGACCTTTAGATCATGGGTTTGAAATCGTTGCAGGACATAGAAGATTTGCAGCATGTAAATCATTACGTTGGAGGTTTATCCCATGTAAAATTAGAGACCTCTCTGATAAACAAGCCTATGAGATCCAATTGACTGAAAACATACAAAGAAAATCAATGGATCCAATTGAAGAAGCCGAAGCGTATCAAAAATATGTAAATGAGTTTGGATGGGGTGGAGTAAGTGAACTAGGTAAAAAAATTGGTAAAAGTGAAGAGTATGTTTCTCATAGAATGCAACTATTAAAACTCTCAAGTGATATGAAAGAAAAAATCTCTCAAAATGGATTAAGTGTAAGTCAGGCATTAGAGCTTACATCTGTTGATGATTCCATAAAACATGAATTTGCAGATGAAATAATCAACAATAAGCTTACTGTAAAACAAATTCGGATTATGAAAAAGAGGCTTGATGTCAATGCAGATCAATACAAACCAGCACCTAGTAATTCAAAACCACTTAATTTGATCAAAAAAAGTAACTTGGCATTAAAAATAACTCTATCTAGAATTGATGATCTTATAGAGGATGCTCATGGTATTAGTCCTAAACAAAGAGTTAAGTTAATAGAATTTCTAATGAGTCTTAGACTAAAAACTCATTCTATGATTGACGAAACCATCAAGTTCAAGAAAGATTATTCAAAGTAATTTTTCATATCTATGTACCAAGAAATGGTGGAACCCATTCCTTGAGAAATTCTTTATACTCCTTTTCAGTATATGATAAAGCATAAAGTGATGCTTCTGTCTGTGGAACAAAGTCATAGACCTCATAGGTTTGAATAATATCTCCAAACAAATTTCGGTAAATATCATTTTCTTCATCTGCCATATCGCTAGACAAAAATGATTTTACAGTAATCCAGTCATATCCACCTCGTGTTCTTCCAGAGAATAAAACAAACGGGGCATCATTGAGATATTTCTTCAAACCATCTATACGTTTAGGAAGTGCTTGGGATGTTCTAAATGTAACAAGATCTACACGAATAACTTTGTGAGGTATCTTCTTTGCATCAATTGTAATTGTGTATCCTTTGATAACTTTTTCTTCTTCAAGTTTTGATATTCTAGATTCTATCTCTTCTTCTGTTAAATTGTAATTAAACCCCTTCAAAAAATCCCATATCTCAAATGTTCCTTGTCTTGAATTTTGGGAAAGCGCTGAAATTATCAATTCGTCAATTTTATCTATCAACTATTTTTATCTCTCTATCAACTATTTAACGATCATTATTAATTCATAAAACAGTATACTAGTTTTTTGACTAATCCGTCATGAACTTATTTTAATACCTGTTTTTCGATTTTAATACCATGAGTTCTGTTTTGTCTGAGAATGTTGGATACATTGTCTTAATTGGAGTAGGACTCATTATGGCATTATCCGTTTTACTTATGGTAAAGGCTGAAACAAAATGGCTGGGTACCAGAAAAACATCTGAATGGTTCTATACTGCTGGACGTACAATTAAAACTGGATTAATTGCATCATCTATCGTCTCTGCATGGACTTGGGCTGCTACTCTTTTACAATCATCTACTGTTACCTTTGAATTTGGATTAGCTGGTTCATTTTGGTATGCAGCAGGAGCTAGTATTCAAGTGATCCTGTTTTCAATACTTGCTATTGAGTTAAAACGAAAAGCCCCAATGACTCATACTTTCCCTGAAATGATTTATGTTAGATTTGGTAAACACTCGCACAAAGTTTTCTTGTTCTTTGCACTTATGACAAACACCATTGTAACTGCAATGTTAGTCCTAGGTGGAGCTGCTGTTATCAATTCACTTACTGGAGTAGATATTACGTTAGCTGCTTTTTTAATTCCTGTGGGAATTATAATCTATACAATTTTTGGTGGATTGAAAGCTACATTTTTTGCAGAATATCTTAATGCATCTTTGATTTTTGTTGTAGTTTTGATATTTGTAACTATAATCTATTTTGTTACTCCTGAAATAGGTGGTATTTCAGGAATGTATGATAAATTAACAACAGCATCTATTCTAAAACCTGTTGAAGGGAACGCATTTGAAACCTATTTGACTTTGGCATCAATGGGTGCTCTGATATTTGGTATAATCAATATTGTAGGAAATTTTGGGACAGTCTTTGTAGATCAATCTTATTGGCAAAAAGCTATTGCTGCAAGACCAAAGGCAGCAACTGGTGGCTTTATTCTAGGAGGCTTAGCTTGGTTTGCAATTCCTTTTACTTTGGCTACTACTTTAGGATTGGCAGCAATAGCTACAGGTGTTACCTTAACAGAAAATGAGATAGGATTAGGACTAGTTGCTCCTACTGCAGCAACTAATTTGATGGGTGATATTGGAGCTATCCTTATCCTTACAATCCTTTTTACTGCAGTAACAGCTGCTGGTTCATCACAATTAGTTAGTGTATCTTCTCTTGTAACTTATGATGTATTTCGGACTTATCTAAAACCATCATCTTCAGGACGTGAATTAATGAGAATCTCTCGATTTACAATTCTTGGCTTTGGAGTTGGTATGGGAATTTTAGCTTCATTGTTGTTCCAATCTGGTTTCAGTCTACAATACGTGTATCTAATGATGGGAATACTGATAGGTTCTGCAGTAGCTCCTATCTCTTTTGCATTATTGTGGAAAAAGACCAACAAATACGTTGCTACAAGCGCTGCAATAGTAGGGCTTATTTTTGGTGTAATATCTTGGATTTTATCTGCAGATTTAATGTATGATGAAATTACTATTACTTCAACTGGTAATTTGTTGCCTCTTCTTATTGGTAATGTTGTATCTATTTCTGTAAGTTTGACAATTACTCTTATTGGAAGTATGATAAAGTCTGAAAACTTTGATTTTGGAATTATGAAACAAAAAATCCTTCTTGTAGATGACAAAGTCCGATCTATGCTAAAACAAGACACTAATGAAAAATTACTAAAACAATCTCTAAATTTTTGTAAGAAAGTTGGATTTTTTATATCTATTTTTCTTGTAATTGTCTGGCCAGTTTCTTTTTATATATCAGAATTTATTTTTGATGAACAATCATTTCATATCTGGATATGGCTTGCGATAATTTGGGCATTGGGTGCAGCAGGAATTATTATTCTTCTTCCACTGATTGAGGCACGAAAAAGCATTAGTGAAATTTTCCACAGAGCAAATATGGATTCTGATGTGATTTCTCATCATGATTCAGATACCTCTTCTCCAAATAGTGCACCTATTATGAAAATTTTGGTTCCTGTTGATGGATCGGTTAGCTCCCTTAAGGCACTCTATCATGCAAATTATCTTTTTAGAGGTGCTCTAAAAGTCAGAATCTATCTTTTACATGTAATAGAATGGACTGATGAAAACGAAGAGAACATGGATGAGGAACTTGCCTCTCAGATCCAAGAAGAAGGACGATTAGTTATGAGAAGCATAGTTGTTCCAAAACAACTCAATGACTACAAACGCCTTGTTAAATTAGGTGATCCACCTGAAAAGATAGTGGAGTTGGCAGATAAACTCAAGGTGGATATGATAATTATGGGCAAAAAGGGAATTGGCAAAACAGATTCTGAGTTGGGTCATGTTGTAAAAAAAGTACTGAATCTTACCTCAAAACCTGTAGTTTTATTGGACTAGATTATTCATGCAAATGAAAAACAAGATTTTTTTTAGGAATGTTGTCCACTACCACTTCTATAGTTATTCTCTTAATCTTCTTGAGAAATGAGTGGTATTTTGGTTTGAAAAATCGCTCTAGTAAGTTTTTTTGAATAGCTTCTGACATTCTATTTTTTCTTATTCCTCTAACAACATTATATCCACAAATTATAAGAAATTGTTCCAGATTTACTTTTCCTTTTTTCTCAACATTTTCTTTAGTTAATTCATATAATATGTCGAGATTTTCTTCATGATTATTACCGAATTCAATTTTCTTAGTAACTACATTATCATCCTCAAATTGAAAAAAATATTTGATTTGAATCATCATATTAATTACGTAAATATGAAAAATAGCATTTTATCGGATAAAATGATTTAAAGAGAATTATTTTTGAGTTTAGTCGATATCGCCTAAGTCTTTAAATAATTATTGAATCAAAACATTTTTTGGTTAATATTTTAGTTTTTTAGCACTTAATTCATGTATCAATAACAAATATTGGGATTTGAAATCTTGTGAAAATGAATTGGAGGCCGATATGAAACTAAATGTTTTATCTGGTTGACCGGCTAATGGAGTATATTTGTGTTCAATTAGGATCTGGGAAACCCATATCGACCTCCACACATTAATTATTATTTTTACAAATAAACATTTTCAGAAAATAAATTCCTATTTTTTTGAAGGTATTTATCTCCACAATAATCGTGCACTGAATCTATTACAATTCTTCTAGATAACTGTATTTGAATAATTATTTTACAAGATTCCTTGTAATGACTTAAAATTCTTAATACATTCTTTGTAGACATTAATTACACGATCTAGAATTGCTTGAAGAAATTATCTCTACAGTAACCGATTTTACACCTGCCCTGATAATGGGACTAGGATTAATTATTGGAATTGAACATGCATTTGAACCTGATCATGTGGCAGCCATAGGAACTCAAATGATCAGAAAAAAGAAGAAAAATACTTCAAAAAACCTTCTCAAATCTGCATTCACTAAGTCATCTGTACTTGGTGCCCTGTGGGGTGCAGGCCATACCACTACCCTTGTAATAATAGGACTGTGCGTCTATCTCTTTGCAATTACCATTCAAGAGGAGATATTTTCTAGTCTCGAATTTGTTGTAGGAGTAATGCTAGTCACGCTTGGAATTAGTGCAATATGGAACAAAAAATTCTTCAAATTTTAACATAGACATCCTCCCACCATGTAGATGGAAACCTCCATTTTGATGTTCATGAACACAATGATGCAAACCATCGACACGGTCACCAGTCCTACATAATTGGACTAGTACACGGATTGGCAGGAAGTGGAAGTCTAGTTGCCTTGACAGCTGCTACTTTTGGAAATATCGAATTGGCTCTAAGTTTTATTTTGATATTTGGATTAGGCTCTCTGATTGGGATGGTTATAGTTAGTGGATTGATGGGTCTTCCATTTGTTTTTGCAAATAAGACCAAACATCTGAATAAGTTGTTTCGATATATTGCTGGTGCAATTAGCTTAGCTATTGGTTTTAGTGTAATGTTCGATATTGGATTATTACATAATCCCTTTGGATTCTAATTTTTTCGTAGTTTATTAAATGAGGCATTAAGGATTTTTTTCCTACAAACTTCGAGTATTTCATAAACAACCTCAAAAACATCCTCAGTCATACTTGCTAGTATTCTAACAATTATTCCAGATTCGTCTGGTAAGATGGATGATCCAATTGAGATCTCTGCTTTTTTTGCAATTTTGGCAATCTCTTGCTCCAATCCTTGTATGTCTTTTTTTTTCGAAAGGATGTAAATGGTACCCACTACATTATAATTTCCTAAAATACCAAAGCCATTCAAATTTTGTTTTTTTGGTTCAATCTTCATATTTTCTAAAAATCTAATTTTTTTATCTTGGTTCTTGCAATCCAATTTTAGAAAACATATGTCATACTCAAAAGATTCTCCCATAGCTACTCTTCCAGGAGTTAAAATTTCTGAATAAATCAAAGTGGAATTGTCATGAACGTTTAGATTCATTTTTTGATAATATCTTGAATTTTTGTATGGAATTATCTGGTCAGGTATGAATTCAAGATAACAGTTCTCACCAACTGAAAGATTAACAATCTGAGATGCCGAGTTTGAATTCATGCTGTAAATTCTAGTCGCACCTTGAGTAGTAATGTGAGCCATTGCCATGTTTTGCAATGAAATGTCAATTCTGTATCTGTCTCCTTGTAAAATTCCTCCAGAAGGTGAAATGACATAAAGATATGCCATTTCTGGAAGTGAATTTTCAGGATATAGTGCACGTTGAATTTGTAATGGGACTTGAGAAAACTGGTTTGTAACTACTGTCTTTCCTAAACTATTCCTTTGTAGCTCCAAATCAAGAATGCCTACTTTACCCGATTTTCCAACTTCTAGTTGTTTTACTTTGGAGTTGAAAACCTGAATCTCTTTTGGTATGTCGTCTGGTGTACAATATTCTAGTTTATTCAAGAATCATACCTTTTGTGTAATCGCTGATTTTGGTGCAGAGTCCAATAAAACATCACGGATTATATGCTCAGTTACTTTCATCACTCCTTCATCAGTTTGGCAGTTTACAAATTCAAAGGGTTTATCTTTTCTGATTTTTTTTGCATCGATTCTCATAACCTCCAAGTCTGCACCAACCATCTCTGCAAGATCAATCTTGTTGATCACCAAAAGGTCACAACTTTCAATTCCTAAACCTCCTTTTCTTGGATACTTGTCACCACCTGCAACATCAATTATGTAAATAAAATAATCTGCTAAAATGGGACTAAATGTAGTCGTAATGTTATCACCGCCGCTTTCAATAATTATTAGATCAAGATCAGGATGTACTGATTCCATTTCTTCTATTACCGATAGATTCATGGAAGGGTCTTCTCTTACTGCAGTATGGGGACATCCGCCAGTTGCAAGACCTATAACCAAATTTTCTGGAAGTAATCCTCTTTTAGTGGCTAAATTGTTTCTCATTCGGTCTGCGTCTTCTTTTGAAATTACGTCATTTGATATTATGCTTACACTATATCCTTTCTTGGCTAACATTGGAACTAGTCTCTCAATAAGCATACTTTTTCCGGAGCCAACAGGTCCACCAATACCGATTCTTGGAATATGAGTCATGACAAAAAATCCAATTTTTATGTAATAAACATTTTAGAATCCATTTTTTCATGTGACATCTGAATAATGTCTATCTGGGGAGCAAACTGCCAAATCTCTGAAAGTGGTTTATCTGAATATTCTTTGATGGTTTGACTAATGATTGGTTTTATAATGTGAATTATCTTTTGACCTTCAAAATGCTGAATTATTCCCAACCTTAAAGCAGCACCTACCATGCTGACAGTAAAACCATAAAGCATCATCATCATACATTTTTCTTTTCTAATTTTTAGTGCATTACAACAAACTGCAAATGCAACAGGAAATATTCCATGTACTTTATTTTGTAAAATATTGTTATTATAGCGATTCAAAATTTCATCATCTTTTACAAATTCAGATACACATTTGACTAGTTGAACGCCTGATCTGATTGAAGCATCTCGAATTTCTTTTATTGATTTTGTAGCAAAGATCATGTTGTCTGCGTCAATTACCTTGTCATAGTCATGATTTTTTGCACCATCAAATACATTTGAAAGGGCAACACAATCTGATGGTCCTAACTGTTGGTTGATGTTTACTGTGATAACTTTAATCAAATCATCCATTACTCTAATTTTCTTTTCCGCAAATAGATACTCTAATCC
The DNA here is from genome assembly GCA_965223805.1 of Nitrosarchaeum sp. Classification (GTDB taxonomy): domain Archaea; phylum Thermoproteota; class Nitrososphaeria; order Nitrososphaerales; family Nitrosopumilaceae; genus HKST03. The sequence goes on along the minus strand of OZ245014.1, from coordinate 1,159,437 downwards.
ATTTGAGGTGGCAAAAATACCTGAAGGAAAAAAAGAGTCAGATAACTGCATTACCCCTAGTTCTTGCTCTATCTCATCAATGTTCATGAACATCAGCCCCTGAATGTGGTAAAAATATTCGCTCTTCTACTTTGATTTCAATATGGTTGATTATACTTTGAAATAATTTTGTAAACACTTCTTCTTCTGAATCTGCTTGAATTGGAAATAAAATCTCACCATTCTGAATCGATATGGGTCTATGTCTGTTTCCAATGATGTGTCCTAAAAGCACCAAAACGTCATTTGTGTTGGTCTTTACTTTTACAGAAATTATTTTTTCTGGTAACTGCTCTATGATAATTTTTTTCTCATCATTTTTTATAATATCTCCATTACGAAGTTTGACGCCCGGTGTTAAATTCAAACCGACATCTGTTCCATAATCAGTTTTTCTTCTCAAAATTCTTTTCTCTAATTCTATTCGTGTAACTTTGAGTTTTTCATATTTTTTTTGATTTTGCTCAAATCCCTCATCAAAAACATTTCCAATTGGTGAATTTACTTCTATCACAAATAATTTTGTATTTTGACAAAGTTAAATTTTCTCAAATGTTATTGAATTAATTATTAAATAATACAGTTAATAATTCAATCTAATGATGCTTACTCCAAGAGAATTAGAAAAATTAAATGTATTTGTTGCAGCAGAACTTGCACGCAGAAGAAAAAACCGCGGTTTGAAATTAAATCATCCTGAAGCAGTCTCCATTATCTCTGATCATATTTTAGAAGGTGCAAGAGATGGAAGAACAGTACCAGAACTTATGAGCTCTGGAAAAAAAGTTTTAAAAAAAGATGATGTTTTACCAGGTGTTGCAGAACTTATTCATTCTATTCAAGTAGAAGCAACTTTTGAGGATGGAACTAAACTAGTAACCGTCCATGATCCAATAGTGTGAGCAATGATTCCTGGGGAATATTTTCTATCCGATGAGCCTATAACTGCAAATGAAGGCAAATCTACCAAATCCGTTAGTGTTAAAAATACTGGCGATAGACCAATTCAAGTAGGTTCTCACACGCATTTCTTTGAGGCAAACAAGGCACTTGAATTTCCAAGAGAGCATGCATATGGTCACCATCTGAATATTCCTGCTGGAACATCAGTAAGATTTGAGCCTGGAGAAACAAGAAATGTTGAACTAACTGAATTTGGTGGAAAAAAAATAGTCTATGGATTTAGCGGTCTTGTAAATGGACCTTTATCTGAAAAACAAGAAGAGGCAATCAAAAAAGCAAGAGAAAAAGGATTTCGGGGAGCAGGATCATGACCCTAACCATTCCAAGAAAAAATTATGCTGATTTGTTTGGACCAACCATTGGTGATAGGATTCGTCTTGCTGATACTGACTTGATTGTTGAAATTGAAAAGGATTTGATCAAATATGGAGATGAAGCAGTCTTTGGTGGAGGAAAAAGTGTAAGAGATGGACTAGGACAAGCAAGTGGTGTTTCAAGAGAGAATTCACTTGATCTTGTAATAACAAACGCTATTGTGATGGATCCAATTTTAGGAATCATAAAAGCAGACATTGGAGTAAAAGATGGAAAAATTGTAGGTGTTGGAAATGCCGGAAATCCAAATGTTATGGATGATATTGATATGATAATTTCATCAAACACTGAGGTTATTGCAGGTGAGAATACAATTTGTACTCCTGGTACGATTGATTCACATATTCATTTTATTTCTCCACAACAAGCAATACATGCAATTTGTAATGGCACTACTACAATGATTGGAGGAGGAACCGGTCCAGCTGATGGAACAAATGCAACAACATGTACTCCAGGAGAATGGAACATACAAAGAATGATAGAATCAATTGATGATCTTCCTTTGAATTTTGGTTTTCTTGCAAAAGGAAACGATTCTCTTGAAACTGCATTGATTGAACAAATCAAAGCTGGAGCTTGTGGACTAAAATTACATGAAGATTGGGGAACAACACCTGCAACAATTGATTCAGCCTTGAGCGTTGCTGATAAAACTGACACCCAGGTTGCAATCCATACAGACACGCTAAATGAATGTGGGTTTGTTGATGATACAATTGAGGCAATTGCCGGAAGAACAATTCATACATACCACACAGAAGGGGCTGGAGGTGGTCATGCTCCTGACATTATGAAGATTGCAGGTGAAGCAAACATACTTCCATCATCTACAAATCCTACCAGACCCTTTACTGTTAACACCCTGGCAGAGCACCTTGATATGATGATGGTTTGTCACCATCTAAATTCATCAGTGCCTGAAGATGTCTCCTTTGCAGAATCGCGCATTAGAGGAGAGACCATTGCAGCTGAAGACGTTCTTCATGATATTGGAGCCTTGAGTATGATGTCATCAGATAGTCAAGCCATGGGAAGAGTAGGAGAGGTAACTACTAGAAACTGGCAGACAGCTGATAAAATGAAAAAGATGAAAGGCAAATTAACTGAAGACAATGCCAGAAATGATAACAATAGAGTAAAGAGATACCTTGCAAAAATCACAATTAATCCTGCGATCACTCACGGTATTTCTGAGTATGTAGGTTCCATACAACCTGGAAAACTAGCCGACATTGTAATCTGGTCACCTCAATTCTTTGGCGTAAAACCAAAAATTATAGTCAAGGGAGGCTTTATTGCATATTCATTGATGGGTGATCCTAATGCCTCAATTCCAACAACTGAGCCAGTTTTGTATCGACCTATGTTTGGCGCGCTTGGTGAGACAAAACATTTCACTTCTGTAACCTTTACTTCTAAACTTGCATTAGATGATGGACTTGAGGGAAAGGTAACATCAAAAAAGAAATTGGTTCCTGTCAGAAACTGTCGTAACATTGGCAAAAAAGATATGTTGTACAATAGTCTAACTCCACAAATTGAGATCAATCCTGAAACCTATGAAGTTAGAGTTGATGGGGATCTTGCAACCACAGATCCTGCAGATAAAATTTCTATGGCAAGACTTTACAATTTGTTTTGAAAATCCATAATTTTGATAATTTAATCTTCAGTTTAGCCGACATCGACTAATTCGTTCGTATTTTCTGCAATCATTTGCCACAATTATATAAAGAAATATTCTGTCTTAATTGCTAAGTAAATCACATCTGAATTATTTTCGTGGATACGAAAAAGTCTGCCCTTCTTTTGTTTTCTGTTCTAGCACTGACCATAGTTTCATTTGCCAGTAATCCACAATCAGCTGAAGCTGCCGGCGCAATATCTGAAGGTTTTACCTTAGGAGAGGTTCTTGATGAATCTTGGGGTTGGTTTATTGTAGTTGGTTTGGGTGCAGTCTTTGCCATTGTAATTTCAGCTGAAATCAAAATTGAAGAAAAGTTTCTAGGTGTTGACCAAAGCTCAGAATGGTTCAACACTGCAGGAAGAGTTATCAAAACCGGACTGACTGCCGCAGCAATAGTCTCTGCCTGGACTTGGGCTGCCACTTTACTTCAATCATCAACCGTAGCGTACCTGTATGGTGTTAGTGGACCTTTCTGGTATGCTGCCGGGGCTTCTATACAGGTATTGTTGTTTGGTATATTGGCAATTGAATTAAAAAGAAAGGCTCCCAATGCCCATACATTCCTTGAAATTATTCGAGCCAGATATGGAAATGGCTCACATAAGGTCTTTCTTGTTTTTGCACTAATGACTAACATGATAGTTACTGCCATGCTTTTACTTGGTGGTTCTGCAGTAGTAAACGGCTTAACTGGCATGGACATATCGCTTGCCGCATTTTTGATACCTATTGGAGTTATGATCTACACGTTAGTAGGTGGACTCAAAGCGACGTTTGTTGCTGACTATATGCATACTATAATCATATTTGTTGTAATACTAACCTTTGTTGCTGCAGTCTATATGAATTCAGACATTACTGGAGGAGTTGAGGGAATGTATGACAAGCTCGTAGAGGCGGCCAGAATCAACCCAGTTGAAGGAAACGCAATGGGTGCATATCTTACCATGGCCTCTTTGGGTGGATTGATGTTTGGTATCATCAACATTGTAGGAAACTTTGGTACAGTATTTGTTGACCAGGCATACTGGCAGAGGGCGATTGCTGCAAGACCCTCCTCTACTGTAAAGGGATTCTTGCTTGGTGGTGCATGCTGGTTTGCAATTCCATTTACACTTGCAACTACGATGGGGCTGACGGCGGTCGCGCTTGATGTAGATCTCACTCCAGAGCAAGTCCAGCTAGGACTAGTAGTTCCAGCAGCAGCTTCCGTACTAATGGGCGAAGTTGGTGCAATCTTGGTGCTTACAATGTTGTTTATGGCAGTAACATCAGCAGGATCTGCTGAACTAATTGCAGTATCGTCGCTGATTACTTATGATATTTACCGGACGTACAAGAATCCGAATGCTAGTGGAAAGACGCTGCTTAAGGTATCGCGTACGGCCATAGTCGGGTTTGGCCTTGGAATGGGCGGACTGGCAGTAATATTGCTTGGTGCAGGCCTAAGTCTTGGGTTTGTCTATCTTGCAATGGGTATACTGATTGGCTCAGCTGTTATTCCAATTGCGATGACCATTCTATGGAAGGGTGCAAACAGAGTAGCAGCTACCATTGCCCCGATCATCGGATTGGTAGTGTCTCTTAGTGTATGGCTAAGCACTGCAGCCTCACTTCCAGCATATGGTGGCGAGATAACTCTTGCAAGTCTTGGAGACAACTATTCAATGCTCTTTGGAAACATTGCAGGAATCTTGACTGGCGGTGCAGTAGTAATATTTGGAAGTCTGGCAAAGAAGCCAAAATTCGAATGGTCTGATCTCAAAGAAAGAATCACTCTAGTAGAGCAGACTCCATCTGAAATTGATGCAGCCGAACAAGACGAAGCTACTCTAAAGAAAGCCTTCAAGTTCAGTCTAAAGGGAGGCGGTTTAATGACTCTCATACTAATCATAGCATGGCCAATGCCATTGTTCTTTGCAGACTATGTCTTTGATATTGGATTCTACTCACTATGGGTAACAATCTCAATAGCATGGGTAAGCTTTGCAACCTTCTTCATAGTAGGATTGCCAATAATAGAAGCAAGAAAGGGACTGGCACAAGTAATAAGTGGAAAGAAGACAAGTCATTCTTCAGAAAAAGGAGGTGCCATAAATTGACTTCTTGTGCTGGCTGTGGGTGTGTCCTAGGTTTCAAGAAATACAAATTCCACAAGATGTGGCGCATCCCTGGATACTATTGCAAAAAATGCATGCATGTACTAGGACAAGACTTTGATGATCATGGCAAGCTAACACTTCCCCAGCGTCCATGTGACCTTTGCAAAGTTGAACTATTCTTCCCAAAGAGAATTACAAAACAAGGCAAAGTACATCGTTACTGTGCAGTATGTCATCAGGCAGTACAAAATGGGGCAATTCCTACTGATCCCAAAGCTAGACACATTCCTAACAAGCTTCCTCATGTAATGATGGTATTTGCAGGACTTGGAGTATTGATGATGGCATTAGGTTTAATCTTTACACTAAGCTCAGGTGGCGAATCAAACATGGTAAACATTATCTTCGGCTCAGTTACTACAGCATTGGGATTCTTACTATTCAAAAAGACAATCAAGTCACGTAGTTTGCTTTTGGGAAAGACAAGACAACAACAAGAGACAGAGGCATTGAGGTAAAATTATAATGAAAAGTGTACGTGCAGTAATTCCTGAAAGAAATTTTGATGCCGTCAATGCGGCATTACACAAGATAGGCATTTCAGGCTTGACAGTATACAATAGCAAAGGCCGTGGAAAAGAACCACCAAGACCAAATCAGATGGGTCACTGGTTTTATTTCTCAGAATTTGGAGACAATAGCTCAATCTTGGTTCTATCAAAGGATGAGGATGTTGAGAAGATTGTGGATGCAATCAAAACAAATGCAAACGTTGGAAAGATATTTGTAAGCAACATAGAAGATCTAATCGACATAAAAAATAACACAAGAGGACAAGAGGCACTATAAGCGATCATTTGTAATTAGCTACCTTTTGAATCTCTGTTCGGCTTAGTAGATTAAATCAATGTAATTACCACTATTGAAAAATAATTATTCAAATTAAATATAATAAATGGAAAATTAGCTTCATGGGTAAAAATTGTAGTGCATTGTTAGAATTTGAGGGAAATCATGCAAAACATTGTTCTAGTTCAGGCGAAAAAATATGGATCTAACAGTTTTTTCTTCTATTGTAGGTGTTAGTTTTGCAATTGTGGCTCTTTGGGTTGTTGCAATGCGTCAAGATAAAGAAATTGAAGAAAAAGGAAGTTTAACGGCCTGATAATTAACATACGTTGGAATAAAACATATTTAGAGCTGATTATTCTGGAATTTTTTCTTTTATTTTTTTGTTCTAGTACATTGATTGTCGCTTTTTGAATTCAAATACTAACTCTTGTATGTCGAAAAATTGTTTTTATGATCTGTAGTTTTTTTATCACCAAGTTCCTGTTCTTCCCTCAAAGTTTGGATCTATCTTTTTTTCAGGAATATTTCCATGTGCCTTTTTCATATGTCTTTTAAGACGTTCAAAGCTATGTAATTCTAACCCACATTCCTTGCATTTTGTATCATTTTTCTTTTCTTTTCTAAATAATCCCAAGACAAGATAATTTATCTAAATATACTATTAAAAATATTGATTTGTAAAAAATATCAAAAAACAAATTTTGTTATGAATTATTATTTCTGTGTATTTTTAGAACAAGTTGCACTCAATAAATAATGTGAATTAAAACACATGATTTCTGAAATTAACACCTTCTTCTTTTGATACTACTCAAACATCTAAAGACATGAATTCTTAAATCATTTAATCATACAATGATATCATGAGAAGAGCAAAAAATCCAAGATATCAAAAATTCATGTGGGCTTTGGTTGGTATATGTGCTGCAATAATATTATTAGTGAATATGTAAAATGATCCAGGAAAAATCATAAAAAAATAACCATGATACCATTTGTTATTTGTAAAGTATGCTGTGACGATTTTTTTATTTGCTACTTTTGAATTGATTACTTTGGATATCCCTTTTGGGATTCTAATTTAACTGAGATGAGAATGTTTTATGTCTCACTTAGTTGTTTTATTTTTGTTAGATGCAATTTTTGTAATAACTCCATTGTTTTTACTAAAAAACTTAGTTTCTGTCTAAAATCAAATTTGATAATCCCTTCTTTAAACTTACTTTTGGATTAAATCTTAATTCATTTTTTGCCAGTGTTATATCTACTTGACTGTACTTTATTTCTTCTTTTTTTGCAGATCTGTATTTTATTTCTATTTTTTCCCCAGATATATCTAAAAACATTTTAGCCAAGTCTTTTATTGAAATTGATTTTCCACTTGCAATGTTGTATGTCCCACTTGAAGTTATTTTTATTGCACACTCAAATGCATCTATAACATCATTAATTGATACAAAATCCCTTGTCTGTTTTCCATCTCCATAAATCACAAGTGGTTTGTTTTTTGACATATTTTCAGCAAAATTCGAGATCACACCTGCATACTGCTTGTTTTGTCTTTTTCCATATATGTTAAATAATCTTAGAATAACATAGTCTAGATTATTTTTTGCCATTTCTTTGATTTTCTTTTCAGCTAATATCTTGCTTTTACCATATGAAGATAGTGGTTTAGTCTCTGTATCTTCAGTAACTGCAGTAATAGAGTCTCCATATACTGCTGCAGAAGATGCAAAAATTATTTTATTTATATTATTTTTGTTACAACACTTCAGCACGTTAATTGTTCCATTAACATTTACATCTTTTACCATTTTTGGATGCAATGCAGATTCTCTAACCCCTATCTTTGCAGCCAAATGTATCACCAACTCAAATCCTTTTGAGGCTTTATCTAGAGTGTCATAATCTAAAATATCTCCATTGACAAACTGAGCCCCTTTTTTAATTAATGAATTCAGAGTACTTTTAGAACTATTTGATAAATCATCATAGATGGCAACCATGTGACCTTTTTTCAGCAAAAAATCAACCAAGTATCCCCCAATGAATCCAGAACCACCTGTCACTAGAATTTTCAACGATTTTTGTTAAAGTACTCTAATTATCTTGGTTTCTATATGTCAAAGGATCGTAAAATTTTTAAAATAAATCAAGTTTTAAGATAAATTGTTGGTTTAACTAGTTCAAATCTGACCTGGATTGTAAAAATTACAATCTGCGATCTAAAAATTACAAAAAGTACGTCCTGAGCCTAAAAAACTAACAAGTTTAGGCAAATTTGTGGATAAATCGTCCATTAGGCTTAAATACAAACTTTCTTGAAAAAATTCAATAACATGAATAACGAAATAGGACGTAAAATAACTAGTCTTACATTAATGACAATTATGATTGCAGGCGGACTAACATTTGCTGCCCCAGGCGTAATGCCAGCAGCACATGCCGCCAACGCTAATCTCTTTGTATCCGCAGAAAACTCACAGTTTGATAACTACATGTCAGGACCTCAAGTAATTGAGGTAGTCATCATTGACTCAGATATCAATGACACAGATGAGGCAAAAGGTGAACCAGACGTTACAGTAAACGGTAAGGTACTCAGAATGGTTCAAGCCGTAGATGGTAACTGGTATGGTTACTTTGCTGACGCAACCCAAGCAGCACTTGCTGATGCTACAACAACAGAAGCAGGTGAAGGTTTAGACTTTGGTTCAGTTTGTACTGCAGCTGAAGGTACAACTGCTGTAGTTCTTGACCTTGATGATGCTGATGGTGCTGCATTTGATACTGACAACGATTGTGGCGCAGATCCATCTATTGTAGCTGCTAATCCCACAGTTATGAATGTCTTGAGAGAAGCCAAAGAGGCAAACCCCACAACAGCAAATCCTCCGGGTCGAGAGATTTCCTCATGGCCTTTCATTCAACTTTATGACCTAAACCCAACTGGCAACGTAGTTGTTCAGTATAACAAAGGTGGTGGTGTTCAAACAACAACACTAACTTTTGATACTGCACAAGACTATGCTGGTGCAGCACTAGACAGAGCTGTATATGGACAAGGCATGGAAATCCACGCTACCATCACTGATCTCTGGTTGAACATTGATCCAACCGATGAGGACTCTTGGACATTTGCAGTTGTTGCAGGTGATCCAGCTGCTGGTTCCTACTATCAAGTATTTGATGAAAATGGTAACCAAGCAGGTGATGCAGTAACTGGAGGCGCTGGTGTAATTCAACTAGATGAGGACACCTTAGGTGATCTCATGTGTGATGATAACTGTCTTTTGTTCATTGATCCAAACCCACAAGGTGCAGCAAACAATTTGCTTACCATACAGGACAATGACGACAGTGAAATAGTCGACACCGTAGGTGACGCACTAATCACAGACTTTGAAACTTTGGGCGGTAACCTTGCTGGTTCTGTTCCTGTTACTGTAACAGAACAAGGACCAAACTCAGGTGTCTTTAGTACATCTGATGAAGGTGACGTCTCAGTTTTGAAAATAGTTGATGCACCACTCTTTGAAAGAGGCATTACTGCTACTATTGATTACAATGACACTCCAGTATCTATCCTAGCCGGATATATTTCTGGTTCAATTGATATCCAACCTGTAGATGACGAATGGAATTCTGGTGAAGAGATTCCAGTTGTAGTAAATGATCACGACTTGAACTTGAACAGTCGTGCTGATGAAGATTTGGATTTGTTTAATCCAGATGTTGATCACATCCCAACACTAGAAACTGGTTCTCCAATAACACTAGAAAACTTACGTGGCGCTACACTTGATGGCGACGATGTATTCCCTCCAGCAACTTATCCTGAAGAAGTAGAAGTATTCTCACAAAGAGCATTCCTTGAAGTTTCCGGTGCAACTATTACTATTGATGATACTAATACACTCGAACTTGATGTTGATACATCAATTGAAGAGGTGTATGACTCAGTCGGTCAAGATGGCGAAGATGGTTTCTCCGGCGTATCTCTGATCAACTATGATATCAGATCAATATTTAATAACGCAGATATTGATAGCGTAACTGTTAGCATATCTGACGGTGTAGATACCGTAGAAATTGCATCTGGTGCAGGCCCACAAGAGCTTATCAATTTAGCAGATAGTGCAGCATTAACTCCAGGTTTCTTTGACTTGGATGACGGTGCAGATTTGGATTTAATATTCGAGTTTGATACTGGCGGTGCATCTACTGATATTGCTCCAGGTACTGTAATGCCTGTAGTTAGTGACTTCTTCTCATTTGGTTTTATTGATGATGGTGAACCAGCTGCTGATAGAGTAGCTAGCCAAATCATCAGAATAGAAGCTGAAGAGACAGGCGATAACACAGGCTTGTTTGAAGGCTCATTGGAGTATACAATGATTAATCAACTGAACATATTAGATGCAGATACATATGAAGGACTTAGCACAATTGCAGATGATCCAACATTTATTGTAATTGAAGATTTGACTGATGAAGACTCACCAAGAGTAAACTACTTGGAGATAATCGATGACGGTGTGCCAACAAAGCGCGCTGATCAAGAGGAAGCCCCAAGCCACTCTGGTATCGTCTCATTCGATAATGACAATTACAAAGTTGCTGATACTGTTTATATCACATTAGAAGACCAAGATCTAAACGTCGATTCTGACTTGATTGAAATCTATACCACAGTTTCTGATACCTTTGCTGATGATGCAGCATTTGGTACCGTTGGAGAAGAAGATTTACCTGAACTCTCATTTGGTCCACTAGGTAGACTATTGGATGTAACATTTGATGATATTAGGTGGCAAACTCCACAAGGTACATGTGAAGCAGATTTAGCTGCTACATCAAGTGCATATCCTGATACTGGCTTAGATGCCGTTACATTCAGCCTGGTTGAAACCGGTGCTGAAACTGGCGTTTTCGTAGGCAGTTTTGAGATTCCTGACAAATGGTGTCGTGACAACGATAGTGACGCAGAAACCACAACTGGTCTAGATATCGAGGTCAACTATGTCGACTTTAGAGATGCTTCGGGTGAAATTATTGAGGTAGGCGATAGTGCTGGCATTAGAGCCAACACAGGTTCAATCAGTCTTGATAGAACCGTATATCCAGTACCATTTGGTATACCCTCTAATTTCGACTCAACTTCTGAAACCTCTCCAGATGCCAGATCTCTGTTCCCAATCCATCAAAGTGGAATGAATTCTGATGGAACTGATAGAGAACCAGCAGGTCTACAAAGTGGAGAGTTCTTAGCAGAAGGTGATCTACAGGTTCATCTTAGAGTAAATGACCCAGACTTTGACACATCAGGCGCTGGTGAAAACTTCATTGAGCAACCACGAATCGGCGAAACCGCAATAGGACCAGTCGAAATCTCTGTGATCAGAGGTTCTGAGACTGTAATACTCGGATATGCTGGTGGACCAGAAGCCAATGATGGTAGAATCAACGTCGGAACCACACTAGACGGAAATGGAATCATAGATGACATATCTGAATTGATTGAAATTTCTGGCGGTGAAGGTTTCGTAGATGGTCAAACTGTAACCATTTCACAAGATGGTGCTGATGATGCAACAGGAACATACTCTGATCTTTCAGAAGGTGTTCTTGATCTTGATGAAATCAGTATCCGAGTAGATGGTGCAGGTTTTGAAGACGGTATTATCATTTTGACTCAAGGCGGTTCTGAAGCCAGAGCACTGTTTGACGATGAAAACAACGACGGTGTAGTTGCAATAAGTGAAATCCTAGAAATCACATCTAGCGATGACACCTTTGTTGACTCACCACTACCAGCCAGTGAAGCCAATGCTGATATAATCATCACACAAGGTACACCTGCAACCAATACAGTTGATGCGCAAGCACACTTTATTGATGCAATAGGTACTTTGACTGATGGCAGCATTACAGATGTTGATGCACCTACACCAGGTACAAATGCAGACTTTACTGATGGCGTTGCAGTCAGTATCAGCTCAGGTACATCTACCACTGATGCATCAGCAGTATTTGATGATGCCCCAGTTGTTAGAGAATTTGGTCCAATCGAAGAGATTGCACCAGATGCAGGTATCTTCGAGCTTGATCTTACTATAAGATATACTGACGGTCCAGCAGATGCACTGTGTCCAGAAACCACAGACTTTGAGCCACTTGATGGTAGCTCTTCTGCTGGTATAAATCCAGAATCATCTAGATTTACTGACTCATCTGGTTCAGGTGAGAACTTCTGTATCCTACAAGGAGATATTCTTCAAGTAGAATATGAAGATCCAACCGATGCATCAGGTGATCCAAACACAGTAACTGACTCTGCAACATTTGACCTAAGAAACGGCGTATTGCAATCTGACAAATCAGTTTACATTATCGGAAGCGACATGATCTTAACACTCATTGAGCCAGACCTTGATCTTGACAATGATGCTGCTGAGACATGGGACTTGGACTTAATTGAATGGGACTCTGATGCTGCCACTGTTACCATGGGTGATGCTGACGGCGAAGGTGCTGCATTTGATCCAGAACCATCCAACTTTAGAGAAACAGGTGACAGCACTGGTATCTTCCAGATTGTCATCGAGATTCCTGAAGTCTTGGAAGGTGACAGATTAGAAAGAGGAGAAGAAGTTATCCTCGAGTATACTGACTGGGGTCCATCCGGCTCTGATTATGTAGGTGATGAAGATGAAGATGTCAACTTGACACTTTATACTTCTAACTTTGGCGCAACTGTAGAACTTGACCAAAAAGTATACTCTTGGACTGATAAAGTATATGTTACCATTGTAGCACCAGACCACAACTTTGACAGTGACTTAGTTGATGAGATAGGAGACACTGACTTGGATCCAATTAAGGTTTCAACCAGAGGCTCTGATCTTGACAACTACAAGCTAGTCGAGACTGGTACTGACACAGGCATCTTTACTGGTGAGGTTATCCTTACTGGTTTCACACATGATGCTGACGGCGATACCACAACTGGAGACGACAATGGTAATGATGTAGTTTCAACCTCTCCATCTGGTAGTGGTCCAACTGATGGACTCTTACCAGCAGATGATGATGACGGTATTACTGTCTCCTTTGAATTCTCAGAGGATGAGACAGTAGTCGGTTCAGCACTCATCAGATGGAATATTGGTGAAGTCCAATGGCTTGAGGCAAGTTACCCAGCTAGCGGCACAGGTGTTGTAAGAATAATTGATCCAGACATGAACTTAGATCCAGAAGCAGTCGACAACTTCGATGTCGACGTGTGGTCTGACTCCGATGCTGGAGGTGTTGACCTTACTGTAACTGAGACTAATGAGGCAACCGGAATCTTTGAAGGAACTGTGTTCTTCACAGTTACTGATGAATCTTCTGGTCACAGACTCAGAGTCGCAGAAGGTGACACTGTCACTGCAGAATATGAGGACAATACGCTACCTGATCCATACACAACTGCAGATGAACTTGATATCACTGCCACTTCACTCATAGGCACTATTGTACCACCTCTAGAGAGAGCACCAATCTCTACTTGTAGAGTAGTTGATGCCTTCGGAAACACACTAAGTAGTGTAACCGTTGATCAACAAGTACAAATTGTCTGTGATGTAGCAAATGGCCAAGATAGAGAGCAACCATTTGCATACTTGATACAGATTCAGGATGCTAACGGTGTTACAGTCCAACTAGCATGGATTACTGGTTCATTAACTGCTGGTCAATCATTCAGCCCGTCACAATCATGGATTCCACAAGAGGCAGGAGCATATAATGCAACTGCATTCGTTTGGGAATCTGTTGATAATCCAACGGCATTATCACCACCAGTCGATACACCAATAACTGTCAACTAAGACTAGAAAATTCACACTATCCTTTTTTCTTTTTTTTGAATTTTACTTTAACGAAAGTTATAGACAATTTTTCCAGAAGTAATATCTAGGAGAAGATTTTTTGTAAAATAAATTGAAATTCAAAATTCTATCTTTTGTTCTGATTATTATTTTATTTACCTCCATTCCAAATTCTTTTTCAGAAACACTAGAATTATTTTCAAATAGCAAGGTTTACGCAAAAGATCAACCCCTGTTTGTTTATGGAAAAGGATTACCAAATGAAAACCTGATTATACGTTTATTTGCACCTGATGGAACAATAGCAAAATTTGATCAAATAACTACAAATGATGACGGCTCTTTTAATCATGTATTAATTATCTGGCCTGAGTCATCTACTACTTTTCCTTTTGGAACTTATTCTATTGAAGCAATAAGTACTGAACAGGACGGCCTATCACAAAAACTAGATGTAAAGTTTACATCAACTGCAGAGTTAGTCGACGTTCCAGTTGAGAGGCATCTCAATACCCTTGTATTTGCGCCTGAAACTGCAGCTGTTGATCAGCCCTTGAGAGTATTTGTCCAAACAACTAGTGATGGCCTTTTGATTGGAGGTGATCCAAGTAAACTTCTTGAGACTACTCACGTACACTTACCGTCAGGTCAAGTACAAACATTGACAAATGCATTTTCGACGTTGCATCAAGGATTATACTTTACAGATTATACGCCAACTGAGGAAGGAACATATGTTTTTCATGTTGTTGCATTTAGCCAAGGAACAATATCCCATGGTTCTGTTGCTACAATAGTAATGAGTCAAGATATTCGAGGAATATCTAATCAAATTATTGAATTAAACTCTATCTTAGCTGAAACATCAAGGGAACTTGAAACATTAAAATCAGAAATTTCAGGGTTTGGCTCTACTTTAGAAAGTGCTAGTACAAATATTGAAAAAAGTACAACTACAATTTCTTCATCCGTAACTAATATTGAAGAAGCATCATCACAGCTAAATTCTCTTTTCTTTCCAATTGTTGCCTCTATTGGAATAATAGTAGCACTCCAGATTGCCATTCTTGCAAGAAGAAGATAGTTATAATAGATACAAAATATGAAAATTTATCATATGCCCAAGGTGGCTATCTTCTTTTGTTTGATTCTTCTTTCATCTGTATTTGCAAATTCTTATGCATTTAGAACTGGAGATACTGTGGAATCTGATTCAAACCAAAATGGTTTGATTTTTGATTCAGGCATTATTGATATTGAACAAGATTTTTCGCCAAATGAGTTTAAGCGATATCTTGTATTTGGCACAAATTCTCAAAATATAGATTTTCTACAAAGCAATTCTCTTTATGGTGTTCAATCAGATAATGGATTTTTTTATGTTACAGTGCTAAAAGAAAAATCTGCCTCATATCTAGTATCTAAAGGATATAATATAATAGAAGATGTTCAGTTAGACTTTCATTCTAAGGATTCGATTTTGGATGCATCACGAATAGGTAATATTACTGGTTCCACACTAGCTAAGACAAATTATAATGTTACAGGAAATGGAATAAAAGTCGCAGTTGTTGACACTGGAGTAGATTTTTCAAATTTGGATATTATGCATTCTCTTGCTAGAGATGAAAAGAACCACCCAATAATGCTTGATCCTGACGGTCAAGGAATTGTTCTCACCAATGCAACATTTTTTGCATATATTGATAAAGATGAAATCATAAGAAATTACAGTAAACCAATTCCTGAACACATTACATCCTCAGCATATGTAACAAAGAAAGGAATTTTCCTTGATGTGTCACAAGGAGGGAAGGGGACAAAAATTCCAATTTACAATTCTTTTTTCCCACAATTTGGAACCTCCGTAATTTTTAATGGAACATTAGCTGATGATTTAAAGATTGGACAAGATAACAGAAATTATATCAAATCAAAAAGTGGGATTTATCATCTTGGTGTAATTTATCAAGGTGCATTACAAGGACCTTTGGCAAGAGTTCAAGTAGTCCCAGTTCTTTTAGTTGATTCCAATATTGCAGGAGTGTATGATACAATAATACCGGACATGACCACTTCTTGGGAAGACTATACTCGATTTGATTTAAAACCCGAAGAAAAACCAAAATATGATTTTGATTTTACAGATGAAAAACCAATTGTTTTGGGAAGTGGAAATGAATTTCTTGTCTATGATTCAAACAAAGACGGTAAAGCAGATTATAGTGCAGGAACAGTTGGTGCACAGGTTTTAGATGTCTACGGAATAATTCAAAATAAAACAATTAACATTGATGATTCGCTAAAGGCTATCAATGGAACATTACTCCCTCCTATAGATCCTGATGGGGAATTTTTTGGAATAATGACTGATTTTTTGGGACACGGAACTTCTAGTGCCGCCTCGATTGCATCAAAAGGACAAGAGACATATGATATCTACAACAACACAAAGAAATTTGTGATAAAAGGAGTAGCTCCTGATGCAAAAATTATTCCAATAAAGGCATTATGGTTTGGTGATACTGTATTTGCATGGTTGTGGTCTGCAGGATTTGAAAATATAGAAAACAATTGGAAATTTACTGGTACTCCAAAAGCTGATATAATTTCAAACAGTTGGGGAGTCTCAAACTTTCCTTCCTTTGAATCTGCACCAGGATTAGATGTGTTATCTTTGATTCTTAGCGTATTGGTAACACCTCATTCCTTAGATGATGATTATCCTGGAATTACTATAATTTCTAGTGCTGGAAATTCTGGACATGGATATGGAACAATTGGTTTGCCAAATTTATCTCCATTTGGAATTTCTGTAGGAGCTACCACAAATAATGTCTTTGTTGGGTATGGGCCCTTCAAAGATCAACCAAGATTTGGTAATACTACTTCTAACTATAACCATGTAGTTGACTTTTCAAGTAGAGGTCCAGGAATTATTGGAGATCCAAAACCTGATATTATGAGCATTGGTGCTCATGGATTTGTTCCTTCAAATGTAATTAAAACTGAAAAAGATTCTAAAGTAGAATCTTTTTCGTTGTTTGGAGGAACTAGTATGGCAGCACCATTAGTCTCAGGCAGTGCAGCTATATTGATGGAAGGATTGCAAAAAAACTCCAAAGACTATGATCCGTTTACAATAAAAAATATTCTAATGTCAACAGCCAATGATTTACAAAATGATCCTCTAACACAAGGTTCTGGTTTAGTAGATATTCATACTGCATTAAAATTTGTAAATGAAGAACCAGGAATTTTCATAGTTTACAATGATGATTCATATAAAAACATCAAAAAAATCCTAGACCCAGCAATTGAAGCTATTAATTCTACAAAAATAGGGTTTGAAAAATTTCAACTTCCTTCAAAATCTCAACTCACAACAAACTGGTTTGCCGGACAACTTTTACCTGGAGAGCGGAGTACTACTACATTTAGTATTGAAAATCCAACAAATTCTACAATTCAAGTAAATATCAAGCCCCAAAAATTATCTTTAATTAAAAATAATGCATTAAATGGAACCACTATTGTACGTCAGCAAGATCCAATATTAAACAAAACTGATGTATTTATTCCAAATTACATACATCTATCTGATGTAAAAGAACACAAAAAGATTAGTCAATTTTTTGAAAAAGGAGATCCTATTCCTGATGATTCTTCTTTAATGATACTTAACGTAAACTTCCCTTTTCATAATTTTATGAACAAAACAGACGATGTCTATGCAAACGATCTAAAAATTTCATCACTTTATCTTTACGATTGGATTGATAGAAACAACGATACAAAAATTGTTAGCGATGAACTATCCATGATCAGTAGAGCTGGTTCTTGGGGCACTGTTCAAGAATTACGAATATCTGAACCAAATGAAAAATTTGAAGGAACTCCTCTTGTTGGCATTTATCCAGTTCCTACAAGGTACTCTTACTGGCAAGGAGATACAAAACTAAATTCAACTTCTATGGATTATACATTATCTGCTAGTCACTATCAAAAAACAAAGTGGAAAGAATTTTGGGTAGATGCTGAATCAATTACAGTTCCTCCAAAAGATACAGCACAAGTAAGTGTTACATTGGTTGCACCAAATGATCTGCAAACTGGAGTTTACCAAGGATTTCTGACTTTTGAAAGCGAAAACCATTCTGTTAACGCACCAGTCTCCTATGTTATTAAAAAAGAAATCAATCAAAAGGATTCTCTTTTAACAATTTCTGGAAAACAAAGTGATGATGTAGTATTTGGAAATGGATACATCAAGGGCGCATTTGATATGGTAAATAGGTACATGGCAGGAGATTGGAGACAATATTATTTTGATATTAAAGATAAAACAATAGATTCCGCTTCAATTGAGTTATCTTGGGAAACTGATGATACCAATCTAGCAGTATTTGTTATGGATCCAAAAGGAAAAATTGTTCAAACTAATATGCCATCAGGAGTGTTTGGACATTTTCTTGGGTGGCCATCCCTTGATTGGTTAGGAAATTCACTTTTCAGCCAAGGTGGTGGATTCTTTCCTGTAAAAAATAAAGATGATACTTCAACTGTACTTTTTATCCCAATTAATCAAACCGGAACATATTCTCTTTTGACACATTCTACTCTTTTTGGAGGAAATCATACAACTGAACCCATTTCAATTGCAGCCAAATTCTCCACAATCACTTCTGAGGAAATAGCAACCTCTCCAGAACTTACTCACCTTGAAACTATTGATATTGAGGAGAACGAAAATGAATCATTATCTATACAAAATGTATCTGAATCAAAAAAAGAATCCATATCAGAATTCGTATCAGAACAGGATACCTTTGAAGCGCCAGAAATATCTTCTGACAACTTTACATTTGGAATAATCTTGGGAATTGCAATTGGAATTGCGATCGGAACTGCTTTCTTTTTTATCATTAGACAAAAAAAGCAATTGATTGAACAAGGTTTATAAGCAATTTGGCGAGTACGACAGCTTGAATGTCAGAGCAGGGGACCCAAAAATCTGGCGGATTATCCAGAAGGGATTTTCTTAAATTAATGGGAGCAGCAGGAACAGGTTTAGCCTTTGCTCCATTTGTTCCATTTGGAAATTTCATGCCAAACCCTACAAGTGCTTCTCTTGAAAAGGTCCCAGTAATTTTACCAGATGGCACTCAAGCTCATGTAGAAACATTTCCTGTTAACCACTCTGAAGTTATTACCTATCCAAGTACTGGTGATGCTGCACTTGATGCAGAGGCATTTAGAAAATGGCAATTCATTAGATTACCTGAAGAACTTGGTGGTACAGCAAAGGATGTATCTGCTTTTAGAGCATTTAGTATGGTCTGTCTTCATCTTTGGTGTCTATGGAAATACTGGCCTGAAGAAGGACGGAAGAGAGGTGAGTGTCCTTGTCATGGTAGTATGTATGATGCAAGAACTGGTACTGCATATGTTGGACCAGCATCGTTACAAGCAAAACCTTCAGACACTCTACCAAAATTAGATTTTGAAGCTGATGCAGACGGTTTTCTGTGGATTCTTCCACCTACATGGGGAGTTAATGCCAATGGAGTAATAGGATATGGCCGTTTCGCTTAAACGACAAACAGGCGCAGTTGCGTTCTTTTACTGGTTATGGGATGGATTAGATAGAACAATCTTTACTGCAATTAAATTTTCATTTCCTGCCCGTTTTGTAAGTCCTTTTGGATTTTTAGGAATGTTGACATTCATTGTATTTGTAATTCTTGGAATTTCAGGAGCTCTGTTGATGTTTTATTATCAACCAATGTTAGATAGGGCTTGGGATAGTGTTCAATTCATCAATGACGAAGTACCTTATGGTTTCCATATTCGAAACATCCACTATCACGGATCTAATGCGATGGTACTTTTGGCAGTTCTTCACATGTACTATCAATACTTTAGTGGAAGATACAAAATTAGAAATGAAATTTTATGGGCAACAGGAGTTATTCTTGGAACTGTAACTATTCTTGAAGCATTTACAGGTTATGATGTTATATTTAGTGAAAGAGCGCAACTCGCAATTAGTATTGCTGCATCACTCACTACTTCCATCCCTCTTATAGGGCCGACAATGCGTGATGCGATGTTTGGGAGTGGGTTCTCAGACTTTGTTTTAAGATTCTATGCCCAACATGTGTTCCTCTTGCCGCTTGTCATGCTTGGATTAATGGCAGTTCACTTCCCACGATTCTTAGTGTTTGATGTACCTATGGTAATGGCAATTGGCGGTGCTATTCTCATAACAGGAGGGGTTTTCCCAATTGATATGGGATTCAAGTTTGAACCTACAGTACCGCCCGGAATTACAGTTCCTGAATGGTATCTGACGGGAATCTATGCATTTTTGAGGACCCAGTACGACAAATTTGTAACTGGTGTCTTATGGCCAGGAATATTCATAGCTGCAATACTGCTAACTCCATTTATTGACAGGTACAAGAAATTCTCTTGGAAGGATCGTCCCATTATTACTGCATTTGGTATAACCGGAATTGCCCAGGTTATGGTGACTACTTATTGGGGATTTTACATTCCACAAGACACCACTATTCCATTAGTAGAACGTCTAGTTATTGATCCAGTCTTTTTGTATTCGGTAATGATACTGATGCTTCCACTAGGATTTGGATTTACATATATGATGATTAAGCTAGCAAAGGAATCTGAAAGGAAAGCAAAACTTGCAAAAGAAAAGGGTCCCAACAAAGTAGCAACAATTAACCTCTCTCAACAATGGATTAATTGGTTACTTGTAGCACTATTAGCATTCCAAGTATTCCTTAACATTGCAGCCTATAATGCAGCTTTGACTGGAATGAAGAATATCTCGTTATTCTTTATTGGGTTGATATTGATTGTATTTGCAGCATTCTTCCATATTTACAGATACGGAATGAATGAAGCAAAGAATGCACCTCCACCACCACCCATTCCAATCCCAGAGGAAAAACCAAAGGAGATTCCAGAACCACAGTCTGCACCAGAGCCAGGCAAATTACCCGAAGATGAAAAAGAAACTGCAAAATCAAAAGAGATTGCAGCTGAGGTTCCTACTCCAAAGACTCAAGCCGATTTGGGAGGAGGAACAACAGGTGCAAATAACTCTCCTAACGTTGGTTCCACAGATCTTATCAAGCCCTAAATTCAAACAAGCTTTATAAGAACTCTAAAGGCCTACTAGAATCGTTGAGTGCACCAACTTCTAGTCATGCATATGGCATTGGAGTCATTGCAATTGTTGTTGCATTATCAGCTAGTGTCATTTTTTACACATCCTTTTATCTTCCAGAATCTCTAGCAAAACCTTCTGTTGATGATCACATATTGCACCCTGTTAAATCTACAATTATTGATATGATACCTGGTTCTGCAAGCCCAGAACAACAAGATAATTTTGTTCCAAAACTAGTCAACTTACAGCTAACTATTGATAATCATGTGATTTGGACAAATAGTGATGATACCCCACACACTGTAACTCCGGATCATAGACATGCAGACAGCTATAGCGGTGATTTTGGTTCTTCTGGTGTAGTAAAGGCAGGTGAGGAGTATGAATTCCTATTTACTGAACCACAGGAAGTTCATTATCACTGTCAACCTCATCCTTGGATGACAGGAACAATTATTGTAACAAAGGCCAGATTCTAGTTAGAATATTTTGCAAAAATTATCTGACTTTCAATTTCTTTGTGCTGCTCAATTATTGAAGCTCTAAATTTTATTTCATGTTCTTGTTTTGGTTCAAATTCAATGGTTGCAGTAAACTCAGCCTTGTTTTCAGGCATTACATCTTTGTTAATGAATAGTCTTGAAACATGTTGTGATATTTTTTTTCCATTATATGATTTATAGATAATGTGCTCATTTGAATCTAAAATTTGAGTATTAATTACGACTCCGTCATATCGTCCAGGATATGATACAGAAATTTTCCCTTTAATCTCTAATTTTGGATGAATTTCTTTTGGTTCTAAGGAAAACTCTATGTCTTTCACGAGATAATCACATGTATTTGAGAATAAATAATTTTGTTAAGTGGGCCCAAAGGGCTTCGATCCCTTGACCATTGGATTAGAAGTCCAACACTCTATCCATGCTGAGCTATGGGCCCAAAAATCTGGAAAGTAATTACCATTTTAAGGGTTTACAACCACTTTTTCTGGTAGTTCTCTCTTTCCATTTTAAAAAGAAATTGTTGTGCATATCCTCCAAATGGTCCAAAATAATCAATTATTTTTTCGTGTAAGTTTTGATATTGTTTTTTTGTAATGGATTTTCTTTCAAGTTTAAATTCGTTTGAATAATATTTTTCTAAAATTCTTATCATCCATCTATCCAATGGAAATGAATTTAGCTTTTCTAGTGAAAAAAGTAATATGCAATCAGCAACTTTATTTCCCACACCTGGAACTGATAAAATGATTTCTTTAGCTTCTTTATAACTGCATTTTTTAAGATACTCAAAATTGATTTTTTTTGATTCAACCATATTAGCAGCATCAAAAACAAATTTTGATCTGTATCCTAATCCACAGCTATTGATTTGTTCAATTGATGAATATGCAATTGATTTTGAATTTGGAAATAAATGAAATTCTTTTTTATCAAATTCAACTTTTTTACCCAGTTTTTCTGATAGATTCTCAAGATTTGATTTGATCTTCTGAATATTAGAATTTGAAGACACAATAAATGAAATAAGGCATTGAAAAGGATCTTGCCTAAGTATTCTTAATCCAAGATATTTTTTCACTGCTAAACTGGTAATATTGTCTTTTGAGATTGATTGGATTATTTCTTTCATATTGTCTTTTTTTCTAAAAAAATCAACTTTGTGATTTTGATATGATGTGATTTGACCTGACTTGTTTACCTTCAAAACATCTTGTCCATTCACTCCATACCAAAAATTTTCCCGCTTTTTCCATAAAAAGACTTGACCACTGTTAATTGTATTTTCAAGGTCAATTTGATTAAAGTCTGTCATTTTAGACAGAAAATGTCTCATTTACTGTTGGGGCATATGCCTCCAAACCGAATTTTTCATGAATTTCTTGTGCAAATTTCTCACATGATTCTTTATCCCCATGTACCGTTAAAACTTTGGGATTTCCTTTAATTTTTTTAATTAATTCGAAAAGCTCATTTCTATCTGAATGTCCAGAGAACTCAAATTGTTTTACTTGAGCTAAAACATTGAGATCCTTTCCACGTGTTAAAACTTTTCCTGTTTCGAGTAATTTTCTTCCAGGCGTTCCTTCTCCCTGATATGATACTAAAGCTATGCCGTTTCTATCATCAAATGCAAGCTGTTGTAAATAATACACTGCATTTCCTCCTACAAGCATTCCAGCAGGAGAAATAACTACACAAGGTTCTTTCATTACTCGTTTTCTTTCTCCATGTTCTCTAATTGAAATTGCATTATTGATTGCATCTGCAAATATTTTAGGGTCTCGTAGATATTCAGGATGTCGAAACATTATTTCATTTACCTTTAATGCCATTCCGTCCATGATAATTTTGTGTTTGAAATTTGCATTTTTTAAAATACACGCAATTTCTTGTGAACGTTCAACTGAAAAGGAGGGAATGAAAAGAGTTCCTTTCCTATCCATTATCTCGTTTGCAAATTCAATTAATTGTTTTTCTGATTCTTTTCTTGGAATTTGTTCTGTTTGTGAGTAAGTACTTTCAGTTATCAAAAGATCAATATCTCCTACATCCAAATCTGCTTCGCGCAACATTCTAGAGCCATGAATTTTGATATCTCCAGTATAGAAAAGTCGCCTTTTTTCTGATTCTACTAAAACAGTACTACCTCCAATAACATGTCCTGATTCTCTTAGCTCAAATGTAGCATTTCCCTTAGTTGTTTTTTGTTTGAATCCAATCTCTTTAGCATTTCTCATCATATTGTTTAATTCTGGTAGATCAAATGGATGGGCATTTTTTTCAATTTTTAACATGTCTTCAATTAATAATTTTGACAAATCAAATGTTGGTGGAGTAGCATACACATCTGTACTGCCGCTAACAAAAAGAGAGGGCACATTTCCGGAATGATCAAGATGGGCATGAGTAATAACAATTGCATCTAAATCCTTTGGTTTTACATGAAGTGGATACTCTGGTGGCGTTCCACGTCTACCAAAAAGTACTCCATAATCTAATAGAATTTTTGTACCCTGACAATTAACTAAAAATCCTGAACGACCAACTTCATTTGCCGCACCTAAAACTTTAACATCCAAGGAATAAATTGAATTTTTATCAACGTTAAAACCTTCTCAAATATGGATCAGATCATTATGTTTGTTAAAGAATCTACAAAAGCTTTAATTAGTGTAAGCTAAGATCCAATCCACATGGGAAGAAGCTTCCAAGAATGGTTAGGACAACAAGATCAAGCAGTCGTTGCCAAAACACGTGCAGGTGACGAAGCAAACAAACCTCTTCTTAACCAATTAAACTGGATTTGGGTAAACAATCTGATGAATCAGAAAGCGGATCTAAATCCATCTTCAGCTGAATTACTTGACTGGGTAACTTCTGGTCAAATTGATGCAATGAGAAAATAAACGTGAAAATCACGTTATCTTTTTGTTTTTTAACTTTCATTATGCAAAATCTGCGCACGATTTTTTTTCGATCAATTTCATAACAGGGTTATGAATTTCAATCATGGTTTAAATAGTAACCCAGCAATGATCAATTTGTAATGCCAATAGCAATACTTCCAGACATCGATGAACAAAGATGTATCGGATGTGCACTATGTGTAGAAATCTGTACTTCTCTTGGTCCTGATGTCCTTAGAGTAAAACCTGTTGAAGGCTGGAAGAGAGGTAAAGCATTTGTATTTTATCCAGAAAGATGTATTTCTGATGGTGCATGCATCGGTGTATGCCCAACAAAATCAATATTTTGGATGAGACCAATGAATTACACAGCTGGACAACCAGTTCCTCTTCACAAAAACGGTGTCTTCATCAAGGGTTGGGCAGAAGACGCAGCACTATAAGCTGTTTCTAAAGCACACACTTTTTTCTTATTTTTAATTAAAGAATAGATTTCGTCTTGATTCCTTTTGGGATAGATTTCACGTGATATTTTAAGAAATTATCATTTTTATCAAAATAAATCTCTGAAAAATTGTTGTTTTCAAAAAACTTTTTCCATGTAACCTTAAATTCTAGAAATTCTTTTGGATTAAAATCCAATCGTGTAGTTTCATAATGCGCTGCTGGAAATATATCTGAAACCTCAAGAGGGACTAAACCTAGATGTGGATTGTATAGACATATTTGAATTGAATCAATATCTGTGAGTTTTTTTTTCAAGGCCAAATACTGTTGAGACAAATATGCAGGCTTTGTGGTTGTTTCTTTTATAATTAATAATCTATTCTTTTTTGTTCTGAAATTTCTAACCATTTTATGAAATGACTGAACTTCAGGACGAAATTGATCTTCTTTACCAAAAAGGAATATTGCTTTTTCCTTAAACTTTGGAGTAGAATTTCCAAGAAAATCAGCATTACTGGTTAAAACTTCAATCATTTCAAATAATTTTGGATGTGCTCTTGCTTTTTTTAAAACATATTCCCACAATCTTCCATCGTAAATAGCCTGCTTAACTTTGTCTACTTCTAACTTTATGGCATATAGGTTATGTAATGCAATTTTGTTGGTTCTTTCATTATTTTCTAATTGTCTTAATTCATTAGGTGTATATTTTGAACAAACTTCACAATTACAAGGAAATACAACAATATCTTTTAGATATCGGGTGCCATCTTCTGTAATGTATCTGCCTTGTTTTGCATATAACATGTATGATGCTGAATCAAAAGTATCACATCCAAGAGCCACAGCAAAGGGAATTGTTAATGGATGACCAGCACCAAATAAATGCAATGGAATAGATTGTGGCATGTGTTTTTTTGTGGTTACTATCATTTGGGCTAGTAATTTGTATTCGTATGATTCCATAAACTCAACTGGACTGCCTAAAGCAAGCATCTTAAAACCAATATTTACTAAATTTTTAGTAGACTTTGCAACCAGATCAAAATGTTCTCCTCCTTGAACCGGACCAATCCATATTTGTCCATTATCCTCACTATTTTGTAGTGTCTCTTTTGAAACTCGCAATGTGTGTTTGACATATGATTCAGCTTTTTTCCAAGGTAATCCATATCCAGTTGGTTTGTCAAGTGGAATCGCAAAATCTGTCATAATGCCTTTCTCAAAATTTGCCATTTCATCTGGCAATACTTGAATATCTCCATATTCTAGAACCTGATAGCCACCAGAATCAGTCATTATAGCAGCATCATAGTCTATTATTTTGTGAATTCCTTTTTTTACAGCCTCATCTCCATAATTGTTTCTTGTAATGTATGCATTAGTAATTACCAAGTCAAAACCTATTTCTCTTATCTTCTTTGATTCAATTGTTTGTTTTACAGGATGAATAACTGGAACATATGCAGGTGTCTCAATTTTTCCATGGTTGGTATAAAGAACTCCAATCCTTCCTGCCAAATCACTTTTTATAATTTCAAACAACTTACTTTACGCTAATTGGAGCTTTATTAATCAATAAACAAAAAATTTTTTCAAATCATTTTTTTCTGTAATCATGCCTAACCAATCTACTTCTTCAGAAGAGTAATTATTTTCAAGTATATTCAAAATTAAATCTAAAATTTCTTTAACACTTTTTTTTGTAGTATTTAACTGAAAAACTTTTTCTCCGAATTTTGAAATTGAGTCATGTGCAATTATTCCTAAAACTTCACTTCCTATATTTTCTTTAGATTTTTTTTTGGAATAACCTCTTTTCTCATAAATTTCAAACAAATCATAAGGATTTTTTCGCAAAACAATCACTTTATCAATTTTCTCTGGAGAGACTACATATGGAGCAAGATGACCTACAACCAAACTAGAATCTGAAATCTTTTGATCAATTATCTTTTCTAATTTTTTAACATCAACATCATTAGAATTTTCATTAAACTCAAACAATCCAGAATCTTTGGCAATTTTGTTAATGTCTAAAAACGATAATTTTAAGTGATTAACAATCTTCTTGGCAATTGTATGTTTTCCTACCCCCGGACTTCCTGTAATTATTATTCTCACAGTATAAAATCAAAATTAACTGAATTAAACAATTTCTGCAATACTAATAAGTGCAAAAGGATTCTTGTGTGTATTGCAAATAGGTTTACTTGGAAAGGCAAATGTGGGAAAATCAACCTTTTTCTCAGCTGCTACAGAAACCCCAGTTCCAACTGGAAATTTTCCTTTTACAACAATTGAACCTAATGTAGGAGTTGCTTATGTTAAATCTAAATGTGCATGCATGCATTTTGGAATTGATCATAAAAATGATCTTTGTTCGAAGGGAACTCGGTTTATACCTGTAAAGTTGATTGATGTTGCAGGTTTAGTTCCTGGGGCTCATGAAGGAAAAGGATTAGGAAATCAATTTCTTGATGACGCAAGACAAGCTGAAGTTTTGATTCATGTAGTAGATATTGCAGGAACCACAGATATTCAAGGACAACCCGTTCCTATTGGCTCTCATGATCCTCTTGAAGACATTGAATTTGTCCAAGAGGAATTTGTTCAATGGTTTGTCGACATTCTAAAAAGAGAATGGGATAAACTGACAAGGGAAATCGATCAAAAAAGAGCAAAGCTAACTGATGCAATAGCAAAAAGATTTACTGGTTTAGGAATAAAGGACTATCAAGTTCAAGATGTTCTCCAAAAATTGGGATTGATATCAAAAAATCCAAAAGAATGGACTGATTCTGATCTTCTAACTTTTGTTAAGGAATTGAGAGCAAACACAAAACCGATTATTATTGCCGCAAACAAGGCTGATCTTTGCAAGGATTTAGATATCTTAAAAAGAATATCTGAACCTGTCATTCCTTGTAGTGCTGAAACTGAATTATTACTGCGAAAAGCATCAAAAACTGGTATTATTAACTATGAACCAGGCGATGATAGGTTTTCTATTATTGAGGAAAAAAAAATTCTACCATCTCAACAAAAAGCATTAGATGTTGTTAAAACTGTTTTCTCAAAAATTCATTCAACAGGCATTCAAAAAATTTTGAACACCGCAGTTTTTGATTCATTAAACTTTATTGTAGTTTATCCTGTTGAAGATGAATCTAAATTAACAAATAAAGATGGTGATGTTTTACCTGATGCCAAATTATTGCCAGAAGGATCTAATGCTAAAGATTTAGCAGGTTTGATTCATGCAGATATTGCCAAGGGATTTTTACATGCAATTGATTGTAAAACAAAACAGAGAATTGGCGGTGACCATATTCTAAAAAATGGCGATGTGATAAAAATAGTTTCAACATTAAGCCGAGGATAAAATGTTAGGATTGGGAATTGAGAGCACTGCTCATACTTTTTCTTGTGCAATCTTGGAGAAAAAAGGCAAACAAGGAAAAATTTTATCAGATATAAGAAAAATTTATCGTCCTCCTGAAGGAGAAGGAATTCACCCTAGAGAAGCATCTCGTCATCATATTGAAAATAGCTCAATAGTACTTTCTGAATGTCTTAATGAAGCAGGTATTACAATAAAAGATCTTGATATTGTGTCTTATGCAGGAGGACCTGGTTTAGGTCCTTGTCTAAGAGTTGGTGCAGTAGTTGCACGTTCTTTGGCCTCTTTTTATAAAATCCCAATTTATCCTGTTAATCATGCTATAGGACATATTGAATTAGGAAAGCTACTTACCGGAGCTAAAAATCCACTTGTACTTTTAGTATCTGGTGGCCATACAATGCTTCTTGCATTTCTAAACAAACAATGGCGAGTATTTGGCGAAACTTTGGATATTACACTTGGACAGCTTTTAGATCAGTTTGGGCGTTCAATAGGATTTGCATCACCATGTGGAAAAAATATCGAAGAACTAGCAAACACCACCAAAAATTATGTATCTCTGCCTTATTCTGTGAAAGGAAATGACGTGTCTTTCTCTGGTTTATTATCAGCTACAAAATCTATTTCATCTAAAAATAAACCAGATGCTTGTTTTTCACTACAAGAAACAGCTTTTGCCATGATCGCTGAAACAGTAGAGCGAGCTTTATCATTTACAAGAAAAAAAGAATTAATGGTCGTTGGGGGAGTTGCTGCAAACAAAAGATTATCTCAAATGCTGCAAGAGGTGTGTACAAGACATAATGCAAAATTTTTTGTCGTACCATTAAGATATGCAGGAGATTGTGGAAGTCAAATATGTTGGACTGGACTTTTAGAATCACAGGTAAAAAAAGGTGCTTTGTTAAAAAATACCTTTGTTAGGCAATCATGGAGATTAGATTCCGTTAAAGTAGATTACTAATTTTCGAAATCTTCTATTGCTGCTTCTATATTTTTAAGCCAGTCTTTGGTATTAAAAACACCAAATTTGTAGGTTTTTTCTTCCTCATTTGTTTGTATAGTGAAACAAACTTTTTTCATCAATCTTCCCTCTTTCCATACCTTTGTTACCTCATCTAATGTTACATCAACAAGCGTATCTCCAAAATGTTTTGAAAAATCCATCATTCTTGCTCGAGTTTTATCAAATGCTAGTCTTCTATTAGTAAGGGTTAGAATCCCTGAACCTAGATTATCTTCATTACAATCTTCTTGTTTTAGTCGTTTTTCCCCTTCTTCCATAACCTAGTTTTAATCTGATTTATTAGGTTATAATTTTAATGAATTTTAAATATCATCGAATTTGATTTAATTAATAAACTTGAAAATAATAAAATAAAAATGAGGCTTAGTTGAAATTATTAAAAAAAGGTGCCGAAGCTGACATCTACCTTATCAAATGGAATAAATCAAATGCCATCCTTAAAATAAGAAAATCAAAGAATTATCGAAATCCAACACTCGACTCTAAAATTCGAAAACAACGAACAATAAAAGAATCTCAAATCATTTCTGAAGTAAAATCATTTGGAATTACTTCTCCGCTTGTTTATTTTGTAAATCTAAAAGAATCTGAAATCATAATGCAAGAAATACCAGGCATTCCTATTCATGATTTACCTGAATCTAAAATAATTAATTTGTCAACAAAGATTGGAAAACTGGTTGGAACTATGCATAAAAATGGAATAATGCATGGAGATCTTACGACTTCGAATTTCATATTATACAAAAATAAGGTTTATGTGATTGATTTTGGTTTGTCCCAAAAAACCGTCAAACCAGAAGATCATGCAGTAGATTTGAGGCTGATAAAGGAGATTCTTAACAGCGCTCACGCCAAAATCATGGAATCTTCTTGGAAGAATTTTCTATTGGGCTACAAATCAATAGTTGGTCCTTCAAAATTTACTAAAATTACAAATTTGGTATCTGTAATTGAAAGCCGTGGAAGATATGCAACAGTCGTTTGATCTTTATTTTGTTTCTTCTAATAGACACAAATACCAAGAAGCAAAAAAAATCTTAAATTCATATGGAATTAATCTTAGATTTTATAAATCCAAACTCGAAGAGATACAATCAGATTCCCTAAAAGAAATAGCATCAAAAAAAGCCATTCATGCCTTTGAGAAATTAACAAAACCTGTAATTGTAGAAGATGATGGGCTCTATATTGATGTGCTTGATGGTTTTCCTGGCCCTTATTCGTCATATGTTTTTAAAAAGATGGGTAACAAAGGAATCCTTAATCTTCTTAGAAAAAATAGAAATGCAAAATTTGTTTCTATCATTTCATTTTTTGACAAAAATAATTCAAAATCTTTTCTAGGACAAATTGATGGAAAGATATCAAAAAAACAAAAAGGAATAGGATGGGGCTACGATCCTATATTTATCCCAAAAAATTCAAAAAAAACATTTGCTGAGTTGACTAACAAAAATGATTTATCTCATAGATACAAAGCATTAAAAAAATTTGCTAATTGGTATTTGTATAAGCGGAAATAAAGCGATCGATGAATCTTTGTTTGTTTTGTAAAATTACAATTCTAGATACAAAACTTTCATCCATAACTGAAAATATTTTACTTTTTTCTACTATTTCTTGACTGAATTTTCTTACTTCATCCATTTCCAACATATTTGAATATTCTAATCTATTAGTTGAACGTCCAATATGCATGTATGATTTTATTTCTATAAAATGAGGATTTGCTTTTTCAAACATTGATGTAAAAGCTGGAATCATTTTTTTTTGATCATTATAATCTCTAATCAAGGTAATTCTAAGTACCGTTCTCGTATCCAAATCTTTTAGCATCTCAAGTGTTGTATTCCATCTTTCCCACGAATCATCATATTTTGGTTTGTTAATCCTCAAAAATGATTCATAATCTGCAGCATTTGTAGAAAGATAAAGTTGAGTTGGTAAGGCATCTTCATCTTGCAATTTCTGAATCATATCAGGTTCCTGTCCGTTAGTGACAAGAAAAATTGATTTTGTTGCTTCAAGGGACTTTAGATATTTTATTAATTCAGGAAGCTTGGGATACATTGTTGGTTCTCCTGAAAGTGAAATTGCATAATGACTTGGCAGTAATGATTCATCTAGTCTTTGTTTATCATTTCTAGAATCTCCATAATATCCCATGATCAATTTTTTTCTCTCCTCCATCAGTTTTCTCAAAATTTCTTCTGGTTCTGAAACATGTTCTGGTTCCATTTTTAATGAATCATAAAATTCCATTGGTCTCCAACAATACACACAACGATTCTCACAATGCATTCCTGCAGGAGAAAACTCCATACATCTGTGAGTAGAAATCCCGTAAAACTTGTGTTTATAACAACTACCTTCATGTTTGAATGATTTTTTTGTCCAATGACAGAGCTCAACAGTAGAGTGATCTGCTATGCCATACTTTGCTTTTTTTAATTGATCAGAAATTGAGGGCTTGATCTGGATCAGTTGATGATCATCATTTTCTATTATTTCTCCAGAACAACTCATGTGATAAAATCATGTTCTGGTTTACTTAAATTGATCGAGATTTTTGTCTGACATGGATTT
The DNA here is from genome assembly GCA_965223805.1 of Nitrosarchaeum sp. GTDB lineage: Archaea > Thermoproteota > Nitrososphaeria > Nitrososphaerales > Nitrosopumilaceae > HKST03. The sequence goes on along the minus strand of OZ245014.1, from coordinate 1,127,460 downwards.
TTCTCAAATCTTTTGCCAAGTTTACATGATTTTAGAGTGAGGTTTAATTACTGGATCCTCAAGGAAAAATTAGTATTGAACCCAAAATACCTTGTCGGCTTTCTATTTCTACTTGTATCAGTATTAACTAGTATCCCTCTTAATCCTGCATTTGCAGAACAGGACTTAGACAAAGATGGAGTCGCAGATACGATTGATCGTTGTCCAAATCTTCAAGAAGACTATGAAGGTGCATTAGATGGCTGCCCCTCAAACTTTGTTCCATGGTATGATGAGGATTATGATGGAATTGAGGATCATATTGATTTATGCCCAGACTTGAGAGAAAAATACAACCGATACCAAGACTTGGATGGCTGTCCTGATACATCTCCTGGAACAAGTTCAACTGGATTGCCTGACTCTGATGGAGATGGTTTTGCTGACTTGGTAGATTTATGTCCTAATCAAGCTGAGACTTTTAATGGTATTCAAGATACTGATGGCTGCCCTGATACTTTTGGTTCTGCAGATAGAGACAGAGATGGAATCCCGGACGCGATTGATGCTTGTCCATTAAGTGCTGAGACTTACAACCGATACCAAGATGAAGATGGTTGTCCAGATTCTGTAACTGATTCTGATTTTGTGGATACTGATAATGATGGCATCCCTGATAAAATCGACATTTGTCCAGAAGAACCTGAAGTTTACAACGAATATTTAGATACTGATGGCTGCCCTGATGCTGCTTTAGATATGGCATTTAGTGATAAAGATGGCGATGGAATTGCAGATAGATTTGATATTTGTCCAAACGAACCAGAAACCTTCAACCGATTTGCTGATTATGATGGTTGTCCAGATTCCGCACCTTCATTCTCTGGAGTATTAAATGATGCAGACCAAGATAGAATAATGGATGCAGATGATGCATGTCCATTAAAACCAGAACGATACAATCAATTCCAAGATGAAGATGGTTGTCCAGATATTCCTCCTTATTCAAGTGATAAAGATTCTGATAGAGATGGAATTCCTGATTCCATTGATCAATGTCCTGTTGTAAAAGAAACTTACAATCAATTCCAAGATGAAGATGGTTGTCCAGACTTTGTTAATGGTTATAATGAAATTCCTGATACTGATTCAGATGGAATAAGTGATTATTCTGATTTATGTCCAAATCAACCTGAAACCTTTAACGGATTATTTGACAGAGATGGCTGTCCTGATAGTGATGCTACAACAGATAGAGACAGAGATGGAATTCCAGATATGAATGATCAATGTCCTCTAGTTAAAGAAACATACAATCAATATCAAGACTTGGACGGTTGTCCTGATAATGTTTCAGGCTTGAGTATTTTAGATTATGATGGTGATGGAATTTTTGATTTACAAGATAAATGTCCATTACAACCAGAAGTTGTCAACGGATACTTGGACGAAGACGGCTGTCCTGACCTTGCTGTAATGGATTCAGATGGTGATGGAATTAGAGATTCATTAGATCAATGCCCAACAACTGCAGAAACTTGGAATAGATATCAAGACCAAGATGGGTGTCCAGATACTTCTACAGAATCAGATACTGATATGGATGGAATCCCTGATTCTGTTGACCAATGTCCGATTGATAGAGAAAGATACAATGGATTTGAGGACCAAGATGGTTGTCCAGATTTTCCACCTTACTTGACTGATGTTGATTCAGACTTTGATGGAATTGTAAATAGCCTTGATTCATGTCCGCAAGTTCCTGAAACGTATAATATGTTTGAGGACCAAGACGGTTGCCCTGACTCTGTATCTGATGACAAAGGAGCACCAGATTCTGATAATGATGGAATTAATGACTTTATTGATCATTGTCCAACAAGAGCCGAGACTTACAATGGAATTTTAGATTATGACGGTTGCCCTGACGATTACATTCCAAGAGCAGATAGAGACAGAGATGGTATTCCTGATTTGATTGATGCATGTCCAACTTCTCCTGAAACTTACAACAGATTCCAAGATGATGACGGTTGCCCTGATTCTATTACAGAATCTTTTGTTGTAGATTCTGATAACGATGGAATTGAAGATGTGGCTGATGATTGCCCATTAGTTGCTGAAACGTATAATGGATTTGAAGACCAAGACGGTTGCCCTGACAGCGACATAACCCAGCCAGACTCTGACGGTGATGGTGTTCCTGATGTAATGGATATGTGCCCTGATCAAATGGAAGTTTGGAATAGATATGTTGATCATGACGGTTGTCCAGATACTGTTCCAACTGGTAAAATGATAGTTGATACTGATGGTGATAACATTACTGATGACATTGATTCATGTCCAAATGAAAAAGAGTCTTGGAATAAATATCAAGACCAAGACGGCTGCCCCGACATTGTTCCAGAACAATCAAGATACAAGCATGATGCGGACCTTGATGACATCATCAACGATGAAGACTTGTGTCCGCTAGATCCTGAAGATTACGACGGAGACAGAGACACCGATGGTTGTCCTGATCAATAGGAGTAAAATAGAATGAAAAAATACTATATTCTGGGATTTTTACTATTACTTACATCTACCATTGGAATGTTCCCAAGTGGTGTTTATGCACAGACCAATGATAATGACGGTGATGGTGTTCCAAATGATGTTGATCAATGTCCACATCTAAAAGAAGACTATGACCCACAATATGGAAATAACATTGATGGCTGTCCAGCAGACTTTGTTCCATGGTATGATGCAGATTATGACGGAATTGAGGACCACATTGATGATTGTCCAACTGTAAAAGAAAAATACAATAAATATCAAGATGATGACGGTTGCCCTGATATAGCTCCTGGTGCAGGTGATGGACTACCAGACTCTGACGGAGATGGTTTTGTCGATTTGGCAGACTTGTGTCCAACTCAGCCAGAAACATTTAATGGTATAGATGACAAAGACGGTTGTCCTGATGATGTTTATTCTTTGAAAGATACTGACAGAGATGGTATTTCTGATAATCTGGACTCTTGTCCTGGAATACCTGAAACCTACAACAGATTCCAAGATACTGACGGCTGCCCAGACTCTGTAACTGATGATGCAGCAGGATTCCAGTTCCCTGATACTGATGGTGATGGAATTGAAGACAGATGGGATGCATGCATTTCAGAACCTGAAAACTTTAACGGATACCTGGATTGGGATGGCTGTCCCGATGTACCAGGTGCACTTTCCCTTGAAATAAGTGACGTTGATTATGATGGTATTCCAGACAGTGATGACCAATGCCCTAAAGAACGTGAAAACTATAATAAATTCCAAGATGACGATGGTTGTCCTGATGTAATTGATTTTCAAATAACTGGTGATATTGATGGTGATGGAATTGGTGATGAAAATGATTCATGTCCCTTTAATCCTGAAACATATAATAAATTCAAGGATCTTGACGGTTGTCCAGATTATGTAGCAGATGACAAGTTTGCTGCTGACTCTGATGGAGACGGAATTGTTGATAATCTTGATTTATGCCCAACTCAGCCAGAAACATTCAATGGATTTTTAGACATTGATGGTTGTCCAGATAAATTTTCATCCACTCGTGACTCTGATTTTGATGGTATTCCAGATGGGTTTGATACATGCCCACTAGATCCTGAGACCTACAATAACTTTGAAGATACTGACGGCTGCCCAGACTCTGTAACTGATGATGCAGCAGGATTCCAGTTCCCTGATACTGATGGTGATGGAATTGAAGACAGATGGGATGCATGCATTTCAGAACCTGAAAACTTTAACGGATACTTGGATTGGGATGGCTGTCCCGATGTACCAGGTGCACTTTCCCTTGAAATAAGTGACGTTGATTATGATGGTATTCCTGATCATTTAGATGATTGTCCAACAGTAGCTGAAAGATACAACAAATTCCAAGATGATGACGGTTGCCCTGATTCTGTAACTGTTGATTTTGTTGGCGACTCTGATAATGATGGTATTTTAGATAATGTTGATCAATGTCCTCTTCTTAAAGAAACTTACAATAGATACTTGGACACTGATGGTTGTCCAGATTATGTAGCAGATGACAAGTTTGCTGCTGACTCTGATGGCGATGGTTATCCAGACACAATTGACTCTTGCCCAACTCAGCCAGAAACATTCAATGGATTTTTAGACATTGATGGTTGTCCAGATAAATTTTCATCCACTCGTGACTCTGATTTTGATGGTATTCCAGATGGGTTTGATACATGCCCACTAGATCCTGAGACCTACAATAACTTTGAAGATACTGACGGCTGCCCAGACTCTGTAACTGATGATGCAGCAGGATTCCAGTTCCCTGATACTGATGGTGATGGAATTGAAGACAGATGGGATGCATGCATTTCAGAACCTGAAAACTTTAACGGGTATTTGGACTGGGACGGATGCCCTGAAATAAAGGGAGCAGAACCGTCAATTCCAATGATTTCCGACACTGATGGTGATGGACATCCTGATGCAATAGATGCGTGTCCAATACATGCTGAAACTTGGAATAAATATTTTGATGAAGACGGCTGCCCAGATACTGTTCCAGAACAACAAAGATTTGTTCATGATGATGATCTTGATGACATCATCAACGATGAAGACTTGTGTCCGCTAGATCCTGAAGATTACGACGGAGACAGAGACACCGATGGTTGTCCTGATCAATAGGAGTAAAATAGAATGAAAAAATACTATATTCTGGGATTTTTACTATTACTTACATCTACCATTGGAATGTTCCCAAGTGGTGTTTATGCACAGACCAATGATAATGACGGTGATGGTGTTCCAAACGATGTTGATCAATGTCTATATCTTCAAGAAGACTATGAAGGTGCATTAGATGGCTGCCCCTCAAACTTTGTTCCATGGTATGATGAGGATTACGATGGAATTGAAGATCATGATGATTTATGTCCTAATTTGAAAGAAACTTACAATAGATACCTCGATTCGGATGGCTGCCCCGACATAATTCCTGGCAACAGTACTAGTGAACTACCTGACTCTGACAGAGATGGAATTAACGATTTTGTTGACTCTTGCCCAACTCAACCTGAGACATTTAACGATTTTTTTGATAATGATGGTTGTCCAGATGATTATTTTTCAAGAGCAGATAGAGATAGAGACAGTATTCCTGATTTGATTGATGCATGTCCAACTTCTCCTGAAACTTATAATAAATTCCAAGATACTGATGGTTGTCCAGATATTGTAAAAAAACTCACCATAGATTCTGATAACGATGGAATTGAAGATGTGGCTGATGATTGCCCATTAGTTGCTGAAACGTATAATGGATTTGAAGACCAAGACGGTTGCCCTGACAGCGACATAACCCAGCCAGACTCTGACGGTGATGGTGTTCCTGATGTAATGGATTTTTGTCCTGATCAAATGGAAGTTTGGAATAGATATGTTGATCATGACGGTTGTCCAGATACTGTTCCAACTGGTAAAATGATAGTTGATACTGATGGTGATAACATTACTGATGACATTGATTCATGTCCAAATGAAAAAGAGTCTTGGAATAAATATATGGATAAGGACGGCTGCCCCGACATTGTTCCAGAACAATCAAGATACAAGCATGATGCGGACCTTGATGACATCATCAACGATGAAGACTTGTGTCCGCTAGATCCTGAAGATTACGACGGAGACAGAGACACCGATGGTTGTCCTGATCAATAGGAGTAAAATAGAATGAAAAAATACTATATTCTGGGATTTTTACTATTACTTACATCTACCATTGGAATGTTCCCAAGTGGTGTTTATGCACAGACCAATGATAATGACGGTGATGGTGTTCCAAATGATGTTGACAAGTGCCCCCATCTAAAAGAAGACTATGACCCACAATATGGAAATAACATTGATGGCTGTCCAGCAGACTTTGTTCCATGGTATGATGCAGATTATGACGGAATTGAGGACCACATTGATGATTGTCCAACTGTAAAAGAAAAATACAATAAATATCAAGATGATGACGGTTGCCCTGATATAGCTCCTGGTGCAGGTGATGGACTACCAGACTCTGACGGAGATGGTTTTGTCGATTTGGCAGACTTGTGTCCAACTCAGCCAGAAACATTTAATGGTATAGATGACAAAGACGGTTGTCCTGATGATGTTTATTCTTTGAAAGATACTGACAGAGATGGTATTTCTGATAATCTGGACTCTTGTCCTGGAATACCTGAAACCTACAACAGATTCCAAGATACTGACGGCTGCCCAGATGCAGTATCTGATGATATAACAGATTACACATTCCCTGACTCTGATGGTGACGGAATTGAAGACAGAAGAGATCAATGTATTACTGATGCTGAAAACTTTAACGGATACCTGGACTGGGACGGCTGCCCTGACGTTACGGGGTTTTATTCTGGTGTGATTGATTCTGATTATGATTCAATTCCAGATTATCTAGATCAATGTCCTAAAGAACGTGAAAATTTTAATAAATTCCAAGATGACGATGGTTGTCCTGATGTAATTGATTTTCAAATAACTGGTGATATTGATGGTGATGGAATTGGTGATGAAGATGATTCATGTCCATATAATCCTGAAACCTACAATAAACTCCAAGATGAAGACGGCTGCCCTGATATAGATACAAGTTCTGGTTCAACAGGATTACCAGACTCTGACGGAGACGGAATTCTTGATAACCTTGATTTATGCCCAACTCAACCTGAAACATTCAATGATTTCCAAGATACTGACGGCTGCCCAGATCAATATTCCTCAACTATTGATAATGATCAAGATGGAATACCAAATGTAATTGATTCATGTCCAAAGGAACCTGAAACTTACAATTACTTCCAAGATACTGACGGCTGCCCAGATGCAGTATCTGATGATATAACAGATTACACATTCCCTGACTCTGATGGTGACGGAATTGAAGACAGAAGAGATCAATGTATTACTGATGCTGAAAACTTTAACGGATACTTGGATTGGGACGGCTGCCCTGACGTTACGGGGTTTTATTCTGGTGTGATTGATTCTGATTATGATTCAATTCCAGATGATGTTGATCAGTGTCCTCAAGAACGTGAAAATTATAATAAATTCCAAGATGACGATGGTTGTCCTGATGTAATTGACCTTGCAATATCAGGCGATTCCGATGGAGATGGGATTTTTAATCAAAATGATCAATGCCCATATAACAAAGAAACCTACAACCAGTTCCAAGATACTGACGGTTGCCCAGACTCTGTAACTGACTATAAACTAACAGCAGACTCTGATGGAGACGGAATTGTTGATAACCTTGATTTATGCCCAACTCAACCTGAAACATTCAATGATTTTCAAGATACTGACGGCTGCCCTGATGATGCTTCCTCTTTAAACGATTCTGACAGAGATGGTATTTCTGATAATCTGGACTCTTGTCCTGGAATACCTGAAACCTACAATGATTTCCAAGATACTGACGGCTGTCCAGACTCTGTACCCGATGATATTGACATATTCCAATTACCAGACTCTGACGGTGATGGAATTGAAGACAGACGAGATTCTTGTATTTCAGAACCTGAAAACTATAACCGATACTTGGATTGGGATGGTTGCCCAGATGTTCCAGGATTTTATTCTCCTGGTCTTATGGATTCTGATTATGATAATATTCCAGACCATATAGATGATTGTCCAACATTAGCTGAGAATTACAACAAATTCCAAGATGAAGATGGCTGTCCTGATGCAGTTGATTATGAATCATCCGCTGATGCAGACTATGATGGTGTTTCAGATAACATTGATCAATGTCCTTATGCTAGAGAAACTTACAACAGATTCCAAGATGATGACGGCTGCCCAGACTCTGTAACTGACTATAAACTAACAGCAGACTCTGATGGAGACGGAATTGTTGATAACCTTGATTTATGCCCAACTCAACCTGAAACATTCAATGATTTCCAAGATACTGACGGCTGCCCAGATCAATATTCCTCAACTATTGATAATGATCAAGATGGAATACCAAATGTAATTGATTCATGTCCAAAGGAACCTGAAACTTACAATTACTTCCAAGATACTGACGGCTGCCCAGATGCAGTATCTGATGATATAACAGATTACACATTCCCTGACTCTGATGGTGACGGAATTGAAGACAGAAGAGATCAATGTATTACTGATGCTGAAAACTTTAACGGATACTTGGATTGGGACGGCTGCCCCGATGTTCCAGGTGCAAAATCTACTGATTCAACAAAGCCAGACTCTGATGGTGACGGATATCCTGATGTAATTGATTCATGCCCTACAAATCCAGAAACTTGGAACAAGTATAAAGACACTGACGGCTGCCCAGATACTGCTCCAGAGCAACAAAGATTTGTTCATGATGATGATCTTGATGATATCATCAATGATGAAGACTTGTGTCCGCTAGATCCTGAAGATTACGACGGAGACAGAGACACTGACGGTTGTCCTGATAATTAGATTGACACAGTAAATATATTCAAACTTTAAAATCATTCTGATGCTACCCAATTTTTCAAGTAGGGCTTTTCTTGCTCCAATGGCAGGAGTAAGTGATCCTGCACTTAGATTACAATGTAAAAAAATGGGAGCAGGATTAGTTGTAACAGAATTTACTAGTATTCATAGTATTATAGCTAAAGAACAACAACTTAAAGAAAATCAAAAAACTATTCAAGAATTCATTGAATTTTCTGAAAAAGAAAGACCTATATCAGTTCAATTATTCGGTTCTGATCTTTTAGCTTTAGAAAAAGCAGCAAAAATTGTAGAACCCTTTTTTGACATTATTGATTATAACATGGGGTGTCCTGCTCCACACATTACAAAACAAATGGCGGGTGGTGCTCTCTTACAGGAAATAAATCTGACTAAACAAATTTTTACCACTTTGAAAAAAGCTGTAAAAAAACCTGTTACTCTGAAAATTCGTTCCGGCGTTACAGATACCAATAAGTATCTGTTCAAAAAAATTGCACAAATTGCTGAAGACGAAAAAATAGATATGATTACTCTTCATCCTAGAACTGTTAGTCAGGGATATTCTGGTAAATCTGATTGGAAAATGATTAAAGATCTTAAAGAAATTTTAAAAATTCCTATTGTTGGAAATGGTGATATCAAAACACCTGAAGATGCTCAATCTATGATAAATGAAACTGGATGTGATTATGTGATGATAGGAAGGAGTGCAATGGGAAATCCATTCTTATTTGAGCAGATTAATGATTATCTAAAAACAGGTTCTTACAAAAAATATTCTTTTAAAGACAGACTAGACTGTTTTTTTGATTATCTAAATTTAACAAACAATTACAAAATTAAATTCGTAAATATTAAGGGACAAGCTATGCGCTTTACAAAAGGAATAGTTGGCGGAACAAAATTAAGATCAAGAATATCTCAGTCAAAAAATTTAGAAGAATTAAAAAAAATTATGAATGAATCATGTTCTTATACTAATTTATAGATTTTAATAAAATTTCAAAAATTCTTTACAGTTTTACATATTGTATTGTCTAAGTGTGAATTTATTTAAAAAAAATCAACTATTCTTATATATTTCAAAAAGTCAATTTATTTATGAAAAAGAGAGGAATCATAATTGGCTATTTCATACGTTCTCATAAATTGTGAATTGGGATCAGAAGAAGCAGTGATTTCAGAACTGAAATCTATTGAAGGTGTTGTTGAAGTACATGGTACATTTGGTGCATACGATATATTGGCAAAAGTTGAATCAAGTCAGGTTGAAACACTTCGAGAAACAATTACTTGGAAAATTAGAAAAATTCCAAAAATTAGATCTACCTTAACTCTTATGGGAATAGAAGGACAGCAATAAATTATACATACTTATTTTCCGAAAAACTCGCTCCATTCGTTTCCCATAACTTGAATTATCTTATAAGCTAATCTGTCTATATTTATGTTAGGTTCTGCTGTTATCAAAAGAATAAATTTTTTTAAAGGAAAACTCATCATTACTAATTTCTCACGTCTTGATGCTGAATATTTTACACGACCCATAGAATAATCAAATTTTTGTCTAGTAGATACTCTAATTGCTAACTCTCTATAGATTTTTCTTTGTTCTTCATCTTTTTCAAATGGAATTATGCCTTTTCGAAATTTTCCCTTGATCAAATTTCCCTCAAGATCAATAAATCCTGCAAATCGAATATCTTTTTCAATAAAAATTTCATCGAGTTTTTCTTGAAAAAACTCATCGCTCTTTTCATCAAACATTACTTTTACTTCTCATATTGAATGATACTTCTTATAATTTACCTATAGATGTACATAATGCTGATTTGCTTTTATACTTATTTTGTAAGAACATTACGCCCTTCAAAAAACATGTCACCCAAAGTGATACCTTACTGAGAGGATTATTTGATTCCTCTCAGTAGCTTCATATATCTACCTCCTCTTGGATTTTTTCTTACGACTATTTCCTATTTTTGAGGCTTTTCTTTCTTTTCTAATTGTTAATACTCCTTTGACTATAATTACTAATGCTGCACCAAACAGAATGATCACAAATTCTATAGGTATGTCTGATACTGCCTCTTCTGGAGTAACTTCTGAATCTCCTGATGTGACAATTACTTCAAAAATAATATAAGGAATAAACCAAACAGATAATCCTAAAATTAACCAGTAAAGGCCTTTCAATATACTTGCTTTTTTGAGCTACCTGATCTTACTATTTGTCTTTTTCCAGAACCTCTGCCATTTCCTTCAAGAATGGTAAATCCTCCAACTATACCCTTAATGGTATCAGAAACTGCACCTATTTTATCGATTTGAATGGTTGCCTCGATTCGTTTCATTTTCATTTCTAAATCCCTATGATTTAAAAAAGATCATATGTTTTTATCTAAATTTTATGATACATTATCATATTGTGGTTATAACATAATCCTCTGAGCTTTTTAATCAAATAAAAAAAAACTAAACATGAAAAGTGATGAGAAAAGATCCCATCGACTTAACTATCTTTTAAAATACTATCTAAGCAATCCTGCAGAAAAAGATCTATTTCAGAGAGCAAAACAAATGGGAGTCTCTGATTCCACAGCAAGAGATTACATTAGAACTGTAATAATTCAGGCTCAAAAAATCTATTCAAGATAATTCTATATTCATTATCTATAATCCTAAACAAGGAAACTTCATAAATAATCAATAGGAGAGTAAAACCGCATGTCCGATCCTCTTTTTGATGATGTCAAAGATCTATTAGATAAAGAAAAAGGTGATGAAAGAATTCTCAAACAAATTCTTAGGGCTTGTGAAAATAATGAAGTAATTAGTAATTATGAAAGAAATTATGTCAAAAAGTTAGCCGAAAAGTACCTTGGTCGTAAATCTATTGAAGAAAAACCCTCAATTAAGAAACCAAGTATTCCTGATGTTGTTCTTTCTGAACCGACATCAATTCCAAAATCGCAAACTTTCCAAAAAGAACCATCAAAAATAACAAAGTCTGAATCAAAAAATACAAAGATGATGTTAGGGCTTGGTGGTGTTGCATTAGTAATAATAATAGTTATTGCAGTCACATCAACAGGAATATCAGATGTAACACCAAATACCGGAGAAACACAACCAACCATAGCTTCTCCTTCTTCAATATCATTTTCAATTGAAACTGATTCTGATTCTTATCAAACAAAAGATATAATTTCAATTAGTGGAAGATTCAATAATTCTGGCACGATTAATCTTTCAATAGAAAAGCAAGATGGTACTCTAGTTTGGACTGAGCAACTAAAAACAAAAAGCGATGGGAGATTTTCTACATTAGCTATTGCCGGTGGTCCCGGATGGGAAGAATCAGGTACTTTCACATTAAAGGCACAAAATGATTCCCAAACAGAGTCAAAGAAATTTTCTTTTACTGCATAAAATTTTCAAACTCTTTCCAATTTCTATCTACGAGTTCTCTTAATTTTTCAATTTTAATTTCTTCCATGTATTCTCTATATACAATGAATTTGTTTTGTTTTATTGAATCATTTCCATAAATATCAGTAGTATTATTTGGAATTACACCCATTTTCCATTGATTCATTTCAAAAATCCATACTGATGCATCTGGATTTGAAAAATCAATATCATCACAACCTATTATGTATAGATAGCATTTTGTAGCTTTGTTTAATTTTTCATGCAATTTTTCATATGCAATCATCTGGCCTTTTGGGATGTTGATTTTATCATTATGAAATCCTTTGAATTCTAAGATTACAAATCCTCCATTATGTTCTATTAACCAATCAATATCTGTACCCCCTGAAGCCAACATACCATGAACAATCAAATCTCCTAGAACTTGTCTTCCTCGCGTAAATTCCAATTCATCAAAAATTTGATATTTTGCCTTAGAACTCTTTCTTAAAATTTGCCGAGAATTATCTTTCTTTGAGTTTTTTCCTTTATCATATAATGTGTCTATCAAATCAGATGTTTCATTTTTCATGAAAAGTCTTTTTGAATATTAAATGATAAAATAGTTTGTAAAATTAAATAAGCCTTCATGTATCTATATTCTAACGAGATAAGTATTCTCCTCCTGCACCTTTGTATAAAATAAAATACTCCTCAGAATTTTTCCGGTCTTTTTTTGCATCAAGTGCATCTTGATATCTTTCAAAGTGTTCTATAAAATATAATTGTCCTTCAGAATCTGAAAAATAATCAATTCCTACCAAATCAAAACCATTTTCTGGTGTCAATTTTATTATCTCTTTTTTAAATTTATTATCTAACATCAGAATTTATTGTTAAATTATTTACAAAAAAAGGTTCTATTGACCATAAATCATTAGATTCTTTTCTTCTAATAATGCATGTAAATTATGAACAGAACGATATACATCTGATTCTTTTTTAGCGCCAGTACAAACTAGTTTTCCTGACGCAAATAATAGGATAACAGTTTTCGGATCAAGCATCCTATGAATTAATCCTGGAAATTGCTCTGGTTCATACATGCTTCTTGGTAACGTACGAGCAGCTTTTTCTAAATGAATTTTTCCTCCTAAATTAATTGCAGCAACAATATTTTGAACTGTAACTATTGCGTCATTTTTTATTTTGATCTTACCTTTTCGTAATTTTTGAACTACGGTATTGACTGCCTTTATTGCCATCTCCTCAGATTTAGCACCAGTACACACCATCTTACCAGTTCTAAAAATTAATGTAGCAGTTCTAGGATTGCTTAATCTAAAAACTAATCCTGGAAATTGTTCAGGGTGATATTCAGTATCTGGAAATTGTTCAGTGATTTCATTTAGATCAATTTTTTGGTCTACTGATGCTGATGCTACAACATTTTCAACACTGACTATTGGTTTAGTCTGAGGCATGTCGAGGGACTTTAAATAGGTCCTTTATATATACTAGTCATATTTTTGAACAAAGATTTCTAATGATGTCCAATCCATTGATATCTGAATTCCTCATCAATGATTTCTGTGATAAGATCTTTGTTTTTGATTCTAGATTTGGGTAAATTTACATCAAAGAATCCTAATTGACCTTTGTAAGGTATAGGTTCTCTTAATGCCTTGGCATTTTTTAACATGAATCCAAATTTTTTATCAAAATGCCGTTTTGATGCTAAATGAAATTTTTGTTCATCTCTAATTTCTTTAATTGAATTGTATCTTTTCACATCATAGAGTTCTGCCTTGCCAATTATTGCCCCTGTGACAAATTTATTATTAATTTTTAATCTTTCACAATCTTCTTTTCTAATCTTTAATGGTGAATGAATTAAAAACTCTCCACGAAAATTTGTGTTCCATTTTCGTAATTCAATTGTTTTCTTTTTTGAAATAATTAAATCGGCAAATGGTTGAGAAATTGAAAGGCATTTCAAGACTTTATTCTGTAGCTATTTTGATATATTCTCCAGGATTTTTGCCTTTTCCTTCAGGTAAATTGGTTATTCCTCCATTCAAGCTCTCAGCAATAATTCCTTTACTTGCAAGAACATTAACTGCCATCAAAGATGTATTTCCAGCCATACATACAAGCAAAGATTTTCCTTTCGAGCCTTCTAGTTCCTTGGTTAATTCTTCAGGAATTTGTTGTGTTTGCAATAGTTGCCCTATTGTTCTTGCTTTAGGCACTGATATTTTTGATTTGTCCACTCCAAGGGATTTTGCAATAATCTCCATTCCCTCTTCTTTAGGTGTGTATTGAGTATGGACCCAAATAATCTTATCATATTCATCTACACTAGATGCTGCATCTTGTAAAGAGATCTGAGTACGATGTTGATTCTTTGACATCTCTTCAAGCTTTTTCTTGTATTTGTCTATTCCATCTGCAATCATGACAACAAATTTTTTAGCATGACCAAAGTTTGCTAATTGTATTACTGCATAAAGTTCAAGTGCACTACTTTCACCAATGTCATAACCTTTGTCAACAAAAAATTTCAACAGATGTTTTGCTTGATCAAAATCAATTTCATATTCTCCAACATAATCATCAGGTTTGTAATACTTTAATCCTGATGCTTTGTCTCTAGTTCTAATTCCTGCAACATCTTGTCCTGCCGGCGGAAAAACTACGTGAACTGATTTTTTTCCATATTTATCAGATACATATTTGCTCAAACCACCAGAAGTGCCACCTGTGCCAAACGAACAAACAATTTCAAACTCTTTCAAAGATTCTTCATTTTCATGTAATTGCTGGTCTATCTCAACTCCAGTAATAGTTCTATGTGCATCAATGTTAAGATCATTATCATATTGTTCAGGACAGAATACTCCATAAATTTTTGAAAGGAGTTTTGCCAAGTTAATGATATCTTGAGCAGCTAAAAGTGATTCTACTTCTGAACTTGCATTATCAAAAACTATGGGATCAAAACCAAGTTCAGATAACTGTGAGCGAATATTTGCCGCAGTGGCCTTTGCAGCTAAAACATTTGGATTGTCTTTCATACCTGGTGCAGGACATATGTCCATGTCAAGGTCCATAATACGAATATTCTCATTTCTTAATTCTGTAAAAACACCTTCTTGCAATTTTCTAGAAACAAGGGAAACTACCGTTATGCCAAGTTTAGATAATTGTCCAAGAGCAATTCCAAAATTACCTGAGGTTGCCTCAATTATCATTTGTCCACTTTTCAGTTTGCCTGTAGCGATTGCGTCATGTATAATATGAACTGCAGGTCTTACTTTAATTGAGCCTGATAATAAATTCGAATCAAATTTTCCATAAACTTTTAGATCCTTATCTGATAAATTTAACTTGTAAACGCTTTTTGCACATTTCATCAAATCTTCTGTAAGATCAATTAGTGGTGTTGGATTGACAACTTTCACTTCGTCTTGATTTTTTTCTAAATGAGGAATCTTACTCCATATCCTCTCTTCAAATTTTTCAAGAAGAACTGTGTCTACATCATTTCCTTGAGAATCTGTGAAATTCATGAAAAATCTTGATTCGTAGCTACATTTAGAATTTACCTATACTCCCCAAACTCTACTGATTAATTCTCGCTTAGAATTCCAAGAACCTTACTTGGAATATCGTTTAATCTACTTACAGCTAGTGTTTTTTCATACCCTAAATATCTTAAATTCCCTGCAATTGTAGTGGCTCTGACTGTATTTGGACCTAATCCAATTGCAACCATCTTAATTCCAAGTCCTTTCAAGGATTTTGTCATTATTCTTACAGCATTTGGATCTGATGGTTCCCCATCTGTTAAAGTTAAGAAAATATCTGGTCTTTTTGATTGTAAAATTGGAAACATCTTACTATATACTTCTGCAAGTGGCGTTGAACCATTAGCTATTATTTGAGCCAATCGTTTTGCTGAGACATTATTCCATTTTACATTATCTGGTTTTACCAACCAACATACAACCGCTCTATTTTGTGTACTAAAAGCATAAACTGCAAATTTCACTTTAAGGTATGCAAGAACTTCGCACAAAGCTAAGGTTGCTTTTTTGTATTCTAGTGCATCAGATGCTATGCTAGAAGAATGATCTAATAAAATTACAATTTTTGTCTTTATTGATTTTTTAATATCTGTGAAAAATGGTTCATGTCCTTCAATGTAATTTTCTTCATCAAACTCATCTCCACTTTTAAGATGTTGTTCTTTCCAACCCGATTTCCATTCTTTAAATTTAGTTTTTAAACTATTTATCAAATTAATATCATAAATTACAGTTTCATCTACATTATTTGTCGAGGGAATTTGAACCCCAATTGCTTCGGGTGCTAATCCTTTGTTGTCACTTTTTTTATTTTCATCCAATAATACTTGATACTCATTGTAAACATTTTCTCCTCGTAAAGCTGCTTTAGGATCAATTTTTCCAAAATCCCCCTCTTTATTTTTTGAAATTATTGTAAGAAATTTGAGAAGCTCTTGTTCTGTTAAGGCCATTCCCGCTTTCATCAATGGTAATGAAACAGGAATTGTAAGAAGAGAATCAATATCTAAAATTTTTATTATTTCGCTTACTCTCTTTTCTAACCATTCTGTATCATAATTTTTCTCTATTGCTTTATCAACAATTTTTTTAGCAAAAATTGATGCCTTCTTAATTCTCTCAAAATGACTAGATTGAACTTCTCCCTTCAAAGCTCCAAATATAAAATACTGATAAAATGCCTCTACAATCCTAGCTTTTCCATAAACTGTATGGAGTTGTGGTCTTGCCACTAACATATACGCATAATTAAATATAATTTCTTCATCCATTCCTCTCCAAACTTTTCTTCCCAATTGTTCAATTCTCCGTGTTTCCATTGTGTTTAAAATAAATCCAAAAGCATGATCATTGCTAAGAATTTTTTTACAAAATTTTATTCTCATTGCTTCATACCATAATGTTGTTCTAAATTGTCTATATCTTTGAAAATCATCGCCGATTCTCTTCTCAAGAGGTGTTAGGATCACTTTATTTTCTTTTAATCTAGTTCTTGTTTCTACTTTATCAGAAAATTCAACAACAATATTTTCTTTTTGAGACCACCTTCTAACTAAAAATGTGGCAATCTCTACCAATGTTTCATTTCTTAAATGTAAAGACTGCATTTAATTACCAAACATTGAGGTAATGATGTCACTTACCTTTTGATATTCTATGTTTCCCCATTGAGTATACACATTACCAAAAACAATCATCGCCGCATCTTTGGGTAACACTCCTTTATCTAATAATTTTCCAAACGCAATAGTTTCTCTCAGGCTTGGTGAGTAAAATAATTCTTCCACTGCAGCTGCTTGTCGTAAGGTGTTTGCTAACTTTATTCCATGAGTTAGATTAGACTCATGTTCTCCTGAAACATATTTCTTTACTATTTCTAACTCTATTTTTTCTGGTGGATATTCTAAACTAATTCTAACTGGAAACCTACTAAGTAACTGTGGAGGGAGTTCTTTTGTGCCACTATGGGTCAATGGATTAATTGTTGCAATTACAAACCAATTTTTTTTTGCTTTAATTACTTCGCCAGTGGATTCTTTAAGAGCTATTTGTCTTCTGTCATCTAAAGCTTCATCTAATCTAAGCAATACATCCGCTTCTGCTGAATTGATTTCGTCTAAATACAACATACTGCCTTCCCTCATTGATTTTATCAAAAGACCTTCATCAAAACTAACAGTACCATCAGTTAGAGTTTTTGTTCCAATTAGATGACTTTCTCTGGTTCTAAGACTGAAATTAATTGATTCTAATTTTGCCGCTTTACTTTCTGCAAAATCTCTAACTAGTGATGTCTTTCCAGTACCTTTTGGTCCAATAATGAGAACAAAAAGTCCTGCATCATACGCTTTATTCAATATCTGAATAGAATTATTCCAATCAAGATAAGATGGTTCATTCAAGTACGCTTTTCTTGATTTTTACAATATTTAATTTTAGACCTAACTTGCAAATGTTGCTATTTTCTTATATGATTCGTCTAGTGTTTTGTGTAAGGACTTGTTCCATTCATCAAAACCGGATGGATCTTTTGGATAATTATGATAGTGATCCACTAACCATTTGTTTTGCCCTGATGTGTATTTGAGACCTTCTGCAACTGTTTTATTCATTATTCCTCTAATGATCATTCCAATTTTACCAAGACCAGAAAAATCTGGATGCTCACCTTTACTAATCGATTCTACATCGAGATTTCCCAGAAAATGTTTCATACCATAGCTAATTTGCTCATTAGTTAATGTTTGAACTAGTCGTCTAAATAATTCAAGACCAGCGGTCTTGTATCCATACTCTTTGATAAAATCTAAATTATATTGCCATAAACTTGCTTCTGAGACATCATTAGATTCAATTGCTTGGACAACATTATTTCCAAGAATTGTTCCAGCAATCAACGCAGGACCAATTCCTCCAGCATCAATTGGTTTAGGCATCCAAGCCGAATCTCCTACCATCATATACCCGTCTGATACTAAACAATCATTTTGTCTTCTTACTGAAACCTGAAATATTCCTGAATTATTATGAATATCTTCAGGATCTTGAGAAAGTATTGCATTTTTGATTGCAATATTTCTATTCAAATATTCCTTCATCAAAGATTCTACATTGTCTTTTTTTCCTAATTTTTGATTTCTTTTTTCCAAGAGAGATTTTTCAACTCCTAAACCTATGTTTACTTTGTTTTCTCCTTTTGGGAAAACCCATCCATATCCACCTGGTGCAATATCTTGATCAAGATGAATAATACAATAATCAGGATCAAATTCTGAAAGGTCTTTCTTCCCATTTTCAAAATACATGATATATCTACCTGTAGACTCCAAATCTCTTCTGTCTATCCTTCTTTCAACTTTAGTTGTGTTTTTAATTTGATTTCTAAGCACCGAAGTAACACCTGTTGCATCAACTACAATCTTGGAAGTTTTTTTGTATGCCTGTTTTGTTTTGTTATTGATTCCTTGAACTCCTACAACTTTTTGTCCATCATAGATTAAACCTGTCAGATTAATATCGAAATCAAATTCCACTCCCATTTTCTTTGTTTTCTCATTTTGAATTTCAGGAAGTTTTTGACGATTGAGCATATATCCTGCTCCATCAAATGGAATGGCAGTTTCTTTATCAGGTGAAAATGCCATAACTCCTTTTACATTATGTTCAATTTCTGGCCTTCCCCATTGAACTTTGATTCTTTCAGTCATATAGTCAACTGCTTCTTTTGAGCATGCATCACCACATGTCCATCCTCCTAATGATTTTCTTCCGGGATACATCTCAGGATTTCTATCAATTGAGAGAATTTTCAAATTTTGATTTGAATAGTGTGATATTGCTTGAGCAGTAATGGTCCCTGCTAACCCTCCTCCAGCAACTATAACATCATAATCTGCCACGATAAAGATCGTTGTTCATCCGTATTTAAAATAATACTTTACTTTCATCTGGTGAATAGAATTTCTGTTAAATTGATTCTAAAATGGGGTCGGTTCGTCGCGGCGTCTTCAAAGCTTTCGCTCAGACTGGAGCGGCTGTTATTTCCTCATTCCCAAATTCAATTAGTTGTTTATTCCTATTTAATCTAGTTGGCAATTTGAAATATTTTACTAAATATTCTCACAATATCTTTCTTGTTATAAACAGGAGTATGGATTTTTAATTTTATCGCATCTTTTTCTTTGAATTTTATTTTTCCTTTGATAAATTCTTGTTTATCAATTCTAATGTGATATCTAGAGTCTATAGTTCTTTCTTCAATTTCATTGATCATCTTATCTAGTTGATCCTTTGCAAGAAATTTTAAAAATTTTTCAATAAATTCTTCAGCCTGTTTTTTTACTAGATTTACATTTATCATTATGATTGGATTGTTAAAATGGCCTTTGGTGTTTTTGAGGGAAAATTCTTCTTGATTTAATCCAAACATGTCTTCAAATACTTCAAAAAACTTTGAAATATCTTCTGTAGCGTGAATAATTACATCAATTGTAACTTCTAATTTTTCAACCATTCTAAAGTGAGATTGATAATTTTTCTATGCTTCAAGTAATGCTATTTCTTTCTCTGCCGTTCTGATGAGTTTGACTTTTTCTAGACCTACATGTCTTACTCTAATTACTTTCTTAAATGCGGCCATGATATCTGAATTAATCTTGCTGTAACATGTTGCTTGAACAAATTGATCTATTGTCATTTGAGGAACTGTATTGTTGATTATCTCCCTTGCAATCAATCTTAAGGCATGTTTTCTTGATGTATTGAGTTGTCTATGTGTTAATGCAATGACTTTGATTCTAAAGATGTACCCATCTTTAGTCTTACTATCAATAATGAAATTAATTTTTGAGGAACCTCTTCTGACCAGACTACGCAAAAATTCTTTGGAATATTCAAATCTCTTAAAGATTGTTGAAGCCTTGTCACCATCTACTTTATCAATTTGGAAGTAGATCTTGTATTGATGTTGCGATGGATCTCCTTTTAGAATATCATATAATGTAACTTCGATAACCCTTCCTGATGCATTTTCATCATCAGTAATTGGTACATATGCAATCGGGACATTGTTAAATGAATCTGGAGCATTTACAGTAATCCATCGTTTCTCTCTCCATTTGTCTTTTACTCGACCTTTTCTACGTGCCAATTATTATCGACCTTTAAATCCAAAATATAAGGGTATGTGACTAGATAATATCACAACTCATGTATTTTTCTAAAACTTTTGGGATCCTAATATGACCATCTTTAGTTTGAAAATTTTCCATTATTGAAACTAAAACTCTCGAAGTTGCAATAAGTGTACTGTTTAAAGTATGAATGTACTTAGTATCTTCATTTGTCTTTTCCCTAAATCTTATCTTTAATCTCCTTGCTTGGTAATCCAAACAATTTGAACAAGAAACAATTTCGCGGTATGCATTTTGACCTGCCATCCATGCTTCAATATCATATGTCTTTGCTGAAATTTTGCCCATATCTCCACTTGACAAAAGCATCACTCTATGTGGAATATCTAATTTTTGATAAAATTCTTCTGCAATTGCCAACATTCTTTCGTGTTCTTCCCATGAGTCTTCAGGACGAGTAAATACAAACTGCTCAATCTTATCAAATTGATGTACCCTAAAAATTCCTTTTTGATCTCTACCATGTGCACCAGCTTCTTTTCGAAAACATGGACTTATTCCTGCATATCGTAATGGGAGGTCTTTACCTTCAATAATTTCATTTGAATGCATTGCAGCCATTGCGTGTTCTGAAGTCCCAATCATGTAAAGATCCGCATCTTCTACTTTGTAGATTACTTCTTCAAAATCATCTGCAATTATGGCCCCCTCCATAGATTGTCGATTGATCATGTATGGAGGTTGAATGAGGGAATATTTTTTCCCTGCTAAAAAATCTAGAGCATAATGAATTAGAGATTGATTAAGACGAACAAGGTCATTTTTCAGATAATAAAATCTAGCACCTGCAACCTTTGATGCCCTTTGAAGATCTACTAAATCCAGGTTTTCAGAAATATCGATGTGGTCGTTTACTTTAAAATCAAATTCAGGAATTTTTCCCCATTTCTTAACCTCTTTATTGGAAGTGTAATTTTCTCCTATTGGAACCGAATCATGGATTAAATTTGGTATTGTAAAAGCTAGTTTAGTATACTTTTTTTCAATTTCTTCTTGAAATACCTCTAATTTTGATAATTCTTCTGTAACACTTTTCATTTCATTAATGATTTCTGATGCATCTTCTCTCTCTTTCTTTTTTTGAGAAATCTCCAAGGCCATTTGGTTTTTCTTTTTTCTTAGTTCATCAGTCTTTATGATGAAATCCCTTCTTTTTTGATCCGAATCAATTAGTCCATCTAAATCAAAATCCACAGCTCTTGCTTTGAGCATATCTTGAATCATATGAGAATTCTCCTTGATAATTTTTGGGTCCAACATTATTCAATCACCTTTAAAGCAACTTGGATATGTTCTAGAACCTCATCTATTGTACCAATTAATTTTTTCATGTCTTTCTTACCTTCAAAATTAAAAACAAGTTTATTATCAATTTTTTCAACATTTAGGCTTAACCCTTCTGGGAAATTTACATTATCTGGTTCAATTGCTTTTTTTACAGCATATGCCTTTTCATCTGAAAGATTATTGAGAACTATCTGAACTTGACATGTTAACGACATTTACATCTAAATAATTCAGAAATTCATCTAATTTGTCTTTAGTTATTTTTGCACCAGCAGCTGCATCGTGACCCCCTCCTACCCCATCAAACTTCTCAGCACCTGTCCTCATTAATTCACTTAGATTTAGATCTGATTTACAACCAAAGGACTTTCTTGAAGAAAATTTGATAGTGTTCCCATCTCCCTGAGTTCTCAAAATTACAATTTTTCCTGCATTTTTTGGAGAACCTGCAATTAATGATGAAATAGTTCCTGTCATCGTTTCGGGAACAATTCCTTCACCATTAACCATAACACAAGTTTCACTTTCAGAAATCCTCCATCTTTCATTTGAAAGAATATTCATGTATTCTCTAATCATTTTTCTATAATCCGTTAGTATGGTTTCTCCTTCTCGAAGAATTCTATTTCTATCTCCCATACAAATTGCAATTCCCACTCCTGACCTGTTGACTCTGCCACAAGAATTCAACATGGTAGAAAATTCTCTCCCATCCCTCAGGAAGCTTCTTCTATCTTCTCTGGGAAATGTATACGTATATCCAATTAATTCGGACATTATTTCAGTTGCATTTTTTCCAGAGGTGAATTTTGTAATCGATTCAATAACCTGCCTTTTTTCATCTTCATTTAATTCTGCGGGAACCCTCCATCTTCTCCCATCCTTTAATTGAATTCCTGAGGAATTTAGAAGTGATAAACACGCGTCTCTGTTCCAAGTGAGACCTTCTATAAATGGCTGAGAGGTAAATGCTAGTGCATCAGGAAGGGGTCTAGTTTCTCTTCCAACTAGTAATAGGTCTAAATCAATTTCTACTAGCCCCGCTTCTTTTGCAGTATTAGCAATTTCATAGTTCTTTCCTGTAAATGACTTTCTCTCCCCTTGATCCTGCCTATCTCCTAATGCTGAAACCACAGCTATTGCCGAAAGATCCGAGTTTTTTTCATCTAGTGCTATAGACGCCAAATATGCCATTCCGCCTGCACAAATTTCAGCACCGCCATCAATTCCATATTTCCATGAATTGATGACTTTTTGATTTTCTTGTTCTTCTTCTGTAATTTGGTGATGATCCAAAACAATCCAATTATCCCCTAATGAATCATCCAACTCTTGCGCAAATCCTCCTGCAAGATCCGTTATAATATGAAAATCTCTAGAATCCTTTTTTAAATTACTAATTACTCCTTTGCTAAATTCCTTAGAAGTCCTAACCGTACAATTTGCTCCAGCTCTGATGAGAGCTTTAGAAATTATGCTTCCAGAAGTTAATCCATCACAGTCGATGTGAGTTGTAACTGAAATTGATTTTTTTGATTTTATACAATCGTAAATTTTATCTTTGAAAAATGATAGTGACTCATCTAGAGTTTTTTTCATCATTCTAATTGAGCAACTACAGATTTATATTTCCAATTTTTAGGAATTCGATCTATTTTTTTGTAGTAAACTGAGAGTCGGTGAACTTTGGCTTCAATTAATTCTAAGGATCTAACGTTTCTGCTGTCACCTTTGTTTGCCTTGAGGTGTTTTTGAAGCCCTACTGCTTTTTTGACAATATTTTCAAGATCCTCAGGCATTTCTGCTTGAAGTTTATTTTCTTCTAAAATCTCCCCAACAGTTTTCTTAGTACTTGGTTTGATTAAAGGAATTGAATGTTGATCTCTTAGTTTGTTTCCAATCTGACTTGGAGTTAGGCCATCTTTGGAATATTTAATGACCAATTCTTCGATTTCTTTGGGACTTTGTGTGATCCATGAAGGTACACGAAGGCTAGCTGGTCTAATAGAATGAGATTTTCCATGTCTATGAGTGTGCATCCGTCCCATGTTGAGGCTGATTTTAGAACAAAATTAAACGTTACTTATTCGGATCTCGTACATAATACCCTCAATTTGGGCTTTAGAATAAAAGTTAAATAACTACACTAGCAACACAACGAACAGGTAAACGGTATGAATAAAACAATACTTTTAGCAGCATCCTTGACTGCTGTCGTCTTCACCATGGGTTACTATGCAGAAAACACAGTTGCATTTGCACAGTATATGGGTAACGTAGGCAGTGGAGGAGAAACCGGAGCATATACCTTAGAAGAAGCACTTGAAATTCAAAGAAGAAGAATCGATGCAGCAGAAGCAAACCCAGCATCTGGTTCAGGTACACCTTATCTTGATGCAAGTGGTGTAGTTGGTGCATCAATTATTGCAGGTGCAGTCTTTGGCGGTATTGCAGCAGCCTTCTTCATTAGAGGAAGATCTGGTAAATACGCAGCAATGGGAAGAGGGTAAACAAACCTCATTTTTCTCTTATTTTATTAGAATCTCTCTTAGTGGATGCTGATCTCGTACTTTTTGAAAATAAAGGAAATATATATATCGTACAAATTTAGTCAAAATATACAATGACTCCTATCGTAGGAACTTTCCTAAGCATCCTGTCCTCAGTAACAGGACAACTAGGACCAAACTATGATCCATTATTCTATGATGTAATGATTTACATCTTTGGAACCATGATGTTTGCTATATTCCTTCTTGGAATTATCTCATTTTGGTTACGTGTTCACGGATGGTCATACAAGGACAACCGTGAAAGATGGGTCGATGAATTGGACAGACACTTTGAAAGAGAAGGTATCGGTCTAATTCCAGACAACGGTAAATACTGGTAAAATCACTTCCTTTCTTCTTTTCATTATTTTTAGATTTTGTAATTTGTGATTTTGCCCAAGTATTATTTCCAAATCCAAAACTTTGAAATTTCTAGTTTTCTGGAGGCAAAAAGTCTGATTCTTTTGCTTCATCAAATGCCTTTGAGGTAAAGACTGCCTTGTAATAATATCCATCTTGGAATGGGTGATTTATGAAATGCTCTGATTCTACACCATTAACATAAATGGTTGATTTTGACTGGTCCATGTCCCTTAATGGAAAATCCCACATCCATAAAAAGTGGCCAATCTCAAATGGGTATTCTTCCTCCCATTCTGCATAGATGGTCCCATCATCAGTTAAAGTGTACATAGTTCTATGGCATTCACCATCTCCAATTCCTATGTTTGCTGGTATGTCTGCCTTTTGATTGTCTACAATCAGTTCTAAGGTTGCCTTTATTTTGTAAGGTGTATTCCTGTCATTTATGCAAACTTTTAGAGGATTATCAGTGTTGAGTGCTTGCTGAGCAAATGTGCTAACTGCTGCAACTGAAATTCCTATTATGGCCGTAATTAACAGAAATTTTAGGGTTTTTTTCCTCTTGTATGGATCCCCCATTCCTGGCCAAAACATGTGATAATTCTCTATAAAGTCCTTAAAGTCCTTTCTGTCAGTCATCCATAATTTCAATGGTATCTAATTGATCCTGATGATCTGCAAGAAAATAGGTTATTTCATCTGAATCAATCTCGAGCCATTCTGACTCCCCCCAAAAAGGAAGGTAATCCTCAACAACCAAATCTTTTGGGCCTGTAATTCTTACAATCAATCTTTCTCTTTTTGGTTTGTATCCAAAGGGGAGTTTTAGTACTTTATCTCTCTTTTGATTTTGTATGTTGACTTTGTATTCATCATCTCGAAATTCAACTTTACCAAAAAAATAACTTTGAAAAATGTCTAGCTTTATAATTTTAAAACTTAACATATTTTTCCTTTTTTTTCATTGCAGATAAAACTTGGTTGTTTTTGAATATGGGTTGTTATTGTACAAGACGTGATGATTGAATTTAAAATGAAAAGGAAAAGGTTGGGTGGTTTAGATTACTTGCCAGGGTCGTGTTGCAAACGTGATTACATATCCAATGCCAATTATTATTGATTGATATGCGATATTGGTATATGGAATTGGTTTGAGAATTGGATCTCCTTCAACAACTACCGTTTGACCTGGACCGAGTCCTGGACCTACATTTGCTACATTGAGCTGAGTGTGTACGTGATAAACACCTGGTTCAAGTGCTTTTGCAGATAGTGCATAATCGACAACTGCGTTTCCTGGAATGTCAAAGACGTTTCCTGGTGGGTCTCTTGCCAACATTTCCCATCTGTTTCCTGCATTAGTAGATTCTGAGAAAATGGAAATCCATCCTCTTAGGTCTCTTTCTACAAGACTGACTAGTGTTCCTTGAACAGTCAAGGTTTCGCCAGTTTGTAAGGACTGTCTGTTGAAGGTTTCATCTTCGATTCTGATGAAACGACTCTGAAGTTGTGCTTGGACACCGTGTGCATCTGCAGTTGGTATGACGAATTCGACCCAGTCAAATCCCAGAGTACCTAATGCAAGTACTACGGAAAGTCCTAATACGAAAATCTTTTTTTCGACCATAGTTATCCCTAATAATTCTGAAAGTATAAGACATGGTTATATGCTTTACCCTGATAACGAGGATCGATCGTTATTTGTTGTTAAACATCAATGATTAACATTAAAATTGAGAAAAAAACTATAAAATTATTACATAAATTACCTGTTTAAAGAAAAATTTTTAGATAAATACTGCTGAAAAATGACAAGAACTTTTTAAAATTTTTTGAATTTTAGAACTCTTGCTTTATATTCCGAATTTACTTGATTAATACCATGGCACAGATGCCCGCATTAATCCCAAAAGAAGTTGAGATTCAGAGACTTAAGAAAATCTGGCTCATCGTTATTGCTATGGGATCCACTGCAGCATCAGTCGAAGTAGACAACTTCGTTGATGGTTCCTTACATCAAACCTCTATCAGAGATAGTGCATTTACACCAGCACACTGGTGGCTATACTCCCACTTCATTACATTACCACTTGGATGGGCAGCAGCAGCTATGTATGATAGAAAAGTTCCAGTTCTTAGAGGTCCAAATAACTCAATTAACACTGGATTGAAGATGACCATTCTTGGTTACCTTGCAACCATGTTTACAATTGGAGTCAATGAGATGTGGCACTTTTGGTTCGTAGAGGAAATCTTTGCAGTTCCAAATCACTGGATGTTTAACATGGGTGTAGTAGTTGCATTCATGGGTGCATTAGCATACGTAGTCAGAGTATATGCTAGACTCGTAGAACTTGGTGCAGAAACTCCTGGTGAGAACCCATATGTTGCAGAAATGTACAAGATGGCTTTAGAAGGCAAATTGTACAGTAGAGCAATCCCATAGAAATCGTGCAATACGCACATTTTTTCTCTTTTATTATCTTAATAAAGACGTAGATCGTACCTGCTTGACCATTTAAGAAAGACTTAAAAGGATTCTGAATAGTTATAATTCCATAATGACTCTTCCTAAAGGATTCGGTTCTGGCGGAGGCGGTGGTGCATCCAGCGCTGATGTAGAACGAATGATTGGAAAACGCGTTGAAAACATGACTGGTATGATTACTATATCATACATAGCAGCTTGGCTGGCAACTTTTGGTGGTACTGCAGCCGGATATTTCTACTATCCATGGGCATATCCAACACCAAGTGGTCACTTTGCATTCATCACGCTCACAATCATTGAGGCGATTGGTTATATCTTCTGTGTTAAGGTAATGCAAGAAGGTTCCAACAAGAATAGTAATGGTTTGGTTGCTGGAGTAGTAGCCGGTACCGCAATAGGTACACTCATTATCGTATGGTTCGTCGGTCACTAGAAGGGAATCCCTTCAGACACTTCTTTTTCATTTTAATTTTTACCTGAAATTGCCGATCTTCATCACACTCTAAAATTTTATATACTGACCATTTCATCAGTTTGATAATGGTCTGGTTAAGACGATGTACCCACTACTTGTTCATAGTAGTAGTTGCAGTTAACTCAACACTGTTAACAATTAATGCAGGTGACTACATCTTCTACACTGACTGGGCTTGGACTTCGTACACGGTATTCTCAATATCGCAAACGTTGATGCTTGTAGTAGGTGCAACATATTACCTAACATTTACAGGTGTTCCAGGTACAGCAACGTACTACGGCCTTATTATGACAGTATACACATGGGTTGCAAAAAGTGCATGGTTTGCACTTGGATATCCATACGACTTCATTGTAACCCCAATTTGGTTACCATCAGCAATGTTGCTTGATCTAGCTTATTGGGCGACAAAGAAGAACAAGCACTCTCTGATACTGTTTGGCGGAGTACTAGTAGGAATGTCATTGCCATTATTCAACATGGTAAACCTGATAACAGTAGCAGACCCACTAGAAACGGCCTTCAAATATCCAAGACCTACATTACCACCATACATGACACCGATAGAACCGCAGGTAGGAAAATTCTATAACAGTCCAGTTGCACTAGGTGCTGGTGCG
Source organism: Nitrosarchaeum sp. (assembly GCA_965223805.1). Classification (GTDB taxonomy): domain Archaea; phylum Thermoproteota; class Nitrososphaeria; order Nitrososphaerales; family Nitrosopumilaceae; genus HKST03. Next base: position 1,098,932 of record OZ245014.1, on the reverse strand, counting down.
GGTTCAGTATTGGGAGTAACGTTTGCAGCGCTAGGTTGTAAACTCAACACTTGGACATACCGATGGATGGCCGCTTGGTCAAAGTGGGACTAAAAACCCAACCTTTTCCTTTTCATTTTATTAAACACACTTAGAGTATTCTCTACAATTAGGTAAATTTGATAAAAAAATATTGCACAGGTTGTGATCTTTTGTTGCCTATTTTGACAATATGCAGAATTAGGATTAATATTTATGAAACAACAATACGGTCAACTTTTGACTACTCCAAAACCGTTTGTAAAATGGGCAGGAGGAAAGAGGCAATTAATTCCAATCCTAAATCAGAATCTTCCAGAAAACTTTGGCAATTATTTTGAACCCTTCCTTGGAGGAGGTGCATTATTGTTTCATATACTCACAGAAAGAAATAATCAAAAGTGCAATATCTCTGATCTGAACTCTGATCTGATATTAGCATATACCACTATTAGAGACAAAATTGACGACCTCATCTCATCTCTTAAGAATCACCAAAAAAATTATCAAAAAGATTCAAACTCCTACTATTACTCAATTAGAGATAGTACTCCCCGAGGAGATATTGGAAAGACCTCCAAACTTATCTTCTTGAATCGAACTTGTTTTAATGGACTGTACCGAGTGAACAGCAAAGGAAAATTCAACGTTCCGTTAGGAAAGTACACCAATCCAAATATAGTAAATGAGGAAAATCTTCGTTCTGTTAGCCACATTCTCAAAACAAATAGGGTATCTGTAAAATGTAGGGATTTTGAGGCAGTTCTTAGGGATGTAAAAGAAAAAGATTTGATTTATTTTGATCCACCTTATCAACCAATTAGTAGCACTGCAAATTTTACAAGCTATACAAACAAGGATTTTACATCTGATGATCTGTTACGACTAGCTGAACTTTGTGGACATCTTGATTCTAAAGGATGCAAGATATTGCTCTCAAATTCAGATTCAAAAGAAGTGGCAAAATTGTTTTCCAGCAAACCTTGGAAAATTACAAAAATCCAGGCAAATAGGGCAATTAATTCTAATTCTAAAAAAAGAACTGGTCACTTTGAATTATTGATAAAAAATTACTAAGCTTCGAACGAGTTCGGTATTCTACCGTCCAGATCTCCTGCATATATGGGATGAGCTTATGACAAAACACTGACTTTTCAATATCAACAAAATCTTGAATTTTTATGCCAGATGTGAATTATTAGCATGAATCTGCTTTATAGTAAGATCTATAAGCAAAAGATCATTACGTTATTTTATTGCCTAATAATGATCCTATTCCTCAATGGTGGGAAGGTCTGGATAAGTTAGAACAAGACGTTGAGAATGAAATCCCTTAGTTTTCAAAGCTTACAATTTTGTGTTATTGCAATCAAATCTAGTTCACCAATGTATTAGAATTTAGATTTGATGGATATTATCATTTAATCACAATTAACTATCGGTAAGTATATTCGAATCCAATTTGGGTTTTGATTTGTATTCTATGGATAACACAAGTTTTATTCATTAAATTTAGGATATTTTTATCTTGGAAGTCAGAGGAGAACCTGGAGATTTTGTTGCTGTGTATGAATCACTCAAAAAGAATAAAAAACAAAATTCTGCTCTATTGACTTCTATTCAAAATGTGATTGACAGTTTGAAAAATGACAAGATAATTGGAAATCACATAAAACGAAATCAAATACCAAAATACTACATAAAAAGATACAATGTACAGGTCTTGTACAGAGTAGAACTTGCAAAATTCTGGAGATTAACATACACAATCATTCCTATAAATCAGGTAAAACAGGCTTTGATTCTTGATTTACTTGATCATAAATCCTATAACAAGCGTTGGGGCTACAAATAATATATCATACTTTTAAGTATAGTACGTATATGTTATATACTCTAAAGGTGTATGCATAGACATGTCAAAAGCAGTTTTTGATAACCAATACGATAAACATGACAGTAATGCACAAAATGCTTTACAAACAGACCTAGTTAGATATGTAGATACAATCAGCTATCTTGAAGCAACAAAAGTAATGCAGACAAACATTGAAAAATTCAATCCTACTTTGAAGAGTATTATGAAAGTTGAAGAACTTTTCCGAGAACATATTGAATTTGACTCTAAAAATCAGTTATTACGCAAACTTGAGGGCAGTATGAAGGCACCCGTGCTGAAGGTAATTTTAGCCCGTTTGGTAATGGATAACAAAATCATAATCAATGATGATAATTCGCTAACATGGATTTATGCAGAAAACAATAAAAAATTGATGAATAGTTGGAAGAAAGCAGCAACCCTGTGATTTTTGCACGGTAAAAACAAATTTCTACATTCAATTAAAGACAATTTTGCCTTTCTAGTGATATTTTACTATTTTTGAATCTGTTTACAATATATAACAGACACAATTTGTCTACATTATACGCCAATAAACAGTTAGTGAAATAATGAATCCAAATCTCATTAATAGATTCTCAAACACATGCCCTAATCTATATAAATTTTAGAAATCTTTTCTATTATTTCACAATTATAATATTTAGTATAATCAGGTCAAAAGTACGAATAATTATTATGATAAATAAAATTTTTAGATCATAATTTGAGGATTAACTAGAGCAAAATATTTTGAATGCCACATAATTTTTATAAATATTTAGTCTGTTGCTAATTCTTTGTATTGCGCTAATGGTATATCTCCTGAAATTTCAGATTTTATAAGAGGTCTTTGTTCAGATACTTCAGTTACTTTATCAAATACATAGTTACTCAAAGTATGAACAGTAACATTACCTTTTACATCTACCGATTCTTTGTTTCCATTTAAGCCATCTAGCAAATAATATGTAAATACACTTAAACCATGATTTTCTAATTCAAAAGATTCTTGATAATTTTGGCTAGACAACAAGAGACATTTTCCTTCACCTTCTATTTTTTCTGCATTTTTTGATATTTTCTGATGACCTACTGATGCTACGTTTGTAGAACCTTTACCTAAATGTGCTGAACCACTATAACAACAATCCAGAATTACAACTATTTTTCTGGATTTACTTTTGTTCATTGCAGACCACAAATCAGAGGACGAAAACCCGTTTCTCATAGGCTTGTTTGTATCAATATCGCTAGAAGCAAAAAAAATATCATCCATATCTGGAACACCATGTCCAGAAAAATATAGCAATAAAGTATCACGTGCGCGTATATTGGAATCTTGAAAAAAATCTATTATTTTTTCGCGTAACAATAATCCTGGCACTTTACCGATTAATTTATTTTCAATTTTTATATCGTATCCTAGTGATGTCAGTAACTCAAACATTGCTTGACCGTCTTTTTCACAAAAATCCAAGTCGTTAAGATTTTTATCATCATAATGACTGACTCCAACTACTAATGCTTTTTTATTTCCAGGCAAAATATTTGTGTGTGATGGTGAGACTTTAGGTTCAAGTAGTTTTGTTTTCCTAAGTCTTGGTTTAAACTTTCTAAATAATATTAACGATATAGGTACGAGGGCTAATACAATACCTGCAAAAATTATAAAAATTATTTGTTCTGATGATATTATTGGTGATGCTACTTCTGCATTGCTAAGTATTATAGGAAAAAATGTGGTAAAAGTCATTGGAGATGTTTCATATGAAGATAATCCAATAGATGAAACAGGATTATTTTCTACATACTCCATAATCAAATCAGCAGATGGTTGAATTTCTGCAGAAACCCCAACTTGATATGTAATATTTGTTGAATTTATCATATCTGGGGCTTTGATGTTTATATGAGCAGTTGTTAGTGAATTTGGAAATAAAACTTGCTGAGCATCTTGTTCAAGTAATTCTATTTCAAGATTTTCTAGTTTTTGACTAGGTTGATCTAATATGGAAAAATCCACCTGATGTTCTAGTGCAGAAGTGGTTTGTAGAAATATTTTTACAGAATCTTGCTTGCCTGCATTTAACTGTATTGAGGATGGTTTTGTGGATAAAATAAATTCAGGAGGAGGAATTTCTATCCATCTTGTAATATCAGTAATCTCATATTCCTGATCTTTGTAGTCTGTTGCATAAAATAATATTACATAGTTTTCTGGACAATTTCCAATATTTTTAAGGTCAACAGAAAAATCAATAACATTAGATTGTTCCTGAAAATCTGTAATCTCGATAGGGTTGCGTTGTTCTATATATTGATTAATTGAAGCAAACTCTGTCATAACAGAATACCAATGCCCGACTTTTACATTTGGATCTTCGTTGTCTCTAAGTAAAGATTCATCTCCAATATATTCATAATAGTATCCATAGTCTGCTCCTACATCTCCATTGTCTAAATTAAAATCAGAATCAATTGCAATGCCATAAGTAAGCCACGAAGAGTACTCTTCTCGCAGATTTCCATTCAGCCAAATTTTTGCATTTAGTAGTTCTCCATCACTAGAAAAGCTAACATGAGATATATCTAAATCCGAACGTTTGTCTACATTGGATTCAGTATAATAATCAAATGGTAAATTATTGTCAATGTCTATTTCTCTGCTAAAATTAACAGAACATTGAATAGAATCTTTTGCTTCTATATTATCATATGAAAATGATAAAAATGCTGTGAATATAAGAAAAATTATGTAAACAAACATGTTCTTCATTGCAACTATTGCATTTAGTCAAATGTTAAAAGTTATAAATTTAGAAATAACAGCTAGTTTCAAAAAAAAACTGCTAATTTGTAAATCGCACAGAAATTTTAATTTATTTTAAGTTTCTACATGTGATTTCTAAGCCATATGACTATTGCTATAGCTAGAAAAATACCAAACAAGATTATCCAAATCCACCAAGGAACAGGTGGCTGTGGTTGTAGCAAAGAAATACATTGATGATCTTGACTTAATGTTGCACCAGGAATACAACCTTCATCGCCTCCGACGCTTATAGCATAATCTACTACATTTGTCCAAAAATTATCGATTTCCTCTTGAGGTATAATATTGGTTGAAAGCGACCTATGTATTGAATCATCATGATAATCCAATGTTGGATTAAAATCTAAAGCTATTGAATATGACTTTATAATATTCTCAGTAATTGGTTTTATGGAATGATATTTTTCCAAGTTAGCAGATAACGTTGCATCTACAATTTGAAGATTTCTTTTAGCATCTTCCAAATCATGATGATTGATCTCTTTTACTGTTTCTTTAATGGCAAAAAGAATAACTACTTTAGCTAGTGACGAAACGTTATCTTTATTATATTCCAAAAATTTTGAGGTTTGCATGATATTTGAATCAGTAATAACAGTTTGAGGATCAGATTCAAGATCATATTTGAATTCATTAGAAGGAATTAGCATTATGTGATGATACAAACCAGCCAGAGAACCAATTCTGAGTTTTGTTAAACTAACTAAACCCATTTCACTACTATTTTCATCTATATCAACATTACGTAAAAAATCTGGTGAAGACTTTGCATGTAAACTGGTTCCTTCTTGATCTAATGCTTCTACTAAACTACTAGTCATGTTTGTATATGAAGGCAATTCATCTGGTCCAGAAGGAATGATAGAAACACCATTTGCAAAGTCGCCAGATTCTGTAAAATTATAATGTACATTAGACCAATCATTATGTCCTATTAATACCTCTCCTGGAGGAGATATCATTCCAGGAAAGATGTGGCACATCCAAAGGTTGTTAATATTTAAAATTCCTGAATTTTCTACCGATTCCGACAGACCATCTCCGTCCCAATCAACTTGACCGCCTGTTGTATAAATTAATGGTGCTGTAGCACCACTAGGATAACTGTAAATAATTTTCTCATCCAAATGTCCTACATATTCTTCTAATCCTATTGGATCCCCAATAAGAGAATTTTCATTTAGACCTGGATTTGTGTCAACATCATCTAAAATTTGTTCTGAGTAGTCAAGAAGTCTATTACTGTCAGGTTCTGCAAATTGTCTAGAGTAACTCATAACACTAAAATAATTAGGCTTACAATTCGTCGTATCACCAAATTCCCCCCCGTGGTCAAGACGTAAGTTGTGTCCAAGTTCATGCATAAATGTACCTGCTTGTTGGTCTATGCTACCAACATTACCCGAGAATCCACCTAATGAAATCATCATGTCATTTCCTCCTTTTTCAGCAACCCCAGAACCATACTCCCACTGTCTATCGTGTACAAATAATGCATAATGGAATATTTGGTGTTTCAACCATCGTTCTTGATTATGCCAGGTAGGATCCATTTGTTCTTCAGGTGTCCCAAATTCTCTTGCTTTAACTTGTTGGAATCCTAGGTACTCTGAATTGTTAGGATCATTAAAACCTGGCCAAAATAGTACATCCTTATGATCTATTGCACTTTGAGAGTTAACTTGAACATGCAATCTAATATCTTTTTTTTGAAATGCCTCAATAACACGAGCTTTTGCCTCATCTTCCATTTTATGACCAACCATCCAATCCACTTCAACCAAAATATCTTGCTTATCAATGCCACATGCAGGATTGCAATCATAGAAATATCCATCGGACATAGGAGGTGAAACTACGTCTGGAGGAATTATTATGTCACCGCTATTTTCCCAAGCATCACAAATTGCGTCTCCGTCTACATCTGTTTTGTTATTTAAACCTCCTGGACATAATGAAGTCGTATATGAATTCCACATGGCTAACGGTAAGAGAACCGCTGTCCCAATGGGTCTGACAATGTCTGAATGGGCATCTACACCACTTGGATAAATTACAAATAATGTGGGGGACGTAGAGTCAGTTGTAGTAATAAGATGATCAGAATCATCAGGTATGCCAGTAGAATTAATTTCAAACTGATCTGACCACCATTCGTTGTGATTTGATGGATTTTGATGGATAGGTACATTAAGCCTATCTTTTACTATTGTTCCATCCCTCAATTCTAATTCTACAAACTCTTGAGGCAGTGGTGGCATTCCCGTTACAATTATTCTAAAACTATGATCGTTTACCAAAGGCTGACTAAATGTAACATGATTTGTAGCGTAACTTAAATTATAAAAATTTGGTGTTAAAAGAATTATTCCTAATAAGACACCAATACATACTTTCGTCCAAAATCTCATTTCTAATTAAATCAAAACTGTAGTTTTTAAATACATCTTAGTAATTTGAATAAAAAGTTACTCTTTCAGCTTAGAAATTATAATCTGTTTTAAAAATAATATTTAAATGAATTATTCTGATATTATTAGTTGTTTAATACGAATAATAGAAAGTTACGTCTTAGAAAATTGTTTGAAACAGTAAAGATAGAAATAAACTTCAATTTAGGCATTCCCAAAATTTTGATTATGTTTATAATGGGATTATCTTTTTTCATGTTAATTGAACCAATCTCAGACATACATGCTGCAACTCCAATAATTTCTCCATCCCTAGTTAATCCCAACCATGGTGGGCCTATAGGCAATACGTTTTTACCGGTTCCAGTCACAATAACCATAAATGATTTGACAAAAGATTTAACTCCTGGTCCATTAAATGATCACACTAATGTGACTATTAGCTCTTCCGTGAGCGCCGGATTTAACATGACTATACCGGAATCATCAGTAGCAGGAGTATTCACAAGTACTAATCTTGCTATAATGACAGAATCACTTTTTCCAACCATAGACGATAAAATACAATTTTCTGTTGTTGATACAACAGTTACGCCTAATGATAATGTAATTCAGACTGTAGGCGGAATAATAATTCAATCTGACAGCGAGACGGGTTCTTTCACTGCTGGTTTAACACCAACATTAGTTGAAACCGGAAAGGACACAAATGAATATACTGTTACATTTCAATTTGGAGAAACAACGAATCAATCAACGAATACACTTGCTGTAGATACGGGAGATCATTTTACAATCTTTGATCTAAAAGGAAATAGGTTTGTTCATGGAGTTATTACTCCTTTCTCTGCAGGTAAGGGAGGAATTCTAGTAGAGCCAGGAGGAAATCTAACCGTTACGCATGATGATAAAGATTCTACTACAATTACAATTGGAGGGTTGCCAGGACCTGGAAGAGGAAAAATAGGAATAAGTGTAAGTCCATCTGAAGCATCCCTGGTTGGTAGAAGCTGTAGAGGAGATTGTATACCTCCAACATTGGGTGTATACAATCAAGACAAAAGAATTGTAGATGAAGGATTTTCTTATAATGGTAATGCAACAAATGTTGAACACTATTACACTCCTTATCCATTAATCACAACAAATGTTGGAGAAGAAAATGTTGCTATATTAAAAATATATGAAAATCGAGGACCACAGCACATCAAACATGTTGAGCTTGCATTTGGTCTTGATGAAGGACAAATAATCGGAAACAGCAAGGCAGTAATTGAATGGGACAGAAAGTTTGATGGAACAGAAACTACAACTGTATTTGATCCTGAAAATGCTTTAGAAGATGTAAGAGTTGAAGCTGATGTAGGAGGATGTGGAACAAGTGTTATTGATGTAGAATGTCTGATTGTTACAATATACCATACATTTCGAGAGCCATTGGACTTTAACATGGTTGGCACATATGTATGGGACTTCCGTAGAAATGGTTGGCAGAATTATTACAATCACGGAGTTGAAATAGTAGGAGAATCCATGAATCCACCAAAACAATTTCAGATATCAGATAAAGGACATATCATAAATGTAATACAGACTGACAAGACAACAGGAATAGATGAGAATGGTTACATTTGGAATTTTGATTCTAGAACAAACAGCTGGAAGAAGGATTACGTACACAATCATCGTGAACTGCTTTCATGTGATAAAAGTATTCGAGGATATGAAAGACACTGCATTCAATTTATCGAAGAAATGATAACTCAACAAAGCATAGCTCAAAACACGATGAGTAAAATTCTTGTACATGACATTATTTATTGGGAGAAACTTGATAACATAGTACAATCACCTGTAGGCAAATATCTTCAAAGGTCAGAAGATCCTATTCTTCAAAATTCCATAATACAAGAACAGCTTAAAGCAGAACAAAAGTTTGAAGGAATGTATGACAGAGTAAATAATTGGAGATAGATCACGTACTAATTTAGTATTACATAACTTGGTTTTCAAGATTTATGCATTAATATTTTTATTTGTAGACCACAGAACTAACTGCACTTTTAAATCATAAAATATACATATAGCAATGTTTGTTTTGTACCCATAAAAGAAACTTCGTTAGATTGTCGATAAAGTAATTATATTTTTTGTATGCTATTTGCTTAGTTTCGTTTCTTGAAATCTGGTTGATTTTTTCCAAGAATAATCAAAAAAATCAGAACACCATTCGTAAAAGAGTGGATTATCACTATAAAGCATGCTGCCTAAATCCGGGATTCCATTTAGTGATAAAAAAGATACTCCAGCCTCTTTCTCATTTAGCACCACAACAATTGGAATTTTCTTTGACATTTTTCTTTTAATGCTTTCATTCTGAATAAATTTACTCACTTCTTGTTTTTGCAAAAATTCTTTTCGTCCTTTTGTTACAATAACGTCTTCAGAAAAAATTGAATTTATATGAACATTTTTTTGAAGTTTGTGTAATAGTAATTCGATCACATCTTTAGAGTAAGAAGCTTCTACTAGGATATTTTTTATGAAATCATCTGCATTTTCATAAATTTCGGTCCATTTTTCCATCACTTTGACGTGACCCATAATTAATTCTCCATTTGCAAGGGCACCAATTCGTTGAAAAAACTTGGTGGGTAAGTTATCCAGAGTATGATTTTGAAAATATGTTTGATTGTTTTTCATAAATGATATAGTAGGAATAATGTTGCAGATTGTTTTCCCAAATAATGTTAAATTATAAGATCCATCAGTTTTTTTTTCGATCAGTCCAGATTGTTGCAGTCTATTAAAATTACGATGAACTTCAGGTACCGTAACATCAAGATCTCTTGCCATTTCAGATATTTTAAAATTTTTTTCATTGAGTTTTAGGATAATTTCCAAGCGCTGTTCACTAGCAACCTGAAAAAATATTTCTGATATTGATTCTGTCACTAATAATGAGAAAGAATCCCTGTACAAAAGTTTATTTTTTGTACATGTAAAAAAATGATTGCTGTTATGATTCAGCCCAATTGCCTCCACATACTAAACAGGTTCCTCTAAATCCATTATATCTAACATCATATACAACCCTGGCTGTAATTGATTGGCATGTTTGGCATTTTGTTTTGATTATTTTCCTTGACACAATTCTAGAAGTTTTTTACTATTCATAAGATTAGTTAATAGAGCCAGCTAACTTTTTAGCATAATAGCTAAGTCAAACTAATAGAACGTATTCACAAAAAACTATCATGGATGAAAAAAAAATAAATTCTGAAAAACCATTTAGTTTAGATGATTTTTCTGCTTCTAATGTTTTCAACAAGTCAAGTTCTCATCTTACATCAAATAATAAATTAGAAAATGTCTTTGCCGATTATTTTAAAAAATCAACTAGCCTCGACTATCTAGTTTCATTCTCAAAACAAACTGAGAATTATTGCATAGGACTAGTAGATATGGTAAACTCTACAAAAATATCTGCAGTTTTAAACTCTTCACAAATGTCAAAGTATTACCAAACTTTCTTAAATTCTATGTCTCAGATTATAACTCGATTTGGAGGAATAGTGGTAAAAAATATTGGAGACTGTTTGCTGTATTATTTTCCACAGACTACAAAACAAGAAAGAAAGTTTGGATTTGTGAGCTGCCTGGAATGCAGTCTAGCAATGATTGAACTACATGAAACACTATGCAAAGAACTTGTCAAGGATGGATTACCATGTTTAAATTATCGTGTAAGTGTTGACTATGGTCCTGTTTTAATTATGAAATCTACTACAAACTCTATGTTAGATATGATTGGTACTCCAGTCAATATATGCGCAAAAATTAACAAAAGTGCACCAAAAAATAGAACAGTAATTGGTGGTGATTTACATGAGTTGGTAAAACATTTTGATGAGTATAATTTCAAAGAGATTAAGGGATTTTCTCTCGGGTTCAAACAATCTTATCCAGTCTACTTGGTAACTCGTCGTCACATCTACTATTAGAGCATAGCAAAAAGATGTGTGTATGTCTTATGATGGGAGTATGCAAACTCAAAAACATGATTGATTCTTTTCTTATTCTTCAAATACAACACTCTTGCAATTTTAATCATTTTAATTCAAAAATATTTAATTTTCATACGAAAGGCACATTATATTGTTTTAAACTAACAAAAATTAAAACATCCATTCATAATTTAGCAGAGATATCTACATTTGTTGGGATTATTAATTGATAAATATTATTACTAACTATCATTATAATGAATCATACATTCAATCTCTTAAAAGGATATAGACCATACTTAGCAATACTAAAAACAAAAAAAGGAATACCTTCATCATTTTCTGAATCTGTCGTACATGACAAAGGGGTATTATTGATGAGATTACAAGAAGTAAAAATCAAAGGTTGGAATACAAAGTGGGGAAGGCTTGTAAGAAAAGTACCAATCTATATCATAACAACGGTAGTTGATGGTTCAAAAGAAAACCCAATCAAGTTACAGCTAAAATCATTTAACAATGTTGAGAGAGGTACTATACTCTCAATTGGTAACCTTGGAGTCTCTATGTATTATAAAAAAGGTAAATTACCTGAATTTTTAGACACTAGAATTCTTATTGTAAGGAGTAAAGATAGTTACAGATATGCAGGAGGATTACTTCACAAAATCAATCAGAATTCTGAATTTTTAGATGCAGTAAAAGAACTATCCGTTTTATCTGGAAATCCTTTGGCTATATTAAGTCAAGTTGACTCTATTATAGACATTATCGCAAAAATATTAATTTTACAAAGAGATGATCAGCTTTTGTATTATCCAGTCACAATCTCTAAAGAATTTGAAAAATTTTCTCCTGGCAAAAGATGTGAACAATTCAGATATGTCGATTTTTGTTACAAGATAGATACAAAATTTTATTCGTAAACTTATGTTCAAGTAATCCATCGTATTTAACAACTGCATGTTAGGTTTATTGTTCATGGAGTTTAATTAAACTAGAATTTTGTGTGGTGTTATTTGAAAGACTGGCAATATTCTTTGAGTTCAATTTTTAGAGATGCAATCTTATCAGTGATGTTCTATTTAGGAAAAAATCAATTCAAGTTTTAATCCTTCCCCAACTTATTTTAGCCCAAATTCTCTCATGAAAATAAAAAAAAGACCATGCAACTGCATTGTAAATTATGACAACATGAGTTACAGTATATGCATTTCCAGTATATATCCAAGTTACTGTTGCAATAGTAGATATTGCAACAGCCCTATAAATCAATGTCTTTACTAATGATCTAAGTTTAGTCTCCATATTATGGAACTTGTTTTATAGTTTTTTTCAATGACGGTAGAATTTTGTAGACTCTGAGAATCTCAAAGTTTTACTTTTTTCCTATAAACTTTTTCTTCTTTAATTATAATTTAAAATGAATAATAATTTCTACTTACATCATTACAAAAGAATAACACACAGTCATCATCTTTATTAATTGTAAAATAAAATCATGAATATTGGTAAGAAAGCTAGCCCATGATACAACTCAATATCAAAAAAAAATAATAACAAAAAAAGCAGAAGATAGATTTCATACATTTATCCGTGGAAAAAAACTTTCTATGGGAATCCAAATATTAAGACAAGGAGAAGACTACGGAGAACCTGCACATGAGAATGGAGAAGTCTATTTTATTTTAAAAGGACATGCTAATCTGAGAATCGGTAAAAAGGTATACAAGGTTTCACCAGGAATGGCAATGCATGTTCCTCCGAAAGTTATTCACAGTTTTTATGATGTAAAAAAAGAACTTGTTTTTCTGTTTATATTTGCAGGATACGATGATTGACTGAAATTAAATTATAAAGTTCAACAACAAATCAATACCTGTTAATCTTGAATATGACATCTCTTATTCCAAAACGGTTTGTCTTTCCAACGTTTTTCCAAACTATAATAATAGATTCTATTGCTCAAATATTGAGAAAAATTTTGTGTTATGCTATTGAGGTATTGTGATATAGCATTTGTATTATCTTTTTTTAATACTGTATATGCAACTCTTGCCGCATTAATTCCAGACGATATTGCATGTCCTATTCCAATTGACGATAATGGATCATATGAGGCTGCTGAATCTCCAGCTGGAATCCAGTTTGAACAATATCTTCCACATTTTTGGATTACTTGAGAATATGCTGGAAAAAGATTAACCCCTATGACTAATCTTGCATCTTTTATTGTTTTTTTTATGTGCAAAGTTTTTTTTAATGCTATATTCCAGTTTTTGATTTTTTTAATCTCTAGATGTCTTGCAATATCGTTATCTGTCATGAAAACAACAACTCTTTTGTTAGTTGAAATTGGTGTAGAATACCACCAGCCATTAGATATAGCTTCTATCAAAGTAAACTCATCTTGATTATTTTTTTTCAAACTTTCATACAAGCAAGCTGCACCAATCAAATAATCAATTGTTTTCCACTTTGCACCAACCTTATGTCCAAAAGATCCACTCTTACCACTTGCATCTATTACAAAATTAGCAGAGATCTTTGTTTTTGAATTATTTTTATTATCACATACATTCAAACTGATTTTGTTCTTTTTGTCGATGATACAATCAATAATTTTAGTTGATGAAAATAACACACTCTTTTCTTTTCTTTTTTTTACAGAATCTGCCAACATACGATCAAATTTGTTCCTATCTAGATTCCACCCTAAACCATGAGGAGTAAAAAAGAAGTCCCTTGAAAATATCGTAGAACTACCCCATGAAGTGTTTATTCCATAAGATGGAATATGGTTACTAGATAAAAATTCGTTTTTTACTTTAAGATATTTTAATAATGGAACGATGCTAGCTGACACTGATTCTCCAATACGCATATTGGTATAATCAGTGGCTTCTATAACACCAACTTTAAAATCTGTTTGATTAAGTAAAGTAAGTGCTGCAGCACATCCAGCTGGTCCGCCACCATTTATCAAAACATCAAAATCATGCTTTGATTTGCTCTTGATGTTAGAGTGTTTCCCCAATGTTATCTTTCAAATAAAATCCAGGTGCAAATCTTGTGACCCCCGTACCAACAATATTAGCTCTGTTTCCTGCAGCTAATGCAACAACTTCGAATTGTTCATGATTTCGTTCTTTTTCCACAAAATATGGATATTCATCTCTATGTTCATCTTCATTTTGGTTTACAATAAAACCTAGATGCCACCATGCCCTAACCATTTGCATATGACTATGAATTCCTCTAATGTAATTAACCTGTTGACCTGGAAAAACCCCAGCCTGTTCTAATTCCTTAATTGCTGCCTCTTTTCTCTTTATCTCATCATCATCCTCTTCCGGATCAGTTATGCCCAAGATTACATCCCATGGGGCTTGTGGTGGCCACCAGTAAGAATAGTACATTGGAGGAGCTTCCAGATCTGTTTCTGGATTCAAATTTTTATCCACATCAGTAAAGTTGATGTGATTTACGTTACATTCAAAAAGATCAGACATCCAAGGAATTGCCATTCTCTTTGTCAAATCCCCAGGTTCACATCCCCCTCCTGTTTGCCCTAATGGAGCAGTTTCATCATGTTTGGGATCCAGTCCTACCTTTGTATAGTCATCTAAATTTTTTGTTTTATGTTTTATATGAAAAGGTTTAGAATAAATCGAAGGATTTCTTACAGACCATGTTACTTCGACTCCTGGACACATTGGTGCTCCAACACAATTTCCAATATCTGCATGATCTAAGGGAATCATACCAAGAATATCATCTGATTTTCCGGCAGTAAATTTTCCTTCAGACCACTGTTCTAAAAGGAAATATTGTGTTCTAGAAAGGGTAACAAATTTATCCAAAACGTGGTTGTCTACGGCATTTGAACCACAATTCAATGGCATTAAGGGTATTCCATTAATATAATCATTTTTTTTCTCGTTGGTTTTATTTGAAAATAGTATTTGAGCATCTCCGCCATATCCACTCTCATTTTCAGGTGCTCTTCGAAAATAATTAAAAAAAGCCTTTCTATTTTTTTTATTTTTTTCTGAATTGTCTTTCAAATCAAATGCCGGCATGCAAAAATCCATCATAGACGGGACATTAGCAACCCATCGATAATGTCCAATTCTTTTAAGAATTGGTTCTATGTCGTGTTCATAGTTAACTATGAAATTCTGATTCCATCCAGATTCCTTGCTGTACATTTGTGGAACAGAGTAAAGATAACGTACTGAAACATCAAACATAGTATCATCAAGTGTTGTTATATTGACTAGCTCTGGTGCAAATTTGGGAGGTCCTACAATTACCCATGCGTCAAGCATTTTGACTTCATCATTTGCAAGTGTAATCTCGCATAGAACAGGTCCATCGGATATGTCATCATACCACCCCTCTCCTCCAGCAAATGTGCGGTATGGTTCATCACCTCCGGCATTGCCATATCCTCCCAAAACTATCAGATTATTCTTTGAATCAGTCTTGACTTCGCCTAAATACTTTACAGGTTTACCAATTCTTGGAGACTTTTTATCTCTTATTTGATGGTAAGGAAGAGATGTTGAATAACCAGCAGGAACAGAATCATCATTTTGAAATTTTTTTACTTGACGAGGAGAGTCTAATGTCCTATATCCAAAATCAATTATTAGTTGACGTCTTTTTTTAGGCTCTTCTATGTCGGAATTTCTAGTATCTGCATGATGAAATTCATATGTGTTATCTTTTCCTATCATGAGGTCTCCAGCAAACTCTGTAAAATGATACCATACGGACTTCTTGTTAGCAAGGTGTACAAACCATTTTACACTTTTAACTTCATTCTTATCGTTAAGATCCACTTTTTGTGGTTTTGATTGTGGGTTATCCGAATCTTGTTTGAAAATCCTGAATTTTGCTGCCTGTCTTTTTACTCTTTTTTGTTTATCCTTAAATTTTGTAACATATTTTATTTTATTGTCTTCTAAAACTTCATCTCCAAATGAATTACACATTATAGGCCTTCCACCTATGCTTGTAGGAGACAAATAAAATTCGCTAGGACTGTTTCCGACTCGAGCAACTCCAATTGGTGGGTGAATGCTATATTCTATTACCAATAACACACTTTTACTAAATTGCATGATTTTAACTTTTTATGTGCATTAAATGAAATAGGTAATTGTTAGATGAATCATCAGTATTTTGTGATTTGTTGTGATATACTCTGACTAACTAAATATTTGCTAAAAATCACTAAAGTAAAAAAAATTATGATTTACTTTATGCAGTCCATATCATACTGTTAATTGTACATAATTTGATTGTTGTTAGCTTAGTCGTACTGCGGGATCTCCTAAAGTCATATAGTTGCCCGCTTCAGTGCCAGCTACGAATAGTTTCCAAAGATTATTCAAGAATATTTCTTCGTCTTGAAAACTTTTATCTTGATAAATCTGATACTGTTCTGCAAGAGAAATTACAAAATTAGTATATCTTTGGTTCATTTGACCTAGTGCATATCCAACTGGTCGTCCTTTTAAAATACTTTCAAGTGCAAAAGAAAATGGTTCAAGGCGATTATTTCTGTCGTTTTCTGGAATAGGATCTTCATCATTAGTAAAACTTGGTATTAGTTCTACATCCAAATGGCCAACAAATGCCAAAGGTCCTTTTGGATTGAACAGCATCTTTTTGGGTATTGAGGCTATAAAATCACTTTCTGCTGTTATGTTTGGTATTTTAAATTCGTTCATATCTACCAACCAGTTGTTCAAATAACTTGATGATGGTGTACCATAACTACAATTTGCATACTCAAAGAATATTCCTCCTTCTGCAAATGAAGAATCAGACTGAATATCTTCTGCAGTAACTAACCATTCATCATACGGTTTTTCTCTGTTACCTTCACACACAATAGCACCAGTTATCTCTTTTTGTTCTTTTAGACTCTGATTTGTATTCATCATGCCATGACTTGCTGTAAAAACTAGACATGGTGAAGAATTTTTTATTGCATTTAAAAATTTTTTTTTTGTGGCATTTTCTCTTACAATCTCATTTGGTTTAAAACCTAACCGTTTTGAATCTCTTGCTAGTGGTTTTTCTAGATACAAATGACTATAGTGGGTGGCATCATAACACCCCTGTTCATTTATTCCGTGATTTGTGGCAAAAAATATGACATCATGACTGACTGGTGAATGCTCCTCTATTCTTTTGATTTTGTCTACATATGTTTTTAGCTGTAAAATTCTTTGGTCATTGTCAAGTTGATCATCAAAATCTATTCGTCCTACATACGAATAGGTACTTAGTATGGCCTGAAATTTCAGTGGCACAAAACTTGGGCTAGCAACTATCAACACATATCTTGGAGCTTGTTTTTGGTTTTTGATGCGATAAGGAACATACTCGTCTTCTATCCAAAAGGGCCAATCAGTTTTTGATATGTTATCAAAATACAATGGTTTGTCATTTTCAGTCATGCCTCTAATCTTTGCTAAAGAAAGAATTGTTTCTTCTATTTCGTTGCAAAGAGGATCGTTTGGATTGACTAAAAATGTCCACCCTGACTCTCTGGGTACATCAGGACTTGGTGCTGGAACTTGCATTATGCCTTTAAACCCAGCAGCAGTTTTTTGAGTGGTTAAAGCATCTTCTTGAATTTTCTTTTTATTATTCTTTAGGCCTTTTGCAATTTTCTCCTGAAAGTTTTGAAGATCAATTGGTTGAAATAATAATTTATTGTTTGAATGATTAACACCCAAAGTGGAAATTTTCATGATTTAAACTGTTTTTATTACAGACTTATCGTATGTATAATCTTCTAGAACTGAAATAAATTCTTGTATGGGTTTCTGTATTATGTAATGCCCTAGATTTGTTATGATTTTCTGAACTAAAATAACACTATTGTTTCCAAACGTGTCCATTAGCACTTGTCCCAATATTTCGGGATTTTCATAACAGTTGGATATTAGACAATCATGGTTTATGAAAAGTTGGGAGTTAATTTTATCAAGTATTGGTACACCAAGATCAAGTAGTGCATGTTTTATAGCATTTTCAACTATTGTTTTGTAATGGTAGTGATTGCGAGTCGCACTATATACTGTATATTTTAATTTGAAACCTATCGAACAATCTTCCACTTCGTTAAATGTATAACCCAAAAGATTTTTTACTACACGATACATATCCCCACCTATTACAATAGTGTTTGGTTTAGCTATATGATTAATTTTGGAACACATGTTTACTGATGAACCAAATATATCGTGATATAACAAATTGGAAGATTTTGACAGTAATACTTCTCCATAATCTATACTTATTCTGTAATTTAATGAAGGGATGTTTTCTTGGTATAATTTTTTGTTAATATTTTTATGAGCATCAATCATTGCCATGTTACATTCTAGAGCTTTTAACAATACTAATCTCTCATTGTTTTTTTCTTCATGAAAATAATACAACAAGCTATCTCCACCATTTTTGACTACGGTCCCTCCAAATTTTTTTACAATTGAATTCATTGTACTAAGAAATGTTCCGTAATATCTGCAAATTTTTGAGTGAGATAAGTATGCAGTTGTTTTTGTTGAAGCAATAATATCAACTATTCCTACACAGCATTTTGTCGCAATTTCATCAAATGTGATGCTGTCGCTATCATCATCCTCAAAACCAATGGTAAGATTAGGGTTATTACTGATTTTATTATCTGGAATAGTCATCTTTTTTGATTTTATGTGTGATGTTATTATTCCCATAATTGAGAATTAGGATATAATGATTATTAACTGTATTGTTAATTATCAATTTTATATATAAATCTATATCAAAGATTCTAAACAATGGGAATTAATAAATTATATGATTTGCTCTTAATTACTATTGAGAAAAAACAACCAAAAATACGAACGTTTAAGCAATTTAACTGATAGTACAGATCCAAATATGAGTGGACAACCTCCCGTGACTGGTTTTGCAGGAGCATTAGATAAACTACTTGCACAAGCTATAGAATCAAAAATCAAAGCAAAGCTTGGAAATGCGACACTTGAAAAAATTGAACAAAGGTTAGTAGAACGATATGCACTAACTGTTCCTGATGCAATCAAAGACTTTCAGATCTTTGATGCTACATTGAGGGAATTTTTTGGAACTGGTGCTGATACCATTGAAGAAGAGTTTAAACAAGAATTAATCTCACTTAAAACCTCTAAAGGCCAAACATGGATTACAATAGAAAATAAAGAATTAGCAGAGCTGGTGCTAGAATCATATGGAGATAGAGAAAAGAGATCAATCCTGGACACTGCACTAAAATTTCCAGGCGCCATTCTTGATATTCTAGAAAGATGTAATATCCCAAAATCATCTGGTTATCGCTTAGTAAATGAACTAGTTGAAAACGGATTCTTATCTGAAGCAGGGTATGTCAAAACCAGCGATGGAAAAACTATAAACAAGTATATGCCATTGTTTGAAAGAATTAAAATCGAAATAGACAGTCAGATGATTTTCGTGCAAGTTTTGTTAAAAAAAGAAGTTTTATCTGAAAGCAGTATTTACAAAATTTTAATTAAACCTAGCGTATAGATTATATCTGTTTTTTGTGCAAATATAATGCATAACATACCAATATACAGCCCAAAACCCAAATTGAAATTATTGGATTTGTTCTATCGTAATAAAATATTGATGTGTAATAATATGCTACATCAGCAACAGTTCCCATTCCAATACCCACAAGTAATAATCCCCAAGGCATTCCCAGCATTGACCTTTGAAAAACTTGAGCGCCTATGATTGCCCATGAGAATGTGAATGTAGTAGCCCCAACAAAAAATATTCCAGCAAAATATCCTGGCCAAAATTCATCGTCATACTCTTCAATATCTCCAAATTGTATATGTGAAACAACTTTTGGTAGTAAATTTAAAGTTGAATCATCATCATAAATTTTATCTTCTGAAAAGCTGACAGGAACAAGTGATCCAAATGCATATAGCGAAGTCACTCCAAGAGGAATTACAATTAAAATTAGTATATGGCTCATTTTTAATTTTGGCTTCTGTGCTCCGCGAATAAAGTAGATATTTGTTTTCAAATGGTATATGGCAAATGGATAAAAAGAAGCAAATAAGACATCAATCCATGAGGGATAAGGATTTTCTATACCTTCCCAGATCTGATAGTAATTAAATAAGAATGCAGCAATCGAAGTAGCCGAATATGCTATTCCTAATGACAAATATGCCTTTCCAAAAACTGTTGAAGGCCAATATCTTCGAGCTATTGCAAAGCTAAAACCTGCAGGAGCAGCATACGCCAATATAAAAACAAGTTCAAAAAAGTCTAGCTGCTCATTTATTTGAACTTCATAGGCATTTGCAATTGTAAAAAATAAAATTCCAATAAAAATTGCTGCTATGATATAATAATTAAGAACAGGTTTTTGCATTCCTTTTTTCTTGGATTCGTCTATATGCACCTATGAAGATATAATTCTGATGTATATAACACATGATGGAGATTTTTTGCTAGGATAACAATCACACAAGATCTAGCAGTAGACCGACTAGAGACATTGTCACAAGTATATTTAGACATGCCAGACGCCACGATGAAGATATATAGTTAAATGCGTCAAATCTATATCAAAAATTTGATATTGTTGCAGGGTCCCCAAATACAAAATAATTTTTAGAATCATGGCTTAGGAAAAAGCTTTTTGATATTCTTTTCTTTGTTCTTAAAGTTCTATCACCACCTTGATATTTTAGCAATAACTGTGAGAACTCGTTTGTTTGAGATGAGGCAGTATCTATCATATCATCCATTGATGTACCAAGAGTTTTCTTGTCAAACAAATAATGTATTAGAGTTTCGTAAGATGAAATATTACGTCTTTCTTCTTTAGGTTTGGTTACATCCGTATCATAAAAACCATCAAGATACGTCATATTTGCATGACCTATGAATGCCACAGGTCCTCTGGGATGAGACAATAACTTTTTTGGAATTGCAGATATAAGTGATCTGTCAGATATCTGTTCTTTGGGTCTATTGCCTTTAAAAGAAAAGCTAACAATATCGTTGTACTTTGGTGTTCCAAAGCCAAAACAAGAAAACTGAAAAAAAATAGATCCTTCAAGAAAAGGTTTTTTTTCATCACTAGGTATGTCTTGGGCTGTAAATAGCTCACTATCATCTTGCGTCTCTATCCAATCTTGACAGCAAATTGCCCCTGTAAGATCTATTTGTTTATTTGAAGGTAAGTTTCCTACACCATGGGATGCAACATAAATAAGAGCAGATTTGGAATCGTTAAATTCCTTGATTATATTTTTCTTTGTCACATAGTCTGGCAAAAAAAGTCTATTTGGAATGTTTTTTTCAGACAGTGAAACTGATAATGGTTTTACCATTTCATTGTAGCTGTAATATGTTGGATCGTTTTCTCTAACATGACAAAAATTAGTTGCAAAAAATGTAGCTTCCTTTTTTAATAATGGAGGTTTTTTTGAAAGTCTTACAATTTTATCTACATACTTTTGTAACTCTTCAAGAGTATCAAAGCAAACCCTTCCTACCTTAGCTCTTATGGCCAAGTGTGCCTGAAATTCAAATGGAATCGATTCAGGATCTGCTACTATGAGAATGTGATCAGGTCTAAACGATTTATTAATGGAAGTATAGTATTTTCCTATCCATGATTCTGAACTGTCATATTTATCATTAAATTCAAGTGGTCTATAGGGCATGTGCATACCACGAAATTGTGCTAGTTTTTTCATAATGCCAATAATTTCTAATTTGTGCGGATCATCTTCATGTACTAAGTAGGACCAAATAATTCTAGGCTGCTGAAGTCTTTTTTCTGCTATTCCAGTTTTAGATATTGGTTTACCTTTACTGGTCTCAACTAATACTTCTGCAATTTTTTCTTCATCTAGTGGATCAGTTAACAATTTCTTAGTTTTATAATCTATTCCCAGTGGTGCATACTGCATAAATTAAGAACAATAGACCAATTGAAATAATTTTGGCAAACTTGAAAATAATTGAAAAAATACATCGTAATTATAGAATTTATAAAAAAGACTTCTGCAAAAAATTCTTGAAATATTGATCCTATTTCCATGATATCGTGATTAGATTACCTTTAATTTTTAACATTATTTGAAAGATTTTGTTATATATCATCCTGATGCAATATATTTTACATTGAAAAATAAAAGAAAAGCACTTATCATTAGTGTAAGTGATTACCAAGATACAAATCTCGAAAATCTAGAATTTTGTAAAAATGATGGAGAAGAGTTATTCAATATTTTAAATAAAATTGGCTTTGATGTTTCACTTGAACGGAAAATTGTAGGAAATGGTTCAGGCAATAATATTAGGGATGCCATAATTGATTTTTTTACTGATCAGAGCGTTCAACCAAATGACATTTTATTTTTTTACTATTCAGGTCATGGTGTTCCAGATGGATATGGTGGACATTATCTTGCCTCCTCTGACATAGACACTGAAATTCCAAGTAAGAGAGGTATTTCTTTCGATTTGGTTACTGAACATATGAAAAAGTGTGTAGCATCAAAACTAATTACTGTTTTAGATTGTTGCTTTAGCGGAGCTGCTAAAATAGGTTCAATGAGTAATGAAGAAGCATTGGCAAGAAAAGGAAGAGATGCTATGGAAGAGAAATTTGAAGAAAGCGAAGGCAGATGTATTTTGGCTTCATCCCTCCCATACCAACTATCATTTAATTTAAAGGATAAACCCTATAGTGCATTTACCTACTACTTATTAGAAGGATTAAAGGGAGCAAATGGCGAATCTATTGATAATGATGGTTGTGTTACTGTTGAAACATTAAGCAGATATATTTACGACCACCTGATGGGTACTCCAGAACTCAGAAAACAAAAACCTATAAAAAAAATTGCAATGTCAGGAGATATTATTCTTGCACAGTACAAATCCAAGGATGATTTATTAAATCAAGTTGTTCAAGATGATGAAGAATTTAAACGACTAAAATCAGATTTACAATCAAATAAAATAAGTCTTGATTATCTAGTAAAAAAAGCAGAAACATATTATGCAGCAAAAAAATACAGAATTGCGTTAATGCTATATGATTTAATTTTAGAAACTGATCCTGAGAATATTTGGAAAGGAACAATTTTGTTACATAAAGGAGTAGGAAAATTCTCTGAAGGAAATATCGAAGAAGCAATGAAAAATTTTGATGAAACAATTGAATTATGTCCCACTATGGCAGAACCTTTGTTCTACAAAGGTCAAGCATATCACAGACTAGGAAAGTATGATGATGCATTATTATATTATGAAAAGGCATTGAAAGTCGATCCGAAACATATTGATTCTTTATACAGTAAAGCACAAATTTTAACAGGAGATAAAAAAAGACTATCAGAAGCAATTCAATATTATAAACAAGTATTGGAAATTAATTCAGAACATGCTGATGCTTATGTTGGATTAGCTATGGTTGCTCTGCAATTTGGAGAAATTGAAAGAGCAATTGAAGGATTGGATCTTGCTTTACAGATAAAACCAACACATCTTGAAGCATTAACGAACAAAGGCCTTTTATTGGAACAGCATGGCATGTACGAAGAAGCCTTATCTTACTTTAATGTTGCATTAAGAATTGAACCCGAGAATGATCATATTATGTGCAATAAATGTATAACATTACACAAATCTAAAAAATTTGAAGAAGCAAAATCTTGTTTTGACAAAGTTTTGCAGATCAACCCAAACAATAAGATTGCACACGAGTGGCGTTCCAAGATATTAAAATCCATGTAATTTGTCTAAAAATCTACAAATATATTGAAAAAAGGAACTGTTCAAAAGTTTAAAGAAATAATAGTTACCCAACAATAAAATATTGGGAATAAGTTGATTATGAAATTTTCAAACGGACAAAGATAACAAGAACAGAGTACGAAAAACGTCATTTAAAAATCTAATTTATGTAGTCTTTCCTTTTCAAATGTAAATGATTTTAGAATATTGAAAGTATTTTGTTCAAAATTATTTTCCTCTTAATATCTAACATGAATATGTTTAGGGTTTTAGACGATAGAGTAAGGACAGCTTCGAACGGGATCCGGACCCGCGACCTTTACCTTACCAAGGTAACGCTCTACCAGGCTGAGCTATCGAAGCACAAATTTACAATAAAGAAAATCCTTATAATTCTTGATTCTAAATCCCTAAACTGTTAAATTTCACACAAATTTCTAACATCTTGGAGGAGTAATCAAGCCTGGCCAAAGTAAGCACCAAGTGCTTTTGGACATGCAGGACTTAAGATCATAAAATGGGTGATCCTGTCTCTCAGGAGTTCGTGGGTTCAAATCCCACCTCCTCCACTGCTCTATTTTGGATGTTTAATTCCACGAGAATTCAATACTTCATAGACATCTGGAAGTGAAAAGACAAATCCAATATGAACACAATCTTTTTCGTCACAAAGCTGACAAAATAATTCTCCTTTCTGAACTGCAACCTCTGCAATCCTATTTTTGATATTGTCTTTTAGTATAACTCGATCATCATCAACCGAAATTTTTTCAATCTTTGGAGCATATCTTGCAAAGGTTTTGTCCTTTTGCATCATCTCCTCTAACATATAAGTAACATAACCTGAAAAGCTGTTAACACCTTTCATCGCTAAATCTTCTTTATTTTTCTGATATACATCTTGGAATTTATCATAGACAGTATCAGAAACGGTAATTGATTTGAATCCAGCTTTCGGCAATTTACTTTTCCCTTACCGTACGATAAAGTACAGAAGTATTTAAGATTTTATTTGCAAAAACAAGTCAGTTGGGTGAATAGAAATTAGTCTTTATACCATACCTTCATTCAAGAGCACTATGGGTCGAGGATATCAAGCTGAAGATATCAGAGAAAAACTGATTGATGTTTTTGGGGATTCTAAAACTGGAATGTCAGGAGTTGAGATTTCTGAAAAGATTGGCATCAATAGAATTACTATGACAAAATATTTGAAAATTTTTGCAGCAGAGGGATTTCTTCGTCAAAAAGATATTGGAAATGTGACCTTATGGTTTTTAGAACCCGGACAAGAATCCTTTGATTTCCCTGCTGATTATTTCAGAGTTGCCTCATTGTACCTTGAAAGTCTCTTAAAAGACCCTGAGAGTCAAATTTATTCTCTAATAAGAAATTGTATTCATTCTGGAGCATCTCCAAATAGATTTGTAGTTGAGGTCATATTTCCAGCCATTCATGCTGTAAAGGAGATGTATAATGATGGCAAAATTGGAAGTTCTGAGAAAAAATTACTGGAAAATACCATCTCAAAATCTATTCAAATCTTTAATCAATCTCAAATCGAACCAAACCCTAAACGAAATATCATTGTAATTTCAGCAGATCCTGATAGTAGTCTTATTTCTGAAGCAGCTTCGGCCTTATTTTATTCTGATGGTTGGAAAGTTTTTCATCTTGGGGATATGTCCTCTGCAATCGATGTTCTGTTTGACCTTGATTTGCAGAAATTAATGGGCAAAGTCTGGAAACAAAAATCAGGAGTTATGGCAGTTGTGGTCTTTTCTAAAACAGAAGAGGGGATGAACTTTTTTTCTGATTCAGTAAATTCAGTAAAAGAAAAGTTAGGTAAAAAAATTAGATTAGCACTTTGTGGCAAAGTAGGAAAAAAGTCCAAAATTCAATCAGATTTCAAATCTGAAAAATTTGAAGATCTATTACAGTGGTCTAAAATGGTATATCAAAGCCCAAAATAGAGAAATGGGCCCGATGTGATTCGAACACATGACCTTTCGATTTCTGAATGGTTTATCAGTCGAACGCTCCAGCCAAGCTGAGCTACGAGCCCACAGAAAAACCTCTAGGCAAGAGTCATTTAAGTTTAATTTTCTTTCCACTTGATTGAGCAACCAATTGACGGCTCAAAGTCTTTTTCAATTGTTTCTCCAGCAAGTAGTTGTTCGATATTGTTTATCATTGTTTTTTCTGTGGGGGTATCATCTGGTTTCATAGCATTATCAATTCTTCCATGAAAAACAAGTTCCTTTTTGTTGTTAAACAAGAAAGGATCAGGTGTACACATTGCACCATATTTTTTAGCAATTTCTTGAGTCTCATCAACTAAATAATCAAATTTGAATCCCTTCTCTTGAGCAGTCTTTTTCATATTTTCAAAACTATCTTCTGGATAATTGGTAGAGTCATTACTGTTAATCCCAACAATTGCAACTTTATCTCCAAATTTTTCATAAAGCTCGTTAAATGCATCTGACTTTGCTTTCACATACGGACAGTGGTTGCACATGAAAATTACTAGAATTCCTTGATGATTTGTATAATCGTCGATTGTGTGTTTTTTGTCGTCTATTCCTAAAAGTTCAAAATTTGGTGCAATATCGCCTTTCTTTAATTTGATCTGAGATTCTAAAAGTACCATGATGTGACAATTATTTTTTCAAATAAAATCCTTGCCAAGAAGACAACAATTAAAATCCACACTATAATCATTCTTGATGTGGGCTGGTAGTATAGCCTGGTAGTATACCCGCCTTGCACGCGGGGGGTCATGGGTTCAAATCCCGTCCAGTCCACTTTCATTATCCGATCAATTCTGAAATTCAGATTACCGGATGGATTTAAATAGGATAAGTTTTGGTTTCAATACATGGCAAGTTACGTAGACGCATGGCCTGTGTGGATTCCGCTCATTGTAGGTTTAACTCCAGGATTCATTTACTGGATTGCAATTACCGCAATGAAGAAAAGAAGATAAAAATTTTAATCCATTTTTAATCTCTTTTTATTGAAATTCCATAGTGAAAACTAGGTTAAAGGTTGCTACCTTTTTTGTTGACTATATGATATATCATACGACATTAATCCCTTTTTTTAATTAATTTTATATGAAGAAAATTTTTCTTAGTTTATTTCTGATTTTAATGCTATTTCCAATTTCACAAAGTTATTCTCAAACCTATGACAAGGAGCCAACCTTATCGGTCAAACTTACAAGTGAATCCCCCTATGTATACCAGGATGACGAGGGATACACCATAGTTGTTGGTTCTGTTGAAAATACCAATCCATTAACTGCAGTTACCAATGTACAAATTCGCGCAACATTTTACGATGATGTTAGTTTTAGTCCTCTAGAAGTTGTCAAAGGAGATACAGTCTTAGATGTAATCCCTTCACTTGGTACATCCCCATACATGATAAAGTCAAACACCCCCAATCCTCAAATTACTCAAGCAACTGTTTTTCTAGAGACCTTTGATTCGTCTCTTTCAAAATCCAAACTTCTTACCCTAGAATCAACAGATATTTTTGTAAAGGATAATCTGGTATTTTCTGGAATTTTTACAAATGGACCTGCCCCTGCAACTGAGGCAAATGTTTACTTGGCTTTCTATGATGCATTTGAGCCTCCCAGAATTTTGGGCATCTATACAATTCCTATTGGCGAAATGGAACCAAACGAGAAAATTCCATTTGAATTCAATAAAAAAATAGATCCTAGATCTGTAGGATTTAACCTGTTTTCTGAATCTGATGTATTTTACTCAGATTTTATTAATATTGAAATCCCAGATCCTGAAATACTAACCAAACGGGTGACCATATCTGATGTTTCAGTAACTGATTCTCAGGGAAATAGTCTTCCTGAAATAAAACTAGGCACCACAGTAAAAATTCAAAGTAATTCATGGATAGAACTATCGCCTGATCATACATCAAATGAGATACCATACAGATACTATGTCCAAGTAAAGGAATCTGGTGAGAAACCCTATGTTGAATTTATTGGAAAATATGATGGTCGATACATTGGAGGTGGTTCACAAACTCAATCAATTGATTGGATTCCAGAAAAAAGAGGCGTATTTTTCATAGAGACCTTTGTCTGGGATAGAAGCAATGTACCAATAGCAGACCCAGGCCCTATTGCATTAATTATAGTAAGCTAGTAGATTTATTTTTATAACAATCCATCTCTTATCATGTCCGCATTTGATTTAGTTGCAATGGGTGGTACTTTTGATATTATTCACAAAGGCCACATCACATTACTCACAAAGGCATTTTCAATCTCCTCTAAAGTGATCATTGGCCTTACCAGTGATGAGTTGGCACAAAGAAAAGGTAAAAAAATTCAAAATCAATATGAGATAAGAAAAGAAAATTTAGAAAATACGATTAAAATCAAATTTCCAAATATCTCATATCAAATAAGCAAATTAGACAATGATTTTGGTCCTGCTGTTTTAGAAGAAGGAATTCAGGCATTGGTGGTAAGTAAAGAGACAGAAAATCAGGGGTCAGTATTAAATCAACTTCGGTCTGAAAAGAACCTGACTCCAGTAAAAGTAGTAGTAGTTCCAATGGTCATGGCAAAAGATGGAAATCGAATATCTACAACTAGAATAAAAAATTCTGAAATCGATACTCAAGGAAACTTGTCTTGAGTTGACTAGATGATTGTTAATTTTTTAGTAATCGAAATAAAACAATATTTCTGAATTTCGTCCTATGGCAATCATAAATAACATGATGAAAAAAATCAATTCAGATATCTCCTATCTTCAACAAGGTCTTCACCCTGAAAATCTATCTTATTGGTACGATAAAATAATTAAAGAAACAATTGAGATGGCACCCCCGTGGCTTGAAGACAAGATCAAAGTCAAACAGGACTCAATTCTTACCATGAAATTTAATTTAGATATCTCAAAAAGAGCAGTCAGATACTTTATGATTGCAGTTGATAATAACCTGGATGATATGCCATCTTCAACTAAACTGTATTTTCTCAAGGTTCAGGAAATGTTGGGAATTGAAATGGACAAATCTCTGGTTTGATTTAGTTTCAGGCATAAATTTTAGCTCTAACTATCTATAACCATAAAACTTTGAATAATTAACGATGGATCTTTACAAAGCAAAATATTCTGATAAAAAATCTGGAAGAATTTCTAAATCAAACAAAAATAGATTTGATAGAAATTTCCAAGGTACCACTCGCTCTTTTAGGAATTCTCGTCAATCTAATTCTAAATTTGAAAGAAATAGAGAATTGTTTAACGTAACCTGTGGTGATTGCGGAATAGAATGTAAGATTCCTTTTGAGCCAAAATTTAACAAACCCGTTTACTGTAGCAAATGCTTTGAAAAAAATGAACCAAGAAAATCAAGACGATCACGTAACACTAGAGATAATCGACCCCAAGAAAGATATTCCAGAGATATCAATAAACCAAAAAAATCAAAAAGTGATAAATTTCAAAAAAAGCAAGAGATTTTCTATTCAGATGGTTCTGAAAAATTTTATGAATCCCTTAAAGAAAAATTATTTGAGATCCTCGGGGGTAAGATATGCTCTAGCTGTGGATTCAGAGATGTAAGAGCATTAGGATTTACACACATTTATGATACTGATGCTTTTGATCGAATTCGAAGGGGTGGATTTGCCTCATCATGGGGAAAATATATCTCTGAGCCTAATTTGGCTAGAAAAGAATTACGAGTTCTTTGCTTGAATTGTAATGAAATAAGAGAACCTCAAAGAAAAACAGAATCTGAAAAACCCAAAAAAAAGAGTCGATATTTTCCACGATGATCATTAAAAATCACTCTTGAGAATTTGTTAACACTTTAATTATAATAATTTTGGACTAATTTTATGAGTGGAGACTTTAAGGCACTAGGACTAAGTTTAATTGCAATGGTTGGAATAATTGCATTTTATGCAGCATTTATGAAATAGATTCATCCTTTGACAATTTCTACATCCTGTTCCAAAATTAACGTTGAAATTATTTTATGCTCTTTATCAATTACTGATTGAATAAAATCTGCAAAAATTTCTACATGATTTTCATCTTTTAGAAGAATACTATGAGCTGATTTGTCCTTTAGGGAAACTACCAACTCATTTTCTATAACATTAAGAATTGATGTGATAAATGTTTCCTTTGCTTCTTTGATAAAAATTAGACTGGCAAGTTTTTGAGCCTCATATTTGTCCTCACAACTTACTCGAATTTTCATTTATTCTCAAAAAGAAATTGGTCTATCTGGTCTTTTGCTTTTTCTCTTTTTTCTTGATGTACAGAAAGGAATTGATTTATTTTTTCAACCAAAATAGCCTTTAACTCACCAGTTAACATTTTTCCAGATTTGTAATCCTCATATATGGATTTGAGTTTGCTGTCGTCTGGTTCAAAGAATATTCTGAGATATTGATATGAAACATCAATGTCTGGATTTCCTCCAATCTTTCTATGTTGCTCAATATCTGGCTGTCCCCCTGAAAATGCATACTTGTTGATTTTCTTTTTTACAACATTTGGAGAGTCAGTAGTGTATACAGTTCCATTTTCATCAGATGCTGACATCTTACCACCAGGTCCTCCTAATCCTGGAATCATAATATTGTGCACAAGAGCAGGTTTGGGTTTTCCAATTTTTGGTGCAATGTCTCGAGTTAATCTGAAATGTGGATCCTGATCAACACCTAATGGAATCAAAACAGGTTTGTCTTCAATAAAACAAGGTGCAGATTGTAAAGATGTATAGAAAATCATTCCAATGTTGGTTTCGTTTGTAAATCCAAAAACTGCTTTAGTATTTGAAAAGTTTATTTTTTTTGCAACTTGTGCAGCTATTGGATATAGAGTTTGAATATTTTTTGTATTGATTATTATCTTAGTGTTTTCAGGTCTAAATCCAAGTGCAATGAAATCAAGTGCATTTTCATAAGCAAATTTGCTGGTGTCTTCTAAACTCAAATTTTGCTTTGAGAAGAATTTTTCATCATCAGTTAGTTGAAAATACATATTTACTCCAAATTTTTCCTGCAACCATTTTGCAAAAACCCATGGAACTAAATGACCAATATGAGTATGACCTGACGGACCACGGCCAGTATAAAGAAAGAATTTTTTTCCTTTTTCATAATCTTCTAAAACTCTATTCATCTCTCTATGTGAGAAAAAAATACCTCTTCTTAACATAAAATGGTCCTCCCTTGCAATTTTCTTTATTTTATCTAAAACTGCATTTGAAATTTTTTCAGTACCAAACTTCTTTATCAGTTTATCATAATCAATGTCTCCTTCCACATGCCAAGGAGTTACAACAAAGTCATCAACTGACATTTATTTTGACTTAGGTTAAGGTTTAAAAAGTCTTTTTCGAACTTTCTGCTGTTGTCACAAGTTTTTCACGAGATTGAAAAAAAAATTATCACAGCTCTAAAAGAGACTTCAAAACAATCAATGGAAGAACTTGAAAAATCAACCAATCTTTCACCTGATCAAATTAGAAGAGGAGTAGAGTGGCTTAGATTAAAGGACTTTGCAAATGTTAGTGAATTAAAAACCATTACTCTTTCACTTGGGAAAAATGGTATTGAAGCATTTGAAAAAGGGTTGCCTGAAAGAAGATTACTCGATTTACTAAAAGACACGCCAAAAAAAATCAAAGATTTACAAAGAGAACTTGGTTCTATTTTTGGTCCAGCAATGGGGTTAGCACGAAAAAACAATTGGATTGAATCTTCAAATGATGAAATTATTTTAAAAAACTATCCTGATAATCTCCCAGGAGAAAATACCCTAAAAAAAATTGGAAAAGGCAAAGTACTCAAAAACCAAATTAATAAAAATGACTTAACTATTCTTTTAAAAAGACCTGACTTTATAGTTGAGGGGGTAATATCCTCAAAGGAAATCTCACTAACAGAGAGTGCAAAATCCCTCAAAATCTCTGAATCCAAAGGAGCCATTGATGTCGAAGCCAAAGTTCCTGAGGTATTTGTCGCAAGAACACATCCTCTAAAAGATACAATTGATGAAATCCGGGAAATTTTTGTCACATTGGGCTTCTCTGAAATTATTGGCAATATGACTCAATCAAGCTTTTGGAATTTTGATGCATTGTTTACTCCTCAAGATCATCCTGCAAGAGAATTACAAGATACATTCTATCTTGATGGCATATCTGCAAAAAAGATTGGAACCCCGGAGCAGATAAGAAAAGTTTCTGAATCTCATAAGAAAGGATGGCATTATCTTTGGGATATTAATGAAGCCAGAAAAATGGTTTTACGAACTCATACGACTTGTGTAACGATTAAACATTTAGCTGAAAACAAACCCGATGAGGCAAGAGTTTTTTCACTGGGACGTGTATTCAGAAATGAAAAAGTTAGCTACAAGCATCTTGTAGAATTTAATCAAATAGAAGGAATTGTTGCTGGAAAAAATGCAACACTTAGAGATTTAATGGGAATCCAAAGAGAATTCTATAAAAGAATTGGAATTACAAAAATAAAATTCTGGCCTACATTTTTCCCATACACAGAACCATCTCTACAAACAATGGTTTTCAATGACCGACTAGGAAAATGGGTAGAACTATTTGGGATGGGTATTTTTAGACCTGAAGTGACAAAACCTCTTGGAATCAATAAACCAGTTTTAGCTTGGGGTGGTGGGATAGAGAGAATTGCCATGTTAAAGTACGATCTTGATGATGTAAGAGAATTTTACAATAATGATCTTAACTGGTTAAGGAGTGCAACAAAGTGCCAGTAGTTGAATTATCTTATTCTAGACTCCAAAAATTGATTGGAAATGTTTCAAAAAAGCAAATATCTGACTCATTACCTTTTCTAGGATTGGATATTGAATCAGAAGAAGGAGATGTAGTTAGAGTAGAGTATAGTCCCAACCGACCTGATTACTCAACTGATTTTGGAATTACTCTTGGTTTGCAAGGATTACTTGGAATTAAAACTGAAGCAATAAACTTGAACATAAAAAAATCCAAGGACTATGCCCTCAATGTAAAACCCGCAGTATCCAAGATTCGTCCATTTGTCACAGGAATTGTAGCCAAAAACGGAAAGATAGATGATAAAATTATCAAACAATTAATGGTCATGCAAGAAGATCTTCATTTTGGCATTGGGAGAAGAAGAAAAAAATCTTCAATTGGCATTCATGATCTTGATAAAATTTCATTTCCCTTGACATATACTACAACTAACAGATCTCACAAATTTATACCTCTAAATTCTGATGCTGAGCTTTCAATTTCAGAAATTCTCAAAGAAACAGATGTAGGAAAAGACTATGGCAATATTTTGGGAAACTCTTCTCAAGTTCCAATCATAATTGATTCAGCAGAAAAAACAGTATCCTTTCCGCCTATCATTAATGCTGCTGTTACGACTGTTACTACCAAAACAAAGAATCTCTTTGTAGAAGTTACTGGAATTAGTAAACAAGCCGCTGAAGATATGCTCTCAGTAGTTGCAACAATTCTTCAGACGGCGGGATTTTCTTTGGTAAACGTAAAAATTTCAGGTTCTAAAAACAGCTCTCCAAAACTAGAATCAAAAAAGATGACCATAACTCCAACCCTGATCAATCAAACCCTCGGATTGACTCTCAAAACACCAAAAATTCTTTCATCACTAAAAAAATCAAGGCTAGATGCAATACCAAAGGGTAAAAATATTGTTTGTACAATACCTGCATACCGATTTGATATTCTTGGACCAATGGACTTGGTAGAAGAAGTTGCATTGGGTTTTGGAATTCAAAATTTAGAACCTGAACTGTCTCCCTCTCAGACAATTGGACAAATAAATAATGTTTCAATGAATCTCAATTCTCTTTCACAAACAATGATTGGACTTGGATATTCTGAAGCCCTGAATTCTAGCTTAACAAGTAAACGAGTATTATATGAAATGACAAATAGGGAACCTAAAAAAATTATCTCCGTTTTAGATTCGAAAAGCCAAGAGCATACAATACTTCGTGATTCTATACTGCCTGAATTAATTGAAAATCTATCCCGTAACATCCATGCATCATATCCTCAAAAATTGTTTGAGACTGGAACTATATTTTCAGAAGATAAACCTATCCAAGAAAAAATTAGTTTAGCTGGAATCAATGCTCATCAAAATGCAAATTTTACAGAAATAAAATCAATTTTACAATCCGCATTAAAAATTGGATTAAACTTGGAAATTCAAACAAAAACTTTTTTTGATCCTATCTTTGAAGAAGGAAGATCTGCATCAATATTGATTAATGAAAAACCTGTTGGAATTATTGGCGAGATAAATTCAAAGACAATAGAAAATTACAAGATTCGTGTTCCTGTAGTTGGATTTGAAATTTCCCTTTCTGGGATTATTGATTAAAGAATGATCTGATATTTTAAAATAATCCTTAATTTTTATGCCTTATTTTACTATTCAAACAATGGACCTCAATAGTTTTTAGCAGAGTTTGGTTCTTTATTTAGTGCCCAAGAGCAGGCACGCAGACGGATTAGGATGATGTCGATCGTATTGATACCAATGATTTCTAATTCACCCAGGTGTGCTACATTATGGGCAAACCCCGGTTAGAAAACCCAAG
Organism: Nitrosarchaeum sp.; assembly: GCA_965223805.1. Classification (GTDB taxonomy): domain Archaea; phylum Thermoproteota; class Nitrososphaeria; order Nitrososphaerales; family Nitrosopumilaceae; genus HKST03. The sequence continues at coordinate 1,064,277 of OZ245014.1, read as the reverse complement.
GAGGTTTTGGCTAAATACCAATGATCTTGTGCGAGTCAGAACCGGGGAACAATTTTGTATTTTAAAAAGCATAAAGCATGTTTGAGTTTAGTGATAACTGAAGATGGTAAACTATTGGTTAGCCAAACAAGAACCTACCGGTCCTAGAGGATATAGTTTTGAAAATCTAAAAAAAGACAAAAAAACAGTTTGGGATGGAGTCCACAACAATCTTGCACTAAAACATATGAGAGAGATGAAACCCAAAGATCTGATCTTGTTTTATCACACCGGTGACGAAAGACAGGCAGTTGGAATTATGGAGGTTATCTCAAAGCCATATCCAAATCCAGAAGACAACGAGAGATTTGTTGTAGTTGATGTCAAATACAAAAAACCGCTAAAAAAACCTGTAACTTTGGATGAAATGAAGAAACAGAAAAAATTCAGGGATTGGGAACTATTACGTATTTCAAGACTGTCTGTAATGCCTGTTCCAAAGGAAATCTGGGATGAAATTATTCAGATTTCTCAAAACTAATTTCGGTTGAATCGGTTTATTGATATAGTCGATTTGTTTAATGTGATTTATGGCAACAGCTTATGTGTTAATAAACTGTGAACTAGGTTCAGAAGAGGCTATTATTCAGCAACTTAAGGGTCTAGAAGGTGTAAAAGAAGTTCATGGAACTTTTGGTGCATACGATATCTTGGCCAAGATTGAATCTGACACTGTTGAAAAACTTAGAGAAACCATTACATGGAAAATCAGAAAAATTGAGAAGATTCGATCTACACTAACCCTTATGGGAATAGAAGGTCAAACTTAAACACCCCCTTTTCTTATTATGATTTTACATTTTATTTTTGTTGTAAAAGAAGAAGATCTTGAAAAACGAAAGCCTGAATTTGAGTATATCCAAAAAATGGCACAGTTTTTCAAAGTTTGGATTAAGGAAAAATTCAACAAGGATTTTGATATTCGATGTGATGAATTAGTTACAAAACCAAGAACTTTGTTTCAGAAACTGGATACTCACACTATGTTACGAGATCACGAGCAACGAGGAAAAGAAATCTTTCATTTCTACTTATGCCATTTTAGACCATTATGGACTGACTGTACCTGTGAAGGATATCATGCTGAAAATTTTGGAATGATTTACTGGAAGCCTCCCACAAATCCTAATGATACCTTATTTCTTGCCGAGAAAAACTGTACCACCGTTTCTCATGAATTAGTACATGAACTATTAAGGTCAATTGGATACAAGAAATTCAAAGACGACGTTCATGAGATATGGAGCAAACATTTCTATGATCAGTTATACTTTGAGCAATACGATTCTGATTTTAAAAAGACAGATGGAAAACCAACCTTTCTTACAATTGATACCTCTGATCTAAAAATTTAGTTTTTTTTGAAATTCAAATTTAGAATTTTTTTCACTAACACTTTGTTACTGAATAGATATTATTTTCAAAATTTGCTGTTTTAAAATCTAGTTTGTTTTCAGGATCATTTGTTCTTGATTTGCTCAGATTTTCTAGCTCAACTAATGCATCGCCTCTGAACCCTACTGAAGATCCATAAATTGCATCAGTTAACATAGTTCCGTGATCTCCTTTCTTAATATCATCTACCATCTCATAGAATCTGGTGGTTTCTTTTTTGTTTACGGGGTTACCAGTTGCCTTGTTGTAGGCAACTGAAATATACATTCCATTATTTTTCACTGCTACTGGAATCTTGTGATTTTTACCACTAGTACCTGGAATTGTCTCATTAACTAAAACCTCACACTTGTGATACATACTAGATACATAGGCGAAGAATCTGTATTGTGCAAATTTACCCGCCTTGTCTTCTTCACATTCGACAAATACCTTATGTAATAACTCAAGGGCCTCATCATTCATACTTTGTAGTCTGTCATCAATTCTTCCTCTTTCCAGAAGATCTGACTTGCATTCTTTTGCAACTAACTCTAAAATAAAATCAGGCAAATTGTAATTTTTTAATGCTGCAACAAAAGCTCCTGCCTGTGACATACCAAATTTTGGAAAACCTTTATTCACCATATCAATACCCACTTAGAATTTTGTAACTCCCAACAATCAATTAGGAAGCTGCTTTTGGCTTATAATTGTTAAGGAATTTTCCGATATATTGTGATATTTTTCACTAATTTAGGATTGATAATATTAAATTCCCGATAAATTAACATCATCTCATGGAAATAGAGACTACTTCTGAAATGGTTTCAAATGTTTATAAAAAATTAAAAGAAAATTCAGAAAAATATCGTAAAGTTGTAGAAAGGCCTCTTACTCTTACTGAAAAAATTTTGTCGGGACACTTGCAAGATGTAGGTGAAAAAAGTCTTGATGTAGGAAAAAATTATGTTTTTCTTAGACCTGATAGAGTTGCCCTCCAAGACGTTACAGGGCAAATGGTAATGCTTCAATTCATGCAAGCAGGATTAAAGCAATCTACTCTGCCCACAACTGTTCACTGTGATCATCTCATTCGAGCTCAAATTGAAGGAGATACTGACATGAAAGTCTCTTTGGATGAAAATAGTGAAGTATTCAAATTCTTGCAATCAGCTGCTGCAAAGTATGGCTGTGGGTTTTGGAAGCCTGGTGCAGGAATAATTCATCAAGTGGTTTTAGAAAATTATGCATTCCCTGGTGGATTGATGATTGGTACTGACTCTCACACTCCAAATGCCGGAGGACTTGGAATGATAGCAGTCGGAGTTGGTGGACTCGACGCTGCTGAGACAATGGCTGGTATACCCTGGGAATTGTTATATCCAAAGAGAATTGGTGTTAGACTTTCTGGCGAGTTAAATGGTTGGACGGCGCCTAAAGATATCATACTCAAAGTTGCCGAACAACTAACAGTTTCAGGAGGGACAAATTCAATTGTAGAGTACTTTGGACCGGGAACTGAATCTATTAGTTGCACTGGAAAGGCTACTATTACAAACATGGGAGCAGAGATTGGCGCAACATGCTCAATTTTTCCATACGACAAAAGGATGGAAACTTATCTAAACTATACCAATAGAGAAAAGATTGCTGAACTTGCAAATCAATACAAGGACTTGTTAGTAGCTGATCCAGAAGTTCAAGCAAATCCAGAAAAATTCTTTGATAAAGTCATTGACATTAATCTTTCAACTCTAGAACCTCACATTGTAGGTCCACATACTCCAGATTTAGCAAGATCAATTTCGGACTTGGCAGGTGATGTGCAATCTAATGATTACATTGATCCAATCTCTGTTGCATTAATTGGAAGTTGCACAAACTCATCTTATGAAGACATGTCAAGAGCTGCAAGTCTAGCTGAACAAGCAAAGTCAAAGGGCATCAAAGCAAAAATTCCATTGTTAGTTACTCCTGGTTCGGAGCAAATCCGAGGAACTATTGAAAGAGATGGACAAATGGAATCTCTCAAAGACATTGGTGCAACAGTATTGGCAAATGCTTGTGGTCCTTGCATTGGACAATGGTCAAGACCAGAATTAGAAAATGATGATAAAAATACAATTGTTACCACCTTTAATCGAAATTTTCCTGGACGAAATGATGGACACAGAAACACTTTGAATTTTATTGGAAGCCCTGAAATGATAATTGCTCTTGCATTAGGTGGTCGTTTATCTTTTAATCCACTTAAAGATCAATTAACTGCAGCAGACGGAACCCTATTCAAACTTGAACCTCCAAAACCTGCACCTGAAGTACCAGCTGAAGGCTTTATGCGACCAGAGGGAATCTATGTATCACCTCTTGCAAACTCGGATGACCTTGAGGTGATTATTGATCCTAATAGCAAACGTCTACAACGATTAGAACCCTTTTCAAAATGGGACGGAGAAGACTTTGAATCTATTCATATAATGGTAAAGGCCAAAGGAAAATGTACTACTGATCATATCTCACCAGCTGGGGCTTGGCTTTCTCTGAGAGGTCACCTGGATAATCTTAGCGATAATATGCTGCTAGGTGCTGTAAATGCATTTAATGACAAAGTAGGTGAGGGCAAAAATCATCTAACAGGAAATACTGAAAACTTTGCAAAAATTGCAAGGCAATATAATGAAAAAAATATGAAATGGATAATTATTGGAGACAACAACTATGGCGAAGGCAGCAGCAGAGAGCATGCAGCTATGACCCCCAGACATCTGGGATGTGCTGCAGTAATTACAAAAAGTTTTGCTAGAATTCATGAAACAAATCTGAAAAAACAAGGAGTCTTGGCATTGACTTTTGCAAATCCAGATGACTACAACAAAATTCAAGAAGACGACAGAATCAGTCTTGTGAAATTAAATGAAATAGAACCACAAAAACAAGTCAAATGTATTTTGAGTCATAATGATGGTACTCAAGAAGAAATTCTACTAAATCATTCATACAACAAAGCTCAGATTGAGTGGTTCAAGGCAGGTTCGGCACTAAACGTTCTAAGAAATAAAACTTAGAAAGTAAATTCTAACGTGGGGCCGACCGGAATCGAACCGGCGACCTACGGGTCACTACAGCTCCAAACTTACATCATCCGTTAGTCAGTTTAGCTTAGTTTAACCTCTGGAGCCCTTAGCGGTGATCTATTCGTAGACACTGTCGCCCTACCAGGCTAGGCTACGACCCCACGATCAAGAATGAATTGGACTTGAATTTTAAGTTATTTTAACCAAGATTTATTTGCGAATTAAAGGAAATTCTTTTGTAACAAAATCATGGTAAAACCAATACTTTTGGCAGTAGGTGCAATTCCAGTTATTCTTGCAATTTTAATTGCAATTCCATTAATAACAAAACCCGAAATTCCTTTTTCAGCAGCTAATCCAAATGATAGAATTGAAATTGAATACACAAAGCATCAACTAGCAAAAATATCAAACAGCATAATAGATAGAGTAATTCCACAAAAAACAGAGATTCTTGTAATTGAAAACAACGGTGAAATAAGATACACCTTAACTGAAGCAGGATATCCAAACCCTGAAATCCGATCTAACATAGATGAGACCAAACATAAAAAACTAAAGGCACTAATCAAAGAAACTGGATTTGTTGCAATTCCTTCAGAGTCATTTCCTATTTTAGAAAATGTAACAAACTATCAAAAATCCAGTGTCAAAGTTACTGTAAATGCTCAAGTAAACCAGATTCACTGGCCAGACCAAAACGCAACTGCCAAGTTCATTCCACCAATTATAACAATGGTTGAATCTCAACTAGACCAAATAATAAAGCAGATTAGTGAATAGGTACAAATAGTCTTCAGGTAAAACTCTGTGCATGCTTTCACTATCTGGTCAAAGAGATGATGCAAAGGGAATAGTTTGCGAAAAATCAGATAATAGTGATATTTTACGTGGCACATCAACTTTGAAACGTGGATTTGCTCACATGCTAAAAAATGGAGTTGTAATGGATGTCACAAATGTAGAGCAAGCACAGATTGCAGAAGAGGCAGGGGCCGTATCTGTTATGGTTTTAGATAAACTTCCATCTGATGTGAGAAAGGCAGGCGGTGTTGCAAGAACTGCAAGTATTAGAATTATTGAAGAGATTATGAATTCAGTTACAATTCCTGTAATGGCAAAATGCAGAATTGGTCATGTCTACGAAGCTCGCGTACTTGAGGAGACCGATGTTGATATGATTGACGAATCAGAGGTTTTGACTCCAGCTGATGAATATCATCATATTTGGAAATGGGACTTTACCACTCCCTTTGTTAATGGTGCACGCTCACTTGCCGAAGCTCTTAGAAGAATTGAAGAAGGTGCTGCAATGATTAGAACAAAAGGAGAGCCAGGTACTGGAAATGTTGCCGAAGCTGTAACTCATATCAAAAAAGTAAATGATGAGTTACGGGCAATAAAATCAATTTATGATTCTGGTGATGATCAAGATTTAGTTAGAATAGCAAGAGAATTCAAGGTATCTTATGATATTGTAAAAGAGACTGCAAAGCTAGGACGGTTACCTATTGTTAATTTTGCAGCCGGTGGAATTGCAACACCAGCAGATGCTGCATATTTGATGTCACTTGGATGTGATGGAATCTTTGTTGGATCTGGAATCTTTAATGCAGATGATGCACAAGAGAGAGCAAGATCAATTGTCTTGGCAACTACATTTTGGAATGAACCTGAAAAAGTAAAGGAAGCACAAAAGATGATTAATGAAAGACAATCAATGTTAGGCCTTGATGTAAAAACTTTGGAGTTAAAGATGCAAGAACGTGGTAGTTCAGTATGAGCCTTACTGTTGGTATTTTAGCCATTCAAGGAGATGTTGCAGAAAATATTCTTGCATCAAAAGCAGCACTAAAGGAACTAAACATTGAGGGAACCGTAACTAGTGTAAAAACTCCAGAAGAAATCTCTCAGATTGATGGACTGATAATTCCTGGCGGTGAGAGCACAACAATTGGCCAACTATCTCTGGTTAATAGCTCTTTAAAAAAAATCAAAGAAAAGATAGAAGGAGGAATGCCTGTTTTGGGTATCTGTGCAGGAATGATCATGCTATCTAAAATTGCAGATGATAGAATAGTTGGAAAGACAAACCAGCCATTATTAGAATATCTAGACATTAAACTTGAGAGAAACTCTTTTGGCAGACAGCGAGATTCTTTTGAGGCAGACATTTCAATGGAATCGATTAATATTCCAAAATTTAATGGCGTCTTCATTAGGGCCCCATCAGTTACAGATATTGGCTCTGACGTTGAGGTACTATCAAAGTTTAACGAAAAAATTGTTGCAGTCAAAAAAGGAAATGTAATTGGAACATCATTTCATCCAGAACTGACAAAGGATGTATCATTGCACAAGTATTTTGTGAAACTTACAAGTCAGATAAACTAATTTCTTTCTTTGCTGATTCTCTCTTTATTTTAGAATTATTCAGCTTTTTTAAAACTTGATTTTATACCCAAGGCTTTTCGGCTTCATCCCACGTCTTGATTGGAGTTCCTCCTATAGACTTGGTGTTCCAAATATTGGCAAAGAGGCATTTGTTTGAACAATGTGTAATGAATTCATGATCTAAACTCTTCCCACAGGTTTTACATTTTTTACTCAATATGTGAGTTTTTGAGTTATTGTTGAAAAACTCTGCCATAGTTTTTAGTATGTTTTATGTGTTCTTAGGCTAGGGATCATTTTGGATTTTATTCAGTTTGACCGAAAGTAACGGCATTGTTTATAGATCTTTTCAACAATACATAATTGCAACAAACAAAAAACAATCCTGGTCGTTACATGAAAGCCTCAGATCTTCTAGTCAAATGCTTAGAGGCAGAAGGTGTAGAGTACATCTTTGGCATTCCAGGCGAAGAAAATGCTGCAATGATGATGTCTCTTGCAGAATCCTCAAAAATAAAATTCATCCTAACTAGACATGAACAAGGAGCTGCCTTTATGGCTGATGTCTATGGCAGGCTTTCAGGTAAAGTGGGTGTTTGTTTGGCTACCCTTGGACCAGGTGCAACAAACCTTGCAACAGGTGTGGCAAACGCAAACATGGACAGATCAAGATTGCTTGCCATAACTGGGCAGACTGATTCTTATCTTTTACACAAGGAATCGCATCAAAATCTTAATGTGGTAAAGATGTTTGAGCCAATTACAAAATGGAGTTGGTCAATTCGGAATGCAAAAAACATTCCTGAGATAGTCAGGCGAGCCTTTAAGATTGCATTAACTGAGAAACCAGGGGCTACACACATTGAACTTCCACAAGATGTTGCAAAATTATACTCTGATATTCCTCCTATTGGTTCTCAGGAAATTTTTAGATCAAAACCAAACTCCAAGTTAATCCATGAAGCAGTAAAAATTATCCTAGAGGCAAAAAAACCAATCTTGTTTGTAGGAAATGGATGTATCAGAGAAGATGCAAGTGAGCAGATAAGGAAATTTGTTCAAAGAACAAAAATCTGTTCAATTAACACCTTCATGGGCAAAGGAGTAATTCCTGATGATTATGAAACACATCTTCAGACAATTGGCATCAAGGATGCTGATCATGCCTTACAAGCAGTACTAGAAGCCGATGTTGTCATATCTGTAGGGTATGACCTGGTAGAATACACTCCAAGAATGTGGAACTCTGAATTAAACAAGAAAATAATTCATATTGATTTTACTCCATCTGAAGTTTACACATTTTACCGACCAGATGTTGAAATTGCCTCTGATATTGGCGATGCAATTGATGCAATCTCTGAAGAACTAGAAAAAGTACAATCAGAAAACTCGCCGGTTGATGTTTATCCACGAAAAGAGATTCCAGATGTTTTCAGAAAGGTTCGCTATGAGGTACTAGAAAGAATCGATACCTTCAAAGATGAGACTTTGTATCCAATAAAACCCGAAAAGCTAGTCATTGATGTGAGAAATGTGTTGAATCGTGATGATATCTTGTTGTCTGATGTAGGTTCTCACAAACTATGGATTTCAAAAGTTTACCAGACATTTGAGCCAAACACTTGTCTTGTGCCAAACGGATTTGCCTCAATGGGATTTGCATTGCCTGGTGCAATTGCAGCAAAGCTAGTTTGTCCTGAAAAAACCATTGTTGCAATGACTGGGGATGGCGGATTTTTGATGAACGTTCAAGAGATAGAGACTGCAGTTCGATTGCAGCTGCCCATTATCGTAGTTGTTTGGGTTGACTCTGATCTTAATTTGATTTCACTTAAAGAAAAACATGAGTTTGGTAAAAGCGTTTTTACGAAATTTGGAAATCCAGACTTTGTCAAGCTTGCAGAAAGCTTTGGAGCAATAGGTTATCATGTAAAGTCAATACAAGAATTTTCCCAAGTTTTAGAAAAATCAAAGACCATAAAAGACAAACCAGTAATTATTGCCGTAGATGTTGATTACTCTAGAAACGCAGTTTTGCTAGATGACGACTTTCCACCATACGTTGATTCTCTTAACCACAAAGTCTAGACTTCAAATAGATGTTTCAAAAATAAATTCCAACAAAATGAAATACTATAGATCTATATTCTAAATTGGGAAATATGTTAAATTTGAAAAAATGGCATCATAATTATGGAAAAAGATAAACCCAAACCAGAGAAACAAGAAGAAAAACTGTCAGTCTGTGACATTATGAAAGAAGACACATCTGAAGTAATCAAGAAAATGGAATCGCAGATGCCATCAATATTTCAAAACTATTCAGACATGTATACTGCATATCTTCACTCTTTAGATGATATTTTTGGAACCTGTTATATTGCAGAAAAGGAGTTTTTTGACAAGCTAAACATAGATCAGGGAGTGTTAAGACAAATCAAGAAAAATTCTGAATCCATCAAAAATAACTATATTGAGAATTTTGATATGGCCTCAAGACTCTTTGATGAATATGCCAAGATACGAGTATCTGCAATAAAGTCATTCGATAACTATGTTCATACCATGATGGAGTCATATGCCCAAATGCTATCGCAATATAACAAATCCACAAAAAACTCTTGATTTTTTTCAATATGCTGTAATAATGGAATAAAAATACACACAAATTGTATCTTCTACACAAGTTGTTATGCTAAATCTTTGTCTTTAGCCTCAAAAATTAATTAAAAATTGGATCTTAAGACCAAAAACGTTAGATTTTGGTGACAGATCCAATGAAGACTTAGTTATGATAGTATGATAATAGTATTTAGATCATACTGGTAATTCATACGTTAATCTTTTAAGTGATTATTGATGTTGTAAAATTGGAATCTGCGGAGAGGAGTCATCTGACCGTATAACTGACCATGACCTACGAGGGTGAGAAATTATTGTCCCAACCTTTCAAATTAGATATCATTTATTCTATACTAAACTTCAGAAGATCTACATTTGTATTCTAAAACTCTCTAAAAAAATCAATGAAAAAACTAGTCAGTTCAAAAATATCTTGTGAATGTTTTCTTTTGTGATATGCATCTTGTAGATATTATCATCTTTTACCAAAAAAATTCTGTCATGCATCAAAAATAATTCGATCATATCAGTAATGTCTGATTTCATCAGGTCACTTGACTTGTATGGACAAAACATTAGTCCTGGCAATCTTGCCTCATCGTATGACTTTTCAATCTCCATTGCTTTTGTAAATGAATTATCTGCAATGTCAGTTATTACAAAGTCTACACAGCAAAGTGGTTTTTTCTTTGATTCGTTTGTAATCTTTTTTAATACTTGTCCACAATACTTTGAAGCTTCAGCTCCATATGGTTTGTATGGTTTTACTGTTCCATTATACCAATCAAGCTTTGAGAGAGTTTTTTCTGCATGATGTTTTGGTGGAGCTGCAAAAGACTTGAACCATTTGCTATCGCTTGCCATTCTATCTAGTCCTTTGAGAAAACTATTCATCGATTTGTCATCTGCATAAATCAGTAGATCATGAACGTGTGGTACATGAGTCTTTTTTGTTAGCCATTGATCTACTGCATCTTTTACAATTGAATTAATTGATACGCCCATCAGGTCAGCTTTTTTGCCTAGCTCAGAATGAATCTTGTCATCAAATCCTCGAACTAGAATATCTTTTGTCAATGATATCATTATTTGTTCTCAATATATAAATGATGATATCATGATATCAAAAATAACAATATTAATATATGATATCAAGATATCATAGATATGAAACAAGTATCGTTTGAAGAAAAATTAGCAAACTGGGAGTCTGCCTTTAATTCGACTGGTGATTTGCAAAAATATGAGGCACTCAAAGACCTCATTGATGGCTTGAGGGCCAAAATCGGAGTAATTCAGACTCCAGGAGTGGCATAATAGAGATGTCTTTTCAAACACAAGCCAAAATAGTCAATGGCGTCAATGTGACCCAGCTCTTCGATACCATTGAGAGTGTAAAACAAAACAAAGAGATTGCAAAGTTCAACTTTAGAGCCCAAAACAAGTGGGTAAATGGTACTGAGAATCAAACCACGGTAAGTGACTTTTATGGTGCTTGTAAAACTCACACGAGAGAAAAACCTCATGTGTTTGTCAAAGATGAACCTCAAATACTATTGGGAAATGATCATGGTGCAAATCCTGTAGAGTATCTCTTGGCAGGGTTAGCCGGGTGTATTACAACCAGTTTGATTGCTTATGCATCAGCTAGAGGAGTAAAGATTGACTCTATTGAATCTACATTGGAAGGAGACATTGATCTTCAGGGATTGCTTCAGATAGATAAGAGTGTCAATCCAGGGTATCAGGGAATTAATATATCCTTTAAGATAGAATCAGATGCCTCAGATGAGACATTAGAAGAGCTAATCGAGCTTGCAAAGAATGTGTCTCCTGTTGCAAATACTGTATCAAGACCAACTCCTGTAAATGTGAGTTTAAAAAGATAAAGAATCTATTTTGACTGGATTTATTCCAGTTTTTCTTTGTTTTCTTGTTCAAATTTGATTGGGAGCACAATATGGCAGGAGATATAGTTAGAGGGAAAGATTTTGCACTGAATTTTTGAAAATAATAACTGATTATTAATAAAGAATTATTTTTCTTAAGTGGACGATCTTTTTATTTATCTCTCTGAAATTATTATTTTTGTCCAATGATTTCATGTGCTAGATGTGATAAAAAACTAGGCCTGAGAAAAATAGAGCCTAAACTCGACTGGCAAATAGAGGGGAAAATCTGTGCAGAATGCAACAAGCACGTTTGTGAAAATACATCATATTATGAGGCAGAATACAAAGAGAATGAGCCCGATTTTCCCAAACAAAAAGGGATGTTGGCAATACAAAACTTTGATGACAATAGAAGAATATTATTTATTGCAAAAGACGAGATTCAATTTGAAATTACATTACCGTCAATTCAAAAATTTGAGAGTATGGATTACACCGAAAAATCAACAAAAAAGAAAGTTACAACTTTGGGATTAAAAGACAAATCAACATCAAAACATTTGAAAATTACATTTGTTGGAGATAATGGAATCTATTCACCGATATTTCAGGTAAAAGATTTTGAATCTGTAGCAAATTCCCTTAATCTCTACATACAGAAATACTATGAAGAATCAGAAAACATAACACCACCACAATTAATGATAGATGCCATAAAAAATACAAGAGGAATACAATTTGAAGATTTAGGAATTTCTGAAAAATTAATTAACAATAATAATGAGATAAAAAAAATCAAAAAATACCTGGACCAAGATGAGAGAATTCTTTATGTAACAAGACAAGACAAAGAAAAACAGGCATGTTCTGCAACTAATGTAAACATGATTTTTGCAACAGATAAAAGAATTATCATTAGAAATGCCACAGCACTTGGAATGAAAAATCTCATTAAGGATATGCCCTATGACAATATTAGTTCATTAAAACTTCAAGAAGGGTCTTTATCATCAGCCATAATTTTTAACGGTGCTGGGTTCGCCGAAGTAAACACAATCAGTCAAGCATCCCTACAAAGGGCATGGGGGATTGAAGAAGAAACTACCATAGATTCAATACCAAAAAAAGATGCCAAAGAATTTGCAAACATTCTAAGAGGGCAAATCGAAAAAAACGGGGTAAAAAACTTAGAGTTTACCCACATAACAAACTAAACTTTATTTTAAAAAACCAATTGGCCAAGATATAATAAAAGAGGATTTAAGAGAATTGGATTCAACTGCATTTTTTTTGATACGAAGTGTGTTTTGTATTTTGCACTCTAAATTTGGTTCAATGATTACTCAAGGTGTTAATTGTTGCTTGTTGTCTGTGTGCAAATATTTTTTTGAGTTTATCTAAGGCATACCATTCAAACATCAAGTCTACCAGTAAGAACTAGTGCCCATCCCATCATTGTCTACAATTTGCACATCCAAGGCATCCAGTCCAAATACTACATAGATTGCCTTGAGCCTACTCTGGTAAAGAAAATATTTCTTTCCATCATCAGTGACAATTGAACCTGTGACTTTTAAGATCTTGTTTTCTTCTAGTTCATGAACACGTCTGTATGCAGTAGTCATTGGAATGTTACAATCTTTTACAATATCTACAACAGATTTTGGTTTTTCAATGGCATAATTCATGATGGTTCTAGAATACTCATCAGACAAGGCCTTTAGAATCGTCTTTCTAAAATTTGAATCTCTTGGAAGGATCTTAAAATCTGCCATAATCTGTTATGGCATCAGTTCTTATTGCATATAATCTTGATTTTGTATAAAGAAAAATAATGGAATTTACATTCCCATCTGTTTGATACTGGAATTCCATGCCTTCATGCAACCTTCTAGAACCTGAAAGTCAATATTTTCTTGAGCAAGTACATATGTAGCAATTGTTGCTCTATTTCCTGAACCACAGATAACTATCACTGGTTTGTCAGTTGGAATTTCATCCATGCCATTAGACTCAAATATTTGCGCCAAAGGTATGTTTACTACACCATCTATCTTGGATTGTAATAATTCATCAGGTTCCCTTACATCCAGCAAATAGATGTCCTCATTTACTTTCATTTTTTGCATTAATTCTTCTGTATTGATGGTAGTTTGTGAGCTAGAAACTAGGTCTTGATTCCAGTTATTCATTCCACCATCAAGATAACGTGTCTTAATTCCCATATCAGACATTGTTTGGGCTGCTTGTTTGGCTAAAGTATCGTCCTGGTCTACAAGTATTATCTCATATGAGGATGCCACCTCAGGGAGTCTATTTTGTATGGTGTTTACTCGCTTTTCCAATACTGCAAAATCAAGATAATTGTCATGTGAGGCACCAGAGATATGTCCATTTTGGAACTGAGACTCTGATCTGACATCAACGATTAAAACAGGTTCATTGTTTTCAAGTTGTGTAACCACTGTCTGAGAATTCACTGCATATTTGTCCAGTGTATGTTCTGACGAAATATCATTTTGGCCTAATGTTACAAGACTGCCAATTACTGCTATTGCAATTATTACAGCTATGATCATTCCGATTGTTTTAGTCTCCATAGATTCCAAAAACTTTGTTTTACTAATATGCCAAAATACATTTTCCAGAAATAGTTTTCACATGTGGAAATCGTCATAGAACAACATCTTCTAAAATATGTAAACTTGAATTATCTAGATTTTTCAATTGCATTGATGAGATTTTTCTCGATTTCATCTCCAACAAACTGCATGTTATCTTCTGATACAATTTTTAGCAAAGATGTTGGTTTTGCCAGACTTACATAGTTTTGTTTATCTTTTTGATAAACTGCAATGGTACAGGGTAACAATAATCCAAGATCAGGGTTTGTTTCCAGTACTTGTTTTGCAAGTATAGGATTGCAAACCTCCATTAACTTGTATTCATTTTGAAACTCTTGACCTTTCTCCTGAAGAATATTTTTAAAATCTAAAATTTCTAAAACTCCAAATCCAATCTCCTTTAGATTATCTATAAGATTTGTAATTGTATCATTGATACTCTTTTGTGTTTTTACAGTATGACTAAAACTCATGTTATAAAAAAGGACTAAAGACGATATATTACAGAACTACAATTTCCATCCATGAAAGCCATATTTGGAAAATGTGCTATTTGTTTTAATTAAATTAAGAAGATCTGTATGACAACGTCAACACAGAGAAATACAAGATCAATAGTTATTGTGGGTGGAATAATTGCAGCAATTGCGATTTTTGTTTGTCTATCTTATGTGGTATACTGCCCCAGAACAGATAGAAGAAAGAATAAAAGTAATTGCAAATACAGCCGATGGCTGCATTGTAGAGACGTTTGATGAATATTCGATTAATGTAGGACCATGTAATGCTCAACCAGATCAATACATCATTGCACCAATTGACCAGAAACTCAAAGAACGTGCAGCAATGATGAATCCAACCCGATAATTTCTTTTTCCTATTTTTATTTTAAAACAAATTTTCTAAATTTTGATCGTTTTGTTTTTAATCTTGTTTGTGGTTAATTCTAGTTATTTTACTATCAAAACAGGACATCTAGCTCTTTGAGAAACTCCATTTGCCACACTGCCAAGAAGTAATTTATCTATTCCAGTCCTTCCATGAGAACCCATTACAATGAGATCAATCTTTTTGGATTTTGCAAATGTAACTATTTTTTCTACAGTAGAACGGGTTTGAAATATTTTCAAGTCAAATGGAATTTTTTGTTTTCTTGCATCTTTTTCTAATTTTGCAGATGCTTTTTTAACAATCTCTTTTTGTTTGTTAATTTTCCCAGCATAGTAATCAGAGTCATAATACCAACTGCCTCGATAAATTACGTCAATACAAGTAATTACAGTGATCTTTGAATTGTATTTAGCTGCCAAATCCAAAGCTATCTTAAATGCATGATAAGAGTATCTTGAACCATCATAGGGAACTAAAATGTTACCAAATAACACAAAGATAATTTCTTTGAGTCTAATTAATAACCAATCTTGATTATCAAAAACTAAAATTACTTTTCTACTTTTTATTTTTTAAATCTGCAATGATTTCTTGAAGAAAAGTTGTGAATTTTGGTTCGTCTTCTCCTGCAACATCACATCCCTCAAAGACCACCTTTGCTGCGGGTTTGTCAATCATGATTCTTTTTCTTAGGTCAGCAGGTGTTCCAAGAAGTACTGAATCACAATCAACAGCTCCGTTGATACTTTCTTGAAGCTCTTGTAGTTGTTCGGGATTATATCCCAAAGCAGGCAGGACTGGACCTATCCAGGAGTACTTTTCAAATGCTTCTTTTATAGAGCCAATAGCATGTGGTCTTGGATCTACCAAAAAACACCCAATTTGCATTGCTGCAAAATGACCAACTGCCTTTTGTAGTTCTCCATGAGTAACAGAGGGTCCATCTTCAACTACAAGCACTCTTTTTCCTTTTATTACGTCAGGAAGGTCTACTGTGACCTCAGAGTTTACTTTAAAAATTTTGGCATCAGGGTTGAGCATATTGCATGACTCTACTGTATCTTTTATCATGTCAAGTGTTGCCACATTTGCTTTGTTGATGACTATGGAATCTGCAATTCTGACATTTACTTCACTTGGGTGATACTGTGTTTCATGTCCTGTTCTTAGTGGATCTGCTACTACTATGGTATGATCAGATTTGAAAAACGAAAAGTCATTGTTTCCACCATCCCATATTATTACATCGCAGATTTTCTCTGCTTGCTCTAATATTAGTTTGTAATCAACTCCGGCAAAAACATCCACACCGTTTTTAATGTGATCTGCGTATTCTTCCTCTTCTTCGATGGTGATTTTGTATTTTTTAAAATCATCAACATTTGTAAAGTGCTGTACAGTTGCTGCTTTGAGATCTCCATAAGGCATTGGATGTCTAATAACTGCAGGCTTGAGACCTGCTTTTCTTATTGCATCTACAATCATTCTTGAGATGGTACTCTTACCAGCTCCTGTCCTGGTTGCAAGAACCGAAATTATGGGTTTGCTTGATTTTATTTGCGTATCTTTTGGTCCAAGAAGACAAAACGATGCACCAGCTGCCATTGCCTTTGAGGCCAAATGCATCATATCTGCATACAAAACATCACTATAAGAAAAAAACACCTCATCTACATTATATTGTATTATTAGCTCTACGAGTTTTTCTTCAGAAAAAATTGGAACTCCCTCAGGATACAAATCTCCTGCAAGCTCTTTTGGATATGTCCTATTTTCAATATATGGAATCTGAGCTGCAGTAAAAGCAACTACCTCATAGTCTTGATTGTCTCTAAAGTATGTGCTAAAGTTGTGAAAATCCCTACCTGCTGCACCAATTATGATTGCCTTTCTTCTCATTTGATTTATTTACGCAACTATTTTGTATTTATCATTTGTAAATCACAGTTCCTGTTTTGAAATTTACAGCATCTGTAATTTTTTTAAAAGATGCTATTACTGCTTTATTTCCCGTCTTTTCAACAAATGAAATTGCAGATCTTATTTTTGGTTCCATACTTCCCTGCTCAAAATTTTCATTCATTAAAAGAAATTCTTTCATTTTTTCTACTTTGATTTTCCTTAATAGCTTCTTTTTTTTGCTTTTAAAATCAAGATATGCTCCCTCTATATCAGTCAAAATGACAAATAGTGAGGCACCAAGTTCTGTTGCAAGTAACTCACTAGTTAGATCTTTGTCAATTACTGCATTAGTAAACCCAACTTTATTTTTTTTAGTTGTGATGGGTATTCCACCACCGCCACAAGCTATAACAATACAGTTTTCATCAACTAGTCTTCTTATCTCATCTATCTCTATAATTGAGGTCGGTTTAGGGGATGGAACAACCCTTCTGTATTTTCCAGGAATGATTTCTACAAAAGATGCATCTGACTCTGTTTTTTTAATTTGAAGAATTTCGGTTTTTTTTAAGATTGACCCTATTGGCTTTGTGGGGTTTTTAAAGGCAGGATCTTTTGCAGATACTGTAACTTTAGTGATTAGGCTTGTAACCTTATTGTTGATGTTTTTTCCTGCTAAAATATCCATTAATGCCATCTGAATCATCGCACCTAGTACTCCTTGAGTCCCTGCAACACAGGCATAAAGTGGAAGAGGAGGAACTATTTTTTTGGTAGTCTCATTTCTTAGCAGAGCATCACCCACTTGAGGACCATTTCCATGTGTGATTACTATTTTGTACCCTTTTTTTACAAGATTTCTAATATCTTTTAGTGAATTTCTTATCGACTTGTACTGCAAATCAAAGGTTCTTTCTTTGTCTCCAATTGCGTTGCCACCAATAGCTAAAACTATAATCTTTTCAGACAATCTAATTGACTAGTGATTTGTTGATAATATTGTTAACGGTAAAATACAATTATCACTAATTCTAATTATGAATTCATTTGAAAATGAATACACTTATGGAAAAGCAGTCCAAAATAATTTGGTCTCTGAATTTGATGAGAAATTTGAAAATGCATTTGATAATCTTCTAAATGAATTAGGACAAGATTATCCAGTTATAATTAACGGAGAAGAAATTTTTCTTGATTCAAAGTTTGAGGTAAATTCCCCTTCTGATACTAGATTGATAGTAGGAAATTTTTCTAAAGCTTCAGAAAAGGACACAATAAATGCAATAGATGCTGCAAAGAATTCTTTTTCAAACTGGAATAATTTTTCATATTTGCAAAGAGCACAAATATTTGAGGATTGCGCAGACAAGTTCTCAGAAAAAAAGTTTTTCTTGGCATCAATCCTTTCCCTTGAAAACGGCAAAAACCGTATTGAGGCAATGGGTGATGTTGATGAGGCAATTGATTTTATGAGATTTTATTCATTTCAGATTAAAACTAACAAGGGTTTTGAGAAAGAGACTCCTCATCCAAATCCTCATGAAAAAACAAAGACCATTCTAAAACCTTATGGTGTTTGGGGAGTGATTTCACCATTTAACTTTCCATCTGCAATTGCAATAGGAATGACAACTGCTGCATTAATTGCTGGAAACACTGCGATTTTGAAACCTGCAAGTGATGCACCCTTGTCGTCATTTCAGTTTGTAAAAGAAATATATCAAAAGATGCCAAAAGGGGCAATCAACTTTGTAACAGGTCAAGGAAGCGTTGTTGGTAAAGTATTGCTTGAACATCCTGGCATTGACGGAATTGCCTTTACAGGCTCAAGAGAAGTTGGAATTGGCGGCTTTCACAAGTTTACAGAGATGTATCCAAAACCATTTATCTCTGAGATGGGCGGCAAAAATCCAGTAATAGTTACTGAATCTTCAGATTTGGAGAAGGCCACAGAAGGGGTGATGCGTGCAGCATTCGGTTATGGTGGTCAAAAGTGCAGTGCTTGCTCTAGAGTATATGTGCAAAAAAGTATAAAAGATGAATTTATCAAAAAAATAACTCAAAAAACAAAGAACCTAAAAATTGGATTGCCTTGGAAGTCTGATGTTTTTCTAGGTCCTGTAATTAACAGTACAGCAAAACAAAAGTACGAATCAGCTATTGAGCTTGCCAAAAAGGATGGTGGGGAGATAATTACTGGTGGCTCCATTGTAGATGAAGAAGAAGAATATTACAAGCATGGATATTATGTAAAACCTACAATTGTTACAAAACTTCCTTCAGACCATAAACTGGTAAAAGAGGAATTGTTTTTACCAATTTTGTATTTAGATGAATATGAAGATCTAGATGATGCAATCAAAACTGCAAACAATACAAGATATGGATTGACTGCTGGAATTTTTAGTGAGAAAAAAGAAGATCTTGAAAAATTCTTTGATAATATCCAGGCAGGTACAGTTTATGCAAACAGATCCTCTAGCGCAACTACTGCAGCCCTTGTTAGAAGCCAACCATTTGTAGGATGGAAAGAATCAGGAATTTCAGGCAAAGGAGCTGGAGGAGTAAGATATTTACAACAATTTATGAGAGCACAGACTCAGACTCGATGTGATTGAATAAACGAGCTACCTAAAAGCAAGATGTTTCTCTTTCTTTCTAGTATTCTTCTAAATGAGTAAGGTATCCAATTCGTTCCATATGGGATATAGTCGGATACAATTACTTTTTTCTTGACTAGGTCTTCTTTGATCTCATCCCTAATTCCCTTTAGCATCTGGAATTCAAATCTCTTATGATGAGATTTTGAAAGAAAAATTGCCTTTTCAATAATTTTTGAGTCATGAGTTGCAATGCCAAATTCGTTGCTTTCTTTGAAGAGAATCATCATTAATTTTAAAAAATTTTCATCAACATGCTTTCTTGATTTGAAGGCGATTTGGGATTTTTCACGATATGCCCCCTTTACTAGTCGTATCTTTGCTCCTTTTTTTATCAAGTCAACAAGATCATTTTCAGTTCTCTTTAGATTAGCCTGCAAAGCTATGCCTAATCTTTCATATCTTGAAAAAAACTTGTTGTAAAGTTCAATAATTTCATCTGTATGATCAGATGACTCCATATCAAACCACACAAAAATATGGGCCTTTTGGGCTCTAGAAATAATTTTCTCTAGGTTTCTAAAACATTCCTTCTGGCTGATAGAAAGACCCACCTGAGTGGGTTTTACAGATATTGCTCCTCTTATCTTCCATTTTCTAAAAGAATCTATGATTAATTGGTATTCATCAACTGTCTTTGCAATAACTTTTTTTGATGTGTGATATTCACCAAGTTTGTTAATGATGGCATGTCTTCCATTTTTGTAGGCTTGTTTTGCCGTCAGAAGTGCTTCGTTGACAGTTTGTCCTGCAATCCACTGTCTTGCTACTTTTAATAGAATTTTTTCTATCATTTCAGTTCCAGATGCCAAACTAATGAAAATTTGAGATTGTCAATTATATCATTTTAGCCAATAGGGAATCTAGATGTTCTAGAAAATTCTGAACTGCTCTTGCAAGTCACTTTACGATCAGTACCGGAACAGATGACTTGTGAAGTACATAGTTGGATACACTTCCAAGAAATTTCTCTTTTATACTACTTAGTCCTCTTGTTCCAATTACTATCAAATCAAAATTCAACGACTTTGCAAATTTTGTTATTTTATGTCCTGGATCTCCAAAGTCTACTTTTTTATCAAACAAGATCCCATTTTGTGCACATCGCTTCTTTGCAGACTCCATAATTTTATCAGCTGCAATCAAAAGAGGTTTTTCTGGATAATCCAAATCGTGATATTTTTTTGGAATATCTGATATTACATAAATTCCAACTAATTTTGTATTAAACTGTCTTGCCAAGTAAATGGCCATATCAAGTCCACGTTTAGAATTCTTTGAACCATCTAATGCTACAAGAATATTTTTTGATTCTGCCATAATAAAACAACATGCAAATAGAATTTAAGAGTACAATTAAAATCTAAAATAAAAACATGCAACAAAAAAAAAAGAATAGTTACAAAAGAATCATTACAGTGGATTTAGTCTATTGCTAACTAATTTTTTTACTTCAACTATTAGAAAGGTTACAGCAGATACCCAGATTATATTCAACCAAGACTCTATTCCAATTGGTTTACTTTGGAATATATCATTCATGAAAGGAGCATATGTAAAAGTAATTTGTAAAAGAATCATAATGATAACTCCAAGGAAAATCAACTTGTTTGAAAAAAATCCAGTCCTCAGAATTGATTTAGTCAAAGACCTGCAATTAAAC
Organism: Nitrosarchaeum sp.; assembly: GCA_965223805.1. GTDB lineage: Archaea > Thermoproteota > Nitrososphaeria > Nitrososphaerales > Nitrosopumilaceae > HKST03. The sequence goes on along the minus strand of OZ245014.1, from coordinate 1,043,136 downwards.
AAATAAAATATTTCTATCATAACAATTGTATTTACTGCTATTGTCCTTGCCTCTTCTATTGAAGCACCATCATCTATGGCCATTTCAAACAAACCGTATACAGAAATCAAAATACAAGTACTAACAAGAGCTATCTGAATTATTAGATCTCTTGAGAGAATTTGGGCCTTTGGTGGTCTTGGAGGCCGTTTCATGGCACCAGTCTCTTTTGGTTCAAAAATGAGCATTGTTCCCAATGTCAAAGCAGTAGTCATGTTAATCCATAAAATCTGAACAGGAAGAATTGGAATAAGTATGCCTGTAAAGATGGATGTCAATATGACTAATCCCTCGCCAAAATTTGTAGGAAGTGTCCAAGTGATGAATTTGATCAACGTATCGAGGATTCTCCTTCCTTCTTCTACTGCTGCTTTGATTGATGCAAAGTTATCATCAGTCAAAATCATATCTGATGCTTCTTTTGCAACATCTGTTCCTGTAATTCCCATTGCAATTCCAACATCGGCCTGTTTTAGCGCAGGTGCATCATTTACTCCATCTCCAGTCATTGCAACAATATTTCCTTTTGATTGGAGTGCCTTTACTAGTGAAAATTTTTGTTCAGGTAGAATTCTTGCAAACACATCTGTCTTAGCAGCAATTTCCATCAAATCTGATTCTGAACATTCTTGAAGCTCTTTTCCTGTTGTCGCAATCAAGTCTATTTTATTTTCAGAAGGTGATTGATTTAGGCCAATTTTTTCCCCTATGCTTACTGCGGTTTTCAAATTATCTCCAGTTATCATTTTAACACCTATTCCTGCATTTTGGCATTCTCTTACTGCTTCAATTACTTCTGGTCTTGGAGGATCAAACATGGCCTGAAAACCCAAAAAAACCAATCCGTTGTTAACATCAGACATTTTCAGAAATTGGATTTGATGTATATGCTACTGATTGGAGGATGCCTACAATAAAAGATCAAAGCATGTCACTTGAGAGCTATGCTCATGACTATCTTGAAAATGCTGTAGATAAAGTAGAAGAGATTACAGGATCAAAAAATGTCACACTTTTTGGATATTGTTGGGGCGGAATTTTGTCTTTGATGTATTCGGCGTTACATCCAGAAAATGTAAAAAATTTAATTTTACATGCAACTCCTGCTGATTTTGGCAAACCCCCAACCATACTAGAATCTTGGATAAGAGAACTCGATGTGAAAAAATTTGTAAATACTTTTGGAAATGTACCATCATCATTTCTCAATATTGCATTCTGGTTACGTAATCCATTAGAAGCAATTTCAAAATATCATTTTTACTTTAATCAGCCTAGAAGCAGGTATGAAATTACAAGGTTTTTGGCAGTAGAATCTTGGTTATATGACAGCGTTCCTATAATTGGAATAGCATTTGAACAAATCATAGAAGATATTTACAAAAAGAATCTTTTGATTCAAAATAAAATGATACTTGACGAAAAACTTGTAGATCTTAAAAAAATCACAATGCCTGTATTAAATATAGTAGGAACAAATGATGATTTGGTTTCAGCAGAGTCAAGTAGGACAATTACAGATGTAATTTCTAGTACAGATAAAAAAACTCTGGAATTTCCTAGTGGGCACGTAGGATTATGTGTTAGTAAAGCAGCGCACAAAAAATTATGGCCAAAAGTAGGTAATTGGCTCAAAAAACATTCAACCTAGTTTTTTTCGTTTGAATTTCCACACAGCAAATTTTGTACTATGATACGGATTTTTGTTTTATCGCAACTCTGGTAAATATTACTCCAATTATGGTTGCAAACCACATCGTACACAGTCTTGTTAATATTACAAGTGATGATGCAACAAACAGCTCTAATCCTTGTTGTACTAGCAAAAGATCCGCTACACTTTCATGAATTCCGATTCCTCCTGGCATAAAGGACAAAACACCATACCCTAAAGAAGTAAAATAGATTTGAGATGTCAAAAGGTAACCTAGATCAACATTTAGTGCAAGAAAAACTACATAGACTGCCAGTGAATCAATCCCCCAGCCCACAATACTAATGGCCCATCCTTTTATCATGCTTTTTGGATTTGTCAAAATAGAAAAAGACTCACTTGGCCCAACATCAGGCAAGCGCTTTGATATGAATTTGATTTTTGAAAGTTTACTGAATATAAACACCGAGAAATTCTTTTTGCTAACCAACAAAAATGTCCCAACAAGTATGATGGATGAAATTACAACCAAAGAAACTGATATAGCACCTAGATAAATTGAAAGGCTTACAATAATTATTGATGTTCCTGCAAGTAAGTCATGAAATCTCTCCATGAAAATAACTGAAATGGACTTGTCAGCTGGAATCTGAAATTTTTCTTTCAGGTAAAGTGATTTTATGAAAGTTCCAACACCTCCAGGGGTATTAATTAGTGAAAGTCCTGCCATGTAAATAAACAAGTTCTGAGTAGATGGAATTTTCTCACCAAGCAAATTCAGAAATTCTTTTTGACGAAAACTCTTTACCACATGAGATAAAAAAACAAGTCCAAATATCAAAAATAAAAATTCAATTCTAATCTGTGAAAAGTGTTCAGATAATTTATCAACATCTGATATGAAAATTAGTAGAACATAAAAAAGAATAGTAGCGACAACAATCCATAAAATTTTTGTTTTTATCAATTCTAGCATTTCCATATTTTACATCAATACACATTTTATTATTAATAATCAAATACCTTACAATCTAAGTTAGGTTATGCATTGATGCAAAATCTTTTTTAAATACACTCAAATTATCTGGAACAGAAATTGAAATGGAATCTTTTAATGATAATCCTTTATTCTTCTTTTCGTTCCATACTTTGGAATTAAATTCTGTAATCTCCTTTGTAAAAGAGGAATAGTCCTCAGGTGATTCAGATTGGGCTTGTCTTTGTTTGTGGATGCTTTCATTTGAATATAGAGTCTGCCAAAGATATTCGGTAATAAATGGAGTAATTGGTGCTAGTAATTTGAGAATTGTTGATAGCACTTTATGTAATGTATGAATTGCTGCATTTTTCTCATCATCAGAAAATCCAATACCATATGCTCTTGCCTTTACCATCTCTATGTAATTTGCAGCAAAAAGATTCCAAGTAAATTCACGAATTGCAATTGCTGGTACAAAAAAGTTGTACTTTTCATATCCCTTTTGGCATTCTATGACTAGCTTGTCAAGTTCTGATAATATCCACTTGTCAGTTTCAGTGGGTGCAGCAGATTCTACAATCTCAAAACTTGATAAAAACCGTGAAACATTCCATAGTTTGCTTAGAAACTTTTTTGTTGAATCCATCTTTTGCTCAGAGCATCTAAAGTCATATCCATGGTTTATCTCACTAGCACTCCAAAATCTAAATGTGTCAGCCCCAATTCTCTCGATAACCGGTAATGGATCAAGGGCATTTCCCTTGCTCTTGCTCATCTTCATTCCTTTTTCATCAAGCCCATATCCCATAATCCATGCCTCAGACCAAGGCTTTTTTCCTGTGAGTTGCTCGCATCTCAAAAGAGTATAGTATAACCATGTTCTTACAATATCTTTTGCTTGAGGTCGCAAGGCTGTAGGATATGTTTTTTTGAAGAATTCCTCATCTTTTTGGAATTTTGTCACAAAAAGTGGTGAGACACTAGAGTCCATCCATGTATCAAAGGTTCTCTCCTCTCCTACAAATTCTAATGCACCACACTTTGAGCAGTTTTTGATTGGAGATTCTTCCTTCCAAGGTTTATAGTATTTTCCAGGCTCTGGAACATGAGGCTCGGCACAACTCTTGCAATACCATATAGGAATCTCAGTGCCATAGTATCTTCGCCTTGATATTGGCCAATCAATTGAGATGGAGTCAAGCCAGTTCATCAAGATTTGTTTGTGCATATCAGGATAAAATGTAATTTCAGCTCCAAGACTTTTCATCTTTTCAACTGAATCCATCTGCTTTAGATAGTATTCTTCCATTGGTATAATTTCAATTGGATTTTTACTTCTCTCAGAGACTGGTGTTCTGTGAGATATCTCTTCTATCTTTTCAATAAATCCTTTATTTTCTAAATCTTCAATAATATTTGCTCTTGCTTGTTTTGGTTTTAATCCTGAATAATTGCCTGCAGCTTTTGTCATTCTTCCGTCAAGACCAATTGCAACAACTTCTTCTAGCTTTAGCTCACGGAACAGTGCAACATCGTTTTGATCACCATAGCTACAAACCATAACAGCTCCTGAACCAAATTCTTTTTGTGCAGAGTGATGTGTTTTAATCTCTACTTCTTGGTTTGTAATTGGAACAACTATCTTTTTTCCTACAAGATTAGTGTATCTCTCATCTTCTTCATTCACAATAATTGTCTTACATGCACAAAGAAGCTCAGGTCTTGTGCTTGCAATAATAATTTTTTGATCAGAATCTTTTACACTGAATTTCATGTAAACTAGTTTTGTTGGAAGTTCAAGATATGTAATTTCAGCATCTGCAATTGTTGTTCCAGAAACCCAATCATAGTTGTTTGGTCTTGTGGCAAGATAGATTTGTCCTCTCTTCCACAATTCGATAAACGTAGACTGTGTTAGTGCTCTGTATTCTTCAGAGTCTGTCCTGTAGTAGTCTTTGATTCCCCCACTTATTCCAAGATTTTTCATTATCTGAATCATTTCTGACTCCAAATCATCAAGGGCATCTCTGCACAAATCCAAAAATTCCCCACGCTCAGTTTCTCGCATTCTTATGTTGTGTTTTTTTTCAGTGTACAACTCCACTGGAAGACCGTTTCTGTCAATGCCTATTGGAAAATAGACATTTTTTCCTGCCATTCGTGCGGTCCTGGCAATCATGTCGATTTGTGAATAGTGAGATGCAGCTCCAATGTGCCATGGTCTGCCTGAAGGATAAGGAGGTGGTGTGTCTATGGTATAGTTTTTCTCTGCTAAAACAAAATCATAGATGTTAGACTCTTCCCATTTTTTTAACACTTGTTGCTCTAACTCTGGATTCCATGCTTTTTCTGTTATTTTTGGTTCCATTTTCTACTTTCTTGCAAGGTTTGATATGATGTGGGATCCCTTGTTGTATCCCTCATAGATGTAAACTCCTACGGCCTCTATGTTCTTTGGGAATCTAGGTGCAAGCAATCTGATTATCTCAGTTGATAAATTCTCAACTGTTGCTTCACCTTCCAAAAGATATGTGGTGTTTTTTGGAACCTGTAAATCAAACATGCCTTTTGGACCATCAAATTGAATCTGATAATGATATTCATCTTCTTTTTTTAGATATTTTTTGTTAATGAAGAACTTGTGATCAAAAATATTGATTACCTCTTTGATAATTTTTTTTGCCTCCCCAAAATCAATTAACAGATTATTTTTCATCTGGCCTACAAGCTCTACCATTACAGAAGATGTGTGGCCATGCAGGATTGAGCACTTTTCAACTAAGGGCAAAATATGGGCATAGTCAAATGAAAACGAAGCATCCTCTAAAAATATTGAACCTGTCTGTGGGGTTTTATCATAAAACATGATATCTTGTAGTTCTTTTATTTGAGCAGAATACTTTGGGTGGCCAATTGCCATTACTTTTTGTTCAGATAGATTATCCTTGATCTCTTTGTATTTTATTATGTCTTCTTCATTATCAATTACTTCGATTAATCCTTTGTTGGTCTTAAAATCCACATTGATTGTCTTTCCTTTTATTGATAGTTTGTAATCATACTCATAGTCTTCTTCTAGAAAGGCAAGCATCTGTGCTATTGTAAGTTCTGTTCTGCTTCTTAGTAGATTTCCTTTTTTGTCTATGTATCTAAAATCTGAATCTAAAACTGCAGGATTTGAGGTCATTTGACGTCATCTCTCTGAGGTCTGTATATAAATTCTGTAACGAAACTAGGTATCTAATTCAAAATAATGAGTTTAGAATTTTGGCTAGATTGATATCGTTATGTGTTATTCCACCTGTGTCATGCGTCATAAGGTCAACTGAAAGCCGGTTGTAGACATTAAACCACTCTGGATGATGGTTCATCTTCTCAATCTCCATTGCGGCTCGGGTCATAAACCCAAATGCCTGATTAAAGTCTGTAAATTCAAAGTCCTTGTGCAGTTTTCCATTAACTAGACTCCATCCTGTTAGTTCTTTCAGCTCTTTTTTAATTTCTTCAGATGATAACTTTATCATGAAATAACTTGTCTGCCATCAAAATTAATAGTTATGATCGGAACCACTTTGTATCGCTTTATTTCGAGTATTTTTGTTGGTATCTGAAGTCTTAGAAGAAATCAAACAAGCTATTGTACAGAGCGTACCACAAAAGAAGATTGGAGTAGCCTTTTCAGGAGGAGTGGATAGCACACTTGTGGCAAAACTATGTTCTGATCTGGGATATGATGTTACTTTATTGACTATTGGATTTTCCGAGTCGCATGACATTTTGTTTGCAAAACAGGTAAATGAACAGCTAAACTTTTCTCATAAAATTTTAGAAATTGATCCTAATTCATTTTCAGAAACTGCATCAAAAATTCACAAAAAAATTGGTACAGATAACTTGTCTTGGAATGAGAACTGTATTGCATTTTACTATGTATCAAAGCTTGCACAAAGTTTGCAAATAGATACTGTAATTACTGCAAACGGAATTGACGAATTGTTTTGTGGATACGATGCGTATCGCGATGTTGTAGAGCAAGGTGAAGACAAAGTATTGGAACTAATGAATGCAAAACTTGAAAACGAATTAAACATGATGAAGGCAGTAAATGATGTAGCATCTGAGTTTAACGTAAAAATATTACAGCCTTTGCTGTCTGATGATTTTATAAAATTTGCAAAGACAGTACCTTTATTTAAAAAGATATACAACAAGGATGACCTAATAAGAAAACATGCCATAAGAGAGGCCGCAGTAGAAGCAGGAGTACCTAGAGTTTCTGCAACCAAAAGAAAAAAAGCATTACAGTATGGTTCTAAAATTCATAAGAATCTATTAAGGTCTAGATGAATTTTCTGATTGTCTTTTGAACTGACTTGTTGACGTTGCCGATAATTGCAGGTGATGCCCCAAGATGTTTCTCGGGACAAAATATTGCATCAATCTCTTTTTCTGAAAGTTTTGATGAGAAAGCCTTGTCGTTTTTGATTGCATCAATATATTGCATTTCCTTGTCTTTTGCCTCAAATGCAACCCTTTGAACATCTCTATATGCCACAAAACGTGGGACCCCTTTTTTTATTAGTGCCTCTAAAACAAACTCTGCAAATATCTGGCCCTTTGTGATGTATAGATTCTCCACAATTTTTTTCTCATTTACTATCAAATTTGAGACAATCCTAGTCATGGTTTCAAGCATCTCATCTACCAGTATTGATGTTGTGGGAATGATAAATCTCTCATTGGCAGAATTCGAAAGATCTCGTTCATGCCATAGTGGGATGTTTTCAAAGACAATTCCAATTTGGCCTCGCATCATCTTTGAAAATGATGAAACTCGTTCACTTTTGATTGGATTTCGTTTTACAGGAACTGCACTGCTTCCCATCTGTCCTTTCTTGAATTGTTCTGCAACCTCTCCAATCTCTGTTCTCTGCAAGTTTCTTATTTCTATTGCAATCTTTTCTAGTGTAGCTCCAATTAATGCCAACTCAAAAACATACTCTGCATATCTCTCTCTAGGGATTACTTGAGTGGTTACTTCAGCAGGATACAACTTTAACCTCTTTGCAACTCTTTTCTGAACTTCAAGGGATTGTGCCCCCATCAATGATCCAGTACCAACTACGCCGAGAGTCTTGCAGATCAAAATTCTTTTTTTTATTTCTTCTATTCGTTCTACATGTTTTGCCATCTCTGCTGCCCAGTTTGCAAACTTTAATCCAAATGATATGATGCTTGTATGTTGACCGTGTGTTCTTCCAACTGCTGGAATTTTTGCGTGTTTGATTGCTCTTTTTGCAAGAATTGATGCTATCTTTGCAACTTTGGGTTCGATAATTTCCAATGCATCTCTCATTTGCATTGAATTGCTAGTATCTACCAAATCATTACTTGTTAATCCATAATGAATCCATGGCCTTGTATCTTTAGGACACTTCTCACTTAATGATTCGACCAAAGCTGCTGTATCATGATCGCTTTTTGCTTCTAACTGTTTGATTCTCTCTGCAGTAATTTTTCCTGATGCTGCAGCTTTGAGAATTTTTCTTCCCACTGTCTTTGGGATTAACCCAATCTCACTTTGTGACGCTGCAGCTGCCCCCTCAATTTCTAATTGATAGTCGACTTTTTTTTGTTCGCTAAAAATTTCCATCATTTCTGCAGTGCCATATCGACCGCTATCAATTGGTAAAATAGCCAATAATTGTTCTGTCTATGCATCGAAAATAAATCTACTTATCAAATTCAAAGTCTCAACTTTTAAAATTAGATATCAAAAATCATGATTGTATGAAGGCTGCAGTCTTTGATGGAAAAAGTATGATATTTCTTAATGACTATCCAGATCCCAATCATAAAGAGACTCTTGTTAGAATCAATCTAGCAGGATTATGTGGGACTGACCTGGAAATTTTAGATGGATACATGGATTATCATGGAATCCTTGGTCATGAGTTTGTTGGAACAGTTGTAAAATCTCAAAACAAGGATTTGATTGGTAAAAGAGTTGTAGGTGAAATTAATGTTGGTTGTGGTGTTTGTACTTCTTGTAAAAATGGTTTAGAAAGGCATTGCCCTAATAGAACTGTCTTGGGTATTCTAAAAAGAAATGGTGCTTTTGCAGAATATCTCTCACTTCCAGAAAAAAACCTTCATGTAATTCCTGACTCTATATCAGATGAGCAGGCAGTTTTTGTTGAACCACTATCTGCAGCATTTGAAATTACAGAACAAGTTAATCTAAAACCCGATTGGAAAGTGGCTGTTGTTGGCGATGGAAGATTAGCGTTTCTTATTGCAAATGTTTTGAAACTTGATTGCAATAACATTGTTTGTTTTGGAAGACATGAAAAAAAACTTGCAAACTTCAAAAATCTTGGAGTTGCAACAAAGATAGGAATTGATTCCGATGATGAACATAGATTTGATTTGGTTGTAGAAGCAACAGGAAACAATTCTGGATTTATAGATACAATGAAATTGATAAAACCACGAGGAACTGTAGTTTTAAAATCCACCATAGCTTCCAAAGAAAATCTAGATCTTACACCTACTGTTGTCAATGAAATAACATTAATTGGTTCAAGATGTGGAAAATTTAGACCTGCAATTGAAGCTCTAGCTTCACGAAAAATCTTAATTGACTCTTTAATCGATTCTACTTTTTCTCTTGAAAATTTCCAAGCTGCAGTAGACTATGCTAAAAAACCAGACACTCTGAAGGTTTTTCTCAAACCATAGAGTCTGTTGATAAATTTTAGGTTTAAATTGGATTGACCGAAAATTTTACCTGTCTTTATGTCTTCAATAACTCCAAAAAAAATTGCAGAAAATCAGTACCTAATTGAAGCAGATTCTAGTCTTGGTATGAAAGTTCCAGTAAAAATCTATGCTGATGAAAGTTTACTTCAAAAAATGCTTACAGATAGAACAATAATGCAGGCACGAAATGTGGCTTCTATTCCAGGAATTGTGAGTCATGGGGTTGTCTTGCCTGATGGTCATGAAGGATATGGCTTTCCTGTTGGTGGTGTAGCTGCAATGGATGCTGAAGAAGGAATGATTAGCCCTGGAGGCGTAGGTTATGATATTAACTGCGGTGTAAGATTGCTGCGAAGCAATCTAAATGAAGACATCGTCCGCTCAAAACTAAAGGATCTTGTTACAGAATTATTTGGATCCATTCCGTCCGGTGTAGGATCAAAAGGAGCTATAAAACTTTCTCATTCACAACTAGACGAAGTTTTGGTTAATGGTGTTAATTGGGCCATTGATAATGGATATGGTTCAACAAATGATGCAGATGTTTGTGAAGAAAATGGCCAAATTGCAAATGCAGATCCAAACAAAGTTTCAGACAAAGCACGAAAAAGAGGAGCTCCTCAACTTGGTAGTCTTGGTTCAGGAAATCACTTCCTCGAAATTCAAAAGGTAGCAGAGATTCATGATGAAGAAGCTGCAAAAAGAATGGGGATCTCAGAAGGAACCATCACAGTCTTGATTCATTGCGGCTCTAGAGGATTTGGTCATCAAGTGTGTAGCGATTATCTAAGAGTTTCAGAGCAAGCTTTAGAAAAATATGATATTCACTTGGCAGATAGAGAACTAGCATGTGTCCCTAATTCCTCAGAAGAAGGTGAATCATATAGAAAAGCAATGTTTAGTGCTCTGAATTTTGCATGGAGTAATCGACAGATGATTACACATTGGACTAGAAAATCATTTGAAAAGGTTTTCAATCAATCAGAGTCAGATCTTGATATGAAATTAGTTTATGACGTTGCTCACAACATTGCCAAAGTGGAAAAACACAAAGTTGATGGAAAAGAAAGAAAACTTGTAGTTCATAGAAAAGGTGCTACAAGAGCATTTCCGGCAAATCGTGGAGAGATACCTACAAAGTATCGTGATCTTGGACAACCGGTTTTAATTCCAGGTTCAATGGGCACTTCAAGTTGGATTTTGCTAGGACAACCAAATTCTATGGACTTGAGTTTTGGCTCAACAGCACATGGTGCAGGAAGAACAATGTCAAGGTCAAAAGCACGAAGAAATTTCACTGAAAATGACGTAAAAAAATCACTCAATAACAAGGGAATTTTCATAAAAGCATTGACTCGAGATGGAGTGGTAGAAGAGACTCCTCAAGCCTACAAGGATGTTGATGCTGTCGTAAATGTATCTCATAATCTAGGAATAGCGACCAAAGTAGCAAAATTAGTACCTATAGGTGTGATTAAGGGATGAGTGAAGATTCTGAACTTGAAAGATTAAAGGCAAAAAGACTAGCTGAAATGCAAAAAAATATCTCTTTTCAGGAAAATGCCCAAAAACAACCTGAGACAAAACCAGAGACAAAAAAAACCCCTCGAGAAATTTTAGTTCCTACACTAGGATACCGAGGACTGGAAGTATTACAAAATGCAGAATCACAATTTCCAAATGAAACAAAAATAATTGTTGAAAAACTAGCAGAATTGATTAAAACTGGAGAAATAAACGAAGTAATTGATGGTGGGAAACTATTGTTATTGTTCAGATCAGTTGGTCTAAACATTAGAATGCAAACAAAGATCAATGTTGAACAGGATGGAAAATTTGTATCACTATCTGATAAACTAAGTAACCAATCACTTAACGGTGAAGAATAATGGATGTTGTCTTAGAAATTGGAACTAAAAATTATTTAAATGATCTGCTTTCTATTAAAAAAGCATTATCTCATATTGAAAGTTTGGTTGGATGTTATAATGGTTATTTGCTTAGTGATCCCTCTACAAGCTTTGGTTGGACATTTTTTAAATTAGCTTTCAAACCAGATTTACAAAGCGGAATTGAGGAAAAGTTTGCAGACATGATTAACAAATATCGATGGAGTAAACCTGAAGAAAAATTTGGAAAATTCATGACCGATTATTTTAAAGCTAGAGGCTGTGATGTTAGAGTAAAAATTTCTAACTAGACTCTTCTTCCTCTCTTTCCACCTTTCTTTCTTGTGGTGTCATGAGGAATTGGAGTGACATCATCAATTCTTCCAATCTTAAATCCGCCTCTTGCCAAGGCTCTAATTGCAGCTTGTGCTCCAGGACCTGGAACCCTAGATCCAACTCCGCCAACTGCTCTTACTCTAATATGAAATCCCGTAAACCCTTTTGTTCTTGCAGATTCTACCACTGCATTGGCAGCTTTCATTGCAGCAAATGGTGATGACTCGTATCTGTCCGCGTTTACATGAATTCCACCCGAACTAATTGCTACAGTTTCCCCACCTGTTAGGTCAGTCATATGAATAATGGTATTGTTATAACTGCTGAAAATATGAGCAATACCCCATTTTTCAGGACCTACTTTTTTTGTTTCTGGTTCTGCCTGTAATTTTGTTTCGGTCTCTGTTTCAGCTTTGGTCTCCTCTATTGGTACCTCCACTTCTTCTATTTTAGCCTCAGTTTCTGACAATGTCTACTCACACCTTAAAGGGTTTAAAAAACATTGATTTTTTTTTGAACATGGCTTTTCTTGATACTTTGTATTTTCTATAACTATCACTAAAATACTATGAAAAGTCGCTTTTTTTATGGGATCTTTAATCTTACTTGCCATAGGAATTGCAGTAGCTGCTGCACTTTTGGGTTCTGTTGCTTTTCAGTTTCTAACTCCTAACAATGAAATCTCTCCATTTCTTGCAGTAGAAGAAAAATGTGAAAAAATTGCGTTGGAAGGTTATAAAGTGCATCTAAAATATCCTGACTCACAACCAGATGATTTACCAACTGATGACAGGGACTATTTGTTGTATCTTGATGAGATATGGATTAATGATTGTGTAAACGTTTTACCTGCTGCTACTGTTTTTGATATTATTCAAAGAGTAGAGTTTGATTTTCGTTCAGGGGAATAATTATTTTTTAAAGTGATGCCATCCCAAATCTTTTAGAGGGTAAATTTTTTCATCCACTTTAGTATAAACTCCAGTTCCATTTGTTACAAATCCAATTTCTTGTATTGGTGTTTTTACTTGAGATGATATTTTTGTAACAATTGGCTTGTATTTTTTTGGCACAGTAAAAACAAATTCATATTCCTCACCTCCATGAAAAATTAAATTAGTTGGATTGATCTTGTTTTCTTTTGCAAATTCATAAATCTCTTTTGGTGCCGGAATTTTATCTATGATGAATTTTTGATTGCTTTGTTTTGACATTTCATTTAGAGTAGTAGATAATCCATCACTAGAATCCATTGATGATGAAAAATACTTTCGGCTTTTACAACCAAACTCAAGTCTGGGTTTTGGTTTAAACACTGATTTTAATGCCTTTGCAACGAAGGTTCTCTTGCCTTTTCTTTTATCAAGTAAAATTTTCAATCCTGCTGCAGTGTATCCAAATGGACCTGTAACAAATATTGAATCTTCATCTTTTGCACCCTTTCTTGTGACTATTTTGTCTGATTTCCCAAAAATACATACGTGAAAAACAAATTCTTTTCCCTCATTTGTGTCACCTCCTAGAATTTTGATTTGAAATTCTTTTGATGCGGTTTTCAAACCATTTGATATCTCTATAACTTTTGAGCGTGAGATTGACTTTGGAAGGTTTAATGAAATGATGCCAAATTCTGGTTTCACTCCTTTTGAGGCAAAATCACTAATGCATGCTACAATACTTTTTCTTACAGCATCGGCTAATTTCATCTTTGGAGGGATATCTGTACTTTGAACTAAGGTGTCTATCTTAACAACAATCCTTGTTTTGCCAATTTTGAATATCTCTACATCTTCAGAAACAAATTTTTTATTTTCTAGTTTGCTTTGAAAAATTTTGATAATGGCAGATTCATCTAACTTCGTCATAACAATTTTTCACTACATCTAGTGTGTCTTTTACAATTTTTTCACATTTTGCTAAATCATTTGATTCTCCAGAAACTCTGATGATATCTTCAGTGTTTGATTTTCTGATCAAAACCCAGCTGTCTTCATCTATTATTCCTTTTACGCCATCTTGTGTAATTACTTTTGAAAAATCTTTTGAAAATTTTTTAGAGATTTTATCAATTACCGTATCATGATAGTTTGCATCCACTTTAATCTTATCTCTAATTTGCGTATAACTTTCCATGAAATTTAATATTTCATTAAATTTAGGATTGCTCAACATTGACGCAATTAGGCCACTGGTAAGAATGCCTTCTCTACAATAATTAAATTCTGGTAAAATAAAACCACCACTACTTCCTTCTCCCCCAGCTTGGGAGTTTGTCTTTAACATCAAATCAATTACATTTGCTTCTCCAACTTTGGATCTTTCTACACTCCCTCCCTTTTCTTTGATGAATTTCTCTACTGAAACACTAGTGTCTATGCTTAAAACAAATTTCTTGTATCCTAGATCAAGCGACTTTGCTACCCCTAATCCCAATGTTACATCAGGAGTCTGTTTTTTTCCGTTTTTTACAACTACTAATCTATCACTGTCAAGGTCAAAAGCAAATCCAATGTCTTTGCCTTCCGATGCCAAGATAAGATCAGATAAGCTCTCTGCTGTTGGATCTGGTCCTCTTGTCGTTGTACTCAAATCTTCATTAATAACGTTGACTTTACAGCCTAGCTGTCTTAGCAGGTCTGGTGCCACCTTTTTTGCTGCTCCTCCTCCAATATCTATGGCAATTTTAGGCTTGCTACCTATCTCTCCTATCAATTTTTTTGCTTCCTGTATGTATGAAGATGTAATCTGTGTCTCTACTCCAATTTCAGATTTTGGCAAATCTTGTTTTTCTAAAATTTGGGGTAATTCACGTTCATTAATTCCCCTTCCTTCAATTATGAATTTTAGACCATTCCACTCAACTGGGTTATGAGATGATGAGATTATCACTCCTGCTCCATATTTTCTTGCTTCACGAAATACAACAGGAGTTGGTACCGTGCCTAGATCAAATACATCAATTCCATTTTTCATTAATGCAGCTGATGCGACCTCTTTGATCATTTGGCCTGAAGGCCTTGTATCCATTCCAATAACACATTTCTTTGACTTTACTAGTGATGAAAAATTGTTACAAAAATAAATTGTATCCTTTAAGTTAAAATCTTGACCAAATATGCCTCTAATACCTGAAATGGTTTTCTTCATTTGATCAAAAATGGAAAAGGCTTTTTATTAACTCTAATGGCTCAACCAAAAAGTGCCTCGATAGCTCAGGCTGGTAGAGCGAACGCCTCGTAAGCGTTAGGTCGCGGGTTCAGATCCCGTTCGAGGCTTTAAAATTATTTTATTTTTTAATGTGAAATTTTTAGGAGCTTGATTCATCGAAGGCCTCAATGTCAACTTCTAACTCTTTTCCTAAACCTTCCCACCATTGCTTAGCTTCTTCTGTCATGCTCCTCCCAAACCTTTACTATAATTCTCCTTTATAGATCTGTCGGTTGATCAATACCTAATCAATTCTTATCATTGTTTTGAATTAAATCAACTTTTTTCTTCTTGTTGTTTTCTTTTCATCTTTCTATAGAAAATTATCATTAATGCACCACCAGCACATCCCCAAAATACTGGAGATAATCCTGATTCAACTTGAGGAATTACTCCAACAAATGCTAGTGACATGATTCCTACTAAAACCAGTCCTATTACTTCTAAAATTTTTGCCATGCTTTTTCTGTTAAGATCTAGCTAAATCAAAAAGATATATGGTTTTGTAAATTCATAAAATTTGTGGACAAGTATCTCTTAGTGATCTTGGTTTTTTGTGTGGTTGGAATTCCTATGTCATTTGTAAATCCAGCAAACGGAGAATTAATAGTTCCACCAGTTATCCCGTTGTTTTATGCCTCTATTGCCGGAATATGCGTAATTGTAATTTATAGTTCCTATAAGGAAAGACAAGAACGACGAAAAGCAAATACAGAAAGAAGAAGAAAATCTAAAAGGTAGATTTTAAAGTTCGAGACCAAAAGATTCTGCAATTCTTGAGAATTTTGAGTAAGACTCTAAATATTGTCTGCCTTTCTCAGTTATGACAAATGTATTTTTCCCATCAAATTCAATTCTATTTATAAGTCCAGATCCAGTCAAATTTTCCAAGAATTTTGATAGTCTAGAATGTGAAAGATTTGCTTTCGTGAGTAATGAGGTTGTTTTGATACCTTGTTGACCAGACTGTTCAGTGGCAGTCAAAAGATCTGCAACAATTTGCATACTTGTCCTATAGGAAACCATACAAAATTAAGTGTAAAACCAAGATATAAGGGTATTACCATCAATTCAGATCAGATAAATATCCTCTAGCCTGATCTCTGTGAGTTGTCTTCCCAGCATCCTGTACCATGGTTTGATAACTTTCTTGGTGTGGCGTATAGATATTATGATCTTAGAATGAATGTTATTCCTTTATTTTCTGATAGAAAAGAGGCAACAAATCTTTGGCATGAGACAATAAATTGGTGGGTTAATCCATCAATAAAAATTAGATTTGTCGAAATTGGTGATCAATACTGGTTTATCATGGGCTCTGAATCCCAAAAACCCGATTCAAATCTTTCATTTTTCAAGGAATTATTAAAATCTGATAACTATGAACGTTTTAAGAAAGGTCATGGTGGTGAGGCCTATATTAGATTCGGTGTTTATTCTGAACAAAATTTAGACAAAGCAAAAAGAGACGCAATATGTAATTGTGGACATGCAGCAGAAGATCACGATGAGGGAGATAATGATGTGTGTTTGTATAATGTATGTAAGTGCAAAAAATTTTCTAGTTTTCAAATAAATCTACTAAAAAGAAAAAAAACTGTTACTGATATTTCCTTTTTAGATGAAAAAAATATAAAAGAAGACTCACTGGCATGGAATTGTCTATATGTAAATAAATATTCTAAAGCTGACTAAATCAATCTTCTTTGTTAACTCTGATATGATTCCCTGGATAATATTCGTCTATCTTTTTTGAATAACAGTTTCCACAAAGAGGTCCTTTAATTTTCCATTCATCCATTGGATTGAACTGCAATTCAATCTTTTCACTACAAATAAAGCATTTTTCTTTCAAATTCGGTGTTTTTGTTCTTTTAAATCTATATAAAAAACATTCTAGATGTGTTGGAAAAAATCATGTTAAATAATACTAGTTTGTAAGAAATTTAGGTAGCTAGTCTAACCAATGTAAACCTCCTGCAAATTTTTACTTGGTTTGACTGTTACCTATTTTAGAATTTAAAGCAAATTGCTTACTAGTTTTTTTAGGGCCAAAATCTCATCTTCTTCCTGTCTAATTTTTTTATCAACCACCCTTAGCATAGTATCATTCCATACATGCTGTGAAAAGAAATTGTGTTTTGTATTTGCTAATTCTATTTCATCATCTACTACAGTATCTTCCAAAAATTTAGTCACAATAACGTCTGTTAGTTTTAAAATTCTAGAGTTTAGCTTAAAACTACGAAATATGGGCTCTAATTTCTGTATGTCTACCTTCAAATCTCCTTTTGTTTCGAGAATTTTCTTATGGATGATCCTAAAGTACACGGCTACATAAAATAAGGTTGCATATCTTTTTGTTTTATGACCCCCTTGTTTTCCATATTTTAGAATCTTTTTTGCGTATTCTTTGACAAGATATGGATAAAACAATATTCTATAATCATCTTTGAGATTATCATTAAAAATGTCATCATATTTGCTACCTCTTGGAAGAAATTGAGCTGGAGAACTATATGCTTCTGTAGGTCTTTGTTCAATTCCTGCAACAAGTGCTTGAATTGCGTCTTTTGCAACAATTACCTTTTTGTGGTTATCTGGTAGATAGTTGTTGTATGTGGAATCTCCTTCATACTCACATTGTTTGGATTTAGATTTTGTATCAAATGAACCAGCTTGAATTTCATAAAAATATCCACAATTTTTTAATTGAGATTTTATTGATTTATGAAAATCCATTAATGAAACAAGATCTTTTCCTCTGACAGAATTTTGTGAATTTCTGTATTTTGTAATGTTGTTTTGTTCTTGCTCATCATCTGCTTTTATGATTGTAACTGTCATAGAACCATCCATGTTTTTTGTTCGCTTAGAATGATCAAGAATCGAATTTGATGTCTGTGCACCATTAACAATTTGTGGTGCATAGAGTTTTATCATATTGTCTCCTAATTCTACAAAATCACTTACTACTATTGTTATTCCATTATTATAATAGAAAAATTTCCCAGGATCTGTTTGGAGGGTTTCTCTTAATCCTTTATTCACTGTGGTCTTAAATTGCATCCATTGTCTAATATTTGATTCAAAAACATAATCTCTATTCTTGCTAACAAATTCTGTAAGTTCTCTTAATTTTAAAATTCCTAAAATTGTATTTTCATGTCTCAGCATTCTCTCTAACTTTATTGACGATTCTTTACCTGCAGCAGGTTTTTTAATCCTGTCCCATAATTTCTGAATAATTTTCTCACCATCAATTACCTCAATCAAGTCATCTTTGTACTCAACTTTTTGATCAGTTACATAACAACATTTTATCTTCAAATTCTTTTCTTTAATTTTAGTAACAAGTTGAGCAATCTCTGGTCTCATTTTAGTAACATCTTTTCCTAGAAGGCGTTTTGCATCTTCTTTGAATTTTACTATTGCTTCAATAGAATGGGATGTCCCATATTTTGATTGAAATAAGCGAATTGTATTATCAGAAAAATCTACAGGAAGATAAGCATCAATTCCTAGATCATTTGCACCATCAACAATTGCATCTGCAGCATCATCTTCAGTAGCCTCAAACACTCTTGTTAAAACCCACTGAAGAAAGTTATTTCCCTTCTCTACCTCATTTTTTGAATTTTCTGCGTATTCCTTAATGTTTCCTCTAATATTTTCTGAAAATCCTTCTAGAGGAGGACTGGTATTTTTTTGAACTAACAAAGTTTGTGAACCTGGAATGTACTCTAATAACCCATTATCATTTTGTGCCATTTAGGTTTTCTAATATGCTATATATTTAGAGAATTTGGTAATTACATAATAACTACATCTTACATGTGATGCGATTTGAAGAAAAAAATAATATCTATTAGCTCTGCAATTGTTGCAACAATTGCAATTATTGCATTTTCTGCTCCAACTGAAAATCCAATCAAAGAGGAAAATGAACCTGAAAATATGTTAGTAGCAGCTGATGTAATCATGCCAACAAAAGTTTCTCGTCCTGGATGTGAGAAAACCGATGTTTGTTATATTCCATCAAAAATCGTGATCAATAAAGGAGACTCGGTTACTTGGCTAAATGAGGACTCTGCATTTCATAGCGTAACTTCTGGGTTTTACGATTCTCCAACAGGACTTTTTGATAGCGGTTATCTAGATCCTTACCAATCATTTTCATTTACCTTTGAAAAAACTGGACTTTATGATTACTATTGTACTTTACATCCTTGGATGGATGGACAAGTTATGGTTGAATAAAGGTACCCGAGGGAGTCGAACCCCCTTGTATAGGCTTTGCAGGCCCACGCATAACCGTTCTGCCAGAGTACCGTTTTGAAAAACACAAAATGAACAATTAAACTCTTTAGATTAGATGCAATAGTTTGATTAAAAAACAGACCCTATAATCGTGTAAAATGACATTCTTATCAAAAAAAAAAACGAACAAGAGATTGTATTTTGACAAGATTTCAACCAAAAGTAATCCTTCAACAATTCAACACGTATTGTAATTGATCAATTTGTTCTCTTTTGTAATTCTGAATATTCACATAACTCTGAAAGTATAATACAAGAATTTCTCAAGCTTGGTGAAATAGAAAGAGAAGAATCTGCATTTAGACTATGTCTTTCATGAATTAAATGATCTTACTCATGTCCCTGAACATGATCTAATTATGGTGATACAGAAGATGTTGGTATCTCTCCTGTTACAGCCAAAAGATATCTGAATAAAATGTGTTCTAGCTAGTATTCTGCAGACAGTGCGAGAGATTCATGAAGATTCCAACTGTTAAGTGTCCTTGTTATAAAAGCTCGGTGAGAAACAAACCAAGAAACAAGAGATAATCCTTGAGCACTAGTTTTTTCTAAACACTTCTCTTAGTGATTTTCTAACATCAAACCTGACAAGTCGTGACTCTGAACGGTCGTATTCAAAGCCATCTCAGCTCCACACTCAAGTGTTTAAATCTGTTTTCCTAATAATTTCACTATATTTCTATGGTCCACATTCTATACCATGTATCTGAGTGATAAGATATCAAATATGATAAAATCATCTGAAAAATTAGTCAGTTTCTCTCAAGTAATCAATGAAGTGTTAGAAGAGGGCTAAAATATTACAAATTAGGATGAAATTTCCAAAAAACATTTGTCAGAATAAATATGTCTGTTAAACAAATTTTCATATTCTCTATCACAATGAACGTATTCTAAAACTTATGATTTCTTTACATCAAATAAGAATGTCTTAGATTCTAGACTTTTCTTTATTCTTTCTGTACTGGTTTCCTTTTGGCTT
This sequence comes from Nitrosarchaeum sp., assembly GCA_965223805.1. Lineage (GTDB taxonomy): Archaea > Thermoproteota > Nitrososphaeria > Nitrososphaerales > Nitrosopumilaceae > HKST03. The sequence continues at coordinate 1,022,965 of OZ245014.1, read as the reverse complement.
ACTTCTTAACATGAAACCACAACATGGACACCATTTTCCTTCCCATTTAATAAAAATGGAACAGACACTACATCTCTTGGCACCTTTCTTGTACCAAGAATCATTAGCATTACCCTTTGTTGTTTTGTACCTATGACATATTCCTTGGCATACCATGTTTAGTTATCCGAAATATTTTTGATTAAATCCAATATTTTAGAGATGATTTTCTGGTGGTCATTTTTCATTTCGGTGTGTACCATCAGAAGATATTTGTCATTTATGGGAAACGATATTCTTTTCATCTTTTCATATTCTCCCATGGAATATCTGGTCTTTCCGATTCTGTATTCGATGTTTTTTCTTGTGTCCCATCTCTGTACGGCATAAAAGTGGACCATTTTCAATTCGTCTTCTGTAAGTATAGGAGTCATTCCTTTTCTGTATCCACCAGATATCTTCTCGCCATTCTTGCTCAGAATCACGGCATACTGGATTGACTCGTCTATGTTCATTATTTGTTCATAAAACTCATCAAAGCTCACGAAATAATCTAGGAATGGTTGTTAAAATAAGATCTTGTTGTGGTGTTTTCTTGAAGAAATATGTCTAAGTCTTCCAGTCTTGACAAATAGACAGTCTGAGATTCACTTTGAAGTGAATCCATTGAGATTTTCTTCAGGGAAATCCAGAACTGTCTGTGTTGGTTCCTTCCTCTTGATCTGAAATTTTAACAGGATTTGCACCTTGTATAGTTGTTTGATTGTTGAGATACTTGTCTTCGATGTGATTTATCTTATTATGATATATCAGAAGAACAAAGGGAGGTAAGCATCTGGAAAAGATTTTAGATAAAATTTTGCTGTAGCCACACCCAACGCCTAACTTGGGGATCCAACCTAGTAATCATTCTTATTTGACTTTTCTTCATTCCATGCAGTTGTAAGCACATCTAACAAACCAGTTATTGTTACTGGTCTTTCAGTTTGTATTTTGTTTGATTTCATATGTATTGTATGTGCGAGTTTTAATTAATAATGCTACGCAGAACTGATAAATCATCCATAAGGCCAGGAAGTCACATTAAAAATTTGATCTCTTATCTGGCGTATTTTTTAAAAAAAATCAAAGATACTTCCAGCATAAAAAAATAAAAATACAATTAACCCATTAAGATAAAAAATCTTATGAACAAAAAATTGGTTGGATTGGCAATAGTTCCTATAATAGGATTGTTTTTTATCATTTCAACTTCTGATCTTGAATCTAACCCTTCTGATAATGATACAAAAGAAAATTCCATTTCTATCCCTGCTGATAATGATACAAAAGAAAATTCCATTTCTATCCCTGCTGAGCCTCTAGAAATTCAGACTTCTCAATATTCTCTTCAAGAATGTTCAGGAAGTGCCAAATGCATTACTGGAACAGTAACAAAAATAATTGATGGCAGCTCTATTCATGTTGATGATCAATATGTACGATTTGCATTGACATCTTCTCCCACATTGAAGTCTCTGGAAGGAGTAGAGTCCAAAAATTTTATCCAAACAATTTGTCCTGTTGGTTCTAAAGTTCTAGTTGATGAAGACGATGGACAAAACCCAGAAGGTCACAGTAGAATTATTGGTGTTGTTTATTGTAATGACGTGATTCTAAATGAAGAACTATTGGATGCAAGCTTGGGATATTTGAGTTCTAGATTTTGTGAATTTAGTGAATTTGCAAGCGAATCATGGGCTCAAAAGCATGGTTGCGGCGACATTTAGCATCCAGAAATTATCAAGATTTGTCATTGTGTGTTATTAAAGTAAAAACAAGAATAGGCATAAAATTACCTAACAACTGGTACTACCATGATGGTTAACAATCTTCAATTTTAGATATTACCTAGCTAACTATGACTTCAAGTGGTTTTTCAGTTTTCTTTTCTGATTCTTTTTGTTTTATCATTTTCTGCAACATCTCTTGAATCATTGCATATTCGATTTCGTTACACATATACTATTCCTATGTCGTTTTAATTATAAAACAATTTTTAGATAATTTACTAGAATTGTCATCGATTTTTGGTTCAATTGAGACTAAAATATTAGTAAATTAAAGTGCAACATATAGCGTTGTCCAAAATTGTCTGCATCCATTGTTCGTTTACAATTATAACCTATTATGACAGACATTACAAAGGCAAAAGAGGCAAATGTCCTAACTGTAAAATAAATTTTCCTTTAGAATAAATTATCTCATCAAAATAAAATCTTAGATCTAGAAATATATCGATCTTATATTCGATTATGCTACACATTTATCCGGCAAGAAAGCCTATTGTTGAACCTACCCTTCCACTTCCTATTGTCGAAATTATTGAATCGTCACTTTGAAAATGTAATTGAAAACTCTAGAAAAATTAAAGGATATTAGTTTATAGATATGCTTTACAGATTAATTAGAATTAATTCTGCACTTATCACAAATTACCTCAAAAGTTTCTTCATTCAATATCAATTCAACACCAGATGAATAGCATTGTTTACACATCCTCTAAATCTTAACAATTCACTCATAGGTCATCCTTTTATCAGAAGATAATTTGAAAGAATTGATTTATTTTTGGTTCGATCAAGGTCAATAGAATTTACAACTTAAATTAATTTTGAATCATTCCATGATCCAACATCCACTGTATTCCTATAGAGAATTCATCATCTGATATCTCTCCTTCATACCATTTTTCAGCATTGGTTTTTATCCACACTGGAATGTCTGCAATTCTTTCTATTTTTGGAGATTTGGTGTGAGGCACATGAATTATTTTCTCATCTATTAGAAAATCCAGTGTTTTAACATACTCCTCATCAGAGATGGTTTGGGATGTCCAGAACTTGACAATCTGCTTAAACCAGTCTGGAATTTGTACTATTTCATATCCGACGGTAACCACAAAAGAGTCTCATTTCGTTTCCAAATGAATCAGCTGCTGTACATCTAACTGTCGTTTTTCCTGTGGTAAACACAGTATTTGCATTGCCTGCAAAAATAACAACCGAAGAAGATAGCATAAAAATAAGGAACATTTTGTTTTTTGTTAAAATATCTGCTATGTGTAACGTAGTTCTATAGATGAACTGAAAGCAGTTAAGCCTACTACTATATTCTATGATCTATCAAAAAACTAATCAATGCAATAATTGAATAAATCTAGAACTATCTTCACGTCCTTGTACAAAGCATTTAGATCTAGTATAATAACAAATCCTCCTTTGATTAAGAAATATTCACATCTAGTATATCATAGCAAGACACTACATTGATTAACTTGACAAAGAGATATCAATGTATTGTATGAAGACCTACTGGATAAAATCCAACATTTTATCGATTCTGAAATTGGAGATACAGGAAGATTATTACACATAAAAGAATCTTTGACAAACGGCAAAACCTTGTACATGTCTGATCAGAGATATCTAAACAATTTGATTTCAAAATATATGCCACCTGAAAACATTTCTGACAAGACTAATTCTGAAAAACATAGATGATTCAACGACTGAAGAGTCAAGTAAAGATACCAGACAAAAAGACGCATCTGATACTAATGAATCAAAACAAAACTTTCAAAATGCAATCAAAGATAATAAATGAAATGGAAGAAATTATCAAAAAATATTCCAAGAGTTAACAAAAACACTATCATCATTAATATTGTAAAGTTAGCAGAAAAGTCAACTTATCAAATTAATCTTTCTTCATTTGTATCTACAAACTAGAATCATATCTAGTCAGAATAAACTGATTTACAATGATTTTGGATCATTCTCAGGCATTATCCAGTCAAAAATTACCGCCTTTTAACTGTAAAATGGAAAGAAATAACATTTAATGTCCCTGTCTCAATAGTAGAGAATCATATTCCACTGATAAATCGTTCATAGAGGTTTTAAACAAATTTTGTAATATTTTCTTATGATTGATTCAGACTATAAAAAAATCCCAATTCATACACTGAAATGTGGCTGTACTATCCATGAGATTTCAGGCGAATTATATGAAGAATGTATTCCTCACAAAAGAGCAAACTTTATACAATAATTCTATCTTTTTCTCTAAAATTCGACACAAAACAAGTGTTTAATTGGACATTTGCATTTGATTAAACTCTTTGGATCAGAATTTTGTAAATGGTTTTGATGCAAGCTTGACGTCCTCTCCTTTGATTGTTTTTCTTCCAGCATGTGAAGCCATTTCTACTGCACTCTTTGCAATGCCCTCAGCTAATTCTTCAATAATTCTTCTGAGCTCATCTGCTGATTCATCACTTACTCTTGAAGCTCCTGCTTTTTTCAAAATTCTATACATTGCTGATAGACCTAATTCAGATGACTTCATTAATTTTCTTTTTAATGATAATGATAAAAGATTGTGAGTAAAAAAATATCACCAAGAAATCGATTTATACAGACTAGTATCATAGATGATAAAAATGACGTGGTATTATGATTCTCATGTACATTTATCGGATCCATTTTATCATGATGATTTAGATTACATTTTATCAGGAATGCAAAAAATTAAACTGAAAGCATGCTGTGTCGCAATGAATAACGATGATGCAAAAAGAACATTGGCAATTGCAAAATCTACTGAACTAGTTTTACCTTTTATTGGAATCCATCCTGAATATGCCAATGATAATTTAGAATTAATGGTAGAATTAATTCATAAAAATTACAAATCAATTAGTGGTGTTGGTGAAATAGGTTTAGACCCAACTTACGCCCAATCTGAATCTGATTCAAAGAGGCAAGTTAAAGTTTTTGAAACTCTTCTCGCATTAGCTGAAAAATACCAAAAACCAATTTCAATTCATTCAAGAAAAAGTCTTGATAACATTCTTCAAATAATGACTTCATATAACACCAAACACGCCTTACTTCATTGGTTTGATGGAAGCAAAAAACAACTTCAAAAAGCTATGGATATGAATTTCTTTGTATCTTATGGACCCGTCATGGTTTATGCAAATGATAAACAAACCTTGTTATCAAAGACTCAAGAATCCAAAATTCTTGTGGAGACCGATGGTCCTGTTAGATTCTCAAGATGCTTTGAAATGAAATCAGCTCAGGTAAGCTTTATTCCTAGTGTTATTTTTTGTGCCGCAAAAATTCTTGGAAAAACCTTTGATGACATGTCTTTGCTACTTGAAACAAACTCCAAAAACTACCTTGGAATATAGGTATAAAAAACCCTAGTTCATTAAACGAGGAGTGGATAGAATTAAGCGTCTTTCTTATGAAGTATTAGATGAGCACCAATCAAAATTTGGCGAGGATTTTGCTGATAATAAAAAAATCCTAGATCAGATCTCAATAATTCGCTCGAAGGGATTAAAAAATGAGGTTGCAGGATATATTACAAAATTCATCAAAAAACAAATTCGTGAAGAAAAAGTAAAACAAACTCAAAGATCAACTATCCAAACTGAGACAAACCCCGAAACAGAGCCTATTCAGGAAGAAAACATTGATGCTGTTGATGTTGCCCAAAATGTAGAAGTTGAGGTTTCTGAAACATCCCTCGAAGCAGAATCTGTTAAAGAAAAAGCTGAATAACTAAGAAATAAAATCCTAATCTTCCAAATTATCTTAAATGATTACTGTTAAATTCTTAGGTGGAGCAAAAAAATCCTTTTCAACTGATCATCTTGAAATAGATGAATCTGATATTTCTATTAATGAATTTCTTGAAATTCTTCTTTCTCTTAAACCTGAAAATACTTTGAATTTAGATATTGATAACATTTTGATTGCAGTCAATGGGGTTGATTCGTCGGCTATGGAGGGAAAAATGACTGTACTGAAAAATAATGATATTGTAAGTATTATCCCTGTAATTCATGGAGGCTCATCAAAAAGAATTTTGTTTAACATTTCTAAAAAAACAATCCAAATTCTTGAAATTAAAGGCCAAAAAAACCTTGATGTGAATTTTCTTGACACTCTTAGAAAAGATTTTCCTAAATTAAAAATTCAAGCAATAGATAGCAACTTTGTATTAAATAAATCTCATGCAAAAAAGATTCTTTCTTTATCGTTTTTATCTCAAAAAAATAATATTTTGCTTTCAAACAAATTAGAAACAGATATTCTAATGAGATTTGCTTTAACTTTACAAATTTCTGAAGCTATCCATACTGCAGGCATTAAACCAAATAAGAATTTCCTTCTCATTACAATCGGTGAAAAAAAACAATTAGATCTTCTAAATTCTAAACTACTATCTTACTCTATTTCTGCATTTTCAAAAAACAACTCTTCATTTCTAAAAAAACAATTTAAAATTACTAAAAAACAACTTGATAGTGTATTATCAAAAAACCTTTTAGAAGATTTACTTGTTGAAAAGGCTACTGTTTTATTCTGAGATACTTCGTTTTGTTTTTTCCACACTCAAGATATCTGATTTTTTAAGAATAGATAATCCTGTTTGACTACCTAGAATTTCTATGAGAATTATTTTATCTGGAAATTTCAATGAAACTTTATTTTTGATATTTTTGGCAATTTTTGAGATAAGTTCTTGACTTGAGATTTGTGAATCTCTTTTTTCTATTGAAATTCTATACGATTCGTTTTCTAAAATTAAATTTGACATATCTGCTATCTGTTTTTCTATGATTTCAATTTCAGTTTCTATAATTTTTTGAATAGGTATTATTCTTAAACAATATCTGATTGACCATGGTTCATCTATTATCATATTTCTGATTTTTTTTACCACTTCTGTAGGTTCCATTATTGTATTTGCAGTTAATATTCCTGACATTTTTGTAATGTTGATAGTTGGTTTTGAATCTCCTAATTCTTCTAAGATGCTTCTTAGTTCTTGCTCTGTTTCAGGCTCCAAATGTCTTGCACAAGTAATAATCAAATTCAAAGAACTTTCCTGATCTCCTCTTTTGTTAACATTCCTTCTCTTTGAATTTTTGCCTCTCCATCAATAATTTCTACAATGGTTGATGGAACTCCAGAAATCTTTCCTCCATCCAAAAAAAGATCAAAACCCTCTATGTTTTGATAACATTCCAATGGATCTGTAAATGGCTCTTGACCAGAAATATTTGCACTTGTTCCAATCAAGAAATTACATTTCTTTAACAGTTCTAAGGTACAATTATTGTTAGGAACTCTAAGAGCAATTTTTTTATCAAGATTTAGAGACTTTTTTAATTTATTTTCTGTTAAATTTAATATCAAAGTTAATGAACCCGGCCAAAATTTTTCAGCTAATTTTTCTGATTGCTTATCAAAATTAACAATTTTTGAAGCTGCTTTTTTTGAATAAACCAAAACAGGAAATGCTTTTGTCTTTTCTCTTAATTTTATTTTATAAATTTTTTTAATTGCACTTTCATTATAAGGATCGCAACCAATTCCATACACTGTATCTGTTGGAAAAACGATAATTCCTCCTTTTTTTACTATGCTAGTGGCTTTTCTAATTCCTTCTTTATCACAATTAACTTTCAACATATCTTCTGTTTTTTTCTTTAATTATTCATTTACCTTTGAATAAGTTTTAAACTTAATAAAATTCACTTCAATAGATATGACTGAACTCTCTGATTATGAAGATACTGATTTTGAAGATGATTTTGATGATGAACTAGATGAATTTGAGGAAATAGAAGATTAGATGGTTAGTCCAAATGTATTTGCAAAAGAACTAAATGTATAATATGCTTGCAAAAATTCTCTGCCTGATTGACTGATTCTATATTTGCTAGAACCCTGTAATTCCACCTGTTCCAAAAGCCCTTGTGATACTAATGTCTTTAGAATTCTAGAAATTCTTGCATGGGAAATATTTGCTTTTCTAATCAGATAAGTTACTGTTGCTCCATCTTCATCCTGGAGATCATCTCTTGTGGTTGAAAGAATATCTCCAATTATTTTCATATGCGTTCTATACTCTACCATTTTTTCTACAGATTATTTTTTATAATTTCTATGAGAGTGGGTTGATATTTTGCAATATACTAAAAAGATAAAAGTATTTGACAAATTATAATTTCCTTCAAAATGTGAGCCTATACTTGCAATCACTTGAAATCTTCATCAAATTTTATTTTAGTTAATGGTACTTTGCTGACTGGAATGAACAACGCAATTAAACCTACTATTTTGATTATCATGGATACTGAATATAAAATGGATTCAGGAAATACAAATGAATACCATCCCAAAAATTCTCCAAGAGCTAAAAGAGCTAATCCTATGGCAACAGATATAGCTCCTTTGTTTTTATTTTCAAAATATGAAAGCATTGTCTCAATCGCTCCATATGCTAATAGAATAAATGAGACTGATCGGAAAATATGTTCTATTTGTACTGACGATACTAGGAATAATGGGAATATGCCAACTGATCTAAAGTATCTTGATTTTGGAAAAAATGATTTTATACTGTGTGAAAATGCAATAAAAAAATATCCTACAGTTTGAATTCCGATTCCTACAGTTTGAATCCATCTTTCCAAACTTCCTGATTTTATTATAAAATCTTCTACTGTATATCCGGCCCAAATTACAAAGAAACCAATACTAATTGAAAAAAATGCAATTGTTAATCTAAATAAAGTAGGACTTCCTGTATTTCTAAATCCTATTAACGACATTATTCCAATGGCAAGTCCTACCAAGAATCCTACCAAGTTAAGAATATTTTCTAATAAAAATTCCAATGGTGATTAGAAATTTGTTTAACTAATTATTTTAATCTGATGAATGATTTTACTAATTTATTTAATCCCATTCGTCCAAAGATCCTGATGATTGACCTTCTGTACTCCCTGCATAATCTCCTAAAATATCTGAGTATGTTTTTTCATTATGTGCGACAAATTTTACATATTCTCCATAACTCATATCTAAATCGCATTTATTGCATTTTACAAAAGAAAAATCTATAGCCAATTCTGCATTTTCATTACACTTGGGACACTTGATCTTCACATATTGCTTTCTTAATGATATCTATTATTACTTTACATTCTTAAGATTGATTTAATTTTTCTTGTTTTTCTTAGAACACATAGAAAATTAAAAAAATTATTTTCTAGCATTAAAGGGTCTTAATTAGCCTTGAAATAGGCATATCTAGAAAATTCATCCAAAAGGGAATGTCTTCTTTACTTAGTGTCCTGTATCTGGAATTTTTGGTCGATGATGTTTTTCTACCAAACTCTTGATTTCGGGATTTTCATTTAGATCCTGTTCTATTACATCTGCATATCTTTTAGGCAACCACTTTTTTTCATGCTCAATTAAGTATATGTTTCTATCAATCTCAGTAAACTTGTCTCTAAGATACCCATAGTGTTTTTCCAGTCGTTTTTCAATTGGGACAAATTGCTTATTTTCCCTCAGAAATATGAGTAACTCAGATGCTTTTTTATCCATCCACTTCATTATTTCTTGAGTGTCCATTGCTTTTGGTGTAAAGTAAAATTCTTCTAGTTTTGATAATGGAATTGATTTGTTTTCTACTTTTTTTGATTTACAAACAGTACAAATAGACTGCAAATATTCCGATTCTTCTTTGAAATGTAGGACAAACCAAACATACATTTCGTCATTCTTTCCAAAATATTGTTCTTCAAGATATTCTTGACCGTTAATGAAACCTACGTCCAATTTTGTAACATCTTCTTGATTACAAACCCTACACTTGTTACCCAATCTTTCAATAAGTAACTTCTTCCAATCAATAAATTTCAGATTAGAATCCATTTAATTAAGATAGATTAAATTTTTAGAATCTATTCTAAATTAGTCAAATTGTGAAAAAATTTCTTTCAATACTAGAACAAATCAACCGAAGTGTACAAATTTTCATTTCCTTTTATCAAATGATCCTTAATGATATATCAGAAATACCTATGATTAAAAATTCTATTCCAGCAAAGACTAATTTTCTACGACTAGAAATGGATTCTTTACCTGATAAAAAAATAAAAGGAGTCTCCATTTGGTTTCTTTATGAGTCGTACCTGCACAAAGTGTAAGAATGTTATCTCTGACACAGAAGAACTCGATATGATGGCCGAAAAGTACCCTGTATGTAACAAATGTTGGGCTGAATGGAAGGAATACCGAGTAATGGTGATGAACGAAATGAGGCTTGATATGTCTATGCTAGATCATAGGAAGCTCTTAAAAAAACATGAAAAAATATTTGCAGGAGTTCTTACGCCTGAAGGAGATGTTGTAGATTATTCAAATGAAGACAATAGAAAACCCGATGAACCAATTGTTTAGAGCCTCAAAAGTTTTTTAGCATTTTCTGGAATAACAAGTAAAACTCTTCTTCTTTTTTCATTCTCTAATCCATCTATGATTTTTTTAATTGTTTTAGCAAGAATTTCTTTTTTCTCTTCATCTAATGTAAGATAAATTTCTAAAACCCCATCCAAATTAAACATGATCAATTTTTGTGGTGATTGTGTTATTTCACTAATATATGCAAAGAAGAGTCCTTCTCTTTGTTCTTCTGTTAAAGTTGTCAAAATTTCTAACCATGTTTTGAAAAGTTTTGAAAAATTCGGAAATGGAATTGTTGGTCCTGCTTCAAGAGCATTATTGATTATTTCTTTTTTTTCTAATTCTGGTAACGTAAAAAATTCCATCATTCTTTTTTTTAAAATTGGTTTTCTTAAAAAATCTGGAAGATTTGCCAAGTTTACTATAATGTTACCTGCATAATTTGGTCCTGCCAATGATCACTTTCAGTATTTGTTGGATATTAAAACATATGACAACACTTTAGCTTAAATAAACCAAATTTAATCTCAACACTATGACTTCTACAGTTGTAGTTGGCGGATTTTTTGGTGATGAAGGAAAAGGTAAAATCATTTCATATCTGGCAATTAAAGATAATCCAAAAATTATTGTTCGTGGAGGTGCCGGACCAAATGCAGGTCATACAATTAGAGATGCCGAAAAAGTATACAAAGTTAGAATGCTTCCAAGTGGATTTCTAAATAAGAATGCTAAAGTGATGATTGGTCCAGGCGTTGTAATTAATCCAGATATTTTGTTCAAAGAAATTCAAGATTTTGCTGCTTCAGGACGTTCATTTATTGATAAACACTGCGGAATTATTGAAGATACTCATTTATCCCGCGATTCGAAGGGTGAGTTGAAAGAAAAAATTGGCAGCACTGGTTCTGGCACTGGGCCCGCAAATGCTGATAGAGCCATGAGAACATTAAAACTTGCTAAAGATTTTGATTCCCTATCCTCATTAGTTGTAGATGTTCCTGAACAAATCAATTTTGCTTTATCAAACAATGAGAACGTTCTAGTAGAGGGTACTCAAGGAACTTTTCTTTCTTTATGGCATGGAACATATCCATTTGTTACCTCAAAAGATGTTACGGCCTCAGGCATTTGTGCTGATATAGGCCTTGGTCCAAAGAAAGTAGATGAGGTAATTGTTGTTTTCAAATCATATGTGACACGTGTAGGCACTGGTCCTTTAGAAAAAGAACTCACCTCTGAAGAAGCTGAAAAAAAGGGATGGTCTGAATTTGGAACTGTTACTGGGAGGAAGAGACGGACTGCAGATTTTGATTTTGATTTAGCTAGGCGTGCAATTATGCTAAACAGTGCAACACAAATCTCGATAACAAAGTTAGATGTAATATTTCCTGCATGTGCAGGCATGACATCTTACAATGATCTTCCTCAAAATGCAAAGTCTTTCATAAAAAATATTGAGCAGAAGTTAAACACGCCTGTAACAATCATTGGAACAGGTCCAGCAATCAATGATGTCATTGATAGAAGAAATTAGCCTGAAATTTTTTGGATAAGTTTAATTTGAATATCTACAAGAAATTTACGTGGATAAATTACCTCGATACATTCAAGTTTATTCTTCTTTAGAATTTTCAAGATTAGTATGTGCCCTTGAACGTGCTCCACGTGTATCATTTCTTCATGAACATGATGGAAAGAAAGTTTTATCAGTTCAAATGGATATTCTTAAAGAAAAACCAATTGTTTACTATACTCCACTAGAACATAATGGACATTACATTTGTTACGGGTTAAAAGGTGGAAAAGAAGAATCAGGAATAACAGATACAACTTCTGATTCTAGTAAACTTTATTCTCCTATTGTTAGAATTAAATCTCTTCCAGAAACGCTCAAGCCTGGTAATGGTACTCTTGATAGATATCAACCTATTGAATTAGAGGATATGGCTAGCCTTGCAAAACTTAGTTGGGGATTTGAAGAAATTCCTTTTCCTTTGTTTTTGTTTCCACGGAATGAAAAATGGCTTATAGGAGTTTTTATGAATTTTAATGAAGAAGGAACATCATATTTCTGCCATGTTGTACTTGATAAAGATCCACAAAAGCCTTTTTTGAAATTTTCCACAAATAATGGATTAGATCCAACTTTTGTCGATAATCCATCAGAACATGGGTATTCATATATCAAAATAATAAAATTAAAAGATACGCATCCACTCGTAGATTATGGCCACCTTCAAAACTAGACTTTTAAACATATCAAAAAGTAACGGTAAAGTAATTCTTGCTAATGATTATGATCTCTCTATACATAATTTGGAATCAAAAACTATTCAAAATATTAAAAATCTTCATTCCTTTTTATGTGGAATTAAGTTAAATTTTCATTTATTGTTGCCACTTGGGTCTAAAGAGATTATTCGAATCAATAAGATAGCCCATCAATATGGATTACAAACTATTGCCGACATTAAATTAAATGATATTGGAAATACAAATAAAATCACGACTGAACATCTGTGGAATTTTGGGTTTGATGCAGTTATTGCAAACCCAATTATGGGATTAGAAAGTTTAAAGAACCTAGTAAAATCTGCTCATAAGAACAACAAGGGTGTTATTACACTTTGTCATATGAGTGCACCTGAGGCAAAGGTATCATACGATATGGAAATTAAAATGAAGAAAAAAGAGCAACTATATCAATTATTTTTAGATTGGGCCCTCGCAGCGAAAGTAGATGGTATTGTGGTTGGGGCTACATACCCAAAAATTATAAAATTCTGCTCAAAGAAAGCTGGAAAAAAATTGAATATTTTTTCTCCAGGAGTAGGAACACAAGGAGGTAATGCCAATGAAGTGATGTCTGCAGGTACTGATTATCTTATTGTAGGCAGGACTATTCTTAATGACAAAAACCCTGCCTTAATCGCAAAAGAATTGAAGTTAGAGAGTCTTACTAAGAAGCGAATATGATTTTGTTAAAACTGTTTTTGCGTTATCAAATGTTGTTTTATCCATTGCGGCAAGATAATCCATCCAAGTAAAATCAAGATGTTCATGAGAAATTAATACTTCTTTATTTTTTGTTTCACCCAAGAAAAAAACAACTTTTTTGTGAACAATCTCTCCTTGAAATTGAAAATTATATTCAATCCATTCTTCAAAATTTTCCACAAAAGTAATATCTGTAATCCCTGTTTCTTCCTTAGTTTCTCTTATTGCTGTTTGACGAACTGATTCTCCTTTTTCCATTTTTCCCTTAACAAAATCCCAATGTCCTGATGGATAATGTAATAATAAAAACAAAATTCTCGAATTTTCTCTTCTAAATATTACTACTCCTGCTGATGTTTCTTCAATCATGTTTTATTTTCCCATTCTTCTTTTTCTTTCTTGAAATGTTCTAATTGCTCTCATCAAATCAATCTTTCTAAATTCTGGCCAAAAAATATCCATAAAAACTAATTCACTGTAAGCACTTTGCCACATTAGAAATCCACTTAATCTTTTTTCTCCTGATGTCCTAAGTATCATATCTGGAGATGATTGTGGAAGATGTGATGTGTAAAGGTTTGATTCAATTTCTTTTTCATTTATCTCTTTTACATTTAATGATCCATTTTTGATTTTATTGCCAATTTTCTTTACTGCATCAACAAGTTCGTATTGTCCTCCATATGCAAGTGCAATATTTAGAAAATGATTATTGTAATTCTTGGTAGCATCATCTAATAGCTTTAAAACTTCTTTAATGGAATCTGGTAAAAGTTCTATCCTTCCAATTGCTTTTACTCTCATTTTATTTTTATGAATTCTAGGATCATTGTACAATTTTCTTAATCTCATACGAATCAAATCGTATATGTATTCCAACTCATCATCATCTCTCTCAAGATTTTCAGCTGAAAGTGCATATAATGTGATTATCTTAATATCCAATTCTTCACACCAATCAAGTAGTCTTTCAACGGCATCTGCCCCCTTCCAATGTCCTTTTTTTTGAATAATTAGGTGTCTTTTTGCCCATCTTCTATTTCCATCTAAAATAAGCGCAACATGATTTGGGATATCTCCATTACGAACCTCACTTTCAAGTCTCTTTGAGTAAATTTTGTATAGGCCCGATAATTGAAATATTGTATCTAAAAACTTGCTAATATCCAGTCACCTTTTGATATATATTATACATATGAAGATATCAGTGTTTTTCAGATAAAAGACATTAAAAATTGATTTTTCGAATCCTAATCTGAAACCATTTCTTGATGTTTGTGTTTTCTATATTTTTTAAACAAAATTGTTACTGAGATTAATGTGACTGCAAGTCCTGCTAACAAAGGGGGTATTAATGTAAATGAACTTTCTTCATTTATCATAATGTTAGTAAATTGATATACTGTAGGATACAAGGCTCCAAGAACAATTAGCCTAAGTATATCACTTATTTGTCTTGGAACTCCTCCTATCCAATTACTAAGTAAAATTCCTGCAAAAATTGAACCCATGCCAATCCATAAGATTGGTAATGCACCAGAAACAAATTGTCCAATTATTACTTTGTCAGTAATTTTTGAAATAAATTCTGTATCCCTTTCTAATAATTCTGAATCTACTGAACTAATTCCAGCTGGAACTGATGATAGAATAAGTAGAACTCCTGCCACCATTGTAAACATTCTGATGAATCCCATTGGAGTAGGTTTTGTCCAGCTAGACCAAGCTCTATCTACATCAAAAGCTCTGATCAAAAATGCTCCTCCTAAAATACTAACTAGAACTGCAAAAATTTCGGCAGTATATCCAAAAACAGTTGCGATTCCACCAATTAACAAAAGGATTCCTGGAACACCTAAGAAAAATTTTGAATACTTTGAATCATATGCTATCATTTTTAGGTATTTTCCAAAAACCGCATATGAATACTCTACACTCCTACTGACTTTCATCACCACCCTTTGTACAGATACAACTGGTAGAACATTTTGAATTACTGGAATTACACTTTCATCATCTTCTCCATCTGAAACAATTACTGCTCCATTTGCAGAAAATTTCTCTAAAACCTTTCTGGCTTCAGATAAAATCTTTTCATCTGCTTGTACACCTCGATCTTTTACTCCTGCTATTGTTACGACCTCTACTTGGTATCCCTTACTTATTAAGTCCTCATAGGTCTTTATTGCTGCAAATATAGAATTTGAATCTGCATCTTCCGGATCTTCTAAAGCTAATCTTTGAGCGGCTTCTATACACTCATCTCTTCCTATAACCGGTGTAGTAATGCCTGCTTTTTCTCCTACATCGTTGTCTCTATCCACACAAATTACCAGTAATTTGTTGGCTGTGGATGCGTTCACGTCCTTTTCTATTTTTTCAGAACCTTGAGACACTAACTCCATATTTGTGAAATTGCTTTTTAACGATTTCCAACTTTTGAAAATATTATACTTCGGTTTTGAGGCTGTTTATGGTCGTAAATTATATGAGTTTTTTACCATCTGCTTGGATTCTTCTTTTAATGTTTCCATCTTTTGGAAAATTTCTTTCATATCCTTTTGATCATTTCCTTCTTTAATCATATTTGCATAAACTTTGGTTTCTACAATATAGGAATTAAATTTTTTTAGAGCGTCCATATAACTAATGTAGCTTTCTTGCCAGGGTTCTGATGGTTTTGATGTTACAAACTCACTTATTTTGGCTGTTACTTGAGTTGTTGTTATTTCTGTAATTGCAATATACTCATCTGGTGTAATTTTTTCATCAATAAGATTTTGAAATTCTACATCTATTGATTCTTGCAAAACTTCATGGATATTTTTTACACCATCTAGATAACTCTCATAGTCTGAAACCACAAAAGTTGATTCAGTTTCCTCGGGCATTATCCAAAATAGAAAACTTGCTCCTGTAATAGCTGCTAGAATTATTACAGTAACCATAATTCCTTTTTTTGATGCCATTTTGTGATCCTACAAATAGGGAGTTTATAACTGATAACTAGTCGTAAAATGTATCCTTCTTAACCAAATATTAAAAAAAATCACCTCTATTGCAATTCTTTTTGGAATTATCAAAAAATTCATATTATTAGTTGTATTTTTTATAATACCTATTTCTTGACATTTAAAAAATTTACACACATCTAGTCTATAGTTAAATAATTTTCACAGGCCCTTCCTAAATAGAACCGAGTTTGACATTTTTTAGAATGGTTGAAGCATATTGCGTAAAATGCAGAGCTAAAAGGGAAATCAAAGATCCCAAAGAAACTAAACTAAAAAATGGACGCCCTGCTGTAAAAGGAACATGTCCAAAATGTGGAACTAATGTTTTCCGAATAGGAAAGATGGAATAAAATACACAAAAATCCACGATTTCTCTTTTTCAAAAACCCATATAGGGTTACCTAGATATTGTTTAAAACCCTCAAACGCCTTAATTGTATATTGGTAAATCAGAAAATAAAGACACTCTCAAAGAAAAGAGACATTCACAACTTTGAAAGGAAGATTGACCATAGTTTTGCTCAAATCCAGCAAAAGTTCTCTTCAACTAACATTGAATTACTTGAAAAATACTACAAGGCAATGATTCAAGACGGCATAAAAATTTCCACCCGTTACAGAGAGTTGTCTATGGTGGTTAGACTTTCCAACAAAATTCTACGATGCAAAAAATGCAGTTTTCAGAACAAAGAATGGAATGATGTTACCAAACAAGACATTGATGATTTTGTAATTGATTTAATGGAACGATATTCTGATGATGGTGCTGAAACAGAGTATACACGAGATCACAAAAAAACTCTCAAATCATTTTTCAGATGGACAAAATATGGATTTAGAAGTAAGGAAGATTGTATTAACGAACATGGTGTTGGGGATCCACCAGAAACACGTCATGTAAAAAAGAAAAATCCCGATAGCAAATTACGTGCAAGTGATTTGATTACAGACCAAGAAAGAGAATGGCTCTTAGATGCATGTGACCATCCAATGGATGCATTCTTAATTGACGTTCCTTTGGATGCAGGACTAAGACCTGGTGAAATATTTAATGTTACGATAGGAGATATCAAACAAGACAAGTACGGCTTTAAGATGGATGTTGAGGGCAAGACTGGAATTAGACCTGTACGATTGGTAAAATCTACTCCAACCATTGCAAAATGGTTAAACTCCACCCATTCAAAGAAAATAGAGATACACCTGTCTTGATCAGTTTGAAAAAATCAACGTTTGGAGAACCATTGCATTATGCTGCTGCAAATAAAAGATTAAAACGAATATGTGAAAAAGTTAGAAAGAAACATCCTCAGTTTACCAAAAGAATCTATCTTACATTGATGAGACATACTGATGCAACCGAATCAGCTAAATTTCTATCAGAAGGAATAACCAGAAAGAAACATGGATGGTCAAAAAATTCTCCAATGCCTAACAGATACTCTCATCTTGTAAATTCTGACGTTGATGAAAAAATTCTAGAACACTATGGAATACATAATGAGATTGAACGACCACAAATTCCACAAAAATGTTCTGTCTGTGAAATGTTTAATCCTGTAAACTCTACAATTTGTTCTAAATGTGGCAAACCCCTTGATCTTCAGACTGCAATTGAACTAGAAGAAAAAGAAAAAGAAGAAAAAACCAGACTGGAGAAAAAATTAGGAGAAATTGATGAGTTAAAGGAAAGATTAGCTAGAAAAGAACGAGAAGACAAAGAACGTCATGAATCTTTGTTGAAATTACTCAAACAAGAACACCAAAAAGGCAGTAGTACAATTTCTGAATAGATACAGTTTATCCTGACTTGGCAATCTCTATTGTAAAGCTAAGCTCATCAAAATCAGTCCAAATTATAGTTTGTCTTATCTTTTGCAACATTTTTGCATATAATTTACATTGAAATTCTGACCATAACGGACCCAACTCATGCCGTACGACATATTTTCTATGTTGGCTGTCTTCTTCAAACATGCTGACATCAATATGATTTAGATCATGCCATTCAGTTACTCTTTTGTGAAATTCATCAAGATTTGGGTTTTTTACTTGCAATTTCCATTCAGACAAGACAAATTGTGATGCCTGATCAGTGTATTCTGCCATCTTTTCAGGCGTGTTACTATCAAACATCATCTTGAGGACATTTTTTAGCATAGACAGATTGCTTTTTTCCTTGAGTATTCGTTTAGAATAGTAATCTTCTAAGTGATGGCTGGCAATCACATTAACACTAGTATCTTTTCTTTTGGCTTCGTTTTCTATTCTTTTGTAGATTTTAGGAGAAACTCTTAGATTGATTTGCAGCTTTTTATTACTTCGACCATCAGAATTCAATGCAAACTATTCATACCTTTTTTTATTCTAATAAAGTTCGCGTAGCAATGTGTAGTGAATTGCTACGGTTGTCTACGTTTTTGCCGTTTTTGCAAAAACCGTAGCAAAATGCTACGATCTGCTACGCCGGTTTTTTAAATGATGTTTACACTAATACGCCCGATGAAATGAAAAATGAATAGTAGTAATAATTACAACAAAAAGTATAACGATGTACCTGTTTTTCTTAGTTGCATCTCTTGTGGAATACAACATTGGTTCAAACATTACACATCGTATCCCCGATGTGATAATTGTTTGAACAAAATAATATTACAAAATAAATTCAGTTTGTTTTATTTTCAATTAATTTTTCTTTTTTTGCTTTTATCAAAATTATTATTTGTTTTCAGTGTGCCCGGCGACGCCAATTTTTCAAAAGGTGTGAAACAATCGAAAAGAGAGGTTGCCACCGGACACATTAGTTATTGTATAATAACCAATTATTAACCAATGGTTCTGATCATGATTTAGAAAAAAAGTTTAATTAGTTTTGTATCGTATAGTATATTCGTGAAACAATCAGTTAGAGAGGAGGTAGGCATAACTGCCTGTAGAAACAAGAAAGAGTAAAACAATAACACTAGTTTCTGCAAATGCAATATACAATCTATTCAAAGAAAAGATTGTACAATGTGTCACCAATACTCTGAACAAAAATAATCTACAACAAAAAGTAGATTGTAAAATTTCCAATAGAAGCCCCAAACTAAAATTTCAACAGGAGGATATACTATGAGTAGATTAGAATATTCTACACAAAATGTTACAACAAATCCATGTTGCATTGAGAATCCAAAATATCAAATCTTCATCAAATTTCCTGATGAATCAAACCAATTATCACCCAGACTGTTCTGTCAAACCCACAAAAACCTCATAGAATCCCTGGCAAAAATGGCTAAAATCGAGACTAAAATCACGAAGGCTTGTGCCTAAAATGAAGATTCTACTGTACAAATACCAGGAATCAGAACCTTTCAAAAAATATGATGATCCAAAACAAGTCAAGATTTGTGCTGATAACAAGCTAGTCAAGATCTACAACTATCCTGATGGAAAATTAGATGGACAGTATCCATTAATTTCAAAAAAACTAGACTGGGTCAAAATCTTAGATGAAGAGGAAGTTCTTGTAGTTTTGAATGTAGAATCAGAAGAAGTGGAGGATGATAATTCAAAATGACTCTAACACGTCATGAAATTTACAAATTTCTCAGAAACAAATCTGTAGATTATACATGTTACACATGTAGAACATCATATCCATCTAAAAAATCACTTGCAGAAGATCATCCAAATCTAAACAATTCTACAACAACCATTATCATTCACAACAAAAGAAAACAGGAGGCATTTATCAAATGATAATCAGCTTTGTCATGTTTGTAGTTTCCCTGTTTCAAAGAAAATATTCTGAAAGAGAATGTACTACAGGAGCTTGGTGAAATAAATGAGTGGAACAAGACCAACAAACCAAAACTGCATAAATTGTGGAAAAGAGATCTGGACCAGACAACAATATCCAGATTATTCTGTGAGTTGTGATCAGTGTAATCAAAAGAGGAATAACAAATGTGGTCATTTTGATGGAGGAAAAACTCAATGATACAATCCAACATAAAAAATCATTATTCTGGAAGCAAAAAACAGGTTATACAAATTCAAAAACTACGAAAATATTTTGGTGACAAATGTGAGTATTGTAAATCTACAGTAGGTTTACAGTTTACACATAAACATGGACATGACACTGAATTGTTAGGATCATCATGTGGTCTGTGGTACAGATTACAAGATGTATCATTGCATCCAATGAGCTTTTTGTTGTTGTGCAGAAAGTGTCATCGTAATTACGATAGAAAGAAAAAGGAGAAGATGATTGCAAAATGATATTTTCTACATTAGTTTATGATCAACAAGTTTGTTTTGAACAGGATGGTATGTTATTTGGAACATATTTTTTACCGAACCACACGTATTGTTGTTTCAAAGATTCTGTAAAAGACTCACTTGTTGATTTAAGAGAAGGGAGTGTGTTCTGTCGGGAAAATGAGGAGATGCATGACAGAACCCTTCTCTCATATCTTTTGGCAGATAATGATGTAGATCGTGTAGATCAAGGTAACATAAAAGGGGGATCATCATTTTATGCCTGAGATTGACTGGTTCTGCCCATATTGCAGGCATCTATTGGTGGATAGAAGAGATGGCAACAAGTGGTCTAACTACTGTTACAACTGCGGGCGCCAATTTCTGATTGAGGAGATGTCTAGACCATGAATTGTTACTTCTGTAAAGATGTGACGCATAATCCACAAAAAGTAAGTGTGTGGGATGGCAGAATTGTTGATTCATGTTATATCTGTAGAGGAATAGTTGCAGACAGTAAATTCCGCGTTGAACATAACAGCCATGAACACTTGATTGTATATTTCAATTTTAGCTTATCACGTTTTGACAAAGATAAGAGGACGGTGATAAAATAGATTGACACAGTTAAAGCTAGGCAGTTACGTATCAGTTGGAGATTCTGCACCATTGTCACAAATTGATGGAAAACCATTTACAATAATTGGAATTGAGAATTCAAACTATACAGATGGTGACAAGAGTACACCTGGTGTAAAGATTACAACTAAAGAAGAGTTTAACATCAACGGTGAGAAACACAACAAATTTCACACAACAAGATCAGTTGTTGTAGAGAACTTACAGAATGAAAAATTACGAAGCGATATCTCTCAAGGTAACGAGTTAGGTCCAGTGATATGTAAGAAGCCTACAGGTAAGAAATACTATGTCATGGAGGATGTCTCTTGATGACATTTTCAAATTATTTTTTGTTTTTAAATAAATGATGGAGTGAAAGTAGTGAAGAAAAAGAAAAAACAAAATCAAAATATTCAGAGGAAAAAACAACAAGTAGCTGAAAAAATATACGATAACGTATGTTATGTTTGTAATTCCAAGTTTAGCAGATACTTTGTGTTTCATCACAAAAGATATTATGATAAAGAATTGACATATCGAGATTTTAAATCCAGTATTGATTACAATAATTATATTTTAAAAATCATAAAGAAAAGACCACAAGATTTTGCATTACTTTGTAGGAAACATCATCGTACTATTGAAATTCTAAAACAGTTCTCACCGTATCGGTTTGAGAGAATTGTACATCTAGTGAGGGAGTCGAGATGAAAAGGGAGGTATTTTGCGCATGATAGAAGATGTAGGATTGAGTAGATGTAGTACTTGTGACAATATCACAAAATGCAAGTATGCGTGCGCCTTTGATCATTTTGGTTTTCCAATTAAAAACGAGATTTATGGAAAATACTGGTGTGATGACTGTTGGGATACCATAGATGAGATCAGACGATACAGACTCCTAAATCCATACAATGGTCGTATACGAGACGAAGATGAAGGCACAAGTCATCCATGTATCGTATGTGGTACTTGGATTGATAATTTTCTACTTTATTGTCCTGGAGACAAAAAATGTTTCAGAGCAGCAAAAAGGCGAGACATTTGTTTGGAACAGGCTAGCAGATATGGTTACAACAGCTCTAGCCGAGTCACAAGAAACGGAATCCATCATTATGAAAAAAAGTATTGTATACGCAACAAGATGCTGTACAAGTGTGATTGTGGTGCTGAAATCAGAAAAGAGATACCATACATTGAACAATCAACAGCTAAACTACTAGAACCAATAATCACACAACAACATGAATATCATTTTGATGTTCGAGTGCGAATATCATCTTCATCAAGAACAGCATTTGGCAGACTACGACATCTTTGTTTTAAGCGTGACCGCTACAGATGTAGGGATTGTGGTGCAACAAAAGATGATTGTCCATTAGAGATTGATCACATTGTTCCATATTCTCTAGGTGGCATAACAGAGCTTGACAATCTTCAAACTTTGTGCAAGAAGTGCAACCGCGCAAAGCACACTAGAATATGGAGAGGTGGAGAATAATGACACTAGAGCAACACCAATCAAATCTTAAAGAACATTACATCAAGTTCTTCAGAAATTACAAGTTCAACTGTTTTCCAATTCCAAAACATCAAAAGATAGCTGATTTTAGGTACAATGCAGACAAGACCAGTCCAAATCAAATCATTTCTTCACAAGAAAACTATGGTATACTTCCAACCTTTGGAAACGGTAATGCACTAATTGACATTGACCACAAGGACAGATACAACACATTTGTCCAAAACATGATAAAAGACGGATACATGGTAGTACGGTCACCTCACGGATGGCACATTCCAGTTGTTGGTCTTAGTGGAAATATCAGCAAAATAGAACTGTTTGACTATGATTTTCAGCCAGACAAGAAAATAATCGAGATACAGGGACCAAAACACTACTGTGTTGGCGCAGAGTCTGAAGTAATTGATGATGAGACAGGACATCTAGCGAAGTATCAAAACCGAGGTACCGAGAAGATTTGGGACGCAAAAGGAGTTGACTTTCATGAGTTTGTTGATGGAATATGTAATATTTGTTCAGTAACTGCAAGAAAAAGATCATCAAGAAGCGGATATCGATATCTACGGGAACGATTCCTCAGAGGAGAGATTCCACTAAAAGGCTCATCAAATGATTATTTTTTCCAGGCAGCACTGCAATGCAACACAGACGGTCTATCAAAAGAAGAGGCCACAAAAAAACTAGAAACAATATATCACAAATGGACAGTATCGTCATGGTTTAGTGGAAGGCCGTGGTCCAACATTATTGCAAAAATCAATGAAGTATATGAGAACAATCTGACTACAGACAAGGGAAGACCGAAGAAAAACGACGTCAAGAAAATCAACACGACAGAGATTGCACAGGAATTAATCCAGATGAGAAACATCTATTCCGATATTGAGACTGGAGAGATTTTTGAAAATAACAACGGATTTTTAGAAAAGATAAACAAATCGTTGCAAAGGGACTTGCTGATATTATATCCAGAACTTGAACGCCATGAGCTAGATTCTATCCTGTTCAAACTAGGCGGATTGGCAAAAGAACTTCCGCCAACCAACAAGAACCTAATTGTATTCAAAAACGGTGTATATCACAGAAAGCTCAGGACACTCATTGAAACAGACGAGATTGCAGATATGGGATTCAAAGACTATGACTATTTACCAAACATTCCAGAAAATATTCCGACACAGTTTCTCAAGGTACTGTTTGATAATGTTGATGTCAAGAGTCATCCAAGGATAAAGTCTGGACTCAAATCCATTTTGAGTAATTATCTAGATCCCAAGATATCTGTGATTTATGGAAACAGTGGGGTTGGAAAGTCCACTCCATTGACAATTCTTGCAAAGGTACTGGGAGAACAGTATTCTTTGGTAGTGGAATTGAACCAATTTTTAGAGGACAAGTTTATTCGCGCAAAAATAATGGACATGAGACTTTTGGTGTTTCAAGATTTACCAAAGGTTTGGAAAGAGTTTACCATACTCAAGACAATCACAGGAGAACAAAGAAAGACAGAACGCGGATTCATGAGGGATTCTGTCACTTTTGATAATAAACTCAAGATTTGGGCATCAGGTAACTATCTGGCCATCATTCCTGAAGAGGAAAAAGACGCTATGTATACTAGAAGACTATCATTAATTCACAATACAAGAAAAAGTGCATATGATGAGGATCCAGAGTTTGCCGAAAAGATAGTCAAAGAAGAGGGTGAAAAGATAATCTCATGGATTCTGAATTTACCTGATGATGAGGAATGCCAGTATGAGGACAAGGAGACAGTCCAAAAAGAGTGGGAATCAATTGCAAGTCCAGAGATAAAGTATTTGCAAGAAAACTATGAACCAGCTGATACTTTGGCTGATTTTTCTGTCATGGAATTAATCAAGGATTGTGAATCAAAACTAAACCAGCATATAACGATAGAACAGATGACAAAGTCACTAAAATCCCAAGGATATGTCACCAGATACAACATTGTCAAGAATTTGAGTAAAAAATCAGCTCCTGAACCGGAAAATACGGATCAAAAACAGACGGAGTTGGTCTAAAATGACGAAAAGTGATTTTTGTTTTCCAAAAATAAAGTACATAAGTACACAAAGTGTCGGTTTGTGTACTTTTTTTTCCAATAAAGTACACAAAGCCTCGATCTGTGTACTTTTTTCCAATAAAGTACACAAAGTGTCATTCTCTGTACTTTTTCTAAATAAAGTACACAAAATACCAATCTGTGTACTTTTTTCCAATAAAGTACAGACAAGACAATTAGATGTGCCAGAGCGCGCTATTATGATAAAAGTACACAAAATGCAAGTTTGTGTACTTATGTACTTTTTTTCTGTAACCTCAAATTCACAAATCACAAAAATTATCCGTTATCCAGGTAACATTTGTCCTGTCACATACCATATCAGATATTTTTTCTGTTTTTGGAGGAGGACAATCTCTTGATATTCACAGATTCTAAAGTATTCAACTGGGTGTATAGTGGAATCCCAGACTCCAAACGACCAAAATTAGTAGAAAGACACGGAAAACACTACTATCAGACTCCATCAGGTCACATCTATCCTTCGGTTACAACGATGTTACACAGTTTAATGCCAAAAGGCAATAGGCTGTCATTGCAACGGTGGCGTGAGACCGTAGGACATGAGGTGGTTGAATACATCACATCCGAATCTGCAAAAAATGGGACTGCGACACATCAAATTATAGAAAAGTATCTAAATAATCAGATTCCTGTCAATAATTCAACTTTTTCTCATGTTACTTCTTTTACCCCTTCATTTCTACTAAGTTCTAAAAAACAATCCCGGTTATTACGAGATCATCTATTCCAACCGCCTTCTCTATTGTCTAAAGGACATCTCTTACAACTCAAACCCCTACTTCACAACATAGACAACATCAGATGTACAGAAATCTCACTCTATAGTGATGAATTACGATTAGCTGGAACATGTGACTGTATCGCAGAATACAACGATAAACTATCAATAATTGATTTTAAAACTTCAAGGAAACAAAAGAAAGAGTCTTGGATTGAAAATTACTTTTTGCAAGCTACGGCATATTCTGAGATGTATGACTATCTAACCAATGTGAAGATTGATCAGATTGTTATTTTGATTAGTGGTGAGGATGGAACTATTTCAGAGTTTGTAAAAGATGTATCGCAATATTGTGATATTCTACATGACAAACTGTTAGAATTTGAAAATATTAGACATAATGTGGAGGCCATGATATAATCATGTCTTCTTTGACATCTATTTTAAGATCAGAGGCATATGAAATTCTATTAATTCTTAGAGAACAGTCGCGGCCAATTCTTTACACTAATCTGATGAACAAAACAACACTAGACAGAGGATTGTTTGCACATTATCTCAAAATATTAAAACAAAATGGTTTGATCAAGGAAAATTACAATAAAATTAATCAGGAAAAATATGGTTATGTTTTGACACCGAAGACCATTGAATTATTGGATGGAATTGAGAAAACAATTCTAGCCTACAAACAGATTTCAAAGACGGAACAATTGGAATCGTATAATAAGTGATTTTGGCAAATTTGTTAGTGTATAATTTGAAAAAACCCATATTATTTGCATAGATTGAAGACCATTTGTTTAGAATTCATTGAAAAAGTAATATACAGAAATTATGGATATTCAGTATTTGGTTTCTTCTTCTCAGGGACTTATTCCGTCCTCTGTAGATCGTAGATTGGTCTTTGCAGGAATTTTCCTTGCGTCTATGTCTGGTCTTGTTCTTGAGATTGCGCTGACAAGAATATTCTCTGCTGCAATATGGTATCATTTTGCATTTGTTGCAGTGTCCGTTGCTCTGGTAGGGTTGGGGGCATCAGGACTTGTCGTACATTATAGACTAAAGAAGATCAAAGAAAATTGGGCAAACAACCTCACGATTTCTTCGGCTATTGGAATTACTTTGATTCTGCCTGTATCGTTGTTTGTAATGCATGTATTGGCATCAGACATCACCTATCTTCCATTATTCATGATGTTTTTCTCAATTCCTTTTTTCTTTGTTGGAATAATAGTATCTGCAGCGTTTAGTGCCTTTGCACATTCTGCAGGAAGGCTATATGCTTTTGACTTGATTGGTGCATCCCTGGGCGCATTATCCGTAGTGTTTTTGCTAAGCATCATTGGAGGAGAAAGCACACTTTTACTGGTAGGAATAATTTCTGCAGTATGTGCAGTTGTGTTCTCAATTGCATCAAAAAACAAGAAAAAGATTTTATTTTCACTATCTATAATCGTATTTGCATCTGCAATCCTTGCAGTGAATGAAACGAATGAAACATTTTCCATTCCCACTGATTCTAGGGCGCAAAAAGATCTGCCGATTTTTCTCAGGGAGAATCCAGACACAGAAATAGTAAAAACCCAATGGAATTCATTTTCGAGAATTGATGTTGTGGAAGGGCCAACAGGCAACTGTGATCCTGATTCATTTGATCCAATATTTGGTCAACCCCAATGTGCAGGTGAAAACCTTGTTGCAAAAATATTCATTGATGGAGGGGCAGGCACCAACATAATATCATGGGACGGTTTGCCCAACAGTAGGAGTGAACTTTCTTCATGGATGCAGTACCTTCCCTTTACCATGATGGATGATCCAAAAACGCTCATTATCGGTTCTGGTGGGGGAAGAGATGTTGTTGCTGCAGTGTCAAGTGGAATTACCGATATCACTTCAGTTGAGCTAAACCCGATAATTTTTGATACCGTGAAGAGCTACGGCAACAAAGCCGGCAACTTGTATTCCCACCAATATGTCGATGCAAATGTTGATGAAGGTCGAAGTTTTATTTCTAGATCAGTTGACAAATACGACATAATTTACATTCCGTTTGTCGATACATGGGCGTCTGTGTCCTCAGGAGGTCTAGGCGTTTCAGAAAATTTTCTCTATACCGTTGAAGGATTTCAGGAATACTATGATCATTTGACAGACAGAGGAAAGATAGTTACGGTGCGTTGGTTGATTGATACGCCTAGGTTTGTGTCTACTTTTGTGACTCTGCTGGAAAACAATGGCATTGCCAAAGAAGATGCACACAAGCACATCATAATTGCAAGTTCTGAATCCATTGAAAAAGACCCAAGTGTGACTTTGTCTGTCTTCTCCAGAGAACCATTCACAGATAGTGAGATTCAATTCTTTGCAGATGCATTCCCAAAGAATGGCTACAAACCAATGCTTATTCCAAACCAGGTATCAGTTGAACCTTACTCTGAATTGTTATACGGAGAACTGACTCTAAAGGAGTTTTATGATCTGTTTCCAACAAAAGCACATCCTGTTACTGATGACAGTCCATATTTTCTTTCATTTGAAAAACCATTTCCAAAGATATTAGAGCAATTACTGTATGTTAGCACAGCAATTGCAGGAATTTTTCTCATTGGACCCTATATTTGGTTGAAAAAAAGCAAGGATGTTCATGTAAAAAACCACAGTACTCTTACAACAAGAAGTGTTGTAGTCTATTTTGCCTCACTGGGGTTTGGTTTTATCTTGATTGAACTGGCATTACTGCAAAAGCTAATTTTGTTTTTGGGCAATCCTACCATGACATTTGCATTATTGTTGTTTACAATTTTGTTATCAAGCGGCATTGGAAGTCTCATTAGTGCAAAACTAATACGAGTTAAAACCAAAAACCTGATGTTCCTGATATCTGGAATTGTTGGCATAGGATTAGCTTATATGATCTTTCTTACTCCATTGATCTATTCTGCCATAGCCGAAACGTTTGAGATAAAGGCGATAATGAGTATTGCTCTTTTGTTTCCCATTGGATTTCTCATGGGAATGCCTATGCCTACTGGAATTAGACTGGTAAAATCACATGCTCCAACATTTGTTCCTTGGATGTGGGCAATCAATGGGGGATTTTCAGTATTGGGTGCAGTTCTTACAGTAATACTAAGCATAGTTTATGGGAGTTCTTATGCGATGATTATTGGAATTTTAGCGTATGGATCTGCATTAGCTGTTAGTCTGACTTGGAAAAGTCAGTCTCTTAAATTAACTGTCAGTAGTAAAGGCTAACACAATACCTAATTTTCATGTATTGTAAAAATTTTAGCTAGTCTAAATTTCTTCCAGCTTAAATTTTTACTGCAAACTGGTGTTTTGTACAAGATCTACCAAACCATGTCATTAGTTTGACTCGCAATGATCCAATTTTACAACGATCATCAAAAAATTGGAAAAGATATAATCATAGAAGACTGCTGGTCGGTGGTTCGTATCGTGGAATCTGTGTACGACATTCAATAACTACCAAATGGGGCCAGAAAAAATATGACTTGGGATTGAGGTTTTGCAGCTATTGTAGTATGTGGTTTGACACTACAAGTCAGTATTGTGTCTGTTGTGGCAAAAGATTACGTTGTAAGAGGAAAAACAAATGAAATCTCGTTCAGTTCAGCACCTTCACTCCATAAATGTTCAGGACGAATACGGCACACCAAAAGACTTGTTTGACAAAATATGTCAAAAATACGACATTTGGCCTCAGATTGACATATGCGCTAGTGACACAAACCACGTGGTAGACAATTACATCACGAAAAAGCAGAATTGTCTTGGTGATAATTATGATATAACCAAGGACTTTTTCATGAATCCGCCGTACAGTAAGATCTCAATGTTTATGGAGTTTGCATACAACCAACATCTCAAGAATAATGTCTCTTGTGTAATTTTGACATATTCCAAGACTGGAACCAAATGGTGGCACAAGTTTGTTCAAGACAAGGCAGATCATATTGAATTTCAAAAGGGCAGAATCAATTTTCTAGATGAGAACGGCAACCAAACAAGGAATCCTGCACCATATGATTCTGCATGGATAATATTCAAAAAGAAGAAGAATGAATTAAACGAGAAATTTGACTTTGTTAAACTGAACAAGCCAAAACTAGAACTGTTACACAAATTGGAGAACATGACAGAAAAACAAAAGATAGAAAGACAGATGAATATACTTAGATCAAAGTTATACTATATCAACAACAGAGAAAAGATAATCAAACATCAAATAAAGTATCAATCAAAAAACTATGACAAAAGAAGACAGACACGAATCGCACGACATCATAGAACTGGAGAGTGGTAATAATAATTTGGTAAAGTGCAGAGGAATTTGTGAAAGATACAGGGCAACAAGAATCCATGGAGAGTCACGCTATGCAAATGGGCAAAGAAGATGTCAGACATGTGAAATTTTTATCAAATGGGAAGGATTGTGGTGTCCATGTTGCAGTTACAGATTAAGAACTCTTCCAAAGAGCAAAAAATACAAGGAAATATTTCGAAAAACAACAGCAACAATGACTACAACCTAATTGCAGTAAAGCAAGATGATGATGCTTATGGTGATTGAAAAGAAAGAAGGCGCAACAATGATCTGCTCTGCATGTGGTGTTACCCTTACATGCAGAATGTCAAACTACAAGCACACATATACCAACAAACTACAATGGCAAAATCCTGATGGTTCTGCACACTATTCATACAATGGTGGCAAGTTCACATGTACTGGAACAAAGAAAGAAAAGGAGATTCTTACAAAAGCATTACAAGAACAAGATGAAATGATTAGAGAGGCAGAACTTAGCAAAGGAGATTAGAAGCAGCACTTGAAAACATTGTAATTCTTAATTATTTTGTTGTAGTTATACAGTCATTGCACAGTGATGATGATAATTCTTTTTCATTTGTTTTGATATCCTGCAATGAGAGACACATAGGCGACATAGTTGAGGAAATAAAATCCGTTTCTACCGTAGTGGATGTGCAGCATGTCCAGGGTGCTTATGATATTATAGCAAAACTTAGTGCACCCAACGACACCATACAAGAGACAGTAAGAACCAAGATAAGATACATCAATGGAATCCGCTCAACGCTTACATTGCTTGGTGTTGTCACATAGAAGAATTTCTACGTGTTGTTTTTTAATCTGTAATATACAATCTTACAACCGAGAGACAGGAAGATCTTCTGTATGTTGTTCCTGACATACATTATGTGAACCTGTCTCTCAACATTATAATACAATAATAAATTCCAGTCAAAATATAATTTCATTTACTAAACTTTTTACTGCTAAGTATCCTTTTATGAGAATTTTTACTAATTGGTTTGTTATCGCATTGATGACAATGAATTATCAAAATGCAATGAAAGCCGCAAACAAAAGCAGGATTTATGGTATTTCAATGCCAAAATGTTTTTGTGGCAAACCAAAACTGCTTACCATTCCTCCTGAAAACGAAATCATCTGCAAAAACTGCGGCGTAACATTTGGATTTGATGAATACTACGATACAGAAAACACGATTCCATTTTATCATGTTACAAAATCTTCTCTAAACATCTCACAATCACGACAAACCGGCAGTAATCCTTATGATGTCAAAAGAATGACTTACATCAAAAACCTTAGGGTAGAGAAAAACAATTCTACTGATGTTGCATCAATTGCAGATGTCTGTAACAAACTAAAACTGCCAAATACAATAGCTGAAGAATGCTGGAAATTATATCAATCAATAAGAAAAAACAATTCTAGATTCACTAGATCTAAATCCATTTGTATGGCAATTTACCAAACATGTCAGAATCACAAAATTCCATATGATGAAAAATCAGTTCAGGACATTGTATGCCAAAGCTTGGGAGTCAAGAACGCACCAAAACTCAAGAGTGTAATTTTCAAGATTCACAATAATCATTCTATTCTGAAATATGACTCTAAAAGGGAATTTTACCTGAATCAGCATCTTTCTCAGGCACAAAACAGGCACAAACTGCAAGATATTACAACACTACAACATCTGGCCACGCAATATTATGAGAATTTCACATCCATTTGCCGCTTAAATAATAATAACAATTCTATGTTGATGAATAATCAAGCAGATCATAACACTTTGGCCAAAAGGGCCGTGAGTCTGGCCATTTTAAGGTGCTGTGTCAATTGAGTGTTATACAACAAGCTACAATGGTCAAGATTTCTGATATTTTATTTCCACCAGTTACTGTAGGAATATCAACCAATTCAAACATTGAAAAGTTTGCACAACTTGCAAAAGAAGATCCAAAATCATTACCACTGATAAAACTTGGCAGAACACAAAACGGCAAACTGTATGCTATCAATCACCATGATGTTATTTTAGGATGTAAACGTGCAGGACCAAACACAATAACTGAAATTCTTGCAACTATAATAGATGACTTCTTTACAGGTTCAACAGATATCTTGATTGCACATTTCAAAGAAATTACAAACAATGAGACATTCAATACTGTATCCATTTATGATACAATTGATTACTTGGAAGAAAAATCACAAAAAAACAAAAAAGAGATTCTAAAATTACTATGGTTAAATGATACACCATATGAAAAACTAATTTTATCTAAATTGGACAACTTCATCTCACCAAAATCAATCGAAAAACTGCAAAATATTGTAAATCAACTATCAGAAAGAAAACTAACTCCAACACAAATTACTGTTCCACCATATGTTCTCTCAAAAATATCTAGATTACAAGATGAGGACCAACAACTGTTAGTAATTTCAGAAATTCAGGTGGATCTAGAATCAATGTCTGACGGCAAATTCTCATGGACCACACCTGAGCAGATTGACACCATGATAAAATATAACAAGCAAGACGCATCTCACGAGGAAAACAACAGAGAAGAATCAAAAGTTGCAACAAGAACAAAAACTAGAGACGTTGGAAAACAATCACAATCAAAAACAAAGAAAAACAAAAAACCAAATAATAACACAACAGAATCAAATCAGAACGATTCTTCAAAACTTGATGAAGAAACTAAACTGATTCAAAAATCCATTCCAAACATGATAATAATTCCAGATGAAAAGACGGGAAGACCCGATTTGCTGGTAAACAAGAGGACTGGGGCAGTATCAAAAATTGAAAGATCAGACCAAAAAGACATCATAAAAACCACCAGTGTAGGCACAAAATCACTATATTCTGTGCCCATTGAGATGACCAACCACCTGGGATTTGATGCTGATGATAAGAATGACACTCAATCCATCAGACACAAGAACTTTGCTTCCATACAAGATCTAGAGAAATTTCTCAAGATGTTTCCGAAGGACAAGCCAGTAAAACTGTCATTGTTTTGGAATGCATCCACAGCATAATAATTTGAATAATGGCTAATCATCACAAAAATTCATTATCAGTTGAAAAGAAAATACAAAATTTGTTTTTCTATAGAAAGCGAATCCACAAAAACTCTACAAGCAGTAAAATTCTGCAGCTGTTGTATCCAGACAAAAACTATACGATAAAACAAATTACAGATGGAATTGATAAACCCTACAACTATACCAAAAAGATTGTTCTGACAATACATTCTGAAGGTTATGTTGCTGCTGATTCAAAACCATACAACAGAAGTTACTCTCTTACTCAAATGGGACGATGGTTTGCCATTTGTAATCAACTAGACAACATACCATTTCAGTCATTATGCATCTTAGCAGAAGCTTACTCTAAGATAAAGAAACATCCAAGAAAATATTACATGATATCAAAATTCAAAAACATGTTTGATGAATCATATGACAAAGACAGAAACTGCATTTCTGCAATCTATAGTCCTTCAAACATATCAAGATCTGTGTGTCAGTTAACCGAAAGAAGTCTTGTATATTGGGCATTCAACGATATTTTAAGGATCAGCTCAGGTATTTTTGAAATGTTAAACAAAAAATATGATAAAGAACTTGAAGCCTTAGCAGAATGGAACATCAAAACACTAGACAGATGCAAAGAAGAATACATTGACAATTTCTCATTCGATAATAACAAAAGACAAATCATTGCATTAACTACAAAACAACCTGAAAGGACCAAACTCACTCAATGAATTTGTTGAGTGAATTTGGTCCTTTTGAAATCCTAGTTTTATGATTTTGAAAATAATAATTTGTGGAACTTGACATTACATCAATTAGAATAATTTTGTTGTTGTTGATGTTGGGCATAGCATCATACTTTGACATCAAGACAAGGATGGTACCTGACATCATATGGCTGGTTTTTGGTGGATTAGGCACGATTTTGTATGTTTTTGACTATCAAAACGTGGCTTCATACCATGTTATTGCTCTGGTTATGGGAGGATTTGTATCATTTATGATTTGGAGATGGAGATTTACTGGAACTGCTGATGCATTGGCGGTATTGGCAATGACTGTTATTCTACCTGCTCATTATGATTTTGTAATGATACCAATAACAATTTTGATTGGAGGTTTTATGGTTGCAGGATTTGGCACATTGGTTCATTATATCATCCACAAGCTACGACGACACAATACATCGACTCAAACAATACTCAAGAAGCCACAACCATTTGTGGCATATATGTTTGGAGTTGCAGTCTTTTTGTTTATCTAAAATCTTATTTGCTTGTTTCTGCAGTATTGCCATCATTTGGAACACTTGGCATCATCATATCCATATGAGTTGGATCATGGGAATCTGCCCATCCACGTTCAATCAGTTTTGAAACAGAATCCTCATAAACGCATGCAGGTGACCACACATCTTTTTTGAATATAAGTTGCTGCCCATCCTTGCATATTATTTCATGTAAATCATTTACAATCTTCATTTGTTTTAGTGGTGGCAGAAGAGGTGATGATGGTGATTTTGAGTCTGAAATCATTTTGTGGCCTGTACCCAACTCATTGATGTCTTGTACTGCATCTGCAATCAGGCTTGTCCTGCTGCACAAAGATACTTCTAAACCTTGTGCATGCTCATTGGCATATACGATATATTCTAGCTTATCTTCAAAATTAAAACCGCATGATGCGCTCATTAATGCCGTCTGAATTGTAATTGTGTCTGATTGTGATCCCTTCCATACGGTATTCACATCAAATGTGACAAACACTGGATCTGCACTAGATATGATATCTGCATTTGAATGCTTTTCCTCTATTTTGGTCACCTTTCCTGCAAACACAGAACCAAATTTTTGTAGTTCTTCTTGAGGAGAGTCAGGTGCAATACAGCTGCATGCATAGGCCTCTTTTACAGAAATATTTGCAGACATAGAAAACATCAGAAACACTACAAATACAATTGACAAAAACACTCTAGATTTTTTCATGTGATGATGTGTCTGATAGACAGCAATTCATAAAGGATTCGAAGTATTATCTCATTTTCTTTTAAACCTGAAAAACAAGAGTATGCTTCCCATAACTCCAATTATCACATAGTTAGTTGGAGGCTGCAAAAATTGTGCAATATATCCTGCTTGCGGAATCACATACAATACGGTTCCCCTGTATTCTGCTTCTGTAACTGGAAAGTCAACTCCTGGATATGATGTAGGATTGGCATCTCCTTTTGTTCTTACAGTTTTTGGGTCATCATCAATTATTGAGGCTATTCTGTGTACTATTACTTTGTCATGGTCTGATGGCCGGTCATAGACTATGATGTCTCCCACCTCCACTTCTGCAAATGCAAGATTTCCTTGAATTATAATGATATCATACACATTAAGTTCTGGTACCATACTACCGCTTGATACGACATAAAATGGATTTGTTGTACCAAATAATGCCTGAATTCCAATCACGATAACAAGCAAAACTATCCCAAGAACTGCTAGGTCTTTGGCAGTTTTTTTGTAATTGATTGCCATCACCTCTTTTTGCATTTTTAATTAAATTAACTGATCGTCTTTTAACAGATTCCAGGCATGATTTTGAGTCATTTTGGGTACAAAATACTGGAGTCTGTCTAACATTCAAAAACAGCAAGGGCAACTAGACAAAGCTCGAGAATTTCTTGGGATTTTAGACAAATCAACAATCTCGTGCTGTATGGTGATTGTTCCAATAACAATTGATGTCAAACATGCCATACTTGCAGCTTCTGGTCTGGTAAACAAATCAGAGAAAAATCAGTGGAATAACAAGATTCGTTCATTTGAGATTTGGTGGGATTCTAAACAAAGACAACTCAAGATAGTACTAGCTGCACAATCCAGATTAGATCTAGAAAACTTCAAGACATCATTTGGTGTGATGTATCCCAATTGTTCCTTTATTGATCTGAAAAAAATTACACCAGATTGGTTTTCCATAGATAACAATTACAAAATATTTGATATTTCACTATATCATGGACATTATTCTACTATTCTAGACAAGACAGATTTACACCAACTAATTACACAACTTGCAAACACAATACAATTAACAGACAAAGCTTGGATTCAATTTGTCTTTGCACCATACAATTTCACACCATATCTCAAATCACATCTTAACAGATTGAATCAAAAAATAAAATATGTTACAAGTAAAAAGTACAAAACATGGATTGATGATCTACAAAATAAAAAACCATATGAAAATCCTGAAAATGGTTTAGACTTTTATAATCATTACAAAATTTTGGAAAAAGATTCTGCTACAAAGATGCAAGATTCACATGTTATAATGAGTATAAGAGGATTAATACAATCAGACAATAATGATTTTATCAATTCGATATCATTTGATGACATAAAGTCAAACTATGATCATTTAACAACTTACACATATGATTATTCTAAATTTTATAACACAAAACCAAAAAGAGCTGGCTCACCAATTACTATTTCTAGAAAGAAAAAACACTTTGAGAGAATCTCAATGTTTGAATTAAGATTATTACCATCACCTAGAAAATTTTTAGAAAAAGCAATCAAGGATTATTTTGAACAATCTTTAATATTTGGAAACTACAAAGAAAGAAAACCATTACCATTTCTTATTTTGAATCCATCTGAATTATCATTATTCATACATCTACCCAATCCTGCAACCACAAAAAACATACAGACAACAAGAAACGTTGCATTGCCCTCAAAACAGACCAACAAGACTGGTTTCAATCTAGGATATTTTGTGAAATCTGAGCCTAAATATCAAGAATATGGTAATCTTGTCAAACTGACTGATGAGCAGTGTTCAGTGATATCTCCTGAAGATTTCAGTAGGCATATCTACTGTGTTGGTGGAACTGGTGCCGGAAAAACAACACTAATCAGACAAATAGCAAAACATCTGGAAATCTCAAATCTAAACCAATCATTTCCCAACTCTTTCATCTATCTGGATCCAAAAGGAGATGATTCCCTAAAATTTATCCAACAATGTCAGCAACAATCAATTCAAAACAATAGTGTACATTTTTTGGATCCAATTGAGACAAACTTTTCAATCAATCCATTAGAGTTACCAAAGTACAATCCAAATGAAAGACAAGAAACAGTGTCACGGTATGTCGGATATTTCATGGAAATCCTAAAGGAATGGTACAACCAACAACAAAGTTTTGTCCAGATGGAGAGAATATTTCGTGTGTTGTTGTTTTACATGTATCTCAAAAACGACGCACCAACATTTTTGGACATGTATGATATAATCATTCATTTGCAAGAAGAACAAGAAAAATTTCTGCAAATAATGTTCAAGGCCTTGGGCATGCCTGGAGATGAGCTAAAACAAGCTCTAACATCAATTGCAACTTTACGTCCAGAATCATTTACACCACTATTAAACAGAGTGGAACAGTTTGCAACAGATCCTATTTTAAAAAAAGTATTTTGTGTTAGACATGGAACAGTCAAATTTGAAAAACTGATTGAATCAGGACA
Organism: Nitrosarchaeum sp.; assembly: GCA_965223805.1. Taxonomy (GTDB): domain Archaea; phylum Thermoproteota; class Nitrososphaeria; order Nitrososphaerales; family Nitrosopumilaceae; genus HKST03. Next base: position 985,473 of record OZ245014.1, on the reverse strand, counting down.
GTACACAATAGTTCGAATTTCAGCATTGCATATTCCACATCACGTGCAACCACTTGCAATCCAAGCTTTTGTCATAAAATTATGATTTACAATACAAGAACGTGCAGCTAGAATTGAAAATGAAAAGGATAGAAACTATGTCGTATTAGCTTTGGATGAATTTCAGATTGTAAAAGACTTGCAGGTACTACCAATGATACTATCACAGGCAAGATCATATCATCTGGGATTGTTATTGGCACATCAAACAACTGCACAAATTTCAGAATCATTGTTAGAAGAAATCACTGGAAATTGTGGCACTCAATTGGCTGGAAGAATTTCAGGCAAGGATGCATCCAAGTTGGCAAATATCTGGGATCCAAAATTCTCAAAGGAAATTCAACAACAATTGGCTAGTCAAGAAGATTTTCACTGGACCATAAAGATGAGGGCATCTGCAGGTGAGGAACAGCCAACTCCACTCCAGTTTTGGCTCCATAATCCATCAAAATTGAGGCTAAAAGATGAAGAATTGAGTCAATTCATCCAAAACCAGTATAATCTGTATGGCTATGGTAAAGTGGAAAACAATGATTCTTTTGAACCTCTTTTACAAAAACAGCAACTACAAAAAAACAAGTGGTTACGATACATCACAATTGACTTGCCCGAATCAAAACAACACTGGCAAATTATGTTAATGTTATACAAAGAAAAATCATTACAACTAACTGAAATAACTGAAAAGTTGGGTGCCAAAACAAGAGATGATGTAGTGTTAGTTCTAAAAAAGATGGTAAAAGATGGTCTGTTAAAAGCTGACAATTCCACAAGAAACACAAAATATTCTTTATCTCATAAAACAATCAAGAATTATTTTACATTTGATTCTAGATTGATTGGAACAGCTGATGACATTCCTCAACTAACAGAAAAGGCAGTACAGTCATATCTTGATATGGAACTGTTTGTCACACTAGCCTTACAAAAGATAGAAAAGGATGAGGAAAGAACAGATCTGATAGCCTATAGTTTTGACACTGAAAAGTCAATCTCAGTAGAGATAGAATCAACAAGTGAATTGTTAAGTCATCCAGAACACGCCATATACAACATGAGAAAATGGAAAAAGATGGGATTTGATATGTGTCATGTGTGGTCATCTAGTCCAAAATTACAAGAGATTTATAACAAACAGATTGACGATAATGAAAATGTGAAGGTGTTTGTGGTTTAAAGATCGAGATCTTTTAATGGATTGACAAATTCCTCGTTATTGAGTTTATTACTTTCCTCAAAGGTAATTGACTTCTCATCTGTATTAGGTTGATATGATTGAACTTTGTTTAATTCATCTTTTGTAAACTGTGGATCATGTTTTTTGATTACTATCAAATTATCTACAACATCAACTAACAGATAATCATCTTGTCTTACATTCAGTTCTTCTACGATCTTTGAAGGAATTCCAAAATACATCGTTCCATTCCCTCCAATCCAAGATTTTCTGACATACCGAAATGATTTGTTTATCATCATAATCATATCAATAATTTGATAAAAACGACTGTACTTCAGTCGGAGCTGTCGGAGCTGTCGATTCAGTCGGTCATTTTACAATAATTTTGGTGCAGTGATTGATTTTGGCCCCATTTTAGGCATGAATTTGGCCCAAAATCATGATTTTATGGTTCATTGGTATGGTTCATAGAAAAGTTCGCAATTATACTATAACATAATAATCTATAACATAATTTTTAATCCTCTAATCCTAAAGAAGTGAATCATCTCATTGATTCACATACTTTAACAATTACAAATCTCAATAATAATTACTCATGATTGATCCTAAAAATCTACGTGTATGTATGGAGTGTGGAACTGTATTTACAAAACTCACATCAGACAGAATATTTCTGAAATGTCCTAATTGTAACAGTCCAAGAAGAGAGAGGATAAATTTTGAACAATCAAAATCGTAATTTATCTTATAATTCAATGGTTCATTCATAAAATGTACCCACTTTGTTTTTAATCTCAATATGGTATTTCAAACATCTAACACAAATTCATATCAGACCATAGACAGTCATCTTGTGTAGGGTTAACACCCGACTACTATTTTCTCAAAATAATGTGGTATTAATACTCAAAATGACATCTTAAGATTGTATACCATGTCATCTCAAAGAATAACAATAATGTTGAATTCAGAAGTATCTTCCAAATTAAGAAACATACAATCAAAGATGATAAAGTCATCTGAGAAATCAGTCAGTTTCTCTAAAGTAATCAACGATGTGTTAGAGGAAGGATTAAAACACTACAAACCGTAATTATTATTCTTCTTTGTATGTCTTCTCTGTATCATTGTTGTTGATATTTTCAGAAAACTTGTGTAAAAATGAATTGTATGACTCCATCACAGACAGTCTCATCTTCAAGTATTCTTTGAAAAACTGATTTGACATATCCATCTGAAACGTGAAAAACTGAGACCCCACATCCAAATAGTTATCCAATATACTGATTGTTTTCTCATCCATACCACAATTTCCAAACATCTTGTTCTCTATGGTATATCCAATGTCGTAGATTTCCTCTAACAATTTCATATATTCTCTTGAAAAATCAGAAAATGACTTGATATGTAGTGGCATCTGGGATTCTAGTGTCTTTACCATGTCTATGGTGTGTTTTTCCATGGTTTCTGAAAGTGATGATGAGGATGATTTTGATTCTGTCTCAGACAATGTATAAGAATAATTATTTTTCAAATATTTTAAGATACAAAATCAAACCCACGGATTGTTATTATTATCCCAACCCTCAATTGGAGTATCACTGATTGATTCAGTATTTTTTATCCCTTCAAACAGGCACTCATCAGAACAATGTGTCAGCCATGAATTTCCATATTTTTGTTACAGTTATGGCATTTCTCACCCATTATGATGAAATTCAGTCTATTGATTTTAAAATATTCTACTCATTTCACCTGGTTTAAGTTATGAAAATTAGAAAGAATCCATCAAGTTTGATATTTGAAAAAATTGGGAATAATATTTTTTAACTGAAAATCAGTTGTATTGTTATGGATTTGTTTCAGCAGGTAAAGAAGATGAAATTCAGGACATGGGTAATCATATTTGTACCATTAGTTGTAATCTCTTGGTTGTTGATATATTCTACATGTATGTCCTTATTTGGAGAAGAGACGTGTAATGTTCCTGCTGTATTTTAAAATACAGATTGAAGATAATTAATTCAAGTTACACTATGATCATATTTTTCAATTTCTGATTTTACAAACCAACCATTTTCTTGAGAGAATCCATCAAAGTCCAAAAGATTAGCCCTATCGTACTAACGTACCGTTCTAGACACTACATGTCATAGATTTCTCTCAAGGAAATCAAATAGATTCTCTATAAGAGAATCAAATTAAGCATTCCACTGTACATATGACTCAAACAAATTTCTGATAGATTTTTTGTATAAATGTGAGTTTACGTTTCTAATATGTAATATCTTTTGTAATTCCTGTTTCTTGAGGTTCATCTCAACCTCTTTTCTGTGTTGTACACAGTATAATCCTGCCTCTCTACAATCATTACAGTTCAGATATTTCGTATAGTTCACAATTTTGGCTTGAAATACTATCTTTTAGAATTAACTACTGAATTATCTTTAACATATGGGTCATTCCATATTCCAAACATTTTGTAAAGAAAATAATCTAAATGGCGATGTCATCCTAGACTAACCCAATGGCATGGTGAGAAAAAAATCAAATGTTTTACGATTATATTTTATCAAATAAGAAAAATTAGAACAAGATAATTAGGTCCATCTAATTTTCATACTCTTTAAATCATTTAACGTATATCATACCACATGAATATTTCATGTAGGAGTTGTGGAAATCAATTGGAAACAAACCAGAAATGTGATACATGTAGTGAACCAATAGAGTTTGTATGTCACTCTTGTGGAAAAACCACTGAGAAGAGAATTCACTTTGATTGTACATATGGCAGAAATGTTCTGTCTGTTACAGTATAGATAAATTATCAAAAAATAACTTGAGAATATTATTAGTAAATTATTTTGTAAATAGATCATTCTATAAAGAATCTAAGTTGTCGTGATATGACTTCCGTAGAATGACAGTCACGTAGTGATAATATCATGAAGGAGAATATGATTTGACGAATCCAGTAAAGGAATAATTTGTATTTTGAAAAGTCATGAATGATTTATTAATTCTTCTTGTTCCTTTTATGATATTTTGACGTTATCCATAACATTATGAAAATAGATATTCCAATATTGTGTCCAAAATGTGATGGAAATATGTATTTGTGTATCTTATGATGTAACACTAAACATTCTCAAAAGTATCCATGAGTGAACAGCAAAGTGTTCTCTACATCCTTACAAAAAATTAATAGATAAATATCCTCTTCTTATCTTTTATCCATATATTGGAAAACAAACGTGCAAAAATTCAGGAGTTAATTAGGAAATACGAATCAGAACTTTTGAAGTATCCAAATGTGGTTGGAGTTTCAACAGGACATAAGGTTGTAAATAGAGTTAATACAAAAGAATTATGCATCTCTATTCTTGTAAAAAAGAAAATACCTAAAGAAAAATTAGATTCCGAGTCCATTCTCCCAAAAGAAATTGAAGGTGTAAAGACTGATGTTGTGGATTTAGGCGGAGAGATAAAAATACAATCCTAACTATAAAGAAAAAAAGACTAGCCAGCTGTGGCTAGTTTGATATTAAGGGCCTGCATTACATTTGTAATGTCATTATGGATTGTGACAGCTGACGAACCTGCAAATAAAAGACCAACAGCTTTTCCTGCCAAATCCCTAGTCAGAGAGCCAGAATCTCCACCAGCAGACATTGCTGTAGTTAGTATCTGATTTCTGAATTGAGCTGCTCCTATTACTGGGAATCCTCCAACAATTACTGTGGCATCTACATTGATCACGGTTCCTACTGTGTGATCAGTTGTTCTTCCCACCTTTGTTACCAGAGAGCCAAGCTGAGCTTCGCCAATACCATCTGGAATTCCCAAAATATGAGCATCTGCTACTATAAGCCGACTATCATCAGGTGTTGCAATAGCTGCATCAACAAGATTGTACCCCGGACTCTGATTAGTAGGTATAATTTCGACGAATCTTTCGAGTGTGGCAATTTTGTTGGTTGGGAACGTTCCTCCGTCTGCTCTTCCTGGTTGAAGAATCGGATCTCCTAGGGCTGCTAGATTTGAGTTGGCAAGTACATGGTTATTGCTTAGCATGTACATTTGTCCTGACGTCACATCATTGGCTAATGCACCAAAAGTACCAGCTGTGATTTCAAAATGCCCCAAGCTGAATCCAGGTTTTACGGGTCTTATCATTGCAGTTAGAGGTTGTATCTCTAACTTTCCTGTTTCTAGTACGTCAATGGGAATAGAATCGACCTGTTTGGGCAATGCTTTTCTCAAGTCTTTTTCTTCTACTTTTTTTTCGACGAGAACTTGTATTACTAGTTCATCCTTTGGTTCCAAGTTTGTAATTTTCAGTCCTGTTGAGACTCCAACTACATTTTCATAAGCAAGTAGTTCGGTCTCATATTTTTCTCTAACAGACTTTATTTTGGCTAGGTCTTCTTTTGTGGGTGGTGTATAATCTTTCGAAAATTTTTCGAAAGCTTTGTTCAGTTCTTTATTCATTGTCCTAATTTATCCTCTATTCAGATATAGTTATTTTAGACTCTCAGCTAACAAATCAGCTATTATTCTAAATTATTACAATCTTGTGAACTCAAACTACTTTTGAATTTCTAATAATTTCATTGATTCCTTCCTTTATCATACTATTGCATTTCTTGCATGTACCATCAAATTTAATCTTGATTAGTCTGTTACTGTCAAATGAATTACTACTATTTCCTCTAGATCTAAAATACTGACAAGACTCACATTTGGTACAATTATTGGGTTGTTGTGTTTTGTGGTATTTGATGTGATGTCCGCACCAAAACATAGAATGGTCAACGATTCTCTACATTCTAGGCATTATTTGACAGTATTATCTAACAAAAAAATCCCTATCAGTAATAATTCCAACAGAATTCCCATTTTCTTTGACAATAATTGCACCTATTTCCCCTTGTTCCATCATCTTTGCTATTTGAAGTGCAGTAGTTGCAGGGTTTACAGAGATTAGAGGAGTACTCATAATATCGGTGACTAGAACTGACGAAAAATCGCCACTGCTCATTATTGCCTTTAGAAATAATGACATTTAAAATCTTTTATGAAATTATTATTTTTCAATAAATTTCTAAAAACAAATCTTTGAATCTTGTTGAGAATCTTGAATCTGAGGATGATCCTCCAAAAGAGGATCTAGTTGGGTTATATTATTTTCAATCATCTTCATACATGAAAGTAAAATGTTCTCATTGTAATGGAATAACAAACGTCACTTTAGACAAATTGATTTTTGAAAACGAAGATGAGGAGCTTTTTGTGACGTATTTGGCAACAGAACTGGCAAAGTCCAGGTAGAATTTGTCGCTTTTATTGATTTGAGTTATATCATTTCATGAGAATAAAATGTCCTTGTTGTAACCGTAAATTTGCAGTATCTGAGAATGACATCATACTGGATTATTCAGATGATGTGGATTATGATGATTCAGAGAAATATGTTTGGGAGGAATTACCATTGTTGAAATCAAGCTTTTGTGTAACTAAGAAAAATCAAACATGGAACCAACAATAAAGAAGTTTTACTTGTATCAGTCATTAAATTAAAAAAATATGTTGTGGATAATTATTATTCTATTACATCTCCAAAGATTTCAATCTTTTCTGTACCTGCATAAAAGAAGATATCCATCTTGTCTCCTTCAATGTAGTAGACATCGTCCCATTCCTCACCATCAACTATTACCATAAAAACATCCATGATTGATGAATCTAGGTTTACAATGACATTTCCATCATCTTGTGCATCTATTGATAGTGTGGCTATTCCTGATTGCTTGTCCATCTCAGTGTTTTGTACTGTAGCTCCCACGATAGAATCCACTGAAACATCTCCAGTTTGTGTTGATGGTGTTGTCATAGGAAGTGATTCTGTATTTGTTGCAATGGATTCCGTATCCTTATCATCTGACATTTCTGTTTGTTTTACTTCTGAGCATAATCTATCTCCACACACAATTCCTTTGGTGGCTGAGCCATATTTGCCAGTGCTGGTTCCTTGGCTTTTTAGTGCCTCCGCATCTGAAATCATATCTACTGAAGTTACTATTGTCATGGTTGCAAGAATTGCAGCCATTAGAGTAACAGAGAAAATGTGTCTCATGATCTATGTTTCATATGGTATAATTTAAACAAAGATCACACCTTTTAGCAAAAAACAGGTTTTATTCAAAATTTAAATTAACGTACATTGTTTCTCAAACACATATTCTGATTAAAATGAGTTGTAACGGTGTATGCGAGAATTTTAAAGCAACAAAACCATGCAAGGGAAGCAGATATGAGCATGGTCAAAAGAGATGCCAGACATGCCAGCTTTTTCTAAATTGGAATGGACTTTACTGTCCATGCTGTAATATGAAATTACGTTTGGCCTCAAGATATGTCAAGATTAAAGAAAGATCTGTTACGATAGTTAGGATTTAATTAGAAAAAATCCAAAACCAATAGTTTTTTTCTTTTTAAGAAATACTTGTTCTATTTTTGTGAAATCAAGAATATTTCTAACGATCTTGTTGATACTTGGCAATATGACCATATTGTACAACAATCAAACATACGCAGATGAGATACTTTTGTTTGAAACACTCCAAAGATCTGGCAGTGACGAGGTATCAACAGACAACCTGTACAAGGAAAGATGCTGGGTAAATGTACAAATCACAATTAAATCATCACACCACAACATCTACCACAGAAACAATCCAGACAAGACGTTTTATCCAGCTGATGCATTTGACTATGAGATAAACACTTGGACTGAAGGGTGCAGGCACTTTCAGCCATGTCCTTTACAATCTACTAATTTGGTTGGAGTGCCAAATGGTCCTGTATGTGAGATTCATGGGCATGATGATGAGGATGACCCTGTTGGTGGAACGTATGGTGCAGCATCGAATTCAGGAACTGCAGTAATTCCAGCTGATTTTACTGAATCAGATTCTGCATCAATATCAAAGAAAGCTTCGGCTGAGCAATATGTATGCAACAAGTTAGGGACAACATGGGTCTGTGGGTGGCCCACAAGGACTGCAAGTGCAAGCTACTCTCCAAATGTGATACAACCAAACATGGAAGTCATGATGGAGACTGTTGGATATGAGTTTACTGAAGAAGATGGTTACATCTCAAGAAACCTTGATGAATCTTATTACGTTTGGGATGCAATCAATGTGGTTCACAATCCCTTGTACAAGTGGAAAAATGACAGAGTTGGCACTTTGTTTGTAGAGATTGAAAAGAATCATGATCCTTTGGTTTTAGAAGATGAATTCTTTTGTGAATTTGCAAGTTGCACAAATACTATGGAGATATCAGAATTTGAACCATGGACTGGAATTTTTGATTATGGTGGAGGAAACACTGTGTTTAATGCAACTTCACTAGCTGACATTGGAGAACATGAGATAAAGTACATTGCAAGACTGTACAATATAGTGCCACATATTGATGAGTTTACGCAAAGCATTGATGAGTTGGTAGTGGAATACGAACCAATCTATGATGCATATGTGTATACTGTATTGGCTGATGATGAAAGGTTAGCTATCCATGATAGGATGGGTGTTGCACTGCATTATTTTGGATCTGAGAGTACGGATGCAAATCCAGATGATGAGATTGGCATACATGAGGATAGAAGATCTAAGATAAATGACTATTTCTATTCAACTTGGGGTGCAGACCCTTGGGAGTATGAATTATTGGATGGCACTGTAGCTAACACGGACTATTCAGATGATATTCAATTAGTTTGGGATGAGGCCCATGACGTCGGAATCATAACAAACCAATTGCCTGTAAAAAAATCTGAAGACATTGCAGATCAGTTGATTCCAACTGACTTTCCAGAAATAATTCCGTTTGAAGTAGAACAACATGAGACTGCAAACTTTGTAAAAGCAGGATATGGTAAAATCAAGTTTGACTATCCTGGTTTGTATGATGTATTGGTGGATCCTGTACTGAATATTCCTAGGTTTGAAAATGCTACCGTATACGATACATTACAATCATCATACTTTGCAGGACATGAAGTGACACATCTGACAAATACAGAATACATGTATCCTGAAAGTTTCTTCCACAATACTCTGAATGCAAAAGCAGTTGATGCAGAAAGAAATCAGAATAATTCTATTGAAATTACCTTAGAAATTATACCAAAACTAGACATTTCAGGCACGCAATACATTGATGACTACATGCACGACAAAATACTATTTGACACACAAGATGATGGTTTTTCACAGATAATTACTGGACTTGATGTAGACAAAAATCCTATTGTCATAGTCAATGGACATGATGTTTACACATTAGATGAGACTGAATCTACAGGATTTGGTGCTGTCTCAATAGATAAGACTAGACGAATCCTGTCGTCATTTACACAATATGGTACGATAGCAGATCAAACGTTTGCAAATGATGATGTGGCTGATATTTCTGACAAGTATCTGTTGGATACTGAGGATGCGATACTCCCAATTCCACTGACTACTGGTCTGGATGCACTATCACCATTTACAATATCAATTACTGCAAATGATGGTACAGATGAAATCACAAACACATTTGATCAGACATGGTATGATTTTTCGATTGATTATTCATATGAGATAAACATGGATGATGATAACGTCTTGAACATCAAAAGAGATCCTGCAAATCCTAGAGTTTTGTTGTATCAGTATGATGAGAATTTTGAAAAAATAAAATCATTGCAAATCAATGACATTATAATCACTGATGATAATTTACCAGAATGTTTTAAGATAAAATCTCCAAACACTTGTGTAATATCAGTACCACAAGAATATCAGCTAGATGAGATAAACATTATTGCAACTAACATTTGGAGTGGGACTGCAATTACAACACTATCAGAAATTGATGAAACACAGTTGAATCCGTCACCACCAAACCCAATCACATCTATATTTGATTTGGTGTTATACGAATGGATTGTAATCTTGTTGGTATTGGTGTTTACTGGATGGTTAGTATACAAAATCTTCAAGAGATTATGGAAGAATGTTCAGTGAAATGATACAAGAGAAATTCGTAAATAATAAATTAAATAATTCAAAAGTCATCTACCGAGATTTTATATCTCTAAATCACTTTTTTATATCTCAAACATGAACCGTTAATTCATAGGGCCATTAAAATACATGAGTGAATAAAACGATATTAGACAGATGCGGCCAAAAAAATTAATAATCCTACCTTTGGTATTTTCTACAATTTTTCTTCTTTCGGCAGGTGTTATTTCATCTCAGGTAGTTTATGCACTTGATCTGGTGGTGCAAGAAGTTTATGCTGTTGATACAGTTGGATCTCACATCCAGAGCTTTGGTAGTAGTGGTAGTGCTGATGGCCAGTTTAACACTCCCAGAGGTATCGCAGTTGATAGTGCAGACAGAGTATTGGTTGTAGATGATAATAATCACCGCATCCAAATCTTTGACTCTTCAGGGAATCATATCCAGAGCTTTGGTAGCTATGGCTTTGCTGATGGCCAGTTTATCAATCCTTTTGATGTAGCAGTAGATTCAGCAGATAGGATACTAGTAGCAGATGAGAACAATTCCCGCATCCAAATCTTTGACTCTTCAGGAAATCATATCCAGAGCTTTGGTAGTACTGGTAGTGCAGATGGTCAATTTGTTCTTCCTACAGGTATTGCAGTTGACAGTGCAGATAGAATATTAGTTACAGATAGTCTCAACTACCGCATCCAAATCTTTGACTCTTCAGGGAATCATATCCAAAGCTTTGGCAGCTATGGCTTTGCTGATGGCCAGTTTACCAATCCTTTTGATGTAACAGTAGATTCAGCAGACAGAATATTGGTTGCAGATGATGATAACGATCGTATCCAAATCTTTGACTCTTCAGGAAATCATATCCAGAGCTTTGGTAGTACTGGTAGTGCCAATGGCCAATTTAATAGTCCTAGAGGTATTGCAGTTGACAGTGCAGACAGGATATTAGTTGTAGACGAAGATAACGATCGTATCCAAATCTTTGACTCTTCAGGAAATCATATCCAGAGCTTTGGTAGTACTGGTAGTGCCAATGGCCAATTTAGCAGCCCTAGGGGTATTGCAGTAGATTCAGCAGACAGAATATTGGTTGCAGATGATGATAACGATCGTATCCAAATATTTCATGGTTCACCCTTACTTTTTCAAACAAATCAACTTGAATCTGATTCTGTCGTGTCAGAGAGAGTGCTGAAAGAGGATGATACATACGAACAAAATTATGAAACAACATATGATTATGAAAGAGAGGATTCATTTCCCATATGGCCAATAGCAGTCGCAATTGGCGGAATAATTGTGGCAGCACTTGTAATTAAGTTTGTTATCCGTAAAAATCAACTCAAAACAAAACAAAGCGCAAAAGAATCAAAAGAACAAGAAGATGATTCTTCGCCATCGATATCTGTAGATTTTCGAGGAGGAATCAAAAAATGAGTCTTGTATCTGACGAGATAGGAAAAAGAATGGTTGATAGCCTTTCTGAATCGTTTGAATCACTACTCCTACAAGACAACAATATAGAGAAAATCGACAAGATAGATGATGTTGTATCTTGGATTAAACAACAATCAGAATCTGCTGCTAAAGATTCAGATTCTTCAGAATCTTTAGATGTTGACCGAGACAAAATTCTCTCAAAGATTTCAAACAAGATAATAGAACAGCTAATTCAGTATGTCCCACAATACATGGGCCAGATGATAGTTGAAAACATTGAGATAAAGACCAAGGGAAAAGAAAAGAGTGTAAAATTTGACTTGGGATTTGTGTTGGATCCAATAAAACCATATGTAGAGATTGTAAAGAAAGTAAATGAAGTTGATACAGTAAAGATCAAAACAGAGTTTCAGCTTGATTCAGATGTTAAACTTTTAGATATCAAACTGACAATAAATGATGAGAAGAAGAGAATTCTTAGTTTGGGAAACATGGTTGTACATATCAAAATAACATTGATTACATCAGGAACAATATCTGCTGAAAAAATACTAAACAAATCTCAATTTGAGGCAGATCTTTCTGATCTTAAATTGACTCTATCTTAATTGTATAAATAGATCAATTGGAAATCATATTGACATTCTTCTTCTTTTAAAAAATTCATAGTACATTATTTTGATGAGTATTAATAAAACAGTCAAGCTACAGCACAGAACATATCTTGGAAAAGACAGAAAAACAAAATATACTCAACACAGAATCAACATTCCTCATGATATAATCAGAAAACTAAACTGGATTGATGAGAATCAAATCATTTTAAACATAAACACAAAGAAGAAAATTATACTTTTAGAGGAGCTTAAGACCAAAAACTAGCGCCAGTATTTTGATGACATCTCCAAATTCCCAGTATTAATGAAAATACAACAATAGTATTTAGATCAAACTGATGATTTGTATGAATGAATTATACGTCGAGCTTTTATTCTTATTTTGTAATTGTGAAATATTGCAAACAGCAAACGCCTGGAAATGTTACCGTTGTAACATGATATTTACCACAGAATTCACATCTGCCATACACAAGGACATCTCACATCACCCTCTACGAAAGATTAAGGTTCCATTGGTTGCCTAATTCATGTTATTTTGCTCCTTTTAAACAAATTACAATTATCTTTTTGTGAAAAAGATCAAGATCTATCTTCCTTTACTTGTAATCATTGTAACAACGATTGGACTAACGTATGATGTGATAATCCCAAATGTTTATGCTTCAACTCCACCGTACAACGAACAAATCTCTGCACTATATCAGAACAACATGTGGCAGTTGGGCAAAAACTTGTCTGTTGGTGACTCATACACTTACAAGATCTGCGACCCTTCTGCAATACTAAACTATTCAGCTGAAAGTTATCACTATTTTACAAAAGATCTGAAACACAATTCCAGTCTATGTTATATTATAAAACTAGACTTTGTCAACCTGCTAAACTCAGATGAAAACCAGATAAATAGTGACATCTGGGTAGTTCAGGCATCAATCAGCGATATGTTAGACACAGATAACTCAATAAGACGCTCAGTATTTCACGTTGATTCTCAGAACTTTGAGGTTAGATCAGCTGATACAATCCATCCTGACACAATAAGATATACCAAATCCTTAGAAAACACTCTTTTTTCAATTGTAAAATATACTGCATCTGAACCCAAATTTTTGCAACAGGGAATCAAGTGGGGCGAGGTAACCGAGTATCTAGATAAAATGCAAATCAATCCATACATGGAAGTCTTACAGGATAATCTGGAATTTATTACAACTCAAAATGTTGTTGATTATTCTCAAAACAAACTAATTAAAATAGAAAAGCCATTTAATGTATACAAGGTAGGGTATGAGGTTGACATCATTGATAGTGATTTGACACAAGAAGACACAAACAACGTAATTAATTCTTATTTGATCTCTTCTCAGTTTCCATTTCCGTTATCAGGAATTTCGTACAGTCCAGCTCATGTAATAGAACCATTCAAGGAATATGAGTTTGAATTGATATCATTTGTTTCATCTAATTTAATTGAAGAGAATGACACAGTTGAGAATATTGGTGCCTTAACTAATGACGATGCTGTAATTGATGAATCTGTTGATGATGTTGTAATTGATGATGTAGTTGAAGAAAATATTGCGGATAAAGTCATAGATGATGATCCTGTAATAATCTATGATGATATACCAGATGAAATTATCACAGAAGTAGATGAGAACATTACAATTAATGACGTAATAAAGGATGATAACATTGTAGTTGAAAATACAGATGAGTCAGAGACTCATAATAGTAAAGACAACAATTCATCCGTTACCAATATGGTTGGTCTTGTATTGTTATTGGTGGTTACAGTTGGTAGATTTGTATATTATAAGAAATTTAAAGACAATGGTTTGAAACCAACTAATAGTAATAATTCTAAATTAGATTCAATAATCAAAACAGTTCACTTTGATGATAGGGTTACAATCAATATCAAGAAAAAACAACAATAACGATATTTCGACATTCATTAAATAATTATATGATCTTTAGTCGATTACACTTATGTTCATCCATGTCTAATATGGTCTAGGGAGGACCAATAACGTCTCTAACCCGTAAGCCATTCCAAAATTCGCCTGAATTTTAGGTTCTCCCATTTACTTCCTTTTATGCAAATGACCATTACATTTCAGAAATCTGATGAGGCACGTCGAGTTGGTGGCATTTGAGAATGACTCCATATTACATCAAAAGGCCTTATCTTTACCTGTAGGTAAGGTATCACTAAGACAATTAGGAATATTGGTGATAGGTATTTTGACTGTGTTTTCAGCCTATGCAATCACTGACAACATCATAGTGCCTGCAATACTTTTTGCAATATTTCTAGGGATAGGATTACCAAACACTAAGATAATGACACCAGACCAGATGCTAAAAAGTGTGATTTTGTTTTTGATTAGAGGTACTTCTCTTTCAAAGAAACCTGAGTATATGCAAAAAACCAAGAAAAAACGACAAGAAGAGAAAGCATATGACAATAATATTGATCAGAAGAATTTTGAAAAACAATCAAACAACAACATAATGTCAAAAATTATTACACAATTCGAATCACTTTACAAAAAGAAAGAATCAATAGAATCAAAACAAAATGTTGTATCACCTCAAGATAACAAAAACTATTCTGTTAAAATACAGTTAACTCCAGAAAACATGTTAAACATTACTCCAATAAAGACAAAAAAGAACAAAAGTCAAGAAAACAATTCAATTGATAAACTGCTAAATTCTCTGACAGATTCAAAAAATAATTTGCATGATCAGAAAGATTCAGACTTTTTACAGGAACATGTGTCTATTTTGTTAGATGGTAAAAAACTGGACCAGACTCAAATCATTTCTAAAAACAATTCAATGATGTCTGTTCTTTTAGATAAAGATTCAAAGTATGATGTTGAAACAATCGTAGATGAATAATAATCTCAAAAATCAAAATATCATAAATAAAAACTTCACTGTTCATTGTTCACTCTTTCTTTAATAGAATAATTTAGAATTGTTACTTGTGCCCAAAAAATAGTAGGACCTGTATTGTTGGTACAAGAATAGTGTGGTAATGATAACTTTCTAAATTTCAGGTCCTATTTCGTAGAAAGTGCAGCTGTCATCTTCTTCCTGTTATTACCACATTATTCTTTTCTTTTTCTCCCTTTTATCAAATCCATAATCTACAGTTAATGCTGAAAAGTAGATCAGGAGACCTGAAAGAAGGCGAGTCCTTTGGTGGATTCATTGCCAAGCTTGCAGTCGCTTTGGTTGCAGTAATCATAGTTGCAACAATCGTGCCTGACGTGTTAGGTTTGAACATTGCTGAGCTGTGTGTAGAGGAAGACACCATACTGGGCGGCATAACCGGCAACCACTGTGGGGATGATTCTGTGTTCTTGACTGATGCAGTCAAAACAATCGTAGGTGATGGATACAGCATGCTGCTGGTACTGATTGGCCTTGCATTCATAGGATTTGGTGCCTACAAAGGTGTTCAATATAGAATGCTAGCAAGTCCAATTACTATACAACGCAGAACTACCAAGTCAGGTTTTCCTGAACAAATCAAAACAATAGCCAAAAACAATGACAGTGACAATAGATGAAAATCATTACCAAAAAACCACAAAAATCAACTGTACTTTTGGTAATGTTTTACTCATTGTTACTGTCTCCTCTCTTTTTTTACATTTGGATTTTTGAGAGACCAGAACTGCCAGGGATTTTGATAGTTTCTTTGTATTCTGTTTGGATCATGGCAATGATTATGGATATGAGAATCACCTTGTCCATCAAAGGTTTGATTGTATCACACGAATCCAATATCATCTTTAGAAATTTGTATCAAAAGTACAAACCATCTGTTGCAATTCTAATACAATTGTTGATAGAAACATCATTTGTTTTGTTTATTCCATCTTTGATATTTCCACGTGAGTTTGATGTAAAATTATTTTTTGATTATCAGACAAGTGCAATACTTGCAGGAATCATCAGTGTAATTCATTTGATGGCGTGGAATTCTAATAGAAAAATAATTTCTGAAATCAGTAACTATGAAATTAATAATGATAACATAAATTTTGAGTCATGAACGTGACAAGATCAAAATTTTTCGAGCACACAAGTTATATCCAAAGTTAAATAAGTTAAACTGTGTCGATGGTCACAGTCTAAATGATTTGTTTCCTTGACGGAGGAACTTATCCATACTACCCCACCGACACTTAAAACCATTTACTTTTCAATGAAATTTTTGTGAATAATCATTTGTAGAATTATTCATGATTAATAATTCAATAACATGGTTCTTCCCTTTTATTAAATTCAATATTATAACTTGTGAAATCGATTTCAATCCTTTCCAAGGGGAAAAAGAACAACAAACGAGAACAGAACAATCAAAATAACAAATCAATAAAAACTGAAAATAATCCAAAACAATTCAAGTATAGTTATAGTATAATCCCAACCAACTTTGTCAATCTGTCAGAGGAAAACCAGGCACAAAAGATGGGTCAGTTCTTTGACATTCTGAGAGTCATAGAAGACAGGATCAAAATTATAACATCCCGAAGAATGGTGCCAATAACTGTAGAAGGCCAGACAGTGGACATGCCAGTGATGCAGGTTCATCTGGAATCACACCAGCCACTAAGTGATATTTTGGATCAAATTAAGATAGAATACATTTCAGGTGACAGGCCGCCAAAGACCAAGATTGTAAGAGAAAATCTCAACAGTATGGAGATTGTTCAAAGTTCTGAAAATAACGATAATGAATTTGTTGAAAATAGTTACAACAATTCAATTTTTGCACAATGTTTCTCACTGTACGGACTTCCAGCTACACTGCCATACGCCTGGATTACCAACATCTTTGGATTGTGCTCCCAGGTTCAGATTATGATAAATCCTGTTCCAAAAGACGAGGCCATTACAAGGATGGTCAGATTCAAGAACATCATCTATGAGGATTCCAAGAAAGACAGGGCAACAGCGGAACTTTACAAAAGAGCTGATGACACTGAAAATTCTCTGAGACGGGATGATACTGGACTGTATGAATGTGTAATCAATTGTATGGTGACCGCACCAGACAAAAAGACATTGCATGCAAATTCCAAACTTTTCAAAAAACAAGTAAAAAGACATGGCGGTTCATTTGCAACAGTTTCAGCAAAACAGGCTGCAATGTTAATTGAAGGTTATGGCAAGAAACTAACATTAGATAGAGGAAGTTGCGCAATTCTATATTCATTTGTCTCAGCTGACATGCTAGAGATTCCAAACGGAATTCCATTGGGAATCAACATGATATCAAAAGGACCTGTAATTTTTGATATTGCAAAGAGAACCAATTACAATATTGCGGTGATTGGAAAGTCTGGTTCAGGAAAATCGTTCACTGTTAAAATTTTACTAAATAGGCTGCATCAGAAATTTCCAGACTCTTACATCTATGTAATTGATCCTATGGGGGAATATGGTGCAATCTCACAGTTTTTTGGAATGCAAAATTTGAACATCACAAAAAGTAATGAACAATTAGGATTGGATCCATTTGTTTTGTTGGAACCACAAGATGCAGCTGACATCTTGGCTGAGATGACTCATGCACCAGACACCACCAAGATACAGTTTCAGAAATACTGTGACAAGGCAAAAAACATGAAGGAATTTTATGATAAGTTAGGTGCAAGACACAGAAAATACCTGGATCATCTAATGGATGGACCATTATCTAGAATAATTTTGGGAGAACCCAAGCTGAATGATTCCAAAAAGATTATCATTTCAATGGATGGTGCAACTGGGAATGATTCAGAGGCCATGATACTTGTATTGTTGTTAAACAAGATTTTCAAGATTTGCAATCAATTACCTGTAAAGACAAGAAAAATTTTGGTGATAGATGAGGCATGGATGTTATTCAAGATGCCAGGAGCTGCAAAATATGTCAACATGATTGTAAGGATGGGCCGCAAGCTAAACATCAATTTCATTTTCATCTCACAAAGAATTGAGGACATTTCAAAAGAAGATGATACTGGGATTGGCAAAATCATTGACAATATGGAGACCAAAATTATTTTGGGATTAGAGGAACAGGCAGCTGAGACTGCAAGAAAAGTGTTGAATTTATCGGACCAAGAAACCAACAAGATAAAATCATTTAATCGTGGTCATGCTTTGTTTCTGACAAAAAATCATAAGATTCATGCAAAGTTTGAGCCTACGAAATTAGAAAAAGAGATGTTTGATACGACTCCTTTGGAATGATAAATTTAAACACTACAAACTATACACAATGATATGAATATCGTCAATCATAAAATTACGATATAGATCATATCATATCTTATGGTACTCATTATACATTTTTGTACGAATTTCGTCATTTTCTATGATTATATTATTTACTTATATTGACTATGTTTGGGACTTGTACCAATAACTTGAAACAAACACAAATAATGTTACTAACAACTGTTATACTATCAATAACACTTGCATCTGTTTTTGCACTTGATGTTTCAGAAACAAATGCAGTATCCAAAACTGAAAATAATATAGGATTTCCACTAGTGGAGGCAGAAGCTGCACCATCTGGTGTAAAACATGACATTACGATGGAGGCAGTAAAGATGCCAGATGGCATGTATGCTTATCGTATGGTTGAATACAAAATGATCACCGAAAGAGGAAACGATAGAGATGACAAAGACGATGATGATGATGACAAAGAAGAAAAGAGAACAAAAGTAAGAGATCTAGTCAAAGCCGGAGTATACTCTACAGATCCTCAGATTCCAGGACCAACATTGGTCTTTACTGAAGGCGATACTGTTAATGTCACTTTGAAAAACAATGCTTGCGAGGACAACTTTGTTAATGGCGGAGTGGGTGCCTTTGAAAACTCACGTGTTGGAATTCATGTGCATGGAGTTCATTATGATATTTCTGATGATGCCACCTACAAACGCATGAACATGTCCGATGACTTTTCAGCTGCCACCTGTGGCGATAAAGTAGAATACAAGTGGGATGTTGGACTTGGAACCGACGGAACCTGGCCATACCATGATCATACCTTCAGTCAAAATGAGGTAGGTGCAGAAGACATTGGACTGTTTGGTACCGTCATAGTTAATCCTCATGATGGCAAAGTCAACGGATTAGTTGACAGCCAAACAGGCAAAATAAAAAATGTCAAGGTAAACGACATTAAAAAAGAGTTTGTTTTATGGATGGTCTCCTCTGAAGTGTTGGGCAGAAGTGTATTTTATGGAATGGAGATTGACAATGCACATCCTGATACACGTGGAAAACAGACAGCACTTTGGGTAAACCCACCACTTTACGCATCAGATGGTGATATAGTAAGATACCATGTATTGGGATTAGGTGATGAGCCTCATGCGTTCCACTTACATGGACATAGATGGGTAGATGCACAAGGAGGAACAGCTGACATCATAGACGTCAAAGAGATCACTCCTCTTCAGAGACATACATTTCTAGTAGAAGTAAGCGATAACGGAAACGAACATGATGGCACAACTGAAGGCTGGATGTATCACTGCCATGTGTTTAGTCATATGCAGGCCGGAATGAGCGGCATGATGCATGTTGTAAAAGGTGATGACACTTTGCCAGAAGTTGGTGCTGTATTCACATTAAGTGATGAGCCAGGACTTTGGATGAAGACACTCAATGCAGGAATTGCTGATGACCTTGATGAGGTATTGGCATCAGTTGATGCTCTTCCAGAAGAAGATACAAGAGCAGGAACCGGATTCCCAATCGATTACCTTGGTACTGCATTGGGTTCCGGATTTGATGACTCTGAGGGAAGATCTCTTGCAGTGATTAATCCTGGTGAATCAGTACTATTCAACATGAAAGACTCTCAGACAAAACACACTATCACTACCTTGATCTATCCTACAGATGCTGATCCACTTGGTGGAAATGGCATCTTGACCAAGGATCTCAAGCTTGGGCACTATGACACCCAATTGGGTATTCGGGGTTCGGCAATTTTGTCTGATGCAAATGGGAAACCTGCAGCATTAGAAGAACCAGGCCTCTATGTCTTTGTGTGCAAGATTCATCCATACATGTTCAGTGCAGTAATAGTAGATGATCCGACAACAAATGTATTTTCAAACACACTTGAGGCACCACTGCCGTTACTTGACTTGTCAGACAGCCTTACTGTTTTGACTAGGACAGGTCCGCTGAATGATTCCCAATTCCCAACAGTGATTCCACCAACAGATCCTTTGGCACTTGAGCTGCTCAAGGACTTTTACGTTATCACCGATCCTTCAAACTGGAAAGACTATGACAATGAAAGTGGCATGCACACGGTAAATGTCCCACCAGTATTGGTTACCACAAACACTGAAGATATTGTTGTTGGACTTCATGCCAATGAAGATGATGTATTGGATTTAGCTGGAGCCTTAGGCATTACCAAATCTAATGGTGAACCACCAGGTACTTTAGTTACTGGTCTTGCATTGGATTCTGAAATGCCAATTGGGGATGTATCTCCACCCTCAACTCCTGGAGTTGGAGAGGTTTGGGTAAACACCCAGTTTGAGAGAACCGTGGGAAAGAACCATCCAGGTACACCATTTGACAAACCTGGAACCATCACGGTAGTAGATACATCTGATTGGAGTATCGAAAAGAAGATCTCATTGCCTGAGATTGACATGAATCATCCACACAACATGTGGACTGATACAAAAAATGAGGTGATCTACCAGACTCAATGGTTTGATACAAAAATGGCTGTAATTGATAGAGAAAGTGGAGAACTAATCAAGAACGACTTTGTTGGTCAATCTCCTTCACATGTGATGACTTCACCAGAGACAGGTATGATATACATTGCAATGAATGGAGAAGAACAGGTCAACGAGATTGATCCTGTTACTTTAGAAGTAACAAAACAAATATCCACAGGACATCGTTCACACCCACACGGTCATTGGATTAGCAGTGATGGCACAACCATGGTTACACCAGACTTTCTTGGTCTTTCATCTAGCATTATTGATTTGAATACTGGTGATTCAGAAAAGGCAATTGGTGCACACGGCAATCTGTTTGATGGAACTCCAGTTCTGTTGGGTCCAATTGCAACAGGCATGATGGGAAGTGGCGAGAAGTACTATACTGCTGACTTTCTTGGAAACACACTAAGTGTAATTGATACAAACACAAAAGAGATAACGCATCAAATCAACTTACTAGATTCTGAAGTTCCAACAGGACTTCCAATTCAAACTCCTGTTAGTCCAGATGACAAGTGGGTTGTTACTGCAAATGTCATAGCTGCAAGAATTGTAGTTATAGATACCAGCACAGATACCATAGTTGCCAACCTTCCATGTGATCCTGGATGTCATGGTGTTCAATGGGGCGCAAAAGATAATGGTGGATACTATGCATATGTATCAAGCAAATTCTCAAATGCGCTAATTGTAGTTGATCCTGATCCTGACAATGACGGAGATGGCACCGATGCAGAGATTGCAGGCAAGATAGTACTCACTAAAAAGTTCAACACACAGACAGATGATCTAGTTATGGATTATGCAGGAATGGGTGGACAAGGAGTTCTGGCCATACCTAATGTCTATAACGGATGGGTTGACAAGACCGTTTTAGAATGCGGAGCAACTGCAGACCCATGTTCACAAGAGATCGTTGACTTTTTGGATCTTTTGACAAATGACCAAAGGCAGGCAAAATCAAAGTTTGTTGCTGCAGCAGATGTTGATGATCCTACTATAGCATCTACAACTGCTACTAATGATACAACCTCGGATGAAACTGAAACTGAGAAAACTGTCACCTCTACAAATTCTGATGAAATAGAGACAGCATCTACTGATTTGAGTGAAACAAAAACCGACATAAATTCTGAAACTGAGGAGGAAACAACTAGTGATTCTGATGAACCAGAAGTTGATCCAGAACCAGAAGTTGATCCAGAACCAGAAGTTGATCCAGAACCAGAAGTTGATCCAGAACCAGAAGTTGATCCAGAACCAACATCTAACTAAAGTATAACAATCAAATTTTCCTTTTCTTTTTTATTTTCTAATACTCAATGAACTATACATTATTACTGAAAGCACACCATATGCCAATAAATGAAATTTTCTCCTTAAATAAAATCCACATTCTATAATATGTGAAAACAAAAAAGAAATTATCCCTATTCAAAACCAAGTTCAACCTCAAATCCTCCCATCCAGGCTTTGTCTTTACAATCCCACTCAGTTAGGGTAATCTCTTCGTAATTATTGCAACTCTAATTGCAATCTCTCAAAGATTGGAAGACATTTCAAAAGAAGATGATACTGGAATCGGCAAGATAATAGACAACATGGAGACCAAGATAATTTTAGGATTGGAAGAGCAGGCAGCAGAGACTGCAAGAAAAGTGTTGAATCTTTCAGATCAAGAAACCAACAAGATAAAGTCATTTAATCGCGGTCATGCATTATTCTTGACAAAAAATCACAGAATTCATGCTAAGTTTGAACCCACGATACAGGAAAAAGAGATGTTTGATACTACTCCCATCCAATAATAAAACATGATGTTTTTATTTTAGGATGCATGAATGACATCATGGAAAAGTCAGTGACACGTCACAATGTCTCTACTGGCGATGATCTGTCCCCCGAGGAGATTGCAGACATCAAAGAATTCTATTCTGACAAGTCTGATGAACACAAGATGAGTTCCTTAGAAGAATTAATTAAAGAACTTCACAAATAAAATCACATTTGTGGAAATTTGCATGGAGCAACAAATTCATAAAACAATACAAAAGGATGGGCTACAAGAGACAGCAAAGGGTGGATGCAGCACTTGCAGAACTTGCGAACTCTAAAGATCCCACAAAACTGGGAATTTACAAGCCATCTATGAGAATATATTCATATGAATTAGGAAACCGTGATAGAATAATCTACAACTTTGATCCTAAACAAGGAATAGAGTTGATTCGAGTATGTGATCACAAAAGTGTCTATATGAAAGATTGACATAAAAAGAATCCACTAGTCCTCATCTTTGATTTTAACATACTCAAACCTGTATGTTGGAACCTTTTGGTATTTTGTTGGAATTTGTCTTCCTTTAAGAAGTGCATCGGCAAGATTATCGTTGTGATCTATAAGGTATATTCTGTTCTTGTTTTTTCCTTTCCACTCTTCCCAAACATTTTTGGAATCAGTGTAAATTTTAGAGCCTGAGTAAATCTGATTTATTATTTTAAAAACAAGTGCCTCTAATGCATTTACGCTGTTGGCCCTGACTTTAGGAAGTATGTTGGTGGATACTAACTTATCTTGTAGATAGACTACCCATGCAAGCTTTCCCATCTTTTCCTTGGCATCAAATGAAGCATCAACATGCACTTTGTAACATTGTGGTCTGATAAGACAATCCGCTTTGGCATCCATAATGTGATTGCAAAGTTATTCTTGATTCATTTTAGTTAATTGTTTCTATGGATAGTGCAATTGGAACTGATGCAGAATATATGATGTTGGAATTGGCAAAATCATAGACAACATGGAAACCAAAATTATACTGGGATTAGAAGAGCAGGCAGCTGAGACTACAAGAAGAGTATTGAATTTATCGGATCAAGAAACCAACAAACTAAAATCATTTAATCGCGGGCATGCATTATTCTTAACAAAAAATCACAGGATTCATGCAAAATTTGAACCCACACAACAGGAAAAAGAGATGTTTGATACGACACCTTTGAAATAAAACCACACCGTAGACATTACTTATTTCCTAAATATTACAATTCCAACTTTTATCTAATGACACATAAAACTAACATAGAGTTAATTGCATTGACTTTTCTTACAGTCATTATAACAACAAACCAATGGCATCTACTGAAGAACTATGTGAAAAATACAGCCCACAATTGTAACAATGAGCAGCATACTGCTGAACCTAACAATTCAATGATAACACAGGGAGGGCAGATAATACAAGAGAATATTGCAATGCAAATCAATCAGATAAAGAAAAATGACTAAGAAAAGTTTACAGATGTTATTTGTAGCCTTAGCTGTCGTTATTTCTGCATCTTTTTTGTTTTGGTCTGGTCTAGAGTCTGCTGATGCAGACAAGGATGGGATTTCAGATATATTTGATAATTGTCCAAACATTGCAAATCCTCTTCAATCTGATTTTGATGGTGATTTGATGGGCAATGATTGCGACCCAGATGACGACAATGATGGTGTAAAAGATACAAAAGATGCATTTGATACAAATCCTACAGAGACTGTGGATTCTGATAATGATGGTAAAGGTAACAACAGCGATGTTGATGATGACAATGACAAAATAGTGGATGCATTAGATGCATTTGATACAGACAAGTCAGAATGGGCCGACTTTGATTTTGATGGAATAGGAGACACAAAAGATCCTGATGATGACAATGATGGTATTGTTGATACACAGGATGACGATCCCACATTAATTACTGAAGATATGACTAGAAAATATCTACAAAATATTCAAGATTGTGCCATTCTATCTGACAACACCTCACGTTTGATGTGTTACTCTCAATTCTTTAGTATGGTAACTGAAAATGAGGAAAACAATTCTAATGCTCTAGAACTATCAATTGCATTATCTAAACTCGGAGCAATAGATGATTGTCATTTTGTGTCTCATCAAGTAGGCCACGTGGCATTTGAGGAGAATCCAAACGTGATTGAGAACCTGATGGGAATGGATGGTACCATGTGTAGAGGAGGATATTTTCACGGAGTAATTGCATCTTATTTTCATGAGGCAAAAGAGACAGAAAAAGCATTTCCTTCCAATTATAAGACAATTTGCAACAACCTTATAGGCTCATCAAACTATCAGGACTGCGTTCATGGGCTAGGGCATGGATTGGTCCATTATTTTGGAGATGATTTGAATTCCTCTGTAGAATCCTGCCATGATATGTCTTTTTATCAAAATAGACTGTGTATGAAGGGAGTCATGATGGAGTATACTGATAATGCGTTAACAAGACAAGGAATATCTCAAGATACCATATCAGGTTTGTGCAATTCATCTGAATTGGACAATTTAGACTACCAAGAATGTAGCATGTCTATTGGAACAACTTTGGCATTTTTTGTAAATCATGATTTTGATCAAGGCGCAAAATCATGTGAGCTAATCGATAACAAAGAGACACAAAAATTGTGCTTGGAGGGATTGAGATTAGAAATTGAGGACTCAATACGGTATGAAAAGAATCCTTTGAATCAGGAAATAAGAGAAAAGTTCCAACCACAGTCAATTAACAACAGTTCCAAAATCATTGACATACGCAGTCCTGCAATAATTTCTGACTTTGAGTTTGATCCCAGAACAAGTGTTATCTCATTTTCAATTGATAGACCACAATATGTTATACTATACATTCCAAACGAGTTTATCGTACCAAAAATGACTGTTACAGTAGATGGCAATATGCCTGACGAATTGAAAGCAGAAAGTAATGTTTTAGGAGAAAATGTTGCAATTATAAGATTCGTTCCAAAGACTGCAGGAACTGTATTGATTGCTCCTTTGTCCTAATAATGAAAGATAGATTCAAAAAATTTTTGAATTATATTGTGAATTTTTTTGATAGCAAACTTTTCAGGTGGGTATCGAATTATTTTTCTTAACTATCCACGTACATGTTGTGCTTGCATTCAAACTTGAATCATATATGGCAGAATTTTTTCCTTAAATAAAATTCCCATTCTATATTGTGTGAAAATAAAAAAGAAACTATCATTATTCAATAGATTCAACCTCAAATCATCTCATCCAGGCTTTGTATTTACAATTCCTCTAATGTTAGGAATTGGTTTGTTGATTTTTGCTGCATTAATTGGTATTTCACAAGTCTTTGTTGAGGTTGGAGGTCCTTTGGTACCTCAACTAATCACTGACATGCCAACATTTTACGATTATGATGAAACAGCCGGTGAGATGATACTTGATGGAGATGGAAATCCACAAACAAACGAAAGAGTTGACCTGTATTGGCTACTAGTCACAGTTGCTGCAATAATTCTGGTATTTCTTGGGATTGCCGCAGTATTAGGTTATCTGTTTGAATCTGTCAAAATCATTCATCCGGGAACCGCTATTCGATTAATAGGTAAAATTCTGTTGTTTCTACCATTATTTTTGGTATTTCCATTTGTGTGGGATGCTTATGCCATACTGATAGAAAATTTCTCTTTATTTTTACTTGATCCATTTGATTCAGGTGTTAATCCAGCTGACAGAACTGCATTGTTATGGGATACGATGGGTTCGGTGGTTCCACCTAATGCACTTGATTTGGAAGCATGGGGCGAAGCTTTGGCAGATCCTGGAACATTTGGACAAGGTTTACTCAAAGATGTGTTTCTGGGATTGTTCAAGGGATTTGCAGTGATGTTCATGACTGCAATGATGTTTATTATCTCAACTATCAGAATTTTATTGACAATAATTTTAGCAATGGCAATTCCATTAATTTTGACGTTAGGACTGATTCCATTCTTTGCAAAAGTAAAGGGAATGTTAGTCAATAATCTAGTAGGATTGTCTATTGCACCAATCTTTTCTGCACTCGTATTAACTACTGGTCTGGCTTATCTTGATTCGACTACATTACCAGCAATGCAGGATTGGTTTGCATCTTTGGCAATTGGATTTTTGGCAGTGTTCTTTCCAGTAATGTTAGCCCCCATATTAGGACAGATAACAACCCAAGTAGGACAGATGGTAACTACAGCTATTACTGCTGGATCTATAGTTGGTGCAGTAGCTGGACAAGGAGCTTTGAGTGGAATACAAAATGCATCAAATCAGATGAATAATGCTGCAATGAGTATGGCAGGAGTTGCTGGAATGGGCAGTGCAACAGCAGCTGCAAACGCATTAGGAAATAGAGCTGCAATTTCATCTAATGAAATAGGAAAGATGAGTTCTGGAGTAACCTCTATTCCATTAACGAGTACAATGATGTCAGGTAACATGTCACATACTGTTCCACAACAAACACCAATGTCTTTTGGTGAGAAGTTCACGACTTACACAAAGGCAGGACTAGCTGGAATGAGTGCAGGATTGCCTGCAGGAATGGTGCAATCTGCAACTCACGCGATGCACATTCCACAGGTTGGAAGGCCAATTGCAAATCAGATTATGCATGCAGGAAACATGAAGGCAGTTGAGATTGGACAAACCGGTGTAGTAAATCATAATCTCAATTATATTGACAATAATTTGAGATCACTAGAACCTTCTAACTATACTCCAATAATTGAGAAAACGGTAATTCCTGAAACTCAACAAGTGGCGCCAATAGTGATGAATCCAGGTGAAATTGTAAATGAGATGGATTATGTCAGTACTGGTCGTGACATTATCGATAATCCATCATTGCAACAAGAATATTTGGAAATGCAACACAACCAGATCAAGGGATTTGATAGGTTTAATCCAAATGTTCAAGCAAGAACTGATACTAGATTGTTAGAGCAATTGCATGAACATCCGGGTTCTGCTGGGAAGATGTTTGAGAGTATGATAAATGAATCCAAATTACTTGATTCAAGTAATATGAGAAGACTTCAATAACAATGAATAATTTATATTTTAATTTACTTCTAGATTAAAATCAAATAGTTTTAAGTTAAAGAAAGGTTATTGGAATATTTAGCTCTTGTGTTTTGAGTAAATTTTCTATAATTTGAGATTATCAAAACATCTTTACATCTACTTATTGAACCCACCGAAACCATGAGTCATGCATTAAATTATTAGATAAAAGTATTAAGAAAAATAAAAACTGTTTTCTAACCCACATACGCTATGAAATTCATAGTAGCGGTGTAAAAAATATTGACTCATGAACGCGACAAGATCAAAATTTTTCCGGCCTACAAGTTATATCCAATACTGTTTAAGTAAAAATTGAGTTGGGAGACCAGATTACATTAGGCTGAAAGATGCTTTCGGTCTTCCAATTCGCCGTATGTTATACATTCTAATGCAGCAATTAAAACTTTGCATGAACTATTCTTCTGTTTAAAATAATCAATAATAATTAACTTTGGTAATTCTATTCAAATTTATCTAGATTTGCAATGATTACCTGATCTAATTGTATTAAATAAAACTATTGAGTATGAAATTACTTTCTACCATACAATATTTTTAGTTCTTCAATAGGAACTATGGGATATAATTTCAGTTTGTCTGATATTTCATTTTCTCTTTCACATAATCTTAATCCTTTAGTGCCAATAGTAATCCATTGTTCCGATTGTGGTTTGTATAAAACTGATTTTTCTTCAGATTCTGGTCTCAATCTTGCTTTTACAATTGTATCTGTCAACATGTCATCTGTTAATGTGGGAATCAAAAACCATGTGTCATGATTATTTGAATCTTTTTGTATTACAGATGGATATCCAAATCTAAATTCTATCTGTTGAGGAAGTATAATCACTCCATTAATTCCAGTATTTTTTTGATATTGAATTTGATGTGGTCTTTTCCAAACATCTTCTCCTTCCATAAAATATTCATTAAAAGTCACATACAACTTCCTCTCCTCATCATACCAACAATCATTCCAAACATTATGATCTGGAATGTTAGATGGTACTTTGTTAGAACGAATTATTGGAATTGTTTTGGAACATTCCAAATTCTTTTCAGTGTTTTTAATTTCTTTTTTGATTTTGTTCATCTCTTCTAAAACATCTAGCCTGGCTTGTTGTTTGTATGGATGATCATCTTTGATAGAATCTAGGTTTTGTTCTAGTTCTGATAATTTAGATTGTAATGGTTTTAGCAAATCTTCGAATCTCTGAGTATATGGACTAGTCAATATGTTACTCATATATTATTGCCTCCGTTTACATAAAAAGACTTCTTTAAAATTCTGTTCAATATATGTAATATTAGGGGCCTAGTTTATATGCACTTGAGAATTATTCATGATATTGGCTAAGTTAAAGAGAAAAACAACACTACAAAGTACTATAAACAGGACAATTGATGGTGTTACATATTACAAAAATAGGATCAACATTCCTTCAGAATTTTTAGATGAATTAGGATGGGAGAAAGGTGATGAGTTGAACATTTCTATTGGGAGGAAAGACAAACTCGTGATTGAAAAAAGTCACTAACATGTCAATCAATATTTCAAAAACATCTACTGTTACATAAATAACGTAGCATGATTTCTAAAACTATGAAAGTAATATTTTTCTTCAGCTGTCATTTATGTTTTAAGAAAGAATGACATATGATAGATTTTCATAAGGAATGTTATGAATTTCAGGACATAATGTTTAATTGAATCTAATTGTGTTATTAACAAATGTATCACCTTTACTTGGATGAAAGTGGAGATCCAGGAATTTATCGTGATCAAAATGGTGATGTCATTTTGCGTAGTAGTAGATTTTACACACTTGCAGGCATACTTGTTGACGATAACATAAAGAAACAGTTTGAAGATGAATATAAAAAAATCATGACTGCATATTTTTCAAGATTTCCTACTTTACCACAAAACTTCAAACTTCATTTTAACTCATTAAGAATGCAAAAAAAATTCCCGTATGACAGTTTAACAGAAAAAGAGAGATTGAATTTGGAAAATGATGTTCTAAGTACTATTCTGCGTCTAGACTGTAAAACAATGTCCCTTACTCTTGATTTAGATTACCATTATTCACAGTACACTGATCCTATTTGGCCGGTCGCTCTTGCGTTACTTTATGCATTAGAAAGATTTGAAGAATTCAAAGATGAAAATGAAGCTGAAGGCATAGTCGTTTTTGAAAAATTTACCAATAGCATGAGAGACAAGGTAAAAAAAGAATGGAAAAAATTACAAGATATTCCAAATTTTCCAAAACCTCAACCTTGGCCTGACTTGAATTTGGTAAAAAATGGAGACCCTTGCAAAGAACCTATTTTGGCATATGCTGACTTTTTTGGGTATATTCCATTTTTTAGAAAAAAGGCAATAGAAGATTGGAATACATTTACTCCAAAATATCCAAAATTTTATGAAAGGAATTTTAAATCATGGAATGCAGAATATCCATAATAATAGTCCCTTGAGCTCTCCTTTCGGAGGCTCACAGTCTGGCGACCAGACGGGATGTATTACATTACATTATTTAGATATTTATTTCTTGGTTATGGTATTATCTAAAGACTACTTTTTTTGAAGTTTTATCAAATAGATGTATCTTTGCATAACTTTACATGTTTGGCAAGTTATTTGGGTCTCAAACTTGGTAATATTTTTCGAGATTGTCAATAAAATAGTCTAAAACGTTTTTGCTATGATGACCATCAATAAAATTGAAAAAATTGAACGCTCGCGTTCAAATCCCGGTAATAGTATTGAACACTCATGAAATTAACTTACAATCAAACAACTCATCTTCATCTGCCTCAAACCTATCAGACACAAACATATTTTTCAATTAAGAAATATCTGCCCCATCTAAATAAACAGTACTTACAATTCTATGAATAATTACTAGTGTGCCTAATCTGAAATTGGGGTGTTATTCTACCATCACGTACGATTAGGCTACGGCTACCCCATAAAAGCCGCTAATTTACATATGCAAAATTTGTATTTAAGAATAAATTTGATTGTGTCTTAAATTCAAAAAATAACTGCTACTCAGTTTGAATTGTTCTTACACTTGTTACAAATAGGCTCAAATGTCTCCTCATCTAGTATTAATTCAACACCAGACTGGTAGCAATACTTGCATAATCCCCTGAATCTTAACAGTTCACTCATGAGATTGTAATTTTATCAGAAGACAATTTGAAAGATTGGATTAATTTTGTATTCGATCAAGGTCAATAAAATTTCAATTCATTATTCTGTTGGGTCTAATGGATTATTCACCTTGATCTTGCTTGTAACGTCCTTTATCTTGTCTGTGACCTCCCCTGCCTTACCCACCACATCATCACCGTCTACTTTGGATATTGCGTCTTTTGTGGTATCTATTACCGGCTCCACTTCAGGTTTTAGAACATCATAGGTATTGGTATATGTCATGATCAGTCCTACCACAATAACAACAACTATGATACCAATAATGATGCCTTTGGCCATAGCATCTTGGATATAATTGAGACAATTAAATTTTAATTTGATTATAGTTAACACATTTTGCAGCCTTGAAATTAATTATACAAATAACATCTTGATTCATAAATAATACCAAAACAAGATTTTTGAGATATGGTCTGTAAGGGAATATGTACGAGATACAAAGCTACCCGAATTGGAATAACTAGTAGATATGAGTTAGGACAGAAGAGATGTACCAACTGCCAAATTTTCATGAATTGGGATGGCAAGTATTGTCCTTGCTGTAACTATGTATTGAGAACAAGACCTAGAGGAACATTGGGAAGAAGACGATTATTGTTAGTGGCAAAAAGAAACTAAGTTTTAATAATAATGTCTTCCTATGAATCTTAGAAACCCGTTGGCGGTGGGAGTTGAACCCACGATTCCGGGGCGAGCCAGAATTGGTTTTTTCAGAACCACGCTCTTGACCTAGCTGAGCGACGCCAACAGGTATCTATTACAAATTTTACCTAAAACCTTTTTGTGATTGTGTGATAACCATTAGATCTATTTTGGAAGGGAACTGAACGCTTGCGTTCTAATCCCGGTAACGGTACTGAACGGTAGAAATAATTTTCTTATTCAAGTTTGATTAGGACACCATTGAGGAATAAAATCAGACATTCAAAATTACACAAGGATCTTAGTTTATAGATCTTACTGAAACATATTGTATCTAAAAAAGCAATAAAAAAATCTGGAAGGTTTGAAGAATTCGTTTCACTTTATCAAATATGAACAAGATAAATTTTATTTAAATAGTGGAACCAAAATTAATACCAATTTAGATAGATGTCACTAGGACCCACCTACTACATGAGTTCGTATACCGGATACCATAGATAATGGTACTTGACAAACGGGCCAGAAACAGATTCAAGCAGATAGAGAAATTATCCAAAAATATTTGGGGAGGGGAAGTTACAATTGGTAGAATCTTCTTGTAAATGTCATTAGGAAAACAAAAGCAGGTTTGAATTGAAATAAACACTAGTTTGTTCTACGTGTTGTTTTGCCGCTAGTTTATCCATATTTTAGAAAATGGTAAATTGTTATGCCAAAAATTGAATCAGAAAAGCTTCCTTTGCTCCAGCCGCAAATAATGTTGTCTATCGGATCCAGCTTGTCTCTTAGTCTGTCCATATTGGGATTTTCTTTGAGTTCAGGAATATGTACGATGTCATTTTTTGTCAGATACGAAAACGCATTCTTAAAATCGTTATTTGAGATTAGTCTTTCAGTGTACCAAATTGCGATATTTTTTGTCCAGTCTGGTATGATAAATTCATTATGAGTTAACAGGTGGGGTGTTGCAAGCTGATAATCTTGTGTTAACTTCTGAATCTGACTTGAATTGTATGAACAACTTGACAGTCTGTCTTGTTTTTCTTTTATCTTGACAGAGTCAAATATTCTTTGAGCGGCTTCATCATGCTTTGAGAATTCATCTGATTTTGTCATGAACCCTATGCTGTATATTTTGTTGTTTTTTTCAGAGAGAATCAAAATTCCAGTCAATGATGGATCAAAGTCTTTTCCGGTTGTCAATTTTATCTTGTACGCCTGCTTGCCGTCCATACTTGTCTGTGCCTTGCTTATCACCTGAAAATCGTTGCTTGGAAAGTAACTGTTTTGTGATTCCACATAATCAAAAAGATCATTGTATGGGTCCATACTGTATGTGTCTACCAATATCATGGCCTCGTCTAGATCTGATAAATCCATATGTGTTGTAAAATAGGCCAATAGCGAGGAGGAATTCTTTACCTGCCATCTCTCCGGGTAGTCAAAAACCATTTCTGAATCTGGCTCATCAAATGTAACATAGGTTGGCTTGTGAGATTCAGCAAATGCCAAATGTCTATCTTGAGCTGAATCCGTGCCTATGGCACCAAACAAACAAAACATCATTATTGAGAGAACTAAAAACCCATGTCTACTTGTATTGCCAAACAACAGTTTCTCCTTGTTCAAAAACAATTTAAGTTATTCTTGACAGTCACTAATGATCTGGAATCTGATATTACAGCCATAATTATGTAAAACAGCAAATTATTTTCACGTGCTTTTGAAACAAAAAACCATGAAATCATTATTTGTCATGATCTTGTTCTTGCTTGTCATCGGTATGAATTCCGGCATTACATTTGCTGATGTTTCTGTGCCAAAAAAGACGGGGAGAAACTTGAATTTCTAACCAAAATAATACATTCTATTAGATGATTATTTCAAGCATTTCTTAATTATCAAAAAATATTTTCATTATGTAAAAAAAGCTTTTACATGAATAAATCTGTTGTATTTTTAAATAGGTAATAAAAAATGAATAAAAAGTTATTCAGAAATAAAGATTTGATTTCCAAACACTCGGTAGTAGAATGTTTCCAAAATTTTCAAAGTAGTTTGCATTCAGATGGATTTAAACAAAAAATTCAAGAAATATTCGATGAGCATAATTCTAAATACTCTTCAGTTTGGCCTGCTCCTTTTACCAAACAGAAGCAAATTCTAAGCGATGAAAAATTCCTACTGGAAGCTACTATCGATTACTCGCGAACTCTTGAACCATATAGATTAGTTATTGATTTGACAGCCATTGGAAATAACAGAATTCCATTAATTAGCATGATATACAAATTTTCCAAAATAAGCGACTATGAAACAAAAATTGAAACATATGTTGAAGATACAATTACAGGTCTAATTAATCGAGATCATCTGAAAGTAGGGTTACCAATTGCAATAAGCATTGCTTCTTTCATGTTACATCTTGTTGATGTTTATGTTATTGATGACCAAACCATTCACGACAATTTTGAAAATGATGATCAACCAGATTCAACCGATAATACATCTTTATCAAAAAAATTAATACCTATAACAACAATCTTAGTTGGGATAGTAATATTTACAATATTTCTGATTCCAACCGAATCTACTCCTAATTGGCCTGCGTGTGTTATACCACATATGAAAGTTCTTTCAGAAGACGAACAAAGACAACATGGTATTAATAATTTATTCTTGTCTTCTGATTTAGAACGTAATGATTTAAAAATGAAAATGCGTATGCTATCTGATGATGCTCATACTAATAGAAACTATGAAAAGAGCATTGCAATTTCAAGTACCGTCTTAAAAATTATTGATCCCCATGATTTTACAAGTCTTTCTCAGATAGGTAATGCTATACGAGATACTAACAAGACCAATACATCTACGTTACTATGTTCCAAAACTATTCATGAAATACCTGAAATTCAAGAACAGGTTTTTGGTCAAATGGCTTTAGCAGAAGACTATCTACTTTTGAAAGAATTTCAAAAATCTGTTGATGTCATAAATCCTGTAATAGAACAATGTAATAACGATAGTTCATTTGGAGTAAATTCATGCTCGAATTCATTGATAATTCGTGGTAATGCACAATTCAGATTAAGCAATTATAATGAATCTGAAAAAGATTACGTGCAATCTATTAAATTAGATGGTGAAAAAAGTGATTCTCTTTTTGGATTAGCAAATATCTTCTTTCATAGAGATGCTAATTTTTCAGAAGCAGCAAAATACTCCAAAAAAGCAATAATTGGTGATGAAGACAACACTGACATAATTCAATTGTATTTTAGATCATTATATAACTCAGGCGAACATGACAAATTAAAAATGGAATATAATGAATTAAAGAATAAAAAGCCTAAAATTGCTGATGAAGTGAAAAATAGACTTCCTAAACAAATTTCTGGAATTTTATAGATGGCACGTATTTCATCTATTTCTATAATGGTACAATAGTTTTGAGTTGTTCATGAAATATCTAATTTAATAATTTATGTAATAAAATAATGTGTAATGTGTAAAAGAGATCTTGCAGTAAAACTTCAGAAAAATAATTATTGTTAATTATTTTAGAATTATTTTTCTAAATAGACTACAGTTTTATGAAATTATATTGTAACGATGTTTCTCTTTTCAAATGATTTATCTTTTTGACCTAGATGATTCCGCTAGAACTATTATTGCTTAGTTTTCATTCATTATAGGTTACCAAAACCTTACAGGCACTCTCTACACTTAATCCTACTGTTAAGTAGATATTTTGAAACTGGATTCATTTTAAAAATATTCAAGAGTCCTTTGGACATGATCCTTTGCAGTTCTAAAAATTCTGCGTAATGGCTTCAGACGATTGAGTTCATCTCTTGCCTGTCTTCATTTTCCCTTTTAATGGGGAGATGTAAACAAGTCGACTGTCTCCCTCCCACACCATAAAAGTAGTTCAAATTTCACAAAAGAATAAGACATAAACCAATTTAGTTTTAGCTCCAATAATATTCATATAGAAAAGCCCGTTAGGGACCAAACTTGAAGTAATCTCTCCTCGCTTGGGATTAAGCGAAGGTGTTTCTTATCTGTTCTGAATTAAATTTAGAAGGGCTTCGAACGGTCGCGTTCTATCTCCGCTGACAGTACTGAACTATGCAGTTAGGTTCACCAACTACCCTTAATTTAGTCAGGGATTCAAACATCTTATTTAATTTCTACCTAGGGCACCATTAATTTTGTTTAAATCCCTGCCAGTCGTACTATACACTACATGCCCAAACAGACAACTGCAAAACAGTCTGATCAGTTTTCAATTTATGATTATGATAAGAGAAATGAGAGAAGATCTAGTTTGTCTTTCTAAGAATGTAACTCAGCCCTATTCTTGAGCCTTTTTGTGGATGGTTCTCTACATTCAAAAAACTCACACCAAGCTCTTGTGGAAGTCTAGGTATTCTCAGATTAAAGATCTTGTAGATGCTGTCTAGAATCTGGTCTCTACTTGCCCCTATATCTATTAAATTTTGCAGTTCCTGAATAGAGAACATGCTAGTTGGCAGCAAAGACCAGTTAGAGACCCATTTTCCCACAACAAAATCAGGTCTTATCATTCTCAATTCATCATGAAATGGCGTAAAGTCATCAAATCTAAACAAGTCTTCACTGGCAGAAATCTCAGAGTATCCACGAATGAGATTGCCAAAATTGTAATGCATATTATATTCGCCACTTCCATCATAATCAAAATTAAAGACCTGACTTCTCGGGGTCACAAAGGAGTCTGAAACAAGCATGCCCTCCCATGTACCAACCATCTCATCTTTTGTGGGAGTGTGACTGTATCTCTCATTATAAAATAGAGCTGAAAGATCTTCCTCGCCCATAAAATCAATATGATATTTTCTTGACATGCTAAAATCAAATAATAATCTGCCACGACCAAAACTACCCAAAAATGCCTTACCTAGTATATTGTTCTCATCTAGCATTTTGAGGATGTCATAGGCCTGATTGTAGGGTGCATCTTCATATTCGAGATGAATTACCTTGCCATGTCCTGCTAGCTCTTTTTGTTTTGCAAGACTCTTTGCAAACACAGGAGTGTTAAATGGTTTTGTAACTCCACTAAAAGATTCAGTGTCCTTTTTTCTAAATCTTTTATAAAATCCGCCAAATGCACGAAGACCCGTGGTCACGATATCCGAATTTCTTCCATAGAATCCCTTCCAGTAAAGGTCATTAGAAATTATTAGATTCTCCTTATCAAAATGCCAATTTTGTTCAGGAATGATTTTGTTTGATTCTGAATTTTCCAGTTTGTCAAACAATTCTGGTTTGTGTTCAGTTACTGCAAACATCTCTCCAAGCGTCTCAGTTAAACAATATGCTGGTTGAGATAAATCACAGGTATTTCCAAAAGATGGAGATATTTGAATGTCTGGCCAGTTGTTGATTATCTTGTCTGCAGTCAATGCAGCCAACGCCATTACAGCCAATTGAGGATTTACTCCAAGTGCGGTAGGAAAAACACTTGCATCACATACATAGAGATTCTTGAAACCAAAAACTTTACAGTTAGAATCAACGACTGCTTTTTCTGGATCATCACCCATTCTGTTTCCGCCTTGTGGATGCGCAGAACCAACTCTTAGACTGTCGGGATTGTCCCTTACTGCTTTCTCTAGTCTTGGAATATCTTGTACGGTTTGAATTTCTGGAACATCTGCATGAGAACTAATTACATAATCGGCTCCTATGCGAAACCACATCCGTGCAAGAAATGCCATGCCTCTTGCCATATCATTGATGGTATCACCAGTCAAGTCATACAGAACCTTTGGATTGTCTCCAAAAGTTTTGACTATTTTACCTACAGAATCATCCCGAACCATTATGCCAGCCATAGCATAGTTGTTGAACTCTTTCATCAGTCTTGCATGATCAAGTCCAAAGTTAGGTATGGCAAGGGCCATTTGAAAAATTGGCAAAAATATGCTTTCAATCAAAAATCCGCCATGCTTTACGCCATTTGTCACTCCAAATTCATGACAGGTGTACGACATTGGGATTCCCCTACTAGCATAAATCTTATCTTGAAAATGTCCCATGACAAATGGAGCAGGATGCAAGGCAAGACCTTCACCAATATTCTTGTTTGCCACACCTGATTTTTGTAAGATATTAGAAGATGCAATTGCGCCAGAGCTTATTACAACTATCTTAGCATTTACCCTTATGCGATATTTCTCGTCTCCATTAATGTCTACAAATGATCCTTCGACTCCAGTTGCTACCGCATCTGAATGAATAATCTTCTTTACATCACAATTACAGTATGCGGTAAAGTCATTGTTACTTTGTAATGCATCATGGATGTAAGTTACCAACATGCTTTGTTTTGTATCGTAATGACATCCAAGATGGCAAAAACCACACTTTACACATGATTGGAATTCTGGTTTAGTAAATGAAGGACCGCAGTTTCTGTGATTTTTTCTGTGATCAATTTCTTGACCGTCAATCCTCGTTGCATCACATGCTTCTTTTAGTTTTTGCCCGTTTGGGATCAGTTCTTCATCGGTAACTTCTGTGACATTAATTCTTTTAGATACTTCATCAGTTGCCTTATCCCACTCCTCCTTGAAGATGTTAACACCCAAACTATTCCATTGTTGAATTACAATATCCGGCATTCTAAAGCATACAGCATCATTAATTACAGTCGATCCTCCGAGGCATGAGCCCTGTGCTATTGCAATTTTTAGATTTGATGTAAAGTTGGCTCCACTATTTTTCCATAACAGTGAGATCATGTCATTTTCTCTTTGGTTCATTGATTCACCATCATAGTATCCTCCTCTCTCCAAAAGCACTACAGACTTGCCAGCAGCAGCCAGTTTTTGTGCAATTATAGCACCAGCTGCTCCAGAACCAATCACACAGACATCGACATTTCGTACAACATCACTTGTGATTATTTCGTATCTTTCTTCTCTTTGTTCAAATCTTTCAGTTCCAAAGATTGTGTTTGGCATTTACGATCTATCCCATGCTAGTTTATGGTCATGATCTGGATTACGCCAGGGATAGCGTTCGACTTGCGGTCCGTCATAACCAATAATGTTCCATTTGACCTCATTTGTATAAAGTAGCCAGGCATTGAGGCTCTGCATCAAGAGTCTAGATGAGTTTATCACATTATCTGTCAAGTCTAATGTATCTCCAACTCTATTAAATGCCGCAAACCTTGCCGTGTTAACAGCATCATAAGGGCTGTTGTTTGGAATGTTATCTTCTACAAGCTCAACATCAAAAGTGAGATTTTCGGTATCTTCTGGACCTGATGGATTTTTTGTACTTGACTTGTGCAGTATTTTTCCTAGGTTGTCTCTTATAACTACAAAAAGTTCGGGTTTTCCCTCAAACCAGTTATCCCTGAAAAGATCATCCTCAAAAGATATCTCAAAAGAGCCAGAATCATCAGTCCATGCAGAACCCAACAGATCATCAACTCTGTCATCAAACCAATGTTGATCGTTATCTAAAAGCTCAACGTAAAAATTTGATTGATTAAAATTTAGAATTTTACCACGGATGGTATAAAGTGTCACAAATCTTTTAGCCATCTAATGTTATTAAGAATTATGTTCCATTTTTCATATATTCAAGAAATTTACGATGAGAAGAAAGAATCTAAACGGTATTATCTTGCATGGAGAAATGAAGAAAAAAATTGGAGCTACCATGAATGCGATGTCAAGGTATTTGGCATGAATAATAACAGGGTAAGAATTGTTGTACGTAGGAAAAAATCCGGCTATTCCAC
The DNA here is from genome assembly GCA_965223805.1 of Nitrosarchaeum sp. Lineage (GTDB taxonomy): Archaea > Thermoproteota > Nitrososphaeria > Nitrososphaerales > Nitrosopumilaceae > HKST03. The sequence continues at coordinate 945,713 of OZ245014.1, read as the reverse complement.
GTTTGTTGGTTCAGAATTTGAGATGAATCTAATGATGGGTTTTATTGCATCAAATGTAAGAAAGGAAGAGGTAAACCACAAGAACGTACTTGTATTTGACATAGAACAAAGCGATGACAAGTATCATCGAGATTTGAAAGACGTCAGAATATGGTCTGATTATGAACATGAAACAGAAGATCTTTACAACACAATTCTTCAAAAAAGAAATAATGATTCAGATAGCAACATAATTGAATCAAACTTTTTAGAACGGCACAATTCAATGGTTCCAGTAATATACCAACCAAGGATTGATGCATGGGAAAATTTTCTCAGAGAAGTTCATGTGCACAGAGAGGAAGATGACTCTTTCCAAATAACATTAGTCTTTCAGGACGAAATGTTAAGAAAACATGGAATACTAGATGGAATTTACCGATACATCCGACTGGTAAAATACAAACGAATTGTAGATATTGAAGATTTTTCCTATAAAGATAGTCAATTTTACTTTGGGGATATTTACAGTGGAGATAGCAACCTGTTTGATGATTCTATCCATAATCGAGAAACAATCTCAACAAAATACTATTTTCAGGACAATAATCATCCAGTAATTTTTGTTAACACATCAAACCATGCCCTTGCACCACACGACAATAATCATGACCTGTGGAAATGGGAGTATGTCCCTTGGAGTCAAAACACTCCAGTAAAGTTGGGAACAAAATCTAGACAAGAGATAGAAGAATACTATCAAGAAAATTAGAATTAAATGAAAATCTATGATTCTTGGTTTTACCTTGACTGACTAGCTAAAACGGTTCCTTGAATCCAATTTATTGTCAATTAAACCTATAAAATGCCATTTTACTTTATAAAATAGGTATAAAATATATCCACATCTAAAATAGTTCAAGTCGGTTATAAAATCAGCATAAAATCGTTTGAATCTATAATAATATCAAATTAGTTTTTTAGGGTACCGAACAGTAGCGTCCTAATCCCGGTAACGGTACTTAACGTTAATCATTTTCATGACACAATTCAAACCGTATCAAATTAGAAATTAAAGACTCAGATCCAAATTTGTAATTTGCATTGTGATTGTAGGGTTGTGCTAGACTATTATTATTCTATTTTGTATATGGTAGTTGTTCCGCTGACCTCATTTGTAACCACTAAAAGCGGTTGATCTATTGGACTGTGATACTTTGGTATGAACAATAATCCTTCAGGTCCCAGATCTCCTGCTCCTGACAGATCTTCATCTGGTTTAACTGAAAAATCCCTGTTGTTTGTGTAATCTAGAAATTCTGGGCTGTAAGGATTTGTCACATCATAAACCATCATCCCTCCCATTCTCTCAAGACCCACAAATGCCAATTGCTTGGAGCCAATCCTTTCCACAATTACCCCTTCAGGTTCTGGACCTCGGTTGTTACTTCTTTTGTCAAACTCGTTATAGTAGTGATTTGCATTAAAGTTGTCTGGGAATTTATCTGCAATAATGCGCTCAAAGTCATCACCGCTATCAAAAATCAACTGACCGTCAATGGTCCAAATAGAAAATGATCTGCTTCCAAATGAGTACAATTCATCATAATCCCCATCATTATCTGTATCCCCTTCCAACAAGCTTATTTTCAATCGGCCCAGATTTTCGTCTTTTTGCAGCATGTTCTTGTCTGGAAATGACTCAGAGTCCAACCGAATATCAGATACTTTTTCTTCCTCCATGTCTTCATATCCTATTATGCAATCATAGTTTCTTGGATCACCCTCATTTGCAGTTATCAGAAACATGTCATTTTTTACAATGAATGAATCAATCGAATCTGGCTGTCGCAGGCCTTTGACGGGCCAATTGGCAATATTGATTTTATCATCTTCATCGCTTGCATCCATCCCATTTCCCATCATATCATGATCCACATAGCCTAATGGCAGTAATTCTGTAATTTGAGCTGAATTAATGTCAAGAATGGCAACTGCATTATTCTCTTGCAGTGTTATTGCAGCAGTTTGAGAGTCAGGCAAAATTGTGATGTACTCAGGCTCCAAGTCTTGAGCAACAGTAGAATTTGGCCCAAATATCCTAATTCCTTTCTCTCGGAGTTCCTCTTCTTGTCCGTTAAATCGAGAAAAGTCTACAGTGATGACAGTTGGATTATCTACTCCCTGTGAAATGTCTATTATGCTGATTGACCCTTCTGGATCCAACTTGCCATTACAGTAAGATATCGGTTCGCCTTCATTTGCCACCAATATCTTATCGCCTACAGGAGTAAAGACTAACATGTCGGGAAGATGGCCTACCTGAATCTGATTTAGGTAATCTCCATCAACACCAAAAAAAATTACACTACCCAGATCGGCTTTTGAGTTGGGCTCTATTGCAGCTGCAATGATTTGTTTCTTAATATCAATGCTATTTACCACATTGCCATAAGGCTTGATGTCTATTGAGAATTCCAATAATGGGTTTTCAGGACTGCTTATATTCAGTACATCTATTGCTTGAGAATCATCATTTGTAACAAAGAGACGTTTTGTATATGGATCATATGTTGCTATTTCTGCCCCTGCATTGTCATATACTCCTGTTTTATAGGTGCCAAGTGGGGTAACTGTGATTCCTGAATCCGTTTCTGCAAATGAAACATTTTCAAAAGCAATCAGCACCATCAATGATAAGAAAATTCCTGCCCCACATGCCCAAAAGTTCAATCTTCATTATGACAAACTTGTTTTGAGATTTCTAGTTCTAGTTGATAGTTTCCATAGGCCTACAGAATTTCATAATCTATATAGAAAAACAATACCAAAATTTGCAATAAACAATCGTATGGTAAAACAATATGACAAACTTCTTGTTCCATATGACGGATCCAGCTTTTCAAAGAAGGCCATTTCTGAAGCTGCAATGATCTCAAAAACATTTGGTTCACAAATCATGATATTAAATGTGGTAAATGAGTCCTCATTTAAGGAACAACCCTCTTTGTTTTCAGGCTATATTCAAGAAACAAAAGTTGTAAAGAATTTTACAAACCAAGCTCTAGAAAATATGGAAAATCTGTTACAGAACATCTGCTTTGATCTTGAGAAACAAGGAATTAAAGCAACCAGCCATGTTGTTTCTGGCTATCCAAAAAAAGAGATATTGAAATTTGCCAAGAGGCAAGATGTAGACCTCATAGTCATGGGAAGCCAGGGACTGGGAGGAATGAAAAAACTCAGAGTCTTAGGAAGTGCAAGTAGATGGATTACAGAAAATTCAGACTGTCCTGTTTTAATAGTCCATTAATTTACGCATAAAACTGGTACTTGGTTTTTAGCTGCTGCAATTTTATTTTAAAAAATTTACTTCCCTGTGAGATTCACATTCTTTAATCAAGGCTCCATCATGATCTTGAATTTTACATCCACAGGTGAAGATTATGTGCATCCTGATTTGGATATTGAGATTTATGATATAAAAGAAAATACTTGATACATTACAAAGATTACCTGGACTTATGGTCTTTACGTAAAGACTATTGTATTTACTTTAAACTTATACCATGCAAGTAGAGATGCAATGATGTGTTTTGCAAGTAGCCCCCTACAAGTCGTCTCATTTTCTCTACTGCATCATTGCAATTATCCTCACTAGTCATACGTGAAATCATCTGAAACAACTATTATTTGAGTCAGAATTACAGTTTCTAACTTAAAAATGCAAGCAAATTTTACACATACTGCCCACAATCTCAACAACTGGACAATATGTACTAACAGGAACACGTGTTAAGATGGTTTCACTTCCAGAGTCTCTTAACAGTGTCAAATGATCTTGCTCCTTCCAATGTAATGCAAGTTCGTACACCGTCCATTACCCTGATCTTCTCAACAATGACTTTTTTTATTTCCTCAAAGGAATTCGAATCCAAGCGAATTACTACATCATACATTCCTTCAACTTGTTTTACGTCAGACACTATGGAAATTAATCTGATTTTTTCTATAATTGATTCAATTGTATTTTTTTCACAGCTAAGCAATACAAAGGTAGGATTCTCTGTAAAATTTTGTTCTTCTTTTACAATGTTAGTAGAAATGGATTGAAGTGAGTATGTCAAATTTAGTATCTCACTCCAAAGTCGATGGTTTTAGCCGTACTGCGTTTCAACTGTTCCAATTACTTTCCAATGTTTATTCAAAATTTACTATATAGAATACAGAACCCAAGATTAGACACGTAAATTTGTAGTTCAACGAAAATTACTTTTTACTATTTTTTGATCATTTCACTCATGATCATAACATAATTCATTTGTGTTTTTCTTTAATCTCGTATTGCATGTCAAATCCATAATGACATACAACAAACTAAAAGTAACTTCAATGATTGCTCTTGTTGCAGTTTTGTTGACTGTTCCAACTTCGATGAATCCTAATGTCTTTGCAGCAGAACCATCCAGATTGAAGCTCTAGGAGAGGCTCCATACTCAATGATGTTTTTAAATTCAAGATTATATTTTGTCGGCAATCTTGTGGCCTCAACCAATCTAACTATGTACTCTTGAATTTTTTCATCACAATAAATTTTTTTTACAAATTCCTGAATCTCCAAAATTTCTTTTTTCTGTAGTATTTTTTTGAGGGTAGGGATTTCAACTTCAGTATTTCTTTGAATAATAATTTTTTCTTCTTCAATGTTAGGATAATCAAGCAAAATTTTGAAAGTAAATCTGTCTATCTGGGCTTCTGGTAGTCTGTAGGTTCCTTCGTTTTCGATTGGATTTTCGGTTGCATAAACCATGAAAGGTTGATCGAGCAAAAATGTCTCCCCATGTATTGTTGCTTGCTTTTCTTGCATAACCTCAAGTAATGCAGATTGAACTTTTGGAGGTGCTCGATTTATCTCATCAGCTAGAATGAAATTATGAAATATTGGACCCTTCTTTGTAGAAAAGGTCTGTGTGCTTTGATCAAATATTTTATTGCCCAAAATATCTGCTGGAAGCAGATCTGGAGTAAATTGAATTCTTGAAAAATCTGCACCTAGGACATCTGCAATGGTTCTCACCATAAGCGTTTTTGCAAGTCCGGGAACACCTTCTAATAGAACATGCCCGTTAATCATTAGGCCTAGAATTAATTTTGTAATTGCCTTTTCTTGGCCAACTACCTTAGATTTTATTTCAGTATCTACTTGCTTGAGTTTTGCTGAAAATTCCTTTGCCTGTTGATTTAGTTTATCTATAGCTTGGTCATTGTATACGGGTGCAAATTCCTTTTGAGGCGAATTCACAAATTAACTACCGTTTCTTTGCAATTAAACCTGACCAGAAAAAAACAGATAGAATTATCGTTTGTTATCCAAGGCAGGTTTACATTCTTTTTAGATCTGATTGGTTTTCTTTGTGTCTGATATATCTAGAGCTGCTACGTAGTGGAGTGTTACAACATGGACATGCTGTGCCACTCCAATCTAAGAAGCTCTCACATACAGAACATCTTTTTTGGCCGATTTTGTATCTACTTCCCTTAGGTTTTTTTGCTTTGTATCTTTGCATATTCCATTACATCCCAAATAAAATCACCTGTGAAAATTAAATTTTGAAGAAAATTTCAAGCCAAGAAAATACATGATTTTCTGAGATTGGATCATGGGGTAAGTAATTTTTGATAATATTTAATCCACATCTAAAAAATTTTGATAGTGCCTAATTTTGATTTTCTTAATGCTGTTCATGGATTAGATTTTTCGTTCCATCTGTGTAGTTAAATCCCATCCGATTTGAACCGAGATTGGTAGGGTATCAAACTAGTTTAACAAAACCCGCCCTCGTCTTCACACTCGAACGTTCAACACCCTTCTTTCAAAACCCAAGATCTAGAAATATATCGATCTTTTGTTTACTCGTACTATCCATCTATCCGGCAAGAAAGTGCACGCTTGTTAGGCAATGGATGGACTTCTTTTCTTCTAAATTTTGAAAATCATATCATGACATTATTGCTGTAGTTTCTCTTCCACTACTATCACGAGGATCATAACCACGTTTTTTGTGTATGGCATCAATAACACCTTTGGTAAATTTGTCAAATTTTTTGTCTTTCATTGAGTCAATTACTTCATCCACTGTTTTGTTCATGTCAATTTCTTTGCATCTACGATCTGCCTCAGAGCAGTAAAACTCGATATATTTTTGAATGTAATCGTATTCTGGTCCTTCTATTCCTATCTCTGTTCTTCTTCTACTGAGTCTTTGTCTCCAGGTCTCACTCATTAAATTATCTTTGATACCTCTTCATCAAATATAAAGAAAAAAAGTGAGACAATTTCTCTAAAATTCTATTACTGAACCCGCTGAAATTGTGTATTTCTGGTTTTGTTCTTTTCCATGAACATCATACCAAGATACATTAAGATTCACTTTGTTTCTCAGGGCAGATTCCACTGTAATGCAGCTTGCCTGTCTTAGTCTGTCTTGAATTGGTTTTTCATGTATTGTTGGTTCTTGTAGTTCTTGTTTTTGTTTCATATGGTGTAATGAAATGATGTGGATTTAGCACCAAGAGTAAAAATTAATTTTTGATCGCTTGATGTCTTTTGACCAAATCTTTTTGTTATGATTACTAATGAAATAACTGTGATCCGGATCTTTTTTATCTCAAAATTTGATATATTATAAAAGGAAGCTGACACTGTTTTCCCTACAGTCTCATGCATAATTGCATCGGTTTGCTGGCCAAGCATACAGTGACGCTACGTAAAGGATGCGCGCCCAACCGATAGTCAGCTTCCAATTGATTTTTCATTCATTATTGTGATAACGAATATGGTTAGAACGGAGTACTGTAAGTTAATTGTTGTTGTCTATTGTCGTTAGTTTTTGATTTAGCTTTACTTGATTTGTCTTGGTTTGGATGTTTATTCTGTAGATCAAAAGATCTAACGATGATGTGATTCTAAAAACCGTTAAACTCTCAACACATACTCTTTTCTCAAAATCTTATGAGCAATCTCAAAGTATTCCTTCCTAGTATTCCTTATCAGTTTCCATCTTGTCTTCATTTCATAATATAGTTTTTCCTGAGGGTTTCTAACTTTTAGCCTTAAACCCATATAGGGTGTACTATCCACTAGTATTAGTGACTAAATCCGAATATGAAAATCTGCTGAAAAGAATTCAGGATAAGATAGATAATACTAAAGAAACCCCTACAAGATTTGAACTTCCTATAGTTGACGTTATGTGGGAAGGACAAAAGACATTTCTACGGAATTTCTCAGAATTTCCAAAGGTGTTACGTAGAGATCCTGATAAAGTATTACAGTACCTATCAAAAGAATTTGCAGTTCCCGCTGAACGCTTAGGTGACAAAGCTATGTTTATTGGAAGACGTGCACCTGATGATTTCACACGGTTATTTCAAATTTATGTAAAAGATTATTTAGAATGTCCTACATGCAAAAGTCCTGATACAAAAATTGTCAAAGAAAATCGAATTTCTTTTTTGATATGTGAGGCATGTGGAGCAAAATCCACACTCAAAGGAAAATATGCATAATGAAATTTTCTGTCAAAACCACTGATTATCAAAAAAACATGATGTTAAATATTTGTGATTTTGATCTACTTGGAAAAGAAATTGTTCAGGATGAACTGATTATGAAAATCAATAAGAACTATTATGGAGAAAAAATTGTAAGCAAGGAAGAAGCTGAAACATTACTAAAAAAATCATCCATTATCAATATGGTTGGAAATGATACTATATCACTATCAATAGAATTAGGAATCGGTTCAGAAAATGGTATTAAAAAAATTTCAGGTGTACCTTTCTTAATTGTTTTTAATATATGATTTATTCAATACTTTGAAAAATAAAAAGAAATCCATTTTATCTAGTATCAGCAAAATAATTTGTTGTCAGATGAAATTGAAAGAAAGTTAGAATCAATTGAAAAAAAATTAATTTCAAAATCAAAAAAGAAACATCTTGATGATGGTTTTAAAAAAGGTAAAGTAATCAATGAAGTCTTAGACAAGCCGACTGTTATGACCTTATACAATATGATACGGAATCATATTATTGCATATGTTAATGGGGTTGTCAGTGGTGGGAAGGAATCTCTTCTATTTTGGGCAGTTGACGAAAACAATGAAGATGTAGCTTTGAAGATCTATTTGGTAAGTACTTCAAATTTTAAAAAAAGAGAGCCTTATATTCTAGGCGACCCGAGATTTTCAAAATTAAAAAAAGGAACTAAAAATTTGATTCATTTTTGGGCAAGAAAGGAGTTCCGAAACCTTTCTCAATGCTTTGATTGTGGAATTCCTGTACCCAAGCCCCTTTATGTTAAAAATAATGTACTGGCAATGAAATTTGTGGGTAAAAATGGGACTCCTGCAAAATTATTACTTGAATCAAAAATTTCTGAAACTGATTATCATAAATCTATATTGATTTTAAAAAAATTATACCAAAATGCAAAACTTGTACATGGTGATTTCTCCGAATATAATATTTTCAAAACAAAAAAAGGATTGCTTGTTTTTGATCTTGGCTCAGCAGTTGATCTGAGACATCCTAATGCCAAAAAATTTCTTCAAAGAGATATTAATAACATAACTCGATTCTTCTCTAAAAGAGGTATTTCAGTTAATAACCCCGCAGAAATATTTAAGGAAATTGTAAAATGAGCTTTGAAAAATTAATTCGTATCCCAAATGAAAGGATAGGTGTTCTAATTGGTAAATCTGGAAAAACAAAATCAACAATTGAAAAGCTCTGTCTTGTGACTTTGAAGATTGATGGAGATACTGGTGAAGTATTAATAAAATCAGCTGGAAATATAGAAAAAATCCAACCCTTCAAGGCAATTGAGATTGTCACTGCAATTGGGAGAGGGTTTTCTCCAGAAAAAGCATTGACTTTGTTAGAAAATGACAACACATTACATGTAATTGATTTGAGAGAGTTTGCCGGCAAATCTAACTCAAATATTGAAAGGATAAAAGGGAGGATCATAGGAGAAGGTGGTAAGGCAAGAAGAAATATGGAAAATCTAAGTGATACACATATCTCTGTTTATGGAAAAACAGTTTCAATAATTGGCAATACCACAAAATTAAGATCAGCAGTTGATGCAATTTCTTCTATTTCAAGCGGAAGTATGCATGGTGCAGTTTACAATAAACTTGAAGATGTAAATCGTAAAGAAAAACAAGAAAAAATGAAACTGTGGAAAGATCAAAATGTCTTCGATTAAAGAACAATTCAATCAGATATCTCCTAGTGAGTTTTTTTATAGTAACCGTGATTTAGCTGGATTTAGTAATCCCACACGCTCTCTTTATACTGCTGTAAGAGAATTTGTTGAAAATGCATTAGATGCCTGTGATCAAAAGGGAATTCTTCCTGACGTTCACCTTACAATTAAGGCAGTAGATCCTGAAAAATCTGATCCAAAACCCTACATTTTAACTGTAAAAGATAATGGTCCCGGAATTGATGCTGAACATATTCCCCTAGCATTTGGAACAGTTCTATATGGTTCGAAATTTGGATTAAAACAAGCCAGAGGTATGTTTGGACTTGGTGCAACAATGGCTATTCTTTATGGTCAAATTACCACCAACAAACCTGTTATTGTAAAAAGTTCTACCGATGGAAAAACTCAAGATGAATTTGAAATATTATTGGACATTCAAAAAAACAAACCTGTAATTCTGAAACATAATACAAAAGAGATATCGAAAAAGGGTCTCTCAGTAAGTATTTGCCTAGAGGGTGATTATTCCAAAGCAGGAACAAAAATTAGAGATTATGTCTATGAAACATCTTTAATCACTCCTTATGCGACAATTACCTTTGATGATCCTAAAGGACAAAAATTTCATCATTCTAGATTTGTTAAAGAAATTCCTCCACCTCCCACTATAATTAGACCTCATCCACATGGAATTGATGTTGAAAGAATACGTAGGATGATTGTTGAATCTCAATTTGAAATTCCAACTATTGATGATAATATGATTGAAAAAGTTAGAAAGGATTTGGGTTTATCAAAAAAGAATTTTAGTTTCACTGCAATTATGGAAAAAGCAAGAAAGAAATGGAAAAATCTGTCACGTCAAGTAAGAGTTGTAATTGCATTAATGTCATTTCTTAAAATGGATTTTGAAAAACTCCGAAAAATACAAATTGAAGATATAGACGTACCTAACAAAAAATTATACTATTGGGATTTTGGTGATTCACAATCGAAATCAGTTGATATGGACCATGAAAGTTCTTATTACAAACAGCTTACGAACACTGTTCAAGGAGAAGCACTAACAACATTTTTGACAAAAAGGTTCCAACGTGTAGGTCCTACAACTGCAGTTAAATTTGCAGAATTTGCAGGATTCAAACCTGAAAAACGAATGGGAACAATGACAAATCAAGAACTAGTAAAACTAAGCGACTCTTTACAAAAATTTGAAGATTTCCTCTCTCCCGATTCAAGTTGTCTTGCACCTCTAGGAGAGGAACCACTAGAGAAAGGAATAAAAAAATTCTTCAATCCTGATTTTACTGCAGTGGTTCAACGTCCCGCATCTGCTTATTCTGGTTTTCCCTTTATTATTGAAATGGGAGTAGCTTATGGTGGTGATATTAAATCCGGAGGACCTCATGTCTACAGATATGCAAATCGGATCCCATTGCTTTATGATGAAGGTAGCGATGTCGTTCTAAAAGTTGTTAATGATACTGATTGGGGAAGATACAAAGTTAAAGGGGATCCACCCTTTATCATAGTTTCTCATATTTGTTCTACTAGAATCCCATACAAAACCGCTGGAAAAGAAAATGTTGCAGACAGGCCAGAAATAGAGCGTGAGTTGAGATTGTCATTACAATTCTTATCCAGAAAACTTGCGGCATATATGTCAAAGAAAGGCCAAGCTGAAATGGCTAAAAAACGTGCAAATCTTTATGCAAAATATATCCCACTAATTGCTCAATTCTGTACAGAACTTGCCGGAAAGAAGAAAGAACCAAACTATAAGAAAATACTAGAGGAGGAAACAGTCATTGAAAACAAGTAAAAAATCAAAAGAACTCCACAAAAAATCTGAAAAAAAACAAAAGGATGTGATTGAAGTTCTAAAAACCCATGGAGCTAAAATATATGAAGACTTGGATAATGGTCAGTTTCCAAAATTTTCAATTCCTAGCAGGTCAGTTAGTAATATTGTATATGACAAAAAACTACGACAATACATTTTAGGAAATTCTACATCTTTACGCAGCTCAAGAAATTCATCTCAATTGAGATCTTTTACACAACTAATGTGGTTAGCATTTTTTGCAAATCGGCTTACCCACGAAAAAAAATCATCAACCTTAAGAGATGTCTATTATTCATCTCAGGCTTTTGCAATTGAATTTGAAGATCAGGCTGAATCTGATAATATCATTGTCGATTTAGAAGCAGTTACCTCAAAACCAAGAGAAGATTTTCATATATTTCCTGAAGAAAGAAGCTCCATTTTTGGTGATTTGAATATTGAATATACCATTCCAGGATATGAGGGAAAGACTATGAATCTTTCAAACCATCCAGATGGATATTCTATAGGACCTAGTCTGACTACTGCTGAGCTGCTTGGTACTAGTGCAGAAATTGTAATTGCTATAGAAAAGGGAGGTTTGTTTACAAGATTTGTAGAAGAGCAGGTTGATAAGAAATTCAAATCAATTATCATAAACACTGGTGGTCAAGCACCTAGATCAACTAGAACTCTCCTTAAAAGACTTCATGATGAAATGAGATTACCCATAATTGTTCTTACGGATGGAGATGTTTATGGAGAACACATTGCAATGGTTATAAAATCTGGTTCTGCCAACGCAGCACATTTAAGAGAACTAACTGTACCTGATGCAAAATGGGTAGGAGTGTGGGCCACAGATATTGAAAAATTCAAACTTCCCACAATACCAATGACTGAATCCGACATCAAGAGGTGCTATGATTTACAAAAGGATCCAAGATATCAAGAAGGAATTTGGAAAAAGGAATTAGATGTATTTTTACGTATTAAAAGAAAAGCTGAGCTAGAAGCATTTTCAAAATATGGTCTAACTAATATCACTGAAAAATATCTTCCACAGAAATTAGAGCTAGCAAAAAGTCTATAGTTATTTTATTCTTAAAGTTAAAACTCCATTTCTATATTTAAAATCAAAAATTTGCATTTCATTAGATCCTTCTATCGGAACTTCTTTAGAAAATCCTCCAGAACCACGAATATATAAAATTCCATCAATTAATCTAACTGCAATTTTATCTTCTGGACCGGGAACTTCTGCCACAAAAACAAATTCACTTTCTCCTTTGATAAGGTCATAGACCCAATTTTTGGTTTCTTGTTCCCTTGCAGTATAAAGTGGTTTTTGATCCTTGGTCATTTTCTTAAGTACTCTTACCCAATAAAACATAGTAGCTGCAGCTGCTCCAATCAGAATAAAGCTCACAAAACCTGAACCAGATCTTTGAGTCATTACATAAATTATTCCAAGAAATAAAATTACCATAATTGGAATAATGAAATTTAGAGATTGTTCATTTGAATATGCACCTTTATAACTCGCCAAACATCACAAATCTCTCTTCACCAAATATAAAGTACGCTTAGAAATTTTATTAGTGTCAATCACCTTTTTTTATTAGAGAATTTCATGACCAAAAAATATGTGCGAGTAGGAGGTAGAGGAACATGCAAACGTTTGATAAAATAACCTCACACAAAGCAACTTAACAATAAAGTGTATAATTCCTAGTAAAATCTGAATTTTAATTCAATACTTATTTTGTTTAAATTTATTTTAAAATAAAAAATGAAAAATTGTATGACTATCTGAAAGATCTTACCTTACGAATGAAGAGGTTTTAAACAAATTTCGTAAAGGTTAATTCATGATTAATTCTGAACTTCTGCAATTAACAGTTTTAAAATGTGGCTGTGCAATAAATGAAATAACAGGAGAATTATATCGGGAATGTATGCCTCACAAACAAAGAAATTTTACTCAATAATCTCTTTTTTCTTTTACCTGTATCAAATTAATTTAAAATAAAAAGCAAATTGAACAATGCTCATAAAGAATTAAAGAAAAAATTATAATCAAAACAATAAAGTATCTTTGGTTTTTATTACCACTTTTAAAAATTTGAAATATTGGAAAATGAGAAAAAAATTGGCATGCTTTCATTAAAAGAAATTATTTTAAAAGGATCTATTATTGCTGTTATCATTACAATCCCTTCAATTATAGCATTTTTTCTAAGTTGGAAAATCCTTGATGACTTAATTCAAGCGGCAATTGTTGGGGCAATTGTTCATTTTCTTGCTATGGGATTTTCATTAAAAATTTCTAAAAAATTGTTGGTAAAAAATGATTGATCTTGTAAAACTTGAAGAGGATCTTATTTCAGAAATTAAATTGAGTCGTATACAAGCCAAAGTCTTTTTGTTGGTAACTTGTGATGGAAAAATGACTCCAAAAAAAATTTCTGAAAAATTAAAAATCTCACTTGAAGAATCATTAAAGACTTCAAAGGATCTAATGGCATTAGGTGCATTCATAGATATTACTAATACAGAATTTGAGGCAATGCATCCAAGATTTACAGCTGTTAATATGTATAGAAGACTTTGCGAACAAAAAAATATTGAATTTAAAAGAAACAAGATTGTTGATAATATTGGAGTAATTTTAGAAAAACCATATGATGATGCAAGAACTAAATAATACTAAGGAATGGTGAACAGCATTGACAATAGACACAGAAACATGCAAGCACCAACCAGTCTATTTTGGTGTAGTAAATATCAATATTGATGAACGAACAATAGGTTCTGTTGATGTATGGCGATGTGGAGTTTGTAAAAAAAGATTTTGTGAAGAAAAACAACTAGGTATTGAAGAATTAGCAGATTTAGTAGGTATGCCAAAAATTGATCCTGACGCAAAATGGGGTGTTATTGTATGCAAATTACAACAGGAAAAATACAGGTGGAAGCTAGTTAAACTAAAAGAACATGGAGAAATAAAACACGAATGTTTAGATGAGCATATAATCTCTCTTAATACAAAAGATTTCAAAATTGAAGATGACAAACACTGGAGTTTTTTAATTGATGATCATATCAATAAGGCAGTCGAAATCTGATTAATAAAATGAATCTTAAAGTTCACATAAACAATATTCACGGGAGTCAGATGGCTGCAAAAATTACCGGCAATTTTACGCTTGATGATCATAAATTTAGATTTAATGCTATTGCATTTGGTAGGATAGGAGGCCAGAATGTTGGGGCCAAAATTTCAAAAACTGTCGAAAAAGAATTAGAAAAACTAGGCTATGATGTTAATGAAGTAATTATGGCTCTTCAGGAAAATCTTTTGAAAGGGGATCTTACTTTACCTGAAGGACTAAGACGTGAGACTTTTGTAGATGATTAGAATTCTGCTTCTTCAAGAGCCTTTGCACAAGAACAGCCTCTGGTTTTAGGAATATTGTCGATTAATTCAATTAGAACTTTCTTTGTTCTTTCCACATTCTTTGATAGTGTTTCTAGTACTTCTTTTGCCGTAACAGATTTTTCGGCCCATACATCATAATCTGTTACTGTTGAAATCGATGTATAACACATTTGGGCTTCTCTTGCAAGTTGACATTCTGGAACAAGTGTCATTCCAATAATTTCAGCACCGGTTGTTCTGTAAAACTTTGATTCAGCTTTGGTGGAAAATCTTGGTCCTTCAATACATACATAGGTACAATCTTTATGAATTTTAAAATCTAGTCTCTTTACCACTTTTAAAACTGATGATTGTATCTCTGGACAAAAGGGTTCTGCAACAGAAATATGGATTACTCGTCCGTTTTCAGAAAATGATCCTTCTCTTGATTTTGTAAAATCTAAAAATTGAGTTGGTAATGCAAAATGTCCTGGCTCTAATTCTTCTTTCAAACTACCTACTGCTGATGGTGCAACAATTCTTGTTACTCCCAATTCCTTAAATGCCCAAATATTTGCTTTGTAATTTATCATGTGAGGTGGAATTGAGTGTTTTTTTCCATGTCTAGGTAAAAACGCAATTTTCCTTTCTCTGAAAACACCTACAGTAATTATGTCTGATGGTTTTCCATAAGGAGTATCAATATCTATTTCTTGGGGATTTTCTAACAGTCTGGAGTCATATATCCCAGTTCCTCCAAATATTCCAATCTCTACGTCTTTTTCCATTAATACTTCACCAATGATTTACAATTGTATTTACTAATGCCCTTTATTCCATTCAAATTAGTTAGTTCAATGATAAATGCAAATCCAGATATTATCCCTCCAACTTTTTCAACAAGTTTTGCCGAAGCTTTTGCAGTTCCTCCTGTTGCTAATAGATCATCGCATATGATAATTTTTTGCCCTTTTTGAATTGCATCCTTTTGGATTTCAATTGTATCTTGACCATATTCAATCTTGTATGAGAGTTTCGTAGTTTTTCCAGGTAGCTTGCCCTCCTTTCTAATCATTATCATGCCTTTGTTGTATCTTGAAGCCATAATACAGGCAAGAATAAAACCTCTTGATTCTATTCCTGCAAAAACATCAACCTCTTTTGGATGGAAAAACTTTACAAACTCATCTGCAATGAATGATAACGCTGATGGATCCTTCAGAATTGGGCTGAAATCTCGAAACAATATTCCTTTTTTAGGAAAATTTGGAAATTCTGAAATTTTGTCTTTAAGATTCATAAAAAAATTTCAAAACTAGTGGAATAAAATTGTTTGAAATTAATCTACTACAAAAGTGGTTTCGGCTGAATCATAACCATCTTTTGCCTTTACAATATATGTCCCTGGCAATATGTCCTTGGAAACTGTCCATGGAATTTCACAACTGGCTTGATCTGTAGCTACACATTTTAACGTATCATCAATAATTTCCTCTTCTTCTGTTATTATTTCAATTAAAACTGTCGCTCTTGGATTTGCGCCATCAATCATAATGTTAATTATTTTTCCAATTCCTGGAATTTCATTACCCTCATTAACATTGATTATCATTCCCTCTTGTTTAACTGCAGTTACTTCAATATCTACAATATCATAGTTTGCACCACTAATGGCTTTTAATTGCCATGTTCCAGGTTCTGCACCAGAAGGTATTCTAAAACCATCTTCTGTAATTTTTCCAGTCTTATCTGAGAATGTCTCTTTGGATTTTATTTCCTTTCCGTCTTGGTCCAATAATGTGATTGTAATGAGTACATTAGAATTTGCATCTCCTAGGATCAAAACTGAATCTCCAGGTCCATATTCTAGTTTTGTAGTGTTGATATCAACTTCTCCAGATCCTGTCTGTAGTCCCACTGTAAAAATTTCACTGCTTTTTGTCGCCCCCTTACTTACTACTGCAGTGTAAACTCCTGAGGAATATTTGTCTAGATCTAATTCATAAACGGATCTTCCATCTGGCTCTAACTGAATTGAAATTGCTTCTCCTTTTGGTTTATCAGAAGGATCAACTATTAACATGCTAAGAATGTCTGACGGTTTTCCAGTCAACGTAATTAATGCAGTTTCTGATGATTTGTAATTTAACTTGTCAAATTCAAAATTTACTGGAATTGTTGGTACTTCTCCTAATCCTGCAAAAATGAATTCTTTAGTTTTGCCTTGGGTGGCAATTAATGTCCATGTTCCCTCCTTGTCTACATTTGCAATTGTAGGATATTCTAATTCCACAATTCCTGAAGAATCTACCTCAATAATGTCTGCAAATCTCTCATCTCCTAAAGGATCTTCTAGAATCAATTCTATTGGAGTATTTGGTATTGCAGTGCCATTGTATTTCATAGTTTCGCCAGGATCAAACTTTAAAACTTCTGGAGCTATTACAATTAGTTTGGATGATTCGACTGTCCAATTCTTTAAAATGGTTTCTCTTCCATCAGAAATTTCGGCACTGTATTTTCCAAATGCCGTGTCAAGTGGAACAATAATTGGTTCTTCTAATTCCCAATCTCCTTTAGAATTTACCTCTGCCGTTCTTGTATTGATTATCTCTCCGTCTGGATCGAGCACTTTTGCTGAAATAGCACTACCTGGTTGACCCGTACCTGAAATCTCCAAGAAATCTCCTCTATACATTATGTCTGGAACTCCTTTGATGGCGAGTTTTATGTTGTCCTCTTCAGGAATTCTACTCTCCACATCCCCTAATCTTAGGCTTATTCTCTTTTCCTCGTTATTGTTGTCTTTGACAACAAAGTTTACTCTATCTGCGTCAATATTCTCTGGAATCTTCATAGTTGTCATAAAATAACCTGCATCATTTGTAACAAATTCTCCAATCTTCCTAGAGTCTATTAAAAAATCAAATTCTTGTGATGCACCAAAATTATCTCCTGTTACTCTGATTGTCGAGCCAACATTTGGTTTCTCTGGTATGATTCTAAAAATTGAATCTGATAAAACTCCATCCGTTGGTGTGCTAGTTTCTTCTTGAGGCTTTGTATTTGTTATTGGTTCTGGAAGATCATCTGCAACAGATTTTCCTGAATCTATTTGTTTGTCATTGGTGTCAAGTGCCTTCCAATTAATTCCTGAACTTACTTTGTCTGTTTTAACTCCGAATTTTATTGATTCTCCTGGTTTAACAGCTTCTTCAGAATTAAAGACGATTACTCCTTGTAGTGTCTTTTCACCAGTCCACCCTTTTTCTGTCTTAAATGATTTGAAATTAAAGTCACTACTTAACCAAATTCTAAAAGTATTGATGTTTTCTGTTCCTTCATTTGAAAATTCAATAATGGTAGTTTCCTCAAATGCAATACTTTTTGCAGTAACTGATTCTGCATATACACTAGGAATAACTCCAAATCCAATAGAAAATATCAGAATTGAAAGGAAAATTCCTCTCAACGAGGATTTATTCATAAAGTAAATTTTCGTCATCTCTAACTTAAACCTTAAAGGATTTTGGCATTTTTGTATTTTTTAATTGAGTATCAATCATCAGAAATCTTATTTAATCTTAGGCTTTTGTACGCTGATATTTATCTAAATCAGGTTTTGTGGCAACATTTTGATACTGTCTTATTCGTTCTGCAATCATTCTGTATAACGATCTAAATTGGTCTTTTGTCTTATCTGATAAAAAATCAGTTTCCTCAAGAGTGATTTTTTCACAAATATACCGAGTAATCTCTTCATTGTCAAACTTTCCCCAATCATCATCTCTATGATCCTCCCAAATGCTTCTTAAATTCTCTAAAATTCCATTCTTTTCCTTGGATAATACATCCTTTGGTGTGAGATTGGAATATCCTTCATGTCTTAATTTAATCTCATAAGTTTGGTTTACTGCATAAAGGTAGTCCTCTAAAATAATATAATCTTCAATTGATTCTAGCTTTTTTGCTTCTCTTTCAAAGAAAATTGTTTGTATTGGTGAGAAATCATTTGATGCTAATTGAGATGAAATCTGTTTTGATTCTTCCGTATTGTCTAGTAGAATAAATGTTCTATAACCGTGATTTCTATAAAATATTGCTAATGGTAACACTGAATTTTTGTTATAAGCTGCCACGACATTTAATGGATTCATTGAGATATTAGGGTCTTGCAAAAATTTGTCAAATGCATTAAGATACATTGCATCCGACATTGTTTCTACAATTATTACCGGTCTTGAATTGGTTCCAATTTCTCTGTCCACAATTGACTCTACCAATCCCCTTGATAATCCATAAAGTATAGGAGTTAATGTTTTATCATCTGCATTCCAATAATCATAAAAGATTCTACTGAGATGTTTTTTCTTATCTAATTCCACTACAAGTAAGTTTCCAGGAGTATAATCAAAAATCATAAAAGGTGAGTGTGTTGCATAAAGCACTTGGTTTGATCCTGCAAGACCTTTTAGAAGATCAGATATTCCCATTTGTTGGGTTGGATGAAGATTTCTTGCTGGTTCATCTAAAAGAAGAATAGCTTCTTTTAGCTCTGCTCTTTGTGTTTCTGCTGCAAAGTTTACAATAAACGAAAATGTCCATTTGAATCCCTCAGCTCTTCTATTTAACAAACCTGTATTTGTAATAGTTCCATCTTTGTGTACGTCTGAAATTACTACACTCATTATGTTTCCTGGATTATATCTCAGGTCAACATGAATTGGATCTCCTTTCCAAGCAGGATTAAGTTTACTTGTTAATCTGTTACTTGCAGTATTAAGAATTTTTATACACTTTGATGGTGTCTCTTTAACATCATCTAATTCTTTAATATCTAATTCTGCCAAATAAAACAGATTTCTTACGGTCTCAGCCTTGTCAAACTCTTCAATATATTCAATTGATTCACTCCTTTCTGCTCTATTTTCTTTGATGTATTCATTTAGGTTGATATTTCCATAGATTTTCTTATAGTCTGAAAAATAAACGAAACGAGGATGTAATTGCGATGCCACAAAATTCTCCAATGCCGTTTTTTCGCTCTCGCCACTAAGAAGATTGGAAAATTGATTTTCAGGATTTTCATAGATTTTTTCCCATTCTTCTATTACCTTTTGCTCTTGAATAGAAATAACATGGAATTGATTACTAAATTCTGCCATTCCTCTATCAAATGCTTCTTGATTCTTAGGAGGATCTCCTTCAAAAAATCTTGTATCAATTTGAATTCTTAAGTGATTGGGAATTGTATCAAAAAAATCAATAATTCGTTTTGCAAAATTTTCCCAGGAATTTAATCCCTTATTTTTATCCTCACTTAACTGAATATCTTCAAATTTGTATTGAACTTTGGGAATTTTATTTGTCCGATAGAGTCTGATTTTTTTCATTTCAGGCAAATTTGGAAATCTTTCTTTTAGAATTTTAACTTCATTTGTACTTAATTCAAATTCTCCATCTACTAGTCTGATTTCTTCTTTGAGCTCTTCAAACATTTCATCACAAAGATCCAATTCTGAAACATGCTCATCTTTGTTTAGCAGTGTTAGCGCTTGAAGTATTGTAGTTTTTCCGCTCTCATTTCTTCCTACAAATGCTGCCAAATCTCCTACATTAATTTCTCCAGAATCATGAATGCAACGATATGCTCTAACTCGAAATTTTCTAAGCCGCATCTAGCGTTCTTTAGTTGGCTACGATTTAACTTATTCGTCAGATTCATCACAATTTCCGAATTTGCTAAATAGATATAAGGGAATTATTGAATGTTAACCAAATGGCAACTAGAGGAATTCTATATGCTGTGTTTGTTTTACCAGTAATATTTTCAATTGTATTTGGTTCAGTTGTTATGGCAGATGTTTTACAAGAACCAGATCGTGAACTAATGTTTTGGCGTGATGGTTCATTTGATAGATCACATGATAAATCAATTCAAATCATTGGCCTTGCTCAACAATATTCTACTGCTAGTCCTGTGAAAATTTTCATTACCGTAAATGACACCTACTTTGATTGTGGTGATCTTTATGTTACAATATATTCATCAGATAAAAGTATAATCACCCAAAATGGCTTTTTAGAGCAATGTTTTGCTAAAAATAACACCCAATTACCTATTGGAGATGAATTTTCTGAAGTCATTGACATCCCGGGACAATATGAAATAGTAGTAGAGATGAAAGACAAGGCTCAAAAACATAATATTTCAACAACTGGGAAATTTACTATTAAATAGGAATGTACTATTGTATAATAAATAGGAATTTTATGCTAAAATAAGGAATTGATTTAATGGCAAAGAAAA
The DNA here is from genome assembly GCA_965223805.1 of Nitrosarchaeum sp. Classification (GTDB taxonomy): domain Archaea; phylum Thermoproteota; class Nitrososphaeria; order Nitrososphaerales; family Nitrosopumilaceae; genus HKST03. Next base: position 924,901 of record OZ245014.1, on the reverse strand, counting down.
AAGATAATCTGACTGAAGAGGCTGAAAAGATTAAAGCTGAATTAGCTGAACTCAAGGAAAAAAAGAAAGTTATGGATTCAAAGTCGTCGAACAAGAAAAAAACAGAAAAACCAACCAAAGAAAAGAAAAAAACAGAAAAACCAACCAAAGAAAAGAAAAAAACAGAAAAACCAACCAAAGAAAAGAAAAAAACAGAAAAACCAACCAAAGAAAAGAAAAAAACAGAAAAACCAACCAAAGAAAAGAAAAAAACAGAAAAACCAACCAAAGAAAAGAAAAAAACAGAAAAACCAACCAAAGAAAAGAAAAAAACAGAAAAACCAACCAAAGAAAAGAAATTAACTAAAAAAGAAATAGAAGAAGCAAAGAAAGAAGCTGAAAAAACACTTGAAGAAGAATTAGAAGAACAACTTACTGATGAAGAAATAGAAAATTTCCAAATTGAAAAAGTAGATATGGAAAGATTAACAAATAAAGTCTGCGACATTCTAGCGGAAAAAGAATCTGATGGACTGTTTCAAAGCGAACTTTGGAAAAAACTTAAACTTACCAGTAGGGATGGTTCTCGACTTGCATTAAAACTTGAAAGAATGGGAATAATTTCAAGAGAAAAACTTCTTGAAAAAGGTAGATGGACTTACAAACTAATTTTAAAGAAAACACCAATCAGCACTCAATCAATTGAAAATTCTCCGTGTCTTGTATGTCCTGTAGAACAAAAGTGTTCCCTTGAAGGAGAAATCAGTCCAAGGAACTGTCAGTTTATTGAAGACTGGGTACTTGCAGAAATGAAGAAACCAAAGAAAGCCAAATGAAGCTAGTTGATGCACGAAAAGATCATTATCGAAGACTAGCCCATGAACAAGGATTTCGAAGCAGAGCCGCGTATAAACTCAAAGAATTAAATCAATCTTATCGAATCATTGGACCTGGCTTTTATGTACTTGATTTAGGTTGCGCTCCTGGCGGTTGGACCCAAATGGCAGTAAAACTAGCAGGAAACAAAGGAAAGATAATGGGAATTGATCTTTCATACGTTGAAGAGATTCCTGGCGCTCATATAATTCGAGAAAACATTGAAGATTTGTCTGTTGTTGATGAAATCATGTCTTATTTTGAAAGGAAGGTTAATGCTGTAATTTGTGATCTTTCACCACAAGTTACTGGAAATTGGTCAGTTGATCATGCCAAACAGATCTCATTAAATTACGACTGTACAAAAATCATGGATAAGGTTTTAGCACATAAAGGAAATGCTGTCTTTAAGGTATTTGATGGAGAATACTCTATGGAGTTTAAAGATTATGTAAAGAAAAAATTCGCAAGAATAAACATGACAAAACCCAAGGCAAGTAGAAAACAAAGTAGTGAATTGTATTATGTGTGTCTTGGATATACGGGTTAAGAAAAAGCTAGTTTCATAATCTGCTCAATATCGGCACTAGTTTTAAAACCAGTAGAACAAAAGGACGTTGGACTAGAAACATATCCATTTTTTTCAAGTCTAGAAATAACTTCTACTAGTTTTGGGGGTGATGATTTTAATTTTGATGCAATTTCATCTAAAGTAAAATAAGTTCCAGGCATTTCAGATTCAGCTAAGCATTTTTGTAGTGTTTTTCCACAAACTTTCTCCACTGTAAAATTTGGGATTTCTTTTATCATATTTTCTATAAACTCTTTCTCAAAAATTTTTCCAATCCAAAGAGGACCACCAATGATATTTTTTGATTTACATAACTTGCATTCATGAATCTGTTCAAGAGATGTTTTTCTGTTTCCACAATTTTTACAATGTAAAATATATCCAATATTTTCTTCTTGGTCTGGCCGATTCAAAATTCTAACATAAGTTCTGTAATAGTGCATGTCACTTTCAACAAAAAGAGGAACTATTTTTACTCCTAATCTTCCTGTAACCAATCTAAGACATCCTAGAATAAGCCTAACGGCAATCTCATTTCCATATTCTACCTTTATCGGCATTCCTCCGTATTTTCTCTTACATGCATTCTGAAATAATCCATTTAATACTTGTAAATCTGTGGCCGTAGTTGAGAGGATCCCTTTATGCATTGTGGCTCTAACGCCACAATCAAAAAATGGTGCAGGAGAACCAAACGGATCAATATCCACAATTGAACCTCTTTCTCCTTTTTTGGAATAATTGCTAAAAAATCTACACACTTCTTTTTCAGAAAATTTGATATTTTTTAGATTGTTTAATTTTGCAGAATATTCTGCTAGCTTAAGAGCAGTGGGATTTAGATCATTTATTACAACATTATCTACATCTAATTCATTTGCCACTCTCAAACCTCTGACCCCTAATCCTGATAATCCTTCAAGAAAGATTTTTGGCCCTTCAAAATTTTTTAGAAATGACGCATATGCAATAATTGAGTAGTCTCTATTCAATTTTGCCTTTGGATTGAAAAATGCTGGTTCTTTTGGAGGTACTTTTTCTGTAATTGATTTTTTTGGAACATGTAATTTCGTTTTACCTTCGATAATGTCTTCAAAAACTTCATCTGGAATTTGCAATTATTTTTCTATAGTTTTCAAACCTATAATGGTTTAAGACAATAGTGTCTATTATTAGGGTGCACTATTACTACTATTACACTTGATTGAATCCATAAAACCAGAGAGGTTGTATCTCTTGAGGATCACCCTTTGAGTTGTTTGATAAGGGGTTTCGTGTGACTGCCATCTAGATAAGTAATATCCTTTTCGAATAATTTCTCAATATTGGTTTTAATCCCTAGTAGATTATTCCACATATGGAGATTGCACACATACTGGTAAAATGTAATGATAACGAAAATGATGATGTACTAGAATACATAAAATCAATAAGCGAAGTCAAAAAAGTCGAAAAGACATTTGGCGCATACAATGCAGTAATAAAGCTAGAAGCTGAATCTGTTTCAAAGATTAAGGAGATAATGTCTGAGAAGATACGTAACAGAAATGGTATTCTAAGTACACTAACACTTGTAACTGCTTAATTGTGAGCATATTCATTTCATTTAGCATACTTTATGAACTACATTTCTATCATTAAATCAAATTGAGATATCTGATAGTCTTGTTCGTTTTGATTGGTTTTACTGGCATCATGACTATAATTTCAGAATCTGAGGCAATAATAACATCAATAGTAAAAGACCCTATTGAAAGTGAAATTAAACTAGCTGAGGATGGATATTATGCACATGAATATGCTGTGCTTCCTTTTGGAGACAAACACTTTTTTCCAATACTGATAATTCATTATCTTTGGCCGAAGTTGCAACTGGTAGATGTCTGATGTATGCCACTTATCTAGTCAGAGAGGGGGAAATAATCAACGTTGCAATGAAGTTTCCAAATGACTTGATATGGCCAGGCATGGAGATTACAGCACCTTCTTTGTAATAAAGGGCGGATACCATACATACACTGATGAGTCAGGAAATGCCGTTACCAAAAATACCGAAGTGGCTTGGGAAAAATTGAATCCCATCATAGAATCAGAATTCATTACAGTAGAGTTTGATCTTAGAGATGAGCTGATATTACTGATAGTAAATTCTACAACACTTCCTGATTGGTCAGACAAAGATAGTAATGACAAACTTGCGGACAACTGTCCTCTAATAATCCCCAAAATGGAATATGATTACTATGACAAAGTATACCCAATAGACACACAAAAAAGACTAGCTGAGCTCAGAGGATTTCTTCCTGACACATTTATCTGTGAGAATAATCTAATTGGAGGAATCAGAGAAACAGATGGTAAAGAAGTGTGCATAACTCCTAAATCTAAAATAAAATTAGCAGAGAGAGGATGGGCAGAGAATTTTTCGGATTATGAAAGCTAAAACATTTGGTAAAAAATGTGATTGTAGTCACCATGAAACTCAACAAGCAGATACCACAAGAAGATCTTTGTTTATAGATCTTACTATTTAATCAAATAATTAATTTGAATAATATGATTGCTATATAGAAAATTCATCAACAAATTTTATTGGTGGTTGATAAGGATTAAATGGATCTTTTGAGAATTCTGTGGTACTAAAAATCAACAATGGTATTATCATTAGAATGATTAGAATCGCAGTCAAAACAATGCCTAGAAAAAGACAACTCCTGGCCTTTCTTGGATCATCATATTTTATTGCAAACCAAGAGATTATGCCGCCAATAATTCCACCAAAGATAGGTAGAATGTACCATAAATCGCTACGACGTCGCTTAACAGTATTGTTGTTGAAGAATGCCATACATCTTCTTTTTCTTGTTGGTAATTAAAAAATCATCTTATCTTTTGTTACTCAAATATCAGTGAAATTTAGTCATGGCACAAGACAATTTTGCTATAAACCTATAATGGTTTAATACTCTAACTTAAAGACAAAATTTGTGCAAGTTTGTGGAGTAGATGATGCAGGACGTGGTTCTATGCTGGGACCACTTGTAATCGCAGGAATTTCTCTTAATAAAACAAAACTTCGAAAACTATCCTCTCTAGGAGTTAAGGATTCAAAAAAATTATCTCCAAAATCACGTGAAGAACTCTACAAAAAAATTATCTCTTTGGTGGATGATTACTATGTGATGAGAATTTTTCCAAAATCTATTGATGCAAGTGTAGTAAAACATAATCTAAATCATCTAGAGGCAAAGTATATGGCAAAAGTAATTTCAAAACTTGATCCTGATACATCTTATGTTGATTCATGTGATGTTAATCCACAAAGATTTGGAAAAGAAATCTCAATTTTATCAAATAATAAAAAAATTAAGTCTTATCATCATGCTGATAGCAAGTTTGTTATAGTTTCTGCAGCATCAATAATTGCCAAAGTTTCAAGAGACAGATCAATTTCTAGGCTCAGAAAAAACCATAATATCGGTAGCGGATATCCGTCTGACTCAAAGACTGTACAATTTGTAACATCCTACTATAAAAAACACAAAACCATTCCAACATTTGTGAGGAAAAGTTGGAAGCCAACTCAGAAAATTTTGAATTTTAACTCATCTTAATGATTTTGCAATAACTATTGCATGATCTTTATCATATGGATAAAGGTCAATTATTTGTAAAATATTAAAATCTGATTTTATTTTTTTAATTTCCTCTTCAACAATTTGTTTTGGTGATTTTGTAACATCTATGCTCCTGGTTTTGATTACCAAAAAAAAATATCCTTGTTTTTTCAGATAAATCTTGCAATTCTCAATTGCAATTTTTGTTTGATCAGGTTGAGCAATATCTACATAAACTACATCTACTTTGCCAAATACAGAAAAATATTCCTTTGGTCTTCTAGCATCCTGTAAAATTGGTATGATATTTTTTCTAAATGATGCAACCCTGTCCAAAAAATCTCTTGCAACTCTACTTGCATGCTCTACACCAAATATTATCCCACCAGGCCCTACAATATCAGAAATATGGCTTACAGTTGTACCTGTAGAAACTCCTAGATACAAAACAGTTGATTTATTTTTAAATGGAAATTCTTCTAATCCATTCATTATAGCAGCTGCCAATTTGCTTCTAAAAGGATCCCATAATCTATACTCTATTCCTTTTTTTGTGATTATCTTTTCTTTGTATACTTGATTTCCTGCCACTAAATTCTCAGTAGCTAATTTGTTTTCGCCTTCAGATTTTATCCAGAAATATGATTGATTATCTTCTTCCAAACTTCTTTCTCTTTTTGCCTTTCTTTCTAGAGTCTCCTCTATCTCTTCTAGATTCATTTCTTCTGCCAAAATTACTTTTATCACGTCTAAATGATTCTGGTTTTCTAGTATCTTTTTCGGATGGCTCTTCGTATTTCTTTCCGATCTCGTCCACTCTGACATTGAGCTTTTCAAGCAAAGTTTTGTTGAGTCCTTCTCCGTAAACGTCTACTCTAGCGGCAATAACTGCTTTTGCAGCAATTGCTCTGGCTATTTTTCCTCTTTGCCATCTTGGTGCAGCATGAACCATTGAATGTTGGAATAACAATCCATGTTTTGGTGGTTGAGAACCTGTCTTCAAAGATCTGAAAAGAGCCTTTTCTGCACCCAGTACCTGTATGGTGCTTGCAGGCATTGACGCTAATCTTCTTAAACTTCCTGCTCTTGCTAATATTCTTGCACCTACTGCGGTTCCAAGAATTGCAGAAAGGTTTGGCGCAATAGATTCCATCTCCGATTCAATATGATCCTCCAGTTTTTTTCGTAATTCATGAAAATCTAGAATCTGCTTTGCAATAGATTGAACAATTATAAGATTGACATCAGAAATATTCCCTCCTCTACTCTTTGAAGCAATTAATGACAGCATTTCAACTTTCGAATCAGGAAAACCTGCATCTTCATAGATCTCTTTTGATAACGAATCACGTTTTCCTGCCATTACAATTTGAGCATATCCGTTAATACTATCAATAACATTGTCTAATTCTGGAAAATGTAATCCATACCACTCACGTAATCTTGAACTCAATGCATTTGCAATCTTGTCAATCTCGTCAAGAGAATTAATTGCTTGAATTATATGAAGATCTGGACTCTCAGAAACTTCTGTAACTTTTGTTGATGATAACCCCATTGCAAATTCTCTTAGCTTTCCTAGAGCATCTTGAATATTTCCTGCAAAACCTGATTCTACAATAATTTGTGGTTTGGAAGATTGGATTCGTTCTAGTTCTGATTTGTCCATTAATTGGGAATCAATTGATTTTTTTTTTAGTATTGCAAGTAATGCTTCATCGCTCACTGAAACGCCTCTCTGAATGGAACCAAGAAATCCCACAAGGTCGTTTAATCTAGCTTCTTTTTTCTTAATATCAAGATAGTCTTTTACCACATTAGAGAATGGAAATGATTTTTCGAGTTTTTCATCTTTGAAAACTGAAATGCCCAATTCTGTTAATATTACAGAATACATGACTAGTTCATTTAGAGTCTCCTTTAAAAAAGGTACAGAAACGTGTGAATCAACTGTTATATTCAAAACTTGGTTTATGATTCAAAGTGGAACCAAGTCTTGCTACTTCAATAGGTAAAATTCACCTAGAGAAACCAATAATGTTAGCGTCTGGCATTTTGGGAATATCTCTTGATGTTTTTAATCGATTATACCGCTCGGGAACTGGAGCAGTTGTAACTAAATCTCTAAGTAAAGAACCTTGGGAAGGTTATGCTAATCCTACCATCTTTAGTGTGAAAGGCGGAGGATGGATTAATGCCGTAGGACTTTCAAATCCTGGAGCTCCATATTTTGCAAAAATGATTGAGCCAAACAAGGATGTCCCAATAATTGTTAGCTTGGTTGGTTCTATTCCTGAGGACTTTGAATTTATGGTAAAACAATTTGAAAAATGTAAAGTTACTGCATACGAGCTAAATCTTTCCTGTCCTCATGTTGCCAAAGTTGGTCTTGAAGTAGGAGATGATCCTGAATTAGTTAAAAAAATTGTAACTACCGTAAAAAATACTACCAACGTTCCAGTAATTGCTAAAGTAGGCTTAGGGACAACTCATTATCTCAATACAATAGCAACTGCAATAGAATCCGGGATTGACGCAATTACTGCAATCAATACTATAAGAGCAATGGCAATTGATGTTTATACTAAAAGACCGATTCTAAGTAACAAGTTTGGTGGTTTATCAGGAACGCCGATAAAACCTGTTGCACTTAGATGTGTCTATGAAATTTCTTCAAAATATGAAATTCCAATAATTGGCTGTGGCGGAGTCTCAACATGGGAAGACGCTGTAGAGTTTTTCTTAGCAGGAGCATCTTCTGTTCAATTAGGAAGTGCAGTTGGTGATAATTGGATAAATATATTCAATGATATTAACAATGGAATAAAAAAATACATGAATGATAATGGTTTTTCAAAAATTGAGGAGATGATTGGTCTTGCAAAGAAATCATAATCATCCAAAAATTTGCATAATAGAAAAAGTCATTGATGAAACCCCTACTGTAAGAACTCTTGTTTTTTCTGATGAAATAATGTCAAGTGTTCATCCAGGACAATTTGCAATGGTGTGGATTCCTGGAATAAATGAACTACCAATGAGTGTTATGATTGCAAATGAAACGGGAAAAGCTGCATTTACAGTACGAAAACATGGTCCTGCATCAACTGGTTTGTTTAATGTCAAAGTCGGAGATAAAATTGGTGTTAGAGGTCCCTATGGAAATTCTTTTAATTTGAAACAAGGAAAACTTTTGCTTGTTGGTGGTGGAACTGGACTTGTTCCAATTATGCGTTTGCTGACTTTTGTAAAACCATATGACAATGTTACTGTTCTAATTGGAGCAAAATCAAGAGATGAGGTTTTCTTTGAAGATTTAGCAAATAAAATTCTGGAAAATAATCCCCATCAAGTAATTGTAACAACAGATGATGGAAGTTATGGAGAAAAAGGCTATGTCACAAACATGGTAGAAAAACTAATCAATGAGAATCATTATGATGGTGTTTACACATGCGGTCCTGAAATAATGATGTTCAAAACCGTTCAGTCTGCCCATTCTAAGGATCTTTTTGTTCAAGCTAGTCTTGAACGCATGATGAAATGCGGTGTTGGAATATGTGGAAGTTGTTGTGTAGGTGAGGATTTGGTTTGCAGAGATGGCACCGTTTTTGATGGTGAACATCTGCTTTCTAACCCTGAATTTGGTCGTTTTCATAGAAACAAGGCTGGAATTCTTGAAAATTATTAGATATTTCCAGCAAGGTTTAAAATAAATCATGAAATTATTGCGTTGAAGGGTATGGGCACTCCGAAGATCGTACTGACAGCTGATCGAACTTTGATGTCTCCATATAGGGGATTATCGTTAGCTACATTTTTCGGATGTGCGCCGGCAATTGATCCAAATCGAGATAAAAGCAGCTTTTGGTATAAAATTCTTGGAAAACAAGTTACTCCCAAAATATTATTTGATTTTATTTGCAATTACATTCCTCATACAAACGGAGTTGCAAAATATGCTCCATATGGGCTTAGAAAACTTGAGGCCGGTTTGCTCCGAGATGGATTTAGACGTGATGAGATAGTAGTAGCTCATCCTGATCATATTGAACAATTTATTGGACCAGAAACCCAAGTTGTAGGTACATATGAAATGGATCCTCTTGGAATGGGTCCAGTAACGATGACATTTACTTATGGTAGAAAACAAATTTCATATGATGAACTTTATAATACTGAACTTCATCACAGAATCAAAGCTGCGAAAGCAAAAACTGGAAGTAAAGCCAAAGTAATTTCTGGTGCATCTGGAACTTGGCAATACAACTATGATCCAGAAAAAATTGAAGAGTTTGGAATTTATGCAATTTTAGAAGGCGAGCTTGGCGGAATTGCACCTGAGATTGACGGACATGCAGGTAGATTTTTCAACTATTTGATTAACGGCGATTTTGAAAACATGGATCCTTTCAGAAAGAGAAGTGACTTTAAAGTAAATATCAAAGAATTTGAAAGAAATGGAAGGAAACTTCATGGAAGATTTGTTAATTTCTGGGATAGACCTGATTTAGATGAAATTCCTGACATTGTTGAACCAAGTATGCATGGAATGGTTGAAGTAATGCGAGGTTGTGGGAGAGGTTGTAAATTCTGTGATGTAACATTAAGATCATTAAGATACTATCCTCCAGAAAAAGTCAAAAAAGAAATTGAAATTAATATGAAGAAGGGTGGTTCAAGATCTGCATGGATTCATAGTGATGATATTTTTGTTTATGGAATGGATCCTCGAACTGCAAAAGGAATGGAACCAAATAGAGAAGCCCTTGAAGAATTGTTTACTGCAATCATGTCAACAGGTGTTGAACATACAAACCCAACACATGGTACTTTGGCAGGAGCAATTGCTGATGAAAAACTGATTCCAAATTTATCTAAAATCATCAAATCAGGACCTGATAATATGATTGGTGTGCAGGCTGGTTTTGAAACTGGAAGTTTAAGATTAATTGGAAAATATGCAGACAGAAAACTTGCGCCATATTCTCCAGATGAATGGCATTGGGTTGTAAAAGAAGGTGTGAAGAGTCTGAATCAACATTACTGGATTCCTGCATTCACATTAATTATGGGACTTGATAACGATGAGACACCTGAAGATTCTTGGGAGACTATTAGACTTCTCAGTGAGCTAGAACATGAACAGCCAGAATCTATGTTTACTGCTACTGCTTTAACATTTGTTCCAATTGGATTGTTAGAAAAATCTGACTTTTTTAACATTGGAAATGAAATGACTCCTGCACAACTTGGAGTATTATACAAGACTTGGCAGCACAATTTCAAATATGGCATTCAAAAATTCATGACAAAGACTGGTGCCAAGGGTCCACAAAGATATTTCTTTAATGCCATCGCACGCTCTCTTGGTGGTGTTCCACTAGGTGCAATGGAAAGATATGCCCGCAAGAAGGGTCATGAACATGAAAAAGTCATAGAGACTGTAAAGGCAAAATATTGGTAATATACAAATACATAAATTCGCTATTCTAATTGATTAAAGCATGGCAACTCACGGTTCGCTTACAAAAGCAGGTAAAGTAAGAGGTCAAACACCTAAAGTTGAAGGAAGAAAAATTGTTGGTACTAATTCCAGCCTCAGAAATAAGAGTAACTTCAAAAAAAGATTTGTTCTTGGCAGAGTTCCAGGACAGAACAAACCTGGCCAACGAAGAAAGAGACGCTAGTACAACGATTACCTTAAATCAATCTGCTTGAGTTTCTTTCAGACTTGTAGTCTGTAATTGTTATGTGCTTCAAACTTTCTTTATGTTTAATTCATCCAAATATTTTACCTGGAACCAAAAAAGCACTAATAATTGGAATAAGTCATTATGACGATAAAAATCTTGAAGACTTGGATTTTTGTGAAAAAGACGGCCAAGCAATGTTTGAATTACTGACCTCCCTAGGCTATGAGATAAAGAATGAAAATAAGTTAGTTGGCAAAGTACCAGGTTTAATGCTACGAGACAAAATAATAGATTTTTTCCATGATACTAATACCCGTGCACGTGATACTTTAGTTCTTTATTTCTCTGGTCATGGTGTTCCTGATCGTGATGATCTTTTTTTTGCTTCAAGTGATATTGATACAGACAAACCGATGAGAAACGGATTTTCTTCCTCTGATTTGTGGCTTGCAATGAATAAAAGTAAATCCAGAAAAATAGTTGCAATTCTGGATTGTTGTTATAGTGGATCAGCACATTTAGGTAAAGGACATGCAGATATAGCATCTCAAGGCCATCAGAAAATATCAGAGAATATGACAAAAATAGAAGGTGAGGGAAAATGTCTCATGTTATCCAGCCAAAATTACCAACAATCATATGAGCTAGAAAGTCATGGCTTTAGCGTATTTACATATTATTTGTTAGATGGTTTAAAAGGCGACAAAGAATCTGTAGACGTAAATGGCAACGTTACTGTTCATACTTTAAGCAGCTATGTATTTGACAGAGTAACCGAAATATCAAAACAAAAACCTCTTATCAAATCTGAAATTGCAGGAGATATACCATTGGCACAATACAAAGAATTGGCAATTAACTAAATACATTTGTTGTTACGTTCTAAAGAGAACAATGAATATTTTTCTCATATTTTTATCTTCTAGTTGCGGTGTATATCGGGTATGAGAATTTTAAACCAAGTGAAAAATTCTTTATTTGTTTGAATCTGTATTCTTTGAACCTTTTTACCCTTTCATACAAGTCTCCTCCTATTGCCACGCCATTAATTGGAGCCTCATGATTAATATCTGAACACATGGTAATTGAAGGCCCCATCATATCTAACGATGAATCTTTTAATTTTGTTAGAATGACTGATCCATAGTCTGCACTCACTCTATAATTCACAGAAGGTAAATTTTCCTGATATAATTTCTCACATATCGAATAATGATTTTCAGTCATTGATATGCAACATTCAATACAGCTCAAAAAACCAAACTTTCTGTGGGATTTGGATGATTCTGGAAAATAATACAACAAACAATCTCCAACGTTTTTAATCACAAAACCTCCAAACTTACTCAATATTCTAGACATTGAGTTTAAAAATATCTGTTGATATTTTGCACTCTTTATAGTACCTAGTTCATTTGTAATGTTGGTTGAATTTACCATATCGACACATCCTACACAATAGCTTTCACTTTGACTAAATGCCACTAAATAATCTGCTACGGACATTTGATGTTCTGGTTGTTGACATGCATCTTTTGGCAATATAGAATCGTAGTTCTGGAAATTATCATGTGTGTCCTTATTTTGATAATTGTTGTCATCTTTTATTGAATTGAACATCATTTTCTCCTCTTATCTTTTGATTTCTTGTAACTGTGTAAACTAGATTACAATAATCAATTTCATTTGAATAGTTTTTAGAAATCCTGAAATTATAATCTTCAAAATTCTTTACAATTTCATAAAGATTTTTTCCTATGACAAACTCATTTGATGAGGATTGTGACTTATTTTTGAACACATATTCATTGGAGAGCCTAATAAATCAACACGTTCAGACCCACTAACGTTAATTACAGTTACTCTGCCATAATCTGCGCTTATACAATAATCTACTCTAGGCAATCCTTGTCTTCCAGCATTTTTGCACATTTCTTCATGAATTTGAGTCATAGATAACCCACATTCAATACAGCTCAAAAAACCAAATTTTCTATCTCTTTTTTCTGATTCTGGAAAATAATATAACATTGAGCCTTCCACGTTTTTTATCACATATCCTCCAAAATGTTCCAAAACATAAGACATTGAATTTAAAAACAACTGACGATATTTTGTGGCTCTTTCAGGACCTATGCTTGCAGCTATTTTATTAGCATTTGAGATATCTGCTCTTCCTACACAATAGTTTTTTTGCCCCTTGATTGAAATTACATAGTCTGAAAGATAGCTTTTTGTAGCCTGATTTTTTAGTGTTTCAATTTTATGATCAAATACGTCTAAAACTTTGTTAGAACTATATTCTGTTACCATACTTGTAGATGGCTAAATTAAGAAGAAATGTTTTGTTTAGCTGATATAATAAAATATTAGCTCAAAAAAACAATTTTGAAAAAACCTACTAAATTAGGAAAATCCAAAATTCATACAGCCAAAAATTACCTAGCTAATATATTAGCTGTTGTGTGAAGATTAAACTAAGTATCATTATAATTCATCATAATATTGTGACTGAAAAAAATTCATACTGTCAGGTTTGCAATTCTTTATGTGCTCGAATAATTTATGAGACAAAATATAATGGATATAGAGGTGTATGTGATGTATGTGGTGGTAATTGGCCTGAATCATGAACTTCCGTAAAACTTAGATTCTACAAAATTTGAAAAAAAACGTGGTTTTTTCATCAGACAAGATAGCAGCAGAATTTTTAGATCTTGCAAGTGAACAACGACTAAACATAATTCAAAATCTTAGTGAAAAGAGCTATACCGTCTCTGGTATGGCAAAACATCTTGAAGCAACGGTTCCTGAAGTCCATAGGAATTTTTCACGTCTTACAAAATCTGGATTTATTACTAAAAATGTTGATAGCACTTACAATCTTACCTTATTTGGCCATACAGTGTGCCAACAGATTCCCTGGATTGTATTTCTTTCAGGTAACAAAAGATATTTTGCAGATCATAGTTACAAGGGAATTCCAACAAAATTTATTCATAGGATAGGTGAGCTATCTAATTCCAAAATAATTAATGGTTATGTACGGGTTTTAGAAACTTGGAATCATATTTATAAAAATGCAGAAAAATATATCTACAATATTCTTGTAGAGGTTTCTTACAGTTCCGATCTTGTAGAAACATTGATGACAAAACTGGAAGGTAATGTGAATATACGGTCAATATTTTCTGAATCTGCCATAGTTTCTGAGGAAAGATCAAAGATACTTAAGGAAAAAAATTTCAAGAAATTTATCACTGACGAGACTCTAAAGAGAAAGATGACAAAGGATGTCAAAACAGTAGTGGTACTAAATGAAAAAGAGGCTACGGTCTGCTTTCCTTCAAATAAAAACGAAGTTGATCTAAGCAAGACGTTTTATAGTAAAGATCACGACTTTCATGAGTGGTGCTTTGACTATTTTGACTACTCTTGGAGAAATTCTGGGAGTTTCCAAGAAAACAAACTTCATCTGTAATGTTGTGTACTTTTTCACCTTGTAATTGTTGGTATTTATCAAATCACCCTGTATTGTCACTAGAGACAATTAGGAGATCATCCAGTCATGGTCGTAATAGCTGCAACAAAAACAGTATAGAAATTGGATCCTCGTAAAATTCCCCCTAAATTGATTTTTGGTTTTGTTAGTAATCTTAGTGATTAACCAACAGGTACCACTCACTTAGCTTCTAATGAGGCACAACACCTTAAACAATACCCTTATAAAGTACAGGTACCGTACCATACGGTATGGTAGAAGATTTGAGATTAGATAGTTTAGAGGGCGTAGGTCCTGTAACTACTAGGAAGTTATCTGATGCAGGCGTTCACAACGTAATGGACCTGATAGTTAGAGGTCCAGTGGAGATTGCAGAAATAACTGGAATGGAAAAGGACACTGCTGAAAAAATTGTCAATAAAGCCAGACAGCATCTAGTTGAAGGAGGATTACTTGCTAAAGATTTTGTTAGTGCAAGTGAGATTTACAAACACAGACAATCAATAGGTAAAATTACAACAGGTACAAATTGTCTTGATACATTATTTGATGGTGGTCTTGAAACACAAGCCCTCACAGAAGTTTACGGAGAGTTTGGTTGTGGAAAAACCCAATTTGCACATACAATGTCTGTAATGGTTCAAAAACCAAAAGATGAGGGTGGGCTAGAAGGCTCTGTATTGTATATTGATACTGAAAACACTTTCAGACCTGAAAGGATTGTATCTATTGCTCAAGCTCATGGAATGGATCCTGAAAAAGTTCTTGATAATATCATTGTAGCACGTGCATACAACAGTGCACATCAAACGCTGATTCTAGAAGAGGCAGGACCTATAATTGAAGAAAACAATGTAAAACTAATCGTTGCAGACTCTGCAGTAGGACTGTTCCGTTCTGAATATCTTGGAAGAGGAACACTTTCAAACAGACAGCAGAAACTGAATCATTTTGTTCATCTGTTATCTAGAATTGCAGAGACATACAATTGTGCTGCAATTGCAACAAACCAAGTCATGGCCTCCCCAGATGTCTTCTTTGGTGATCCAACTCGTCCAATTGGTGGAAATGTAGTTGCACATACAAGTACCTATAGAATATACTTTAAGAAATCAGGCAAGAAACGAATTGCAAGAATGGTGGATAGTCCTCATCATCCAGAAGAAGAAGTCATCTTTGCTCTAGGTGAGGCTGGAGTTATGGACCCAGAAGAGGCTGAAAAGAAAACAAAAAAGACAACCAAAAAAACAACCACTAAAAAAACCAAAGAACCTGAAATAGAAGAAACAGTTGAAGCTCCCAAAGTGGAAACACCCGCAGAATCAACTGATACTAAAATTACAATTGAGCCTACAGAAACACTTGTGGATGAATCAGAACCAATAGAAGAATGATTCTTCTTTTTCTATTTTTGTAATATATGAATATGACTAGAATGTTTTTCTTTTTGTGTCGGAGATAAAATGTGTATTATTTGATATCGGAGGTGTCCTAGTTGATTGGCACATGTCTTGGATTACATCCGAGATTTCAAAACGATTTAAAATTAATGAATACTTAATTGAAATTGCATTTTCAAAATATCTTCATGAATTAGATTCGGGAAAGATTGAAGAGAAAATATTTTGGAACAAGATTGCAAATGATGTAGATTCTATATCACTCAAAGAAAATACTGAATCATTATGGAATACATACTTTAGAAAAAATGCTAGAATAAATCATGAGGTAATCAATCTTGTAAATAAAATCAAAGAAAATTCTTATACAATGGGAATAATTTCAAATATTGAAAAAATTACTCACAAAGTAGTTGATGACTGGAATGTATTAGATAATTTTGAGTATAAATTCATGTCATACCAAATTGGTGTCTCAAAACCCGATCCTAGAATTTATGAGCATGTGATTGAAAAACTGTCGTTTGAACCAAACCAAATTATCTTTATTGATGATAAGAAATCAAATATTAATGCTGCAAAAAAATCTGGGATAAATGTCATCCATTTTACAGATTTTCCACTATTGAAAAATTCACTATCTTCTTTTGGCCTTTTGCTCTAAAATATGCCTAGATGCTTCGTAAGTGTTAAAATAGGGTCTTTGGAGGTTTTACTCATACATGGCAACTAAGAAAACTTCTGGTCGTTCACATGGATTTAAACACAAGTCTAGATCTGTGATGAAGAAAAGGGCTCCAAGAGGAGTATCATTCCTACTCAGAGAGTATCATGAAGGCCAGCAAGCACTTGTCATTATTGATCCTAGACAGCACAAAGGATTACCGCACAGACGATACCACGGAAAGGTAGGAATTGTCACAGATGTTGGTAGACGTGCTGTCACATTAGATGTGAAATTGGGAAATAAATCGAAAACCTTAATCACTCGATTGGATCATATCAAACCATTCGGTGTATAGATATGGAAGAAGTAAAAAAGAAACAAAGTATCTCCCTTTCAGAAGTTAAAGAGATTTTAGGAAAAGTTGATGTTGAACAGATGGATCAGATTCAGCGATGGACATTTGATTATGTCTCAAAGTTTGCCCAAATTGATCCTAAAGAAGCTAAAGACATGAAAAAGAAACTAATGAAAGATTGCGAATTAACAGAAGAAGAATCTGTTGAAATTGTAAACATTAGACCAACAAGCCTAGCAGAACTACGTTCCTTTACATTTGGATGGAAGAAACTAATTCTTGCTGAGACTCTAGAAAAAATGCTCAAAATAATCAAGGAGCACTCTTAATTTTCAAGGAGTATTTAATTTTGTATAGGGCACATCCTCCACCTAGAAAGTATGAGGAATATGCATACGTTTTGGATTTTAATCCTAGAGGAAAATCCTCAACAGTTAGAGGACGAGAAGGAATTATCATCACCGCAATAGGTGAGGATAGATTGACACTGCTTGAAGTTCTTGGAGTTCCAAACTCTACTTTTGAAGTTGGAGAAAGGGTATACATTGGAAAGGAAGGAAGAACAAAAGTTCTCTCAGTGTTAGGAAAGATAGACTATGAGCACATATCATCTTCTGCACAAAGCGAATTATCAACAGTGGTTGAAAAAATTGTAACAGACAATGAGTCTAAATTTGTAGAATATCTAAACAATGCAAGACCACTAACACCTCGAATCCATGCATTAGAGCTAATTCCTGGGATTGGAAAAACCTATATGAAGATAATGCTAGAAGAAAGAGAAAAGAAAAAGTTTGAAAGTTATGAAGACCTGCAAGAACGAGTTGGATTCAAGGAGCCAATAAAACATATCTCTGAGAGAATCATGGATGAAATTAGTGGAGAAAGTAGAATGAATCTCTTTGTCAAGAGATGATTAAGAGAAAAAAACTGGGCCAACACTTTCTAAACTCTAACGATATAGCAGAATCCATAGTTTTTGAGGCTAAAATCACCAAAAAAGATATTGTGTTTGAGTTAGGAACAGGCTTGGGAATTTTGACACCTTTATTGTGTAAAAATGCCAACAAAGTAATCTCAGTTGATGCAGACAGGGAACTCTTTCAAAACGCAAAGTCTTACTTTGGAAAAATTGAGAATCTTACTTTGAAGGCAGGTGATGGTTTCAAAAAGAAAGATGTTTTTACAATATTTGTTTCAAATTTACCCTACTCTAAGAGTAAAGATGCAATTGAGTGGTTAGCACAAAGACAATTCTCACATGGTGTAATTATGGTTCAAAAGGAATTTGCTGATAAATTACTTGAAAAATCCTTCCAGAAACGAAGGGCAATTAACGTTATTGCAAATCATACTCTTGAAATCAAAAAGATCTCAAATGTTGGCAAAAACAACTTTAATCCTCCGCCAAAAGTCGATTCGGTAATTTTGAAAATAATAAAAAAACAAACTATTGATAAAAAACTCATTGAAATTATAAACAAAATTTTCTCATACAGACGAAAAACAATTCAAAATATCTTAAAGCAGTTTGGTAAAGATTCTACATCTAATAAACGTCTAGATGATATTTCAGGAGAAGAGATAGTAAATATTGCAAAAGAAATTTTGCGATAATGAAGAGTATCCTCCATCTGAGGATACTTTCTTTATTGCATCTAACATTGAAAATGAAGAAGGAATTTCTGCATTAGATGTTGGGAGTGGTTCGGGATATCTAACAAAGATGCTTTCTGAGAAATTTTCTTTTGTGATTGGAACTGACATTAATTTTGATGTTCTAAAAAATCAGACATACAAAACACAAAATATCGTATGCTGTAATGGTGGAGATGCAGTAAATTATGAATTTGATTTGATCGTGTGTAATCTTCCATATTTGGCAACTGATGAAATTTTAGATATGGCAACTGATGGGGGTAAAGATGGATTTGAGATTCCAAAAAAAATCTTTGATTCTGTAATAAAGAATGTTCGGAAAGGTGGTAAATTCGTCTTTGTTACCTCTTCTCTTTCAAATTATCAAAAACTAATTAGATATGCTCAGAAACTAGGTTTAAATGCAAAAATTATTGCAAAGAAAAAGATCTTCTTTGAAGAGTTAGTTCTAGTTGAAGCCACAAGAAAATAAACAGAATCGAATTATTTTCGTAGTTTACCTTTTGCATATGTAATAATTGCATCAGTCATTTGAGTTGTACCTGCATCTCCACCAATATCCCAAGTAACTGTTTTTCCTTCATTGATTACTTGTTCAGTTGCCTCAAATATTGCATTTCTAATGTCAGTTTCACCCAAGTATTCAGCCATCCATGCCCCCGATAATACAGTTGCAGTTGGATTTACTTTGTTTTGCCCTGCAAATTGTGGTGCGCTACCATGGGCTGCCTCAAACATTGCAAAGTCATCTCCTATGTTTGCTGAATAAATTAATCCAATAGATCCTACTAATCCTGAAGCTAATTCTGAAATAATATCCATAAACAGGTTTGTGCTTACAAGAACTGATCCATTGAATTGTTCTGGTGCTACAACCATTTGTTGTGCCATGTTGTCTATGTAAATTTCAGATAATTCTACATCAGTTCCTTCAACTGCCTTTTGTGCTTCTTGCCAAAAAATTCCATCTGTTTGTTTGAGAATATTTCTTTTTGTAATAGCAACCATCTTTTTCATGTCGTATTTTTTTGCCCAGTCCATTGCTGAATCCAAAAATCTTCTGCATCCTTGTCTTGTGATTTTTCTAATTGCAATTGCTGCATCATCTGTGATTTGTGCTTCAACTCCAGTGTATAGTCCTTCAGTGGCCTCTCTAAAACAGACGCAATCAAGTTTTCTATCTGGTGTTAGTCTATCATAGGTTTTGGTTGGTCTAATGTTAGAATATAATTCAAATTTTTGACGTAGTGTTACTGCAACACTTCTTGGTGCATTTGGAACTGGAATTGTTGTAGTTGGTCCCTTAAAGCAAGCATCAGACTCTTCAAGAATTTTTACTGTATCATCAGGAATGTATGATTTGTCTTTTCTTCCATTTTTATCCCACTGTTCAGAGCCTGCCTCACAGAGAATAATTTCAGATTGAACGTTACATTCTTTTAAAACTTTGAGCATAGAGTCTACCACTTCGGGTCCAATACCATCTCCTTTCATAACTGCAGCTTTTTTGCTCAAAACTGCAAAAAATTGAAATGATTATTATTTAATTCTACCTTGTTTTGACAACTATTTTTTCTATAGAAATGATTTATGGCAATGATTCAATCAATGGCGAGATAGACCATGATGTGATTTTTGGTGGCAGTGGAAATGATGTACTTCGAGGCCAAATAGGCAGCGCTGTTCTTGATGGTGGAGCAGGAAAAGACATCATGAACGGTGGGTTGGTGTAGACATATGTGTCTCTGATGCAGATGATATAGCTACAATAAACTGTGATCTTTGAGAATTTGTTTTTTCTTAAACATTTTACATTAATTTCATGAACCGTTTATTTTGAACAAACCCTAACACAGAAGTATTGTTGTTGTAAATCAAACTGATCTCTTATTTTTAGGCCTAAAACATCTCTTCTATTTTTGAATTAAAGTGGGCTCTGAACGGTAGAGTTCAAATCTCCCTCCCGATTTGTAGTTGATAGAGATTTGACTCAATTACATACCCTCTAGATTTTTAGATTGTGGTTATAATATTAGAAGAAATTATTTTCATGGTTAGAGTCTTTAAGTTACTTGTATAGACCCTCTAGGGTGTTGTCTAATTAGTTTGATT
Source organism: Nitrosarchaeum sp. (assembly GCA_965223805.1). Lineage (GTDB taxonomy): Archaea > Thermoproteota > Nitrososphaeria > Nitrososphaerales > Nitrosopumilaceae > HKST03. The sequence continues at coordinate 904,467 of OZ245014.1, read as the reverse complement.
CTTTCACTAGTTTAAGGTGTGACTTACGAGGAAAGAATTGCAGGAGTTTATCTTGAGAATCTCAGTTATGTATTGCTTTGGTTATTGTTAGATTCCAGTGTCTGTACAGTTGTACTGTCATTATTTGATTGTCTCCATTGGGTTTCTATTTAGAAATTTTATATCGATCTGTAATGCTATAATTACATGGCGTCAAATGGCCCTGAGCGTAATAAGAGTAAAAACTATTATTTTATGTTGATGGTGGGCATTCCCATTATTGCTTTCTTGATTATTGGTTCACAATTTATGTGGAAAGAAAATTACACATTAACAGAAATTGATAAAACCAACATCCCTGAAAAATTTGAAAACTTTGCTAAAGACGAACTTACAGTAAGCCTACGTACAGATAGCTCAAAATACATACCAGGACAAATCCACATAATTCGAGGGTCAATTTTTAACTCAACAGGAGTATCCGTTAATGCTAATGTTGATTTTATTATAGAGAGTAACAAAACAAAAGAAGTATTTACCTCTACATTTTCTAAAGACGGAAAATTTCGAGTTACAGATGTCAGTTTTGAGAAACCTGGAATATATACAGTTTATGCCAAAGCAGTGGAAGATGAAAACATTGGATATGCGCAAACAACATTTCACGTTGTAGAATTTTACAAAACAAAATTAGGAATAGGTATCATAGCTACGATTGTTTTCATCATCTCTTTACTCATTTTAATCTTCATTCAAACAAAAGTCAAATTACGTATAACAAGTATAGAACCATTAAGGTTTGCATTTCTTACATTATGTTCACTAATCCCAATTATTTCTCTTTTAGCTGCAGATGCTCAAATTGGTCAGGATTCTCCTTTAGGGTTAGTTGTCAGGGAAATCCCAAATCCTGTTAATATTTCGGATCTGAATAATCCTGAGAGTGGTGACCTTACCGTAGAGGAATTCATTAAACAGAATACTATACAAAAATTTGAATGGGTAATTCATGTTGGAGGAAGCCCTCATGATAATTATCTCTCAGGAATAATAATTCCTACGTATGTTTTCATCTTCGGCATGTTAGGAGGTTATATCCGGTTTTTACATAAAACAGCTTCTGGATGGTTTGTTCCAAGAGCAACAAAGGAATGGAATCGCTTGAATCCTCATAAAAAAAAAGATGCTTTGAAAAAGGAACTAATTTCCTTGGCAACCAAGGCAGATAATCCAGGATACCTCAGAGAACCTCCAAAAGGAAAAACAGAAGACAAAGGAGAAATCGAAGAAGATGAGGCATTAATCAAAAGGATAATTTTCAACAATTCCATGGAAGATTTAGCATTAATTTTTCTATCTCCAATTTTGGCATTTGTAACCTTTTTTATATTGAAACAGGGAGGGATTGATCCAATTTCAAATATGCCTACAATGGCAATTGCAAGTTTTGGAACAGGTCTTATAACTAATGAAATAATAACACGATTAGAAAACATAGCTTCATCTACCCTAAATAACACAAATAACAACAAGGATGATTCTGAGAGTGATCAAAATAACAACAAGGATGATTCTGAGAGTGATCAAAATAACAACAAGGATGATTCTGAGAGTGATCAAAATAACAACAAGGGAAAATCATCCGAACCCAACCCATCTCAAACCAAGCCAAAAGGTACACTACCAAAAGGGTTTTAGTTTCTAGGGAGTGATTTTTGTTGAGCATCAATTTCTGAGTATCTTGGTATATGTATTGTATTTTTAGATAGGTGAACCATGTGGAATCCACTTAAAAATAATGTTCAGTTTTGTTCAAATAATCAGTTGATCTGGGCTCTGAACGGTCGCGTTCAAATCTCCCTCCCGGCGCCAAACTCTGTTGAATCTAGAAAAATAACTCAAATTTTGCCCCACACATTACAAGGATCTTGAACTGATATTACAAAACCCCTCGAGAGTATTTCAAAGTGAGTTTAAGGTCTTCAACAGTAATTGACAAATTAAGTAACGATCAAGAAATATTACATTCAATGTCATCTTCTAATTCTTTTACTCCTTCCCACCATTTTGGAATAGAATCAGGCATTCCTTCATCGCCAAGATCTTTACTTATAGATCTTACTAACAAAGGTTGATGCTACAACTATGCAGTTACAAGTGTCAATGTGCTTAGAATTCCATGTCTGTTACGTATCTTCTCAGACATTATCTTCTTGATTTTTGAGACAGATTCGGCCTCTAGTTTTATTACTGTATTGTATGCTCCAAATGTCTTTTTGATTTCTACTTCACTTATTGATTTTATATCATCCAATACATGATCATTTTCACCATCATCGCATTTTACAAGGATATGTACAATTTCCATATGTTGAATAATTTGCTATACATTAAAACCAATATTGAGAAATCATTCGCAAGGATTTACTTGTCATGATGGTAGTCACAGGAACATTCCACTCCTGATGCATGTTCAATTATGCAACTAGGATACGGTGCGGTAGACTCGTTCAATGTGTGATTTTTCAAAGATCATAGTTTATAGATCTTGCGTAGAAATTAGATGTTAATTTTGAACATTCAGTTGGTTTTGGATTTAATAAGATCAAATTTTATCCAAAATTTTTAGATTAATTAGGCACAAAAAAACCATATGACGAACACTAATTTACAGATTAATTCAAGGCATCTCTATGCGGGGATCGCCTAGCCTGGTAGGGCGTGGGATTGCTAATCCCATGTCCGCAAGGACACGGGGGTTCAAATCCCCCTCCCCGCGCTCAGTATGGTAATGTATAGGCCCAATGAACAAAATTTGCCCACTTTAAATTCAAGTCATATTCATAAAACCATGAAAGATAAAAGCTCTATTGACTGGCATAATTGTCAGAGAAGAATTGAACTTGCTAAGATAAGAATAGAAAAACGATTTTCACGAGAAAATGCAGATGTTGCTTGCAGATTTTTAGACAAATTACGACTAGCCAATATGTCATATGGAAGAATAGCAAACTATTCTGGTTCTATCATACGAATTTTACAAATAAAAGACGACAAGAAAATAGAGAACTGGTCAAAGCAGGAAATCGAAAAAGTATACAAAACAATAGCAGACTCTTCGTACGAGAATTCAGTAAAAAAAGATACAACAACTGCTTTGAAGCGTTTGTATCATTTTACAATACACGATGAAATAGCTATAAAATCAAGAGGAATTGACTATGATCCCATAGTTGCATGGATAACTCCCAGCTCTTTTGTTGATAGGTTTGAGAAGATACAATCAAAAGATCTGCTTACTGATGATGAAATTCTTCAGTTAATTCAGGCTATAAAACAAATTGGAGGTAGATTTGTTAAAAGAAACATCGCACTTGTTTTTCTTTTACTTGAAGGTGCATACAGACCAGGTGAACTACTAAACATAAGAATAAGTGGAATTGAATTTGAATCTGACTTTGTACGAATTCACACAACCGGAAAGACTGGCCCGAAATCATTAACTCTAGTAGCATCTTATGGTCCACTAAAAGAATGGATTTCTCTTCATCCTCAAAGTGATGATCCTGACGCATTTCTTTTTTATCAAGACAACAATGATAGTGTAATGCGTTACTGGACACTTGACTATATTATTAGACAAGCAAGGAAAAAAGCCAATATTAAAAAACGTATATGGCCTTATCTATTTAGACACACATCGTTAACAGAATATAGCAAAAGATTAGGAAACGTAGCTAAAATTTATGGCAATTGGTCTAAAGATTCACATATGCTTACACACTACGAGCATCTTGCAAGTTCGGATCAGGAAGATGCCGTATTAAAATTGCATAATATCAAAAAAGAAAATAAAGACAAATCTATTTTGTTTCCAAAAATATGTCCTAGCTGTAAGATACGCAATTCAAGTGATAATTCACATTGTCTCCATTGTGGAACGGAATTGACAAAAACTTTGGTACATCTACGTGAAACAAGACAAAAGACTCAAAGCAATAACCTCAAAGAATTTGAAAGTATATTTTCTAAAAGAATTGAAAATCTTGAATTATTATTTGAAAAACAGCAACAATTAATTTCTAGACTTGTAAGTGAAAGAAACACTAAACCAGAACTTTCTTTGTAGTTTTTAATGATCTAAATCTGAATGATAATATGTTCTACATTGAAAAAAAGATACAAACGCAATTATTCATCATATTTCTAAATATATAATATTTTTATTCATATTATTGATGGTGGTTCAGATTAGATTTACAGTCTGTAAATATCTAAAATCATGAAAATGGAATTGAAAGATTTTCTACACTATCTTATGGTTTATCGTTTCCATTAGTAATTCTATCTCCAACATAGATGTATGCAAAAAGCTCTTGATTTCCAGTGGTTTCAATGGTCATCCATCCGGTGGGACCAAGCCCCTCTAAAAGATACATTTCATTTACTTTAGATGTATTCCTGTCCATTATTTTGACTCTTGTTCTCTGTATGATTACTTCTTCAGAATGAGAAAAGATTCGAATAGGTTTTTGCTTTCCGTCTTGGTGGATTTTGACTAGCTGAATCTTCAATTCTTAATTTCTTCCTCTTCAGTAATCCTATCACATATTGCATTGTATGTGTAGAAGAGTAAGCAAATATTCTTACATTCTATTCGAGTAAGGTATTCGATTATATTACTTCTCATTACTAATTCTTACTTTCACTTACTCCTAGTTAAGTATTACTTTAGATTACTTAAGATTACTTTCACTTGGAGAATAATAACAAAATGAACATAATAGTAACAACAATGATTGCAACATATAATGATGGAGTATATGCATATTGAAAGAGAAATTCAGTATTTCAGTTGATGAGGATCTACTTCTATGGTTGGATTCTCAAATAAAGAAAAAAAGATTTGCAAGCAGATCTCATGGTATTGAGTATGCACTAAATGAATTAAAAGAAAAATCTTGATTCAACAAACTAACTAAAATTCTATCTAAACTCCGATTTACAAGGCATCTATTTTGTGTAACATTATCCCTATGTCAAATATGATTTCACATTACTATACATTGTAGAATCAATCTTTTCTTTTATCTCTGCAATTTGCTTGTGTGAAGACCACACATGACAGCTAGAAAATCCCATGTCTTTCCATTTTTGCATGTTTAACAGTACATGTTCAGGATGACTCTCAACCTCACTGTATGATTCAATTTCTACTGATATTGCCAAGTCATTATCATAATCATATGCAATTAGATCAGTTCTTAGCTTGTCTTTTTTTGTAAAGTCTTGTGTAGACATAGTTACAAAGTATCCTTCTTCTTTTAGGTAATGCTCAACTGCTTTTTGCGCAACATCAGAAATATCTGGAGCTGTTCCAATTTTGGAATAATCAAATTCAAAGTATCTTGTTTTAGTTCGGGAAGATAACTGGTATTTTATTATGGTGATTGGTCCTTTTTTGATCTCTTGTGCTATTTCAATTAAGTTGCATTCATTCATATCTTTGAGTAGTTTTGATATCTCATCACGTGGCAAAATGAAATTGCAAACTCGCATAATCTCCATTAGAGAAAGTTTTTCATGAAAATATAATGAAGATAAAATACTCCATTCTGTTTTTGGTGGAATGACAACATCCTTTTCCAACTGCTGCATCCACTTGTTCTTGTCTGCATGCTTTGACTCAAGAAGGGTCTCTTCTGGTACGACGCTTCCATACATTTCTTTTTGTTCTGATACAAACTGAGAAAACTGCTCATCAGTCATGTTTTCCTTGCATGGATAATCCAACCAAAACTGTGGCGGCAAACTAGTCTCCTCTCCTGGAACTGGTCGTGTTCTAACCAAGAATCGAAAGTCAGACTGGACTGCCAAGATTGATGCTATATCCTTGCCATATTGTGGGTCTATTATCATACCTATCTTTGAGGCATCAATTCCAGATAGTCGTCCTGCCAACTGAGTTGCTGTATTTCCAACTATTGTCTGTAATAGATCAGTTGGAATCTGAGACAAGTTCTGATGTGCCAGACACAATCCCAATCCAAAAGAGCGAGCCTGTGCCAATATCATTGGGATGGCATCAAGTCCTGCAATTATCTGAAATTCATCTAAAACTAGTGTGACATCTTTCATTGTAGTATTATCTTTGTTTCTGCTTTGCTCTTGTACCTCAAACCATATTTTCAGTACAAATGCCATCTGAGCCAATGGAGCTGCAATGCTTGACATGTTGGTCTCATTCATTGACACTATGGTGTAACTACCTGCTTGGACAATTTTTGCAAAATCAACACTAGAGTGTTTTGTGGTAAAAATTCTTTTGAGAACAGGTGATGTGCTAAACGGTTCTAATCTATTCAGTAATGGAGAAAACGCATCTTGCTTTAGCTCGCTAATACTTTGAAATGCCTTTTCTAGTTCTGCATCAGGTCTTCCAAGAGTTTCAAATATTTCTGGCAGTACCTGTTTCCCGCCTGACTCTAGATCTCGGATTATTTCATAAATGTCTCTAAATGTCGGAGAATCATCAAAGGAATACAGATACTGCAATACAACTTTCATTATCCGCTCCATCTGAACATATGTCTGCTTTTGCGAGTAAAACTGCTCCATTATTCTCATAAAGTATCCGATGTACCTGTCTACAATCTCTTCACGTTTTTCTTGAGAATATTTTTTTGGCAACTCCAATGGATTTATGGAAAAGTTGGTCTCAGATGGATCCAAATACAACACGTTACCTGAATCCAATGTCTTTTGGTCCAGCTGCTTGATGAATTTTATGCTGTCTGGGTTTCGTCCTCCCTTAAAGTCTGCATAGATAAATGCAGAGTTGTGTGTGCCATTAAGATTTGCCATCTCCAGGTGTTTTGCCATAGATCGAAGTAGTGTGGATTTTCCGGCACCTGATGCTGCAACAACATAATGGTGTCTGGTGTAATCATCAGGATGAACCACAGGTCCACCGATTTCATTTGATGAGACAATCTTGCCGTACTCTGCAGCAGTAAGATTTTTCTTGTTCTCATCATTTGCCTTGTCAATATCAAACTGGCCTAGACGGAATCCAAACCTGTTGCTTGTTGTCCTTGGTAGGGTTTGGCCTCTGGTTATGTGCAGATTCCGTACTGTGGTGGCATCAGGCAGATGTACAAATAGCGGCATTTCAGATATATTTAACAGCAAAAACGGAAGGGGTTTTCTTGTGTAATATCTGTCCAGAAGAGGGCCAGTTCTGACATATTCTGCCATTGCCTTTTGCAAAAATGACTCAGGTTTTGGTAACAACCTCAATGGGAACATGTCGATTCTCTGATACTGTTTCTTCTTTTTTGTTGCCTTGTTTCTGCCAATCTGGATATACTGGGCCTTTTTTGGATCAGAATTGTAGAATTTTGCATAATCATTATCATACGAGTTTTTTGTGCAATGCTCAAAGGTTGTGCGAATGTTTTCCATTGAGATGTTCTCTATTACATCGAAACCAAAATCAAGCTCATCATCAGACTGTACAATTCCACGAACAGACATTATCATCTGTGGGTTTATTGTCTTGACTCCAGCATGCTGTTTTAGTATCTTGTAGTAATTTGCAAAATCACCGTTAATCTCTGGATGGTCATGTGACTTGAAATAATCAGAGAAAAAAGATTCAAGCCAATTTCTGTGTTTAGTGTTTGATATCTTTCTTTTCATGGAATCGAGCATATCGCTAAAACCGTTAATGTAATTTGTAATGTCGTGTCTCTGAAAGACAAACTGAATCCATCCGTATTGAGCCATCTGTATGGTGTTTGAGATTTGCGTTATCAGTGATGGAGTCCTTTGATAGTCCATCACTGCAAAAAAGTTTCCGTGTCTTACACTTGCATCAAATATCTTGTACTGGTTTTTTTGTGGTGCAAACCAGTCTGGAATGATACTTGCTGGTTTGTCAAATTCTGCATTTGGATATACTGACTTGAATGTTGCAACATAATGTGCAATATCATCTTTGTGTGACACTAGCCAAAATGACAGCCTGTTTTGCTTTTTGCTCCATACCATCTCAAATGATCTGACATTAGATGAGATTAGATTCCCAGCTGTAAATACTGCTTTTTTGACGTCTTGTTTGAGTGGCACTATAACTTCTACTGCCTGCAGAGAAGAGGATACTAATTCATCATTGTCATTTTTACTGTCTCTTCTCTTGTCACTGTTTATTGTGTTAAACACATTTACGCTGTCAAGCTGTCCTTTCTGTTTTGATTCAACTGCAATCTTCCATTTACTGTTTCTCATATACACATGATATCATATGGAATTTAAAGTGGAGAAAAATCACATGATGCATAAAATTTCCGGTTTAAATTCAATGCCATATCATTATGATATGAATCAAGAAATAATCTCATTAGACATTGGAACGGGTTTTGTGAAGGCATGTTTTGCCCAAAAACGAATCAGATTTCCATCCCTTTATGCATACAGAGAGGCAGAATCTTGGGAATATGACAAGAAATCAAGAAGAGGTAACATAATTGAGGGTGCAGGATATGATGCAGTAGATATCGAAAAATATCCTACTACAGTTACACTAAGGCCGGTACGAGAAGGCACTCCATCAAACAAGACGGCATTTGTAGCAGTTGTAAACCATGCAATAAAACAATTAGAGATTCCAGATGATGCCATACAAGACATGTCCATAATAATTGGATTGCCATACCATGCGGCAAAAGAAGCAATAAAGTTTCCAGGATTTATCAAAAAGATAACCGGTTGCAAAAAGGTAATTGTCGTGCCACAAGCAATTGGTACTTTGATGTCATCAAATAGAAAAGATGGAATTGTTCTAGCAATAGGACAAGGAACAACAGAGCTTGTCGCATTTGACAATCTAAGACCAATACTTGGAAGATCAGTTCCGCAGGCATGTGACTTTGTGTATCTAGGCAAAGATGAACTGGCATATCTTGATGAGTCTAGCAAGCCAGAATCAAAAAGAATTGAGATGTTAGCTGACATAATATCAGAAAGTCTGGCTTCATTTAGAACAAACTTGGTTGCAGACAAGGAAGACTATGACATATTGGTGTCAGGTGGAGGAATATTGGTACCCGGACTGTACAATCACCTTAAAAGAAAGATTCCAGATTTAACACTGCATATGGCAGATGATCCGGTGTTTTCCAACGCAGTTGGAATGCTAGAGTATGCAAAAAGCGCAATCGTATAGATAGTTATCACATCAATCCCAATTCTCAAAGCTTTGTTTTGAGATTTTGCCATAATCAATATTTTTTATCTCATGTTTTTGGATGACAGTTTCTAATATTGGGTCATGAACATTGTTATCATTTAGTTTTACAATCTTGAGGTAATAATTAGAAACATTATCATTTTCATTTTCTAAACTTACAAGTAACCTGTTGTCATCATCTATTTTCAAGACATCAACAAATGGTTTGGGAATTGTTATTGCATTACTGTAGGTTTTTCCGTTGTTTCCAATCTTGAATATTTTTCTCACATATTTCCTCGAGGTGTTTTTCTCCTTCATAATTATATAATTCCAAGACAAATTTAAAATGAGAACAATAAAACAGATTGGAGTACGGTAGAATTTGCGGGAAAATAACCAATAATAGACGCATTAAAACTGCCGTAAAAATATATCAAATACTAATCATGCAATCAGTACTGTATGATTATATTCAACATTTGTTTAATATTAATTGAAAATCATTAAAACTGTTAATTTGCCGCAATTATACATAATACACTAACTGTACTTTTTTACTAATATCATTTGCAAACATGATTGTTTGATCAACAATAAAATATCACATTAACGATTAAAAATTATATAATTTTTCAGGGTTTGTTTTGAGTTAAACCTCTTCAATACAATCTAAAAATAAAAAATAAAATCAAATAGATTTCCATCTGCATCGGCATACAAATAAAAATAATTATCTCTATTTTTGATAGTGTGAAAGATCTCCAATGGTCATTCAGAAGGATAAAAAGTTTCAATCTGCAAACAACAAAGATTAAAATTTTTCATTCTAAATTCTTGTCATTCAATATAAACGCCTATCTCTTCAAGTATCTTTGATTTGTTTCTCAAATAATTTCCTCTTGGCAATGTTGGAAAAGAAAAGAATCTAAGTACATTAAAGATATATCTTTCTGATACTCTTCTGTTGCATATCTTTTCTACTCTATCAAGGTCTGAAAATCTATCAGTTTCCAGATTCAATGTACTATGCATTGCTTTTGGTATGCTCTTTGTTTTAAAACAAAGCCATGTCACTTGACACATCTTTTCATATGGCAAAACAGAATAGTTTAACACAAGACGACTTGCTTGCTTATTTAGGAATTTGCCATATTCATCACTGACAGACCTTTCATATGTATGCAAAAGTAGATCAAAAAGACCTGATACCTTGACTCTGTCTTGTTTTGGCAATGATTTCTCATCAGACGGCCATACGGAAATCAAGTTATCCATATCACGGTTATCAAAAATGTTTATTGTAGCCAGCATTATTCGCCTACTGTGATCATCTACAATCTTTGAGTATTTTTCTTCAAGATATTCGGCTCCAGTTTCTGTGATCTGATACATGCCAAACTGGACGCGTCTTAGTCTTCTGGTATCAAGTAGATTCTTTAATACTCCAGACAACGTGGTCTTGTTATAATGGAGATCATCTTGTATTTGTCTAAATGTAGCTGAAACTCCATGACATCTCTCTAAAATCCCTACAACAGTCATTTTTTCTCTATATTATACCTAGTTAGCCCTATTATTATGTTTTTTATAATATATGCAAAGTATTAGATTAATTATAATACTTTATATTCTAGAAATGTGTATAAAAAGTAGAGAAAAATTGAGTCTTCAAGAGTGTACGTGTCAGCAAAAAGATCGAGTTGTCACTAGTGATGATGAGTCAGTCTGTAGTAAATGTGGCACCACATTTGGTTATGAACAAGAAAGTATTGTAGAAATACGAGAACAGGCAGGCAAGATATCACAGGATTCACTTTATGGGGGAATGGGATCTCTAATTGACGATTGGGATTGTAATGGAAACAAAATATCCTCTACAAATAACCAAATCTGCAACACTGACAAAAAGAATCTGAAGTATGACAACTTTGAGCGCCATATACAAGAAATGCAAAAAGATGCAAAAACCAGACTTACATACCAGCATATGAGGAACTATCCCTTAATTTGTGATATTATCAGAAACAAGGCAACAAGATTAGATTCGGAATCAAATGAGAATTATTCTCTGTTAAGTAAACAAGTACGAAAAGAGATTGTAAAATATATTCTAAAGGAATTAAATATTCCATATTCAAAAACAACAAAAAAGAAAAAATCCAAAAAAATACCGTATGACACAAAAAATATATCAACATGGCCAATCTTTCAAAAAGAATCATATGAAAAAGTATACAACAGAAAAAAACCAGGCATAAAGATTAATTCCAAACGAGTACCATATTCACTAAAAAAATATAAAAAATATTGTAGTTTTTGCAAACAAGACAGAAATGAATCAGTACATTCTCATTGGCAAAAATATCACAAGCATCAATTCTCACATACTGTAATGTACGATCATTTTGAGATTGAGTCAACACGTAAAATAAAAGATGAAGTTACAACATGTCCAAAGTGTAATAAAAATGGTAATATGTATACAAGAAAAAATGGCAGTTATTTCTTCAAGCATGATAACAGTACACAACATTCTATATCAAAGAAGTTACTAACAATTGTAAGACTTGATGTAAAACGTAATGGGTGCAATAATGAAAATATGACATTTGAAACTGGTGCAATGGCATAAACATTGTAAAATGATGATATTGGCGTAGATGTAGAAAATTTTTATGTAAATTTGAAACTGAAGTATGTGTTTGTTTGTCAAAAGACATTATCGGTATTTGTGGTGTAGAAAAAATACAAAAGATTTGAAACGGTGTAAAATTTCTGTATCGAATTATTCCACTTTAATTTAGTTTTGATGTTATTATGATATGAGTAGAAAAAGCATTGAAGAAAAACTAAACGAAAATAACGAGAAAATAAGAAAGGAATTGTATGATCTCAAGAAGATGCTGAAGATAAATTAATCATTATTTTTGGAAGATGCGGTGCGGCAATTGTTGGGATCAGATTAGCCCTCTTTATTTTTAAATATATTAAATATTAATATAATTAGGGGGGTAATTCATACCTATGGTAAGAGTAGTGAAAAAACAAATTGGCAATAATGACTTTTATTATCTAAGACATCATATTAAAAACAGAGAAAAAGAAAATTATCTTGGAAAAAAAATACCAGAAAATATCGAAGATATAAAAAAAGAGTTTTTGATGCAGTTTTATCGTGATGAATGGCTCGTAAAAATAAAAGAGATTCATTCAGGGTTTAAAAGATACAAAAAGACAGTGCCAAAAACAGTACTGCAAAATCAGATTGAGGATTTTGGTATTATTTTTACATATAATACGCAAAAGATTGAGGGCTCTACTCTTACTCTACAAGAGACTGCAAACCTTTTGCGTTTTGGGGTAACTCCTGGAACAAAACCAAAAGATCATATGACAGAAACAGAACTGCACAAAAAGATATTTGATGAGATGCTTGCTCACAAAGACAAACTGTCACTATCTACTGTAATATATTGGCACAAAAAGATGTTTGAGAAAACAAAGCCAGACATTGCAGGAAAGATAAGGCATTATCATGTAAGGGTAGGACAAAGCAAGACAAAGTTTCCAGATCCCAATGTGGTGCTATTGATGTTAAAAGACTTTTTTAGATGGTACAATAAAAACAAGAAAATACTAAATCCTGTGGAACTTGCAGCACGTGCGCATCTTAGATTCGTATCAATACATCCGTTTGGTGATGGAAACGGTAGAGTTTCTAGACTAGTAATGAACAAAATCTTAGATGAGTTTAGATATCCTATGCTTGATATCGAGTATGGGAAACGCTCAACGTACTATTCTGCATTAGAAAAATCACAGATTACAAATAATGATTTTTACTTTGTTAGATGGTTTATGAAAAGATACATCAAAATTCATCATGAGTTTTATCACGACGTAGACAAAAACTAAAGATGAAATTCTGGATATATTGCAGGGAAAAGAAACTGGATCATGTGTAAACCACCAATTTACTTTTACACGTGATTTGGAAAATTAGTTCATGTTCTAAAGGACACTTTACTTTCAAAAATGAAATGGATGAAAGAGAACTGAACGCTTGCGTTCTAATCCCGGTAACGGCACTGAATGCTCAGATATTACCATTTTTCTTTTCAACCAAACCTTATAGGATTTGGAATTACGGTTTCGTACTTTTAGTTAATTACCCACATTCGGTTTTGTAGTGTTAAACTAAAACTGCAAATCTCTTTGATGGAATTAAACTGGATTGAAAATGTTTCATATGTTCATGCTATGATCATAGTTTAATACCTGGATATTTATAATATAATGTTTGAAGGGACTGGGTATTTGTATTGCAGTTTTCTTTGGTATAATTCTTGCATTGGGTTCTTTTGTAACAAATGAAGCATTAGCACAGACAACAAGTGCATATAGATTAATGGAGGTTAGTACAAATGAAGAATATGTTTATGTTGCAGATTCTGGGAACAATCAACTTTTAGTAATAGATCTTAATTCTGCGTCTGAACATATGCGAATTGATGTTGGCCAAGATCCTCGAGATATAGCAGTACATGATGGAAAAATTTACGTTACAAATTTTGGTTCTAATACAGTAACTGAAATTAATGAAAATAATTTTACTGTAACAAAAACACACAAAACACAACCTGATGGTCCAATTGGTTTTCTTCCATGGGGTATTGATCCTACAGAAAACGGAATTTTTGTAGCTAATTGGGGTGGTAATGCAACTGCTAAAGGAACTATATCAGTAATTGAACCTGTAGGGCCAGAAGACTGTAGTGCTGAAGTAGCAGCAGCTGATTCAGGAGGCCCATGGGGCACTAAGGCACACAAAAAATGGATAGTTTTTAGCAATGATGGAATAAGTGTAGTAATTATTATTCATGTTGTAACTTGTGAAAAAAGAATATTTGAGTTACTACCAAACTGTGGATTGCCATGGGACTTGGAAGTAACTGATGATGGAGAAATAGTACTTGCATGTGGTATTGGTCCAAATTTTTTCCCAATGTATAATTTAGAATGTATTTGGGAGTCTGAAGCAGATGAGAATGGAAACATAATGGATCCTAAACAATGTTTGACTACCGTATTGCCATGTCCGGATTGTTTTAATGGAAAAACAGAAGCATGGGCAGCTGTAGAGTCTGGAGATGAACTACTAGGTACTGATAGAGGAGACCCAATGTCTAGTAGCGAGCAATTTCATGGCGCAGTATATGTTTGGGACAAGTCAACTTTTGATTTAAAACAAGTTATTGATCATGAAAATTATCCTAATCTAGGTAATGCAATAATTGATGTTTTGGGAACTCCCTCAGGTGAGATTATAATTTCAAGTGTTGGTACACATACAGTTTCAAATAAACCAAGTCTTTTGGCTGGAACTCCCTTTGATTATTCTGATGCATATGGAGCCAAAGTCAATATTTTGTATGATGATGGCTCTATGGTAACCATACCAAGTACAATGGATACTGACAATGATGGATTACCAGATGATTCAGAAGCAAATACCCATGGCACAGAACCATATACATCTGATACTGATTCAGATGGATTGTTTGATGGTGACGAAGTTAACATTCACAACACTAACCCATTAGTTTCAGACACTGATGAAGATGGACATTCTGACTTGGCTGAAATAAACGCAAATACAGATCCAAATGATCCAGGTGTATATCCTGGATGTACTGGTGAATGCATGACTGCTTGTGCAATACATGGTTCAGATCTAGCACCACTTATTCAAGAACTTCGGGAAACTAGAGACAATTCAGTGTTGGTCACACAGAGTGGAAGTTCATTTATGAATAACTTTTTGGCATTATACTATACATTCTCTCCAACAATTGCAGATTGGGAACGTGATAGCCCAGAATTCAAAGAAGTAGTAAAGATTACCATTACTCCGATGTTATTGTCCCTTTCGCTTTTGAATCATGTGGATATTAATTCAGAAGAAGAAATGATAGGCTATGGGATTGGAGTTATTTTATTGAATTTAGGAATGTATCTTGTAGCTCCTGTAATTGTTGTTACTACACTGGCAAATAAGATTTCTCAACGAAACAGGCAAATAAGATTTCTCAACGAAACAGGCAAATGTTAGATTGAGATTAATTCAAAAAAATAATAATCTGGTTTTATTATTTTTTGTAATATTTTCAATATCCAGTATTATGATATTGTCAAATATTGACATTGTTTTAGCAGATACAATAACTATTGTTCATATTGAAATATATAAAGACGGACGAGTTTTGTTAATTCCGCCCACTGCTCATTTGTCTGATGGTTCTAAAATAAAATGGACTATAAGTTCAAACGAGAAACAGCCAATAAATCCTACGGGAACCAACCCTTCCCAATTTGGAGAAATAAAATTAATCTTTCCTCATCCAAACAACCCATGGAATCACAATAATGTTGTTGAAAAAAGACAAGTAGCAAAGCAAGGTGACAAAATTGAAGTTACCACCCTAGCAAATTGGCCTGCAAATATAGATACTTATGAATATAAACTTCAATTTACTAAGGGTGGGGTTACTAAAACTGTTGATGGTAAATTGACAAAAAGTCCAGATACATCTACTTCCAAAGTCATTATGATGTTACCTGCAAATAATGAAAACAGTCTCACAAACAAGAATTCTCTAACCAAAAAAGTTCTGACCAATTCTTTAATTCCATTACCTGTAACAAAAATCAAGCCTGCTGATAAGGCAAAAGATTTGATTGCTATGCAAAACCACCCTCTTTGGCCTGGTGAAGGATGGACATTTCAAAATGGTAATGGCCTTGTAGGTGATTTTTATGTAACAAAAGCTAATCCATTCTTTTCTAATCGTTCAGCAGAGTGGACTTCTCCTACACTATGTTACCCTCCTGAGATTGACAATATGTCTAAAAAATGTTTTACAGTAAAATGGGTTAGTCGAGATCTTAATATATCTAATAAGAATTTAGTGTTCTTTCAAATGATTTGTTCTAGTACTGAAAAATGTGGACAAGGACCAAAATTAACTAAGTCGCCATATCCTGATGTCTCTCCCCCAAACAGAGATTTTTTTAATGATCGTCCTAATATGAAACCCCTCTATTATCCTACCTCATTAATGAGTAAAAATATAGATAGAGTTGATATTCAAAATAAACATGCAATACTTACTTTCCTTGATGCACCCGGACGTGATATTCCAAATGCAGGATGGTTAAAATGGACAGCACATCTTTACATAGCTGAGTGGATTGCACCAAAGACTATAAAAGTATATGATGGAATGTCTTGGGGATTTGAAGTAACGTGTGGCGGTAATAGTAATAATTTAGCAAAAATTCGATCCGCTGGAGTATATGGCGGGACCAATTATCCCGGAAGCACAATTCCGATAATTGATGATGTATATCCAATCCCTCCTGAATTTTATTGTGGTGACTTTGGAGATGCTCCAGATCAAGGATTACCTACAGGATATCCATCAGTTTTATCTCAATTTGGAAACTTTCCAACTTTACTGGTCAACGATGGAGCACGTACTTCAGATGGCTCCATCCTATTTGGAAATGACATAAGCTTTGAAAAGAACGCTACAGATATTGTAGATCCTGATGGAATTCCAAATCTAGATCTTTCAAGAGGTTTACCAAATCAGGATGGTAGCGAAGATACAGAAATTAATTTCTTTTTACTTATTACATCTATTCCTCCACCTGCAATAATGTCATTTCCAATATTTTCAAATTTGGAGGAGTCTTTTGATATGTATTTTAACTTACTAATTGATCTAACTGGTGATGGGAAATGGGAAGGTTATGGAGAACATAATGAACCAGAATGGGCTGTACAAAATTTAAAGCAGACAATTCATCCTGGAGAAAATATACTTGATACTCCAGTTTTTCCTTATAGTGACGGACTAAAATTGCCGCCATGTCCATGGACACGAGCAACCATAACTAGCGAACCTGTAATCTCTGATGATTTACTTGGATGGAGAGGTACTGGTAATTATACAATTGGCGAAGTTGAAGATTTTGTACTTGCAGTATTTCCAGAAAAGTGTGATATCAAACCAGGCCCCGGTACTTTCCTTGATTTACCCCCACCGCTTACAGATCCAAAGATTCCTCGTATTGATTGTAGTCCAACTACCAAGATATTTGAAGAAGGTGAAGATAGTATCTCATTTATATGTAAAATAACAAACTTTGGAAAATCTGGAAATGTAAACTGGAAACTAACCAAACACACTGGAGGCGTTTCTATAAATGCTGTTCAAGGTTCAACTTGGGTAAATAAAGGAAATACTGTAGATGTAAATCTAGTTGCATCTAGAGGGGATTTACCATCTTCATGGACAGCAAGAGCAGTTGATCCAGAATCTATATCATACTCCGGTGTAATTGTTGCAGGTTTTGATGAAAGTATCAGTCCTTTTGAATTTGTAGGAACAGAGCCTGCTCTTCTAATAGAAAATTTTGTTGTACCGCTAGATGAGTTTATTCTTGTTGGATCAGACGCATTATGCACCGAACCATATTATCAATCAAAGACAGGTTTTGTTACTTCATATTCCGGCAAAAAATTGATAGACCCTGACCCTGAAGGATGTGGATATGGAGAATTGTCTTCATTGTCGTTACATAATGTTCATTTAACCCCAAAAGATATTATTGATTCTGATTTTGACGGAATTCCTGATGAATTTGAAGAAATTTTAGAAACAGATGCCTTTCTTGCTGATACAAACGAAGATGGAATTTTAGATGGTGCAGAAGATTTTGATGGTGATGGTCTAACAAACTCTGAAGAAATTAATGATAAGAAGACAAATCCATTAGAATCAGATGCCAAGATTAATGAACTAAAGAACTTGAGAGAATATCAACATGGTAATGTCGTAGATAAATCTGATGATCATATTGACAAATTACATCCATATTTTGACATTGGAGAAGTAATAATGAGTTCAGATGTTGCCATTGACAAAATTGATACTTCTGTAACAATTAATGGTCCATTTCCAAATACTGGAAATGTCAATCTTCAATACAAGTTGTTATTTAATTCAGATGGCAGATTAGATACTGGCATAAACCATGATACATTTGCAGGAATTGATGATGAAGTTATTGTGATTGTAAAAGGTGATCAGTCAATTGAACCACTAAGGGTTTATGCATACATAAAAAATACCACATCGGGTAAATTAATACCCTTACTTGAACCACAAATAGATAAAAGCAGTGACTCTAAAATTATGCTTTCTTTAAGCATTCCTGAATCCAAATTAGGAATCAGCGCGTTTGATGTTCCTGTATATATTGTCTCAACTGATTTGACAGATGAAATAATTGTAGATTCTACTAGCTTAATCTTTGATAGAAACCAGTATTTAGATGACAAAAAGATAACTCATGTACCAAAATGGATCAAAAACAATGCAGGATGGTGGGCAGATGGAACAATTGATGATGATTCTTTCATCCAAGGAATTCAATATCTAATCAAAGAAGGAATAATGAAAATTCCTTTTAATCCAAATGAGACAATTCATAATTCTAATGAAATCCCACTCTGGGTAAAGAATAATGCAGGATGGTGGGCAGATGGAACAATTGATGATGATTCTTTCATCCAAGGAATTCAATATCTAATCAAAGAAGGAATAATGAAAATTAATTCTAAAAATATCCCTTCATCAGTTATTGATACTGACGGTGATGGTATTGCGGACAATCTAGATTTATGTCCATTAGAATCTGAAATTTATAATAACTTCCAGGATTCTGATGGATGTCCTGATGTTTCTTCATAATTTTTTTGATGTAATTTCTTGGGGTCAACTTTGATCACCTTCAGTATATTTTTTCGAATTTTATTGATCATTTAACATGATAATGTCTTATGAGAAAAACAATTCTTGATTAGTTAAATGGTTTTTCAGATCATATTCTACTAATATGTGACTTCAGAGAGTACGTATTGTGAAATTTATCAAAAATCTCTTAGGATGGTGATTTACAAGATTTAGTTACCCATCCCTTTACAATAAATCAAAATACAACATATGGTGATTAAATAGAAAATTCATCAAGAAATTTTATCGGTGGACGATAAGGATCAAATGGTTCCACTGAGAATTCTGTTGTATTACTATTAAAGATCAACAACGATATTATCGCCATCAAAACAATTGGAATTGCAGTCAAAACAATGCCCAAAAGAAGACAGTTTTTCCCCTTTCTTGGGTCATCGTATCTTATTGCAAACCATGAGATCAAACCGCCAATGATTCCTCCAAAGATAGGCAAAATGTACCATAAATCACTGCGAGTTCGTGTAACAGTATTCTCTTTGAAATTCATATGTGCACTTTTTTTCTTGTTAATTATTAAAAAAACTATCTGGCCAGCCAGCCACACATCATCCTGTCTTTTCAATTCTACACTGTGGATTTCAGTATTTTCTGCTAAAAGTCCTTTTTCTCTGATCCAAGACGCTCAAATAGATTAGAGTATTTTTTCAAAAACTTGTTCTGGAATACTATCTTGTCTTGGCTCATGTCACTTGTTTGATATTCTTTGAAATATATAAAATGAACCTGTCCATGGTTTCCTGATTTAGGCTGCCTCTGTCTTCTTGAATCTCATATAGCATATCTAGATTTTATCCTCGTTGCATGGTTCAAACTCATACCCATGGTCATAGAAAATTGTTGCAATAACTAGTAATGCAGTTCTCTTGTTTTCATCACAAAAAGGCTGAGCCCAAGAGATGGCACCCATTAGGTAGGAGGTTTTCTGAATTAGGTTTTCTTGTGTGTTTGAATCATCATCACCTGTCTTCTCAACTATTTCAAAAA
This sequence comes from Nitrosarchaeum sp., assembly GCA_965223805.1. Taxonomy (GTDB): domain Archaea; phylum Thermoproteota; class Nitrososphaeria; order Nitrososphaerales; family Nitrosopumilaceae; genus HKST03. The sequence goes on along the minus strand of OZ245014.1, from coordinate 884,388 downwards.
CTTCATCCAAAACACCATTACGAACACAAAAAACCTGTTGTTCTTCTGGATGATTCAAATTCCATTCGTTAATTATTTTCTGATTAGAATCAACAATGTCTTGTTTTTCGATAAGATTCATTTCACATTCATTATTTTTTTATTTATAGACAATTTATCATGAATTTTTTTACATAATACAATTTCGTTGTTGGTATTCAAGAACAATAAGAGATATTTTAACTTGTAAAGGATTGTTTGTGCAAGTGTCATGCAAACAACTAGTTGTTTATCTCCCCGGATTTAAACTCAAATCTTTATTGTATTTGTTCCCAAAACGTCTCGATCTAGAAATATATCAATCCTGTATTCAATTGTGCCATCCATCTATCCGGCAAGAAAGTGCACGCTTGTTTGGCAATGGATGGACTTAATTAATAAAAAAGAAAAGATAAGAAAAATTTCTTTAAAACTCTATTACTGATCCTGTTGAAATCGTATACTTTTGGTTTTGTTCTTGTCTTAAGACTAACTTTGAAAGACAAGTCTGTGATCAATCTTGAATTTTGAAATTACAAAAAATACTGCAAGAAAAGAGACTAGCAAAATCATAATACTTGCAAAATCACTAAATTCCGGAATATAGTTTGCATTATAGTACGATTCGTTTAGACCCCTTACTGAAAGTCCTGGCACAACACCACCACCAATAACGTAAATTCTGTCATTTACAGTTGCAGAACCCAATCCGTGCCGTGCAGTTGGCATATCCATTTGTGATTTCTATTCTCCCTGATCAGGAATGTATTGTTCATTTTGATTAAATGTACCATATTGCTGCTCGCCACCAAAAACAAAGATAGTGTCAGCTATTGCAGCAGCTGTCAAACCACCACGTGGCGTTGGCATGTCCTCTAATGTTTCCCATTTGTCTGTTTGTGGATCATATACTTCATTTGTCCCAAGATTTGAGGTCATACTCATTACTCTACCACCAATGACATACATCTTGTCTTCAACGACAGCAGAGCTTAGATGTTCACGTGCAGTTGGCATATCCATCTTTGTTTCCCAAGTGTTTGTTTTTACATTAAATGATTCATTTGTGGAAAGAACAGTTTTGTTTGCACCGCCAACAGCGTATAAAATGCCATCAATAAATTGTACAGTCAGAGCACCTCTTGCAGTTGGCATAGTTGGCCCAGAATCCCATGTATCAGTATCTGTATTGTAAATAAACATAGAATCAGTTGCAATCCAGCCATTTTTGTATCCTCCAACAACATAGATTTCATTATTTGAGGTAGTAGAAGCAGCAGCTCCTACATGATGAAGTTTTTCAGGCATTGGTGAAACTTTTCCCCAGGAGTTGTTTACTGTGTCATATACCTCAACAATGTCTGTTGCCTTTCCATTCCTGTCAAAACCACCGATGACAAAAATCTTCTTGTCAACTGCAACTGCAACTACTTCTGTTCTTGGTGTTGGCATCATTGGCAATGACTCCCAAATCTCTGTAGTCTCTTGAGCAAAGACAAGAGGAAGAAGCGGAAAATACATGGATATGCCTAGAATTGATACAATAGTAATGACAGTGATGATAGTTGTCGAACTCTTCAATTTAGCACTAACTAGAGACTGGAATTTCTAGTGGTTTTTCAGATTTCTTTTGTGTTTTTTGTTTTGCCGCTTTTTGTAACATATCTTGAATCATTGCATATTCAATTTCATTACACATACTATCATTTCTATGGCTCTTTAATTATAAAACAATTTTTAGGTCTTTGACGCATAACTGTCTTGGTGAATTTTAATATCTAAAATCATATCTAGTAAAACATGAACAATTTACAAGCATTTGTTACGATCAACTTTTAATATTCCTGTATGCATATTTAATTAAGAAACCCGTTGGCGGTGGGAGTTGAACCCACGATCCCTAGGCAGGATAGAACCTCTTCAGAGTTCCGCAATAGACCTAACTATGCGACGCCAACTAGCATCTATTGTAAAATTTACCTAAAACCTTTTTGTGATTGTGTGATAACCACATAGATCTAATTTGAAAGGGAACTGAACGCTTGCGTTCTAATCCCGGTAACAGTACTTAACGGTAGACCTAGTTTCTTTACATAAATTTACATTGGTTTAAATTTAGATGGACACATAACGTGTTGAAGAATTAGCTATTGAAGATAATTTAATACCAACATGGAATTGAAAAATTATCAATTTGTAATTGAGATAGTAATATGTTATTAATCTTAAATTCTGAAAAACCAAAAAATATTTGTGTCTTTATCTATGCTAGAATGATTTGATATTTTTTATTCTTGATCTTAATTCTTTGTAAACTAAATGTCGTTCTACTACTAATCATGATTTAACTTTCTCATAACTTTTCGTTAGATTATGGTTTTGTGTTTATACAAAGCATATGTGATAACCATAAAAGATAATCCCCATAACCAGTTAGTGGGATGATTTCCCGTATACCCTTCTGTCAATTCAGCATAGTAATACCACGTATCTGAAAATGTTAATATGAACATTCCAGAGGCTAGCAATAACCACACTATTCCTAAAACACTATCATGAAACACGATTAAACCTAATATTGTCAATGACAAAGTTGTTGATGAGAGTGCTACAAACAAAACACCTAACAAAAATTCAATTTCAATTTCTCCTTCTATGTCCTGAAAAGCAGAAAAAGTATACCATCCTGTAATTCCTACAGCTACAATTATCAACAACAAAATATTCTGGGGAGCAATTTTCTCTCTAAAGTAGTTGATGTTTCCTATTAGGTGGTAAATTGCAAATGGATAAAATAAAACGTAAAAAACATCAGCAATTGATGGGTATGGATCTTCTAACAGAATTATGGTATAATAATTCCAGACACTATCTCCCACAAAAAGCATTATGAATGCCAATCCTAATGCAAAGTAGGTTTTTCCAAAAACTTCTGAACCACGATACCTTTTTGCAATCATCAATCCTGTAATTACACATGCAATAGTCCCAACAGCATAAGGAAAATCAGTAAAATCTACGATATGAGGTAAATCTTCAAAAAATGTAAGTCCTAGTGCAAGAAGAGCAGTTAGACCTCCAATTAAGACAATAACTTTATAATTTATTGGACTACCTATCTTGGGGGATTCTTTCTTTGTTTTTTCAAGTACCATTATTCATGAAATCTTATCCATTAGTAGGGTATAAGAATTCCTTTGCCAAAACTTATTTTTTAAATAAGATATACTAAGAATTGTGACAAAAGAACATTATGATTATTGGATAGAAAAAGCAAGATCTCTTAGAAAAAAAAAGAGATATGCAGAAGCCCTAAAGTGTTACGACAAAATTCAGAAGTTTGAAAATTCAAGTAACAAAAGAAATTTCTGGTATCATAAAGGAATCTATCTAGCTGAAATAGGAAAATATGAGGAAGCCTTGGAATGTTTTGACAAAGATTTGCAGTTAAACAAGGAAAATTTTGATTCTTACTTTGAAAAAGGAACTATTCTTTATCATTTGGGAAAATTTGTTGATTCTATGGAATGTTTTGACAAAGCTTATGAGACAAAATACACTACGTTTTTGAAACTAACTGAACAAGCAAATTCATTGAAAAATTTTCAAAAGTTTGAAAAAGCAATTAAGAATTTAGATAAAGCAAAAAGGATAGACCCTGTTCCTTTAGATTATTGGTTTTATAAAGGCCTTACTCTGTATGAGCTTCAAAGATTTAAAGAGTCATCTAAATGCTACGACGAGGCCCTTCTTTTAGATGCAAAAAATGCAGATGTGTTATATCATAAAGCGAGAGCACAAATCAAACAGGGTCAAATAAATGAAAGTTTAGATCTATTAGAAAAAACATGCAATCTAAATCCCACAAAAAAAGATTTGTTTAAAATTGATATCGTTTTTAGAGAATTATGTGATAACGAACGTTATAGAAGAATGTTAAAGTAAACTATCTGTTTTGGTATAAAGAATTAATCGGTTGTGAGTACTACCACTCAATTCTAATCATATCCTTTTCATGTATGCCATCATTTTTTATCCACTGTAAATGTGTAACTCCTTTCTTATTTTTCTCAGAAAAGGATTTGACTAATTTTTTCTCTCTGTTGTGTTTTTCTATTACAAAAAATTTTGGTTGCATCACATTATCTGAATTTCTATACTCAAAATTACAGATCAGTTTTCCTGAATTTATCAGAAAAAGATTCTCATATGTTCGATTTGGCTCTTCTATTTTGTAGGTAAGGGTGTAGTTTCTATTTTTTTCACCCTTGACGATAGGATTATTCAGTCTAATGGTAAACTCTTTTCTATATTCTGCATCCAAATTTATGCTAGAAATAAAAAGCTCTCTCTTTTTATCATCAAGTATTCTTATTTCTAAATCTTGAATACTTTTCTTAATATTTGTAATAATTCCATTTGTTATTTCATATATTGGTTCATCTGAGTTGTTTATCAGATCATATCTTCTTTTGTGTTCAACTAGATTTGAATTAGAGTCTTTTAGAGATAAGCTAAATTCTATATTTTTACAAAATACTGCTTTTTTCATTTTTGTAAATTCTCCCGATCTCTCTCTCTCATATATCCTCTCAACGGGTTTTTTTGGATTACCAAACCCATGGCCAAAAACAGAGTAAATCAAAAGTACTTCATCATGTTTTAACTTGTAATCATGAATAGGATGGATAATTTTCTCATATTCTTGAGATAACTCAAATAGTTCTTCTGCCATGGTAGATGTTACAAGTATATGTCCTGCAGAACCAATATCCATTGCTCTTCTAGAAAAAATTAATCCAGGACCCCAGTAATTTTCATCTCCAAAAACGTCTTTGACAATGAAAACATTACCAATATGACATCCTATTCTTACTTGTATTTTATTTTCTAATTCTTTGTCTTTATTGTATTTATTTAATTGTTCGTGAATCTCCTTTGCAAGTTCGATGGACTTTTCGATACCGTGGATAAAACCTATGGCCATTCCATCTCCAGTAGGCAAGATAATCAAATCTCCATTTGGATGATTTTTGAAAGTATTAGAATTGGCAATATACTGATTTAAAATAGAAATTTTTGTTGATTGTGTTAGGGAATGCATTTTAGGATTTGACAATCCTACTATGTCAATAAAGAAGAAACTTGCGTAAACTAGATTTTTTGGAATATCAAATGATGTCATTATATTTGATTGAATACTAGATTACTAAAAAACATTACAAGTCTTATTTTTTATTTTATTAAAAATACAAATAGAAAATGATTTATCGTAATCATATAAAAATTCAAACACAGGATAGAAATATTTTCCTATTCAAATTTATCAAATTAGATTTGTTTTACACATGTTATCCATTTTAAAATTGTAATTTTAATATCCCCATTCAATTCTTATCAAATCTTTTTCCATTATTCCATCGTCTTTAACCCATTGAATATGGGTAATTTTGGCGTCTGTTTTCTTGGAATGTATTTCAAGCATATTTTTCTCTCTGTTATTTTTTTCAATAACAAATAATTTTGGATTTTCTGAAAGATTCATGGTTGGGTATCTAAAATTATAAATCAATTTTTTAGAATTGATTAAAAACAAATTTTCATAAACTTTTCTAGGTTCTTCCACAGAATATGTTAGGTTGTAGTTTCGTCCTTTTTCATTCTTAAGTATGGGAGGATCTAATTTAATGACAAATTCTTTTCTATAAGATGTATCAAGGCCTATCCTTGCAAAAATAAGCTCTCTCTTTTTATCATCAAGTATTTTGATCCCTAAATCTTGAAAAGATTTTTCTATACTTGTGATTATGCCATTTGTTATTTCATATATTGGTTCATCTGAGTTGTTTATCAGATCATATCTTCTTTTGTGTTCAACTAGATTTGAATTAGAGTCTTTTAGAAACAAACTGAATTCAACGTTCTTACAAGTAACCGTTCTTTGAGTTTGATCAGATTCATATTGAAAATCTTTCTTCTCGTACAGTATTTTGGTGGGCTTTACAGAATTACCAAAACCTTCTCCATACACAGAATAAAGGAGTGGATTATTAACATATGTCGTTTTTTTGTTATATATTGGATGAATGATTTTTTTATATTTGTTAGACAGTCCAGACAAAATTTTTCCTATTGAAGATGTCAGCAGTATGTGTCTCTCTTCTCCAATATCCATTATTCTGCGTGCAAGTATCAGACCAGGACCCCAGAAATTTTTGTTTTCAAACATGTCTTTTACTTGAAAAACATTACCGTAATGAATACCAATTCGTATCTGAATTTCATTTATTGATTCTTTATTTTTATTATAATGCTGCAGTTTTTCATGAATTTCTTTTGACAGTTCAATAGGCTTTTCTATTCCATTTACAAATCCAATTGCTACTCCATCACCGGTAGGTAAAACAATTAGATTTTCTTTGGGAAAATCCTTGAATGCATTACACTCTCCAATTATTTTGTTTAGAGTTTCAATTTTTCTTGATTGAGTGTTAGTTGACATTTTAGAATTTGACAGTCCCACAATGTCAGTAAAAAAGAAACAAGCATAGAGATTATTTTCAAATGTTTCAAATGACTTCAAATCATAACATTTACCAATAACAGAATAAAAAAGATAACTCTGATGTTTTAGGAAAATTAACTTATTACAAATGAATGCTACAAATTATTCTGTTCTTTTGATTGTGTTTCCTTTTAACGTCAATTTTTATTAAAAATATCTACACCATTTCTTAACTTAAATTTTTAAAGTATCTTCGACTTGCATAATAAAGTCACATTTGTAACCCATTTTTTCATGGTGTTTTGCCACGGATTCCTTATCTGGTGCATCAAGTAAACAATAGCATTTATCCTCCTCTTCACTGTAGATTATGTTGAGGTGAGAAACCTCGAATTCATCCTTTGGTGCATTTTGTAATTTTTTTAAATCTTTTGGGTTTACTCCCTTTAGATCATGGCTGTCAAGAAATTTTGTCATAAGATCACCTTGACAAATAATTAAATAAGTTTTTAATTTTCTTTTTTTCCAAAATAATACAGTTGACACTGCTATTGTACATCCAATTATTACTGCAATTATCATCAGGAAAAATTGTAGTTTTATCTCCTCCTAGAAAAACACCTTTGATATTTACCTAAAATCCTAATTCATCATAAAATATGAAATTTCTGGTTGTCTAAACTATATATACACATCAAAAGATGCTTTGCAAGATTTTTCATCCAATTTTTGTTGTTTCGTATTTACATATCAAATATTGAAATTCACCCAAAATTTGGAATGATAATTGTACATTTAAACAAATCTGAAGTGCTCCGAACGGTTGCGTTCTACCTCCGCTGACAGTACTTAACTATACAGTTCGGTTCACTAACGCTAAATCCATAAATCTTAGATAAGTGTGTTGAGAGAACACAAAGATTGTGAACTAATGAGAAGCGTTTTAAATCATTTTTCACTATTTTTTCCATGGTTCCAATCAAAGGACACAGAGAATTTTTTAGAAATTGGTTGGATGTCAAATCAAAAAGTTTTACCTTCTATGCATTGCCGATTTATACTTCTGAGGACCACGAGGTACGAGATTTTATTAATAGAAATTATTTTAGACTACATAAAACATCTGGAAAAGAATTATGTATTTTTAACATTGAAATAGAGACTTTAATTCGTTCTCGCGTTCTTGATATGTTTAGAACGAATTTGGCATGGCAAAAGAAGTCAAATCATGACATATTATATTCAAGAGCACTAGAAGTGTTGGAAAAAATCCCATCAGGTAATTTTTCCCAAGAGACTGAAATTATGGATAAATTTGTTGATGATTTTTCTCTAGAATACTTGGATCTGCCCTGTATTCTTATATTTACAAATTTGCCCTCTGGAGAAGTTTTTAAGATTAGTTTAGATGGATCTGAACAGGACATCAAGAGAACATTTCGACGGCTTATCGATAACTGTAAAAAATTAGATAAATCAGATCCAGATCGACTAGTTCATCTACAAAAAGAATTTCATAATTCAAATGATTCCGGAAAAAATATTGAACAGATCCAACTTATGTTAACCATTTCTACATTACTTGAAAAAGTATTGAACTTGGCCGAAAAATTCTCTCGATGAGGAAAAAATAACCATAATCTCAAAAGAGGAGAGAGGTGATTTGTTACTGTTTTTTGGTAGGGCTCTGAACGGTCGCGTTCAAATCTCCCTCCCAGTACCAAATTCAAGCGTTTAGAGACTTAGTATCTAACATGATATTGACCACTAGATTTCTCTTTAAATTATAATTGTCAGGAAAGGGTATTCTCTTTTTTCGTTCTAACTTTATTTCATGATAAATTCGTTCCTTTATAGAGCCTATACAGAATGCTTAAAAGCCCTCCCCGCGCTTAAGTGTGAGTTATTGAAAAATTACATCCCACATGATGTGTCTCCTGTTGAATCAAAGTCATGCCTATGTATCCATCTGAACCGTGTAAGATTCCAAGCAGATCTGTTGTCGATTGTAATGGACATAATTCTAAGAAACTATTGATCCTACAAATGATGATGTTTGAATTGTTTCAATTTCATAGAAACAATCATTATAAAATTATGGTACAGTGTGCATTCCGCGTTTTATACAAACTTTTTGTGTTGGTTGTTTACATTTGCAACATATTGAATACGTGATTATTCTTCAACTACATTTTCTGCATGATTCATCTGGCATTTTCTTTAAAATTTCCTATTGTCATTATCAACATGATCTGATTATTATCATTTAATATCTGATCTTAAAACACGGCATGGTTTTGCGTTCTTAATTTTTATCATATTAGTTTTTTAAAACTAATTCAATTATTGTTAAATAAACCACTAATTTTACAGCACATATTTTAGATTATTCTTTCTAAATAACATGAATATTAAAATACTAAATTTTTAGGTTAAAAATTGGAATAGGTAACTAAATAGGACGATAACTTGTAAATTTTATTCTATGACCTATTCCAATACTTGGTCTTACTATTAAAGCAGATGATGAATTATTTGAAAATACCTCTGTTTCTGCGGTATGGTTTTTCATCAAATATTTTGTAATTTTATAACACTAAATTAATTAAATAATATGGCCATCTTATTGTGACATGATTTCAAATGAATTACTTCATAATGCCAATATTGGAAATTTAGAATCATACAAACTGTATACCCGACCTACTGCTCATAGGCTTTATGGTTCTGCTTATTTACATACTGCATCCTCCCTTTCATCCAAACATAAAAAAAATGTACAACAAATTTTAGAAATTTTAGCGTTGAATGGTTCATTGACTACTTGGGAGATGGCTCAAATCAAATTTGCAGGAGATCTGTCTCACACTAAAACTAAAGAAAAGGAGTATCGACGATTACTAGTTGGAAGAATTGATCGAGGCAAGCCCTCAGATGGTATTTTACAGATTGGTTTGATAATGAAAGATGGAAAAAACTACAAAAGAAATCCAGGTGATAAATACAGATTGACCCTCCATGGAATATTATACTGTCTGGATGTTTTGAATTTAACAAAAAGTCAGATAGATATAATGGCATCAAAGTATGAGCATATTTTACCCAAAGTTTTTGGTAAATGGGAGTACTTAAAATCCATCATAGGAGATGATGTTTACAAACTTCGAATTTTATCTAAAGGATTATTGTTAAATAATTTGGAAATCGCATTAAGAGTAAATCCTCCTATGTATGAATTGATGTCATATCTTATCATAAAATATAAAAAAAATTTTGAGTATGCTACAGAAGAAGATTTGTCAAATCAAATTTCATTGTGGTTCTACACTAACTTGCTTTATGATAAAAACCCCCTTTCAAAAAAGAATATCTCCAATACTAAGCTCCAAAGAATTTTAGATGCAAATGATGATATTCGGAAATGGTATCTTAAATTCTGTAAAGAATCGAAACTATACTATAAAAAAAGTTTAGATAATATCTTACTAATAGATTTGCAATAATTGATTAGCCATATTTTTGAATTATTTTTATGATTTGTTTGAATTCAATTGGTTTGTGTAATAATTCAAGTAAACCTTCATTTTTTGCCTTTTCTGTTTTTTTATTGTCAACAGAAAAAGCAGTAATGAATATTATTTTTGCATTTGGATCATATTTTTTAATATTAAAAAATGTTTCATAACCACTCAATATCGGCATTCGGATATCTAAAAATGCAATATCTGGATTATGTTTTTTATACATGTCTACTGCTTCTGCTCCATTATGAGCAATTATCACCTCATATCCTTCATCTAACAACATATACTGAGTAGATTCTAAAACATCGAGATCATCATCTGCAATCAAAATTGTTTTATTTTTTTCCATTATTGTATTTTTTTGACCGGTGGTTTATCTATTGCTATCAGTTCATCAATGCTTAATTGGAATCACAATTGTAAAAATAACTGGGTTGGATCTAGCTGTTATGGTTCCACCATGTTGTTCTATAATATTTTTGCAGCTTACTAACCCTAGACCAGTACCTTTTTCTTTAGTAGAGAATAGAGGCTCAAATATTCTTGGCAATATGTATTCATCAATCTCAGGACCAGTATTTTCAAACTCAATAATTGCTGTACTTTGAGTTTGTGAAATTTTTATTTTTATTTGGCCTTTGTTACTTCCAATTGCCTGAATTGCATTCAATAAAATATTGCTGAAAACAGATTCCATTTTTTCTGGATCACATTCTACTATCGTGTCATTTTTAGGAAGTATGATTTCAATCATTTTAGGTATTTTTAGTACTTCTATTGTAGATTGAAGAATTTTTAGAAGTGATGTTTGCGTAAATTCAATCTGTGTTGTATTGATGTAATTAAGTACATCATCGACTTGATGTGATATCCTTGCGATTCCTCTATTCATTCTATTAATCTCTCTGGTGATGACCTCTTTGTTAGCGTGATGTCTTTTAATGATCTCTGTAGAATTTTTAATTGTGTGGAGTGGATTTTTAATATCGTGTGCTATTTGAGCAGCTAACATACCAATAGTGTTAATTCTTTCATTTCTTAGTTGAGTCTTAGATTCCTCTAATTCTTCTTCAATTTTTAATTTTTTTTTCAACGATCCGATCATGTAATTAAATGAATTTGAAAGTTGGTTTAATTCATCATTTGTTTTAACATTTGATTTGACATTAAGATTTCCGTTTGCTATTTGATTTGATACATTAACAATTTCATTTATTGGTTTTGCGATAGTTTTTGAAAAAAAGATAGCTAACAACACAATTGATATGCCCATTATAACAATGATAAAAACTAATAAAAATAAGCTAAATTGTAGTGCTGCAAAAATTTCATATTTATTAATATTTGCAGCAATGCCCCAGTTTGCTTCTTCAATATATCTTGTAACTGCCAAAACTGGTTCATTTTGTAAATTTGTAAGATTCATAAAATGACCTTCTTCTTTCATCATAGCTTGTATTATGGGAATGTTGTCTTTTTCCATCGATATTGTTCTTTTTAGAATTACTTCTTCTTCTATCATTAAAGGATATATTAGTAAAACTTCATTTTCAGAAACTTTTTTTGCAATTGAGAATTCTCCGGTATTTCCTAAAATATTTACATTAATATTCTCAAATATATTTTGATATTCAAATTCTGCAAAAATTATTCCAATTGGATTTGTGCCAATTACTAATGTTTTCGAGAATAATATCATTGGACGTCCTTCATTTGTTAGAATAAAATCAATTATAGCACGTTCTGAATTTTTTATTTCATTAAATTTTTCATAGGTTTGAGTTTCATTAATCTCTGTTATCTTTGATGATGCTAATATTTTACCATTCAAATCTGTAATGTATATTTTGGAAACATCGTTAAGAACATTTTTTATTTTATTTAATGTCTCATTTAGTTTTTCTTGATTTTTAGTTGTCCTAAAATTATCATAATCTTCTATTGATTGTAACAATTCAATTCTATTGGATATTAAATTCAATTCTGTAAAATGACCATTGATTTTATTGACTATGTTTTCCTTTTCTTTTTCAACAAAAAATTTTAAATTGCTTATAGTATGTTCTGCAATTATTCTTTCATCATCATAATAACTGATTACTCCTACAAAAGAAACAGGAATGATTGAAACACTTAGCAGCAACAAAAATATTTTTAATCTAAATTTCAATTATGTATCAAAACATTACTGAATTGTTTTTAAACGTGTCTTAGTTTTGATTCAAAAAACTATCATCATATAACATTTATCTGCTATAATTGAATTTGATTGGTTCTATTATATACTCTCATCCGATACAGAAAATAAAACCATGCCGCAACCAAAAACAATACTCAAATGATTCTTGATGATACAACTCAATTGTAACTTTACAAGTCAAGTGTGGGATAGGAATAGAGTCTAAGATCTGCTACATTGCAAATGTTCCTGATCTAGGCCCTATCTCTCTTCTGAAAGATCATATAAAATTTGAAAAATACTCTAGTGAATGTTGGATATAGACTAATTTACATGTACAAAAATGTCATTTCGTGGATTACCAAAAATCTTTTATTTGCTACCACGCCTTTTAAAAAATTAAACTTAATAGTCAGATTTTGAAGTAAATGTTATGGGACGAAGAAAAACACAAAAAATTATCCGCACAGGTCCAAAAAATGCTACGACCGGAATGTGTCCAGTTTGTAAGACAATTGGCAAGGTATTCCTTCTTGGTCCACCTGGTCAAGAGAGGGGAAAATGCGAGAAATGTCGCCAAGAATTTGAATTATAGTGCAAAAAGCTTACTAGCCTATCAACAAATTTACTCATCCTTTTTAGGGTTATCCGAAACCATGACCTTAATAATTTCAAAAACTACGCACAAACTCTGCCAATGCAATTGGAAACTGCATCTCAGGTGGAATCCCAACTTTTCTAAGAATCCCACGAAACCAGGCTCACTTGCTTAGTGAATGCATGATAAATATCAGACCATTCGTTATGCATACACCAGTGTGTCACATCATGAAATATTGACTGCCGAATTATTGATTCTGTCATTTTTGATCAAACCTTTTGTGTGTTTTGTAAGGCTACATGTGCTCTGAATTTCTCTTTGTATTTTCTAAATCGAGGTTTTGTTCTAAGAGCATATCTGCAACATGGGCATTGTCTTTTGTCCCATATCATATAGATGCCACAGTAATGCATCTTTTTTGTCCGTTTGCGTACCTTGATCCTGTGCCTTTGTATGTTGTCTTGTATTGTATACATATTCCTTTACAAGTCATCCTCAAATATTCCTCCGTTAGTTTTAATTTTTTTTGTGCAATACATAACTGTCATCATTACATCAAAAGTAAAAAAATAGCTTATTTAAGATAAAACCATACCGCAAGTAAAAAAATTGTTTTAATAATTCTTTTTCAATTAGAAAATAAATAAATTAAAAATTTGTAATTGAATAGGATAGAAGACATTGGACAATGTTTTAGATTCTATTGACTTTATTTAAAATATTGAATGGTATACTTTTGAAAAAATCTAAAATTACTAATTAGAATATTGCATATGGAATTTCCAAAGTGTTTTACATACATTTTCTTTGAGTCAATAATTTTCAAATAGTCTGATCACATTTTTCAATATTGAGAATTAATTTCATTTTTTTACACAGAAAAGAAATGCATCAATTGGTGATTACTTCTTTTGTAATAATACTATTATCAGTTAGTGTTACAGGGTTACTTCTTTCCTCTTCAGTATGGGCAGAAGAAAATAATGGTATGATCCTTTCTATAAACAGTTTATCTATATTTGAATTAGGACAATATCCTTTTGTTAGTGGAGTTGTGACAGATTCTGACGGTAATCCATTATCTGATGTGGAGATTCAGGTAACCTTTCCATCCAGTACAGGTATTGCAATCAGTGATTCTGCAGGCGAATTTTCAATTACATCAAAGATTCCTGCAGAACTAGTAGAAGAACATAGCATTACAGTCCATGCAATAAAAGGTGCAACGTATCTAAACACACAAGTAACATATGATGTAATGACACAATCTGAGTTTGCAAAAAATAATGCAGTAGATTCAAAACAAAAAACTCCCAAAACAAGCAGTTATGATAACAGCAAATATGATCTTCGCTCAAGGGCAATTCTTAAGGACATGGAGGAGCAAAAGAAAGAAAACGCAAAGAAAGAAACCCTTTCTAAAGAACAGCAGACTATATCAAAACAAAGACTAGAAACACAATCAAAACTAGAAGATGAACTAAAATCATTTGAAGAAAAAAATGAATCTCATACACCAAGAAACGCATTTTTGAGATTTTTAGCAGACATTGACCACTCTGTAAAGGACATCTTCTGGCATCAATTTTTGTTCACAGAAGAGAGGACAGATAATGCTCGTGAGGCCAAAGAACATGCACTTGAAGAAGGCAAATCTTCACTAGCAGCAACAAAAATCTTCCAGCAAGAGGCTGTCATTAGCCAAAATGAAATCATTGAATATAACAAGGAATTGAACATAAAGTATGGAAATGCTACATCTGGTATTCAAGATGATTTTGATGAAAACGGAAAGCTTCCGAGAGAGGAGTAATAATGTAATGATCTCAATACTATATCAAACCACTAATTCCATGATTAACCCAAAAGAATTATTGTTTGCAGTTTAGTTTTGAATATACTGATGTTGTAATTGCAAAAATAATAATCTTGTAATGCTTGGAGATTTTTTCTTTTTTGTCTTGTTCAATTTTTTTTGTGTTTAGTATCTTGTACTGCTATTCATATTTTGTGTGATTCAAATCAAATGAAAAACCATACCGCATCATACTAATCATTCTTTTATAATTAATAAAATTATGTCAAATGTTTACAGTTGACGCAAAAACAAAATTATCATATATTTACACTGAGTCTGATATTCTTACTTGGCATATCTCTTGTAACCTCTTCTGGTTTAGCATTTGCAGAAATTGAAACTAACAAATCTGTTTACCTCAAAGGTGAGATTGTCAGAATATCTGGTACAATTAATCTACAAGACAATGAAAAAATCAACATAGCAGAAATTGAAATTTCTAATGCTAATGATGATAATGCGATTGTAAATGAATATGTCCCAATATCTGATGGAAACACCTTTTTCAACTCGTATGAAACCGCTACATGGGAAGTTGGAAAATATGAAGTGACAATTAACTATAATGATATTGAAGAGACAACAGAGTTTGAAATATCTAATTCTTCTTCCTCATCTTCATCAGATGATAATGATGACAATAACAATGAGGATGACACTGATGGCAATGTAGTAGATGAATCCAATAATAATACCTCTCAACAGCAAGAATCATCCAATGCACCACGAAGCCCCACAAACCTAACTGCTTATGTCATATCCTCAACACAAATTGATTTGTCATGGTCTGCACCTGACGATTTTTCAGTAACTGGATATAAAATAGAGCACAGGACAAATACTGATCCAAACTATTCTGTAACTGTAGAAAATACTGACAGTACGGATACCATATATTCTCATACTAACCTAATTCCAGATACTGTTTATGCCTATAGAGTTTCTGCAATTAATCTGGCAGGAGGAAGTGATCCTTCTAGCAGTACAACTGTGAAAACTCCCGCTGATGGCGGTAGTAGTAACACAAGTGTATCAGATACTAGTATAGATGATACAGATATCCCCACTGATGTTGTAGCAAAAGCAGTATCTTCAACATCAGTTGAGCTGAACTGGAATCCTCCAACTCAAACATATGGTCAAACCATACAAGGTTATACTATAAAACAAGAAATAGCATCCGATGTACATACTGAAATTGCCAGCACTTCAGGTTCTAGTACCAAATATACAATATCGAATTTGAATCCAGACCAAACGTACACTTTTGTAGTGGTGGCTAATTATGCACTAGGATCCAGTGATGCTTCTGAAGATGCTATTGTAACTTTAACTTCATCATCGAGTAATGATGATGAATTCCAAGAGAGTAATGATGATGAATTCCAAGAGAGTAATGATGATGAATTCCAAGAGAGTAATGATGATGAATTCCAAGAGAGTAATGATGATGAATTCCAAGAGAGTAATGATGATGAATCTACTTCTACACAAAACAATGAAGAAGATGAATCAGATGAATCCCATACAACGTCCTCTTCAACTACAAGTCCACCAATTGAACTAACAGCTACTCCTATATCTCAAAGTAGAATAGACTTGTCATGGTCTGCACCCATTGACATTGGTGCATCTGCATTACTTGGATACAAAATAGAATCAAAAATAAGTGACGAGCCAGACTATTCTGTTTTAGTTACAAATACAGGAAATACCTCTACCACTACATATTCTCATACTGGTCTTACAGCAGGATTGACGTACCAATATCGCGTTTATGCAATAACTTCTTCTGGTCAAAGCAGTTCTTCTGATGTAGCTGAGGCAACAATAATTTTAAATGATGATCAACAGGTAGATGCCCAACAATCCTCTTCTGTACTCCAACCAATAAAAGTAACACTAAACACTGACAAAAATGTGTATAATTCTGATGATTCTATTGAAATATCTGGAATCATTACTGGCTCTATTCAAAATGTGCCTCTTGGTATGAAGATACTCTCCTCTGATGGTACCATCGTATACGTAAGAAGTGTGCCAGTCAATAATGATAACATATTTGAAATAACAATCTCACCTGCACAGCGTCAATCCTCAGCTTGGCAAAGTAATGGCGAATTTACGGTTGAAGCAACATATAACGGACGCATTCAGGCTACTGCAACATTTGAGAATAACAATGAAAATTCCGACACTACAATTGAAGATGGTAATAGTTCTTCTGCTAATTCATCTGATATTGAATCTAATACACGACAGCAACAATCTATATCTTCTCTGGATGAGTCTATCACAGCTTCATCAAACAATGAAGAACTTGATAATATAAAGAATCAAAATATTGCATTACAGTCTGATAATCGGCAACTTAGAGATGAAAACAATCAACTAAAAACCCAGATTGAGGAACTAAACAAAAGAATTGAACAGCTAGACGCCATCATCAAAGAACAGATTCGAGTAATGATGGAGACTTTGGGTGCACTCAAGTCTGGTAATTAATTTTTATTGCATTTCAGACTATGTCTAATATTGTTTTAAATAATTATGTCTTCCTCTTGAATAAGAAGAGTTGATTGATTTGACGTTTCTCAAAAAAGAAAATTGATTATAAAAAATCCAATTAAGAACATAAACATTTTTAATATTTTTTTTCTAGGAATAGGCATAGTAGATGTAGTTCTTATTGCGCAAGTAATTATAGTGTCATAGCGTATGATCTATGAATCTTAGTCTTCATATCGCGATTAGAAAATAAAGATAATCGAAAAACAAAATTATATTTTTAAAAAAATAAACCATACCGCAACTGCCAAACAATATTCAAATGATTGCTGATTAATACACAATTTAGAATTCCAAGACAATATGGGGGATAGGAATGGGTTCAATATAGTATTCACACGTCCTAGTTATCATTCTCCAATCTGGGCCTATCCCCTCATCTTTTAAAATATTTGAGAGTATATTTTATGAAATCAGTTAAGTTGCAACATCGAACATATCTTGGAAAAGACAGAAAAACAAAATACCTACAACACAGAATCAATATTCCTCACGAAATAATTAAAAAACTAAACTGGATTGGCGAATCTCAAATCATTTTCCATACTAACACAAAGAAGAAAATTATAGTTTTGGAGCTTAAGATCAAAAACCAGCGCTAGTATTTTGATGACAGCTCCTAATTCCAGTTATTATGAAAATACAACAATGGTATTTAGATCAAACTGATGATTCATACGTTAGTCTTTTAAGTAAACTCTGTAGTAATCAATTGGAATTCACACGGTGGAGTCATTCAACCGTTTAACCGACCATATGCCTACTAGGGTTGGGCAATTTTTGCCCAATTCTAAATTATTGTTATTCTCTGATCAAAGAATACGGTTTTATTTTTTCATACTTTTCACTGATGATTTGTATGAACAAATTATTCTTGAATCTTTTATACAAATTTTGTAAAGAGATGTCATGAATCAATCTAATCTAAGTTGGGAAGAAGTGCAAGGATTATCGTGGATATTTGTTGAAGACAACGAATAATCTGTTTTCTTTTTCCTTTAATTTTAATTTATAATATTTACGGTTAAATTGTAATTTAATCAAACCTTATCTTCTAATTGTTTTATTCGTAGTTTCTTTCTCCAAGCTTGAGCGTATTCCACCATCGGTATTTTTTTGGTTTTTATGATCTTTAAAGGTCACTACTGTTTATCGAGCATACGACATTATCACTCAAAAATAAAATACAAAAGGCATGTTTTTTCAAATTTGATTTTTGCCCTTTTTCGTAATTTTAGGCACAAAAAAACAAATTTCAAACTTAAAGGTCATCTTTTTGTATAACCATAACTTTTGATAGGAGGGTTTTCTCTAGTGTTTGCGATATTCTGGCTCAGGATGGGAGGAAAGCACGTAATTCCATACGTCATCGATTCTATGAAAACCAAAAATAGGAACAAAGAGCAAAAAATGATTTACAATTGCATTTAGAAAAACAGGAATCAGAAAAAACTAAACCCCATATTCCATCCTATAATCATCATCACCAACAGAGAAAGGGCTAGAATAGTTAGATAATTAGAACATAACTATGAATTTATTTATTTTTAATAAGGGTCATAAATTTAGTATAATATGTCTTTAATTTACAATATTTTTTTTGAACTTTTGTAAAAATAAATCATAAATGATACAAAAATCAAAAATAATCAGAAATTAAGAATTACATTAACTTTTCAAAACCAAATAAAACACATATTAAAATCACATATTGGATTTTATGATGTATTGAATTTTTTTTCACTGTACACTAGTTTTGATGGTTTTTTTTCTAATAAATATTGGGAGTGTATCAACTTTATATGCAGAAAATGATTCTGACATATCTCTTTCTGAGAATGGGGTTTTAATTAACGAAAAGTGTTAACCTTATTTCCGAACAGATCCGAATAGCATACCAATTAGAGAAACAAATACTTGCTTAGATGTTAATGTCCAGTATGATCCTGATCTAAATTATCTTTACATGTATGCAGATGTAGGATCAGGTATTGATACTAGATATTTGTCATATGTTGAAATAAGTACAGATGATCAATATGCTGCAATAATTAATTCTCATGATTGGGTAATGTTAAGTGTAGAAAATGTGGAAAAAATCACGGTAACCGTTCCCAAACATTACGTCACCAAAGCATACGGCGATATTTTACATTATCCGTCAGAAGTTGTAGTAAACCTAAACGACATTCCTCTTGAAAATCAGCGCAGCTTTGACAATAAAATTCTCAAATCACAAATTTCAATTAATACTGCAGACAAAACATTTGAAATAGGAGATGAAATCATCATTGAAGGAATTATGCAGGACCAATTCGGAAATGCAATTAGAGATCAATTGATATTCATCAAGACAGAACCCACTTTAGACACCGATGACATTATTGCCTATTCATTTACAGATGAGAATGGTCATTATCATGCAAAAGCAATAGTGGAGGATTGGTATCCAAAAGTAAACTTGTTTGCATTATACCTTGAAAATAGAGATCAACTGCATAGTGGCTCAATTAGTTTACCACATACAATTAAGGTAGAATCTGGAAATATTCCCATCATCAATACTGCTGTAGATCCTAGAGTTACTATTTCATCAGAATCCGATATTCTTCGAATATACTCTAATTTAGCTGATGTACAATATTTGTCAAAAAATTTTAGGGAGTTTGTATCGATTTTCCCCCAGAATCAATGATTCACAATAAAACCGTCCATATTTTTACCAAACATGCGATATTTACAACCATTGCAAATGATCGTAGTCCTGAAAATATAATAAAAATTTATGAAGATCCCGGAGTAGTTACTGCTTTTTTTTTCTGCAGAAATCAGTGATGGAAAATTGCTAAAATCATCAAGCAAATCTGAGTTATCTCATCTAACAATAAAACAAGAACCAAATGTTTTAACAAATATTTCAGAATATTTCAAGAATTTTGATCTTATAGCTTCGGCAATTGGATTTTTAATTGGAGCGTTTATTAAAATTGTTCTAGAAGGTCCTAAGAGAATCGTTCTCATCAAAAATATTATCTTTGCAGTAGCGATTTCGTATTTTCTTGTCTCATTTGTATCTTCAGATGATTATGACATATACGAAGCGTTTGAAATAATGAATTTGGAACAGCTGCTCCCTGCAGGTAATCCTTACTATCTCTTTGGATTTTTAGTAGCATATGTTGTAGAGTTGATTTATCAAATCATAATTTTTTGGAAAAAGAATCTATCCATTCTAAGGATACTAAAAATTAGAAAAAATAATGATAAATATCTTTGAGAATTTTAGTTATACATAATAATAATTCTAAATTTATTTTTTATAGAATTTAGTTTTTTCTTCACAACCTTAAATAGGAAACACCTGAGGCTCAGCTATGAGACAAATTTTAAAAAAATCAATTTCTCCCTTGTGTACACAGACGTGTTACTGTACAAAACCAGAAATTGTTTTTCTTCCCTTTGAAAACGAGACTGTCTGCAAAAGATGTGGCGTTGTTTTGGAAAATCAGGAAATAACATTTCAGGACATAGAAAACACCATACCATACGAAATGTTGTGCAAGACAAATCTCAATCTGCACCAAAGAAAGCAAATTGGCGGAGACCCAAATGCTGAACAAATTGTTACATTATCAAAATTTCATACGCACGAATCAGATCAGAATCTTTTGGTTGGTAATATTTTTACGACGATATTATATTTACAAACGCAATATGAAATCATTGCAAATTCATTTGTCTGATATGGCTTATACAGCAAATCATATTAAAAAATACTATAGCTACTCACATTTAAAAAAAGAGATCGTAGTCATTCATTTTGATACATCTAAACATGGTATTCAAAAAATAACAAAGTTATATCACCTACTAGATTCTACTTTATTTTTTTAGATTACTTGCACAGTTGTAATTCTCCACGGTCCTTCATCTAGTCTTTGCAAAGTCCATTTTCTTCTCACATTGACATCCAAAAATGTCTTGTATTTACCATTCTCTGTTAACTCATAATGATCAACAAAAACATCAACCTCATCAATGTCAGGATATCCAAATTCATCATCTTTTTGTAAAATCCTGCGTATGATATTGGTCTTGTCTACTCTCACATCATAAACTCTGTCTGAGATTAACCTTCTTGACTGCTCCCATGCTCCAGGAAAAGACCCTTTTGGGACATATGATGGATCAAATGAGATATGATTCTGCCAGTATATGCGTGCCCTCCACGTTGCAAAGAGACTCTTCCATGCTTCCTCATGGACTAGTTTTACTGCCTCAATCATTGCCTCTATTACTTCTTGAGGGGCGGCATCATCTTTTACTTTTATTGGTGCAAACTGGTTTACTTTTTCTTGTCCTGCAAATTTTATCTCACTATCATCATTTGCAGTATCTGCATCTCGCAAATCAACAAAAAACTCACCATCACTTCCTGCCCTTGCTGCAATGATTTTTGCCATCAATCCAGTAATTGCTTTTCTATCTTTTGTAATCAATGCAGGTTCGTCTGTAATTTCTACAAGATATTGATAACGTTCTGTTAGTTTTGGACTAACTTGTGCTTGATATCTGTACATTGTATCGTAAAACTTTCTTACATGTGAAGAATCAGATAACTGAATAAAGTAAAACCCTTCTGTTCTGTTTCCAATTACTGCAAATGTCTTGCCTAAATCATTGATAATGTTCCTTGTAGTAATCCACGGCAACTCTACAATTTTTCCTGCAACTGATTCTCTGTCATCAATATTTACAATTGGAAATGCTGCAATCATTTCATCTTTTAGCTCTGCATGAATCTTATCCCATGCAGTTTGCGCTTCTTGTTTTACCGTTTCAATTCTCTTTGCACCAATCTCTCGATATTCCAAATCTACTTTATCAATTTCCTTTCCAATTAGATTGTGGTGCACTTTTTGCCAATCGGATAAAACAACATCTGCAAATGGCCCTGGATATTTCTCCTGTATATAATCAACCCTCTCTTTTTGTCCTTCATGCTCTTGCAATTCTTTTTTGTTGTTGATACTTTTGTGGTCCCATCCTCCATCCAAAATATCAGACATTTTCTTAACAAAATCCTCATACCACGTTGACCATGAACCTGAAAACCCGTCTCGGGATATTTTAGCAGGTCCGCCAGGACCTAGTGCTCGTTTTCTGTCTTCTGTCGAATCAGTGTAGAATCTTTGTGCTAACAGTTTGCCTGGTATCTCTAGTATCTCTTTTTTTTCTTCCCGAAATACCTTTAGTGTGATGGCATGGCCGTGTTTTACCCCTCCAAGCTTCTGCCAGTATGTTGTTTCACCGTATTGGCCTATTGCACTTCCGTGCTTTCCTGGTTCTAAAAATGGCTCAAATGAAACATCATCATATCCGATGATTATATCTTCAATCTGAAGATTCCTGTTACGAAAATCACTATCCCAGTCAATCCATGTGACTCTGAATCCATTTTGTACAAAAGAGTTGGTTACTGCATCAGTCTTTATCCATGTCTTGACATCTGTCTCATCTGTTATTGTTGTAAACTCTGAAAGGTTGGAATTGCCATCATTATTGCTCATTGCAACCCACCTTTTGAACTTGAAACTCTGCTTTCCAATTGTTTTCTTTTTGTAGTAAAGACTTGTTTTACTCTATCCCATGTAGAGCCTTCTGCAGCAAGCAAAAGTCCACGTCCTAATCTTCCAAGCTCTACTCTCCAGAAATCTTCAATTTCTTTTTTTTGTTTATCGGTTAATCCATTAATATCTACATGCCAGGCCCTGACAGTGTCATTGTGAATGTCCTTTAACTTTTGTTGTATGTTAAAAGAGCTTATGTCTCTCCATGCATAATCCATATCCCTCCTCTCTAAAAGATCATCAATTTGTCTGTCCCCTACAGGACCTACAAAAATTCCTTGATTGTCATTAACAAACTCTCCATACTGTGTTTTGAATTCATCAAACAGGTTTTTGACTAGAGGAATTGCTTTTTCGACAAATTTTACTGCGTCCTGTATTTGCCCTTTTGTCTTGCATTGTTTTGCTATGTTTATGCTGTTTTTGCATGTCTCTTCAAATTCCTCACTTGCAGTATCCAAATTAGTTTTGTTTAAAAATTCATACACTCCGTTTCTTGTGTGATCAAACAGGATAACTACTGTTTCTTCGCTTTTGTATGCATTCATATAGATTGTAACCAGATCATCAATACTTTTTTGTAATTCTTTTGCTTTCGTCAACATTACTTGTACAGCCAATCTTGCAGCATTTGTCAGACCCGTCATTTCTGGATTCACAACTGCAGCTTTTACTGTTCTAAGAAGCGCAGCTTCTCCTGCTCTTTGCTGCATCACTAAGCCTTCAACTATATCTTTAAAAATTTGAAGTACCTTTGCAGTAGTGTCTTTTACTTTAGAGTCTGCATATTGATCTGTGCCCAGTAGATTCTTCCATTTTGTTTCAAGATTGTTCATTTCTGTATAAAATTCGTATGTATACACCTGAACTTGACCCTGAAACCATGCAAGTGGAACACTTTTGAGTTTGGAAAAAAATATCGACTCTAAAGTTGCAGTGCCTTCTACAAACAATCGTAATAACGGAGTCTTGTCATCATCAGGCACAAATCCTAGGATCATCTGATGTGCTTCTTGACCTATCTTCTCAAAGTAATCATCCCACTTGTCTTTTTGAGCAGCACCAGTAATTGATGTGGATTCTATTGTAAGAATTGGAAGTGCGTTGTTCAGAGCCTTGTCGCGCCAATCCATGTACTTTTTCATTGAATCTGTAAACATAGGATACCTAGTTAGAATTATGAGAGTCTCCACCTCGTCTTTGGTATTTCTCTCCATTACTTCAGTTGCCTTTATCTTATCTTCAAACTCATCCCATCTAGCATTATATTCTGCCATGAATTCTCATGATATCGAGAATTTTCTAATTAATAAATTCACAGTGGTAAAAAAATATGTGATTTAGAAACTCAAATGAGTTGAGTCTTCTCTTATTCCAGAAAGTCTGAAACGGCCCAGCATCCTGTAGTAGCAGTCCAGGTAGACTGGATTGATGATCATCTCAAAAAGATTGAAAGCTCAAACGGCAAAATCATCATGCCCAAAACAGACATTTCTGCCCTGATGTTGGTGTATTTTATTTCTTAAGGGTATAAAATTGCTCAACCATAACTTTTTAAGACAATTTTTTGATGAGAGATAATTATGAGTTCCGAAGCTGAAACAATCTATGAAAGAGTAGCAAAGCTTGAAGATGAAATCGCTTTACTCCGAAGCGAAGTTGATATTGTAAAGAGGGCATTAAGAAACAAAATTGCCAGACACGAAATATCAATGATCAAGAAAGGACAAGATGTCAGTTCTATTATTGATTAATTTTTTGTTTTTATACTTCTAATCAATTCTAGAATAAAATCAACATCTTCTGCATTTGGATTACTCTCCAAATACTTGTTTAGATATTCTAGTGCCACTTCTGAATGTAGTAATCTTTCTTCTAAAATTCCCTTGTCTCTTATATCTTCAGGTGAATCTTGTTCTATTGTCAAAACCATGTCTGCACATCTTAGTGCTTTGTCATAAACATAGGATTGAACATAGGAATTTTTCAAATTCCTTGCAAGTCTAACTAAGACTTGTTCGGGTTTAATCTCATCAAGAAACTCTGGTTGAAATTCTAACTGTCCTCCAAAATTTGCATCTAAAATTCCTTGTAGATCATCTACATCAAGTAAACTTCCGTCATTGAATGGATCTAAAATCATCTCTTCGTTGTACTTTACTAAAACATGACTTGGAAATCCTACTATTTTTAGATCAAGGCCCACAAACTTTGCAACTTCTACATACAAAATTGAAATCGTAATTGGAAGTCCTGATTTTTTATCAATTACCTTATTTAGAAAATTATTTTTTGGGTTATAGTAATCATCATCATCTCCACTAAATCCTAAATTCTCAAAGAGATGCTCATTTAGCATTGAAATTAGATATGTTGGATTTTTTACATCATTGATTGATTCTTTTAGTGACATGCCAATTCTGTTAATTTTCTGAATGTATGCATCAATGTTAAGATCAGGATATTCTAAAAGCTGTGCAAACTTTAGACACTTTTCAACTAGATTGAAATTTGGATTTTTTACAAATGATATCCATTCGGCAACATATGGATCAAATTTTTCTTGCAATTATTACTGGTTTATCCGTTTGAGGTATAATTGCGGTTCTTTTATCTCTCTAGTGTTTGGCGGGTTTTCAATCATTGTTTTGAAGGCACTTTTTCCCAGTTTTTCATAAATAATTTTTGTAAAATCCTTTCCCATGCTTTTTCTCACTTGGTATGATGAGAAATCTGTACCCATATAGGTAGTAAGATAGTTTTGAAAGTCTTGGTCGTCTTTTAGGATATTTTCTATTGCAAATGCTGCCATTCCTTCCATAACAGTAAATGCTGCATGGTGCTGTTGTATGGGAATGAGCCATTTCTTGTAAATTTCTAGCAATTCTGGAATCGATTCGGAAATCTTTGGGTCAATCTCCACATGAGTAAATGTCATTACATCAGGTCCTATCTGCTCAATTAGGAAATGATCTGGATTCAAAAAGAAGAAAAGATTTGCCTTTTTTGCAAATGGAAAATTATCTGGTACTGCCTGTAATTGTAAATACTCAGATAACTTGTTTATGGTTTCAGTTTCTAGTGAGAGAATTATTCTTGCAAGCTCTTCATTGATTTTATTTACTTGAGTTGCGGCATTTTTGTTTAATTCTTGTAGGTTTTTCTGAGAAGAATGAATCAACTCTTCAAGAATTGTCATCTTTACTGCTCCAAGATAACCCGAATTTACAATTTCAAATCTTGCATCAAAAGACTCTCCTTGTTTGTGTAAAATAATCTGTGGGTATCTTGATAAGATAAACTTGTTTAGGTAAATCACATTATCCAAATAATCTCCGTATGTTGTTGAAATTTTTGAAATGTATTGAATAGCATATGTAGAATATACTAGATACTTTGCAGTATCTTTTTTCATCAACTCTGTAATTATTTTCTGGTCTTCGTTTGCAACTGCTAAAAATAATTCATTTACAAATTCCTTTGATTGTTCGTCAGAGAATACTTTGCATCCTTTTATTTTCTTTAACTCTTTGAGTTCTGGAAACTCTACCTTTACATCTGGAATTTCAATATCTAAAAATTCTTCTACCTTTTCTTTAAGTAGGGGAAATAATTCCTTAGTAATTTTATCTAGTTCATCAAATTTTATTTTTGATTGAAGATCTTCTTTTGCTTTTTCAGCTAGCTGGATAATCTCTTTTTCTTCATTAATTTCTATTGATAGTTGACCAAATAAAGCCTCTGCAAATTCCTCAAATTCGCTCATTTTGAGTTATTCCTTTTTTGTACTACATTTAACATTATCTTAGTTTGAACCTAAAACAAATTATTAGTTCAAAATCAATTGCATCATATCTAAAATGCACGAATTTAGCCTCAGTTACCTAAGATGTGTCAGATGTGGCTCAAAGCTAGAAATGGATATTTTTAGTAAGGATAAAGAAATTATTGAAGGCATTTTAGAATGCAAAAACTGCAAATTACTATTTCCTATCATTGACAAAATTCCAATAATTTGGGATGATTTTTCAAAATATCTTTCATCTAGATTTATTCTTGGAGGAAAGATGTATAGTCTTGTCAGTCATGAAAAAATGAAAAAGTTTCTCAAAAAATCTTTAACAAAAACAAAAAAAGATGGAGACGATAGAACAATCCTTGAAGAGAAATGGAGTAAAATCTATCAAAACAATAAAAACTCAAAATTCTATTCTATAGTTAAAAATCATCTAAAACGCATTCCTAAAAAAGACTTGATTTTGGAATATGGTTGCTCTATAGGTTTAATGACTAGTTTTTTAGCAGATTATCATAATATCGTATTTGGTATAGACAGATCATATAGTGCAATTTCAATTGCAAAAAAAACCTCCATGAAGAATTTAGATTATTTTGTTGCTGATTCACTTTCTCCTCTTTTTGGAAAGACAAAATTTGGTCTAATCTTAGCATTGAATGTTTTAGAGTTGATTGAACCTCTCCAATTATTAAAACACATTTCTAAACAAATCAAAAAAGGTTTTTTTGTAGTTTCTGATCCTTATGATTTTGAAAGAGGAAAAAATTCTGTAAGTTATCCTCTTGATGAGATCTCTCTTAGAAAAAATCTTGTGAATTTGGGATTTTTTGTATCTGACAAAACAAAAAAACCTTCTTACTATCCTTGGAATTTAAAATTTAGTTCTCGCTCAACATTGAACTATAAGGTAGATTTTGTAATTGCAAAAAAATAACTTGTTTCTTGCTTTTGTGCTAGTCTAATTAACTACGATGACAATTTCATTTTTTGATAATACTCTATTTGTTTTTAAAAGAAAGATTACAAAAAAGCATCATGATCTCAATGGACAAAGCAGGAATAGTCATTGCAGTTGCAATAGTGGCCGCAGCTGTAGGTTTTACTGCAACTGGAGGTTCTGGTATGTCCTCTGATATTCCACCCGCTATGGAAAGAACAACTGCTACTCTCATAGAAGCAAGTCAGGAGACATCTGAGAAATTACAAGAAATAAAAGAATCTGGTGTTGAGGTATTAGAAAAAGTCTCATAGAAAACAAAGCAGGCAGTTGAAGAAACCCAAGAAATACATGAAACAGCAAAAGAGCTAGCTACATCAAAACTACCTGCACGATTGGTGAGCATTCCTGCAGGAACTAGCATACCTGGATGTGAAGAAGTTGCTCTGTGCTATGATCCTCCATCTCTGATAATTTTCAAAGATGGTGAGGTAATTTGGAGAAATGATGATAGTGCAGCTCATACTGTAACCAGTGGAACAATCTTGGAAGGTCCATCTGGAAATTTTGATAGTGGCTTGATTAAATCTGGAGACTTTCTCTCATAGATTCGATGATGCAGGTGAATATCCGTACTTTTGTATGATTCACCCATGGGCTACTGCATCTGTAACTGTGAATTAGTACTATCCAAGTTTTTGAAAATCAAATGTCTGGCACAAATCAGAAACGTAATTTATGAATAGTTTTCATCTTTGATTGGAAAACTTCAAAAAAAGTTCCCAAA
This sequence comes from Nitrosarchaeum sp., assembly GCA_965223805.1. GTDB lineage: Archaea > Thermoproteota > Nitrososphaeria > Nitrososphaerales > Nitrosopumilaceae > HKST03. The sequence goes on along the minus strand of OZ245014.1, from coordinate 855,982 downwards.
AACTGATTTATCCTATGTGGTTTTTATTGAAATTATGGATTATGAGAAATTTTGCTCACAAATCTTAGAATCAAATCCTAAAATTCGATTTGCTACCGTTTATGATGAATGGGCAGTTTGTCTTGGTGGAGGTATGAGAAAAGGAATTGAGAATCTTCTCTCCCCTCATGCAGAAAAAGAAATGGTTAGTCTCTCAATAATGGATTGGAAAGCAAGAAAAGAAATGGCAAAATGGCTTGGAAAAACAATTTACACATTAGGCGAATATGAAAAAGTAAAACGCTTTTCATTTTATCTTGGTGATGATAATCTGTTATTGGTAAGTACTGAAAAGGACGCAGATACAAATCAAGTAGTCTCTGAGGTAATCAAACTTTATTACAAAAATCAAGAATAAAAAGAAGACTGTTATTATTACAAACTTCGTTAACTTGATAGAATATTCCATTTCAATAAAAATAGATGATTTTTTTACCTACTCAATCTAAAATGTCATTGTAAGTATTTTGGAATTTTCTTAATTCTACTGATAATGGATAGTCTTCCTGGCCCCACAACAATTATTGATAATACTGCAGCAAGCATAATTAGATCCCATTCCCATCCTCCTTGAGAAACAAAAAATCCATTTTCCCATCTAATGTGAAATATTGCGCCAAGTAAAATTATCGAAAATATCGCACCACTAATTCTAGTAAATATTCCTACAATCAGAAATATCCCTCCTAGAAACTCTGCCAGAGCAATTGGTAATTGCATTTCAGGTGGAATTCCAATATTGATTAACCATTCTTGCCAACTTGGATCAAATTTCTTTATGCTGTGAACAATGAATATTGCACCAATTGATGCACGAATGCCCCAATGTGTAATATCATATAACAAATTGTTTTTCGTATCTGTTTTGGTTAGCATCTGATTTAAAAAACGACTTTTTTATTAAAAGGATTTATCCAAATTACTTTTTTTTAATATGATTTTTGCAATTGTTTTTTTAAATTATTTCTGTCTACTTAATTCTTAAAAAGATAATTTCTTATTTTTAATTCTTTAATTTGGGAAAAATTTTATTTTATAATTTTTTTGGTTTTTCTGAACCCCATTTTGTTTAATTATTTTTCAAACTGATCTCGTTTTTAATACATTCCCATACCGCCACCAGGTGGCATTGCTGGGGGTACTGGTTGACTGCTTTTTGATACTGCAACAACATTATCGATTCTTAGAATCATATTGGCCGTCTCTGTAGCTGATTTTATTATTTGCTCTTTAACCTTAAGAGGTTCTATAATTCCTAATTTTTTAAAATCAGTTACAATCCCATTTATGACATCAATTCCCGTATGGTGTTCTCCTGAATTTTGTTTTGAGCGAAGTTGAGTTATTGAATCAATTGGGTTCATTCCTGCATTTCGAGCAAGGGCTAGAGGTATTGACTCCATTGCATCTGCAAATTTTTCTACTGCAAGTTGTTCTCTTCCAGATAATGATTTTGCCCACTCTCTTAGCTTTATGGCAACATATGCTTCAGGTGATCCTCCTCCGTAGACGATATTTGGATGTTCAATAACGTCTTTGACTACCATCAATGCATCATGCATTGATCTGTCTGCCTCATCGATTACTCGTTGTGAGCCTCCTCTAATCAGTATGCTTATTGCCTTTGGATTCTTGCACCCTTCAATGAATACCCAGTTATCCTCTTCCACTCTTTTTTCTTCAACATTTTGAGCCGAACCCAAGTCAGAATTATTTAAATCATTTACACTTCCTACAATTCTTCCTCCAGTCGATTTTGCTAATTTTGACATGTCGCTTTCTTTAATTCGCCTGACTGCTAGAATTCCTTCTTTGCTCATATAATGCTGAACAATATCATCAATTCCTTTTTGACATAAAACAACATTAGCATCAGTTTCTTTTATCGTCTTTACCATGTCTCGCAGTAATTGACTTTCTTCCTCCATGAACGACTTTATCTGGTTTGGTGATGAAATGTTTAATTTTGCATCAAACTCTGTTTTTTTGATCTCTAGTGCTTCACTAATCAAAGCAATTTTTGCATTATCTACTTTTCGGGGCATTCCACTATGAACAATTTCTTTGTCAAGAATTATTCCACTAACCAGTTCACTATCTGAAATTGAACCTCCTGTCTTTTTTTCTACTTTGACATTATCTAAATTTACTTTGAAGGAACCATTCTTTTCTTCCATTATTGTTAATACTGCATTTACTGTCAACTTTGCAAGATCTGATGCATCCAAAGACACTAGTTTTGTTTGCATCGATGTATGAGCAATTTTTTTTAAAATTTCCCTATCACTTGGGTCTATTTTGATTGCTATTTCATTTAGAACTTCAGTAGCTTTTCTTGATGCTTTTTTGTATCCGTCTGCAATAATTACTGAATGAATCTCATCATCAATTAGTGATTCAGCTTTTTCAAGTAGTGCTCCAGCTAATACTACCGATGATGTTGTACCGTCTCCAACTTCACTATCTGTAGCTTTTGCAACTTCTACCATCATTTTAGCAGCTGGATGTTGAACATCAATCTCTTTTAGAATGGTTGCCCCATCATTTGTTATTGTAATGTCTCCGATTGAATCCACTAACATCTTATCCATTCCTCGAGGTCCCAAACTGGTCTGAATTATCTCAGCGATTAGTTTTGCTGCATGGATATTATTTCGCTGGGCATCTTTTCCTCGTGATTGTTTTGTACCTTCTTTTAGTAAAATAACTGGCACACCTTCTGAAGTTGTACCTACCTGTGTCATGAATTTAATATTGATTTTATTCTGTATTTATAAATAAAACACAATTTTCATTTCTGAAATAATCTGAAAATTATTTTTGAGAATTATGAAGCATACTTAATTATGATTTTTCATAATTTGCTTCAATAATTACAAAAACCTGCCTAGTTTTGAGTACGATTGAAAAAAACTGTAATGCCATGAGGACATGTCTTGTTCTAACATTGGATACAATTATGTGTGCCGGGGGCGAGTTTCGAACTCGCGACCTCCAGATTATGAGTATTGCCTTAGTTGGAGAACCGCTAGAGTTTACCAAATGAACTGGCACTCTAACCAGGCTGAGCTACCCCGGCATGCTATATGACTAAAAATTTGGGAAATTAAATGCTACGTATACAATTTTAATTGAATTTTTTTTATTGTGTGGCAACTTCTGACCAATTCAATTTTTCATTTTGAACCCAAAGGAATTTTTTCTGAAGAGCTAATGTGTATAATTTCTCCCATTCAGCACCAATCTCATCTGTCCACGACTTGAACACACGTGGATCAATATAGTTTCTAAGCGAGGTTCCAAGATTATAGTCTCTTGTCTTCTCAGATAAGTCAATTTGCAGCTTTAATTTCTCAATTCTTTCTTTGTGTTTTGTCTTTTGCTTTTTGATTTGTCCATTGAGTGTTTTGATTCTTTTTTCTTTGTTTTTCTTTTGTGTTTCAGTCTTTGGTTGAGAGATTTCTACTTTTTTTAAGGTCTCTTGGGTTTTTACCCAAGGCTTGTCTTTGTCTATTTTTTTGAGAGTGTCTTTTTTCTTTTGTAGTGATTGCTCAAAAGTTTTAGGAATTGTTCTTTTGTGGTTACACATTACTGCTGCTTCCAAGTTTGCAAGTTTTGCATGGTAAAGTTTCTCATTTGCAGTTTTTCCTTTAATGTTGCTATGAACTTTTAGATAGTTTTTGACTACAGTAGTTGCCAGATATGTTCTGAAAACTTTGGCAGTTAATCCCTTTACTATGCTAGAATAATATGCATTGACATGTCTTGATGTAATGTCATGAAAAATCTCGTCTTTTGGTTTTTTGTTTTGAATTAATTTTTTTAGATTTTCTTGAAATTGTTTATCGTGTCCTTCTGCTTTTACTGTCTCTTGCCATCTTACGCTATCTTTTCCCAAAAAGTCAAACTCTATTGTATTTTCTGTAATCTTGATATGCTCATTTCTTAATGTTGTAGCACCAACAGTATCTGCCTCATCTGGATCCTTTTCATCCCCTACTCTCATTGCAGTCCTGTAAATAAGATAGCATACAGTGGCAATCCTACTAATTTTCGGATCTTTGCTTTTCATGTCCTTTACAATTCTGTCTTTTATTTTTTCAATCTCTTTTGATAGATTTACTGCCTTTTCATATTTTGCCTTGTCTCTGTCTTGTTTTAGTCCTGCAGTATCTGCTAACCACACATACTTTCTTTTTTGTGTAAGAAAATCTGTCCAACCTGCAAGCCACATTGAATCTCTGTCATGGATAATCTTTCCCCAATCGCCTTCAGGAACTTTGGCTTCTTTTCCAAGGTTAAGGGTTACATCTTTTGGAGTGATTCTGGGTTTCCATCTACCACGTAATGGGTGCTCACCTCTACCAATGAAAATCCCTGGGGGTTCGGCCATATAGTTTGCAACCTCTACTTCTTTACCATCCATGATTGCAATTCCAAATTTTTCTTTGAGCTTTTCACGTAATTCTTTTCTTTTTGCTGCAAGTGCCTTTTTTTCTTCTTTTGACATCATCTCCTTGAGATCTTTTTCATTATCTACTATTTTGTAGGCTGAAGAAAAATCAATGTCTTCATATGAAATATTTTTCAATTTAGAGGATAGGGTTTTTGCAAAATCTGCAGCAAAATTCTTCTGAAAAACCTTGTCTTGAGCATATGGGGTGTCTTTCTTTTTTGCCCATTGATAGACCATCTCCTCCTGGTCTACGTTAAGATCTATGTTTTCTCCTTTGATCTTTATCTTGATTCCCTGTTTCTCATAGGTAGGTGGGAACAATATCCCGTTATGTTGTAGTGTTTTCCATTTCATTTATCATCACTTGAAAATTGTGGACTTTGACAAAAACTGGATTCTATGTGTATATCAAGTTACCGTAGCCATCATTCAGCTAGGAAAAAGCTCTTTGCTCATATATTTTTCAAATTCAAGATCAGTCTTCATCTTTTTTGCCTCCATAAACATTGCCGCATCAGTTCCTGCGATGTATCTGGGGAGAATCTCCTTGTCATGTATTGCCTTGAGGACCACTTCGGCAACTTGGGCAGGCTCAGTTCCCATTTCTGCCATCATTTTAAGACCTGCAAGAATATGCTCTGTAAGTTCTTTATATTTAGGATCTACTTTTGACTCTGGAATCTTCATTGAATCAAAAAAGTTAGTTTTGATTACTCCCGGCTCTATCATTGTTGTTTTGATTCCAAACATTCCAAGCTCATATCTCAAACATTCGCTTAGGCCTTCTAATGCAAATTTTGTACTGATATAGGCTGGTGATCCAGGTAATCCCATTCTTCCTGCAACTGAGCTAATGTTTACTATGATTCCAGAATTTTGTTTTCTCATTCTTGGTGCAACTTCTTGAATAATTCTTATGATACTAAAGAAGTTGGTCTCAAACTGTTTTCTAAAATCTTCAATAGAAACATCTTCAGTACAACCAAATTGACCATATCCAGCATTGTTTACTAAAACATCGATTCTTCCTGAATCTGTAACTATTTTCTTTATAGCAGATAAGATGGATTCTTCTTTATCTACGTCGAGCTCTATTACATCAATCGAAAGATTTTCATTTTTTGCAATCTCTTTTATCTTTTCACCTTTACTGGTATCTCTCATGCTTGCAAAAGTATGATATCCATCTCGTGCAAGTGCTAATGATGTTTCATATCCTATGCCAGATGAACTTCCTGTTACAAGGGCAACCTTTTGCATAATGTTACTGGATTTTTGTTATATTTATCCCATTTTGATTTGTTATACTAGAGGTCTGTCTCCCTCTGTCGCATCAATTAATTCTGTTTTTTCACCTTGATTGATTCGTCGAAGAACTTCAAGTGAGGAATATTTGTGCAAAAATTCATTATTATTTCCACATCTATATGAAAATGTACAGCGTGGACATCCTGCTTCATTTTTGCATGGGCATTCTTTTACAATAAACATACTTCTCTGAAGGGCTTTTTCAAATCTGTCATAAAGTGCCTTACTTGCTCCATTTCCACCAATAGCACCATCATAGATGAAGATTAAACCAGATGTACCAAGCGAAATTCCTCCCAAATCCTGAGATACTCCTCCAGTAATCATGTTGCTCCCCTCAATCACTACATGTTCTGTTGCATGATAACCGCTAGCCTCAGTATACTCTTCGTCTTCTGCCTTTTGGATTTCTTCAAGCGGCCTTGGAGCATGAAAGACTATTCCTTTTGTTACAAAATCATATTCTAATGGATAATCAAGTAGTACTTTTTGACCTTGGGTAATTTCTTGTCCCAATTCAATATTGACATAACCATAAACTTTTTTCTGAATGTGAAGCTTACAAAACGCAACTTCCAAACCAAACACCTTTCTTCTCTCAAATATTGTTTCAATTGTAGGCAATTCCTCTGTTAATGATTTTGTATAATACGGATAGTCTCTTGGAATCCTCTCAAGCCTTGCATAGTTTTTCTCTGGATATTCAAATTCTTTTACTCGGTAATGTGTTCCAGCTAGAAAATAAATCGCATCCTTGTGGAGTTCTTCTAATGCAATTGGAAGATTTCTGTCGCCTACCTTTTTATCATTTAAGAAAATATCAATTGATTTTCCAATTCCTCTAATGCTATAATCATTTAACATAGAACCAATTTTATCAAAATCTGGAATTATTCTGTTATTGAATAAAACCAAGTTTTTTTTCAAAAGATGATAGTCAATTACATCTTGATGTTCCTTTAACTCGTGTTTTGATATTGGCTTGTCACATGCCATTGATAAAACTTGACACTCTTCAACAAAAGGATTTTTTGGATCAATATATGTTCTCTCAACATCTTCAAAATAATCATCTGGGTGGTTCTTGTAGTATTGAGATATGGGATCATTTCCAAGGGTCAAAAATGCATATCCTCTCTGGCCTTTTCTTGCAGCTCTTCCAATTCTCTGAATCAATCTGTTTACTGGTATTGTTGATGAAATTACACAATCAACATTTCCAACATCTATTCCAAGCTCAAGAGTTGGAGTACAAGAAATTGCAGCTAAAACATCTTCTTTGAAATCTCTCTCTACTGTTTTTCTGTAATTTGCCATTAGTCCCGCCCTGTGGACTTTGATGTTGATTTTTTGCTTTCTAGCTTGGATTGCCAAGAGTTCAGAGTTTAGATGAGAATTGTTAAAAACCATTGTTTTGTGATTTTTATCAGTCATTTTTTTTGTTAAATCAACCATCAATGCCCTTTGAGTTCTGAGTGATGGAAAAAGCATAACAAAATCGGTTTGTCCTTTTTTACCTGACCCATGAATTGGACTCATTTTTTCTCCAAACAACTGCTGGCAAAAGTCTTGTGCGTTTTCAAGGGTGGCTGAGGCTGCCACAAATTGGACTTTGTTTCTGCAAATTCTCTTGAGTCTTTTTATTATATAATGAACATTTGAGCCAAAAATTCCTGAATAAACATGTACCTCATCTACAATCAATATTTTGAGTGTTGAAAGTAACGAGGCAAATTTTGTTTGGTGCCATAAATGATAATGTATCACATCAAAATTTGTAACAAGAATTTGTGGAGAGTTTTCAAGAATTTCTCTTCTTTCATCTTGTTTTGTGTCTCCGTCAAATACTCTTACATGTACCCCAATTTTTTCTGCAAATTTTTGGATTTTTGGATACTGATCACGTGAAAGAGCCTTTGTAGGATACACAAAAACAGCATAAACACTTGAAGAGTCTTGTGTTTCTTTTTTTATCTTTTGAATTACAGGAATCAAAAATGCTTCAGTTTTACCTGATGCAGTTGGTGCTTCTATCACTATATTTTCTCCATATGAAATTTCTTGTATTGACTCTTCTTGGAATTTATAAAACTTCCCTATTCCTATTTCTTTAAGATAATTTGTTATGGATTCATCTAGTCCAATATCTTCTACTTTACATCCCATTTCAGGTTCAGGGTTTTTTAGGATTTTATATTGTGATACATAGTCTTTTTTTGAATAAAGAATTGATTTTGTAACAATATCTGGCTTTTTTTTGCCAATCATCTCTCTGATTTCAACTTCGTCTCTAACTATTCCTTCATCTTTGAGATTATTTGCAATTCCTTTTTTAGTTACAATCCCTTCGTCAAATCTTGATAAAAATTCTAAAAATACTTCGTCAATGTTTTTTGAAAATTCTAACAGATCTTCAATACCGCAATTATCACATGAAATGTGCATTTTTTTGTTGAATGTTTTTTGAATCTCAAGTTTTGATTTACATTTCGGACAAGAGAATTTCACGATATATCAAAACGATTTGTACTAATTCGTGATTTATTGTTTGAGTATTATATTGTTGATTTTGAGTTTCACGACATTATTAAAGTAGGGTTATGTCTTTTTTTTAACTTGAAGAAAACTGAGATTAATAAAATTTACAATACAAATTGCATAGAAGGAATGAAATCTATTCAAAAAAGTAAGATTGATTTGATTATTACAGATCCTCCTTTTGCAATTAATTTTAAGGCTAAAAAAGCAAATTATAACCGACTCTCCACACGGGTCATGTCAGGATATAGTGAGATCAAGGCTAAAGACTACTATGATTTTACATTCGATTGGATGAGTCAGGCATTTCGAATTCTCAAAAAATCTGGAAGCATGTATGTTTTTTCTGGGTGGAACAACCTCAAAGATATTCTAAGGGCGTTAGATGATGTAGGCTTTACAACCATTAATCACATTATATGGAAATATCAGTTTGGAGTTGTTACAAAAAAAAAGTTTGTCACCTCTCATTATCATTGTCTTTATGTTTGCAAAGATGAATCTAAACGAAAGTTTTATCCATTTACAAGATTTAAAAAAAATTCTAAAACAAAAGAAGGTCGTAGCTTACACTATAAGGACAAAGAAGATGTTTGGGAAATCAAAAGAGAATACTGGACTGGAGATGAAAAAACTCCGACAAAACTCCCTGCTGAATTAATTGAAAAATTATTACAATATTCTAGTAAAAAAAAAGATGTTATTTTAGATCCCTTTCTTGGTTCTGGTCAGGTTGCAGTTGTTAGTAAATTAATGGGTAGGCAATTCTTAGGATTTGAAATTGTCCCAGAATATTACAAATTTGCAAAAAAACGACTAGACAAAAACTTGTATCGTATAAAATCTGATTAGTTTTTTTGATTGTTTTTAGGATCATCATTCTTTTTTTGGCCAATTTTATTTGAAATGATCTTTCTTAACTCATCATCTGATTTTTCATCTACTTTTACCCCTAGTGATTTCGCAATCATTTCAAGTTTCTGTCTTTCATTTTCTACCGGCCCTGAAACATCAAGGTTATGATTTGTAACATCTTTTATGTGGTTTTGAACTTCATCTTTTGCCTTTTTGTATTCATTAACTGCTTTTCCTAATTTTTTTGCAGCCCCTGGTAGCTGATTAGTTCCCAAAATCAGTACTAGCGCTACAAAAATTATGATTATCCATTCACTACCTACAATGTTTAATGAATAATCAAACATATCATGGGATGTTCTTATTTGAAATTAAATCTAATGTCGGAGATTTGTGCCTAAATTTGCACTTTTATTGCATTTCTAAAACTCAATCATGGGAATATCAATATTAATTTAAAGAACATCTGATTACAGTCTAAACATGAAAAAAGTTGAAGTGATCATTCGACCTGAACTAAAAGATAAGGCAGTTGCTGCAATCAAAAAAGTTGGGGTTGGAGGAGTTACTGTTTTTCATGTGCAGGGTCAAGGAGCTGAAGATCCTCCACTTGTAGGCCAGTATTTCTCTAAAGACATGATAATCTGTGTAGTTGATGATCCTAAATTAGATGATATTCTTAATGCAGTTGCAGATGTAGCATGTACTGGCGAAAAAGGAGACGGCAAAGTCTTTGTAATGCCAGTAGAAGATGCACTTGACATTTGTACAAAGAAGCGTGGAACAACTTCCATCTAATCTTCTTTTTACTTTATCATCTCTGGATTCTTCTAGGCTCTAGTTTTCGTCTAGAAAGTATTGCAAGAGCTGTGACTCCAATTCCTATAACACAAAATATCATATATGGTGCTTTATCTCCAAATGACTCCGTGAGTGGTCCTCCTAATGTTGGTCCTATTGCCCAACCTATGCCAAAAACGGTTTCATATGCTCCAATTATTTTTCCAGAAATACCTTTTCTAGTTTTGCTAAGAATAATTTCAAGTGTAAGTGGAAAAAATATACTAAATCCGAATCCCATTAGAACTAGAGCAACTCCAAATATTATGATAGAATTAGATGCTACTGAAAGTGCTAGTCCTACTGAAATAGTCACAATAGCTGCAATTAGGGTTTGGCTGGTTTTTCTTGAAAATTTCCCTGCAAGTGCAAGAGATGCGACTCTTGAAATTCCAAAAACAAAATACAGATACAAAATATCTGTATCCGACATTCCGTTATCGTTTAGAAAAGCAGGATATATTGATAAAATTATTCCAAAACAAGAGGTGCAAAATATCAACAAGATTATGACTTCTGGAAATTTTTTCATCTCTTTGATTGATGAAAAGGAGAATCTTTCATGATGATTTACAATATTTTTCTTTGATACTAGTAGTGCAGATATTATTGCAGTGGCCAAAATAACTGCTGTAATTTGGAATAACACTCTGTATGTGATATCAAAGCCTTCAAGAAACGCATTTCCAAATAATGGGCCTATCATAAAGCCTATTACAAAAAACATTGTAAACCAGGAAATATTTTTGACTCGGTTTTGTTCTGTGCTATAATTTGAGATTATTGATTCACATGGTGGCCAAAAAAATGCATGTGCCACTCCTGTCATTATTCGAAATCCCATAATTTCTGGAACTGATTGCGCAACAGAAAGCAAGTAAATTGATGCTGAGTTTATTGCAGTCCCTAATGCAAGAAGATATCCATTGTTGAATCTGTCTAAAAGAATTCCTACAAACACAGGAATGAACATGTAAGGAATAAAGTTTGTAAGCCCAATCAGACCTAGCTCAGAATACGATGCTTCGATAATGTTTTTTGCAAATATTGGAAGAATTGGACCATGCAGGCCATAAGAAATCCCTATAATTAATCCTGTAATATTTACCAGAATCAGAGCTCTGTTCATTTGTATGCGGCAACCATTATTGCTCCGCCCATAAGATCTTTCTCAAATTCTACTCTGGAAAATTTTTCTAGCAACATTTCTTCTAGTTTTTTGTTTTTTGGCCATCTCTTGTATGTGCCATAAAGTGTCCCAAATTTTAAGCCCAGTTTTCCTCCTGCAATCAATGCCAGTAATGGAAGAATGAATCTCAGATAGCATGAAACTCCAAATCTGATAAAGGCCTCATCAGGTTTTCCCAAGTCTACAATTACAAATCTTCCATCTTTTTTTAGGACTCTCTGGATTTCTGAAATTGCAATTCGTAAATTTATCGCATCTCTAAGAGAGTATCCACATAAAACAGCATCAAATTCCTCATCTCTAAAAGGAATGTGTTCAAAAACACCATTTGCCATGTCTGGGGTTTTTTTAAAAAATGTGCTGGTGTTTTTTAGCATTGGAACAAGTGGATCATAAAGCGTGATTGATATTTTACCATTACAAATTTTTGATGCTGTCTTTGACATATTGCCAAATCCAGAACCTGCATCAAGGATTTTGTTTCCTGGAAGTACTCTACCTGAAATGCCTCTGTTTCTGTGCTTGACGTCTTTTCCAAGTGAAATGTATGAATTTACTTTATCATAAATCGGTATGATTTCTCGAAGAACTTCTATTACTTCTCCCCAGTAACTTCCTAATCCCATAATTTATCGTCTCTATAAACTAATTTGAATAGTTTTAAAATTTCAATTATTCCTTAGAAAACTTTGCTGCATTTTGAGCATAATTTTGCAAGTCTGATTCAGATACTTTTTCAAACATTTTTTTCTCTGAAGTGACTTTAGCCATCTTGATATGGTTTAGTCCTTCTTTTTGTTCTGCCTTTAGATTGATTGCTGCAATAGCTAATGATGCTGCATCATCTAAACTCATTTCTGCATTGTAATTTTTTTCCAAAAATGCGTTTACTTCATCAGAACCTGCACCAATCGCAATTGCTGCATATTGAACATAAGTTCCACTTGGATCAGTTACATAGATTGATTCTCCTTTCTGGTCAACTCCTGTAATGATTAGCGCAACGCCATTTGGACGAACTCCTGAGTATTGGGTAAATTGATGTGATTGATCTGCTAAATGTTTTGCAACTGTTGAGACTTCAACTGATTCATCATATGTCATCTTGTTACCCTGAGAAAATAATCTTGCATTATCTACCTGTACACGTGCATCTGGAATGTATCCTGCAGCGGCCACACCAATGTGAAAATCTACTTGAAAAATTTTCTGTGTGATGTTTGAAGTTTGTAAAGATCTCGGCTTTTCTTCAACTGCCATGATGACTCCTTGATTGGTTTTGATTCCAATTGCCAAAGTTCCTCTTTTTACTGTCTCTAAGGCATATTCCACTTGGTAGATTCTACCATCAGGCGAATACATTGTTGGAGTCATATCATAACCACGTGAAGCCATCATATCATCACGAGTTTATCCTCAGTCAATTTAAGGGTAATTGTCTTTGGAAAATTTGTAATAGATTGGGAAAAGATCTGGGAATAGTGTTTTAAGCAATCACAACAAGTTATGAGTAGATATCCATGATCAGTGCTCAACTATTAGAATTCAAACAACTCCTCAATTCCAGATCTGGATCTGAGCCTAGAAAACCCGATAGACAGACTCGAAAACTGCTCCTTTACTTGTTTACAAGTACAAGAGGAGGTTTTACAAGACTCCGAATCATTATCCTTTTACTACAAAAACCACTCAATACTCATCAACTAGCCCAAGAACTACAATTAGATTACAAAGCCATTCAGCATCATATGCATGTTTTAGAGAAAAATAATTTGGTTACAAAAATTGGGGAAAAATACGGTGCCCTCTTTCATCTGTCCAATTTTCTGGAAATTAATATTGGTGCATTAGATGAGGCAATTGATAAACTAGATAGAAAAATGAACCACAAAAAGATATACTTGTAATTTATAATCTCAAAAGCGATCTAGTATTATGAATCAAACTTAATATAATATTAGTAAAATAAAAAAATGTCTTGGTTAAGAATGATCCTTTTGATAATGCAACAAAGCAAGTCAATGATGCATGTGATATTTTAGGAATTAAAGACAAGGGATTACGTGAATACCTTGCAACGCCAAATAGAGTTTTGAGAGTTAAAATTCCAGTAAAAATGGATAATGGAAAAATTAGAGTATTTACAGGTTTTAGAAGTCAACACAACAATGACCGAGGTCCATACAAAGGTGGTATTCGTTACTTTAACCCCGAGGGTGGCGTCGAATACATGGAACGTGAGGTCATGGCACTTTCATCTTGGATGACCTGGAAATGTGCAATTGTTGATATTCCATTAGGTGGAGGAAAAGGTGGAATCTATGTCAATCCGAAAACAGAAAAACTTAGCGATGGTGAACTTGAAAGACTAACTAGGGGATTTGCCTATAAGATTGCTGAAGTTATCGGACCTGAAAAAGATGTTCCAGCACCAGATGTTTACACAACTGGGCGAGAGATGACACAGATAATGGATACTTTTAGCAAACTAAATGAGAATAAATTCTCTCCAGGAGTAATTACTGGAAAGCCAATATCTATGGGCGGTTCTCTTGCAAGAAATGTTGCAACAGGTTTGGGTGCAGCATATTGTGTAAGGGAAGCCTCAAAAACCTTAAAGATTAATCTTAAAGGTGCCAAAGTTGTTTTACAAGGATTTGGTAATGCATCAACATTTGCAGGAGAATATCTCGAAAAAATGGGAGCCAAAGTAATTGCCGCTAGTGATTCAAAGGGTTCTATCTTAGTAGAAAAAGGCGTTAAAGTCAGTAAATTAATTGAGCATAAAGAGAAGACCGGTTCTGTAGTTGGATTCTCAGGAAGTAAGAAAATTTCAACAGAAGAACTACTCACTACAAAATGTGATGTACTTGTCCCGGGTGCATTAGAGAATCAAATCAATGCAAAGATAGCAAGGAATCTCAAATGCAAAATTATTGCAGAAGCTGCAAATGGCCCAACATTACCTGAAGCAGATCCAATTATTTACGATAAGAAAATTTTGGTAATTCCAGATATTTTAGCAAACTCTGGTGGTGTATGTATTTCATACTTGGAATGGGTACAAAATAACATGGGTTACTATTGGAGCTTTGATGAAGTTGCAAACAAGATGGAGGCAAACATTACAAAGGGATTCAAAGATGCTTATGCTTTGTCAAAGAAACACAAGATTGACATGAGAAAGGCAACAATGGCTTTGGCAGTTCAACGTGTTGTTGAGGCATTTAACCAAAAAGGAATCTGGCCATAAACTAAATACGATTCATAACAAATCAATTGTTCAATAAACATTATTTTTCCCTTAGTGATAATTCTGAGCCTTTTTTTAAAGGAAAGATCAATTCTGGTTCTTCTTTGTAATAATCTGATTGTTTTTCCAGTTAGTGTTCTTCCTTTTCTATCTCTATCAAAAAGAATTATCAATCTATCATACTTTGCCACAGAATCTGCAAAATTTATCATTCCTCCAAAGTTGTGAAATTCTAAAATCTTTCCAGAAAACCCTACCTTTCTGAGAGCTGCTGTATCCCTTTTTCCTTCAACAATAACTACACTTTTTTTCATGGAGTTTAGATGAGAAACAAAATTCTTTACCTCGTCAATTTCTTGCTCTGTTACAAGCACACTTTACAATTGGCTTTAACATATTAAGCACTTTTGGTAAAAATCAATTATGAGCGATGTCTTACTTGTTCAAAATACTCAAATTGAAGGTTCTGGATATTTAGGCGAACTATTAAAACAAGATGGTTTTGAACTTCATTCCGTTCATGCAAAAACAGAAAAACTTCCCTCTACAGATTTTGCCCTTATGGTTATTTTAGGTGCGCCTGAAAGTGCAAATGACAATTTACCGTATCTACAGAAGGAACAAAAACTTATCAAGAAAAATGTAGAAAAAAACATTCCAGTACTTGGAGTTTGTTTAGGATCTCAATTAATTGCAAAAACATTTGGAGCCAAAGTATACCGTGGTCCCAAAAAAGAAATTGGCTTTTATGATGATTTAGTTCCAGATGGAAATTCAGAACTGTTTTCAGGTTTTGAAAACCCTTTTACTGTTTTTCATTGGCATGGTGATACTTTTGATTTACCGGCAAAGGCAGTTCGCCTTGTTTCTTCACAGGATTATCCTAACCAAGCATTTCAAATAGGATCAGCAGTTGGACTTCAGTTTCATTTGGAAGTAAATGAGGAGATGGTGAATCTTTGGCTAGATAAAACACAGGAAAAGTTAGAAGAAATTTCTTACATTAAACCTGATAAAATTAGAGCAGATATTGATACAAATATTTCAATTGTCAAAAACAATATGAAGAATTTTTACAATAATTTCAAAACATTTTTCGATCTTTGACCAAAGTTTAATATACTGAGTTTTGATTTTATCGATAGACAATGGTCGCAAATAATAAAATTTTTGAAGAAACTATTCAAACCGATCACAAAGTTATCACTGAAGAATTATCAAAATCAATTCTAAAATCATATCAAGTAAAAGTGCCACCTTACGCACTTGTAACTTCTGCTGAAGATGCTGCAAAACAGGCAAAGAAGATTGGCTTCCCATTAGTAATGAAAGTGGTATCCCCACAAATTTTACACAAAACAGATGTTGGTGGAGTTAAAGTTGGATTAGATAATGTCAATGATGTAAAAAAGACATTTACTGATATGTATGGTAGACTTTCTAAAAAGAAAGGCGTTGAAGTAAAAGGAATTCTTTTGGAGAAGATGGTTCCAAAAGGAGTTGAGCTAATTGTAGGAATTCAAAACGATTCCCAGTTTGGCCCTGTAATTATGGTAGGACTTGGTGGTATCATGACAGAAGTTATGAAGGATGTTGCATTTAGAATGCTTCCAATTACAACTTTTGATGCCAAATCAATGTTAAACGAACTAAAAGGTTCAAAACTACTTAAAGGATTCAGAGGAAGCGAGCCAATTGATACTAACATGGTTGCAAAAATGTTAGTAAACATCGGAAAATTAGGCGTAGAAAATGCTGATTACATTAACAGTATTGACTTTAACCCTGTAATTGTATATCCAAAATCTCACTTTGTAGTTGATGCAAAAATTATCCTAAACAAGGAAATAAAGAAAAATTCCATCTCAAAGGCAAAACCAAACAAAGACAATATGGAGACATTCTTTACTCCAAAATCTGTTGCATTAGTTGGTGCCTCTGCAAGTAAAGGAAAGATTGGAAACTCTATCTTAGATAGTCTGGTAAATTATGATTTCAAAGGAAAGGTTTACCCCATTAATCCAAAGGCTGATAAAATCTTTGGACAAAAATGTTACCCATCAGTTGCAGCAGTGCCAGGCAAAGTTGATCTTGTTGTAGTTTCAGTTGATTTGTCAATGACCCCACCCGTCTTAGAAGATTGTGCAAAGAAAGGTGTTCACAGTGTAGTAATTGTTTCAGGTGGAGGAAAAGAACTTGGTGGCGAACGAGCAGCTTACGAGGCTGAAGTAGCGAGATTATCTGAAAAACACAAAATTAGAATAATTGGTCCTAACTGTATTGGAATGTTCAACGCCGCTAATCGTCTTGATTGTGCATTCCAAGGGCAGGAAAGAATGGTACGTTCAAAATTAGGAGATACTGCATTTTTCTCTCAAAGTGGAACAATGGGAATTAGTATGTTAGAAAGCGCAGATGTATTTGGTTTATCCAAGATGATTAGTTTTGGTAATCGTTCCGATGTTGATGAAGCAGACATGATATGGTATGCTGCAAATGATCCTCAAACAAAAGTCGTTGGATTATATGTTGAAGGCTTTGGTGATGGACGAAAATTCATCAATACTGCAAAACGTGTAATGAAAGAGAAGAAAAAACCAATCGTAATTTGGAAGAGTGGAAGAACTGCTATGGGTGCAAAACAAGCCGCATCACATACAGGTTCTCTTGGTGGTTCAAATGCAATCATTATGGGAGCATTCAAACAGGCTGGAATTATTTCAGTTGATAGCTATCAAGAACTAGTTGGAGTCTTAAAGGCACTAGCATGGCAACCTCCTGCAAAGGGTAGTCGTGTTTCTATGACTAGTAATGGCGCTGGTCCAATGATCGGAGCAATTGATCAATTAGAAAAACATGATCTTACAATAGGAAAATTATCCCCAAAACTTCTTAAAAAGATGAAGGACCGTTTTCCACCATCTGTTCCTATCCATAATGGTAATCCCGCAGATGTGGGTGGTGGTGCAACAGCAGATGATTATCGATTTGTCATTCAGCAATTCATGGATGAAAAAAACATCGATATTGCAATGCCGTGGTTTGTCTTCCAAGATGATCCACTTGAAGAAACAATCGTTGATTATCTAGCTGATTTCCAAAAGAAAAGAAAGAAACCAGTACTAGTTGGATGTAATGGTGGTCCATACACTGAAAAGATGGTAAAATTAGTTCAAAAACACAAAGTTCCAGTTTATCAAGATCTTCGAACTTGGGTTACAGCTGCCGCTGCATTAGCTCAGTGGGGCAAAGTACTCGGAAAATAGACAACATTTAAGTCAAGCATTACTTGGCAAATTATTATGTCACTAGTTACCACGTCTACTTCTGATGGCATTTGTACTGTCAAAATCAACAGACCTGACAAACTAAATGCTATGAATATAGATGTTGCAAAGGAGCTCATCAAAACTTTTGAAACACTCAATCATGATGATAATGTCAAAGTAATCATTTTGACTGGTGAGGGTGAAAAAGCATTTTCTGCTGGTGCAGACATTGAATATATGTCAAAAATTTCTGCAGATGAATCAGTAGAATATGCAAAAACAGGACAACTTGTTACTGCTACAGTTGAGCTTGTAAAACAACCTACAATTGCTGCCGTCAACGGTTTTGCATTAGGAGGAGGTTGTGAGCTTGCAATGTCATGTGATATTAGAATTGCAGCAGATACTGCAAGACTAGGTCAACCAGAAGTTACAATCGGTATTCCTCCTGGATGGGGTGGAACACAAAGATTGATGAGAATTGTGGGAATAGCAAAAGCAAAGGAGCTAGTCTATTCTGGAAAAATGATCAAAGCTGATGAGGCAAAAGAAATTGGTTTAGTTAACCATGTCGTACCCCTTGCATCATTACAAGAAGAAGCTTTGAAAATGGCAAAACAAATTGCTGCAAACTCTACGATGGGTGTTCAGATGTCAAAAGTTGCAATTAACAAAGGAAGAAATGCTGATCTTGATACTGGACTTTCAATCGAACTTCTTGCATGGAGAAATTGCTTTACTCATCCTGATAGAGAAGAACGCATGACAGCTTTTGTCAACAAATCAAAAAAATAAGCTATCCCAAATTTCCTTCTTATTTTCTCTTTTTGTTGGTTTTATTTTTAAATTCCACAGATAGGTTTTACTTTCATTAGGATTTTGCCATATTATTTTTGGTCTCAATATTGTCCTGCTCAATTTTCTGAATCTAATTTCTTGAAAATGAAATTCTATATCTTTGTGGATTAACTTTGAATCAATTAAAACAAGAGTTTTTAGTATTTGCCTTAAAATAGTAATTTTTTCTATACTAATGTTTGAAAAATGTCTTAAATTTTAAATAATTTTAAATCAAATTCATGGTTTCTCTTAAATAATTTTTTTCATTATTTTTCTTATTGACTACTGCTTTTGTTCTGATTAACAGTGAATTAGGAAAAGAAGATGATATTATTGAAAATCTAAAACATATGGATTCTGTTAAGGAGGTCCATGGCACTTTTGGTGCATATGATGTTGTTGCAAAAGTTGAACATGATGAAAAAGATAAACTACGAGAAGTAATAACCTGGGGAATAAGAAAAATAGATCATGTCCGATCCACCCTAACACTTATGGGAATCGACGGACAAAGCTAGAAAGTATGTCAGAATATTATGTATTATTGGTAAATGATACAGGAACTGATGACTTTGTAATATCTAGTTTAAAAAATATTGAAACAGTAAAGGCTGCATATGGTGCATTTGGACCATACGATGTTATTGTTAAACTTGAATCCCCTGATGAAATTAAGATAGAGCAGGATATTTCCCGAAAAATCAGGAAAATTCCTCAAATTCGCTCAACACTAACTCTGGAAATTCATGAAAATGGAGGTTTTAGAAAAACAAGTAGAGTTGAAAATGAAGTTTTAGAAAAACATATGGTGCAGGCTTATGTTATGATTCATTGTAACCATTCTAATGAATCTCAAGTTATAGAAAATTTAAAGAAAATTCCAGAAGCTATTGAGACTAATGTTTTAGTTGGTTCCTACGAATTAATCTGCAAAATTATGGCTCCTACTTATAATGAGATTTCCGAAGTTATTGGAAAAAAAATTAGAAAATTGGAAAATATTAAATCTACTATTACCTTAAACATTGTTGGAAACCAAGGATTTCAAAAATAATCAAAAAAAGGCGTCAGACTAGAGCAATATGCAACTATGACATCAAATAATTCATTTTGTCTTTTGCATGAAGGGTGGGATTTGCGCACTGACCACATTTTGGTCTAATTATTTCAGCATCATAATCTACTTCTCCAATAACATTTTTACAACTTGAACAGCGAATTGATTTGGTATCATAAATATTCATTTTAGTTATCCTCCTGTTGCTGCATCAAACAATGCACATTCACATTCATCTCTTTCCCCACAATATGGACAAGTACAATGGCAATGTGGAAGTGAATTATGACATCTAGCACAATTTGTGTAGTTTCCTTCATTATTTTCTAGCAATGGAATACAGTACTCAATTTCTTTCATGTTTCATATGCTTGTAGCTGGTATTATAATTCGAATTATAATAATCTAAAAAAACGTTCAATTTCTTTATCATTACTAAATGATTTTTCAGTTTCCGTACAAGTCACAATAAAAATAATTATTAAAAATATTGACAAAAAAATTACTTTATTAAATTAATCTAAAATCCTCTTTTATTGTATTGAGAACCATATGAGTTACGGTATTTTCAACATTTGGAACTGCAGATAATTTCTTAACAAATTCACTTAATTCTTGTCGGTTTTTGAATTTTCCAATCAATAAAACATCTGCATGTCCAGTAATATCATAGACTGCACAAATATCATCATTTTCAGCAATTTTTTGTTCGACTTCCAACATCTTTCCTTTACCTGTCGTCACTTCAATTATAGCAGTTAAATCATATCCTAATAACTGATCATTCAAACGAGCAGAATAACCTGTAATAATTTTTTTTTGTTCTAATTTTTTAATTCTTGTGATTACTGTCACTGTTGATAATCCTAGTTTGTGTGCTAGTTGTCTGGATGATAACCTTGCATCAACTAACAAATTTTTTAAAATTTTAATGTCAGTTTCATCCAAATTCATGTTATTAATTATCTAAACAAATATTTAAGAATTATAATATTATCTTATTATATTTTCATAAACTAAAAATTCTTCTTAATATTTATCTAATTCATTAAATTAATTTTGATGCTAAATTATTATGTTCTTTTGATAAAAATTAATTTTGATTTTATTGGATATTCTTAAGTAATATTCTCACATACGATTTTGTATGGTAGATGAAATTTATCAAAAAGTTTTACAAAGAATTATGGATTCAGACGTAAACATTAGGCACGGTATTGTTACCGATTTGGATGGGAACATAGAAGTCGTCAAACACCGAGAAGGGGTGACAAATTACTTATCTCCTGAAGAAACTGAATTGTCTCTTAAAAGAGCAGCTGGTGCATGGAAAGCAAGAAAACAATTAAGTCCAAAGATTGGAAGGGGGCTTTATGCCTCAGCAGCATTTGAAAAAATCACAAGAATAACTTTTCCAATGGGAGAAAACCATCTAATCTTCGTGAGTCTTGGCTCAGATACCATGAGAACTGATCTACATCAAGGTGGCTCAAAACAAATTATCGAACATGTTCTAAATATTTTAAGTGGCGACTATACAAAAGAATAATCCTACTTTTGCCGTTTAGAGCCATCATTAACTTTTTCTGAAAAAATCACAAATAATCTTTGTTATCATCTTTAATTTTTCCTTATGATGATGAACTGAATATGCTCATAGATTAAATTCTATTTTTTCTTGGATAAAATTTTGTCAATTAAATCGAAGTCAAAAATATTGTAATTAGAATGTCTTCCTAATTTTTAATGATATATTTTTTTCACACCGAATATTGGTTCGATTAAAACCATAAAATACCCTAAAAATATATTTATTTCTTTTAAAAATTTTTAAAAATTCATTCAGTTATTATTCATATATTCTTAGATATTACAAAATTAACAAACTATTATGACTCTACTGAAAACAACACGATTGACAAAACAAGATGACAGATATGAGATTGAAATTCCACCAGAATTCATAGAAAAATTAGGTTGGCAAAATGGTCTTGTTTTAGAAATAGATGTCCAAGATTCTAAAGCCATAATAAAAAAACTACAAGGCTTCGTTGGTGTCTGAAGTATGTTTTTTATTAGATTTAGAATTTAGCTTAAGCTACTATTTTTTAAACTTAAATTACCAATTTCTTGAATTCCTATTAGGTTCAGTGTGAAAAGCTTATTATAATTTGAATCAACATTTTTGATTATTATGGCATCTGAACAAACCCAGAAGATGATTACTGTTACTCCAAAAGCAGCAGAAAAGATCAAAGAATTTATGAAAGAAGAATCCGAGAAACCTGAATATTTACGAGTATATGTTCAAGGTGGAGGCTGTTCTGGCCTGTCATACGGAATGGGCTTTGAAAAAGCACCAGAAGAAGATGACTTAGTTATGGAGGAAAATGGGGTAAAACTTCTAGTAGACAGCTACAGTGTAGATCATCTTAAAGGTGCAAACGTAGACTATATTGAAAGCCTAATGGGCTCTGGATTTAAAATCAACAATCCAAATGTTGTAAAATCCTGTTCATGTGGTCATTCATTTAGCACTGAGTAAACTACATCACTATTTTTCATTTTTACATTGGCCTAGTGAAAACTAGTTGGTTTTTGTTAATTTCATTATTTTTTGCTTGTTTCATTGCGATACCCTCATATATCGAAACTAGAAATTGAAATTATGATAATTAAGGAGATGAATAATTTATGCCTCAATCAGGAATTGTCAAATATCATGTTAAACTTTCCTTTGAAGTTGATGGGCTCGTTGAAAGAGCAGATATAATCGGAGCAATCTTTGGCCAAACAGAAGGACTGTTAGGCCCTGAGATGAATTTAAATGAGCTGCAACGAGTTTCAAAAGTTGGACGTATAGAAGTAAATTCAAAATCTACAGTTAACACAACAGCGGGAGATGCTCTAATTCCAATGAGTACTGATATTGACACTTGTGCTTTAATTGCAGCAGGAATTGAGAGTATTGATAAGGTCGGCCCTTTTGATTGCAGCTTTAAACTCGATTCAATTGATGATGTTAGAGCAGCAAAGAAAGACGATATTGTAAAACGTGCAAAGGAAATCAAACAGCGCTGGGCAACCAAAACTGTAAGTGAAGGCGAAAGCATGTTAAAAGATGTTCATGCCGGTGATTCTGGAAAACTTACAACATACGGACCATCTAAATTAACATGTAGTTCTGGAGTCTTTGACTCAAACTGGATAATTCTAGTTGAAGGGAGAGCCGATGTAATCAATCTTCTAAGAGCTGGTTATGATAATTCAATTGCTATTGAAGGAGCAAAAATAGATGAATCTATCAAAGAATTATGTTCCTCAAAGGATAACATTGTTGCATTTACTGATGGTGATAGAGCAGGTGGATTTATCCTTAAAGAGCTCAAATCAGTTGTTCCAATTGATTATGATCTACGAGCTGATACTGGAATTGAAGTTGAAGAGTTAACCCCTGAAAGAATCGATGAGCTTCTTAGCCCCGTAGCTGAAGAAATTAAATCTGGCATTCCTGCACCTACTTTAAAGAGTGAAGACGATAAACCTATTGCCGAAATGGCAGCTAAAATTTATCCAGACCTTAATGAAACATTAGAAGCTGTTGCATTAGATGAAAGCCAAAAGGAAATATTCAAAGTTCCAATTAGCGAAGTTGTAAGCAAACTATCAACACAATCTGGAATAAAATATCTCCTGCTTGATGGCATTATTACGCAGAGACTTTTAGAGGGTGCCAAAAATGCTGGCATTGAGTGCGTAATAGGACATAGAGTTGCAAAATTAACAAACTCTGATGGATTAACTCTAAAAACATTCGGTGACTTAGGAATAGCATAGGTTTACTTGATGACTGAACTAAAGATTCAGCACATCTTAACTCTTGCCTATCTTCTTTCAAAAGGAGCAAAAAACAACTTTGTTACCCTCACAACATCTTCGTTAGGAAAAAACATAAAAAAATCTCAACAGGCAGCCTCCAAACATCTCATAGAACTTGAAAATAATCAATTCATTGAAAGAATAATTAGCGGACGAAATATTTCGGTTAAAATCACCACAAAGGGATTTTCTGAAATAATCCGTCTATCGACAATTCTTCAAAAAAGTCTAGACTCTTCCCCCTCTGAAGTGGAACTCCAAGGAACTTTAGTCTCAGGGATGGGAGAAGGAGCGTACTACATGTCTCTTAAAGGCTACACAAAACAATTCAAATCTAAAATTGGTTATGTTCCCTTTCCTGGAACTCTAAATGTTCGACTAGACAAAAAAGTGCATCAAGAAGTAATTAAACAATTTGAGACTTTGAATGGTATTACAATAAAGAGTTTTTCAGATGGAAAGCGAACCTACGGATGGGTAAAATGTTTTCCTGCAAAAATTAATCAGACAATAGATTGTCAATTAATAATTTTAGAGCGAACTCATCATGATAGTTCGATTATTGAATTGATCTCAAAAATTTGCATCAGAAAATCTGGTAAATTAAAAGATGGCTCCAAAGTAACAATTAAGATCCCAATTCATTCTTAGATCATACCTCAGACAAAAGTGATTAATACAAGAATTGAGTCATCTTTGTTGAGTTTGTTTAATCAAATTACCGTTGCAATTATTACTCCAACTCATGACAAAAAATCATTTGATCTTGGATTAAAAATGGCAAAGAAACTTGAATGCCCCCTTTCAGTTATCGAATGCTTCTATCAAAAACCACCAATGTTTCATTTCTTTGAAACCAAAGCAGATAAACAATCTCTTCAAAATAGAAAAGACAAAATTAAATCAGAATTAGTAAAATGGGAAAAAATTGCAGAAAAAGAAAATGTTCCAATAAAAACTAAATTTGCATTGACTGATTCTATTGCACATTGGGTAATTGATTATGTAATGGAAAATGCTGTTGATCTTTTAATTGTAGATTATCCCAAACTTTCAATGACAGAATCTACCCACTATGATGATATTATTAATACAATTCATCATAAAGCAAAATGTCATATTCTTACTACAAAACAATATTGATTCAAATTAAATTCCATGAATTGATTCACCATACTCTTTTTCGATCTTTGAGCTAGAGCTTTCAGGAATTGGTGATTGCAATCTTGCAACTTTTGCATCTAGTTTGATTCGTATACACCCATCTTTGATGAATTTTTCTTGATGAACTTGATCATATCCTAAGGCAATAATCTGAGGCCTTACAAGATTTACTGTCTTGAAAATATCGTCTTCTTGGCCTACAAGACAAAGGTCTACCATTACCAAAGAGTTGACTAATTCTTGGCGTTGGTCTTGACTGTGTAGAGGTTTTCGTTTTTTCATCTTTATTGCAGTATTGTCTGTTGCAACCACTACAACTAGAACATCGCCCAGCAGACGTGCCGCGTTTAGGGTGTAAATGTGACCTGGATGAATAATGTCAAAGACTCCTCCTGCCAAAACTACCCTGAGGGAATTTCTCCCAAGTTCCGTCAATGTTGTTCTATCTTCATTTACAAGTTGACTTTTTATCAACCCATCAATTTTTGAATTGATAATATCTTCTGAAATCTTATTTTTCTGTTGGATAATATCCATTGGAGATTTTCCATTTAGTTGGCCTACGTATATTGCCGTCAAGATTGATTTTTCTATTAGTTCCAATGCGATTTCTCCTATCTACTCTCTCTTTAATTCATCGTTTAACTACATCTTTGGTTCTAGACCTTTAGCTAATCTTAGAGCATCTACGAGACCATCTGCATATCCGATACTCAATATTGCTACCTCATCTTGGCCATATTCTAGAAACTTTTCTGCATCTTGAATATACAATTCAGCATTTTCCAAAATCACTTGAAATTCTTTTTTGTCTTTGTAATGCAATTTTGTCTCTTCTAATGCATCTCTTATCATGGGCACATATTTTCTCATCATTTGTTTTGATATCTTTATTGTATACTCAGAATTGTCTATTGGCTCATCAAGACATTTTGAAAAGATTTTCAGAGCATCTGATTCTGTAAAGTGTAATCTTCCTGTAATTATTATTGTATGTGGTGGTTTCCCAAAGTCTATTTTCTTTAGATTTGAAATTTTTCCAGAAACTATTGATTGATTTTTAAATCCAATTCTTGATGCAACAATTGCATATGTTGATTGATTAATTACATTTCTTCTCTGACCTTTTTCAGTTTCAATTAATCCTAAGAGAGCATCTTTTGGATCCAAGAAAAAGTCCTTGTCTTGATTATACTCCAGTAATAATACCGTATGATTTCCTTCTATGATGTTTCTGTAAATGATATAGTAGGGTGTTGTAAGGGATTTCATTTCACTCATTATTGTTGCAATTCTTCCAATTTTGTAAAAATGAAGACCGCATTCACCTATCAATGAGGTAAGTGAAGAGGCTGCGTGAATTGTATACGTCTTTATTTTCTGCTCAATTGCTCTTGTTCTCAATTCAATATGGGTTGTTGCAATGTATGGATCCCCATATGACAACAAGACTACTTTTTTCTTTTTTGCGTTTTGTAAAATCTCATTTCCATCTTCTACTAGCCATCTTTTTGCAGGTTTGAATTCCCCTTTTGCCAATTTTTTGATTTTTGTAAAATCTGATTTACCAATTGGGCTGGTGAACTGTTCAAGGTATACGATGTCTGCTTTTGCTAAGATGTCTATTGTCTCAATTGAAATCGATTTTGAACCTGAAATTCCGAGTCCTATGAACCAGAGCATTACTGCATCTTTCTATCATGGAGTCTTTTTAAGTGATGTAGAGTTTTCTTGAGAATTTCAATTCCTCTGAGATATTCATCAATTGAAACCTTCTCATCAATAGTATGGGCCTCGTGAGGATCTCCTGGTCCATATGTCACCACTGGTATGTTCCATTGGTTTCCAATCACATTCATGTCTCCAGTACCTGTTTTTCTGATTAATGTGGGTCTAGAATGCTCTGTTTCCATCACTCCTAAAGTAAATGCCCTTACAAGCGGTGAGTTATGTGGGGCCTCAAAGGGTTCTGTTTCATCAAGAATTGAATAAAACACCTCAACATCTCTTTTTTCTGCAATTTCTTTTACAAGACTAGAAATTTTTTGTTCTACAGACTTGCAATTCATATCCACTGGAATTCTAATATCAAAAGTTGAAACACATTCTTTTGGTGTAACATTGTGACTTGTACCACCATTAATTTCAGTTAAAGTTGCAGTTAGCAACATACCTTTTGTTCTGTTTTCTTGTCCTGCTTCCAAACCTTCTTTGAGTTCTTTTGCAAATATCATTGATTCTTGAATAGCATTTTTTGAAAGCCACGGAGCACTTGCATGAGCACTATCTTGAACACTTATCTTGAGATTTATCGCTAATCTTCCTTTGTATGCAATTGTAACATGTTTAATTCCACTTGGCTCTCCAAAAATTGCATAATCCACATTCATATCATTTTTAACCAAATTCTTGATTCCTGTTGCATTTCCTTCCTCATCTACTGCACCAACAAAGGTTACAGTTCCATTGTTATTTTGAATTGATGCAGCTGCCAAAAGCATTGCCATTAATGGTGCCTTTGCATCTGATGCCCCTCGTCCATAAAGAGAATCTCCTTCTTTTCTCACCTTTACTTTTCCTGGAACTACATCCATGTGTCCACAAAGAAGAATTTTTGGGGAACCTGAACCCTTCTTTGCAATGATATTGCCCACTTCATCAATGTGAATATCTTCAAATCCTAAATCATCACATTTGTCGGCCAAAAATTCTGCCATTGGTTTTTCGCTTAGAGATGGGGTGTAAAGTTTGAGTGCTTTTTCAAGCATCTTCACGGCAAATCTTGGTGTTACAGTAAATGTGGTGTCCAATTCTTACTATTTTGATTTGAGGGCATAATCAAGCATTAATGAAGGGATATTAACACTACATACTCGAACTGTATTTTTGTACTCTGTTGTGTTATTGACTTCATGAACCACTAATCCTCTTTCATCACTTTCCATCAAATCTACTCCTACTATGTCTCCTTGAACTGCATTTTTTGCCTTAATACACATTTCTTCCATCTCTGGTGTGACCTTACACTCTTCTGCTATTCCTCCCAAAGCCATGTTTGTTTTCCAATTTCCGCTTCCAGAAGTTCGATATATAGCTGCAACAATTTTATCCCCTACCATAATTGCTCTGATATCCCTTGGGGGTCGTTTGACAAATTCCTCTAAATAATGAATCTGATAAATTGGATACATGTTTTCCCTGCTTTCAATAATTCCCTCTGCAGAATCCTTGTCATTCAATTTTGAAATTAATCTCCCCCAACTCCCAACAGTTGGTTTTATTACTTTTGGATATCCCTGCGTCTCAAGTGCCTCTAAAGCTGCATCTTTAGAAAATGCAACCGTTGCATATGGTGTTGGTACTCCGAATTTTTTTAGAAGCATATGTGTGAAAAGCTTGTTTCCTGCCAAAATTCCTGTATTTAGACAGTTAATTACCTTGACCCCCAACCCTTCTAATGCTGCAGTAGAATGCAAGTTTCTGTAATAACTAACACATCTCTGAATGACTACTCCGTACTCTTCTGGTTTTTTTTCTAAATCTATAGCTAATTTTTTACAATCAACCATCTGGATGTTGATGTTGTTTTTTTTACCTGCCTCTAAGAGTGCCTTTTCTTCCCAACGGATGGTATCGTAAAGAATTGTAACATCAGGGCTCACTGCCCCCAATCCTCGCCAACCGTTTGGGCAGGCTTTAGATCGAAACCATCTGAACCTTTTGTTAATTCAAAACTTGCGCCACATTCAGGACATGTTACAATTTCTCCTTCCAATGCATCATTTGGAATTGAAATGTCTGCATCACATTCTTCACATTTTGACATATTTTTTCCTTATTCTCCCTCTTTATTTGTCATTAATTATCTTTTTTTCAAGTCGGTCCTCAAGTGGAATCTCAATAAGATCTCCCATTCTTAGTCCTTTGAGACCTGAAGCCACCGCTTTTGCATGCTCATCATCTTTCTCTAGTCCTAACAAAGACATCAGATACGCAGCACCTGTTTTACCTGCCAATTCTCCAAAGACAATCCTCCTTCTATTTCCTACAGCTCGTGGTGGGATTGGTTCATAAGCTGCAGGATTTCTGAGAATTGCAGCAAGATGAGTTCCTGCTTTGTGTTTGTATGCTGAAGAACCAACGATTGGTTTAGAGTCATATGGTTTGATTGATGTGTATTCCTCAATTAGTCTTGACAAATCAAGAAGCATATCTAATCTGAAATCATTTGGTGATTTGTATAGGTATGTTAACGCAACTGCAACTTCAGCAAGCGGTGGGATTCCTGTTCTCTCACCAATTCCATCAATTGTGGTGTGAATCTGATCAACTCCTGCATCACATGCAGCAAATGCATTGGCAACTGCAAATCCAATATCATTATGAACATGTGCATCAAGTGGTACATCAATAACTTCTCTCACTTTTTTTACAAAATTATACATCCCAATAGGACGAAGAATTCCAACAGTGTCTGGCAAACTAATTCTGTCTACTCCGGCATCCTCAATGGCCTTGCACATATCAAGTAAAAATTCTGGTTCTGCCCTACTGCCATCCTCTACTGTAAATCTTATTTTTAATCCATGAGATTTTGCATATTCTACGGTTTCAACTGCTCTTTCCATTGCTTTTTCTCTTGAAATTCTTAACTTGTCTTTAAGATGAATATCTGAAATGCCAAGATAAGCAGCACACCATTTTGCATCACAACTTAGTGAAACATCAATGTCCTCTTTGAGTGCTCTACCATGTGAGACAATGTCTGCCTTTAACCCTTGTTTGATGATAGTTTTAGTTGCTTCTCTGTGATCATCTGAAACAACTGGTGAGATTTCTATTTGGTCTACCCCAAAATAATCTAGCATCCAAGCAATTTGGATTCTTTGCTTGTTGGTAAATGAAACCCCTGGATGTTGCTCTCCTTCTCTCAGGGTGCTA
The DNA here is from genome assembly GCA_965223805.1 of Nitrosarchaeum sp. GTDB lineage: Archaea > Thermoproteota > Nitrososphaeria > Nitrososphaerales > Nitrosopumilaceae > HKST03. The sequence continues at coordinate 826,354 of OZ245014.1, read as the reverse complement.
TCTAACACTCTTATCTTCTTTGGATTTTTTTCATATGCATTGTACAGATTTGCATAGTGATTCGGATCTTTCATTACAGAAATCGCTAACTTTTATCAAGGATATAAGTATATTCGTACTAAGGTCGTTTTATTTTGTAATTATTGATCCTAATTTAGTTAGTAATTTTAAAAATGAAACGAAAGTCGTTCTAAACTATTTTTCTTAAAATAATGACAGTATTTGTATCAATTACTCCTAGAATTTTTCTTAATGCGTCAATACTGTTATTGATTTCTGTAATGTTTGATGCGCTGATAATTGTTGTAATATCGTACTGTCCAGTAATCTCGTATACTACTTTTACGCCGTTTAGTTTTGCAAGTTTTGCTGATACCTTGGATGTGTCAGTTGCTGAATCAACTGATACTAGAACAATTGCACTTGTTGTATTTTCTTCTCCAAGTTCTAAAGTGAACTTTTTGATTGTACCGTTATCTACAAGTTGCTTTACTCTTCTTCTTACAGCTGATTCAGACAGCTTTAGCTTCTTTCCAATATCCACAAATGACTCTCTAGAGTCCTCTTTGAGGTAATCGATAATTTTTTCATCAATTTTATCCTTGTACATTACGACTTTCTTCCTCCTTTGTAAGTACAGTATCTAGTGTTTGTAAAACCTTTGCTATGTCTTCTTCAGATATTACTAAGGGAGGCAAAATTCTAAGAATATTTCTTCCTGAATATAGCATCAAAACTCCTTCTTTGATTAGGTTCATGAGGATGTTTCTTACCTCAAATTTTAATTCAACTCCTATCATCAGACCTTTTCCTCTGATCTCTCTTATTATGGTGTGTTTTTCTTTTAGACTTTCTAATCCTTCTCTGAAAACCCTTCCCATTTTTTCTGAATTTTCAATTAACCCATCTTTAGTTATTGCTTTTAATGCTGCAATTCCTGCTGCACAAGAAAGTGGATTTCCTCCAAACGTTGATGAATGCTCTCCCTTACTAATTGAAGCAAGAATGTCTGGTCTGACAAGGGTTGCTCCCATCGGAACTCCTCCTGCAATCCCCTTTGCAAGACACATGATGTCAGGTGCTGTATTCCAGTGATCACAAGCCCATAATCGACCTGTTCTTCCTAACCCTGCTTGAATTTCGTCAAATATTAGAAGAATTTCTTTTTCATCGCATAGTTTTCTAACTTCTTGCAAGAATCCTTCTGGGGCTACATTAATTCCACTCTCGCCTTGAATTGGTTCTAAAATTACAAATGCTGTATCATCATCAACTACAGATCGAAGATCATCAACATCTCCAAAGGATGCATATGATACTTTTTCAACTAGTGGTGCAAAGGCTTTTCTATATTTTGGATTAAAAGTTAAAGAAAGTGCTCCAAATGATTTTCCGTGATATGATCCTTTCATTGCGACCATTCCTTTTTTTCCGGTAAACTTTCTTGCAAATTTCATGGCAGCTTCTACTGCTTCTGCACCACTGTTGTTAAGATGTACCTGAGTTAATCCTTTAGGTGCAAGACCAATCAGTTTTTGCAAAAATTCCTCTCTTGTTTTATTATAAAGCGAGCTGTGAACCGTAATTATTTTGTCTACTTGATCTTTGATAGCATTGTTTACTCTTTCATTTTGGTGTCCTACTAGCGCTACTCCGTATCCGCCCATGCAATCGATGTACTCTTTTCCATCAACATCCCATACATGAGCTCCTTTTCCTTTTTCAATAGTAACTGGAAATCTCTGATACAGATTCCCCATAAATTGATCTTCATTCATGTTTTATCACAGTACAGTTATCGTGAGAAATGGCTGATGATATAGGGTTTTCTTTTTGTCCATTTGCAATAAGTGCTTCTTTTACTCCCATGTCTAGTGCTTCAGTAGATGCTAGGATCTTTTTTTCCATTCCGGGTCCAATCTTTGGTCTGATTTCTTTTGCTTCAGCTAAAGTAAGCTTTGTAACAAGTTTGTCATCCATTAATAGCCCATCAACATTTGTAATGAAAAGAACCTTGTCTGTTCTAACTTTTCCTGATACATATGCTGCTGCTCTATCTCCATCTACATTGAGAAATTCTGATTCTTCACTTATTGCAATTGGTGATATTACTGGAACAAGGCCCTGATCAAGCAATGACCTGATAAAATCAGCATTAATATCCGTGATTTTTCCTGTATATCCGCCATCTATTGCCTGTTTTCGGCCCTTTTCATTTACAATTAGAAGTTTCTTTTTTCTGTCTGCTTGGATGATTTTGGCATCAACTCCGGATAATCCAATTGCATTTATTCCATTTTTTTGAAGCATCTGAACAATTGTTTTGTTGATTCTACCTGACATCACCATTGTGAAAATTTCTGCAGTCTCTTTGTCAGTGTATCTACTCTTTATTCCGCTTGGTGATGTAACAAACTTTGGTTCTTTTCCAAGCTGTTCGCAAACCTTGGTTACTTCCTTTCCACCTCCATGAACTAAAATAAGCCCTTCAGTTTCTGCTACTTTTTTTATATCTGCAATCGTTGACGGATGTAAATCATCTACTACACTTCCGCCAATTTTGATGGTGATCATTTCTATACTGGTGTGAGTGGTGTGTATCTAAGGCCATCCATTTCATTAAAACCACACATTACATTCATGTTTTGAATGGCTGAACCTGCTGCGCCTTTCATGAGGTTATCTGATGCAGACAATGCAATCAATCTATGATTGTCTTCATCAAGATCAAAACCAATATCACAAAAGTTGGAACCCACCAAAAATTTTGGATCAGGGAATTTATACAATCCTTTTTTATCCCGAATTAATCTGACAAATTTCTCTTCACCGTAATTTTGACGATAAATTTTCCACAATTCTTTTTCCTCAATTTCTTTTTTCATAAATGTGTGATTCGTACACAATATTCCTCGAACTACGTCTACTGCGTGTGGACTCATAGACACATGAATCTTCTTTCCTGCAACCTCGCTTAACTCTTGTTCTATCTCACCAGTATGTCGGTGCTTTGCTGGTTTGTATGGTCGAATAACTCCTGCTCTCATTGCATGTGCTGTTCCTGAACCGGAACCTGCACCTGATGAACCAATCTTTGAATCAACTACAATGTGGTCAGTATCAATAAGTTCATTTTTGATTAATGGTGCAAGAGCAAGCATTGATGTTACTGCCATGCATCCTGGGCAAGAAACTAATTGAGCCTTTTTGATTTCTTCCCTATGTAGTTCTGGCACTCCAAATACTGAATTTGAAAGGTAATCAGGGTGTGGATGCTCCCATCCATACCATTTTCCATAATCCTCAGGATTGTGCAATCTGTAATCTGCGCTCAAATCAATAATTTTGATTCCTCTATCATACAGGGCTTTTACAATCTCAGTTGCTGTTCCATGTGGGACTGCAGTAAAGACAAGATCGCATTGGTCTGAAATTTTATCATAATCTAATTCAGAAAAAGTCAAGTCTGTAAACCCCTTCAAACTTGGCTGAACTCTATGGAGGTATTCTCCAACATGTTGCCTTGAGGTAACAGTTGTGATTTCAACATCGGGATGATTTACCAGTAAACGTAGTGTCTCTCCTCCTACGTACCCTGACGCTCCAACAACACCTACTTTCATGATACACCTCCTCGTAAAGGAGTATAATTTATTTCCTAACGTGGTTTAGTGCAAACTCTACCATTTCTTTTGGAATATTTCTTTGAGCAACCCTTGCTAATCCTTTGAATTCAACAGTGTTGTTGACTTCGTGAATAACAAGACCGTTTTCTTCATCTTCCATCATGTCAATTCCTAAAATGCCTCCACCCATTGCTTTTGATGCCTTTGTGGCCATGTCTTCCATCTCTTTTGAAATATCACATAATTCAGGATCGGCACCTAATGCAATGTTTGTTTTAAATCCTCCTGAAGACTTTCTATACATTGCTGCAATTGGTTGATCGCCTATTGTAATTACTCTGATATCTCTTGGTGGTCTTTTTACTAATTCTTGAAGATAGTAAATTCTATCATGTGGACTATCTGTAATATCTCTGATTTCAGATACTGCATCCATTGTATCCTTATCTTTTACTGGCATTACTCCACGGCCCCAACTACCAATAACTGGTTTTATTACAAGTGGATATCCTACTTTTTCTATATTCTCAGCTGCACTTTGACTTGAAAATGAAAAATATGTTTTAGGAGTTGGGATGTTATGTTTTTTCAAAAGTAATGTCATAAACATCTTATTTCCACAAAGACTTGCGACATCAAATTTGTTAAAGACTGGAACATCCATAAATTCTAGACTGGCAGTAAAATGAAGTCCTCTAAAATAACTAACACATCTTTCTAATACCACATCTCCAAAGTCAAAATCCTCCTTCTTACTATCTGTGTTAATCTGGGTAATTTTTGCATCAAGCATCACTGTATCATGTCCAAGATCAGATGCCTCCTTTTGAAGCATTTTTTCTTCCGCTCTAAGACGGTCAAACACAATACAAACTTTGGACATTACTCTCCCCAGTCTTCGCCTACGCTTTCTGCTTGTTTTAGCTCAACATTTGATCCGTCTTTTTTGGCGATTTCAAAGTCAGCACCACAATCAGGACAGGAAATAATTTCTCCTACTGAGGCATCGTCTGGGATGTTTAGTGTTGCGTCACATTCTGGGCAGTTCATGTTTTTGATGACCTCTTCTCTTGTAATTTATTAGCTTCTGTTGACTGCATTCCCCACAATTCAACAAATCCTTTGGCCAATCTTTGATCAAAAGTGGATTCTGTACCATAAGTTGCAATCTCATGGCTATACAATGAATTTTTTGATTTTCTTCCCACCACTCGAATGCTTCCTTTGTATAGCTTGAGTTTTACTGTTCCTGAAACTGGTTTTTGGGATGTTTCAATAAATCCATCGAGATCTTTTCTTAATGGATCTTGCCATAATCCCGAATATACAAGATATGACCATTCATCATCAATTATTGATTTAAACTTGTTTTGATGTTTTGTGTGAACCATCTTCTCCAAGTCAGTATGTGCCTCAATTAGGCATGTTGCTGCTGGAGTTTCGTAAACTTCGCGAGATTTTATTCCGACAACTCTATCTTCAATATGATCAACAATTCCTACTCCTGCATTTCCTGCCTTTTTGTTAAGGTATTCAATTAATTTTATGGGTTCTAGTTTTTTACCATCAACTTCTACTGGAATTCCTTTTTCAAATTTTATCTCCAGATATGTAGGTTTATCAGGAAGATTTTTTGTTTTGATCCAGATGAATGCATTATCTGGAGGTTCATTGTAAGGATCTTCTAATACCCCTCCTTCAATTGCTCGTCCCCATAGATTTTGATCAATGCTAAATTTTTTTGCTACAGTGTCAATTTGAATTCCATGTTTTTCTGCAAATTTTAATTCAGTAACTCTATCCAAATTTTTATCACGAATTGGTGCAATGATTGGGAGATTAGATCCTGAACGCAACGCGATGTCAAACCTTACTTGATCATTTCCTTTGCCCGAACATCCATGTGCAAGTGATGTTACTTTTTCTTTTCTTGCAATTTCTAATACTTTTTTAGCAATCAGTGGTCTTGCAAGTGCGGTTGCAAGACAATATTTTTTCTGATAGAGAGCGTTTGCTTTTATTGATGGAAAAATATAATCTCTTACAAACTCTTTTCTTGCATCAATGTTGTAGTGTTTTTCTACTCCGAGTTTTTTTGCTTTTGCTGCAATCTTTTTGTGGTCATCTCCTTGTCCAACATCAACTGTAACTGTAATTACTTCCATGTTATGCTCTTCTTGAAGATACTTTACAACAACTGACGTGTCTAATCCACCAGAAAATGCAAGAATTCCTTTTTGAGTCATAAAACATATTTTCGGCTGTATTTTGGAATTTATCTTTTGTGATAACCCAAAAACAAACTCTGATTTTTTGACTAGCTTGAGCTAAAATTCGGTGATTATTTAACCTCCGAATATAACGGTGTTTTATGAAAATTAGATCAGCATTTTTAGCTGGAATTGCAGTGATAGCTGTTATTTCAATAGCAGGAATTGCTACTAGTTTTGATGAAAATAGGCATGAAAAAAAGATTCGAGTGGCATATTTTCCAAACATTGGCCATGCCATTCCAATTATTGGAATGGAAAAAGGGATCTTTGAAAATCAAATAGGGCTAGAGACAAACATTGAACCAAAGCTATTTGATAGTGGTCCTCAAGTAATCGAATCTCTTTTTGCAGGTTCTGTTGATATTGCATATGTTGGGCCTGGTCCTGCAATCAATGGATTTTTAAAATCTGAAAACAAAAATGTAAAAATTTTATCAGGTGCTGCAAGCGGTGGTGCAAGCTTTGTAGTTCATCCTAATTCAGAAATTAATTCTGTTGTTGACTTTGCAGAAAAGCGAATTGCATCTCCGCAAATTGGAAACACACAGGACGTATCATTGCGAAATTATCTTAATGAAAATGGATTAAAGCCAGCAGAGAAAGGTGGTTCTGTTGTTGTACTGAATATTCCAAATCCTGACATTTACACTTTGTTTACAAAAGGTGAGATTGATGCTGCCTGGGTTCCTGAACCTTGGGCATCACTTCTTGTGCAAGAACTAAATGGTAAAAGATTGTTTTTTGAAGAAGATCTTTGGCCTGAGAAAAAATTTGCATCAGTTGTTTTGATTGGAAGAGATGAATATGTTAAAGAAAATCCTCTGGTCATTCAAAACTGGCTTGAATCTCACACCAAAACAATTAACTGGATAAATGAAAATCCTAAAGATACTAGAATTATCTTTAATCAATTTATGAAAAATACAATGGGTCAATCATTGTCTGATTCAGTTATTGATGAATCATTATCTAATTTAGAAATCACATCCGATCCTCTAAAAGAATCTATTTCAACAATTGCACAAAGAGCAGATTCTTTGGGTTATCTTGGACGAGATGAATATGACTTGGAAGGAATTTACTTTGAAATAAATTCAAATGACCAACCAGGAGAGTTTTGATAATTCATGGCCACACTTGAAGCTAAAGACATTGTGAAATATTTCAAACACGACAGTCACAAGCTAAAGGCACTTGGAGGTGTAAACCTCAAAGTTGAAGACGGTGAGTTTGTCTGCCTTGTCGGCCCATCTGGTTGTGGAAAATCCACCTTTCTAAGAATTGTTGCTGGACTTGAAAGTCCTGATGAAGGTCAGATTCTATTTGATGGCAAACCTGTAATCACTACTGGACCTGAGAGAATAATGGTATTTCAGGAAGGAGCATTGTTTCCTTGGCTCAAAGTGCAAGACAATGTAGAATTTGGCTTAAAGATGGCAGGAATCCCACCTGAGGAGAGGGCTCAAATATCAAAGAGATACCTTGACATGATGCAGCTAACAAAGTTTGCAGACTCTTATACGTATCAGCTCTCCACTGGAATGAAGCAAAGAGTAGCTATAGCTCGAGCGCTTGTAATGGATCCTGATGTGTTACTAATGGATGAGCCATTTGCAGCACTTGATGCACAAACCAGAGACCTGCTTTTAGTTGAGATGCAGCTAATCTGGGAGAAAACAAAAAAGACAATATTATTTGTAACACACAATGTTGCAGAAGCTGCAGTACTTGGAACCAAAGTTGCAGTGTTTAGTAACAGGCCATCTAAAATTAAAAAGTTAATACCAGTTGATTATAAAAGACCACGACTTGCAGAAGATGAAAATCTTTTGCCACTTCAACAAGAGATTCTATCTGAATTAAGACCAGAGGTAAAAAGGAGTTAGCATTTTGAAGAAAAATATCTTGTTAAAGAAAATATTGTTTTACATTGTAATTATTGCAGTATGGCAACTATTCTCAATGTCAAATGTTTGGCCCAACAATATATTTCCATCTCCATATGAGGTTGGCGAAGATTTAGTTTACACTGCAGCTGATGGAAGTTTATTTTTTGGAATAGGAACTAGCATACTGAGACTTTTGATTGGTCTTGCAATTGCAATTGGAGGAGGAATAGTTCTTGGCATCTTTATGGCAAGAGTCGAAGTTGTAAATCAAACTATTGGCTCTTTGGTTTTGGGATTGCAATCAATTCCTTCTGTTGCATGGGTGCCACTTGGAATACTTTGGTTTGGCCTTACTGATGCTGGAATTATCTTTGTTACTGCAATTGGTGCAATCTTTGCAGTTACCATCAATACCTATACTGGTGTCAAAAACATCAATCCTCACTTTATAGAGGCGGCAAGAAACATGGGTGCAAAGGGAACACAACTCGTAACTAGTGTGTTGATTCCAGCAGCCTTTCCATACATGATTTCAGGATTTAAGCAAGGTTGGGCATTTGCATGGAGGGGTGTAATTGGAGCTGAACTCTTGTTTTCATTTCTGGGATTGGGATTTTTGTTAAATGTTGGACGTCAGCTAAATGATGTTTCTCAGGTTATTGCAATAATGCTTGTAATCATGATAATTGGAGTTATAATTGATGGTGTAATCTTTAGGAGACTAGAAGACAAGGTAATGTCTCGTTGGGGACTACGTTAAGAAATTATTTTACTTATTTACATATTATGTGATAATGTGAAAAAAAAATAACGAATTTCGTCATTTTTATTATCATCGTAAGTACTTAAATTCATGATATTTTAGACTTGTACCAATAACTTGAAACGAACACAAATAATGTTACTAGCAACTGTTATACTTTCAATTGTATTAACATCTGTTTTTACAGTTGATTTTGAAAATAACGACACAAACTCTGTGAATACTCAAATTCCTTTTGCAGCAGAGGCATTGTCTAGCGATACACACAACATTGTGATGGAAGCAGTAGCAATGCCTGATGGTTTGTATGCATACCGAATGGTATCATACAACATTAATGGAGGTGACGAATTAGTTGGAACTCAATATTCTGACAAACCCTCAATTCCAGGACCTACTATTATTATGACGTAAGGTGATGATGCAAATGTCACCTTGATCAACAGTGCTTGTGAAAACAACTTTGTTGATGGGCCCGGTCATCCATTAGATAACTTTCCAATCGGTCCACTGGCAACTTACTCTGAAACATCCCTGGTAGGAATTCATGTCCATGGTGTTCACTATGACATTAACGATGATGCATCGTATGAAAGAATGAACATGAGTGAAGATTCAGGTGCTTTATGTGGAGGAGATGAAATCAAATATCATTGGGTTGCTGCTGCAGGAACAGCTGGTGCATGGCCATATCATGATCACACTTTTGCTATCAATGAAATTGGTGCAGAAGAACTTGGTCTGTTTGGAACAGTCATCATCAATCCTGCTCCTCTTGAAGGAGAAATGTACGGAAAAGTCAATGGTTTAGTTAATGAAATGGGAAAAATTTCTACTGTAGGAGTAAATGAAATTGATAAAGAATTTGTTCTTTGGATGGTTTCAACAGAATCCTTGGGTAGAAGCATTTTTTATGGAAATGAAATTGATTATTCTACAACTGATTACTCTGGAGATTCAGGAGTAAGAGAAACTGCACTATGGACAAATCCAAATCTGATTACGACTCATGATGGAATTTACAGAATCCATGTATTGGGATTAGGTGAGGAAACACACGCATTTCACATGCATGGTCATAGATGGACTGAAGACATTCATGAATCTGCTACTGTTGAAGATATTATTGATGTAAAGGAGATTACTCAACTGCAAAGACACACTTTCCTTATCAAGGCCAGTGATAATGATGAATCTGAAGATGGTAAGGACATGGAAGGATGGATGTATCATTGTCATTTTGTTAATCATATGAAAGAAGGAATGAGTGGCATGATGACTGTTCTGCCTGGTAGTGATGATCTTCCAATTGTTGGTGCTGCATTCACTCTAAGTGATGAGCCGGGATTGTGGATGAAAACTCTTGATGCAGGTATTGCTGATGATCTAGATGAATATTTAGATTCACTTCCAGGTGTTGATATAGAAACCAAAGCTGGAACAGGATTTCCTTTAGGGTACATCAGTGATGCCCTTCAAGATGCAGTAGGTGGCGGAACTGACTTCTCTAATTCAGAAGGACGATCACTTGCAGTAATCAATCCTGGTGAAACAGTAATCTTTGGAATGAAAGATTCACAGACCAAACATACCATAACCACTCTGATTTATCCTGAGAATGCTCCACAACTTGGTGGAAATGGTATTCTTAGTGCAGCAGGTATTGGACACTTTGATCAACAATTGGGAATCAGAGGCTCAACAATTCTAACTGATAAAATGGGTAACCCTACAGGCCTTGAAAAACCAGGACTGTACGTGTTTGTATGTAAAATACATCCATACATGTTTGGCGCAGTAATTGTCGATGATCCTGAAACAAATTTGTTTATTGGTGGAACTGAAGACGATGAAGGAGAACCAATACCCAAAGAAGATTTACTTCCATTCCCACTATTAGACTTCTCTGAAAAATTGACAATACTGACGAGAACTGGTGATGTTTCGCCAAGCGCATTTCCTAAGAATTTCCCAACTACTGTCCCCGCTGATCATCCTCTAGCAACCTCCCTTCTTACAACATTTTTTGTCATTACAGATCCTAACAACTGGAAAGACTATAATGAAACAACATGGAGTGTAAGTTTACCTCCGGTATTGATCACAACCAATGATGAAAATGTTGTTAAGGCATTGGTTTATGATACTAATACAACTGTAAATGCTGCAATTGCATTAGGGTTGACAACATCTGATAATAATATCCTATCAGATGTTGAAGGACTAAAACTAGGCTTTAGTAATATGGAAATTCCAGATGTCAAATCTCCTATAACGAGAGGAATAGGTGAAGTTTGGGTTAATACTCAGTTTGAAAGAACTGCTGCAAAAAACCATGAAGGAACACCTGCAGACAAACCTGGAACAATCACCGTAGTTAACGCCAGGACATGGGACATTAAACAAAAGATTGCACTACCTGACATTAACATGAATCACCCACACAATCTTTGGGCTGATGCAAAAATGAAGTAATCTACCAGACACAGTGGTTTGGAAATGAAATGGCAATAATTGATAGAGATAGTGGCGAGCTTGTCAAAGAAGTCTTCACTGGTCAATCTCCTTCACATGTCATGACTTCTCCAGCAGACGGTAGAATCTACGTTGCCATGAATGGTGAGGAAACTGTAAATGAATTTGATCCTGTTACATATGAAATGACAAAACAAATCTCAACAGGATTCCGTTCTCATCCACATGGACATTGGGTAAGTAGCTCTGGTCAGTATGTCGTAACTCCGGACTTCTTAGGTTTGAAAGCCTCAATTATTGATCTAAAGAACGATTCTGTTGATACTTCAGATTCTCTTTTGTTTGCGCCAATCGCAACAGGAATGAAAGGAGATGAATCTGTATTTTATACGGCTGATTTCCTTGGAAATTCTATGACTGCAATAGATCCATCTGATGGTTCTACAGTTGGTCATATTGATTGGCTCAAAGTAGCAGAAGACTTTGGATTAGACCCCCCTCTATTAGGACTTCCAATACAATCACCTATTGATCCACGTGATAAATGGATGGTTACCGCACTCACATTAGGTGGAAAGATTGCTGTTGTTGATGTCTCATCTGATCCTGGAAAAGTAGTTGCCTTACTTCCTTGTGAACCTGGTTGCCATGGTGTGCAATGGGGTGCTAAGAGGGATGGTGGATACTATGCCTATGTAACAAGCAAATTTGCAAATATTTTGCATGTTGTTGATCCAGATCCAAATAAAGATGGAGATGGAACTGATGCAAAGATTGCAGGTTCAGTGATCCTTACCAAATCCCTTGACACTGAAACTGATGATCGTATATTCGAGTATCAAGGTCAAGGCGGTCAAGGAGTGTTGGCAATACCTAATGTCTATGAAGGATGGATTCAACAAACTGTGGAGGAATGTAGCTCAAAGAAGAACAAGTTGGATGCAGATTTATGTGGTAAAGAAATCACATGGTATCTCAAAGGTTTGAAGAAGAGCCAATTAGATCCTCTAAATCCAAAGTTTGACAAAAACGATAAAGACGACGATTAGTAAAACAGTTCAAATTTCCTTTTTTTCTTTATTTTCTAATCTTTAGTGATACTAAAAACGCACATACTATAATTGCGATTGCAAAATACATTACAGATACATAGTCAAATGCAAATGCAATTCCTCCTGCAATTACGGGACCGATAACTGTGGCAATTGACAACGTTGAGCTAAAAATTCCTGTCGATGTTGAACGTGGATTGTTCTCCATCAAATGGAAATTTCCGCCAATGAATAAAAATGCCCAAGTAGCACCAACTAATGCCATAAAAGGCATTGCCATCCACCACTCAGTAACTACTGATAACCCCACAAACACAAACGTTGTACTTCCAATCCCAATTTTGAATTTTGTAACATTTGATAAATTGATTTTAGTTGCCATCACATTCATCAAAATAAATGCAGTTAGCGTGTTTGCAACATATACAATTGAAATGTGATATAGCTCTCCGCCTAACTTCTCCACGATCATTATTGGTAGGATTACCCATACTGCTGATGCTCCAATATGCCTGAGTAATAATGATAAGAAGAGAAACTTGTTTTTCGAAATTACTTTTTTTGTGGTTCCTGGTTCTAGCTCTTTTTCTTGTTCTGGATTTGGTAATCTCATCGTAAAAATTAATCCGATAATAAATGATGCAGCACTGATTAGAAAAATGAGTTTAAGATCATTTGCGATTCCTGCTGCTGCAATTCCTGCAAGCCATCCTAATGCATGAAATGAAATTACAGTTGCTGCCCTTTTTTTCTCATGGTTTGCCTCATATGCATAAGCTATCATTGCAGGAATCATAACTCCACTTGCAATTCCAGCTGCAATTCTAACTAGAAACAACAATCCAATGTCATCTGCAAAATAATGTAGGCCAAATGCTGCAGCACATCCAATAAAGCCTATTCTGATGAATTTGAGTCTGGTTCCTTTCTTATCTGAATGCCTCCCAAAGTAGATTTCAGATAGGATCTGAGCAAAACTAAATGATGCAACAATTAATCCAATCTCAAAAACTGAATCTGTAACACCTTTTGCAATGATGGGCATGAATACAAATACAATGGAGATGCCAGCGTGTTGAAAAAAAGTAGCACTACGAACTAGGTTGTTTATTTGTAATTTTTGCATAAAGGTACAATAAAATCCTCTTCTACCTAATTTGAACATACGTATATTTTGATGCGACTTTTCTCAAAAGAGTTAAACCTCTCTGAGATGTCTCAAAATAATTGATAAAAAAAGAACCTTTCCTTGAAGCTCTCAAAAACAGAGTTCTACTTTTTGATGGCGCAATGGGTACTGAAATTCAAAAGTATAATCCTAAACCTGAAGATTTTCCAGACCATCAAGATGGATTTAATGATGGTTTGGTATTGACACATCCTGAATGGATAAAACAGATTCATAGAAATTATTTGGATGCAGGATCTGACTGTATTGAAACAAACTCATTTGGTTCAAACAAAATCAAACTTGATGAGTATGGATTTGGACAACAGACAGTAGATTTTAACAAAAAAATTGCAAAAATTGCAGTTGAGGTTTGCTCAGAATATGAGGATAAACCAAGATATGTGATAGGTTCAATGGGGCCATCTGGATATCTTCCAAGCTCAAATGATCCTGATCTGGGACAAAAACCACTCGAGGAAATCCAAGAAGCATTTGAACTGCAAGCAGAAGGACTTATTCTTGGAGGAGTAGATGCATTGCTAATTGAAACAAGTCAGGATATTTTGGAAGTAAAACTCGTCATTGAGGCATGTCACAATGCAATGAAGAAGATTGGAAAAAAGATTCCAATCATTGCAAACACCACACTTGACCAATATGGAAAAATGCTTCTTGGAACAAACATTCAGGCTGCATACACAATTGTCTCTGATATGGGCATTGATGTATTTGGCATGAACTGCTCTACTGGTCCTATTGAAATGACTCCAAGTGTAAGATGGCTTGATGAGCAAGATGATCACAACATATTGGTTGTACCAAATGCTGGAATGCCAGAAAATGAAGGAGGGCAGGCAGTATACAAGATGACTCCGGAAAAGATGGGATCTGTACTTGGAGATTTTCTAAAACAATACAAAAAGGTCCGAATAATTGGAGGTTGTTGTGGAACAAACCCTCAGCACATAGCAGTCCTACGTAAAGTAATTGACGAAAAAACAAAATCTATTGAGGGTTAAGTATTTACAAAAACTCTGATATTTTACCACATTGACTGTTCCAAGAGTTAGCTCTGCATTAAAAGCCGTAGATATCAAGCAGCTTCCACCTCCATTAATCATTGGAGAGAGAATTAACACACAGGGATCAAGGAAAGCAAAACAATTGGTACTAAATGATGATTATGATGGATTAGTTGACTTGGGACGAACTCAAGTAGAAGATGGAGCACACTGTCTTGATGTATGTGTAGCTACAACTGAACGCTCAGATGAAAAAGAATTCATGTTAAACCTTGTAAAAAGACTCAGTCTAGAAATTGACGCACCATTAGTAATTGACTCTACTGATCCTGATGTAATTGATGCAGCTGTTAGACAAATTCCTGGAAGACCAATAATCAACTCTATTAATCTTGAGGGAGATGGAAGCAGATTTGAAAAACTTGCACCTATCATGGCAAAGTATGGTCTTCCTGCAATTGCCTTGTGTATAGGACCAAAAGGAATGGCAAAGACCCCTCAAGAAAAACTAGATACTGCAGAATTACTCTATGAGACTGGAAAAAAATATGGTCTAAAAATTGAGCAGTTTATTTTTGATGTTCTGACATTTACACTTGCAACAGGAGAAGATGAATTTCTTGATGCTGGAAAAAATACTCTAGAAGGAATCAGACTGATAAAAGAAAAATTTCCAAACTCTTTTACCACTTTGGGACTGAGCAACATTAGTTTTGGTCTTGTCCCTTATGCTAGAAAGATCCTAAACTCTGTTTTTTTATATCATGCAATAAAATCAGGATTGGATACTGCAATCGTTAATGCCAAAGAAATTATCTCTTATGGAGAGATTGATGAAAAAGAAAGACAACTTGCCGAAGACCTCATCTTTAATGTTCATCCTAATGCATTATCTGAACTGATCTCTTATTTTGAAAAAGCTGGCCCTCAAAGTACCTCCTCTACAAAAAAAATAGATGTAGATCCATCTTGGCCTGCAGGTAAACGTGCGTACTTTAGAATAGTAAACAGACTAAAAGATGGAATCACAAATGATGTTGTATCTGCAATTGCTGATAAAACTGGCAAAAAAGAAATAATTGCAGACAATAACGGAGTGTTATCACTAGATGCACCCACAGAAATTACTCATGATGCTGCAATAAAAACACTAAATGAAAATTTACTTCCTGCAATGAAAGAAGTGGGTGACAAGTTTGGTTCCGGCGAGTTGATTCTTCCATTTGTGTTAAAATCGGCTGAATGCATGAAAGCTGCAGTTGGAGAGCTAGAAAAATATCTGATAAAAGAAGAAGGCTCTAGTAAAGGTAGACTTGTTCTTGGAACCGTTTATGGTGATGTTCATGATATTGGAAAGAATTTGGTAAAGACCATATTTCAAAATAATGGATATACTGTATATGATTTAGGAAAACAAGTTCCTCTGCAAAAGTTCTTAGAAAAAATTGATGAGGTAAATCCTGATGCAATTGGTCTTTCTGCATTACTTGTATCAACCTCAAAACAAATGCAGTTTTTTGTAGAACATGCCAGAAAAAATAAAATGAGTATTCCCATTTTATGTGGTGGTGCTGCCATTAACAGCAATTACATAAACAGAATAGCAAAACAAGATGGTATCTACGAACCAGGTGTATTTTATTGCAATACCATGTTTGAGGGATTAAAGACAATGGATTCTTTGGTTTCAGATGAAAAGCAAAAATTATTATCTGAATGGAAAACAAAATTAGAAAACTGGAAAGAAAAAACTGCGCCAATCATTGATACTACAAAACTTCCAAAAAGCCAAATCACACCCGTCACTCCTCCTGTGCCTCCAGTAATTGGTAAACCTATTCGACTAAAGGAAGAGCAAATCAATATGGAGGAAGTCTGGAGTTTTATTGACAAAAAATCTCTATTCAAATTGTCATGGGGTCTAAGAGGCAAGGCAGGCTCTGAATCAGAGGCAGATCATGAAACTTTGCTTAATGAATGGAAGATTAGGATAATCCGAGAGAAACTCTTTGAACCTGAAATCGTCTATGGGTATTTTAAATGCCACAACAAAAATGGCAAACTAGTAGTTGAAAATACTAAAGGTGAATTGCTTGAATTTGATTTTCCACGTTCCACAAAAGCTCCTTATCTTTGTCTAACAGATTATTTTGGAGATGATGATGTAGTTGCATTCCAATCAGTTACAGTAGGAAATAAGGTTGCAGAAATTATTGAAAACTGGAATAAAGAAGACAGGTATACTGATGCATATTATTTGCATGGGCTAGCCGTAGAAGTTGCAGAAGCTCTAGCGAGTTGGACTAATCAAAAAATAAAGTCTGAATTAAAAATTGATGATAAAGGTGGTTTAAGATATAGTTGGGGATTTCCAAGCTGTCCTGATGTTGCACAGCATCATCTAGTTTGGAAACTATTAGAACCCGAAAAATCTGGAATGACACTCACGGAATCTGGACAAATAATTCCAGAGCAATCCACTGCAGCAATTGTTATTCATCATCCAGAAACCAAGTATTTTGTTCTCTAAAGTTGCTTCAATGTTTCTTTTGCAAAGGTAAAATCACTCGGAGATGTAACTAGAACATCTCCTGCTATTTTGTGTATGTCTTTGATAAAATTTGCGGGGTTTTTTTCGTATTCGGACCAATCTAGATTCAAAAATTTTGCAGAACTCTCATTTCTTTCAGAAGGTAACAAAATACATGGAATTATGCGAAATCTTTGCGGTTTCAGCTTTTCAGAAATTCTTCGTACTTGTTGTTCTGAATGAATTACCTGTGTCATAAAACCCGCAGGATGAGCTACAATCTTTTTTTGAATTTTCTCAAAGTTTGGATTACTTGGAAGGGATAGAAAAAAATCTGTCTTTCCTGCCAACTCTGATCCGTTTAACTCCATTACCACTTGACTAGGAATTAATCCTGAATCATACGGATCATCTTTTGAAGGATCACCTTTTAACACAAGGATTCCATCCAAACCCATCTCTATTGATTTTTTGACAGTTTCTTTAACTGCATTCATGTCTCTATCTCTTACCCGCATACTGATAGTTATTTTCAAGTGAGGATGATTACTTTTCAGAATTTTACCTGCAGTTAATGCAGAAACTCTTCTAGTTCCTAAAACAGAATCAGTAATGTGAATTCCATCGCATAATGAACTAATGTCTGAAACTCTTTTTTCTAATTTTTCCAATAACGTTTTGACTTTATCACATGATTCATCCTCTCCATCAGGAATTTTTGGTGGATTTATCTCATAGATTACAGTCATAATAAATTTCCAAATTTACTTGGTTAAAACCTTTGAATGATTAAATTCAATAACAATAATTTAATTAATCATAATATTGCTTCTGAAAAAAATAAAATCAATACTAAGTACACCGTTGGATCCTTTTCCAAGAATTAATGAAAACAATAGAATTGCGTCAGTATTAATTTTGATTTATGGTGGCGAGCCAAAAATTTTAATGACAAAAAAATCACACATACTAAAACTTCATGCAGGAGAAATTGCATTTCCTGGTGGAAAACATGATCCTGAAGACAAGGACTTGCTTGAAACAGCATTAAGAGAAGCAAGAGAAGAGATTAACTTGAGTATAAGAGATGAACATGTAATTGGACAATTAAATCCTGTAACTACTCTAAACTCAAAATTTACTATATATCCATTTGTTGCAGTTGTAAATTTATTGCCAAGGCTCAAAGATAATTTAGAAGTTGAAACTATTTTGAATATTCCACTTTTTCCCTTGCTAAAAACAATATCAAATGATATAGATCCTGCCCATCGATTAATCGAGGAGATGTATACTTTTACTTTTCAGGATCATTTAATCTGGGGTGCTTCCGCCAGAATGCTAAAACAGATTTATGACATTTTTTCAAAAAAAAATCTTTTAGAAACTAATTGAAGGCTATAGATGACCTATTTAATGAGATTCATTTAAAAAGAGCTCTTCGTGCCTGAAACCTAATGGCTGCACGTAAGTCGTCTCCAAGAAAAATCCGTTTACTAAAGAAGACAAAACAAGCTTCTCCAGTACCGGCATGGATTATTCTAAAAACAAAGAGAACTGTTAGAACAAATCCAAAACGTAGAGCTTGGAGATCAACAGATGTGGAGGTTGGATAAATGTCCCAAGATTTAGAACGAGTTTATACTATTAATTTGGGTAAAGCATTACTTTCGCAAAGCCAACACAGAGCAGTTAGAGCAATCAATATGATCAAAGAATTTGCTCGTCATCATATGAAAGTTGAAGACATAAAAATTGAGGAAGACCTTGCTCACCAAATTTGGTCAAAGGGAGTTAGAAGTCCTCCAAGAAAAGTTAGAGTTCGAATGAGTAAGACTGACGAAGGTTATGTCTTGGTGTCACCATATGAAGAAGAAATTGAATCTAAAGAACCACCCAAAGTAGAAGAGCCAGCTAAAGAACCACCCAAAGTAGAAGAGCCAGCTAAAGAACCACCCAAAGTAGAAGAGCCAGCTAAAGAACCACCCAAAGTAGAAGAGCCAGCTAAAGAACCACCCAAAGTAGAAGAGCCAGCTAAAGAACCACCCAAAGTAGAAGAGCCAGCTAAAGAACCACCCAAAGAATCCCCAAAGAAAGAAACCAAAAAAGATTCTAATTAAGAAAATATAATTATATCCACAATCAATTTTGTATTCTAAATTTCTATATTACTATGATTTTTCGTTTAATCAAATTCTCAAGTGAATTTAGAAAATAATCATCTTAAATTTTATCTTCAGTTCACCATTCTGAATTTGTTTTAATCCATTGGGGATGTGCATTTCTGGTGACAATCCTTTCTCAAATCAGGTTATTTAGTACTCCTAGCATATTACAAAAATGACTTTTTTGTTAACCTTATTTTGGACTTATTCTAATTGATACAAATCAATTTTGTAGTCAATACTGCAATCAGGTTGTGACCAATCAAGTGTGTCTTCTTGTGGAATTATTCCAAGTGGATCATAGTTTTCAAATTTTGTCATTCCTTGAACAGATGATAACATGACAACTTTGGATTCGTCTGATACACCAGCTGATATGTCAATTTGCGATTCTTCATTTAAAATACCGCTTGTTAGATTTGTAATTGAATTTAATATTCCAACTGGAATGTTGTCTCCTCCTACCACATAAAGTATTGAACGCTTTACTGAACTAGAAGGAGCATTGTTGTATAACATTTTCATTGAATCTCTAAGGGATTCCTCAATATCCTGGCCTTCTTTACTTGTTGTTAGAATACTAGTCTCTGACGCAATCTCTGAAGACTCTAAGGATTTTATAACATGCATGATAGCATTGTTTGCTATTTCGTAACACTGTTTTGGATTCAAATCTGGATTGCTCTCTAACATAGAATCGTTGTCTAGCACAACAGTACAGTCTGAACTCTCCCTGATTCTTTTTAGAGAGATTCCAGAGTTGAAAATTCTGTCTTTTTCATATTTGAAGGGCATGATTGCAAATGAGATTAATCCCTTGCCTATTTCTTTGCAAATCTCTGAAATCACTGGAGATATTGCAGATCCTGCCTTTCCAGCCATATTTGTCATAAGAATAATGGTAGAATATTCTGAAATCTTTGACTTTATTTGGTCCACAACCTTGTATGTGGAGCCTCTAATTAGTTGAACAGATGGGTTAACTACTGAGTCAGTTGAAACTTTGATGGATGTGTGATTCGAAGGTAAATCCTTCTGATTATTGCTTATAATTAGATAATCTGAATTTAGGATGTTTCTTGCTTGAGCGGCCAATTTTAAACCTACTCCGCCTATACCTACAACTAAGATCGGTTCTTTTATTTGAAAACTCAATTCAAGTCTTATTCTATGATTTGGATAAAAAACCTTCTTACGTTATTTTAATCAAATTTTCGATCTAAAAAAATTAGCTTACGATCTTTCCTAGTAAACTATGAGTATATGCATCTATAATCTCAACAATGCAACTTTGTCCAATCTTGACATCCTCTCTTAAAAAGACTGGCTTGTAAGCAAAATTTCTTCCTTTGATTCCTTCCTCTGTCTTCTCATTGAATAGAACTTTCCCTTTCCAACCTATCCATTTTTTGTTATTCTCCAATGTTATCTTGTTAATTAAATCAAAAATTTTTTTGCTTCTTCTCTTAACCTCTGAAACATCAATCTGCTTCCATTCTGCAGCCTCAGTTCCTGGCCTTGCACTATATTTTGAGAGATTTACTACATCGGGCCTTGTTTCATCAAGTAATTCTATGGTTTTTTCAAAATCTTCTTCGTTTTCTGATGGAAATCCAACTATGATATCAGTGGAAATTGTAAAATTCGAAAATTTATCTTTGACTTTTCTTACAATTTCTCTGTATGTTCCTGAGGTGTGACCTCTCTTCATTTCGTTAAGTACTTGGTCGCTACCACTTTGTACTGGAATGTGAAGAAATTTGTAGACTTTGTCATTGTTGTATGATTCAATCAAGTTATTCTTTATTCTGGGCATGTACATGGGATTCATCATTCCAACACGTATCATGAAATCTTGTGGTATTTCTGATACTGCCTTTACCAATGATGGCAAATCAGTTCCGATATCAAACCCATAACAACCATTATCTGTTGATGTCAGCCAAACCTCTTTGCACCCTTCTCTAATTTCATTTTCAACTTGCCTTACGATATCACCAATCCTATAGCTGTTCAAATCTCCTTTTGATAATTTGGTTTGACAGAATGTACATTCACTCATGCATCCACTTGCAATTTCTACCATCCCGACAACTGGATTTAGTCTTACTTTAGGTAATCCCACCTTTGATAGATCAGAATCTTCAAGTGCTACGACTTTTCTTCCCTTTAATGTAGAATCAATTACCTGTAGTGTTTTTCCCAATGAATTTGGGCCAAGCAAGCTGGAGTTTTCTGTAAATTTCTCCACTGTTTCTTTTTCAGCTTTTGGAAGACATCCGGCAACAATGAGTGGTTTTGTTTTCAGCGATTTGATTCTGTGTATCATCTTGTTTGCAGTAGCATCTTTTACTGAGCATGTAACTACAATGTTTAGATCAGACTCTGTGGAATCTTCAGCTAAAGTATGTCCTCCATTTTTGATCAGCCCTGAAATCATTTCAGAGTCTGCAAAACTAGCAGAACATCCATAAGCTTCTACGAAAACCTTTGCCATATTTATCCAAACATAAAATCTATTTCTTTATTACTCATCAAGTTCTTTGAAATGACCAATTCTCTAATTGTTTTTCCAGTCTTGAGTGATTCTTTGAATAATTCTGCTGATTTTAGATAACCAATTTTTGGAGTAAGTAGGGTTACAATTACTGGGCTGTTTTCAATGTCTTTTCTCAGCTTTTCTTTGTTTGCAGTTAGTCCATCAA
The DNA here is from genome assembly GCA_965223805.1 of Nitrosarchaeum sp. Taxonomy (GTDB): domain Archaea; phylum Thermoproteota; class Nitrososphaeria; order Nitrososphaerales; family Nitrosopumilaceae; genus HKST03. The sequence goes on along the minus strand of OZ245014.1, from coordinate 804,683 downwards.
TTAGGTTTGCAGAAAATATTGGAAAGAAATTCTTTACCATGTCTGTGGACTCTAAAACACATTTTAGCATTCCAGGCAACATTACATTTAACTCAAATTGTCCACTCTGGGCAGCATAAGATACTGCAGTGTCATTTCCGATTATGTTAAAACAAATCATATTCATGCATTCAGCTAGTGATGGATTTACTTTTCCGGGCATGATAGATGATCCTGCATGAACTGCTGGAATTCCTAGCTCTGCTAAACCTGCAATCGGACCTGATGCCATTAATCTGATATCATTTGAAAGTTTTCCGACCTCAAGGGCCAAATTTCTCAAAGCTCCTGAAAGATTTACAACTGCAAATTTACTTTGTAAACCATGTTGCATATCTTTTTCAGGTTTTAGTGGAATCTTTGAAATCTTTGCAAGTTCTGAAATTGCAATTTTTCTGTATCCTTTAGGTGTGTTAGCACCTGAACCAACTGCAGTTCCTCCTAATGCAACATTTTGTAGTTCTTTTTGAGCTAGTAAAATTGCATTTCTTGCTTTGGAAATTGAAGTGACATAAGCTTCAAACTCACTTCCTAGTGTTACTGGTAGAGCATCCATCAAGTGTGTTCTTCCAATTTTTTTAAATGATGAAAATTGTTTTGCTTTCTTGGTAAGTGATTTTATTAAAATATCAATTGCAGGAATTGCTTCTTTGAGGTTCATCAAAATTGCGACATGCATTGCTGTAGGATAGGTGTCATTGCTTGACTGTGACATGTTGACATGATCATTTGGATGAAGATGTTGGTATTGTCCTTTCTTTTTAAGCAGTATCTCTAGTGCAACATTTGCAATTACTTCATTTGAATTCATGTTAAATGCAGTCCCTGCACCAGAGTTTATCATGTCTACAACAAACTGATCTACATGCTTTCCTACCAAGATTTTATCACATGCTGAAACTATTGCTTTGCCACGTTTTACATCAATAGCCTTTGTTTTCATATTTGCAATTGCCGCTGAGCGCTTAATCATTACAAAAGACTTTATGAGATTTTCATGTGCTTTATTTCCTGTTACATGGTACTGTTTGATCGCCCTACCTGTAAAAGCTCCATAATATGCGTCTGAAGGAATTTTGACTTTGCCGAGTGAATCTTCATCTAATCTAAATTTCAAGTCACTTAATCTCAATTTTTCCTATTATTCATTCTTTTTCCAGAAAAGCTAATAATTTCATAATTTGCACCAATGACAATTATTATATAGGATTCACTAATCATCGTGCTTAATGAATAAGCGTGTTAGTATGCTCTTTACTATTGCAGCAGTCGCTGTAATGGGAGCAACCTTATTCGGAAGCACATACACACAAACCCAGATTACTGGACAATCTCTTGATGCATCCAAATTAGATGTGGATGTTTTGGAGAAAATCCATCAAATGGGTGGTTTAGAGCTCGTAATGCCAAGCGCATTTGCTGAAACTGATTGTGGCGTTCTTGAAAATTCTGGCCGTATGGTACATGACTTTCAACTAACTGGTGAAAGCGTTGACTTACCTATGTTAGGTCATACAGCAGACAGTCCTAAAATGTACAAAGCAATGACCTTTAGCGGTCAAATACCGGGACCAACCGTTAGAGTTACACAAGGTGATGTCATTAAGATGACACTTACCATCCCAAGCGGAGAAGCTACTGCACACGGAAATGATATGCATGCATCTCAGATGTCCTCTGCTAACTTTGGTGCAGTACAACCAGGAGAATCCAAGGCATATTGCTACATTGCAGAATCAGCTGGCATGTTCAAATACCACTGTTCCGGTGTTGACTTGGCAGCAATGGACCAACATGTCCTATCAGGAATGTATGGTATTGCCATTGTTGATCCAGCAAACGGATACAAGAAACTAATGGTTGAAAAGACCAGTGGTAGTGGCCAATTGGACAGAAAGTTCTACGATGCAGATGCTTTGGAATTCCAGTTACAATACAATCAACAGTATTTGACTGACGGTGGATTCTATGATCAATCCGCAATGTTCGGTCATGACACCACATACACTGTTGTTAACGGAATGCCCTTTGCATATGTACCAAATGGTGTTCACAACCTACTCATTAAAGGAGATATGGGAAAGAACATCTTTGTAGCACAGCCATGGAATGCTCTAGAACTAAAACAATACCAATCTCAACTCTTGTATGTTGAAAATGATCAACATGTAAGAATCTTTGTTGAAAACCATGGTAACGAACCAGTGTTTTTCCACATTGTTGGAGAAATCTTGGATAGAGTCGTACAAGGTAACAGAGTACAATCTGGAGCAACCGAGACATGGTTACTCGGAGGCTCACAAGGCATGATTGTTGATTTGGTATTTGATGAACCAGGAACATACGCTGCAGTCAACCATGACTATGCAGCAATTTATACTGGTGCAGCTACAGTCTTTGTAGCAGGTGATCCATTTGGATTAAACCCAGTTTTGGTAGACGGAGGAATCATTGATTCTGCAGTCCCATCTTATGCCTATGTTTTAGGTAATCCAAGTGATGCTGTTCCACCAGCTGGAGCAAACACCATTCCACACCCAGCAGTAAATGTTCATGGTATGTATACTGATGATGTTGCAGCCGAAGTACAAGCAGACGGTGCAGTTGCCCTATGGGAAGTTGTACCTGTTGTTGCAGAACAATTAGGCCTGTTATAGGCACATCCTTCTTTTTCTATTTTTCAAATACTTAGCAATTGTATTCATCATTTTTGTCATTCATCATTTCCCAAAAATCAAATCCAGGATATTGATAGGTTATGGTGTATGGTATAACGCCAACAATATTCGTGTTGATTTCTGTAATGACATTCATCCTTTCCAGATCAATTCGTATGGGAATTACTCCGTAATACATACTATCAAAGTGTAGTGAAAGATATTGGGATTCTTCAAACGTTTCTGAGGTGAATTTTCCTCGAACTATACCTTCGGAATTGGATTCTAAAACAATATTTGAAACAGTAAACTCTCCTACATTTCTATTATCATACATCATTATTATTCTGATATCATTGAAACTAGCGTAAAATGGCAAATTGTTACATACTGATATCTCTCCATTATTCATCAAATCAAAATATTTGAAATCTTCTTGTTTTGCATCTCGAAACTGTAGTTGTTCTGCAGAAAAAATATTCAAAGCTGAAAAACCCAAAGATGCTGCAATTACAATAGAGGCAACAATTACAATAATGGTATGCTTGTTCATTTCCTGTTTAAGTTTTCCAATTGAGAGTACTTATAAAAACTTCTAATTTTAATTCTATCTGCTAATTTTTCAATATTTTTTAAATTTGAATAATTCCACGATTTATCAAATATTCTAACCCTTTTGCGAATGTTGTATTCTCAATATTATCTTGAGACCACCATAAAGCAATGTTTCTAAACCACTTTGGAATTGTTGTTTCTATATTTTGAATTTCATCACTTGTTGTAGATATGCTTATTATTTTTTCTTTGATCATAAACTCGATGCCTCTTACAAATACCTCATCCTCGATTTCTCCTTCTGCCCATGATGCAGCACTAAATTTTATCCAATCTGGAATAAGAACTGCTTCTCCAGGATCATATCCTTCCTTAAAACCTATTATTCGGATCTCTCCACTTTCATTTGGTTCGACAATAAATGCTACGTGCCAATTTTGCATCTCGTCAATACTTTGAATGCTCTTTTTTGGTTCATCATTTACAAAAACACTAAACTTTTCATCTTCAGAAAATAATGGAAATTCAAAATTTGCATACGTTTCTAATGGAAAACTGTTTAGTGTTCTCATTGTAAGCTCTGTTCCTTTTTCGCTGAACTGTGGAGCTGTATACCATGATCCTGAATCATAACGAAAGTAAAATTTCTCTCCATTTCTTTCTGTATAAACCGGTCTTACAAAAGAATCGGTAACTGCAAAACAACTGTAATAGTAAATGTCAGAGGTAATTGATGGATCTGGATACATTGAAAAATCTACTATTTCTCCAGGTTCTATTTTTTCAATGAATTCCATATTTTGAGCAATATCTAAAACCATTTCATAACCATGAACTACAGCAAATACCTTTGGGTAGTAGATTGTTTTGTCTCCCGTATTTTGAATTCTTCCTGTAATGTGCCCATCCTCATGTTTGATCAGAGTTTTATCATAAAGAATCTCAATTGATATTGGATCTTTTTCTGTCTTTTCAAATGTCAATTGGGAAGGCATCAACACAGGCGTATTTCCTGTCACTTCTGGAAATTTTATTTTAAATGGAATCTCTGTTCCAGCAGAAAGTGGAACATGCTGAATCGTTTTCAAATGCATTTTATTCTCATCATTAATTGAAACTGTAATTGTAGGAATTATTGCAAAATTGTTTTCATTTTTAATATTGCCTACTACGGTATAGATGCCATTTGAATCAAAATAGGCAAGAAACTCCTCTTCAGGAATCCATACTTTGGATGAATTAACAAAGGAAGATTCAGTTTCTAATTCATTTGCATATGAGAATTGTGTGAAAACAAAAAATATTGTTAAAATAAAAATTGCAAGAATGGTATTAATTCTAAACTCCATTCATTACTATAGTTATTTCTTTAATTAAAACTATATCTGTTTTTTAAGAATCTGAAAATAACTCATAATGAATTATATTCTATACCTTTTGTTTCTCATTTATGGGATTTGATGAAACAGTTTTGATTTGCGATGAAGTAGATCCAGTTTTAAATAAAATTCTTGAAGATAATGGTTTGAAGACTTCATACGAACCTGAAATTACTCCTGAACAAATTCTTGGAAAGATTTCTAATTTCAATATTGTAATTGTTCGAAGTCGTACTACGATAACTAAAGAAATGATTGACAAAGCAGAAAATTGCAAGATTATTGCTCGTGTGGGTGTAGGACTAGATAATGTTGATCAAGAAGCTGCAAAGGCAAAAAACATTCGTGTGATTAATGCAGTAGAGGGAGCAATGAATGCAGTAGCTGAATTAGTTTTGGGACTAATGTTATCTTTGGCAAGGCAGACAGCTAGAGGAGATAGAGGAATTAGAAATGGTCAATGGCTCAAAAAAGAATTGAAAGGAACAGAACTTAAAGGAAAATATCTTGGAATAATAGGACTTGGCAATATTGGAAAAAGATTAGGCAGACTCGCAAGGGCCCTAAACATGAACATTATTGGTTATGATGTAATTCCAATAGATGAAGAATTCTCAAAGGAAGTTGGTTTGATGAAAGCTGATTTGGATACTTTGTTGCAAAGCTCTGATTATATCTCAATTCATGTTCCGCTACTTGATTCAACTTATCACATGATTAATGCTCAAAAAATTAATACAATGAAGAAAACTGCAAAAATTATCAACACTTCTAGAGGTGGAGTTATTGATGAAGACGCACTTTATGATGCCCTAAAAAATGGAAACCTGGGTGGGGCTGCCTTGGATGTATTTGAGAAAGAGCCAGCAACTGGAAACAAATTATCTGAACTAGACAATGTGATTCTAACACCTCATATTGGTGCTCAAACAAAAGAGGCTCAATCCTTGGCAGCAAATGTGATTGCTGAAAAAATCATTCAAATTCTTAGAGGCGTAATCTAAAACCACTCATCTATTCCCTCTTGACTTTAAAAATAACTAAAAAAGCTTGACTCATACGTGATCAAATCTAGTCTAATTCTTTTTAAGATCAATCTCGAGGTTAATAATACGTATTGAAAAATCAGGGTTTAGAGAAAATACAATATAAACAAACAAAATCTATTCCAAACATTTCCTCATTGCTTAAAATTTTATTGGGTTTGATTATTGTTGCAATAATTTCTACGTCTTTTGTATATGCTGATACAACCTCTGTTTCTATTGATGGAACTTCTTATGATATTGAATATACTGGAAATGGTGTTTCTGTTACAGGAGTTGAGGCTGATATGGATTTTGTATCTCTAATTTTTTCTGTTGATGTTACAAGTTCGCCTGGAACATTAAGTGTGAACTTTGATAGAGGTTTCTTTGATTCAAAATTTGAAGGAATTGATGAAGAATTTTTTGTAATAGTAGATGGAGCAGATGTATCATTTGATGAAGAAAAAACATCCACTTATAGAATTCTAAGTATGGAATTACCTGAAGGTACTGAAGAAATTGAAATTATTGGCTCGACATTTGGAACTCCAGTTGAAGAACCACCTGTAGTAGAGGAACCAGTTGAAGAACCACCTGTAGTAGAGGAACCAGTTGAAGAACCACCTGTAGTAGAGGAACCAGTTGAAGAACCACCTGTAGTAGAGGAACCAGTTGAAGAACCACCTGTAGTAGAGGAACCAGTTGAAGAACCACCTGTAGTAGAGGAACCAGTTGAAGAACCAACACCTTCTGAAACACCAACAACTCCTGTTACAACTCCAGAAGAGACTGCACCAAGGACTGAATGTGGTCCTGGAACTATTCTAAAAGATGGAGTATGTGTACTTGATGAGACATGTGGTCCTGGAACTATTCTAAAAGATGGAGTATGTGTACTAAAACCAACACCGCCTGCCACCACTGACATCAGAGGTATGGGGTCTGAATTAGTAATTACTTTGATAGTTGGATTCATTGTTGCAGGTGGAATTGGAATTATGATTGCCTTGATATCAAAAGCAGGAAAGAGCAGAGACTAAAATTTCTTGATTCGCTAAAGTCAAATTTTATATTTTTATGACTGAAGACTACAAAATTACCACAAGGAAAAATATCTCCATATTGATTACCGAAAGTTTGCCGTTAGTATTATGCTATTATTTTATTTTGCACTTTTTCTAAATTACAATTATTCCTACTTTTATTAGATATTGCAAAGCTTGAGCAAAATCGTTATCTGAGATTCTTTCTTCAATCCACCATACAGCGTTTACCTTTACCCAACTTGGAATTTCAGCATTTGTTGTTTCTGTATCTATTTTTGTTTCTGGAATTACAATAATCCCCTTTTCAATTAGAAATTCAATTCCATCACTAAATGAAAAATCTGAAATCTGATCAGTTACCCAATAGTATGTTAACTGCTTAATCCATGCAGGAATACAGACATTGCCTATATCTATCAGTTCAAATTCTGCGGTGGTTTTGGTTCCAGAATATTCTACATCAATAAAATATTTTCCTAATGGAAATACTTCTGCCTCAAAGGGAGCTATAGATGGAACAGGATTCTGCAAATTTGAAATTTGGATTGGAATTGCACTGCTACCTTTTCCAGTTTCATCTCTTATGTGAACGATTGCAGGATCTCCAGTTATTTCAGATACTTCTATAGTATAGAATAATTTTTCACAGTAACTGTAAGTAGTCTTTTCCATAATGATACTAACAGTTGGATCTGCAAATGCACTTGGAAAAGTTGTCAATATTACAATTGTTGTCAATACAAAAACAACCTGTCTATTTGTCATCTTCCTGAATGCATTATTTACTTAATAAAAGTCTCAAATAATTGCTCAGGAATGCTTTTTAACAGCTGTGACTAAACTTTGAATATCGAGTTTTCTGCGGATGCAACTCTTTGAGTGTGTGGTTTAAAGCCCACCTCATAGAGGTTTTAACTAGATAATGTTGATTGTGACAATTTACAGTTAGGAAGTGGTAATTTTTCCCACTAATGAAATATCAATTCTTACTACTAAGAAAGGCCTAGGCATCATACTTTTACAGTTATTAAAGGGCATTTAATTAATGCCGATATGCCTAGTCACCAAGATCGAGTATGGATCCAGCTTTGGAGAGATAATGGTCCAGATATAAGAGAACGAATAGTAGGCTGGCGTAAACAAAATGCCATTACTAGAATTGAGAAACCAAGCAGACTGCAAAGAGCAAGAAGATTAGGCTACAAGGCAAAACAAGGCATCATAGTTGTCCGAATGAGAGTGGGAACTGGTGGTATGAGAAAACCAAGACCTACTGGTGGCAGAAGACCAAAACACCTTGGTGTTGTTCGAATAAAGGCAGATGATAACATGAAGACAGTTGCAGAAAGAAGAGTCCTTGAGAGATATCCAAACATGAAACTTTTGGGTTCCTACTTTATTTACAAAGATGGTATGCACTATTGGTTTGAGGTAATTTTAGCAGATCCTGCACATCCTAGAATTACTCAAGACAAAGAATTAAGAAAAAGACTAGCAATAGTTGCATAAATTGAAATCGACATTTTTGATTCCACTGCTTTTTCTTTTAGTAATTACACCTGCATTTGGTCAATTACTCTCTGATAGGACTGGTCTTGTAAATCGTTTTGATGTTGAATCAGGTGGACACATATTTGAAGTTGAAACTATTTCAAACTTTAATGTGATAGATCATGAATTCAATCAAGATGAAAAACGATTAACACTTTTTGTTAACAGTGGTCTTGAAAATAATTTGGGTGAAGTAATTATTCCACTAACCTTGCTTAATGGCAATTTTACTGTTTATCTAAATGACATGGAATACTATCCAAAAATAAAATCCAATGACAAGATTCTATTTGTCACCCTAAACTTTACTGGTACAGGTGACAACAAAATTGACATAATAGCAACTGACATTGTTGGCTCTGAAGAAAAATCAGAAACTCCAGTTGATGATGTGCCTTCACCTGAAGGCGGAGGTTGTCTTATTGCAACTGCAGCATATGGAACAGAATTAGCACCTCAAATACAACAACTCAGAGAAATGCGTGATCAAAAGCTTATAAAAACAGAATATGGAAAATCATTTTTAAATTCATTCAACGAGTTTTACTATTCATTTTCACCATATATTGCAGATTATGAAAGAGAAAACCCTGTTTTCAAAGAATCAATAAAATTATTCTTGACTCCAATGATATCCTCTCTTTTTATTTTGAATTATGCTCAATTAGATAATGATTTACAGGTTTTAGGAGCTGGAATTGGTGTTATTTCTCTTAACATAGGAATGTATTTTGCTGTGCCTGCAATATTGATCATGAGATTAAAGAGATGAAAAAATCCTTAATTGGTGCTATTGCAATAATTGCAAGCGTTATTGTGTATTATACCATATGGAGCCTTTTGTTTAGTATCTAGCTATAGGGTTTAATTTTAATCTGATATTATTTTTATTTTAATTTGAATACAATATGTTATGGATAATGCCAAAATTGCTTTGATTGGAGGATTTTGTATTGTTGTGGCATTATCAGTTTCACTTGTTTTTGTTAGATGAGTTATAATTCCTAAAATAATAGTACAAAAAATCATGAATTGTGGGCAAAAAAGAAGCATTGACATTTTTAAAAAATAGCAATAAATCAATAATCAAAGCATGGGAAAATTACAAGCTTGAAATTGGACGAACCGAAAACACAAAGCTTGATGATGTGTTCAAACAGATGTTCAAAGCTTGGACTCTCTCAAATCAAAGAGCAATTGATCTGCTAGAAAACAGATCAAAGAAAAATCAAAAAACTAAAACAATTAAAAATAAAAAAATTTCAACGCCTAAAAGCTAAACTCTATCTGATTATTCTTTTAGTAACTTTTGAATCATTGCCTCAACATTTGTTGATTGACCAAAAGAAACGTCTCTTAGAACTCCTTTTCTGTCCACTAAAATTGTAGATGGTGTTCCTTGAAGTGCAAACTTTTCAAATGTCTCAGCGGAATATTCTTTTGATTTCATATAGTCTTTGACTCTTTGTATTATCTGACTCTTGTATTCTTCTGGCTGCGAATCAAAATCTGGAATTTGAGGATAGATGAATTGAAGAATTTTTTCTTGACTTGCTTCGCCTGTTGTCTTTGTCAATTTATCCATTGCAAGTGGAAATGGAATCTTGTACGGCATCTTGTTTCCTTCCTGCAATTGTCCATACATTGATAGTGCCTTTTGGGTTTCACCAATGACCTCGCCTGTCTCTGCAAGCATTTTCAAATTATCCAAGGTATTTTTATCAAAATCCTCAAAGGCAGTAGCAACTCCTAAAACTCGAACTCCTTCGTCTCTGTATTTGTTGTAAATGTTAATGGCCTCTGGAATTCCATATAGAAAACAACCTGGACAGTTTACCTGGAAGACTTCTACTAGAATAATGTGATCTTTTTCCTGATCAAAGTTTGTTGGGGCTCCTTGTACCCACTCAGATACTCCGAAATTTGGGGCCTTTTGCCCTATTACTGCGCTCATAATTATCGGTATTTTTTTTCTATTAAATACATATTCAATGCAAAATATTCCGACGATCGGGTAGTTTACATACAAATTCAGGATCCCATCTGCTAAAATTAAAAATGAAACAAATGACTAATACATTATTTCTAGAATATCTCCTTTATCTACACAAAAATTATCTATTGTAAAATTTAATCAAATTCATCATGCACTACATCTGCATCTCTTTCTTCATCTAATATTAGTAAATGGTAGAGAATACTTTTTCTGTGCGACAAGCTACTCTTTTTATTCATTCTTGCATGTTTTGCCTCAAAAATATTGATGATTGGTTTGTGATTCTTTGGTTCCAAAACATACACATCCTGTGAAACTCTTCAATATTGTTATTGATGAACCAAACAAAATACCTGGATAATATCTCATTAACCTTTGCCTCTTCGTTTTCTTTTTTCTTTTTAACATCTGCCTTAGCAAGTTCCTTGTTGTACTTTTGTAAACCTATCATGAATAATATTACAAAGTGGTGATATATGGGCTCTGTGATAACAAGATTAACAAATGTTAACAAATGATAAATAATTGATAATGTAGATGTTAAATTATGTCCAATCTAATTGGAGTAAGACTAAACAAAGAAGATCACGATGAGTATCTAAAGATAGTAAAAGATAGTGGAACCAATCCTTCTGCAATGACTGCAAAAATTGTACATGACTGGTTACGTTTTCAGAGAATAAAACAGTATAGAGGAGATATCACTCTATCAGGTGAGATTCTTAAGAAAAGACATGATGCCATAAAAAAGAGCGAGATTGGTAAAATTGTAGAACACAATGCCAAAGTTATCATATCTGAAATGGAATTTCAAGTGGATAATCTTGATTTTGCTGAAGTGAGCAGAAGAATCTTAGAGTGGAATAGAGAAAATGGGATAGCTATGATAATGAGAGACAGAAAAGACAACACAGTGTTTATGCAAAAACACTCTCTTGGGGCAATTTGGTCGGAAATTCAATGTAAATTGTACTGTAAAATGTTTGAGATTATTGGAGAAACCATCAGATCATTTAAGCATGATTCTAGCTCATTTAGTTTTGAAGTAATTAGATATAACTAGATAGAAAAAAGATTAGTCCAAATCATCAACCTAATATAGGACACAGAAAACCTCAAAACCAATTGCTAGTAAATGATGATAGACTCCAGTTGTTTGCCAAAATGGAGGCAAAATATGAGGAAAAAGACACTCAATATTTTGTGAAACTTTTAGATCATCCTGATTATGTCATAAGAACACGAGCAACTTGTATTTTGGTCGATTTTGGTGGAGAAGATAAAGTTCCTTACATTGCTCAGGTTCTAAAAAATGATAAAAATGAACTAGTAAGACACGAAGCAGCATTTTCCCTTGGTCAGATGTGTTATTCTAGTGCAATCAAACCGCTAGCAGATGCAACACTTCATGATCCTAGTATGTTTGTAAGACACGAAGCTGCAATTGCACTTGGCGTAGTAGGCTCTAAAGAAGCAAAAGAAACTTTGGAAAAAGCATTAGATGATCCTGACAAACCAGTCGTCGAATCAGCTGTTGTGGCCTTGTCAAATATTCAGTTTATGGAAAAGTTAAGTAAGAACGAAAAGTTTGCAAAGTTAACAGGTGGATAGATGAATTTTTCAGTTGGTGTTATTGCTGCAGTTGGTGTGCTTGTTGCAATAAGTTTAGCTATGATCTCTTCTGACCCTGGTTATCTTGTAGAGCCTGCTGCTGAGCCAACGCAAGAACCAGAAGCTCAACTAACACCAACCCCAGAACCAGAATCTGAACCAACCCCAGAACCAGAATCTGAACCAACCCCAGAACCAGAATCTGAACCAACCCCAGAACCAGAATCTGAACCAACCACAGAACCAGAATCTGAACCAACCCCAGAACCAGAATCTGAACCAACCCCAGAACCAGAATCTGAACCAACCCCACCTGTGGTATCTATGTCTCCGATGACACATACTGTTGATGTTGCTATAGGGTCAGGATCTCCAGGCTGTGAAGAATCAAACGAATGTTATCTTCCGTATTCACTAGATGTTAGAGTTGGTGATACTGTAATTTGGAACAATATTGATACTGCAGCTCACACCGTAACAAGTGGTTCAATACAAGAAGGTGCTGATGGAATTTTTGATTCAAGTTTGTTTATGTCTGGAAATACTTTCGAATTTACTTTTGATGATGCAGGAACATATCCATACTTTTGTATGGTTCATCCTTGGATGACAGGTGAAATTGTTGTAAACGAAACCCAAGAATCAATTGCTGTTTCGGAACCTGAACCAACACCAGAACCTGAACCAACACCAGAACCTGAACCAACACCAGAACCTGAACCAACACCAGAACCTGAACCAACACCAGAACCTGAACCAACACCAGAACCTGAACCAACACCAGAACCTGAACCAACACCAGAACCTGAACCAACACCAGAACCTGAAACTTTACCGATGAGTGTTACTGTATCAATGCCAGAAGGTTCATCAGCTCCTGGCTGTGAAGAAACTAACGAATGTTATATCCCATTTGAAATAAAAATCGCAGCAGGTGGAACTGTTACTTGGAGCAATGATGATACTGCAGCTCATACTGTAACTGCAGGTCAAATGCCTGAAGGACCTTCAGGAGTGTTTGATTCCGGCTTGTTTATGTCTGGAAGTACTTTCAAGTTTACTTTTGATGATGCAGGAACATATCCATACTTTTGCATGGTTCATCCTTGGATGACTGGAATAGTAATAGTTGAATAATTCTAAATTGCTGTAACTTTACTACCTTGTTGAGTTGCTTCAAACTTGTAAATTCTTTCTACATTAGAGTCTTCAAAAATTTCTGCATCATGTGTAATTATGATAAATTGCATTGGTGTTCCAGAATTTGTAATATATGATAATTCTGATAGTACCCTTACCAATGATTTTTTTCGTTCTGCATCAAGATGAGTTGTGGGTTCATCTAGGATCATCAAATTGAGATTTGATGCTCCCAGAAGGCTAGCCATGCCTAATCTTAGTGCTAATGCTACACTTACTTGCTCCCCTCCACTAAGTGACTCTAAATCCAACATTTCATTTTTAGAAAAACAGGCAATTGAAATATCTCTTGTTTTTTCTGACAGTTGTATTCGGTGAATTTTTGTATTAAGTAGTGTAAGATATTCTGATGCTTTTGCAGATATTGTATTTAATGCCCACGAACGAAGACTTGTTGCAACTGGTCCATCTCTACTAAAAATATTTGTTTGAATACTATCTAATCCATTAACATATTCTTTGACAAGTTTTACTTCCTTAAGAATATCCTGAATTGATTTGATTTGTTCTTCACCTTGAATAATTTTTTCTGAAATTGCTCCAATTTGTTGATCAATTTGTGATAAAATAACTTGTTTTTCACTAATGTCTGTTTTTAGATTTTGAAATTCATTTTCATCAAAATTTTTTGTTTCTGATTCAAGTTTTAAAATATTTTCAAAAATCATTTTTGCATGAGAATCTATCTCTGAAATTTCTAATAGATTGTAACTAGTTGACAATGGAATACTTTGAACATTTTGTTTTTTTATTTTTATTTCTTCTTGGATTTTAATAATGTCTTCTTTAGTGTTAATAGCATGGATTCTTAGTATTGTTTCTGCCTCCTTTGCATTCTGTAATTTCTCAGAAAATTCGCTTCTTTTTTTATTGTACATAGTTTGCTCTTTTTCGGTATACTCAATTTGTTGTTGAATTTTTTTTAATTCTTGTTTTAGATGCTCTTCTTGAAATAATGGATTTAGCTTTTCTACTTTAGAGTCACAAACAGGGCACTTGTTATTCTTTAACTGTAATTTTGCAGCAAGATTTTGTTTTTCTTTTAACGAACCTACCTGACTCGTCATCTCTTGAATTTTTTTCTGTGTTCCATGCAACGCTTCCTCTACTTTTTGTATTTTTGATTCCAAGTCATTTCTTAGGCCTGTGTACTCAAAACACCTTTCACATTCACTAATTTTACGTTCTTTTTCATTAATTTCGTGCTGAATTTTCTGAATTGCACTTTTTGCATATGCTTGTAGCTCTTTCTTTCTTTGTTCTAACTGACTGATTTTGTCAATTTTTGGAGTATCTTTTTCTAATTTCTCCCTTAATTTTGATAGTGTATTTTGAAGTTGATTTTGTTTTGAAATTAAATTTTCTTTTTGAGGTTTTGCTTTTTCTATTTCTTTTTGATATTTTTCTAAATCTTTTTGTAAGAAATCAATATGTGTATCATCATAACCAATATTTTCTCTGATTTTTTCACGAAAATCTTTGTATGCTACTTTCATTGCTTCAGATGCAATGTCAAGCTTATCTATTCCAATTATTGCATTTAGTAATTCTTTGAATTCTTTTGGTTTTGCTTTGATGATTGCATTTAATTCTCCTTGCTGAACAATTGATGCTATTTTCAGTTTTTCAAAATTCAACCCTATTGTTTTCTCTATTTCACGAGTCATTGACTCTCCAAATTGTTTTCTTTCTCCTGCAGCAATTTCGACAATCTCTCCGTTGACTATCTCAGAAAATTTAGCTGCCAAACTTCCTTTGGTGTCAATTTTTCTTATGCTCTGATATTGTCTACCATTTACTGAAAATTCCACCTTGGTAAATCCCTGATTAGAACCACGTTTGATCAGTCCTTTATTTGATTTTCTGGTGTGTTGTCCAAATAAAGCAAAGGTTATTGCATCAATGATACTAGATTTTCCTGCGCCATTGTGTCCCACAAATACTGTTACTCCATTATCAAAATCTAATTTAGTTTCAGAATGTGACAAAAAGTCTCCTAATTCAATTGATGTAATCATTTTTCTTTCTCTCTTTTGAATTTCTGAAAATTTTCTACAATGATTTGTATTGCATCCTTTGTTTGACCTGTTGATAAAAGTGGCAACAATTCTTTTATCGCAAAACTTGCTGCTTGCTGTGATCCAAGTATTTCTGTTGCTAATCTAAACATCTCATCATCAATCACATTAGGTCTGTCTGGAAAGACTGAAGACTCTAATGCCTTTTTTGAGATTATTCTCCAAAAACATCTTAGAGTAATTGTCTGTAGGCGTGAAACTTGTGCCTGCATTTGGTCTATCTCAATTTTCTCTCCTTGGATTTTTAACTCAACTATTGGCTTTCTTTGAATTCCTGAAATTTTCTCAGAAATTTCATCGATTGATTTTGATAGTTCATTATATTCTGTGTTAAATGAAAATTGAGGTCTTGTATCCAACTCTATCCAGTTGGTTTTAGCATCTTGAGATGAGATATCTACTTGGAAAAATCCCTTCTTTGCTTCTTTAATACCTTCGCTGGTTGTAAGCTCTATGGATCCTGGATATGCAATTGGTCCATTAAGATGATTAAATTGCTTGATGTCTTTGTCATGCAGATGTCCCATTGCATAATATGTGAAATTCTTTGGAAGATCCGTTGACTGTAATTCTCCTGCAAACTTGTTAAATTCTGTAATTCCTTGATGCATTACTAAGATTTTATGCCCAGTACGATTTTTCACAGCATTATCTATCTCTTTGAATTTGTCTTCATATTGAGTAATCTCTGCCTTTCTTATTTTGTCAAATCCAGCTAAGAGAATGTCTCTATATTCAATTAGCTTTCCCTGACCAATATATTTTGAAAATTCTAAATTATGATAAACATAGGGAATGGGTGTAGTACGTATTCTGCTAATATCATGTTCTCCTAAAATGAAAAAAGAATCCACACTGTTTTGTTTTAGTCTTTTTAGAGCATTTGCCATTTGAACAATTGCAGTTCCGTTGGGATTTGGGACGTGAAAAATATCTCCAGCAAATATTACAAAATCTACATGATCTTTAATTGATGTGTCTATTGCTTGATTAAAAACATGATAAACATCTTGCTCTCGCTCTTCAGAACCATATTGAGCCAATCCTAAATGTGTATCTGAGATATGTGAAAATAACATTTAATCTAACAACAAATCTTTCTGGACTAGTCCCTGTGTGGATTCTACTGCGACTTTTGCCATTTTATCTGCATTTGCCCATGCGCTTATAGCACTCTGATCTGCTCCCATTGTCTTTTCTTTGACTTCATCAACATGAACTAGTGATGGCAAATTTGTCCATTGTCCCACTAAAACTGCATCACCTACATTAAGAGATGTTAATTGTGAGATTAACTCACGACTGGTAGATTCTGTGGCAGAAGCTATCTGTCTTTGATCATCTTCTTGAATAATTTTCATAATGGCAAAAGAGCCCATTTGACTCAAAACATTAAGATCTACACTTCTTGGTCTCTGAGATACGATGCCTAGACCCAATCCAAACTTCCTTCCTTCCCTTGCAATTTTTGCTGCCCAATACTTTGCACTGGTATCGTGATCCTTTGGAATAAACACATGTGCTTCTTCTATAATTACAAAAATTGGAGAATTGAATCTATATTTTCTCTCTCTCTTTGTCCTTCCATGTCTAGCAATACTTGCATCCTTTCTGTCTTTAAGAAGTTGTTGCAAGTAAAATGCTACTGCAACATTTGCTTGTTTTTCTGATAGTTCTGAAATGTTTAGAACATTTGTCCTGCTCTCCTTGATAAAACTGATAGGATCCCCCATGTCAGGATCTAAAATATCTTCAAATCTTCTTTGTGCTTCTTCAATAATGTCTTGAACTCTATATGCTGATGTCCTGATCTCTTTTAGCTTTTTATCCTCGGAATTTACGATAAAGTCTACTTCATTTTCTAACTTTTTCCAAAACTCTTTTGATTCTTTGACATGTCTTGTAAAGGACATTCGTAATACACGCTGTTGAACATTTGCACCGTCCCTAATCTCTAAAACCTCTGATAATTGGTCTGCATCCAAAAGTCTTGGATTAATTTTTGCATCAATAACGTTGATTCGTGGAATGTTTAATGTTGTATAGTCATTGTGATAATCAAAAATTATTACTGTTCCTTTTAGATTTCCAATCTGCTTTGTGAGAAGAGATACCAGATTACTTTTTCCCATTCCTGTCATAGCTAAAACTCCCAAATGTCTTGAAACTATTCTATCAAGATTTACTTTAGCATCTATAGTTTTATTTCTTAATAACTTTCCAATTTTGACCCACCCTTCTTGTGATGAACTAAATATTTTTTCAAGTTCTTCTTTTGTGGGTTGTGTGATTTCTGTGCCTGGAATTGGTGGTATCGCAGGAATTATTGATTGTCCTTTTTGCAATTTTTCCAAAAATCCTAAAATTCCAATATTTGCAGTAAATGTTTTATCTCTTCTGTTAATTTCGGCAATTTCTGTTGATTCGACTGCTTCATCAAAATTTTTTACATCTGCAAATGCTGCACTTGATACCTTGGATTTTTCAACCAATCCGAGAATTTTTCCTCCATCAGTATCAATAATGATGTATTCTCCAACTGATAATGGTCTTGATGTTAATGCAGTTACAAATGTTGGTTTTGATTCTCCAATTACATAGCCTAAACTCATCCCAATACCTCTCTTGAACCAATCTCATTGCTTAAGCCTAACAAACTAACCATTTTTGCAAGTTCTTTGTCTGATATTTTACAGTTGTTGTGTGCAAGCTTGAGTGCATAAGGATATCCTCCTACACTACTTTTGTAAAGTTTGTTTAATGTGGTTTTGATCTCTCCTTCTGAACGATCTTGTCCCAAAAATTCTAATTTGATAATTGGAGTTGAATCACTTAATCTTACAAATGTTGATGCGATAATTTTATCTTGTCCGTATTTTTTTTCTATAAACAACTTTGAAAACCCAGGACCTTTTGTCACATGGTTGTAATAGAAAATATCTCCTGCTAGTGAACCTAGACTCTCAAACTGTTTTTTTGTGTTTGATGTTTTTGCAATAAAAATAACGTTGTCTCTTTTTTTCATGGTTCTGACAATAGCTGCATCAAGTGCTGATTGTCTGGTCATAAATTGAGAATGTAAAGAACCATCCATTAACACCAAATCTGCTTGGTCTACTGTTTTCTCACACGCCTCTATCTCCATTCTACTAGCAATTCTTGAGAGATCAATATCTGAGCCAAGACCTGAATCGTGTAAATCTACTAAAACCTCTCCATCGGCCTTTATAGAAACTGCAGTGGTTGCCCATAACTCAATTCCTTGGAATTTTGTGTTATTAAAACTCGAATCAATCCCTGCAGTTATTGTCTCCTTTTTTTTAGGCTCAAATTCTATCCAACTTTCTCTAGCTTTTTGCAAAATTTGCTCAAATTTTGGTCCTTTTAGGACTGAGAGCATCTTGTTTCTCTTCAAAATGGCATCTTTATAGACAGTATTGAGCACAACAATACTTCGTCGGTTTGAATAAAATCTTTAGGTTATACTGATGATTAACCAATGAAGAACAGAAATTATGTGATTCAAAGATAGTTGCTATAAATCAAAAAATAATATAGTCCACTAGACTGTTTTCTAGTTGCAGTTTTTCCCTTTGTTTTCGCATTTTAGCAATTACTGCTGCTAGTTGTGCTTCATGTATTTCATCTAGAGTTTCGCACACAACACCCCTAAAAATTTCCATTTATCAAATAAGATCTTCCAAGTTTTCAACAGGCATATAGATTAACGAATCCGAATACTTACTAAGTGATATCTTCTAGTATTATTGTTTGAAAAGAATAGGTTTGCTTGGATGTGGTGCGATAGGTACTCAAATTGCACTTGCAATTGAATCAAGAAAAATTCCTGCCAATCTAACTCATGTATATGATGACTCAAAAGAAGCCTCTATCTCGTTGGTTGAAAAACTAACAAACAAACCTGTAATTGTTGAAAATTCTCATCTTTTGTCTTCTTATCCAATTGATATTGTAGTAGAGGCAGCGTCACAAGAAGCAGTCAAAGATGTAGCACTAAGTGTTTTGCAAAACAAGCGGGATTTGATGATAATGAGTGTTGGTGCATTGCTTGATGAATCAATATATGATATTTTGTCTGATGCATGTAAAGATTTCAAAAAAACAATCTATCTTCCATCTGGTGCGATTGCAGGACTAGATGGAATAAAGTCAATTAAAGAGGAGATTGAATCATTATCTATTACAACTACAAAACATCCGCGCTCCCTAAAGGGCGCAAAATTTTTTGAAAATTCAGAGATTAATCTGGATTTAATAAATTCTAAAACGACAATTTTTCAAGGAACTGCCAAAGAAGCTGTCTCTTTATTTCCTGCAAACATCAATGTTGCGGCACTATTGTCTTTATGTGGTATTGGAAGTGAAAAGACTCAGGTAACAATTGTTGCAGATCCTACAACCGACAAAAATACGCATCATATTGTAACTAGCGGGAAATTTGGAAAGATGACTTTTACAATTGAGAATTTTCCGGATCCAAACAATCCAAAAACAAGCAGATTGGCTATATTGTCAGCTATTGAAACTCTGAGAAAATACTGTTCTGATGAGATTCAAATCGGTACATAATATGGCAATAATTGCCATTATTGCCAATTTAGATGAAAATTCTAGGCAACATCCCATTCTTTAAATTCCCACAACAACAATTTTCTATGGTTTATGCTAGTCCAACAAGCTTCCAAACTAAAAGAGGAGATTCTAAGACTCAAAAAAGAAAAAGACGTTGTTATTCTTGCTCATAACTATCAAATTCCTGATGTTCAAGATGTAGCCGACTTTACAGGAGACTCTTTGGGCTTGTCAAGACAAGCAGCAAAAGTTGATCAAAAAACAATTCTATTTTGTGGTGTGCATTTTATGGCGGAAACTGCAGCAATTATCTGTCCTCAAAAAAAAGTCTTAATTCCTGATTTAGAGGCAGGATGCTCGTTATCTGATTCTATTACTGTTGATGAGTTGAGAAATTGGAAGAAACAACATCCTGGAGCAGTTGCAGTAGGTTATGTCAATACAACAGCTGAAATCAAGTCTGAGCTTGATTATTGTTGTACTTCTTCAAATGCAGTAAACGTAGTAAAGGCAATTCCTGAAAACAAAGAAGTATTGTTCTTACCTGATATGTTCTTGGGTTCTTATGTTGCAAAGATGACAGGAAGAAAAAATATGCATATTTGGGCTGGTGAATGTCATGTTCATGCTGGGATTACTCCAGAAGATGTTACAAAAAAATTAGATTCTCTGAAAGATACTGAATTTGTAATTCATCCTGAATGTAGTTGTACAACACCAATGATGTATGATGTTGCCGATGGAAGTTATGATGATAGAAAAGTTTCAATTTTATCTACCGAAGGAATGCTAAATCATGTAAGAGACTCCAAATCAAAGAATTTTGTTGTTGCTACCGAAACCGGAATCTTGTATAGGATGAGACAACAAAATCCTGACAAAAACTTTATTCCAGCATCAGAAAAAGCAGAATGTCAATACATGAAGATGATTACCCTTGAAAAAGTCTATGATGCTTTAGTAAACGAAAAGAATGTAATTACTGTGCCAAAAGAAATTGCTGACAAGGCTAGGTTGGCAATTGATAGAATGCTTGCAATCAGTTAAACTAATTTTGGGACTAATTTGATTGGTTTGTTTAACAGAGGACCAAAAGATCCTCAAAAGAAAAAAAATATTGAAAAACTCAAAGAAATACGAAAGCTAACCAAAGAAAAAAAATATGATCAGGCTCTCAAATCAGGTACAGAATATCTACAAAAGGTGCCAGAAAGCCATGATGTCTTGTTTATTGTTGGAAGCATTTACTACATGAAAAAAAAGTACAAAACTGCTATTTCTTATTTTGAAAAGGCACTAAAAATTGGAGAATATGATGTAGAAGTATTAATTTTAAAAGCAAATGCTCACTATATTCTAGGCGAAACCAAGCGTACAATCCAATGTTGTGATAAAATAAAGGAAATTGATCCAAAAAACAAAGGTGTTACAGAGTTATTAGAAAAGATAAAATCATCGAACTAAATTTCTAGACTCATATCAATTCCCTTAACCGAGTTTGTTATGCTTCCAACTGAAATAATGTCTACTCCTGTTTTTCCGTACTTTGAAATGTTTTTTGATGTTATTCCCCCCGATGCTTCAAGCATGATTTTGTCTCGTAATTTTTGATTTTTTAGAATCTGAACGGTTTTTTTAATTTTATTTGGAGTAAAATTATCAAGCATAATGATAGTTGCCCCTTCCTTTGCAGCTAAAACTGCATCGTTAGTATTTTCTACTTCTACTTCGAACTTTTGATATTTTTTCCTTGCCTTTTTTATTAAAGATAAAAGAGACTCACTTACTGCAATATGATTGTCTTTTATCATGACCATTTCATCTAGTCTCAACCTGTGCTTTTTCCCTCCTCCAATTTCAACTGCTTCTTTGTCAAATATTCGAAGTCCAGGCGCAGTCTTTCTTGTAGCATATAGTTTTGTTTTTTTGTTTGGGATTTTCTTTACTAACTGATTGGTCTGAGTTGCAATTCCGCTCATTCTTGTTAGTAAATTAAGCGCTGTTCTCTCACAAGTTAAAATTTTTCCAGCTTCTCCTGTTATCTGCATTATCGTTTGATTTGGTTTTATAGTACTGCCATCTTTTTTTAGAATCTTCACACTACATCCTTTAATTTCAAAAATTTTTTTTGCATACTTTACACCTGCAATTATAGCATTTTCTCTTGAAATTATTCGAGCAGAAATTTTTCTTTTTGGTAAAAGGGAACTTGTAATGTCTTCTTTTCCTATATCTTCTGCTAAAAACTGCGACAAAATTTTTTTTGAATTAAAAGGCAACATTTTGTTTCGATTAAATGTAATTTTAAAGATTTAATTTTTCCTAGATTACTTTGATTGCATATTTTCCCTTTTGAGTAATTCCCAGAGTCTTTGAAATTTGAGAGTTTGTTGGATCAACTACTAAAACAATTCCACTCCAATCAGGTGTCAAATCAGAGGATTTACAAACTGGACATACTTTTCCTGTAGTTACAAACTTGCATTTTCTACAAGCCATTTCTCGAGCCATTTAACTTGCCTCTACTTTTGCTTCTTTTGTTGAGTCATCTGATTCGCCACCGGCTTTTTTGATTTCTTCTGCAATCCATTCATCTGCACCAAGGAATGGTTGTCTACATGTGATTCCAATCTTTCCCATAGCGGCTGCTTTTCCTAATGATACTGCAGTAATTCTTGCACGGAGAGTTGAACCTACCTTTAGAGTTCTTCCACTTTGATTAGCTAAAATCATTCCTGATTTTACATCACTTTTTAGATAGTCATCCATGACCTGTGACAAATGAAGTAAAGCATCTGTTGGTCCAATTCTAACAAATGCACCAAAGTCAGTAATGTCTACAATTTCTCCTTGAACTATTTCTTGGAGCTTTGGATAAAATGTCAATGCTTCAAATTCGACTTTGTGAAATGTTCCTCCATCTCCAGCAATCATTTTTCCCATCTCGTCAACTTTGGCATCTAAAATCATAATGATATATCCCAAGTCAGCATTAATCATGCTCTCATACTTTTCTTTGAGAATGTTTACTGCAGCCTTTTTGAGGGTAGTTCCAAACAAGCTTGGAGGAATCCTAACAACATCAACTAGGGTAGATATAGAAAACAACTGTGCTGTTTTTCTTAAATCTCAATTTATGAATCTTTGGGTAATTCAAGCGTAAATTACCAAAGTCTTTTGTAATTCCTCAAAAATTTACAAAATTCTTTAGATAATTAATCCCTTTTTGAGGGCAAACAGTACTTGATTATTCTGCTGCTAGTTTTTTGACGTTTGTAGCATTGGGTCCTTTTTGCCCTTCTCCTACTTCAAATTCGACTTTATCCCCTTCATTGAGAAATCCATCTACATTTGATTTGTGAACGAATAGATCATCCCCTGATTCTCTTTCGATAAAACCAAAGCCTTTTGTGCGATTAAACCATTTTACAGTGCCTTGTTCCATTTGATTTACGGTATTATCCACCCGTATATTAATTAGGAAATAGAATTGATTTTGGTAAATCTTCTACCAAAAATAAAATTTTGATGTCAAAAAAACTTTGTCACATTTTAGATAACTTATGCAATTTTGCCGCCTATGTTTAAATAATGTAAGAGGCCTTCGTGACCCAATGGTTGGAATCGATCAAGTTCTAGAAAAACTTAGTACTGTTATTGATCCTGACTTGAAAAAAGATATTGTCTCTATGGGGATGATAAAAGATCTTGAATTAAATGATGGCAACCTAAAATTTACTTTAGAACTTACAACTCCAGCATGTCCATTCAATGTAGAAATCGAAGATGATGTTAGAAAAGTAATCGGCGAAATTGACGGACTCAAAAATTTTGATATGAATGTAACTGCTAAAGTAATGGAAGGTCGTTCTCTTGATGCCGATACTGGAATGGCAACTGTCAAAAATATTATTGGCGTTGCAAGCGGTAAGGGAGGGGTAGGAAAATCTACTGTCTCCTTGAATCTAGCTCTAGCATTATCTCAAACAGGAGCAAAAGTTGGCTTGCTTGATGCCGATATCTATGGCCCAAGTATTCCTTTGATGCTTGGAATGAAAGATGGATACATGGAAGTTGAAGATAACAAACTACAACCTGCAGAGTCTAATGGACTTAAAGTAGTTTCGTTTGGTTTTTTTGCTGAACAATCTCATCAAGCAGCAATCTATAGAGGCCCAATCATTTCTGGAATCTTAAAACAATTTTTAGTTGATACAAATTGGTCTGACTTGGATTATCTTATTGTTGACTTACCACCTGGAACTGGAGATATTCCATTGACACTTGCACAAACAATTCCAATCACTGGAATTCTAGTAGTTACAACTCCACAAGATGTTGCAAGTAATGTTGCTGTCAAAGCAATAGGTATGTTTGAAAAACTAAATGTTCCAATCATAGGTGTAGTAGAAAACATGAGCCATTTTATATGTCCTAGTTGTAATGATAAGCACTACATCTTTGGTGATGGTGGAGCAAAGAAGATCTCCGAACAATTCAATATCCCATTTTTAGGTGAAATTCCACTAAATTCTGGTATTATGTCTGGTTCTGATTTAGGTAAACCAATAATGATTTCAAGTCCTGATTCTCCAAGTGCTGAAGCCTTTAGAGTAAGTGCAAAAAATATTGCTGCTCAATGTAGTATTCTTGCTGCAAAGTTACAACAAGAAATGGCTTCTGAAGAAAGTACTGAATCTGCACCTGAAGCAAGCACTTCAAATTAATTCTGATTCTTGTGAAGTTACCTGATTCTCTCAGAGAACAACTGAAAATACCCTTGGGTGATTTGTTGCTAGAAAAAGATGCAACAAAACAAAATATCATAAAATATCTTTCAAACGATTCCTTTGTTATTACTGTTGGAGATAGAACTACTGAAAAAATGATTAGCTTTGGCCTGATGCCCTCATTGCAAATTATTGACAGTCAAGAAAAGAGAATAAAGCGCGATCCTCCAAAGGACGAAAATATCTTAACAGAATTAAGATGTGACAATCCTGCAGCAGAAATTACTGAACAAAGTATTGATACTATCAAAAAGGCATTTTCCTTAAAACCTCCCGTAAGAATTGTTGTAAACGGAGAAGAAGATCTTTTAGTTATTCCAGTTTGCATTAATGCTCCAAAAGACTCTGTGGTGATGTATGGTCAACCTAATGAAGGACTAGTTATAGTCCAAATAACTCCTGAAATAAGAAATAAAACACAAAGGTTACTTGATTCAATGGAATAATTGGGGTATGATGAGACGGTGGCTGTATGACTCGTGATTACACTACTAAAAACTCTGACCCTATTAATTCATAATTTTAAAGAATCAAAATAAACCAAATTTTATACAACAATTGACATTTTAAGATAAACACAGATTGATGCAAAGATAACTGTGAAACTTGATCCTGATCTCAGATTACAAATTCTAGAAAAAGTTGGCATATACTCTAATCGTTTCTCAATTTCTGAACCTCAAATTCTCTTAACAACCAAAGAAGTTCTAGATGCTCCAAAAGAAATGACTGAAGGTAGACGTACGTCAGCCTACAAGTATTATGGAGTATCTTATCTTCAACATAATCTTGTCTTCATTAATGTTAGAAAAATCCCTGATGAAAAAACTCTTGAAAACACAATAGTGCATGAATTAATCCATCTGAGATTTCCTTATCTTTCTCACGGAAAGAGATTCAACAAGCTGGTTCGTCAGGGTCTTCACGGGAAAACTTTTTTGCCATATAGAAAAAGAAGTAAAATTTCTGCTATTTGATTTATATTTCCAAGAATAAGGCAAGCTGAGTATAACATGGAAATCCAGGAATTGTTGCCCATAGGGGCAGGCATTGCTTCCTTTCTAGTTGCAGCCGGACTAGTAGCTTGGATTACAAAACAACCATCTGGAACAAAAGAGATGATGGAAATCTCAAATGCAGTCAAAGTCGGAGCAGCTGCATTTCTAAAAAGAGAGATGAAAATTATTGTTCCAGTTGCAGTAGCATTGTCAGTAATAATTGGTGCATTCCTTCAACCCTCAAATGGAATAGCATTTGCAGTTGGAGCAACATTATCTGCAGTAGCAGGATTGATCTCATTGAAAATTACAGTAAAAGCAGCCGTCAGGGCTGCTAATCTAAGTAGCAGTGGTCTTGGAAAGACTTTTGCTATGGCCTTTAGAGGTGGTGCTACTGTTGGTTTGGCAGTTCCTGCAATGGCTCTTTTGGCAATTACAGGTCTATACCTGATTTATCCAGATCCAATTACAATTGCAGGAGTTGGTATTGGAGCAAGCCTTATTGCATTATTCATAAGAATTGGTGGTGGTATATTTACAAAGGCTGCCGATATGGGTGCAGACTTGGTGGGAAAAGTCGAAGCAAACATTCCTGAAGACGATCCAAGAAATCCAGCTACTATTGCAGATAATGTCGGTGATAATGTTGGTGATGCAGCAGGAATGGGCTCTGATGTTTATGAATCTTATATTGTTACTATCCTTGCTGCATTGTTAATTGCAGCATTAATTGGCGCTCCTGATTTATTCTTATATCCAATCTTAATTGGAGCATCAGGAATGATTGCATCAATTATTGGTGTAGTTATTGTTGGCTCTAAAAATATTACAGACGTAATGCAGCCTCTTAATCGTTCCTTTTATGTTTCAGCTGCTATTGCAATTGGACTAAATTTTGTATTTACAACCCAATTTATTGATTCATCAGCATCTTATGCTTTATTTGGCACAACTGTAATTGGAGTCATTCTTGTACCGGTAATACAAAAAATTACTGATAGATATACAAACTACAAATTTGGACCTGTAAATGAAATTGCAGATTCTGCAAAATGGGGATATGCGTCATTAACTCTTATGGGAATTATCAAAGGATTACAATCTACAGGGCCATTTATGATTGCACTTGTAGTTGCAATTATTGTCTCATTTAGCATTTCATCTGCTGCAGCACCAGAGGGTACTGATCCAATACTATATGGAATCTTTGGAACTTCATTGACTGCAATGGCAATGCTTAGTCTTGCAGGAATCGTTCTAAGTATTGATGCCTTTGGTCCTATTGCTGATAATGCAGGAGGAATTGTAGAAATGACTGGAATGGGTGAAGAAAATCGTAAAGTTACTGATGAAATAGATGCAGTCGGAAACACCACAAAAGCAGTAACCAAAGGATTTGCAATTGCCAGTGCTGCATTGGCTGCCTTGGCGATGATTCAAGCATTCCAGTTTGAGGCAGAGCATGTATTTGAAGGAATTTTGGAATTAAATTATAGTTTGACAAATCCTGCAGTTATAGTTGGCTTACTGGTGGGTGGGTTGATTCCATTTATTATTACAGGTCAATTGATTAATGGTGTATCCAGAGCAGCAGGAAAAATGGTTGATGAGGTCAGAAGACAATTCAAAGCAGATCCTGAAATTCTTACAGGCAAATCAAAACCAGATTATGCAAAATGTGTAGATATTGCAACTGTTGCATCAATTAAGGAACTTTGGAAATCTGCTATCATTGCAATTATTGCTCCGATTATTCTTGGAATTCTTTTAGGTCCAACTGCAGTAGCAGGCTTACTTATGGGTTCAGTTGTAACTGGAATCTTTTTGGCATATCACCTTGCAAATACTGGTGGTGCATGGGATAATGCAAAAAAATTAGTAGAAATGAAAGGACAAAAAGGGTCAGAAGAACACAAAGTTGCAGTAGTCGGTGATATCATTGGTGATCCTTACAAAGACACTGCAGGTCCTGCATTGAACACTGTCATCAAACTGTTAAACACTATTGCAATTGTCTTTGTGTCTGCATTTGTAGCAATTATTGCAATCTAGTTTTTCTCTTCAATTACTAGCGTCAAATCTAATTCGTCTATTTGAGCTTGAATTGCTTTTTTCAAAGTTTCATTATGTTTATTACAAAATTTGAAATAGTCATCTGCAGTTTGAAAACAACCACAAATCCACTTCGTTTTTTTGTCTCCTTCAACTGTCCACTTTGAATACTTATGTTCTGCCATAATTTGGGAAAAATTTAGTCATAAAAAAATCTAGTTTTTCTAAATAGAAAAAGGAAAAAGTGCTTAAGGACAGCCTTCCATTTTTTGGATAAAGTAGCCGTTTTCCTTAATTGCCTGCTCAACAGGCTCAGGAGCACCTTGGGAATGACAGAATTGACATTCATTTTGTGTCATGACTGCATTTTCCTCACCGATTGATTTTAACCACTCTTTGCCATAGTTGATGGCTTTATCATGGTCTTTTTCACCAGTAATTACATCAAAGTGCATGGTATGACCATCTGCTGCTTTGACATACGTATCGTATACGTGAATTTCCATAAATATAATCAAGCGAAGGGATATTTAATTCAAAGATCATCAAATTTTATGACTTATGCCATTGAAATTGAAATTCCAAACTCTTCAAACATAACTCTAGAATTAAAAGATGATATCTCACCTGAAACCGTAAAACAATTTGTTCGCAACCTTCCTTTTTCTCTTTCTCTTAATGTATGGGGTGATGAGATCTACACAAATGAATCTCCAATAGATATGCCTGAAGAAAATGCCAAATCGATTGTTAACCTTTATGATGTATCTTATTGGCCAACAGGAAAAGCAATTTGCTTGTTTTTTGGTCCCACTCCAATTGGAAAAAAGGAGAGATAACTCCAACATCCCCAGTAAATGTAATTGGAAAATCCTTTCACACGACAAATCTGTTCTAAAGATTGCTGATGGCAAAACCGCAGTCTTTAGGCTAAAATCATAGAAATTCAATAGGAATTTCTATAATGTCTGTTTCAAGAACATATGATCTGAATTCTCTTGAAATCCCCGAATAAATTATCCACACTACTGGATTTGTAAGCATGAATTTTTTGTCAGTACCAGAAGGATATGCCACTGAATCTGGATGTGAGTGAAAAATTCCTATTACTTCCAATTTTTTTTCCTCTGCCAATTTGTAGCCTTCAATTAATTGATCATTTGATATGGTAAAGTTTACTGGTGATTCTTCGATATTTTTTGTAAGAAATACTTCGTTTACGATACTTTTTTCATCATTTACTGTACCAAATAATATGGCACATGATTCATTTGGTTTTTCGTTTTCAGCATGTTCTAAAAGAAGTTTTTTTTGGGATTTTTTTAAAATTATTTTTTTCAAATTTATTCTACTTCTACTATTCCTACCATCCAAGGATGAACAATACAATAGTAATCTACTGTTCCAGGATTAGTAAACGTGTATTCAAACAAATCTCCAGCAGAAATTAAATCTGAATCAAATAATCCATCTGGTCCTTCATTAGGGGTTCCAGATGTAACAGTATGAATTGTACTGTCATTATTTTCCCAAATAACTTTTGTCCCAGATGCAATTTGAATTAATTCTGGATCATAATAGATTTGTCCCATCTGCTGAATTCCTGCGCCTTCTGGCATTGATACTACTACGTCTTCTTTTGGTTCTTCAATTATTAATGTAGAAACCATCCAAGGATGAACAACGCACAGATATTCATATTCTCCAATTGCTAATTCGCTTGTGTCTAAGGTAAATTTTTCATCAGCTCCAATTAGACTAGAATCAAAAGTTTCTCCAAAGTCTACCGAACTAGTTACAGTATGTGCAACAGAATCAACATTTATCCATTCGACAATGTGTCCTTGAGTAACTTTAGCTACATCTGGTTCATAATCTGGCATTCCTTGTTCTGCCGATCCTTCTAGTATCTCAATTGTAAATATTGGACCTGATGGTGCTATGTCTGCTTCCGATGGCTCTTCAATTTCTAAAGCTGATTCATCTATCATGTAAGTATCTGGAGTAATAAACCCAAATGCTATCCAAACTATTATTCCAGTTGCTCCTGCCATTCCAGCTATTGCACCTACTGGTTTTGCAAATTGAGGGTGTTTCATTGCAAGATATGCTATCATTATTGAAGGAAATGCAATTGCAAGCAAAATTCCGGCTATTGAAACAGTATAATTTGATGTGTTCATAGTAAATGAAAAAGCACCAAATCCTAATGCAATTGAGATTACTACCAAAGCCGTAGCTTTTGCTCTGTTGCTAGTTGATACTCCTCCATCTAGTATTCCTGCTGAAAGAAAAATTAAACCAATAAACATGGTCAGGCCTGTCAAAGCATGCATTCCGTCTATGAAAGTGTGCGCAATCCCAGAGTAGGAAAGTGTCACACCAGCTAAACCTATGGATGTTAATCCCATACCTGGCATCATGAGGTCCCAGTTACTCATTCATGCTAGCTGGTAGAGCTGAGATACTTATTCCTTTTGAAATTGGGGGGGATCAAAGAAATTAAATTGCTTCGGAATGGTATAGAGTAGATTGGGATTTAATGAAGTGATGGAAATATCCAAACCAAGAATAGTCGTACTTTTGGTGATTACTGCTGTAACATCAATGTACGCCGCTAGTAAACTGGTTGAAGGAACACCTGAATTAGATTATTGGGCATATTTGCACATAATTGTTGCAGGTGCCTTAGCATCTGCTGGTTCTAGTGCCCTAAATCACTATTATGACAAAGACATTGACCCAAAAATGGCCAGAACCAGTAAAAGACCTATTCCCTCAGGTAGAATGGCTGCATCTCATGTTTTGATTTATGGATTAGCAGTAAGCAGCATTTCAGTAATTTATGGATTATTTGCACTAAATGCTGTATCTGCATTCTTTATTGCTTTAGGTATTTTCTCATATGTGATCATCTATACTGTTTGGCTCAAACGTCTAAACACATCAAATATTGTTATTGGTGGAATTGCAGGAAGTGCGGCAGCTTGGGCTGGATGGGCAGCGGCAACAGGAAGTATGGATATACTTGGGTTCTTGGTAGGCTTTTTGGTATTTGTCTGGACTCCTTCTCACTTTTGGTGTCTTGCAATGAAAATTAAAGATGAATATGCTCAAGCTGAAGTTCCAATGCTTCCCGTAGTTATTGGAATGCAAAAAACTTCAAAGTATATTTTAGCAAATACTATAATTTTACTTCCCTACTCATTAATTCTTTACATATTTGGAATGGGAGTTGTGTACACTGCAATTGCTGCAGTTTCAGGTGGCTTGATGCTAGCATATCACTACAAATTAACAAAAACACCTACTTCTGAATTTGCGTGGAAAGCATACAAAGTTACTGCACCTTATCTTACAATAATTTTTGTTGCAGTTGCATTAGATGCAGCATTTCATTTTAGGTTTTAGCTATTTTTCAAATCCAGGAAAACTAGCTTCATAATCTTTTTCCATCATTTCTTGGTTTTGCTGGTTAACCTCATCTATCTCTTCTTTTATTGAATATACTTCGATTCTTCTATCATCTTTGGTTATCCATGCTACTTTGATCAAACCCAAAATTTCCAAGTCCAATAAAAGTTTGTTAAACCTATCTTCAGAAATCACAAATCCATCTTTAACTAACATTTTGAATAGTTCTGAATCTGTTACTGATCCTGATTCTGTTATTTTATCCAATACTGTGTTTTTTAGTGGAATTGTCATATCTATCCATAAAACGATTTATCTTCTGTCTTGGGTACTACATTAGATATACTTTCTCTTACAGTATTATACCAATGGTCTATCTCTTTAGTGATTGATGGTTTTACTCGCCTCAAACTATTTGCAAAGTCAGAACTAGTAATTTTTGTGGCATTATTTTTCATTGCATGTACTGCAGCTTCTCTGCAAAGTGCTGACAGATCAGCTCCTGTATAGTTTTTCGTTGCAACGGCAATTTCTTGTAATTTTACATCATTTGCCAGAGGCATTTTCTTTGTAAGTATTTTGATAATTTCTAATCTTCCTTTTTCATCTGGGGGTGGGACATACAAAACCAAATCTAGTCGGCCTGTTCTTAATAGTGAATTATCTAAAACATCTGGTCTATTTGTAATTCCTATTACTACTACTCGTGAGGAAATCCCTTCTTCCATCTCTGTTAGCAATTGACTTAGTACTGTCTCACTTACTCCTCCTTCTCCTGATTTGTATCTTGCAAGAGAGTCAAGCTCATCAAAAATTACAATGCAAGGCGATGATGCCTTTGCTTTTCTAAAAATTTCCCTCACTGCCTTTTCAGATTCTCCTATCCATTTTGAAAGAATTTCTGGACCTCTGACCAAAATCATATTTGCTCCTGTTTCTGTAGCAAGAGCTCTTGCCACAAGAGTTTTTCCACATCCTGGCGGTCCATAAATTAATGCTCCTTTCGGAGGTCTAATTCCAATTTTGGTAAATTTTGTTGGTTCTTTCATTGCAAGGATGAGATTATCTGTTAATGCATTTTTGACGTTATCTAATCCTCCGACGTCTTTCCACCAGACTTTTGATCTTTCAACATAAAATTCCCTCATTGCTGTAGGGATTACTTCTTGCATTGCATCGTAAAAATCAATTAATTTAATCTGCATTGATTGTAATACTTCTGATGGAATTTTTTCAGTTTCAAGATCAATTTCTGGAAGATACCTTCTAATTGATTTCATTGCGGCCTCTCTACAAAGTGATTTAATGTCCGCACCAGTATATCCGTGCAGTTCTGATGCTAAATCCTTTAGGTCTACGTCTTCTGCAATTGGCATTCCTCTGGTATGAATTAATAAAATTTCAAGTCTCCCATCTTCATTTGGAACGGAAATCTCAAATTCTCTGTCAAATCTTCCTGGTCTTCTAAGTGCCGGATCAACACTGTCTGGTCTATTGGTTGCCCCTAGAACAATCACATTCCCTCTATCATTTAGCCCATCCATTAATGCTAACAGCTGAGCTACTACTCTTTTTTCTACATCTCCGTAAGCCTCCTCTCTTTTTGGGGCAATAGCGTCTATTTCATCGATGAAAATTATGCTAGGGGAGTTATCTTTTGCTTCTTTGAAAATATCTCTAAGTTTTGCTTCTGTTTCTCCATAATATTTGTTCATGATTTCTGGCCCATTAATTGAATACATATTGGCTTCTGATTCATTGGCAAGAACTTTGGCAATGAGTGTTTTTCCACATCCTGGCGGTCCATAGAGCAAAATTCCACTATGAGGCTCCACTCCTAACCTTGTAAATAATTCGGGATGTCGTAAAGGAAGTTCCACAATTTCTCTCATTGCTTTTACTTCTTGTCTTAATCCTCCTACCTCTTCATAGGTCACTCTAGCTTTTCTATCTACTGTAGCCTCAGTTGATATTGTAAGGTTTGTAGAACGGTCAATCTTTACTACGTGTTTTGGAGTTGTTTTTGTAATCTTAAAATCCATTGAATTTCCTAGAATCATTACCGAAATTTCATCTCCATGTATGATGGGTAATCCTTTCAATCTGTTTTTTACAAAATCTGTGAATTCTTTGTCAACTGTAACTGCATCATTTACAGGAATTAATGAAATAGATTTTGCAATCTTGGATGTTACTTTTTTTATTTTTACAATATCATTTAATGATGCACCAACATTTTTTCTTGTCTGTCCATCAATTCTAATGATGTCTGGAAACTTTTCATCCTCATCTATAGGCCAAACAACTGCGCAACTTGATCTAGACCCCATAATTTCAATAATATCTCCAGGTGTAACTTTGAGATAATCCATAGCTTCTGGACCGATTCTAGCTCTCTTCTTGCCTACATCTCTTTGTTTAGCTTCTCCGATTCTCATCTGCAAAGGTTCTTCTTTGCGTCTCAAAAAACCACCTATTTCATATCAACTGACATTCTGCTCATGTTGAGAACTTCGAATTCGCTTACTCCATCAACAGATTTAACTGTATTTTCTAAAGAATCCATCTGGCCTTCTTTGTCATCTAAGATGAACTCTGCTTTTATGAATTCCAATCCAAAAGCTAATGGTTCTTTTGCATGTCTTTTCATAATAATCCCTTCTGCCAGTTTATTCTGAATCGTTTCTGCCAATTTGTCTAGATCAATTTCCGTTCCTGTGGGAAGAATTTTTGTAACTAATAGTAATTGAGCCATTTCTAAGGTCCCTGAAAGTTGCATGAACTGCAAATATAGTTTCTTGCGGCTTCTCTGCAACTTTCACATCTCCAAATTAGTTCAGCACCACAATTTGGGCAATTGAATTTCACACATTTGTCATTAGGCATGATATGTTTATGGCAACAACTACATGTTGGTAATGAAATGGTAGATGACATACCGAAAAGTTCTGTAAACATCATTTATACCTTGCTTAGAATTTGTGCACAGATTAACTCAAGAGTTTTCTAAGTTCGCCGGTGATCAAGATTTGAGCAGTTTTGATTGATTCTTTTGTTCCAAGTAATTTTACGATAGATCCTGTATGAAAATCAAAATCTTCTTTTTCTGAAATTTCTTTTGTGATTTCAGGTGTTATGGAATCAAATAATTTGTTTATAGTGTTATTGTCTAATCTTTCTAAAATTTTTCTTGCAAATGATTGTCTTTCAAATTCCTTTCCAAATTTTTGGGTCCATTTTTTTTGATATTCTTCTAAATCTTCAAAGTTGTTAGATTTTAGAAATTTTGAAATTGCTTTACCAGCAAACAAGCCTCCCATGCCACTTGTATAAATTCCTCCTGCAGTAGTGGGTTTTGCTTGTCCTGCTGCATCTCCAATTATGACTGTTTTGCCATCGACAAATTTCTTTATAGGACCTTTAATCCATATTGGAGCAAAAATTTTTCTTATTACTGAATAATTATCTCGTGAATTAAGAAACTTTTCTATTGTCACAACGGCGTTAATTTCTTTGCCTGCAACCCCTACTTTTCCTTTTCCTTCTTCTGATGGTATAATCCACGCAAAAAATCCTGGATATTGTTTTTGATCAAAAAATACTTTTACTTTTCCTTTTTTTATCCAATCTGCATAAATTTCATACTGAGCTGAAGACAGAATACCAAATCTGTCCTTGTGAATCAAAGAAGATACTCCTCTGGCATCAACAAAAATTTTGCATTTTATTTCTCCCTCATTTGTCCTTATTCCTTTTTCTGTGATCTCTTGGAAGCTCGTTCTTACTTTGATAATTGCTCCATTTTTTTGAGCTTGATGTGCTATTTGTTTATCTAATTCTCTTCTGTTTATCTCTACAACTTTTTGTCTTTCGGAATTTATTGAAAAATTGTTCCCATTAGGTGCATAGATTTCGGCAGATTCGATGAAATTTTCAAAAGTCTTTCTAAATGGAATTATCCCTAATTCTTCTAAACCTCGTGTACTTACTAAACCTCCACAATGCTCAGGTGTTCCAATTTCATAATCTTCTTCAATTACTAATACGGTATTTTTGTTCCTTGCAATTTCTCTTGCACATATCAAGCCAGAAATACTGCCACCTACAACTACTACATCAAAGTCCATATTTTTTAATTTGTCAAATATTTAATTTAAAAGATGTGTGCAAATCGTATATATTTACAAGTCTTACCTATTGCTTTTCATGAAACAACGCTCACTACTTATCTTTGAGGAATCTATCGAATCCAACACTACCCTCATTTATTCCGCCGTTTAAAAAAACAGAAGCCATGCCTCCTTACGACTCAGGAGTTTTTAACGAAAGAAAATTTTCAATGTCTTAATTTATGTATCAAATTATTTGGTGTTAATTTATGAAAAAGTAACAATAATTCTGTTTAATCATAAATGTTGTGGTTTTAAAGACAGTTGTGGTTGCAATGGAAAAATCGTAATTCAATTAAAAACATCACAAACAAAATAGATTTTTTAAAATAATCCTGGTGAGGAAATTACAGCATTTTTCCATCATGTATCGCTCTACAAATTTGTTAAACAATAGTTATCTTTTAGGCATTGATTTGATTGATAAAATCTAGAAAAATAAAAGGTTGCCGAAAAAATTTTTCACTAATTTACACAATTTATCCATAAGATACAGTGAAAATTATAGACATTTTTTGATAATATGTGATTTATTTCTACTTGAATTTGCTAAAAATTGATAAATCAAATAAAAATTAAACATGATATTTTCTCAGTATGAAATGCATCAAAGCTTCTCTCCTATAGTCTATTCCGTGTTCTTCATTGGTATGACGCATAAATTGCTCTATGACGTATTCTTTATCTCCTTCTACTATGAAGTTACATTCAAAACCGTAATCATTGCATCTTAGTCTTACTGTCATTTTTCTCCTAACACTGCCCTTCTATTCCCATAAGAGTTATTGTTGAACGTACTTTGTCGATCTTTCTAATCTTCCAAATGATCATCTGTCTTAATTCTTCTAATCGTTCACATTCTAAACTTGTGAGAATGTCGTATGCTCCAAATACTCCGTATACGTTTTTGACACAATCAAGATATTTTAAATCTGAAATTACTTGTTCTTCAGAACCCAACTCACAATTTATTAAAACAAATGCTTTAGCCATTTTACACTACCTCTCCATTACAGATGATTCATAGATTACTCTAATTGGCTGATCATTTGAACTTCTCTTTGATTGTTTTAGGTGATAATTTGATAATAACGATATACACCACAAATATCCTTTGTAATATAGTTCATTTCTCTCTTTTTTCAGATTCGTGAGTTTCAATGTAGTTCGAATATATTTTCTTAAATTGCATTTGGTTATCACAAGTGCCTTTTTTGTGCTGTCAACGATTCTAATCATTAAATTCACATAATATTTTCACTAAAATCATATTTTAATGAATTCAAAGAATTTACTTATGAATTTCAAAGAATTATATAAAAATTCAAACAAATTTTAATAAAAATTATTTTAATCTTTAATTTTAAATAAAATCAAATATGACTAATGATAGAATATTATTCTGAATATACCGAATGTCTAGTTTGTAATACATCTCTATTACTTTGTGATTGTAATTGTCCAAAATGTGGAAAAAGAGAGAATTGCAAATGTGAACTGAGGATAATTCGATGGAATCCTTTGGATTATTAATTTCCCATAATGTCAAATCTTACAAAAAGAATTTTACTTTTTACTCCTTTGGAAAGAGAAAACATCAGGTAAAAGGAATTAATTCAAAAAAATACTATCAGGGGAGTGACATGTAATCCATTTTTTTGGTGAGATGTGCATTAGATAATTTTGTGATGATGAATTATTACAAATCATGTTTTGAAATTTAATTAATTATTAAATTAATTACGATTCAAACTTTTGTTATATTTCTAAAAACCATTTGAAATTATATTTAGGAGATTTTACTGTAATTTTTTAATTTAGATTAGAACACAAAATTAATTTTGTAAATATGCAGGTCGGTATGAATATTCAATATTATCGTAAGCTGCTCCTCCATAGTAAACATTAACTGAATAATCGCCAGATTGTTTAAAGATATTACTTTTAGCTACAAAACCATATGATTTGTTATCATTAGGAGGAATTTTCGCAATTGCAAGTATTTTACCAAATGAATCTGAAATTACAATTCCAACCTCGTGATCTTCTACTACATATGAAACAGTTCCAAAAATTACAATGTCATCTCCAGGTCCGTAAAGATGTTTATTAGTGTGAACCTCTATTTTTAATTTTTCTTCATACTGCAATTTTTTTTCATATTCAAACAATTTAGATTTTAAGAATGTCATCTCTTGTTTTAATTGTTGATTTTCGTTTATGAGTAACTCCATTTCGGGCAATCTTAGCAAATCGTTTCTTATTAGATAAGTTATGGCTTCAGCAAAATCTTCATTGGATATTTTATCTTCAGACCATGATTTTGTTAATTCTTTAATCCGGTCAGGAATAGCAGATTCTGCTTTTGAATCATACATTGTTGTTACACTCACTAAAATTACAGAGAATAAAACCCCAAAAAATTTCAATAATGAATTTTTTTCTTTAATATTCATAAGAGTTTAATTCAAAAAATAAAATATCAAGTTAATTATAGAAAATATGATAATTTGTTAATAAATTCAAAAATAGTTTAAAAATACGTTTAGTTTATCTCATGATCTTAGAGTTTTTCTAATCTCTAATCTTGAAACAATGGAGCAATTTTAGTTATTGATTTGATCTACTTTAACGCCTGTTTTTAGATGATAAATGTTGTGTGTTTTCTACATGGCAACAATTTTATCTTTTCAAACGAAGTGGATAGAAAATTAGATGGTTTTGAGACCTTTGGTTTTTCTATATTTCTGAGTAGCACTTATCATTGTTGATAATTATTAATTGTTGCTTTATGTGATAAAATACATAATGAAGCATGGTAAGTGGCATTCCAATAAAAGACAGAACAATTAGAGAATTACTATCAGATAATTTGACTTCTTCTCTTTGTATTCACATAGATAAAGGAAAAGAAGTATGGGTGGTAGCAGGAATGTTAGTTCAGTATTTGGAATCTGTAACAGACTCAGTTATTGTAAGAGATGTCGATGAAAAGCCAATTGGTGTAATTGGGGGTAAGGAAATTATGGGAAATCTTTTAAAAAATCCAACCTCGAGCTTGTTTTATGAAACAAGAGTAGAAGACATCATGGAATCAAATCCTGTAATGGTAATAAAAGATACAAAGTATAATGAGCTAATGAATTATTGGAAGGAAAGAGAGAGAGCATATGCAGTAATTCCAAATGAATGGGGATTTTATTCTGCAATCTCTGCTAAAAAAATTCTAGAAATTGGGATGAGGTGTAAAACAAATACTTCAATAAGTAAATTACCAAAAAAACGACCTATTACTTTTAAAAAAAATGATACATTTGGTGCAGTAATTAATTCAATGTTTGAAAATAAAACTAGGAAAATCCTACTAGAAAATTCAAACAAATATCTTAATGACAGATTAATCCTAGATACAATTACTGAGAAAATGAAGCATCTAAAAGAAACAGATGATTTTCTTAACGAGTCTGTAGATATTGTGGAATTAGAGGAAGCAAGAGTTATTTTTGAAAATTTAAAAGTAAATGAACTTTCGGCAATGATGTATGATATGGAACACCCTTATGTGATTTACAAAAATTGGATTGTAACCCCTTGGGATATCTGCAATGCTTTGTTATCTCAAGATATTACCGATTATATATCAAAATGAAAAAATTTTCAATTTTTTTCATAATCTTTTCAAAAATTAAGAAATTCAACGATTAAAATTATTTTTAATATTTTGAGTATTTTGATGAAGGAAGATATTCTCCAAGAAATTAAAAATCTGGAAAATGAGATTTTGCAAATAGATGATAATATTGTAGAATTTTTGAGATTAAATTATGATGAAGGAATCAAAAAATCCCTTCATCAACTAGAGTCTGATCTAAAATATCTCAGTATTCTTGCAAATGGTGTCCTATTGAAAAGAATGAAGATAGGAAAATTATGGATTTTTTGAGAACTCACTATAATTATTTGCGAAAGCTATCAGTCCCTACATGATTTTTTTTGTATTATTTTCTCCAAGTATTGGAAATTTAATTATGAAAAATTCTTTCTGCCTATTTGCCACTTTTCTAAACGCCACCAATCTTTATGGTAATCTCTAAACAATTCATCTTTAAACGATTTATCTACACATTCTTGATTATTTGATAGAATTTGTTTGTAATCTTTTGAAATTTTCAGATTGCAATTGCAGTTTTTTAATTTGATTTCCCCACAATAAGGACAATAACAAAAACAATAAGTTACATAGTTTTTACATTTACCACAAATCTTCATTTTCTGTTCAACATTCATTGTCTGTATTTTTGAAAAAAGATACTTTAGTTATTGGAACAAATTTCTAAACATTTATTCTATTTTTTGTATTAATTTGAATGATTGTAAATATTAACTAGAATAATCCTTATTTTTTAAATTGATTCTATTGTATGAAAGTAATGAAAAACAATAAGACATTTCAACCAAATTTACTATCTCCAGATGAAAATCTGAAGGAAGCAATGAAGCATAGTTTTGAATTTTGGCAGAAACATTTCACCACTTCTCTTGTCAATTATCCTCTAGTTTGGAAAAAAGCTTTGGAATCTAATTCTGAATTAATGAAAAAAATAGAGAATGTATGGAAAATGAATGCAATCCAAAATTCGGAAATGCAAATGCAGCAATTCTTTGAAATGTGGGCTTATGCTATTAGAAAATCAAATTTTGAAATAACAAAAAACTCCGTACAATATTGGGAGAATTTTTGGAAAAATACCACTGATGAACAGTTTAGGATCTACAAAGAACTTTTACAGATGATCGAGAAATATTGGACTGATATACAAAACAAAAATTTTTAATAATTATTAAAAAATCTTTCAATTCTTGTGATGCAATATTCGAGTTACCTTTAACAAGTTAAATGGTACTTTGCAAATTGGCAAAAACATATTGAAATTTCATATTATGTTTGGCAATGATTAAGAGATGGATCTTTGAATTCATGGAAATACTGTTTTTTTAAAGGTTTGTTCTACCTATTCATTAATTCAAAAGTTTTTCATTAGGCATGTTTTTTGATACCAGTGTGGGAGATATCAAACAAGTAATTATTGTTAGAACTGATCTTGAGATGGGAAAAGGAAAGATTGCAGCTCAGGTAGGACATGCTTGTGTATTGGGTGCAGAACATGTCAGAAAATCTCATCCTGAGTGGTTTAATAGGTGGTGGGGAGGCCAAGAAAAAGTTGTAGTAAAAGTTTCAGGAATTAAAGAATTGCAAGAAGTAAAACGACATGCAATTGATTTAGATTTACCTTGGTCTGAGGTTACAGATGCTGGTCATACTCAAATTGCCCCTGGTACAATTACCTGCATTTCAATTGGTCCTGCACCAGAAAATCTAATTGATAAGATTACTGGAGATTTGAAATTATTGTGAAATTAAAATAAAAAATCCTAGAAGAGATATAATGAGGTTACCAGATTCTTAATTCGTGAAGAAAAAAGGAATTATTGTTACTGTTTTCTTTGGTGTCATTTTACTTACTTCTACTGTTGTAATTGCTATCCCAAACATAATTCCTGAAGATGAAGAATCAGAAGTTACTCTGACTGGAACTCCTGCAGATAATTTTCCTGATGAACAACGTGCACAATTTTGTGGTTCTGGAGATGCAAAATCGACTCCTTATGTTAAAGAATATACAATTCCAACTGAATGTACGAATCCTTTAGCTATCGTTGCTGACTATGAGGGCAATGTTTGGTTTGCACAAACCAATACTGGAAAATTAGCAAAGTTTGATCCTCAAACGGAATCTTTCTCAGAGTTTGATAATCCTTCCTGGCCAAAAGGAGGTCGTTCAATGATGTGGGGCATTGACTATTCTCCTGATGGTACTGTTTGGTTT
The DNA here is from genome assembly GCA_965223805.1 of Nitrosarchaeum sp. Taxonomy (GTDB): domain Archaea; phylum Thermoproteota; class Nitrososphaeria; order Nitrososphaerales; family Nitrosopumilaceae; genus HKST03. The sequence goes on along the minus strand of OZ245014.1, from coordinate 763,639 downwards.
ACTGATGAAACATATGATTCTCTGTGGAGATTTTCTCCTGACACTCAAAAGTATCAACGAGTAGCTTATCCTTCTGAAGGAAATTCCTTACCACAACGTCTGAAAGTAGAAGGTTCTCAAATTATTGTTAATGACTTTACTGGAAACAAAATCACCTTTTTAGATCCGACTCAAACTGGTGATGATCTTAATTATCTTAGTCTTCCTTCTCCTGTGGATAACTCTGTAACAGGTGACTTCGCAATTGATGCCGATGATAATGTTTGGTATACGAACTGGTTATTCCAGGAAAGTGGGGTTCTGGTTAAATATGATCAAAGGGGCTTCCAAGAATCTGTAATTAGCTCGGGAGAAAATACTCTTCCATTATTTGATTTTATTGAAGTATTTGAATTACCTCCTGAACTACTTACACCTAATGGCGCTGTGGTTACTGAAGATGGAAAAATCTGGATTGCAGATACATCTAGTTCTCACTTTTTTAGTTTTGATCCTGAATCTGAGTTATTCACACAATATGTGACATCTGAGCCTCAACTATTGACCTATGGCAATTTTACTGGAATAATTAAAACTCCGATATCTAGACCATATTGGATTGATGTTGATTCTATGGGAAGATTGGTTTTCAATGCACAAACTTCTAACAATATTGCAGTTATGGACCCTGCCACAGAATACCTCGTTGAATATTCTATTCCTTCAAGAAACCCAAATTGGGGTGACTGTGGCGATTTGTCAAATTGTGGATTGGCACAAGCTTTCGATTTTGCAATTTATGAAGACAAAATTTGGTTTACTGAATGGGTGGAAAATAATATTGGAGTAGTTGATACTTCTGTAGAGTTACCTCTAAGTGTAGAATTAGACACTGATACCATTTCAATAAAATCAGGTCAATCTGAAAATCTTAACTTTGTAATTTATCCACAATCTGATGAGGATCTACTTGGGGTGTCATTAGTAATTTCTAACACTCATAACTTTTTGAATGTGAGTACAAATTCTCCACGAACGTTCCAATTAGATTTTGATGGTCCAAGGCCAATTGATGTAACAATTTCTGCAAATGAAGAAGCAGTTTCAGGAACCTACAAAGTTCTATTAGGTGCCCAAACAGAGGATGTTTCCATTAGCAAATTTGTTACACTCACAATAGAGCCGTGATACCAAAAATAGATTCTCAAATTGGACTCTTAGTTTACAGTACCTCCTTTGATGGAATTGGTGGAAGAATCAAGAGCCATCCTGAAGATTTTGAAGTATCTGAGATAATTTCTGACAGATCATTAAAATCAATAAAAGAACAAGAGGGTTATGCTGTCTTCAAGCTTAAAAAGAAAAATATTGATACCAATCATGCACTTTCAGATCTATTTAGAAAAAAAGGAATTAGACTAAAGGCATTTGGGCTCAAAGATACCTCTGCTGTTACAATTCAGTTTGTTTGTTCAAATAACAAAGGTAAATCTATTGATAGTTTTATTTCTGAAAAATATTCCCTTGAAAAAATTGGTTATATAAAAAAACCTTTATCAAAAAAAGATATGATTGCAAATCACTTTAAAATCAACATTTCTGATTGTAAAGATCAGTTAAAAGAATTTCATGAATACGACAAAGTTTTGAATTTCTATGGGTATCAAAGATTCGGCTCAAAAAGACCTGTTACCCATCTTATTGGAAAGGCGATTTCACAGAAAAATTTCAAACAGGCTATAGATTTGATACTCTCATTTACATCCTCGTACGATTCCAAAGAAAACACTGAGATTAGAGAAAAACTTGTAGACAAATCAAATTACGCCCAATATTTTAAAGATGTTCCTCATCAGATGGATGTAGAACGGATTGTTCTACGAGAAATGATTAAACATGATAATGAAAAAAAGGCAATACGTGCTATTCCTCTTTCTTTGAGAAGGTTTTACATTCAAGCATATCAATCCTATCTATTCAATCACTCATTGAGCTCTGCATTTTCTGATGGAGAAAATATGTTTAAAACTCAAGAAGGTGATGTGTGTTTTGATTCAAAAGGAAAAATTGGAAAGTATGTTAAAGGTGAGGAGCAACACCTTTCATTACCTTTTGTTGGATATTCTTATTACAAAAAAACCCGTTTTGATTATTATATTTCTAAAATATTGAAAAGTGAAGAAATATCTCCTAAGGACTTTTTCATAAAGGAGATGCAAGAAGTAAGCAGTGAGGGTGGATTTAGGCAAGCTGCAATAAATTGTACAAATTATTCATCATTTGATAATTCCATAGAATTTTCCTTATCACGTGGATCTTTTGCAACAATTTTACTGCGTGAAATAATGAAGCCTACAGACCCTATAGAAGCAGGTTTTTGAGATAAATTTTGTGAACAATTTGCACCATGATTATTTGTCAGGTTACGATCTAACTTTTTTTATAATGAATAATCCAATGCCAACTCCCGTTACTATTGTGCCAAATATTAAAATCTGTAAACCATAGGTTATCCATTCTGGATTTGAATACATAAAAGATGATTCAGGACCTACTATTGATTGGCCTTGAAGATGAAATATTCCTCCTAGACTCGTAATTATTACTCCTAAAATAATTACAACTGTTCCTTTTACCATCAAATGTCACAAAAACTTTACTGGTAAAAAGGGTAAACAGAATAATTTGTAAAAAATAGCGTGCAAAAACCATTTTTCTAAATGTTCTGGTCTCAAATAATTTGAATCTGCATCTAATAAACTCCACAGAAATTCAGATGTTTTTCTCATATGTTAACTATGTTAGTATTGTTAACAGTATACTTATCTCAAATAAATTCTAATTTAATTTATGAATCAAGAAATAAAATTGGCACAAACAAATCAAGCCTGTGAAAAAAATATTTGAACATAATGGGAATTTTTCTGACAAAAAAGATAGTGATGTGATTTCTACAGTTGGTACACCTGAATATTTTTGTGTTGGAATAGTTGACATTGTAAATTCCACAAAAATTGTGGCTAAAATAGGAACAAATAAGATACCAAAATACTATGAAATTTTTCTATTGATTTAAAATATGAATATCCTGTTTTTGTTATTTATAGAAAAAATAAAAATTGTTAAAAGCATAAACGTTTTTTAAAAAAATAACTTCAATGATAACCCGAATTTTCCTATTGTCTGTTGTTGTGATATTTTCATTATTTAGTGCAGGATTTTCAGATTTGTCTTTTGGAGAAACCATAGATTCCCCTAGAAAACAATTGCAAAATGGAGTGCCTTCTTCGGATATAATTTGTAAACCTGGATTAACATTAGTGATATTGCATTCTGAAAAGCCTGCTTGTTTAAGTCCTACTACTCTCTTAAAATTAGAAGAGCGTGGTTACATTAAATCTATTTTACGCGAGTTTGTGCAAGAAACTCCTGAAATCAAAATTGATGACGTTAAACCAAAAGTCAGTACTGGCTCAACTATTACAGGAAATACTGGATCTGCTTCCATACCTCAAATAAAAAACATTCCTGCCTCTGGAGGTTCTGTAGTAAATTTCTATATCACAGATGATGACTTGAATATTAACCGAAACGGAGTAGACATTGTTGAAACAGAAGGTTTGTTAGAATTTTTGATTAACGGAATCCCCATTGACGGTCCAGATAGGATGATTGAAATTGGGCCCACCACTGGTCAATTCTATATCAAATTACAACTTCCAGACTCAATAAATGGAAAGGCTATTGATCAGGATGATGTAGTTGAGATTAGATATCTCGATGAGTCTGATGCTGGAGGAGAAAAGAGAATAAGCACAAAATCAATACCGCTGTCAAAAACATATGCTCAAGTACAGACCTCAGGAGGAGGTAAAACAAGAATAGGGCATGAATTTACTGTGAGAATATATGAACCTGATGCCAATCTTGATTCAAAGGACGTAAACAAAATTTCCCTAAGCCGAATAGAATACAGAGGTGAAGGAGGAATCAGAACAACCTTGGCTAACCCTGTATTTGATGCAAACGCTTCATTCCTAAGAGAAACCGGAGAAAATACTGGTATTTTTGAAGTAATCATAAAAATTCCACGAACCATAGATGGGGATACAGTCCACATCGGTGACTGGTATGAACTCAGATACATTGACATATCCACACCTTCCAACACATCTGAAGAAATTAAACTTCAAGGAAGAATAGGATGAAAAATTAATTGATGAAAAACAAGCCAATAATTAAAATAAAATTCCGTAAACTAGTAAAAAATAATATTTGCCATTTTTGATATCGTTCTTCTCTTTTTACAAAAGTTGTTAGATCATCTTGGGACCCTTAATTTCTTTATCTTGCCAAAGGTAATCAAAACTGGTGTACATAGACATTCTGCCACACTTTGGACATTTCCACATATTCTCAAAAAGCTCAGATTTTTCTTTTGCTTTAACAAATTCCTGAGGGGTGGTAACTGATTGTATGGGTGAATCATGAATTGCCTTGCAACTCTTACATCTTACTACGGCTGTCATCTCAAGGAATATTTTTTAAATTAGCTGAAAATAACAAAAATCAAAATTTTTTCACAATACGACTAGAAACCAGAACAAGCTAATTTGAAAATAAAAAGCCTAAAGAGACATTCTAGGCATAAAAACACAATATTTTGGAATACTTTCTTGAACAGTAGGGCATTCATCTGGGAAATCTTTGTTTAGGCATAGTAAAAATTGATAATTTGAACAAATGATTTTTTGACCTCTTCTTTAATCATTTTTCTCTAATTCAAAAAAATGTATAACTGGGAATACGGTGAGTCTGAATCCAACTCCCACAAATATCTTAACTTGATTCTATTTACTTTGTCTGCAGCTTCAGCAATTACAGTTTTTATGATATTTCATCCTCAAATTGAAACAATTAATCGTGAATCTCCTATTTTGATAAATATTATGTTTGCACCTGCGATGGCGGTGGGGTTTCTTTATGGTGTGCGTATTACTGAAAGAGCAGTCAAACCTTCTGAAATACGTAGTCCATTTAAAAGATCTATTGTAAAGATCTTCCTATTCTTTTTTGTAATAGGGGGAATGTTTAGCTCTGTAAATTTTGCAATTAATGGCGGTAGCATAATGCCTGAAATGACTATCCTTGAAAATGGTTTACTGACCTGGTTAACAGAGTTTGTGACTGCAAATGGAGGGGCAACATTTCTTATCATATCCAGTATTGCACTAATGGCAGCTGCAACAAAACGAATCGTAGGAATGAACACAGGAATTCTTAATAGAATTGTTACCTTTGTAGGAACTTTTGTATTCTTTACATTGTTAGTTCTCAGTTTTACAAAATCTGATCCTACTTCATCAGGAGTATTTTTGTATACCTTCTATCAAGCTGGAATTGTAGGTGGAGCATTTTATGCAATGAATAAACTAACTAGAAATCAAAACACCCTGGAAGACTTTGCTAACGGGTTTTAAAATTAGTCTTCTAAATCAACGTAAATTCCGGAAATATCGTTGTTTATTCTATCCCAATATTTCTCACACCCATCGGCTTTGAAATCATTTGCCTTGCATTCATTAAAATGGCCTGTGTTATCTCTTTGAATGGTATCTGCGTATAAGACATCTGCTCCTATGGCAAGTGTAAGCAATGCAATTGTTGTAAGACTGGCTGAAACTACGATCATAGCATAACCTACTTTTGCGCGATTGTGAGGTTCTTTCATTTGCTCAAAATCCTTCTTCCTTGAATTTAATCTTTTCAAGAATGCCATCTGCCATCAAATATTGGCACTATTCAATCGTGATAAGAAAATAGAAAAGATAGTAAGTAAATCTATACTCATTGAGCATTCAAATCATGCAATATGAGTTCCTAGGCCCAATAAAACTTGAGGAATGGGGGCCTCCTATGGAAAAAGTAGTATATCTAATACTGGCTAGAGAAAAAGATACCTTCAAAATTCTTTATGCTGATCAATGTGAAAAAACCAATGAAAATGGGTTTTTTATCAAAAACCCAAACTTCAAGTGTTGGGTTGCCAAGTCTGGCTCTGAAAAATTTCTATATCTGGCCATACTTCCAATGTTTGACTCTGAATCTGAGCAAAGAAAGCATATTCTATCCAAAATCATTGCCCGATATCGACCAATATGCAACATGGAAAGTATACCTGAAGAAAAACCTGATTATGTTGTTCGCTCAAAATCCAACTCAGATAGCAAGACGGCTGAGAAACCTGAATCTGAAAGAATGATTTGTCCTTGCTGTGGTTCTGAAATGAAAATTGAAAAAGTTTTAGAAAAATCAAGCATTTTCAAGTGTTCTGAATGTGGCCTGAGTGATACTAAACTTAACTCTTAATTTTGTTTTGGACTTCAAATAATTGCAATGTTAGCAAGTCAATTGCTTTTTTCAAATGCTCAAACTCGTTAATTGAATGGATTTGGCCTTCAACTAGTACTCTTAATATCTTCACTTCTCCCTTTTGAAATTCACCTGATGCCACAATCTCCATCGCATTAATTTTAGAAAGAAGAATGTCTAATTCGTTTTTCATCTCTTCAGCTGGTGCATGTTTTTTCATGTTTTTTGTAATCTGCTTTGGTATATGAATTATAATTAAATCAAATCTTCATCTATTTTCTGGATGGGATCTAAATATTGTTGGCAGGTACAACTGGGAATCTGGCATTTTCCCATTCTTATCAATGATGTACTTTCCTCAGATGGAAGGTGGGCCTCGTCTGTATGATGACATCTTTTACAGTTCATTAGTCATCTCTCTTTGATTGATTATTTAATTCAGACCAAAAATTATGGGATGAGCACTGCTCTTGCTTTGATTTCTGAATTTTTCAATTTTTTTAATACTTCGTTGGCTTTTTCCAAAGGAAATGTTTCTGTAAACACTTCGAGATTTTTTTCATCACAAATTTTTATTACTTGCTCCATGTCTTTTGTAGAACCAATCAACGTTCCTCGAATTGTTTTTTCTTCAAATGCTAAAAATGATGGATTTTTGCCAACTGTAGCAATAACTATCGTCCCTCCTTTTTTTACTGCTTTAATGGCAGTATCTGTAACAATATCTGCTGGAGCAAATACAATTGCTGCATCCAGCATTCCGTGTTTTTCTTTAATTTCTTTTAAAAATTCTTCTTGGTTTTCTGAAAAAATCATAGTATCTTTTGCCTCTAATCTTTTTGCAACATCTAGATGGTTCTGTGAACGCGAAAATGCTATTACTTCTGCACCTTCTATGTTAGCAAATTGAACAGCCATATGTCCTACTCCTCCTATCCCAAAAATTCCAATTTTTTTATGAGATTTTGGTTCGGCAGCTTTAACTGCTTTGAAAGCAGTAATTCCTGCACAAAATAATGGTGCAGCATAATCTGCCTTCATATTTTGAGGAATTTTTGTAGCAAAATCTTCTGATACTGTAATATATTCAGTGTATCCTCCTCTGAATGATTCACCTGTGACTTCTGATGATTCACAGAGATACTCTTTTCCTTCTTTACAGTATTGGCATTTCTTGCAGGCTTCAAGTAGTGGTGTGATTCCTGCTCTATCTCCAACTTTGAATTTTTTTACCTCTTTTCCAATTTCTACAACTTGACCTACGACTTCATGTCCTGGAACTGTAGGTAATGTTGGGGGAATTCCAATATCTTTCCAATCTCCCTCAATGCCATGAAGTTGAGAATGACAAACTCCACAAGCTTCAATTTTAAGCAGGATCTCATTTGGTTTTTTTATTTCATGCCTGTCAATTTGTAATAATTTTAAGGGATTTGTTTCTACAGGAGCACATTCAGATAGTACCATAGCTCGCATTTTTTCCATATTGCTATGTTTTTACTGAGAGATTTTAATATTCGTAATGAGGAAATTTATTCAAAATAATACCCCTAGCATGAATCTAACATTTGCAAAATTAAATTGATTGCACCCTTAGAAAAATAAAGGTGATTGTTTTTATTATTTCATGGTAGATGAAATTACTGCTGAAGATAGAGAACGTGTTAAACTTTTGCACTTGGTTTCAAGTTCCAAAAATGAATTCAAAAAATTATCTATAGAACAACTAAAAAGATTGCAGGAATTAATTGAGAAAAAAGATTATAGTCACAACAAAAAGGCCCATAAATCTAAAGTAAAATTGCTTGCTAAAATTAATGTCCGAATTTATGAGTTAGAAGAAGGAAAGGGAATTTTCTAAATTTATCCAATTAAGTACAAATACTGAAAAGAAGGTTGACTAGCGTGGTTGAAAACAATCTCATAAATGAAACAAGTCCTTATCTTCTCCAACATGCTCACAATCCGGTTCAATGGTATGCGTGGAATGATGAAGCGCTAAAAAAAGCAAAAGATGAGAATAAACCAATATTTTTGAGCATTGGTTATAGTTCCTGTCATTGGTGCCATGTTATGGCGCATGAATCTTTTGAAAATGATGATGTTGCAAAATTCATGAATGAAAATTTTGTAAACATCAAAGTAGATAGGGAGGAGAGACCAGATATTGATGATATTTATCAAAAAGTTTGTCAAATTGCGATAGGACAAGGTGGATGGCCGCTAAGCATATTTCTTACTCCGGATCAAAAACCATTCTATGTTGGTACATACTTTCCTGTTTTGGATTCGTACGGACGTCCAGGATTTGGAAGCATTACAAGACAACTGGCACAAGCTTGGAAAGAAAAACCAAAAGACATTGAAAAAACTGCAGAAAATTTCCTAGATGCGTTAAAAAAAACTGAAACAATTAAAATTTCATCAAAGCTAGAAAAAAGTATTCTTGATGAAGCAGCGATGAATCTTTACCAATTAGGTGATTATGCTTATGGGGGATTTGGATCTGCACCAAAATTTCCAAATGCAGCAAATGTGTCATTTTTGTTTCGTTATGCAAAACTCTCTGGATTATCAAAATTCAATGAATTTGCGCTCAAAACTCTCAATAAAATGGCAAAGGGTGGGATTTTTGATCAGATAGGTGGAGGATTTCATAGGTATTCAACTGATGCTAAATGGCTAGTGCCGCATTTTGAAAAGATGTTATATGATAACGCATTGATTCCTGTAAATTACATTGAAGCATATCAAATCACTAAAGATCCATTCTATCTTGAAGTGCTTAAAAAAACTCTAGATTTTGTTTTACGTGAAATGACTTCAAGTGATGGTGGATTTTATTCAGCTTATGATGCAGATTCTGAAGGAATTGAGGGAAAGTTTTACATTTGGAAAAAAAGTGAAATTAAAGAAATCTTAGGAGATGATGCAGATGTATTCTGTTTATTTTATGACGTAACAGATGGTGGTAATTGGGAAGGAAATAATATTCTATGTAATAATATTAACAAGTCTACTATTGCATTTAACTTTGGTATCTCTGAAGATAAAGTAGGAGAAATTTTAAACTCTTGCTCTAAAAAATTACTCGCAGTTCGTTCAAACAGAACTCCACCTGGTCTAGATGATAAAATTTTAACATCTTGGAATTCTCTTATGATTACAGCCTTTGCTAAGGGATTTCGTGTTACAAATGACCAAAAATATTTGGCTGCTGCAACCAATTGTATTTCTTTCATTGAAACTAATCTTTTATCTGAAGGAAAATTATTGCGAACTTTCAAGAATAATACTGCAAAAATTAATGGGTATTTGGAGGATTATGCTTATTTTGTAAATGCTTTGCTAGATGTTTTTGAGATTAAACCTGATTTGAAATATCTGGCTTTGGCAAAAAAGCTAGGACAACATTTAGTTGATCACTTTTGGGATGAAGCCAATAACAGCTTTTACATGACATCGGACAATCATGAAAAACTGATCATTAGGCCCAAAAACAATTATGACCTTTCGTTGCCGTCTGGAAATTCTGTTTCATCATTTGTAATGTTGCGATTATATCATTTGACCCAGAAGACTCACTTTCTTGAAATTTCTACAAAAATTATGGAATCTCAGGCACAAATAGCCGCTGAAAATCCTTTTGGCTTTGGATTTCTCTTAAACACAATTTTCACATACTTGCAAAAACCAACTGAAATTACAATAATTAATGATGAAAATACCAAAATTTGTAATTCTCTTTACACAAAATTTTTACCAGAGTCTATTTTGTTGACCGTTCAAAACAAATCGCAGTTAAAGAATCTATCTTCATTTGCCTTTTTTGAAGGAAAGACTTTCGAGGATAAAACAAATGTTTTTGTTTGTAAAGATTTTATTTGTTCACTGCCGCTGCATACAATTGAGGATATAGAATCCAATCTCTAGATTTTTCTCAAATTGATTTCTATGGTGCTACCTACTTGAGGCCTGCCCATATTTTCATACCTTGATTTTGGCATTGCAATCGTAATCTGAGTTTGTTGATAAGTTTTGATATTTACAGTGGGCTGAGCTTGTAAAATAGCTTCTAGCAAAGGCATTACCTGCTCTTTTGTTTCTGAATCTAATTTTTTTGAAACGTTTTCAATAATCATCTGTTTTTGTGAAATTGGTTCAGTTGAAACATTTTCTACTAAAGTTAATTGAATTATTTGACCATTATCCACAAGCTGAGTAATCCTAAATTCGTTTGTGGCTGACAATGTTTTGATTTGAATGATAGAGGATTTATCTTTATTGTATGGCAAAATACAATGCAACAACTGCTGTTGCCACCGCTGATCCTACTCCTAGTCCAAAGATAATTTTACTTCCATCAACTTTCATATTCTTTCTCATATGAAATTAAATTAAACTGTACCGATATCTGTTCTCACTCGTTCTTCTAATTGATTTCAATTGTGCTTTTAAAAAGTGATAATGTATGACTCGAATAATCTAATGGCAAAATGTGATTATTTGAAGGCTCAAATGTCGGAGAATAAATGAATTCTCCAATCACGGTTCAGGTTTGGTAGGTTCTTGTTCATTTTGTTGTTTTGGAGGCACTAAAATGGCTTTTTTAATTAAAGGAGCTCTTTCTTTTATTATCTGATTAAACTCTCTCATGTCCTCTAATCCTGGGGTTTGTTGCTGATTTTGATATGCTTGTAAAAATCCTGAATACACACATCCAGTAATTATTCCAAATGCGGTATCTGCAACTGATTCGATTTCAGGAACAAAATTCTCTGCAATTTGCTTGTACGATTCTGATTCACTTATGTAATAATCAATTAGACTATCTATGAAATCTCTATTTTCTTTTGAAATTGCCATGCTTTTCTTCTCTTTATTTATTATTTAATTTCATCAGTAACTTGTTTATTTATTCCTGTTCTATTCGTAATTGTTGTGGAAATTAGATCTAGATGAAGAATTTTATCGAATTTATGATTCTAAAAAAATGATAGCAGGATATTTTGATCCTGACTATAGAGAAATTTATCCCAAAGAAAACTCTGAAGAAATTATTTCACTTATGATAAAAAACAAAGATAAAGTTCTTGGTGGTTTTCTGATGGTGCCACTTGTAAAGTTTGGATTATTTGATACTGATTTGGATGTAAATATTGTAGAACTGTTTTCTCAAATCAATAGAGTAAAAACTCATTTGGATGAATGGAATGATTTTATCTCTAAAACAAATAATCACATTCATTCCATTAGGATTTCTCATACCGATCAAGATATGCTTACAATTACATTTCCTATTAGATTTTCAGAACCTACTCCTTTGGATAAAAATCTAATTCTTAAAGAAATTGAATCTACTTTGAATCTTTTGCAGAAATTAAGTTTGTTATAGTTCTTCCAGAAAATCTTGTAATTCCGATGTATGCCGATAAAGTTCCTCCTAGTAGAACAAGTGAACCAGTTGGAAATTCTGGAACAGCTGCATATTCTTCTGACTCTGCAACCAATGAATAGTCTTGAATTTCCATTGTTTGGGACTTGTCTGGAATTGTTACTAGGAAAAATACCTCGTCATCTGTTCTAAGATAATCTGGTTCTGGGTGACTTCGAGATACTGCTGCAACATTTCCGTCCTTGTCATAAATGGTTGCAATAACTGCAACTGTATTTGCTGTGATTTCTCCTTTGTTTGTAACTATTCCTTTGATCATTAGGTTATTGAGGCCGTCCCTTGATAATTTTGATGATGTGATACCAATAACTTGGCTTTTTGGAGCCCCGATCTTATAGTTTACATCTAACATATACGATTCGGTTCTCTTTGATTCTGAATCAGTTAAGATGAAATCAAAAGGTCCTTTCATTTCTGGCATTATGATGTTTACCAGAGAACTTGTTTCTTTGGTGGTAATAATTTGATGATATTCATCAAAGAGGATTGCGCTGATGGTAATTTGATTTAATGGCATATCAAGATTGTTGAAAATCTCTCCTACTATGTGAAGTGTTCCATCATCTCCTAAATATATTTGATCATTTTGAATGGAAACCTCTGCAAATGCTATGGGTACCAATCCACAAAACACCAATAAAATTAAAAAAATTGCCTTCACACTATTGATTCTACAGATCTCTAAATAAGTTTGATCAATCAGGGAAGATGTTCAATCTTCCATGTATCAGCTTTGCTCAAACATTTTTCTAAATCTTTTTGATTTGATTCTTGTTCGACTCTGTATTCTTGATGGCATTTTTCTTTCATGTTTTTCCAAATTTTATCTACCTTGTCTGTTACATCTGTTTTAGGAGCTTCAAATTTTCCAGGTGTATCGTATTCTTTTACTCCGCTCTTTGCAGCATTAAACTCTGCTAGCGCCATCATTTCATAATCAAATGATTCTTGTAATAATGAATCTGATCTTATCCTGTTTGATTCTTGTTTGTTTTTAATCCATTCTGTAAATTCTTTGTCACTTTCTAACTGTGATTGTGTTGATAATTTGAAAAGCTCCACTGAAGCACTAAACATTTCTGGTGGGTTTAATTCATCATATTTTTCAATAGTGTTTTCTAATTTCTGAAAATGCGATTTTGAATAGCCTAATAACTCATCTAAAGTAAGATCTCCCTCCTGCCATTGTATGTTTTTTGAGTTAAACTCTACTTGAACCTGTTTTACTTCTTCTTGAATTTTTTGTAGTTCATTCCCAAACTCCAATCCCTTTTGTTTAGTTTGGTCTGCAGAATAATTGTATCCTACAATTGCTCCGATTATAATTATTGCAATAGCCACTAGAGCGATATTTTGTTTTTTACTTTTTTTCAAAATTAATCTAAAATATTTTAATTTTCTAGTTCTATTAAAACAGTAATTTACTTTGATTTGAGTAATTTATGAATTGTCATGAATGAGGACATTATACTTCTAGGATGGCGTTACTTTTTTCTAAATCCTTTTATTAGTTATTTTCAACAACAATTCTTCATGATATTTGATTTTTACTTGTTGTAAAAAATAAAATTTGAGCCGATTCATAATTTGTATGTGAGAGATGAAAGAAAATATCAATAAATCTGCAAAAATAGGAGTTGTTGTAATTGCTCGAAATGAAGCAGAGAATATCTACGAAACTTTGTCTGCACTTGTCACACAAACAATACCATTAAAACAAATCATACTAGTTGATGATGATTCTACTGATGATACCGTAAAAATTGCTAGAAATTTTGATGTGCGGATTTTGAGTTTTCCTGAAATACATGATAATTGGGTGACGCGTCCAGAACTTGCAAAAGTTTTCAATTACGGCCTAAACCAATTAGATGTTGATAATCTTGATTTCGTTTCCATAGTTGGGGCTGATCATATTTTGTCAAGTGACTATTTTAAACAAATAACTAGAAGAATGATAAGAGACGATTCAGTTGTAGCTTCTGGTGCAATTAAAGGTGAAATAGCAACTGCACCAAGAGGATCAGGACGAGTGATTAGAAAAGAATATTGGAAAAAAATAGGATCTAAATTACCGGTAAATTATGGTTATGAAACTTATGTTTACGTAAAGGCAATGCAGTTGGGATTTAAGGTGAGTTATTATGATGATATAATAACAAAAACCTCAAGAAAAACTGCAATCACTTACAAACCCATCATGTTTTATCATTATGGATATGCTATGCGTGCACTTGGTTATCCTTTATTACATACATTCCTAAGAGCGATTTTATTGTTAAAAAGAGGAAAGGGTTTGAAAAGTTTCAGACTTTTTCTGAAAGGATATTTTTCAAATAAGGATACCTTTTATGAGGACTCGCTTAGAAGTTTTATTTCAAAGAGATACAATACAAGAAATGTTCTTTCCAATCCTTCTGGCAAAATCAAGAGATTTATCAACACTAAGTACTGATTCTTAACTTTGAATAATTTTTAGTTTATTAAGGGAATATGCAGAAAGTGTTTTCTAATCTGTATAGTTTCCGTCTTCATCTAGCTTTAGCTCAATGGTCATCACAGTTCCACTGATAAAAGACTCATTTCTAATTGTTCTGACCTTTGCTACATCCAAGTGATATGGCCAGATTTCAACAACAATAGCACCTACTTTGACATTTTCTGGAGCATCAGTTAATGCAATATCTTCTTTTTTTACTCCGTGAAGTTCTAGCTGGTGAAGGGCATGTTCAACTAATGGCTCAGGATTGTTGTGGTTAATTGCCCAAACCGTCCCCTCATACTCTATTTTTTCCATTTGAATGCACCTAAATTATCTCATATAACAATTATTCGGGATTTATGACATTGAGTGTCATTGTACTAACAACTCTTGATAATTTTCTAATCTTCCCAATTGCCTTTTCAAAACCATCCTGATCCTGAGTCTCAATCTCTGCAATTACGTCATAAGCTCCAAAAGTCAGATATGCATTTGTTACATCTGCCATTTGTTTTAATTCCTCAACGATGTATTCTTCAGCTCCAAGATCACAATTTAATAAAATGAACCCTTTGTGCATTACTTTATCTTAAAATTATCATTTTTTTGCTCGTCTTTAAGTTTTGCACTTACCATCTACTACGGCCACCGTAACTGTTTCTCCCGCCCCGATCTCCAAATCTTCTTCTTCCTCCTCTTCTTTCATCCCTGGTATCTCTTCTATTTGATCTTCTATATCCTCCACCATGTGAACCTCTAGAATATCCTGACCTTGATTGTGTGCCATATCTTCTGGTAGGTACTTCTCTTTTTAGTGGGTCTGGAATGGATATCTCTATCTCCATCTCCTTATTCAAGTCAGTCAAGCTAACCTTAATTTGACGTTTGATTAGGTTCCAATCTCCTACTGATGAATATGATACAAAGGTGATTGCTCTGCCCTTTGCACCAGCTCTGGCAGTTCTCCCAATTCTATGGAAATATGCCATTTCTTGATTTGGCACATCATAGTTTATCACAAGCTCTACTCGTGGCACATCGATACCTCTTGATGCAACATCGGTTGCAACTAGAATGTCTGCTTTACCACTTCTGAACTTAGCCATTGATTGCTCCCTTCTATGTTGTGACATATCTCCTTCAATTGCTACTGCATCAAATTTCTCTTGATGAAGAAACTTTGCAACATCTCTTGTTCTATATTTTGTAGAACAAAATACAATACACTGTCCCTTTGTTTGCTTGATAAAATCAATCAAATACTTGAATTTGTCCCTGTCTTTAATTACTAAATAGGCTTGATCAATCCCTTCGCCGCTAAGATCATCGGCATCAAGAAGGAATTGCTTTGGGTTTTTCAAGTATTCCTCAGATAGTCGTAGGATCTCAGTAGGCATTGTTGCTGAAAACAATGACATTACCCTCTCTTCTGGAGCTAAATCTAAAATAAATTGAATATCATCAATAAAACCCATATCAAGCATTGTGTCTGCTTCATCCAAGACAATATGTGAGACGTCTTTAAGCTCAATTGAGCCACGTTTTAGATGATCAATTAATCTTCCAGGGGTTGCAACAACAATTTCTACTCCTCTTTCCAGAGCATCTAATTGCAAACCCATTCCTTGACCACCGTAAACAGTTGCTACTTTGATTCCTGTATACTTTCCAAATTTTTTTATTTCTTCTGTGATTTGCATTGCCAACTCTCTTGTTGGAGCCATTACTAATCCTTGAATTCCTTTTTTTGGTTGAATCTCTTGTAGCATTGATAATGAAAAAGCAGCTGTTTTTCCTGAACCTGTATGAGCTTGACCAACAACATCTCTGCCTCTAAGTAAAACAGGAATTACTGCCTCTTGAATTGGAAATGTTTCCTTGAAACCTAAATCCTCTATCCCTTTTAGTATCTCTTCACTTAATTCTAAATCTTGAAACTTTTTCATTTTGTATTCTTCTCTAAAGCAATGACGAAAAAGCTCATTGCCCACTCGTCATTATTCCTATGTTCTTCCAGTCCAGTTTAGGTCTAATAAACGCTTGTTATTTTTTATGTGTTTAATTGCGACTCAATTATCTTTTTGAAGCTCTCAAAAGGCTGAGCTCCTTTTAGTTCGACAAACCCTAAATCATCACTTCCAACAAAAAATCCAGGTGTACCTGTAACCCCATATTCTCTTCCATCATTAAGATCATTTCTTATCTCATTGACATATTTTCCACTAGTTAGGCATGTCTCAAACTGTTCTTGATTCAAATCTATTTCAACAGAATACTGGCTAAATATTTCAACAGCTTCTGTGGTTTCTAATTTTGCCCATTGATTTTGATTTTCAAATAATTTATCGTGATACTGCCAATATTTTCCTTGCTCATCGGCACACTCTGCTGCTACAGCTGCAGGCATGGCATTTGGATGAATATTTTGAATAGGAAAGTCTCTATACACTAGTTTTACTTTTCCTGAATCAATATAATTTTCTAAAAGAAGTGGTAATGTTTGAACATGAAACCTTGCACAGAAGGGACATTGAAAATCTGAAAATTCAATGATTGTAATTTCTGCCTCTTGGTTTCCTCTTACTGGATCGTCATCTGCTGAAATTTTGACTGGTGGTTTTGGTTGATTTGTTGGGAGTTGATTTTGAAGAATTTTTAGTTCTAATTTTGCTATTGCCTCATCAAGATCTTTCTGAGTGATTTGGTCAGAGTTTAGACTTGTGATGTAGGAACCAGCAAAAAATGCTGCAACCCCAATAGCCACTATCAATCCTACAACTAAACCCCTAAAATTGGATTTTTTCTCAGAAACTTTGCTTTTTGAATTGTTTAGAGTAGGTACCTCATTATTTGATTCCAATTTGCTATGATCCATGCATTTGATTACTTAATCGTATTGCCTAATTGGAAGGATTATAAAATATAGTAGGAACTAAAATAATGAAATCTTAGAATCAGTTTCATACTTTAAAGAATTTTCTGAAATATTGTTTATTGCTATTAAAACCATAAATCAATTATTTTGAACTTCATTTATTTTACTTTGAATTTCATCATAAATGGAAACTTGTTTTGTAGTCTCAAATGGAACTGGAACGCTTAACCCTAATAATTGAAAATATGCAGTTCCTTTCACTTCAAGATCAATTATTCCTTGTGTGTTGATTATTGAATTAACTGTGGGTAATAAACTGCTTTTTTGGATGTTTTGTAAAGATACAATTTCTATTGTTTGTCCAGGATTAATTGTGGTGTTGATTTTACTATTTCCACTTCCAATCAAAACATCATTAATTGAAAGTTCATAGGATATATCAGGAATGTATATTGGAACAAACCCATCATTGCTTAGTTCAAATATCAAATTCAAATTTATCCTATGAATCAAATCAAATGCTGCCTCTAACCAGTTACCTGATAATGTGTTTAGACCTAAATTTAGAAGAGTGGACCACGATAATTCTACTAAATCAATACTTTCAAGATTTACGTCATTTAGATTGATACTGAGTTGATTGTAAGAATACGCAAATAATCCTGCAAATATTATTACTATGATTACAATAGCTAAGATGATGCCAACTGTTTTTCTCATAATTTTCAAAAAATAACATTGACTTAAGAATTCCTCAAATATCTAGAGTATTTTCTAGGTATAATTCTGCATTTTATTTACTTGTAAAGACATATGTCGACTCTAAATCATAAATGAAATTTTTATCTCAGTTTAATTGTTTGAATTTATATCGAAGTAGTGCAACGACATGATCATATTTTTCCAATCCTCTTGTGAGTTTAGGATTGGTTACAAATTCTATTTTAGATGAAGTATTTTCTGCCATCTCTATAATTTTTATTATTTTTTTGCTCATTGGAGATGAATGATAATAATTTGCAGAAATTAGTAAAGTATCAACTGCGCCTACCTCTAATGCCTTTTGAATTTCAGAATTTTTTTTTGTGATGAGGCCTTCCTTTACAAGCCTTTCAAATTTTGAAACTGTTTCAAGTACCTGTTTTCTTCTATAGTCATACAGATGTTTAATGATTTTTTTGTTTATAGCGTCGACTGGTGTGCTAAATGAAATATTTTGAATAAATCTACATTTCTTTTTTAATTTGGAGTTTAGTTCATCGTGAAATTCAGTTTTTGCAGTTCCACTGCCTCCTAGAAATAAAATATCCGTGTTGTTGGAATCAAGATCATCTATTTTTTTTGCAATTTTTTTGAAAAACCCTTGAATGTATGTTTGTCTTGCTCTCAGGAATCTTTTCTGACTCTGTCCTCCTTTTTTGTGCCTGCCCTGCAAATTAATGCTGAGTCTTTTCTCTGTAAGTATTTTATTTCCTAGAAGATGTCGTATTTGCGCTGACTTGTGATCAAGAACTACTAGTATGATTTGATAATTGGACTTCAAAATATCATGAAATGGTTTTAGATATGGTTTTTTTCCTACTAAATAGATGTAGGGGAGTCTTTTTGATATTGCTATGTCTTTTAGCATTATCTTTCCCTTGTGTTGCCAGCCAAAAATGCAGTATGTTCTGATGGATTGTTTTTTTGAGACTGTGGTTTTGCTTAATTTTGTAATTCTTTGTTCTATTGCAGATTCGATTTTTTCAGTTTTAGTGTCTCTTTTTGTTTCTCTTAAAAGATATATTGTTTCTAAATTTTTGTCATATGGATAATACACTGAAACACACAAAGTATTTTGTGATTCTAATTCTAAAACGAATCGATTAATAGAATACCATTCAGAAGGATTAATTTCAGAAGGATTAAACATTTTTTGAGACATTCTTTTGTTACACCATTGATCATCTGATACTATAACAAATGTTTTGTTTACTCGTCCACAACAAGGAAAATGTATTATGTTTAATCCGATTTTGCTGTTTATCTATTATCGTATTATTTACATTCTATTTTCATCTAAGGAAAAGAGTCAGATGACTTTAAATTCTTTTTTCAGACTTGAATATTTTTTTATTTTATTACTAGATTAAATTGTTGACATGTAATGCTTTTCCAAAATCTTACTCAATTTTGCAATTTACAGAGAATTTGATTAACTAAACACAAAAACGAACAAAAGGTCAAGCCAATGGCGGGATCTGAACCCACGACCTTTCGCTTACAAGGCGAATGCTCTAGCCAGGCTGAGCTACATTGGCACGAAATAAAATGAAATTTTTGAAGGTTTAAAGTGTTACCAGATTGTAATTTTAAAAATAAATTGTAAAATTCACCTTTCCAAAAGCATTGAAATTATCCTTCAATTTATAATGTCAAATCATAAATTATTCGTAATGAGATACATCAATCCTTTTAGAGTTAAAGTTTTGATGATGATGTTTTATGGTACCGGAATAGTTGGAATGCTGGTAGGATTATATGTTGCACCTCCTTCTCAAACTGTCTTGATTACGTTTATGGGTGTAGTGAATTTTGGGCTTGGAGCATTTTTTACCTATGTCTTTCTTACTCAAAAGCCAAAATTACCTGATAAAAGAAAGAAAAAGCGTAAGCACGACTAAAATATTTGTAGCAAAGTGCATCGCATAGGAATGATTGATTCCTTTTTTGTCGTATATGTATTTGAACAAAAATCCTATCGGTAGCAGAATAATTGCCATGTGCACCTTTACTCCCATTGCAATATGAACAAAGGCCCAAACTATTACCATCTTTTTTGATTTTCTAAAATATAGTTCTTCAACATAGTTTATGTGAATAAACATGTACAGTAATAAAGGAACAAATGGAACAATTCCCCACAACCCTTCGTCTGCAAATGGACCAAAAGCGATGTTGTATCCTAGCCAACTCCAGTTTAGAATTGGAATAGTCTCCACAAAATCATAGGCAAAAATAACATATGCAAATAAAATTCCAAAAGCAATAGGTGCGTATTTCATCGAATTGATGCCAACTTTAAGATTAGAAATTCTCTTTTTGGTTTCTTTGATTAAAAGAAGAGATGCTCCTACAGTCAAAACATAGTATCCTATTACAAACCCGTCTGACTGAAAAAACTCTTCTAACACACTTTAAGCTTTACAACATTGTACTAAAATCTAACGAACAAAACTGATTCTAGAATTCTTATTTCCGAAAGATCTGATTTGTTATTTTGAACTCTTTTCAATTAAAGTATAAATAATAAAACCAGTTTCATCAAAAAAGATTGCTTGATTTAGTTGCAAAAAAATTATTTCTTACAAAAGGAAAAGGTATTCATGAAGACCGACTAACAAGCTTTGAATATGCACTTAGGGATGCTGGAATTGCAGGAACCAATCTTGTGTTGATTTCTAGTATATTTCCACCAAATGCCAAACTAATTTCTCGCAAGGAAGGATTAAAACAGATTAAACCTGGACAAATTCTATTTACAATTTATTCAAAGAATCAAACAAATGAACCTCATAGACTATGTTCGGCCTCAGTTGGAATAGCTAGGCCAAAAGATACTAACCGTTATGGTTACCTCTCCGAATACGAATCATTTGGTCAAAATGAAAGACAATCAGGCGATTATGCTGAAGATATTGCAGCACAAATGCTTGCTTCTTCTTTGGGAATCCCTTTTGATATTGATAAGAGTTGGGATGAGAAAAGACAACAATGGACTATTTCAGGACAAATTTACAAGACACAAAACATTACCCAATCTACAAAAGGCGATAGAGATGGTAAATGGACAACTGTCTTTGCTGCTGCCGTTCTTTTACTGTGATCTATCTTTTGTAACCTTTCAGGTAAAATATTGCAGCAGCTATTGCTACAATAGTTATTATTGCAACCACTCCAATTGACTCATCAATAGAAGGTTCGCTAACCTCTGGAGGTTTGATTTGACTACCTCCTAGTGAAAAAATTAGTTCGTCTGCTTTAACTGATGTTGTATCGCTGAAAATATACATTCCTTGCAGTTTAGTTCCTTGTTCGGGATCAAAAACCCAACCAGGCTTTGTTATTTCTGTTGGAATTTTTTCTCCATCAACTAATTGAGTTGGAATGATATTTCCTTTGACATTTGATATTTTGGTTTCTTCAGGAGATAAGACTACCACTTGTAAAATTGAATTAAGGGGATAAAATCCCTGTGAGAAATATTCTGATCTTTTTAATTCATCAGTTTTTAAAAATTTTAATGGATCAACTTGACTAATTGTTGATGCTTCTTGCGGATAATCTACTGATAGTTTCAATTGAAGCAATGATTTGTTTTCTGAAGGTATTATGGAAAATGTTGTTTTTGAATTCTCTTGGATGGAAAGATTTTGTGCAACATCGTAAAATCCTCCCGAGTCTCTGATGATTTTAGGAATTAAGATGGTTGAAATTTTTTCGTACATAGAAGCAGTGTCTTCCATGGGCATGGTATATACTGCTGAAATCACTCCGCTACCCGATACCACTCCTGATGTTTCTAATGCACGACTTGTTTTATCGTCTGTATTGATGAATGTAGAATGGTGTTCTGCTTTTGTATCAAACACCTCATTTATCTCATCAATGAATTGTTCTGATATCCTAAGCGTTGAATTTTGAATTTCAGGAAAATTTGTATCCGATAGATCTCTTTTTACATTTATCAGAATACATGACATGTTGTCAACTCCTAAAATACATTGATTTTGGTTTGTTAAAATAATGGAAGAAATTCTATTATTTTCTCTAATTCTTTGTTCTAATTCTGTTGGAATTTTTATTTCTTGAATGCTTGTACTTTGTAAAGTTATTGAAGCAGTAACATTTTGGGATATGCTTTTGTCAATTAATACTTGTGCTGTCTCTTGAAAAGTAGCAAGACTCATTTCTTGAGAAAATGCATTATTGATTGAAAGTATCATTACTGCTGAAATCACAAAAAAAACAAGCATCTTCTGCATGGTTTGTTCCTTTTTAATGAAATTATTAAATTTACTTACAATTAATATCGTTGAATTAGGATATTTTTAAAATAAGAAAAGATTAGCAGCTTCCCATATAAATAACAAATACTAATAGTTTGCATTAGTCTTTACAGCTTTTTTCTGTCTTACTATTATGATACTCAAATGTTATTGTTGTTAACAAAGTTAACACAGAGCATAAATCCTATTATTCACAAACTAAATTATGAAAACAAATAATGATAAACTAGATGAGGACTACAAAGAATGTCCTTATTGTGGACAAAACCAAATTCCATTTAAACTGGGAGTTTGCATTTGTGGACGACAAATAGGAACCATAAAGTACATAAGAAATACTGAAAAATTTGCAAAAAACTACTATTCATATCTGGGAGTAATTTGAGTGGTCTTAAAGTAATTGCACCTGATTCCTTCTAATGTGTCCCCCTTTATTACAGCATTCTTGTTTCTGTGATTTTGGGAAAAATAGATGATTGGAAAAGGCAAGAAGATAGAATGATTATGTATCCTCATCCGCTCCACAGTAAATGCATCTTTTTGTAGATAGGATCTCAAACCATGCAAAACTATGAATGTGTCCCTCTTTGCAGCTCATAAAATACAAAATAATTCTCTAGAATTCAAGTGGTATAGTTAAGAAAAAGTTCGATCTGGGTCAACATCTCTGTTTTCTTAGTTTGGCCTTATTCTTCAATTCCTCTTGTATTTTAGCTAATGATGACTGTCTATTTTCTATTCTTTTTTCCTTTTTATTCATTTAGTGGTTCTGGATTTTTTGATTATTTCATTACCTGCTGAGCCTTCCTCAAACTGTCAATAACTAACTCCAAACTGTAAATCAAATTAATTTCAAAGGTTTAAATCTTATATTCTTTAGCTGGTACTTGACATCGAATTCAAACCGTTCGGGGAACAAGCTGGCAGTCCTTGCGTTGGACTGTCAGCCCCAATATATTCTCAAAATTTAGTTTAGTAACGCTAATTCCTTTACTTGATTATCGATATAATCAAAACCTTCTTGCCAGAATTTAGGTGATCTTATATCAAAACCGTATTCTGATAATAATTTTTCAGGTTTTTTAGAGCCACCAGCTGCAAGTATGTTGATATATGATGGGACAAAATCTTTTCCTTCTTTTTTGTATCTCTGAAATAATGAGAGTGCAAGCAAATTCCCAAAAGAGTATGCATAGCAATAAAACGGCGTGTGATAAAAGTGAGGTATACAACTCCATTCTATTGCAAAATCATCTGAAAGATTAACTGAATTTCCAAATTGTTCTATTAGATTTTGAAGATATGTTTTTGATATTTGATCTACGGTTGTTCCATTTCCTATTTGCTCATGAGCGTCCATTTCAAAAATTGTAAAAAATGACTGCCTCATTATAGTTGCATAAAGATCATCCATTTTTTCAGAAAGCATAATCTTTTTCTCATCATCTGAAATCTTGTTTGAAAGATTGTCATACAATAACAGTTCTGAAAACGTTGATGCAGTCTCTGCTAGTGGTAATGGTGCATCTTGTACGAGAATTGATCTATCTTGTGCTGATTGACTATGAACAGCATGACCTAGTTCATGAGCAAGTGTAAAAATATCTCTTGATTTTCCAGTAAAATTGATTAAAACATATGGGGTGATTTTTGGAGTAAGTGTACTACAAAACGCTCCATCTCTTTTTCCAGTTCTGATTGATGAATCAATATGGTTTTGATCAAAAACTTTTTTTGCAAAATCTCGTAGCTTTGGACTAAATCGTTCAAGCGATTCAAAAACAATCTTTACTGACTTATCATATGGATATGTTTTTTCTTTAATGTTTGCAGCTGCGGGAGCATAAAGGTCGTATCTGCGAAGCTTTTTCATCTTTAACATCTTTCCTTTTTGTAAAAAGAATTTTTGAAAAACATGAGAATTTTTTCTGCATATTGTAAGCAGTGATTCTATTGTCTTATTATCTACATCATTTCCAATATTTCTCATTGATATTGGAGAATCATATCCTCGAATTTCAATTCCTTCATTTTTCCAATTAAGAACAATGTTTTGATAAATTTCTCCTATCACTCCCTTGTTTTCAGTGTATTTTCTTAGAATTGTTTTGTATGCAGTTTCTCTTATTTTGGGATTTGTACTACGAACATAATTTGTCAGCTCTTCTCTTGTCATTTTTTTTGTTTTTTTACCTATCCTCATTTTGTATTCATAGGCATTTGTGATCTTGTCGTAGAGTTTTACCAAAGCAGAAATGCCAGTAACTTCTAGCGTGTTTATTATTCTCTCTTCTGGTTCACTAAGTGAATATTTTGCCACTAATCTCTTATGTCCTAGATACTCTGAAAGATCTCCGGATTTTTCCATTAACCTTTTTGCGTTTTTCTCATCAATCTGAGTCTTCCACCATAAATCAAAAAACAGAATTTTATTTGAAATATCAGAGCCTAGCTTTGACATTTTTGTCATTAATGAAGTAGCCTCATCTGATTGTGTATTTGCTGAATATGCAAGTGATGCATATCCTCCCAGTTTGCTCATTTTTTCAGAAATATCTTCAAGATCATGTAAAATTGTCATAAATTTTTTCAACGACATATTTGGATTTAAACTATTTTTTATTTTCTCAAATTTGTTAGCAGCTATTTCCAAATTTTTTATATTTTTTTTAAAGGCAATACTTTTTGGATCTTTTGTAAGCTCTGAGAGATTCCACTCTTCTAGTTTGTATTTGGTCATCTATTTTGCCTGATTTGTGACTATTAAAAAATGAAGTGTCATTTTATGATTCATCTAAAATATCTTATTTCTAGTAATATTTTTCATGAATATAACACCATTTCCAGGGATTTTTGTGTACAGCTATCATTACAGGATGCCCAGTTTCTTTGAAATGTTGTGTTGCATGTTTTCCTACAGATGAATCGCAACATCCAACGTGACCACAAGTAAGACACATCCTCAATGCAACTGTTGGAAGATGCTCTTTTTCGCATTCCTCGCATCCTTTTGAATTTGGAGATATTTCTTTATTTTTGTAAGAAAAATGCTCACACTCTTGTGACATTACAATTGGAAACAAATACTGGAATGTAAATTTTAGTATTTTTTCAGAGTGTTCCTGTATCTCTTGATGGAATCAATTATTACTGTTTTTGCTTCCTTTGTTGGTTTCCATCCTAGAATTTCCACTTTTTTTCCTTCCAAATCTTTGTAAACTTGAAAAAAGTGTGCAATCTCTGACCTATAGTGATCTTCGATGTCTGAAATGTCAACTGTATGAAGATATCTCGGATCATTTGTTGATACGCAAATGATTTTGTCATCCAGACTTCCCTCATCTTTCATTTGAAGTAATCCGATCGGCCTTGCTTCGATTAAAATCCCAGGATATGTTGGATTGGTAACTAATACAAGAGCATCAAGTGGATCTCCGTCTTCAGATAATGTTTGTGGTACGATTCCATAATCTCCTGGATAGTGAAACGGTGAGAATAATACTCTGTCAAGCTTCATCATGTTGTGTTTTTTATCATATTCGTATTTGTTCATGGATCCTTTTGGTATCTCTACAATAACATTGATGATTTCAGGAATGTCTGCACCTGATTCAATATCATGCCAAAAGTTCTTGCTCATTTTACAGTTTTTCTCAGAATTTAAACAGTATATGAATTCTATGAAATCCTTGGTTGAGGTTATTTCTATGAATAAAAAAATTTTGTAAAGTTAATTTTATATTTTTGAATTTAATAAAATATCTAAAACTCTCTTTTTTCTAAATCGTATTTATCATAATTTCTTAAAAACTCTTTAATTACATCTGAAACTTTTGCAGCGTCTAAATTTTCTCTGTTATTGATTATTCTTTAGCATGTTCTCTTGAAAATTTAAATTCCAATTTTATCTTTTGAGCGTCTACAAGTTTATTAGTTTTTGAGATTATGATAATTACTACTGATCAAGTTTTGTTTTAAATTTCTCAAATAGAACAAAAAAGAAGACTATTTTTTGTTGGCTGCTAACAAATTTACTACATCAGCTGAGGTGATAATGCCCACAACTTTTTCATCTTTTGTCATTTTTCCAAGTTTAGATAAATTTTCAATTACGATTTCTTTTGTCCCAATAATTGGTATATTACTTAGTTTTGCAAAATTTATCATATAATACCACAATACAATCAAAGAAACAACACTTACTGGAACACCAATTATCATCCACTGCCCAAAACTAACTTCAATTCCAGACAATGTTTCAGATAGTGATGCAAACAATGCATTTGGAGGAGTTCCAATCAAAGTTGCCAGTCCTCCTATACTTGCTGAATATGCAACACAAAGTAATAGGCAAGTTCCAAATTTTGATTTTTCATTAGGGTCTTTTATCTGGTTTGTTATTGCAATAGCTATTGGAAGCATGAGAAGTGTGGTTGCCGTATTTGTCATCCATGCACTAAGTGATGCTGTTATTATGATAAAAGCACCAATAACATACTTTGGCCTAGTTCCAAATGTTCTAAGCAAGGTTAATGCAAATCTGCTATGGAGTCTTGATTTTTCAATTGCTTTTGCAAGCAAAAATCCACCCAGAAAAAGTAATACAATTTTATCAATATATGACATGATAACCTTGTCTACACTTTCAACTCCGAGAATTGGAAATAATATCAAAGGAATTAATGATGTTGCATAAAGCGGTATGACTTCTGTTATCCACCAACTAGCCATCCACAAGGCAATACCAAGAACAAATTTTTGCAAAAGATCTAATTCGAGAGGGGAAAAAATTACAATTGCAAATAAAGTGGGTCCAATAATTACTTCCACTATTCCTCTCAACTTTGGCATTGCTTGATGATGAATATTGATTAAATCCCTGTAAGAGTGTGTACTATTAGAATCATTTATGAAAATAGGCCGAATGAGATTCCCCCCTTTTGGGGATAAAAATGGACGCATTTAGGCGTAAAATTAGATTAAATTAAACAAAAAAGAATTTTGTTGTCTTTTCAGACAATCTGATTTTTAGCTTCTTTTCTCTCTTTCTGACTTGTCATCATCTCTGTCATCATCATTTCTGTCATTATCAGAATCATCATCATATTGATCGTTGCTTTCGTTTCTATCGTCATCTCTGTCATGTTCTTTTTCATAATAGTCATCTCTGTCATCATCATATCTGTCATAATCTGCAAAAGCAACATCCATACTTGATACAGTCAAGACAAGTATTGCACCTAGAACAAGTGCAAATATTGATTTTTGTTTCATGAATATAGTATGGTTGATTTTAGATATAATGAAGAAGTTTATTCTGCAATCACTTGCAATTATAATGTGATTGTTCTGGAGATGATGTAAGTAGCTACTACAAAAAGCAAAATAGCAAATAATTTGGATAGTTTCTCCTTTGGAATTTTTTTAGATGTCTTTACTCCAAAATATCCGCCCAGTACTCCACCAATAATCAACAATACTGCAATTATGATGTCAACTTGTCCTGCAATAAAATATCTTGCAGCAGTTGTAAGTCCAAATGAGCTTACAGAAACCAATGAGGTTCCAACTGCCTGTATGATGTTTAACCCTCCTGAATACATTATGGTTGGGACAATCAAGAATCCTCCGCCTATACCAAAATATCCTGCTAATGCCCCCACTGAAAAGCCTGACAATGAAACACTTCGTTTTAGTAATACTAGATTAGAGTGTCCACTGGTAACTTCATGTCTTACAACATTTTTTCTAAACATCAAAAGGCCCACTACTACCATAAATCCTGCG
Source organism: Nitrosarchaeum sp. (assembly GCA_965223805.1). GTDB lineage: Archaea > Thermoproteota > Nitrososphaeria > Nitrososphaerales > Nitrosopumilaceae > HKST03. The sequence goes on along the minus strand of OZ245014.1, from coordinate 735,641 downwards.
AAGAAGATCAAGAGATTTTCTGCAGGAGTCCACAAACCAAGCTGAGCTCCTAACAAGGTTCCGACAATACCTGATATTGCAAACATGAGTCCTTTTTTGACTCTGATATTTCTTAATTTTTTATGATTTAACAGGTTGATTCCAGCGACAACGCCAACTGCAAGTGCAGATGTTCCTATGGCAATATGGGTGTCTTTTACGCCTACTACATACAAAAGCAAAGGAACCGCCAAAACCGACCCACCACCACCTATCAATCCGAGGCTAAATCCTACTATTATGCCTGAAACAATTGAAAGAAAAAGGATGAGTGGGTCTAGAAATTCAATTAGCATCTACTGCACACCTGTTTGGCCCAATCTCCAAATCAGGAATCTCAGAATGCATCAATTGCAGTTCACCCTTGTTTACGGCAATTATCTTGCGATAGTTCATTGGTCTTGGAAGAGTAATTGCAACCACCCTCTTGACAAATTCTTGTTTTGAGATATCAAGCCATGGAAGTTTCTTTGATTTTTCCACTGTAGAGTAAAAAGCATCATTTTCTGTCTCTACGTCTTCACCGTGATGGGTCGGAAATACCAAGGTCTTGTCTGGAAGGCTTAACAGTTTTTCATGCAGAGTTTTGTATAGTTGCTCTGTAAACTCTTCTGCTTTGTTCCTCAAGTCTGGTCTTCCAATAGATTCTACAAACAAGATATCTCCAGTGAAAACATATTTTTCATCCACCACAAAGCTAAGACTTCCAGGAGTATGTCCTGGAGTATGAATCACTTTAAGTTTTGATTTTCCAAAAGATATGGGATTATCATCCTCAACAAAATTTGCATCATAATCATATCCTTCATACTTTGAGAGGTAAAGGTCTGCATTTGCTTTCTCTGCAAGCTCACGAGCTGCTGATACATGGTCTGCATGTTGATGCGTATCAAAGACTTTGGTTATTGCAAAACCTTGTTCTTTTGCAATGTTGATGTATTTTTCCATTGGATATAATGGATCAATGACGATTGCTTCTCCATCAGACTCGACAATGTGTGAAAGACATCCTTTTCCAATCTTTTGAACCTGGATCACTTTTGGATTATGTGCAACAGTTACGGGTTTGAGAACCTGATTCCATCCAGCAAGTCCTTCTGCAAGAGTATAAGAATCAATTCCAGCTCTTGTCAATGCAAAGCTTGCAACCATCGCACGATTACCATGTGGACATATCGTTACAACATTCTTGTCTTTTGGTATTTTTTTCAGCGTCTTTGCATCAAAGAGCTCATCTAGTGGAATATTCACACTTCCAGGAATTTGATATTCGGAAAACTCGTCTTTATTTCTGACATCCAAAAGAAACACTTTATCCAATTGAGTTTCAAGCTGTTCTGCTGTGATGACTTTGCCTGTTTGTCCCTTCTCTGTTTTTCCTTTCCACGAGTAAAATCCACCATCTAAATAATGGGAATCAAGCCCAAACGAACTCATCATTTGGGCAGTCTCTTTGGCAATTTCTTCAGGCTCAGAAATAAGCACAATTTTGGCATTTTTTGGTATTTTAGGCATGATCTTCTCTTTTGCCTGAGAATCACATACTGCGTGAACCGAACCCTTGATGTGCCCATTTTCAAACTGCTCCTTTGATCTTAAATCAAATAAAAGCAATGGTTTTTGAATGGATAATTCTTCGTTTAGCTTCTCAGCTGACATTTTCTGATTAATAGTTTGATTCATGTCTAAAGTTTGGATTTATTTGATATAATGAAGAAGTTTATACTGCAATTAGTTGCAATTATTTTCAGGATATGAAGACCAAAAAGACCTCCACTATCACCTTTAGGATTGATGAGGAATATGAAAAAGGCTTGAGAAAAGAAGCAGAAGAAAAACGCATTAGCATGAACACTCTAGCAAACCAGATTTTCGGTGACCATATAGAGTTTGATCAGTTTATGAAAAAGTTTGGGATGGTTGAGATGAGCAAAGGATCATTTAAAGATCTTCTAAATTCACTTGATGAAAAAAACATCATAAATTTTGCAAAGTCAATTGGGTCCAAAGAACCTAAAGATTTCATCTTGTTCAAGTGGAAGGAGCTCACCTCAGATAATGTTTCAGAATTTATCAAAATGTATTTTGAGAGATGTGGTTATGGGATGTGTGACATGCAGATTGATGATGGAGCAAGCAACGTCAGTGTTCATCATGACTTTGGAAAGAAAGGTTCAATCTTCTTGAAGGCTTTCTTAGAAGCAATTATACAATCATCGCTAGAAAGAGATAGCGATGTTACTATAACGGATAATTCAGTTACCCTAAAGTTTTCAAATTAAAAAAATTAAGATGTCGGGTTCATTAACAAGGCTCGTTCTTTGACCTTTTGATCGATTGGTGTGTTAAAGACATCTCCTGGCTCTGCATCACACTTCTCAATTGTAAATGCATATCCATCAAATGTTTCAACAACACATCCATTTTCAGTTATTGCCACAACCTTGTTGAAAACTCTGACTTTTCAAAGATTTTGTAAGATTTTGATAATGATACGATATGGTGGTTATGAGACAATGGCGGGTTTTAACAATTTGTGGTAGAACCCTACATATCTAACTAGAACAGATGTTCCTTGGAAGACAACTGAATTTTTAGTACAATTCCTTGGATGATTCAAAAAAATTCGTTAAAAACTCAAATTAATAAAAAAGAGTTTAAGGTTGAACAGCTGCTACTCTGTCCTGAACCTTGTCATAATAGCCGTTTATCTCCATTGCTGGAATATTAAACGATGCTGAAACCACATCGCCAACTTGAGCACTACATTCAGGCACAACTACACTCATGCCATACTGAGATTCTGCTACACAACCGTGTTCTGTAATTGCAATTACTGTCACATCTTCAGTTACCTGCGTTGGAACAAAATTCCACGGAGTTAGTAAGAAAATAAGAATCACTGCGGTTCCTGCAGCCATCAGCCCGATTGTTGCTATTCGTGGCGGTTTCCTTTCTTTTTCTGTTTTAGTTATCATTTCTCCTCACTACAATTTACGTCAAATTCGGATAAAAGGGACAGGATTACATTGTATTCAATTGCAATCATTTTTTTGCTAAGAAATTCTTTCAAATCAAACCAGATTCAAATCTTTAGACTGCATTAAAAGAAATGGACAATTTACCACTACGATTTCCATTATTGAAAACCATATTCAGAAAATGTGTATACATAATTTATCATACCCTGTCAAGTATGTTCATGCAAGAGTTACAATCTGTATTCAAAATAGAGGAAGACATTACAAAAGATGCAATACTCTCAGTTGTCTCAGACAAATATTGTCGCTCCATCATAAAAACAATTTTGACTGTGCCAAAATCGGCATTGGAAATATCTACAGAAACTCAAATTCCAATCAGCACAGTATATAGACGAATACAAACACTTCATGACAACAAACTGCTCCAAACATCTGGCATGTTAAATGAAGATGGAAAGAAATTTTTCTTGTACAAGAGCAAGATAAAAGAAATTCGAAGCCAATTCAATAACGGTCAGATGAATGTAGAATTAATTTTCAACCAATAAATGATCAATCCGATTATTTTTTTCCAAATTAATTTTACGAATGTAAAATAAAAGTAAAAAACTATGTTAATTGTAATTAAATTTCAAGTGCGAGGTTTTGTTCGTAATAATGCTTTACAACAAGGGCATCTAATCCCTGCTGCCTCTAAAAATATACTACAAAATGTACATCGTTTTTGCCCATTTTGATATCTTTTACTATTACTCATAGGAATTGCCTTTGATTCAATACATATTCCTCTACAGGTTCTGGCCATAAAGTAGATGTTGGAAGAATTTGATATAACAAGTGAGTTTACATTGTATTCAATTGCAATCATATATCAGGATTTAAAACAAGACTGCTAAAAAATAATTTTATTCCGTTAACTGGAACATTCAAATTTTAGATGTATCAAAAAAATTTGCTTTTTTATTTAGTTTCAAGATCTGATTTTCATGTACGATAACCAATATTGAATAATGTCTATTCCCATTTTATCTGGTTCTCACGTAAAGAAAACATGTCCGCAATTAATAACAGAGAGTCAAAAAAGTCAGGTATGAACTCAATGATTTTGGTGGGAGGCATCATTGCTGCAGGTGCAATTGTGCTATTTGCATATTTGATGTTTTTTACTGCTCCAGAGGAAAACCTTGAGAGAGTCACGATAATTGCAGTCACTGATGATGGATGTATCGGAGAAACCGTAGATGGTTTTTCAGTCAACATAGGTGAATGCCAAGCACAACCTGGTGAATCCATTCTGGCTCCAGTTGATCAAAAAGCAAAAGAGCGTGCTGCCGCAATGAATCCAACAAGCTAATTTTTTCTTTTTTTACTTTTTTTAGTCAAATCTCATGTTCAGGTTAACATGAATTAGCCTCTCTTGTTAGATGCTAATTTTTAGAAGTTCAGGTGTTAATTTGGGAATAAAATAGGCCGAATGAGAAGTGGGATGCAATGGTTTCTTTTTTTGTTCCAAACTGTGCTGCTAACTAAGTTTTTATAAAATTCATCTCAGATAAAATTAGTTGACGTCTGAGGAACATAAACTATTAGCAAAAGAGATCTTCAATGCTGATCCAAACATTGTTCATCTAGGCCTAATAGACTTGGAAGGAAATGCTTTGCTTGATCAGTCTGCGGCTGCATCTACTCCAAATGAACCTGATCTTGCTAGAAAATCATTTTATAATCAGCTTGGTGTGAGAAGAAATTCTAGAGAACATTTTGATGAAGCCTATGGGAAAACTGACTACATACACATTACTAGAGAAAAAATGCAGCAGGCAATTTTATACTTGCCACAAATTACCGTTTATCTTACTTTGGAGAAAGCTATGACCCCTGAAGAAGTAAAAAATGCTGTTCAAAAAATCAAATTACTTGATAGCGATATTATGAAGAGTGGAATTTAATCTCAAATAAATCCAGAATTATTTTCTACACTTTTATTTTAATGAAAATTTCAAATTATTCCTCTGTAGTACGAATTATATGATTTTCAGCATCTACATAATTTTTGCAATTATTGCAAAGCCATAATGTCATGTTCATTTCTTTTGTCTATTTAGGGTACCTTCTGCCATTACATTTCTCACAGTATATTGGCATAAGACGATTTGATATTTTCACTTATTTGTATTAGTCGATTACCTTTATTGTGATTGACAATCTCAATTGTTGGTGAAAAAATTTGATTCTGAAATCATTGGAGGAACTCGCCCGCCATTTTGGGGATGAAATGAGACGCAGGTATTCCAAATTCATTTTTTTGCAATCTTTTTTGTTTTATGAAGAGCTTTTGTCCCCATTTTGAGAGTTTTGAGTTGCTTTGTAAGACTTAGTCCAACTTTAAAAAATTTGAATATCGAAAATACAGGAATTAAGACAATCATAATAATATCAATCCAATATTTTTTTACAAATTTTTTGGGATTTTTTTCTTTTCTGTATTTTAAAGTCAAATCTACTGCCAATAAAGCAACAATAGGATAAATCAAGATATCAAAGAATGGTTTCCATTCAGATGAAATTGGTATTACTGGGTTCTGTAAACCAATAATGGAATATTCAAATGACAATATTCCTACAAAGAATACCATTACAATTACGAGAATAATAAAATCTAAAATTTTGTAATTCATTTCTTAGATATTATCAAATCTTTTTTCTTTTATATCTACCAAAATTTAGAAAGATTTCCTAAATTGGGGATGAAAATGGACGCAGAATTGAAAATAAAGTTATTTTCTGGACTTGAGTCGTTTACTTATTGCAAATCCTACAACTGCAGGTGCTGCAATGTACATTCCCAAGTTTAGTGCAATCACAGAAAATCCAAGCCCAATTATGATTATGAATCTAGTCTTCACTTTCCCACCACTTTGCATAATCAGGAATTGCACATAACAGAGGCAGTTCACGGTCTAGTCATAGTCTTTTACATAACCATTGACAATTGCGCCACTGAAAAAGTCATTTCTATTGTCACCTGGCCTTTCACCACAGTAACCGATTGCTTCAGGATCAGTAAAGTTCAAGTTCAATTTTCCAATCTTGAACTTTGGTTCAATGTTTTTCATCCCTGCATTGTTTTGGATGTATTTGAGCAGTATTGCAGCGTATTTTTCTTCCTCTTCAGGGGAAAAATAAGACAACTCATCTAGTTTCAGAAAAGTCAACTCGGTCTGCGCATTGCAAAAGCAGGATGTTGTGTTTACTTTGCAAGGATGTGGGTTTTCTGAATATATCGCTATCTTTTTGGGCTCTGAGACAGAGTCTATTTCAAACCACCTAGTCTGTAAATCAGTATCAATTACTGCACCGCATCCAGGATCTCCCTCAAACGAAGGACCACTAGTCACAACTAGAGTGTCAGGATTGTAATTGACCTGGTTTAGAGTAAGTAATTTTCCAACATCATCCATACTGGTAGATTTTGAGGAAAGCATTGTCTTCAAATTTTTGTCTGTCTTTCTTTTCTCAAGTACATGATTCACACATTCTTGTATACTGGATTCATTTACTCCAAAAGGAAGACTAATTCCTTCAATGGCAAGTATTCCGTCAAAATTTTCATCAAGCAAATTAGAATATTTTTGAAGATGGTCAGTAACTGATTTATTACAAACGGATCCATACTCCATCCACATCATAGAACCACCTGCAGACGATGCAATGATTGCAATGGCAATAATAATGAAAATTTTACTATTCATTTTTCTATTTCATCCTAATTGCACAAACTCTGACATAGTTCCATAGTGTCAAATGGAACAGTTCCACCGCATCCTCCCCATGTAAATGACTTGCAAGAGTTAGTTTCCACATCAAAATAGTATTTTTCAATTGAAGCTTTGCACAATCCAATATCTGATATCTCATTGCAAAGTCTTGAACTCTCAGATACTACATTATCAGTTAGCATCCAATCTCTTTCCATCAGTTCTGGAATTGTTTCAGTGGTGACGCATGCAGGAGAACCGTCATGTTTTGTTACAAGAACCAAAGACTCTTTACATTGAATTTCTTTAATTGGAATACCCGACTTGAATTGTCTTAGTGGCGACTCATGGTACACAGAAAAAAATTGGTTTCCAATAGGCAAGTTGGAATTTTCTTTGTGTATTCTTCCATTGATCAAATAGTTTCCAGCATCAGGTGTAAACTCCCATTCTGTAACTGATAGTCATTTGCAGGGGTTGGCATCTGCTGTAATCTTTTCATGAAAGATTTTCTCATTGTATGTTTTTCCAACTTGCTTGCTGATGGACACATCATATTCCAGACTGGCACCAAACAGTGTGCCCATGTCACTTTGGGCCACAAATGTTATGGGCAAATTTGCCATAAATTTCTCCTGTTTTTCAATACCGTTTTGGAACATCTTCAAATCCCCTCCGATCATTCTTGGTTTTAGCAGTACAGAGCTTGCATCGCATTGCTTTGGGATAAGAAATGATTCTTTCGAATACGTATTGGTGCCATCTAAAGTTTCGACATAAAACAATGCCCTGTCGCCAATATCAAATCCTCCATGAGGGACAACTCTTCCAGGAATGCTAACTGTTGGCTGTATTACTGTTATCGCATCTGCATCTTGTGGATTTTTTAGAAATTCTTCTACATGTACGGTGTACTCGTCAAGCGTGAGGAGATAGTCTTCAACAACCATTTGTGAAATTCCATCTTTTTCCACTTCGTACGAATTTGACTGTTCAAACTCCAAAGAGTTTACAGAGGTTATTTTTCCAACAAAGATTAGTTGACTTTTCTCAAGGAGTTCTTCGGGGGATTGTGGCAACCATAAGCCATGTACATTTTGATTGGCAGAAAAAGTTACGAGAATTGGAATTATAAGTAGAATCAAGAGTTTGGTATTCAATTGCTCAAACTGAATTTGGCAAGTTCATAAGTTCTTCTGATATTTTATACATGTGAAAAAACAAGTAGTTTGGGTAGTCAAGCAGACTATAAATCAAAACAAATCCAGTTCCTGCAAATTTTTCTAGAATGTCTTTGTCTTTTTTAAAAAGACAGAAATTGTTATCATGTTAACTACTGCAGCAATAGCAGAAGAAATCAATGATGCCAAATATGCTTCAATGTTAATCTCAAGAAAATAATACAGTGTAAACCATCTAACCATAAGATAGATTATCTCGCCTACTCCAAATGAAGAGATTATTTTGACTATTTCTTTTCTGATTAGACTTGATTCCATTTGCTTATAGCGATTTTTGTTGTCAAAATAAAACAACACTACAAAAATTCCAAAAAAGGAAACATATCCGGCTGCAACAGTAATTGTTGTATTCAGATAATTATCATAATCCGATAGCAGATGTGCAATAGTTGCCGAGATTGCAGCAGCTGCAACAAAGCATATTGCAAAGTTTCGATTGATTTGTAGTATCTGTTTGTTGAGTTTCACGGTGACCACAATCACATTTTTTACCAAATGTTTTAGCTTTTATAATCCGAAAAATTCTCTGCCCATCCTCTCTCTACTAATTTTATTTTGGATTTAGGAGTTACACACACTTCTTTACCATCTGTTTCTTTGATTGCACCAACTAGATTATTCTCACAGATAAATGTGTCAGGAGGAAATCCTCTTAGCTCAGCTAGTCTTTTTTGCGTGTCTATTGGATATACTCTGTCATAGTAATCATATTCCATTTTAGGGATTATTAGAGGACAGTTGTCTGCAAGTTTGTCATTACTGTTTTTGTCTGACCAATCAGGAAGTGTTGTAGAATTTACTATCAGTGAACCCATCTCATCTCTAAGATCAAACTCTACTGTAATGAATTCTGAATCTATGATGGGATTCAATTTTTCCCAAACCACTTCGGTATTTTTGGTCACGGCATTTCCTGACTCATCAGTGTATGTATGGTATCCGCCCTTTGTTACAAAGAAGGTGCTGTATTCATGCATGCCTGGCCATATCAAGTCATTTGGAAACTTCATTGCAACATTGACTATTTCCCCCTCTCTGACTAGATAAGTGGCATACATTAGACATCTACCAGTGGCAACTTCTGCCAAAGACAATGGATTATCCGTTTTGGAAAAGAAGTGTTTGTCTCCAAAAGGAAGCACAGCATATTCATGTGCATAATATCCATCCTCAGCTAGTTTAATTTCACTTTCAATAGGGTCTTTTACTATTGATGTCAATATTGCATACGATTCTGGAACAAAAGACAAGAGAAAGAAGGTGATACTAAAACCTAGTAAAACCAATAGAATTGTAAAAAACTTCATAATTAGATATGATTCAGATAAGAGATTCATAAAGAATTCTAATCAGTTATGTTGAGATAAAAACAGGATAAAACTAAAAGAATCTAGTCCTCATAAAAAATCCAGGACAGCCCTCTGACTTTAATACTATATTTAGAGAAGAGATACAAAACCCTTTTTTGGAAATCATTGCTGAAAATCATAAATCTATTTTTAAATATTACAAAGTTTCCAATTAAACATGGCTACTGAATGTAATTGTTCACATGAGAATTGTAAATGTGAAGCAAGCACTCACAAACATGAAAATGGACAATGTATTCATCCCGACGGAGTACAACATCCTATTCATGAGCATCACTGATTTTTCTTTTTTAAATTTTCTACACATCATTTTTGATATTCATCATTTTATTTTATAATTGCCAAACAACTACAATAATCAAGAAAAAATTAGCATTAACGTTACACACTACACATAATTCTTGAGTTCTTGCTTTTTCCAAAAAAGACACATAGTCTAGCAGAATGTCTTCATCTTTTCTGACATCATCAATTCCAATATGTGCAAATTCCATTGGAGTCATGTTTGTTCTCTCGCAGTAGACTCCCAATCTTCTCAGCCTTACATCGGCTGTCATGGTACTTCCACGTGCAATGTTTTGGTACCACCTCTTGACGTCTGGATCTTTTAGCAGTCTCTTGTGTCTGCTCTTTGTTGTTCTATTCCATGTCTGGTTTATTATCTGCATTTTGTCATCGTTCTCCTACCACACAATGATGATTTGCATAAAAGGGACAGTGGTCCATTGTTTGGAGATAATGGACCTGAAAAGTATCTGTTCTCTGGAAATGGCAAATCCATAGGTATCCATTACTTGGAAAAGGTGGACCGGATGGGATTTGAACCCACGACCTTTGCGGGAAAATTCCTTACGCAGTGTGAGTGCGTCATCCAAACCAAACTAGACGACCGGTCCAACAAATAAACAAAACAAGAAGCTTTTTTGTCTTTAGGTTAGGTTGTATATTGTGATAACCCTGATCTTTTCTAGCTCTAATCAAAATAACTATCATGTCATTACAAGAATTTGATGCAATTATAGATAAAATGCAATTAGCTTTTGAATACTCTCTAAATCTAGGCCAATCTGTTGAGGCAGCAAAGGTTCTGTACCAAATGAATGAGCAATTGCCCGATGACTTGCAATTGTTCTTTGAAGATCTCGACAATGAAGATGCTGTAAATTCATTTATCTCCAAATACAAATCTCAGATAAAATCTGCAATATCTGAATATAGACAAAGACTGATGAATTATTAAAAATTCTATTTTTTTACGCCGAGGTTTCTGTTCTTTAGTCTCAAGTAGGGGTTTCTACATTTTCTGCATCTTGTAGCTCCTATGTCATTTCTACAACCACAATTAAAACAGATTCTCATGACAAGACGGGAGTGTTGGGCAATACGTTTCTTTTCTGGATCTGTGATTGGCATTAATTTACTCCTCTGTATCTCTCTTTTATTCTAATCGGATTTTTCCATCTTTCCTGCTAATAAAACAGGTACTTCAGCAGGTCTTTTGGCTACTGGAATGTTTGCTTTGTTAAACATCGAAACTTTAGATTCAGCTGAACCATATGTTCCCATTACGATTGCTCCTGCATGCCCCATTCTCTTTTCTTTTGGAGCCGCTCTTCCTGCAATGTAAGCTACAGTTGGTTTGTTAAATCCACTATCAATAATTCTTTGAGCCAAAATTTCCTCAGAGTCTCCGCCAATCTCTCCTACTACTACCATTCCTTCCAAATTCGGAATGTCCTTTACCATATCAAACGCATCAATCATTCGTGTTCCATTAATTGGGTCTCCTCCAATTCCTATAGTGATTGATTGACCAAATCCTGCATTTGTTAATGCATCTGAAATTTCATAAAGTAATGTTCCACTTTTTGACAAGACTGCGATTTTTCCTGCCTTAAATGGAGTAGGAGGCATTATTCCAACTTTGATTACTTTTGGAATCATAATTCCTGGAGTGTTTGGACCGATGATAACTGCATCTTTTTCTTTTGCTAAATTCAAAACCTCCATAGTGTCTCTCACTGGAACATGCTCTGGAATTGCAACAAGTAATTTGATTCCTGCCTCTAGTGCTTCTTTTGCAGCCCCTAGGAAGAATTTTGCTGGTACATAAATAATTGAAATCTTTGCACCTGTGGCATCTACCGCATCTTGCATTGTGTTGTAAATTGAAACCTTGTCATCAAATTTCTGACCTCCTTTTCCAGGAGTAACTCCTGCAACAACATTTGTTCCATAAGCCATCATGTTTCTTGCATGAAGTGAGCCGTATGCACCTGTAATTCCTTGAATAATTACTCCTTTTTTCTTGTAATCTGAATCATCGGGTTTTCCTTGTAGTATTCCAAAAATATCTATCAATTCTTTACCCCCATCACTGCTGCGTTGATTGCCTCTTCTACTGAATCAAAAATCTTTGTTCTAGATCCTTGGAGCATCTCTTTTGCTTTGTCTGATTCTGTACCTTTCAGTCTCGAAAATACTGGAAGATCAATTAAATTATTTTCATATGCCTTTAGGAATGCCTCTGCCACTACTGTTGTCTTTACAATTCCTCCATAGAGATTTACAAGAATTCCCTTTATTCTATCCATTTTACTAATCAAAGTCAATGCTTCATAAACTGATTCAGTTGTAGCTCCCCCACCAACATCCAAGAAACATGCTGGCTTTCCACCATTGTCTGATAACATATCAAGTGTTGACATTACTAATCCTGCACCATTTCCAACAACTGCAATGTCTCCATCTAACTCAACAAGCGAGAATCCACTCTTCTCAGCTCGTTCTTCAATATCTGATTTTTCCTGATACTTTTGTAGTTCAGGATGTCTAAAGTTACTATTGTCATCTGTCACAAATTTACCATCTAATGCCATTAATGAGTCATCTTGCATTATTGCAAGTGGATTGATTTCTGCTAACTCTGCCTCTTTCTCTATAGTGAGTTTTGATAGTCTGCGTAAAATATCTACAAAATCGTCTGCCGATTTTCCTTCAAGGCCCATCTCTTTTGCAACTTCTCTTGCAATTTCTTCAGAAACATCGCCTAAACCAACTTCTTTTATTATTTGGTTTTTTACTGATTCGATTTCAACTCCTCCTTCTGATGATGCAATAATGGTGTAACACCTCTTTGAGCGATTTAGAAATATTGAAAGATACAACTCTTTTTTGATATCTGCCATTTTTTCAAGAAGAATCGCCCTTGCTTTTTCTCCTTTTATTGTCAATCCCATGACCTGGGGGTATTTTAGCTCAAATTCGTCATCACTTTGACATTTTTGAATACCTCCTGCTTTTCCTCTTCCTCCTACTGGAACCTGAATTTTAATTACAAATGGATATCCTAATTCCTTTGCATGCTCTCTTCCCTCTTCAATTGTTGTGGATGATTTGCTTGGAAGTAGGTTTATCCCATATTCTCTGAATAACTCTTTTGCTTGGAATTCTAATAGTCGCATGCAAAAATCATAAAAATTATGGTCTTTATTAACTAAATGGAAAGAAAATTAGGTACTTTATCTAAGTGTAAAACTACAAAATCTCACTCAACTTAACCACAATCAGCAACGCCACAATCCCAAGACCCCAGTAGATCCTCTCTTTCTTGGAAAGAGCCTTCTTGTCTGACTGGTCAAGGTGATTGTCCAGTTTCTCTTCGGTTCTTGTCTGTCTCTCAGAGATCATCAATCTTTGACATCATCTCCTTGTGATCTTCCCTGCTGTTCTGCTCCAGGATATCAAACTTTTCAAGTATGAAATACCACGATATGCAACCCATATCACGTCAAATGATTCATGACCATTTTTTAAGACCTTTCGGAGCCTCTTTCTTCTTGCCCCAACTATGATCTATCTGCAAGTGGACTTCAAGCTTAGTGGTGTTTCAAATGCATTTTGGCAAATTAGACAACGGTATGACATGGAAATCAATTTGGAGCATTTTTGAAGTTAAAGAGAGGGTTATTGTGAAAAACAAATTCTCAATCACAGTTTATCGTGGCAATGTCTTCTGCATCAGCAACACAAGTGTCTACACCAATTCCACCATTCATGATGTCTTTTCCTTTCTAATCAAGGTTAATTATTACTCGTGGAATTTTATAAAGTAGACTATTTTAGGTACTCATTTAACTATGAGTTATCTTAGTTGCTCCTCTAGAAAATCAATAATTTGCAAAAAGCGATCTCTACTTTTTCTATGCAATTTCTGAGGAAATTCTTCGATTGTAAATACAAATTGTTGATGAAAGCTTGGAACCAATACTCCTCCTGATGTTACAAGCTGTTCAATGACATAATCTTTTGTCAAAGTGCATACTATTTCTTCATAAGAATCATCTTCTTCTTCTAGTGTTTGCCTGTAAAGAACAATCGGCTTGTTTGTCTTAGTAACGATATCTGAGCCTTTCTTTAATAGTTCAGTGAGGTGTTGAATCTGCCATGAGTCCAGGCTGATTTGCTTTACCATATTTTTAGTATGCATTTTTTCTATTTATTATGCCAGTTTAGCTAAAAGCTAGCTAGTTTGTTGATTTTAGATTAGAAAATTCAACCTAAAAAATAAGAAAAAAGAATCATAAATTATCTAGGGCTCTAGAATGCTTACTTGTGTGTGGTCTCTCACCAGAATATCTTCTTCTCATGTGTCCTGATGGCCTACCGTCAAGCAATTCTAAGAACCAAGATTCATGTTCAATTTCTTCAGCAAGTATGCTTGCTGCAATATCATATGTCATAGGATCTTTTCCATGTGTCATTTTACAAATTTTATTCCAGTTGATAATTGCCCCTTGTTCTGCTTTTAGACATTTCTCTAAAATTTCTTTTAGAGTTGTACTCTTATCCGATTGTAAGAAATCTGCACCTGCCTTGTTGCAAAAATCTACAATATCTTTTGGAAACTCTCCTCCAAGCTGGAATATTCTATCAATACATGATTCAAAATGACTTAGATCCTCAAGCCTGGCATCCTCTATTACTCCTTTAATTCCCTCACCTTCCATACCTGTACAGAATGATCTGAGATTTGTAAAGTAATAATATGCCACAAATTCAACTGATGCATTAATGGTTAGTTCTTTGATTAACTCGTCAACATCAATTCCATTTTGTTTGAGAAACTCTACTCCTACGACATGATGCGGATTAGAATCTGACATTGAAGTTGCGAACTATCCAAACCATAAAAAGTTTTTTTAAATTTATAATCATGTTGTAAGATTATTTCCAGAGAAGTTCGGGAAAATAGCGTTTTTGGGGACTGCCATTTCTCTTCTGGAAATATGTTTAAAAAAATAATGCCTCTAGAATAGATAAAAAGTAAGAATGCATTGCACTAATTTTTAATTGATTATTCTACTGAAATTCTAATCTTTTGTCCATCAATGTCGTCATCTTTGTATTCCTTACATGTTTGCTCAAAATTCACCTGCTTTACTCTTACTAAAAAGGACAAGTCTTGTGCTTTTTCTTTTATCATCTCTAGTGACTCTTCATCCAAATCAAGAATGGAGGCCACATCTAGTATGTCTGTTGGATTGTATCTTCTCTCTTTTCTCAATGTCTGAAGTCTCCTTGCAACATCTCTGATCAATCCTCTTGCCATCATCTCTTTGTTTCTGGTAGTTGAGATAAACACTACATAGTTATTTCTTTTTGAAACTACAAATCCGTCTTTTGCATCAAAATCAATTACAAAGTCTTCAGTATCTAATGAAATTTCTGTTCCATCAATCTCAAAGTTATATTTTGAATCTTTTTGAAGTGAGGAAATTATGTTTTCAGGGCCAGTTTCTGAAAAAACACTAACAAGTTTTCCCATGTGTTGTTTTGCTTTTGGTCCTATCTTCTTTCTCTCCAATTCTACTACAGCTTTAACAGGTAATGCTTTTGATTGTAGTTCTATTAGTTGCTCAAATCCTGATTCTTTTTCAACCTCATTAATTGAATATTTTTCCACGTTAAGCTGAGAAATTAGTAATTCTGAGAGCAGCTCGAGTTTTTGCTTTTGCCCATTTGATACGCATATTATTGCCTCATTTAGCGGCCATCTTCTCTTTAGTTTACCTTTCATTCTCGCAGCAGCTGAGACAGAGACGACATCCTTCATAATGTCAAATGATTCTTCAATTTCTTCATTGACTAGGAATTCCTGATATTGCGGCCATTTTTCAAGTAGAATGCTTTTCTCTCCCTTAAACACTGAATGGTAAAGATACTCACTGGTAAATGGACATAGTGGATGAATCAAAATATCTAGAGATTTGAGCACCTCATGTAAAACTGCATAGATTGCCAGTCTTCTGTTTTTTTTCTCATCATCTTCATCCCACAACTCACCCCTTGTAATGGGAATGTATATCTGACTAAGATTATTTATTATAAAATCATCAATTGCCTTTGCAGCTTCGTGGAATCTGCAAACTTGGTTTCTCTCTGTAATTTTTCTGATTAGTTTTTGCAGCTTTGATAAGAGCCAAATATCTGGAGATGTTAAAAGCGAATTTTCTTTTACCCATGTGATTGTTTTTGATTCATCAAATTTGTCATATTCGCTATTTTGCTTGAAATACAAATGCAAGTTAAACAATGTGTTTAGAACTTGATAGGGTCTTGACATCAACTCGTCTGTACTAAAGCTCAGAGGCTCTATCGGACTTGCTTTCCAAATAAAATAAAACCTTACCAAATCAACTGGATATTTTTCTAATAGATCTTTTCCGTCAATTACATTTCCCAAACTCTTACTCATCTTTCCTCCTTTTTCATCCAGAACATGTCCTTGGAACAAAAATGACTTGTATGGAGCAATAGGTCCATTGTTTAAGATTACATTTTCAATCAATAGAGTATATGCCCAACCTCTTGTTTGATCAATCCCTTCAGTGAAAAACGGGGCTGGGATTTCTTTTGAGTATTCTTCATCAGAAAGTGAGGAGTATGGTGCAGAACCACTATTGTGCCAGGTATCAAGGACATATTCCTCTCTTTTTGTTTTGCTGCTCCCACAATGTGTGCACTTTATTGTGATTTTGTCAATCCATGGACGATGCAATTCAAAATTAGGGCCATCAGGTAAATTTACTGCAGAATCTATTATCTCCTTTCTTGTAAAAAACCAGTTTTGTTTGTGACAATCACTGCAAATCCATACGGGTAGTGGACATCCCCAGAATCTTTCACGAGAAATACACCAAGGATGCTTTTCTTTGATAATTCCCAAGAACCTGTTTTTTGGTTGATCAAAAAAATACTGTACCTCTTCAGCTGCCTTGATTGCCTTATCTTCTAGTCTGTCAAGTTTGTAAAACCAACCCTTTCTTGCCAACCATACGATAGGGTGGTGTGACCTCCAGCATAATGGATACTTGTGTTTTATTCTTCCAATCTTTACTAAGGCATTGCAATCTTTTAGGTCTTCAACAATTGTACTGTCTGCATCTCTGACAAACATTCCTTCATATTTTCCTGCAAGAGAAGTAAACTTTACCTCATCATTGATTGGATTGAACACCTTGACTTTTCTTTTGTTTGCAATTTCAATATCTTCTTCACCATTTGCAGGAGATAAATGCACCAGGCCACTTCCAGTTGTCGCATCTACAAATTCTTCAGAAATTACAACATGAAAGTTGTCTTCTCTAGAGCATTCCTCTAGACCTGAAATTAAATTCAAAAGTGGATGGATGTATTTTTTTCCTTCAAAGTCTGAACCCTTGATAGTTTTTTCAATTTTATAATCTTCAATTTTTACTTCATTCAAAAATTCTTCTAGCCTAGTTTTTCCAACTACCCAAGTTTCGTTTTCTACTTTGATATACACATAATCTTCTTCTGGTTTGACCCCTACCATTGCATCAGTTACCAAAGTAAATGGCATTGTAGTCCATACAATCAGAAAAACATCTTCATCTTTTAGCTTGACTTTGTAGTACAATGATGGATCTTTAACCTCTTCATAACCTTGGTTTACTTCTGCATGACTAAGAGATGTTTGACAGCTAGGACAATATGCAATTACGGTAAAGTCTTCTTCTAAAATTCCATTCTGACGTGCCTTTTTGAGAATCTGCCATTCCCTTTCTATGTACTCATCTCTATACGTCCAGTATGCTCTTTCATGATTAAATGACATTCCAAGTAAATTATCCACATTCACCCATTCGGAATTAAATTTTTTTACAAGACTTTTGCATTCATCAACTAGTTTTTCTATTCCTACTTTTTCAACAACCTCGGATTTTCCGCCAGTAACGCCTAGCTCTTTTTCTGCTTGTAATTCAACAGGAAGTCCCTGAGTATCCCATCCTCCATTAAAGACAATTTTTTTTCCATTTAAGGTGTTGAATCTATACCACAAATCTTTGATGACTCTGCCTCTGAGGTGTCCTGCGTGTGGGATGCCGTTCATTGTTGGTGGTCCTTCTATGAACATGATCTTTTCAGGCTTGCTTGAGTCAAAGATCATTTTTTCCACATCTATTGATTTAGTGTACTCTTTTACTTGACTCTCAATTGTTTTTGCATCAAATTTTGAGGATAATTCCATCTAAGTTTGGATGTGGATGTGGCATTATAAAGTTAAATTGTATTTTGTAATATTGAAATTTTTGATGGATTGAACAATTGCATTATTCAGGTCTTCATGATAATACCCAAACATCTAGAATTGTATTCTTTAGGTAAAAATCATATGAACTCAAAAAATCATAGAAGAAAGACTGAAAGGATACAATTTTTACAAATCGATTTGAACAAAAAAATTCTGTTTTATCTTGAGGTCTTGGATTATATATTTAAGAAAATGAGATCTTTTATTGGTAAATATTCTCGTAGTTGGATCCGGTGGGCGAGAACATGCTTTGTCTTGGAAACTATCTCAAAGTTCAAAAGTTGACAAAGTTTTTACAGCTCCTGGGAACGGTGGAACAAAAAACAACGTCTCAATAGATATAGAAGATTTAGATTCTCTTGCAGAATTTGCAAAAAAAAATAATTGCTTTACTGTTGTAGGTCCTGAAGCTCCATTAGCTGCAGGAATTGTTGATAAATTCAATAAAATGAATCTTAAAATTTTTGGTCCTTCAAAAAGTGCTGCACAATTAGAATCAAGCAAAATTTGGGCAAAAAAATTCATGAAAAGAAATGGTATTCCCACTGCTAGATTTGAAATTTTTGATGATCCAAAAAAAGCTGAAGAGCATGTAAAATCCCTTGATTATAATGTGGTAGTAAAAGCTGATGGTCTTGCAGCAGGTAAGGGTGTCATTGTTTGTAACAGTACTGATGAGGCAATATCTGCTATTAACACAATCTTGGTCAAAAAAACATTTGGTGAGGCTGGAAACCGAATAATTATAGAAGAACGAATTGATGGAATAGAGGCCTCCTACATCGCATTGTCTGATGGTAACATTGCAATTCCTATGGCAACGAGTCAAGATCACAAGAGAATTTTTGATGATGATCAGGGACCCAACACGGGTGGCATGGGGGCTTACTCTCCTACACCAATAGTAGATGAAGTACTCGGGAAAAAAATCCAAGAAAAAATCATAAACAAAACAATTGAGGCGATGAAAAATGAAGATATTGCATTCAAGGGATTTCTGTATGCTGGAATTATGATTCTAGATAATCAGCCATATGTATTAGAGTATAATGTAAGAATGGGTGACCCTGAATGTCAACCAATTACAATGAG
The DNA here is from genome assembly GCA_965223805.1 of Nitrosarchaeum sp. Lineage (GTDB taxonomy): Archaea > Thermoproteota > Nitrososphaeria > Nitrososphaerales > Nitrosopumilaceae > HKST03. Next base: position 716,540 of record OZ245014.1, on the reverse strand, counting down.
AATGGATTTTGATTTGTATGATTATTTTGTAGCTAGTGTAGATGGAACATTATCATCAATGCCTGCACCATTATGGAAAGACCAATCTGCAGTTTGTATTGTTTTGGCTTCGGAGGGGTATCCTGAGTCTTATCCAAAAAATGAAGCGATTTCTGGTCTTGATCATGTTGCAGAAGATGCGTTTGTCTTTCATGCTGGAACAAAAATGGAACATGGGAAAATTCTTTCTAATGGCGGTAGGGTTTTGGGGGTAACTGCTTTAGGTAATTCTTTAGAATCTGCAATCTCAAATGCATATGTTTTTGCGGAAAAAATTTCTTGGCCACATAAATATTGCAGAAAAGATATTGGTAAAAAAGGACTAGGCTACCTTTGAAGTTTCTAAAACTCTGTCCTCAGTAACAATCCAATCTATTAACACATCATGATCATCTCTTGGTATGTTTTTTACGATTTGTTTTTCAAGGGTTAAAGAAATTGTTACTGTTTTATTTTTTGAAAGAAATCTGTCATAATACCCATAACCATATCCCAATCTCACTCCTTGAGGTGAAATGCCAATGGTGGGAATGAGTATGACATCTAAGTTATTCTCTGCAGGACATCCTTGACGTGGCTCCATAATGTCAAAACTTCCTACTTCTAGGCTTGAAAAATCAGTAATTTTTCTAAATTCCATTTCTTTTCCGATAACTTTGGGAAGATAGATTTCCTTTCCATTACTAAGCGCTTCTTGAATAATATCCTGTGTTAATGATTCACTTCCAATGGGATAATATGCTCCTATTTTTTGTGCATTTCTAAAGGATTCAATTTTTTTTAATTTTTTTTGGATCTTATCACTTGTAATCTTCATTAAATCAAATGATGTGTTGTCTCTTTTTTCTAAGAGCAGTTTTCGAAGTGATACCTTCTCAAAATTTTTTTCCAATTTGACTCAGAGAAGCAGCAGTAATGGTATTTTTTAGCAGCATTGCAACAGTCATTGGACCCACTCCTCCTGGAACAGGAGTTGCAAAAGATGCTTTTTCAATAATCTTATCATAATCTGCATCGCCTACAAGTTTTCCTTGAAACCTTGATATTGCAACATCAATTACTACTGAATCCTCTTTAATCATTTCAGGTGTTAGGATGAATCTGTTTCTGTCACCCACAGCAGTTATTATGATATCTGCTGTCTGACACCATTCTTTAAGATTTTTTGTTTTTGAATGACATGTTATGACAGTTGCATCTCTTTCTAAAAGAAGATGATACAGTGGTTTGCCAACTAGGTTACTTCGGTTAATCAAAACAACATTTTTCCCTTGTAAATCTATATTGTGATAATCAAACATTTCCATAATTCCTGATGGTGTACATGCAACAAGTACTGCCTTTTTCATTGCCAACAATCCCACATTATGCGGAGTTAGGCCATCAACATCTTTTAGAGGTGAAATTCTAGAAGTGGTAACGAATTCATCTAGATGTGCAGGCAATGGAAGCTGAACTAAAATTCCATGAACTGCATTATCGTTATTCAAATTCTCAATAATTTCATTTAGTTGTATTTGCGTGATGTCTGAATCAAGTTTATGATCTTTGGTGACAATACCTACTTCTTCACATGCTTTGTGCTTATTTTTAACATAGGTCGCAGATGCTAGATTCTCTCCAACCAGAATTGTTGCAAGGCATGGATTAATTCCGTGAGACTTTAACTCCTCAACGGCTTTATTGACTCTATCTTTAACTGATTGGGCAATTTCCTTTCCGTCAATTTTGATGCCTGCCATGAAGAATATTCTTGGCTTGTAGATATTTAATCCTTGGAATGCTTTTGACAAAATTTGAGAATCGGGGAAAAGAAATTAAGTGGCAAATAATTGATGGTACTCATGTTCGTAGTTGTATCGGATATCAAAGTAAGACCAGAGTCTTTAGAGGACTTTAAAAAATGGTTTTCAGAGGCAAATCAAGTAGTTTCAAAATTTGATGGCTTTGTATCAAGACGTCTTTTGCAGACAAAAGATGGCCAACACAGAGTTTTAGTTGAATTTGAGAGTCTTGAAAAGTTTGGTAAAATGCATCAAAGCCCAGAACATGAGCAACTTCACGCAAAAGCTTCATCGTTTATGGCAGAACCTCCCTCTCCAAAATTCTACAATGTAATCGCACAATAAAATGAAAATCGATTATAATGTCGATAATTACATTGAAAAAATAAAAAATAAAAACTCCTACTTTCATACTTTTATTAATAGAGATACTCTTGCAGCAGGTATCCTAGTTTTACAACCTGGAGAGAAAGACACGCAAGAACCTCATGAAAGTGACGAGGTCTACTTTGTCATAAAAGGAGATGGATTTTTAAAAATCAAAGACAAGGATTATCCAGTATCAAAAAACAAAATGTATTTTGTTGCAAAAAATATTGAGCATTACTTTCACGGAAATTCAAAAGAGCTTTTTGTTCTATACTTTTTTGGAGGACCTGATACTTAGCTGATAATGGTTTTTCTACCAGAAATCTTTATCTTTTTTTCTGCAAATAGTTTTACCACTTTTGGATATGCTTTATGCTCTTTTGCTAAAATTCTTTTTGCAAGAGTTGCTTCTGTATCATTATCTCTAACTTTGACTATTTCTTGTAGAATGATTGGACCTGTGTCTACTCCTGAATCTACAAAATGAACCGTACACCCAGAGTACTTTACTCCATAATTGACAGCTTGCTTTTGTGCATCTAATCCTTGAAAAGATGGAAGTAATGCTGGATGTATATTGATAATTTTGTTTTTGTATTCTTTTACAAATTCTGGACTAATAATCCTCATAAATCCTGCAAGACAAACAAGTCCATTTTTTGGTGTTACTTTGTGTTCTTTTAGGGATTCGATAATCTTTTTGTCATATTTCCATCTCTCTTTGAATCCTTTGCTCTCAATTATCTCTGTTTTGATTCCTATTTTTTTAGCAATTTGTAGCCCCTTTGCATCTGCTTTATTTGAAATTACTATGGCTGGGTTTATTGCAATTTTCTCTTTTTTTATTGACTTTAGAATAGCTTCCATGTTGCTTCCACGACCTGAAATTAAAATTCCTAGATTTAGCAACTAATCCTCAATAGAAAAACCTGCAATTAATGTGTGTGGTTTAATTCTTATCTGAAAAACTGAAATTTTCAACCAAAATTTTTTGATTCATGTCTTAAATTGAAACCATAAAAACAAACCTATTGTACCTCTAATATGAAAATCAGCGAAATTGAAATTGATGACAGCCAAACAGGTTATTACTGGATTCAAATATACGCAAAAAACAAAAAACATGCAATATCATTGCGACATCAAATATTAGATGATCAGGCAGTTAGAGAAAGACTAGAAAAACAGATCAAACAAAGCCAGCACATTATTGCACATTCCTCAAACAAAATGGAAATGACAGTTCAAAATTTCCTCATAGATAAACTTCAGATGATTCTTGAAGGAACTCTCGAATCTACTAGATGATGTATGTGATTTAGTACCTGAAATGAAAATCACCTACATAGTAATACCTCCTCTAATAATCATCAAGGAATTCTAGAGTAAATTGAAGAAATGGTTACTCTGAAATTACTCTTATCTTCCTGATAGAATACTTTGAAATGTCCTTATGGATATTTGAAATTGATTCATTCTTGAATGTCAGATCGCATACATAGCACTTGAAACCATCACACTGCATAACAATCTGCTTTGTTATTTTGTATTAAAGAAATACGTAGAAATTATCAGTATGCAATTTTCAATATGTGATTTACTTTGGTTGAAAAATAGTTTGATCTGTAGTTTACATAAACTAAACCTGCAATTTATATCAAATCTTACATCCTCGTCTCTTATTGACTCGACCGGTTAAGATGACAAAAAACGGCATTCTGTGTCAAATCAATGGAAAGAGAGTTCATCTTGATCCGAAAAATACTGACACAACAGGAATTAATTTTGTATCTCATGCTCATTCAGATCATCTTCCATCAAAGAATGGTGGAACAATTCTTACCTCTATTGAGACAAATGAAATTGCATCGCTTAGAGGATTCAAAATGGAAAACCATGTCCAAAGCATCGATAACTTTTCACTAATTGATAGCGGTCATATTCTAGGTGCAAAGGGATTACTCTTTGATGATATTTTTTACACAGGTGATATTTGTACGAGAAATCGTGGATTTCTCAAGGGCGCAAACATTCCAAAATGTAAAACACTAATTACAGAATGTACGTTTGGATTGCCCGAATTTGTTTTTCCAAAAACCGAAGAAATTCAAAAACAAGTAAATGAGTTAATCTCTGATCTTTATGGAAAAGGAATTCCTGTTATTTTGTTGGGTTACCAATTAGGAAAAGCACAAACTATTACTCAGTTGTTTGGGCATTGGGCACCTCTTTATTTTCATGATTCTGTAAGAAAAATGAATTTACTTCATCAACAATTAGGAGTTTCTCTCAATGATGGAATAGGCCATTCAGAAGCAGAGAAACGTGGCTTACTTGAAAAGAAACCCTGGGTCATGATAGCTCCAATGATGTCATCTAAAAGCAGCTTTTTACAAGAAATGAAATCAAAGTATGGTGCAGTTACTATTGGATTTAGTGGATGGGCGCAATCTACAAAATTTTCATTTGGGAGAAGATCTGACTATTCTATTCCACTAAGTGACCACTGTGACTTTGATGAGTTAGTTGAGATGGTTGTAAAATCTGAAGCCGAACAAGTTTATACAATTCATGGATTTGTTGAAGAATTTGCAGAGCATCTAAGAAAATTAGGAATTAATGCACAACCACTACGCGAGGAATCATTGGATGATTTTACTTAGTTTGAAAACTCATACAATTACATTTTGATACTAGACATGTCTCAGAATTTCTTATATGATCATGTGAAAAATGACCGCAATTGTCATTTTTGCAAATTCTCCTCTGGGCTTCTCTTTTAACTACTGCTTGAGCAATTACGTTTGCTTTTTCTTTAGAGTATCCTTTCTTATCAATATAATAGTGAACTACTTTGTTGTATAGTAAATCTGAATCAAACTGCTTTTCTAACAACTATCTTCCACCTTGAGATGGGATGTAGTGCAGTGTAATGGTTGAACGAATTTTTGGAATTTTTCTTATTTTGTTTGTAATGACCTCGTCTAAGATTTCTTTCGAATCTGACTCAACTTTGCAAAAAACATCATAAATTCCATAAGTTCCTCTTACCTCTTTTGCTTCTGGAATTTTCATGATTTTATTTATGATATTTTCTTCTGCTCCAAGATCACATTGAATTAGAATATATGCAATTTCCATGTCTATCCTCTGACATTTCCTCTTCTATATTTTGATCCCTGATGACAACCACATCGACAGGAAGATTCTTCACATTTGCTTTCTAATCTTCTAATCATGAAAATAGTACATTATGATGATATTTCAAACTCATCTGCTTTTTGGTTTGAATTTGTTCAATTTTGAGGCTAAATTCTGAATAATTTTCTGAAATTCTCCTAAGCCATTTGCAGGATTTTGGCCATTACTTAAGTAATGGAAATTTTTAGAGGTGTTATGTGCAAAACTCTAGATGAAATACATAAGCACAACTAGCAGCAGTAATTGTAAAAATGCGAAAACAGGGCAAAAACTGAAAATCCAATCATATCTAAATAATTTTTGAACTAATTTTTTGAAAACTTGAGATCAAAGCTTGTCTATGCCACCAAATACTTTGCAGATTAACAAAAATGAGTATATATTACTTCATTACAAAATTGTATTTTTTATGATATTTCTATTGAAAAATAACTTAATACTGATTATTCATTTTATTCAATAACTTCTTGATTTTTCTTATCCGTAGGTTGTTAAGTACTCGTATAAATTGATCAATTACTTCATATATGCATTATTTCCAAATCTATAAAATGCTAAAAACCTCATTGCTTGTTTTACTTACAGTATCTATCATACCATTATTTGCATTTGCTGAGTCTTCTATTGAATTGACATCCGATCAAAAAGAGATTCATTCTTTAGATAGCATTTTAGTTTATGGGAAAGTTACAGGAGTTACCTCATATTCCACAGTAAACCTTACTGTTACTGCACCTGATGGCGAAATTGTATATTCTCCTAATCTTACATTTGATGATAATGGGAATTTTAAGCGATTAATCCATCCTACCCTTCCAAGCTTTAAACCTGGCACATATACTGTAACTGCAAGTCATGAAGATATTTCGTTTACTGCGCAAATTCAATTTACGGTTTCAGGTAAGGATTTACCAAGACCAGTGATCCCTGAGACTCCATCTGAAGCCATAGAAGACAAAACTGATTCAGACATGTATATTGTTGCTGATGCAATGGTTGGTGACAGATTCATCAACGTAAAAGGTAAAACAATCTGGCTTGACCGCGATGTATTGTTGACAGTATCCTCCCCAAATGGAAATTTAATTACTGTAGCTCAAGTCACTCCTACAACAAACGGTGATTTTTCAGCTCAAATTAACATTGGAGGTTCAATGTGGAAAGAAGATGGACTTTATACTGTAACTGCTCACCAAGGAGATGCATCCGAACTTAAAGATTCAGTTACAGTTGATATAGCAGATGGTGTAGTTGTGCCTGAATTTGGAACAATTGCTGTGATGATTTTGGCAATATCTTTAGTTTCAATAATTGCATTTTCTGCAAAAACAAGACTAGCCCCAAGATTCTAAAATTTATCTTAGAATTACGCCGATATCCATTAAATTTGAATGTGTAAAGTCTGTCTTGATGTTGCTTTTCTTTTTTTGAAAAAATCTGCCTGAATCACTATTTTTTAAAAATTCTTTAATTGTTGATGTTTCAATTTTGAAATTTTCTGTAATTGCTCCGGCAAAAAATGTGTTACCGTCAATACCGTCTGTTCCAATTGATGCAATTACTATGTTTTTTTGGTTTTGTGTGTTTTTTAAAATTCTTAAAACCATTTCATGATTTCTACCCCCTGAACCTTTTCCTAAAACCTCAACAGTTGTCTCTCCACCAAAAATTAAACAGCTTTTTTGTTTATCTGGGATGTTTTGAATTATTTTTCTAACTGCATCTTTAATATTTCCAAATACTTGAATTGTTTTTGATTCGTAACCCATCTCTTTTGCTTTTTCTTCCATTGATTTCAGACAATCGTTATTGTTTGCAATTATGTGATTTGAAATATTTGCTTTTTTTGGGGTCTCTGAAATTTCTCCTTTGATTCCTTGATTTATCTGACTTAAAACTTCAGGTGGGACCTTATTTTTTAGGTTATATTTTTGAATGATTTTTTTAGCATCTGCAAATGTTGTATCATCCATGTATGTGGTACCAGAAGCAATGGTAGACAAGTCATCTCCTTCAACATCAGACATTACAAGTCCGATTCCCTGAGATTTGAGGTTCTCTACTAGTCTCCCTCCTTTTATTTTTGAGAGGTGCTTTCTGATACAGTTGAATTCTTGTATGGTCGCCCCTGATTTTAAAAGTAAATCCGTAACATGGATTTTATCATCAAGTGTGATGTTGTCTGGAATTGCCAAAAGCGCAGATCCTCCTCCAGACACTAGGAAAATAACAAGCTCGTCTACCCTTCTATTTTGAACAAATTTTAAAACCTCCTTTGCAGCCTTTACGCTTGTTTGATTTGGTTTTGGGTGCCCCGAATTGAAAATCTTGAATTTTTTACCCTTGATTTTTGACTTTGAACCTTTAGGAATTACGATAATCCCAGATTTTATCGGAATAATCTTGTTGATTGCCCTAGTCATTGTGTCTCCGGCTTTGCCAAATGCTACAGTATAGATGTTTGAGAATTCATTTAATTTTATTTTTTTTTCATCAATTTTGATTTGTTCTGATGTGACAAACTTTGGAATAATGTTTTCAGGTTCTGCAGCTTTTAGTCCAGCTTCTAAAATTTTTAGACACTCTTCTTTCTTTTTTGAAGTTGCAAGTTCGTCATGGTTTTGAATTATCATATGCAGATTTATTACTGCAAAATATAATAGTATTAGATTGAAAATAGATATGTTGAGTTTGGTCTAAGTGGCGTTAATTAGGCCAAAATTTCTCAAAAATCTAAATATTTTAGATTGTAAGAAAATCAGACTTATTTTTTAGTCTTATTTTAAAGACTTGGTAATTGTTTCATTTAGGACTTTAGAAAAGCTTACAGAAGAGATTGTTTCTTTAATTAATTTTGCCTGTATCAGGCGTAGTTTTTTCAAGTTGTCCTCATCTAACATTATTGTAATTCTTTTAGCCATAACTTTTATCTTGTTTTGTTTTTAATCAACTATTTGAAAATTTTCAATATGTATATTAATAAAAAAACCAATTTTTTTACGGAACACAAAAATTCAAACATTCAATCAGTGTTGAGGAAGGAAGGATACGAATTATGCCTAAATGATGCTGCTGTCTTTACCAAGTCAAGTATGCTGTTTTTTCAAAGTTTGGCGAAACAATAAAAGCAGACATTATTGCTTATCTTCGTTCAATTACAAAATTTCCTTGGAAATATCATTTCTCATACTACTCCATAACAAAAAATATATTTTCAGATTTATTTGATGAATCCTCTGAAATAATCCTAGAATCAATAAGAAAAGATATGCTAAATCAAATTGATTTTGAAGCTAAAGGCATTATTGAGGAGATCCTAGTTCAAATTCAAAAAAGAGAACTTGCCTCATATTTGAAGAATATGTCAGGTCATGAACATGTACTATTTTTATGGAGCAATAAAAATTTCAGAGATGACATAATGAAGGATTTTTTTTATTGAACCAAATGTACCTCAGGCTTTAATTTCCTCAGAGAAGAAACCATACATCATCTGTTCTTGAACTCGTGCCTTTTGATTTTCTAGATAATATCAACGAGGATAACATATTGTAATATTTAATGAGAATCCAAAATATTCAAAAGAGATTCAATTTAATTTCTTAAAAAAAGATTAGAAAACGAGTAATTTGGAATTTACGTCATGCCAGAAAAAAAGAAACAATCAAAAAAGAAATGTTGTAGTATAGCATTGATGTAGATAAATACGAAAAAGAAAATCTTCTTAACATTTACCAGACCTCACATATTTGCCATTATCCTCAAAATGATCTCTTTGGTTCTCTTTTTAAAAAATATTGCCATCATATAATGTTAATTGCCGAATAGTTGGAATGCTTGATTATGATAAAAAAACAAAAAAGGAATTAATGCTTTTTTAAAATCTGAAAAAAAGTCCCATTCTGTTTTTAATAGTTTTAGTGGTTCTTTGCTGTGTCCATATTTTACTTTAGATATTGAACCAGAAAATCGTCTTTCCTGGATTAAAGAATTAATTAAATGTCATGACTCTGTAATTTTTACATCATCTAAAGATAATGGAATTTGTTTTGATTTAAAATGCGATGATAATTCTGTTTTTCTAATCTTATTACAAAATAAAAATGGAAATTTGAATTTCTATTGAGGATTTACTTTTTTTACTGTTTGAATTACTTGCTCAAATGTTATCATTGGAATTATTTTGACAGCATTAAAACTGGCAATTCCTCCTTCAATGCAGAACTGCTGAACTAGATGTGGATCTTCAGCTTCTACGAGCCATAGAAACGTGTGCTCAAGTGCAGAATGGTATTGTCCGACAATTTTGCTAATTTTGTATTTTTTTGCAATATCTTCAATATCCATCTTCTCAGCCATTAACACCATTTTTGCATTATCGTCATTATTTAGTGGACATGCTTCTGTGGTATGACTTCCTGATATACCATACAATGCCATGCTTAGACCTGTATTTTGCAATTTTTAAACATAGTCAAAGACCAATGATGTCAATTTGCAAGGCAAAAATAAAGAATTTATTGGTATTACTTATCACTGATCAGAAATTCGTTCCGATCGATGAATCCCATTTTTGGCATTGTGATGATTCCTTTCTTTGTTGTTTCAACATGTGTTATAATTCAAACCAGTTTTGCACAAACTGCTAACAATAATGTTACAATTATTGAGCAAACCCCCTTGTTGAATGTACTATAGACACATTTTTAGTGCATTGATAAAATATCTAGAATTTCAAAATTGTACATTTCTATTTTCTTCTCTATGTCCTCTTGACTCTTCACTTTCATCTAAAAATAATGTGTATGCCCTAAAGCCCGAATAGAATAATTTCGTAATAATTTGCGATCAAAATTTGATAAATTTTTTATAAAATATAGATTATGGTTTTAATCTTACGTGTTTCAGTAAACAAAATACTGCATTATTGCTGTTATAATACAAGTTTTGAATTGCAAGATATAATAATAATCCCTACTTCTCTTGATTTATGCACACAGTACGCATTCCAAAAGTTATCAACTTTGGAGAAGATGCACTTGGTCAAACAGAGTATCCAAAAAATGCCCTAATTGTTACAACTGTTCCTCCATCTCTTTCGGACAAATGGATTAGTAAAATGGGAATTAAGGATTACATGCTGTATGATAAAGTAAAGCCTGAACCATCAATTGATGATGTCAATGCTGTGATTTCAGAATTCAAAGACAAAGACCCTTCAGTTATAATTGGACTTGGAGGTGGAAGTTCAATGGATGTAGTAAAATATGCTGCGCCAGAAATGAAAAAAGAAAAGATCTTAATTCCTACAACCTTTGGAACTGGAGCTGAAATGACAACCTATTGTGTTTTAAAGTTTGATGGAAAAAAGAAACTTCTAAGAGAAGACAGATTCTTAGCTGACATGGCTGTTGTTGATTCATATTTTATGGATGGAACCCCCCAGCAGGTCATCAATAATTCTGTCTGTGATGCATGTGCTCAAGCTACTGAAGGCTATGATAGCAAATTAGGTAATGACTTGACACGAACGCTGTGTAAACAAGCATTTGAAATTCTATATGATGCAATTATGAATGACAAACCAGAAAACTATCCATACGGTTCAATGTTATCTGGTATGGGATTTGGAAACTGTTCAACTACTCTTGGACATGCATTGTCATATGTTTTTTCAAATGAGGGAGTGCCACATGGATATTCTCTATCTTCTTGTACTACAGTTGCACACAAGCACAACAAATCAATTTTCTATGATAGATTCAAAGAATGCATGGAAAAACTAGGATTTGACAAGCTTGAACTTAAGGCAGATGTATCTGAAGCAGCAGACGTTGTAATGACTGACAAAGGACATTTGGATCCAAATCCAATTCCAATCTCTAAAGAAGACGTCGTTAAATGTCTTGAAGACATCAAAACAGGTAATTTGTAAAAAATTCAAATATTTTTTACATTTCTTCTATTTTCTTGAATTTTTGCGAAATTGGCAGCTTGAACTAAACTTTTTATTCTAACAAGTTATCGATAATGTACATGGCTCAAAATAAAATAAAATATGGTATTCAAAATGGATTAAACGTAGCAAGAGCAGGTTATACTGAGGATCAAATACTTACTGCATGTATGCTTGCCGACAAGACTGGTTATGATTCAATTTTTTACATGGATCATACAAATGTTCCTCAGTGGAAAAATGCTATTGTTTTGGATCCTTGGGTTATGTTATCTGCAATTGCAGCAGTAACAAACAATGTAGAATTGGGTACTTGTGTAACTGATGCAATTAGAAGACATCCATCAAATATTGCACTAGCTGCTATTACTCTTGATAGAATCTCAAAGGGAAGAGCAATTCTGGGTATTGGTGCAGGTGAGGCACAAAACCTAAAGGAATTTTGCATTCCATTTGATAAACCCGTTTCAAAATGGGAAGAACAAATTCAATTAATCAAAACATTGTATGGTTCTACACCTGATAATACTGTTGATTATGAAGGAAAATATTACAAACTAGAAAGTGCATGTCTGCAGGCACCCCCTATTAGAAAACCGCACCCTCCAACTTACATGGCTTCAGGTGGTAAGAGAACTTTGGAGTTGACGGGTAAACTTGGTGAAGGTTGGTTGCCAATTGGTTATACTCCTGAATTATTTGAAGATCATAGAAAACAAATTGAAGCATCAATGGACAAACATAACAGAACACAAGAGGAAAAAGATAATTTCCAGATGGCTTTAGATATTGATGTTTACTTTTCCGAAGATGCTGAAGAATCTTGGGCAAAGATGAAAGAAGCAGTCAAAGTCAGTTTGTTTAAGCCAGAAGTTCTTAGAGTTCACAGTCTCAAAGAAATTGAAGGATTTGATTTTGTCAAATACTTTACAGAATATTCAATGTCCAACCAAGATTGGATTGTAAAGATGAGAGAGGCTGCAACTAAAATACCTGATGCGATTGCTCGCTCATCAACTGCAATTGGAACTCCTGATGATATGATTCCGACATTTGAAAGATTCATAGAAGCTGGTGTGAACCACTTTGTAATTAGATTCTGGGGTAAGAACTACTTTGGCTCTATTGACAAGTTTGCAAGTCATGTTATGCCATATCTTAGAGAAAAAGAATCAAAGTAACTCTAGACTAAATTTACAGAAAATAATTTACACTACTAGTCGAATGTGTTTTCATGGATGATGATCTTCCAGAAACTGTGAAAAAATGCATAAAAATTCTAGATGAAAATGTGGATATTTTGTCAAATTTTGAACAAGATTTACAAGATGAAATAGAGGATGTACTCACATCTGACATGAAACTTTATCAACTTTATGACATGACTGAGGATGTTGCAGAATCTGCCAAACTTAAACAAGCAGAATCAAACTTTATGAGAAGACAGGCAGAAGATTCTTTATAATCATGATTTGTGTGGGCGCCGTTTGTTTTTTGCTCTAGTAAATGCTTTAACCTGTCTTTTTGTTTTTTGTTTTTCTAATCTCTTTCTGGTCCTTTCTGAAGATTTTATAGTCTCTTGAATGACTTTGATTTTGTTTCCATTCTTTAACATGATTGGGGTTCCTTTGAATCTAAATTCAATGTCTCTACATTTGATGTAATGTTTTTTTAAACAAAAGAAAACTCTCTTATTTCCTCCTTTCATTTCTGATATTTCTTTTGATTTTTTTAGTTCATTTATGATATTTCTGAGAAGCCCTTTGTCGATATCTGTGATTCTATGCAGCTCTCTAAACCAGATAAATTTTGACTGAAATCCCCACTCTTCTAAAATTTCTAAAACTTTTAGTGTAGGCTCTTCTCTCTCTGCATCTACGTTCATGATGTTTCAAATTTTTCTTATTTTAGCAATTTATAAACTGAAAACTATAAAGAATATAGTCAAATTTTTCTATGTTGTTATTTTTTCATTTGTTTTTTGATGTTTTATCATGAATTCTAAACAGAAAGCAGAATGCAATAAATTAGAATGCAGAATTTTAGAAATCAAAAAATTTGCAAAATCACTTGAAGAAGAGGAATAATTCTTTTTCTGATTTTCTTTTACTGCAAATTCCTAATTTTAAATCATAAGATGAATTCATTTATGATAACATTTTTTATTTTGTTTTTGAACATTTGAAGGATCTGGATTTATAATATTATTAACCAGAATTAATTTATGCAGCTAGTTGGAATACTTCAAATTAGATCATATCAGAAAGTAAAAGAATTCCTTAATGAAGAGCATGTTGGGAGAATAGCCAGCATTGATAAGAATGGATATCCTCAGATAATCCCGATGAACTTTGTATTTCTAAATGATACAGTTTACATGCACTCACACGTAAGAGGAGAAAAATTGGATAACATTAAACGAGACAATAAGGTGGGGTTTGAGGCAGATAGAGAACTTGAATTTCTTCCATCTTACTTTGAGGATCCAAAAAATGCATCTCTTGCTGATACCTTGTATGTTAGCATTATCATCAAAGGCAGAGCGTCATTCGTAACTGACAAAGAGGAAAAAACACTGGCTCTTAATGGATTGATGAAAAAATATCAGCCCGAAGGAATGTATGAACCAATTCAATCTGACATGCGAGTTTTAGATGGAGTGTCTGTTATCAAGATTGTTCCAGAAACCCTACATGGAAAATACAAAATTGGGCAACATATGAACTCTGTGGATAGAATGGCTCTTGCGCAAAAGATTCTAAAGAAAAATTCTTCTACTGCAAAAGAAACTCTCAAAATTATGGGGTTTGAAGTAACTAATGATGGATTAAAAATGGTTGATGAACCTATATGGTAATTGATTGTATGACAAAAGTATAGACAATTTTTTGTCATTTGAAATAAATCATAACTATGGTTTTCACCATCTCTTCTTCTAATCTGAGAAAAAATCACCAACACCTATACTTAAATTCAAAAATCTCTGCTCCAAGAAATGACTCCTTGAGATGCAGTCAGGCATGGTCGGATTAATCGATATAACAAATGCCTAACATGACTTTATGATGTTATTTTTCATCTAAACAGGAATCGTAAAGAACTAGTATGCTTCTCAATAACATAATACAGAGAATCATCATTGGATTTGATGTATGAATATTCGTTGATCTTGAAATTAGATGAAAGAAATGAAATGTATTTGAATTTTGACTTTGTTATTTTTACATATATGCAAATTTGTTGTTGAATCCTTGAAATTTATAATCACTTATGAATTTCTAATTTATTGAAGTAATTTGTTAAATCAATAAATCCATAACATATCTTACAAATAATATGAAAATTCCTTATCTTCTCTTTTTGTTTGGATTCTTGGGATTGATACTGTTTCAGGGATTAACTTTTTACGCCTATGGATTATCAGAGAATGAAAAAGATCAATTGTATTTTGATGCTGAATATTATTTTACAAGTGGAAATTTCACCCAAGCCATGCAGCTTTATGATGAAATCTTGACAATCGATCCTGATTACTCTGGTGCAATAGCAGGAAAAGGTGCTATATTTTATAGAATGGGTGATTTTAGTACGGCGTTGATTACTACGATAAGGCTATCGCAATAAATTCTACTAATCCTTATTTTTTAAGTGATAAAGGAATTGCATTGCTGGCACTTGGACTTGATATTCAAGCTGAACAACATCTGAATGATGCACTAGATGTCTTACCAACTCATATAGATGCATTAAATGGAATTGCTAATGTTTACTCTCATCAAAGAAATTATGAAAAAGAAATCGTTTATCGTACATCTGCTCTTATAATTGAGCCTGATAATCAAGAGGCTCTTATTGGAATGGGAAATGCATATCTTGGATTAAAAGACTATGACAATGCAGTATTGTTTTATGATAAAGCAATGAATGTTAATCCTCAAAACGTCAATGTGTTAATTGGAAAAGGAAATGTCTTTTTGAAAATAAAAGACTATGACAGTGCATTGTTGCAATACGATAAAGCTCTTTTTATTGATCCTGTTAATGTTAACGCTTTACAAGGTAAGAGTCAAGTTTTTGTGAATTTAGGAGAAAATGAAATTGCTGCAGAAATTTACCGACAAATTGAAATAATTAAAAATTCTGATCCAAAAACAATTGACAAAAAAATAAGAAGTGACGTGTCAATGACTGAGACCAAAAAAATACCAGACTGGATTAAAACCGTGTTCAAGTGGTTTTCAGATGGTTTCATTTCAGAAGATGAGGTTATTGTAGGACTTGAATTTCTTATTAAAAATGGTATAATAAAGATAGACTAGGCAGTTTACCATTAAATCTACTTCAATAAACCTAATTATTTGTTATTCTAAATCTGAGATTGCTATATTTTATGTGCCAAAAAAATATTTTCTCTTAATCTACTTCTTTAGAGATTTAAATTTGGTTTCATGGATCATTTTTGTCTTCAAATAAATAACTGGATCCAAAAAATTATATTTTGATTTTACTTCTGAACATTTGAATCCTATGTTTCTATTTTTTGCAGTTTGGTTGGTTCAAATATCGAATTTTACGGTTGCTTTAAATTCTTAATTTGGCCTATTCTTTTTATGTCCTCAAGACTTCAGTTTGTTTTTGCTGTTTTTTTTCTCCTATTGTTTATTCCTAGCACTTCACTTGTTATGGCGAGTCATGGTGGTGGAGGATGTTCCGGAGATTGTGTTCCTCCTACATTAGGCCAAGACAATGATGGCAGAGTGTACGTTGATGAAGGATTGTCTATAAATGACAAAGGATTCCAAGTTTCTAGTTTTAAGCAAGACATGCCAACACAAATTCTCAAAGTTGGAGAATCAGCAACAATACAAGTTAAAGTTTATGAAAATACTGGTCCCCATTATTTATCTTATGTGGGATTATTCTTGAAACAAGAAGAACAAACCATAAATGGAATTCGTGTTGCTTCACATCCAGTACAAATTATTTGGGAACAAACATTCGAGGGAGATACTTCGGTAGAGTTAGTAGATCCTAATGAATTTGTGTCAAATGTTAATGTGAATCATATTCTGACAGCAGATGCTTTTGGTAATGATGACAAGCTTTACCTAATCAGTTTTGAATTTACTCCTACAAAACCATTTGATGTCAGTGTCATGACTGTAAAAATGTGGGACTGACCGAAATACCTGGTCTAATTATTTTTATGATTCTATAAAAATTGAATCCGATGAAGATGTGCAAGGAGAAGCACATCTAGGAGATAAGACTATAGAAAAAGCAGATGAAAAGAAAAACAATGCCTTGCCTGATCTAAAAGAACCCGTCTTTTACATGCCTGAGTGGATTAAAAGCAATGCCGAATTTTGGTCAAAAAACCAAATCAACGATGAGACCTTTCTTAACGGAATTAAGTACTTGATACAAGAAGATATAATCCTAATACCTGAAACTCTTCAAACTACAAACTCTGATTCTAGTGAAGTTCCTGAGTGGGTAAAGATCACTGCAGATCTTTGGACGACCAATTTAATAACTGACAAGGACTTTCTGAACGGCATTGAATTTTTAATTAAAAATGGAATAATTTCATTATAGCAAAATTTGCTAATATTTGGTAAAAAGCATAGTTAGTTTGTAGTTGCGATGATCGATTTATTTGCACCCTGGAATACAAACACATTATGTACATACAGATTATGGTAATTGCATTTTTTTTGATAATGACTGGTACATTTGCTTCTCCTTCTTTTGCACAACAGTTTGAAGAACCAGATTATGACATACGTGGAGGAAAAGTTTTAGGCTTTGAGATAGACCCAGAAAATGCATCTTTGATAATTTCATTAGATGCCAGATCTAGAGGGGAATTAATCATAACACTGCCACGAGATTTGATTGATGCAAAAATTGATTCTAAAGATACTGATTTTATCATACTTGTCAGTGGATTAAACCTTAATTTCTTTGATGATGTCCCCACATCTACTGACAGAACACTTACGATTCCTTTTAGTAGATCTGATTATGAAATAATAATTACAGGAACGCATGTTTTATCCAAGATACAGCCAACACAAATTAGTATATCACAACAAATAGAAAAAACAATAGAATCAGAATTAAAATCCGAAATCTCTGAAAGTAACGCAAAACTGTTGATATTTTCTGATACTATGTGGTCAGGTGCACTTCAATCTTCAAGTTTTGATTATTCAGAAATATCTGGTCAAAATGATAATAGCTTTATTTTTGGATGCGAACCCTCGCTGGGTGGTCAAGGTATTTTTGGTGCAAAAATTCAAAAAACAACACAAGACGGTTATCTGAAAATTGTTGCAATTCAGAATCAAAAAATTATTGCTCAGGGTTCAACTGAAGATTCATTTGGAGAAGTGCTCATAAATGATAACTGTGTTTCTAGCTTTGATGTTGGCCCTGATGGAGGAGGATGTCTAATTGCAACTGCAACATATGGTTCCGAACTATCTCCACAAGTTCAACAATTAAGAGAACTCAGAGACAACAAACTAATCGCGACTCAATCAGGTTCTAGTTTCATCGAATCCTTCAATCAACTCTATTATTCTTTTAGTCCGTACATAGCTGATTACGAACGCGAAAATCCCACATTCAAAGAAGCTGTCAAAATTACGATCACTCCGATGATTTTGAGTCTTTCTTTTTTAAACTATGTTGAAATGAATTCTGATCAAGAAGTTTTAGGATATGGAATTAGTTTGATCTTACTAAATATAGGAATGTATTTTGTGGCTCCTGCAATCGTTATTATTGAAATTAAAAAAAGATTCTAAATTTTTTCTAAATACTTAGCATCTCTCTTAATGACTTGATTTATGGCGGAATTTAACAGGTAAGCAAATGATTCCAAATCATTATTTATCTGAATTGTCTAAATGATGCTATGAAGATAGTTTTAATTCGTAA
Source organism: Nitrosarchaeum sp. (assembly GCA_965223805.1). Classification (GTDB taxonomy): domain Archaea; phylum Thermoproteota; class Nitrososphaeria; order Nitrososphaerales; family Nitrosopumilaceae; genus HKST03. Next base: position 698,243 of record OZ245014.1, on the reverse strand, counting down.
TAGTCGAATCCTTAGAGCATATCATGAACCAAGGGAAGTAATAGTTAGACCAAAGGCCAATCAAGTTGAGGTTGTAAATTCAGAGGATCATGCTTTAGAAAAATATGAACTGATAAAAAGGGATCTAGGTTGGACCATCAATAAAGAAACAGATACGTCTGAGATTGTGCTTACCTTGACAATAGGAAAAACAATTCCTTGATTTTTTGGATGAGAAGAATGAGTGTTAAGTTAATTTTTTTACAACTGTAACTTTTTATCTTAATTTAACACACTATAGCGGGAAAATGAGTAAATCCACCTACATACAAAAGATAGATCCTGAGTCATTTGATAGGGAAACCGTTCTTCTAGGAGCTAGAGAAACGCTCCTTAACTAGTTTTTTATCATGATTGTCTGTACGTTCTTTTCATTTGTCACATGCTATATCAAAGATTTCCTTATCTGACACAAAGTCTTCCTGAACTATATTTTAAACACAAACCGATCATAGAATTTCTAGTATAATCTAAATTCATTTGAAGTGTTTTTGTTGAATTTTGGTTCAATCTGAATTGATTTTTGGTGTTTATGAGAAACAAAGCATACTCTATATTCTATTTTATATGACACTAACTGTTGCAGCAATTACAAAAATTTGAACTTGTATCTGAATTTGGACCTACAGGAGATCAACCTCAAGCAATTGATAAGCTTGTAGAGGGTGTAAAAAATTCAAAAGTTCAGACTCTACTCGGTGTAACTGGTAGTGGCAAGACGTTTGCTGTTGCAAATGTAATTGCGCAAACAGGAAAAAACACTCTGGTAATTTCTCACAACAAAACACTTGCTGCACAATTGTACTCTGAGTTAAAACAGTTTTTTCCAAAAAATAATGTTGGGTATTTTGTCTCATATTATGACTATTATCAACCTGAAAGCTATCTTCCTCAGACTGATACCTATATTGAAAAGGATACTCAAATTAATGAAAAAATTGAAAAATTACGTTTAGAGGCAACTGCGATGTTGCTATCTGGTGAGCCTACAATTATAGTATCTACAGTATCTTGCATCTATTCTCTTGGAAATCCACAGGATTGGGAAGATTTGGCAATTACAGTCAACGCAGATGATGAAATAAAACGAAATGAAATAATTAAAAAATTAGTTGATGCAAGATATGAGAGAAATAATACCGAAGTTGTCCCAGGAAACTTTAGAGTAAAGGGTGATACTATAGATATTGTTCCAGCATATTCAGAAGATATTGTGCGAATCTCTATGTTTGGAGATGAGATAGAAAAAATTGCCTTACTTGATCATGTTTCTTTAAAAGAAAAACGCAAAGTATCTCAAATGAAAATTTTTCCTGCGAAGCACTATCTAATTGCCAAAGATGTAAGAGAACGAGCAATTCAATCAATTAAAGAAGAACTGCAATTGCGTTTACCTGAACTAAAAGAGTTGGAAAGACAAAGGCTAGAGATGAGAACAAAATTTGATCTTGAAATGATTGAAGAGCTTGGCTACTGTTCAGGAATTGAAAACTATTCTAGGCATTTTGATGGACGTAGTCCTGGACAAAAAGCATTTTGTCTTATGGACTTTTTTGGGGATGATTATTTGTTGGTAATTGACGAATCCCATGTTACATTACCACAGCTACACGGAATGTACAAAGGTGATCATTCAAGAAAAAAAGAACTTGTAACTTATGGATTTAGACTTCCTAGCGCATATGATAACAGGCCATTAAAGTTCGAAGAGTTTGAAGGATATATTAAAAATACATTATTTGTTTCAGCAACCCCTGGAGAATATGAGAAAAAAATTTCATACCAGATTGTCGAGCAACTAGTCCGTCCTACTGGTTTACTTGATCCTAAAGTTGAGATAAGACCAACTAAAGACCAAATGGATAATCTTATTGAGGAAATTACTAAATGTGCACAAAAAAATGAGCGTGTCTTAGTCACTACTTTGACTAAACGCATGGCTGAAGATTTAGCAGAGTATCTCTCAAAAAAACAAATCCGAGTCAGATATATGCACTCAGAAATTGAAGGGCTACAAAGAACCGAACTAATCAGGCAACTGCGTCTTGGTGAATTTGATGTTCTAGTTGGAATTAATCTTCTAAGAGAAGGATTGGATATTCCTGAAGTTTCCCTTGTTGCAATTTTGGATGCAGACAAGGAAGGATTTTTGAGAAACTTTACTAGTTTGATTCAAACTTTTGGTCGCGCTGCAAGAAATGCCAACGGTTCTGTAATAATGTATGCTGATAATATAACACAATCAATGAAAAACGCAATGAATGAAACAAAGAGACGAAGAAAAAAACAATTGCAATACAACAAGAAGCACAACATTACCCCGCAGACAATCATAAAATCAGTGCCTGAACAGGTTACAACTTTGGATGAATCAAAGTTAAAGTCTACTCATGATCTTACTACAGATATTATTGATTTGGAGGCCCAAATGAAAAAATATTCTGAGGATTTGGATTTTGAGAGAGCCATCGAATGCAGAGATAGAATAAAAAGACTAGAAAAGGAGATTAAACTAAAAGATGACAGAAAGTAAATTAAAGATTCGCGGGGCTAGACATCATAATTTAAAAAATCTTGATATTGATATTCCAAAAAATAATCTTGTAGTAATTAGCGGATTATCTGGCTCTGGCAAATCTACATTAGCTTTTGATACCATTTATGCTGAAGGACAAAGACGTTATGTGGAATCCCTTTCTGCATATGCAAGACAATTTCTTGAAATGATGGACAAACCAGATGTTGATTCAATTGAAGGATTGTCTCCAGCTATTTCTATTCAGCAAAAAACTACAAGCAAAAACCCGCGTTCTACTGTTGGAACAACTACTGAAATTTATGATTACATGAGATTGCTTTTTGCAAGGATTGGAATTCCATACTGTACAAATTGTGGGCGGAAAATCTCCAGCCAGTCAATTGAGACAATATGTGATTCTATTCTCAAAGACTTTGCTGGACAGAAAATTCTAATCTTGTCCCCTATTATTCAAAGAAAAAAGGGCACCTATGAGAAACTATTTGAGCAGATAAAAAAGGATGGATACTCTAGAATACGCCTAAATGGGGAAATTTTGAGTCTAGATGATGAAATCCCCTCCCTTGACCGGCAAAAATGGCATAATATTGAGATTGTTGTAGATAGGATTCAAACTGAGAAATCAGAACGTTCAAGATTATTTGAATCAATACAAACTGCAATTAAGACCTCAAAAGGTGATGTAATGATCTCTTCAGAAAAATCTGAAAAAATATTTTCTCAAAACAATGCATGTCCATATTGTGGTTTGACAGTTGGTGAGCTTGAACCAAGAACATTTTCTTTTAATTCTCCATTTGGAATGTGCAAAGCATGTAATGGTCTTGGGGTAAAGATGGAGTTTGATGCTGATCTGGTAATTCCTGACAAGACAAAATCAATTCTTGATGGAGCAATTGTTCCATGGAGTGGACGATTTTCTTCATTTAGACGACAGGCATTAAGGGCAGTTGGTAAAAAATTTGGATTTGATTTGATGACTCCAATTGAGAAAATAAAACAAAAACATCTAAAGATTATTTTGTATGGCACCGATGATTTAATTGACTTTAGATATAGATCAAAGTCTGGTGATTCTTCTTGGCAATATACTGATGCTTTTGAAGGCGTACTTGAAAACCTTCAGCGTGTCTTTATGGAAACTGACTCTGAATCAAAACGTGAATGGCTAAAACAATTCATGAGAGATACTCCCTGTAATGTTTGCAATGGTAAAAAGCTAAAACCTGAATCTTTGGCAGTCAAAATTAATGACAAAGGAATAATGGATGTATGTGATATGTCAATTGATCATTGTTATGATTTTTTCTCTACTCTGAAACTCACTGAAAACGAACAATACATTGCACGAGATGTTCTAAAGGAGATTAAGGAAAGATTAGAATTTTTGATGAATGTTGGATTAAATTATCTTACACTTAATCGACTAAGCTCTACTTTGTCTGGTGGCGAATCGCAGAGAATTAGGTTAGCAACTCAGATTGGCTCTAATTTGACAGGAGTTTTGTATGTCTTAGATGAGCCTACAATTGGATTGCATCAACGTGATAACGAACGACTCATAAAAACACTAACAAAGCTACGAAACCTGGGAAATACTGTTATTGTTGTAGAGCATGACGAAGAAGTTATCCGAAAATCAGATTGGATAGTGGACTTGGGTCCTGGTGCAGGAGTTCATGGTGGCAATGTAGTTTTTGAGGGAACAGTTGAAAAAATTCTGAATGGTCATAAATCTGTAACTGGAGATTATTTAAAAAATAATTCATTGATAAAACTTGAAAACAAAGTCAGAAATCCAACTGGTGCCCTAATTGTTAAAGAAGCATCAGAAAATAACCTCAAAAATATTGACGTTGAAATTCCACTAGGTCTGCTTGTTTCTATTACTGGTGTGTCAGGCTCTGGCAAATCAACTCTGATAAATGACATATTATTGAAATCTTTGGAAAATCATTTTTACAAATCAAATGTAAGACCTGGAAATCACAAAGAGATTGTCGGTCTTAAAAATATTGATAAAGTAATCGCAATTGATCAATCTCCAATTGGCAGAACTCCTCGTTCAAATCCTGCAACATACATAGGTGCATTTACACCAATACGAGAACTTTATGCAAACACAGAACTTTCAAAAGAGAGAGGATATGCTCCAGGACAATTTTCATTTAATGTTGCTGATGGAAGATGCTTTGCATGTGATGGAGATGGTGTAAAACAAATTGAAATGCAATTTTTATCTGATGTTTATGTAAAGTGTGATGAGTGTAAAGGAAAAAGATACAATTCGGAAACTCTAAATGTTTTGTACAAGGGAAAAAATATTGCAGATATTTTAGATATGACAGTTTATGAGGCATTGCAATTTTTTGAAAATATTCCTGCAATAAAACGAAAACTGCAAACAATTTATGATGTTGGATTAGGATACATCAAGCTTGGTCAGTCTTCAACTACTTTGTCTGGTGGTGAAGCTCAAAGAGTAAAACTTGCATCAGAATTGTCTAAAAGAGGAACGGGAAGAACCTTTTACATTTTAGATGAACCCACAACAGGTCTTCATTTTGCTGACGTCCAAAAATTATTAGATGTTTTAAACCGATTGGTAAATCTTGGAAATACCGTGGTGGTAATTGAGCATAATATGGATGTCATCAAAAACTCTGATTGGTTAGTTGATCTCGGTCCTGAGGGTGGTGATGAGGGAGGAAACATAGTAGCAGCAGGCACTCCTGAACAAGTTGCAAAGGCTCCTGGAAGCTATACTGGAAAATATCTAAAAAAACTGCTCAGAAAATGACTTTTGATATATCGTCAATCAAAATCCCATCAAATCCTGGAATTTATTTAATGAAAAATTCTGAAAAAAAAATCATCTACATAGGAAAAGCAAAGAATCTAAAAAAGCGTGTAAGGTCATATTTTTTAAAAAATCAAAACTATAAAACACAAAAGCTAGTTGAAAATATTGCAGACATTGAATTTGTTTTAACTGATAATGAAAGTGAGGCATTTCTTTTAGAGTCAAATATGATAAAAAAATACAGACCACGCTTTAACATTGAATTAAAAGATCAGCAGCGATACACATATCTTAGAATTTCTGATGAAAAATATCCAAGACTCCTTGTTGCACGAAGAACAAGAGATGGGAAATTTCTTGGCAAGGGAAAAATTTATGGCCCTTTTACTCAGGGAAGCTCAAAACTTCTTACCATTGGAACGTTGAGAAAAGCATTTCAAATTCGTATATGTAAAACCCTTCCAAAAAAAGTGTGTTTAGAATATCATTTAGGAAATTGTGAAGGCCCTTGTGAATTCAAAGATGCACAAGAAAGATATCCAAAATATGTTGAGGCCCTTGAAGAAGTACTAAAGGGTAAAAATCAAACAAAAATCTTTACTAAAAAATTGGAGCAAGAGATGAAACAAGCAGCTGATTTGCAGCAATTTGAGCGCGCAAAAGATATCCGTGATACCTTGATTCGTTTAGGTAGTCTATCAACCAAACAAAAAATGGAATATATAAAAAACTCTGATGAAGAATATTTTGGAATTGGAGAACAAGATCAAACAGCTACTGTGATGAACTTTAGAATGATTAATGGAGTTATTCGTGATAGTGACAAATTCTTTTTTGATATGGTTGGTGATAATTCATTTTCTAATTTTATTTTCCAGTATTATTCTGCCCATAAAATCCCGAAATTTATTCTAGTAAACCAATTGCCAGAAAATAAAGATCTTTTAGAATCCTTGCTTTCTGAGCAAGCAGGATTTAAAGTTGAAATTATCTGTCCTCAAAGAGGAAAAAGAAAAGATATTATCGATTTGATTTTAAAAAATATAAAATTAATTCATTCCAAAGGGGGCGAGCCAGGCTTGATTGAATTAAAAGAAACTCTAAATCTTCCTGAAATGCCCAATGTCATTGAATGTTTTGATATTTCAAACCATGGTGAAGATTTTGCCGTTGGCTCTATGTCCAGATTTGTTGATGGAAAACCACAAAAATCTGAGTATAGAAAATTCAAAATCAAAACCGTTTCTGGCAGAGACGACTTTGCCATGATTGGCGAGGTAATCAAGAGGAGATATTATAGATTATTGGAAGAAAAAGCTGAATTGCCCTCTCTTATCTTGATCGATGGCGGTAAGGGTCAGCTAAATGCTGCAATTTCTTCATTACAATCACTTGGTGTAAAGATTCCATGTGTTTCATTAGCTAAAGAAAATGAGGAGATTTATGTGCCAAATAAAAAAACACCGATTGTTATTTCAAAAGACAAATCTTCTTTGAAAATTTTACAGCATGCTAGAGATGAGACCCATAGATTTGGTGTTGCATACAACAGAACGATTCGTAAAAATCAGATAAAATAAGAAAAAAGAAAAAATATGGTTAGTTTACTTGAACGTCGCCTATCATCCATGGGTGAACCATACAGAAGTAATCATAGCTTCCTGCCTCATCAAATGTGAATGCATATGTTGCACCACCCATGACTAGACTGCTATCAAATACACCTGATGGACCATTAGCTGGACTTCCACTTGTTACTGTGTGTGCTGCAGTGTCTGAGTTGACCCATTCAACAGTGTCACCTACATTAACTGTGACAGATGCTGGTATGTAACATTCGTTGGTTTCTTCACAGCCTGGAACTGAGGTTCCTGCTGGCATATCAACTGTTACTGTCTTTGGACCCATCTCTACTGCCATTTCAGGTTCTGGTTCCATTACTGGTTCAGGTTCTGGTTCCATTACTGGTTCAGGTTCTGGTTCCATTACTGGTTCAGGTTCTGGTTCCATTACTGGTTCAGGTGCCATAGGTGCTTCTGCTTGTTCTTTCACTTCTGCAGCTATGTCTCCAAATGGATCAGTAGGTGTTGGCTCTTCAGGAATTACCTGAGGTGTTGGAACAAACTCTGGGGGTTCGACAGTAACATCAACTCCGAGATCTTGTCCTGATTGACCTGCAAAGGCAATAGCTACGCCTGCAGCTACTATTGCAATAGACCATCCTATTGCTGCTTTGTCTATACCTGCCATTTGTTTTCAAACAATTTGAACAATAAATAAAGCTAATCACTTTAGATCAAAAAATAGTTGAAATATTTACAAAATCTTTATCAATTTTTACTAAATTAATCATGATCGTATAAAGACAAATGTCAATTCTACTCCTTAACATATCTTTGTTTTTTACTATCTGGATTTTTTTATATTTCCTACATTTTCGTTAAATTATTTTTCCCGCCAAGTTTTTTTCTTTGGGGATTAGTTCGTATTGAATTTTTAATTTTCGTTGTGAAATAAATTGTCTTATAAAATGAGTTCTTTTTTCAATAAATTCATCTGTATTTTTTTTATTTAATGTTAGATGTTCGTACATCGATTTATCATCCAATTTTACAATTAGATAATCTTCATTTTTTATGGTAAATGTTCCAATTCCCCAAAATAACCCAACATGTAATGCAATGTATTTTGATTGCAAGCTGCTAACTTTTTCTTTATAAATTTCAGTGTGTTCTCTAATTTGTTCTACTTTAGCATCCTCTGTTTGAATAAGCCAGGAAATTTTTCCCCTGTTTCCATCTGAATAAAAAACATGTTGCAATTGTGAAACAAAAGATATTCTCTCACTATATAACTCTGAGTTGAAATTAATCAGAATATAGATACAAAGCAAAATTTATCGTGAATCCTAAAGATCTTTAAAAAATAATTTTTCACAACTTAATCTTTAGTTTCATTACAAAAATAATTGGTAAAAATTACTGTAAAATAAGGCTGGACCAACAAAAGCAAGTTGGCAATTTTAGGTCTAATAGGAGCATGGCTTTGATTATTGCTGTGCTAATGATTGACTAGCCTTATTCTGTTACCTAATTTAACATCTCAGCTAACTTCTCGTACATAAATTCTGATTAACATAAATCTAATCAGTTATTTTCTAAATTAGAAATTGATTGGAATACTTCACGGTTATTTGCTAGAAGGTTCTGGAAGTAATATCTGGACCAGATCCATTGTAAAATCTTTATGTAAAAATGGAGAAACGGTTCATCTTGTATGTCAAGAAAATCATCCAGAGAATTATGATTTTATTGCAGAATCTCATTACTATTATGATAATTCAGTTGAAACTAGGCTAAATCGAAATGTACCATACAAAGGGAAATGTGTTATGCACAAACCACAATTAGGTGATGTCTTGCCAGTTTATGTCTGGGATAAATACGAGGAGTTTACAAACGTAGTTCCAATGATTGAATTGTCAAATTCTGCAATTGAAGATTATATTCAGCGGAATATCAAAGTTGTATTAAAAATAGTAAATGATTATGAACTAACAGCACTTCATGTAAATCATGCAGTGCTAATGTCTGTTGTTGCTCATAGAGTAAATAAAATTACTTCTACCCCTTTTGCAATAATGCCACATGGAAGTGCAATTGAATATGCCGTAAAAAAAGATAAGAGATTCTTAGATTTGGCAACAACGGCATTTGACTCTGCTCAAAAAATTTTTGTTGTTTCTGATGAGATGAAAAATAGAGTATCTACAATTTTTCCATCTCTCTCTAATCTTAATTCTAAAATGAGGCGATTGAATCTAGGCGTAGATACAGATGTTTTTGAACCAATTTTGCCTGAATTACGAAGTAAAAATATTGAAAAATTGTTTCAAAAAATAAAAGGACTTCCTAGAGGGAAAAATGACAAGCAATCAGGTGTTTTGAGTAATAGCCTTAGATCTGATTTAGAGCTAAATGAATTACAGAAAATTATTTCTTTAAGTTCTGATTATCAAACAAAAAACCCTGATGAGGTTATTGAAACAAAATTAAAGGAGATTGATTGGGTTCATGATAAAATTATTTTATTTGTGGGCCGGCTAATCACCGGCAAAGGAATTCAATCTATCATTGCATCTTTGCCTTTAATACTGGATAAGCATCAAAATACCCGATTAATAGTGGTGGGGCATGGACCTCTACGTGAAATAATGGAAATATTTTTGTGGGCACTACAAAATGATGAAAGAAAATTAGTTCAGAAAATTATCATATGGGGAAAATCACTTGAAGGAACTACAAATGAAAATTCTTCTTTTGAAGAAATTTTGACATTTTACGATGAGTTAGAAAAAAATAATGAATTAAATTCTTATTTTGAAAAAGCACACAAAAATCTTAGTTCAGATTGTGTAATCTTTACTGGTTATTTAGGTCATGAAGAATTACGGTATCTTTATCCTTGTTGTGATGTAGCTATTTTTCCCTCTCTTGTGATGGAAGCGGGGCCTCTTGTGTTTTTGGAAGCACTTGCATCAGGTTGCTTTCCATTAGGAACTTATTTTGGGGGAATGGCAATAAACATCGATTCAATTTCAGACAGATTGCCTAAAGAAGACGCTGATTTAATGAAAATAAGCATAAAAAGTGATAAAATGCTATTTGATATTGTACAAAAAATTGATGGTGCTTTCTTGCTTGAAGGAAAACATAGATACACATTAAGTAAAACTGCCCAAGAATTGTATGATTGGAGAAGTATCGGTGAAAAAATTTCTTTGGAACTTAATTCTATGAATTGATTTTATTCAAAATGATCTTTTGAAGAATTTTAAAAAAATTATAAGTTTTTAAAATTGATCACTCTTTCAAATCACGTAAAATAACGGCGAATAAGTTGGCTTTTTTGTCTATATAATTTGAATACCCCACTTATGATCAAAGATTGAAAGGTCTACATATGCTTGAATCTCACGCATTCTTTTCAAAAATGGTTGATGAATTAGTCGAATTTTCTGAATACGACCCTGAATTAGCAGATGGAATCAAGTGGCTTGATGATCAGGCACAGAAAAAAGGTATTACATTTTATGACATGGTTTTTGAAGTTTTGTACAAACATGATGTGAATTCCAAAGCAAAAGAGTGGTTAAACACTAGAAACTAAATTGTTATTTTCTCAAATCTAATTCCTTGTATTCGCATCCTTGAGGCCCACAATACTTTCCAACATAGAATGCTTTTGGCCTGTATAATGCTGGTTTTGGTGCAGCTTCGGCAAATTTTTCTTCAATAATATGTGCTGCCCATCCTGCAACCCTTGATATTGCAAAAATTGGTGTGTTAAGATCCACTGGAATTTTTAGCATATAGTAAATTGATGCACTATACAAATCCACATTAGGATAAATATCTCGTTTTTTCTGTCTTTTCATTTCAGTAATTGTTGTAGTTTCTACTTTTTCTGTCATGTTAAACCATGGTTCTTTTGTTTTTTCGGCAAGTTTTCTTGAAAGTTCTTTTAAGACTTGTGCTCTTGGATCATATGTTTTGTATACTGCATGACCCATTCCCATAATTCTTTCTCCTTTTGACATTTGCTCTTTAATCCATGGTTCTACTTTGTCTAAAGTTCCAATTTCTAATAACATCTTCATCACTTCTGTATTTGCACCCCCGTGCAATTCCCCACTTAGGGCGCCAATTGCCGCACTTGATGCTGAGTACATATGCGCTCTAGTTGATGCCACTTGCCTTGCTGTAAATGTAGATGCGTTAAATGTATGATCTGCATGAAGAATCAAGCATACATCAAAAATCTTTTCAATTTCAGGATCTGGCCTTTCTCCTGACATCATGTAAAGAAAATTGGCTGCATGACTAAGTGTAGGATCTGGATCAACAATTTCTAGATTGTTTCTAATTCTTTGCCAACTTGCAATGATTGTGGGAATTTTTGCAATTAGGTTAATTGCCCTATCAGAGCTTGCACTTTTGGTTGAAAATTCTTCATCATAATACCCTGCAAGAGCTGCAACAAATGCCTGAAGCATATCCATGGGATCTGCATCTTTTCTCCAATTACCCATGTTCTTTTGCATTTGTTTTGGAATGAATCTTGCATCAACTAATTTTGAATTAAATTCTGATAATTGCTCTTTTGTTGGAAGATCGTCATATAGCAGTAAATATGCTGTTTCTTCAAACGTAGAATTTTTTGTAAGATCTAAAATGTCATACCCACGGTAAATCAGCTTACCTTTTTCGCCATCAATGTTGGAAATTCTGGTATCAGCAACCTCAATTCCACGCAAACCAATGTTCTTTGTTTCCATATTGAACCTAATGGAAATCTTCTATTATATTTTCGCAAAAAACCATGTGTATGAAATTCAGTATTTTGTCTAATCTGACAACTCTGGGCCATAAATGACAATTTTTAATCAAAAACTAAATGACTCCAGATGAACGTAAATTATTACAGAAAATAGATCAAATGATATTGAATGCATCTGATGAAGAATTAAAAAAGATACAAGAAACTGATATTCAAACCCAAATGAATGGATTGTCTTTTTATGATATTATGATAAATTCAAAATTTTTGCCAAATCAAAGTATAAAAAACAAAACCAGAGAAAATAGAAAATAACTCATTTTGGTTTAAATGAGGGTGTAATTTCACCGACCATGATGGTGACTTCTAAAACAAAGAAAGAAACAAAATCTTCTAAAAAAATCTCAACAAAAAAGATTATGAAAAAAACTGAAACTAAAAAGACAATTAAAAAACAAAAAACCAAAATTATTTGTATTTCTCACAAAGAAGATGCAGATGGAATTAGTTCTGCAGCTTTGATCCGACAAGCCTTTGGAGGAGATACTATTTTAGTTGATTACCCTGGACAAATGGAGGCTTTACAGCAAGTCGCTTCTGATGAAAAACTCAAATCATTGTACATTTGTGATTTGGGTCTTAGCAAGAAAAATCAAGATGAGTTTGTTGAATTGATGAAAACTCTAAGAAAAAACAAGGTTTCTATTACTTATATCGACCATCATGACATTGACCCAAAAATTGTCCTGGATTTAGAAAAAATCAAAGTAAAATTGGTTCATGATATTAATGAATGTGCAACTGTACAAGTCTACAAAAAATTCAAATCCAAATTATCTGATCACTCTGCATTTATTGCTGCATGTGCTGCAATTACCGACTATATGGAAGATAGACCCATAGGTTCAAAATTACTACAAATTTATGATAGGCAATTTGCATTGATTAGTGCAACAGTCCTTACCTACAATATAGTTGGTCATCAAAAAGATCCTGATTATCTTCTTTATCTAGTTGAAGAACTTGCTGAATCAAAATTCCCACATGAAATTCCAAATACTTTTGAATTTGCACAAATTCAAGTCGAAAAACTAGCACAAATGATTGCCAAAGTCAAACAGGGTATGAAAACTATGAAAAACCTCGGTCATATGGAGATTATTGATGCAGGAGCTAGTGGTGCGGTTAATTTTGTTTTAGGTTTATCTGGTAAAGATGTTGGAGTTGCATACAAAGAAAGAATTGATCACGGGATCTATGCTGTTTCGGTGAGAGGCTCAAAAAACTGCAAGATACACTTGGGAAAAATTGTTAATGTTTTGGCAACTGAACTAGGAGGATCAGGTGGCGGACATGACAAAGCTTGTGGTGCAGTAATTCCAAAACCAAAAATCAAAAAATTTCTTACTGAATTTAACAAAAAACTAAATTAAATTTCAAAATCCATTTGTTTGCATCAAATTGGATACAAGTTGGAAGAATTTTTTAATATTCTAAAGCCAAAATTTGTATTAAATTGAATATCAAATTTATCATTCCTGCCTTAGTTTTAGTAATTGGTATTATTGGATATTTTGCATTTTTTCCTAATTCTGAATCAATATCTTCCTCAGAATCTCTTTCTGAATCAATAGCTAATCAAGAATCTCTTTCTGAGTCAATATCTGCACCTGTTTCTACGTTAGATGTTATGGTTACTAATGGGCAGAAACACATTATTCCCCTTGATAAAATCAAGGGAGGAGGCCCTCCAAAAGATGGTATTCCATCTATAGATAATCCAAAATTTGCAACTGTTGAAAATTCACAATTTATTTCAGATTCTGATGTTGTAATCGGTTTGAAGATAAACGGTGAGGTTCGTGCATATCCTCTTTTTATCTTAGTGTGGCATGAAATTGTAAATGATGAAGTAGGTGAGGTTCCAGTGGCAGTAACTTATTGTCCTTTATGTTATACAAATCAGGTATTTGAGAGAATAGTAAATGGCAATGTTGTTGAATTTGGTACATCAGGAAAATTGTACAATAGTAATTTGTTGATGTATGATAGATTGACTGAATCTTATTGGAGTCAAGGACTTGGTCTTGCAGTTACAGGTGAGCTTAGCGGCCATAAATTGAAAATTATCCCATTTGATGTGATTACCTGGGGGGATTGGAAGACACTTTATCCTGAAACATTAGTTTTGACAACTGATACTGGCCATATTAGATCCTATGCTACTGATCCATATGGTGACTATTACACTGATCCCAGAATTATTTTCCCAGTAGATAATAAAGATGATAGAATGCATCCTAAAGAAATCATCTTAGGATTTAATGAAGGTGGAATTTACAAGGCCTATAAACAATCTGATGTGGAACTCGCTAAAATTATCAATGATGAAATTGGAGATACCTCTGTATTGCTAATTTCTTCATTTCATCAAAACTCTAGAGCATTTGATAGAACAGTTAATGGCGAAATTTTTGATTTTCAATATGAAGATGGTAAAATTGTCGATATTCAAACAAACTCAGATTGGAATTATGAAGGAAATGCAATATCTGGTCCTATGGAAGGAAGTCAGTTGTCAAGAATCCCAATTGAGCCTGGTTTTTGGTTTTCATGGGTCTCATTTTATCCTGAAACCCAGATTTATGGAGAGACATGATGAATTCTATTCAAAAATCATTATTTGTGGGAATCCTCACTATTCTGATTTATCTCACAGTCGTGATAATCACAACCCCTGCTTTACCCCCAATTGATGCGATCAACGCTGCATTACAACTCAATTCTATTGTTATATTTGGAATGGGAATTGGCATAGGATTACAAGTATATCTTTCTGAGAAAAGCAAGTTACTGGGCTGTTCACTTAAAGTTAAGAAAAAAACATTTGGTGGAAATTCTGGAAGCACTGCTGCCACATCTTTTTTCTCTTTTTTCTCACTAGTTCCTTTAGGTTGTTGTGGTTGGTGGCTTTATGCTCTTTCACTTTTGCCAGGAATAGTAGGTACTGGTATTTCTGCAGTTTTAATAGAGTATAGTACAGTTTTAGCATACATTGGATTGTTGATAATTTTTGGATTTGTTGGATTAACTGCATACAAACTAAGAATGGAGTTAAAAAAACAAAAAATCTCCTCAGTAAATTAATTTACTTGGTTACAACTACCACAACCATTTTTTCTAGTTGCAAACCAAACAAAAAATGTAATAGCTAATGGATATAGAAACAACTGAGACTCAAATTCAAAATTAAATTCTCCAAAAAACGCTAGCAAAAAAACTCCCCCAAAAATAATCGATAAAAACAATGCAATTTTATTTATTCTATCTTTATTCATTTTTTATTTTTTTAATTATTTTTTTTATTTGTCTATAACCCAATACAGGTAAAATACAATATGGACAACCAATTTGTGAAATGGAACAACAACAAATGCACTCACATTTTCCTTTCTCATGTTTACATTCTTGGCATTTCATCTCTTTTACTCCTTGGTTTTGATCTTAATCGTGTTTTACAGCATGGACATGTATTTTTTTCAGTCTTAAAAAATAATGCACAGAGTGAACACCATTTTTGCCCAATCTTGTATCGTAGATTATTTGAAAATGTGGTAGATTTGAAACGTCCACACAAACCTCTACACATTTGTACCATCAATTCAAATTGGTTTAAAATCTATTTAAGAAAATTTCCAAGTTTTGTGAGATTACTTTATTTCAACTATTGCATCAATTTCGGTCATAGAATTTAATGGCAAACTTGCAACCCCTACAGCAATTCTTGAGTGCTTTCCAATTTCTCCAAATATTTCAAAAAATAGATCCGATGCTGAATTGATTACTTTGGGTTGCTGTGAGAATTCTGGTTCTGAATTTACAAATCCTGACAATCTTACTATTTTTGCAACTTTTTCTAAATCTCCTAGTTCTCTTTTTAGTTGAGCAAGTATGTTTATTGCACACATTCTGGCAGATTTTTGAGCAGTTTCTAAATTGTCATCTGAGACTTTACCTGTAAAGACCACCTTCCCGTCTTTCATAGGAATTTGTCCGGACACAAAAAGCAAATTCCCTGATCTTATGACTGGAACGTAAGATCCCGCTGGAGTTGGCGGAATTGGAAGTTTAATTCCTATTGATTCAATTTTTTCCTCAATCAAGATGTTTGCACTTTTTTATTGTCTGATTTTAGTTTTTAGATATTTTGAGATGCACTTTTTCTCCTTTACTTGATTGATTTTGGTATGCCATTCTTGTTTTGTACCCTTGTTTTCTTAGACAATCATTTAAAATTGAAACCCACGGTAATGAATGACCACTATTTAATTTGGATTCAATTGTTATGTTTTTTGTATTTGCATCAAAATTAACAGACCCAGAACAAGTGATTTGTAAAACAACATTGATCGTTTCTATGATTTCATCAAGTGATTTTGATTTTAGAGTAATTCCATTTTTCTCTAACAATCTTAGCATTTCGTATTCTGGTTTTTTTGATATAATTGAAGAATTTAGAACATGATGTAATCCATTTTCATTTATTATGCGAATAATTTTGTATATTTCTTGAGCTTCCATCTTTGTCATATCTGCTAACGATTCAGTCTTCATAGAATTTTTCCAGATATTTGTAAACATTTTGCGTTGATTGGTTCCTAAAATATCAGTTGATGAAAAAGTAGCTCCTTTCCCATTATCGCTGTTTACTATCAATACTTCTGTTTCATCAAAGATGAAAGAATTTTGAATAATGTCTGATGCCCTAATTTTTACTCCATCTGGTATTGTCTTATATGATTCAGAACAAATTTGTGATGATGGAACAAGAAGTTTTACATCTAAATTTCTTCGAATAATCGAAACCATCTGTTCTTTGCATTCTGCAAGTAATCCTAACCCCCATTGATCTGCCATGATGTTAATGGATGATTTAGAGCCTTCAATCATAGTTTTTAATTGCTCTAAAATATTGTTAGCATTTAGATGAAAGTATCTTTTTTCTTCTGAACCTCTTGACTTTCTACTTTCTTCACTGGCTTTTTTTAGATTTGAGACTAGGGTGTTCATTGCATTTACTTTGTTGATTTGTTCGTGAATAATAGAATCAAAAGCGTCTTCAGGTGCAATTGCTGTACACATGATGGGTTTGCTTTTAGAAATTATTGCCAATTTTTTGTTTTCTAACTTTAGGAGTGTTGGATAAATTTTAGTTCTTGGAAGATCTGAATAATAGGCAAGCTCACTTGCAGCTATTGTCCCTTTTGATATTAATGTGACATATGCTTTGGCCTCATATTTGCTGAGCCCAAATTCTTCAAGACTAACCGTTAATGCATTTTCATTTGTCATGTTTTTGATATATTTCTGATTAGGTAAAATTGAAAGCTAATTTCCTTTACACAAGTACTCAAAAAAAATCATAATTGTATCTATAGCCATATGTAACTATGGTTACTAATTAATTTGTGACAAGACCTTGAAATACAAAATTTTGCCCTATTTTGTATGATCGGCGATTATGGTTTTCCAAGTATGAATTTTACAGACATTTCACAAAATGTGACAATTGTGCCCCGTCTTAGTTATTCTACTGACTTGTTGTGTAAAATAATTGAAATTCTCAAAGAAAAAAGGAACCTAATAAAAAAATCAAATCAGATTATTTTAAGTGAATTTGATAGAGAATCTAAACAGAGTCAAAAAGCACTTGATATTGAAAAAATAATCGTATTTTCCATTGAAATTCTTTCACAAGTTCAAAAAAGTTCTGGTACAATTACTGGCATTACTGATCTGCCTAAAATTTTACCCTCTACTATACCTATGATCAGAACAATTAGTGCTCAACTTTTTGATATTGCTCCTGAATGTAGTCAGAAATTATCTGAATTATCTGTTCACCTCGGAAGTATTGCTTTAGATTCTGCTACTCTTAGCAAAGCAAGATTTGATTTTAGACTCTCAAATGAAGAGTCTGCAACTTTACTGGATGAAGTAAAATTGATGGTAGACTCTAAAATAAATAAGCAGTATCCTAATCTTGATTTTTTTAAACCATGAAAGGTTTGAAAATTTTAAAAACTAAACGAAGTTTATCAAAAGATCTAGAACAAGTAAAACTACTCTCCGAAAGAATTGACAAGAAAATTTCACAGTCTAAAATCCCTGATGATTCAAAACTTGATAAACTCACCCTTGAAGAACTGCAAGATTTAAACAAGATTTCAGAATTGACGAATTTTCTATTATGTAAATATGAGGAAAAAAAAGAAACACGCTCAATTTTACAATACTTTGTTTCAATTATTACGGAATCTACTGAATCCATTGAAAGTTTGGATGATGAAATTTCCGAACTCATAATCTCTGCTGAGGACTCCATTAACAAAGTAAAAGATATGCATGCTAACATATCTGAAAAATCTGACTTTGATACTTCTTCAAAACCAAATAATATTGAAATTGATGAATCAGGTTCAATTAATTTAACTAAATTTACTACAGAGATTAACACCTTAGAATACCAACAAAATTTTCAAGACGAGGATGTACAGGTAATTTAGATGAGTTTAGCCCCCCAAGAATTAGAAAATAATGCAAGCAAGTATGCATCTGAAGCAATAAAGTTTGATTCTCAAGGTGCCCGTGGAATGGCCATTGCAAGCTATCAACATGCTATTGATTCTTTGGTAAAACTTTTGCAATTATATCCTACAAGTAAACTAAACCCCATTTACAAAGAAAGATGTAATTCTTATCATAATAGAATAAAGGCACTGCAAGAGTCCCATGGTGTAGAGCCTGCAGTAGACCCTAAAGCAACTCCTGAAGAACAAAAGGCATCTGTTCAGCGACAAGAAGATGAAAATGACTTTGAAGAATTAGTCATGAAAGAAAAACCCAACATTAGTTGGAACGAAGTAATCGGCTTAGAAGACGCAAAAAGTGCACTACGTGAATCCATTGTTTATCCTACGAAAAGACCTGATTTGTTTCCTCTTGGTTGGCCAAAAGGAATGCTTCTATATGGTCCTCCTGGAACTGGAAAAACAATGCTGGCAGCAGCTACTGCAAGTGAAATGGATGGCTATTTCATTAATGTAGACGCCTCTTCAATGATGAGTAAATGGTTGGGTGAAGCTGAAAAAAATGTATCAAAATTATTTAGAATGGCAAGAAAATATGCTGAAAAAGAAGGTAAACCCGTAATCTTATTTGTTGATGAAGTAGATTCTCTACTTGGTTCTAGAAATAGTGAAGTTGGAGGCGAAATTAGAACTAAAAATCAATTTCTAACTGAAATGGATGGTGTTAATGGAAAAGGTAAGGATTTGATGATGTATGTTATAGGTGCCACAAACAAACCCTGGAGTCTAGATTGGCCCTTCCTTAGAAGATTCCAAAAAAGAATCTATGTTTCTCTTCCAACCCAAGAAGCAAGAGAGAGTTTGTTTCAACAATATACTACTGACTTAAGATTAGACTCTAGAGTTAATTCTAGAGAACTTGCCAAAATGTTTGATGGGTATAGTGCAAGTGACATCAAAGATGTATGTCAAGCAGCACATCTGAAGACAGTTCATGAGTTATTTGATTCTCCTGAATACCATGAACCAGTTGAAGGTGAATCTCAACAACAACCTAGAGAATTGACCACTGCAGACTTTAGAGACATCATGTCTAGAAGAAAACCTAGCGTTTCAATGGAAATGATCCGTGCATATCACAAGTGGAGTGAAGAATTCCGAGCACTCTAGAATAGATTTTTTTGCGATCAAGCCTCCAAAAACTTAAATCCATAATAACTAGAACTTGACGAGGGTCACAATTACTACAAAGAAATCCAAGCATGCAAACAAGTTTGGAAAACTAATTTTTGATGATGGTACTATTCTTGAGGGAATGGGATTTGGTTATTCTACAACGGTTTTTGGTGAAATCGTATTTAACACTGGAATGGTGGGATATAACGAAACACTGACCGATCCTTCTTACAGTGGTCAAATTCTTACTTTAACTTATCCTCTTGTGGGAAATTATGGGGTTCCAGATCCTACAACTGCGGATGAAGATGGAATATCCAAATTTTTTGAATCTGATAAAATCCAAGTACGAGGTTTAGTTGTTCATGAATTATCCTTGACGGCTAGTCACTGGAATCTATCCATGACTCTAGATGAGTGGCTTTACAATGAAAAAATTCCAGGAATATCTGGAATTGACACAAGAGAACTAACAAAGAAACTCCGAACTAGTGGAGTTATGATGGCCGCCTTGGTAGTTTCGGATGAAGAAATTGATGTAGAAAAAGTAAAAAAACAATTGTCATCAGCTCCAAATTACAATTCAGAGAAATTCATGAATGTAGTTTCCACAAAAGAAGAACAGGTATATGGTTCTGATGAAAAATCTGTAGTTGTAATTGACACTGGTGCAAAAAATGCAATTTTAAGAAATATCCGTGAGATTGGTTACAAAGTTATCAAACTTCCATGGAACGTTACCTTTGAAAAAATTCTTTCTTACAAACCAAAAGGAGTTGTAATTAGTAATGGACCAGGTGATCCTCAAAACTGTCCTGAAACCGTACTAGTTGCAAAAAAATTAATTGAAAATAATATTCCTACCTTAGGAATTTGTCTAGGTGCTCAAATTATTGGTTTAGCTGGTAACACAGAAACGTATAAACTAAAATACGGTCATCGGGGGCAAAACAAACCTTGTGTTAATCTAGAAAACAAGCAAGTATATGTTACAAGCCAAAATCATGGTTATGGAATTACTCCAGAATCTTTAAGCAAATCTGAATTTGATTTATGGTTTACAAATGCAGACGATAAAACAGTTGAAGGAATAAAACACAAAAAACAAAATTGTGTTGCAGTGCAGTTTCATCCTGAAGCAGCGCCAGGTCCTTATGATTGCAAATTTGTCTTTGAAGAGCTTAAGCACCTTATGGAGGAAGGAAAGTCTGCCAAAGAATGAGTCGATAAATAAAATTCTTGTACTTGGTAGTGGGGCAATAAAAATCGGAGAAGCCGGCGAAAGTCGCAAAAACGACCGCTAATTTGACTACTCCGGAAGCCAGTGCCTCAAAGCAATACATGAAGACGGACTGAAAAGTATCTTAATCAATCCAAACATTGCTACAATTCAGACCGACACTAGATTTGCAAATCAGGTTTATCTTCTACCTGTGACTCCTGATTATGTAGAATCTATTATCGAAAAAGAACGACCTGATGGAATAATGCTGGCATATGGAGGCCAGACTGCACTAAATTGCGGTGTAAAACTAGCTGAAGCAGGCATACTGGAAAAGTATGGAGTCAAGGTTTTAGGCACACAGGTAAATGGAATTCAGAGAACTGAAGATAGACAACTCTTCAAAGACTCTATGAATGAGTGTGGAGTTCCAATACTCAAAAGTAAAACTGTTACTAATTTTGATGATGCAAAAAAGGTGGCAGAAGAGCTTAGCTATCCTGTAATCATTAGAGTTGCTTATACTTTGGGAGGAAAAGGTGGAGGTGTTGCATTTAATGAAATTGAATTACATGAAATTGTTGAAAGAGGATTAAAAGCAAGTCTAGTAGGGCAAGTCCTTATTGAAGAATATGTTGGTCACTGGAAACAAATTGAATATGAAGTCATGCAAGATTACGATGGTAACAACGTAATTGTATGTAATATGGAAAATGTCCTTTCTATGAGAGCTCACACAGGAGATAACATCGTCGTTGCTCCTTCTCAAACAATTGACAACCGTGAATATCATATGCTACGTTCTGCAGCTTTGAGAGCGACAAAACACGTAGGAATAGTAGGTGAGTGTAACATACAGTATGCACTTGATCCAGATTCTGATAGATATGTTGCAATAGAAATCAACCCTAGATTATCTCGTTCCTCTGCACTTGCAAGCAAAGCTACTGGATATCCTTTAGCATACATGTCTGCAAAAATAGGATTAGGATACAATTTGTCAGAATTGGTAAATAGAATTACAAAAAGTACAACAGCATGTTTTGAGCCTTCACTTGATTATGTTGTATGTAAACATCCAAGATGGGATTTTGCAAAGTTTGAACTTGTAAATAGAAAATTAGGTCCTACGATGAAATCCGTCGGTGAAGTTATGGCAATTGGAAGAACTTTTGAAGAATCCCTCCAAAAATCTATCCGAATGTTAGACATTGGAAATGATGGTTTAGTTCTAAATCGTCAAAATGGTAAATCCTATACCGAAGAAGAAATTGAAGATAAATTATCTCATCCTGATGATCAAATATTATATCATGTAGCATTGGCTCTCAAAATGGGAATTTCTGTTGAACGAATTTACAAGTTATCTTCTATAGACCCTTGGTTTATTGAAAAAATAAAAAATATTTCAAATATTGAACAGGCTCTGAAAAATTCTGAATTAGACAAAGAAACCCTTTTGGAGGCAAAAAAAATGGGTTTTTCTGATAAACAAATTGGACGCTCAAAAGACAAACCAGCAGACTTTGTGCGTAATTTACGTAAAAAATATGGAATTGTACCATCCGTTAAACAAATTGATACTCTTGCTGCTGAATGGCCTGCTGTCACAAATTATCTGTATTTGACCTATGGTGGAAATTCTCATGATATAGAAATTTCACCTGATGAAAAAGGGATTGTTGTTGTTGGCGCTGGACCTTATAGAATAGGCAGCAGTGTGGAGTTTGATTGGGGTACCGTAAACATGGTGTGGGGATTACAAGAAAATGGAGAGAAAAACATCTCCGTGGTAAATTGTAATCCTGAAACTGTTTCTACAGATTATGATATATGTACAAGATTATATTTTGAGGAATTAACTCAAGAGAGATTATTAGATATTACCGATTTTGAAAATCCTAAAGGAGTTATTACCTGTGTGGGTGGTCAAACTGCAAATAACCTGACTCCGGGACTTGCAGAACATGGTGTTAATATTATGGGAACAAGTGCGCATGATGTAGATAGAGCTGAAGATCGTTCCAAATTTAGTGCCGAACTTGACAAACTTCATATCCAACAACCACGATGGCAAGCTTTTTCAAATCTTAATGAAGCAAAAAACTTTGCTCTAGACGTTGGTTTTCCTGTAATTGTTAGGCCTTCTTATGTTCTTTCTGGTGCTGCTATGAAAGTTGTGTGGTCACAAGATGAACTCAAAACATATGTGAAAGAAGCTACAGATGTCTCACCTGATCACCCCGTTGTAATTTCTAAGTTTATGTTAAATTCTCTTGAGGTTGATGTAGATGGAATTAGTAATGGAAACGATGTGGTGATTGGAGCAATAGTTGAACATATTGATAGTGCAGGTGTTCACTCTGGTGATGCTATGATGTGTATCCCCCCTTGGCGTTTAAGTAATAAAATTATTGAGACTATCACTGAATATACAAAAAAAATTGCAACTACGTTTAATGTTAAAGGACCTTTCAATTTACAATTTTTAATACATGATGATCATGTCTATGTAATTGAACTTAACATTCGTGCATCTCGTTCTATGCCTTTTGTGTCTAAACTAGTAAAAACGAACCTAATATCATTAGCATCAAAAGCAATTTTAGGAAAGCCTTTACCTAAAGTACCTGAAAATAAGTGGCAAAAAATTCCAAACTTTGGAATAAAGGTACCTCAATTCTCATTTATGCAGCTAGATGGTGCAGACATTGCTTTAGGTGTAGAAATGCAATCTACCGGAGAAGCTGCATGCTTTGGAAATAGCTTTTTTGATGCATTAGCTAAAGGACTGACTTCTGTTGGATATAATTTACCTGAGAATGGAACTGCACTTGTAACAGTAGGAGGTGCTCAGAACAAAGAGAAATTATTACAAACAATTGCAAAGCTAAAAAGTCTAGGATTTCAAATTTTGGCAACCGAACACACTGCAGAATTTTTCCAAGAGAAAATTGGGGAGATTCAAGTGGTTCACAAAATATCTGAACCTGAAAGAAAACCAAACATTGCAGATTTACTTTATCAAAGAAAGATAGACTTTATCATAAATATTCCAAGTACATCCACATTGGAAAAATATGTTGGTATGCTTGATGATGAATATCAAATTAGGAGAAAATCTTTAGAATTGGGAATTCCTGTTTTAACAACAATCGAATTGGCAGACTCTTTTGTAAAAACATTGGAGTGGTTAAAGGATAACCAAACAACAAAAAATCCGATAGAGCCTTATGATCATTTGGGATAAATTTTGTTTTAATCAAAAGGATTGTATTTTATTCCTATAACACTTGATCAATTATAGACTCATCACCAATTATTGTTCCATCGAGTGTGATAATTCTTGCTGAAGATATATTTTTGATTCGTTCAACAATTGGGGATGTTGATTTTTTGTACCTTCTTTTATGGGTTGCGTAAAAATATTTGTTAAAAGATGGTATAATAGTTATTTCGATTTCTCCATTTTGATTGGGAAAAATATTTTGCTTTTCTGTTTTTAAAGAGACCCAAACTCTTTGTCCATTTAAAACGGAACCTTCTTGAAAAAATACAGGATGAACGTGACCCATTATTATTTTGTTTACATGTGAAAAATTCTCCGATGGCATGGTATGGCCATGCGTTAACAAAATATTTTCTTCAACCATTCCAGTTGAACTTATCATTGAAACTCCTTCTGGAACTAATTTCTGGATGTTTGCATCATGATTTCCAGGAATAAGTATTACTTTGCACTTTTCTTGTATTTTCTCAAAAAATATAGGTAATTCATTCCATTCACTTTTTGAGATTGTTTTAATGCTAGATTTGACATCTCCTAACAAAATTACAGAATCTGGATTTTCGACATTAATCAATTCTGATATTTCATTTATCGTTTCAGTTATTGTGGAATTCTTTCCGATGAAAATTTTATTTGATGTAAGACTACTCTCAAATCCAATGTGAATATCGGTGATTATGATGCTCTTTTCTTGCCCTTCAAAAACTAATGCTGGCTTTGAGGGAATTATTCGGATTTGAGGCATCAAAGATATACGATAGACTTTGGATTAAATCCTTATGACTGGCAGTTCTGAAAAAATAAAATCCATACTTTCTCAAAAACGTGTAAAATTACATCTTTTTGAGCCAAGTCAACGGAAAATTTGGACTGTTGTTGGAATGGGGGAAGAACATTGGTTAGATCCTGAATTTGAATATTGCTCGTGCCCTGGATTTTATTTTGGAAAGTTAAACGGAAAAAACAGTTGTTATCATTTAGACTCACTTGAAATTGCGAAAAAAACAAACAAGATTGAAACAACTCATTTCTCTGATGATGAATATGAAGATTTCATTGCTGGATTAATATCTGATTTATGAAAAAATTTTTCAAATCTGTTAATTACTAGAAATATAATAAAACAATATGGATGATAAACATTACAATGAAGAGATTGAAAAGATTGCAAATCTAATGGTGCATGATGGCATATCTTATGATGAACAAGATTCCCAAAAATTAGAGAAATATAAACACCAAGCAAAACAAGATTGTAATCTAAATGATGAAGATGCACTCAAATTGGTATATGAGTCATTACTGTATAGAAAATTAAAAAATTCTGATTCAGGTGATCCCCTTCAGAAGGGAGATCAGTTTGGTGCCGGATTCAGTTGATGTTATCCTAACGGTATTGTATCTATGTCGTCTTTTGAAACTCCTTTCCAAAGCCCAACCATACCTTCAGGTTCTACTTCTTCGACTTTGGTAATTTGTTGAATTTTGACATGATCTGGGTTTGGAGGCATCCAAAGCATTGCCATATAGTCTCCAACATTGCCTACCTTTGTGGGCAGCGCCATGGTGATTTTTTCTTTTGAAAATCCTTTTGAATACAAGGCACTCATTGCCTTTTCTTGCAGATCCATTCTTCCATGCAGGAATAAGTAAACATCTTTTTGACTGTCAATTTCCGCCATGACTGAAATTATTTTTTTAAACTAAATCAATCTTTCCTGAACTTATGCCTGCCAAAAAGGGTTAAATTAGTAGTATCAAAGTTTCTCATTGTGAAGATCTTCACCGTAGGTAGTAAATCCTTTGTAACTAGTTTCCAATTAGCTGGAGTTCCAGGAGTAATTTCTGAAACCCCTCAAAAGGCTTTGGATGAAATTAAACGACTAACTGATGATTCAGATGTGGGTTTGGTCCTAGTTAGTGATGATATAACAGAATCTATTAGTGATGAATTAACTGCTCTTAGAGCAGAAAAATCAACTCTTGTTTTTGCATTACCTGCTACCGGTAGTGAAAAGACTGAAGTTGATTACCGTGTAATGCTCAAAAAGATATTAGGTGTCTAATCTCCTTTAATCTACTTATATTCTGTATTCTCTAGTTTTGATATGAAAACTGCATATGTGAAGGAACCTTCTGTTATTTCCATTGATGAAACAGAAAAACCTATTCTAAATTCGGGTGATGTGTTAGTACAAATGCAGGCATGTGGAATTTGTGGTTCTGATTTAGAAAAAGTATTTGGTCAATATGGACAACCGTCTATGCGACTAGGTCATGAACCTGCTGGAATAATTGTTGAGGTAGGGTCTAATGTGACTGAATTCAAAAAAGGTGATAGGGTATTTACTCATCACCATGTCCCTTGTTATTCATGCCATTTGTGTGAGCATGGAAATGAGACCATGTGCAAAAAATACTATGAAACAAACCTCTTTCCTTGTGGATTGTCTGAAGAATATGTTGTTCCAGAATGGAACGTTTCTCATGGAGGCATCTTAAAACTACCCGAGTCTATGACATTTGAAGAGGCTGCCATGATTGAACCTTTGGCTTGTTGCGTGAGGGCGTGGACAAAATTTTCTTACCGAGAAGGCGATTCTGTTGCAGTTTTTGGAGTGGGTCCAACTGGAATGATGCATGTTATGATTGCAAAGGCAAAAAAATTCTCAAAAATTTTTTGTTTTGATGTTAATGACTTTAGATTAAATTTTGTAAAAAAATTCAATATTTTTGAATCAATTAGTTCTATGGATGAAAGCCGCAAACAGAAAATTTTTGATAATACTCAAGGAAGAGGTGTTGATGTTGCAATTGTTGCTACTAGTAGCCTAAAGGCCTTAGATGATGCTATTGAAATGGTACGAAAGGGTGGTGCAGTAATGATGTTTGGGGTCCCATCAAAGGGTGCAAAAATTGATTTGGATATGAGCAAAATTTATTCAAAAGAAATCACTTTGGTGACAAGCTATGCAGCTTCAGACAAAGATACCCAAGAAGCCCTGAATTTAATTAGATCTAATCAGATTGATGTGAAACAACTGGTAACTCATACCTATTCTATTGAGGATTCACAAAAAGCTTTTGAGCATGCTAGAAGCGGCGAAAATGCCATGAAGATTATCATAACTAAATAAGAAAGGCTTAAGAAGGGATTTCTTTTCCTTCAAAAACGAAGAAATATGGATTGGGGATTACAAAATAGGCTTTCAAGCATAATCAAACCACAAAATAATCGTGCACTAATGTTGGCAGTTGATCATGGTTATTTTTTAGGACCTACTGAAAAATTAGAAAACCCAAGAAAAGTCATAGCGCCATTGCTTAAACATTGTGATTCCTTAATGCTTACACGAGGCGTCCAAAGAACATCTGTACCTGCCACCACTAACACTCCTATGGTACTGAGAGTATCTGGTGGCTCAAGTATTATTGGTGAAGATTTGTCTCAAGAAGACATTACAGTTAGTATTGAAGACGCAATTAGATTAAATGCAAGCGCTCTTGCAATGTCTATTTTTGTTGGATCAAAATATGAATATCAAACTATTGTTAATCTTGGAAAATTAGTAAGTGAGGCTGAGAAATATGGAATTCCTGTGCTTGCAGTTACTGCTGTAGGAAAAGAACTTGGAAAGGATGCACGATATCTATCCTTGGCCTGCAGAATTGCAGCTGAACAAGGAGCCCATATTGTAAAGACCTATTATTGCGATGATTTTGAAAAAGTTGTCCAGTCCTGTCCTGTTCCAATCATTGTTGCCGGTGGCAAAAAAATTCCAGAACGTGATGCCCTACAATTAACATACAATGCAATCCAAGGTGGTGCAGTAGGTGTTGATATGGGTAGAAATATCTGGCAATCTGATCACCCCGTTGCAATGGTACGAGCTGTTCGTTATATTGTACATGGTAATGCAAATGTGGAGCAAGCTTTCCAATTGTACAAAAAACTTGCAAAAGAAGATGCAAACAAAACCAAATCAAAAGGAAACAAATCTAATCAAAACAAATCCCAAAGTCAATCTGCCCAAGACAAAAAATAATCTAATTGTGTATTTTTGACAAATGTATGTGGACAATTTTCCACGTTGGTTGTTTTATTAACACAAATGTAGCTCTTCCTTCTATTGATATGTGCTCCCCTGTGTATGCCTTTGTGTCTACAAGCATTCCCTTTTGATTAATTTCCATTGCAACTACTGCGGTATTACCAAATATGCTTATCTTGGTATTTTTAATCTCATAATCATAATCAGAAATACTGACGTACTTTAACTCCTCTAATTCTATAGTTGTTTGGAAATCTTTTAGATCATATGGTGGCAAATCACTAAAACCCGAAAACCTTGAATCATCAAGATGAATGTCTTTTAACCGTGAAAAATCCTTAGTTTTTCCTGCTTCAAACAATGTATCAATCACTTGAATTATCTCTTCATTATATGACAAAATTTCAATTTGAGATGTAAGAATATCAACTTTAAATCTTCTCAATTGTCTACCTCAAAAACCCAATATCATTGTAGTTGAAAAAACAAATTATTTACTTGAAGATATAAAAGAAGAGGTTCTTCTATCTGTCATCCAACCTTGGAACATTATAGGTGCATTCCTTGTTGGTGCAGGTTTGATAGTTTTCAAAAGACTACTCAAAAAACTATGGCCTGAAGATTAAGGAACATTCTTTCTTTCTTCTCATCCAATCCACCCAACAAGTGCCGCAAAAACTACAGAATAACCGACCGTAGAAACAGATACTATGATGAATTCTTTTCTATTCTTTCTTTCTTCTCAATCACAAGTTTACCATTATGCAAAACACAATCAGTTTCTTCACACGGACAGTCTTGTCTAATACATTGATCAGTAATTTTGTCTGAGATGCATTGGCAAAATAATTCTACAATTTGCTTTTCTGATTGAGTTGTCATTTTTTCATTACCTGTGAAAAATCAGGTTTATCAAAATCAGGCATGTTTGTATTCTGTTTCTGTTTTTTACCTTTTGATTCTCTTTTTTTGTGTGTATTCCGATGTATTTCAAGACGTTTTTCTTCGTTGAATTTCATACCACACTCAGAACATTTCATACAAACCATATCTCATGTTTTCTTTAAACATTTTTTGCAAGCATGATCCATTCATTACCATCATCAGCTTCTCTAGGTTTAAGATTCATTCTTTTTCAATGATTAGTTTTTTCCCGCTGATTTTTATGCCTGAGTAAAAATTCTGATTATGGATTGGTTTTAATTTTGTCTTAAATGTTTGAAACAGATAATTAAAGGAAGTTCCATATGATTTATTAACAATCACCGTTTCTAAAAATATTATGAATCCAGTAACAGGTTTTGAAGTCTTTTTACTGCTGGATGTTCTGTATTAAAATTCCGACAAAACGGGATCTTAACACATTAAAATTATGGAGAAAAATTTGGTGAATTAAATGAAAAATATGACCGGTGCAAAGGCATTGATGACGGCTATGGAAAATGAAGGCGTCAAACAAGTATTTGGGTTACCGGGAGGTGCAAATCTTCCAATGTATGATGAGTTTGCTAGGTGCGATATTAGACATATTTTGGTAAGACATGAACAATCTGCAGCACATATGGCTGATGGTTTTGGTAGAGTTAGTAGAAAACCAGGGGTGTGTTTTGCAACTTCTGGACCTGGTGCAACAAACATCTTAACTGGTATTGCAACTGCTCAAGCCGACTCTGCACCAATGATTGCAGTAACTGGACAGGTACCTGTTGCAATGATTGGAAGAGATGCATTCCAAGAAAGTGATATTATTGGAATGGCAAACCCTGTTGTGAAGTATGCATTTCAACCACGAAAAGCAGAAGAAATCCCAGAGGTTGTAAAAAAAGGATTTTTTATTGCAGAAACTGGAAGACCTGGACCTGTACTTATTGATATTCCAAAAGATGTGCAAACAAATGAAGCAGAAATGAATTTTCCAGATGAATTTAAAATCCGTGGGTATCATCCATGGACTGATCCTGATATAATTAATGTGGAAAAAGCAATTGAGATGTTACTTCATGCTCAAAAACCTGTAATCTTGGCAGGAGGTGGAACAATTATTTCATCAGCATTTGTTGAGCTTCAGGCAGTTGCTGAATTACTCATGATTCCTGTAGTTACTACTTTTAAAGGAAAAGGAGCATTTCCTGAAACTCATTCTCTATCATTAGGCCCAATTGGAATGCATGGTCACGCAGAAGCAAACAAAGTGATGTCAGACGCTGATTGTGTTTTAGCTATTGGTACTAGATTCTCAGATAGATCTGTCGGAACTTTTGAAGCCTTTGAAAAGCGTTTGAAAATTATCCATATGGATGTAGATCCTGCTGAAATTGGTAAAAACCAAACTACAAACATTGCAGTAGTAGGTGATGTTCGTGCGTCTCTTAGAATTATGGTAAAAATGTTGATGCAAAAAGCCATAAAAAATACTGAGGAAACGCCTTGGTTAAAACATGTTAAAGAAACTAAAGAATACTGGAAACAAAACTTGAAACTCCATCCCGGTGAAATGGGTGCTGCAAAAATACTACGAAAACTCCGTGAATTACTTCCCTCAGAATCCATAATAACTACTGAAGTAGGACAACATCAAATGTGGGCCTCTTTATTTTATGATGTAATTCAACCTGGAACTTTCTTTAGCTCTACTGGTCTTGGCACCATGGGTTGGGGATTTCCTGCCGCAATTGGGGCCAAAGTAGCAAAACCAGAAGTGCCTGTTGTAGATATTGCAGGTGATGGTAGCTTTAGCATGACAGAAAACTCTCTTGCTACTGCTGTTCTAGAGGATATTCCTGTAATTGTATTTTTGTTAAACAACTTTACACTCGGCATGGTTGCCCAATGGCAACGTACTTTCTATGGCAGAAGAATGATTGGTGTTGACCAAGGAAAATGTCCCGATTATGTTAAACTAGCTGAATCATACGGAGCGCAAGGAATTCGTGCACAATCAATGGATGAATTAGACAAAGCAATTAAAACTGCACTAAACAGTGATGTTGCAACTGTCATTGACATTCCAATTGATCCTGAAGAAGATGTATTGCCATTTGTAGCTCCTGGAACTTCTCTATCGGATATGATTTTACCATCGTAGTGATTACAATGTGGACGATTCTCTCTCTTCTTGTTGAAAATAAACCTGGAATTTTGTTTAAGGTGACTCATCTTTTTAGATCTCGAAATTTCAATATTGACAGCATATCAGTTGGCGTTACCGAAAATCCAGAATATTCTAGAATGACTATTACAACATATGGTGATGAAAAACAAGTAGATCAGATAGTAAAACAACTTGATAAAATGATAGATACCGTTGAGGTAAAACACTTAGACGAATACAAAACTGTCTATCGAGAACTTAGTATTTTTAAGATTAAACTAAGTAATGCTAATGACAGCATGGAGATAAACAAGTTAGCAAATGCATATGGTGCCAAAGTACACGACGTCAAAAAAGACTCTATAATGGTAGAGTTGACAGCCACTCCTGACCAAATTCAGGCCTTTGAAGAATTGGCAAAACCATTTGGAATAATTGAGGTTGCTAGAACAGGTGTTACTGCCTTACAGAGGAGTGGGGTATGAGAATAAGGGTATTTGACACAACATTAAGAGATGGCGAACAAACTCCTGGAATTTCGTTATCTCCAGATCAAAAACTCTCCATTGCACAAAAACTTGATGAACTTGGTGTAGATGCAATTGAAGCAGGATTTCCAGTAATTTCAGAAGGTGAATTAAAATCAGTGAAAATGATAACAGATGCAGGTTTATCTTGTGATGTGTGTGGTTTAGCTAGAACAAACAAAAGAGATATTGATGCTGCCATTGACGCGGGGCTAAATTACATCCACACATTCATTGCCACTTCTGATATTCATTTGGAGTATAAACTGAAAATGACCCGAGATCAAGCCCTCGAAAAAGCAATTGATGCAGTGGAATACGGGAAATCTCGAGGACTCAAAATAGAGTTCTCAGCAGAGGATGCAACCCGAACTGACAGGGAATTTCTCAAAAAAGTATTTGGTGAAGTTGCAAAAGCAGGTGCTGATAGAATAGATATCCCTGATACCGTAGGATATTCTACTCCTGAATACATTGCAGAAATCACAAGAGATGCAATAGATGCAACAAAACTTCCAGTCAGTGTTCACTGTCATAATGACTTTGGGTTGGCTGTAGCTAATGCATTGTCTGGTATTCGAGCTGGTGCACAATGTGCACATGTTACAATTAATGGAATAGGTGAAAGAGCAGGAAATGCCTCATTGGAGGAATTTGTAATGGCTTTGAAATGTTTACCCTATGATCAAAAATACGAAACAGGAATAAAATCCGAACTAATCTACGATGTCTCAAGATTTGTGTCTAAGATTGTAGGGATTCAGGTCCAACCAAACAAGGCCATTGTAGGAGACAACGCATTTGGTCACGAGTCTGGCATTCACACACATGGTGTTTTGAATAATCCTTTGACATACGAACCCATCAGTCCAGAATTGGTTGGAAGGAAAAGATGGCTTCAGGTAGGAAAACATGCAGGAATACACGGAATGAATGCAATGCTTGAAGAATATGGAATTAAACCCACTGAGCAGCAAGCCACAAAAATTCTTGAAAAAGTAAAAATTCTTGGTGATCAAGGAAAACAGATTACTGATGTGGAATTGCTTTCAATTGCTAGTGATATTTTAGGCGAACAAGGAATAAAAAGAATTGTCCAATTAACTGGGTTCTCTGTATCTACTGGAATAGGAACGATGCCATATGCATTTGTTAAATTAAATGTTGATGGAGAGGACTTTATTGGAACAGACTATGGTGTTGGGCCAGTTGATGCAGCTCTTAACGCCATTCAGAAAATAACTGGAAAAATTTCTGAAATTAAAATAAAAGATTATGGATTGGCATCAATATCTGGTGGTTCTACTGCATTGTGTGAGGTGACAATTCGTGTAGAGGATGCCCAAGGAAATAGTGTTTCAGCAAAATCCGTGGGAGAAGACATTGTTACAACCAGTGTTCAAGCAGTAATCGATGGACTTAACAGAATAATGCTCAGAAAGATACTAAAAGAGAATCAAATAAGATAATCCTAAAATTCTGTTAATGTGAGAGTCAATCATGTACAAAATTTCCTTAATTACAGGTGACGGTATTGGTCCCGAATTATCCGAATCCGCAATTTCTGTATTAAACACTATCAATGATAAACTTGATTTGAAATTTGAAATCACAAAATTATCTGCTGGAGACAAAGCACTTGAACAAACAGGAAATGCACTTCCTGACGATACAGTTAATGTAATTAAACAATCCGATGCATGCATGAAGGCTCCTGTGGGTGAGAGTGCTGCTGATGTCATCGTAGTTCTAAGAAGGATGCTTGATCTTTATGCCAATATTAGACCTGCAAAATCGTATCCTCACATGCCTGCTTTAAGGAATGATATTGATATGGTGATAGTTCGAGAAAATACAGAAGATCTCTATACTGGAGAGGAATTCAACTTGGGAAATGCAGCTGTTGCATTAAGAATTATTTCTGAAGATGCCTCAAAAAGAATTGCAAGATATGCATTTGAAACTGCAATGCAACGAAATTCAAAGAAAAAGGTAACATGTGTTCACAAATCAAACGTAATGAGAATCACTGATGGTCTATTTGCAAAAGCCTGTGTTGATGTTTCAAAAGATTATCCTGATATCTCGTTTGAGCAGATGTATGTTGATGCATGTGCAATGAATTTAATCCGTCAACCAGAGCAGTTTGATGTTGTGGTTACCACAAACTTGTTTGGAGATATACTCTCTGATGAATCCTCTCAGGTTGTAGGAGGATTGGGAATGGCACCTGCTGCTAACATTGGTGATGAGTTTGCTTTGTTTGAACCTGTTCATGGAGCTGCATTTGATATTGCTGGAAGAAATATTGCCAATCCTTGCTCGTTTTTACTTTCCATTAAGATGATGCTTGATTGGCTTGGCTCAAGATATAATGAACCAAAATGTTTTGAAGTAGGTCAAAAACTGGAGTCTACAATATTTGATTTGGTTAAAACTGGTGTCAAAACCAAAGATATTGGTGGTGATAAAACTACATCTGAATTTACTCAAGAAATTACAAAAAACCTACAATACTAAATAATATTTGAAAGAACTCTGCTATGTCAATATGTTGTTTTGTCTCAAATTCTGTCAGTTCAAATTTGATGGGGAGCACAACGTGTAGGGGGATATAGTTAAGGGTGATTTTATTACACCCACGTGGAAAAAATTCTGATAAATATCCAAATGCTGAATTATGTTTAATTTTGTTATTTGATAGGATATTGAAATATAATGTAATCTCCTCGTAGTAAAAAGGGAATTATGTTTTGAGCTGATCCTGACAAAACAATCTGTGATCAAAAAGGGATTATAATATTGCATTCTTAAAAATAACAGAGCTCTATTGATTCAAACGCAAAACCCCAAATTATTTTTTGATAAAGGTACTATATGCATTAAAAATAGTGGCCTAATTCGTATTCCCGGAACAAAACTTGATGATCGAGATAAAGAAACTCTTCGAGCATACGGACTTGACTATAAAGAAATTGTAGAATATTTGAAAAAAAGTGATTTTGATTATGTCGACCAAGTTACACAGTTTCTTCCGTCACCCGTTATTCAGATTAATAATCTAGAATTACGTGATTATCAAAAAAACGCCATAGAGAATTGGATTGAATCTTCTATGCGTGGATGTGTTGTATTGCCAACAGGTGCAGGAAAGACTGCAGTTGGAATAAAGGCAATAGAAAAAGTAAATTCATCTGCCCTTGTAGTGGTACCTACAATCGATTTAATGGAACAATGGACACAAAATCTTTCCAAGTATCTGAACAAGAATGATAATGATGATGAAAATAACAAAAATAATTTAAAGATACCTATTGGCAACTTGGGTGGAGGGAAAGAAGACATTCAAGCAATTACGGTTGCAACATATGATTCGGCTTATCTAAGGGCACCATACATAGGCAATCAATTTGAACTAGTCATATTTGATGAGGCACATCATCTTCCGGCACCGGGATATCGTTCCATAGCAGAACAGCTTATTGCACCATACAGATTGGGCTTGACTGCAACAATAGAAAGAGAAGATGGATTACACGAATTGATTCCCAGACTAGTAGGAGGCATAGTGTTTCAGTTAGGACCAAAAGAGCTTTCAGAAAAAAGACATTTGGCAGAATTTGACATAGAGAGAAGACAAGTCAATCTTACATTAGAAGAACAAAAAGAGTATGAACTTAATTACTCTCAGTTCATTACAAATCTGGCAAAGTTGGGATTTAAGAAACCTTCTATGTATAACCTGCAACGCTTGATTATGATGTCCAACAGAAACAAGACGGCAAGAGAGGGATTGCTTGCAAGAAACAAAGCAAATGAGATTGCACTAAACAGCAAATCAAAAGTAGAAGAACTGCAAAAAATATTACAAGAACACAAATACGCAAAGACCATAATTTTTACTCAAAACAACAAGATGGTGTATAATTTATCAAACAGATTTTTGATTCCCCATATTACCTACAAGACCACAAAAGGTGAGAGACATGACGTTTTGGAAGGATTTAAGTCAGGACGATACAATGCAGTTGTCACATCCAAAGTGTTGGATGAAGGCATTGATGTACCTGATGCAGAACTTGGCATTATCGTAAGTGGTACTGGAAGTGGACGTGAATTAATACAAAGGCTGGGGAGATTATTACGACCAAAACAGGATAGCAAAAAAGCAAAATTAATTGAAATAGTATCAAAGCAAACAAGGGAGACAAATACCAGTGCAAAGAGAATTACTGCTCTCAGAAAAAATACTGAATCACCTGCTGTTACACCAACTAGCAATTAATGATACATGGTGATTTTGATCTAATGCTTCCTCTTGATCTTTTACGTACAAAAATTCATCGAGGTAAAATTGAACCTTTGTTCTGTTCACTTGACTTTGGAAATGGCAGTGATTATGAGTTGGCAAATAAACTCGTAACTCATTTTGAAAATATATACAAAAACTGTAAATCAAGAGGAGATTTGCTAGAAAAGATCAATCCACTAGAATCAGAATATGATTACAAACTAGTCAGAGGTTTATTTACATTATTAGAGAGAAGATCTGTTTTTGAAAGTACATTCACTAAAGTAAATCCTATCATTATAAGACAAAAATTATTTGAAGAATCAGCTACCAGAGGACTTGCCTTATCTGATTTGCAAAGACAAGAAATAATTCAGAGTGTTGCAAACAAGACTGATCTTTCTACATATGATGTTGAGACCATAATGTGGACTGATCGTGAGGATAATCTAACACTAACAAAATTTGATTCCATCAATCCAAAGAACTTGTTATTATGGTACAATCTTTCTTTGGCCCAGACCCTCCTCTTTAGATGTACAACTTTGGAGTTTTATGTGGAAGGCGGTCTGTACTGGAAACAGGTTTTGCGTAATGTGAAAAGATTTGGTTTGATGTATAATTTGGAACAGCAAAACACTAACAACAATTCAGATTCCCTTACATGTACTTTAGAAGGTCCACTAAGCCTCTTCAAAATGACTGACAGATATGGTACTTCAATGGCAAAATTGTTGCCGTGGATAATCAAGGCGCCAACTTGGAGAATTAATGGCTCTATTGTTAGAAAAAATGATGATGGGCAGAAAATCTATCAATTTGTCATGTCTAACAAGGATACTGTCAGTGTTCTTCAATCCGTATCTGAAGCACTGTATTCAGATAATTCTCATGCAGAAACCCAAGGTACCTACAACTACGATAGCTCTCTTGAAATTAAATTTGAGAAATTATTTCTACAGTATTTTGACAAAAAGGATGACTGGAAGATTTCCCGAGAACCAAATCCACTTATTGCCAACGGCAAGGCCATGATACCAGACTTTCTCTTTGAAAGATATGGAAGAAAAGTATATTTTGAAATTGTAGGTTTCTGGACAAAAGAATATCTTGAGAGAAAGGCAACCAAACTCAAGGCAATATTTGATAAAAATGAAAACAAGGAACAAGATGTTGATTTGTTAGTGGGAGTAAATACTGAATTGTCTTGCTCACAGTTAGAATCCATTTCAAATGATCATGTTTTTACTTTCAAAAAAGAGGTTTCAATAAAGCCAATTTTGCAGTATCTAAGAAAAATCGACAAGGAAATAATTGAAGAAAAAATCAGAACTACCAAAATCCAACTAAAAAAGGAGATGGACATAATATCAATTGAAACCATTGCAGAAAAATATGATATTCCTGCAGAAACAGCATTAAGTATTTTGTCGGTTGATTATCCAGATCATGTTGCTGTGAATAATCTTTATATGATTTCCAAAGGAAAAATAGATAGCATAAAGAACATGCTTCGTGGAACTTTGAAATTCATTGAAGCGTGTAAAATCCTAGACACAAACAAAATTCCTGAGTCATGTCATGCAGATTTCTTATCTAAAATTGGATATGATGTAATCTGGAATGATTTAGATCCTAATAACGCTACTATCCAGAAAAAAAATCCTTGAATTATCTTTTTTGTACTATAGAATCAGAATAGGACATCTTGCATTTCTAAACACGTTTTCAATTGTGCTGTGATAATGTAATTTTTCATAGCTAGAAGATAATTTTGTTTTTGTCATTATTATCAGATCAACTTCATGTTTTTTGGCAAAATCAATTATTTGCACTGATGCTAATCCATTTTTAACAATTTTAGAACTACATGAAATTCCATGTTCTTTAGCATTTTTTTCTAATTCCTGTTGTTGTCTTTCTACTAGTTTACGTTCTTTTTCAAACTCTTGTTTACTTGTTTTTGTCTTAAAAAATCCAAATGTAGGTCGCTCTTCCAGACAAGTAAGAATAGTAATCTTTGCTTGAATTGATGATGCCAAATATACGGCTTTTCTAAATGCTTTTTGGCTTCCAGCAGTTCCATTGTATGGGACCAAAATGTGTTCAAATGTTTTAGCCATATCTCTCACAGGTTTTCAATATCAACAAGAGTTACGGGACAATGTACATTTTCAACTACTTTTCTTGACACGCTACCAAGAGAAAGTAGTTTTTTGACACCTTTGAGCTTTCTTCTTTTTGCCATAACTACAAGGTCTATACTTTCCTGTTCTATCATATCAAGAATAATACTAGCTGCATCACCGGTTGTAATTTTAATTTCAGCATCCACATTGTTTTCATTGCAATACTGAACTCTTTTCTCCATCTCCTTTTTCATTTCTTCTTTTGTGGATTCATTTGCCTCATGGATGCGGGTTAGTAATTTTTCTCTTTCAACTGAAGCCAAACCAAATGTTGGTGGACGTTGCATTTCTTCAACTACATGTAAAATGATTATTCTAGCTGATATTCCTTTTGCAGCGTGAATTGCATGTTTTAATGCTTCATCTCCAGCAGAAGTTCCTGCATGAGGCAAAAGAATTTTTTTGTACAATACAATTTTTCATCTTGTTTATTATATAATATAATGCATATGCATCATTTAAAGAGTAATTTACAGAGACGTAAACTGAGAAAAATTGCAAAAGTCACAGATAAGAACACTCTGGATCGGTTCATATATCTAGTTTGAGGCAGAGTATTGATAAAGAATCCTAGCAAATAACAAGAACTAGCACTCAAAGCATAAAGATTACACGATAGGAATTCAAATTAACAAAGAAAAAACAGCCTGATCAAAAACTTTGGTTATTATCATATTCATATTATATTGATGAAAGGTTCGGAGTTTTTTGAATTCGTCTCATTGGCATTATATTCTAGATATTTACTTGCAAATGAAGTTTCAAAAAAAATACTAAACAAGTAAATCAAATTTTGAGATTTTATGGGAATTTTATTCCATATACATTATCATAACTTGAAAGGTTCTGTTCAATAACATTACATTGATGACCCTAGTAACGAGGAAAATAAAACATAACAACAACCCCAATTAGAACTATCACAGAACCAATTATCTCAAATCTGTCAGGTTTTTTCTTATCCACCCAAAAACCCCAAATTACTGAAGATATCACAAAAATTCCTCCATATGTAGCATATACTTTACCAAAATCTGCTGGTTGTAATGTCATGACAATTCCATAAGAAAACAAGACTAATGCCCCAACAAAACCAAAAATTTTTCCTTTATGGTCTTGCACCCATTTCCATACTAAATAACCTCCACCAATTTCTAGCAAAGCAGCAAAAAAGAAAATTCCTAGGGTTGAAAGAACTACTTCGACCATATCTTTTCACCTTTTCTAGGATAGTAAAAAATAATCAATACGCCAATTACTGCAATTGTTGCACCAAGGATATCATAGTTGTCAGGTTTTATTCCATCAATTAACCATCCCCAGAAAACAGACATTACGATAAATACCCCTCCATAGGCAGCATAGACTCTATGAAAGTGAGTTTTCTGAAAGGTTGGAACTATGCCATACAAAAATAATACAAATCCACCAATTGTACCCAGCATCCAACTGAAATTCTCACGTAACCAAAGCCATACAAGATATCCTCCGCCAATCTCACAAAGACCAGCTAGAAAGAAAAGCATAATCGAGTATATAATTTGATTAGGTTTTTGCTTCAATCATTATCTTCAGTTATGTAATAGGTATAATAGTAAATGTTGATTCTAATTCAGTTTTGATACAAGTGCAGCATAAATAAACGGTAAGATTGTTGTTGCTTCTGCATGAAGAGTAACTTGTTTTGCTTGTTGTGTAGGGAATATAGTTAGGACGGAAGATTTTGTACTAATTTTTACTTTCTTTTTTTCAA
The DNA here is from genome assembly GCA_965223805.1 of Nitrosarchaeum sp. Classification (GTDB taxonomy): domain Archaea; phylum Thermoproteota; class Nitrososphaeria; order Nitrososphaerales; family Nitrosopumilaceae; genus HKST03. Next base: position 658,343 of record OZ245014.1, on the reverse strand, counting down.
ATCTGATGAAGGAGGATTAAGTGACCAAAAGAAGAGTGCAAGGCAAATTGGAATCATTATCAATAACAAGGCAACTAGTGTAATTGTATAGAATCTTGGGTCTAATCCAGGAAGAAATGGCCCTGGATAAACTGCATAAAACCACAAAAATGATACAAAAACTAGCACCACCTTATTCTTTTTTAGTAGTTTTTTCCAACCTAGCCTGCGTTTTTTAATATAGCATTCTTTGCATCTTGTTCTGTCATCTATCATGCAAGATGTACAACAGCTTTTTTCACAGAAGTAACAAACTCTATCTCCAAACCCTGAGCCACAAAAATCACATTTGTACACTAGTATAGATCACAGTCTTTTGATTTATCTCTTTTTTCCTAATTTTTATAAATTATCATTTCCTCTGTAAGATGAATTGGTAGTTTGCTGTATTTGTAAAATCAATGAAGGAGCACTAAAAATTAAAGATGGAAACCCAAAATATAAGGGAAAACCTGTTTGTAAAGAATGTCAGAGTTATAGAAAATTATTACAAGAAACAAAGTAATTATTGAGACTCTTTTGTCTTGTTTTTGTTTACCCACTTTTCATACATTTTGATTAAATCATCCACATCCTGATTGTTTTCAGAATATGTCACAATAACTCCAAATGCTCCCTTTTTATCATGTCCTCGTGCAAAATATCCCCAAAAGACATCTGGTAGTTTTTGAAAACTGTTTGAATCATGGGACACTCCAATCAAATTATTTCCTATTACTTCTATGACTTTTTTTGCATCATTTTGTTCTATCATAAAAAAACTCTGGTTTCTTTTAGAATAAAAATTTGAATAACTTATGGTTTTAATCTGTCGGGATCTCTTGGATACAGTACCACTTCTCTGACATTATCTATTCCAATCAATGTTGTCATAAGTCTATCAAGGCCCATCCCCCAACCAGAATGTGGTGGCATTCCCCAATCAAATGTCTGAAGATGATCTGTAAATTGCGTAGGATCTAATCCTTGTTCTCTTAGTCTTGCCTTTAGAATCTCTGGGTTATGCAGCCTGGTCCCACCTGATGATAATTCAAGATATCCATATTGTAAGTCAAATGAGCGTGATAATGTGGCATTTTCGTCTTTTTCTCTAATGTAAAATGGTTTTAATTTCATAGGCCAATCAGTAAGGAAATAAAACCCTGAATGTTTTTCTCCAATAATCCTTAAATGCGAATCAAGCAAGTCATCTCCGAATTCTACTTTCTCACCTTCTTTTTTTAGTTCATCAATTACTTGTGTATATGAAATTCTTTCAAATGGTGATGAAGGAACTTCAATTTTATGCCCTATCACTTCTTGTTCTTTTTTACAATTCTCCGATGTAAACTCGTATACTTTCATTACTAGAGATTCCAAAACATCCATAACATCATTGTAATCCATAAATGCAGCTTCAATGTCTACGCTAGTAAATTCACTAAGATGTCTTCCAGTATGTGATTTTTCAGCTCGATAAAAATTTGAAATCTCAAATACTCTTTCTAATCCTATTGTCATCTGTTCTTTGTAAAGCTGAGGACTTTGTGCAAGATATGCAGTCTTTCCAAAATATTCTAGCGAAAATAAATTTGCTCCTCCTTCACTTGCGCTACCAATGATTTTTGGTGTTGTGATCTCTATGAACTTTTTTTCTAATAATGTATTTCGAAGTGATGCTAAAACATGATGTCTTAATTTGAAAATTGCTGCAGTCTTTTGGTTTCGCATATCTAATGCACGATGATTCAATCTTGTATCAATATTACTTTCGACCCTACCAATTGGATCTACTGGAAGAGGATGTATTGCTTTGGCAAGAACGTCAATCTCCTCGGCTTTAATCTCAAAATCAAAATCACGTGCTTTTGTCTCCTGAACTATTCCTTTTACACTAATTACACTCTGACGATTTAGTCCTTCTATCTTTTCATTTAACTCTCCTTTTACAATGATTTGTGAAATTCCTGAAACATCTCTTAAAGTGATAAATGTCATCTTTCCTAATTTTCGAAGATCTTCTATCCATCCGCCTAAGACAACCTTGTTGCCTACATCTTCAGAATTTAATTCTGAAATATCATGAGTCTTAACAAATACCATCTACTTATCCTCTTTTATCCTCGAATTCTATCTCAATGTCAAGGTTTCGGGCCTTTTTGACAATTTGTATTACCTTTTCTGTGTCAATTGGAAATCTGGGAGTCCATTTGCCCGACACAACTGCTTTTGTTTTTTGTATGCCTCCTGGCGCCCATACTGAGTTTATCGATAAAATTTTTGTTGGAAAAAATAAATCTTCTATGAATTTTTTGTCATTTTCATCTGCTTCAACTAGCCAAATTTTTCCTTCAAACTGTTCTTGTATTAACCTGTAAAGTGTCCGACTCTGCCTTATGGTTAAAATGTCATTTTTGGCTAATGATAAAACATAGTTGCCATCAAATTCCTTACATGAAAAAAGAGTAAAATTATCAATGGCTTGATTTGATTTTGTTAGATTTGCTAATTTTATCGAAGCATCCACATCTGCTTTACTAAGACTTCCTGATTCTACTTTTCCTTCACATTGAGGACAAAGTACTGCATTTTTTGCATCAAAATTGCATATTGGAAGTTTCATTTTGAATCGACTTTTTATTTTCTGTGAGTTGTTTATATCCCTTAGTGCAATGTTTTTTTGTTGAACAAAGATATGGATCTCTGATTATTCTTTTCAGAATTTTAAAATTTCCTCGTTTTTGATTATTTCAATTCCTGTTTTTTCATCTTATCGTGCCAAGTAATCTGCTAATCTATGCTACTACTGGTGAAGCCATTATATTTATTGAAGATATACTCTCCAATATGCTCAGAAGCAGACTCTCTGATATTATTCCTGCCTTTGATTTAGAAGATTTTATTTGACTTTCAATAGTGGAAATGTCTGACTTTAATTCCTCTCTTTGTTCTTTTTGAATCTTTTGTCTGTCAAGAAATTCTTTTAATATTTTGATCAATCTGCAAGTTCTTAGTTTTTTGGTTTATGGTGATTGTTTGATTGGCTCCTGAATTTATCTGTGCAATATTAATTTGTCATATTCCTACATTGATATGTCTACAACACTTGAAAGGAAATAAGCCATTGGAGATTCTGGTTTTGATAATGCTTGTTCAGCTTTAATAACTCCTTTGTTTTTAATATACAAACTAGCATCAGGATATCTTGGGACATTGAAACCATGTGTTGTACTTTCTAAATCTCTCTCTACTTAGATATTGCACTGTTACTCTTGTTTTGTTTTCATCGTTCTAACCGTTCTGAGATTCACCTTACAAGTATACGTATGTTTTGATCACCCACAGTTACTTGCCATAATTAATGAAAGAATTGAAATCGTTATTTTTTAATCTCTTCTATTTTAGACAATTGGTGTTTTTGAAATTAAAATGATTTGGGCTTACTAAGTTTTTTTACTTATTTTTCAAAACAATAACACTAGAAAAGTTAAAGAGTAATTTATCTTCTTCAATCAAATTAAACTTACATCATAAAGATGTGATGAAAAATTTTATACATTATATTTTTCATAATAATTCTAAAGAACATATTTTATTATGTTCAAAAAGATTTTGGGTTTAAAATCAAAATCTACGGCAAATCTGTTATTACAAGATACTGACTCCGATCTCCAGAAAAATTCTAATTTAGTTTTAGTTCTATTTAGTATCCTTTGCTAAATTTGAATTGCTAACTTATACCACTTTTTATTTTGAGTATTTTTTGTCCATTTCCATTCTTCTTTTTTCTTGTTCTCCGAATCCCTGCATCTTAGAAAATATTTCGACTTCTTTTTCTAGGTGTAGTATTGCACTAGTTTTTTCCTCTTCTGCTGCTATGATATTTAGCCTGCATGTAAGGATATTCAGCAAATTTGCTATCGGGATTAAATAAAGTGGCAGGTATTGATATTTTATCCTCCCATGTCCTGTTCTTCTTTTCTAACCACTTGTTGATAGACTGGTTATCATACACGATTCTACCTTTTGCAATAATTTTCACTCCCTTTAGCTTCCAACCTCCTCCTACTCCATCTTTTGATTTTTGTGATTCGAACTTTTTTGGTTTTTTTTGGATCTAGTGTGGTTTTAGGTAATCAAAAGTATCAGTTTTTCCTCGCTCAAAATCATTTCGCCATGCATTATCTAATTTCCATGATTTACCACCCAAATGAATTTTAACAGTATCATCAGTTCCAGCCCATGTTGTGTTTGCAGTAGTAATTTTTACGGTAAACATTAAGTGAAAGTAGATAAAACATGTAATTAAATAATTATTTATGATTTGTTTGGACAGAACAAAATTGAATGTAAATTCCGCAAAACTAGATGAGTTTTTTTTGATGGTTAGACTCCCGTTATAATTTTAGTTATGACAGATTTTCTAGGCACAAAAAGGGGAACGCCTTTTTACTCTTTGTCTATAAACTTGTTCACCCCTTATTCTTACTTGTTTTGGTTTTTCTCAAGTCATTTTAGGTTCATATTAAGAATAATCCCGTTTTATCAGTGCAAAACAAAAATTCTACCAATAAACTAAAAAATCATGGGTTTGATAGTCAAAGATTTATCTGCAAGATATTCTACCTCCAAAGGACCTATCTACGCCGTTCAAGATGTTGACTTTGAGCTCGAAGATGGCAAGTCGTTAGGCATTGCAGGAGAAAGCGCTTGTGGTAAAAGTACCCTGGGTCTGTCTATAATTAGAATGCTTTCAGGTGGAAAGACCCAAGGCAAAATCATTTTTGATGACCAATCCTTGCTTGAATTGCCTGAATCTGAGTTTAATGATGAATTTCGATGGAAGAAAATTTCTATGATTTTTCAGGGAGCCATGAATTCACTTGATCCTGTTTTTACTATAAATGATCAATTTATAGAAGTTCTAAAACAACACAGATTTACTGGTGATTTTAAACAGGCGATTTCTGATGCGGTAAAATCTGTCAGTTTAGATGAACTAATACTCAAAAAATATCCTCATGAGCTAAGTGGGGGAATGAAACAAAGAATTGTCATTGCAATGGCTCTTCTTTTAAAACCCAAATTTGTAATTGCCGATGAGCCTACTACTGCACTTGATGTTCTAATTCAGGCTCAGATCGTAAATTTGTTAAAAACTCTTAAAAAAAATGGAATGTCGTTTTTATTAATCAGTCATGATTTGGCGATTATGTCTGAAATAGCAGACAAAATAGGAATAATGTATGGCGGCCAAATAGTTGAATTTGGTTCTTCTCATGAAATCTACAATAATCCCAAACACCCCTACACCAAAGGACTTTTAGAATCCATTCCAAGACTACGAGGAATTATTCCAAAATACATTAAAGGAATTCCTCCTAGTCTTCTAGAATTTCCTACACAATGTAGATTTCTTGACAGATGTCCTCTTGCAATTGAAAAATGTAAACAGCTTCCTCCAAAGATAAAGACTCAAACAGGTTATGTACAGTGTTGGCTATATGAAGATAAAAATTAGCATATTATTTTTTTAAATCTTTAAGATATTTTTCATCAATTTTTTTTAGATATTTTTCCTGAATCTCTGAAATTTTTCGTTGAGTTGTATTTCTACAAATTGTCTTTGTGTATTTTACCCATTCTAAATCGATTTTTTTTCTTTCTAAATTTTCAATTTTTTGAAATATTTCTTGTTCAAACTCCATTATGTTTCTTAGCTCACTACTTAGTTCATCTATGCCCATTTCATGATAATTTTTTGATGTTCTCTGATTGATTTCATCTATAATTTGCTGAATCTGGTCGATTTCATTCATTGCTTTTTCATCTTTCATAGAAATAAAATTATAATTTACTTTGATTCTTCTTTTTATGTTCTAAAATATGCTTTAATCCGTCTGTCATACTAAGAGAATCCAAGTTTATTTCACAGTAAGGGCATTTCAAGATGTGTTCTAGTCTGAATATTTTTTTACGATTGGCAAACAAGAGTCGATAATTCTTAACATCTCTGTTCTGATTACTTTTTTATCAATTGAAATCCAAATTCGTATTTTTTTTATGGCAAATGATATTGTTTGGACCTTTTTTCGTTCTTCCCATACAAATTCTACCTCACCGAGATTTTTATCAAAGAAACCTTCAAGATCTGTCTTCATTGCAATATGTGAGAATTGATACTGAGTATTTTTTGCATTAAGGAGTGGTTTTAAGTCCGGTCTCCTTTGATATGCTTTAAGCTCTCCACCTTTACCAATTACTCCTACAAATCTAATGTATGGACTAATTGATGCAATAGAATCACATATTTCTTGATAATTTTTTTTTATCATTTGTCTTGGTTGTAAAAATATGATATTTTAATGATTGTGGAACTGATTTTCTAGTTTTAGTTAAATATCGCTTTTTGTCTGTTTGAGTAGTGGATTTTTCTGATCTATTTCCATTTGCTCCGGAAGTGGGCTATCTAGGTTTAGGTCTTGTAAATTTTTTTGGTTCATTAGTTCCGTTTGTTCCGTTACCTGGATTTCTTTTACTAGCAACAATGTCAGTTGGTGATCAATTTAATATTCATATTTTAGCTATGTTGTCTGCCATAACTGCAACTGTTGCCAAGCAAATCATCTTCTATGTCAGCTATGGTGGTCGACGTATTATTAATGAAAAAACTAGAAAAAGAATGCGTCCCTTTGAGCGTCTTGTAAAGAGATATGGTGCTGGAGCAGCATTTTTTGCTGCTGCAACCCCGATTCCAGATGATTTGGTGTATGTCCCATTAGGACTAGCAAAATACAATCCAAAAAGATTTTTTGTTGCCACTTTGACTGGAAAGATTGTTCTGAGCTATACTATCGTCTTAATTTCTCATAATCTGGGAATCTCTCTAATCGAACCATTTCTAGAAGATGTAGATGACACCACTCCTGTATACATTGGGATTATTGTCTTTGGGGCAATGATGGCCTCAGTTGTAATTTTATTATTGAGATTGGACTGGCAAAAAATTCTAGGAAGATTTGCTCCTTGGACATTAGATGAAAATAACGACGATTAAGTTTCTAATTTAAAATTCCACATATTTTCAGTCGCTTCTTTGATTCCTATTCTGGGATTAGCTTTGATACTTTTTGGTTTTTTACTACCTTCAGTAATGAATAGTTCTCCTTTCTGGGTTAGATCTAATCCGTAATGTTCTTTGGTGATGTTTAATGCCTGTGTTAATTTTGCAGGACCATTTGTAAGATTTTTCAAATCTGTAATTTTTCTATTTTTTTTCATAAATTCCACCCCTTCTTGAGGCTCTATTGAACGAATTAAAACTGCACCAGCATCAAATTTTTTATTTCTTGCAACGACATTAAAACAGTAATACATCCCATATGTGAAATAGACATATGCTCTTCCAACTTCTTCAAACATAGCTCTGTTTCTTTCCGTCATTTTTCTATGTGCATGGCTTGCAGGATCATCTTTATGCCTATATGCTTCTGTCTCTGTAATTATTCCTGAAATTTTATTTTGACCAATTTTTCTTACAATTTTTTTACCCAATAGATTTTTTGCTACTATAACAGTATCTTGTAGATAAAATGTTCTAGGAAGTATATTCAATGTCAATCTTTACTTGTTTGTTGCCTTTTAACTCTCTTATTATTTCAAACAACTTGTAAATGTCTGATTTTAAGACCTCGATTAATTCTTGATTGTAAATTGTGGCAGCTGGGTGAACTGTAAGGAAATAGATCTGTTTGTCTTTTTTTACTATCTTTCCTCTGTATTTTGTAATCTCTGAACCTCCTAAAATTGAATTAAACGCTGTATTTCCTAAAATACAAATAATTTTTGGTTTTATGATGGATATTTCTTTTTGAAGATACTCTTTGCATGTATTTCGCTCTAAAGCACTAGGTACTCTATTGTTAGGTGGCCTGCATTTTACAACATTTGTTATGTATATTGATTCTCTAAGAATACCTGCATTTTGTAATGCAAGATTCAGTCTTTTTCCTGCAACACCTACAAATGGTTCTCCTTGTTGATCTTCATTTCTACCTGGAGCTTCTCCAACAAAAATTACATCTGATTGAAAATTCCCTTTTCCAGGAACTGAGTTTGTACGACTATTACAAAGTTCACATTTTTTACATTCAATAACATTTTTTCTAATCGTCTCTAATTCTGTAGTCATTTTCTAATTTGCGCTCTTTGCTGTAGCAATTCCTCTGATTGAAGGGCCTCCATTCCCCATTATCATTGATTGCATAGGATCTCCTTTTCCGCAATTTGTAATTGATCTTACTGTAAAGTCCTCTCCACACGCATCAATGGATTTGAAAAATTCGGGAGCTGTACCCATAACTATCACATCTCTGAGCAATTCAGTTAATTCTCCATTCTCAATTTTTTGGGCATATTGGCATGAAATACTCCAATTGTATCTCTTCATGTCAATTGAAGGAATTTTCATGTTAGAAATCATATATCCATTTCGTACATCTTTGATCATTTCTTCTTGCTTCCAATCTCCTTTTCCTATACATGTGCAAGCCATTCGTATAAGGGGCATGAATCTGTAGCTAGTGGCCCTCATATTACCAGTTGGTTTTGTTCCAAAAATTTGACTTGTTTCTCTATTTTGCATATGGTTTGCCAGAATTCCATTTTCAATCAGGGTTGTTCTTTGAGTTTTTACTCCTTCATCATCATAATAGTACCATCCAAGACTTTGATTGATTGTAGGATCATCAAATACTGTTAGATTCTCAGATCCTATTTTCTCTCCAAGCTTCCCATTCCACCACGCGCCGCCAGCCCATGCCATCTCTTTTCCTAAAACTCTGTCTGCTTCAGATGGGTGACCAAGTATTTCATGTGTTAATAATGCAACAAAGTCTGGATTCATCACCATCTTTGTCGTTTCTTCTTTTATCGGCTTTGCTAAGATTAATTTTGATGCCTTGTTTGAAATTTCATTTGCACTATTTTGAACTTTTTCATTTTCAACTAATTGTTCTAACCCTCCTCTTCCTCCTTCTGTTATGTTGACTGATTGCGTCAGTCCTGATTCGTGAGCAGTTGCTACCATGTCAATTACTACATCTGTGTATTTTTGTAAAATTTGAGAGCCTTCACTATTTGCAAAATATTTTGAGGTTTCAGAAAACCAAGGATTGATTGTTGACTTTATGATCCTCGGTTTGCTTAAAATTATTTTATCGCATTCAATACCAATCTTTATCAAATCTTCAATGTTTGGTTTTTTTAAAACCTGAAACTCTTTATTTATTTTGTATGTTGGTATTACACATAAATCAATCGGGTTTTTTTTATTTTGCGATGAATAATTCGAGTTTTTTAATGATTGATCAATTTTAATTGTTATCTGTTCAAAAGATTGAGGATTTGTAACTGAAAAGAAACTCCATGCGCCATTTTTTAATAACTTAATTCCAATTCCTTTGTTTGTTCTACCTTTGATGTGTTCAATTTCTCCGTTTTCTATTAATGCTGATTTTTGGTTTTGACTTTCTGCTCTTGCGTCACAGTATTGAGCTCCTGATTCTAAGGAATATGAAACTGCTCTATCAGCAAATTCTTGAAGGTTAAAATCCATGCAAAATGAAGGATAATTGAGGTTCTAAATCTTCTGCTTTAATGATTTGAAATTGCAGGCATGGTAAAATAGTATTCGTCCTCAAATTCATAGTCAAAATCTCCTTTTTTTCTTAGATATTCAAAATATGCTGAACAATTTTTGTAAAATTCTTTATTTTTGTGATTTTCTTGATTTTGACTCATGGTTTAGTTTTTCAAAAACTCCATTTTTTCAATAGTGTGAGTGATTTTAGGTAAAGAAGTTTGTTTTCTTTAATCCATTTTTAAGAAATTTTCTAATTTTAATTTAGATTTTTTTGAATTTTCTTACAACATATTAATTTCTAAATTTTAATTTCTTATCATCCTGAATTTTTTGCGGATTTTGCAAAAGTAATTTAGGGGTTGATCTTTTTAAAAGAATGTACAAAATTTGTCAAAGATTGTAGTGGATACTAGCGTAATAATTAATGAACAGCTTATTACCCAAATAGAATCTGGAAATATTCAAAATTCTGAAATAATAATTCCTCAAGCAGTTATTGATGAACTTCAGTCTCAAGCATCTCAAAAAAAAGAACAGGGGTTTGTAGGCCTTGAAGAAATAAAAAAACTCAAAGACATCTCTAGTAATTTTAGACTTGAAATTTCAATTAAAGGTGCTCATCCAACATCTGATGATATCAAAATGGCAGGTACTGGAAAAATAGATTCAATAATCAAAGATTTGGCAAAACAAAATAAAGCTATATTGTATACTTCTGATAAAGTTCAACATCTTGTATCGCAAGCTGAAGGTGTAGAATCAATACTTATCAAACCTGTTCCAAAAGAAATCAAGCTTGAATTTTTAAAATTTTTTGACTCAAATACTATGAGCATTCATCTCAAAGAAAATTTACCCCCAATGGGTAAAAAAGGAAAACCTGGAAATTTTTCTCTAATCAAACTCTCTGATGAAAAATCTTCAAAAGAATACCTTGAATTTATTTCCACTCAAATTTTAGAGGCTGCAAAAATTTCAGATTCTAGTACAATTGAAATATCAAAGACTGGCGCATCTGTAATTCAACATGAGGATTATAGAATTGCAATTACACGTCCTCCTTTTTCTGAAGCCTTTGAAATTACAATTGTACACCCAATTGTAAAACTATCTCTTAACGATTATGATATTTCTGAGGAATTAATGAGAAGATTTTCTGATAGGGCAGAAGGAATTGTGATCTCCGGACCTCCTGGTTCAGGAAAAAGTACTTTGGCGTCGGGGCTTGCTAATTTCTATCATACTCATGGAAAAATTGTAAAAACCTTTGAATCTCCACGTGATTTACAGGTAGATCCGGGAATCACTCAGTACACAAAACTTGATGGAAGTTTTGATAATACTGCAGATATCTTATTGCTTGTTAGACCTGATTACACAATTTTTGATGAAGTAAGAAGGCGTGAAGACTTTAGAACATTTGCAGATCTTAGACTTACAGGAGTGGGAATGATTGGTGTTGTACATGCAAATTCTCCTCTTGATGCAATTCAGAGATTCATTGGAAAGATTGAGCTTGGTATAATTCCAAATGTCCTAGACACTGTTGTCTTTGTAAAAGATGGTAGAATAGAAACAGTTTATGATTTGAAATTAAAAGTAAAGGTTCCAACAGGAATGACTGAATCTGATTTAGCAAGACCTGTTATCGAAATTAGGAATTTTCAAGACAACGTCTTAGAGCATGAAATCTATACCTTTGGAGAAGAAAATGTAATTGTTCCAGTGGCAAAACGAGTTCAAAAAGTTGGAATTGAAAATCTTGCTGAAGAGAAAATTCGTGATGCATTCAAGCGATACGATTCTCATGCTGACGTTGAAATTTTATCTGACAATAGGGTTCGTGTATTAGTTGATAAAACTTCAATTCCTTCAATTATTGGAAGGGGAGGTTCTAACATAAATGAGATTGAAAAACAACTTAATGTACACATTGATGTAGAAGAAAAGAATTCATCCTCAGGTTCAATTTCGGGTGATCTACCGTTTACTTTTTCAGAATCAAAAACCGCTCTAATTCTAACTGTCAGTAGAGAATATACATCGATGCATGCTGATATCTACGTGCATGACAAATATGTGACGTCTATTCGAATTGGCAAAAAAGGACAGATAAAAATTCCAAAACGCTCTGATATTGCAAGGAATCTTATGCAATTAGCATCATCTCAGAATGACATCCGGATATTTCTTAAAGATTTTTAAAATTCTCTAAAATCTTTGGATTTGATTTTAGAAATGTGATAAACTTTCTTAGTTGTTTGATTGTCTTTGCATTAAGATGATGTTCTATACCTTCAATATCCTTATTTGCAGTTTCATCGCTAATTCCTAATATTCCGAAAAACTCTAACAAAATTCCATGTTTTTGGCGAATTCCTTCTGCAACTTGGGATCCTTTTGTAGTTAGGTTGATCCCGTGGTATTTCTCATATTCTAGTAAGCCCTTTTCATCCAGTCTTTTTAGCATCTTAGTTACGCTGGGGGCACTTACGTTAATGTATCTAGAAATATCAAGAGTGGTTGCATATCCTTTCAGTTCAACTAATTCAGAAATAATTTCAAGATAGTCCTCCATTCTTGCACTGGAACCACTTCTTTCGGATTTATGAGCTGCCTTTATTGATTCTAATCTCTTTGAGTTTTTTGGCTTCATGACTTTTTATACCTAAACGATTCTGCTATAATTGAGTGTCTTTTTCTCTTTGAGTAGGTTATTCTTTATTGACTTGAGAGTAACAGATCTTGATCTTTGAATCTTATCTAATTTTTTCAAAATATGGGTTGGATGGTTAACCACTTAAAGACACGTTTGGACAAAATACGTAGATATTCTGATTCTGTAAAAAGAAGGACATCTTTGTATTCTGATATTGCAAAAATTGATGGTAAACCCACTGCAAATTCTTTAGGAGCACTACAAAAAGCACCTGCACCTGGAAAAAAACTTCAAAAAATTGGCTTTATCATGTTATGGGTTCCTGAACCCACTGGTGTTACATGTGCTCTTGGCGGTCCAATGATTGTGGCTGGAAGATATCTTGAAAAAAAATACAATAGCGCTACAATTTACGATATTGGGCATGAGACTAAAAACACTTTCTCCACTCTTAAAGATTTCAAGAACTCTGTAATGTGATACTCTAGTTTTTAAAAGGATTTAGAAAATAATATTGCATGGCAACTAGAGCACAAATTTTGATTCCAATAGGCATTGCTACTGTTATTATTGGAGTTGTCGGTTTAATGTCAATACCAAGTGATAGTAAATTAGAATCTGTGGAATTTCCAAGAGGCACCATCAAAGTAGATGAAGTGCCTTTACAAGTTCAAGTTGCAGATACTGAACCAAGACGAATTCGCGGTTTGATGTTCCAAGACCAACTTCCATATGATCAAGGAATGATTTTTGTTTTTGAACAACCTGGGTCTTATTCTCTCTGGATGTTGAACATGCAATTTGCACTTGACATGATTTGGTTTGACGCTCAAGGAAATGTAGTACATATAGAAAAAGATGTTCCTCCATGTAAAACCGCAATTGAAACAATGACTTGTCAGAGTATTATTCCTGAAGGAAATGCTATGTATATTCTTGAGGTGACTTCTGGATTTATAGAAAAAAATAACGTAACAAAAGATTCAAAGCTTAGTATAATTTCAATTTAAATTGCAAAACCTTATCTTTGAATAATCATTGATGTAAAAAATGAACAAGAAAATCTTAATTCCGATAATTTTAGGTATTGTTATTGCAATTTCACTTTCTTCATTTTATTTTTCAGATGAAAAAGAGCCACCTGCTATTTCTAAAATGAATATATCATATGATTCTTCAAATTCTCAAATGCAATTGATGTTAGAAACAAATGGAATTGCAATGTCAAATCCTTTGAAATTAAAGGGTAAATCCATCGAGCAATATTGTCAGTTCTTTTCTGATGAAAATCTTCAAAAATCTGTGCAGTATTGTACATCCACTGAATTAATTGATTCAGACGGTAATTTCATTGGAAACATTCACATGATAGGAGATTCTGATTTTCCTTTTGCTGTTTTGGGAATAATGCAGACAGATCCTTTCATGTCTGAACTTAATTCTGTAAATGCAATATCTGAGGTTATGATAAAATCACTAGTTTGTGATTGTTGGATGAATGAAAAGCCAGGAGGTTTTGAGTCTATTTCTGATTGGATTGACGCTGCAAAATCTCACCATTTAGAAGCAAAAAAAATTACAAGTAAATCCGAAATAAATAATCTTGCTCAAAAACAACTGTTAATTGAAATTAGCACAAATAAAGAAGGTTATCTTTGGAAGTTCATAGTAACAGACTAAATCAGGATTAATTCAGTATATGTGATGATTTTAGTATGATTGATCAACTTTGGCTAATTCCTTTGGGATTTGTTGCAGGAGTATTGGGATCTATGATTGGTCTTGGTGGAGGGATAATTGTTGTTCCAGTTTTAACTTTTTTTGGATTTCCTCCAACTTTAGCTGCAAGTAATAGTCTATTTGCTGCCTTTAGTAATGCAGTCGCTTCTACATTTTCATATTCACGGCAAAAACGAATAGAATATTCTCTAGGTTTGAAATTAGGATTGTTGACTATTCCTGGAACTATTTTAGGTGCATATGTTTCGAGTGATGTTACTCCTGGCATCTTTAAAATATTGTTTGGTTTGGTATTGGTTTCCTCAGCTGCTTACATATTTTTAAGAAAGAGACTTGATACTCGAGAAAAAACTATCAATAAACAAATAATGATATTTGGAATTGGTGCAAGTTTTTTTGCCGGGATAATATCATCGTTTTTTGGAATAGGTGGAGGAATTATTTTTGTTCCTTTGATGATAGTTGGAATGGGAATGGCAATGAAAAAAGCTGCCCCTACTTCTCAATTTATTTTGTTGTTTGCATCATTATCGGGAATCGTTGTTCACAGTATTCTGGACCATCCTGATTTTCTTCAAGCTAGTTTTTTGGCAATAGGCTCTTTTATAGGGGGATTGTTTGGCGCTAGATTATCAGTTGAAATAAAAGAACGTTCTCTTCAAATCCTAGTCTCTATCATTATTCTTGGTGCAGCAATAAAGCTATTTTTTGATTCAGCTAGTGAAAATGTATTTTTGATTGGTGGGTAACCCTGTATTACAAAATATTTTTTGTCATACAAAATCTTTAAGCTACTTAGGATATTTTTGAAACCTGGGTTAGATCCTTTTTTTATCTTAAACTATCTTGGTGGTTCTTTTTTTATTCTATAGATGTTCTTGTTTGATATCACAACAGTTTCACCTTCTTGTGTTGTACCTTCATAATCGATGGCAATCTTTCCATAGTCATCATCAATGTCTTCTTTGGCTGACACTGTAAACTTTAATTTCAATACTTCATCAGTGTAAAGTGGTTTTAGAAATCGTGTGTTTCTGTTTTCCCATTTATCGTCTCCATCTGTTCCAATAAAGATTATATGATTTCCATAAATCTGACTTAATCTTGTAAATTCCCCTTCCATTCTAGATAGAATTGCCCTGCCTGAAACAATTTTTTGTTTGCCTTTTTCCTTGTCTTCTAAAAATGCATTTCTAATTCTAGAAAAACTGAGGTATTCGTCCAACTCTTTATCTGATACACTGCAAGTTGAAAAGAACTGATCTCCTACTCTGAACTCTGAAAATTTCCTCATTCTTATCTTAATTCGTCAACACAAAATGTAACTTCTGCTGAAGAAGCTGCATTTTCTGACGTAAGGAAATTAAATGCTTGAGCAATTCTTTCATTGCTTGGTTCTACTCCTGAAACCGAACCTGGGAAAATCGTGAACATTCTGATATTTGATTTTAGAACATCACTTAATTCTTGGTTTACTGTTGTTGTAAATGGTCTTAATGCTCCTCTGAATACTTCTACTTGAGCTCTTTGAATACCTGTAACTTTTCTTCCCGATGGTAAATCTGGACCAATGATCATCATTGCTCCCTTTGCATCTTTGTATAATCTAGGATCGTTGCTTCCTCCTGGAACAAACTGCTCCAAAACTCCCTGTGCTACCGTTGCAGGTGTCGTAATGAATTTTTCAACTAACTCTTCCCATCCTGCTCTTGTTAAATCTGTAATTTTTGGTATTTCTGGAAGTTTTCCTGTAATGTGGATTACCCCTAGAACATCTCCAATGTTGGTCTTTGCGGTGTTTAACCATCTTTGGATTTCTTCTGGATTCTTGATGTTGATTACATGCGAATGGAATTTTCCACTGATATATTCTTGTAATGTCTGTGGCGTTGATTCTGAAATAAAACAAGCAACTTTACCTCCGTTTTTCTCTACGTGTTGAGCTAAGAATTCTACTCTATCTGTATCTGTTTTGTCTGTTGCATCAATAGTAAACACTACTGTTTTTCCAGTAAAGTCTGGTTGGTGAATCCCTGGAGTGGTAGTTCCTATGTGTGGTTTTACTGGATAAAATACTCTATCTCCTGGAATTACTTTTCCATTAAGGATTTTTGCAATTTCATCATCACATAAATTCAAAACTGATTCAGCAACTTGTCCTTGCGCCAAAAATTCTTGATTTGCAATCATATGTGATGTATTTTTTTGAACTTTCTCTGCAATGCTTTGAATTTTGTTTAAGAGATTTGTAAATGTCTCAGTTAATTTTTGAATGTCTTTGCCATCTGCCAGTTTGTTTGCAGCAGCTGCAATTCCTTCTTTTATAACATTTTCATCTTCTCCTAATAATGGAAGAAGTTCTTTGTTTGCTGCATTTACTTCAACAGGTGTAAGATCCTCAAATCCACTTACTCTCATAAATTCAGCAGCAGCTTTTGGGTAAACCGTTTTATAGATTCGATCCGAATGAACTGGTCCAGGGTTTGTTGCAATTGATATTATTCCTTTTTCTGTTAACTCCCATGACATTAATTCAGCTAGTCTGTTCTTTGCTCCTTGCGAGGCAGTATATGGACTTCTGAATCTGTATGGTCTTTGCTCAAGTGGTCTTTCTTCTGTGAAAAATGTAGATATTGTAATTATCTTTCCACCTTCTTTCATTACTCTTAGTGCTTGTACTGAACCCCAAAAAGTACCAGTAAGATGAATTCCTACGGTGCTTTTAAAGTCATCAAGTGGTGCATTTGCAAAACACGTAACAGGTCCTGAAACTCCTGCGTTATTAATTATGTAATCAACTGTTACATTATCATTTTTTAATGAATCAAACATGTTGGTCATTCCTTTCTCATCACTGACATCTACTCCTGAGAAAATTCTCACCGATGCACCACTGTTTTTCTGGGCAATAATGCCTTCAAGCATTTTAGATGTTTCTTCTAGAGGCTCTCGTCTTCTGCCCAAAATTATTACACTGGCACCATTTTCAACAAATTTTTTGGCTATTGCCTGTCCGATTCCCGTCCCACTTCCAGTAACTAGAGCAACTTTATTTTGAAATTTTAGAGTCAATACATTGTCAGTTTTTTTGTAATATTTATTTGGATTGATCTCTTGGAAATTTTTCTTGATATCTTTATTTGTGGGTATTATTCAAGAGTTATAATGCATGACACTGAGCCAGATACATTTGTCTTAAAATCTTGGCCTGAAAAATTCAGCGATATGCTAAAAGAGTTGGGTGTTGATTCTGAGACAAAGGAGATTGGAACTGATGAGGTTGAAAAAGGCGATTATTACAGTAGGTATTTTGCTCATACAGCTAGAATGATTACAAATAGAGGCTGTCTAGATGTGAAAAATTCCAACATTGACGTCATTCAAATTGTTCAAAAGGGATAAAGATGCAAGATCCAAATCCTATGCCATGGGGTGCACTTGACAGATATCAAGCCCATTTTATTGTAAGAAAAGAAGCAGGTCAGGGTGTATCAAATTATTTTGCAAGAACGAAACTTACAACTAGAGGACATTTCGCGGCAAAGACAATTGAAAGGGTTGAGTGGGATGGAAATGGTAGTCTTGCAACAAAACTCAATGAAGATACTGAACTAAATGAAATGATTGCAAGGCAATCTGTTTCTGATGCTACCATTTATGTTGAGCCAACAGATGGTGCTATTAGAATACGAAACAAATGGAAGAATCATCTTGATTTTGGAATTACAAAAGAACTTTTTGAAATATATGATCGAATTGCTGGTCACATAAAAAACATTTAGGCTTTCCACCAATCTAAAGCTAGAAAATCTACTTTTTCTTTTCCTTTCGGTATTGCCAAGATGAATTGTTTTCTAACAGTAGTTGCAAGTCTGCCAGCTAAAACTACTCCTGTTGATGTAATCGGATCATTTCGACTATACACCTGAATCAAGTATGGGGCATGATCAATTCCAGGCCCTCGTTCATATACTGCAAAGTCACATCCAAACTTTATTCCTGGATTAATGATGTAACCTTTGTTTCTAAAATTTTTGTAGACTAGATATTTTTTATCAAAATCGTGATATTCTTTCTTACAAATTTCAGTCATTTTGTCAATAGTTACTTTTTGTTTAGATTTGTAAATTGAAATTTTTTTATTTTCAAGCAAATACAGTCCTTCTATCAAATCTAAAATTAATGGAACATTGATTTCTTCTGGTTTTGGTTTTGGAATCCCTATTGGTTTTCCATAGTAACCTTGGCTGAAAAGTTTGCGGGAATCTTCAATATTCCAAACAATTATTCGATTTTCTATGAGCTCACTTTTCATGTTTTTTTCATAATAACTTCGTATATGAATTCTATACTTTGAAGATCAAAAGTAAAAATGTTATGGGGAAGTTTTAGAGGCTTAATGCTAATAGAATGAATGAATCTGAAACTCGCTGGCACTTATCTGCCATCTCTTCGATTCCTTCAATCACATCTTTCATCAACATCAATTCTTTTGTGTTTGTAACTTCATTTAGAAGTTTGAGGGTTGCTTGTCTATACTTGATATCAATTTCTCGCTCAATTGTTTGGGTTTCTTGCGCTAATTCTATCGCATTCGCTGTGTTTGTGTTGAGACTACGAATGATTTCATTTAGTTTGTAAACTTGGTCTACAACTAATTCGATCAATTTTGTAACATCCTGATCAAGTTTTGAACTCTTCAAAGTCGTTGGCTTTACATTGGAAAGTTTGAAGGATATTCCTGTAATGTATCCTGCAATTTCATCCATCGTATATGCTGTATTGAGGAGATTTTCTCTATTCATGATGAGTCCTCCTACATCAGCTACTTCTCTTGTGATCTTTCGTCTGAGATTTTCTACTTCTTCTTCAATAGTTGAAATTTGTTCAAGGGCATTTTTGATACCTGTTTTGTCTTTCTTCATCATAAGATCTGGCAGGGTTGCAAGTTCTCTTGATGCATTTAGAATTCGATTGATTTCATCTTGTAAAACTGCTATAGCCTTTCTTTTTGCTTGAACTTCAAGCTCTCCGCTATACATTTCAAAATTCTAAAATATACTCAGGTAATTTAAATCCTCTATGTTTGTAGATTTTTTGTAAAACCATTATATTCTATTTTTATCATGGGCAATTTTTTTCTGTCCTTTGAACAATGTAATCACCTCTTCATTTGTTGAGGCGTCTTCGGCTGCTTTTTCGATTCTGATCTTTCCTGTGAACTTTGGGAAGCGTAGCGCTAATCCTGTATTTTTCCTAAAAATATCTCTTGCTGCTTTGTGGATTGGGCTAAGAGTTATTTCTGATGCCACCACTTCGACTACTAGCTCTGGCTCAAACCACACATCTGCTTCCATTTCACTGTCTATTCTTGGATTTTTCTTTATTGTTACCTTATTTGATAAAATTTGATAGAGTTGGTCCAAGTCTTCATCTGTAAAACCTGTCCCAACTTTACAAATACTGGTAAACAAATCATTATCGTCATCATATGTTGCCAGAAGTAAAGTTCCATAACGTCCAGTTCTTCTACCTCTTCCAAAAAATGCTCCAATAACTACAAGGTCTAAACTGTCGCCAAGCTCATTTCTATATTCTCGTTTAAGCTTTAACCAATAGCTTCCTCTGGAACCGGCTTGATATGGTTTATCCGTCATCTTTAACATCAATCCTTCACATCCTGAGTTAATACTATTTTCCAAAAATTCCTCAATTTCATTTTCATTTGTTACAATACTCATTGGAACGTTTTTTGCAAACTCGTCTTCTCTTACAATTTTTTCTAAGAGTTCTCTTCTTTCTTCATAACTTAATTCAAGGCAGCTTTTTTCGTTATAGTACAACACATCAAAAAAATTTACTGTAATTGGATATTGTGAAACTGCTTTTTCTATCTTGTATTTTCTTCTCCTGTGCATTAATTCTTGAAATGGCAAAAACTCTCCTGTGTTCTCATTGATTGCAACTGCCTCTGCTTCTAAAATTGCTTTATCTGCTTGAATTGATTTTGGGATTTTTTCTATTATGTCTGGATAATAACTAGTAATATTTTCTAAACTTCTTGAAAATAAAACAACTTTGTCTCCTTCTATGTGAAGTTGAACTCTCTCCCCATCTAATTTGTATTCTGCTGCAAACTTATTTCCTAACTTTTCAATAGCTTCGTCTTCACTCTTTACTCTATCTGCAAGCATCGGACGTACTGGATTAAATAAATTGATCTGAAATTTTTTTACTCCTTCTAATCCTCTACTTGCAATAACTTCTGAAACTTTTCCCAAGTCACTTGAAACATTGTAGGCATGCTCCAAAAATTTCCTATTTTCTTTATTGTCTGTAAATGCAATCACAAGAGCATCCATCACTGTATTTTCTGCAATTCCTAGTCTTAAAGTGCCAAGTAAAATTTTTAGAATAAAACTAGCTTCAATTGGTGTTGCATCATTTAGTAAGCTTGAAATGTATTTCATTTTCATGTCTTGAGAACGTGAGCCTTCTAGCTTTGCAATTTTAAAAAGAGTCTCATATACCCTCTCTACAGTAATGTCTTCCATGAGAAAGGTTGTTTGTGTTTTCTGCTCCAGAATTACTGCTGCCGTATTTCCAAGATCACCTTTTTTTCTGTACTCTGTTTCAATTTTTTTGATTGGTATGCCTGATGATTTTGATATTGCCCTTATTGCAAGCTTTTCTGCAACTCCGAGTTCTATTCCTTCAAAATCTGGTCTTAACTTTCCTTGTAAGAGATAAACAATTTTAGAAATTACCTCTTGAGGTGTTTTTCCAAACAAGTCTACAAGATACTGTGTTAACTCTAATCTCTTTCTGGTTGTTTCCATTTTACTAAAAGCGTCAGCTAATATGGAAAACTCCATTCTATTTCTCTCCTGATCCTGAATAAAAGTTTGAATCTAGATATATCTGAAAATTGTCGGTTTGTCTGATTTTGGGAGATTTGATACTAGTGCAAAATTATACAAAGGATATGCTTTCTTGTATTGTTTCATGAAACTCCATGCCACATCATGTGTTTTGAATTTTGTTCTAATTCCTTCAATTTGACTTTGATTTCCAAATACATCGAAGACTACTACATTGTAGCTTTTTGGGCGGTTGTGAGGTTTTGCTTTTAAGAGCCATGCTAATGCAAACAAAAATACTGCTGCAAGAATAACATACTCTCCTGCAACTTTGAAAAATGATGAAAATACCCCTGGTATGGTTTGACCAAAAAGTACTGCCATAAAATTAGAAAACGAGATTACTGCTAATGCTGTAAAAATATATGTCTTCCAATCAAAGATTTTTGAAATATTCTTCATCAGGTAATTTTGGTAGTTGTTATTTTCTTTTAACTATTTCCCATCATTTGAGGGAATGACGACAAATCTAGTCTGGATCTTCGTAATTTTCTTTCTTTTCACCGCTCGAAGTACTGCTTTCCATTGGCTTCATCTTGCTTTCAAGAACATCCATTCTTGCCCTGTATCCTTCTGCATATTCCAATTCTGATGGAACAAGTGTTGCTGGATGAATAAATCCTTGGCTTCTTATTGCCATTGCCTTTTTTGTTGCATTCTCTCTTATTAGATCCCAGTCCGGCGTTGAGAATCCATCAAATGGGCCAGTAAACTTTCCATTGTGCATACTAAACACCAATGCTTCTACAATTGGAATGCAAAAGTTGATTGTTGCAGCCGAGTTTAGCTTTACAGGCATTAGCGGCATGTTGTGACTTCCCCTTGTATTTCCTGCAACATAGTGCGGGTTGTTAAACACACTACCTACTTCTTCTGTTGCTGGGAATCTCTTTTGTGTTCGAACAACACAAATAGGATCATCTTTTCCAACATATGTTCCTGCAATGTTGTGCAGTCTATCAGTTGATGCTGCAAGAATTGACTCTCCATCTTTAGTAGTAACTGAATCCACAACATATCTTCCTGGATACATTAGTGCTGCTTCAAGTGTGGGTTTGTCTTGCCATAATTCAAGTTCTGCAATCTTTGCTTCTTCCACATCCATGATGTTTACTTTGACGCCGCCTGCAAGATTCTTGTTTACAATTAACCCTGTGTTGCTTAATGCATCAACAAACATTCTGTAAATTGGATAGTTAAATGCCCCAGGTTCTGTTTTGTCTGCTGCAAAAACTGTAAATGCTTCATTTGGCCTTTCTTCAAACTCCATCTCTGCAACTCCTGGTCCCATTCCTTTGACATTTCCTGAAAATGAATCCTTTAGCAAGTCTTGTCCTGCACCATACAATCCTTCTTCTCTTGCAACTTGGGTGCCTGCCATGAATGCATCCCAAGCTAGCTTGTGAATCTGTTGATTGTCTACACCATAAGTGTGAGACATGACAATGTGGACGTCATCTCCACAATATCCAATATAATGATCGATTAGTAAATCTCCAGAATTTTTGATGGTGTTTCTAACTGCTTCAATTAGTCCATCACTTGGTCTTGTATGCCCTCCGACTCCTCCTACGTCGGCTTTGATAACCGAAACTGTAATTTTCATATTTGGCGTATTTTTTGCAGGGATTTATGTGTAATTCTTAAAGCTCATTGATCTAAAAATTATTGAAAAAAAATCAATTTTTTTTAAAAAATTCATAACAGTAATAAATCCCTTCGAATGCTGACTGTTTATGGCAGATAAACCACACTTGAACCTGATTGTTACAGGTCATATTGATAATGGAAAATCAACAACTATGGGTCATTTCTTGATGGATCTCGGTGTTGTAGATGAAAGAACAATTGCAGCACATGCAGCCGAATCTGAGAAAACCGGAAAAGGTGATACTTTCAAGTATGCATGGGTTATGGATAACATTAAAGATGAAAGAGAAAGAGGTATTACAATTGACCTTGCTTTCCAAAAATTTGAAACACCAAAGTACTTCTTTACCTTAATTGATGCTCCAGGTCATAGAGACTTCATCAAAAACATGATTACTGGTGCTTCTGAAGCAGATGCAGCAATATTGGTGCTTTCAGCAAAAGAAGGTGAAACTGATACTGCAATTGCAGCAGGTGGACAAGCAAGAGAGCATGCATTCTTACTAAAAACATTAGGCGTAAACCAAATAATCGTTGCAGTCAACAAAATGGATGATAGCAACTACTCTGAAGATGCATTCAAAACAGCAAAAGAAAAAGGTGAAAAATTAGTAAAGTCTGTCGGATACAAATTAGAAAATGTACCGTTCATTCCAGTTTCTGGATGGAAAGGTGATAATTTAGTTAAAAAATCTGAGAACATGCCATGGTACACTGGTAAAACCCTACTTGAAGCATTTGATGACTTTACAGTTGCTGAAAAACCAATTGGTAAACCACTACGTGTTCCAATTCAAGACGTTTATACAATCACAGGTGTAGGTACTGTGCCAGTAGGTAGAGTAGAAACCGGAACCATGAAACCAGGCGATAAAATCGTCGTCATGCCTTCAGGTGCCCCAGGTGAAATTAAATCAATTGAGACTCACCACCAAGAAATGCCAAAAGCAGAGGCAGGCGATAATATTGGCTTTAATCTAAGAGGCGTTGAAAAGAAAGACATCAAGAGAGGCGATGTATTAGGATCTCCTGATGCCCCACCAAAAGTTGCAAAAGAATTCAAAGCACAAGTTATCATAATTCATCACCCAACAGCAATTGCTCCTGGTTACACTCCAGTTATGCACGCACACACTGCTCAAGTTGCAGCAACAGTAACTGAATTTCTTCAAAAAATTAATCCAGCAACTGGTGCAGTAGTTGAGGAAAATCCAAAATTCCTCAAGGTTGGTGACTCTGCAATTGTTAAGATTAGACCCGTGAGACCAACTTGCATCGAAACTTTCCAAGAATTCCCTGAAATGGGCAGATTTGCACTCAGAGATATGGGTGCAACTATTGCAGCAGGAATTGTTAAGGAAATTACCGAAGAATACAAACCATAGGTTGAGTTAGATGACTCAAACTGCCCGTGTCAAACTCACCTCAACTAGTCTTCCAAAATTAGATGGTGTTTGTGGTGAGATCATGGGTATTGGTAAAAAAACCGGTGTCAAAGTTAAGGGTCCGACACCTCTGCCTGTTAAAAGACTACATGTTGCAACTAGAAAATCGCCATGCGGTAGTGGAACTGAAACCTATGAAAAATGGGAAATGAAGATGCACAGAAGAATCATTAACATTAATGCAGATGACAAAGCAATAAGACAATTAATGCGACTAAAAATCCCTGATGATGTCTATATTGAATTGTCTTTGACATAAACTCGGTAACCCTTAAAATAACCGAAAATTTTGATGATAAACATGTACGAAGAAAATTCTGCTGAAGAAACTCCAGAAACATTTGATGTGATTTATTCTTGTTTGAGATGTGGAACAAATGTTTCAAATACTGAATTATCTCGATTACCTGAAATCAAATGTATTTGTGGATTCAGAGTATTTATCAAAGTCAGGCCTCCTCTAGTCAAGTCAATAAAAGCTGTATAACTAGCGGTCTTTTTTGTAGCTATGTTCTCTCTGTAGGTGTGTTCTCATGTCTTCCATATTTGAGAAAAATTTGTTACATTCATTGCAATCATATTTCAAATCTTTACCATGAACAATCTGTTGGTGATTCATTAAGTCTTCTTGATGAGTAAACTTGTTCTTACAAATTTCACAAACATGTTTTCTAAAAAAACCCATTATCCTAATTCAGCCTTTTTATTATCCCAACATTCTCTACAAATCTGGCCTTCTATCTTCCATTTTCCTTTTGGATTATACCTGATTAGTCCCATCTTTGCTCCACATAATGAACAATAGTTTCTCTTTTTGGCAAACCCTTCTTCTTTTTTGTCAAAGCAATCTTTACACAATAAACCTTCCATATCCCATTGCCATCTTGGTTCCCATAAATCCGTGATTTTTCTTGTGGTGCCACATACAACACATGGTTGCCTGACTTTGCCTTCAAAGTATTCCTTGGATTTATCAAAATGGCAATTGCCACACAACGGACCCTTGATATTCCATTCTCTTTTTGGTTTGTACTTGTGAGTAAGCTCCGTGTTGCAAACAGCACAAAATGATGGTTTTCTGCTAAATAATCCCATGTCTTTGAACCTATTGATGTAACTTTCTATAAATGTAAACAAAATAAAAACAAAAATAACAAAAAAGTGTCTATTTGGTTAAGATTTTCTCAAGAGCCTGACTTGCATTAAGCATGCCGTTTCTCTTGGCAAATTCTTCGATCATTTTGTATTGTTTTTCAGTAAAACAAACTGGCATTGAACGTTTTTCCATGTTTGTATTTTGATTTGTTATTTAATATCCTTTACGCTTCATGTCAAGCATAGTCGATATCTGATCTTTTTTGTAATGTCTTAAACCCCTATTTGATAAAAATTATCAAATACTTACCCTCTAGTATGTTCCAAATGAAGAATCCATGGATTTTTACAATAACTATTATTGTATTGTCAGTTTCGGCTTCAGTTTTTCTTTGGTCTATTGGCGTTTACTTTTTCTTTTTACCGATAATTTTCTTGCCATTTCTCAGATTCATAAAATTTGGCTCTAGTAGAATCAAAACCAAAATCTGTCCTATCTGTAATTTGTCATCTGATGGTAACTATTGTCCTAGATGTGGTACAGAATTGCCTTGAATTGGTTTTCTTGTTTGGAAAGATATTAGATACCTTTGCTACTGTTACTGCTTATGGCAAAAAAACTTCAGATTTTGGTGATTGGTCACAATGATAATGGCTGTACTACTGAACACACGAGAATTGCATATGAAATCGGATCCGAAATTGCCAAACTAGATTGTGTACTTTTAACAGGAGGTCTAGGAGGTGTTATGAAGGCTGCTTGTCATGGTGCCCATGATGCTAATGGTCTTGCAATAGGCATTATCCCTCAAGATGACCCTTCATTTGCAAATGAATATTGCGACATTGTAATACCCAGTGGTATGGGACTTACCAGGGATTTTCTTAATGCTTTGTCAGCTGATGGGATAATAATTGTCGGTGGAGGTTCTGGAACCCTCTCAGAGATATGTGCTGCTTACATGTACAAAAAACCAATGGTGGCAATAAGGGGCACGGGAGGAGCTGCTGAAAAATATATTGATGATTATGTTGACCATAGAAAAAATGTAAAAATAATTGGAGTTGATTCTCCTAAAGATGCTGTTAAAAAAATCTTAGAAATAATTACTGCATAGATACTAACAAGGGATCTGGTTTGTAGAATTCTCCGTATTTTTCTGCTAATTTGTTTAACTCATCTACAATATTTTTAATTCCAATCTCTTTTGCTGTTTCAAACATTGGTTTTTTGAGCCCCAATCCTAAATTAGCCGCTTTTTCTAATTCGTCTATATCACTTGCTTTGTTAGTTACAAGCCATGCTGCGTTGTTTAGAATATTTGCCACAAGCTGGATGGGATTACATTTTTCAGCAAGTTCTTCTGAAAGTGGTACTCTCTCATATTTGTCATCAGAGTATTTGTAAAATCCTTCACCTGATTTTTGTCCTAATTTTTTCTCATCAAACATTTTTTCAATTGTTGGATGAGGGTTTATCACTTTCTTATCTCTTAGATGCATTTCTGTTGTTGCCTTGTGAATTACATCCATCCCTGTAAAATCAGCTAGCTCAAATATGCCCATTGGGAACCCAAGCTTGAATTTTACTGCTGAATCGATCTCTGTCATGCTTACTCCTTGTCTGTCCATCATATAGCATGCTTCGTGCACCATTGGAATAAACAATCTATTTACAATAAATCCTGGAACATCTCTTCTACACAAAACCGGTTCTTTCTTAACTGATTTTACATATTCTTTTGTCATATCTGTAATCTCTTGTGTTGTTCTTTCTCCTGGAATAACTTCCACTAGTTTCATTAGTTGTGGAGGGTTGAAAAAGTGAATTCCAATAACTTTTTCTGGTCTTGATGTTGTGTTTGCAATTTCTGTAATTGGTAAGGTACTTGTGTTTGAAGCAAATATTACTTCTGGAGCTGCTGCCTTGTCTAATTCTGCATAGACTTTTTTCTTTAAATCCATTATTTCTGGAACAACTTCAATTACTAATTGTGCATCTTTTACTGCATCTTTTAGGTCTACAACCGGTTTTATTCTAGAAAATATTGCATCTCCTTCATCCTTTGAAATTTTTTCTTTGGAGACTAACTTGTCTAGGCTCCATCTGATCTTCTCCATTGCTTTATCTAAAAATCCTTGTTCGATATCTCTTAGAACTACATTGTATCCTGCAGTAGCTGATACTTGGGCAATCCCGTGGCCCATTACTCCAGAACCTAAAACTGTGATATTTTTCAAATCCATAAAAAAGAAAATTCCAATATCCCTTATAATGTATTGTAAATTATCTAGAAAATTCAGAGATTTTATTTCAATTAATGTTTGATTATCTTTATTTACTAACAACAGAAATTATGTTATGCAAGCTTACATTCTCCTAACCTGTAATACAGGTAGTGAGTCTAGTCTGATTGCTGAAATAAAGAAAATGCCTGGGGTTACTGAGGTCAATGGGATTTGGGGAAAATATGACATATTTTTGAAAATTTGTACTGATGATCCTTATGGGGTAGATAAAGTGGTATCCAAACTAAGATCATTAAACGACATAACAAGCACGCATACGATGCATGTATTGTATGGTCAAGGAGGTACCATCGATGAATGATTGTATCTCTTATTCCATTCATTTGGTAAATTCTGAGCTTGTCTGGATTTAACCCAAGTAATTTTGCATCCTAAATGTTTTGAACAGTATCCTGATTGTTAACAATCTCATCTATTTTTTAGAATCATAAAATCAAATATTGAACAATTTTATTCTGAAATATTAGAGCTCAAAGAGAGAAAAATAAAATTAGTGCTGCAAAATAATAATCCTATGAATAAAAAAATGATTGCATTAGTAATTATCCCTATAATTGGATTAATCTTTATAATTTCTACTCATGAGTCAAATACGCAAAATCTTTCAGATGATGATATGGAAAAAACCTCTGAGCCTATCATCGTTGAATCTATTTCTGAAATGTCCTCTTCTCAATTTACAGTTCAAGATTGTTCAGGAAGTGCCAAATGCATTATTGGAACAGTAACCAAAATAATTGATGGCAGATCCATTCACGTTGATGATCAATATGTAAGATTTGCATTGGCATCTTCTCCTACATTAAAGTCTCAGGAAGGAATAGAATCAAAAATTTCATCCAAACACTTTGTCCTGTTGGTTCTAAAGTTCTAGTTGATGAAGACGATGGAACAAATCCAGAAGGTCACAGTAGAATTATCGGTGTTATTTATTGTAATGACGTGATTCTAAACAAAGAGATATTGGATGCAAACCTAGGATATCTAAGTTCAAGGTTTTGTGAATCCAGTGAATTTGTAAATGAATCGTGGGCTCAAAAACATGGTTGTAGTGGTATTTTTGTTTCTGAACAAGGGAATTAAAGCCTTGATTCAGTCCTCCGTAAATGGTTTTTTCAGAAAAAATCTATAACAAGATATTGTGTAATGGCTGTTAGTTAAAATATAGTTTAATGTTTAAACCTAAAAAAAATTTTCATTTTTTAAAAACTTAGGTTTTAATATATTTCAAAATTAATGTCTTTATGGGTCTCTTCAAAAAGAAAAAAGAAGATCAAAATCAAACCAAATGCAAAGAATGTGGAACCGAGTTACATGATCCTGAACGTCTTAAAAGACACATGAAAAAAGCACATGGAAATATCCCTGAAAAGAAATTAGACCCAAATTCTGGAACAGGCGGAACTTGGTAATCATGGAATTAAGCTCAAGCAAAAAAATGACTTTGGCCTTTGGCGGCGCCTTTATTGTGGCTGGTTTAGTTTTATCTACTTTGGTGTTTCCATTTTGGAATTTTATTCGAGAAGATGTATACGAAGAGGTTACAATTTTGACAAATGATAATGGAATTTGTTATGTTGAAACAATAGATAACATTCCAAAAACAATTGAAAATTGTACCCTTCAACCAGGCGATAAGGCAACTATCAAATTTGGTGAAGGATTAGCTTGGGCTACAATCATTGAACAACAATAGCTGACTTAATATTTTGATAATCTCAATAAAATACGTTGGAATGTATATTTTGTAAAATAGTTTCTGGAGAAATCAAAACAAAGATTATCCAAGAAACATCAAAGTCCATTGCATTTTTGGATGCATTTCCTCTGGCAAAAGGACATACTCTTGTAATACCGAAAACACATCATGCAAAAATTCAAGAAATGTCTATTGAAGAAAACTCTGATTTGTTTTCGTTGGTTCATCAATTGATTTCAAAAGTTGATAGAATGACTGGTGCTACATTAGTTGCTGTACATAATGGAAAGGATGCAGGACAAGAAATACCTCATGTACATGTTCATCTGGTACCACGTGAATCCTCTGATACTGCAGGTGCAATTCATAGCATGTTTGATTCAACATGTAATTTATCAGATTCCGAATTTGAGGAAATCTACAAAAAAATTACTGAATAATTTAGTAAGGGTATAGCCTTTCTTTAGTGTCTGTATTTTCAACACTAATTGCCTTGGTGGGACATGTCTCAGCTGCATTCATTATTTGATTAACTCCTGCTCCTTTGGGATTAATTACTGATGATTTTGGATTTAATTTTGAATTTTTGTTAATCTGAAAAACATCAGGAGCTATAATTTCACAACTACAACATCCTATACACAAACTCTTATCTACATCTACAAAAAGATCAGGTTGAATCTCAGGCTCTCTTGCTTTTTCATACTCTGCATGTTTTCCGTCTGGGCGAACACGTGCATTATATTCTTCCCAAAACTTTCTTTCGTATTCTCTCCAAAAATCTGGATCACCTTCTTCAAATTCCCGAGTAAATTTACTCCAGTCTTGTTCTGGGGTTTGACTATCACTTGGGGCCCCCCATTCTGGTTTTCTTTTGAAATTTGTTTTTTTGCCTGTGGTTTTGTTAGTGTATTTTGAGGTTGGTTCTGAATTTGAAATATTTTTCTTGTGGTTTTTCTTTAGGATATTATATGCCTCTGTTACTCTTTTGAATTCTATGCCTTCTTTTTCATTGTTGTTTTTATCAGGATGATATTCTAGTGCTAGCTTTCTATAAGCGTCCTTGATCTCATCAAACGAAGATCCTGACTTTACATTCAGAGTCTTGATAGCCTGATAAGTATTCATAATGATAGAGATTCCTAATATTTTAAAAACAATTACATAATATTTGCAGGGTTTTCTAGTTTATTCTAAAGCTATCCTCTATTTTGTCTTCAAATTAGGTTTCAATACAGATTAATCTTAGATTCGAACTTTGCCTCTTCTTTGAATTGATTAAACTTTAGATCTTTTTCTAAGTAGAATGCTATACCATTGTTGTCACTTTTGATCTAAAATCTGATTCATACCATGTTGTTTTGTACTCTGAATTTCTTTTTGGCAATATATTAATTGCAATATGTGAAAATGATTTTTTCTTATCAATAGAGCCATGTGTATGAAGAGTATGTGCTGGAATATGTACAACATCTCCTTCGTTGAGGCTAATTCTTTCGATTCGTTTTATCTTGAAATTTGTTTTTTTTATTCCAAATTTTTTAAAAATTTCTAAACTTCCTTTTCCTTTTGTAGCAATTAACACTTGATTTCCATTATGTGTGTGAATCTTTGTTTTTGCGCCATTATCAAAGTAAACATGATAAATTCCTTGGTCTTTTGATTTTATTTTAGATGATATGTCTTTCATGTGGACTTTATCTGTAAACCAATCTGGATTGATCCTTCTTCGATCTCCTGATGAGTAAATGTTGGATTTTTTCATCTCAGATCCTTTCTAAAATCTTCTTTTTCTTTTCTTGAAATTCTTTTTCAGTCAAGACTCCTGCCTTTCTTAATTTCCCAAGTTTTTCTAATATGGCTAAATCTTCTTCGGTTTTACTAGTAGCTTGTTTGGCAGCTGCAATACCTTCATTGATTTTTTTGATTCCTTTTGATTTTATCTCCTCTTTTTCTTTTGTTGCTTTTTTTCTAATCTCATCACTAGTTTTTTTTGCTTGAGTTGCTGCCATTTCCCCAAATTCTACTGCATCTTCTAGGGCTTCATCAGCTCTTTTGATTCCTTCTTCTATTGCTTTGTCAGCTTTTTTGAGAAATCTTTCAATGTACCGTGCTTTCTTTTTTGTAGCCATGTTTTTTGAGACTGGTCAAACGTATTATATTTTTCCAAATAGAATTTTTTGTACAATTGATTTAATAGCCACGGTGTGATATTTTTGATCGAATTTTGTCTCAAAAAAAATATGAAATAAAGACAATTGTATTAAAAAAGACCATTGATGAACAAGATGCCTCAGCTATAATAGAAGAAAAAAAAACTGGTTTATTCAAAAAATTATTGAAAAAACCAAAACGAGAACAGGTTCATGTTCACTCCCTCAAGCTTTACTATGAGTGCATCTTGATGGTTTCAGGTAAGTACATTGCAGATTACTATAGAAAGGCAACTCATACAATTTCAGTAAATTCTAATGTAAAGGAGGTTATTTTTGGAGATGGGGTTTTTCCAATACGTTCCAAATCTTCTTTTGAAAAAACATTTGTCGGAAAACGCGGAAAAAACAAGATTGACTTACAATTAGAAGAACATGTGTTCATAGAAGAAGAAGATGAGATGGCCTTTGATCATCATGGACGAGAAATAAAATTTCCATTTAAAATCACCTCTAAAACAATCGAGAATTATCCTAAGAGAATATTGGAAAAAAATTCACCAAATGTAAAAAAACCGGAAATTACCTATGATGCTGCCCTTGAAAAACTAAAGGAAATCCTAAAAAAACCACTTGAACCTGAAGTACGTGATCTTGATGATGAATTTATTTTACGTGAGATATCTGAAATTTACGTTCCAATCTTTGAAGCAAGACTAATCGGGCCTAACAAAAAGATAGGACTCTTAATAATTGATTCAGTAAGAAATAAAGTTCTTTGAGAATCTAATTTCTCAATTTTACCAACGCTCTAAACTTGTCATTGGTGTGTAGATGTGTAAATGCCTTTTCTTCTTTTGCCCATGCTCTAATCACTTTGGGATTTTTTGAAATTGCTTGCCTTAACAATTCTAAGGATTCGGGATACATCCTTAGTGCTGCTTTACTTCTTGATTTTGCATAAATGATGTTTACGTTGTCTTTGTAATTAGACAATATTTTGTCAAAAATCTCAATTGCCTTTTCATGTTTATCTAATTCTGCAAGTTCAATTCCTTTGTGAAACAATGCGTCCAGGTGCTGTGGATTTTTCCTGTAGACATTTTCAAAACAATTTAGAGCTTCTTCGTGTTTTTTCATTTTTCCTAAGACAATTCCCTTGTAAAATAATGCATTAGGCTTTCTAGGTTCTACACTAATGGCCTTGTCTAGATATTCCAGTGCTTCTTCATGTTCTTGAAGTTTGTCTAGTAACACTCCTTTGTTAAAGAATGATGCAGCATGCTTTGGATCTGCCTCTATTGCCTTATCATAGCACTCATTGGCTGCTTGCAGGTTTCCCATCTCAGCCATTGCAATCCCTTTATTGTTAAACGCCTGAGCATCTTTGGGATTTATTTCTAATAACATTTCAAAACATGTTACTGCATCGCTGTATTTTTTTATCTGATTTAGGGCCAGTCCTTTGTTGAATAACGCTTGAGTGTTTTTGGAATCTTGTTTTAGAACTTTGTTAAATAATGATATTGCCCCCTTTGGTTGGTTTTTCTTCATTAATGACATTGCCTGATACATTAAATCTTCTGGATTTTCTTTTGACCCAAAAAGTCCCATACACTTACTAAAATTACATTGGTAATGAAAGTTTAGATTAAATTTTTAAAATCTAAATTACTGTTTCGCCCTCTTCTCCTGTTGCAATATCAACAGCACGTAAAATTGGCTTTACGACAATTTTTCCACGAGTAGCATTTTTTTAATAATTTCAACTATTTTATCTTCATTTTTTTCTATGGAGACAATCTGAACGACATACTTTTGACCGAATTGGGGTTGAAAAATATCACTGTCTTTACTTGCATGACTGGAATTATTCATTAATTTATAAAAAATTTTCAGACGCCTTTATCATCTTCTTGATGTCTTCTTTTGAGTGGGCATATGATATTGCCCCTAGTTTACCAGGCAGAAAGAAAATTTCGTCTTCTGCTATCATCTTAAAATGATATTTTTCTAGTATTTTTGTGTCACATTTGGCAGCCTCAGAGGAATTTTTTATTTGGGTAATTCCGTCTTTTAGAAAATGAGTCATAAATAATGATCCTCTTCCTGTTACTGCTACTTTTCCATCAAATGTTTTTGTTAATTCTTTTTTGGCAAATTCTCCAAGCGAATTAATTTTTGAATAAATTGATTTTGATTTCAGCTCCAAAAGTGTCGCAAAACCTGCAGTCATTGATATGGGATTTGCAGAAAATGTTCCTCCTCCAACATAAGACCTTTCTGATTTTTTCCTGCCTGTAGTATCTGCAAATTTCATAATTTCTTTTTTGCCACACATTACACCTATTGCCATTCCTCCTCCAACTATCTTTCCCAGAGTTACAATATCTGGATCCAATTTCATTGTTGGATATAAACACCCAAATCTAAATCTAAATCCTGTAACAATCTCATCTAAAATAAACAATGAATTATTTTGTTTGCAAAATTCTTGAATTCCTTTAAGATATTCTTTTTCAGCCGGTATGCATCCACCACCACCCAAAACTGGTTCAATGATTACACCTGCCAAATTTTTAGAATATTTTTTTAAAATCTTAAGGGATTTTTGCAAGTCATTGTATGGAATCGAAACAATTTGTTCTTCATTTACAACTCCACTACTTTCTGACTCTGAAAATGGCCAGTTTACGCTTTTTAGTAAATCTGAAGTATATCCGTGCCATCCTCCATCAATCTTTGCAATGATTTTTTTTCCAGTTACAGACCGTGCAAGTCTTACTGCATACATAGTAGCTTCAGTACCTGAAGTTACGTATCTAATTTTTTCAGCTACTGGAACTGCCTTTGAAATAATTTCAGAAAGTCTGATTGTTTGCTCATTTACTGTTCCATACATCCAACTCTTCTCTATTTGCTTTTTTAGAGAATCCCTTACACTTTTTGGACCATGGCCCAAAATAAGACTCCAATGTCCCATCCAATAATCTGCATACTTGTTATCATCAACATCTATCAGGTTTTTTCCAGCAGATTTTTTTACAACAAAGGGATATGGTTCATAAAATCTTATGTTATGAGAAACGCCATTTACATGAAGACTAGCAGATTTTTTAAAAAGTTGAAACGAATTTTTCGTTTTCTTTTTGTAAGTTTTAATGTGATCTCTCAAAATAACACCTATAATTGCAAAATCGGCAATTTTAATCATCTAAAACTTGTAAGTGGTCTTCTTCCTCAGACATTTTTTCTACTTTTTTTTGAAATTTTTGTAAAAAACGGCTGAGATCAGGCATTATTTTAGGCATGGTTTATATGGATTTGTTATTCTTAAGTTTCTGCATACGTAACGCAATAAGGCGGCGCTTGTGATGAAGTATGGTATTGCACCATTTTGTGATTCATGGGCCTCCAGTTACGCATACAAAATGAGGATCTGATCAAGTGATCATATCTGAAATGTGAAGATTATGTGCATCCGTCAATTCCAATAATTAGTACAAATGTACTTCAATAATCAAAAATCAGAATCCGGTTGATCCTGCCGGACCTGACTGCTATCGGATTGATACTAAGCCATGCGAGTCATTGTAGCAATACAAGGCAGACGGCTCAGTAACGCGTAGTCAACCTAACCTATGGACGGAAATAACCTCGGGAAACTGAGAATAATGTCCGATAGAACACTATGCCTGGAATGGTTTGTGTTCCAAATGATTTATCGCCGTAGGATGGGACTGCGGCCTATCAGTTTGTTGGTGAGGTAATGGCCCACCAAGACTATTACAGGTACGGGCTCTGAGAGGAGTAGCCCGGAGATGGGTACTGAGACACGGACCCAGGCCCTATGGGGCGCAGCAGGCGAGAAAACTTTGCAATGTGCGAAAGCACGACAAGGTTAATCCGAGTGATTTCTGCTAAAGGAACCTTTTGTCGGTCCTAGAAACACCGATGAATAAGGGGTGGGCAAGTTCTGGTGTCAGCCGCCGCGGTAAAACCAGCACCTCAAGTGGTCAGGATGATTATTGGGCCTAAAGCATCCGTAGCCTGCTTTGTCAGTTTTCGGTTAAATCTATACGCTCAACGTATAGGCTGCCGGGAATACTGCGAAGCTAGGGAGTGGGAGAGGTAGACGGTACTCGGTAGGAAGGGGTAAAATCCTTTGATCTATTGATGACCACCTGTGGCGAAGGCGGTCTACCAGAACACGTCCGACGGTGAGGGATGAAAGCTGGGGGAGCAAACCGGATTAGATACCCGGGTAGTCCCAGCCGTAAACCATGCAAACTCAGTGATGCATTGGCTTGTGGCCAATGCAGTGCTGCAGGGAAGCCGTTAAGTTTGCCGCCTGGGAAGTACGTACGCAAGTATGAAACTTAAAGGAATTGGCGGGGGAGCACCACAAGGGGTGAAGCCTGCGGTTCAATTGGAGTCAACGCCAGAAATCTTACCCGGAGAGACAGCAGAATGAAGGTCAAGCTGAAGACTTTACCAGACAAGCTGAGAGGTGGTGCATGGCCGTCGCCAGCTCGTGCCGTGAGATGTCCTGTTAAGTCAGGTAACGAGCGAGATCCCTGCCTCTAGTTGCCACCATTACTCTCAGGAGTAGTGGGGCGAATTAGCGGGACCGCCGCAGTTAATGTGGAGGAAGGAAGGGGCCACGGCAGGTCAGTATGCCCCGAAACTCTGGGGCCACACGCGGGCTGCAATGGTAGTGACAATGGGTCCCGAATCCGAAAGGAGGAGGTAATCCTCAAACACTACCACAGTTATGACTGAGGGCTGCAACTCGCCCTCACGAATATGGAATCCCTAGTAACTGCGTGTCATTATCGCGCGGTGAATACGTCCCTGCTCCTTGCACACACCGCCCGTCGTTTCATTGAAGTGTGCCTTTAGCGAGGTGACGTCTGATTGGCGTTATCGAACTTGAGGTACGTGACAAGGGAAAAGTCGTAACAAGGTGACCGTAGGGGAACCTGCGGTCGGATCACCTCCTTAGATAAGGAAATGTGTCGGATGCACAAATCTTCACATAAATCATCGATGCAATGCATCACGAAAGTGATGTATGAAGGATGTAGCTGGTTCCTCCTTCCCTGGAGGACTTGCGATGATCATCGTGCATAGTCGTGTAATACGTGGCTGAATTTGCCGGTGTAAAGACGCCAATAGGAGGATTGCTAGGCTTGAGGAGAGATGAAGGACGTGGCAAGCTGCGATAAGCTCGGGGTAGGCGCACGCATCCTATGATCCCGAGATGTCCGAATGAGAATCTTACACTTTTGTGTATTCCATCACACTGGTGGTGGAAATCGAACCGTGGGAATTGAAGCATCTTAGTACCACGTGGAAAAGAAATCAATTGAGATTTCCCAAGTAGAGGCGATCGAAAAGGAAATAGCCCAAACTGAATCCTTCGGGAGATGTGGTGTTTTGGTATGATAATATGGAATCCTGAAAAACAGCTGAAGTGATCTGAAAAGTTCTGGTATAGAGGGTGAAACCCCCGTAAGCGAAGTTGGAAGGGTCCTATTCATACCCGAGTAGTTGTCCTTGGTAGTGGGCAATGAATATGGGTGAAAGTAGCATCCTAGGCTAAATATCTCTCAAGACCGATAGTGTACTAGTACCGTGAGGGAAAGCTGAAAAGTACCCCGGAAGGGGGGTGAAAAGTGCATGAAACCTATTGGTTACAGACGTGCGTGGCATGGAAGGTGATTTTTTCAGACTGGAGGTTCTAGCAATAGAGCTAAAGGTCTGATATTCAAGTCATCAGTGTCACGCGTTCCGTCTCGAAACACGGGCCAGGGAGCTAACTGTCATGGCAAGATTAAACCTGTAAAGGTGTAGTCGAAGGGAAACCGAGTTCTCGCAGCATTGTGAGGAGAAGCGTGTGAAAGTGCGTTAAGTCATGGCGGCTAGGCTAGAAGCCAGTCGATCTATTCCTGAGCAAGATGAAGGCGGGCGAAAGCCCGCTGGAGGTCTGAAGACGTTCTGACGTGCAAATCGTTGTTGTGACTTGGGAATAGGGGTCAAAAACCAATCTAGACTGGCGCTCGCTAGTTCCAACCGAAGCGTCTCGCAGGGCGTGCTTTGTGGAGATAGTGTTTCCGGTAGAGCACTGATAGAACGGCGCGGGGGAGAAATCCCTCACCGTTCATTCAAACTCCGAACGGATATACATCGTAGAAGCAAGGACACGGGTTCGTGTGGCGTAAGGCTCACGACCGAAAGGGGTTTAACCCAGACTGAAGTTAAGGTCCCCAAATTTTTGCTAAGTGTCAAGCCAAAGAGCGTGTTCCCGCCAAGACAGCAGGGAGGTAAGCTCAGAAGCAGCTATCCTTTAAAAAGTGTGTAACAACTTACCTGCCGAGGGGGGGTGCCTCAAAAACGGACGGGGCTAAAGCAAAGTACCGATACTTTAGATAATCATCAGTGGATGATTCGTGGTAGGTTGGCGTAGTGATTGGGTCGAAGCAGGGCGGTAACGTCCTGTGGACCGGTTTCTATTGCAGATCCTGGTGGCAGTAACAGCATAGTATGGTGAGAATCCATACCACCGTAAGCGCAAG
This sequence comes from Nitrosarchaeum sp., assembly GCA_965223805.1. Lineage (GTDB taxonomy): Archaea > Thermoproteota > Nitrososphaeria > Nitrososphaerales > Nitrosopumilaceae > HKST03. The sequence continues at coordinate 620,433 of OZ245014.1, read as the reverse complement.
GGTTTCCAGGCAATGCGTTATCAGCCTGGAGGTAGTCGATCCTAAGGTTTACCTCAACAGAGTAAATCGAAAGGGAAACTGGTTAATATTCCAGTACCTTGTATGGAGCGTTTGAGCTATATGGTTAACTTTCGGATAGGGGTTGTACAATCGTCGTTGTATCTAACCGTTCGAGGATTAGGGAGTATCGTAATGACGAGAACTAATCCGAGGCGGGAATGGCTTCGCGTTAGCGGAGTTTCCTTGATTCCAAGAGACCATGAAAGACTGTGTAGTTAGCAAAGTGCAAGTTCGTACCCAGAACCGACACAGGTGCGCTGGCTTAGAAAGCTAAGGTGCTACGGGTATACCGTATGGCGAGGGAATTCGGCAAATTAGTCCTGTAGCTTAGGTATAAGGGATGCCTGCGATCTTCATGAGGAATGGGGACCGCAGGTTGCAATGACAAGGGGGTTTCGACTGTTTAATAAAAACACAGGCGACTGCTAGTCCGAAAGGATTTGTATAGTCGCTGAATCCTGGCCGGTGCCGGTACCTAAAACTTGGGTTCAACCGAGCTAAGGGCCGGTTAACGCCGGGAGTAACTCTGACTCTCTTAAGGTAGCCAAATGCCTTGTCGGGTAAGTTCCGACGCGCATGAATGGAACAACGAGAGCCCCACTGTCCCCGCCTACAACCCGGTGAAGCCACATAAGGTGGACGAACAGTCCATCATCTTCCATCGGGGAGAGAAGACCCCGTGGAGTTTTACTGCAGCTTGTGCTTGTGGTATAGTAAGAATTGCACAGGGTATCTGGGAGCCATGCTTAACGTTCTCCGGGATGTTAGGAAGCAACGATGTAACACCAGACTCTTTTTGCAGTATCACTTATCCAGAGAAGACTGGAGACATGTGCAGGTGGGCAGTTCGGCTGGGGCGGCACCCCTTTGAAAAGATATCAAAGGGGCCCAAAGTTGAGTTCAAACGGGGCAGAAATCCGTTGAAGAGGGCAAAGCCAAAAACTCGACTGAATGGATTTCCAAACGCACGGAATTCATAGACGAAAGTCTGGCTTAGCGATCCTTCGTGTGCCCACTATTGGGGCCCGGAGGTGACAGAAAAATTACCCCAGGGATAACAGGCTCGTCGCGGGCGAGAGCTCCTATCGACCCCGCGGTTTGGTACCTCGATGTCGGCTTTTCCTATCCTGGTCCTGCAGCAGGGGCCAAGGGTGAGGCTGCTCGCCTATTAAAAGGGAACATGAGCTGGGTTTAGACCGTCGTGAGACAGGTCGGTCTCTGCCTGATGGAAGCGCGAATAACTGAGGGGAAGTTGCTCCGAGTACGAGAGGAACAGAGCAGCGTGGCCACTGGTTTACCGGTTGTCTGACAAGGCAGGCCGGGCAGCTAAGCCATTTAGGCTAAGTGCTGAAAGCATCTAAGTACGAATCCTATCCCGAGACAAGTTATTCTTTCGTAAGATGAAGGTCGGCAGCAGAAGACTGCGTTGATAGGAAGGTGGTGTAGATCACAAGCTTCGGCGAGTGGTGAGCCAGCCTTTACTAATAGACCAACACACCGGTTCAGCCACTTACATAGAGACTATGCGCGATTGATTATTTTTACACGACTATCGATGATTTTATTTTCATTTTTAATTTCCATAGCGAATGCTGTGCATTATTTTGACTTTCTGATCCATTTTACCAATTGTTATTTTAGGCATACTTAGGCAGGAAAAAGGTTAAATATACACCGTTTTTTACGTGCTTTTTCATCAAATTCATGATCCATAATTGGTTCAAATTTGAGTGGGAGCACAACGTGCATGGGGATATAGTTAGAGGATTAGAATTCGGACCCACGTGGAAACTACATAATTCATTAGAAGGACTTATCAACAATTGAATTTGCATTTGGTAAATGAGAAATGTGTAATGAAAGTGTTAATTCATAATGAATCCTATTTGGAGATCAAACTAGGTCTGAAAGAAAAAGTCATCAGTAATCACATATCATTTAGAAAGATTCCTATTAGTCACGTCAAACACGTCTCAAATGATATTCCAGAGACATCTAATAATGATTATCATGATGGATTGCCAGTGCCAAACATCAAGGCAGGGACGTTAGTTACACCGAGAGGATATGAGTTCTGGTATGTTGACAAAAAACATCCAAATTATCTCATAATGGATCTAGTTAACGAGAATTTTCACAGAATCGTATTGACTGTAAATGATAATGTTGAACTAAAAGAAAAAATTGAAAAATTGATTGGGTAGGATAACATCATTCCAATTACAATCCAAAAGTCTAGTTTTCATATTCCTAATTTTGTTTAAGAAGATCACATAAAGGATTCTAAGCTTTTATTTGAATATCATAAGATTCAGATATTATTTTGGATATGTCTGACCTTAATTCAAAATATTATAAAATTTATTTACTAAAAAAATCCATTATGATTGTGGATTTTGATTATCAAGACATTACAATTGTTTCTAAACACGCAAATGTATCCAGAGTAGAAGCAGAAACAGCACTTGTTGAGGCAGAAGGAGACATAGCAAGGGCAATGCTATTATTGACAACAAAATGATTTCTCAATTCAAATTGTGACAAGCAAATAGTTAAGCGGCTCAATTTAGTACCCACGTGGAAAGTATTTGTTTTTATTTAAAAAACTAGAATCTAAAAACACATGCAAAAAATGTCCGAAGATGAAATCAATGAATTTTTGACGGAAGGAACGAGAACAGGAAAACTCTCAACTGTAAGAAAGAACGGACTGCCACACATAGCTCCAGTCTGGTTTGTCTGGGAAGACGGAAAGGTTTTCTTTACCACAATGAATACAAGCATAAAAGCTAAAAACATGATCAACAATCCCAAAGTCAGCTTTTGTACTGATGAGCAATCTCCTCCATACTCTTTTGTTATAGTTGAGGGCAATGCCAAAATTGCACAAAACGATAAAGACTTGCTGCAATGGACTACAAAACTTGCAAGCAGGTACATGGGAGAAGAGAATTCTGAAAAAATAGGAAGACGGAATTGCATTGAAGGGGAGCTATTGATTGAAATTACTCCAACAAAAATTATTGGTGTGAAGGGAGTTGCATCCTAAGCCAGACGTATCTGTGTCAAAATTTAACAAAGTTATCTTTTTTCCATGTGTCTTCTAGTTCTGGCCTTATTGCTGCCAATTTTCTTTTTTATCTCTAACAAAAGTGACTTTTTGGTATTCTCAGATATGTTATCCCAATGCTTTCCTTCCAAGGCACCCTGAAAGGAATACAGGTAATAGCATACTGGAATCGTTCTATCGGGATATCTCTGTTTGATTCTCCGATATGCTCCTGCAGGGCCTATTCTCTTAAGGTCTTCTTTTGATTTGATTCCCACCTCGTTGAGCCTCTTTTCTATAGTGGGTCCGATGTTTTTCAGCTCAGAGAGTTTGTTTTTTGGAACAGTCATTGTGCATATTCTCCAGTTGGTGGAATCGGTTGGGATATGTTAAGTGATATCCCGTTTGGATCTTTTATTGCAAAATGCCTCTCCCCCCACGGCTCGTCTCTTATACTCAATTCGATTTTTGCACCTATTTTTTGCAGTCTTGCAATCTCTTGGTCCGCGTCATCTACCTCAATGGTGTAAAACATTCCATTGCCATCAAACTTGGTCTGAAATATTGGAGGTTGGGTTTTGTGGTTTGGCATGACAAATGCAATTTGGACACTCTTGTTCTTGGACTCTAGCTGCACATACCAATCATTTGCAAACAATACTTGAAAGTCAAAATGTTTAGTGTAGAACTCCTTTGACTTTTCTAGTCTTTCAGTTGAGACTATTGGCACAAGACGGTTTATTTTCATATTGTGGAGTATGTGCGTTTGAATTTAAGTACATTTTTTAGATTTTGGTTAACCTCTACTTGGTTGTATGTTATCAACAGACTGAAAACTGGACTGTTTGAAAGAAAACACATTTCACAACTTATGGTCATTAAGGCAAAACTCATGAAGATATTTTTTCTCTAGCATGTTGAAAATTCCATATAGTTTTATAAAAATTCTAGAAAAAAATGCTACAAAAGATAATTCATTAACAATTAAAATTAAGAATATTTTGAAATCAGATTGCCTTTATTTAACATAGTAACTTTGTTACTATCTCTTTAAATTCATAGTTTGATCATTTTGAATTAAAATGAATTCAAAAATATATTCCAGTAAATATTATGACTATTTCCATTATTTTTTAGAGTTTGTGTCTAAACCAAATCAAAATCTATGAGAGATGACATCTACTGGCAAAAAGACACAGAGACAGAATATACATCAGAAAAGACATACTCTTGAAATTGTACGAATCTGGAGAAATGAATCAGAGCAGACTGTTGAGCTCATGTGGATTGAATAATGCAAAACACAAGGAGATTCTAGAGGATATGGCAGAAAAAGGCTTTTTGGATTATAAGGTTGAGCAAGAGAAAAATCAATCCGTTTTAAAATACAGAATTTCTGAAAAAGGGATAGAAATTCTCAAAGAGGTTTTTGAGCGATATGAGCTGCTGTTTCCACGAGGAGAGAAAAATGCAAAGTAACAAAGTTACTCAATCAATAAGTAATATTCAAGGAGCAAATTAACAATGTCTGCAAAAAGAGAACATGAAAGTATTTTTGAAACCATAGACAATGTGATGCGTCACCTGCATCTTTCAAAGAAGATATTTTTGATCATGATTATCACCGGTGTGATTTTCCCCCCTTCCTTGATGATTGGTAGTAATCTTGCAGCAGATTACCTGCAAGGTGAAAGTAGTAATGATGACACTCCAAGATTGGCCAAACTTGCATCGCTTGTAGATCAGTTAGAAAAAGGAGAAATATCTCCTGCAGAATATCTCGAAGAAGCAAGATACGTAAAGGATGCTACACGGTACGGCGGACCGGGTTTTGGCTATTACATGTGGTGGACAATAAACTTGATTTTCATTTTCTGGGTATGCTATGGTGCAATACAGTGGATGGTCTTAAGAAAACACAGCAAGCGATACATCCATTCAAAAACTATTCAGGAAGAAATTATTGCCAAAAACAGATTAGATGCAGATAAAACAAAAACATTCAAAGATATCTTTGAGATTGCAGACAACGCAATACATAACCTGAATACGATAAAAAAGATGTTTTTGATTATCATTGTGGTAGGTTTTCTGGTTCCTCAATTATTACCTCTTGCACACATTGCTCTAGTCGTACAACCTGTACAGGGACCCATAGTTGCAGAATTTGAATCACTTTTGGACCAATTAGAAAATGATGAAATCTCAGTTGAATCTTTTGCGGAAAAATTTAGAATCCTCAAATCCGAATATACTGCAATCATGGGCATGTCTAATTCTGTACTGTTTGGAATAATTACCATGTTTGCCAATGCGCTGTTCTGGACAGGTTATGGAATCAGACAATGGCTTATACATACAAAATGGAACAAAAGATATGACGTGTTTAACGCAAAAGACGAAGAAATCAACAAAAAATTATTAGGAGAAAAGTAGCATACAGTCACATTAAAACTGATTAATGTTTTTTCAGATAACTCAAACGTTTCCTCTCAGGGAATTTCTCTATTGCATAACGAAGCATGGTTCTTGGCATTTTTGTATGATGTTCTTTGAGAAATTTCTCTTCTGCTTTGATGTCTTTTTTACCAATCTCTCGCAGCATCCACCCTACTGCCTTGTGAATCAAGTCATGCTTGTCATTTAGCAGTATTTTAGATATTCTCAAGACATCATCAAAATCATTGTTTTTGATAAATGCCATCGTAGAAATAATTGAGATTCTTCTCTCCCACAGGTTTTTAGATCTTGCAAAAGAGTACAAAATTTTTCTTCTCTTTTTGTTATGTAGCATGTGATTGCCAAGAATCTTGTGTGCAGAAAGATCTACAAGATCCCAGTTGTTAATTTTTTTGGAATTGGCAAGATAAGTGGAGACAACTTCCTCCTGTTTTGCATTATCATCACCTGAAGAAGAACTTGTCAGGTATTTTTGAACTAGAATCAGAATTGCAGCAAGTCTTTCTTCGTGTATCTTGGAGTTTAACAGGGTTTCTACCTGAGGTATGGGCATGTCTGTGTATTTTTTTGCAATCTTTCTTGTCTGGGGAACCATTACTCCCAAAAATATGTCTCCTTCTCCGTATTGACCTGGGCCTGTCTTGAAGAATCTCTGTAAATCTTGCTTCTTGTCAGGTTCTGCTTCTTTTTCCAGGTCTTGTTTCAGATTCTTTAGCATACTTTTCATCTTTATCTAATCTAGTGGATTTAAGGATAGTTTATCAATCATATATTCAAATTCTTCAGGAGATGCAATCCATCCATAACCAGAGACAGTTTGGAATTTGCATGACACATTTTCTTTTTCGTCAGATTCAACATTTCCAGACCAGGCACAGCTCTGCTTGCACTGGTTTTCACTGGTTGATTTTTCTAAAGACGAGCTGAATCCTCTCTCGCTTGATGCAGTGACAAGACATTCCCCAAATGTTGCATTTTCTCCAAACAATTCTGTGTGAAGAATGACTGCCAAAATAACAACAAGACCCAGGATTCCAATTATTGCTAATCTTGTTTTCAATTCCTGACTTCTTAGTTCAAACAATATCTAATTTAGTCAAACTATTACTCTCGCTGATTGTCTTGTCTCTTTGCCTGACTGCTGACAAAGTTCCACCTGTTTGTGTCTGGATTCCATTTCGTTATTCTGTGATTTACCATGGCAACTGAGCCTGAAACTCCTTTGGGCAGCTCTTTTTTTGATTTGAAATTGTAATAATTGACATGCCCGTTTTCTGTCCATATTCGCAGTTCTTTTTTCTGATGGTCAGTTAGTTTTTCATCATTGTCCTTGAAGTTCATATCACAATTATCACTGAATTTATTTTTAATTAAATTTTGTATGGGTTGATCTTTCATTTTATCTCTCTGATTAGAGGAATCAGACTCAGAATATGTTCTGCAGTTTCATCACTATCCAATATGCTCATATGGTTTGTTCCATTTACTATGACATGTCTGCCATTAGATGATAGATCTGCCAAGTCTTTATGAAAGCCTAACCATCCTTTCCTAGCTTCTTCTGGAGATATTCCCCCAATGTCTTTAGAATTTTCAGAAATCACGCCTTCTGCAGAAAGGACGACAATTGGCAAATCGCCCCGATCATAGTGTGCATCTTTTCCCTGATCAAAAGACAAGATGAAGTTACTAGTCATAGATTTTATTGTAGGGTAAGGAATGTCATTTGGTTTACTCCAGCCCAATCCTGTAGGATCGTAGCTGCACGTACGGACGGTTTCAGATAGTTTTTCCTGGAGATTGAAATATGCAAAACTTGGACCTGCACCTCCTGGTACAATGATAATGGTTGGTTTGTTGTTATTTTCTGGTCCTATACAATACATATGAATTTCTGTATCATTAACTTGATACATTTTACCTGGAGGTTCGATGTATGGTATGCTTTGGTATGCAATTTGTGCTATGACAAGAAAACCTACAATGAAAATAGAAACAGATATTCCAAAATATTTTAAAATTCGTTTAATTTTCATTTTATTTTTTTATCCCACTCCACGTCATATGCAAAAAAGAAGTCTTTCATCCTTCCAAAAAAAGGTGAGTTTAACATTAGAGAGATCATTGTGTTTCTGAACCATTTTTTCACAGGGTTTGTAACCAGATAACCTTCTGCTGCAGAACGTCCGATTTTTACAATTTTTTCAACTCTCTTCTTGCGAAGCTGTTGAAATTTTTCAAATGCTTGTTGTTGATTGTCTATATCTCTAAGACACTTGGCAAGCATTAGTCCATCTTCACTTGCCATAGCAGCTCCCTGCCCATTGGTAGGAGCAGTAGCATGTACCGCATCGCCAATCAGGCAAACATTTCCTCTATACCATGTCTTCAGTGAAGGCATATCCGATATGGGATATTTTATGAAATTAAGCTCATTGTGGTTTATCACATCTTGAATGACCTGAGTATCTTCTGCATACATCTCAACCATTGCCTGCTGCCATTGTTTGTTTGAAAGTTGTTCCATGTCTTCGCGTGATTTCTGTTTGGGATAGTATACACCATTCCACCACCAAACATCCTGGCTATTTGGAAGGACAAAATATGCTAAGAATCCTTTTTTTCCATAGTTGCTATGGATTATACTCAATTCCTTGTCAGTGATTTTTGTTTTGGTGTATCCTCCAGTGATTACTACCTGAGTATAGTATGGTTTTGGAGAATCAGGCAGAATTATGCGTCTTGTTTTCGAATAAATTCTATCACATCCAACAATCAGATCGCCTTCCGCACAAGTCCCATCTTTAAAATGAGCAGTAGGATTTGGATTGTCGATGTTTGTAATGTTGTCTAGTTTTTTTCCAAAATTAAGCGGAATTTGTTTTGATGTTATTTCATCTCTTAGGATCCTAGTCAAAAATTCACGTTTGATCATTATGCTGTTTGCACCATAATCTTGCAGAGAATCTTTTTCATCTATCCTTGCGATAGGTCTACCCTTTTCATTGTAGTGAATTGCGCCATTACAGAGATATCCTGCATCTTTGAGTTTATCATGAATTCCTATAACCTTGTAGACGTTCATTGCATTGGATGATAGATAATGAAATAACCCTACATCATCTTTGGGAATTTTACGTGCCTCAAATATCTCAGGCTTCATTCCGATTTTATCTAACGCAAGTGCAAGGACACATCCTGCAATCCCGCCACCAACGATGATGATTCTTTTTGTCATTGTATCTTTTTGTTCCAATCTATCTTGTAGGAGAATATCCAGTTCTGTCCTTTTTTGAAATTGGATTCACGTAATCCAAATTTCAGGAAAATTCTGGCAGTCAACTTGCCCAAAATTCCAGATCTTAGAAATATTTTGCCGCTTTTCTGAGCTTCCCTTACTATTCTCTCCCCTCTATCCTTTCGCAAGGACTCAAACTTTGCAAATGATTGCTTATAGTCAGAAACATCCCGGAGACATTTTGCAAGGACCACTGCATCCTCCATCGAGGCTGCTGCACCCTGACCTATGTGAGGAGAAGTGGCATGCGCAGCATCTCCAATCAGACACACTCTGCCCCTGTGCCACTTATCCAAATGTGGGATGGAATAGATTGGAATCTTGACATAGTCTCTTGACATCTTGATGAATCTCCTTACCTGGGTGTCGTCTCTGTGAAACTCTAGCAATTTTTTGGTCCATTGCTCATCTGAGATGTCTTTTAGTTCGGTCTTGATTGACTCTTCAGGATATGGAACATAACTCCACCAAACCATGTTGTTGTCGACTTCAACTGATGCCCCACACAAGGTATTTTTGGCAAGGGTCATGTGAAACGCGTTTGATTCCAAGTTGTGATCAGTTGTTTTGCCCAACTCCGATCCTATCACGACAGTTCCAGAATATTCAGGCAATGGAGCATCAGGAATAATTGCATCTCTTGTCTTGGAACGCAATCCGTCACAACCTATCAGAAAATCCCCTTCTGCGCAAGTTCCGTCTTCAAAATGCGCAGTTACTTTTTCATCTGTTTCTTTGATTTCTACAAGTCTTTTTCCAAACTCTACTGGCATGCCAATGGATATGACCTTCTGGGTCATCTCATGAATTAGATTCTCACGCCTGATGATTATCATGCCAGAACCAAACTTTTCTCTCATCCATCCCCCAAAATCCATCTTGAAGATGTTCTTTCCAGAATGGTTGTAAAAAAGGATCTTTGCAGAGTCATCTACATTGATGCTCTTGTACACATCCAACATCTTCAAAATATTGATTCCATTTGAGGTCAAAGAGAGCAACCCAAAGTTTGGAGGCTTCTTATGTGCCTCATATATCTCTGAGTCAATTCCCACATGATTTAGTGCAAGTGCAAGAGTTGGACCTGCAATTCCACACCCGACAATTATTGCTTTTTTCTTACTGTTTTTATTATCCGTGGAATTCTCTGATGTCATTTTTTGTTCTCTTTGCTATACCTTAGTCTTGAAATTATATAAACCGACCGGTGCACCGGTATGTATTAGTTTTATAGTTGAGAAACAAATCAGTAGAATTTAGATACTGGTGTGTGTCCTATTGTAGATAGTGAAGAAAACCCGTGTCAAAGACCCTGTTTCTGTAAAAAAAAGAATACTGGAATCAGCTACAAAAAATTTTGCAAAAAACGGGTATGCAAAGACATCGCTTAACTCAATTGCAGAATCTGCCAAGGTAAGCAAAGGAGGTTTATATCATCACTTTCAAAGCAAGGAGGAACTGTTTACTGCGGTATTGTTTCAAAGCGTAGAACTTTCTGAAAAAACCAACTCAAATCTATTTCAAAACAAGGACAACATTGTAAAAGATCTGAACGAAAGTTATGACAAGGTAATTGACGGACCATTAAATTTTGCCAAAATCTGGATAGAGGGAATTTCAGAGTCAATACATAATCCAAAGCTCAGAAAACTGCTAAATCAGGGACGAGGTGAAACGGTAAAAATTGCAGTATCAAGACTAAAGAAAATACGAGAAGGCATAGGTGCATATCAAGGCTTTAGTGATTCTGAGTTGACAGAGGTGGCAGAGTTAGTTTTGGACATATACAGAGGAATGATGATTGAAAGAGTATTGGGAAAGGACTCAAAATTGATCAGAAAGCGATGGATCAAGGCAATGCAGTTGCTTTTGGCTTTGAAAAAATGAGGGTAAGTGTCTATACACAAACAGTCATGTTATTTGATGTGATTTAGATTGTTCATAAAGAATTTATCATTAAATCTTGAATAAATTATGAATGTTTTACAAATATCCAGTTCCTTTGCATCGTATACATTGTGGAGGATACGTATTGATAGAAAATTCAAATCCCATGCCATTACATGTGTTACATTGTTTCTGTTTTGATTTCTTGCGATAGCTTCTAACTAACAACACCACAACTAATATGCCAAAAAGGCCCCATACAGTTGCAAAAATCATTGTTGGATAGTCCATTGTCTCAAATACAAAGAATCAATCAGAGGTATATAGTGTGTATATTAGAGTCTATGATCAATTAGAGAGGGGACAGATGCCTGTAATAAGAGAGAAAATGGAGACTATTCACATAACAAAAGAATAGCTAATCTAAAAATTGATTATTACTGAAGTTATCAAGCAGTCTTGTCCATTTAAAGAAAGAACATTACAATTCCAAGAACAGTTGTCATAAACCATAACTGAAAATTTATTACTCTATGATTAAGTTATTTTTCAAATCCATGGTTTTTCTTCATCTTCATCCCAAGTCTCTATGGGAATTCCACTTATCGACTTGCTATTCCAAATGTTAGCAAAAAGACATTTGTTCGAACAATGTGTTATGATCTTGCTTTCTATTTTCTTTCTACACGTCTTACACTTTCTTGACATTTCATACTCCTAATTTACTTGTGATATTTTTGAACAATATCTCCTCCTAAACTAATCTTACATATTTTGTAAACTCTTTGACTCTGTTTCGAATTGTAATGCCAGACACACCAGACATTTTTGAGATGGTATTTTGTGAAAAGTCTAGATTTGATTTGATACACACTATGTAGATTATTGCTGCAGCTACTGCATCTGGTCGCTTACCTGCAATTACCTCTTTTTCATTTAGCATATCAAAAATTAACATAGCTTCTCGCTTTGCCGATTCTGGAATCTTTAGGTTGTTTGCGATCTTGATTATGTTTTTTGTAGGATCTGCTATTGCAACAGTCAAATTCAGTTTCCTAAATAACACGCGATAGGATTTTGCAACCGATTTGTTTCTCTCATGAAGATTCTTGGATATCTCCCTTATTGTTCTGTGAGCATTCATATCCCTGCAGGCAGCATACATGCATGCTCCCACTATGGACTTGACGGTTCTTCCTTGAATCAGGTTTATCTCCGAGGCTTTTCTGTACAAATATGATGCTCTCTCGATGACCGCATCTGAGAGGCTTAGTTTCTCTTTTAGTTTCCTCATCTCCATTAATGCAATGCGTAGGTTTCGCTCGGAGGAGCTTTTGGTCTTACTTCTTGAATCCCACACACGCATTCTCCTTAGAACATGTTGCGTCTCATATGCTAACGGATTTCCGGCAGCATCGTGATTGGCTTGTCCTATCATGGTAGATAAGCCTCTGTCATGAATTGCAAGTGATGTAGCACCACCTACATGTGAATTTTCCATAAAATTGTCATAAAACAGTTCAGCACGTTCATCATTCATTCTTTGCTCAACTACCTTTCCACATTGCGAACAAATCTTTTCTCCTCTATCCTGATCAAGAACAAGTTTTTCATGAGAACAAGAAAGTAATGATGCCTGTTGCATTTTTTACTTCCTCGCTACCGGAATTTCTAGTAATTGATAACTTGGCTCAATTAGCATGCACTGAAAGTGAATTTGCTCTTCCGTTACATTACCACAACGATGACAGAAAAACTCTTTTGCTTTTCTGCATATGTCACATTTTTTGTTGACTTCTTGTTCTGCTCCACATTTTCTACATAGATCAACCCTCATATCTTGTTGTTACGTTTTTTATTGATTTAAACAATGTGAAAATTAGAGACTCCTAATTAGAACCAGCTAACAATTTCTTATTCTCATTCTCTAGAACTAGAATATATTATCTAATAGATTAACTAAAGATAATTTTAAAATTGTTTAAAATATATCACGACGGAAAGTATGTCATGAAAAATGTATCTATAACATTTGAAAATAATTTTGAACAGTTTATTTTTTTGCAAGATTAATGATACAATTAAACTATTTGAATTATTCTTATGATTTTAAAAAGAAGTGAGAATAGAAATTGGATTTACATGTAAAGGTGTTTGTCATTTGTACAAAGCAAAGCCAGTTCCAAACATTCTCAAGTATTCCAAGGAACAGAGATTCTGTTCACTTTGTTTGTATTTTTTTGAATCAAACCTTACTCGATGCCCGTGTTGCAAGTCGATGCTCAGAATAAAACCACGGCGTAAAATTAACAAACAAAACAACAGGTAGAACAAAATCAGAAAACTAATCCCCATGTGAACTGTTTTACAAAACCTAAAGTATTGATTTGAGGCTACAAGATACGTAATTCATAAGCAGAGCTAACTTTCAAATTGCTTATAGCCTGAGAGAACCACTATCTTTTAGAAGTGTATTAAATGTCAGAACAAAAGAAGAAGAAAAGTCAAACGATCACGTTCAGGCTTGATGCAAGCTTGATAGAGGACTTAAAAAATGAGGCAGATCTGGAGCGAATTAACGTCAACGCATTGGTCTTAAAGGTGCTTTCAAACCATATGCTTTGGGAGAGATATGAGCGAAAAATGGGTCTTTTGCCCATGACAAAGCCGTTTGTTCAGTATTCTATTCAAAAAATGGAGGATTCTGAGATAATTCATCTGCCAGAAATTATTCCCTCCTCATATTTTTGCCTTATTTTAAGGAGATAAAATAATAAAGTATTTTCTTCCACGTGGGCACTAAATTATCTTCCCTAACTATATCCCCAGCACAACGTGCATGGGGTTAGGACAGAGCGGCGAAAATTAACGTGCCTGAAAGAGTTCCCTAACAAGGTCTTGATAGTGACACCGACATCCCAAATAGAATTATTTTATTCATAAAATTCCTCATCTGATGATTAGATCTTTTGTTTGATAACCGCAAACAACGCCTTTGGTAGTGGGTCAAGCGTTCCATAGTATACAGTTGATTTGATTTCTTTTACCTGAAAGTCCTTCTCAAAAATATCTAGTATTTCTTGTTGAGAAAATTTATGCGGGCCTTCTCCTTCCTTCAAACTCTTGTCCTCGATACTCATAACTTTCAAAAATAATATTCCGTTATCTTTTAGGATTCTTTTAATTTGATTCAGATAACTTTGTCTCAATGATTGTTCAAATACATGAAAACAGCCCCTGTCTAGAATAAAATCAAATGTATCATTAGGAAGCGAAGATTCTAAGATATTATCTACAATAAAATTTACCTCTCTTGAAAGATTCTTTGCTTTATCTATTGCATTTTTTGATATGTCAGTTCCCGTAGCTTCAAAACCTAACTTTGCTAATTGAATTGCCTGGGTCCCAGGCCCCGTACCTAGATCTAAAAATTTTCCCTTGGTGAGATTCATTGAATTTATTTGATATTCCAAATCGTGATCAAGATTCTTTTCATACCAAGGCATTTCCTCTATTTTGTTTTCTACATAGTATGAATCCCAATCATCAATTTTGTCCTTTACTGTCATGCTACAAACAAACTATCAAGTAAATTTAAACCAAGATTCAAGCCTACCTTGAAAATTATTTCTGTGATGATATTTTTGTGACGTCGCTTGGAACAAAAAGGTCCACTAGCCAATCTATTCCCACTCTTAGTCTTTTTTCTACGTTGGGTAAGGCTGACAGATAGTATTGTTTCCAGATAAGCCATGCGAGAAATCCTTTTACCTTAAAGCCAAATAGTAATGCAACTCCATTTCTGTTTCCTATCTCCGCCATAGAACCCTTGGTTACATAATCAAACTCGGTAAGCAATGCTGATTCTCCTGACATGACACTTGAAATCAGATTGTCTGCTGCAACGACGGCCTGTCTTATTGCATGTTGGGCAGTTGGAGGATAAGAATTTCCTGTTTTTGTATCCGTTATGGATGCACAATCTCCAAGTGCAAAAACTTCAGGAAAGTCGATAGATCTGAGATATTTGTCAACTTTTATTCGATTCCCTCTGTCTTTGTTGGCAATTTTTGAATTTGCAATTATTGGATTTCCAGTAACTCCTGCTGCCCATATTACTGTCTTGGTTGTGGTGTTCATTCCATTATCTAGTATTGCCATGTCCTTTGTAGCGCTGACTAGTTTCGTATTGGATATTATGTTAACACCTTCTTTTGTTAGGGACTCTTTTGCAAAACTTCCCAGATCTCCTATTTCAGGCAGTATTGAATCCCCAGAGGACACCAAGATTACTCTGACATTTTTTGGATTGATGTTTCGATAGTATTTTTCTACAGACCTCTTGATAAAATCATTAAGCTCACCTGTGGTTTCTACTCCAGAGAATCCACCACCGACCACAACAAACGTGACATATTTGGACTGTTCTGCGGTATCGTCTAACTGGTCTGCCTTTTCCAACATGGTTATGACATGGTTTCGAATCTGCATTGCATCATCTAATGTCTTTATCGTAAGGGCATTTTCTTGTACAGATTGGTTTCCAAAAAAGTTGTTGATACCACCTAATGCCAATACCAGATAATCATAATCAAATTTCTGCATATTCTCACTGGATAAAGGATTGTCTGGGTCAGTGGTGGTGACTGTTTTGTTTTCAAAATCGACAGATTCGACTCTGGCATGATAGAATCGTGCCCTTTTACAAAAGGCCCTGATCGGAGTTGCTATGTGTCTTGCCTCAATACTTCCAATGGCAAGCTCAGGCAACATGGGAGTGTGCAGGAAAAAATTGTCCTGGCTTATGATTCTGATACTCACATCCACAGAATCCTCAAAGTGTTTTTGAATTTTTTTTAATGCATGAACTCCTGCAAATCCTCCTCCCAATATGACAATCTTTTTCATTGTGGGAGAGGGATTTTCATGCACATAGGTAACATGATGCTCATATGTGGATATTTTTGAAAACTCAATGTCGCATCTTCTACATCTATAATTTGTGCCTAGTTTCTGTGTAAGAACAGAGGATATTATCCCAACAGTTGTTCCCCAAATTAGATGTATTAGCAAGGAATATGCGATTCTTGGTAGTATCTCTTCTCCTGCTTCAAGTGCAATGTTTGGGTCCAGATCTGCTAGAACCTCTGCTCTGTTAGGTCCTAACAGAAATTGAGATACAGGTATTGCAAAAATTACAAACACAATAAAACCTGCAAAAAGACCGTACGCTATTCCTTTTCTTACCTGTGAAATGTTGAACTTGATTACCTTGTACAGGATAATGCCTGTCCCAATTCCAATTAAAGTCGCCACTGCCATATGGAGTAAAAATCCTACCTCAGGCAGTTTTGAATTAACAATGCTTGCATTTACGAGCAGCTGTATGTGATATTGGGACCCTCCTATGTCTAGCAAAATACGCGGAAGGTGCATTGTAACTCCTCCCAGAATTGAGCCTAGAGTTACAAAGAATATCTCACGTTTTAGCGAAAAGCCAACCTTTGGTTCGTAAAGATCCGTTGCAAAGTCGTTGACAGGTCTTGAATGTTTATTTGGCATTTTCTTTTAATCTCTGCTGAAATACCTTACCTTTGAACATGCATCTGTTTTGACATCGTTTATTTTTCTCCATCTTCAGGCTCTTCGTCTATCTTTTTATCGATGTCCTCTTGTTGTTTTTTGAATTGCTTGTATTTTGAATCCCACTTTGACATGATGTACCACTGCCTTGCTCCAATTCCAAGCCACACTCCAGATATAACAAAGATGATCAACTGTAGCGGCTTTACTGGAGGTTTTCCTTTATTTGGTGGATCTTTTTCAAGATGTGGATATTGTTCAGATAGTTCATTTAGTCTGGATTTAAGCTCGATATATTTTTCTGATTCTAGTGTCTCTTTTAGCTTGTCTGCACGCAACTCCGGAGGCACCTTTTCAATTTCCAACAGCATGTCCCGTAGCTGGTAACTCTTTTCCTCCCATTCCTCATGAATTTCAAATCCCTTCATATCTGGGAAAAATGGATTGTCAAATGCAGTAGTCATTATCAAGAGTCCTATAGGAGGCAGAATCAAAATAGTGAGTACCATCACAAGGAACATCTTCTTTGTCTTGCTCACCTCAAGCATGATGTTGTCCATTATGCCAAAGATGCTCTCACGTTTCTGATTGTTCTTGCTGTCGCTACTCATGTTCTACTGACCTCCATTCCTCTTAAAACCATTAGTTAACATTGTTCTCTTTTTCCTCCTCGTCTTTTGTTCTTGGAAACATGCTTTCGTAGGGCTCTAGTATTAATTTGCAAAAATCCAATCCCTTTGGACTGATTTTGTACTTTGTTATGGTCTTGTTGCCCCATGGAATAATGTTCTTCTCTATCAAATTCTTTTTCCCCAATTCTTCTAGGATTTCTCTGTGTTTTGCTAGATTGAGGCCGCAATAGCTGAGCAGCTTTGTCTGGTTTAGTTCTCCACGTTCGGTAAGCATGATCAGAATATCCTTTCTAATGTATGTTCTATCCCTGTATTCATAAACCAGTTTTTTTCACCATTCAACTGTCTCACTCTATTTTAAACTGCGAGTTCCTGAAAATTCGACCAGAACGGGCTCTGCTTCTTAGACGGGTTTTACAACATGGACACCTAGCACTTTCAATAACAAAAAATTCTCCACAAACGCTACATAGTTTGTATCCTGACTGGTATTTGAGATAATTTGCAATTGGCGGTGCCTTTAGATTTTGACACATTCCTTTACATATCTGGACCATTTTATCTGCCTCCTACAATCAATGCAGGAACCTCGGGAGTTTTCTAACAATGTGTGAAATAGAAACACGCCCTGGACCTGCAACTATTATCACAAGGCTTGCTGCCAACAAGATAAGATCTAACTCATAACCTCTTTCTCCAGTTAGACTTGCTGCCCCCTTGACAACTAAAATTGCTCCCAACATGTTCATTGAAAGCATTGCAGCCGAGATTCTAGATAATACTCCTGCAATTAAGACGGTACCTCCGACTAGTTCAAGAAGTGCAATTGGGATCTGAGCCTCTGGAGGCATCCCAATGCTTCCAAGAAAACCTCCAAATCCAGGATCAAATTTTGGAATGCCATGAGCAATGAAAATTACCCCTACTGCTGCTCTTAATCCGAAAAATACGATATCATTTAATCTGTTACTACCAAGTTCTGCTTTTGTCATGGATGAATTTCAGTCATATGAATAATAAGACTAGCTTAACAAAGTTCCGCAAGTCATTATATTCTAATATGCATATTTTCCTCATGCAGATTCAAGACAACAAAAAACTCTACATCCCTGCTGTTGCGTTTCTGATGGCAGTCATGGTTTTTGCTTTGTCACCCATGTCTCCTGCAATGGCTCAAGAGTCATCAGATGTAGAAGACAATTCCTCAGACAGATCTTATGACGAAAAATCCTATGAAGGAAAAGATGGAAAGTCATGTGACAAAAAGAACAAGGATAAATCAGAAAGCGCAAGGACTTCTGGAAATCAGGCCTGATTTTTTTAGGCCATTTCCTTTATGTCAAAAACTAGGTACACAATAATTTCAAAATTCTTGCAAAAATAATTGTGAGTTTTAGCTTAACAAAGTTCCGCAAGTCATTATATGCAGATTGCATAACTGAATCCAATGAATAACAAGAAGTACTTGCTTCCAGCATTTGCAGCAGTTTTTGCACTAATGTTTGCAGCAGCAACACCTTATGTCATTGCAGAACCTGGTCAAGGAAAAGATTGGGATAGAGACTATACTCATGATTATCCCAAAAAGGACATCCGAAAAGACATGGCTGAAAAGCTAAACCTATACTGTGAGATGTCTTCTGAAGAACAAATCGAACTAATTGAAAAATACAACAAAACAGAAGAGATGGTATCTAAAATGAATGAGTACTGCTCACTTGATGAGGAAGGCAGACAAGCATTCATTGAAGAGCACAAAGAGCAATACAAGAGACATCACGCCGACAAAATGGGAGATAAATACAGCAAACACCATCATATGATAGTCGAAATTGATGATTTTACAGGCACAATAAAAGTCCCAGATATGTCTGAAGTTGAAGATAAGAAGGCAGTTCATCAGGAACTAAAAGAAAAGGTAACTGTAAAGCTAAGTAAGGCAGCAGCTGCAGCAGAAGAGAAGCTTGCAGGACTAGATGTCATAAAAGGTAGTATCGGAATGGTTGTCAATGAAGACGGTATAAAGTCAGTTGCATGGATACTTGTTGCAAAGAACATGGATGATGCAGATCCTGACAAAATGTCTAAAACAATCTTTGTAGTTGACGCAACAAATGTCGATAATACTGCACAGGTAACAAAAGAGTATGATCATTCCAAGATGGATAAAAGATACTCTCATGGAGAAGGATACAAGCATGACATATCTGACTCAGACAAAATCGAGAACAAGATAGCAAAGATTGAACAAAAGCTCAATGAAGGGAATTTAAGTCCAGAACAAACTGAAAACAAAGTTCAGTTTGTATATCTTCTAAGACAACTACAGACTGCAATAGCTGAAGGCGATAACGAACAAGCAGATTCTCTTAGAGACCAACTGCAAGAGATACGCAACAAAATGATTGACTTGAAGAAATTCAAGTAATCTTTTCTTTTTATTTTTGGATATTAGTTAACAAAATTCCGTAAGGCATTATATCCATATTTGTGTATAATATTACATGTTTAGCCAAGCAGTTGTAATTGGAATTGCTGTGGGAGTTTTTTTTGCAGGACTTGGAATAGGGTATGCAGTTTTTCAAGGTTCAGATCAGTTAGTAACGTCAACTTCCACCAATGCAGAAACAGAATTAGAGAGATACAAAATTGCAGAACGTCTTGCAGATGAACACCTAGAAACATTTGATACTCTTGATTTTGATGTGTTTACAACCAGAAATGGGATAGACTACACGAAAGTCACTCAGAAGACATAGTAGTACATTGGCCAGATGGTCGTATTACTGTTGGAATCGAACCTCATATTGAAGACCTGAAAGCAATGTTTGTTTGGGCTCCTGACACTAGAATAGAACAGCATCCAATCAGGATAGCGTCTGGAGACTGGACAAGCGTCATCGGAATAATTGAGGGAACGTTCACAGAGCCAATGCCATGAAATACAACGAAAAACTAGATGAATTAGACATGGACATAAAGTCTTCATTATCCTCATGCAACAAAGACACTTTTGTTCCATTCCATAATGCATTCACGTATCTTGGAGAAAGATATGGCCTTAAGATAATGTCCCTCAGTGGAATGGCTCCTGATTCAGAGGCCTCTGCTGCAGAGATTGCAGAATTTGTTGACTTTGTAAAAGACAATGACATCAAGGTAATATTTTCAGAAGAGTTGGTAGACCCAAGACTTGCACAAGTCATTGCAGATGAGGCAGGAGCAGAAGTGTTACTGTTCAGTCCACTTGAAGCTTTGACACCAGAAGATGCAGAGCAAAACATAACTTACATAGAGAAAATGGAACAAAACCTCGATGCTCTGAAAATAGCTCTTGAATGTCAATGACAAACGTACTTGAAGTAGAAGATCTTAGTGTAAATTTTAACGATCATATTGCAGTAGACCATGTCAGCTTTAAAGTACAGGAAGGAGATTTACTTGGATTAATTGGACCAAATGGTTCTGGAAAGACCACATTATTCAGAGCAATTTTGGGACTGCAACAACATTCTGGTAAAGTCAGAATTTTTGGGTATGAGGGTTCAAAGTTCCGTTCACTAATACCACTAATTGGATATGTGCCACAAAAGGTATTTTTTGAGCCAAACTTTCCTGCAACAGTATATGATATTGTCTCAATGGGGATCATATCAGAAAAAAAACTAGTCAAGGGAGACAAACTGATTCAGCAGTGTGGTTGCTGCTGGAACATGATATACAAGAACATTAAAAACAAAGATGACAAAATAAGTGAGGCACTCAAGACAGTAGGACTAGAATCTCTTCGAAACAGAAGAATTGGCGAACTTTCAGGTGGAGAGTTACGCCGTGTTTTTATTGCAAGATGCCTTGTAAAGGATCCTCTGCTGCTAATACTAGATGAGCCGGCAACCAGTGTTGATGTTGAATCATCAAACAAATTCTATAAAGCGATAAAAAAGATAAACGAAGAAAACAAGGTCACGATAATTTGGTCATTACATGATATTGAGGCAGTATCAAAATATGCAAACAAAGTTGCATGTATAAACAAAAAATTATTCTACCATGGTGACAAAGAAAAGTTCTTCTCTGACGAGGAACTTCTTAAGACATACACCGAGTCTTCAATGCAGATACATATGCGCGATCACCCTATGCATTAGGTTGGAAAAACGTATGGTTCTTGAAGCTTTATCTTATGGATTTGTACAAAAGGCAATAATTTCAGGGATTGCAGTAGCCTTGATCTGTTCTTTTATGGGAACATTTCTTGTTTTGAGACGCTATGCTTTGTTTGGTGACGGAATAGCTCATGTTGCATTTGGAGGGATAGCAATTGGTTTGTTTTTGGGAGTGTTTCCACTTTGGAGTGCGTTTGTTGTTTCTATATCTGGAGCATTAGGATTCAAAAGCTAAGACAAAGCAGTAAGATATCTGGAGATGCAGCTGTTGCAGTAGTACTAGTCTCAGGATTGGCCGTGGGTGTTATTTTGGTGAGTTCTTCGGGAGGATTTTCAGTGGATCTGTTTAGCTTCTTGTTTGGAAGCATTTTGCTTATCAGCAACGAAGATGCAATAATGATTCTAGGAATCAGCGCAGGGGTTATTGCCACGCTAGTCGTTCTGCAAAAACAATTCTTTCAGATGACATTTGACGAGGAACAAGCCAAGCTTGCAGGACTACCAGTCACCCTGTTAAACTATGCCTTTGTAGTGCTTGCTTCCATAACGGTTGTCACGTCAATGAGACTGGTTGGGATCTTACTGATATCTGCGCTCATTGTATTGCCAAACATTACTGCAATGATGTTTGGCAAGGGATTCAAAAAAACACTTGGGATTTCCATGTTAATTTCAGTTGCATCTGTAGTAAGCGGCATCCTTTTGTCATACTATTACAACATCGCACCATCAGGAACCATAGTGGTGATTGCAGTTGTAATTCTCATCGGAGTGCTCTTATCCAAATCCGCAGGATTGATATCAAAACTAGAAATAAAAAAACAGCCTGAGCTAACACATAACGGTTGAAATCATCTAACACTATTCAAAAATATTATTCTTTTTTATTTTGTTTTAAGTCACTAATGAGAATTCATCAACAAGTAATACTATAACACATCAAGCTTTCGCCATTCTTAATGTGCATGAATTAAAGATTCTTTTATTATCGAAATTGAGAAATAAATTACTAAAGCTGCTATCACTAAACCGATGACTATATCGGGCCACATAGAATTGAAATAGCCAACTAGAATCCCAGCTCCAATTACACCTATGTTCCCATATAGGTCATTTCTGGAACATATCCATGCGGATTTTAAATTAATATTTTTGCCTTTATGTCTTGTTAATAACATGAAGCATATGGTGTTTGCAATTAATGCCAAGACACCAATAAAGGAAATAGTTTGCGCAGTCGGAACTATCGGGTGAGTTATTTTGTCAAATACTTCCCAAACAACATAGGCCCCAAAAAGGAGCATGATTACACCTTTCATTACAGATGCTTTGGCTTGAATTTTATGGTTTTTAGTGAGAACGAATAAACTTAATCCGTACACAAATGCGTCTCCAAACATATCAAAAGAATCTGCTATTAAAGAGCTGGAATTGGCGATAAATCCGCTAATTAATTCTACAACAAACATTCCAGCATTGATAAAAAATACTGCATAGAGTACCGGTTTCAGTTTTCCAATTACTTCTTTTGAAAGATGAGGTACAGTTTTGCAACAGTCAATGTTGATATTTTTCTCAGGTTGCGTGTTGTCATTGCAAGTTCCTTCCACACAACATTCATTATCTTTAATTGACAACTTTGCGTTTTTCATGATTTGATTTTTTTTGTTTTTGTAAGATCCCTTGTGGATTGAAGTACAACAACATTCAGTATCCTTGGTACAAATCGTGCAAAGTGTGTAGTTGCTTACCGTATTACAATACTGAGGAACACATAAGCACTCAGAACACTTTGAATTCATGATGCTCAATGGTGGTTATTTGGATATTAATAATTCCGCCAATGGTTGAAAATTTTAGGTTATAATAATAGTTATGAAATAATTTGTTATAATATGGTGTTTATTATTAATAAATAGCATAATTATAACACACACCAAATTTGATTGTTAAAAAATCAAATTGTGCACATGCAAAAATGTTCGGAATACGATTGTAATATGGGAATGGATGATGACGGAAAAGTTCTCTTTTGTCTTACAAAAGATAACCAGATGATAGACTATACGGAAGAATAAAATAATTAATGCACACATCGCAAATGGAAAAATGGAGATTAGCTTTGTTCATTGTGAGGCATGTCCTAATACGATAAAGATTCCAAAATACTCATGGTCATTTCCTGGAGTATCTAAAGTGCAAGTGCATGATGGAGTTCCTTGTCTTTGGGCCAAATGTCAAATTAAAAACTGTGGACACGAGAATCTGTTTAATCTATTTGATCTCACTCGTGGAATAGAGACAACGGTGAAAGAGAATTGAGGTATTCCCTGCTAGAGGAAAGTGCAATAAAAAATTATGAAAAAGGAAATTATACAAAATCAATACAACTGTTTGAAAAAATCCTAAAATCAAATCCAAACAATTCAGATGCAATCATTAACAAAGCATTATGTCTTGCAGAGCTTGGAAAGTATGACGATTCACTTGAACATCTGGAGACAGTGCTAAAGAGGAATTCAAATGATTTTGATGCATTATACAATAAAGCAACAACACTGTATGACATGGACAGATATGAAGATGCATTATATGCATTTGATTCTGCACTGAAACTTGATCCAAACAATACCAATGCTCTTTGCAACAAGGCAAATGTCTTAGTTGCGTTGGGAAGACATGATGATGCAATATTTGTTTACAACCGAGCGTTGCAGATTGATCCATCAGATGTTGAGATTTTAAACAACATTGGAATAGTATATGCCGGACAAAAACAACACAAGAAAGCTATTGAATATTTTGAGCTTGCCTTGGATAGGAAAAAAGACGATGTTGACTCATTATGCAATCTTGGCAATTCGCTTTTAGAGATTGAAAAATATAAACTGGCTTACGAATGTTTTAGGCAGGCAGTAAAACAAGACCCCAAAGACTTTGATGCAACATTTCGTCTAGGTCTAGCATGTAATAGTTTAGGATTGCCATCCAGAGCATTAGATCACTTTAACAAAATATTACAACATGATAGAAACAATGTCGATGTCCTGATCAACAAAGGACACTCACTACACCTTATGGGAAAGTACGGACGTGCCATATTGTGTTATAATAAAGTACTAAAACAGGATCCAGATGAGATGAACGCAATATATTACAAGGCAAAATCCACCGCAAGACAAAAAGATGCAGAGCAAACGTGCAACTTGATTTCCAAACTGTTGACGTTAGAGTCTGAACATGAGCACGACCACGAGCACCATGAACATGACCACCATGAACATGACCACCATGAACATGACCACTTTTTAGAAAAAATTCAAAAAGATTCTGATTTTAATATCTTGCAAACGAATGCTAATTTTATTGCGCTGTGTTCGTAATTAATTGAAGAATTTCATATATTGACAAAAATTTTGTGGGATGTATTTTATGATGCTAAACACGCACACTTAGTCAAGTATGTGACAACAGCTTCTCAATTATAGATTAACTTTATCAAACTAATTTACACGTGGGTCTTATTCCGAACACCATAACTATATCTCCAGCACAACGTGCATGGGGATATAGTTGTGATGTTTATTTGACCCACGTGGACATAAAATTAAATTAAAAATTAGAGATTCATCTAGATTCTGCAACATCTAGTATTGTTTGATAGATGTCCCGATGTACCAAAATGTCAGGTCTTATTTGAACAGCCTTTTCTGCGTATTCTAATGCCTCATCATATCTCTCAAGGATCATCAGAGTGAACGCCTTGCCAATATATGCGTCTACATATTTTGGGTCTATCTTGATTGCCTGATCAAAGCTCTGCATTGCCATATCATACTGGTCCATACTGGACAATGCACGCCCCACGCGGAACCATCCTTCTACAAATTCAGGATTGGTTTCAGTGACCTCTTCAAATACCTCTAACGCTCTTTCTGATTCCCCTAGTCTTGAAAGCGACTTCCCCTTGACAAGCATGGCTTCTGGTGTAGTGTCATCTAGATTCTCTAAAATAAAATCCGCCGTTTCTATTGCCCGTTGATATTCATGACCATGGTATAGTATTTCAGATTCACGCAGCAACATCTGCATATCAGTCTCTGGTTTTTCATTGGCTTGCTCTATCTTTTCTGCAAGGTTTATGTTGTCATTTTTGATGTTTTGGATGCATTCTATTACTTGACTGGGCACTATGTATTCCCTGCTTCTATTCTCGTCATTTATTGTGATCTCTTGCTTTTCAAAAATCAGGTCCAATAACTTGTTGTTTTGTTTCATGTTATTTTTTATCTCATCACTGCCAATGTCTGTTGCAACAAGTTCTTGATTTGCATCTTGTCTGGAACAATCATCGCGAAATGATGACAAGAAATTCTCTTTGTTGTGAGCATGTTCTGGAATCATGTCCTCCAACAATGAAAACTGTGTCTCTTCTCTTACCTGAAATTTATGCTGCATCATGACATCATTCCAAGATACTGTCATGGTATAGACTCCCACATCATGAATTTTTGGAGCTTCAAAGTCGTATTCTGTGGTCCATGTATAGTCAACGTATCCTATTTCTGCGTCGCCGACATCCACTGACTGTGGGTTATGCCAGACTATGTTGCCAGCAGAATCAGTAATCGTTACATCTAGATGGCCTACATCAGGCAGGTGGCCCTCGGTTGAGATCTCAAAGGAGATGGGTTGTCCTGGCTGGTAAACTTCCTTGAGATCAAATGTCTCCATTATGAGGGATCTGTCTTGGAAGGGATTGACAAATGATTCTGGAATTGATGAAGAAGGTCCATCACCTTTTTCAAATGGAATAGACTCTGCGATTCTGTACAGTTCTGAGAATGACATTCTGCCTTCAACTATATACCACATATCATGATCCAGGTATATGTTGATTCTACCAAACTTATTCTCTCCATAATTTGTCTTTTCCAAAACAGCTGGCTGTCCCTTGACATATGTTGTCATCCACTCTGAGTAGTGCCTTTCAGCCAATCTTGTAAACTTGTCAGGTTCTTTCTCTGCGTGTGGATGTCCATATGATTTTACGTCTGCCAGTCTGATTGCCAATCCCCCAGATGCAAAGAATTTTGGATTTACTCCGTGGCCTAGCTTGCCTTTGAATTCTTCACTCTGTGTGCTGTTTGCATAGTAGTATGTGGCAGCTTCTGGATAGTGGTAAAATCCACACTCGTACTTGTATCCTGCAGGAAGATACGATGGATGCTCTGGAACCTTGTGGATTTTTGCATATGGAATGAATATGTCTTGTGATGGGGCACAATTATAGTAAGGCATTACTGTTACGGTTCCTTTGAGGTTTGTAGGAGTTATTGTGTAGTTTAGTGGAATGCCATACGGCGTGTTCCAGCTTGAAAAGTGATACGAAAATGACTTTCCTGGAGGTATGGTGATTTTTTCATCGTTTGTGATTTTGGAAAACTTGTTTTCAAACAGTCTTTCTGGTTCTTGCAAGTTATAGTATCTGCCATCCTCGTTTCTCTGGTAATTGATTGGATCAGTGGACCTTAATGTGATTTCTCTGTTTAGATTATTGTGAAAGATAACGGTACTGTTAATTCCTCCATCAAAGACTCTGATGTTGTCATTGGTCAGTGTTGGGAGTCCAACATCGTTTCTTGTGGTATTGACATATGCCGGCATGTTCTCCCAAAAATGAGACTCAAACATTATGCGCACCATCATCTGCTCATCTTCGTATTCAAATAGACAGTCAAAGTGATATGCAGTGTCTGGAATCTTTCCCACATTGTTGTCTGTTGGAATTCTTACTGCATCAAAGTCGTATGCTTTAATCATCTCTAATGCAAGGCTAGTCTTGATGTCAGTATCAAATCGCGTGTAAAATTCTGGAGGAGTGTCAGAAAACTCAACGTCCTCTCTGATTCTAGATGTATCCTCTATGTGGTCTACCAGAAAATCTAGTGGGTATGCTACTATATTGTCTTTGGATATTGAAAAGCAGGTTTGTTTTTCATAGTTTTCAGGCACTGCATACAGTCCAAGCCTTGCATTTCTTGATACAAGATCATCATATTCTACTGATTCATACTTGAATGTGTTGACGACTTGATTGTCTATATCTGTAGAAATAAAGTATAACGTAGTTGCGGCTAGCAATCCAACTGCTACTATGATTGAAATCTCAAATTTAGTTTTCATTTTCTAACTCTCCTGCAAATTGTTGATTCCATTGTTTGGATCACTTGTTGATGTAATATCCGATAAATATCACAGATAAAGATGAGACAATTACTGGTAGAATAAGCATTACTGGAAATATCACAAAAATAAAGGTCATAGAACCTACAGAGGTTCCTATAACTCCAGGAATTATCTTGATGATTTTGCCCATCTTTGAAAAGGGTACAAGGATTAGGAGTGGCAATGAAGCATAAATTACAAAGCGTTCCATCAAGAATGCAGTGTTGATATCTAGAACGCCAGAATCTGCAATGACAATCCAAGTTATTAAAGCAATTGTTGACAACATACACAGAATCATAGCGATGATAGTTTGCAGAATTGGGTTTACCCTAGATTTTGTTTGAATAAATTTGAGATTCATTTTCTAATTCTCACAATGAATTTCATATTTACGTCTCTTAATTGCTGCATAAAGAATCAAGAAAACTCCAATTCCAAAAAGAATCGAGATGCCTGTTTGTGCAAAAAACGATGCCAAACATTCGGGATTTGACAAGATGGCCATTGGTTCAAATCCCAAGTGTAAGAAAACAAACCAGCCCATAGCC
The DNA here is from genome assembly GCA_965223805.1 of Nitrosarchaeum sp. GTDB lineage: Archaea > Thermoproteota > Nitrososphaeria > Nitrososphaerales > Nitrosopumilaceae > HKST03. Next base: position 592,519 of record OZ245014.1, on the reverse strand, counting down.
GTAAATCCTTTACATTCAAGAAGTGAAGAATCTAAAAGTAAGAATCCATCTACACTAAAAATTACCAAAACGATTCCAACTATTATCAAAAGTCTAGTTTTCATGTCTCGTAAAATATTCAGGATCCCAGCTGTTTGTAGTGTCTTCTATGGCACCATGATGTGGTGCAAGTTTTGGATATGCATAATACCATTTTTCATCATATTCAAAGGTAAAATTTATCTGCAGACAGTCATCAGTAATAGCATAAGGTCTTTGTTCTTTGCATTTTTGTTCAAAAAACAATTCGTATTGTTTGATCTGTTCATCGTTAATTCTCAGTGCCAAATCGTTATTGATCCATGTCACTTGGGCACCAACCAAGGTAACCACTTCGATTGGAATAAAACATGTGTTGATCTTACCACAAAACTCAGAAGAGCCCTCAAGTGGAATACTTACATTGATCTGAATTGGATCAATTTCAGAGAATGCATAGTGTGTTGTTGCAGTCAGCAGTGACAACGTAACTACGGTAGCAAGCAAAAGGCTGAAATTTTTCACTGCATTTATTACAGCATTATTTGATAAAAAAAATTCCTTGTACGCACTATCTATACATTCAGTATTTATTGCAAAAGACATGCAAAATATAGACCGCAATTGGATGTATTACCTGCGAATTATAGATAACAATTTTCAATTCTTTTTGTTTTAAGGACTTTTTTCAATCTTCTAAAACAATTTAAGAAGAAGAATATTATTTATATTTCTAGGCAAAAAACATGTCATCAAAACAAGAAAAGGAAAACAAGTCTGTCAGCATTATTGATATGCTTTTGGGAAAGACTGAAAACAAGACTGTAGATTCAGAAACCCTGATAAGAAACGTCCAGGGTAGAATACGTGATTCCCTAAAAGAAGGATACAAGTACTCACAAATTGTAGATGCCTCTGAAAATTTTCTGCGACAACATGTATTTGAGCAAGTTGAGATGGCTGTAATTTATGTTGACCTTGTCGGTTCAACCAAACTAAGCCTCAAATTGCCACCTGAAAAACTTTCAGTAGTTATTAGCTCTTTTGTACAAGAGATGTCTTATGTAATAAGCCAGTGTGGTGGATTTGTTTTAAAGTTCTCCGGTGATGCAGTGATAGGATATTTTGTTGGAAAAGGAAGCTCTTTGCAAGCAGCTGATGATGCTGCAGGATGTGCCGAATCAATGCTGCGAGTGCTAAAAGATGGAATCAACAAAATTCTAAGTGAAGAAGACTATGAGTTGCCCAAACTTGAGATAAAAGTTGGTATTGACTATGGAGTTAACACTGTAGTGCAGTATGGTTCGGATGAGGAAAGATCTCTTGTTGATCTACTTGGCGCATCTATGAATATGGCAGCAAAGGTTCAAGGTCTTGCAAAACCCAACCAGATTGTTGTTGGAAAAGATGTTTTTGATAGGCTTCACCCTAATGTGCAGGATAGGTTTGAAGATGTAACAGAGACTTTGAAAGATTGGACATATACATCAAAGGACTCTTCAAAAATTTATCGTGTGTTTGCCTACAAAAATAGCAATTAATATCTTCGCAATTTTTTGATGATAAAAAATTAAAACGAAATACTTGATTTTAATATCCCTAATGCATTTAACAAATTAGATTTGGTTGCCGAAATCCCATCATTAGAAGAGTCTTGCAAGAAAGTCCTTGTGGATCCCAAAATTAGATTTGTTGGCGTCTTAGATAAGATGGGCAATAGAATTGCTGGTGGTTTTAAAGAAGGCGTAAAATCTTACCTGGAAGATAAGGAAAATCGAATGATGTATGTTCAACTAACTTTGGAATATTTGATGAGAAAAGATTTTGATCAAGGATTGGGCCCAATAGACTACATAGCATCAAGGAGAGGAAAAGTTACCATGATTAGTATTCCGACTCATGAATATCTTATCTTGATATCTGCCCAACGAGATATCGATGTTGAAGGTGTAATAAAACAGATTAACTTGGCATTTACTGCCCTTCCCGATATACAGCCATAGCTCTGGCCTTAGATAAAACAGACTTGTTTTTGAAATTCCTTGAAACTCAAAAACTTGAATGTTTTTTCAAATATTGGATATTGTTTTCTAAATTGAGCGTATTTTTATGACAAATCTTCAGTAATTGATTCAACATTTATCACTGCTTTTAGCACCCCAATAAAATTTCCATTCTCATCTAGAATTCTAATGGAGATGTCACTTGAATAAACTCCTGCACTTTCATCATATCCCCCTTCTGACAAAAACAATCCATTTTCTTTTGCTTTTTGCCACCACTTCTCATCGTCTTGTCTGTAATCTGAAGTCTTTTCTGATTGTGCTACGTTTGCACCATATACATTTGTAACAAAGATTTCAGCGTATTTGAATTGGCTTTCTGATTTATTATCTGCATCCATAATAGATCTAAGTACGTCTGATGCCGAATTGTGAATCAAATTATACGCAACTGAATTTGGTATGTCAGGATCACTTGATTTCCATCGCTGGTCTATCTGTCTAATCACTTCTTCAGGTGAACCTGTTTGTGCAAAGGAATTGTTTGATTCTAAAAGTGCTTGTTGAATTTGAGGAAGATTAACTAGTTTTCTAGATTGCTCTATTTTCATGTTAATCTCTCCTTGTAAAACTTGCAAGTTGTCAATCAATATTTGATCATCTGCTGTTTTAGAAGGAACTTTTATCATCTCATTTTCAACAAAATACTCAATTGCTTTGAGAAACTCTGCATCTGAAATTTGACCATTCACCCAAAACCCAACTGCTGTTTTTATCCATGTTGGAATTTGAGATTCTTCTTGGGCAGAAACAAATGAAAAAAAACCAACTCCTGATACTATAGCTAAAAGAAGAGCAAAAACTATAGATTGTTTTAATTTTTTCAACTATTGTACCATATCTTTCATCTAATTAAACAATTGTCATTTAATAAATAATTAATAATTTACAATTGAGTTCTAATTTTGAAATTGTGGTATAGTATTGTCAGCTTTTTTCCATTTGCTTTGCCATAAATTCTTCAGCTGCCTTGTGCATCTCTTCAGGAGACATGTCCTTTTTGTGAGTTGCAATTCCCCACGAGTGGCCAAAAGGATCAACTATACTTCCATATCTGTCTCCCCAAAAAGCATCCATCATTGGCATTGTGGGCTTTGCTCCTGCTTGAATGGCTTGATTGTAGATTTTGTCTGCATCTTCAACGTACAAGTGAATAGTAGTCGAGGTGCCCCCTATCGATATTGGTGAACGAGCACCCATCTGCGGAAATTCATCACTCATCATCACAAAGGAATCTCCAATCTGAATCATTGCATGCATTGTTTTACCATCCGGAGTAGGCATCTGATAAATTTCTTTTGCATTAAACGCTTTGGTGTAAAATTCAATGGCCTCTTTTGAGTTGTTTACCACAAGTGACGGAGTTGTTGTGTGAAATCCATCAGGAATCGGTTTTGTCATATAACGCGTTTCATAAAGTATGTTAAAAGAATTGTTATTGATACCTATCTTATTTACTTTAAAATGGTTCAAGTATTTTTTTAAAAAAATAATTATACTTTACAAATTCTTGATCACAAAATAAACAACTATTATGACAAAACCCTCTACATTATCAACTAGTCTTCCAAATGTCGTATGATTCCAACAATCCTTTGATTGCATGCTTGTATTGAACTGACTTATGGTTGTGAATTTGGAGTACTTTCTTTATCTCTCGTTTTCTTAAGCTTGTCTCCACTTCAAGTCTGTGTGGTGTGCAGTATAATCCCGATTGCTGACATGCATGACAGTGAAGATATTTGGAATAGTCCATATCTGATGGCCAAAAAATATAGGATATAGACTTATCGTGCAAATTGTTCACTTAGTATATACTGGTATCTGTTTTGTTTATCTAATTTATCCAACTTTAAAAACTTATTAATATTGTTTTAGCTTTTTGTTTACAAAAAGTGCGATTCCAAAAAGCACTATGCCAATTATAACATAGTTTAGATATCCAAAAAAGAGTGGCGTGTTACTAATTCCTCCACCATAAAGATTCACTACTGCTCTTACATCGTAATCTGTTATCTCATAGACGATGTTTGGCGGTAAAAACGGATACACTTCTGGCGTTACCATGATAGAGCGTGATATCACTAAATCCCCGTCTCTATAAAATGGTCTGTCATCATACATCCCATCAAATATAGGATGACCCAGTCCCAAGACATGACCGATTTCATGTCTTATTACCATGTCTACGTTAGAGTCTATTTTGTTCTTTGTTCTAGGGTCAAGGTAAAAAATAACAACATCTGAAAATCCATAATGAGATAATGCGGTGTCTCCTCTTACACGCTCTCTGCCAACAGATGGAAATCGCTCAAATGTAATTGTAGTGTCACATCCAAATCCTACAAAACTTGATCTTGCAGGTATTGTTCTGTATTCAAAATTCCATACTCCATCAGTACCTGTATACTGTTCTATTCTGTCTTGCCATTCTTGTACTGATTTTGATGTTTTTGTCAGCATGATGTTATTAGCATCAGGAAAGGCTGGATCAGAAAACTCTTGAGCGCAAAAAACAGGGGATTTGTTTAGTCTATAGTCTGGTATGTAAAAGTATTTTTCAAACCCATATTCATTATTGCTTGATATTGCTGCAAAAACTAGAATTGTTACTGCAATGCCGACCAACCCTGATATGATAATTTTCTTTTTACTATCTCTCTGTTTTTTCAGTCTTTTAGGATGTCTTTCTTTGTAGTTTTGTTTGTCTTTGTCCATCCAGTCAAAAAACTTGTCATCCTCATCATCTTCATCTTTAGTCCAATCAGTCAGGTATCTTTATCTACACATATGGTATAATAGAATTGTGTATTTTTGATTGCATTAGTGTATATCTGCTTTTTCTATTAATCTTGTTTCGATTTAGATTTATTGAATTATAAGTTAATTAAATTATGATTATAATAGTAACTTTTAAAATTTCAGAGTAGTTTGAGTGTGGAACAATTCTTTTCTGTAAACTGCTATAATTACTGAAAATATGAGATTACTAAACTACTGACAATTATTCCAACACAATTTGCAGAAATTACAATAGAAAACATAATTGTACAAACAAAAGGCAAAGAAAAAGGAATCAAATTTAATTTTGAATCCAAATTAAAACCAATAATGCCATATGTCGAATTTGTAAAAAAATAAACGGAGTGAAGGTGTAAAATTAAAAGCTCTATTTCAGATTGATTCTGATGTTAAAATGTTTGATTTGGGATTTATTTCAAATAAAAATCAGAAAATCATTCATTTAGGAAATCTCATATCTCATCTTAAAATATCCCTACTGCAGTTTCGCGGTTTTCATAGTGCTATTTCTGTTAGCGAACCAAAAGTCTTGAAAGAGATAGAGTTCGAAAAAGATCTTTCAGAGATAAAATTATCTCTGTAAATATTGGTACAAGTATAACAAAATTGTCTTACTAGAATCAGCTCAACTATGTGTTATCTATATCAATATTTTTCCTAACTCCTAATGTTTTTTCTATATGTTAATACAGTTGTTGTGTTCTGTCAGTTACTCTTCTTCTAATTCGATATCATTTTGAAGTTCATTAGGCAGTCCAATCCACCATTTTGAATCCTCTGACATTTCTATGTAATATGAAAAAAAGTTGCTAATAGATCTGCTGGTTAATTCTGTGTAGGATCTGTGTAACAAAATATGACTAATCTTTATTCAAAGCTAATCTCTAGTTAGCTGTTTTTCTATAACAGATAATTTATCTCTCAGTTACTATCTAAAATCATGAAAGCAAAATTTGCAACATTGTGCGTTTCCTGTGGAGAAAAAATCCAACCTGGCAAGGAAATTACAAAAAACAGCGAAGAGAAATGGGTTCATAAACAATGTGTAGATGACCTTGAAGATTTGCCCTAGAAATTAATAGGATGGAATTCCAATTAATTTGAAAATCTTTTTGGTCACAATAAACCCTCTTGATGTCTTTCTTTGGACTGTACGAAGAAATGAAAAAGATGTAGTCAATCTTTACAGTACTTTATCCCCTATAATGCAGCTTACAACTGGAGGTTCCATGCTAAATTTTGGATTATGGTCTGAACTTAATAACGACCCAATTTCTGCACAAAACAATCTCTGTTCTTATTTTGGAAATTTGGCTGAATTAGAAAAAGCAAAAAAGGCCGTTGATGTGGGCAGTGGTTTATCTGCTCCGGCAATTTCTTGGAAAAACCAATATCCAAATTTGAATTTGTATTGCGTAAACATTAATTTCAAACAATTGCTATTTTCTGGTCCCAAAAAAAATATAGAATTTCTAAATTCTTCATCCACAAAATTACCTTTTCTGAATGATTCAGTTGATCGTGTTATTGCTTTAGAGTCTGCTCAGCACTTCAAACCCTTAGAAAATTTCATATCTGAATCAAAACGAATTTTAAAAAACCAAGGATTGTTTGTTTTGGCAATGCCCGTATCTATGAATACATCCTCTTTGAGCAAATTTGGCATATTGAAATTTACTTGGTCATCTGAACATTATCTTTTAGAAAATGTAAAGAACTTGATCGAGTCTGAAGGGTTTGAAATATCGGCCGAAAAATTAATTGGAAGTGAGGTTTATGTGCCTCTTGCAGAATATTATGTTAAAAACAGAAAATCATTACAAAAATCTATTCTAGAAAAATACCCACAATATGTCGAATTAATTCTTTACAAATCGATGTTAAAAATGAAAGCTGTATCTAAAAAAAAGATAATTGATTATGTGCTCTTAAAGTGCACACTTTAGAAAAAATCTTCAGAAAATTGTTAGGTTTTTATTTTGATAGTTCCTTCTAAATTTGATGTCCTTAAGCAATGATGCAAAACTCAAACTATATGGTGAAAAATGCAAAAAACTATTGAAAGACTCTGACATTAGGTTTGCAGGAATCATAGATAAAGATGGCAAACTTGTAGAAGGTGGTTTTAAGGAAAATCTTACTCCCTACGAAGGAGATGAAACTCGTTTACAATCCTTTTTGGAATTTGTGTCAAAAGCCTCTATAAGAAAAGAATATGATGAAAGTCTTGGGCCAATCAATTATCTTGCTGCCCGTAGAAACAAGGCAGTCTTAGTTAGTTTCCCATTTCCTATAACCCAGGTGTTGCTTTTAATTTCTGCAGAACCCACTGCAAATATTGAAAACTTGGCTCGTAAAGTAGTTGAAATTTTCACAGATGTCAGCTAAATAGATACACTTTAAAACTTAGGAAACTGTTTTAAAAATACGAATTTTCCTAGTTACTTTACTAAAAGAACTGGTATTTTTGATGTATGAACTACATAGTTTGAAACACTTCCAAGAAATAATTCTTTGATTGCGCCCCTACCACGTGATCCCATTACAATGAGATTGAATTTTTGCTTTTTATCATGTGCTAATTTGATAATGTTGTATCCAATATCTCCACGCATTAATTTCTCATTAAAAACAATCCCGTTTTGTGCTGCAAGGGTTTTTGCATCTGCCATCATTTCTTTAATCTCGTTGCTAAACCCTTTATCTGCAGATCCTACTCCTCGAAATTCTGAATGAGGCTGAATGTTAATTGAATAGGCTCCAGTTATTGTTGCTCCAAACTGTCTTGCTATGGAAATTGCCATTTCAAGCCCACGCATTGAATTTTTAGAACCATCCATGGGAACCAAAATTTTGGTAATCTTCTTTTTAATCACATTTTTGAATTAAGATTCTATACTAAAAAAACTAGATGTTCTTAGTCATTATGATAATTAAGAGAAATTATAATAAACACTGATCGACATATTTAGACAATACTTATCTACCCTGATGAGTCGACGCTAAGATGGTGCAAGAAAATTTCATTCAAGTTGATGGACACAAGATAAGGTATCTAGATTCAGGTCATTCTAAAGGCACTTTGGTTTTAATTCATGGCTTGGGTGCATCTGCTGAAAGATGGGATAAGGTAATCCCAACCTTTTCTCAGAAATATCGAGTTATTGTTCCTGATTTGATTGGGTTTGGATATAGCGACAAACCTTTGGTAGACTATACTCCTGAATTCTTCTCAAATTTTTTAGAAAAGTTCTTTGATGTGTCAGGAATTGAAAGACCCTTTATCATTGGTTCTTCTTTAGGTGGTCAAATTACAGCCGAATACGCCTCCGTCAATTCTGATAATCTTGAAAAATTAATTCTTGTTTCACCTGCAGGAGTAATGAAAAAATCTACCCCTGCACTTGATGCATACATTATGGCTGCACTTTACCCAAGTGAGAATAGTGCAAAAAATGCCTTTGAAATGATGGAAGGATCTGGAAAAGAAGTCGATACAAAAATCGTTCAGGGTTTTATTGAAAGAATGCAATTGCCTAATGCAAAACTTGCTTTCATGTCAACTGTTCTTGGATTGAAAAACGCTGAAGTGATAACAAAAAAATTACAATCTATTCAGGTCCCCACATTGATCATTTGGGGCTCAGATGATCCTGTTATTCCAATCCAGCATTCTAAAGAGTTTGTTTCTGCAATTAAGGATTGCAGATTTTATAGAATGGATGGCTGTGGTCACACTCCATACGTTCAAGATCCAAAAACCTTTGTATCTGCAGTAATGAATTTCCTTCAAAATAAGAGCGTTTAAATAATACTTGATTCCTATCACTACCAATGAGCGGTAATCAAAACCCATACGATCCAACAGCTATGTTTAAGAATTGGATTCAAAAAAGTGGTCGTGCACAGGCTGAATTTATGAAAAATTTTGGTTCATTAATGAACAATCAGAATACTCAAACATTTAATCCCCTAGAAACCTTGAAGGAAGTCTCAGAAAATGCAAGAGATACTCAATCTAAAATGATGCAAAACATGTCTTCTCTTCAGAGCAGAAGCATGGATACTATGTTCAACATTGGACAGATGCTTCCATCGTTTATGAATTGGGGGGCTTACAAGACTACTGTCGGTAGTAATGGCAGGATCTCTATTCCAGAGGCTGAACGTAACGCCCTTGGATTAGGTGAAGGTGACTTGGTGCAAGTCATTGTTCTTCCAATAGCAAAAAAATCAAAAGCTAGGGAGGTGAAAAATTGAGTAAGAACGAACAGACACAAACAAAATCCACAGATGCATTTTCTGTATATCAGCAAAACATAGATAAATTCTTCAATGGTATCAGACAATCAGTACCACAATATCATCAAGCAATTACCAATGTACAGCAGGAATTCCTACAGGCTTATGAAAACATTGCAGATTCGACCATCACATTGCAAAAAGAATATGTAAAGAAAGCCGGTATTGCAGCAAACATTCCAGAGGCTACATTAAAAGTAATTCAAGATACAACCGAAGAATTCGTAAAGGCAACATCAATTCAGAACCAAGTTACACTTGCAACAATTGATGCAACACAACAAAATATCAAGACCTTTAATGATAATGCAAAATCATTTGCTGATCTAAACAGAAACATTCTACAATCTTGGATTTCAGCATTCACCACAAAGAACAACTAGTGGCGAATCTAAATTTTTAATTTTTTTAATTTTCTTTTATGATCTTTCAGATAGCCATTTTCCTAATTCTGGCAATACTTTTTTCTGAGACAAAGAACTTGCAATCATTCCTACATGTCCTGTCGGGTATATCCTCAATGTCTTATCTTCGCTGCCTACTGCATAATGCAGTGGCATGCTACATTCAGGGGATACTAGGTGATCCCCTACTGCGACTTGAGTAAATATTGGCATGTCTATTTTTTTTAGATCAATATGACCTCCTCCCACATACATCTTATTTTGAATTAACAAATTATCTTGATAGATGTCTTTAATCCACTGTTTGAATAATTCACCTGGTATGGGTGGTGTGTCTCCTAACCATTTTTCAACTCTTAAAAAGTTGTCAACAAACCTTTGGTTGTCTATATTTTTAAAAAAATTCACATATTTTTCTATACCTTGTTCAAATGGTTTTAGAACTGAAAAACAATAATACATGAATTCTGGAGGCATATTTCCTATCGTACTTACCATTTTTTCAACATCGATGTGTTTTGCCAAATTGCTGATCACTGTTGTATCTCTCCATCCATCAATTACTGGTGCAGTGGCAATGAAATTCTTTACACTTTCTGGATGAAGAGAGGTATATGCTGTAGCAATGGTTGCACCTGTACAATACCCTTGAAGTGATATTTTTTCAGTTGATGCCTCATCTTTGATAAATTCGACACAACTATCAAGATACCCGTTGACATAATCATCAAAATCGAGATATTTGTCCATGCTTGTTGGGTTTCCCCAGTCTAACATGTATACATCAAATCCTTGCTCTAACAAATTTCTAACCCAACTTTTCTCTGGTTGTATATCCAAAATATGATATCTATTAATCAAAGCATATGAAATTAACAAAGGTGTTTTGTGTTGTTTTTCTGTAAGTGGCTTGTAATGCAATAGCCTTGCTTTATCAATTTCATGTGCCACATCATGAGGTGTGACTTCTAAACTAATTTCATCTGGTGCAGAAACTAACTTTGGTGCATCTGTAATATTTTTTGTGAACTTTAAAATTTCTTCGACAAGTTTTGGGTCTATTTTTGTTTTGGACTTCATTTTTTACCTCCTGATTTTTTCTTTAACTCTATTTCTAATTTAGTTATTCGTTTTTTTAGAGCATGCATTTCTTTGTAAACCTCGTCAATCTCCTCTTTACTGGGCAAATTTGCTGATTGTAAAATGACATTTGAAATGTTGGTCCAATGTTTTGTGAGCTCTAGTTCTTTTGATACTAACTTGCCATAATTGTCTCCAAATTTCTCAGAATCAAACAACTCTGTAAAATCATTATCAAAAATCTCAATCCATGTTTTTTTGTATGCATCAAATTGTTCTACGTTTTGTGGTGTTTCAGGTATCTTTTGGTTTGCTTTTTTTTGTGCAACATTCCAGGTGTCAGCAAGCTGCTTGTAATACTCTGTTAGAAATTGATTAAATTCTAATAATTTTTCATTAATTTCTATTAATTCTGTGGATATCCTTTTTGAATTTGTGGCAAATGCTCTCATTGGCCCAATTGATGTAAGCGCTTGAGGTTTGCTTGACATTAGATGGATTAAATCAGTCCAAAAAAGAGACATGTGTTTATAATAATCAGTAAGTTCTTTTGGCGATTGAGCCTTCACAGACTACTAATTGCATAGATCCCAATTAAATAGTTCGCTTGTTAATTTAGAAAAATGGCAAATCCTGACGCTATTGAAAAAATATGCCAAAAAATCGCTAAATTAGATCCAAAAATGAGATCTGCTCGAATCATCAACAATCGTGGCCATCTCATTGCCGGGGGAATGAAAAAAGGCTTGCAGTCCCTTGAAAAACAAAAACAGGACGAAATGATGTTTATGGAATTGGCTCTTCGAGTTAGAATGCGACATGAATTTGACAATGAATTTGGTGAAGTTCATTTTTCATTGTCTTACCGTGATAAAATTATCGTAATGAGTTTCCCTTTGGCAAATGATGATGTTTGTCTTGTTTCATCTGAAAAAGATCTTGATTTTGGGAAAATCCCTTTTAAAATTTTAAAGATTCTTACCCCTCTGAAAAAAAATCCAAATACTTTCTAAAAATAAAGAACTTAATTCTAGTATTTGTTGTGGTTTTTATGATAGTAGGATCTCAAAAAATTAATTGGTCTGAAATTGAAAAATTAATGAAGATTTTATCTAAAAAAATTAATGATATGCCTAGAGATTTTTCTAGCATCTCTACTATTAGTAGAGGTGGACTAGTTCCTGCCAGACTGTTGGCTGATCATTTGGAAATTAAAACTATTTTTGTTGATAAAAATAAAATTCCACCTGATTCTATTTTTGTAGATGATATTTATGATTCAGGACATACGTTTAAAAAAATTATCCCGATGGCAGAAGATCCTTCAAAACTTGTATTTGCAACATTATTTGCTAGACGAGGAAAAAAGTATCCCCGACAATTAATTTATGCAAAAAAAACTACAGGCAATGAATACGTTGTATATCCTTGGGACAAACTAGAATACAAACGACTCAAGAAATTTGGAATATAGATTTTGATAATTTAGTCCTGCATACACGATGGAAGATTGCCTTCATGTCTATTTTTATAATCTTTGATTAAATTTTCTGTCATCTTCTCATAAAATGATGTCTTCATGTATCTTAACCTTGCATTGTTTGTAATACATGGAAATGATAATTTTTCAATTATACTTTTTTTGATGTCACTTGAACCTTCAATTAATAAAATTTTCATTGATGCATGCATCATGTATACTCCTGCAGACTGTGGAATATCTGAAATTATATTTTCATTAAAATCTGTCCAATCAGACCAAGTGTTTTTAACTTTTAGCATTTTGTTTCACTAGCCTTGAAGCATTTTTCGTAGCCCCGCGCATCTGTTTCTTATTGTTACTTCTGTAACCCCCGAAGCAATGGAGATATCTTTCTGAGACTTTACTTCTCCTGTACTAATACAAGCTAGGTATAGTGCTGCAGCAGCAATTCCCATAGGATCTTTTCCAGCAACCATTCCGATTTTTTTTGCCTGATCTAAAATTGATATTGCTTTTCTCTTACTTTTTTCGCTAAGTTCTGCGATGCTTGCAATTCTTGAGACGCCTTTCACAGGATCAACTACAGGCATTTTCAATTCTAATTCTCTAAAAATAAGTCTGTAACATCTTGCAACATCTTTTCTCCTAATGTTGATTCCTTTAGCAATATCATCTAATGTCCTTGGCGTTTCGGTGTTTCTACATGATGCATAAAGACAAGCAGCAACTAGACCTTGAATGGAACGACCTCTAACTAGTTTCTTTTCCATTGCCTTTCGATAAATATAAGCAGATTTTTCAACAACTGCATCTGTTAATGCAAGTTTGTCTTTTAGTTTGTCCATTTCATTTAGTGCTTGTCTGAGATTTCTATCTGCAGATGAATGAGCCTGTGTTCTGCTATCCCAAGTCCTTAATCTTTCGATTGAACTTTTTACTCCTGCAGATAATGGTTTTCCTGTAGAATCTTTATTTGCACTACCAATCACAGTTGATAATCCCATGTCATGCATGGTCAATGATGTTCCCGCACCTACTCGTGTCCTGTTGGTGTCATCACTTGCAAATGAACGCCATTCTGCACCTGTATCTGCAATTTTATCGGTTACAACAAAGCCACATCTTCCACAAAATAACTCTCCTGTATTTTCGTCTGTTACCATTTTTTTGTCTCCACATGCTGGGCATTTTGGCCCCGAAATCATTGTATTCTTAAGCATAATCATTACGAATAACGCTTTTAGCTTATTATTCGTTTTACCTAATTTCTTACGGTTAATTGTGTGTAGGTTAAGCTAATCCTTATTCTAATTGTATAGAACAAGAATAATGATAAATTGAATTAGATCGGTTTTATTGCTTCGATTTTTTTCACAATTTTTTGTGTATTTTCTTATCTTTTTCATTTCTTAGTTGTTTTAATTTTTTTTGATATCTCGAACTCTTCTCAGTAATCTTATTTTTAGCCAAAAAATTAAAAAAATGATCAGAATTTTTTGGTTGACAAAATATTTTTTGTAAAAAATGTCTAGCAAGTGATTTTATCCCTTAAAATTTTATTAATTTATGCTGGCAGTTATTGAGCAAATCTTTAATCCATAAGATTCCATTTGCTTTTAGAATGGGAGAAATAGGCTTGGGAGAATTGATTTATTCCCTACGGAAAAAAATTCAGATGGTTCAATCAGAACTTGATGCACTAGGAGACCCTGCAAAAGACATTCCTGAATTAATTTTCTCAGCAAATCTATTGCGCCAAAATGAGCATCTTAAAAAATTAAATGAGAAAAAATCTGAATTAATCTTGATTTATGATCAATATTCCAAATCCCTTGAAGATCTGCTTTCAACTGTTTTTGAAATCCAAAAAGATCTAAAAAATATACTAAAGGAACAATCTAAACTTATTCCCAGCAAAAATAAAGCAATCAAACGTACATCAAAAAAATCTCAAAAAAGCAATTAAATTCTTAAATATGAATTACATCTCCTGCAATAACTCTCTTGTTTAAGTTTTTTTCAGATATTACTAATGCTCCGTCATTGTCAATCCTTATAGCTTTTCCACTGGTTTTTCCTTTTTCCGTGTTTATCGTTACTGTTTTTCCAATAGTTGAAGATTTTTTTGTCCAGTCTTTGACAATTTTTTTAACATCTCCAGAACTTAAAATAAAATATATTTTTTCTAATTCTATTAAAAATGAATGAACCAATTTGATTGGTTTAATGTTTTTTTTACGTTGAGATAAAGAAGCTACTCCGTAAAAATTTGGGGTTCCTTTTAACGACTTTTCAATTTGATTTGTATTGACATTAAAATTAATTCCAACTCCCAAAACTAGATTTTCAATTTTGTTTGACTCAAGTGAGACATCTACTAGCATTCCTGCTACTTTTTTTCCTTTGATTGTAATGTCATTTGGCCATTTTAATTCTGATTTTACTTTCAGTGTTTTTTCTATGGCGTTTGACAAAGCCAATGCCGCTGCTAACGGAAATAATGTAGTTACTGCAATGTCGAATTTTGGATGTAAAATTATTGAAAGCCATATTCCTCCTTCTGGAGACTCCCATCTTCGTCCGGATCTTCCTTTTCCACTAGTTTGTTTTTCTGCTACGATCACTGCCCCATTGTTTTCTTTATCAAAAGTCATTGTCAATGCTTGATTTTGCGTAGAATCAATTGAATCAAAATAATACGCTTGCTTTCCAATGAATTTGGTTTTCAATCCTTCTGTAATCTCCCATGGCAGTAATTTTTCTGAGTCTGCCTCTAATCTATAACCAAGCTTTTGTTTTGTTTCAATTTTATAGCCTAATTCCTTAATTTTTTTTATATGCTTCCAAACAGCCACTCTACTTATTTTTAATACATCACTCAAATCTTGTCCCGATAGATATTCTGTGTTATGTGATTTCAAAAAGTATAGTACTTTGATTAAACCTGGATTATTAAACGAATTGTAAATCAATTGTATTCGTTTTTTTATCCAAGTATAAAACACAAACTTTGAAAATTAGAATCCAATGTCGATGTCAAAATCGCCACCGCCCATATCTCCTCCACCATCCATACCCTCAGCACCCTCAATTCCCTCTGGAATGCTTTCGGCAGGAACATAGTCTGACATTGCCATGCCCATCATGCTAAACATCATCGAAAACATCATCATATCAATTACTCCAAAAAACATCATCATGGGCAAAATTGATCTATTGTCATCCATGTATTGTTGAAGTTTTTGTTTATTTCCTGTCTTGTATAATGTGGACATTTGGTTCCATTTCTCTTGTAGTTCGTATACCCTCTCATCGACTTCTGTTGATCCTTTTTCTGTAATCGTAATTTCGATTTTTTTTCCTAACCATCCTTTTTTTTCTTCTACTTGTATCATCCCTCTCTCTTCTAGTTTTTCCAAAATCGAATTTAATTCCTCAGGCTCCACTTGTGTGGTTTTTTGAATTTTTTCAAATTTTTTGATCCCATTTTTAATTGCTCCTAATACTATGAGATCTTTTGGTTCTTCCATGTTTTCATTTTAACTTCACTACTAAAATATTCTACTGTTTGGGTAATTTTTTACAAGAGGTTTTGATTTTTTAACTCTGAAATCACGTCTGAAATCCCAATTTTATATGATGAAAATTTAAAATTATAAATTTTAGATATTTTTTCATTTGAAGACTTCATTGATGTGGTGAGAAGCTTTATCAAATCTCCTCCAAGTACGGCTTTTGCAAGAAACACAGGTACATTTTTTGGATGTTTTGCGCCTATAGAATCTGCTGTAAAATTTACAAAATCTTTGAATTTGGTAGGTAAGGAATCTACTACAATAAAGGTTTCATTCATTTTATTTTTCTCTAAAATAGACACCAAGCAGCCTACCGCATCTGTTACATGAACAAAACCTTTGTAGTAGTCCCCTCCTTTTGGCAGTCTAAATGTATTTTTTAAAAGACGACTAATTAGAAATTCATAAAACCAACCTCCTGGACCATATACGTCTCCAAAATGAACAACAGAAAAATTGATTCCTACTTCCTTACAATCATCTTCAAGATATTTCTGAGCTTCTAATCTTGTTTTAACAAATTCTGTATTTGGATTATATGAAAATGATTCATTGACAATTTTATCATTTGTTTCTCCATAAACTCCTAATCCTGACACATAGACAATTGATTTGGTGTTTTCTTTGATTTGATTAAACAGGTTTTTTGTTCCCTCAAGATTTACTTTATGAATTATTTTTTTATTTTTTTCAAGCGGTGTGTGAGATGCTAGATGAAAAACGCAATCATATTGTTCATCCTCAAAATCAATCTTCTTGTCAGTCAAATCTCCTATGATTATTTTTGATTTATCATTTCCTGATTTGCCTTTTCTAACAAGAGATGAAACTTTATGTTCTTTTTTTATTAATGATTTAACTAAATTTGAACCAATAAATCCTGTAGCACCAGTTACAAGTATTGATTTACTCATATTATTAAAACAACTATTTGAATTAATATTATATTTGGAAAAAATTATCTAGTGATAAGTTTGGGAATTCAAAAATTATATTCTCCTCTTTTTTTGTAATGTATATGGACCAAGATTCACACACCGATGATGAAATTAGAGATATTTTCTCTTTTAAAAAAATTGCAGTAGTTGGAATGTCAAAACATGAATATAAAGCTGCACATTCTGTGCCTAAATATCTAGTAGAAAATGGATATGATGTTACTCCTGTAAATCCTACCACCAATGAAATTCTAGGCAAAAAATGCTATGAGAAAGTATCTGACATAAATTATGATATTGATATTGTGGATGTTTTTAGGCCCTCTGATCAAGTTTTACCTGTTATACAAGAGGCAATAAAGAAAAAACCCAAAGTTATCTGGCTACAAGAAGGAATCCACAATCCTGAAGCTGAAGATCTAGCTAGAAAAGAGGGAATCAAAGTAGTTTACAACAGATGCATGTTCGCTGAACATAAGAGACTATTCTAAAATGTCAGATTTTGAAAATTTTTACAAAGAATTAATTGAATTAGTTACTCGATATGAAAAAAACAACACTCCTCTAAAAATTGAAAAAGATCTTGAAAATAGCATAATCAAAATTTATGGTGAAAGAATCACCTCTCTTGCAAGAGCACAAAACGGATTAAATGATGTATCAGAGCTTGCTTTTGCTACTGCAGAGCATCATCCCTTTTGGAATATCTTGTATAGTTGCTCAGAAATTTCAAGTACAATCTTGGAAAAATGGAATAGCGAACTCTCAAAAAAAGATGTTGAGGACATTAAATGGGCTAATAAAGAAATAACTTGTACTCTTGAAAAAATAAAAAAAAATCTTTCTGATTGATATATCTAGGCAGAGATAAATATTCTAAAATTGTTATCTTTTCATGTCAATTAAACTTGGGTTAATAGGAAAAACAAACACTGGTAAAACTACCTTCTTTAATGCATCGACTATGTCTTCTGAAGAAATTTCAACTTATCCCTTTACAACAAAAAAACCAATTACTGGAACTGCAAATGCAATTACCCTTTGTGTTCATCCTGAATTCAAAATACAAGACAATCCAAACAATTCAAAATGCGTAGATGGATGGAGGTACATCCCAATTGAAATAATTGACTTACCTGGTCTAATCAAAGATGCGTGGAAAGGAAAAGGCTTAGGAAACCAGTTCCTTTCGATTGCTGCTCAATCTGATGCATTATTACATGTAGTTGATGCCTCTGGAGGTATAGATTCTACTGGAAAAATTTCTGAGCCTGGGAGTGGGGATCCAATATCTGATTTTGCTGATATTGAAGAAGAATTGATAATGTGGTATCATAAAATTTTTGAGGGCAATCGAGACAAAGTCTCAAAACTTATTCGAACAGGCTCTGATTTAGTTGAGGCAATAACTGATTTGTACCTTGGTATTGGTGTAAACAAAAATCATGTCAAGGAAACGCTGATTGCCACAAAGTTAGAGGAAAAACAGTTTGATAATTTTGATATTAAAGATAGCAAAAAATTTTCTGTTCATTTAAGGAAAATTTCCAAACCTACCCTCATTGTTGCAAATAAGGTTGATGTAGAAGGAGCTGAAAAAAATTTTACCAGATTACAAGAACGTTATAATGATTCAATTGTCATTCCGGCAAGTGGTGACAGTGAGCTTAGTTTGAGACGTGCCGAACAACAAGGATTAATAAAATATTCTCCTGGTTCAGAACAATTTGATATAATCAAATCTGATGAACTTAATGAAAAGCAATTCAACGCCCTTCACTTTATTAAAAAAGGTATAATGGGAGAATATATGAGAACAGGAGTGCAATTTGCAATAAATGTTGCAGTCTTTAAACTGTTGAAGATGAATTCAATATATCCTGTAGCTGATGAAAAAAATCTTTCAGACAACAAAGGACGAGTTCTCCCAGACTTGATTTTACTTAAAGATGGGGCGACAATTAGCGATCTTGCAAAAGAGATTCATACAGATCTCACGAAAGGTCTTCTTTATGCAAAGGATTTGCGATATAATCTTAGGTTGCCTGTTGACTACCAGCTAAGAGATCGAGATGTTGTCTCTTTGATTAGCGCATCAAAAAAAAAATGATTTGAAAACAAACCGTTAGAAAAACTATTCATTGTTAAAATCCAAAACTGGTTTTTATACGATAAAGACTTGGTAAACAAGGGGACCTAATAATTGCGAGGAATATTTGAATCTCTAATTGTATTTTCAGTCATGACAGGCATTCTTTTGCCTGCAAGACTGTTATTTGTCGAATTTATCTCAGATGATTGGCTTGGCTCTTTTGGCATGATTTCTGCTATTTTGATATCTGTAATCATACTTGCAAAAAAGAACAAACTGGGCTTTTTCGGTCCAATGTTTGAGAGGCAAATATACAGATTCCAGAAAGGTAAACGTGGTTTCATTGTGTTTGGAGAATCTGCATTTCTTCTTTTGATATTAGGAGGGATGATATTTGCAATAGATCAAGGAAATTCAGCATATTCTGATCTGAAAATTCAAACGATAGAAAACTCTCCTAGAAGTTCTGCAGAACAAATTCTTGAGCCAACAAATAGTTGGAATGCTAATGATTGGTTTAATAGCTTTTTGATGACTCCTACTGCATTTCTTACTGCGTTTCCTCAGATGAGTGCAACAATTGCATCAATAGATCAAAGACTTGATGGATGGTTATTGCATTTTTACACTGTTGGTTTTGTAGAATATCTGGAATTGCTGGGTATGTTGATATTTTCTAAGATGACCCTTAGATCAAAATCTACTACACATGTGTTATCTTCATAGAATAAAATCAAAAATCACATATAATAAATTCAAGATTTTTACAAAATTAACAAGTTGAACGAAACAATTTCTGAATTTGAAAACTTTACAAAATATGGTATTTACAAAATAACAGATTCTGCAGAGTTTGTTTTTCCAAACATAGAAGTAAAAATTACCAAGGTATCTGAAAATGTTTTTTCTTATACTCGAAAAGATTCTGAAGATAACCTTGTTGAAAAAATGATTCCTACAAAATCTAATGAAATTACTATGGAGTTATCTCCAATACGGCCTCTGAATTATCCTGCAAACCGTACAACTTTTGTTTATCTGGATCTTGAAACTCCTGTTTTTCTATCTGAAGGATCTGCCGCAACAATTTTTGCTCGTTGCCCCATTGAAATAGGAGCGTTTTTGGTGCATGATGAGCATAAGGATTCATTGGACTGGTTTACTTGTGATCCTATAAATTCTAGATTTGGCCTACACGGAACTCCTGAATCTGGAACCTTGTGTAAATACGCAAAATCTGAGATTGTAGAGTCTTATGAAGATTCTATCCCATATGTTAACGCTGTTTTACAAATTAACCTTCAAAACGGATTAGACGAAGGGCATTCTATTTCTAAAATAGTTTTTCAAATTACTGACAACTCTCTATACTACAAGAACTCAAAGGCAATAATTGATTCAGTTAATGCAGTTTTAAAAAAACAACTTACCTTGGAGATTCTTGATGTTTCTTCAAAACGTATACAGACTGATTGGATTTTGGGCCCAACATATGAGCACGCTGTAGCTATAAAACGAATGGACATGGGTGCTGATTGATGGTTTTTGAATTTCTACAAGGACTAGAAGAAATCCAAATTACAGAAACTTTGACACTCCTTACTTTGTTAATTGGAGGAATAATAATGGCAGTTGGACTTATCATTGCCAGAACTTTCCGATTACTCTTTACAAAATACTATGCTCCAAGATTGCCACAAGATACTGCTAAAAATCTTGGCAAACTAATCTATTTTGGAATAATAATAATTTCATTTTTAGTCTTTACCTCTTCTACTGGTGTTGATTTATCTGGACTCTTGGTTGCAGGTGGGATTTTTGGAATTATAATTGGTTTTGCAACGCAGTCTGTCGTTTCTAATTTGATTTCAGGAATTTTCTTGATGATAGAAAAACCTGTCAAACAAGGAGATTCCGTTGAACTTCCAGGATCCGACGTAACTGGAACTTTGTTGGATATCAGTACCTTTTCTGTAAGAATTAGGAGATTTGATGGAACCATTGTTAGAATTCCAAACGAATCTTTCTTTACTTCAAACATTCGCTCTCTTACTTCTACTCCTGTAAGAAGATCAGAAGCTATAGTTGGAATTGCATACAAAGAAGACATTGAAGGTGCAATTTCTGTCATTGAAAAAGAAATTCGAAAAACAATGCCATTTGTATTGTTGGTACCAAAACCTGAATTTAGGATTAAAGAATTAGCAGATTCAAGTGTAAATATTGAAATTCTGGTGTGGCATCCAAGGGAAGATTGGGGGGAGGTTTCTCCAATATTGCTTAAAATAGTAAAAAAGGCTCTTGATACTGCTGGAATAGAGATTCCTTTCCCTCAACGTGTAATCTGGCAGGCAAAGGAATAGAAAAATTATCCTTGTTTTTTGATTTCTAGACTTTTCTTTTGACCTTGTCTTTTCTTGATCAAACTATACATGATCATTCCAACATTGACAATTGAAATAATCTCTATCAGGTCAACTCCATAAAGAAACCAATCAATTATGGGATGAACCCTTGAAACGATTCCTGCTTCTAGCATAATATCTGCGTTCCAAACCATGTGGGGAATTTGTATGAATTGAATTATTGCAATTAAAATCACACTTCCAAGAATTTTATTTTCATACCAATTCCAAAACTTGTTCCATGCATTCATAGTTCAATTTGTTTCTTACAATAATTAAGGCATTTGAAAATTAGATGATCCTAATTAGACTAAACTAATTTTTCTGGTCACAAAATTTCTATGATTTATCTGGAACTATTAATTAACATCTGATTTAATTTTCTCTTTTATCATCCAAATTGTTTTTCCTTTATGATCAATTAACTCAATACTCATCTCATTTAGTTTGTCTCTAATTTTGTCAGCATCTTGGAATTGTTTTTGTTTTCTGAACTCTTCTCGGTCTTGAATCATCTTGTTAATCTTCTCTTTTTGTTCTGTAGTGATTTTTGGAATTTTCAATCCAAAAATATCTAACATCCTTTCAAATTCCTTTTTAATAATTTGAGCATCGTCTTTTCCTAGCTTGTCTTCCGCTGCAAGTCTATTTGCCTCTTTTACAAGTGTAAAAAATGCAGATAATGCAAGATGTGTGTTAAAGTCATCTTCTAATGCATGATCAAAGTTTTTAGAAATTTTTTCAACTTGATTTTGAATTCCAATGTTTTGATTATTGCTGGAATGAATTAACTCAAAATAACATGTTTCTGCCTGTCTCCATTTGATCAGATTTTCTTTTAAGAGATCTTCAGAGTAGTCTATTGGTTTTGAATAATGTCCTGATAGGCAAAACAATCTAATGATGTTTGGGCCCCAATTACCTAAGACATATTTTATTGATTTGATATTGCCTAGAGATTTTGACATTTTTTCACCATTAATAGTCACCATTCCTACATGCATCCAAATTTTTGCAAATTGTTGAGAGGAAAAAGCCTCAGATTGGGCAATCTCATTTTCGTGGTGAGGAAAAATCAAATCTCGTCCACCTCCATGAATCTCAAAATTTTCCCCAAGATACTTTATGCTCATAGTGGAGCACTCAATATGCCAGCCAGGCCTACCTTTGCCCCATGGGCTATCCCATAAGGGATCAATATCCGAGAATTTCCATAGTGCAAAATCTAATGGGTCGTTTTTTGCCTCATCTATTTCTACTCGTGCTCCTGATTGTAGCTCTTCTATCTTCTTTTTTGATAGTTTTCCATATTTAGGAAATTTTGAAACTGAAAAATAAACTCCATTTTTTGAGACATAGGCAATATTTTTCTCAATTAATTTTTCAATAAATTCTTGAATATCTTTAATGTGCTCTGTTGCCTTTGGATAGTTTGTTGCTCTTTTTACATTAAGAGCATCAAAATCTGAAAAATAATTATTGATATATCTTGCGCTGATCTCTTGAGCAGTAACATTTTCTGATTTTGCCCGATTTATGATTTTGTCATCAACATCAGTAAAATTTTGGATAAAATCTACTTTGATTCCTTTTTCTTCAAGATATTTTCTTAAAACATCAAAAACAATAATTGTTCTAGCATGGCCAATATGAGATTCATCATAAACTGTTACTCCACATAAGTAAATTCTCACCTTCTCTGAAATATCTAATTCTTGTTCAGAACTACTTAGTGTATCTTGTAGTTTCATTATTAATCATCAAAAGGTTTTTGTTGAGGTAATCTTTTGTGTTGGCTGTTAAGATACAATTGATGCACTTTTTCAACAATTGCTATTTCAATATCTGTTAATTTTGCAGTTTCTTCTATTGACAGTTTTTTTTCAAAAATACAATACAGAGTAGAGTCAATCTCCTCATATGATGCTCCAATTTCTTTTTCTGCTCCATGTTCTTTCCACAAATGAGGGCTGCTCTTTTTATCAATAACATTTTGTGGAACTTCTAAAAACTTAGCAATCTCTCTTACCTGTAATTTGTATAATGATATTATGGGAACCAAATCCGCAGCTCCATCTCCATATTTTGTAAAATAGCCAATTAGATTCTCACTTTTATCGCTAGATCCTAAAACAAGATAGTTTTTTGCATTTGCATAATAATATTGAATATTTGCCCTAATACGAGCACGAAGATTGCCTTTTGCCCAATCATTTGGTTCAACATACTTTGAATACTCATCAACAATCGGTTTGATATCCAGTAACTTGTATTCTATTCCTGTAAGGGCAATCATCTTGAGCGCATCTTCAGTTTCAATTTTTGGTGTGATTTCAGTATCAGGCATGATTATTGCCAGAGTTTGGTTCTTGATGACTCTCTTGCACAAGTATGCTAATACTGCAGAATCTACTCCTCCACTTAGACCCAAAACCACTCCTTTTACATTATTTTCTTTTATCCTTTCTAAAAGAAATTTTTCTATTGTTTCTACTATTGATGCATAATCCTGATTTTTTATCTCATCAATAATTTCTTGATTCAACAGTTCTTTTTCAAAAATGATTAGAATAAATATTGTGCCTACAATTCTTTGAAATAGTTCTATTTCTGAATTATTTCTCATATGAATTCCTGAGAAAATCATACCTAAATTTTCAGAGTTGGGACAAACCTGTTTCTTAACCCCTGTTCATAATTTAGATCAAACGCATCCTGGAAAAGGTTATTGGAGATACTACAAAAGTTATGTTTTTTTCAGTTGATGATACTGCAATTCATCCTCAAAGAAAAGCTGAGTCTGCTCTGAAGGAATTTTTGTACAATGGATAGCAGTTTGTTAGGTTCATTGATTATGTTAATCGAGTTTGTAGTGTACAGAAAATACAAAGATAAGTAATGTTGACAGCTTTCAAAATAAAAGAACACTAAACGCTTATCAATAACTCCAATTATATCTTGTAAGGTTTGATGATTCAAGAAAACAAAGAGAAACTGATCCAAGAGTTTAAGGAAATTCTCGAGATGGATAACAGCGATCATAACGAGATAAACAACAGACTTGCAGAAATTATCAAAGACATCCGAAAATCGTATGCAGTTGGCAGAGATGACTGGTCTATATAATTAACCTCTAAAATTATAACACTGCAGGCGTAGGACTGTTTCGATAGTGATATTTTTAGGCATGAATCACGAATCTATAATTGATGAAAATGTCCACAAAAAACGAGATCATAAGCGATTTTATAGGAGTGATTAACCAAATTGACGATAAACCCTCAGATGAGATAGAATCACATCTGCAAAAAATAGTTCATAAGATCAGACCGCATATTCATAAGGTATAGGTCTGATTATTAGACAAAGTCTGATTACATATTGGCAATAATCCTCCGTTGAACTTAGAATTGCTTAGTGATTTGGGTTCAAAATAACTATAGGATCTTAAGACCAAAAACCACCGGCAGTATCTTGGTGACAGATCCAATGAAGACTAAGTCTGATAATGTGATAATACTGCCTTGCATTACTATTTTGTTCTATATGTCCTACTGATGATTTGTATGAATAAATCACTCTTGAATCTTTTATACAAACTTTGTAAAAGGATATGTGAATAAATCAAACTCATCATCTTGGGAAGAAGTACAAACATTACTGTGGTTCTATATTGACGATAACTAATTGCACCTATCAAAACCTATAGAGATTCTGTATTATCCTTGAATCAATGACAAATCATACGTAAATATTATATTATGAAATTCGATATCAAATCAATGCAAACTGCTGTATCTTGGAGATGTTATAGATGTGCCCTCACTTTTAACAAAGAACAGATAGCTATCACACATCATGATATATTCAAACATCCAATACAAAAGATAGAGACATCGATTCTTAATTAATTCCACTTTTCTTTTTTTACTTTTAAAGAAATCTAGATAGTTTTTTATGAAAAAATTTGGGATTTATTTGTCGCTGTTTATTGTATTTATTATAATATTTGGTATCTCCTATAATGTAATTACTCCAAAGGCATACTCATTTGACTATGACAAGCAATTTCTATTCTATATCAGGACACATGTGGCTTGGATTTTTTCAAATGTATGGCCTTACCTGACTTCCCTTGAGGAATTAGGTTGCAGTATTCTTTTTCCTATGGTTCAACAGAAACTTACAAGTTAATCTTGTATTTAATATTCGATAAGAGGGTTGTTATTTTGGGATTTATCTAGAGTTACCCCACGTCTAACCCAAAAAGACTCTGTAATAGTATGTAGAACAGAGTATTTGAAAATTATGAATCTTTATTCCATTTCTGATAATCAAAACTCTCCTTAAATCAAATAATAACGTAATTACAAACTTAGGGCAGTGGTCTTCCTGAATATCCATATGGTGGTAGTTGCAGCTTCAACTACATGTCAATACCACTGTCCAACTTTAAATCAAGAAAATGCAACGGTGCTACACATAACTCATCTAGGAATGTCTATGGTCTGGGAAACGATAAACAAATGCACCATTGCATGATTTTATAATTATAATTTTGCATATAACTAACACGAAGGAATCATTCATTGGATCTTGGTTTTACTACGAGAAATTCCTTCTTCCAATATGCCACTTTTCTAGGCGTTTCCAATCATTATTCTCTGTAAGTTGTTTATCTAGTTCTAAATCAAATGCAGTTTCTTCCCGAGCTTCTTTTTTGCTCATGGTAATACCAGGTAACAATAGGTTATAATTGACAGGAATGCAATGCACCTAATCATAAAAAAATCTAGTTGAGGAGAATTTCTTTAACTCCTGACAGAATTGTTTCCCGATCAAAAGAATCAAGATCTATCTTTTGTCTGTAAACCTGTTTACTCATTTACCATATACTACGTCTTTACGTAATTATTTTAGTACCGAGTATACATTGCAATCAAGAAGGAATACAACGATCAAGGAACTCCTAAATATCAAAAATATGTCTAACACTGATTGTCAGGGAAGTTACAAGAAGATAGTTTTCATTTCATGCGACCATCCACTATCTTGTTGTAAATTACTCAATACCACTCTTCCCTGGCACTTGATAGAAAACAATTTGTTTCTCTTTTAATATCTTAATAATTTGGAGCTCGCATGTTATTTGAGTTAGTGTAGAACTAAGACACTGTTATCATGACTTGTAAAAGAACAATCATACTATTCGAAATTTTTAATACGCTGTTCTTAACCGTGTGATATGATCATCTATGATTGATCAAGGAAGTCCATATTACAAGCTATACAAAAAAGTATTAAATCTCAATTCCAAGGTAAGATTTGTAACGATTATTGATTCAAAGGGCAAACTGGTTTTTGGAGGGCAAAAAGATGGGATAGTAAACTATCTAATTCCAGAAGATCAGAAAAAATCACTTCAATCTGCAAGTAATATGTGGAAAATTCGTAATGAATTTTCAGATTTTATAGGGAAAGGAAAGTATGCAATGGCAGAATATGAGAAGGTAAAAAGATACACAATTCCGCTAGATAAGAATTATTTGCTATACATAACTACTGAAACTGATCTTGATCATTCTGAATTTTTGAAGAATATTCTAAAATTATGTGATTCTTAGAAAATGCATAAGGACCGTTTCTTTCTTGAGATATAACAAACTTCGATTATCTCAATTGGGATTGTTTTCTTCATGATGTTCTCTTATCATAATCTTTTACATCTTATTCTTTGTTTTTGGTTTGTGTATGATGATGGATACTCAAATTATCATTTTGTGTGCTGTAGGTATTTGAACACATAGTAGAGTGCCAGGGGCGTGAGTAAAATTCCTTTTTCTCGCGCCTTGCGTGACAACATTGATAACTTTGTACCCATGACTTTTTTGTTGAGTCATGTTACATGTAATAGGCAATAGTGTTATTTAACAATTATTGATTTGTGTTACATCGTCTTTTTGTTTATTGTTTAAAATTAATTGGAAGAACAAAGTGTAGTGATATCACAAATAATGAAAAAAATAAACTGACAAAGAAAAAATTAAACCACTATTACAAATGTGACGCTTCACTGCATAAGAAAATCTGGAAGAGAAAATTAGGTTCTAGCAAATTATCTATCAATTATCAATCATTAAACTTTGTTTACAATATTGGCACTTCTTTGTTAGATAGCTGCAATTATGTATTTTACAAAAACGAGTCTTCGTATTTTACCACCGATGTTTAGAATGACAATCACAAACACATCCTACTACACATCTCATTCGTTTACAATCCTCACATTGCTTCTCTTTTAGCAAAATCAACTTTTGTAATATCTTGTACCAGTTTAAATCTTTTAAGGATATTCAGAGTTGATTTCGTTCTGAATTAGATCCATTGATTTTCTGTGTTTTCTCATTTTTTAAACTATGTTATAGTTAGCAGTGGACATTTGATGGCTTTTGAAATTGTCTGCAATATACTGTGGTAATACGAATCTTCTATTTTGATTTGTTTGGGTGCATCTAAAACTACTAAATCTGGTTGGTAGGTTTCAACGAAATGAATTATACAGTCTGCAACAGAATCCACCAATTTGATCTTGGATTTCATTGGTATTTGAAAGAGCTTTGCAGCCTGTTCCATTATATCTAAGGATTTTTCAGTTTTTTCCCTTTGCTTTCTATATCTTTCCTTGTCTGCCTTTGTCTCAAACAAACCAAATTTGGGAGACTCTTTTTCAACACATCTTAAAATGGTAAGTTTAGCATCATATTTTTTTGCGATATCTAAAGCATAGTTTAATGTCTTTTTCTTATGTTTGTCCGTTACAAAGGCAACTACGATATTTTTAAACATTGAATATCATTGCAACACCAATTAAAAAAGTTGTAGACAAACAAACTATTATTTTAGAATCAAACGTCACACTAGATAAATAACTGTTTATAATAACAATAAAATCAAAGAACAGATTGCAATATGGGCATTAATATCCTCAAAGTAGTTTTAATTGTTTTAATCTCAATATTTACATCTGAATCTACTGTAAACTATTTTTCAAATAATGCACTTGTTCTCCAAAAGGTTTTGACACCGAAATTTTTGTGACATGAAGAAAATAAACCTAGACTTTGAGAAGATATGCGCTGAGATTTCAAATGAGCCTGAAATCAGATTTGCTGGTTATCTTGATTCTTTTGGGAACATGTTAGCAGGAGGATACAAGCATGAATTGATTCCAAGATTGTCTGAAGAACAACATCACTCTGTATGTCAAGAGCTAGCATCACGAGTTGAAAAACGAAAAAGATTTGATAAAGAATTGGGATTTGTAAAGTATTCTGCGTCTAGACGAAAACATGTGGTAACAATGAGTTTTCCAATTTTTGAAAATGTCTTAATGGTTGTAGCCGAGCCACATGTGAATATTGACAGACTCGCCTTCAAAATTTCTGCCATATTGGGAGAGCCATATCAAAATTCGCAGCAATCTACAGACGCTAAAATATGAATAAGTGATTTACCATTAATCAGTCCTTAATCATTTCTTAATCCAAATCATAGAATAACATGGCGATCGGCAATCTAAAATTGGCAGTTAATAAAAACTAAAATTAGAATCCATCAGAAAACTAGGTGATAGAAATATTGAAGTGTACACATTGTGGTTCAGAACTAATAGACACTGCCTCTCCAAACGATGCTCCTTTATTTTACTGTCCCAACAAATTTTGTGATTTTTATGGCAAATCTGTTGATAACTAGTTTCCTGTAGACTGTTGTTGGTTTTTTTGATTATTTCCTCAAATTCTTGCCAAAATTTTCTTTTTCTTTTCTCTAAATTCTTTTTCTGAAATTATGCCTGATTTTCTTAACTCTCCTAGTTTTTCTAGAATAATCAAATTTTTTTCAGAAGTTGAGGTGATTGCTTTGCTAACCCTTATTCCTCCTTTTACGCCAGAAGATGCCCCTTCCTTTATTTTTGAACCAAAAATTCCACTTTTTCTAAGAATGGAGTCACTTATACTATGACCTTTCTGCTTTGCATCTCTCAGAAAGTCTTCTGATTTTTTAACTGCGACCTCATCAATTAGTCTCTGTTTTTTTGCAAAACGCCGAAGATCTCTGACTTTCCTCTCTACAACTTTTTCTTGCTGTTTTATGTTTTTGATTATCTCATCTTTTGTTTTTTGTTTAAATCGACGAGTATATTCTTCGATAATTAACACAGGAAAAGGCGAAAATTCAACGTCCAGATAATACTTGATAATGTCATCATCTGAAAGTGATTTCAGGTATTCCTTGATTGATTTCTCAGATTTTAAATCCACTGTATATAATTCAGAGCCAACTCTAAAAAACATTCACGCATCTTATTAGGTAGTTTGTACAATATAGACAGTAGACAACTTGATAGTTGACACTGAACAAAAAGCCATCACTAAAGTCATTGTTTTAAAACCACATATTGATGATTTAGAAATCCAAGAATTTGTCGAAAAGAAGAAAACTGACTATTTTAAGCATCTTTTTAGAAAACCAGATAAATCAGAAGTCCATGTTCATTCACTTACTTTGATGTATGAACCATTAATGATTTTGTCAGGTGAATACAATGCAGATTTCCTACGAAAATCGATTCACAAAGTCAAGGTAGATCATAATGTGAAAGAGATTATTTTTGGTGAAGGTGTCTTTCCAGCATCAAATTATACAACATCAAGCAAGTTTGGCTCAAAACTGCGAGGAAACTCGGTCCCTCTAGAACTTGAAGAACATGTCTTTGTTGTAGAAGAAAAAGAATTGGTTTTGGATCATCATGGAGATATTAGAAAATTCATCTATAAAGTGGATGCAAAAGATGTTGAAAACTATCCAAACCGAATCTTAAAGAAAAATACTGTCAAAGAATTTGAGATAACAAAAGAGGCTGCAATAAAGAAACTTGTAAAATCCTTGCAAACCCATGAAGCATTTGAAGATGTAAGAGATCTTAATGAAAGTCTTGTAGTAAATGAAATTACTACTATCTATATTCCGGTATATGAGGCAAGATTGATTGGACCAAAAAAGAGAGTAGAAATTTTACGTTTTGATGCAATCAAAAAGAAGTTGATTTGATAGAAAAACTGTTTGGAAAGTAAAAAAACCCTAATGTGAAAATACATTCCCAAATACGTACATCATATGATATAATGTTCATTAGTAAGGTTTCAGAAAAATGCATATGTCAAAGAAGGCTGTTTCACTGCACAGGAAACTAAAGGGAAAAATCTACGTTGAAAGTAAAATTCCCAAAATAACTGATGAAAATTTACAGATGATTTACACACCAGGTGTCGCATCAGTGTGTCAGGAGATCTTCAAACATCCTGAACTAAAATATGATTTGACAACAAAAGGAAACAATGTGGCAATCATTACTGATGGAACTCGAATTCTAGGGCTGGGAAACATAGGACCTGATGCTGCTTTGCCTGTTATGGAGGGAAAATCTGTCTTGTATAGAAAATACGGAAAAATAAACGCATTTCCAATATGTCTTGATACCACAGATAAGAAAAAGATTATTGAAACAATAAAGGCAATTGAGCCTGTTTTTGGCGCCATAAACCTTGAGGACATAGAATCTCCAAAAGTTTTAGACATATCAAACGAATTAGTAAAAAAATTATCAATACCCGTATTTCATGATGATAGACATGGAACTGCTGTGGTGGTTCTGGCAGCTCTCCTAAACTCCCTAAATCTTGTGACAAAGAAAATTTCTGAGATAAAGGTGGTTATAGCAGGGGCTGGTTCTGCAGGTTATTGCATTGCAAAACTGTTGAACTTTGCAGGATGCAAAAACATCATAGTTCTAGATTCAAAGGGTGCCATATACAAGAAAAGAAAAAGTGCTATGGACAAGTACAAACTAGAACTTGCCAAATTTACAAATAAGAATGAAAAGGGACAACTCTCTGACGTGATAAGAAAGGCAGATGTATTCATTGGTGTATCAGGCATTAAGAATCTACTAAAGCCTAAAATGATCACAGAAATGAATGAAAACCCTATAGTTTTTGCACTTACAAATCCAGATCCTGAAATTAATCCCGCAGCTGCAAAAAAGTCAGGCGCAAGGATTGTTGCCACTGGAAGCTTCAAGTATGAAAACAAGGTAAACAACGCCTTGGTTTTTCCTTATTTAATGAGGGCAATACTTGACCTGAAAATAAAAAAGATAACCTTGAACATTCTTTATGCTACGGCAGTGGCTATTGCAGACGCTGTGCCAAAAAGGAAACTTTCAGAAAAACACATTATTCCATCAATCAATGACAAGAATCTGCAACAGCGAATTATGAGATCTCTAATTAACTAAAGATGAGAACACATAATCAAGATTTTAAAAACAGTACGAGTGCTGCTAATGCTGCAATAATACCTATAAAAACAAACGTGTTTCTCAGCGAATGACTTGCAATAATCTCACTCATCATATTTTATATTGCATATTATAGAAAATAAATATGCTTTACATTGGATTGAATATTTTTTTAATTTTGCAATATATGATGTAACAAATTTGAATTAAGAACTAATTTTTCAAGAGTGGATTTTTACAATATACAAATTAAGGAATGCCTCTAAAACTATACATGACCTCAATAAAAGAACTAAGAGTCTGCAAGTCTTGCGGAAACGTATTTTCCAAAAAGGCAGGATCTACAATCATAATAGAATGTCCTCAGTGCAAGAAGACAAATTTTGAACCAGTAGAAATGGAATCAGAACTAGAAGAAGAAAAAGTGTATCTAGATGAGATAGATTGATCCAAATTCAAGAGTGGGCATTATTCCTTCAATTTGCTTTCCATGAAGATATCTGAACCATACCAACAGTACCTGAAATAGTCAAGACACCACTCATGAAACATTGGATCATCACTGTAAAACATCTCGCTAAGATCGGATTCCCCATTTTTGTCTGGAAACAAGATGCATGCTTCTTTTTCGCTTAGAACCAATACTGTTTGTACGTTATTTGCCATCTTTCGTTCAACTAGTCCCTTTTCAACTAGTTTGTCAAATCTCAGTTTTTTTAGCAATGACTTGCGTCCTTTAGGAACTACTGCGGATTCGGAAAATATGTAGTTGAATTTTACTCCTTTTTTGACACGTTTGATTAGCGGCTCAATGAGATCAAGGGGAACCTCAGATAAAATCTCATAAATGTACTCATCAGCATTTTTGTAGATTGCCTTCCACTGCTCCATCACTTTAGAAAATCCTTTGACGTGTCTGCTGTTTGCAAGCTGACCGCATCGCATTTTGAATTTGTGCGGCATTTCTCCAAGAGTATGTTCTTCAAAGTATTTTCTGTTCTGAGACAAAAATACAATTGTAGGAACCTGTGTACATACAACCTCACCAAATATTGTAAGAGAATATTTTCCATCAATATTTTTTTGTATTAATCCACTATCTGCAAGTCTGGTAAAGTTTCTATGAACTTCTTGTTTTGTAGAATCTATTTTTTTTGCAATTTCAGTAGGTGTTGAATTTTTCCCCAGCAATGTGAATAGGATGTTTAACCGTTGAGGACTGGCAAGATCCAAAACATAGTTTGCAGTCTCATCAATAAGATCACTCATAAGTAATCAATTTTTTATCTACTACATAAAAATCAGATGAAAATGAGCTTATACTAATCAAGAAACAAAATTACTTACTCTATTACCTCAATTAACTCCTTTAACTTTCTTCTTGATTTTGGAGGTTTCTTCTTGTCGGGATAACCAATGCAGAGAATAGAAGACGGTCTTAGATTTGTTCCGAGAATCGACTTTACCTTTTCCTCATTAATCATGCCTATCCAGATAGAGCTTAACCCAAGACCTGTTGCTGCAATCTGTGCATAGGCAGCTGCTAATGTCGCATCTTGCATGGAGAATTTTTCCAATATTTCAAGTGGAAACTTCAGATTCACCCTTGAGGGATCCATGCAAAATACCAGTACTACTGGAGCGTTGACATACGGCTGTTTGTTTGCAGCCTCAACCAAAGCTTCCTTTGTTTTCTTGTTTTTTACATAAAATATCTTCAAACCCTGAAAGTTTCCAGCAGTTGGAGCTGTGTCTGCCGCTGCCAATATCTTGTCTATCTTCCAGCCTTCTACTGCAGATTTATCAAATTTTCTAGTAGAACGCCTAGTTGCAAATATTCTAAACACATCAGACCCTGAGAGGGATTGGTCTTTTTTCTCTGGTTCTGAATATAAGATTGCCTGCAAAAGTGACTGCTTGGTTTTTTGGGTTTCTGAACTTTTAGATGATGTTTGTTCCTTTTCTTTCTCATCTTTTCTTATCCACACTGAAGGATAGAATTCCTTTGTATTGATTTGGATGTATTGTGGCTCATGTGGGATCTTTGCATATTCCAGTACTTGCCTTTGAAGCTCAAGGGTGTCAACTTCAAGTAATCCATGATTCTGTAGTGTAAACTGTGTAACATCAGAATTAATCAGAATGAAGCTTAGCTGATCTTCTAGTGTTATCTTTCCTGTTTTGTCCTCTTTTAAAATCTCAACAAGTGAATTCAGCTCATCTTTGTTAAGTATTACAGTGTCTGAATCGTCTTCATCATCGCCTTCCCATACAAGTCTGCATCCAAATTTTGAGGTGTAAGCAGGTTCGACTTTGGAAAATTTCATCATTGTCATTTTATCTACCACCAGGTTTGATAAAAAAAGTAAGTTGAGGAGCTTATGCTCCTCCACTGACTAAAAAGGCACCAATGCCCATACCCATTACAATACCAAGTCCCATGCAGATCAAGTCAAACTTGACTACTTTTCTGAAAGGGGCATGGACTGTCTTGTCCCAGTTGCTTGTTTTTTGCATTTGAGTTGTTTTCATGATTATAGCATGTTGTGGCATCTCATAGAATGTGGTAAATCTATCTACGTACAAGTAAGCTGATCAGCTGACCAAGTATAATGTATGAACAGAATCATGTTACAATAATGAGAGTTGATTCTTGCAGAAACTGCGGAAATTCACTTGAGGTTTTAAAATCATGTGAAATATGTAAGCAGCCAATCCAATTTCAGTGCAGTAAATGCCACAGTTATGTTGATGACAAGATTCACTCTGGATGTGATCTAAAACCTCAAAGTACAACTATATGTTAAGATTTTTGCAATTAGGTATTCATAACTGATTGAGGATAAGTTCTGAAGATTTTTCGTAATCTTAGACATGATTACCTCAAAATCAACTTGTGATATGCAAAACTAGACAAGAATGTCTACTTTTTGTTTTAATAAAATAATTTAAACAACTCATAATGAAGATATTCATGGCAAGTTATACTGCTCAAGTGAACACAATTCACAAAAAATTCAATGCTGCAATAAAAAAAGCAAAAACAAAACAGGCATTAAACAAGGCATATAGTTCACACAAAAAGGATCATGAAAGAATTCTAAAAAAACATCTTAAAGAAGAAATGGCAATGATCAAAAAAGCAAAAACAAAATTAGAATAAGAAACACCATTAATTCCATTTTATTTTAACTATCATTTACAGCATTCACAATCATACCCAATACAATTAACTGAATTATAAAAATTGACAAATAACAATCGCTGAAAACTCAATTGAGCATTTTGTTAAACATATTTTTCTATAAAAAAATCTTATTCTCTATCCCAGAGAGCATATTTTCTAAAGGACATAAAATGAATATGCATCTGAGTATGCTCAGTAAATTTGCGATAAACGATCAAATCATTGGATAGTCAAAAAAATCGTGACTGTCAAGCAAAACCTGGGCAGTACATAGATGCTCAAATGAATAAGAAAGATACATCAGAAGCACATCACAAGGTCAAAAATGTGAATCGTCTCAAATCTACTTTATGAATGTCGGAGAAATGACATGATATCCTCCTCACTTTCAATATTCCATTGCATTTCTTAATCATGACATACAATTTTCATTACTGAGAGATATCACAACAATGTATCACAATGTATCAAACATTTTCACTCTTAAAATTTGTGAATATCTGTAATAGGCACATTGCTGTAACACTATTGAATAACAGTCAACCGAGAGGAAAGTTGTTTGGAGCAATCTGCTCAACTGTGTGATCTTTGGATTGTGCTATACTTGGAAAACTGTTATTCACCTTTTGAAAAATTGATACAAGATATTCCACGAGTTCTTCTAGTTAAACTAAAATCAAAAATGAAAATCTAATCAAACTTTAAATTTTAAAATTACATTATATTCTCCAAATTGAGCGTTGCCTCATCGTCATCACCACAGCATCCTAAGAAATTAGAAGAGCGATCAAGATCCAAAGAAACTCCACAGGACGTCTATACTGCTTTTGAAAATAGCCTTTCTAGATACCTCAATGAAGTAAAAGCAAACGCTGCAAGTTACCTTCAGTCAGTATCTGACCTTCAGCAAGAGATAATTGAATCGAGAAAGAAAAATGCAGAACATGCAATTTTGCTTCAGCAAACCGTATTAGAACAACTTAGAATAAATCCAGACAGTTCCTCAGATGCAACAATGGAGATTGCAAAATCATTTGCAGATCAAACTACAATGTCATGGAATCTGCAAAACCAGCTAGTGCTTAAATCCCTTGAAATTCTTTCCAAAAATATAGAGGCATTCAATAAAAATTCAGTATCTTTTGAAAAAATCAATAAAAATCTAATTGATTACTGGGCCTCAATAATCAAGCAAGCATCTAGAGAATAATGACAATACAAGAAACATGAAGAAAAATTACTATCATTGGAAAGCAAAATAAAATGATCTGGTTTGTAGGTGGCAATACATGAGAAAGATAGGGCCAGATTCAATGTTGAAATTTATGCTTACGCTATTATTCTGTTAATTCCATCCGTACTTATGTTACAAAACAAATTCAAAAAAATACTTGTTGGCCTGGATGGATCTCCAAACTCTATCAGGGGACTGAACCATGCCATATCGCTTGCAAGGCAATCGCAGGGAATTATTACCGGTATGCATGTACTGCCAGAATTTCCACCATCATATGAAGTAAATGTCAAATCTTACAGGGCACACTTGAGCAAACTGGCAAAAAAGTTCATGGAATCGGCCAAGATCAGCGCAGCCCGCCATGGAATAGAGTTCAACGAAAAAATTGCCTCATCAAAAAATACCGTAGATACCATAGTTGGCTTTGCAACAAGGAACAAATTTGATATCATAGTTATAGGTTCAAGAGGTTTGGGATCATCAAAGGCAAGTTATGTTGGAAGCGTTGCACATGGAATCGTTAATAATTCAAAGGTTCAGGTACTGGTAGTAAAATAATAATGTCTAATTTTAAAAATAATTGTAGTAAGGTTAGTCATACTTTGATTGAAAGTGGTAACTTAAGGTTTTTTCAATATGTGCATCCACTGGTATCGTCTTTGTAACAATACCAAATAAAATAAACCATTGGGTTTGATAAGACTGTCGGTTCTGTTTTGAAGAATATGAAAAAATTCAATTAACTGTAATCAAACATATCTGCATTATCATCATGAAAATGATAAAAAACATGTATGTCTTGTTACACTAATTAACATTAGCAACATGTATGGATAATTTTAGAATTGTTCTTTTGATAACATCTCAACTAAAAAATCCTATTTTGTTGCTATGTTTTTTGAATCAAGTTTACTTTATTGCTAATGAATTTCTTTAATTCAATTATAATAAAAACAACAAGAGACACTCCAATTATTTTCATCCATGATTCAATTCCAATTGGATGACTATGGAAAATCTCATTCATTGTTGGAACATACGTGAAGGTAATTTGCAATAGAATCATGACTGCAACTCCAAGAAAAATCAACTTGTTTGAAAAAAATCCTATTCTTAAAATGGATTTAGTTAGAGATCTACAGTTAAAGAGATAGAACAACTCAATCATGACAATTGTATTTACTGCAATTGTTCTTGCCTCATCTTCAGTGCTGCCATCTGCAATTGACCACTCAAACAGACCATATACTGAAATCAGAATGCATGCACTAACAACGATTATCTGAACTATCAGATCTCTTGTAAGAATTGGAGAGTGTGGTTTTCTAGGAGGCCGTTTCATAACGTCGGACTCTTTTGGCTCAAAGATGAGCATCATCCCTAATGCCAAAGCAGTAGTCATGTTGATCCATAAAATCTGAACAGGCAGAATTGGCATCAACACGCCAGCAAATATCGATGCCAATACGACCAAGCCCTCACCAAAGTTCGTAGGAAGAGTCCAGACAATGAACTTGATTAGAGTGTCTAAGATTCTTCTTCCCTCTTCAACTGCTGCCTCGATTGATGCAAAGTTATCATCAGTTAAAATCACATCTGATGCCTCCTTTGCAACCTCGGTTCCAGTTATTCCCATTGCGATTCCCACATCTGCCTGCTTTAACGCGGATGCATCATTTACTCCGTCACCGGTCATGGCAACTATGTTTCCTTTGGATTGAAGCGCCTTGACCAAGGAAAATTTTTGTTCTGGCAAGACTCTTGCAAACACATCTGTTTTGTTTGCAATTTCTACCATGTCTTTTTCTGAGTGCTCTTGCAGTTCTTTGCCTGTAATTGCAGTTATGTCAGATTTATTTTTTGTAGATGTTTGATTCAGACCAATTTGTTTGCCTATGCTAATTGCAGTCTTTAGATTATCCCCTGTTATCATTTTTACACGTATTCCAGCGTTCTGGCATTTTTTTATGGCTTCAATCACTTCGGGCCTTGGTGGATCCATCATTGCCTGAAATCCTAGAAAAACAAGACCTGTATTCACATCAGAAATTTCTACATTATGATTTTGGTTTGACGTTTTCTTTTTGGCAAATGCCAATACTCGCAATCCTTTGGATGCCAGACTGTCTGCTATCTCATGCAAATTTGTAATGCTGGCTTTTGTCAGGGATTCATCTTTTGCGTTATCATTTAGTTGGAATGTTGACATTGCAAGAATTCTTTCAACAGAGCCCTTGACATAGACTACTCTCCCTTCGTTTGAATTGTCATTATCATCATGCAGTGTGGCCATAAACTGGAGATGTGACTCAAATGGGATGGCATCTATCCTATAGAGTGACTCTTTTAGGGTTTGTTTTAGGTTTGCCTTGTGGGCTGCTGTGATTAAGGCAACCTCTGTAGGATCCCCTTTTGCCTCCCAGAGATTCTCTTTTTGAATTAATTCAGAATCGTTGCAGAGCAGTCCTGCTATCAGGCATTCTCTTAATGATTCATGTTCATTGAGATTGACGTTAACTTGATTGTGTTTGATTTCACCTATTGGTTGAAAACCGGTTCCTGATACTTCGTAACATTTACCACCAGCATAAATCTCAGAAACTGTCATCTGGTTCTCAGTGATGGTGCCAGTCTTGTCTGAGCAGATTATTGTGGTACTGCCAAGTGTCTCTACTGCAGGAAGTTTTCTGATTATGGAGTTCCTTTTTGCCATGTATCCTACGCCTATGGCAAGCGTAATGGTCATTGCAGCTGGCAGTCCTTCAGGAATTACAGACACTGACAGAGCAACTACTTCCATGAACAGCTCTGTAGCTGATCTTTGAGTTACCAAAATCCCAAAAACAAACGTCAAAACAGACAGGCCAAGTATTACAAAAAGAAGATTTTTGCTAAAATGAGATATTCTTCTTGTTAGAGGTGTCTCCAGCTCTTCTGCCTTGCGCATAGTCTGAGATATTTTACCTGTCTCAGTCTCATTGCCAGTAACCACCACTATTCCAATGCCGTAACCGTTGGTGACCAAGGTTCCACCATAAGCCATGTTTTTTCGTTCTCCCAACATTGCACTTGATGGGAAAACTTCTGTCTGCTTTTGGACTGAGATTGATTCTCCAGTCAGGACGGACTCGTCAATTTTTAGATCCTTTGCGTGAACTAATCGCATATCAGCTGGAATCTTGTCTCCAGAACGCAGCTGAACCACATCCCCTGGAACGATCTCGTATGAGAGTAGTCTGGTCTTCTCACCATTTCTTATTGCAACATTTTCAGTTTTTACAATTTGCGCAAGGGCCTGAATTGCCCTACTTGCCTTGTGTTCCTGAATAAAACCAATTGTCGCATTGGCTATGACTACTCCAAAGATTACACCGGTATCAACCCACTCTTGCAGCATTGCAGTTATGGAACCAGCTACTATCAGAATCAAAACCAGTGGCTGCTTGAACTGCAAAAGAAACGAAATTACAGAACTTTGCTCTTTTTTTACAGATATTGTATTTGGTCCAAACTTTTGCAGTCTGTTGCTTGCCTCATCTGTACTTAGACCTTTTTCTGTATCTACACTTAGCATCGTTGTAATCTGCTCTTCTGTCAATGTATGCCACTCTGTTTTTGATGTATCTTGCAATATGATATTCTGCAAAGAACTGGATAATTAGATTATTAAACCAAAGTCAAGCTTGGCAATAAGAAATAACATTATATTGATAATTCGTAGTAGCAGTAGGAATTGACAGACTCGAAGAATATTTCTGATAATGTATTTTCACTTTACGATAACTTTCTTTCAAGCTCGTTGAATTTTCAAATGCAATATAGTATGGCACTTTTTCATTCCTGGTCCAAATCTGTAGAACGTGTTTCCAATTTAGAAGAACCTACTGGTAAAAAGATTCAAGACGAGGTTAGAGGCATTTTTGATGCTGAAATACAAAATAATTTAAAAAAATCTGATTTTTCAAAAGCATTATCAAATTTTATTCATTCATACACAGAATTTGCACCTTCAGTACATCATGATAAATTGTATAAACATCTTGAAAATGTAAGCTACAATTATGATAATATAGTAGAACCTGTCAGAGATGCGGTAAATCGAACACCTTCTGAGGTAATCCCGATGAAGGGAAGATTTGAGGTTCATCATTACAAAACAGACTCGCCACAAAAATTCAAGACACCAATTTTGGTGGTAGGTTCTTTGATTAACAGGCACTACATACTGGATTTGCTTCCACAAACAAGTGTAATAAGACAATTCCAACAGCTAGGATTTGATGTGTACGCTACTGACTGGAGAATGCCCACAGTCAAAGAGGAGAACATGTCGCTTGCAAGCTATGCACATGACTATCTTGAAAATGCAGTAGACAAGGTAGAAGAAATTACGGGTTCTAGAAATGTGATTCTGTTCGGGTACTGCTGGGGCGGAATACTGTCTTTAATTTATTCTGCATTGCATCCAGAAGACGTAAAGAGTCTGGTTCTGCACGCAACACCAGCTGATTTTGACAAATCTCCAACAGTACTTGAATCATGGATCAGAGAACTTGATGTCAAAAAGTTTGTAGATACATTTGGAAACGTCCCCTCCTCATTTCTCAATATTGCATTCTGGTTGCGCAATCCACTAGAAGCTGCCTCCAAGTATTTCTTTTACTTTAGCCAACCAAGAAGTGCAAACGAAATTAAACAGTTTTTAGCAGTAGAGTCTTGGCTTTATGACAGTGTGCCAATCATTGGAAAGGCTTTTGAGCAGATCATAAATGACATTTACAAAAATAATCTATTGATTCAAAACAAGATGATGTTAGGAAATGAGCTTATAGACCTCAAAAAAATCACCATGCCAGTATTGAACATAGTTGGAACAAACGATGATCTGGTTTCAGCAGAATCAAGCAGAACAATAACTGATGTTATTTCTAGCAATGACAAGAAAACTCTGGAATTTCCAACCGGCCATGTAGGGCTGTGTATTAGCAAGACGGCTCACAAAAAACTTTGGCCAGAGGTCGGCAAGTGGCTTAAAGAACATTCAACCTGAAAATCAATTACAGGATATAAATTCCAGAAAACCTGTATCGTTTCATATTGAAAAAGATTCTTGTACCATTTGATGGTTCTGGATATTCCCAAAAGGCATTTGAGAAAGCACTGGAGATTGCAGCAAAGTTTGAATCCAAACTCATAGTAATGACTGTCATACAATCCAAGGTGTCTGATTCGACTGGAATTTCTATTACGCGAATGCAAGAGATCCAGGATGAAGAAGAAGATATTGCCACTTCAATGCTCAAAAAACTAGAAGATCAGGCAAAGGCCAAAAATGTACAGCTCTCAATTAAGGTAGTTCACAATCCCTCGTCTTCAGATGGAATAGTGTCTTTTGCAGATGCCAACAGCATTGATCTTATTGTGATGGGTTCTCATGGAAGAACCGGTTTTAGAAAGATTGTTTTGGGAAGTGTTGCAAATGGAGTGCTAGGACATGCAAAGTGCCCCGTACTGGTTACCAAAGGTACAAAATGAATATACGATTATAGATTGGTATATTGTATTATTTTCTAGATAGAAAAATGTGATAAACGGAGAACCTTGGCAGTCATATTGGGGATTTTTGCTTGCAACAATTGACTCTGCTATAGGAATTGGCAACGTATGATGATTTCAATATCTTGTGGGAACAAACGGTGTGGGTCCATTTCTTGTCCCATACCTTTTGGTTATGGTTATCTTTGGCCTGGCATTTACAGTGCTTGATCTTTCTGCATAATTAGATGGAATCTATTCCGCGCTTCTTTGTACAAATGTCAAGCGCATCTTCTACAGGAACTACAAAGACTTTACCATCTCCTTTTTCACCTGTGCATGCTACATTGGCAATTGCATCAAGAATACCCTCTACTTTAGGATCATCAACTATACAGATTATCTTGTCTTTAGAAAAGTACTGGCCCACCAATGGTGGATCTTCAGAGCCCAGACCCTGTACAGGATAGGTAGTAACTCCTCCAACTCCCTTCTTTTTAATTGCAGAAACAGTCTTGTCTTTTAACTCAGGCCTAACAATCACTTCAAGTTTTTTCATACTTGAAAGTAAGATTGGCATTCTTTAAACTACCACTGATATTCTCATTATTGATTTCAAGAAGTGTTAGAATTTTATCCTTTTTTAATATCAAATATTTCAAGGATCTCTGAAATTTTTTTATTAAATATTGTCTGACAGATAAAGTATTTGTCAAATTTCATTCAAGAAACCTTTAACAAGAAATAAAGATGTTGCGTAAAAAGAAAGCATCGGCAGGCCAGATCTTCGAGACAAAGCAGAAGAGTTTGCAGAAGAATTGTATGATTCACTTCATAACAAGTTGCTAAAGCTACCTCCTAGCACTGTTGTCTTTCCTGTACACCATGGTCAAACCGTAAAATCAGAAAACGGAGTATTTTCAACCATTATTGAAAAGACAAGCAAGCATGAGATTTTACAATTATCAAAAGAAGAGTTTGTAAAGAAGATAGTAGGAATGACTCTCCCAAGACCCATGAATTACAGAAAAATAATTAAAATAAACAAGGGCTCGATTCTGTTTGTGCCAAAAGACATTCCTGATCTAGAGATTGGACCTAATCGCTGTAGCGTTGCAGGGACGTAGATTGTATTTTTAATATTTCATTTTGGATGCAATACACTCGATAATAAATGACCTACAGCAAATTATTGTGGAACAGATGAAAGTTATAATGGAAAC
Source organism: Nitrosarchaeum sp. (assembly GCA_965223805.1). GTDB lineage: Archaea > Thermoproteota > Nitrososphaeria > Nitrososphaerales > Nitrosopumilaceae > HKST03. The sequence continues at coordinate 549,815 of OZ245014.1, read as the reverse complement.
ATTAGCTAACCTAAAATCTCAATAATCCTTTCTTTTTTTGGAGTCACACAAGAGTGTAAAACAAAAACACCGCATATGCAATGTAACCACCTAACAAAAGACTTCCTTCAACTTTGTTTATTGAAAGACCGGACTTCATTATAGGAATCAATGCAAGACTGAATATGATCATTATCAAATAATCCCTTATAATTTCAGGATTTACTATAATTCCAGTAACTGCAGCAGATGTTCCTGCAATTGCAAGAATGTTAAAGATATTGCTTCCAATTATGTTTCCAACTGATAAATCCACATGCCCTTTTTTTATTGCCATGACTGTGGTGATCAATTCAGGAAGTGATGTGCCTACTGCAAGCAAGGTGATTCCAATTATCAGGTTTGGAACTCCAAAACTTTCAGCTATAATAACGGCATTATCTACTGTGATAAACGAGCTTACAATAAGAAATACGCTCCCGGCTCCAATGTTAAGAACAGATTTTTTATAAGATACTTCTTTTTCGTTTGAAACAGTTTCTAGCTGTATGTCTGGTTTTTTCTCTTTTTTTGATTGCCTGTAACTGAAAACAGTAAACAAAACAACTCCTGCTATCATGGCAGTTCCCTCCACCTGCGATATCATATTATCAAGGGATAGCGGTATTATCAAAACAGAGACTATGACCATTATTGGGATCTCTCTTCGAATTGTTGTTTTTGCTACAGCCAGCGGACTCAAAATTGCAGCAATTCCCAAAATCAATCCTATGTTTGCAATGTTGCTTCCAACAACATTTCCTATTGTAACATCATTGTAGCCACTTAGGACTGCAGAAAGGCTTACGGTTAGCTCTGGAGTTGAAGTTCCAAAGGCGACTATAGTCAAACCAATAATCAGATGGCTGATGTTTAGTCTCTTTGCAATTGCAACTGAGCCGTTTATGAGCCAGTTTGCGCCATAGTAGATCATCACTAGGCCAACTGCCACCAAAATTACGCTTAGCCAGATTTCAGACATTTAGTTTTCTGGAATGGATTTTTTTAATTCTAGATACTGTCTAACTTGACCCAGATGATTGGTCATTTTTTGAACATACTCCAAACCCTCTTGGACTCTTCCTTTTTGTATTGCCAAAACAAGTCCATCAGCATAATTCTGAACATCTGACACCAATGATTCAGCCTCGTCTTTCACACTCTAGATTATTTTGTCATGGTGATAAATGAAATGTTCATTTTCAATCTTGATTTTTAGAGCATGCTCAGTTGTGAGAATGGTGTTCATGCTTTATGTTTTGGTATGTTATTTTATAGCTAAAACCTGGAAGAAGATATGAGCAAAAACAAGAAACAAAAAGAGATATCCAAAATATTGGTACCGCTGGATGGTTCTGATAACTCAATACGTGCACTAATGGAGGCAATCTCTCTTGCAATACCTTCAAACGCTTCAATTACCGGCATTTACGTAATATCCTCAGAAAAGGGTACAAAGTCGTTTGTAGAAACACTGAAACCCCTTTCATCACTTGAGGAGAAAAACTATACTGCAAAACAACTAGCAGAAGCAAATGGGATAATGGGAGATGCTAGAAAAATATGTGAAGAAAACTCTGTCAATTATCAAGGAATTGCTGCAAAAGGAGTACCAGGAGACAAGATAGTTCAATATGCTCATGATAAAGGATTTGATCATATTGTGATTGGAATGACCGGCAAAGGTCATGTTGGAGAAGTCTTGCTTGGAAGCGTGTCGTATCATGTTATACATCATGCAGATATTCCTGTAATAGTGGTAAAGTGATTATGAAGATAAAAGAAAATCATATCAAAGATGACATTGAAGACAACCAAGAAAATTCATCGATTTGCGAAATAATGAAAGAAAACACCTCAGAAGTCATCAAAAAAATAGAATCGCAGATACCTTTGCTTTTCCAGAATTACTCTAATCTTTACACGCAATACTTGCATACTTTAGATGACATCTTTGGCACATGTTATGTTGCTGAAAAGGAATTTTTTGACAAATTAAATGTAGAACAAGACATATTGGAACAAATTAAGAAAAATTCTGAATCAATCAAGAATAACTATATTCAGAATATTGAAATCACATCCAAACTTTTGGACCAATATACAAAAATAAGAATTGAAGCAATCAAGTCATTTGATAGCTATTTTCATATGATGGTGGATTCATATGCCAAATCATTCTCACAATCTGACAAATCACAATCAACAAACAGTAACAAGCAAACAGAAAAGGAAAAAATTTGACTATGGACTAGTTACCAGACTAGCAGGGTAGTTTTGAACCAGAAATTATTTTTTTATAGGAGGCAAGCAACTTTTTAGGCAACTCCTGGTGGCTGTGGCATAGATGCAGGCTTCCCAGCTAGATTTTCATAATATTTTCTAGTTTCCTCTATTACTTTCTCATTTTCTTTACTTATCTTTTCTAGTCTCTCTTCAAATTTTTCGGTTTCCACCTTGACTTTAATGATGTCTGCAAGAGTGTTGATGGATTTTATGATTGCATCATCATCAGGCATCATCATTCTGCATGTAGTGTACAAAACAATGCATGAAACTTCGGAATTTTTGATTGCAGAAATAACACTTGCATCAGATCCAAGAATTGTAGCTCCCGGAACAATTGGTAGTTTGTACTCATCCAAAAGGGATCTGGAATTCTTGTTAGCTATCAGGCCATATGAGGTGGGATCATTTTTGTAGTCTTTCCCAACCTCCAACCCACGAGGAATGATTATTTTTTTGATCCCGTTGTCTTTTGCAAATTCTATTGATTTTATGATTAGATCATATGTTGAGATGGGACTCAAGGGAATACCAGCTAGGATGGCATATAGGTTGTCTTTGTTGTATATGCGAATCGGACCATATATCTCTCCATTTTTAATCACATATGATGGGGAAATTTCTCCAAGTTCCAGCTCCCCGATATCATTCATTTGCAATTGTGCGGCTAGGTAGGATATGGCAAAAGATCCTACCAAACCTACGCTGGGAAATGCTACAATTAGAAATTTTTCATTTGGCATTTCTTCTGCACTCATTTTTGCTCACAGTTTGATAAATGAGAATAAATCATATTAACTTGACTTTTAGTTCTGGTATTGATGCGTTTTTAGAATTTAATGGACTCATCCAAGCAAATTACTATAATTTTTGTATTGGGCAAGAAAACACTAGTTTACAAATCTGGCCATGTTGCTGATGGTTTAGTGCTGGAATATGACACCCGCTCTAAAGAAACTATAATGTAAAATATCCAAAAAACGTAAAAATTGTTTTGATAGATAGAAGGAACACAGTTGACTGAACTAAAACGCCACATGGGTCTTTTCGAGCTTACCATGTACGGGGTGGGATTGACTCTTGGTGCAGGAATCTATGTCTTGATAGGCGAAGCTGCAGGATTTGCCGGCAACGCAATGTGGATCTCCTTTGGACTGGGGGCAATAGTGGCAATGTTTGCAGGATTGAGCTATTCGGAGCTTGCAGTGCTGTTCCCAAAGGCAGCTGCAGAATATGTTTTTGTCAAAAACGCATTCAAAAGCAATTTTGTTGGATTTATTGTTGGCTGGCTAACTGCTATTACCTCCATGATTGTTGGTGCAACTGTTGCGCTAGGGTTTGGAGGATATTTTGTACAGTTTTTTGATGTGTCTATTACTGTCTCTGCAATTTTGCTTTTGGTAGCTTTGTCATTTGTAAACTATATTGGAATAAAGCATTCTGCTTGGATGAATACGGTTTTTGCGCTAGTTACAATTGCAGGTCTTGGAATAATTATTTTCTTGGGTTTTACTTTTGAGAGTAGCGAATCTGTAGATTATTTTGATGCCCCAAATGGAATACCTGGAATAATGCTTGCATTTGTTCTGATATTTTTTGCCTTTATTGGGTTTGAGGATATGGCAAATGTTGCAGAGGAAGTAAAAAAACCCAAGAAGACGTTTCCTCGAACAATAATTTTGTCAGTATTGATAACAGGAGTAATCTACATTCTTGTTTCTTTGTCCTCTGTGCAGATACTAAATTGGGAGGAGTTAAGTCAATCGACTGCACCTTTAGCTGATGTAGCTGCACGAGGATTGGGAATGGAAGGTGGGATTACCCTATCTGCAATTGCATTATTTGCCACTGCCAGCACAGTTCTGATTATTCTGGTGGCTGGCGCAAGAATACTTTACGGGATGGCAAAGGATGGCTCGTTACCTCTTATTCTGGCAAGAGTTCATGGCAGAACTGGAACCCCCTGGGTGGCAGTAGTCTGCATTTTTCTCACGTCAGTCGCATTTGCTTTTGTAGGTGACATTGTAATTGTTGCCAATATCGTGGTTTTTGCAATAGTCATTACATTTGCTATGGTGAACCTGGCAGTAATCTTGCTGAGATACGTAAAACCAGATGTGGAACGCCCATTCAGAGTTCCCGTAAACATTGGAAAGTTTCCCATTTTACCTCTCGTTGGATTTATTGTAACTGTCTATATGGCAATACAATTTGAGCTGGAAATTATTTTGGTAGGATTGGGAATAATTGGTGCAGGCTGCATTTTTTATCTGATATACAACAAGAGAAAAATCAAAGCATCATAACTCTTTATTTTTTGAAAGCAGAAATTTCTGCAACAAATGATGAGCTTACAACCGTCGTTATTCCAGGCGAAACTCCTTTAGCAAAAGAATCATTGCAAAAATTAAAAGGGATCGCTGGAAAACTAGTAGAACTAAGAAAAGAGCTCAAGGATACAAGAAGCTAGTACTATGGGCTACTTTATGTTCTAAGGGAATGACAATCTCTTAATTTTTCTTTTTTTATGCAATTCATTTTGTTGTTATCTTCTTATAGTGTTATACAAGTGAAAAATACGTGCCAACTGTGTCATTCTGATTCGTCATCTGTATCAACTAGTAAAATTGAACAGTCGACTTTTTCTTGAACTTTTTTTGTTACGCTTCCTATCTTGAACATGGACTTATAATTTGGAATCTTCTTCTTTTTGCCAATTATTATGAGGTCTATCTTTTCTTCATTGGCGTATTTTATGATGGAGTCAGATGGTTTCCCAACCCTGAATATGCCATCACAGGACAGGCTCTCTTTTCTGCATCGGGATACTCGCTCTGCAAGAAACTTTCTGCCGCCTTCTTCGAGATTTGAAAAGATTGAGTCTATCTGATCTTTGACTGTAGTCTCTTGCTCTATCCAGTAACCAAAACTTGGATCAGACCATGGCTCTATTACATGTAAAATGACTATTTTTGATGACTTGCACTTTGCAACACTAATAGCATGGCTTAATGCCTCATCACCAGCTGCTGTTCCACCATGTGGAACCAGAATTGTTTTGTATGTTATCATCCAACATGTTATTCAATTCATATAAATAAACAATCACATGTTTTCTATATCGATTAACATAACAGGACATGTAACGTTTTCAACTACTTTTCTTGATACACTTCCAAGGGACAATAATTTTCTCATTCCTTTCAGTTTTCTTCGTTTTGCCATTACTACAAGGTCGACATTTTCCTGCTTGATTGTATCAAGAATTACCTCAGCTGCATCTCCAATAGCAACTCTGACGTCAGATTCTACATCTTCCTTATCTGCAATCTTTTTTTCCAGCTCTTTTTTGGCTTCTTTTTTGATGGATTCATTTGCGTCGTTTATGTCATCAAGTAGCCTATCTTTTTGATCTTCAGACAAACCAAATGTGCGAGGTTTCTGAATCTCCTCAACTATATGCAGCAATATGATTTTGGCCGAGGATGTTTTTGTAATGTATATTGCATGCTTTAATGCCTCATCTCCAGCGGGGGTTCCAGCATGAGGTACAAGAATTGTTTTGTACATTATTTACAAATCCTCTACTGAAATAGATAAACTTCATGCCGTTTCTCATATTAGAATACTAATAGATACAAGAATTGTAAATACCGAAATTATCCTCTCCGACCAGACTAATTCTTATGTTTGGATTGTCTTTGATTTTTTTGTTGTCTAAGCAAAGTTGTGCCTGCAAAAGCCCCACCCAGAACAACTATCTCTTTTTTCATGCGTATTCATTTTGCTTTGCTGCATAATTCACATTTCTTGATATAATGATATCTAATTTGTAGCTCAGCTCAGACAATAAAATCAATTAGACGAGCTGTAACACGTAATTGACGAACTGTTAGCAAAAGAGGGAACCATGTTGATGGCAGAATTTTCCAAATTACAAATTAGAAAATATCGTTTCATTTTCTAATTTCATTATATTATATATTCACAAATATCCAGAACAGTATGGCAGCTGAAGCACATTTCATTGAAACTATAATTGGTGTAGGAATTCTTCTTTTTGCAGCCAAGCTGATGGCAGAGCTTTTCCTTAGGTTGAAACTTCCTATTGTTTTAGGAGAGCTTTTGGCAGGAATGATTGTAGGGCCATTTGCGTTAGGGGCATTCTTTGTGGTTGATGGAAAGCATCTATTGGAAATTAGTAATGAAATTCGAATTCTTGGTGAGATGGGAGCCATTGTAATTTTGTTCATGGCAGGACTTGAGATGACTCCGAAAGAATTCCTCAAGGGAGGAAAGGCTTCATTCACTGTTGGAACTTTGGGGGTGGTTGTTCCATTCTTTGCAGGATTGGTAGTTTTTCAAATGTTTGGTTTTGATGCATTACAGTCAATGCTCATTGCAACTGCATTGACTGCAACTAGCATAGCAATTTCAATTCAGGTTTTAAGTGAATTTGGCAAATTAAAAACTCCAGAAGCTCGGTTAATCATCGGGGCTGCAGTAGTAGATGACATTTTAGCAATCGCAGTGTTGTCAGTGGTATCCTCAATTGCAGGATCAGAAGGAGGAGTAGAAAATATTGACATTACAGGAGTAACAATCACAATCCTACAAGTATTAGGATTCTTTGCGGTAATGCTAATTGTTTCTGTCTTGATAATCCCAAAAATGATTACGCCCAGACTATGGAGAGCAAAAGGAAGTGTCGAAGGAATCGCAACTGCGTCATTTTTTGGAGCTGCAGCTCTTGCCGGCTCTATCGGATTATCCCCAATTGTGGGAGCGTTTGCAGTGGGAATGGCGCTATCCACTACCAAGGTTTTTGAAAAAGTAGAAAATTACATTGGAAAAGTAGGCTTGATTTTTGCACCATTATTCTTTGCAATTATCGGTGCACAGGTAGATCTTAGGGCAGTTGATCTCAATATTTTGATGTTGAGTGGAATTGTCATTGTAATTGCAGTTGCAACTAAATTATTTGGGTGTGGATTGCCTGCAATGCTATTTTTGAAAAACAAGGCTCAGGGCATGAGAGTTGGAATTGGGATGATTTCAAGAGGAGAAGTAGGATTGATTGTTGCAGGTGTTGGAGTGACAGGAGGAATTCTTACATCTGAGGTTTATTCAACAATCGTAATAATGGTAGCTGTGACAACCATAATAACTCCAATATGGCTCAAAATTGAATACAAAAAAGAACAGCACAGCATGCATGAAAACGATACCTCTTAGATTCACATCAAATACAATCCAGTGAATTATCAGTATGACACAAACTCAAAAATACATGTTAAAAGAGAATTAAAACGATTTAATTATAATCAATCTTTTAATTTTCATGTTTCACATCAAACTTGTTTGGATATGAATCATATCCTTTCAATTTTTGAATCAATTATATGACTGAAAAAAAATATTGGTTCTGATGAAAATAGAAACTATACAAACAGAAGAATTGTCTCAGCTAGACAATCTTGTAAACGAGGTAATAGAGCAAAGGAAGGTGGCAGACATTAAATTTACTACAACCGTATTTCAAGAAAAAATTCTATATACTGCACTAGTTATTCTAGACGACTAGACTAAACCATGGAAAACATTGAGTCTCGTATTCGCAATAATCTCTCTTGCCATCGCTGGAGGAATTTTCTTACGATAAGAGCAATAATCAAAGTAAAACTCAAACGACTCAGAGGAACACAAAAGATGCTGAAATTAATCAGCCTTGGTCTCATAACGTGTGAACTAGTTTATTTGGGAATAAACTTTGATCTTTTCAGAATTGCAACTGAAGTGATTGCATCAGTTGGTGTTGCCTTTGCGCTTGTTGTGTGGTCGCTTCAAAACAATCTAAAAAATGCAGTAGCTGGAATTGGGATTTATCTTAATCCTGAGATTGATGTCGGCGATATAATAGAGATCGATGGAAACAAGGGCGTAATACTTGAGCTACATCTTACAAAAATAACTGCCATGATTGAAGACGGAGTAAAGTTGTTTATCCCTACACAAAAGATTTACGAAGAAGTAACTGGAGTACATCACAAGCAGAAAAAGATAGAATAAACAGTTCTAGATTGTAGAGATTGTGATTTTATCAAACAGTTCTTCTGCTCTTTTAATAATTGATTTATCGTCAGCGTCAGACTCTGCTGTTATTAAAACCAAGTTTTCTCCTTCCGGTACACTGATAACCAAATTTTTTGTTCTTCTAGATGCAATATAATCAATTGGCCCTAGTATATCATCAAGCTCCTTTCTCATCTTAAAGTCTAATTGCATTTGCATGTACAACATGTACATTTTCCCCTCATCCAGTAATGGCGTAATTCCTTTCTTGAAGCCCCCAGCTACAAGATGTCCTAATGGATTAATCACACCAACATGTCTTACTTTTTCTTCTTTGGATAATTCTTGACAAGCTGTTTCTAGTTCTTGTATCTGTTTTGTATCTAAAATTGCCATATTATGCTCTAAGCATTACCAATGCTGTGTATTGTATTTTTCCATTATCATCATCGTTATTGATACTTTCAACTCTGATTGATTTATTCTGTATCCAAGAATAAATTTGTAAGATTATTTCTTTAGTTCTCCAACAGGGCTGCTTAAACTAATTTGAATTTCTCACTTGTGAAAATAACATGATTAACTAATTGTCATTATAGATATCTCTAAGAATTACAAAAAAATTGGACAGAGCGCTCTGTCCAGAAGACTACAAACTAGAAGCTATCTACAATAAATGCTCCAATTCCCATTCCCATCAAGACACCTAGTGCCATACAAATAAGGTCAAACTTTACGACCTTCTTGAATGGTGCATGGACCATTTTGTCCCATGTACTTACTTTCTGAGATTGCATGTTTTTCACCTCGATGAGAAACATATTCTGATGTTGATTTTAAACAAATTAGAAGTTGATTTTGTACAAAATGAAATCAACTAGTTATCATTTGATGAAATGTAATCAAAACTTTTCTGCCTTAATACCAACTTGTTTCATACTTGTTCTATGACACAACAAATCATACTTAACGCTCAGAAATCAGACAAGTCATCTCTTATATTGGATGGAAGAAGAACGACAAGACTCCTTCCCACATCCCATGGCAATACTGCTGTGGACATGATGGGCTTGTCTTGGATATTTACAAAGGAGGACGATCTTGAAGAATGTTAGAAACAATTGAGACCTCGTTGTATTTTATTGAATGCAGAATTTACAGTACTATTGCTAGCTTCTTACAGCAATTTAATAGAAATCACGGGGAATCAAAATGAGGTATAATTGCAAGAATTGTGAATTTCATTGGGAAGGAAATATTGCTACTTTTGAAAAAGCATTCATCCATGAAAAGACCCATAAAAAATCTCTTCCAGATGATAAATTATCAAAAATAATAATGGAGAATGAAAATTAATTGGCATACAGGACAGTAACTCAAGAAACATGCCCTCATGACTCTAAAGTCAAGATGGGAGGATTCAAAGACAGATTCGAGTGCGTAAGATGTCATAAAATCATCCAGTTGTCATCAGACAACAATAATCATCTTAGAGTCTAAGAGAAGGTGAGAGCAGTGAAAATAAGATACAAAAAAACCAAATTCGGAATGTGGCCAGAATTCTGATGGCGCTTCATAAGGAAAAGATGAGAACTATGACTGCCAAAAATATTTTTTTGAAAACTGTTTTTGATTTTCTTCTACAAATTAGACTCAGAAGTCAGGAGAGACCCCAATGATGATCTACAATGAATACTTACAAGTATGTGACTTGCCATTCATTGCAACTTTTGACAAGATATGTTTGAAATTATCTTTTTCGAGGTTATTACATGTCAAACATATCCTATTTATGTAATAAAACATATATATTGTAATATATATGACAGATTATAGATGAATATGACAATATTTTTTGATGATGAATTTGATAGAATATTCAAGAGACTGTCCAGCTCTTTTGCAAATCTGGATGATCTTTTGGATGAGGCAAGAAATGCCGGTTCCATTTCAGGTCCATACTATTATGGTTATACGATAACTGTTGGTCCTGATGGAAAACCTGTAGTAAGGGAATATGGGAATGTAAAGCCTGGACTTTTACCAAACTCGGATACAAGAGATCCTGTGGTGGACACAGTTTTAGCTGAAAAGGAAAAGACCCTAAAACTCATAGCTGAGATGCCGGGTGTTGATAAATCAAACATCAATGTTGTGATTGAAAAAAATGTAGTTAAGATTGACGCAGAGCAGGGCAAAAAGAAATACAATTCCCAAGTACCGCTGCAAACTAAGGTAGATGAAAATTCTGTAAAAGCCTCTTACAAGAATGGAATACTTGAAGTTACTTTGAAGGTTTTAGAAGAAGAAAAACCAAAGAGCAAAAAGGTGGAGGTTGAATAGAAAACACCTCTATTCTATTTTTTATAGGTGATAATGAAAATGAATGAAACTGAATTAAAAATTGATGAGATTCCACAACAACATGTAGGACGTGGAAGAGCAATTGTTGATCCTAAAATTATTGAGGATGCAAAATGGAATACTGGTCAGATTTTAGAGTTGACCTACAACAAAAAATCACACGTAAAGTTATGGCCCGGTTCTCCTGAAGAATATGGCACAGGAATTATCAAAATTGATGGAATTACAAGACAAAACATTGGAGCAGGAATAGGAGATAAAATCAAAATCAAGGCTGTAGAGGCAGCAGATGCAAAACAGATTGTCTTGTCTCCAACTGAAAAGATTCAAGCAGAAGGATTGCAAGATTACATGATTCACAATTATCTAAATCACGTCTTTACAACTGGTGACACGATATCCCTTAATACCCAGATGGGAGGAAAGGTACAATTCATTGTAACAAGTACAGAACCATCAAAGCCTGTAATTGTAACTGAGCAAACAGTATTCAAATTAGGTTCGATGACCAAAGCAATTGATGCGACCATACCAAGAATAACGTATGATGATCTTGGTGGTTTGAAAAATGAGGTGCAGAAGATTCGAGAGATGGTGGAGTTGCCAATGAGACACCCAGAACTATTTGAGAAGATAGGCGTTGAGGCGCCAAAAGGCGTGTTGTTGTACGGTCCTCCTGGCACCGGCAAGACTCTGCTTGCAAAGGCAGTTGCAGGTGAGACTAATGCTAATTTCACCTCGCTTAGCGGTCCTGAAATCATGGGAAAGTACTATGGAGAAAGCGAAGAGAGAATACGAGACATATTCAAACAAGCAGAAGAAAACTCTCCAAGCATTATCTTCATTGATGAGATTGACTCTATTGCGCCAAAGAGAGAGGAAGTTACAGGCGAAGTAGAAAAGAGAATAGTATCTCAGCTGTTGACATTGATGGATGGAATGAAAAGCAGAGGTAAAGTTGTTGTTATCGCAGCTACAAACAGACCCGATTCAATAGATCCTGCACTTAGAAGGCCAGGCAGATTTGACAGAGAAATTGAGATTGGAATCCCAGATGAGGAAGGACGAAAGGATATCCTTGCAATCCACACTAGAGGAATGCCAATTGATGAAGAAGTAAATCTGGATGACATTGCAAAAATAACTCACGGGTTTGTAGGTGCTGATCTTGAGATTCTTGCAAAAGAGGCTGCAATGAGATCCTTGCGAAAGATCTTGCCAGACATTGATCTTGATCAAGACAAAATTTCTTCAGAAATTCTCCAAAAGATCAAGGTTGTTGAGGATGACTTTAGAGATGCGCTAAAGGAAGTGAAACCATCTGCATTGCGGGAGGTTCTAGTTGAGATTCCAAATGTTACATGGGATGATGTTGGAGGATTAGAAGAACTCAAAGAAGAGCTCAAAGAGACAGTAGAATGGCCAATCAAACACAAAGAAGCCTATGACTTTGTTGACGTGGCAGCTCCAAAGGGTATTTTGCTTTATGGTCCTCCAGGTACTGGAAAGACATTGATTGCAAAAGCACTTGCAAAGACAACTGAATCAAACTTTATCAGTGTAAAGGGACCAGAGTTACTCTCAAAGTGGGTTGGTGAGTCCGAAAAAGGAGTCAGAGAGATTTTCAGAAAGGCACGACAGGCAGCACCATGCATAATCTTTTTTGACGAGATTGACGCACTTGTACCACGAAGAAGTGGAGGTGACTCTTCACACGTATCAGAAAGCGTGGTATCTCAGATACTAACTGAGATTGACGGACTAGAAGAGCTACACGATGTATTGATTGTGGGTGCAACAAACAGGTTGGATATTGTAGATGACGCATTGTTGAGACCAGGAAGATTTGACAGAATCATACGAGTTCCAAATCCTGATGCGAAAAGCAGAGAGAAGATATTCAAGATTCACACCAGAAAGAAACCCCTTGCCAGCGACATAAACCTCTCAGAGATAGTAGACCGTACCGAAGGATTCAGCGGTGCTGAGATAGAGTCAATTGCAAACAGAGCTGCAATCGCAGCACTCAAAAGACATGTGGAAGGAAAATCAGAAGACTATAAGGAAATCAAAATAACTCAACAGGACTTGATTGATTCTATTGAGAAGGTAAAACCAAACCTTGCAAAAAAACAGCAGCAACAGTCAGATACAAAATTGGAAAAAGACATCACAGATGAGGAGAAATAAACATGACTATAATGAAAAAAATTACTCAAACTCATGATGATGACAGTGAATTCAATTTGTTGCATTGTGATCATAATCAAAAGGGTTTGATTATAGATGAAGAAAGAGGAGAGATAGTTTGTAGCCCATGTGGTCAAGTCTTGCATGAAGGCATTGTCAGATATGATTCTAAACCAATGCGTTCAGTAGAGGATTTTATGACCCAATCTCAAAGAGGCCCTAATTCTTCATTGACAATGTATGACAAGGGACTAAATACCAACATAAGCGCAAAGAATGTTGATTTTTCAGGAAAGCGCATTTCCTCTAAGACTGTCTCAAGATTCAAGAGTATGAGATTATGGGACAATCGCAGCAAGTCAAAGTTTTCTGGGCGTAGTCTTGTATCTGCTCTAGTGTTGTTGGATGGACTCAAACAAAAACTAGCCTTATCAAGTACAATTACAGAACATGTTGCCTTTCTCTATAGAAAAGCCTCTTCGTTAGGTTTGACAGGGGACGAAGCATCGCTGAAACGATGGGGGCATCAGTCTATGCTGCATGCAGAGAACAAGGAATTCCAAGATCACTTGACGAGGTAGCAAACGCGTTAAACATTCCAAAAAAGAATCTTTCAAGAACTTACCGAACACTAGTTGATCGTCTTGAAATAAAACCGGAACTGGCAAATCCATTGGACTGTCTTTCAAAGTTTTGCAGCGCATTAAAAGTAAATGAAAAGACAAAAAGACATGCATTCAGAATTCTACAACAGGCAAACTCCAAGAGAATCACGTCTGGCTCAAAGCCTGCTGTTGTATGCGCTGCTGCACTATATCTTGCTTGCATTGTCAATGGTGAAAACGTCTCGCAAATCAAAATTGCAGAGAAAACTCAAGTATCCTCGCCATCAATCAGAAAGTGCTTTTCTATTTTGAACAACGCATTGTCTGTTGTATGATGAACTTAGAAACATGTACAATTTTTATCTCTTCTAGCTTGAATGACTTTTCATCATACAGGTACTTTACAAAAGAAAGTAAATAATATAGCAAGTAACCTTTTGGTAACATACTCAAAATATACAAAAATGAATTATTGTCAAAAAATAGAATTAAGGTTGAACTGTTTCCAGTTTATCCTGTATTCTATCATAGTAACCATTGAGTTCTGCTCCTGGAACATGAAACTCTGCAGTAACAATACTGCCAGGGGGGGAATTACAGTCAGGCACAACATAACTGTGACCTTTACTAGTTTCTACAACACATCCTGCATCAATTACTGCAATAACCTCAACATTTTCAACTACTTGAACAGGGATATAGTTTGCAGGATTTGCAGTAATAGCGACAATTGCCACAGCCGCACCCACAATTAGCAAAACCATCATCAATGCAGGTTTTTTGTCGTCTTTTTGTTTTTGTGCATACATTTGTTTTCACAAATATTACTACAACATAGAAGATAAGTTAGCAAGTTACCAAAAAGTAACATAGTATTTGTAAACAAGTTCAACATACATATAAAATTCCAAATTATTACTTTTATCCAGTAACTGTATAAAGTAAAGTTATTAAATTAGAGAGATATCAAAATAATATGATTCCATTACAACAACATTTAGATGAATTCGGAATGAAAACTTGTCCTCTAGAGGTTAGTTTGAACATTATCGGAAAAAAATTCACCATTCACATTGTAAGAAACATGCTTTTGCTAAAGCAGAAACGATTCAACGAATTTCTAAATTCCATGGAAGGAATCAGTACCAAAACTCTATCTGTGAGGCTAAAAGAAATGGAGGATGCAGGTTTGATAACTCGTAACATCATAGAAAGAAGACCTTTGAAAGTAGAATACTCCCTTACTGAAAAAGGCGAGGCACTTGCTCCAATTATGATTCAAATGGCAAATTTTTCGATGCATTGGGAATCAAAAAAAGTTTTCAAAAACAAAAAACCATCTACAATTAAGAAAACGTTTGGAACTGAGCGTTTAGCTAAAGTTTGGGATTAGAATTCAACCGTTTCTAATAAAAACATGTACCTTTTGGTAACTTTCTAATTTATAAGCACACAAGAATCAGTTTACTCATAATTGTCACTACGAACCCCAATTAATGATGAAACAAAAATAATGATAATTCTTCTAGTGGGAATTGCAGCAAGTCTGGCAGTTATTTCTGTAATTGGAATGCCCCATGATCAAGCTTGTAGGGAAATTCATGATTATTCTAGACAAGCAGTTGAGGAGTTTTCCTCATATGATCCAGATCCTGAAAAACAGCTAGATGTGTTTAAAGAAGAATTTGGAGATTCATGGGTAAGTGGACACTATGATGAGAAAACAGATTCATTGCATGTGTGCAAGAAGACACAGTAGTTGTAATTTTTTTTAGAATGAATTAGTTACTTGTTTGATTTAACAGGAGTTATTCCAATATTATTTTTGTATTCTGAAATTGTTTTACGGGTTACTGTAGGGGTTACTTTGCAGGGGGTGTTAACTGGAACTTCTCTATTATACCCCAGCCTTAAGGCTCTTATTAGCAATTGACACCGTTTCTCAATATGTTAAATATAAAGTGATTTTATACAGGCAGCCAAATTTTCAAAAGCGAATTTATTGAATATACAAAGTAAAAAAAGAAACATGTCATATCATGAAAAAGTACACTAACAATATGGTGTAAATATTTTTAGAAGTGTGCATTATCTAATTTTGATTATTTTTCAAGGAATTTGGGATTTCTCCTTTTAAATTTCAAGTTTTGCGATTGAAAATATTGGGTAGTTTAATAATTGACCAAAAATGATCAAAATAATTGGAAAAGATTGAAGTTACATCATACCTGGATAAATGCCAATTCATAGAAAAATTTCTCTCAAAAAAAGACTTGCCATATCAAAAAATCGAAGGCAAAACCTTTGAGGATGTTGAGCTGATTCGCTACATAATTACTGCGCCTGATGACTTGGCACCTGATATTATTGAGAGTCTTTCTAAAATAGTAAATACAAAACAGCGAGACATATTCATAACAACCAATAAAATCGATGCTACAGTATCCGAGTATCTTCATGATCTGATTGAAAAAATAAAAAAACCAAAAAGGATACCGCAGGTTGTTGAGGAATTAATCCCACAAACAGAACCATTTGTTCATTTCAAAAAAGATCTTTTTATCATGATTATAGTATCTTCAGTTATTGCAATGACAGGACTATACATGGATAGTCCTGCCGTGGTAATTGGTGCAATGTTGATATCTCCACTCATTGGTCCTCTTACCGCTTTTTCTTTTAATGCTGCAATTGGAAGACCAAAGAAAATGCTTGAAGCATTTGTTTCAGGATTCATTTTGGTTGCTACTGTAGTTGCCGTGAGTTCTGCAGTCTCCTTTGTGGCAATACAATTTGTAGACCTTCCAATCACAAATGAAATTGAGATTAGAACGACATCGTCGCCTGTAGATGTGATAATTGGCATCCTGTTGGGAGTAGCTGCGGGAATTGCAATGATCTCAATAATCCCAGGGATATTGGTGGGTGTAGCCATTGCAGCTGCGCTGGTACCGCCAGCCACAGTTCTGGGAATTGGTTTGGCATTTTTTGATTTTGATATATTTAGTGGAGCATTATTACTTACATCCTCCAACATTATTGGACTGATCTTGGGATGCATGATTGTATTTTTGTTTAGAGGAATTACACCTAGAAAATATCATGAAAGAAAATCTGCCAAAAAATATCTTATTGGAACAATAGTTCTTTACATCTGTTTAGGGGTGATTTTGATTGTGTTTAGTGGATTTTTTACAGATTTCCTATTTTGATTATTTCTTATTAACCTAACAGAATTCATGATTTGTAATCAAAACAGAGATTGATGTAATTCTTTTGTTCATCATAATGCATGAAATTATTTTTGATCATATTTTCATGTTCATTGTTTAGTCTCAATATTGAAATTACTGCTTGTGCTATTATTCTGCCCATGACATTTACCATTATGCTCCAAAATAGATTCAAGAAAATACTTGTTGGAATTGATGGCTCTCCAAACTCAATAAGAGGATTAAATCAGGCTATATCCCTTGCAAGACAATCGCAAGGAACAATTACGGGAATTCATGTGTTACCTGAATTTCCACCCTCTTATGAAATTAACATAAAATCATATCGAGCACAATTAAGCAAGATTGCAAAAAATTCATGGGGTTAGCCAAGACCAGTGCAGCTCGTCATGGAATAGAATTTAATGAAAAGATTGCATCCTCAAATACAGTAGATACCATAGTGGGATTTGCCAGCAAGAACAAATTTAATGTTATAGTAATAGGTTCTAGAGGATTGGGATCATCTAAGGCAAACTATGTAGGTAGTGTTGCACATGGAATCGTTAATAATTCAAAGGTTCCAGTGTTGGTGGTGAAATAACCATAAAATATCAAAACTCGAAATAAATATTTATGAAAATATATAAAAAATTAAGATGGCAAAAACGGGAAAATAATTTTAAACATCACCTTCTAGTGTGTTAGAATTTAATTGATTAATTTCAGTACTATCCACAAAGCAGATGTTTTAACTATGCCAAATTATATTACAATGTAACAACATGTCTGAAGATGTCAATTCAAAAAATGGCAGAAACTTTGGCAATGCTGATCTTTCAAGCACTCAGGAAAAAACTATTGTTCTAAAAGACCAATTAGAGAAGGAACATCTTGAACAAATTCTTTATAGCAAAAAAACATCGTTATATGGATCTGCCTTTAGCAGACCAAAACCAGAGGACATACATATTCATTCAAAGATAACTGCATACGAGTCATATCTGATAATATCTGGCAGGTATGAGATTGACTTTTTCCGCAAAGCAACACACAAAATTGATGTCGACGGAGATGTCACGGAAATCCTCATAGGCGATGGAATATTTCCAATAAAGAACCAATCGGGTATCTGGGACAAATTTGGAGACAAGATGAAGGAAGGAATAGGAATAGATAAAGAAGAGGTTGAGATCGAAGTCGAAGAGCACGCAATCAGAAAACAAAATGGCACGTTGACGTTAGATCATCATGGAAATGACGTCAAAGAATTTCCGTACAAGATGGATTCAAAAATAATTGAAAACTATCCTTCGCGAATACTAGAACAAAACAAGGAAAATGTAAAACAGCAAGAGCTTACACAAGAAAAGGCAATAGATAAACTACGAGAAAAGCTACGCAGCAAGATAAATCTTGAAGATATTAGAATAAATTCTGAGAAATTCGTAATTGAGAAAATTACTACAATATACGTTCCTGTTCATGAGGCAAGATGTGTCGATAAGAAAAAAAGAATTGAGATACTGCGAATTGATGGAATCACAAAGAAAGTGTTGAACTAACTATATTTTGTTTAGTAGATCTTTTTTCTTTGCATTGAACTCTTTTTCAGTTATTATTCCTTGTTCTTTTAGCTTTGCAAGTCTTTCTAACAGATCAATTATTTCACTCTTGGATTCAGATGACTTTGGTTTAAATTTTTTGGCAGCATCCCAGCCCTCATCTACTGCATCATCAATTTTCTCACCTAATTCTTCGGCTTCTTTTGCAGCAATCTTTCCAAGCTCTATGCTCTGACGTTTTATCTCGTCTGCTTTTTTTGCAAGATTCTCAAGGAATCCTTTTTTTGGTAAAGATCCTCTTGGAGGTTTGATCCCTTCATCCGGATTATCTTCTAAATTATCGATAGCAGTACTTTTTTCAGATTGTTTGTCATCATCTTCATTTTTCATACTATTAATTGGAAATACTTGTAAATAAATCAGGATTCTGGATGAGTCTTTTCATGCGTTAGCACTTTATCAATAGTGTCTGCATTTCCTTCCCAATGGTAATTACACTTTTTACAATTATACTTCATTTTATAGAGCTCCTTTTTTCATTATGATCTTTGAATGTCTTATGTATTTTGACTTTCTTCTCATTTTTCTTGTAACATATTGCTGTAGGAAATTAACAATTATATTGTAAATTCTATATTCTAATTGAAATAATATGGTTTCAACTGTTTCTAACATATCTCTGAATCCTCCTCATTTGCAAATATCAAAGACAAGCAGATTAGGTCCACTCCTGTGATTTCTTGCTTGATGGTTAGAAGAGTGTTTTTGACATCGCTTCCAATCAAATTGCATTGGCTATTTTTCTTATTTTCTTTGTGTAGTGTGATTTGTTGTATCATGGAACCAGTATAGAATAAGATGGTATTAAGGCAGAAGAATTTTGCTCAAAAGTAATCTCAAAGTAACTAGTTGATTTTGTATTGAACAAAATCAATTATATTTATGCCTATTATTGTGAAATGATATCTAAAAGACATGCCCCTTCTCAGTCCAAAACAAGTACAGGAATTAGATAATGCATGCAAGAAATTAGCAGAGGAAGTAAAAGAGGTAGGTCATGTAGGAGTAGTAAACCCACTAGGTCATTTGATTGCAGGTGGATTCAGATACGGCAATAATCCAATTTTAAACGAAGAGAAGATGAGGATGCTATACATGCAGATGCAATTGGATTTTAACATGAGGCAGGAACTTGATGATGTATTGGGACCAATTGACTATATTACATCAAGAAGGACAAAACAACTTGTCATTAGTGTGCCAATTGGTGAGAATCTAGTACTTATCACTGCAGAACCTGATGCAGATGACAAAAAAATAATCAAAAAGGCAGAAGAATATTTTGATAACATAAGCTTGTCTACCCTCTGATTTGTAATTTCATTAACCATAATTCAAAATTCAAGAATGTGGAAATTCTTCATTGAATATTATATAACAACAATCATATTTTTGCTGCCTGATTGATTGAACAGTTTAAAAGATTCTTTTTATTATACTGTGTATTGGATAATGATTCTACTGATCTAATCGCCAAACATGGACTTGAAAGTATACTGTCCTCAAAAACACCCAATATAGTTGACATGTTAATGGGAAGAGGAACAGAAAAAGTTGTTGATTCTGAAACACTGATCAAGGAAGTGCAAAACAGAGTCTCCAAATCACTTAATGGTGAGTTTATGTATACTGCAGTGACTGAAGAGTCTGAACAGTTTCTAAGGACAAGAGTATTGCAGAGTATGCCCATGGCTGTATTGTTTATTGATCTAGTAGGATCCACCTCGATGATCTTAAACTTGCCAAAAGAAAAACTTGCAATTGTTTTTACCACCTTTGCTCAAGAGATGGCTCATGTGATAAAACGCCATGATGGATTTGTGTTAAAATTTGTAGGTGATGCTGTAATTGGGTACTTTGTAGCAGAAGAGTTGTCATCTCCAGTTGCAAACAGGGCAGTAACCTGCGCAGAATCTATGCTTAAAGTTTTGAAAGTCGGAATTAATCCAATTTTAAAAGACCATAGTCTTCCTGAACTAAAAGTAAAAATCGGTATAGATTATGGAGAAAACACCATAGTGCGCTATGGTGATGATCCGCAGGAAGCTCACGTGGATATTTTGGGACCGTCGATCAGCATGGCAGCCAAAATCCAGAATCTATCTCAACCTGACCAAATCATGGTAGGTAATGACATTTACACAAAACTTCATAATTCCATTCGAGAATATTTTATTCAATTAAATTTGGATGAATCAAAATGGAACTATCGCTCTAAAAAAACGAGAAGAATTTATCCAGTGTATGCATATGCAGGAAAAACAAATGAACACTAAGTCAAGAATGTTGTGATGTGGAAAGTGTTCTTTTTATTAAACTGAATTTTTGTATGTAAAAAATAAAAATCATAATTAAAAGGAAAATCGATTACCTGTCTTTCATTTCTCCCATGATGTCTCCCACTATCTCTTCTAAGAGATCTTCCATGGTGATAATTCCTTGTAGCATGTCAGATTTGTCTACCACTATTGCCATGTGTATGTTCTTTTTCTTAAGGTCAATCAATAATTCGCTTATCTTTTCATTAGAATCTACAAAGACAGGTTTTCTTGCAATGTTTTTTAATTCAATTTTTTCATAGTCCTTCTCATGAATTCTAACAATGTCCCATATATGCAAAATTCTTACTATATTATCATGATGCTTACTAAAAATAGGGACTCTGGAAAATCCTTTGTTTTTTATTACTGGCAGAGCTTTATCTAATGTTAATTCTTCTGAAAGCGAAAAGATCTTTTCCTTGGGAGTCATTACATTGCTTATTGGCTGATCGTCAAACTCTAAGGCGTTTCTGACAAGATCATATTCTTCTTTTTCAATTGCCTTTTCTTCTAAGCCTTGATCAACTACCTCTTGTATCTCGTCTTCAGTAATTGGTTTGAGGGTAGGGGAACCACCTGCAACCTTTAGCATAAACTTGATGAAATTTTCTAAAAGTAAGACAAATGGATAAGTCAAGTATGAGAATATCAGTAAAACTTTGCTAAATCTTAATGACACTTTTTCTGGGTTTACGTTGGAGTATGTCTTTGGTGCTATCTCCCCAAAAATAAGAATCACACAAGTCATGATGCCAATCACAATCCCTACTCCCTGGTTTCCTAACAGCTTAATTGCTACATCGGCGGCTAGCACAGATGAAGCTACATTTACTAGCGTATTTCCCAAGTTGACACTTGCAGTCATCCTTCCAGGATTTAACTTCAATTTGTAAAGTGCCGAGGAACCTGGAATCTTCTTTTTGTAAAGCCTCATTACTTTTGATCTTCTTACACCAACTATGGCAATCTCTAAACCACTGAATAGAGCATAAAGCCCAACAAGAGCAACTATAGCTGCTATTTCATATTCTACATATTCCATTTATTACCAAAAATTTGTACTGTTATTTTATTTCCTCCCAGTGAGAAATATGTGATGCTCCAGAACTGGATTGATATGCATTAATCAAATCTACTACCGTAATAATGCCAACCAAGTCCTTGTCGTGAAGAATACCAAGTCTCTTAATGTTGTTTGTCGCCATTATGCGCGCTGCTCCTCTTGCATGTGTGATATCTTCTGATTTTACCAGCGGCCAAGAAGAATATGATTCAATTTCTTGATTTAATGAAATTTCTTCTTTTAAACAATGTAAAATATCTCTTTCAGTAAAAATTCCATAATATGCAAAATTTCCAACAATGACACTTCCCACCCCCTTATCAACCATAATTTGAGCTGCTTCTTTGATTGATGTTTTTGAGTTGCATACTGCCAAGTTTTTACTTATGAATGGTTTTAATGCAGGATCGTCATCAGTTTTCTGAAAAGCACGCAGCATGTCAGTAGCAGTAATTATGCCAACTAGTTTTTTAGATTCGGCAAAAACTAAAAGTCGAGATTTTTTTGAAATCATAATTTTTGCAGCGTCAAGAACTGAAATTCCAGGCTCAATCTCAGTGAATGGTTGTTTTCCTATCTCTCTGATTGGAGTCATTGGGTCTGCATTTTTTAATACAATGTGTTTTAGAATTTCTCTTTCAGTAAAGACGCCAATCGGTTTATCTCTTTCTGTTATTATGAGATTTCCAAATCCTCTTTCTGACATAAAATCAACCACCGTTTTGAAAGAAACATTTGATTTAACTGAAATAGGATACGCAGTCATGAATTGAGAAACTGGAAGATCCTCTATTTTTAAAAACATGAATTAAAAAACATAATAAAATATTTCATTCAAGTATTCAAGAATCAAACCTGAGAATCAGTTTAGAGAATTACATCGTTTTGTAATTAAGGAGAGAGACAAAATTATTGTGATACAATGATAGTAAGATCCTTCGAGTATTCTATTCCACAAATCACATATCTAGTCAAGAAAAAGTTATGGGCGCAGGTTCTTGTTGGTTTATTCCTTGGTTTGATTTTAGGAATAATTCTTGGTCCAGAAGCAAATCTGGCTCCTAAAGAATCAGTTCAGGTAATCACAGAATGGTTGTCAATACCTGCTAATCTATTTCTTAAAATAATACAAATGATTATTATTCCTCTTATTTTTGCTTCAATAATCCGTGGGCTTACATCTACAGGTAATGTGGAACAGCTTAGATCAATCGGCATTGGAACTACCATGTATTTTATAATTACCACTGTAATTGCCATGGCAATCGGAATTTTAGTTGCAACAGCAATCATGCCAGGAAATTTTATTGACAGCTCTTTGATATTCGAAAGTTTTGGAATTGAGGAAACTGAAAATATGGTAGAACAAACTGACTTTAGTCTAAGCGATATCCCTCAAGGTATTGTCGGTTTTATTCCTAGCAATCCCCTACAATCAATGCTTTCAGGTGAGATGCTAAGCATAATCGTTTTTGCCTTGTTTGTGGGCGTGGCACTGATATCATTGCCAAAGAAAAGCTCCGAGCCAATACTTGACTTGTTGGATGGAGTTCAGAAAATCACCATGAAAGTGGTTTCATGGGCAATGCGTTTGGCCCCCTTTGCAGCTTTTGGATTGATGGTAGACATTACATCAAAACTTGGTATCTCTGCACTTGTAGGGCTCGGAGTTTACATGGTAACTGTTGTAATTGGGCTCTTTGCAGTGTTGATTATGTATATAATCATAATCAAGTTTTTTGCCAAAAGGCCTCTTGCCTCAACGTTGGGAATACTCAAGGATCCAATGCTCCTTGGTTTTTCAACATCAAGTTCTGCTGCCGTAATGCCCGTATCCATCAAAACAGCTGAAGAAAAATTAAAAGTAAAACCCGAAGTTTCGCAGTTTGTAATTCCTTTGGGGGCAACAATCAATATGAATGGAACTGCCTTGTATCAAATTGTTGCAGTATTTTTCCTAGCACAGCTTTTCAATATCGACCTTGGAATAACCACCATACTTTTGATTGCATTGACTGCCCTTGCAGCATCAATAGGAGCCCCATCTGCACCAGGTACTGGAATTGTGATACTTTCCTCCATACTCGTTACTGCAGGGGTTCCAGCAGTTGGAATTGTTCTTATTCTTGGAGTGGATAGAATTTTAGATATGACAAGAACAATGATCAATGTGACAGGAGATCTTACGGCTTGCTTGTTCTTTGATAAGAGAATCAAAGCAGATGATTCACCTGAAACTTAGCGTGCTATGAACAGAATAATTATTTCTTGGCAGGACTTGTGTAAATGAATCAAAAATAATCTTCAGAAATTAATTTTATGTCATTAATGAATAGGACACAAACCATTCATATTTCATATACGTCTAGAAGTAATCTGCCCAACCTTTTTGCAGCAAAATCATTGCAGTGGATTCAGTTAAACAAACTGCTTTTCCATTAGACTTTTTCATTAACAGCTCAAATCCTTCATTACACAAGATATCTCCTGGTTCAATTCCAGAATTCATCTGTTTTATTGGAGGCTGGAATTTTTGGGGTATAATTACATACTCAAACGGCAAGAATAAACTCTTTGCATCAGACCCGACAATTTTTACAGTATATTCTCCCAATTCTTTTAGAACGTTACTTGTTGGTATGGTTTCAGAAAATTTTGAATCTACTAGGGGTACTTCTTTATGATAAACGATGACCCCTTTTGGTGATATGATATCTAGGGATATCTTGTATATCTGCACCGGATTTTTAATTTCCCCTGAAACAGTAATTTCATCGTCAAATTTATCGTAGAACTTTTTGTCTGTTATTCCAAACATCTGGTTAATCAAAACTTGTTTTTTTGGGGTGATCTTCCCAATCACATCAGTTCCAACAACCTTTACTTGTTGTGCAGATTCGCCTAAAACAATAGTAAGGCTTGCAACTTTATTCATTTTTGTTAACTTGTAATCCGTGATTTGATTATCATTTATCCAAACAGATTGAGGGTCTTTGATCAGATCTTCCGGTAATCTAACAACAAACGTGTCATTGTTTATCTTTCCTGCAAAATTAAAAACAAGCATGTTTCTTACAGGATCCACTGTTACATCTACTAGATTCCTTTGAACTTTGTATTCTACATCTATGGGCGTATCAGAAACATCAGAACCCACATTGTGAAATACCTGAAATCCAGAAGCAAGATCCATCACATTGACAACTCCTATCATCCATGGGTGTATTGTACAAAAATACTTGATTTCTCCAATGTCTTGCTCATCAAAAAAGAACGTAAATCTGTCTCCAGGTGCTAAGTGGCCACTATCAAACATTCCCGTTGGACCTGATTCTAATGTGCCTGAGGTCACCGTATGAGTAACGGTGTCTGCATTTCCCCATTCTACTGTATCTCCAAATCTTACAGATATTTCAATTGGTAAAAAATGTGCTAATGCAGTAGGTTCTGAAGAACCTGACGGAATTTGCACTTTCCATGTTTCAGCAAAAGCATAACTTCCAAGTGGAATTAACAGCAAAGCAATAAACAGAAAGTAGAATAAATTTTTCACACATCTACTTGCTAGTGTAATATTTCATTACCATACACAATTCTCAGTCTTGATACTGATCTCTAGTTTAAATTCTGGTAATGTTCAAAATATTTGAAATATGAATAACAATTTTGATTTCGAATCTATTTTGGTGCCTTACAATGCCACTACAGGAGCAGAACGAGGATTAAAAGCTGCAATAGATCTTGCAAAGAAGGTCGATGGACAAATTACTTTGATTACTTGTATTGAAAATCAATCAATTATGTCATTTTTCAAAAAAGACAGAAATAAAAAATTTGAACAAGAAAAGAAAATCATTGATTCAGAGTTAAAGAAAATCGAATCCAAAACAAAAGACTTGAACAAACCCATAAGACACATCATTCAAAAATCGTCTTTCGTACCAAATACCATCGTTGAATATGTCAAAGAAAATAAAATCGACGTGGTGGTAATAGGCCAAACCAAACTGATTGGAACCGAAGGGAAATATCATGAGAGTATGGCAAACTATCTATTACAGTATCTGAAATGTCCTCTTTTAGTAGTAAAATAATATCAAAATCAAGTAAAATGCTATGTTTAGATTTTTATCTCTAATTCTAAATGTAAACAAATTATGATGAATGAAATTTTGAGGCAATTGATTTAGCTAAAGTATTAACATTAGAATACTAAGACCTGTGCAAATTATCATGGATTTGTAAAACATTCTTCTGCGCATTCTTTGCAACAAAACTCACTTGTAAAAAGTTCAAATGCTTTTCTGCAGTTTTTACATTTAACATTCATAACATTGTCTTGTTTTTTAATTTGTTAGTTTATCTTTAATAGATTGTTTAATGCAGTATTTACATAAAACAAATCCTTTACCTTTAGCATTTTCTATTGAATCTGGTGTAAAGTAAATTCTGTCTTCTTTTTTAATATAGTAAATTTTGCATTCAGGTTTCATCATTTCCAAATGATGCACAATCATATCAGATTTGTTCCCAAGGTAACCTGCTAAAATTTTTCGCCTCGTTTATTCTCATTAGAAAAAAAAGAATTGTATAGAACAAGTAAATCCCATTTTGAATATCCAATACCTAAAACCTGACTATATTTTTCTAGAATTGGACTGAACAACTTGTCTCCTTTTTGCTTTACTTTTTTCTATAGTTATTTTAGGTGTAGTTTTTTTCTTTGCTGCTACTCTTTTCTTGGAAGTACTTTGAGCAGCTCGTTTTTTAGCTACTAAGAGTTTTTTTCGTTTTGCCGCAGACTTTGCAGCAGCTTCTGTTTTTTCATTTCTTTTTCTGGTTCTTGCTGCTTTTTTTGCAGCCGCACTCCTTTGAGCTTTTGTTAATTTTGCCATTATGACCAAATCTCAAATCAGAAATGAGTTCTTATACGAGATGAATCAACAAAATTTAGTTTCTAATTAATATTGAATTCACTTTTTTTGGAATATTTTGTGTTATTTTTGCTATCTAGAAAATTTCTAGATTGCCTGTGGACTTTTCTCTATATGATTTGTGTTTCCTATGTTGATATTTGTATGTTTTTTTGATTACAAAAATTGGTCCTGCTATATACATTCCAATGTTTAAACCAATAACAATACTACCAAACATAATCACGTCAATTTCAGAGGAGTTATCTGCAAACTGCAATATTGAGATGGTTGTTAGCATTGGCAAAATCAAAATTTTTATCATTTCTCTAAAAGATGAATTCTCTCTTTCAATGTCAGCTATTGTGGGCGAGAACAAATAGTAAATCTGGTTAAATCCTATCATAAATGATGAACCTGATACCGTATTCATTACGGTGTTATCTCTGATTTCTCTTAGAATCTGTACCTGTGGGGCCATTTCAGAGCCATATGTCGCCGTAGCTATTAGACAACCTCCACCCCCAATACCGAAAAATCCTTCTTGACTTTCAGCCTCTATGCACTGATTATTTTCAAATACCTGGCCGGGAGGACACATAATTTCCATGGATTCAGTTTGATTTTGAATATGAGGCTTTATCGTTATAGTTTGAACTGTGCTTTCTGATGTAGAATATGTGATTGCAGCATTGTCTGTATCTCTAGTTTCTGCAATTCTTGCTTGAATGTTGTATGAACCTGGTTCCACAAAAAAATCCTCAGACCAATGATTTGGAGCAACTTTTAGCTTTGGAATGCCATTTAGGTAAATTTCAATTGAATGTGAAGGGAGTTGAATTATCTGATCTTTTTCATCCATCAAACTAGGTTTTACCTTGAAACTTTCTGGTTTCTCACCATCCGTAACTTGTAGATGAATCTGTGTTTGAATGAACTTCTTGAGAGGTATGCTTATTGCAATTTTTGGCTCTGTTGTTATGTCTGAAATTTGGTTACCAAGAGGTATTTTTGCTAAGGATAAATTTATGATTCCGCTATTTTCAAGATTGATTATGGATTCTAGTTCAACTGTTATTGAATCATGAATTCCAATATCTTCATCGGTGAAAATATGAAACTTGCCAATACTTTCTGAATCAAAAGACAATGACTCTGGTACAACATGCCCAGGACCGATAACTTTTGGAATAATGGTCATTTTTGGCAATACAAACACTTCTCCTATCATAGTTTCAGGAATATCCAAGGTTTTCTCTACTCCAAGCAGTAAAGGTACTTTGATCTGCTCTAATTTTTCACCATTCTGAAATGCCGAGGTCAAGACACCTGCAGTTGGATTAACAATAATCTCAAAGGATTTGCCTGCAATTACAGAATCAGGCACATGTGTTTCAATTATTGTTGAATATTCCATGTTTATGGAAAAATCTCCTGAAAATGGAATGTTTTGGGAATAAATTACATCACTTCCTCTCACCGGATATGATTTGAGATACATTTGGGCAGAAGCGTTATTTTGTAAAATAAATAATGATGTCGTTAAAATTAGGGATACAATTAGGCATGTCATTATTTTTTTTGATGCTTGAACTTGTGTCATGATTTACTTGGCCTCTTTTTCATACATTTCTTCATCTTCTTAGATACTTTCCATGATTTGATAGTGAAAAATTTTTTGAAATACCGCCAATATGCATGCAGTTAGGATTATTGCCAATTATACCTACTGCAAACTCACTCCGAAATGAACTGCTCTGCCAGAATGTTTTGTTTTATATTCAATTGATTATATTCCAAATATGATCAACTAGTTGACAAAATTCTAAGTGTATGCAAAATTACTTCTGTTTAATAATTATCTTAAAGTATGTATTTCAATAATTGAAATACGCTGAATATTGTGGATTGGCAGATAAAAACTCTGATGTAAGTAATGATACTGGCTTGTATTCTGAGGAAAAAGAAAATGAGTTATAGTCTTGATCAACGTCTTGAGGAAATTTTTAAAGATTCCTCAAAATCTTTTGAGGAGAAATTTCAAAGACGTCGAGAGTATCTTAAAAAAAGCAGCAATAAGGCTAAGAGGAGCTAAAAAAATGCGTTGCGCTAACTGTGGAAATCAAGCAAGCTGGAGAGATCCTACATGCAACAAATGTGACAAAACATTACATCAAAAAAACTGCAAAGGTAAATCTGAAGATTGTAAATGTCATGCTATAAATGAGCAGATGTGGGCTCAGAAGAAATCACAAAACCAATAAAATGATCTAGTTTAAATCATTTAAAACTAAAAAAGTGATATCTATTGAAAGTTGCCTTAATTTACAATGAAAAGAAAATTGATCCTGATGATGTAATCAACGTTTTTGGAATGACCACTAAAGAACATTATAGTAAAAAGGCAGTGGAGCGTGTTGCAAGGGCTTTAGAAAAAGGAGGACACACAGTCAAGGTAGTTGAAGGAGACATTCACTTAGCAGATGAGCTACGTGAGTTTATGCCCAAGGTAGTTGCAGGAGAGTCTCCAGGAATGGTCTTCAACATGGCATATGGAATCCAAGGACAGAATCGCTACACACATGTTCCTGCAATGATGGAGATGTTAGGTATTCCATACATAGGATCAGGACCGGCAGGACACGCTATAGTTCAAGATAAGGTAATGACCAAAATCATCTTACAGAAAAATAACATTTCAACTCCTGGATTCTGGGTTTTTAAAACTGCAGAAGATACTTTTGATGATTTGATCTTTCCTGTGATTGTTAAACCAAAGATGGAATCAACCTCAATGGGGATGGAAGTAGTTGACAACTGGGATGACTTGCGTAAGGCAGTAAAGGTGCAGATTGAAAAATTTCAACAGGATATTCTAGTAGAACAATTCATCTCAGGAAGAGAGTTTGCGGTGGGGATTCTGGGAAACACTCCAAACGTTGACATTTTACCTATAGTTGAAATCAATCTGGATAACCCAGATCAGATTCAGACCATAGAGGATAAAAAGAAAAAAGGTGGAATTGGTAAAACATGTCCGGCAAAACTATCAAAAGAAAAAGCAGGAGAGATGAAACAAATGTGCATAGACGCATTCTCCTCTTTGGGATTAAATGATTACAGCAGGGTTGATTTTAGAATGGATAAAGATGAAAATCTATACATTCTTGAATTGAATTCAATGGCAAGTCTTGGAATGGGTGGTTCATTATTTTACGCTGCACAAACTGCAGGTCATACTTACGAGTCACTAATTAACAAGATTCTAGATGTTGCAGTAATGAGATATTTTGGCTCATCGCAA
This sequence comes from Nitrosarchaeum sp., assembly GCA_965223805.1. Lineage (GTDB taxonomy): Archaea > Thermoproteota > Nitrososphaeria > Nitrososphaerales > Nitrosopumilaceae > HKST03. The sequence goes on along the minus strand of OZ245014.1, from coordinate 519,842 downwards.
AATGTCACAGAAAGCGAGCCAGACATGACTCAACCCTTGCGTATTGTTGCAAGGACATACTTGCGAGGACACCTTCAAAGTCTAAAAGAAACTTTACGGGATTTGGTGAATCTTAACACTCATGTTTACAATATTGACAATGTGAACAAGTTGGGAAATATTTTGTCTCGCAGACTAAGGCATTTGGGGTTTAATGAACATGTTCATAGACAATTTGAGGTTGGAGATTTTCGTTATTTTAAAAATCATGATGAACCAGAAAATGATGTCCTGATTGTATCTCACATTGATACTCATTACGGCCCAAATGATCTGATAAATTATTATGAAGATGGCGATAAGATTTTAGGCTCTGGAATAGCTGAAAGCAAGGGAGGTCTAGTTGTGATGCTAGGTGCATTACATGCACTTCGATTTGCAAAAAGACTCCGCAAGGTGAAATGTGCAGTACTGTTAACTACTGATGACAGTCTGGGTGGAAAATTTAGCAAGGATCTAGTACAGCAATATTCTAAAATATCAAGGTATGTCATGGGGTTAAAGTCTGCCAGCAAAGAGGGCGGAATAATTACAACTTGTTATGGGCGAAACGACTATCAGATTCGCTTTACTGCTCCAAATGTAACATCTGCAGACATTCATGGCATTATCCCAGTATTGGGCAAGAAAATCTCAGCAATCGAGAAATTATCAAAAGATGAAAAAGACTATCGCCTAAGAACCACCTCAATTGTTGCACAAGGCTCTCATGGGCACACGCCCAATTATGCAACCCTGTCTTTGATTTCAAGCTACAAGACGCCCCCATTAGGAGACTCGCTTGATTCAAAAATTCGAAATATAATGAAAAAACGAGAAGTGGGTGCTCCAAAACTTGATGTTGCAATTAACAAAGTTCAGACAAGACCACCAGTAATGGAAGAAGAGTCAGACACTGCCTTTTATGAGATGATAGAGGATATGGCAAAAAAACACGAGATTAGTATAAAACGACACGAGCAAATCATGTCTTCAGATATTAGTAATGTTCCTCCTGAACTTCCGGCACTAGATGGGTTTGGACCAAAGGGTCACAAGTATCGCTCTCCTCAGGAATACATTGTTCATGATAGTGTTGTTGAAAGGGCTGCATTGCTAACATCAATTATTTACAGATGTTCTGAAAAAAAATGAGTCTTGAATATGAGTTAGCAGCGCTTGCCGCACTGATTGGCTTGTCTGGTTTTTTCAGTGGGTTAGAGGTTGCATTAGTTGGTACATCCCAAGCTACAATTGAACGCCTAGTCAAAGACAAAGCAAAGGGCGCAAAATCTCTTCAAAAACTAAAGTCAAACCCTGGTTGGATGATGTCAAGTGTAAATCTTGGAAATAATCTTGTAAACATTGGTTCGGCTTCTCTTGCAACCGTAGTGTCTATTGAAATCTTTGGGGAAAACGGAATAGGGATTGCTGTAGGAATAATGACTTTTCTCGTGATTATTTTTGGTGAAGTTACCCCAAAGACATATTGTAATGCAAATGCAACCAAAGTGGCATTAAGATTCAGTAGGGTGCTGTTGGTATTTAGCTACGCCTTTTATCCTGCAGTTTGGATATTGGAGAAGATTTCACGTGGAATAATAAAGATAACAGGAAGTGATTATCTTCCACCTGCACTAACCGGTGAGGAAATTAAAGGGATTATAGATCAAGGCCACAGAGATCAAGCCTTAGATGTACAGGAAAGAGATCTGTTACATGGTGCGTTGGAATTTAACCAAAATGTAATTCGTTCAATTATGGTTTCACGGACAAAGATGTTTTGCTTACAAAAGAATGTCTCATTGGCTCAAGCTGCAGATAAGATACATCAAAGCGGGCATTCTAGAATTCCGATATATGGCAAGGATCTAGATGATATAGTTGGAATTTTACATGTACGGGACATACTAAAGTATCTTAAAAGTGAAGAACTGCAAAAGAAACAACTTGGAGAATTGGTTAGAGATCCAATCTTTGTTTCTCAGGAAAAACGAACAAATGACCTGCTCAAACAGATGCAGGCAAAAAATACTCACATGGCAATCGTGATAGACGAATTTGGTGGAGTGGAGGGATTAGTCACACTTGAAGACCTGATTGAGGAGATTGTAGGAGAAATTTATGATGAAACCGATCCACAAAAACCTGCATACACCAAAGTGGACTCTACAACAATACTTACTGATGGTGATGTGGAAATAGATGTAATCAATGAATACTTTAAGACAAATATTTCTGCTGGCGATGACTATTCAACATTAAACGGTCTTTTACACGAAAAACTACATGATATACCAAAACCATCTGATTCTATAATCCTGAATTCTTTAAAATTTACAGTAGAGCAGGTAGAAAAAAACAGACCTACAAAAATACGTATACAAAAAATAAAATCAGAATCGGAGACTGAACATTGAGAGAACAAATTGGCATAATTGCCAATAGGCTAGTTTTGGGGTTTGTGTTTGCCTTTGTTTATCAAATCTTTGTCGGTGTAGCGACTTCTCTTTTATCATTGCCATTAACTGGAAACATTCAGGATCTTATTTCCGGAATAGAACAAATCAATTCCGACCAAGGATTGTGGTTTATATCTTGGTGGATAATTTCTACAGTAATTATTACTGCAATAGCAATCTTGATTGTAAAAAACAGACAATATCTGTATCCCTACAAACAAGAAAAAAATATCGACATACCTCCAAAAATAACTCCAATCACTGCAATAGTTATCGGTGCAATCATTTCATTTCTATTCTTTTTAATTGATCTGGTGATTGGTTCTGTTGTAAAAATTAATACTTCTACTGACGTTCAGGCAATTTATCAATCAGCTGCAAACGGGGATTTTGGTCCCTTGGCAATTAGTCTCACATTTTCCATAGTTGCAGGGTTTGTCATTGTGGGTGTGATTAGTAAAACATCCAAGGTATCAGAAATCACTCAAAGTGTAGATTTTACAAATTTCTCAAACATTACAAAAATACTAAGCAAAAAGAAAGAAAACAGGACCACAATTGCAGATACTATCGGGCTTAGGCCAGGAGAATTAGTTCATGTTGGAGAAAGAAAAGTAGATCAGATAAGAATAGATCTTATTGAATTTGACGCAAACAATATTGTAGAAATAAAGGATGCATCTATAGAGAAATGTTTAGAATCTAAACAAAAATCAAATGTTTCTTGGGTCAACGTTATTGGAATACATGATCCAAAAATTATCGAAAAGTTTGGAACTACGTTTGGTTTACACAGTTTGCATCAGGCCAATATTATGAATACCGAATTAAGACCGTCAATTGAAATCTCTGATGAATATATTCATCTCATACTGAAAATGCCGCATTTTAGTGAGGAGAAAGGGAAAATTGAGATGGAGCAAATATCTTTGGTTATTGCACAAGATCATCTTTTGACATTTCAAGAATACGAGCAAGATTTTTTTGATAAAATTCGCAAAAGACTAAGAGAAAATATAGGCACACTTAGAAAACGAAAAACTGACTATCTTGCATATACCCTAATTGACGCTATAGTTGATAGCTATTTTTTGATTCTAGAAAAAATTGGTGACATAACGGAAAACTTGGAAGATGAATTGATGGCAAACCCGGGTCCCAATACTTTGCAAACTCTTCAACTATTAAAGCGCCAAATGATTTTACTTAGGAAATCCGTATGGCCAGAAAGAGAAGTCATAGACAGCTTACAACGCACTCATACTATTTTAATCCATGATGAAACCAAAACCTATCTTAGGGATACATACAATCACATTGTCCAAGTAATAGATACGATTGAAGGATTACGTGATGTGATAGGCGGAATGGTCGACACTTATCTTTCGAGTGTCAGCAATAAAATGAATGAGGTCATGAAAACACTAACTGTTATTGCTAGCATATTCATTCCAATTACATTCATTGCTGGAATCTATGGTACTAACTTTAGCTATGTCCCAGAGCTGGAATGGGAAGGAAGCTACTTTGTCATGCTTGTGGTAATGGTTATAATTGTGGCAATGATGCTGGCATGGTTCAAGAAAAAAAATTGGGTTTAGTGTATACTAGATGGTAAACAAAGCAGTGCAGCGTGCATACGAAATTCTTGAAGGCACAACTAACGATAAAATTGCAAGGGGATTTCAAATTTTCATCATAACTTTAATTTCAATAAATGTTCTTTTTGTAGTTATTGAAACCGAAGAATCGGTTTTAGATGAGTATGGTTATCTGTTTACTCCCTTTGAAGTTTTTTCGGTTATAATTTTCACTCTAGAATATGTAGGAAGAATTATTGTTTGCAAATTAAATCCAAAATATCAAAATTCAAGATACGCTAGACTTCGATTCATATTCACTCCAATGATGTTAGTTGATTTGGCTGCTATTTTGCCATTCTTCTTACCATTTGTTGTAACGGATCTTAGATTCATCAGAATAATCAGACTCTTAAGACTATTCAGACTGTTCAAACTTGCAAGATATTCTGATCCAATGCAGACGTTAGGGGAAGTATTCAAGGCAAAAGCAGGCGATCTGGCTGTTGCATTTTTTATTCTCTTTATTGTGTTAATTTTTGCATCCAGTTTGATGTATCATGCAGAATATGAAGCTCAGCCTGAAATATTTTCTAGTATTCCTGCATCAATGTGGTGGGGAATCATCACGCTAACTACCATAGGATATGGTGATACCTATCCTGTAACATTAATGGGAAAGATTGTTGGAGGGGCTGTAGCCGTTCTTGGAATCGCCGTCTATGCAATTCCAACTGGTATTATGGCCTCTGCATTTACTGAGGAGCTACGCAAAAAAAGACAAAAGAAACGAACTTGTCCTCATTGTGGAAAGGAGATATAGAAAAACACCATGAATATTGAAGCTATAGAAAATTCTTTTTCAACTACTCATGATAAAAAATGCTCTGTTGCAAAAAAAGGAATGGTTGCAACGGCATTTCCTGATGCTACAAAAGCAGGCATTGAAATGCTCAAAAAAGATGGAAATGCAGTAGACGCTGCTTGTGCTGCAGCCTTAGCATTGGGAGTGTGTGAGCCGCAAGCATCAGGCATTGGTGGACAATCACTTGCAATCATGCACATTAATGGAAAAACTATTGCCATTGATGGCTCCAGTAGGGCCCCATCTCTGGCACACTCATCACTTTTTAAAAAATCTCGTTACCGATTAATTGGTTACAAAGCAACTACTGTTCCTAGTACCCCCGCCTTTCTAGGTTATCTTAATGAACACTACGGAAGACTTGATTGGTCTACTATACTCAAACCGGCAACAAGAATTGCAAAAAGAGGATACAGAATAACAAAGTTCCAGTCTGAATTGCAAAAACAAAACCTTGAAAAATTTTTCAAGGTAAAATCAAGATCAGGTGCAAAATACTTTCTAAAAGATGGTACAGCACCATATGAACCAGGAGACTTGTTTGTTCAAGACGACTTGGCAGAATTTTTAAAAAATCTTGCAGCAAATGGATACAGATCTTTTTACCATGGAACAGTTGCAAAAAAAATTGACCAAGACATGAGGGAGAATAATGGATATCTCCGATATGAAGATCTTGCACTAATTCCTGAACCTATAGAGCGAAAACCATTGAGACGTAGATACCGTGGTATATCTATTCTTGCAATGCCGCCACCAGCTGCTGGAAGAACTTTGTTGTTTGTATTGATGATGCTAAGTAACCTCAGGCCGAGATTTCTTCGAAGTAGAAAACTTGAATCATATCACTTTGTAGCTGAAACTTTTAGAAAGGCATTTTTGCACAGAACACAACGTCCGTATGATCCTAGCACTTATCACCAAATCAAAGACAAAACCCACCTTAGCAGAGATTTTGCAAGAACCCTTGCAAAATCAATTCGCAATTCAATTGATCCTGATCTTCCACTTGAAGAACCTTCTTTGGATTTGGAGGATACTACCCATCTTTCAGTAATGGACAATGAAGGAAATGCAATTGGAATTACCCAATCCATTGAACTGGTTTACGGTTCAAAGGCCGCAGCAGAAGGACTTGGCTTTTTGTACAACAATTACATGTCTGCATATGAGTACGAAAATCCTATACATCCATTCTATCTTAGGCCAAATGGAATACCGTGGACATCAGTTGCTCCTGCAATCGTATTTTACAATCACCAGCCTTGGATAGTAGTAGGAAGTCCCGGAAGCGAAAGAATATTTTCTACAATAAGTCACTTTCTCTCAAGAGTAATTGATGGCGATATTCCAATAAGTGAATCTATGAAAAAACCGCGAATACATTGCTCAATTGGTGGGAAAATAAGCATTGAGGAAGGCTTTGCAAATAATGAGTTACTTCCATATCTACAAAAACTCGGTTACAAAACTGACCTAAAAGAGAGATATTCATTTTATCATGGTGCCATTCATGCCGTGCTCAAAAGACAAACTGGAGAAGGAGGCTTTCAAGGAGTTGCAGAGATCAGGAGAGATGGAACTGCTGGAGGATTGAATTGAAGAAACTGCCTATTTTATTATCAATACCACATGGAGGAAAAACACATCCACCAGAACTTGCCAATAGACTATCAATTACAGAAAGAGATTTGTTTGACGATTCAGATCCATTTGTAATTGAAATTTATGATTTGGATGAAAAGGTTCAACGTGTAATTTCAACCAATATCGCACGAGCATTTGTTGATCTCAATCGTTCACCACAAGATCTTCCTCCTGTAAATCCTGATGGATTGATTAAAAGTTCAACATGTTATCAAAAACCAATATATCGTAATGGACAGGAACCTGGCGAATCATTAAGAGAATTGCTAATTGAACTTTATTATTATCCATATCATAGAAGAATCCAAAAAAGTCTTAGAGAATTAGACTTGCAACTATGTTTGGATTGCCACTCAATGGCTTCAGTTGCTCCTAACATCTCTCCAGATGGAAACAACAAAAAAAGACCAATGTTCTGTCTTTCAAATCAAGATGGTAAAACATCATCTAATGAAATGATTGAATTGCTAGCACAGTGTATATCTAAAGCATTTTCAATTAACATAGAAGATATTTATCTTAATAACCCGTTCCATGGTGGCTACATCACTAAAACGTATGGAAATAATCCCATTCCATGGATTCAAGTTGAGATGAATAGAGATTTGTATTTGGCCAAAACATGGTTTGATTATAAAACACTAACGATGAATCAACTAAGACTAGAAGAATTAAACAAGATGTTTAAGAAATCCCTGGATTTATTTTTTGACAAAATTGGGCTTTAGATGCGCCAGTTAAAAAAAGAAAGAAACCAACTATCAACATCGCTGATTTTGTACCAAATTGATCTTGATTTGATTAAAACCAAGCTTTCAAAATAAAAACAAAAAACAAAGTCAGTTGCTTTTATTTTCAAATCCAAAAGCTACTGCACATGATAAACTACAAAAATCACTTAGTCTTGATGTGTATTTCTTATTACACTGCTTGCATGTTTTCACTTGTCTTTCTACACTGTTTTTCATGTTATTATACAAGAAAAATTTTGAGTCCAACTCGATTTAACACATTTACTTGATCTGGGGTTCATACTAAATCAATAAAAATAGAACAATACGGAAAACGGATTTAATCCCAAGCCTTCAAAATTTCTCTTTGATTCCTGCATACCCGAGGAATTTTTTTGGATACTCTTCCACCATTTTTTTGATTCTTATTCGATCTGATTTTGAAATCCCTTTTGTGGTTTTCATTATTTCGTTGATTAGGTCATTACTTGTTTGTACTCCTTTGTATAATCCTAAATGAAACAAAACAGGCAATTTGAATAACTGCTCATCTGTTCTTAGTCTGACATCCTCAGGTGATTTTGAATTTGCAGATTTAATTTCAAGGGATTTGTCAACTGCAGTGCCAAATAGTTCTGCCAATCCAGAACTTATGCTTCTCTCAATCTTGGTGTTTTTTTCTTTTTTAGCTGCTGAAACAATACGCTTTATCTTCAAAATTGCTTGGTTTTCTTCAATTCCTTCAAAGTCTTGGGAGGTTAATTCTACGCCAAAACCAGTTTGAAAATAGTCAATAATGTAGGATAGTGCCTCTTTTCTACATGCTGCCTTTGTTGTTCCAAAAGGACAATTATCACAATTTGTAGTATAGTATCTTGATCCTCTGTCACCAAAACTAGATAGAGTGATTTTATCATTTTTTCTCAATTTTGAAATTGTTCTTGATATGGTCGCTTCATCAATTCTTAGAACTTCAGAAATTTCTGTTGCAGAATAAGAGCCTTCATCAATTAGTTCAAGAATTTCTTTTTCAATCTCCCCTGGGGATCGTCTGGTCGCCTCTTCTATTTCGTCTCCTAAGTAATGCCATACTAGCTTGTCATCAATCTCATGATTAATTTTTAATACTTTTTCATCAAACTCAGCTACAAGTCCAGAAGACGTTTCAGATTTTAATATTTTTTTAATGATTTTAGCAATATCCTTGATTTTAAAATCTTGTAGTAATTCTGAAATTTCTTTGACATCTATATTGGATTTTCCTGAACGCCAAAGATAGTATAATGCCCATCTCACCTTTCTGCCATCACTTCTTTCAATTCTTCTAAGAGTATTGCAAAACTGATCAAGTCTTTCCCATTTTAGGTCATTTAGCGAAGAGTCATCATTTTTTATCATCAGCGTTTTGTCAAGTTTTTTGCAAAATTCCTCAAACTGTTTTTTTAACTCAGATTTTTTTGTAGGAATTGGTTTTTTAGGTTTTACCGATTTTGTTCTTGTTAAGAATCGTTCAAGAAAAATTTCTTTGTCTAAATAATCTTGTTTTCGTAAATCATCGGTTTCAAACTTTAATGTCTCTAGAAAATCCAAGTCATTATTTTGTATAGATGATGGCGCAAATACCTTGAGTCCGGACAATGATGCTTTTGATAATCCCAATTAGATTTTTGAGTTGACCCCTCCTGCCTATAAAGTCATCTAAATGATGTTTCTAAAGGCATAACTATGTGTATGTGATGTTAGATAGCATAAAATGCTGACAATTAGTAGAAATTCTTAATTGTGATTATTACCATATTACAGCTTCATGACAAAACGCAAATCTACTTACTTGAATGTATGTTGTGTCCCAAGACTGTCTTTTGCCGAGAAGAAATGACTTGTATGGCAAGGCGACTGATGATTGGCAACAAAGAAGACACACCAGCTAAATATTCGAATGGACGAAGAACATTTCAAGACACTACACCGCGTTTCAAATGAGAAAAATCAAAATCCCAGCAGTTTCTGTTCTCAATTAGTTTTTCAATGGATAGATTACTATCACTGTAAAATGCGTCGAGGCGATATAATTCTGTCACAACGAATAACAATAATGTTGGATTCAGAAGTATCATCCAAACTACGAAACATACAGTCAAAGATGATAAAGACATCTGACAAGTCAATAAGTTTCTCAAAAGTAATTAATGAAATACTAACTGAAGGGCTCAAACACTACAAACTATGACGAAATCTCTAATGAGCATTTAGTAGAGCATATCCTCCTGTTAAACACGTCTTCGTATTCCTTACCGCAATGAACACACTTTCTAAAAACCATACTTCCATTACGTATCTAATGAATATAAGTAGATCAACTTTTTTAAAAAAAATTTTTATTTATTTTACATAAAATTGGGTGTTAATATAATTCTGAAAACATCTGTTTTCTTTACCTTTTGAGTAATCATGACTTGAATCCAAGTATCTCATACCCATGGATTAGAGTCCCAATCCTCTACTGGAGTTTCGCTTATTGATTCGCTGTTCTTTACAATATCGAAGAGACATTTATCTGAACAATGTGTCAGCCATGGATAATCCATTTTTCCCTTGCAGTTCTGACAGTTTTCACCCATTGTATAAACCTCGATTTTTATCAGATATAAAAAATTCCACACAATTCATACTATGGACTTTTTTTCTTCTGAGACTGGTTACCCTTGGGCTTTGCCCTTAACCTGTATCCGCAGCATGGACACCATAGTCCTTCCCACTTTATGTAAATGGCACATATGGTACATCTTTTGGCACCTCTCATATACCAAGATTCATTTTGACTTCCTTTGGTGATTTTGTACCTGTGGCATATTTCCTGGCATACCATAATAACATCATACTGAAATTGTATTGAATTATTTCTGTTTTTACTCTCATTTTTAGGACTTTAAAAAAATAAAGATAAGTGAACTTTAAAGATCATAAAAACTAGAAACATTCATGGCCGAATATGTCCAGTCATGGAGAAAGAGACTGAGAATCAAGCATCTTGTAGATCTTGCTTTGCATGATCTGGGAGAAGAATATGACGATACGGACATTGAGCAAGTACAGGAGAAACTAGACTCTGAGATGAAGAAAAGGTGGAAGTTGATAAAAAGTACCAGAAAAGACTATTTTGAAATTGTACAAAAAATTCTGAGAAAAGAGTATGTGCTAATTGTTTAAGGTTCTTTATACTTATTTTGATGTGCATTTTTGATTTAATCGTACACTGATAAGATAATCAAGTAAAGCTAAATCAAAAACTAATGACATTAGACAACAACAATTAACTTGCAGTAAGATGTTGTACCTGTATTCGTTATTACAATAATGAATAAAATCAATTGGAAGCTGACTATCGGTTGTGCACACCCTTTACGTAGCGTCACTGTATGCTTCGCCAGCAAACCGATGTAAAGTATGAGACTGTCCGGAAAACAGTGTCAGCTTCCATACACTACATATCTAATTTTGAGATAAAAAAGATCCGATCATCGTTATTTTGTTTAAAAAATATGAAAAACAAGATTTGTCTTATTGTCACATCAATAATGCTTGCATCCAATAATGACTGTGTAATATTTTGCCAACTCCAGTCAACCAAAATTTAATTGTCTTAAAAAATATTGTATCATGTGGCCAAAGGCATCATCATAGGAATCATCATTGCTATTGTTGTGGTTGGTTTTATTCTGACATATACCAATACTGCTGATGTGCTAAAGCCTGAGATCGAATCATCAGTGGATACTGCAAAAGACGCAATATCTCAAGTGGATAAAGATGAAGTGGTAGAAAAAGCCGAAGAGGTAAAAGAGAAGATAAAAGACGTAACAGGCAAGATCAAAGTTACAAATCCTCTGGAACCTGAAAAATAACTAATTGACCGGATCTATCTATTTCAGACTAGATCCTATTGATTTTAGCCTCGTTTCTGTACTTGACTGACCTGGTTTTAAGCTGATATTTGCAGCATGGGCATCGATTCTCATCAATCTTCATAAACACTGCACAATGCGAACAGTATTTCTGTCCTGATTCATATCTTGAAATGCCTGTATCTGGTCTTTTGACTTTATACTGGTGACAGATGTTAGTACAGGACATTTGTGAAGATAGTTGGAATGTTTGATAATTAATTTCAAGGATGTAAATTCTGTTGACCTGGATCGAGGTAAAATTAAATTTTATAATTCAAATCATATTCTGACAGACTTTATTTCTCATGATTGGATTGTGTTCTAAATGCTGTTCTTCAGGAGTATCTCTTGTGTTAGATGCAGATACCTTTGAAGCAGTTTGTGATAGATGCAGAAACAAGGAGAGTTGAACTAACAATCTTTTTTTTGGTTTAAACTTTCATATGTAATTTAATGCTGTTTATATGAGAATTTTTTTTGCTAATTGTCTAGTTGTATGAGAGAGACAGGTTCACATGATGCAAATCAGGAAATGCAAAAGATCTTCCTGCCTCTCGGCTGTAGCATCATGACTTTACACTAAAAAGCAGTGCGTATGATTTCATACTAGTAAAAAAATAAGAATTTAGTGATTCTCTTTTGATTCCCAAATGCCGATAATGTTTCCTTCAGGATCAGAAACCCTTGCGTATATTCCCATCTCCCCTACGTTCATCTTTGGCATCACAACTTTGCCGCCTGCATCTTCTATCTTTTTTATGTGCTCATCAACTGAAGAAACACCAATCACCAAAACAGGATACGGTCCAGTTGGATCTTTTTTTAGCATCCCGCCATTTATGGCGCCAGGACTCTTTGGCATCATTGTTTTTGGGTCTGACTCTGTAGTTACTGCCATATGATAGTCCATGTCTGGCATCTTGTTTATCTGCCATCCAAAGACATCTGTATAGAACTTTTGGGCTCGATTTTGGTCATCGTATGGTACCTCAAACCACATTACTTTGTCCATGTCTCAGTACGGTCAAATTAGTATTAAAATTGGCCCGTACTTGTTTGCAAAGGGGAAATAGGCGGGCATTGTAAAGGAGTATGACAAATGACTTGCTGCCCGCCCACCGGACGAATTATTTGTAATTATAGTCTGGTTTTCAGATACATAGGCATGATCAATGGATTATACGTATAATTCTAAGATCCTGTAATCTCTATAGATTAATTTCATTTAGTAATTTTCAATATTGAACTTTGAGCGATGAACCAAGACCTTGCATTAAGAAGAGAAAAACTGTACTGCAAGTACTGTAAAGGCAATCCTGCTATTAAGATCCCACAAAATGTGAATCTTGCATCTCCATCAAGTGACGAATTCGTAGAAAACGTTAGGTGCACCATATGCAAAAACATTGGTTATGTGAGACGATAACTGGCTGTCTTGTTTGCGAAAAATAATAAGGAAAATTTTTGATTTGTCTAAAATTCTACTGTAGAGCCTGCTGCAAGTGAAAAATTTTGTGTTCTTTCTTCACCGTGGACATCATACCATGTTACCTTGAGGTCAACCTTGTTTCTTTTTGCAGATTCTACAGTTATTGCACTTGCTTTTTTTAGTCTGTCTTGTATTGGTAATGCTTCATTCATTTTTGTCAACCAGTCATCTTGAGATTTGGATTTATCCTTGGATGTGAAATTTAATTTCTGATTGATTGATACTATTTTGACCACAATTTCCAGTATGTGTGTCTTGTAGCTATTGTTATGGCACGTCATAAACAAACAGAGTTAATGCAGAACGTACTCCATTTGTGTATCTTATCTTGGTTCTTACCGTTTCTTTTATGGTTTCATTTGAGGCCTTTATCTGCACCAGGATGTCATATATTCCTTGTATGCGATTCACGTCAGTTACACCTTGAATTGTTCTTATTTCTTTTATGGCAGAATCAGTATATTTTTCATCACACGTCAGCAACACAAAAGAGTGTCCAGAACTCTCAGACAATGTCTGTATATGAATATCAAAATAATTAAGAATTACAGATAAAACAAACGAGACATTCTAGGTTATCGTCCTTTGCTCAACTCTGACTCTCTTATCATCTCGTCTTGTTCTTGCAGTGCTTTGGTGAGGTCTTTTCTTTCCTGTTTCGTTCCAGTACATGCAAACTTGCCTTCGTTGTATGAATAATGAGCAAAACCGTCAGTATTTTGCCACTGTAGTTTGTTGGTGTATGGATGCTTGTAGTTTGACATCCTGCAAGTGAGAGTGGCACCGCATGCAGAGCAGACCATTGTTGCACCTTCCTTCTTTTCAATCATCTTCTTCTCATTCTTCTTTGTCTGCTTTGGATGACGGTGTTGATTGTGGTGAGGATAGCATTTCACGAAGTTTCTTTTTGAATCTTGCACTCCGTGGCTTTGTTCGAAGCTTGAATCCGCAGCATGGACAGTACAGTCCTTGCCAGTCCAAAAAGATCTGGCACATCTGGCATCTTTTTTGACCCACCAAGTATCTTGTAGCTCCAATTCCCCTCCTTGCAGCCTTGTACCTGTGGCATATTGCCTTACATCCAACCATGATGAGTCACTACATGTCTTTTCCTTTTATTGCTTCTCTAGTCATAAAACCAAGATTGGCATTCACGCATCAACTTTGTGACAATTGAACATCAATGCCAAGATTGTCTCTAGTTATTTTTTTGATTGTATTTTTTGTAACAGGGGGTTAGTGCAATTATTTCCTAATTCTTCTGTTCAATTCTCAAGATTCTTTAATAATTAATTTTATAATCTTAATTATGAACCAACTTTTGCAAGAAATTCAGATCAGGAAAAATTTTTTTCAAAAGGAATGCATCCAATTATGAAAAAAGAGATAGTCATACTTGGAGGTGGTTTTGCAGGAACAACTTTACTACAACATTTACAGAAAAAATTCAAGAACAGTCCAGATATTAACATTAGTCTTGTGGGAGATGATAATTTCTTTTTGTTTACTCCAATGTTGCCTGAGGTAGCATCAGGAATGCTCCATGCAGGGGACGTCTCAACTCCAATCAGATTGTTTTGTAAGCATGCGCAATTTTATCATGCTAGAGCGACATCAGTTGATTTTGACAAGAAGCAAATCAGCATAGTTAGAATTTTTGATGAAAAGAAAATCATCTTGCAATATGATTATCTGGTTTTTACATTAGGGAGCATTGATAATTTTTTTGGAAATGAAAATATGAAAAAATATTCTTTTACCATAAAGACGTTAGAAGATTCACTTGCCATAAGAAACCACGTCATCAGTATGCTTGAGAGTGCCGACAATGAATCAAACATAGAATTGCAAGACGAACTCTCAAACTTTGTTGTAATAGGAGGAGGTTTTGCGGGAGTCGAGATTGCTTCTGAGATTAACCACTTGGTACAAGATGCATCCAAGACATACTATAAGAACATAGACCGTACAAAACTCAAGGTAATTTTAATCTCCGCAAGAGATGGAATTTTGCCAGAAGTTGGAGAAGAACTCGGAAAGTTTGCCCTTGACTCTATCAGAAATGATGGAATACAAGTTATTACAAATACAAAGGCATTAGATGCTGGGGAAGACTTTGTAATTTTAGATGATAAAAACAAAACCAAAATCAAATGTGGTACTTTGATTTGGGCAGGTGGTGTCAAAGTAGACCCATTGGTGGCCTCCCTTGGCTGTGACCATGATTCATCAGGAAGAATAATTGTGGATGAGTTTCTAAGGGTAAAAAATCATGAAAATGTCTATGCGTTAGGGGATTGTGCCTACATGGTAGACAAAAGTAAAGGGATCCAATATCCTCCAACTGCACAAATTGCAATAAGGGCAGGCAAAGTTACTGCAAAAAACATCATCACCCAAATAACCAAAGGCAGCAATGCAACAATTGAGCCATTCACTTATCACAACAAGGGAATAATGGCAACCATTGGAAAGAGAAATGCAGTTGCATTGATTGGAGGCAAAAAAATCTACGGAGTTTTGGCATGGATTCTATGGAGATTCTTTTATCTTTCAAACCTGCCTACAAATGAGAAAAAAGTCAGAGTTGCACTTGAATGGTTCTTGGATGTGTTCTTCAAACATTCAGACATACTGACAGTTGGGATAATAAAACACAAGGAAGTAAATGAAATTGATGATTCTAAACATGATGATGACCATGTAAGCGAACGACTGTAAATAACATTAATAGAAATTTTTGATGCCTAAAATCAATAACCCTTTTGTATGTTGGAACAAGTAATCAATCCAGAGATGTGCAAACTGTGGAAACCAAGCATGCTATCACTGGTAATTGAAATTTAAAATTATAATGTGAAATATTCGGTGTATTTTATTGATCCTTTAATTATGACAAAAAGACAGTAAAGTAGTTGAAAAAATCAGGGCAAACCGTGTTTCGTATTTTTACTTTGACTGCAATACTTGGGATTGGATTGTTCGCATTTGTTTCAGCCCAAGAAGAATCTAAAATCCCTGCTTGGATCAAGGATACGGCCAGTTTTTGGGTAAATGATCAGATATCTGATCAGGAGTTTATCACTGCACTGCAATACTTGATTGATCAAAAAGTATTGGTAGTGCCGTCTTCTGAAACCCAAACCATAGTTATTCCAGCTGATGAAATTCCAAATGTTGAAACATTAGAGATACCTGTTTCAAACTCTGATATAAAAGACAAGTTGTTGTCCTCTGATCTTGATCTGCTTACATTCAAGGTTACACAATTACAGGAATTGACTGAAAACCCAGCCGTCATAAAAGCGGTGATTGACTCTAATGCCAAGTTCAGGGCGATGGGGGATGATGACAAAATAGAGACGTACATTGTAGAAAAGGACAAAGAATGGAAAAAAACGCCAAAAGGCCAGCTCTCACCATTGATGGGTTCCTTAATTGAGAACAATGTCTCAAAGATACTAAAGCAGAAACAAAAAATTCCTACTGAAGAATTTGGAGATGTAATCTTTGCTGAAATAATAGTCACAAATGAATTTGGTGCAAACGTGGCCATTACTGGCAGAACCGATGATTATAACCAGGGCGACGAAGCATGGTGGATTAGAGCATTAAAACAAAGTGTTCAATTCAGGGATGTGTTATGGGATGACAGCGCACAGATATTTTCTGCTGACATTGTTATTAAAATCGTAGATGAAAACGGAAAGTTCATAGGAGTTCTTAATGCAGCAACCCCTGTTAGATAATAATGAAAACAATCCTTTTTGCAATTAACAAATAATTGTAGCGCTTTGTGAAACATTCCTTACTCTTGGAAAATTAATTTTTAGAAATTATTGATGAGCCTATCAATCTTTTTTTCTATCGTTTCTAACTTTGAGTTTAGTTCTGAAATAGTATATTTTTTGGTTAAACGTATTGACGGTTTATTTTTTGTTTTAGATGTCTTTGGTGCTGATTTCTTTTTGGGTAATTGTTTTTTAGCTTTAGATGTTTTTTGGGTTTTATGAGTTGGTTTTTTTCCAGATAAACTTTTGTCTATAATTGCACGTATGCTTGAAATTATCTTTGAATATTTAGAACCAGGTTTGGTGCTTAGCAAAAAAAGGCCATCTCCATCTAAAGCCAGACTAATCATTGTTACCTTTTCATATTCGGTAATGGACGTTTTTTCTTTTCCAAGTTTATATTCTAGATTCTGTAATCGGTTCCATCTCTCAAACGTGTAATGAACTGATATTTTAACCTCATCAGCAGATAATAACATAGAAGCATCTCTGTTTTTATGGACAACTAAATCTCCTCTAGAATTTAAAACTCCAGTAAATCTTATTTATGAATTTAATTTTAAAACTTTGTTGCAGAGCCTCTTATAATCCACTGCACTTTCTTAAATTATCCTATTATTATCTTGATTGTTCAAACAAGAGATATTATTTTGAAAAAATTAAAAATTAAATTAATAAAATTATGAAACTTTTACAGAAAAAAGAGATTCTAGATATGCTACCTACAGATCATTATAGATAAATTCCTGATTCATAGTAAAACTGCATGGTAGAAGAAGAGATAGCATCTGGTTTTAATGCAAGTCAGGTTCAGACACTTAGCGAGCTTGTCTTATCATCTCCTATGATTCAGATAGCACTGATAATTCTTGTAATTGGAATAATTTCCATAGTTGCAATACATCGAAGTTTTGCAAGATGGGCAAACTCAAAAAGAATAAGCCATATTCATCCAGAGTTAGCAGAATTTACTAGAAAGGCAATACTGCCCTTTTTTGCCATAGCTATTATCACTTCAGTTAACGTGTATGTTCAGACCTTTGAGCTCTTTGATGAAAGAACCGAAGTGTTTGAGGCAGAATCAAGTGAGAATCTAACTCAAAGAGAGGTTTTTGCCAAACTGTTAACCTCGATGAATATTTTTGCAGTTGGCTATGCGGCATCGCAATTAATCCCAATTCTAATCACAAAATACGACAGAATAAAACAAGAACACATAGACTTTGATTCCTGGAAAATGATGACAGGATTTGCAGACGATGAGCCAGATTTTTTTCACAAGATATTTGAATGGATTCCTCCCAAGTACCCACCAAAAAATATGTCTGATGAGATCTTTCACAAACTGTTAAAGACAAAAAAGGGAAGAAAGAGAGCCTAGAGCAGTTTAGGACCACCCGTGGATTTACTATAGGCAGCTACAAGGAACTTGTAGATGATCCGTTAAAGGAATGGAAAAAATCTGAAAAAAGAAAATACCTAAAATATCTTGCAGACTGTACATCAGGAAACAATGCTGCAGGACACAAACTAAGACTCGGAGTAACTCCTCAAGAAGTATATCCTTTTGATATTTGGACTGAGCAAAAAAGACTCGGAGACTATATTCCAATTGTGCCCGGCGGACAACCACCTGGATGGGCGCAAAAAAGAGTACAAGACATACCAAAATCATTCAGACAGTGGATTCCAATAATTGTTAACGTTGCAGTTTTTCTAGGCATAGTTGCTTGGTGGCAGGTAGATCTTGTTGTCTTGGCAACTGCCACCGGAGGTCTTTCAATAGGCATAGGTTTTGCGTTAAAAGACACAATGGAGAATTACTTTGCATACGTCTTCATTAGAAAGGACAGAATATTTTTGGAAGGAGACAGAATTGAAGTTGAAGGATACAATGGGTATGTTCATAGAATAACTCCTCGTGTAACTTACATTCGACATGCTCTCAACGAATCCCTTGCAATCGTTCCGACAAGACAATTGGTCACAACAAAAATCATAAACTATACCACTTCTTTCAAGCTAGTTCCAGCAGAGATTGACGTTGGCGTTTCATATCTAAATGATCCTGAACAAGTGGCAGCAGTAATGGTAAAGATAGGAAAGCGAGCAATGAAAGAGATTACTGACTCAGATGGGGCACACATGATAATTCAAGAACAGTGTCCTTATCTTTTAGAAGGCAAACCAAGCTGTGGATGCGACAAGGATGTTCTAGTTGATATGGAACAACCCAAGGTAAGATTTAGAAAATTTGACGATTCGGCATTGTATTTTGCGATGTGGGTATATGTTAGAGACTATGGCTCACAGTTCAAGGTTGAAAGTGACATGCGCATGATGATGTACAAAGAATTCAAAAAATACGATATTAGAATTCCATGGCCAATTAGAACAATCTATCAAGGTGATGAAAAACGAGAATTTGAGGAAATTTCAAAATATAATGAAGAACGCAAACATGTTTTGGATGAATATGGTATGGGTGATCCAAAAAAGGAAGATTTAGACAAGAATCAAGTTAGAGACAAGAACAAATTGGATTAATAAAAACAAACAGAATTTTGCCTAATACAATACAGTGTCAAGAGATATCTACAACCTTCACTATATTATACCAGACTTGGATCATGCAAAACAAAAGATGATTGATGACATAATATGTGAGACAAACGAGAAACTTGGAGCAATCGCAGAAGAGATGAATGCAATAAAATTCTCAAATCTTGATGAAACATCCAAAGAGTCAAAACTAGAAGTCTTACGACAGGAATTTCAAAAACTGTTAGACGAACAACAAAAACGTGTATCTGAAATTATAAAATAAAAATAAAAAAATGAATTTGTATGCTACTATGGTCTTGGCATAATGCTGAGTCTTGATTTTGCAGATACTGCAATTATTGATATTATTGCAACTGCTAAGATCATTACTACTATTGTACCAAATTCTGGAACAACAAAGGTACCGATAATCTCTATTTCTTCAGAGCCGGCGGGAAATCCTATTGTGAGCGTTCTATCAGTATCAGTTTTTGTTTCTTCAAAGTCTACTTCCTCTCCGTCAACTAAGACAAAGAAATCATCATCTTCACCATTAATTGTTGCATCCATCACCTCTCGTGGTAGGGTGATTGTGAACATACCTTCTTGAGTTGCATCCAGCTCTACAATAACAGAATTAGTTGTCGTATCTGGCCAGATATTTACCACCTTGCTACTGCCTGTGATACTATGCTCTTCTCTGAACTCTATTTCCATATCACTTGCAGATTTAGTTGGAACCATTTCTTTCATCTCTGGCATTTTTTCAGAACTTTTTTCAGCTGATGCTTCACCAACAATCACACTTCCTACCATCCATGGATGAACCATGCAAAAGTAGTCAAAAGTGCCTTCTTCTTCAAATGTATGAGAAAATGTTGTACTTGCCATGAACAAACTTGAATCAAATATGCCGTCAGGCCCATCAGACGCAGTTCCGCTTGTCACGGTATGTGCTGCAGTATCGTCATTTGACCATGTTACTGTCTCACCAACAGCTACATTTACCTCATAGGGAATGTAGCATTCGTTTGTTTCTTCGCATCCTGGAACTGCGGTACCTGCAGGTAGACTTATCATTGTTTCTGCAGAAACAGAAGGAATTGTCAACATCAGACTTGTTGTAATTATTGTCAGAATTGAGAATGTCATTGTTTTTGTCATTTTCATTAAGGACTTGATCTAAGGTAAGAATAAAAAAGTTTTTGACTTGGATTAGTGTTAATCTAATCATAGATGTCTTCATTATCAATGGTTGAGAGAAATACTTCTCTCTTCTATTGGTTTTCTTGAGATATTATCATACAAAACAAAATATCAAGACGATGCAAATCTCCTATCTTGTTCTGTTTACAGGTAATTTTGCATTAATTTTGTCAAGAAAATAATTCTTTAAAACAATTAATCATGACTAGCACTACATAAGGCATAATGTTTTTGTCAAAATGCAATGGCAATTTCAAAAGCTAAAAGAAAAAGCACTGCAACAAAAAAGAAAACAACATCTGCAAAAAGAAAGACTACCGCAAAAACAACAAAACGAAAAACCGCAACCTCTTCTGCTGCAGCTCTGAAAAGAAAACGCAGTCTAGCTGCCAAAAAAGCAGCAGCAACACGAAAACGAAATGCAGCATCTGCTGCTAGAAAAAAGACGAGTTCTGCACCAAAACGTCGTCAAGCAGCAACAAAAAGAAAAACTGTTAGTGCTAGGTCAAAAACAAGAAGACCAAGTACCGCAAAGCGTAGAAGATAAATCCCTTTTCTGCTTGGCTCTTATTTTTTATCTGCTTTTATTATAATTGACTCTAGTATGATGTGAACCTACAACTGTTTGGAAAATATAATAAAACAGAAAATAATAAAAGTTTCACTGATGCAAAACACCAATTTCAGTTCAGTTATAGCATAATTCCGACCAATTTTGCTAATCTGTCAGAGACAAACCAAGCTGAAAAACTTGGAAAATTCTTTGATATTTTGAGAGTAATCCAAGATAAAATCAAAATCACTCTGTCAAGAAGAGATATAGTAACAATAGTGGAAGGGCATCAGGTAGTAATGCCTGTAATACAGGTTCATCTGGAATCCTATGAACCGCTTGGAGATATGTTAGAACGTCTAAAATTCGAATATATTGATAACAGTAGACCCCCATACCACAAAATTATCCGAGAACATCTAAACAAACTAGAGATTCAAACCATCCATGACTTTGAGGAATACTTGGTTGATTCTATAAACTCCGCAGAAACTACAATCGAATACGCCAAATGTTTTACCTTGTATGCAGTGCCATCTACACTGCCATATGCATGGATACACAACATTTTCTCAATTTGTGCAGAAGTTCAGATATGGATTAGACCAATACCGCATGATGAATCCATCACAAAGCTGACAAGATACAAGGATTTGATTTATGAGGATTCCAAAAACAACAGGGAAACTGCTTCAAAATACAAAAGAGCAGATGATTTGATGATTTCATTGAGAAGAAAAGAGACTGGGTTGTACAAGTGTGTCATAAACTGCATGGTTACAGAAACAGACAAGAAATTGCTAAACGACTCTGCAAGGCAATTTAAGAAAAACATAAAGCTGCATGGAGGATCTTTTGCAGACGTTTCGGCAAGTCATTTTTGATATTGCAAAGAGAACAAACTACAACATTGCAGTGATTGGAAAGTCTGGTTCTGGAAAGTCATTTACAGTCAAGATCTTGCTAAATAGATTACGTCAAAAATTTCCAGACTCGCACATCTATGTGATAGATCCAATGGGCGAATATGGCGCAATCTCGGAATATTTTGGAATGGAATTACTCGACATTACAAAAAATGATGAAAAACTTGGACTGGATCCGTTTGTGTTGCTGGAACCGCAAGATGCAGCTGACATTTTAGGCGAGATGACAAAAGCACCCGACACCACAAGGATACAGTTCCAAAAGTATTGCGACAAGGCAAAAACAATGTCTGAATTCTACAAGAAACTGTTAGTACCTCACAGAAAATATCTTGACCACTTGATGGATGGACCTCTTTCGAGAATAATCTCAGGTGAACCCAAACTCAATGACTCTTCAAAAATGATCATATCAATGGATGGTGCTTCAGGTACTGATTCAGAATCCATGGTTCTCATTTTATTACTCAACAAAATATTCAAGACATGCGTCAATTTGCCTGCAAAGACAAGAAAGATTCTAATCATTGATGAGGCATGGATGCTATTCCAGATGCCAGGGGCTGCAAAATACGTCAACATGATCGTACGGATGGGCAGAAAGCTCAACATTACATTTGTGTTTATCTCGCAGAGAATTGAGGACATATCAAAGGAAGATGAGTCTGGGATTGGTAAGATAATTGATAACATGGAGACAAAAATAATGCTAGGGCTTGAAGAGCAAGCAGCTGAGACTGCAAGAAAAGTTTTGAATCTGTCAGATCAAGAGACTGTCAAACTAAAGTCGTTTAGCAGGGGGCATGCATTGTTTCTGACAAAGAATCATCGCATTCATGCAAAGTTTGAGCCAACAAACCAGGAAAGAGAGATGTTTGACACTACTCCTTTGGAGTGATATGCCAAAAAATTAGAATTTAGTTTAGACTAAATTCTCTTAACAATTTGTAATGGTAATCAAATACCACAAATGATTCAAGCCTTGACTAAAAGTGATTTTTTTTGAATAATTTTCTCTATCTTTTGACTCAAAACTCTGGTTTAGGAATTGATTTTATCTTGAATCAAATCAACTAATTATTCTTACACAAATTTTATTCAAGAATCTCATGTCTTAATACTGTCCTTTTCAATATACGTCTCATGACGCAAGTTATCGTACTCAACAAAGTACAAACCTATAGCCAGTCATTTATCCTGCCTGGAAGTGAGGCCAAAAACCCCCTTCCGGCAGGCAATGAAATGTCATGGTCTGATGTTGCAGGTCTGTCATGGATCCTTCTAGAAGATCCAGTAGAATATGATAAATAGAATGGAGAGAAGGACAATTATGAAAATATCGATTTTTACAATATCTATCATGACAATTCTTCTAACTGTATCTATTACCTCAATTAATGATAATGATGCATACGCAGATATTTTTTCTCCTAAACAACAAGCTAAACTAGGAATTTCCAATGACAACATAGTGTGTGATACTGGAAAATTCAAAGTAATCAAGGAAGGAAAAAATTCTGTTGCATGTGTAAACTCTGACAGCGTATCAAAATTAGTCACTAAAGGATGGGCCCAATCAGTTGATCAATCAAAACTTGATGAATTTATTTCAAAGATTGACATCTCTTCTGGTAAAATTAAAGAAGTTCTTGTAACTCCAATAAAATCTGAATTTGGAAAACAAATTTCAAAAGTATCTGTTGGAAGTTATGACTATGTGTTTGAGGTATGTGCTTCCTCACAAGACTTGGTTTCCCCAGAGGTGATAATCCGTTCTGAAAGTGATACAAAACATTTTGAGCTTGCCGAAAAAATTGCTGCAAATAATTGCATTATCAGTGCTGTAATAATAAAAGCGACAAGCCCTGATTCAATTTCGGCAAACTTAGTTAGTAAGGGCGACGTTTCTGAAATCATTCTTTTAGCTTTTGATAAGGTTGAATCCCTCAAACAAGAACTCCTAGAAGCAAAACAATCCCTTGGAAAAGAAAAGACTGGTGTAAACGAAAAACAAGGAAACAAGATTGCTGATTTGAGAAAACAGCTAAATGACGCAAGAGCAGAGCTTCACAGATTGTACTTTATTCTTTATGCCTCTCCCACAAAATCTAACGTAGCCATAGAGAAAATGTCATTTTCAGGAACCCCAATCCAGGGTGAGACTGCAACAATCATTTCAGTAAGCGAATCTGTTGCCACTCCTGGCACTCATGATGTAGTATTTGAGGCATGTGCTGGCAAGAAACAAGTTAGGATTCCAGTAATTATGATCTCATCAGACAATCAAAATGTGAACGTAAAACTTGGAGACAAGATTGCCCCTAACACGTGTCAATTGACCAGTGCAAAAATCACTGCATCAGATTCTGAAAGTATATCCATCAAGGCTGCAGGAAATGCAGATTCATCATCTAAAGCCTCTGATCTTGAAGCAAAAATAGCCGATCTTCAAAAACAACTTGTAGCAGCCAAAGATAAACTCAAGGGACTGGTACACAATCCGGACAGACCAGATGATTTCAATGAGCAACTTACAAGCCAAGTAGAAAAAATCTCTAAACTCAGAAATGATATAATCTCTACAAAGGCAGAGCTAAGCAAGATACTTTACCAAACATACCAATGAGAATAAGTTAATTTGAAAACTAGATTGTCTTCTTTACTTGTTTCTTTGTTTAATAAAACCGACTAGCCAGACTTAAGAAAAATAAAACAACAAAAGTTTTGATTGGTAACTAGAAAAAGATACAAATCTACACTATCTTACAGACTGCGAGAAATCCCAATAAAACAGATCAAAGTATGGAAAGATGCACAAGCTAGAAAACTTGACAGAGAAGGAATCTCAGAGCTTGCAAAGTCAATAAAGTCCGAAGGACTGCAAAACCCTCCACTGGTACAAAAAGAAGGTAGAGATACATTCTTGCTTATGGCAGGACAGCGAAGATTGGCTGCCCTAAAAAAACTGGGAGCAAAAAAAATTCCAGTACTTGTAGTTACAAAAGACACACGATTTGATTTGGATAATGCAAAGGCAGCATCTGTAATTGAGAATATTCACCGCAGAGACATGGATGCCAAAGAGATGGCTGCATCATGCGTGTATTTGGCTGAAAAGATGGGAAAATCCAAGGCAGCAAAGGCATTAGGCATTACTCCAAAAACGCTTAGACAGCATCTAGGATTTGCTGCAGTTCCAGATGCAATAAAACAATTGGTTCCAAAGACGATATCTAAAACTGATGCCATACGAATATGCAAGGTAATTCCTAGCAATATTTCACATGCAGAAGATATTGCGTATAGAATATCAAAGTATGACGGACCTGCAAAAAAGAGATATCTTGATGCATTAGAGCAACTTGGAGCAAGTGCAGACCATTCTGAAATCATAAGACTTGCAAACAAATTTCGTGCAAGACAGAACATCTCAATAAAATTATCAAAAAGGCAGGCAAAGGGTCTTGTAAGGATTGCATCCGATGCAGAAAAAGAACCAACAGATCTTGCAAAAAAAATTGTTTCAGACTATTTGAAAAGACGAGGTTATTAAAAATTAGATATTGATTATAACCTTTAAAGAATGTAGTCGATCAAAAATTGACAAATCTACTTTGTATAGCATTAAACAGAATTTGGTTAATTAAAAACTATCTAGAATTTATGAAAAAATTTAGTTGATAAACTAAACTAAAATAGAAAAAAATAGCCTATTTGGCAATAGGCTCCAAGACGACTGTGTATGATACACTAAATGGAGTTGGGTTCATGCTGTGAAACGCAATACCGTTTCCAGAAAACTCCCAGGTTCCGCTGATTTTGTCTGCCTTGACGAATGTAAATCCATACGTTTTGCCATTTGCAGTCCAAGTGGGTTGCCCCTTGTTTTCACCAGGTCCTAATGGTCCAATTAGTGAGACAAACTGTACTGGTTCGGATGCAACAAAGGTAACTCTGCCTCTGTTAAATTCATCACCTGGAGGAATTATCATTGCAATCTGGTGACCTTCATGTCCTAATGCAGGACTCTTAGTTGACACCATGCTAGCTGAATGGATTGTCTTTGATGGCTGAATTTCCTTGTATGTAACAGAGTAAGTGACGGTAAATGGCTCAGAATTCATGGAGTGAATTGCAAGTGCCTTTCCATTAAAGGTCCAAATGCCAGAATTTGATTTTTGGTCAATCATGGTCAGTCCATATTTTTTCTGTCCATCAGTAGTCCAAAACATCTGTCCCTTGTCTTCTCCTTTTGCAAGCGGTCCATGCAATGCAACTAGTTGGACATTTTCAGAAGCTGTATAGGTAAGATGACCACGGTAAATGTTCTTGCCAGGTGGTAAGATTATTGCTAGTTGGTGCATCTCATGTCCAATTCCAGGATCCTTTTCAGACGTTATTGTTCCTGAAATGGTCTTCCAGACAGGCTCCTGCAATCTTTTTTCAGCATATTGTCTTGCTTCTTCCTCATGTGATTCAGTAGGTTCTTTGTATTGTTCTGATTCCTTGGCTTCGGCCTTTATTTTCTCTTTAGCCTTTTTCTCGGTTTTTACTTGTTCTTTCTTTTTTGTTTCTTCTTTCTTTTTTTCTTCTTCTTGGTTTACTTCAGAACACAACTTGTCACCACATACCTGACTCTTGGTTGCAGAACCATACTTTGCGGTGGGTACACCTTGACCCTTTAATGCATCAGCTGATGGCAATATGTTCATTGGTGCAGCCATTGTCCCTAACAAAAGTACAGATATCGTAAACAAAGCAGCAAAAGTAATCTTGCTTGTCATTGAATCCCAAATGAATTCTGTGCTTATGAAATGAAAACATGAATGTCAAGTTTGACAATTACCAAATAATTTAGATTGTTGTTTTTGTTTTAATCTGTAAATTACTGATAATTACTTTCGTTTCTGGTGACGTAAACATGTAAAATGTTGGAATCATCAATTTTGGTAGAAATAGATCTAATTCTACTTTTGTACAAAAAGAATTTCTTTCCAGTGTCTGAAATTGCCCCAGATATTTTTAGTAGTTTATTGTCCAATAGATACTGTACCTTTCTGTATACTGTTCTTAGTGGAATGTTATTTCCTTTGCTTATTTGCAACATAGATTTTGGCTCATCAACCGTTGTAAATAATATGTCTCTCAAAGAAGAGTCTGACATACAGTCTAAGAAAACATTTTGTAAATTTCCATCTATAACTCTGTCTTGTCCAACAGAGATTTTCTTACTTTGTTTCATGTCTATAATTGAAGATTCTGGAGTATAACGTGCAAGATTTTTGAATTAAATTAATTTACAGGCATCTAGTTGATTTCATTATGAATAAAGTCAACCCAAAACACAAGTTTGAATTAAAATACTAACTATAATTCAGACAGATTTTTCAGGATAGAGTTCATTCTGATCACTCCTTGTATCTTATCGTGGTGGTCCAGTACAGGCAAAATGCTTATGTTCTTTGAATACATCAGGTCAAGAGCATCCCAAATTGGTTGATCTAAAAAGGCATAGATTAGCGGCATCGACATTACATCTTTTGCATATATTGTCTTTAGATAGGATATTGGCATGCTGCCATCTTTTTCAAAGTTCTCAATTATCTTTCTTAACAAGTCTTTTAGCTTAATAATTCCTACAGGAGCATCTTTGTTTTCAAAATTATTTTCTATGACTATGGCTGAATTTAGATCCCTTTGCAATAGTTTTTTGATTATGTTACTTAGTGAAACATCTGATTTTACCGTGACAAAATCAGTAGATAAAAAGTCTGAAACTGAAAGAAAATGATTTTTACTTTTTGTTTGTATATTCATTAATTGTAATTGATATTTAGAAGATTATTATTCCATGTTGAATTTGCCAACTGTGGCAAAATCTTAATAAAATTTTTGAATCGATGTAGATTACAAATCAGTTTTCTAAATTGGAAATTTATTGTCAAACTTGACAATATGATGCTGCTTTTTTAAATATATGAAAATATCTTTATGCAATGACAAACAACTTCGATCAATGCTTGTATATTTTTTTAGGAGAATTGATCTGAATTGAGAATTCAAAAAACAATTCTTGTGTTTGCTATTGCAGCATCTTTGTTGATTCCTACGCTTATGGCATCTCCTGCTTATTCGGATGTGTCATCTCCAAAAAAACAACACAAAATTGGAATAGAACAAACAGATGTAATATGCAAAGCGAATCTTGTCAAGGTGTACCGAACAAATGCAGACAGTACTGATTGCTTCACACCTTCATCTGCACAAAAACTGATAGAAAAAGGCATAGCAAAAGAGATTCCAAAAGACAGACTAGAGGCAAAAAAGTCATTCAAACAAAATCCTCCAATTGGGACAGTAACTGGCCTTGCAACAGTAAAACAGTTTGGGTCTGAAGGAAAACTGGCTACTGAACTCAGAGTTACAGAGTATGTGCATGTCTTTGAAGTATGTGCCAAAGACAAAACAATACGAGCTCCTGAAGTTCTGGTGACATCAGACAGCGAGTCAAAGAAGGTCAAACTTGTACAAAAAATAATGCCAAACAAGTGCTACACCAATTCTGCAAAGATTAAGGCCACTGATCCCGGTTCCATATCTGCATCGCTCACAAACAAAGGAGTGATAACTGACAAGGTAACAGAGATTGAGACAAAGATTGCAGACATTAAGCAAAAGCTGGCAACTGCAAAAAAGAACTTCTCAGGTGTGACAATGCAAGATTCTGCAGATCTTAGCGAGGATACTAAAACGACGATAACTGATACAACAAATGAGATAAGCAAGCTTAGAGCAGAACTAAACCAGGCAAAAGGCGAGCTTAACAAGTATCTGTTTGCACTTCATGTGCCACCACAACTCAAAGCTAAAGAATTTACAAAACAAAAACTGACCTTTACTGGCGTTCCATTAGAGAACACATCTGCTAACATCATGACTCTGACAAAACAGACAACGGGAACCAGAGACCAAAGTGGAATGACACCTGGTCCAAGTTTGTATAATGTGGTGTTTGAGGCATGTACAGGACAAAATGTTCTAAGGGCACCAGAAGTCAAGATTACTTCAGACATGGAGGAAAATGTGGTTCGAGTATCTGAGAAAATAATCGCAAATTCATGTATGATGTCTGCTGCAAAAATAAATGCAAGTGATTCAAAATCAATAACACTTGAAATTGCCAACAGATCTGATATCTCTACAAAGATAACTGAACTAGAGAAAAAGATAGAGATGCTACTGTCAGAACAGGCAAAACATCAAACGGAATTAAACAAACTGGTGGTTCAATCAGAAAAACCGTCTGACTTTGAACAAAAGGTAACAGAACTCTCAAACAAGATTATTCAACTAAGAAACGAAATTAGAGATGCAAGGTTCCAAATGTATGGAAGTATGTATGAGGTTTACAAGAACCCATAACTTTTTATTTTTTGATGGTTTTGTTTCCTGAATAGATTTTATCTAAAGTCTATCTATAATTAAGACACTTTCAATACTCATTCAACAATGTTGGCACTCAAAGACAAGATTTAACTCATCTACTGTTAAATACAATTCGTGAATCTGAGGTTTTATGCAGTAATCTTGTCATTTGTATTGCTTGCAGGCTCCATC
Organism: Nitrosarchaeum sp.; assembly: GCA_965223805.1. Lineage (GTDB taxonomy): Archaea > Thermoproteota > Nitrososphaeria > Nitrososphaerales > Nitrosopumilaceae > HKST03. The sequence continues at coordinate 490,466 of OZ245014.1, read as the reverse complement.
CCATTTTCCATAGCTCAGCAAGAATCCACGCTAATTCCAGACTGGATAAAGCAAACTGTAAAATGGTATTCGGAAGGGGTTGTATCAGAGCAAGAATTTCTTGATGCAATAAAGTTTCTTGTTCAAAACAAGATCATCATAATAGAAGAAGAATTGACAGAAGACCCAACATTGCAAACTGAACAAATTACTGTCACAAAACCTCGAATAAAGCAATGTGAAATATTATTTCAATCATACAAAAACATTGGAGAGCACAGGTTCAAAAGTAAATATTCTCATGTAACTTACCTAAAGGACTGCATGGCACTTTACAAAGATCCAATTTGGAAATACCAGGGAGACGACAGACATGATAAATTATACCAAAAGCTAACAGACCTCCAGCAGGCAAAACCAGAACAAAAAAAGCTCTCTTATGAGCCAGAAGTAAAGATTCTATCAAAAATCAATATAGGAAAAGAAAAGTATGATGTAAAGTTCAATGTATGTGCCGGAGACCAAAAAATAGACAAGGCAAAGGTGTTAATAAAATCCCAAATTGAAAGCATTGAGTATGGTACCAACAAAGACATTGCAGAAAATACTTGCAGAACATATGTGTATCAGATAAATGCAAAAAATCCAGACAACATTTTCATTACTATTCTGGAACAAGTGCTTGATTAGGTCAATTTCTACCAATTGATGAACACCTTGATGTTCTGTATGTTTATGCATCAAAAATAATAGTTATCAGGAATTTGTAAATTAGATCAGAAAAGCAATCTGAATTATTGGGTAATTGTCATATGTGACATTCAAGTTTTTATCTTATAACTTCTGAGATCAATTTAGCTCCAATGACAAGCAAGACTGTTTTTACTGCTTTGTTTATGGTGATTATTTTATCAACTGGTTCGATTGTAGGTTCATTTCCAATGGTTTCTTCAGCACATGCTGCTTCTAATGCCAATCTATTTGTCTCTGCAGAAAACTCATCATTTAACAATCTAGTATCGGGCCCACAAGTAATCGAGGTTGTGATTCGTGATCAAAACATAAGTGATACTGGTAAGGGACTAGGAGAGCCTGATGTGACAGTAAATGGCAAAGACCTTAGGATGATTCAAAGTACTGATGGAAATTGGTATGGCTATTTTGCAGACAGAAAACAAGCTCAGATTGCAGATAGTACTGTGGGGTTGGCTGGCAAAGGACTAGACTTTGGGACATTTTGCTCACGTGATACGTCTGTTCTTGGTTTTTCTGTGAGTGACTCTGAAGGTGTTGCAATACCAGTGCACGGTTCAGGCATTGGCGGAGAAAATGGTGCAAAAATTCCCAACCCAATTTCAGACTCTTGTTCGTTTTCATCTCCTTACAGTACTGGAACAATGAATGTAGTAAGACAAGCCAAAACCATCAACCAAGGCAGTGGTTCTGTAAATCTTGGACAGATTGGCTTGACATCACAAGATCTTTGGCCATTTGTTCAGTTGTATGATTTTTCAAAAGGAGGCAACATTGTTGTCCAGTATAATAGAGGAGGAGGCCCACAACAAACTACCCTGACTTTTGATACTGCTGAAAAATCTGTCAATTTTAATCTGGATAGATCATCTTATCCCAGATCATCTGATGTAAACATACGAATTGCTGACTTGAATCTCAACATTGATCCTACTTCTGAGGATTCCTGGTCTTTTGGAACAAATCCGTCAAACCCTTCCACATATTACATGCTCTATGAAAGCAGTGGAAAAGCAGATGCTGATGGGACAGATGGCGCAGTAAATCTCATTCCAACTCTTAGTGCAATGATGTTCAAAGAGAATGGAATCTTGAAAATCAATCCAAGTACGCAAGGACAATCAAATGTTGTAACGATAAAAGATAACGCAGACTCTCAAACCAATGGTGATGGTGAAAAGACAATCTCTGATGTGGTCTCCAATGAGGGTTCATTGTCTTCTGGCAGCCAACCCATCACCCTTACAGAGACAGACCCCAATAGTGGAATATTTGCAAGTTATGATAACAACAACAATTCAGTTTTGGCAACCACACGTGATGCACAGAGAGGAACCTCTGCAACAGTAGAGTACAACAAAAAAAGCACAACGTTGTTGATAGGCTTTGGCAAGGCCACTCTTTCACTTGATGAGAAATTAAAGGGAACAGAGTGGAACTCTGGAGAAGAGATGCCAGTAATTTTGGTGGATTCTGATGTCAACAAAAACAATCTTTCAAAAGAAGATATTGACTTGTTTGATCCTCAATACACATCGATCCCGTCTCTAAGTACGGGAGACCCATTCACTTTGGGTGAGAGCGGAACTGGCACGAACACCAAGATAACAGCATCATTTCTTAATGGATTCACATTGAATCCTACAGGTCAGCCTGAACAGTTTAACCTAGATGATGCAGTTTTGGGTACAAACACCAATGTAACAGTTGAAAAGTTCAGTGATAGGGCAAGAATCGACCCTATTGCAAATTCTGATTCAAGTGCACTAGTCATAGATCTTAAAACCAATCTAAATGATCTTCGCTCCACAATAAACAATCCGTTTGATTTGACAACAGACTTTAGGGGAACAAACATGTTTAATTTTGATATACGTTCTATTAGTAATACCATTAACACTGTTGACATCTATCTGTTGGTTGGCACTTCTTCAATACTTGACTCATCAGGTAATCCGATTTCGGATATTACAGCTATCAAGATTGCATCTGACACAAGATTGCAAAATCTAATAAACCTAAATTCTCCAAAACAGGTTTCTAGTCCAGAGACCCTTCACTCTAATTTATTTTCAAAATCATTTTCAGGAAATGAATCAATTGGTTTGATGTTTTCTTATCCTACTATACAAAACATTGGTACTGAAACCAAACCCATAGTAGCAGACTTTTTCTCATATGGACTGATAAAAGATGGTTTGACAAAAAAAGATAGAATTGCAAACCAGATAGTTCGTGTAGAGATGGAGGAGCTTGCAAAAGATTCTGGAAAGTTTAGAGGAAGTCTTGAGTATATCATGTTAAACCAGCTAAACATTTTTGATTCAAAAACATATGAGAGAATAATTCCAATTGATGATGAACCTGTTTTTCTCATTGTTGATGAACAAAAAGGAAATGATGCTCCTCGAATCAACTATAACGACCTTGGAGCAGAAGGTGTTTTCACAGCAGTATCTGACCAACAGGATGTGCTTTCTCACATGGGAATTGTGGTGCTTTCAGTCAAAACTTTCAAGCCAGGTGACACTGTAGGCGTAAAGCTAACAGACAAGGACCTAAACACAAACTCTGATCTAGTCGATGTCTACACTGTAGTTGATCCAACCAAATTCCCAAATGATCCTGCAGCCGATACTGTGGGTCTGCCAAACTTGGGTCTTACAGACAGCAATCAGCCATTTGGGAGATTATTGGAAATTACATTTGACGATGAACGTTGGTTAAAATCAACTGTATCCCATAATGATAAATCATGTTCTTCTGCCATATCATCTGGAAGTGACGGATTGGCATCAACTGGCTTTACTCTGGTTGAGACGGGAAGAAAAACAGGCGAATTTACAGGTCAATTCAAGGTTCCAGAACAGTACTGCTCAAGAAATGATGGTGGCGTAATACAATCAACAACTGGTGTGGATATCGGTGCAGTATACTATGACTTTAGGGGAGTGTCAAGTCAGGCTGCAATTACCAGCACAAGTGCTGCAGTAGGTGCAACAAGTGGAATTGTTCAACTTGACAGAACCAGTTATCCAGTACCTGTAGGTTCAGTTTCTGCATTTTTTGATTCAGGCAAGTCTTCTTCTACCAGGCCTGACAATCATTCAATATTTCCATATCACCTAACTGCAGTTACCAAAAACGGGGATGCAAAGGCAATAGATTCAGGTGAAGAGTTGGGACCAAAAGAAACCATTCTGTACGTGCAAATCCATGATGCTGACTATAATTTATCATCAAGTGGTGAGGACAAAATTGCTCAAAACATAGGAGGCACAACAAACGGACCGGTCAAAGTAATGGTCAACAGAGGAGCTTCAAGTGTCCTTTTGGCCACTGCAGGTGGTGAAGAAGCAAAACCTGGAGTCATTACAGTTGGCAAGAACACAAAAAGTGGAACTACAAGAGAATTGGGCCCAATTGTGGAGACTAGTCCAACCTCTGGTATTTTCCAGTTTAGCTTGCCAATCAAATACACTGATGGTCCCTCCTCCCAAAAGTGTCCAGTTACCCCCGAATCAGGATTTACAAAATTAGACAAGAGCAAATCAGGTGTGTTATCAAGGTTTGATTCAGCTCCCACAACCAAAGGCAACAATTACTGCATCTTGCAAGGCGATGTAATTACAGTAGAGTATTCAGACCAAACAGATGCATCCGGTTCTAAAAGAACCACAACTGATTCAGCTGCATTTGATCTTCGCATAGGAGCACTACAGTCTGATCAACAATCTTACATCATAGGACGTGATGTCTTGGTTACCTTGATTGATCCAGATCTGAACTTTGATTCCAAAAAAGCAGAAACCTTGTCACTTGATCTATTAGAATGGGATTCAGATGACGCCAAAGCTTCCATGGGGAACTTGGGTGGACCAATAACAAATAATGGAAAAGTATTTGATCCTCAACCAGTAGGATTGCGTGAGACTGGGGATTCTACAGGAATATTTCAGACCACAATCGAAGTACCATCAGAGATAAACAAAAAACCAGTCGATAGAGGTGAAACAATCAAAATAACATATACTGATTGGGGTACGGCAGGTTCTGACTTTGTTGGCAAAGATGATCAAAAGATACAACTGAAATTTACAACATCAAACTTCCAGTCCCTGATTACCTTAGACAAGAAGGTGTATTCGTGGACAGACAAAGTCTACATTACAGTTACAGCTCCAGACAACAACTTTGATGAAAACAAGATTGATGAGATAGGCTCAAAGTCTACAAACGAGGTCAAGGTATCAACTAGAGGCAATAATCTCAAACAATACAAGCTTACAGAGACAGGAACAAACTCCGGATTTTTTGCAGGTGAGGTAATACTGACTGGTTTCAAGCATGATGCAGACGGAAACCCAAGGACTGGAGACATTGATGGAATTGACACAAGACCAAGGACAGAACCCAAGACAGGCGGTGGTCCAACTAATGGATTTTTGGAATCTAAAAACGATGATGGTCTGACTGTATCATTTCAATTCTCAGACAGAGAAACAGTTACTGGTTCTGCGTTGGTCAGATGGAACATCGGCAATGTGGAATGGCTTCAAGCAACAACTGCAGCCAATGGCAACGGCATAGTTCGTGTGATTGATCCTGACATGAATCTCAACCCTGAAACCGTAAACAACTTTTCAATTGATGTGTGGTCTGATTCTGACCTTGGAGGCATTGACTTGGCAGTAACTGAGACGGGTCCTGCAACCGGAATATTTGAGGGACACGTCACTTTTTCAAGCAAGGATCAATCTTCAGGCCATAGACTTCGTGTATCTGATGGCGATACTGTGACTGCAAAATATGAAGACAACACATTACCAAAACCCTACACTAGGGCAGATGAGCTCAAAATTTCAGCGGGCACCTTTGTTGGACCTGTTATTCCCCCATTAGAGAGGGTACCTGTCTCAAACCACAAAGTAATTGATTCATTTGGCAACAACATCAACCAAATCAAAACCAATCAACAGATTCAGATTACAGCCAACATCTTAAGCAAAAACATTACAGAGCAACCCTTCACATATTTGGTTCAGATTCAGGATTCATCAGAGGCAGTACAGTCTTTATCGTGGATTACTGGAAAACTGGCTACAGGACAGACTTTTTCACCTGCAGTATCATGGATTCCTGAAAACCCAGGAAAATACACTGCCACGATATTTGTCTGGCATAGTTTGGATAATCCAATGGCACTCAGTCCGCAACTTGAATTTTCAATTGATGTAACATAAACCATTTATCAAACGTACCTATTCTATTATTCTTAATCAGCCACATGTCTTTAGAAATGAGTTGACTTTATTCTGATGCAAATCAACTAGTTACCTTGGAATGATTTTTTCTCAAAAATCTTCTGCCTTAATTATTTGATATTATCTATTCATTTCATGATGCAACAAATCATACTAAACAAAAAGTATGAATCAGAAAAAGCAAGTCAAACATGTTTGGTTGGAAGTGATGCCAAAAACACTCTTCCTGTCAATGACACGTATCAAATCAGCGCAATGGATTTAATTGGATTGTCTTGGATCTTTGCAAAGGAGGATGATTTTGATATATGTTAGAGACAATAGAAACTTCCCTGTATCTATTAGAATACCAAATCAATAATTCTCTGATTATCTTTAGACAACGACTCAAAAAAAGAAAGACAGAACCAACATTTGATACTGAAATATTGGAAGCCTACAAGTGATTATTCTTAGAAATATAAGAGAAGGTGAAAAGATGAAAGTTAGATACAAAAAAACAAGATTTGGAATATGGCCAGAATGCTAAATGCAACTCCACCCATTAGGCCACGATAGCCTTGCAACTCTGAAATATTCTTTTATTTATTGACTTAATTTTAAATGCAAAATGAAAATATCTGGACATTATCGATTTAGTTTATCTGATACTGTATAGCATTGGTATGACTTATCCGATATTATTTTATATCGTATATGCTTATCCGATACATGGCCAAATATGCAGAGATACCTACTTTTATTCATGATCGAATCGTCAGTAAGAAAAAGAAGTTACAATCTATAGGCAAACTGACTCCCGAGAAAATTGAACAAATACGTGAGAGAATGAATGTTGATTTTGTATTTAACAGCAACAGGATAGAAGGAAGTACTCTCTCAAGGGGTGAAACGGAGTTGGTTTTGCGTGGAATAACTATTGGAAAAAAGAACATTCCAGAGGCGTTAAGTGGAAAAGACCTTGGAGATATTTTGGTAGCGCAGAATCATTCAGAGGCAATTCAACTGGTCAGAAAGATTGCTTTTGATAACACATACCAGATTACAGAAAAAGACATCAAAAAGATACACGGAATAGTCATGAAAGGAGTAATAGCAAGTGCAGGAGAATACCGTGACTATAACTTGGAAGTAAGAGGAGCTGGCTTTACACCCCCTCCGTTTTATGAGGTATCTGAAAACATGAAAGAATTCATTGAGATGTTAAATAACAATCCAGATGAATTACGCCCAATTGAATTTGCAGCACAAGTACATTATGATTTTGCGTGGATACATCCATTTGAAGATGGAAATGGCAGAATGGCAAGACTGTTGCTGAATTTAATTTTGGTAAGAAATGGATATCCTTTTGCAGTTATTAGAAGTGTTGACAAGAAAAAATATCTGAATACATTAAGGCAGATGGATGTAAAACGTGAATTTGAATCATTTTTGCTCTACATTGCAAGATGTGTTGAACAGACTCTTGATCTTTACTTGACTGCAGATTCAAAAAAACCAAGAGAAAAACTTCTCACATTGTCTGAACTTGCAAAAAACACTCCACATTCGGCAGATTATTGGAGCCTGCTTGCCAGAAAAGGACGAATTGATGCAATAAAGGAAGGCAAGACTTGGAAAACTTCAAAGAAAATAATTGAGTCATATCTGATGGAGCAAAAAAAGAAGAAAGAAACTAGGAATTAACAAATCTACATTATGGTATATCAAAAAGAATTTGTCTAAAGGAAAAACTTCATGCACTAACCAGAGAAGAAATCTCGAGAATCTTTGATTTTACACCTGATTTTCGAAAAATGCTTTACCTTACTCTAATTGGAAGTGGAATGAGAATTCAGGAATGTGTTGCATTAAGGAGGAAAGACTTTGACTTGCAATTTCCAAAGAGAATTAAAATAGAAATTCCTGCTAAATTTACAAAATCACTTACGTCTCATACTACTTTTGTGAGCAAGGAGGCCTCAAAGTTACTAAAACCTCATTTGAAATCACTAAACGAAAATGGTTTAGTTTTTGCAACAAATCCTTACCCGTTTCATGCCAAAATGACGGAAATTGAAGCCTTTGCAAGATACAGAAAAAGAGCAGGTCTGACTCAAAAATATGAGTCTACAAAAAGACATCACATAACCTTGCATTCATTCAGGTCATATTTTTTCACAAATACCAGAAGGACTCATGATACAGGCATTGCTCATGCAATGGTTGGACATACTACCTATCTTGGAATGTATGACAGAAAGACAGATGATGAAATGTTAGAACTTTATTTGAAAGCAGAACCATTACTTAGAATCACTCAATAACAATTCAAATGATTTACAAAAAACTTGTGTACAAAAATCAGAATTTAATTCTTGCATATAATAATAGGTAAAAGTACATGATCAACAAGTTGGATATTTGTTCAAATTGGTGGGTTTGGCAATGGTTTTGGGAATGTGATTGGTCTAATGGTCAGACTATGATTATAGAGTTGCTCATAGGATTAAGTATTGCAGGACTTATTTTTGCAAAACAACATCAGATCTATAAAAATCAAGAATTTATTCAACGACAACGAGAAAGCATAGTAGATAAAAAATTAGAGCCATTCATTCGAGATTTATTTCAAATTATAAGACTCAATCAAAATGTATTGGATACTCGAATTAAAGATCTGCCAGAAAGCGTAAAAAATAACTTCCAAAAAAATTTAAAATCTATAGCAAAAATAATTGAATCCAGTGAAAGTTCCGTTATACATCCTACAAAATTAAAAAGACTGATTGGATTATTGCACTCTTGGTTAAATAATACAAATCAAGATTCTGACTTAATAGATTACGGAGTTAAGATTACTAACATGAAAAACATGTTATACTTTCTTACTGCGTATGGAAATGATTATCAGATTAAATATGATGACATTATTGAAGACCCACGTCCTGACTGGCAAGAAACATTACGAAAAATATTATCTCAGCTTGTATTTACTATAGATCTAGGAATGCCCAAGTTAGGAGGAATTAAGGCAGAATATCACTTTGGCGATTTATTTGATAAGAAATAAACAATCTACAAGAAAATAAGATGTTTCATCTTCTACAACTAATAGAATCCGATAATCTATTTTTTAGAACAATAATTGGTGAACAAAATCGGCCAACTTCTATATACGCATACACGTTGTGCTGGGGATATGTTAAGAGGTTTAAAATCAGACCCACGTGGAACCTAAAAAAACTTTGTAATGTCAGGTGCCTCCAGTATATACTTCAAAATTTCCTGTATCAGAAAAAATAACAACATCTCCTGATTCCATATTTTGACCTACGTTTTCTTCAAAAATATCACACATTCGGCCAAGAGGAAGTTTTTTTAATTCTTCTACAGTTAGTTTGTTTTCACTTGCAAGTTTCTCTAGTACCACCTCATCTTTTAGATGCTGTATATAGTGCTCAACATCAGGCAATAATTCAAAATCTCTTGTCCTAACAATTATTTCATTTGTGGTACTTTCCAATTTAGATTCCTTCTTTGCTCTTTTGATGTTTGTGGATTTTTTGAGTGAAACCCTGTATGTAACATATATGCCAAAATTCTATTTGAATTTGTAATACATCATAGGTGAAGAATCTTCGATTTCAATTAATTTTGATTCAATAACTTCTTCGCTGATTAATTCCTTCAGCTTTTGTCTTAAAAGAAGTAATGAATCCATACCAGTAAGAAAATCTTGGCTTGAAACATTCTGGTTGTTTTGTTTAAGTGACTCCATAATCTCAACATCTGTAAAGGCTTGTGATCTATTGCCTTCAAGAAATTTAATGACTGTTGGTTTTAATTTTGATAAAATTTTTCCTTTACTCCATTCGTCTTGATTGATTGGCACGATTTTTCCCCCCGTCCCGCTATTTGCTTACCTCTATGGTTTTGATGTATCTTGCAGCAAAAGGCCTCAATAACCTTACGAGTTTTCTTATTGTAACCGTGCTGATATTATTTTTTTGAGATAATTTTTTCATAGTAACATATTCCCCAGAACCAATGGCAGAAAGATAAACTGATGCAGCAGTGAGTCCTACAGGATTTTTCCCAACATGAATACCTTCTTTTTTTGCATCTTGTAAAATTTTGCTTGAAATTCTCTTGCTTTTTTCTCCAATTGAAACTGAACTTGCAACTTTTGCGACGTAGTCAACGTTTGATGATATAATTTCTAGGTCCAGCTCACGTACAAGACGCCTAAAAGAACGAGCTAATGTCTTTTTAGGAATATTTGCAATTTGTGCCACATCATCAATACTTCTTGGTATCGAAAGTTGTTTGCAAGAAGCATATACTGATGCTGACATCATAGATAAAATCGAATGGCCTTTGATAATTTTTCTATCTGCTGCCTTTCTGTAAATGTAGGCAGAATGCTCTTTTGCATTTTCAGGCAAGTGTAGTTTATTTGCAAAAGAATCAAGTATTGCAAATGCACGTAAAAAACTCCTTTCTTTGTTGTTTTTGCTACGAGAGTCCCATAGACGCATTCTAGAAAAACGTGCCCGGTTTTCTGATGCCATTTTTCTTCCTGACGCATCAAGAGTTGTATCAGGGATAACAGATGAGCTTTTCAAGCTAGACATGTACAGTTTCGAAGGTGGACCATTTGTTTTCTTGGAAACATAATCCTCGTTTGAAAATGTTCGGGAAGTACTAGCCCTGTCTATTGTCTTTTCAACTAGAACAGTACCACATTTACTGCAACAAATTTCGCCATTTTCATTATCTGTTACCAAGACAGAATAATTCTTATCCGCACAAGAATGATGAGTGTAAAATTTATCATCATGAATTAGGATCTGACTAAAGTTATTTCTCATATGAACAATTTGTGTACAAATGATATTATCATTCATAAAAAAATAAGCTGAAAATCATGTGTCAAGCTTATGCATTAAAGGTAAAAATACAATAAGAAATTGTTTCTTTGGTTCTTTTTGCTATTTGCCTTTTTTTGTGTGTGGTAGCATAGTAATTGATTTTATATGATAAAAAAATTATTTCTTTGTTGATAACAAATTTTGAGAGTATTGCCAGTTATTTTTTAGAACTAGCCAGTGAGCAGCGACTCCAGATATTAAGCCAACTTTCAAAAAAACCTTCAAGGATAAATGCAATATCAAAAAAACTTCATGTCACACCACAAGAAATACACAGAAACCTTGACAGATTAGGACATGCTGGAATGGTCAGAAAAGGACTTGGAGACCATTATATGATAACTACGTTTGGAAACGTGATGCTGTCTCAGATGTCTCTCGTTTCATTTCTTACAAAGAATAAAAAATTCTTTGAGGATCATGATCTTGCAGATCTGCCAACAAAGTTTACAAAACGATTGGGAGTACTTGAAGGATGTCAGCACATTAAAGGAGTTACATCAGTCCTGGAGAGATGGAGATCGATATACTCCAATGCAGACGAATATGTGTTTGACATATTATCCGAATCTCCGCCGGAAATGATGAGTCCTTTACTCAAAAGAATCGCAAAAGGAGTACCATATCGCCATATCATTTCAAGAGAATTACAAGAACCAGAAGACAGAACCAAAACGTTGGAGAAGATGAATTATTACAAATTCATAGAAGATAAAAAAATACATCGTAAGGAACACAGTTCGGTATCTGTGATTTTATTGATAAACGAAAAAGAGGCTGGTGTTGTATTTTCTACATCAAACAGAGAGCCAGATTTACGACACATGTTTTATGGAAAAAGTTTGGGATTTCACGAATGGTGTCTTGATTACTTTGAGCATATATGGAAAAAATCTAAAAAAATATCAAGAACAAAGCCCATAAGAATAAAAAATTGATGAATTGATGTTGTAATGGGCTAATTGATTACCTACTACTTCTCTTCTTTGGCTTCTTTGTGGATCCAATAGTATGCTATCTTTGCAGGATCCAACCAGAAGGTCTCTGAAGCTGCATCAATTACAATTGCATCTTTTTGTTCATCAAACTGCACGTTGTGTTTATGCAGTTCAAATTTTTCTCCTGTGTCTGTCATGAGCATTAGCTCACCCATATCATCAAGGATATCTTTGAATTGTTTCAATGCTGTCATGATAGTAATACTTGTTGTGCATTTAATATCAAAACTAGTACAAATCACAGCTTAATATCATAAAGGAAGCTTATGATAGAATATATCAAAAATTTATGCAATAAACGCGTGAAAAATCTTATCGACCCTGAAGGAGATCGTATTAAAACTGAAATTAACATAAAGAAGTACCTGCATTCACTTGGCGACAAACAACTCAAAAACCTATATGATAATATCGAGCATACCACTTTTCCAATTTTGCTTGTTCAAGAGTATAAAAATCGATTCAGAGTAAAAACATAGATGGTAAAAAAAGCCAGGATTTCTTCAACAAACTCCATCCTATTGGAAGTTTGAAATACAATCATACTGCTTTCTGTTCCATCATAAGGAATTAGGAATGCTTGAAAGAAAACAAAGTCAATGTTAACCATAAAATACCACAAGATTGTTACCATTAATTTAAAATGTTAGCCAACCTACAATCATACTCAGCCCAATAAAAATTGAAATTGATATAATCATGTATTTTTTGCCTTTTTCTTTTTCATGATATTTTCTTGGAGTTATTCTCTTTACAAAAAATACTACCATCATCCCAAGTATAAGACCAATTACATTTGATGCTGTAAGTACTAATGCATCGGTAAAAATGTCAATTCTTCCCAATGCTAGTCCAATTCCAGTTACTGCCGATGGTGGAACAAGTGCTGCTGCAATTGCAACACCTACTAAAATTCCAGGAACATTTGATGACATTGCAATTCCACCGGCAATTCCGAGTGCTACTGCCAGTGCCAAGAAAACAACAGATGTCTCCGTTCTAAGTAGAATCTCTTCAGTTATGGGCAGGTCGACAAACTGAGAGGCAACAATTGTAAGTATTGCAGCAGTTGCAAATGATGCAATCAGCAGCAACAGGCCGTTGACTGTGGCCCTTGCCATCTTTTCAGGATGAGCCACGGCAACATTAAATGAAAAAGCAGTCATTGGTCCTATCAGGGGAGCAAGCAGCATGCCTCCAATCACAAGTGCTGCATTGTCGGTGAATAATCCTACCAATGCTACTGCGGAAGCAATTATGACCATGGCCAAAAGATTCTTGTTAAAATCCACTGAGGGTTCAGCTATTGCATGGAACTCTTCGGCTAGACGTCCTGTACTTTTCGAGTCCTCCTGTTGTTCTAGGTTCATAAGATAATCTGAAAAAGCAGCATCTAGGGTCTGACTTGTAACTGTAACCTCTTTTTGTCGAGTATCAAGTATTCTGGAGACTTTCTCAAGAATTGTTCTTGCAGTGTTGTCCGGCGCAAGTGCAGTATATTCGAGTAACTCCATCTCATCAGTTTTTACTTTTTCTTTATAAAATGGAACTTTGAATTCTTTGAATACATATTCAATGCTTTGACCTTGAGGTTCATGTAAGGTCAAAATGATTTTCTTCAATAAAATACACAGGCTTTTAGATTTAATCAATTAGGAGGTTGGAAGTTGTAGACATGGTGATACGTTTGAATAAAACAAAATTTACTAAATGTTAAACATTGGACAATCCACATGTCCGTAGACATAGTTGACTGTGCTTTCATGATATATTTTTTCAGGATTTATCTTTGATGATTTGCTCATAACAATTAGATCAATCTTGTGTGATTTCACATAAGATACAATGCATTTTGAAGCCAAATTACAGTTAGTTATTTTGGAACTGCATGTTATGTTATTTTTGGCTGCAGTGTTTTTTAGCTTATCCATCCTTTGTTGCATTGCTTTGTTTCGTTTTTTTACGTTTTGTTTATCTGATTTTGTCTCAAAGAAAACAAATGTAGGTTCACGCTCTATGCATGACAAAAGGATAACTTTTGATTCAAATTTTTTTGCAAGCTGTAATGCTCCATTAAACGCTTTGTCTCCAGTTTTTGTTCCATCATATGGTACAAGTATCTGCTTAAATGATAATGTCATACTACTATTCTAAGAAGTGTTAGGTTTAATATCCATAAAGACTTTGTTAGCAAGAGATGTCAAGTGTGAGAAGACCTAGAATGCCAAAACCAAGAATTCCAAAACTAAAGAAACCTGTAATTTCAAAGGCAAAACGTCTTAGAAAAAAACTTCCTACCTTATCACTCAAACAGACTAGTGGCAGTACAAAGATGAAAAAAAGTAGTGGCTCTGCATACAAATCTGCAAATAAAAAGAAAACCACAAGAAAACACCTGGGAACATGCTATCTTCAGGCAGGATGTAAAAGTATACTTGCAAAAGATGTCTCCAAGGCTCAATGCAAAAAGATGGGAGGCAAGAGCTGGAAGATTTCAGGCGGTACGTGTGAACGCCTGGCAGAATAGCTATTGAAGGCACAATGCCTGAAATACTAGATATGGCAAAACATAGGCTGGAAGATGAGTTCCTCAGAAAAGTAACCATCCTCCTATGGCATCAACACTTGGATGTGATAATAACAATATATGCTAAGTTCGATCTAATACTCAAATCAAAGCCAATGGTGAGCAATATGAGGCCGATGCCTAACTTTAAGATATAAAACGAAAAATACTGGCTTCAATATTTCACGTAATTATTATCTAATAAAATTAAAAGACTAAGATAAATAAAATGGAATAGGTCAGATACCTATCTTCGTGATTTTTTTGTTGCCTTTCTAGCTGTCTTCTTTGTTCTGCTTGCAGCTTTCTTTGCAGGTCTTGCAACTTTCTTAGTTGCCTTCTTTGCAGTTCTCTTTGCTACTTTCTTTGTTCTGCTTGCAGCTTTCTTTGCAGTTCTCTTTGCTACTTTCTTTGTTCTGCTTGCAGCTTTCTTTGCAGTTCTCTTTGCTACTTTCTTTGTTCTGCTTGCAGCTTTCTTTGCAGTTCTCTTTGCAGCTTTCTTGACTTTTTTCTTTAGCTTGCTAATCACCATTAAATCATCACATTTATGATATGTTTTAAATTGAAATAAATGAATTAAGTTGATGGTTTGTGAAAAAATTTACATTAAATAAATTAGTTCATATAAAAATAATTGAATCAAACGTAATTCATAAAAAAAATCAATTAAGTGTGTGTTAAAATTTTCTTTATGTTATGTACAAAATAATTTGTCTTATGGATCTCGTTAGTTTATCAATTACAAAGATTAGATGAAAATTTTATTTCATTGCTACCTTGTAAATTATATCAAAGTTTTTTTATTTTATGGTTTATCAATTTAATTTACTTATTACACTTTAAAGACTATAACCATTTTTACTATTCAATGGCAATTTCAAAAGCTAAACGTAGTGAAGCTGCAAAGAAAGCTGCACGTACAAGGAAACGAAATGAGAAGCTAAAGGCAGAGGCTAAGGCAAAGGCAGCTGCCAAGAGAAAACGAACACTGGCAGCAAAGAAACGCAATACAGCTGCAAAAAAACCAACTGTGAAAAGAACAAAGACCGCAAAACCAGCATGGAAACGGGCAGCTAAAAGAACTGTTACAACCTCCTCCAAGAACAAACCAAAACCAAGAAAAACGGTAGCAGCTAAAAAGGGCAAAGCACTCACTAAAGCTGCATACGGCAGAGCTGCAAGAAGGATCGTCACGTTAAGTGGCAAAGGTCCAAGGACACTATCCAAAAAGCCTGCTAGAAAAGGCACACTAGTCACAAAGGCAGCATACGGCAGAGCCGCAAGAAGAACTATCAGGAAGAGATAATCTTTCTTCCATGGATATTTTTTATTTTTATTAAGATAGGGTTCTATGTTCAGTGTTTATTGCATAAAATGGCTTTCTTCTTGTCTTGAATCTTTATTAATCATAGAAAGTACTAAATCTTGAAAACTAGCAGCTTTTCTCTTTATAGCCATTGATGAAAGATATTGTTAGTTTTCAATTTTTACTTCGAACTCAATCTCTAATCATTAGCCTTTGTTTATCATAATGCAATTTTTCTTAATCCTACCTCTAGTCTTGTCTGGATTATGTTGATTGTTAATGATCTGTTTATTCAAAAATACATAATAGCAGAAATAGTGATTTGTTCATTCTATTCATCAGGCTAATTATATTACAGCAGATCAAAACAAATTTTCAAAATAGGATGGGCAAACAAGAACTGAATTTTATTGAGAAAAAAGTAGTTCATAACACACGAGGCAAATATTAACATTTTGCTGTGATAACCAAAATGAATTGTTTTTGTAAAGTTAGCACTAGAGTGTTTTTTATTTTTTTAATAAATACTTCAAATCCATTTTAAAAAATATGATTTATCTCATGGAAGACAATGTTCATTTGACTATGCACAAATTGTGTGAAAAAATATTGGATTTTGAGGGGATTAGATTTGTAGGAATTATCGACAAAATGGGAAATATTGTATCTGAGAGATTCAGAGATGGTGTTGCCCCATTTGAGAATGATGAAGAACGTCGTATGCTTTACATGCAAATGGTTTTGGAAGTCACAATGAGAAGAGAGTTTGATTCCTCTTTGGGTCCTGTTAACTATATCGCATCACATAGGGAAAAAAGTTTGATGATATCTGTGCCATTTCATGAATATGTAATACTGGTATCAGCTTTACATGAGACAGAAATCCAAAAAATTGTTTCAAAAATCAATGATGGACTAAATGATAATACTTTTCCAGGTGGTGTATAATTTGTACAAGAAAATTTTGGTACCCCATGCAGGAACAAATGCAGGTAACAAGGCACTAGAGCATGCCAAAGAGATAGCCAAAAAACATGACTCAAAAATCACCATTTTGCACATAGTAGAAAACATTCCGATACCTCCCAAAATAACATTCAGTATTGAAAGAAAAGAGCTTGCAAAAGATCTCAAGCAGGCAAGAAACGAGCTCAAAAAAAAGATGCACAATACACTTGATATAAAGGCAGAAAAATTCAGAAATCAAGGCATATCTACTACTGTAAAGGTGTTGCACGGATATCCTGATGAGGAGATAACACGTATTGCAAACGAAAATGATTTTGATCTTGTGGTTATGGCAAAACATAGAAAGCTGCCTGGATTAAAGGCAATACTGAAGCTTGGAAGCGTGTCAAGAAAGGTGCTTGAAAGAATATCATGCCCTGTCATGCTCATTGATGGGGAGAAAAAGTAGTTACTTGAAATTCTCAAAAAGAAGGACAATGTCGCATAATGCAAGTAGAGAAATTTCTTCTTTCAAAAAATAAAGGGTTATGATAATCTGGCTACAATATCTCATCAACTATATCCAGAGTTTAACTTTACAGGAAGAAAGAACAAGACAAACTCTAGAAATTATAATGCATCTGATGAGATCAATGCGTTGCTAAATTATGGTTATGCCATATTGGAATCTGAGATTAGAAAGGTAGTCAACTCAGTTGGACTCGATTATTCCATTGGATTCCTACATGAGATTAACCAGAGCAGGACCCCATTAGTGTATGACATTCAAGAGTTATTCAGATGGCTAATTGATGTATCAGTGGTTCAGATATTGGAAGAAAAGAAGATCAAAAAATCTGATTTTATAATTACGGAAAATTATCATACTAGATTGGGAGAAAATGTTGCTAAATTACTCATTGAGAAGATTAACTCTAACTTTAATGCTAGATACAATTACAAGAATGACAAGAACTATTCTTATCAAATTATCTTGCAAGACAATATTCAACAGTTAACAAATTTCATTGTAGATAAGAAAAAAGAACTTGGTTTTGTAATTCCTAAGATGAAGTTGAATAGGAGGGACAACTTGGAATTGAGAGATAAGATTTTGAGTATGACTACAGAAGAGAGAAAAAGATTGGGAATTAACAAATCAACACTTTGGTATATCAAGAAGAATTTGTCTGAAGGAGAACCCCTAAAATATATGAGAAAATTCTTTTAAAAACAAAAAATATTTGAAAATTATTTAATTTTGATCTTTATGTTCATTAGCAAAATTATGGCAGACTAGATTTGAACGCAATATAGTTATTTTTTGCGATGTTTAAAAAGGAAGGATTCATTTTATTACCTACAGTGTATCTTGATTTTATGCTTAGATCAAAGAGTTTTTTATAAGATGGATATGACGATGGAAGATTATTTTTTACAAATTCTTTTCGTTCATGATGATCAGAAGGGGGAATCATTTTATTTTTGTCACAATAGTCATTCACTAAATGTAATGCAGAATAAAATAAACTTGTGATTTCCCAATCGATGTATGCAGGGGTCTTTGTATTAAGAAAATCGGATGTGTCTTTATTGTGAATGCTTTGTGTTGTATGCCAATTCAAAGTCATACTATTCAGGATTTCTGTAAGATGGTTTTTGTATCCTGTAAATGTCTTTCTTCTAATTCTGAATTATGTAGAATCCAAGGTTCAAATTCGTATTTTGGTAAAATATTTTCTAATTTAATCAATTCTTCTTCTATTTGATCAAACATCTTTTCATGTTCTTGACTCTCATATACTATTATCAGAAACAATTTGTTATTGCTTTGTCTATATGAAACCGTTTTTACAGATTCAATTTTATTAAATAATTCAAAGATTAATTTCTCTATTACATTCACATTTTCTTGTAATGTAGTCTTTTTTGCAGATTCAAACCAATTTTGAGTATTTAGTGATTCGGCCACATTCATTGAGCGCAATTTTCGATCAACAATAGAATTTATAATTTTTTCAAATACTGGCATATTTTCTGCAAATTGCATGTTAATTATTTTTTTAATCTCATATTCTTGATCTACTGCAATATTAGTTTCAGGATATCTTTGTTCAATCCATCTTTTAGATGTAGGTGACATATCATATACTCCAACATCCACTACATTTGTCACAGTATATGAAGAAGAATCAACGCCTTCTGTAGTGAATTGGGGAAATCTAGTGTGTTTTAGAGCAAGATTTCTTTTTTGCATTGCCACTTTTGATTTGGCATCTTGATCTAATTCACTTTCTCTACTCATTTTTCTCACCTTGCAGTTTGTTATACACATAAGATGAAACCGCAAACGCTATTAACACTTTCATAATTTTAATTCTTGATTCTAAGGGCACTTCCATCATTTCAGAAAATTCGTTCTTCCACTTGTTAAACATTGGACTGTTTGCTAATTTAAGGTATGCAGAGCTAGGATCATCCATTATTGCAAGAATTGAATGATCTGTACCTCTATTGGAATGATAAATTGCCATTGCTAAACGATATACCAAGGTTCCTTCATCCATTCTTTTTTCTTTAAGCACTTCTCTTGCAGAGGAAAATATTATTGGATTTTGATTAACCTCTTCTAGAATTTCTATTGCTTCTAGTAGTTCAAGAGAATTTTTTAGAGCGTCTTGTTGATTAAATACTGCATTAACTTTTTCATTTGTTATCAAAAAATTCAGACTTTTCCTTGCATCATTAATCCAAGATTCAAAGTCAACAAAAATATTCATCTTTGAGAGTGTTTTCATTGCAATAATCATGTCGGAGCCCCATTGAGTTAAAGAACCATTAGAGTTGTTAAGAAAAAATACTACATCATCATTTTGCCCTGTATTCCTTATGAACTCATAAACTTGTTTATTCACTTTAATCTCAACGACGCTATCTTCCTGGTTATCATCTGGTACTATTTTTACATTCAAGAACGGAAAGGTAGGAGTTGAGGCAGTTCTTAAAAATAATTCATTAATTGATTCATTTGCTGGTCCCCCTGCTCCAAACTGGAAAGAAAATCCGTCAGGAAGTTTTTCAACCGCCATTAAATTCAATCCAATTCAGGGATTAATAAACATGCGATTTTTTTGTTAGAAAATTGCATTCACACTTTGATAGAAAATATGCCTATAATTTGGAATTATATCCATTATTTCTTAATAGTCTTTAATTATTTTTAAAAAAAATAATTTTTAAAAATAACACATATTTTTTTCCACGTGGGTACATTTATCACAGCCATAACTATATCCCCATACACGTTGTGCTCCTAATCAAATTTGAACTCATTATGATCTCTTTTCCTTAAATTAAATTCAAGTTCTACGTTATAGTGAACTTAAACAAGAAATCATTATTTTATAGATTTAATCTAAAATCATCTCATCCAGGTTTTGTATTTACAATCCCATTGATGTTGGGAATTGGTCTAATCATATTTGCAGCCCTAATTGCAATATCTCAAGGTTTTGTAGCAGTTGGTGGACCTTTAGTTCCTGAGCTAATCACGGACATGCCCACATTTTATGACTATGATGACATAACCGGAGATATCATAATTGACCCAATCACTGGTAATCCACAGACAAACGAACGTGTAGATCTATACTGGCTTTTGGCACAGATGGCAATCTTTGTCTTGGCTTTAGTTGGAATCCTGGCAATAGCATCATACTTTTTTGAAGGAATCAAGATTATCAAGCGTGGCACTTCAATTGGAATAATTAGCAAAATCTTGTTGTTTTTGCCACTGTTCTTGGTTTTTCCTTTTGCATGGGACATTTACGCCATATTAATTGAGAATTTTTCCTTGTTTTTGCTAGACCCATTTGAATCTGGAATTAATCCAGCTGATAAAACTGCAGACTTGTGGAACACAATGGGAAGTGTCATTCCACCTGATGCGCTAGACTTGGATGCATGGGGGCAGGCATTGTCTGATCCTGGCTCCTTTGGACAAGGACTGCTAAAAGACGTGTTTCTAGGACTGTTCAAGGGATTTGCAGTAATGTTCATGACTGCAATGATGTTCATTATTTCTACAATTCGAATCTTGCTTACAATAATAATTGCAATGGCAATTCCACTAATTCTTACACTGGGATTGGTACCACTGTTTAGAAAAGTCAAAGACATGATGGTAAACAACCTGATTGGTCTTTCCATTGCACCAATATTTTCGGCCCTTGTGTTGACAACTGGAATTGCCTATCTTGATTCTACAGCATTGCCTGCCATGCAGGACTGGTTTGCAGCATTGGCAATTGGATTCTTGGCAGTATTCTTTCCAATAATGTTGGCACCAATACTTGGTCAAATTACAACTCAAGTAGGACAGATGGTAACTACTGCAGTTACAGCTGGTTCTGTGGTTGGTGCAGTTGCAGGACAGGGTGCATTAAGTGGAATACAGAATGCATCAAACCAGATGAACAATGCTGCGATGAATATGGCAGGAGCTGGACTTGCCAATGTAGGAACAAGTGTATTGCACAACAAGGTCAATACACCAGTTTCATCTGCAGAACTTGGCAAGTTAAGTTCTGGTGTTAGTTCAATGGATGTGCCTCAAATGAGCTTTGGTGAAAAATTCAAGACATACACAAAAGCAGGTTTTGCTGGACTTGGATCTGGACTTCCTGCTGGAATGATACAATCTGCAACCAATGCAATGCATATTCCACAGGTTGGAAGACCAATAGCCAATGAAATACTTCATGCGGGAGACTTGAAGGCAGTTGAGATTGGACAAACGGGAGTTGTAAATCATAATCTTAATTTCATTGATAATCATATGAAATCGCTAGAACCTAGTGGGTACACTCCTATTCTTGAAAAGACAGCAATTCCTGAGACTCAACAAATTGCTCCCATCGTAATGAATCCAGGTACCATCGTTAATGAAATGAATCATGTCAATACTGGATATAATATCATTGAAAATCCACAATTACAACAAGAATATTTGGAGATGCAGCAAAGAAACATTCCTAGATTTTCACAATTGCAGCCTATTGTTCAAGATAAAGCAAATGTGAGAATGGTGGAACAATTACACAAACATCCAGGTTCTGCTGGAAAGATGTTTGAAGCAATTAAAAATACTAGAAGAAACAATTCTGTAGAAATTGGATTTTGATAAATAATTTCTTACTAGTACCACGTGATTAAATATCAAAATTGTAATAGAAATCTGGCGTGGTCGCACAGTTAGGCAGTGCGTGGATCTGAAAAATCCATTCCTATCCAGGGTCCGCGGGTTCAACTCCCGTCCACGCCGGATGGTATGGATTACGCTATTCTAAATAAAAAAGATTACTTTTTGTTATTAATATGAGCCATTTGTTTTTCAAATGCTTTCTGATCAAATGGTCTTCCTGCAGCTGCCTTTAGCACTTCAATTGGTGTTTTTACCAAATACGGCACAACTTCACAAGCTAGTTCATATTCTCTTTCTGATAATTTAGTTCCTAAAACCTCAATCCAAGGTTTAGAATCAGTTACATAAAAAATAGATTTGTCATCTGATTCAGAATTTAATTTTCCTTTGACAATTTCTTTGGTAAGCATTTTTTCTTGAAGTGTTGATAACATGCACCAAGCAACTTGACCGTCTTGATTTTTACTCTGAATTACAGGATAGCCAAACCTAAACTTAATTTTTCCGTCTTCAATTATGATTCCTGAATCTGTATTTCTATTTTCTTTATCGTATTGAATTTGAATTTCTCTTGTTCTAGCATTGGTTGATTCTGCAAAATATTCATTAAATGTAACAAAAGCTTTTTTCTTTTCGTCATACCAACAATCATTCCAAACATTATGATCTAAAACATTTTTAGGAACTTTGTCACTTCTTACAATTGGCATCTCTTCTGCACATTCTAAATTCTTTTTTACATTTTCAATCTGTTCTTTTGTTTTGTTTATCTCAGTTAATACATCAAGTCTTGCCTTTTGCACATCTGGATGATCATTTTTGATGGAATCCAGATTTTGTTCTAGTTCTGACAGTCTTGATTGTAATGGCTTTAACATATTTTCAAATCTTTGTAGATATAGTTCTCTAATCTGAGTCATGATTGTGTTACTCATGTGATATTTACCTCTGATAATTTAAAAAGACTAGGATCATTGCGCACCATTCCATCATATGCAAAAAATCCCATTACCTTGATGTCATTTTTAAACAAAACATTACTGTTGTAGTATGCAAGAAGAATACATTTTGGTTTCAAAATCAACTCTACTGCAACTAAAACAGGACTATGAAAAGTACAAAAAACTGTTACATCAGATAACTGATGAAATTGAGCTTCAAAAATAAAAAAAGAGATAGTCATGTTGCACTAGATTCCTCTGATAGAGCGACTGGCTTTTGCTTTAGCAGACTGTCAAATTCAGATTCAACCTTTTTGCCCGATTCTTCAAGTCTTTTGAGCCTTGACAACATGCTTTGCAACAAATCCTGTTGGGACTCTGTTGTTGCGGCAAGAAGTTTCTCATCCAGTATGAATCCACACTTTAAGCATCTCTGCGAGTCTGGCGTGTTCTTTTCTGCACATCTGTGACATTCTCTGAAACTTACTCTTGTCTCATTTTCATCCTCGTTTTTTATTCCGTGCAGTTCCAGCAGTGCGTTTTCAACGTCCTTGCCTGAAAGATGAACATATCTTGAAGGCATCTTTGATCCTCTGGACCAATTCCCAAACACACACAAAGTTTGGTCTGAGAGTTTTTTTGCAAGCATGGTAAGCTGTGTGTGTCTTATCAGGTAGCTCCATACTCTTTTTTTGATTTGCGCCTCTGCAGCACATCGCTTTAGTATCATTCTGAGATATCTATACGATGTTCTCTTTTGCCTTGATTTTTCTGAATACCAGAGATATGACTTGGGGTCATCTCTATGCGGGTGCTTTGACAGCCATTCCAGCAAGGGCTTGAAGGAGTATACCAGCGGAACTTGTTTCTTTCCTGTCTTTCCAGTCGTGCTGACAAGAATGTAATTTTCCTTAAACTCTATTCCTCCCACCCGAAGGTTTAGCAGCTCGCCAGGTCGAAATGCGCCCTCAAACAAAACCCACAGCATTGCCTTTTCCTTTTCGTTTCTTGTCTTGCCAATAATTGAGTATAGTTCCTCTGCAGTAAGAAGGTCTTCAGGCATTATCTCTTGTTTGTTGTCTTTGGTGCGGTATCTGGTTGGCCTGATCCAAGATACTTCCTCTA
Organism: Nitrosarchaeum sp.; assembly: GCA_965223805.1. Taxonomy (GTDB): domain Archaea; phylum Thermoproteota; class Nitrososphaeria; order Nitrososphaerales; family Nitrosopumilaceae; genus HKST03. The sequence continues at coordinate 466,467 of OZ245014.1, read as the reverse complement.
CATATCCGTCATCGCGGTTTCCAATCTCGCCTGTTTTGCAATAGTGGACAAAGCGCAACAATGCAAGCGCAAATGCAGTCTTGCTCTCACCGCTATAGTGTCCTCCTGTGTTTGTCTTGTAGTCTAGTATCTCAAAGAGGACCTTTTCACAGTCTGCCTTTGTTGCCTCTGCAACCTTTACTCTTTTGCGGTTGAACAGCTCCAGTATCAACTGGAGTCGCTGGCCATAAACCATGATTCGTCCGTCTGCCAACCCTATCAGGTGCAGCTTTTCAAGAAAACTTACTGCCGCATCGCCTTGCTTCATCTCTGCGAGCATCTGCTTGCATCGCACAACCCTTCTTGGATAGTTGTGTATTCCCACGTCTTCATGATTGTTTGCTTCTTGGATTGTTTGTCTGTGACTGGATATCATGGTATACCATCCCAATCATCATTTTGATTTAAGCCCCAAATGTCACAGGGCACGGGTACAAGTGGTAAGGTGCCAGGGGCGGGATTTGAACGCGCGACAGCCCGGTCTTCAGCCGAGTGCTCTCCCAGGCTGAGCTACCCTGGCACAACGAATTTCTGATATGATTGGGAAATAAAAGTTGTCCTTTATGGTTTCCATATGGTGTCGTCTTTGCCTTTTCTTTTGTTAATAGTTCGGGCCAATACAAATAGCAAATCTGATAATCTGTTTAGATATTTTATGGCATTTTCATTAAGTTCTTCTGTCTGTTTAACTACAACTGCATAAGATTCTGCTCTTCTGATAATAGCTCGGGTTAAATGAATTTGTGATGCAGCTATGTCTCCACCTGGTAGAATAAAGTTTTGTAGAGGTTCTAATTGATTTTCAAATTTGTCTATTGTTTTCTCTAAATTATCTACCATTTGAGTTGTAACACGATTTTTTGAATCTTCTAGATTAGGATTTGATAAATCTGAACCCACTAAAAACAAATCATTTTGTATCAATGTCAATATTTCAATTAATTCATAATCCAAATCATGACTTAAGGCAATTCCAAGTGATGCATTGGCCTCATCAATTGCACCGTATGCGACAATTCTTGGATCTGACTTTAAAACTCTAATGTCTCCCTGCAAACCAGTTGTGCCATCATCACCGGTTTTTGTGTAAATCTTCATTAAATTTGAATGGAGTATCTTAGCTATTATGTTATTCGGACTTTTGCATCCAATTCTAAATATGGCATTCAAAGAACACTGAACCACTAAATACCTAGATAGAACTTTTTTCATAGTTCTGATTTATTAGAAGGAAAATATCAAAAAACTTGAAGTTGCTCTTAGATTTTTTTAATACAGTTGCAAATTTGAAGACTGTTCCAAGACAAGGATGGATTGACAAATTAGGATTAGAAAACCCCGAATCAGTATCGGATCATACTTACTCTATGACAATGATGGCCTTGATTTTTTCTGAGATTAAAAAATTAGACACCCTAAGGGTGCTCAAAATGAGTCTAATTCATGACTTGGTAGAGTCTCATACTGGTGATTTAACACCAACTGAAATATCAAAAGATGAAAAAATAAAACTGGAAAAAAAAGCTATGGAAAAAACTCTCAATGACCTCCCAGAAGAACAAAGATACCAACTATCACAAATTTGGAGGGAGTTTTTAGAACAAAAAACACCAGAATCCATTCTAGTTCATGAGCTTGACAAATTAGAGATGGCATTGCAAGCTATAATTTATAAAAAAAACGGCAATCAAACCATTCAATCTTTTTTACAATCAGCTGAAAAGGAGATAAAAATACCAGAATTAAAAGAATTATTTAGAAAAATTATTAACCAGTAATAGATATGTCTGAGAAAAGTAAAGATGAATTAATAGAGGCTCAAAAACAAGTAATTGGAATTCTTTTTGAGGTAATCAAGAGACTGCAGGCAAACAATGACCTTGATGAAGAATATTTCCATATTGTCAGTGCTGAAAACAAATCCAGTGAAAATGAAAAAAGACTGGAAGAAATTCTTAATGAACGAACTGAAAATGTAAAAATTGTTGGAAGGTTACTTTCTCAACTAGAAGTTTAATTTCCGCAACTACAGGAATCCTCATCATTTGAGATAATTTTTAGTCTAGCGGTTTGTTCAAATTTATCCTGAACATAATGAGAAAGATTTGTAATTCTTACTCGTGAGGCTTTGTTAGACCATGTACCTTCATTTTCAAACCATGATTCGATATCATCCACATCATAGCGTTCTCCATTTTCCAAAATACTATTAAAAATCTCTCTAATTTCTTTTATCTCTTGTTCTTTTAGATTGTTCTTGTCTTCAATCAGAGTTGTAATCTCATTTAGTTTTATTATGACATTGTTGGTAAGGGGCACAGTTTAATCGTAAATGAAAAGATATAACAACTTTTCAGATATCGTTTTTATAATAATTGACACTTCTTTGAATTATGCAATATTTTCAGGCCTTAAAATTAGGCCAAAAAAGGGTGGCTCAAGCAAGAGAATATCTCAATGAATTAACTAATGGAAAAGCTATGCCTGCACTAGCATTATCTGATAACAAGTCAAATATTTGGAATCCTGTAGGCGAGGAAAATCTTTATGCATTTGTAGATGAATCTGCAGGATTTGTCCTTACTGATACTAGTGGATTCATTTTGGCACTTGTTGATAATAAAGGATTTTCAAAGACAATTGTACAGGGCGTTACAAACGAACAAAAAGAAATTTTAGAAAAAAAATTCCAAGAGGACAATATTTCTGAATACAAAGGTAAAGTGACCTTGCCAGTATAGAAAAAATTAACAAATTCTGTGCCTAATTTTATCCCCAAACGTTTTTGAATGAACGCCCTAGTTTCTAATTATTGAAAAAGCATTCCCAAGAAGTAGAGGTTAGTGGACATTTAATTGACTCTATGATCCTGACAAAGATCTTTGATAAAATCATGAATCAAGGAGGAGAATTTGAAATCCTAAAACTTGATGTAGGTAAAAGAAAAAAAGATTCAAGCTATGCAAGATTGCTAGTTTCTGGAAAAAATCCAAAACATCTTGAAGAAATTTTAGATGACATACATAGAGATGGAGCTACTCCAAAAATTGAAAAACAGATAAGACTAAAGAAGGCTTCAAAAGATATGGTACTGCCAGATAATTTCTACAGTACGACAAATAACGATACATGGCTTTTTCATAACAACCAATGGATTCAGGTGGAGAATCAAATGATGGATAAGTGCATTGTAGTAAAAGGAAATCGAGCTTTTTGTGTTCCTATTAGAGATGTGAAAAAAAATGATCAAATAGTAGTAGATGAAATTGGAGTTAAAGTATCTCCTCCAGAACGTCCAAGGGACAAGGCAAATATTTTTGCATTTATGGGAAGTAGTAGTTCTAGTGAAAGACCTACACAACATATTGCAAAAAAAGTAGCACAGGATATTTTAGATACAAAAAAGAAAGGAGGCAAAATAATCATAGTTGGGGGACCAGCTATAGTTCATACTGGAGCTGCAAGCTCTGTTGCAGAATTAATTAGAAGTGGTTACATTCATGGCGTTCTAGCAGGAAATGCATTGGCAGTTCATGACATAGAATATGCAACATTAGGCACATCTCTAGGAATGTATGTTCATGATGCTACTCTTGCAAAAAGAGGACACAGAAATCACATGGATACAATTAATGCTGTTTTCAAGGCAGGCTCCATACCAAAGATGGTAAAAAGTGGCAAATTAAAAAAAGGAATCTTCTATGAATGTGTGAAAAAAAATATTCCCTTTGTTCTTGCAAGTTCAATTCGCGATGATGGCCCATTGCCTGATGTAATTACTGATGTTGCAGAGGCTCAAAGAGAGTACAAGAAAGTTCTAAAAGATGCAAGTACGGTGATTATGATTTCTACTATGCTTCATTCAATAGCCACTGGAAATATGCTACCGGCAAATGTCAGAGTAATAGTAGTTGATATCAATCAACCAACTGTTACCAAGCTAATGGATAGAGGAACATGGCAAGCTTTGGGAATTGTATCTGATGTTGGTGCATTTTTACCATTGGTTGCCCAAGAGATAAAGAAACTCAAATAATTTTTAAAAAATATTTTAAATTATTTTTAAAAAATACCAAATTTCAATTTTTAAAACAAGGTCTTAAAATTAATTAAAATAGATCTATAATTATACATTTGATTTTTTTATTTTTAACCTTTACTTAGCATAAATCTGGATGAATAGTACGTGGCTCTTAAATGAAAAAACGAGAAAAATATCTTAATGAATAAGAACGGGTATGGGCCTTATTCGTTGCCAATAATAGCAATTGCAATGATTGCATTTACTCCTGCATTTGCTGAAGTAACTGATCTTCAAACAAATTCAAAATCATTTTTCAAAGATGAAAGTATTACCTTCGATGGTCAAGTTGAACCAAATTCGTCGGGATTAGTGACGATAGTAATAAGAGACTCAAATGATCAATTTGTGATGTTGACGCAAGCTATTACTGATGAAAATTATTCTTTTGAAAAAACAATCAAGATAAATGAAAAATTTACTGATAATGGAATCTATAATGCAACTGGATTTATTTTGAATATGACTGCAGGTGTCACTACAAGCTTTGGGGTTTCAACAAATGGACATCCCTTAATTGTTGATGAGGATCTCACAATACCTGAACCCCCAATAGAGGATCTTACAATACCTGAACCCCCAATAAAACGCATTAATTTTGTTGATCCTTCCAAAGACCCACAATACTATTTGGATAGATACTACAATGAGCCTGGTTACAAATCTTGGTTTGATAGAAATTATCCTGAATTTACTATAGAAGAAGCGGTAGGATATGATAATCAAGATCCGAAAACTACTGTAGAACAATTTATGGAAAATGAAATTCTACCTGAGGCAGAGGCTGCATCCATAGTTCAATCAAACCCGCAACCAGAAAATAATACAGAAAATGCCCAGATTGTTCTAGCTGTTGGAGGATTGGGATTATTGTTTGCAGCAGTTTATGGAATCAAAAGAAAAGTAGATAACAATTCAAAACAAATATCAATTAATAAACACCTTATCAGAAAAAAGCTCATAAACCCCTTCATTGGTTCTACCACCTCTGATATACTTCAAACAAGATTAGCTAAAGGAGAGATATCTTTAGAAGAATTTGATATACTAGAAAAAAAACTTAACAAAAAATACTAGCTTGTAACACTCAAACTATTTTTCTCTGTGTTTAATCTATTTTGATTTTCTTTTTTGAGATTTTCAAAGAATTTTGCAATCATTTTAATTCCTGCAACTATTTTAGGAGCATTGTTTTTTGCAAATTCGATATTGTCTGAATGTGTTTTTGGTTTTTGATTTTGATAGTTTTCATAGACTTTGACACCATTATAATCAACGTAAGCAATTCTTGCACTGTAATCTGTTCTCTCTAAAATCAAACTATCTCCACCTACTATGGCAGTATGATATGGGTGAGCAATTAGAGATTCTGAGAGTCTTTGTGATGTTGTAATTTTTGCTTTTTGAAGTTCAGGTGCGAAGGCATTAAAATCTGCCAATAGATAAAATGTCGCCTCCGGTTTGGTGGTCTTATACCTTCAATCTCTGATAATGCGTTATGGGTATAGTCTCCCATAATTTTGTGAATATTTCTTGTAATCTCAAAATATTCATTCATCTCATTACTAATCTCGAATCCTGCAATTGCTGCGTGTTGTATTGGAGTGGAAACTGCAGTATATTCAGTAGCAAGTATCTTTTTGAATTGAGCTTTTAGATCAACTGCGTGTTGTGGGAAAATAACATATCCCAATCTGTATCCTCCTGCAGCATGAGATTTTGATAATCCATTTGTGACAAAAGTTCCCTCAGGATATATTTTTCCCATACTGACAAATTTTGCGAAATCAAATGTTGTTTGAGCATAGATTTCATCTGAGATTACGGTGATTGATTGTTCTCTGCAAACATCGGTAATTTCTTCTAACTCTAATTTATCATAAAGCAATCCGGTAGGGTTATGAGGATTGTTTAGAATCAAGATCTTTTGTCTATCATGTAATCTCAGGGCAAGCTTTCTAAGATCATTGGGGGAGATCTTTTTGTTTGCTCTGGTTGGCAACATATGATAATTTTTCTTCAAGAATCTAATTTGAGGAAGGTATCCAAGCCAAGCAGGAGTTGGAAGAATTACTGTCCCATGCAATATTTCAAGTAAGTTAAAGATTAACTCTTTTGTTCCAGGTCCTACATAGATTCTTTTAGGATCAATATCAATCCCGAAATAATGTTTGTTGTATTTTGATATTGCATTTCGTAAATCCGGAATTCCAGGAACATCTGCATACGTGCCCTTGTTGGCATTTTTTATAAGTGAATTTTGAACCAATTTTGGAACTGGAAAAGGAGATTGCCCAAAGGCAAATCCATAAAATCCAAACCTGCACTCTAGATGTAGACAATCAGAGTGAAACTCCTGCAAAAATGTATTTAGTTTGAGATTTTCAGGTAGTTCGATATCTTCAACTTGTTGGTCAACGACAAACTTCATGGTTCATGTTGTTTATGCTAAAATATAGTACAGAGATGTGAACTAGAAAATATCAACATGTGAGATTTTATCAACCTAATTTTAAAATCTCATCTAATACATGGGGGTTTTCTAACGATGTGGAATCCCCCATTGACATGCCTAACAGTTTTGCCTTTAGTAATCTTCTCATAATTTTACCTGTTCTGGTCTTAGGCAGTTCTGATATCTGAAAAACTAGTTTGGGTCTAGCTAATTTCCCAATTTTTTCAGAAACATAATTTGAAATTTCTGATTCTAATCCCCTTTCTGCTTTTTTATCTGTAACATAAAAAACAACAATTGCCTCACCTGTAATCTCATCAGGAATAGCAATTGATGCTGCATCTGAAATTTTTGGGTGTGAAATTACAGTATGCTCAATTTCTGCAGTACTCATTCTATGTCCTGAAACATTGATGACATCATCTGTTCTTCCTTGCATGTACCATAACCCGTCTTCATCAACACGAACATAATCTCCATGAAACCAGACATTTTCAAATCTTGACCAATAAGTCTCAATGTATCTTTGATCATCATTTAACAATCCTTTTGTCATTGCAGGCCATGCAGATTTTATTACAAGATATCCGTTTTTTTGTCTAACTGAACTTCCATCATCATCAAACACATCAACATTCATTCCTGGACAGGGAATGCCAACTGTTGATGGTTTTAATTTCATGCCAGGAAATACAGAAAGCATTGCACCTCCAATTTCAGTTCCTCCTGACAAATTCATTATTGGAATTTTCTTGTTTCCAACTTTTTCAAAAAGCCACCACCAAGAATCTTCATCTAGAGGCTCTCCAGTAGTTGGAATATTTTTGATTTTATGAAGTGAATGATTCGACCGTGGTTCAACGTTGTTCTTCTTGAACATTCTAACTGCTGTTGGAGAAATTCCAAAGATTGTAGCATTATATTCATCAAGCATGTCCCAAATTCTGTTAAAATCAGGATAATCAATACTGCCATCATAAATTACTGCACAGGCTCCAATCATTAACAGGCCATAGACATTCCATACCAGGCCTGTAATCCATCCAATATCAGCTGGCCATAAAATCACATCATTTTTTGTCGTATCAATAAGATATGTAGCCTGATGTCCTGCAAAAATAGAAAATCCTCCATGTACATGTACTACTCCCTTTGGTTTGCCTGTGGTGCCTGAAGTATACAAAATAAAGAGAGGATCTTCAGAATCCATAATCTCTGTAGGACATTTCGAATTTTGTTTTGCAACAAGTTCATCATAACAAACAATTTTTTCAGATTTTGAGTATTTGTCTACTCCTTTGTATGAAACAAGTATAATTTTTTTAATCTCTGTGTCTCTTGTTGCATCTTCAATTGTCTTTTTTTGAGAAATTTTTTTTCCTTTTCTTTCAAATCCGTCTGAAACAAAAAGAACTTTTGCTTTACAGTCTTGCAATCTTATTTGTAAAGATTCTGAACTATATCCAGAAAAAATAACCGTTTGAATGGCACCAATTTTTGCAGATGCCAAAATTGCCAAAATCGATTCTTCGATCATAGGCAGATATATTGCCACAACATCTCCTTTTTTGACTCCTATCTCCTTTAGACCATTTGCCAGCTTTGAAACTTTGGCATCAAGTTCAGAATAAGTGATATGTGAAGTTTGTTTGTCTTCTGATTCAAAATAGTACGCAATTTTTTCAGGGTTTGATTGTGCAAATTTTTCAACAGAAGATTTGTAAATATTTGTCTTACCACCCACAAACCATCGTGGCCATGATATTCCTTTTGAAATGTCAAGAACCTTCTTGTATGGTTTGTCCCATACAATTGAGATGTCCTGATCAACTTGTTGCCAAAACCATTCGAGATTTTGATTTGCTTTGTTTGAAAGTTCTTCAATTGATGAAATTTTGTTTTTTTGCATAAAACGAAAAATATTTGTTCGTCTTTTCTGTTCTTCAGTTGGAATAAAAACAAAATCAGACAAGATTAATTTTTAAAAATTCAATCAATGTAAAAAGATTTTTTAGATCATGATATATCTATTCCTAGTCTTCTTGCACAGGCAATTGCTGCCTTTCCCTCCTCTTCTGAAATTCCTACTTTTTCAAATTTTTCAGTCCATCCTGTTTTGGCCTCCATTGTGTTTTCTCTATAATATTCCCGCAAAATGACGCCTATTTGAGAGTCTAATTGAGTTTTTGTAGCCTCATTCATACCCGACTCTAAAATAGTAGAATCAGTCGTTGCTAGTATTTTGATAAACTCAATATCTTCTAAAGACAGTTCTTTCATGCGTTTTCGATTTTCTTTTTGAGTAAATCCAAGGTAGCCTTTGGGTCTGCCTTTCCTTTTGTCTTTTGCATTACTTTTCCTACAAGATAATTTATGGTTTGAGGATTTGATTTTGCTTGCTCTACTGCTTGTGTCTCTTGTGAAATTATCTCATCTATTATTTTCGTGAGTTCTGATTCATCAGAAACATTTCCAAGATCAAACTCTGCAATAATCTCAGAAAGGTCTTTTCCTGTTTTTACAATTTCATATAGTGCATTCTTAGCTGAATTTCTTGTAATTTTTCCTGATTGAATCACATCAGCTAATTCCCTTAGATGATTTGCAGAAAGTTTTGATTGCTCTCTTTTTTCTCTGGTGTCTACAAGCCCCATTAAATCTGTGGTAATGATATTTGCAATATCTTTTGCATTTTTTTCATTATGTGACTCTTCAAACAAATCTGAATAAAATTTATCTGAAGATAAAACATCTGCTACCTGCACAGGAATTCCATATCGTGAAACATAGCGTTCTTTTTTAGAACTAATACTCTCTGGCATTTCTTTTTTTAATTTTTCTTGAGTCTCTTTTTCTATTCTAATCCATGGAATGTCTCCTTCCAGAAAATATCTATAGTCTAATTCCTCTTCTTTTGATCTAGCTGAAATGGTAATTTTTCTTCTATCATCCCAATGTCTTGTCTCTTGTACAATTGGAATGTCTCTAGAGTGTAAGCTTTCTTGTCTTGTTATCTCAAAATGAACTGCTTTTTCTAAATCATGAAACGAACCGATGTTTTTGATTTCAACTTTGTTTCCGCCTTCTATTGATACATTTGCATCTGCCCTCATTGCTCCTTCCAGACTTGGGTCTGAGACACCTAGATTTTCCAACAAATCTGACAAAATATTTAGAAATTCTCTTACTTGCTTGGGATTCTCAAAATCAGGCTCTGTAACAATTTCAACTAGTGGTGTGCCTGCACGGTTGTAATCAACAAGCGTAATTTGATTTTTCGAAGAACTTCCCTCATAGATTAACCGTCCTGGGTCCTCTTCTAATTGAACTCGGGTTATTCTGATTTTCTTGTTTCCTACCATAATATGTCCTGAACCGCCAACACTGGTATTGCCAAAAATGTTAAGTTGCGTAATTTGAAAATTTTTTGGTAAATCCGGATAAAAGTAGTTCTTTCTAAAAAATGCAATCTTTTCTGGGGTTGTGCAGCTTAAGGCCATTGCTATCATTATTGCTTTTTCAACTGCTTTTTGATTTAATCTTGGTAGACTTCCTGGCAAACCCATGCAAACAGGGCAAATGTTTGTGTTTGGTTTATACTCTCTATAATCTACCTTGCATGAGCAAAACAACTTACTTTCAAGCTTTGTTAACTGACAGTGAATCTCAAGACCTATTTTTGTCAAATGGGCACCTCTGGTAACTTTACAGTATTTTCAAGTGCATGTGCTGCTTGAAGTAATGACTTGTCATTCATTGAATTTGCCAAGATTTGAATTCCTATGGGTAATCCATTTGATACTTCAAATGGAACAGAGATTGCAGGTTTGCCTGTAAGATTTGCAGTTACTGTATTGATATCTACTAGAAATAATGCAATTGGATCATCAATCTTTTCTCCAATTTTAAATGGTAAAACTGGTACTGTTGGTGCAATCAAATAGTCATATTTTTCAAATACTTGATCTATTTCTTTTGTTAGTTTATTTTTAACTTTTAGCGCTTTTAGAAAATACTTTCCAGCATGTCCTGTAGACGGAACATATCCTCCAAGAATCATTCTTCTTGTAACTTCAGGCCCAAACTGAGTTCTTGCCTTTGAGATGTACGAATTGAACTCATATCCTTCAACGGGAAAATCATACCCATATCGTAAATTATCATATCTTGCCAGATTACTTCCAGCTTCTGTTGCTGTTATGGTATAGTATGCAGCTACTGAATATTTTACCATGTCAAGTGATACCTCTTCACATTCGGCACCCAAATTCTCAAATTTTGATACTGCATTTTTTGTTGCAGACAATACCGCAGGATCAATTCCTTCTCCTATCATCTCTTGAATTACGCCTATTTTCTTTCCATCTATTCCTGAATCTATGCCTGCAAGGTAGTCTTGTTGATTATTATCTACTGTAGTGTTGTCATTGGGGTCTTGTCCTGAGATTATGTTTAGCAAAAATGCAGTGTCTTTTACAGTTCTTGTAATTGGACCTATTTGCTCAATGCTGTTTGCATAAGATATCAAGCCAAATCTACTAATCAAACCGTATGTTGGCTTGTAGCCTACTGCACCACAAAAGCTTGCTGGGTTTCTGACAGAGCCTCCAGTATCCGAACCTAGAGAAGCAACACACTCGAATGCACTAACTGATACTGCACTGCCTCCTGAAGATCCTCCTGGAACATAATCTGTATTCCAAGGATTCATACTTGGTCCATATGCACTAAATTCTGTCGTCAATCCCATTGCAAATTCATCAAGGTTAGTTTTTCCCACAAAGATTGCATCTCTTTGTTTTAGTTTTGAAATTACAGTTGCATCATATGGTGCAGTAAAATTTTCCAGCATTTTTGATGCGCATGTAGTCTTTGAATCTTTGATGCAAATGTTGTCTTTGATTGACATTGGCATTCCAAAACAAGCCCCAACTTTTTGACCTGATTTTATTTTTTTATCAATATCTCTTGCTTGTTTTACTGCATCAGAATTTACTTGTAAAAAGGCATGGAGTTTCTCATCTATCTTATCAATTCGTTCTATTGTGCTTGCAACAAAATCTTCAGCTGAAATGTTTCCATTTTGTACTTCTTGTGTGTATTCTAGAGCAGAAATTTTCAGATTCAACTATATCATCTTTGGGGCTCTAACGAATGTTCCCTTGTAATTGTATAATTTTTCAATTAAATTTTCATTAAAAGGAATGTGTTTGTCTTCTCTTAATTCAGATAATGCAATATCGTTTGTAATCATTTCCTCTTCTTCAATTCCAGCTGAATCTAAAATATCAAAATAGTCAATCATTGTATGGACTTTATCTACAAACTCTTTATGATCATCTATGTTAATTTTCATTAATTTTGCAACCTTGATTATCTCTTCTTCTGATACCATACAAATCACTAAGGTGTCAATCTATCAACGTCTCGTGGGTAAAATGTTGTATCTCTGATGTTTTCTGTGCCTGTAAGTGCCATGATTAGTCTCTCAAGTCCTATTCCGCATCCTGCATGAGGTGGGACACCATAATCAAATGCTCCAAGATGATATTCAAAGGCATCTGTGTTCATTCCCTTATTTTTCATTCTCTCTTCGAGCTCGTTTCTTTTTTCAATTCTTGTACTGCCTGAAGACAATTCTAAATCACCAAACATCAAATCAAATGATTCAGAAATTTTTGGGTTCTCTCTACTTTCTTTAACATAAAATGGTTTTGGACCTAAAGGCCAATCTTTGATAAAGTAAAATCCTTCTAGTCCAATCTTTTTGAGATTTGAGGGATAAAGATCATCTCCCCATTCCGTCTTTGCACCTGCTTTTTGCATCTTATCGACTAGCTCATCATAAGAATATCGTGGGATATTCTGTGGAGTTTCAGGAATTGCAAATTCAACATTTGAATTACTTTTTGCGTAATCATTTACTTTTTGAATAGAAATTTTGATAATGTCTTCGATTCTATTCATGACATCATTATAATCAACAAAAGCTTCTTCCAAATCAATTGAGATTGCCTCAGCAAGATGACGATTAGTTCTTGATGGCTCTGCTCTAAAAATCGGAGCAATCTCAAAGACCTTTTCAAAACTCATTGTTAATTGTTCTTTATACAATTGTGGGCTTTGAGCCAAGAATGCTTCTTTGTTATAGTAAAAGATTGGAAATAGAGCCGCACCTCCTTCTGTTGCAGTTGCAATCATCTTTGGCGTATTTATCTCTGTAAATTCCTGTGCATAAAAATAATCTCTAATTGATTTTATAACCTGACTTCGAACATTAAAGATATCTTGTAAAATTTTACGTCGCAAATCAATTGGTCTGACTTCCAGTCTTGTGTCTATGTTCTTTACAGTTTTTGCTACTGGCTCAAAAGGTGGAATCTTTTCAACTTCTGAAAACACTCTTAACTCAGATGGTATAATCTCATAGCCTGAAGGTGCCTTTTTTGATGCCTTCACCTTACCGGAAACTGCAATGGAGGAATGTGCCTTGAGAGATGACAATTTTTCTCTGACATCATCTGGGCAATCTCCTTTTTTGGCAACAATAGCTATTTGGCCATTCTTGTCTTGAATGGTCGCAAAGGAAATATTTCCATGCCCTCTAATCGTTAAAACCCAACCCATTATGGTAACATCAGATCCATCCATAGATGCATTAAGTTCACTTGAATAATGAGATCTGCGTAATGTTCCAAGCTCTGTTTCTATCATAATTTACTAGATTGCCTTTTACTGGTGTAATTAATTTTTACACAGAAAACAGGTATATTTTCTTTAAATTGGATATTCTGCAGGTTGTAATTTCTGAAAAGTAACATTTATCATAAGAAAATAATCCAATCCAAAACAAGTTGGATATACTAATGGGAATAGTAATTGCCTTCATAATAATTGTCGCAGGATATGTTGGTTATCATGCCTCACAGGATGTAGGATATGAAAAAGAAGCCGATGCACACAGTATTTTACCTGAATCTCAAATTAATTCCTACGAATTCTCGCAAATGATTCAAATTAAACCCGATCAGATAACAGTTCGATAATTATACCGATTTTTAGATTATATTACTTGCATGTATCATTGATTTTACATGACATTAACTGATAAAGAAAAAGCAATTGCTATTATCTCAAATGGAATTGCCGTTTTCTCTCTCTACCAAGAAAGAGGAGAATTGCCTGAAAATGTCACAATGTATGATTTTATCCTCAAAACAATTCCACAAGACATCAAGGATCAGCTTAGTGCCCAGTTAATTGATGAGGTTTTTGGGTATGTTTCATCCGCACACAGTTCATAAAGTACAAAGAAATAGGCTAAGACATCATATGGTATCAATTGCTACACTTGGTTCTCATTGTGCACTTCAAGTTCTAAAGGGTGCAAAAGATGAGGGACTGAAAACTCTTCTAGTTTGTGAGAAAAAACGTGAAAAACTCTACCGAAGATTTCCTTTTATTGATGAATTAATTCTTGTAGATTCTTTTTCAGAAGTTTTAGACCAGAGATGCCAATCGGTTCTCGAGCAAAACAATGCAGTAATTATTCCTCATGGAACATTAATTGCTCAGATGACTTCTGAGCAAATTGAATCAATAAAGACCCCCATTTTTGGAAACAAGTGGATTCTAAGGTGGGAATCAGACAGAGAGATGAAAGAAAAACTCATGAGAGAGGCAAGTCTTCCTGTCCCTACTCCGGTTTCTAATCCCAAGGATATCGACAAGCTTGTAATTGTAAAAAGACAAGGAGCAGCAGGTGGTAAAGGATACTTTATGGCTGCAAATGAACAAGATTACCACACCAAAAGAAATCAACTAATTTCAGAAGGAATAATTTCTAAGGATGAAACATTATACATTCAAGAATATGCTGCAGGTGTTTTGGCTTACTTGCAATTCTTTTACTCACCACTAAAACAAGAATTAGAATTTTTTGGAGTTGATCAAAGACACGAATCAGACATTGAGGGACTTGCAAGAATTCCATCTGAACAACAACTAAAAAGTGAAAAAGTTCCTTCCTTTAATGTAATTGGAAACAGCCCACTGGTTTTACGAGAATCCCTACTTGATGAGGTTTATACAATGGGTGACAATTTCGTAGAAGCTGCCAAGAGGCTTGTTTCTCCTGGAATGAATGGCCCATTCTGTATCGAAGGAGTCTATGATGAGAATGCAAAATTTACTTCATTTGAATTTTCAGCAAGAATTGTGGCTGGAACCAACATCTACATGGATGGCTCTCCATACTATTCTTTACTGTATGATGAACAAATGAGCATGGGAAAAAGAATTGCTAAGGAAATAAACACTGCTGATCAAAGTAATCTTTTAGATAAGGTTACAACCTGATTCGAGGTTTTATTCTTGCAATCATTGTTACTGTTGTAATTAAAAGTGCAAATCCTAGTATTGCTCCAAATGGAAATTCAGGAATCACATGTGTTCCTATAATTTCAACTTCTTCAGTAAACTCTGGAATATAAAAAGAAAATTTTGAACTGTCTGAATCTGAGATTATCTCATAATCTGTTTCATATCCATTTACTAGTATTGCAAACTCGTTGTTCTCCGCATTTACTATCTCATGCTGTAAATCAATTTCAAAAATAGAGTTTTTGGAATTTTCAAGACCTATGAGTAAAGATGTCAATTCAGGATCAATTGCCATAGCAATAACTTGGGCATCGACATTATATGGGATAGAATAGGTGTGCTCATCAATGGCAAGTACATATTCTAAGGGATTTTTAATCTCGCTATCATTCAGTTGAGATTCCGCAAATACAGGTATTGGAAATAAAAGTAATGAAAGTAAGAAAAGATATCGCATATAATCAAAATCAGTCTTCATCTATTAGAATATTTTTTATGATTTACACTATAACTTAGCTAATATCCTTTCATTTTGTGAAATTATGGGATTAGCTTTTCTGAGATTTTAGGTAAATCTAGTTTGTTAGCATATCTGTATAGACTTGGTCAAGATGGTTAGCAATTTGCTTGCCTTTTTCCATTATATCGGAATATGTTATTTTTCAATTAAAGAGTAAGTATACATTGCAATGCTTTACAATTTGGTTGTTTATGCTCTATTCATAGTACCATCAACTAACTGATAATTGATTGCTATTATTAGAAAACTAGAATGATCTCAATAGAATATCTATAATTTCGCTAAAATTTGATTTAATTTCTTTGATGTAATTCATAATTTTACAAAAATTGATAAAACCATCCTTTTGATGAGGGATGATGACAGATTTTATTCATCAACCCTACAGGACCATCTATGTTAGGGATATGATAAAGATGAGCCTAGATGATCTATTAAACATGATGTCTACATTAGAGTCAGGAAATGCCTATTGGGTTGATGGCGTACTTTTTGCCAGTTTTGCAATGACTGATTCTGAGGAGTTGGCCAAAAAAGAGATTCAGGGAGAAACATTTCTTGACAAGATAATTTTTGCAAAATATGAAACATGTACAAAAACTGCAAAATCTTCTACAAACCTTGAAATTAATATTCTAAATATGCAAAAAAGCGGTCTTTATAGAGATTTGATAAAATGGCTTAAACAGCAACCGATTTGGAATGAATAGCAGTTTTAAAAAAATAATCTTAATTCATAATTTTAATGGAGTGTAAAACAAATTATGAAACGTCATTTGTAGGAATTAGATTTTAAAAGTAGTTTAATAATTTAAAGAAAAGAAGAAAAATGGATCTACTGTTTGTAGAATCCTGGTCCCCAGCTATCAGTACTTATCAAATCGTTAGTACTTAGGGTGGTTGCTTTGTCATAGCCATTAAACATTGCATCATAGACTGG
Organism: Nitrosarchaeum sp.; assembly: GCA_965223805.1. Lineage (GTDB taxonomy): Archaea > Thermoproteota > Nitrososphaeria > Nitrososphaerales > Nitrosopumilaceae > HKST03. The sequence goes on along the minus strand of OZ245014.1, from coordinate 450,050 downwards.
ATTGTTTGGGTGATATCCTTGACATTCAAAGTCAAAAATGTTCTCTAGTGCAAATTTGTTTTTAACATAACTTTCCTCCTTGTTTGGTTCGGTAGCCACAACATAATCCATTGTTCTACAATTTGAATAGTTAAAACCACGAAGTGTCTCATCACCATTCATAATGTTCACGTCTACATCAAACAAATTTCTTAGTTGAGTTCCGCTAACACCTTGAATTTTTCTATTCTCATCTACAGTTTTGTAAAGTAGTGGATAATCACCTACTATTCCTCTTAACTCAAATGAAGGATAGAGAGTTTTTGCATTAAATGATCCTACATCTTCTGTAGTTGTAAGAACATTACCTTGTTTAAACATGGTAAATTCAATAGTCTCAACTCCAGTTGGATAGGTAAATGTGGTAACAGCTTTTAGTCCTTTGTCTGAATTTTGTATTGGTTCTTCATACATATTTTCAAGACCCGAAACTTTCCATATGGGAGAATCTTCTGCTAATCCATCATAATACATGTTAATTGGCTCAAAACCTGAACATGCAAAATCTAATTGATGAACTACTGCAAAGCCACTTTTTCCTGTAAAGCCCTCTTCTTTGTCTCTTTGAGTAGTGATTTCTGCATCTGATACTCTACAATCTCTAAAATCAAGACCCCTTAGTACCTTTTTACCATCGGTAAACTCTACTAATGCTTCAAAGTCAGTATTGGAGCCAGAACCAATTCCAGATACTAGGCGTGAATCATCAATTGCTTTGTACAGTAAGGGATAGTAATCCAAAATTCCCTCTACCCTAAACTCAGCAGCAACATTCTCAGAATCTTCTTGATAACCTGACATTAACTCAAAGAAAGGAAATTCAACTTTTTCCACTCCTCCATCAAATGAAAAAGTTACAGAAGTTCTCATATTATTGGCAAAGTTGAATCCAGATTCACCATAGTCGGTAAAGGAAGTAGTAGTTGTTTTGATTTTGACATCATTTTCATAATTTACACCACTGCATTCAAAGTCAATTTTATCAACTATGGCAAATCCTACTTCCTTGAAGTAGCTTTCATAATCGTTTGAGTCCAGTGTCTCAACTTGATAATTATCTATTTTGCAATTATTGTAATCAAGTGTAAAAATTGATTCTGTGTCTTTTACAAAATCTACATCTACATCAAAGTATTTGTATTGATATTCATAGCCATTTCCTGAAACTAGTCTGTATTTGTATGCCTCATCCATTGCTTTGTGCAACAATGGAGAATCAGTTACAGTGCCTTCTACTGAAAATGTTGCACCAGAATTGGAAACAAAGTTTTCACCCATCTCAAAAACTGGGAATTCTTGTGTTTCAATTCCATCTCTGAATGTAAATGTTAGAACTGGTGTGACCTCACCAACCATTTTGTATCCTGGATTTTCTTCTGCATATGCATTTGAGCTTCCAAGAACAATGCTAGACAGAAATGCAACAGAACAAAGAATTGCAATGTTTTTTGCTTTATTGTTAGTCATTGAGAATCTGAAAAAAAGATTTTATCTATAAAATAATCTCTCGGTCTTTTTTTTTTAGAATACAAAATTGTTCCAAATTATTAGAACATAACTGAATTCTAAATTAATAGAAAAAACTTGTTATTCATAATAATGGTCTAGGCTATAGTTTTCAATTGAAATAATCAGTTTATTCAAATTAAAAAAAAGAATCTAAATAAAGGGATAGATGGATTTCTCTTGAATAAGGTACTGAATTTTTGATTAAATTAAGATATTGAAATCATTGGATGTTTAAGCCATTTAATATACTCTAGGCGTAAAAAATTGTTAATAGATTATAAATTGAATTTTTCTAAGAACCTGTTTTATCATTTATAAAAAATAAAAGAATTTTGTCATTTTGAAAGTACTGACAAAATTGGTATGGCATCACATTGATACAAATGGAAATACTAAGAACATAGAACAAAAAAATAAAATTAACATCTATTTTATTAAAATGATTAACCAATGGAATTTGTCCAACATGTTTGCGTCATTATTCCTTTACAAGCAAAATTTCGGACTAAAGAAAGCATTGGCACTTTACTCAAAGAATCATTCTCTGTCTGGAAATTGCTACTGGCATGGCTTGAAATAAAAAGTGTTAATGCTTTCTTGAAATAAATCAAATTTTAGAATTCTATTCCAAATCTTTGAAATGAATAGTTTTTTTATATTTTAGATGTACAAATTATTTTTTCGTATGGCAAGAAAAATTAACTTGCAAGTTATAGAAAAATATGATATTTCAAATAAAATTTTTAATGAATTAGCAGACTATCAATCAAGATCTATTTTATTTTCAATAATCAAAAAACCAAAAACTCCTCATGAAATTTCAAGAGATCTAAAAATTCCTAGAAGCACAGTTTACAATAAAATAGAAAAACTATTTCAATTATCCCTAGTTTCAGTAAAAAGAGATTTTTCAGATAATGGACGAATTTTCAGGTATTATCAGAGTAAAATTGATGATGTAAAAATAAGCATATCAAAATTTGAGCCCTCAATATCGTTGAAAAAAAATCCAAAGGCAAGAAAATGAGTAGAAAAGTATCTCTGAAGATCTGCATTATCTGTGGAGGGGTGTATAGCATATACGTTATGACTAAACAAAAAAACAGTACCCCAAATGCAAAGGATTCCTAATACCTTAAAAATTGGCCTGCAGGGAAATTTGCTTCTTACAGAGAGTGGACGAAAAAAAGCAGAGCATTACACAACGAGTTGACCTATTTTTTGAATTTTCCACATGGGTCTTAAAACTACACGTCTAACTATATCCCCATACATATTGTGCTCTCAATCAAATTTGAATTACCACTACTGAAAAACAGATCCAAAATTATCCTCATTTTAGCCGGGAAAATTCCTTCGGATTTGAACCTAGAATTGGTGAGAATATCAACTAATTTAACAAAACTCGCCCCCGGCATTACTCGATACAAAAAATTATAGAAGATACACTAAAATTCAAATACGTAAGTAATCTCTAGCATCTAAAATTTTTCAATAATTTCTCTTCAAACTATTTTGCAGTAACTTCCATACCGTGTTGAGACTTTATGATGTACTTGTCTCGTATCTTTACACTTGCCCAATCAATAATTAAGACAGTAATCAGTACGACAATCATAAAGACTGCTGCTTTTCCATACTCAAAGAATTTGATATAATTAATGATGTAAAATCCAATTCCTCCAGCTCCAACAAGACCCAAAATACTAGTTTGTCTTACATTATAATCAAACATGTACAACATCTGACCAAGGAGATGTGGGGCCGATTCAGGTAATACTACATATCTGATTAACTGCCATTTTGAAACGCCTATTGAGCTTACAGCATCCATAGGATCTGAATCAATTGTCTCAATTGCCTCATACTGTAATTTTGCAACAAAACCTACTGTATACATAATAATTGCCAAAACTCCTGCAAATGGTCCTAATCCAACCATGATCACAAACAAAATTGCCCATAGAATTGACGGAAATGTCCTGATTGCTGCAAGTATGGCCCTAACTGGTGCATAGACATATTTGCTGTTTAGGTTTCGTGCTGCAAACATACTAAGGGGTAATGAAATTACAACTCCTACCAATGTTCCAATAAAGGCCATCTGCAATGTTTCAAACATTGACCAAAATGCTGTCTCAAATAATTCTGGTTTAACTTCTGTAATCTCTTCGGCAATGATTGCTAGATTGGGTAATCCCTCTATGAATTCAATTGGATTTGCCTCAATATTGTAAGATGCTGCAACAAAAAGTGCAATGATTACTCCAATTATGAGATTATTTTTGGGAGTCGTCTGAATACATCTCCATAATTTCTTCTGTAGTAAAATTTCCTGTTTGAAAATCTACAATTTTATCTCCTTCTACACCAATTTCTAGAATTTTTTCTCCTTCTTTAATAACAGCCACTCGGTTTGCATACTCTAATGCAAGCTGCATATCATGATGAACCATTATTGCAGTAAGATTCATTGTCTTTTGAGCATCTGCAATCAAATCCATTATGTCTCTGGCAGTAACATGGTCTAATTCTGAAACAATTTCATCTGCTAACAACAATGTTGGTTTTTGCATAAATGCACGAGCTATTGCAACTCTTCTTTTTTCACCGCCACTTAACATGTAGGCTTTTCTGTCTTCTTTTCCTTCTAGTCCCACTTTTTTTAAAATTTGTTTTGCCTCTGCAATTTCTTCTTCAGGAAATATCTTGAATAATGATTGAACTTTTCCCATTCTAGGTAATGCCCCAATCAAAGTATTTTCAAGAACTGTAATGTTTTTTATCAAACCTAGACTTTGTGGAATGTAACCAATTTTGTGCATCATTACCTTGAATTTCTTATCATTCATGTCTGGTGTTTGATAGTCAATCTTGATTGTACCCTTACTTGGTTTCATCATACCATTCATCAATTTGAGCAAAGTTGATTTTCCAGAACCTGATTGGCCTACAATGGCATAGTTTGTTCCTCTATCAATTGAAAGATTAATTCCTTTTAGGGCATAATTTTTTGAATCATATGAAGTATAGACATCGTTCATTTGAACAATTTTTTTTGTAGAAATTAAAGAAAAAGAAGATGGTTTGTTCATCTGTATTAGTTCCATTTCTGGCTCTACCGTTTTTATTTGCTCTTGTTGTATTTGTCCAAAATTAGCTGGTCTAATCCAGTCAAGGCATTAATGAATGAGCCAAATTCACCAATATGCATACTAGTTGTAGTTGGAACCAGTGCTTCAGCACCATAAAGATCCTTCAAAATCTTGTTGTTCTCATCATAATTTAGCTCAATTAGAGCATCAACTAGCACATTTTTAGTGGAATCTGACATGTCATCACTTACCATGAACACATGAGATGGAACTGGGCCTATTGTAGTGACAGGACGCAATTTTTGTTGGTCTTCAAGTTCAAGATATTTCTGTGGAGCAATATCCGAACCAAATGCTACATCGACCTTTTCATTTAGAAGTAACTGCAATGCTGCTTTGTAACCTCCTGCAAAGGTATAACTCTCAAAGTTCTCTCCAAGTGCAGCTTCTAAAGCAATAATGTCATCTCCTTCGATATTTACGTGACCTTCTGTCACTAAAGTTCCCATTGGTCTAACAAAACCCGATGAACCAGTAATGCTTGTGAATGCGACTTTTTTACCAAGTGTGTCTTCTATTGATTGAATAGAGTCATTATCTGCTTTTGTCCATACTGTAGCTTGATAGTTGACTTTGCCCGCTACAAGTTCTGCTAATACAGCCTCAGCACCAGTTCTTTCATGAGTAATCCATGCAGGACCTGTATCCATAAAGGCAGCATCAATGTGACCAAATCTCATTCCCTCAATAATGGTCTCATAGTTTGTTGGAATTACCAATTCCACATCAACTCCAAGTTTATTTTCAAGGAATTTTTCTAATTCTTCTGCTTTTGGAGTTAGTTCATCAGCTTTTTCTACTGGGATAAATCCTATGGTAATTTTATCCACATCTGGGATTTGTCCGTCAGATGAAACATTGATGACTCCACTTTCAATTAGAAACTCGATACCGTTGAGAAAAGTTTGATCATCTACTTGTCCTTCGGACCACCATTTTGCGTTATTTTTAATCCAATCAGGGATCAAGTTTTGAGCATCTACGGTTTGTGTAGTTAATGGAACCGTTGTTGCACTAATTACTGCTAATGCAGCAAAAAGTGTAAGAGTTGTTTGTCGTCTCATTTTATTAAAAACCTTAGGACTAGCTAAGTTATTTAAATTAGATATTCATTCTATATTCTCATTCTAGAGACTTGGAATATGTATGGCAAAATAAGATTATTCTGATTTTTTGTTGTTTGTGTTTGGATATAGATTCAAGCTTGGCTCTAAATCATTTATTGTAATTTCAACTTTTCCTATTCTGCTTCTATATTGTTTGATCTTTTTTCCTTCATTAGATATTATGAATTGATCTACTTCTGCCAAAGCAAGATCTTCTAGATTTGCTAATGTTTTGTAAACTGTCGAAAGAGAAATTTTTAGTTCGTCTGCAATTTGATTTGCATCTTTTGGCTTTTCCTTAATAGAAAATAATACTGCACGAGTACATACATTACTAAGCGACTCTATAATTTTTTGAGTAATATCAAATTCACTTAATTGAATTATGTTTGGCTTTGACATAGGTCATCTAATTTGGAACTAAATTTAGTGTAGGTTCAGGCTTTTTAATACTAATGTCTGCCTTTGAAATTCTACTTCGATAAACCTTGAATTTTCTTCCCTTATCTGAGATCATCCATTTTTCTACTTCAATTAATGTAAGTTCTTCAAGATCCGCTAATTTTTTGTAAACCGAACTTAGTGGAATCTTTAGTTTTTCAGATAATTCGGATGCCGTTTTTCCAGATTTTATGATTGAAAATAATATAGCTCTTGATTCTGCATCTGCTAATGCTTCGATTACTTTTTGAGTGATGTCATATTTTTTTAATTGTGGTAATGTGAGTCTTCTTGCCATACAAAAGGAGATTTATGGATGAGTTATTTAAACAAGATGGTGTAATTCTCATTCTAGAGATTTAGAATATTAACTTGATCTGGTAATTTCTCGTTCTGGTTTAAAGTGATTCCAGAGCATTCCCAAAATTAAAGCAACTGAAATCCAAAATGATGAAACCCCAAGAACAGACACTGCTCTGAATTCTTCTACCAGTTTTGCTGGAGCTGATACCTCATCAGGATTTTCTGGCATTACGACAAAAACTATTGAAATGAAAGCAGCATAACCAATTAATGAAATGAATTTCTTTTTATCATGGAATTTTTTAGATAATCTGTAAAATCCCACTGCAGCAAATCCCGAAATTGCAATAAAGGAAATGTATAGGATTGCTCGTAATGCTACAGTTTCAGTTTCTCCCACAGTTGGAGGGTTTGCAGGATATTTTAAGAATGGAATAAAATAAAGTGTAAGCCACATTATTCCAGCTAAAATTAAAGCCTTTTTCACATCATTACTTCCAGGAAGTGAATTTCTTGATAATGCAAATACGATTCCAAATAATGCCCCCACCGAAGTACCTAAAATAACACCAGCTAAAATCTGGCCACTCTTCTGCCAAGTTCTATATCCTTCATATTCTACCCAAAACTCCAAGGTATCTTCTTTCTCACCTGAATCAAACAGATTTTGATTTTCTATTCCTATAGCTTGATCTAGATAGGGCTCTACAATTGCAAAATTAACTGCTCCATGAACTAATCCTGCAAACGCACCAGAAACTAGGACAATTATTAGAAAAAGAAATGTTTTCATGATATTAACCCTTAGTGACAGGGAAATCCTGCGGCATGCCTCATATCATGAGTTAGTTCATGAATGTACAAATCATCAAAAGCTTGTTCACCATAAACTAGGCTAAAGATATGTCCCTGATCAAATCCAACAATAAACAATCCTGCTGCAAAAACTACAGCCAACGCAACAATTGCAATAGTTGGAATACCTTTCTTTGAGACAGTTATTTGTCTTGATTCAGACATGATGTTGGCACCAGATGTTTGTATTTAAATTCTTGGACAATTTATCCAATTAATAAATAAAAGAAAACTATTGATGAATACATTTCAGATCTATATTTGTGAATTTGATCTTTTCTTCTCTGATAATTGCAGATGTCTACAAAATTGAAACACTTATTTTTTTCAAATTAAATTTTCTGCATTTTAACAATTTTTGATCCGTATGTGTCAAAATTGTTGGGATCCAAACTTGTAATAAACTGGGAATGAAGGTATGTCAAAAAATAATTTTTTTAACATATATTGTTAACCGATCTTTTTTGAGCAACTGTCACAATTCATATTTTTAAAAAACTCTGATTCAGTAACAATTAAAAAAATTTTATTATTTTATTCAAGTTTTTTATTGAATTTATATGGAAACACCATAAAGTCAAATTTGTGAGGAAAAATATTCAAACCTTACAAAATATAGTCTCTAGAAAAGGCTCTAGCAAAATTCTAACATTTAGTATTCCTCATGTTTTCAAGGCATTACAATTATTGTCAAATGATAAATTTGTAAGTAGGGCTACATTTAGTAGAGAAATTCATCTAGGTGAAGGAGCAGTTAAAACATTAATTTTGCATCTCAAAGAAGCAGGGATGGTCGATTCTACAAAATCAGGAACATATCTAACAGAAAAAGGTCACAAATTTATCAAACAAATTCAAAAAGTCTTACCCAAAGAGTGCATTATAAAAAAATCTAAGATAATTCAAGGTAAATTTAATCATGCTATATTACTTCGAAAATATTCTCATTTCATTAAAACAGGATTAGAGCAAAGAGATTATGCTATTCTTTATGGCTCATCGGAATGTACTACAATATTATTCAAAAACAATCAATTTGTCTTTCCAGGAGATGAGAAAGATTGTTTTGTAAATGATATATCTACAAAAAAGAAACTTGCAGAAGAATTGTGCCCACAAGAAAAAGATGTCATAATAATTTCCTCTTCTGATGATCCATTTGTTGCAGAAATCTCAGCAAAAAATTCAGCATTGTGGACCCTTGCCACAAGCTAATCTAGATAAACTATTTACTTGAAATAAAAATCGCAATTGCATGGGAAAAATGTATTATTTGGCAATTCCTGTTATGGTGGGAATTTTAGCTGGTGCTTTTTTAGCATTTTATCCAGAATCAGAAAATGATTCAAAATTACTGACACAATCAAAATTAATTGAAGGGGGATCTCCAATTCTTGGTGATCCTTCTGCCTCTATAACTGTTCTAGAATGGGGAGATTATCAATGCACATTTTGTTACAAATTCCATGACACGACTCTAAAAACAATCGAGGAAGATTACATTAAAACAGGAAAAGTGAAATTAATTTTCAAAGACTTTCCTTTGAATGGTCCAGACTCTGTTTTAGCTGCTGAGGCCTCTTACTGTGCTCATGATCAAAGCAAATATTGGAAATATCACGATGAACTTTACAAAAACTGGGCAGGGGAGAGAACAGGGTGGATTACCCGAAATTCACTTAATTCTTTTGCAACCACTGTGGGTTTGGATTTAGAGAAATTTAACAAATGTATTGATGACCATATTTATCAAGACAAAGTAAACCAATTGTATGATTTTGGGCGGGAAGTAGGAATTGATGCTACTCCTTCTTTTTTGATATTTAATGATGAAAAAATAATCAAAGTTCGAGGAAACCAACCTTTGGAAGTATTTCTAAAAACTTTTGATGATTTTTAGTTTTCAGGTATTTCCAAAATGGGTCAACCAAACTTAATATTCACAATATCGTGAGAAATTACAAATGAGTAAGATAAACATAGAAAAACAAGATTCTGTTAAACTTTACAAAATTAGAAAAATTCTTGATGAGCTGTCTCAAAAATCAGGAAGGGGAACTGAGCTAATTAGTGTATACATTCCAAAAGGAAAACAACTTCATGAAATTATTGGTTCACTTCAACAAGAACAAGGAACAGCTGACAACATAAAGTCTGATCTTACTAGAACACATGTAGTTGATTCGCTAGGTAAAGTTGTTCAACGATTAAAAATGTACAAAAAAACTCCTGAAAGAGGCCTAGTGATGTTTTGTGGAGCACTGCCCCCAGAAGGAGGTGGTCCTCTTGGAAGTGAGGTTGTCAAGGTTTGGGAAATTGATCCTCCAAAAGATTTGAATCAATATCTGTATAGATGCGATGATCATTTTCATGTAGACATTCTAAAAGATATGCTAAAAGATGATAATCTAATTGGATTTTTAGCAATTGATGCAAAAGACGCAGGGTGGGGTTTACTGCATGGCGATAAGATAGAGGTGTTAGCTCAGACAGGCTCTGGTGTTGCAGGAAAACACAGACAAGGGGGACAGTCTGCAAAGAGATTCCAAAAACTAAGAGAGATGGAACTATCATACTATTACAACAGGGTCGCAGAAACCACAAGAGAATATTTTATCGACATTTATCCTATCAAAGGATTGGTAATTTCAGGTCCAGGCCCAACCAAAGAGGATTTTATGAATGGTGGATATCTTGAATATCGTTTACAAAACATGATAATTGCAACAATTGATTCATCATATTCAGGAGCAGAGGGAATTAGAGAAGCTTTTTCAAAATCTTCAGACATTCTATCTAATTTCAGAATGGTAGAAGAAAAGAAACTCGTAGAGGATTTGTTTAGAGAGATTAACGCTCACTCTGGACTTGGAACGTATGGTCTAAAAGATGTAATTGAACTTTTAAAAAATAACGTAGTAAAAACGCTCATCATCACTGATGATACAAACATGAGTAGAATTGAAGGTAAATGCAGAAGATGCCAAAACATTCAAGAAGAAATTGTTGAAAGGCCTCAAGTTATTCCAACAAAGACAAAATATACCAATAACCCATGTCCTGGCTGCAATTCTATGGAAGTAGAAGCAAACGAGCAAGATATTGTAGACTATTTAGAATTACTTTCCTCAAAAACCGGAACACAATTAGAAGTAATTTCAGGTAGGGCAGAACACGGAGCTATGATGGCAAGTCTTGGCAAGGTTGGAGCAATTCTTCGTTACAATCCAGGACACACTAAATAACATCTTTGATTTTTTTTGCAAGAACAGATAATTCATCATCGTTTGATATTCCACGTTTTGTCCAGATAGTCCCTCTGTGATTGTATCTTGGAATAATATGTACGTGAACATGAGGAATTATCTGCTTTGCAGCTCTGCCATTATTTTGTCCTAAACTAAATGCATCAGCTTCTGTTGCTTTTAGAATGGCATTTGCAATTTTTGGAACAATAGCAAACAGAGCTCCTACAGAATTAGGATCCATATCTGTAATTCTTTCGTGATGCTCTTTTGGAATTACCAAGCTGTGGCCCACATCAATTGGATATTTGTCTAATAGAGCAACATGATGTTCATCTTCGTACAGTAAATGACTATTTCTTTTTCCTGATAAAATATCACAAAATATACAACCCATTACCAATCTCCGAATTTTGATTTTATTTATTGTTTCATCGTTTGATAATTCAGAAGTGTTTAGAAAAAAGAAAAAGAGAGTTTGTGTTTAACTTGTGCAGGTAAATTCAGAATCAATCCAATATTACAAAGATCATCACAAGAAATGTGTTCAATGTGGAGGCATCTGGGTTGTCTTTAGCGGTTAACGTTACCCATGCTGTAACTCGGTTCTGCGCACTAGGTCAAGGCACAAAACGAAGAATGTCAAGTGAATCTAGACGGATTGAATAAATTATTTATATTTATTTGTGAAATCTGAATAATTTTTCATAAATTGAGTAAAATCATGAATATTTATCTTATTCTACATAGATCTGTGTTAATAATCTGATCTGTATAACTATATCCATATGAAACAAAAACTGATACAAAAAGAACAACTCGATGATTTTGGTCGAGAGACAGTCCTGTTAGGTATCAAAGAGACATTTCTAAACTAGGATTTGAATATTTTGAACAATTTTACTGTATAAATCAATATATTGGTATATTTTTATAGATTATTTGGGAAATCCCTTATATTTGTCAAACACGCACAATATACTGAGAAAAATGTCTTGGGTGGTTCAATGTCCGACACATGGTAAAGTGATCACAGAATACCGATGTGAAGGAATGACACAACTGAAAAAACACAGTAAAGAGAAGAAGGAATTTGGTGAGCCTTGCTATCTTTACGAGGATCCTGAAATCTAGAGTGCTAACATGATGGGATCTTCCAGTGACGAGACATTCTTCTCCGATTTTGATTCTACATTCATCCATGACTAATTGCCCAACCTTCATTCACCAAACCCTACATTGACCCTCCCTTATCCCACTATTTCTCAAAAAACAAAAGCCTACATCCTGTTCTTACAATTCAGAGGCTTTTTTATTGGAGGTAATTTCTAGGATCCGCTCATGACTGATTCTGCAACTACTCTTGGTTCATGAATTATTTCTAAACTTGTCATGAATTAACATGTGGAATTAGATTCCGTTCCAGAAGGTTTGATTCGGATTATGTTTCGCTGTTCCTAGTTAAGAAGCTGTTAGAGTGTTTTGATCATGTGTGGTTGTTCTCTCATTTGTTCACCGGTTCCCCATATGACTATGCTCATGACAGTCGCATGGACACCCCTTAGGACACATATCATGAAATCCCACTGTGCACCAAAAAGATTTCCTCATTGTATTTCATTACGACTCTGTAGTAGATTAGATTTTAGAAGTATTTAAAAAAAGAAGAGATTATCTTCGTTTAGTAGATTTCTTTTTAGAAGATTTAGGCTTTGTTTTTCTTTCATTTTTCTTTCTTGTAACCCATCCCTTCTTTGCTGCTGCAGATTTTTTCTTAAATTCTGCAGTTTTGCGACCAAGGTTTCCTGCTCCATCTACTTGAAATTTTCTAGGCTTTGTTTTCTTCTTTTCCATTGTATTGTGACCTGATGCAACTTTTCTAGGGTTCGTTTTTGTTGCACGACCTCCTAGCTTAATTTTCCAGGGAGTTATCTCCTTTACAGTTTTTCTTTTAGTGGTTTTCTTTTTAGTTTCTTTTCTTGCTATTACAGGCTCAATTCTTCCCATTGTAATATGAACAAATTTACATGCATATCATAACTGCACATTAACAATTATTGATTGTATGAATAACTATAGTTTAGACAAAAGAAAAAGAATTAGAAAGTTATAGTGATTGTCGCGTGTCTAGAGTCTAGAAATTCAGAATTGTTGTATTAGAAAAATCTGCGACTGCAATTTCTTCTACTTCAGTTACAGGAATTGAAACATCTGTAGTGCAGCTTTGACTTAACGCGTTATAATCCATAAGTATGGTATATTCAAAAATAAATCCATTGTTTAAATAGACTTTTGCAGAAATTGAAACTTGATCCAGCTGTAGCTGTCTTATATCATATCTGAAATGAGTTATGGTTCCATCTGCTACTGCCATAGATGAAGCCATTCTAAAATTAGTCACCTGACCTTCATTGTAACTGAAGGCATCCCCATTGTTAATGTAAATATCATTATTGCTGGTATTGCACTCTCCCATTATCAATCTCATGATATGTTTTGTGATGCATGATTTTCTTTGAACATCTGTCAAGTATTGTTTTCATTGCGGAAAAAAGAAACTAAGAAACGAGTTGGACGAATTAGTGAGAATGAAAAATGTTTAACAATAAATATTCCGTATAATTTTTTCATCGAACAGTTAATTAGGGCAATTTTAGGAATTTGTTTATCCTATGGGACGAAAAGAAAGACGAGAGCGTGAACTAAAGCGAGACAACTATGCCTCCAAACATTCTGCTCAAAAAAGAAAACAGACGCTTATTGCTGTGGGCGTTTTAGGCGTAATTGCAGTCATTGTGGGCTATGCTGGTTACATGTTTGCCACCATGGATCAAAATGTCCCAGGAAGCCCAGAAGGAGCTGGGGCCTTAGGAAGTGAACACTCTCATGCATCTATTTTAGTCAAAGTATTCGGTGACACGTTTGACTTTTCAGCACCCGCATACCAAATCAAATCTAGCTGGATTCACTTTGAAGGAAGAGATGGCAATACCATTCACAAGCATGCCACAGGTGTAGATCTAGGATTTCTGTTTGAATCATTAGGTTTGGGTCTAGATGATCAATGTTTTGTTTTCCAGGATGGCAGAAGCTTTTGTACGAACGAGGATTATTCTCTAAAGTTCTACATTAATGGAGAAAAAGTCAACGACATTAGAGACTATGAAATAGAAGAAGATGACAGAATTTTAATTTCATATGGTGGAGAAACTCCAGAAGAAATTGAAGGCCAGCTCTTAGAGTTACAAAACCAAGAAATCATCAAATAGTACATTATGATTTCTTTGCTGTAAATTTAGCCGATTTATCAAAGAACATGTAGTAGCCACATTGAGTGCATTGCAGTACTGTTAAAGGAGTTGTTAGAAATTCTTTATCTTCGAACCTTCCACCCAGTTTGACATTCTCACCTGCAATCTCTGCCTTGTTTCCTTGACATATTGGACAACTAAGTTCTCTTTGTTCCATGATTAAATGAAAAATTATTTGAATTTAAACGCTTTAGGTTTATAGAAAACAAAATGAGAATTTCAACAAAGTCTAAATTATAGCGATTGAATTTATTCATAATGGAAATTTCTAGCAGAAATGTTGTTGAAGGAACTGCTCGTGCACCACACAGAGCAATGTACAAAGCTATGGGATTAACAGATAATGATTTAGACAAACCATTCATTGGAGTTTGTCACACAGGAAATGAAGCTACTCCATGCAACATTCATCTTCCAAGATTGGCTCTAAAGGCAAAAGAAGGGGTAGTTGATGGTGGTGCCACTCCAAGAGAATTTTCAACTATTGCTGTAAGTGACGGAATTGCAATGGGTCATGAAGGAATGAAATCCTCTTTAATTTCTCGTGAAGTAATTGCAGACTCTATTGAACTAATGGTACGTGCTCATCAATATGATGCGCTTGTTGGAATTGCAGGCTGTGACAAAAGTTTACCTGGAACAATGATGGCCATGGCACGATTAAACTTGCCTTCTGTGTTTGTTTATGGTGGAACAATAATGCCTGGAATGCTTGATGGTAAGGAATTAACGGTAGTTGATGTCTATGAAGCCGTTGGAGCATATGATGCCGGTCAACTATCTTTAGAATCTCTAAAAAATATTGAAAACACTGCATGCCCAAATGTCGGTTCTTGTGGAGGTATGTTTACTGCAAATACCATGGCTTCGATTTCAGAGGCTATAGGACTTGCCTTGCCTGGTAGTGCTAGTCCTCCAGCCGAAGATGACCGAAGAGAAAAGATTGTTTATGATACGGGAGTGGCTTGTGCAAAACTATTAGAGCAAAATATCAAACCTCGAGAAATTTTGACATTTGAGGCATTTGAAAATGCTATAACCATGCTAAATGCAGTTGGTGGTTCTACAAATGGAATTTTGCACTTGTTAGCATTATCAAATGAAGTAGGTATCAAATTAACCTATGATGATTTTGAGAGAGTTAGAAAAAAGACACCACATTTGGCTGACATGAAACCTGGCGGCAGTTATGTTATGAACTCCCTTGACAAAATTGGAGGAATTCCATTTGTTCTTAAGAAACTTGCACAAAAAGGACTTATTCATAATGATTGCATTACAGTTACTGGAAAAACCATTAAAGAAAATTTAGATTCTATGAACATTCCAGAACCAGAACAGCAAATTGTAAAATCAGCTGATAACCCAATACACTCAGTAGGCACTGCAGTAATTTTGAAAGGAAGTCTTGCACCTGATGGAGCAGTAATCAAAACTGCTGGTGTAGAGGTGACAAGATTCACAGGCAAAGCTCGTGTCTTTGATAGAGAAGAATATGCATTTGATGCAGTATCCAAAGGAGAAATTGATGAAGGTCATGTTGTAGTAATCAGATATGAGGGACCAAAAGGAGGTCCAGGAATGAGGGAGATGCTTGCAACTACTGCAGCACTTATAGGGCAAGGCTTGGGCAAAAAAGTAGCCATGGTTACAGACGGAAGGTTTTCCGGTGGAACACGTGGATTTATGGTAGGACATGTTGCACCTGAGGCCTATGTTGGTGGACCAATAGCACTAGTAAAAGACGATGATGAAATCACCATAGATACTGAAACCAATCTTATTGATCTTCATGTGTCTTCTGAAGAACTAGAAAATAGAAAAAAACAGTGGGCTCCTCCAAAGCCAAACTATACTACAGGAGCTTTGGCAAAGTTTGCAACTCTGGTAGGATCTGCTGCAGAAGGTGCAATAACTAGACCTAATCTATAATGATTTGAATAATTTCTCCCAATCTATTTTTTCTTGTTCTGTAACATAGATTTTTAACAATGTTTTCCATACTTTTTGAAAATCTTTCACAAACTTGTTAAAACCTGCAGTACTTGACAAAGATATGTTATTTTTTGGATTGTAATTTACTTCATTTAGTGATATGCAATGTACTGCATCATTTCTTACCTCAAATAGTCGTGACATATCTCTTGTAAACTCTGGTCCAAAAACCTTCCAATCAAGAAAGGTTCGAATTTTTCGATTAATTGGGACAAGATTTAACAAATAAAGCAATTCCTTACTGTTTCTCCCGTTAGAATACTGTACAATTCTTAATCGAATTATTTCATCAAATAAAAAAGCCATTTTTGAAAATGCTGATAAAACACTGTCTCTATTTTTTACAATAGATATTTTGGGGTAAAACCCTTTCTTTAAAACTCCGTCATTGATAAAATAATGAGCACTCTTATCTATGAGATACAATCGAATCTCTGGTGGTAATTTTTTCTTACCTTTGATATTTGCTAAAAACTTTGAAGCATTCACATACCTACAAGGAAACCATAATCAATTAAGGATTTGGAAGATTTTCATAAAAATAATTGTCCTAATTATGTCTCTTCAGATCACCAATAGAAACTACTGAAACCTCAGAAAAAAACTATGATTTACTTTTAAAAAAAGACAATCTATAAGTTTTCTAGTCCTAAAATATCATAGTATGCTCTTGGAATCATTCTCTGAGCCTTAAAAAAGACGTTGTTTACAGCAGTATCTAAAACATAAGTTCTTGCCCAGTCTGTCTCACTTCTAATGGAGCGGCCAAAGCCTTGTAGAAGTTTTGTCAGAGTTTGTGATGTGTACCATAATGGAAATTTGTCCATTTTAGCTTTGGTTCTTTTTTCCTTATAGTTTGGATAAGGAACTTTGGCAACAATTTGGAATCTTGATAAATCATTTTTGAGATCAACTCCTTCCCACAATGAAGAAGAAAGCAAAACTCCTTTTGGGTCTGAGGCATGCTCAGAAATTATCTCATCTTGAGTTTTTCCATCTTTGTTTTTACTGTGGCAAATTCTTATACGACTGGCATTTTTTGGAGAAAGATGTCTTAGAATTTTCTGACAACGTGGAACAGAGGATGTCAATATTAGACCTCGTTCATTTGAATGCTCATCAAGTATTCTATCAATTGTTTTGATTACTTCAAGCTCGTCTTCTTCAGTGGAACCATAATTTAGACGTCGAATATTTAGAATCTCTATTCTTCTGTTTTCAATTGGGAAAGGGGATTTTGGAGTGTCAACAAATGCAATTTGCTCTTTATCTAAACCCATGTTTTCACAGAAACTATGTTTGTCAATTGTTGCAGACATGAAAATTTGGTACTCTGTATCAAAAAAAGAATTTGCAAATTTTGAAACATCTACAGGTTTTATAGAGATGGTCCTAAAATTTCCGTTAAAATCTTGTATAGGATCATTTACAACAAAGTTTTCTTTATCACTTAGAATATCGATTTTAGCTTGAGCTGTTCTATCATATCTTCGCTCAAGCCTTGTAATTAATTCATAATCTGGATTGTTTTTATAAGAATCACTTTCTTTTATCTCTTTAATTTTTTTTGCATAAGAGTATGCAATATCATCAGTCAATTGAATCATAGAATCTAAATCTGAAAAATTATATCTTTTAGGATCTAAATTACACTCTTCGATTTGACCGCTAAAAATATCAAAACCAATAAACTGCATTATTTGGTCTTCAATTTTATGAGCCTCATCAAATACTGATACTTTTCTATCCAAATAATCTTCAAAGAGTTTTTTGTTAAATTTCATAATTTGAAAGTAAGCATGATAATTCCACAAAGAGTGCTTTGATACTAATGCATCATATTTTTGCTGGTAATACTGACAGGATTCTGCTTCTTCAGTATGTTCTTCAACTTGTTTTATTGATGGTTTGAATTTGCAAACCTCAACTACTTCTTTTCCATCTTTGAGTACTTTTTCCTGGCATTGGCCTTTATCACAGGTTAAACCCCATCTCATAGCTCTTCTAGTATTTTCAACTTTTTCTGATTGCATTAGTTTCAAACAGGGGAAATTTTGTTTTCCTTTTACCGGTTTGAGAAATGGTATGTCTTTGATGTATTGATCCTGGAGTTGCTTAGATGCAGTCACTGTAAATGAACTATCAAAAAATCTTGAAACTGTTGCCCCTATTAGTGATTTTCCAACCCCTGTGGGTGCACAGAGAATTATTTTTTTATATCCAGAATTTAGTTTTTTTTCTATTTCAGATATTATCTCTTTTTGGATTTCTCTTGGTAAAAATTGATTAGGAAATTTTTCTAACAAAGACAGGATTATTCCTCTTTTTTATCAATATTAAAAGCATGAAGGTTCTTGTAATATCTAATAATTTGTAATTTAGTTTAATATCTAGTAGATCTAAAATAGATCATGGAATTATTAGATGATAAAATGAGAGTATGGCTTCAGAGTGCAAAGTTTGTAAAACCAAATCCAGCAGTATATGTTTTGTATAACAGAAATAATGAAGTGATCTACATTGGTGAGAGTAGTAATTTAGAGCAGACATTTACAAAATTTGTTGATGAAAATTTTGATGAAAATGAATGCATGCAAAAAACTCAATCATACCAAAGAGAATTTACAGAAAATCCAAAAGAAAGACAATTACAACTAATTGAAGAATTTAAGAACCAAATGGGAAAACTCCCATCTTGCAATTCTGAAATTGAATTAGAGACGCATTAGATCCCTACTAAAAATGAGTGCATTGTATTCCTACTAGATTAATACAAAAAATTACACATTATTACCATGTCAAATGCAATGGTTTATGCCGGAATTGCTATAGGCGTGGCTGCAATTGCAGCTGCAATTGTTTACGGCACAGAAAACCAACAAAACTACATCGGTGAGGATGCCGTATTAGCTCCTGCAGCAGAAGAAGGATCCTTTACCCCTGAATCAGGCATGGGTCCAGTTATGAATAAAGAACAATGGCATGAAGACCCATTTGGAGATTTAGCTGATAAAGTACGACAAAATGCTGGACAATAATGTCCACCATTGTCATATTTTTTATTTTTAAGGAATTTTCAAATATACCTGTATTATTAGGGAAACTAATTAATCTAAGAGGACCGTATTTCATTAATGTATCAATGCTACTATTGTGAACAAATTTTTGATACAAAAGAGCACTTGTATGAACACGTTGAAGTTCATTCTGACATTGAAAGAAATAAAGAAATCATGGACAGAAAGAAGAAGGCAAAAAAAGAATAATTTCTTTTTCAAATTGTTACACAAGAAAATTATAGTAAAGGTTGAAAATTTCCCATTAAGAAGTAGAAATAACAATTCTGATTCATATTAATA
The DNA here is from genome assembly GCA_965223805.1 of Nitrosarchaeum sp. Lineage (GTDB taxonomy): Archaea > Thermoproteota > Nitrososphaeria > Nitrososphaerales > Nitrosopumilaceae > HKST03. The sequence continues at coordinate 430,732 of OZ245014.1, read as the reverse complement.
TGGAATGGGTCGATGCCTTACTTAAAAAATCATACAATAAGACTTTAACAAAAAGTGAAGTTCTACACAGTTTATTTCACATGATTGAAATAAATGAAAATACTCTAAATCAAATCGAATCAGATAATAGAGATTTTGTGCCAGAACTAGAACAATTAAAACAAACAGAAATTAATGACTTGGAATTTCATCTAAAATATTACCGAAGTCTTGTAAATTATATCTCAATCATGCCTGAAAGTAAAATTTCATAATAAAACATTTGTAAACATTTCAATGCAACTTAAAAAATAATCCAACATAGGTATTTGTTAACCGAACTTATTTTCGCAGTTGGTTGAATGTTTCATCATATCCTTTTTGTTTTTCAATAATTTGCCCATAATCAGTTTGAAAGTCATAGTTCTGTCGCTTTTCATTTAGGTGATTTTGCCATTTTTCAAGTTCAGTTGCAATTATTTTGGCTGAATCTTCTCGAGCAAACTGCTTTCTTTGTTCTTCATTTTGTCCCCTAGTCAAATACCATTTATTTTCAACAACTTTCTCGATGTTTTTTGATACTTCATCTCGTAGTAATTCTGCAAGATCAAAATGTCCCTGTTGATGATTTAATAGATTTGGAGTAACCATCTGATGCCTTACCCATGATAGATGTTTGTGAAACTCAGGAGTTATCTGAATATTTTCTATAGCAAATTTTATTTCACTCCCAAAACTTTCGGATTTGACAGTCCATGTACATCTATATCTTATTACACTAGATGCATCTTCAAACACAGCAGGATTTGGTTCTGCTTTAAAATCAGACCAATCTAAAAGATAATCCTTTGACCATGGAAGAATATTTTGATCGTTCATATTATTTCTAAAAAAATTAAGAATAAAATTATTGGGATCTTAAATTAAACCTGAATAGTCTAAATTTAATTTAAAAATTTTTTACAATGTGTATGAGTTTTTGATTCTAGAATATCTTTGACTTAGGTTATTTTGTTGAATTTTGCGTATGGGTGGGTTCACACATCATCATGAACCCTTGCCCACACATACACACATTTACCACGGCATTTGTCCTGTTTAATGTTTATAGATACACTTTAGCTGCAAAAATAACTCTGAATGAATTGTTTAAACAAAATGATAAAAAATTCTACCAATAAATTTTCAAAAACTACTCTCGTTTGCCATCTCGACCACTATACTTTCCGGCAAGTTGAGGTGTGTCAAATCCTAGCCAAAAACCAGATGAATTTAGATTTTCATGAAATTTTTCATGGTCTACAAGCCTAGTATCTCCCCAATTGCCGTCATAAAGAAACCTGCATTTCTCTAACTTGCCATTTCTTTTTATGCCTTTGCAGACTATTATCAAGATTGTATTGTTCCAAATGGCAGTTGAAAAATATTTTGGTGTAATACCGTATCTGAGAGAATGGTTTGTAGGAATTTTAAATCCTTTTCTACATGGAACAATTCTCAAATGTTATTGATTAGCTGAAAACTCAAGAATTGATTTGTTTATTTTGTTAAATCCACAATTATTTGATAATTCAGGCTCATAATTTAAAATGGATAAATTTTTCAAACCATTTTGATCAAATATAAAGACACGTTTAATTTTAAGAATTTCTCAAAAGTTAAATCATTAAAAATATTGGAAGCAAGGTTGTTTGCTGGTTTGATGTGTTCCGCATATCCCCCAAAGGGACTGAAGATAAAGAATACATCAAACTTGCTTGCTTTCAAAATACATAACTCTTAATTTTGGAGGTAATTTCGTAAAGGTATGAATGCTAGATTCATGACATCTATGGGAATTGCAATTATTGGGTTAGCCGTAGGATTTTATCTGTTAAATGACATTCAACAAGAAAGAGAATCTCAAATCTCTCAGAATAGCTTAGATGAAGCACTGCAAGAATCTCATGATAGACTTTCTGTCGTAAAAGATGAATTTTACAATGGAAAATACAATGGCGATCTACCAAAAGAGGAAGTGGTTGTAATCATTAATGAGGAAGTTGAAATCCAAAAAGATCTCTTAGAACAATACAACAAATTACCAGCGGATAGTAAGACAGACAAAACCATTGAAATCAGATTCTTTCAGTTAGGAAAATATTCTTGGGCAGGAGAAGAATCTATGTTGCTGGCACTAGAGAATGCTCCATAAAAATAATTGAATTATGATTTCTCTTTATTCGTATATTTTTTCACAAAATTTATGAGAAAAAACTATTCTTTAACGAGTTTGATTAACGTTAACTCCATGTTACCTTTTTCAATTTTTTTTACATGATTCCTAAAAATGATGGGAAGATTCTCGATATTCTGATTTCTCTTTCTCAGTTAACAATCCGTTATTTGAATTAAGTAAAACTAGAAGGTCTTGAAAGGCCTGACATTGTTTATCAATTGAAAATAGTTCTTCACAATTTGGGCATTGAATTACAGTATGAATACCCCAATCACATTCAATTTCTTCTATTAATTCAAAAATCGTATCTTTATTGCATGAACTACAATGAAGTGTTTTTTTTACAAATTTTTCAGGTTGCATTTTTAATTTTTGAATCAAAATTCAATATATGTTATAAAGCAGTTTTGAGAATTAATCGTTCATACTACTTTTATGAGATTACGTTTAATTTAAAACTATAACATGGCAATAGCCGCTATTTTTTTATCGCCTTTTAATAAATAATTTTATCTTTGAATTATCTGCAAGAAATCTCAAGGCTAGTAATTACAATCTTTTTCATTTTTTTAGGATTTTTTCTCAAATTACTTTATTACCCACAATTTTATCATAATGTTCAAAAAGTGAAATGAATGACTGAGTGCCCTACTTGTAAACTATCTATGGAGTCTCATTCAACTTCTGATTTAATGGAGTGCTGTATGAAACAGGTCGGAGATGAATTTTCTACAGAAACTAGTGGAATTTGTCCTAATTGTAAGCATAAGATAACAAAACATTCTAACAAAGCACTAGCAGAGTGTACAATTACATATCTCAAATCAGGAATTAGAAATTAGACCAATACATGAATGAAAATATCGAGGATAACTTAGCTAACTAAACTGAATATTTTAGTATGAAAAAATTTAGTAAACATAAAATGATGAGCTAAAATACTAGAAAAAAAATAAACTCTTATTGTCGGAAAACAAGCAAAGTTTTAGAAAATTCTCAAAAAGAACAAAACCACAAACGATAGAAGACAGGATTAAGAATTTTGTTTTGCGAAATTCCAAAAACGGATTTTACACTAGAATATCTACTCTTTCATACAAATTTGAAATACCTCAAGACCAAACATGGGAAATAGCCGGTGGACTTCTTGCAGATGGAACCTTGGAATCTATTCATGACGAACGCTCCGGGGAAATGAAACTTTGTGAATCTGGAAAAATTTACGAGATCTTAAATCAAGAACAGAAAAGAAAAAGACAAAAATCCAAAGAATTTAGAAAAAAGAAAAACCAAAAATCAAAATAACACTAGAAATTTTTCATAATGATTCTTTAAATTACCCATATCCAGACATTCATTGTGAAAAGAATTCTAGTGGCATTAGATGGTTCAAAAAATTCATTCAGAGGACTTGCAAAGGCCATTGAAATAGCTAAACAAGATAAATCAAAAATAATTGGACTAAATGTAGTAGAATTGCCACAATCATATTTTGTAACTAGGCCTAAAACTCAAATGAAAGAAGCATTGGCAAAAACATCAAAAAAAATACTAGAAGAAGCAAAAAGAAAATGTACCAAAGCAGGAGTAAATTTTGAGTCCAAAATGATTCCTGGAGGAGATACAGGATACGATATTGTAAAATATTCTAAAAAACATAAAATTCATACAATTGTTATTGGAGCAAGAGGTTTGAATCCTCTAAAGGAAATGGTTCTTGGAAGCGTATCAAATTATGTTTTGCATAAGTCAAAAATCCCCGTTCTTATCGTTAAATAGAACTGTTGAAAATAATCACAAGTCTTAATTTTGTAAAAAAATAACAAATTTCATGAATACTGCCCCATATTGGAATAAGAGAGTTTGTTCTGATTGTAAAAGAATGAAATGCCAAAAGGGATGTTTGTGTGACTGCCATCAGCTTAGAGACAGGCCATACTAGAAACCATTAATTTAATTGAAAATCTTAACTAGTTATGGATGAAGGTCAAATCTTGGTCCCATTATTGATAGTTCTTGCTGTAGGAATTTTTGTAGGAAGCAGAATATGGATTATGTTTAAAAAATAACAAAACTCTTAATTTTATTTCCGTTTTAAAAGAAAATTATGCCTGAAGATGAGAACTTTCCTGCACAATGCCATCCTATAATCAAACCTAAAAAGAAAAAAATTTCTGAGGAAAAACATGATGAGTAATTTTTCAGAAAAAGAAAGAATTGAAACTAGTAGAATCTTAGAATCACTTGAAGGCAGATTGGATAAAAGATTGATAAAATTAACAATGGATTTGGTAATGAACACAAAATGGTCTCAAGAAAATGAAAAAGAATTATACAAAAGGAATATCGATAGAATTCCTAAAAAATCATTAGAAGGTATATTGATGGGCAGTCACATTGGACAGATTTATCAAGTGTCCTTAGATTTTGCAAAAAATTAGAACTTGACCTAAACCCAATCCAGAAGAGTATTCTAAAAGAATTCATCTTTTTTTGGTTTTACTTCGAACTGAAAGAGAAAATAATAGATAATCTTGATCAATACCCTTAATTTTGCAAACCAATTAGAAATTTAATGAAACAATGCAAACTTTGTGGAACTCCTTTGGGAAAAGAGCCTAGTACTTTGGAGCTAGAATCCCATTGGAAAAAACACCATAGCTGGTATTGGGAAAGCAACCAAGAAAAAACTCCAGAAGAAGCTATTATTAAGAAAAGATAATCTTGTGTAAAAAATGACGTCTTGGAATAGCAGTCGTTTATAGCATGCCTAGACCGCTACACGAAGGCGTCAATAATAGTCATATTTTGTATTATAAATCCAGGATCAAAAAAATTCTAAACATTTGTTTAATTCATTGAAAAAAATAAAACTAATTTTTAGAATACCCTAAATCATTAATTTTTTGTAATCTTTTGTAACATCGGAAAAATGTAATAGTGTAATTTTTTGTTAAATGGTACTCTGAATTTTTTAATATTATTTTCACCTAAAAACTGTGAAAAAATTAACTGTTGAGGTATAATACAAAATTTTGTATTTGGAATCATGTCAGGAATTGAAGCTTATGACCTAAAAGCTCGAAAAAAAGTGTCAATGAAAAATCCTCAACCCTACTTGATGAAAAATGGAACATGGGCACTTAAAGGAACTAGCTCTGAAACAGGAATCACCTTGTTTAAGATAGTTGGAAAGACGCCTCCTTCAATTTTACATTCTAGAACACAGTGGGTAAAAAATCTCTTAACAAGCAGACGTTGTGAATGCGATAAACTGTGTTGATCCTTTTTTACATATTATCAAATAAAGAAATCATAGAAAGATCTTAAGTATTCATTCAATTTGTAATTTGGTATGGGTGTTGATCCTTTTTGTCATTGTGGCTCGTGTGGCCATGAAAAAGTAGAAGAGTGTTACTCAAAACAATGTCCATGTTGTTTAACTGATCACCAAGGGGCTTTTGGAAAAAATAGATAATCTAGCTACTGATTCTCTTGTATGTCTGATGAAATTCAGTACATAAAGTATAGGCAATGTCTTGAAGATGAAATATATCTGAGATGTTCTTTTTTCCTTTTGAAATACTGCGCATAATTGTCATGCACTTTGTATTTTTCAGAGAGTCTGGCTCTTCATCCTGAGTCCAAACATGAAAGCAATCTTCAAAATCAAGACAGAATTTTAAAATAATTACTTCCCAATCCTCAGATGTTCTGGGTATGTTCATTGTTTCAGCCAATTCTCCGAACTCATTTCTTCTATCTCTTAGTAACAGATTCAGAGTCTCTCGAACCAACTTTGGATCATATCCATCAATTAAGCCAATTCTGTCCATGAATCCAATTATTTTTTAGATGTTAAAAAGAATAGTGTTATTTTCAGTCTTGAAAAAGATTCTCAATGCTGAAAAAAGTAAATGTAAAATTAAATTAGATGTAAAAAAATCAGTGCTATAGCCCCTAGAAAATTCTTTATCTACAAAGCAGATGGTAGGAAAGTTCCATTCAACGAAAACAAAATTCTGAGCACATGCATGAGAGCAGGCGCAAGCAGAAAAACCGCAAAACGAATTCTGAAAAAAGTTAGATCAGAGGTATATCGTGATATGCCATCAAACGCTATCTACAAAAAAGTGCTCCATGCTATAGCCCAAGAAAAAGACCTCAAAGCTCTCCATCAGAGATATCAATTAAAAGAAGCCATAATGCGTATGGGTCCTGCAGGATTTGCCTTTGAAAATTATATTGCCTCTTTATTGGAATATTATGACTATCAGGTTACAGGTATAAGATCAAAAATAAAGGGAAAATGCACATCTCATGAGATTGACCTAATAGGTATGAAAGATACTAGAAAATTTTTGATCGAATGCAAATACCATTCCAGCCATGGGGTATACACAGGATTAAAAGTATCATTGTATACGCATGCAAGATTTCTTGATACAAGTCCAAAATTTTCAGGAGAGATAATATTTTGCAACACCAAAGTTTCAAAAAACGCAAAAAAATATGCCAAATGTGTAGGACAACAAATCTTCTCTTGGAGATACCCTGCATCAAATAGTTTGGAGAAAATAATTGAGAAACACAATCTATATCCGATCACCATTCTAAACCTATCACAAAATGAGTTGAAGATATTTTCTGAAAGCAATATCATGATTGCAAAAGATCTACTAAGATATGATGAGACAAAAATTTCAAGAATGACTGGAATATCCAAAAAGAGAATCAGTAATCTACAAAAATTAGTAGAGCAAATTTTTCATCCACATTAGACTGATAAATTTTTAATTGAAGATATTAATTTGAGAATCTCTTAAAACTTTTTGTGTCTTTTGAAATTCAGTGGCATGGAAATTTTTATGGAATTTCATGGGCCTATGAAAAAGACAGACTCGTTGTATCTACTGTATTTGAAGATAAAACTGAAGCAATAGAGTTGGCAAAAGAAGTAGATGACTGGAGTGAAAAATTTACCCGATTAACAATTATTGAAAAAAACAATGGTGAGTATGCAATTTGTTGTTATCAAGATCCCCAAATTTCAAAGACCAAAAATATTGGATTGTATAGAAGTGGAATGCCTCAAGCAGGAGGCTATGAGAATGCAAAACCTATGCTTAAAGAAAAATCTCCCCTATTACAGATAGCCTATGCAGCTGATATTCGAGACATGCAAACATATGAGCAAATTTCACGTCTGATTCCTTTAAGAAAATGCAGAATTATCTCAGAAAATGACCTAAAAAAACAAGAATTTTTTTATGAAAAAAAGGCTGAAAATTCTCAGTTGTAATATTTCTTTAAAATGAGTTTAACCTGATCATCTGAAACCTGGGAAAAATCTTCATAGAACTGCCCAACAGCAGAAAAATCATCTGGAGTCAATAATACAATAATTTCATCTACAAAATTTTTTAATTTTTTTAAAGTATCAGGAGGTGTTACGGGTACAGCTAAAATAATTCTTTTTGTTTTTTGTTTTTTAATCCAATTTAGAATAGCAAAAACAGTGGAACCAGTAGCAATTCCATCATCAACTAGTATGATACATTTATCTTAAAGAAAATACTTGTCATCTCCACGATATTCTTCAATTCTTCTTTTGACTTCTTCTTTTTTTTGTTTTAATTCGTCTTCAAATCTTGGGTCGTCACAAAATTTAGACCAGTATTCACTTTGGTATAGTGTTCCATCATGCATTATGGAACCTATTGCATATTCTGAATGATCCGGTGGGGTAATTTTTTTTGAAATTATCACATCTAAATCACATCTTATCTTTTGTGCAATAACATCTCCTACAATTACGCCCCCTCTAGGAATTGCAAGAACTAGTGAATTTTGGTAAACTGGAATTTTTTCTGCTAATTTTTTTCCAGCATCAATTCTATTTTCAAACACAATGATCTTTAAGTTTGTGAATTATTGTATTCAATTCTAAATTTTCTATTTTTAAAATCATCAATTTACTTAAATTTAATGAATGTAAATAATCATGAGGTACAAGGCCTTAACTCTAATAGGAATAGTGGTTTGCATGTTACGTCCTTTTCTGTAAATGAAAAAGGCTTTGAATCTCTCTTGATTACATTGTTCTTTCTTTGTATCTCTGATTTAGATTATTTTACCCATTAAATGGTGCTGAATAGTAACATGGGCAGATTCAATGTCTAAGACCTGATCGCCCATATATGGTCGGGTGTCCATTCTATCATAAATAAAATAAAAAGAATCACTACAAATTTGATCATCGAATTCTTACTGATAAATCGTCCATTAGGGTTTTAAACAAATTTTGTAAAATCATACCATGACTGATAACACTGAATCAACTTGGGAAGAGGTAATTGGCCTTTCTTGGTTAATCTCTGAAGAATAGCTCAAGAATTCAATTTCCATATGGAATTCTTTAATTTGACTCAATTTGTACCAAGTTTGTGCCTGAGAAAATAGAATGTCAATGCAGTAAATGCAAATGTTCTGAAGAATTTGAACCAATAGATAGAGAGTTGTTGTTAAATCTAATTACTCATGGCAGGGTAGATAAAAAAAGAGCTGAATATCTTACAAGTAGGGTAGGAAGTAACCTCTGTAAAAATTGCTTTAGTGGAAAACACAGCCAGTAAACACAGAATAAAATCAGAAAAAATTTGAAATTGTTAAAACATAAAATTCAATTATAATTCAAAATAAATAAAATCTGATGGAAGACTTTAACCAGAAACTGGTAGATGTAATGAATAATTCGGCTCTTGCCCTGATGATCTCAGTGGGGCACAGAACAAAATTATTTGATATTATGGCAGAACTGCCCGCATCATCAAGTGATGAGATTGCTAAAAATGCATCCCTTAACGAGCGGTATGTCAGAGAATGGCTTGGTGCAATGGTCACATCTGATATTGTTGATTATGACCCAGCAAATCAACTTTACACATTACCTGCAGAAAAAGCTGACCTTCTTACAAGAAATGGCTCTTTTAATTTTGCAGCATCAATGCAGTTTATTCCATCCATGGGGCAAGTAGAAGATGAAATAATTCCTTGTTTCCAAAACGGAGGTGGTGTACCTTATGAATCCTATACCCGATTTCATGAAATAATGGCCGAAGAAAGTAATCAAACAGTAGTTGCTGAATTAATCAATGGCATATTGCCTATAGTTCCAAAATTAATTGGCAATCTAAATGATGGAATTAAAGTTCTTGATGTAGGATGTGGAAGTGGAAGAGCAATCAACCTTATGGCCAAAACATTTCCAAAAAGTCAATTTAGTGGATATGATTTTTCTTCAGAAGCCATCGAGAATGCAAAAAAAGAATCTATTGAATTGGGACTTTCAAACACATTATTTGAAAAAAAGGATGCTGCAAATTTTAATGAAAATAAAAAATTTGACTTGATAACTGCATTTGATGCAATTCATGATCAAGCAGACCCTGAAAAAGTACTGCAGAATATCTACAATTCATTAAAAGACGATGGAATATTTTTGATGCAAGACATTGCAGGCTCATCATATCTTGAAAAAAACAAGGATCATCCAATGGGCCCATTCATGTATACAATTTCCTGCCTGCATTGCATGACTGTCTCACTTGCACAGGAGGGAAAGGGACTTGGCGCAATGTGGGGAAAAGAAACTGCTACTAAAATGCTAAATGATGCAGGATTTGCCAAAGTTACAATAAGCCAACTGCCACATGATCCCATAAACTATTACTATGTTGCAAAAAAATAAAAATTTGCAAGATTTGAGAATTATTTATTTTAAAATTTTGAAGGCCTTAATATTAAAACATAAACACATTACATCTAACAAATTCATAATAGATAATAAATTGGTAATTTCAAATAATGAAAATTGCTTTTACTGTTAATATTGAACTAAAGAAATTTCTTGGATATGGATATGAACAAAATTCTTGTACCTGTAGACGGTTCAAAAAAATCTTTTGAAGCCCTAGATCGTGCTTTAATGCTTGCAGGTTTTACTCATGGAGAAGTGACATGTGTTCATGTAATTCCTCATGTTCAAGAGGGTGGACCACGAACCAAAACCTTTGATAAACACTTGAAAGAAGATGCAGAAATTATTTTGAAAAAGGCTCAAAAACGCGCTGGAAACAAAAATGTAAAATTAAAGACTAAAATTCTCAGGGGCTCTCCAAGTCATGAAACATTAACCGTTGCAAAAAACGGTAAATTTGATCATATCGTAATGAGTACAACAGGCAGTGGTTCTGCAAAAGGCGATATGTTGGGAAGTGTATCTAATCACATTCTTCACAAATCAAAGATTCCGGTATATTTGATTAAATGACTCTTTTTAGTTCAAAAAATAATTGTACTCAATGCGATAAGAAATTCTTAAATCATGATGATTTAGTAAAACATGTTCGTAAATTACACCATCGTACAATTGTAACGTGTACTGAGTGTGGCAAAGAATTCATTCATGAAAAGCATAGATTAGAGCATTTTAGAAAAGAGCACAAAGAAAAGAAAATGAGAGATAGAACCATCAAAAGTCTATTTAAACATCAGAGAAAGTCTTGAATTAGTGAATTACGTACCTAACATAGGTCAACATAAAACATACATCAATAGTTTAATCATTCACACACTAATTACTTCCATGGAATTACAATGTGGTTGTACGATAGATGAAATAGGAGGAATTCTTTTAGCTGAATGCAAAGAACATAGGAAGGCCAATTTTAGGCACTAATTTTTTTATTTTATCGAATCGCTAAAAACTGAATTTAATATTATTTAATTTTACTTGGAGGCGTCCATCTTTTTAAAAGAAGAGAGCTAGAAACTACAGAAACTGAACTTGCAGTCATGGCCAAGCCAGCCAGTGCAGGATAAAGCAAACCTACTCCTGCTACTGGAATCAAAACTGAATTGTAAATAAACGAATAAAACAGATTTTGTTTTATTTTGTTGATGGTTTTTTTACTAATTTCTATTGCAGATACAACATCCTTTAGAGAATCTTTTACCAAAATCACCATACCTGATTCTAAAGCAATGTCTGTACCCCCTCCTATTGCAATTCCAACATCTGACTGAGTTATTGCAGGTGCATCATTTATGCCATCTCCTACCATTGCAACTTTTTTTCCTTGGTTTTGAATTTTTTTAATTTCCTCAACTTTTTGTGAAGGTACAACATTTGAAATAATTTTCTCAATACCTAAATTCTGGCCTATTGTCTTTGCTGTTTTTTGATTATCTCCTGTCAACATTATTACTTCTATTCCAATCTTTTTTAGTAAAGACACTGTCTCTTTGGAATCATTTTTTGGCATATCTAAAAATGCGATTATGCCTTTCACTTTGTTGTTTACTGTAATGATTGAAACTGTTTTTCCTTGTTCTTGCAATTTTGTAATTTCTTGGTTGACTTCATCAAAATTAATCCGTTCTTTTTCAAATAAAGAAGGATTTCCAACAAGTATTGAATTATCTTCAAAAGTAATCCTTACTCCTCCACCAGGTATGGCTCTGAATTTGTCAGGATCTGATATTTTGATTCCTTCTTCTTTTGCTTTTTTTATTACTGCTTTTGATAGAGGATGTTCTGAATTTTTTTCTGCAATCGCTGCTAGTCTTAATATCTCAGATCGTTCCATTTCTTTATCAATCGGAATAACATCTGAGATTTCTGGTTTTCCTTCTGTTAGAGTTCCTGTTTTATCAAAAACAATAGTTTGAATTTTTCCTAATAATTCTAATCCTTGCCCTCCTTTGAATATGACTCCATTTTGAGTAGCCTTTCCCATTCCTACCATCACTGCAGTAGGTGTTGCAAGACCTAAAGCACATGGACAAGCTACTACTAGTATTGCCACAGTGGGAATGATAGCAGATAGAATTAGTCCTGGCGCGCCAAAGAAATACCAGGCCAAAAAAGTTGTTACTGCTATTCCTATAACAATAAATGAAAAGTATCCTGCAATTTTATCCACTAATTTCTGCATTGGTGGTTTTTGACCCATTGCCTCTTCCACTAAACTGACAACTTGAGAGAGGAACGTATCTCTACCAACCTTGAGTGTTTTTAGGACTAAAGCACCTTCTCTGTTAATTGTTCCTCCTATCACTTTGTTTCCTCTTTTTTTGGTTACAGGAAGCGATTCTCCTGTAATTATAGACTCATCAACTGCTGAAGTTCCCTCTACTACAATCGAATCAACAGGGATTTTTTCTCCAGGCTTGACAATCACCATGTCTCCTTCCTGTAATAGTTCTATTGGGATTTCTTCTTGATTTTCTCCTCTTTTGAGAATAGCCGTTTTAGGTTGAAGCTCTAACATTTTTCTTATTACAGATGAGGCTTTTCCCTTGGTTTTGTTTTCAAGGTACTTTCCCATTAAGATAAAAGTAATCACCATAACTGATGCCATATAGTGAATGTTCTCCCAAACTGGAATTGGAAATGTGTTAACTGCACTAAAAATGTAAGCAGTTGTTGTACCTAATACTATTAAAGTATCCATGTTTGCTGATTTCATTTTGGTCATTTTGAAGACACCAACATAAAATCGCCATCCTATCCCAAACTGAACTATACTTGCACATGCAAATGAAATGTAAGCTCCCTCATTAGTTCCTGCAAAAGGAAATGAAAGAAAGGTTCTAGCAAGTTCCCCTAAAAGAATTACAGGAATTGAAAGAATTACTCCCAACAAAAATAATCGCTTTGTCTTTTTTGCCTCTACTTCTTCAACAGAATCTGCCAAGTCCTCACTTAGAATTTGAAAACCATAATCGGTGACATATTTTCGTATGTCTGATAATGAAAGAAGCGCAGGACTATATTCTATGAAAATTTTTCCAGTACCAAAATTTACAGAAGAAAACCGTATCCCTTCTTTTTTTGCCAGAATATTCTCTAATCTTTGAGCATCGCTTGCATCTGAAATGCCTGACACTGTTAGTTTCAACTTTTCATAGACAACCCTGTATCCTGCATCTTCGACTGCTTTTTCAAGTATGTTCAGATTTACTATGGAGGGGTCATACTCCAATACTGCTTTTTCAGAACCCAAATTTACATCACATTTTTGAACTCCTGGAACATTTGAGACATGTTGTTGTATTGCTGTGACACATCCGGCACAATTCATACCTCCTATTTTGAAGACTGTACGTTTTTGGGATACTGACTTTGCTTTGCTCATGTTACAATCTATTCTTGTTCATTCCTAAAATTATGTTGTTCTGTGTAGTCAATTAATAATCACAAATTGAGGCTGATAAGTTAAGGATAGAAACTACGACACAATTTTATCCTCTAAAAAATACAATTAAAGAATTGAAATCATCACAAGAGGAGATAAGGATTTCAACAGCAAAACTTCCATTGATCTCATTTTTGATAGCGCTATTTGGTGTTTCATTGTCAATGTGGGGCGCAAGCTGGGACATTACCTCTCATTTACTTCAAACTCCTGAGACTTTCTTTACTCCCTCTCATGGAGTTTTGTATTCAGGAGTTGGAATCAGTCTGGTTAGCGCAATATTTAGCGTGGTCTTGCTTATTGTAAAAAAAGAGTTAAGAAAAAAACCTTTTGTGTTTGGTTCAAAGCTCATTATTGGAGGCACAATATTACAAGTCATTGCAGGGCCTGGAGACTTTTATTGGCATGAACTATTTGGAATAGACGGCTTACTTAGCCCTACACACCTAACACTTGCCTTGGGTATCATGATTGTTTCAATAGGCTCTATCATTGGTTTTGCAAGAATACATTCTCATCTTGTTGAAAAAAATAATTTTACAAAATTTATTCTTCCAATATCTTTTGGAATTTTTTGGTTCAGTGTCATGTGGCTAATCTTTTTCTTTGTATTGCCAATCTCAGATGGAGATACCCACAATTTCAATCCTGACCCAAATGTTGCAATAGTACTAAGTTTTGTACTACCCTTTGCATTTTCCATGGTATTTTGGTCAGTATCTAAAACAATCAATAGTTTTGGGGCAGCTAGTGTCTCTGCACTTGTGTTTATTATGATGAATATATCCTCTAATATATTCACATCAGAAAAACTTTTGATTTATCTGCCATGGTTTGTAGCTCCTATGCTAAGCGCAGTAATTGCAGATTACATTCTAAGTAATAAAATAAAATCCAAAATTATTCAAAGACACAATGAAAAAATATCAGGATTTATTCTAGGTTCTATGTTTTTCATGTTCTGCTTTCCAATGCTGGCAATGACCTTTTTGGATCTTTATTTATTCAATGATGTTTTTTCATATGATGTATTACCTACTGCACAAAACACTGTTTCTCAAATTTGGGCACTAACTATAATCCCAGGAGCAATTTCTGGAATGCTTGGGATGATTTTTGCAAAAAGAAAGTTAAAACAGATTTCTAATGATTCAGCAATTAAAAAATATGAAATTTAACTCAGCGACCATTTAGTTCACTAATTATTTCCTATTGTGATATCTTGGATGAGGTTTTGATTCGAACTTTTTTTGCCAAAATTAATTACTCTATTTTTTATCAAAAATTTGCCAAATTATAAAACCCAAATCCAAAAATACGCTTACTAAGAGTCATTTATAATGCTAGAAAAAGCAGTAGTTTTTGGAGGCAGCATTGCAGGCCTTTTAGCAGCACGTGTTTTGTCAGATTATTTTGAAGAGGTTATTGTGATTGAAAAAGACAATTATGCAGAAGATGGTAAAATCAGAAATGGAGTTCCTCAGGCAAATCATGTTCATATATTGCTAGTCAAAGGAAGAGAAATACTACAAAGTCTTTTTCCAGAACTAGAAAAGGATCTTCTCAAAAAAGGTGCAAACAGGATTGATTTTCTAAATGATAGCAGATATCGTCTACCTACTGGGTGGGCCCCGAAATTTAATTCAGGACTAATTACCTTTACCTGTACAAGGACACTTTTGGAGAATACAATAAGGCATCAAATTCAAAAAATTTCAAAAATAAAGATAGAGAAAGGAAAATACATCACATCACTTGTTTTGCAAGAATCAAACAAGATAAGCCTGAAAACAAAAGAGAATGAAGAGATTCAGGGAGATCTAATAGTTGATTGTACTGGAAGAAACACAAAGACTCCCTTGTGGCTTGAAAAAATAGGATATCCAAAACCAAGAGAGACCCGAGTAGACTCTTTTGTAGGATATGCAACAAGAAGGTATAATCCATCAAAGAAGGACATAAAATGGAAGATGATGGCAATATTCAACAACCCAACTACAAATCCTAGAACAGGTGTAATTTATCCAATAGAAGATAGAAAATGGCTTGTGGGATTGTATGGAATTGGAAAAAACTATCCTCCTACAGATGAGAAAGGATTCTTGGATTTTACAAAAAATCTGGAAAGCAGAGAACTTTATGACGCACTAAAAGATGCGATACCTGACTCTGAAATATATGGTTACAAAGTACAAGGAAGCAGAAAATATCATTATGAAGAAATGACACAATGGCCCGAGAATTTTATTGTATTAGGAGATGCTGTATCTGTTTTTAATCCATTTTATGGTCAAGGTATAACCTCAGCTGCACTTGGTGCTAAGACACTTGATGACATGCTAAAAAATAACAAGATAGAACAAGGTTTTACAAGAAAATTTCAAAAAAAACTTGCAAAGACGATATCTTTGCCCTGGATTCTTGGAACAAGTGAGGATTTGCGTTGGCCTACAACTAAAGGCAAAAGACCCGATACAATTACAAGAATGATACAAAACCATGCTCAAAAAGTATTATTGCTTGCACCTAAAAGCACACTTGCCACCAAGAACTTTTTGCAGATGATGCACATGATAAAATCCCCTGCAATAATATTTCATCCTGTATTATTATTACAATTAATTGCAAACTCTATTTGGAAAAAAAATGAGTAGAACCATTATCTTTGATTTTGATGGAACTATTGCCGATACCCTAGATTCAGTTGTCAAAATAGTCAATAGCCATGCAGAGCATTTTGGTTACAAAAAAGTCACGAAAAAAGACATTCCATATCTGCAAGGCAAGAAACCAAAGGAAATTTTGTCATATCTTGGAATTTCTATATTCAAACTTCCATTATGGATAAAGAAGATACATTCAGAAATAAACAAGGAAATTACAAATATGAAACCATCTGTGAATATTTCTCCTCTCTTATCTGAATTATCTGGAAATGATCAAATCCAACTAGGAATTCTTACCTCAAATACACAGGAAAATGTAAAACAATTTCTTTACAAAAACGAATTGAATTTTTTTGATTTTATTCGTACTGGAAAAAGTGTTTTTGGCAAAAGTTATATGCTCAACAAGATCATAAAGCAAAGAAAAGCAAACAAAGATGATGTTTTCTATGTATGTGATGAGGTACGAGATATTGAAGCTGCCAAAAAATCTGGCATAAAATCAATTGCAGTTACATGGGGTTATAACAACAAAGAGGCATTGATAAAAGAAAATCCTGATTTTCTGACAGATACGCCAGATGAATTAAGAAACATTTTCATTTCATAGTGTTCTATTTTAGATTCATTTTAGAATAAATAATTAGTTCTAACTAATTAGAAAAAGCTAATTAACGCAACCTAATTTTCAAACACTTTAAATCAAATATCGTTTTGGATATTCTCATGCCAAACCAATCATGTAGAAGATGTGGAAATAATATGGAGATTAGCAAAAAATGTGATATTTGTAATGAGCCAAATCAATTTCACTGTCATAGCTGCGGATATGAGTCAGAAAAACAGATTCATAACAAATGCTTGGTAGTTGATTTTAACACTAGATTGCTAAACTAGAATCTTTTTTCAAATTACTTAATAACATATTTTTTCATAACTAGATTATGGATTCATCTGATAAAGTTGAGAAAATTTATCCCACAGGATATGAACCAAAAGTAGAGATCAAAGAAGATCCTAACATTAGAAATCAATTACTAAATCAAATTCTAACTGTATCTCCTACTGAGTTTGTAGATACTGACTTGTTTACAGTGATGTCAAAGCGTCGCTCTACGAGGAAATTTTCAGACAAAATTGTAGAGACTGAAAAGATTGACAAAATTATTGCAGCTGCAGATACGGCACCGACTGCAGGAAACTTTCAGGGCTTTGAGATATTTTATGTTAAAAGCCCTGAAAAAAAGAAAGATCTTGTAGAGGCATGCAACAAACAACCATACGTAAATGCCCCAGTAGTATTGGTGTTTTGTAAGAATCCTTCCAGGGTAAAACTAGATTTTCCAGAAGCCGTTCTTAAAAAATTTGCAATTCAAGATGCAACACTAGCAGCTGGATATTCTCAACTGGCAGCTCAAGCCCTTGGATTAAGCTCGATTTGGATAGGAATGCTTGATGAAAAAAAAGTCATGCAAATTATTGACACTGATCTGGTTCCATCCTCTGTGTTATGTATCGGCTATCCTGAACAAAAGAAATTCCCAAAACCTAGAAGAAATCTCAAAGAATTAGTTCATGTGGTGTGGTAAGTCTACTGTTTGGTCGTTCCCGTTGATCCCGCAACTAAACGACCGAGATTCAATTCAAAAGCAATGAATCGTCTTAGTTAAAACAAAATATTATTAAAAAATTTCTCAGATGAAATTTCATTTTGGTTTACTTGTCAGTATGATCATTAGGATCAGAAGTGCCTAGAATCTTATCAATCCATTTGAAGAAAGGACATTTTCCATCATACATGTACATTTATAGTCATTTCTGACTAAAAAGTAGTTCTGTTTAGAATCAGAGCAAGGATAAATCTAATGTATGTGCATCAAAATCATGCATTGCGATGACAAAAGAATGCTATACGTATTAGAGCAAGAAATCATATCATGCTGGGAAAAACTTGAAGATTCTGACTTTCAAAATGAATCCTTGCTTGAAGAACTTAATGATTCTATCATTGACTATAACGATTACAAAAAATCCCTAGCAGAGAATTAATTTAATCTTTTAATAGATTTAGAACATAATAAAACTGTGGAAAAATATGAAAAACTACTGAACATGTTAATGGATTTTAATTCATCCATTAGGTTTGCAGCAGTATGTGACTCTCAAGGGGAGATACTGTGGCACAGTAAAAGGTCAGGAGTTAGAAACATAGTTCCAATTGCAGATACAAAAAAAACTCTTCAGAGAGCAATCAATGCCTGGCAGGAACGATCCAAGATCACTGACATTGTGGGCAGAGGTCTTTATGTAATCGCAGCTTATGAAAAAATCAAAAGAATCACAATTCCATTAGATAGAGGAAACCTTCTCTTCATCAGTCTGGACAATGAACCCCTGAAAAGTTCAAAAAACAAAAGCTATGGGCATCTAGCTGAAATGGGCAAAATAATGTCCATTGTAGATTTTGTAAAATCTGCACAATAACTCCAAAACTTTTGTTTTTTCTTTATTGCCAATAACATACAAATCATATAAAATAATTGTAAAATCATGGAGTTTTTACAAATTGAAGAACCGGAAATCCAAAAACCCATTGTTATTGCTGCAATGCAAGACATGGGAAATGTTGGAAGCATCGTGGTGAACTTTATCAATAAGAGTTTGGAGACTAAAAAATTTCGAACAGCAAAAACTCCTTTTCCAACCTATGTTGTAGATAATGCTGGCCATATTGACCTCCCAAATGAAAGTTGGGAGTACAAATACACCGATGATCTTATAGTGTTTGGTGGTGGAACAGGACAACCACAAGAAAATCAAGAATTAAATTCTTTATGCCAAGACGTTATTGATATTTCAAAAAAATATTCAGCCAAATTTATCTATACTTTAGGAGGTTTTCATACTAACAGGCCATTAGAAAAAAACCCAAAAACCTATGTGACTACAACTTCTAAAGAATTGACAAAACATATGCAAGGACTTGGAATTGATTTGACTCCCCAAAGGTCCATGATTACGGGATTTAACGGATTGATTCTAGGATTTGCAAAACAAAACGGAATTCAGGGAATTGGAATGTATGGAGAATTGAATCATCCTGAAATTCCTCAATACCGAGCAGCAATTAGTATAATCAAAACCTTGGAAAAACTCACATTTAGAAATATAGGAGATACTAGCAGACTAGAAACAATGGCTCAAGAGATTGAAAGGGAATTTAAGAACTAATTGAAATTTGCAACAAAAGTAGGAATTGCAGTTGCAAGAATTATTGTGTTAATGTTTGTAGTTTTTTTAGGTTTTGGAATGATTCAATTTTTAAAAACAACCTAAATTATCTATAAATTTTTTATTTATGAATTATTTCAAAAAAATTAGTGTGAGAACTGATCTAAAAGAAATAAATGAAAAATCAGTTACTCTATAGTTTCCACTAGGGAAAAATTCGAGTAATTCAGATAATTTGTTTTTGAATTACTTCATCAAAAGCATCTAGATATGCAACCTGTGCTATAATAAATTCGGTTTGCATTGTTTTTGCAGTGTTAAATTCAGGTTCCGACACGTTTGGAACTTTGAGAATTTCTGCTTCAACGCCTTCTAGAAGTTCTCCGAACTCGAAAACTAGCTTGTCTGGTTCATGGTCACCAAAAACTTCATTGGCACCAACCGCCATTATTACCAATAAGGCCATGATGGCTGTCAACTCGACAGTTTTCTTGTGATTTTTAGTCACAAGTAAAATTTCAATATATCGTATTTAAGAGAAAAGTAGAAAACATACTTGAATTTCTTAAACTGAGGGCTACTTGTTTCAAGAAATTTAGTTTATTTGAAGTGCTTGATCAATCATTTCGACTAGTAGAAACTTTAGTAAAATTTGATGATTCTCAAAAATTACTAGTAATTTTAAATGATGATGTTCCCCTCCCAAAAAAGATTTGAAAATAAATTTTTGAGTTCTTGGAAATAGTAATTCCTCTGAATTAAAAATCAGTATTGAAACAGAATAAACACCAGAAAATGTAAAAATGATTGGGAGGATTCTAAATATGATTTGTAGTGGACAAACAGTATCACGAAAAATAATTTGTTGATTTTTTAATAATTATTTTTTCTAATAGGGAGTACCTTTTAGCCGTTGAGTCTTAAAAGCATCAAGATACCATTCAAATTCATCTAAAAAACGGTCCACTCGTCTTTCATATTCTTGAGCTAACAAGTTCCCACTTTGATCCAATGCTTCATGAACTTTAGAAATTTGAAGAGAGGATGGGATTGATGGTGCACCAAGCTCTGCAAATATTTGTCGTAAATGCTGAGCTGCGTTGACTCCGCCAAATGGTCCCATAGAATAAGAGATTATTGCAGAAGGTTTGAAAAAATATTCTTCTAGGCAGTAATCAAGCGTATTTTTTAAAGCACCAGAAACTGTGTGGTTGTATTCGGGTGTTATAGGAACATAACCATCAGCTGTATCTATCATATCTCGTAATTTTTGAAATTTGGGTTCAGGGTCTTCCATTTCTTTGTACATTCTATCTAAAATAGGCAAATCCAAATCTATCGGATCAATTAATATGGTTTTATGGTCTCGGGCTTTAATTTTTTTTGTAATCCAGCGACTAACCCTGCCTCCATTTCTATCTCGTCTGACAGATCCTAAAATTATTGCAATATTCATTGAAACTAAAATAAATAAAAAAAATCACATCATAAGCTTTTCCCCAAATGCATGATTGTGATCTTATTTTAAGAATAATGAAAAAATCAACCTTACTGAAATTTTTTGCAAATATCAAAAAATAGGAGATTACTGTAATGGGTAATGGACATCACAAAACAACACAATTCCATTTGGAAGTGTTTTTGCAGTTATAGAGTGACCATCCTTTAGGCCTTTTCCGCAGACATAACACTCTACTGAAGAAACTGATGATGAAATAATATTTGACTTTGAGAGATACTGCATATCTTGCAACAATGCTGATTTTTGTCTAACTCCCTGCATGAGTCGATATTATTACGTTCAAGTATCTAATAAAGGTACCGTACCTTTACAGTAATTTACACTATGTCTGAATTTAGTGAGTTTTTAACATGAAATATCACAAGTCTGATTTTCCATCAATTTAAATAATAAACAAGGAGAATTTCGTTTATGGGTGGACGCCTTTGGAGACTCTCAACCAAAAGTAATACCTCTAGATTTATCTGAAAACCAATTTCAAATTTACAACAAAATTTCTAGAAATTATTCACATTCATTTCTCTTTGAATCCCTTACCGGTCCTGAGGTACTAGCTGAAACATCTGTTATGGGATTTGATCCAAAGATAATTCTCAAAGGTTACTCAGACAAAGTAGAGATTACAAAAGATGGAATGACTGAAACAATTGCGACAACAGATCCATTTAAAGAGATAAAAAAATTGTTGGGAAAATCTGAAGATCAAAGATACAGATACTTGGGAGGTGCAGTAGGAGTTGTAAATTATGATGCAATAAGACTAGTTGAGAAAATACCTGATACTCACAATTCCCCGCAACCATTAATGGAGTTTGGCATTTATGATGACGGAATACTGTATGATAACTTACACAAGAAATTGTTTTACTTTTATCATGATGAGAATAGATTTGACAAACTACAGATAGACAAAGATGAATTTGGGGATTTTGATTCAAGTAAAGTAACACCAAATATGAATGAACAAAAATTTTCCGAAATTGTAAAAAAGGCAAAAAAATACATTCATGATGGAGATATCTTTCAAGTTGTTTTATCTAGAAAATTTATCTTTGATGTTAATGGAGACAATCTGACATTATACAAAACATTGCGCAAGCTAAATCCCTCACCATACATGTACCATCTAAAACAAGACTCAAAGACAATAATAGGTGCATCACCCGAAATGTTAGTTAGAATAACAAATGATAAGGTAGAGACTTTTCCAATTGCAGGAACAAGAAAAATTACTGATGATGAGCAAAAAAACAAACAGCTAACTAATGAATTACTCCATGATGAAAAAGAGCTAGCAGAACATACAATGCTAGTAGATTTGGGACGAAACGATATTGGTCGAGTATGCAAATTTGGTACAGTCTATCCCGAATCTTTAATGCAAATAAAACGATTCAGTCATGTTCAACATATTGTAACTCATGTAGTGGGCAATCTGGCACCTGAAAATGACATGTTTGATGCCTTCAAGGCAGTATTTCCCGCAGGAACAGTCTCTGGTGCCCCAAAGGTTAGGGCAATGGAAATTATCGATGAATTAGAAACAGAATCAAGAGGTCCATATGCTGGTGCAGTGGGGTATTTCTCATATAATGGATGCTGTGATTTTGCCATTGCAATTAGAAGTATTTTCATTGATGGCAATAAGGGATTTGTCCAGTCTGGAGCCGGCATTGTTTCAGATTCTGTTGCAAAAAATGAATTCAAGGAGACCGAACACAAGGCAGGTGCAATGCTTCAAGCATTAACGGAGGCTTCAAAATGAAATTTCTAATTATTGACAATTATGATTCATTTGTGTACAATATTGCACAGTATCTAGGAGAACTTGGGGTAGACTGTGATGTAATTAGAAATGACAAGATTACATTGCAGCAAATAAAACAAAAAAATTATGATGCAATAATAATTTCTCCAGGTCCCGGTACTCCAGAGGACAAAAAATACTTTGGAGTTTGCTCTGATGTAATTCGTGACATGGGACCAATAACTCCTATTCTTGGAGTTTGTCTGGGACATCAGGGAATCATTGATGTGTTTGGTGGTAAGGTTACAAACGCAGGTTGTGTAAGACATGGAAAGACAAGTCCTGTTGATCATACCAACTCAGAATTATTTAAAGACGTAAAAAATCCATTTAAAGCAACAAGATATCATAG
Organism: Nitrosarchaeum sp.; assembly: GCA_965223805.1. Taxonomy (GTDB): domain Archaea; phylum Thermoproteota; class Nitrososphaeria; order Nitrososphaerales; family Nitrosopumilaceae; genus HKST03. Next base: position 407,696 of record OZ245014.1, on the reverse strand, counting down.
TTTGGTTGGAGACAAGACAATAATTCCTGACGTTTTAGAAGTAACAGCTACTGCAGCCGATGATGGTGAGGTCATGGCAATAAAACACAAAGAATATCTTATTGAGGGGGTGCAGTTTCATCCTGAATCAATAATGACTGAAGATGGCAAAAAAATTCTTGCAAATTTCATAAGGCAGGTAAAGGAGAGAAAATGATTTCAGAATTTATCTCAAAACTAGAACAAAAAACAAACTTGACTTATGATGAGATGAATTCTATTATGACCGAAGTTCTATCGGGTAAAACAAATGATCAGGAAAATGCCAATTTTTTATCCAGTCTGGCTGAAAAAGGTGAATCTGATGATGAGCTCTTAGGAATGCTTAACAAGATGCAGGAATTTGCACTCAAAGTCGAGCCTAAAAATCGGGGAACCATAATAGACATGTGCGGAACTGGAGGCGATAAACTCCAGACATTTAACGTATCCACTACGGCATCCTTTGTAGTGGCCGCAGCTGGCGGAATCGTGGCAAAACATGGTAATCGCTCAAGCTCAGGAGTTTCAGGAAGTGCAGATATTTTTGAGTATTTTGGATACGATTTGAACCAAGAACCTTCAAAAATTGCAGATATTCTAGAAAAACACAACATCTGCTTTATGTTTGCACAAAAGTTCCATCCTGCTATGAAACATGTATCTGCAGCAAGAAAACAGCTTGGCAAAAGAACTGCCTTTAATCTTTTAGGACCTCTCTCAAATCCAGCTGGAGTGAAAAATCAACTGGTAGGGGTTTATTCTATTGAATATCTAGATAGACTGCCATTAATTCTAAAAAGAAAGGGTGCAGAAAATATCATGACAGTTCGCTCCGATGATGGAATGGATGAGTTTTCTACCAGTGCAACTAACCGTGTATGTATTTTGAGAAATGACAAAGTGTTGATGAACGCAATTGATCCTGAGGTAGTGGGATTACACAAATCAAAACTAGGTGATATCCAAATTCAAACAAAAGAAGATGCAATAAAGTCATTTGTAGGAGTTTTAAACAATACTGCAAATCAAGCAATGATTGAAACTACTGTTCTTAATGCTGCAGGGGGATTGATTGTTGCAAACATTTCAAAAAACTTTGAAGAAGCAGTCGAGCTTTCATTAAACACAATTAAAGATAGCAAGGCATTCAAATTACTAGAAAGATTTGTTACAGATACTGGAGATATTGAAAAATTAAAGGAAATAGTATGATGGCTCAAAACATTCTAAGAAAACTTGTAAACAATTCACAAGCCGCAATTGATGACGGTGTTTATGATGTTGATGTAGATTTGCAACAATCAAATAAGGATTTTGTACAAATAATCAAGACAAATACTCATGCGACACTTTTAACTGAAGTAAAGTTTGCATCTCCATCCCTTGGCAAAATTAGAACAATAACAAATCCTGTAAGTATTGCAAACCAGATGATTGCAGGAGGTTCTAAGGCACTCTCTGTTCTGACTCAACCCCATCTGTTTAATGGCTCTCCGGAGTATTTCATGCAAATAAGACAGGCAGTAGATGTTCCTTTGTTAATGAAAGACATTATGATTGATAAAATTCAAATCGATGCTGCAAAAAAGATTGGTGCTGACTTTATGCTTGTAATACAATCCTTATTTGATAAGGGATATCTTGCCGAAATCGATGAGTTTATTGATTATGGACACAAACAGGGACTGGAAATTCTACTTGAAGTACACACAAAAAAAGAGTTTGAGAATGCACTCAAAACAGATGCTGACCTAATTGGAATTAATAATAGAAACCTAGACACTTTAGAAATTGATCTAAAAACCACTGAAATAATTCTTGAAGGATACGAAAAGACAAGACCAATTTTGTCAGAGAGCGGAATTGAGACGCAAGAGGACATTCAATATCTGAAAAAACATGGCGCAGATGCTTTCTTAATAGGGTCAAGTATTATGAAAAGTGACAATATCGAAGAACAGGTAAGACAATTGGTGAATGCATGTTGAAGTATCCTAAAGAAGGAAGATTTGGAGAATTTGGTGGAAAGTACATTCCTGAAACACTTGTTCCAGCAATAGAAGAATTAGAAAAAAATTATCTTAAATTCAAAAATGATAAAAATTTCAAAAAAGAACTAGATTATTATCTAAAACAATATGCTGGAAGACCGACTCCACTGTACTATGCAAAGAATCTTACTGAAAAAATTGGTGGCGCAAAAATTTACCTAAAACGTGAAGATTTGCTTCATGGAGGAGCTCACAAGATAAACAATACGCTTGGTCAGGCACTTCTTGCAAAGAGGATGAAGAAAAAGAGAATCATTGCAGAAACTGGTGCAGGTCAGCATGGAGTTGCAACAGCTATGGCATGTGCAGCTTTGGGAATGAAAGCCGAAGTATACATGGGATACAAAGATACAATCCGACAAAAGCTAAATGTGTTTAGAATGAATATGTTGGGATCAAAGGTGCATCCTGTAAAATCAGGCTCTAAAACTCTCAAAGATGCAATCAATGAGGCAATTAGAGACTGGATTACAAATGTAGAGACTACATACTATTTGTTGGGTTCTGCAGTGGGACCACATCCATATCCCGTAATGGTAAGAGATTTTCAAAGTGTGATAGGTGGAGAGATAAAATCTCAGATGAAGAAAATCAATAACAAGACACCTGATAGTGTTATTGCCTGTGTTGGTGGTGGCTCTAATGCAATTGGAACATTTTACCCCCTTGTTGACACCAATGCAGAAATTATAGGAGTAGAGGCTGCAGGACATGGATTGAATACAAAATTACATTCAGCAACCCTATCTGCAGGAAGCAAGGGAGTCTTACATGGAATGATGACCTATTTGCTACAAGATGAAGAAGGACAAATAACTGAAACTCACAGCATTTCAGCAGGATTGGATTATCCTGGAGTTGGCCCTGAGCACTCTTTTCTTAAAGACACTAAACGTGTAAAATATCATTCTGCAACAGATGTTGAAGTCATCGATGCATTTTTGCTCCTTACAAGAACAGAAGGAATCATTCCTGCATTAGAATCAGCTCATGCAATTGCCGAAGCTGTCAAAGTTGCAAAAAAGGGGAAAACATCTGAATCAATAGTGGTCACGCTCTCAGGAAGAGGAGACAAGGACGTCGAAGAAGTACAAAATTATCTGAACAAAAATGTCAAGGATTAAAGAAAAATTTTCAGAACTTGATGCCAAAAGCCAAAAGGCATTGATTGCATACATTATGACCGGATTTCCAAATGAAAAAGCTATAATGTCTACAGTAAATGGGTTGATCAAAGGCGGAGTAGACATAATAGAACTTGGCTTTCCATTCTCTGATCCATTAGCTGATGGTCCTATTATTCAAAATGCAAGTACTGTTTCATTAGAAAAGGGAACAAAAATAAAAAAATTCTTTTCTATTGTAAAAAAAATTAGAAAACAAACTGACATTCCTCTTGTATTAATGACATACACCAACATTCTCTACCAAAAAGGATATCCAAAATTTATTGCAGAAGCAAAAAAAGCTGGAATTGACGGTTTTATTCTTCCAGACATGTCAATTGAAGAATCAGGAAAATATCTAGCGGCGGCTAAAGATAATGCAGATACAATTTTTTTGGTGTCTCCAAATACAAGCATGAGCCGAATCTCCAAGATTGTGAAGACTTCTTCAGGATTTTTATACCTTGTAGCAGTTTATGGAACAACTGGAATCAAGACAGAAATTAAAAACTATACAATACAAACAATCAAGCAAGTCAAGAAACAAGCAAAAGGGAAAATTCCAGTGGGAGTTGGCTTTGGAGTCTCCTCACCGGAAGATGTAAAAAAATACATCGAGGCAGGTGCAGATGCAGTAATTGTTGGAAGCGCATTTTTGAAATTAATTGAAAAAACATCTCAAGCAAAACTAGAATCAACTATTGCGTCATTTACAAAGAGCCTCAAGGCTCAAACCATACTTTAAACACCATTAAATCTAGTCATAATATTTCTAATGTTATTTGCTAGTCTCAAAATAATGTTTCTATTTTTTAGATGGTATATAATTTAGAAAAATTAAAGATTTAATCCATTGTTCTTAATTGGGTTTCAGTATCTCGGATAAAATCCTCGTATTTCATAATTTGGGTAGTGAGGCGAAATGCAGTCATTTGGTCTTCATTTTTTTTAGAACCCAAGAAGGGCTTTCTCTGAGCCATTAACCTTTGTTGCTCTTCTGTTGCTTTGAGAATATCATTTCTAAGATCTTCTCTTGTTGCCATGTATATTATAGACAAGTTTTGAACTTAAGATTTTCTAAAATAATCAAATGTTATTTTCCTTTTTTAAAATAAAATATAGCCTAAATCCCAAAAAACAGTAATGGCTGAAAACACAGACTCTGAAAAACTAAAAAAAACAATCCTCGAATTTATTAAAAATAGAGCAAAGCAAAACGAGTCAACCACTTCGCGCCATATTCACAGAAGATTTGATGTACCTGTAGAGACTGTCGAGCAAATCTTGATTTCTCTTTCAGGAAAAAACCTCATCAAAGAATTTTATGATGAAGAATATCAGGAAAAAAGATATACATCTGAATAAATCAAATGTTGAAAAACCAGAAAATGAATGTTTGAATTACCTCATGTTATTTTAACTAAAAAATTCAATCATTAAATTAAACAATAGCATAATCCGGAAAAAATAAAAAACACCCGTCAAAGTGTAGTGGTCGGTTTGTTTGACTGTAATGGAGGGAAACTCTATTTCAGACTAGACCACTACCTAGATGTTCTCGTGAGTTATATCAAAAAGTAAAATAAAAAACACCCGTCATAATTTCAAAACACTTGTTAAAAAATTAATTAATTTTTTAACAATTGTAAAGATTTAAAATCTTGAAAATTTGGATCGAGTCAACATTATGAATGGATTGAACATATCTAGGATCTTTTACCCAGTGAACCGCCCATTCACCCATGGATGAAACAAAAATAGAAAAAATCTCCGAGTTCACTGAATTGTCTGGCATATGATTCACCTTCAGAGAAAAAACCATTTCAATAATCCATCTACTTATTCAATTCTCATAACTGAAGTGACAGTATGAAATGCAGTATCTGCATTTTACCGTCTTACAGAATTATCTGGGTAAACTGTAATCTCACCTGTTGTTACACCTGTGGTCTTCTCAGATCAAAAGTAAGGAGCATTAGGATCTTGTGCCCCAGAAGGAATTGCTATCACAAAAGTTTCAGTATAAACATATATGCCAATTCCTAAAGAAAGTGAAATCAAAAGCAGTAATACAAAATATCTTATCTTCAATGCACATCAGATGACTTGTATTCAACTATTGCTGATCGGCAAAACATACAAAAACCCGAAACCTGTTTCATTAATGTGCAGACAAAGTTTATTTTTGTAACCGGTGGTGTAATGTCGGGCCTTGGAAAAGGTGTAACCACCTCATCAATGGCAAAACTCTTACAATTAGCTGATCAAAAAGTTTCTTGTGTCAAAATAGATCCATATCTCAATTATGATGCAGGAACTATGAATCCCGTAGCGCACGGCGAGGTCTTTGTTACAGACGACGGTGGAGAATGTGACATGGATATTGGCAACTATGAACGGTTTCTAAATCAAAACATACCAAAAAACCATAACATTACAACTGCTCAAGTGTATTCAGCAGTAATAGATGCTGAAAGAAAAGGAGAATATCTAGGAGCATGCGTGCAAATTATCCCACATGTTACAGACGAGATAAAAAACAGAATCAAAAAAATTGCTGAAGATGAAAAATTAGATTTTTTGATTGTAGAATGTGGCGGAACGGTTGGAGACATTGAATCTCTTCCCTTTTTAGAGGCATTAAGACAAATGAGAGTAGAAGAAGGACCTCAAAATGTGATTTTTGTACATGTTACATTGGCGCCATCTTTGGATGTAGTAGGAGAACAAAAGACAAAACCTACGCAACATAGTGTTCAGGAACTACGTAGGATTGGTATTCAACCAGACTTTTTGGCAGTAAGATGCACTCTCCCATTAGAAGAAAAAACAAAGAAAAAGATTGCATTATTCACTAATGTCACCGTAAATGATGTATTATCATGCCATGATGTAAAATCCATTTTTCAGGTTCCGCAAATATTGTACGATCAAGGCATACTTGATTCTATTTTTAGGAAATTTGGAAAAGTTGGTATGGTAAATGCATCTGCTAATTGGGACAAATGGAATACCATTGCAGAATCTATGATAAACCATGAGGATCAAAAGGTACGAATTGCAATGGTTGGAAAATATGTCACACTATCCGATAGTTACGTAAGTGTAAATCATGCATTAAAACATGCAGGAGCAAAGCTTGGAAAATCCATAGAAATTGATTGGATTGACTCAGAATCTATACCTGATTATGGCATACTATCAAAATATGATGGTATTCTAGTACCTGGAGGGTTTGGAACCCGTGGCTCTGAAGGAATAATAAATACTGCAAACTATGCAAGAGAAAATAATATCCCTTATCTTGGAATATGTTTTGGGTTTCAACTGGCTGCAATTGCTTATGGCAGACATGTTTTGAATTTAGAAGATGCAAACTCAACTGAAATTAAAGAGGATACAAAAAATCCTGTAGTTGATTTGTTGCCAGAACAAAAAGAAGTCTCTGATCTTGGAGGTTCTCTAAGGTTAGGTGCAAATGATATTTTGGTAAAACAAGATACAATTGCACATAAAATCTACAATACTGACACAATCTCAAAAAGACACAGACACAGATATGAGATTAATAAAAAATACATCCCAGAATTTGAAAAAAATGGGATGTTTTTCTCAGCTGAAAGTGATAGTGGAAAGAGAATGGAAATACTCGAAATTCCAAGCCACAAGTTCTATCTAGGAGTACAATTTCATCCAGAGTTTAACAGTAGGCCTGGTTTTCCTGAGGAATCATTTGAGGCATTTATCAAGGCAGCTTCTGAAAATTAACCTAAAATCATTCTATCTTTGATATTTCATAGATTTTTTGTCGAGCATCCCTGATGGATACTTTCTTTTTTACATATCCTTTCTTTAACAGATGACTTAGAGCCAACCTTACTGTTCTGTCAGGAAGGAGTGTTTTGTTTGCAAGGTCTTTTTGCGTTAATGCTCCTTCGTATTCTAGCGTTTTTAGTAACAACTTTGAGCTTGGAGGCATACTAAGTAATTCTTCTGCTAAATGAACTTTCTTTGCAAGAGCCGAAATTGCAGTGGAATCTTTTTTTAGACGAATTATTTTTGCAGGAGGGAAAAATTGAGTACATTCAACCATCTTGTTTACTTTGTATCTATCTAAACCATCAAGGACAACTTCACAATGCAGTCTTGCTGCAATGTCATCAATTTCAATAGATGATGAATTTGATACAATGATTGGCCTTCTAGTGACATCCAGAGAGTTTACAGATATGATTTCAAATACATCAGAGTCTTGAAAAATTACAGGACCTCCTGCAGACATTGAATAAGCAGAAGAACCAATTGGAGTGGAAATTATTATTCCGTCACTGTTATCGTGCCATACTTCTTCACCGTTTACCCGCAAAGTATGCTCCATTAACATCGCACTTTTAGATGAAAAGACTGCTACATCATTTAGAACGGGATAGACATTTTTTCCATCAATTTTTACTCCTAGTCTTGGAACCTCCTCAATTGTGTAATTTTGTTTTTTTAGAATATTAACAAATGATGAAAATTCTCGAAGATCAACTTGTGCTAAAAACCCACTTGATTCCCCCTCACTAATTCCTAATACTGGTAGCACTGAATCAAATGTTCTGTGAAAGTAATTGCGAACTCCCTTGTCTCCACCTAAAACGATTATACAATCAGCTTGCTTTGTCTTTGATTTTGAAGTAATTGTATATGATTTTATTCCAACATCCTCAAGAATTTTTTTTATTGTCTTTGCTGATGAATCAGTAGTTCCAGAGCCGTAAATGCCGATTTGCACAGTGAATCAAAACGAGCAGTACAATAAAAGGATGTATTAGATAGTCCTGTATTTTACCAAATTGTAAAAATAAGAAGCATTTGTCTGAATTTGACCCCGTTTAGGAATTTTTAACAATCCTACTTTTTTTGAATCAAGTGCAGCTTGAGCCGAACCTCCAGCAAAACACAATGCCCACAAAAAATCTTTCTCTTTTAACATCGTACAACAAAATGTAGCACAAAAGATATCTCCAATTCCAGTAGTGTCATAGATATTTTTATTTGGAAGTTTTATAGAGTAAATCTTGTCTTTTACTAATAGTGAGACGTCTGTTTTGTCTGTCAAAAGTACGTGTTCTGCACCTTTTTTCTGAAGAGCCAGCATCATTTCATCATTGGTTCCATTAACAATGCATTTGGCCTCTTCAGGACTTACTTTGATGGCACTAATTCCAGATAAATCAAGTTCAGTATTTTCTAAAACAACATTGTTTTCTGTATCTTTTCTTCTCAAAAATCCTTGCGGATCTACCATTGTAAAGTTTGAATCTTTTTTTATTCTATCAAAAACTTCATTTGTGATCTCATGATAAATAGGACTGACAAGACAACCATCTGCATCTGTTCTCTCATATTCAATTGGTTCGCATTCATTTTCTAGTTTTAGAGTCCTATCGGCACTTGTGATGTTTATGGCAAATCTAGTTGTTGGCTTTTCAGATTCGCCATTTTCAAATTTTATTTTATTGTCTGCCAGATATTGCTGTGGAAAGTCCTTTCCAAATTTTGTAAAAAGATCTACATCAAACCTGAATTCTCGAGCAGTAATTCCACAATAACACGCAGCACCACCTATTTGAGGATAGTTGGAATCCTCCAAAGTGATCGAATCAATTGCACAATGTGAGAAAACAGCTAGTTTCATTTTACGAGATTAGAGATCCTTATGATTTAGTTTTTTGCATTTTTTTTCAAAACATTTCTTACACATGATATCTCCTTTTGATAAGACCAATTCTGCATTTGATTCAAAACAGACATGACACAACCCACGCATTAACTATCAATGAGATGAAATCGATCTAGAATTAAAACATGTTTGATTTTTGAGGCAAATTTAGGCATAATTCAAGCACTTTTTACAATTATCCGCAAGAATATAAGGAGGAAAAACAGTACCTGGTCATGCCACTTAAGCGTGCAAGTAGAGGACGAACTAAAGGCGGAAAAGGATCATCTGGTGTTGTACAATGTACAAACTGTGGGCAGACAGTTCCTAAAGACAAAGCAAAAAAAGTTACATCACGACTAAATCTAGTTGAGCACACATTGGCAAAAGAGCTACGAGCTCAAGGAGCATATATTGCATCACCAACAGTTTTGAAATGGTATTGTATTTCATGTGCAATTCACTTTAAAATTCTAAAAATCAGATCTGCAGATAATAGAAGAAAACGTGGAAAACTACGATAGAACTATTCTTTGATGTTTTTTGCAGTAACAATCATTCTCTGAATTAAGGTAATTCCAGCAATTATGACCACGATAATTACTGCTGGTTCCATAAATCCAATTATTCCAATTATTGCAATTACCAACAATCTTTCTGCTCTTTCTCCAATTCCAACCCCTTGAAGTTTTACATTAATTGCATCTGATTTTGCACGTGCATAACTGACCAACAATGATAATGTTATAGCAAGAAATACAAGATATGGTTCGGCATACCCTCCAACTAATATTCCTAAAAATATTGCAACCTCTGCAATCTTGTCAAACATTGAATCAAGATAAGATCCCTTTTGGGATGTTTTTCCTGTAACTCTTGCAACTTGACCATCTACCATATCAAAGAATCCTGAAACAAGTAACAAAACCCCTCCAATAATCAACCCATATTCAATTCCTAGACCATAAACTACAGCAGAAGCTAAAGCAAAAACCAGTCCAACACTGGTCCAAAAGTTTGGAGATAATCCAGTGGAGGCAAATCCTCTTCCTATCTTTTCAAGACTTGGTCGTAGACGGTCTCTGAGATTATTTAACACGAGATTCCCCCAAAAACCAACTATATAAAAAATGAGAAACTAGATATTCGTGTTTGTTGATAAATTTTAGAAATCTAGGCTCAAATTAGAGTGGTTCATCAAATATCATGCATTCTGTATGAATAGGGTCATCTACATAATGAAAGCAGCTTGAGCATTGGAATTTTATTGGCTGCTCACAAACAACACACGTATTCATAATTTCAAGGCCTTCTCCACAGTTTCTACATGAATCAATTCTAGCATCCATACAAACAGCTAAAAAAATAAGGATAAAACCCATTCAAGGTAATTCGTGTTAGACATTTGTCAATAAGATTTACTGATTTTGGGCTAGATTCATTGCAATCAAAGTAGAGATTACCTTTGCAGCAAGCGAGGCAGTAGAACCATTATCAAATTGGGGATTTAGCTCCACGATGTCTGCCCCTGAGACTTTGGTGTTTTTAAGGGAGTAAATTAAATCAAAAAGTTCACGAGAAGTAATCCCAACAGCTTCAGGATTTCCAACTCCTGGAGCAAAAGCAGGATCTAAAACATCAAGATCAAAACTTGCATACATTGAATCAAACGATGATGCAAATTCCCCTATTAGTTCTGGACCCTTTCCTTCTCTTATCTGTCTGTCTGAAATTGTTTTGATATTGTTTTTAGTTAAAAATTCTAGTTCTTCTTTTACAAATGCCCTTGCTCCAACATGCAATATGTTTTCAGCGCCTCTCTCTTCTACAATTCTTCTCAGATATGCTGCATGACTAAATTTTGTGCCAGCATATTCATCTCGTAGATCATAATGGGCATCAAAGACGACATAACCTGTCTCTTTGGGAAAACTCGCATACGTGCCATATGTAATAGAATGTTCTCCTCCTAAGATGAAGAGCTGTCTTTTTTTTGAAACAAGTTCAGTTGTTATTTTTTTGACCATATCAATCATTTTTGCAGGAGAAACAGTGTGAGTTGTATTTCCCAAATCTTCAATGTTTACAATCTCCAAATCTACTCCGAATTGTGGATGAAATATCTCAATATTGTTAAATGCATCACGTATTACATCTGGTCCGAATCTGCATCCAGGCTTGTAAGAGTGTGTGGAATCAAAGGGAACTCCAAAAATGGTTGCTACAGGTTCTCCTTCTTCATCAGATGAGGTGATTAGTGGATTGCGATTCATGTATAAATCAAGAAAGCTCATAATTTACACCATAATTTGCGGTCTCTGAGATAGAAGCTTTGGAAGATTCAAACCAGAAAATGGTTTTCCTCTGGTTTGATCATTTACTTCTTTGATAAAATCATCAAATGACAATTCTCTTACATTTCCTGTCATTCTGTCACGAATGCTAAGATTTTCCGAATTTGCTTCTTTTTCACCAATTACCAGGATGTATCTAATCCATTCTTTTTCAGCTTCTCGAATTCTTTTTCCTATACTTTCATTTCTATCATCGACATCAACTCGGATTTTTTGTTTAGCGATTTTCTCAGAAAGTTTGTTGGAAAAGTCAAAAAATTCTTCTTTTAATGGGATTACTCTTACCTGTGTTGGTGCAAGCCACAAAGGATATTGTGGTTTCCTCCCTTCTTTAGAATCTTTTGCTGCCTTTTCTAATAATGCATAGATTATCCTTTCAATTGCACCGGTTGGAGAATTGTGTAAAATTATTGGATTTTTTGGAACATTATTCTCATCGACAAATTCTATTCCATATCTATTTCCATTTTCAACATCTATTTGATCAGTAGATAATGCAGATGCTTTTCCAAGATTATCCACATAATTAAACTCCCATTTTAAAACAAAGTAGAAAAACTTCTCTTTCCACATTTCAACTAGAACTGGCTTCCCATGTTTTTTTACCAATTCTTCAATAGACGGTTTGTTTTCATTGTAATAATCTTCAGTAAATCTAATTGCCATCTCATAGTCAGATTCTTCAATCCCAAGTTCTTTTAGAACCTCTCTTGACAAATCAAATCTGACTTTGATTTCCTCTATTGCCTGCTCCAAATCTTTGCAAAATGCATGACAGTCAGGCATGGTAAATGCCCGTAATCTACGTAAACCTACTAGTTCTCCAGATTGTTCACGTCTAAAGGAATAGCGAGTAAGCTCGTATAATCTGTATGGTAGATTTTTGTAAGACATTTGAAACTCGTTTGCCATTAGGAATTGCCCAAAGCATGCAGCAAATCTCAAAAAGAGTTTCTTTCCTTCTGAATCAATATTGTACTGTCTTGCGGGAAATCTATTGAAATAACTTACCATGCTTGGATGATGTGAATCATACATAATCGGAGTTTCAACTTCATATCCGCCATATTCTTTTACTCTTTCTGTAACATATCTTTCAATCAATGATTTTATCAAACGACCATTTGGAAAGAATCGCATATTACCAGAGTCTGAAGCCGGTTCATAATCAGCGATTGCCATCTTTTTCATCAAAGCAACATGTGGTGGTGGTTCATCAACGCTTCTCTTTTTTGCAGCTTCATATTTTGTAAGCACTTCTAATTTTCTATGTTTTGAAAAATTAAATTCAGAAACATCAGTCATTGTTCCATCTGGAGAAAGTATCTTCCAAAAAGACTTGATTTTAGATTCTCCTTTCAAAGCTTCTGATGTGATTTCTTTTTCTTGACCTGATCCTTTTGTTATTGCCTTGGAGCTCTCTGCAAGTGGGTGTCCTTTTACTTGAATTTTATAGGATTTTGTCCAACCAAAAGGAGACTGAGATACATCAAGATCAGTTGCAAGTGATTTCATCTCTTTTAGTAAAGACATCGCAGTTGATGGTGCAGCTAAATTTGAACTTAAATGAGCATAAGGATACAAGAGGAGTTTTTTACAACCGATTTTTTCCATTGAATTTTTAATCTGAGATATAGCATTTTGTGCAACAGATGAATCATCTCCATTTTCTATGGCTACAAAGGCAACTACAACCTCTTCTAATCTCTTTGTTTCTGGAACGATATCTTCAGCAGTTTTGATCTCTTTTTTAGTAGGAGTATACTCTATACTATCACAATGAAGTTGTAATATGCGCACAATTTCAAAATCGAATTATAATTGAATTAAATCTTTGGCTCTTTTTAGAATAATTTTTGAATGTTCAGGCATGTTAATTCAACTTCAGACAAATTCATACAATCTTATCCTTTTTTTTTGGTAAAACAAAAAATTCTAGTTAAAATAAAAAATTAAGAAAAATTATTGATTTTTGAAACTTTCAAGAGTATCAAGCATTACTTTAATTTGTTCCTGAATTATCAATTCTAGATTTTGCAATCTCTCATTAAGTTCTATGATTTGTTGGCGTAGTGCTTTATTTTCCTCTCTTAGTTCTTCAATTTCTGCTTGGTCATCGTTGCTCTCATCTGAATCATCATTGGTTTCATACGTGTCTTCAAATTCAAAAGTTATCACTTCTTCAATTTCTTCTGCAGTCAAGTCAGTTCTGGAGGCAATTTCTTCAATGACATCTTGTTCGTTACTCCAGTCCATTTCAAACTCAAGTTCTTTGTCATCATAGTATACCTCAACTTTAGCAGTGTCGTCTTCAACTTCTACTTCTATCTCAAGTTCCTCATTGCTCTCATCTGAATCATCATTGGTTTCATCTAAATCAAACATTACACGAATTACAGTGGTTCCATTACTCTTGAGATCCTCTTCAACTGAATTAGATTGGTTGCCTACTTTACATGCAACTTCGACTTCAGAAACACTAGATGGAACATATCCTGAAGCCACACCACCGGCATTTGTTTGAATTTCTAATTCTTCGTCATCATCATCAGATGTTTCCCATTCAATTACACATTTAGCATCTAGTGGCTCAGAGTTAGTATCTCTTACTTGAATCAGAACTTTTTTGTCCTTGTCATTTGCCGCAAAAGAATTTTCAATTTCCCATGGCCTGTTCTATTATGATTGTAAACTAGTAAGGATGAATTTAATTCAATTGATCATCCGATTTGCAGTTTAACCAACAAAAGAAAAAGACAAGTTCAGATGTATCTCGATTACAAACTGATGCAGAAATGGAAAGAACATTGGTACTTACAGAGCAATAATGTAAGTTTGATGATCAAAATTATGAAATTACTAGGTAATACAACGAGTATATTGACACAAATTATTATGATAACAATTACTAGATCTATCCTTAGGCTGAAACTTGAGATATTTTCTAAATGAGCCAAAGATCTATTTCAGAAACAGTATTATCATGATGAAAGTTATCCCGTCTTGGCGCCTAATTATCTAAGAAATTCTACGTATTCCTTTTTAGTCAAAAATGTCCTAAAATACAATCAAGAAGCAGGACGATCTCTTGTTCGGCCCACTAGTCAAACATCATGTGAACCTGCTTCTGGATACTATCAAGTTCTTTTTAATAATATTCTAAAAAGATTTCTCTATTTTTGTTCATCTTAATTTTTTTACTAATTAAAATGACAAAATTATTCCAATAATTACCTCTCAAAGCATGTGAAAAATCATGGTATCATCTTTTCATAACTTATGTTTTACTTGTTTTAACATTCCTAGATAGTTTGAATTCTGTAATGTTCTTTAATATTAGTAGGTATTACTAATACTAATGTTAGAACATACTAAATCAAATCAAAATAAAGTAGTTTTACTATCTTGTGGATGTGCTATAAATGATAAAACTGCTGAACTTAGAAAAATGTGTAAGCAGCATGAAGAAGCTTATTTTATGAGCTAAAAAGTAACTACTATTTTTTTATAATAATACAAGTCAATTTTAATTTCATACCTGTCCTATTGAGAAATTGATTGAGCTATTTCGGGCTCCTTTTGGCTTATCATTTTTGATAATCCTCGCATGTAATTTTGTGCAAAAGTAGTTACTGGTTGAGACGAATACCACACACATCCTAAAACTTCACAGTCATGGCAGTTTTTTGCAAGTTCCCATTGTGGTGCATCCCATATCTCACTTACACTTTTTTCTAGTAGATTATACGAGTTTTTTGGATCAGTATACTTCCAGCAAGGTACCATTACAGTTCCATTGGCATTAACAAAGATACTCTTCCATACCCCACATTCATCAAAAACTCCTCTTCCATGCTCTAATATCTGCTTAAAGTATTGTGGGGGCAACATTATCTGCGGGTATTTTTTTCCCTTAATGTGCTCTAGGATACTTTGGCAAATCTTTTCAATCGTTTTTCTATCCGGTAGTAATGAATAATCTACATCAGACCTGTCCTCTACAAAGGTAAGTGATACAGAATTTACTCCCAATTTCCTTGCCTTTTCAAAATAAATTCCGTCAATGAATTCATCGGCATTAAATTTGGTAATTACGCTGTTAAAGTAGTGGGGAACTTTGTGCTCATTTAGTAGTATCAAATTATCCATAACTTTGTTGTATGTTTCAGAATTTACACCTCTAACTTGACAGTATGGCTTTTCATGAACTGAATCAATACTACATGTAATGAATTGTATGTATTTTTTTAATTCATCAAGGTCAATTGTGTGTAATAATGAGCAATTTGTAATCATTGTAATTGGGATTTTTAAGCTGTACAAATGACGAATTAATTCCATAAAATCAGGTCGACTTGTAGGTTCTCCACCTTCCACTATACTCCAAATGCAATAAGGTGATACCTTTTCAAAAAATTTTTTCCATTGTTGTGTTGTTAGATCATTTTTTTGTGCAAATTTTATTTGTACCTCTTTGTCAGGATCTCCAAAAGGACACATTGGGCAATAGTAATTGCAGTAATTAGTAAGGCTAAAAACTCCGATTAGTGGTCGACGTTTCCCAATCATGCGATTTGCAGACCATCTTCCAACTTTGTTTATAGTTTTGATAATATCTACTGGCACAAGTTTATCTACAAATTCAGCCTTTTAACATTTACAAAAAGAATCTTTTTTCAAAAAATCAAGCTATTTTCTTTCTTCATCTAAATGGTCTTTTAGAGTAATTAACGAACGTAAAATTAATCCTGAAATTCCTAAATTTGATATTAGAAATTTGACAGTTCTGTTAAGTGAATCTTCGCCACGAAATCCTTCATCATAAATCATCTCAACTGAACCCTTGTCAGTTTCAACATATGATGTAATCAAAGAATATGGGCCCAGATTCTCATCTGTTTTTTCAATGTATTGACGTAATTCTACTTTATTTACAGAAAAACCATCTTGCGTAAAATCGCCTGACTTGAACAATACTTCTACTCCTTTTGGTTTTTGACTTACTCTTTTTGGATCAGGCAAATCAATTATTTTCATACTATGGATATCTAGTTCCAACATAAGATATGTTTGTACAGTAAAGACCTTGAGTCCATCTCTTTATCCCACCAATTAGAAAAAAAGCCTCAATATTGTGATTGCGAAGTACAAATGCTATCTTTTTTGATTGCTCCTCGCTGTAACTTACCAAGACTGGCTTTGAGTTTTGAGGTACATCTAATAGTTTTTCTTCATCATAATTTACAAGTATTGATTTTTTGATATGTCCCTTTGCAAAATCTTCTTTTTTTCTCAAATCACATATCGCCAATGATGAATCGGTTTTTGCCATGTCTGATAATTGAAATTCTGTTAATCCAAATGAACCTTCATCAGACATTACCAATCGAGATAAAACAGATTAGAGTTTAAAGTTTAGTCGGAAGTATTAATTACAGTTATTTTTTATTTTAAAAAAGTGGATCCACACAAATTTCATGGCAAAGATATTCCTCACATTAAACTAGATCCAAAAATGACAATAGAACAGCTTGTAGATGTTTTTGCAAGTTCAGGATTTAATGGCAGAAAGTTGGGAGAGGCTGCAAAGCTTTATGCAAAAATGATTAAAGAAAATGCTACTATTTGTCTTACCATTTCAGGAGCAATGACTCCTGTTGGATTTGGTGGCATAATTAAAACGCTAATTGAACGAGGTTTTGTTGATTGGATAGTAACAACTGGAGCAAATGTTTATCATGAGGATCATTTTGCATGGGGTCTGCCAGTAAAACAAGGACATTTTGATGTAGATGATATGAAACTATATGAAAACGAAATCGTCCGAATAAGAGATGTTTATATTAAATTCTATGAGACTTTGGAGGCAGAAGATCAAATTATCCAAAGAATGTTTTCAAAAGATTTTACGGACAAGCCATTTACAACTGCAGAGTTTTGTAATTTAATGGGAAAGATAAGCAAAGAAAAATCAAAGTTTCCTGAAAAAAGTTTCATTACAACCGCATACGAGTATGATGTCCCAGTATACATCTCCACAATGAAAGATTCATCTCTTGCTCTAAACCTTGCAGTTCAAAGATTACAAGACAAAGTTTACAGCTTGGATTTTGTAAGAGAAATTATTGAACAAGCCTCAATTCTTTATAATTCAAAAAAATCAGGTATAGTTGAGCTTGGAGGTGGTGTTCCAAAAAATACTGCTCAGCAAACCGGGCCTCTCTTAGATCAAATTCTTCGAAGAAATGATGGGGGGCAAGATTATGTTATACAGATTACAGATGCTAGACCTGATACAGGCGGACTTTCTGGTGCAACCTTACAGGAAGGAAAAAGCTGGGGCAAAGTCCAAGATGCCAATCATGGGATGATTACTGTTTATGCTGATGTTACTATTGCATTTCCAATTATGGCATTGTATGTACTTAGTAATCAAAAATCAAGAAAGCCAAAAAGACTGTACAAAAAGTTAAACAAGTATTATGAAAAGTTAAGTCAAGATTATTTCAAAACATCAGGAATTACAAGAAACAATAAAAAGAATTAAAACTTATCATATCTGGCACGTTCCAAGTCTCTATCATCTTTGGATTCTTTTTTCCATTCTTTGTAGTGATCTTTACAAAGGACTGTCTTTTTACCTGCAGAGTTTACTCGCAGTCCTGCATTTTCAACTTTGGTTGTATTTAGAGAACGGGCTCCATTATTTTCACAACCCTCAACATTGCATTTTGCACCTTTAGAAACTACACCCATAATATTGTGTAATTAAGATGTTATTTATATTTGAAAAATATTGATTTGTCCTACTGCTATGTATTTTCTATATTAGAACTTGTACATCGTTTATAAGAGGAATATTTTTTGAAAAAAATATGGGTGGAGCAAAAAAAGTTAGTCCTGCAAAACAAGAAAAATCCCAAAGTTCCAAGGATTCAAAGAAAGGAAAAAAGGACAAGGGAGAAGGCGGACCAACAAAAGCAGAGATTACTGTAATTGTTAATGAGCAACAAGCAATGAAAATCATCCAGAATTCCAAAGTAGTTACTGTCCAAGATTTGGCAAGACAAACAGGAGTTAAAATTTCAGCAGCAAATGCATTTCTGAGGGATTCTGTTAAGAAAGGAACGGCAAAACGTATTGGCGGATATAGCGGTCATTACATCTATCAAGCAACTTCTTCATAAAGACAAAACACATCTCCTGAATTTACATCGTTTAATGCATCAAAGTTTTCACCTAATTTTCCAATAGGAGTCATTGATTTTCCAGGTTCTGCCTCAGCAAGAAAAAAGCAAATACTGCCAGAGGATGGTAAAAATGCTACATCGCCTTTTTTGAACTCTTTTCTAGATCTTTCAATTCCTGAATCTACGCCAGTTTCAAAATATGCAATACTTTTTCCTAACATATGTGCATGCCCTTCTAAAGGCAATGATCTCATTATGATGCCTACTGTTCTTGGAGAGAGATGACGTTTTAGATCACACCGAATCTTTGCTTTGCCTTTGATTTCTAAAATCAACTGCTTTTTAGAGACTGAAGTAGAACTCAATTTGTACTTTAAAAATATTGGATTATATAACGCTTTGAGAGCTAAACCATTACTTGTCTGATGCCACTGAAACTGAACTAGTAGATCCTATAGAAGAAACTCTGGAAGTTGAACCTGAGGAGAATGCAGGATTAAACAAAGCTCTTGATACTTATCGAAAATTAATTGAGAAAAATGAAGGTAAGGAGTCACTAACTGAAAAAGAACAAGAAGCATTAGAAAAACGAATTAAAGAAATTGAACAAAGAGAAGTAGTTGAAACAGTTGTAGATCATGAACCTGAAGAGATTCCTTGTGAGAAAGGAAAAATCACAGTCGGACCACCAACATTGACTAGATTTGAAAAAGCAAGAATTATGGGTGCTAGAGCATTACAACTCTCTCAAGGTGCCCCACCATTTATCCCAATTCCAAAAACTGCTAGAATTTCACTTGATATCGCAATGGAAGAGCTTGAACAAAGAGTAATCCCAATTACAATTAGAAGGGTAATGCCAAATGGAGATTACCAAAACATTCCAATTGGTTATTTCGACTAAGGTTTGTGGACCAATCGTCGATAAAACTTAAAAGAAAAAGAATTTGCTGGTTGTTGAATAATGCTCATGGAAGAGATAAAGGAAGAAAATGATCAAGAGCAGATCAAAAAACCTAATGATGATGTAATTTACATTAGAAATGATCCTGTAATGCAATCGGCTGTAGATGTTTTGTCATTGTTAGGAAATAAAAAACAAGTTATTTTACGTGCAAAAGGAAATTCAATTCCTAATGCTGTTGCAGTAGCTAACATTGTCACTGAAAAAATGCTAAAGGGCAATTCTAAAGTTGAAAATATAAAATTGGATACAGAATCAGCTCCCGGAATTGGCAGGATGCTCTCCACAGTTGAAATTACAATAAATAAAATCTAGTAGATACTTCCTGGTCCCTTTAGAAGCATGTTTTCGCATTCTTTGCAGACTTTTTCATCAATGTTGGATTCTAAATTATGATGAATCTCACATATGAGTAAACTAGATTTAATATAATTACAAAGACCAATAAATTTTGAAAGACTTGATGGAGTATATGCCATATCTGATGATAGATTGTCACTTAGCTCATCAATCATTGTTGCAACTTGTTTTTCTGCCAAAAGTTTTGCAATAAGAGAGGGGTCGCCGCGTGTGCCTCTAATGTAATTGCTAACTGCTGCTTGTGTTACCCCTAACATTTTTGAGATTTCATCTTCACGTATATTGTGATCTTCAGCTAATTTTTTTGCTAAAATTGCCCTTAGGGCAGGAATGAGCGTTTTTGATTCAATCTCAGCTGGTAGTAGCAATAATTCAAAGGAATCTGATAAGAGATTTAAAGTTTGCAAAATCAAATCATTTGTTTTACAAGTCTAACTAAAGTAGGCTAACCTATTTTAGATTCAACTACAATGCCGAATTGTTGGAGAAAATTTTGAAAAATTTATACAATTTGCTAAAAGATTCATGTATCTCCTGTAATTCAAACATCCTTGCACTTTCTGGAGGACTGGATAGTACAATTATTGCCTATTTTTTAAAAGAAAGAAAACCAAACGGCATTACAGTTATTGCACAAGACTTTGTCTCAAATGATCTCACCTATTGTCAAATGGTATCAAAGCAATTTGCTATTCCTTTAACAATTCAAAATACAGAAACTGCAGATATTTTAAATGCAATTGAAGACACCATAAAAATTCTAAAAAACTTTAACGATATTGAAATTCGAAACAGTGTAGTAATGTATCTGGCAATAAAATGGGTAAAAGACCAAGGACAAAAAGGTATAATCACTGGAGACGGTGCAGATGAGCTGTTTGCAGGATATAGTTTTTTGATAAACAAGCCTCCCGAAAAGTTAGATAGAGAAATCAAAAGGGTCTGCTCTATAATGCATTTTCCCACCCAAAAGATAGGAGATGCTCTAGGAATTAAAGTAGAATCACCTTTTTTGGATGAAAAAATAATTGATTTTGCAAAGAAAATCCCTCCAGAACTCAAAGTGCGAAATGAAGGTGAAAAACGTCATGGAAAATGGATTTTACGTAAAACCTTTGAGAAGAACATCCCAACTCAGATTGCCTGGAGAGAAAAATCCCCCATGCAAGATGGTTCAGGAACATCAGGGCTTACAAATCTGTTTGAATCTGTAATTGAAAATGATAAATTTGAAGAACAAAAAAAGAAGATTAAGCAATCTGACGGTATAGTAATTAGAACCAAAGAATCAATGTATTATTATGATATTTTTAGAAAGTTTTATGATATTCCTTCTAGTGATGCAAAAATAGTTTGTCCGTATTGTAATTATAACGTAGAGAATGCAAAATTTTGCAGAATGTGTGGTGCTTTTCCAATCTAGTTGTTTTTGTATTTACGTGGTTTTTTGATGAAAATACGTCTGCAACCATTACAACAAAAATAAAATTTTTTTCCATCATGTTCATGTTCAAGGGCTAATTCTTTTTCAAGTTCAATTCCACAAACGGGATCAACTGGCACGAATTTTTCACTAAATGTTTCTATTTATAGATTCACTAATTTTTCTTTTTTCCATTTTCAGATTTTTCCTTGATGTTGTGGTTTATCTGGAAAATTATTTCTATTGTAAATTTAATATCAAAAAACAACCCATGATCTTAAATTCAAGTTAAGATTTGGTAATAATTTCTAGAATTTTTTTTGGCAAAACTCCATAGTCTGCATCAGGCTCTGCAACTACATACAAAATATCTTCATTGAGAACAAAACTGATGGCCAAGGCTCTTTGCCTTGATGCTAGTGCAAAATTAACAGGACCAAGCTGTCTATCAAACTCTTTTCTCATTTTTACTCTTAATGCAAGCTCCATGAAGATCATCTCATCATCTTTTTCGCTTTCAAGCGCCTCCAAATTTTCTTTCATTCCTCCTGCAACTAATCTACCTCGTTCATTAATTACTCCTGCAAATCTTATCTTCTTATCGAGTGCTTTTATAGTATCACAAATTTTGACATAATCATAAATCTTTGACAAATTTCTTGATGTCTATCAAAACATCCCATTTATTAGCTTTTTACAAAAAATTCAAAATTATTTCATAATTTTATAATTGATCAATTATGATGTCAATTTTTTGACTAGGGCCAAGAACTCATCTTCTGGAATTGAAGGGATTTTCATAATTTCCATGTTTTCCAATACATGTTCGGAGGTTTTTTGACCAATCAATGGTGCCAGGACTCCTGGAGAAGAACGAATAAATTGTAATGCTCGAAGTGAGGGCTTTAATTCATTAAACTCTGGCATTACACCAGGATTTAGTAATCTTCCTTGCATCAAAGGAACACTAGTGAACACCCCAACTCCAAGTCGGACTGC
Source organism: Nitrosarchaeum sp. (assembly GCA_965223805.1). Classification (GTDB taxonomy): domain Archaea; phylum Thermoproteota; class Nitrososphaeria; order Nitrososphaerales; family Nitrosopumilaceae; genus HKST03. The sequence continues at coordinate 385,461 of OZ245014.1, read as the reverse complement.
TGATTCTAAAACTGAGATGGCATTACCATCAAATATCTGGTTTTTTGTTAGCAAGGCTTGATCATAATACATATTGTATGGCAGCTGAACGAATCTAAAACCATGTTTTTCTCCTCCTGTTTTTTCTGCCATTTTAACAGTATCTTGTAGTGACAAAAATTGTGGATTATCAGGTGGAACTCTAAAGCATTCCCATGTTGCCATTCCATAATATTTGATTTTACCCTCACTTCTTTTTTGTTCATATAACTCAAACACTGATTGAAGATTTTCCAAGAATTTTTCTTTTGATACATCTTTGATTTGCCCTTCAACTGCATTATGCAGATACATCAAATCAATGCACTCAAGGCCCAAATTTTTCAAACTACGTTCTAATTGATCATTAAGATAAGTTGCAGTCATACAATGATACCCCGAGGTAATGTCTCCTTCCTTTACGATACCTTTTGAGGAATATTCGTTTTTTACATATTCCCAAAAGTCCTGTTTAATGTCTGCATCATTAGTAACGTAGCCATTTTTTGTACTAACAAAAATTTGATCACGAGAAATTTTTCCTTCTTGAATTAATTCAGATATTGCACTTCCTACAGATCGCTCAGCTTTTTGTGCTCTATAATTAATGGCAGTATCGATTACATTGATTCCAGATTGAACTGACTGCTTTATGGCGTTTTTTACAATCTCATCTGTTTTGTCATCTGCATCTCCTAGATATGTCCCAATACCTACATTTGATAAAGTAAGATTTTCAATTTTTTTAAAATTAGCAGGTAATGCTTTAGAATTTTCTGCAAATTTCTGAGTACCTTCAGATGTGGCAAATCCAGAAATCATGAATTGTCTTTGAAGATACTACATTTATTTTTAGATCAATGCATATAAGGTCTCAATACAAATCATTCCATTATGACATGTAACCCACATTATAATAACACTCAAGAAGCATCTCTATGTGATTTCTTGTAAGAGATTTGATTCAGAGAACTAAAGACTTTAGTAAAGTAAAGGATATTCGAATCAGTATCTTTAACAAGGAATTAGGAATTTCACAACGTAATATCTTTGATAGCGATGATCAAGACTTGATGCAATTTTTTATTATTAATAATGAAAAAATTGTAGGCACATTCCGCTTAAGAGAAGAAAACAATTCTTTTAAAATTGAAAGAATGGGAATTCTATCTGAATACCGCTCCAAGGGATTTGGAAAATCAGCATTGGAGGAAATTAAGATTTTTTGCAAGAAAATGGGCAAATCAAAAATTATTTTAGATTCAATTTATGATGTAAGAGGCTTTTATGCAAGTTCAGGATTTGCTCAAATTGGAAATGTCTATTCTAAAGTTGGAATACCTCATGTCAAAATGTATGTCGATATATGAACTGAATTATCATTCAAATTCTGAATGATTCTAACATTCATTGGATTTGTACAAAGAAATGTATTTGGTCTTTTTTTATTTTTATTCCACTTCAAATTGAAGAAAAATCTATTGTCTTACATAACCGATATTTTTGCAGATAGTGCATTTAATATTTTCAACAAACTCCTGACTCGAAGGTGATAAAAGATCCATGTTGATGGGTATCTCTATTGTAGGTTTGCCTTTGCAGTATGTACAGTGGAGTTTTTCTTTTCTAATCTCAAGGGTCTGTTTCATGAAAGTCGATTTCTTCTAAAATTAATAAAAGATAGTTCTACAATGTGTAGAAAATATTAAATAAATCCTGTAAAACTCAAACAATTTTTTATCAATCAAAAATTCTTGTGTTGATTAATCTATCCGTAAAAACATGTTTGGTTAATTCATAATCACTGGTAGAAACTGTCATTCATCATGTTAAATCTATGATGAACTGTCTTACATCAATTATTTCTTCTTGAGAGTCATATGCAATTAGGTAAAGCATTGCCTTTGAGGTTTTTGGAAATGGAGTTACATCATTTAAAATAATTTTGTTCTCAGAGGTAAACTCAGAGGTGTTTGGTATGCAACTAACGCATCCCATTTCATATTTGGTCAATGTTTCATCATTATCCCAAGTCATTTGAACGGTAGCAGAACTTCCATCATATTCTAGCACATTAACCATCACATCATCAAGTGGCGCTGCATAGACACTGCTTATTCCAAAAACAATTAGTAATACTGGTATCACAAGTAATGCCTTCCTCATTACATTCAATTTTAATTTAGAGTTGTGTATTAAGCATTACTGCCAAAAATTTGTTAGAGACTATTGTAAAATTTGGGAATTTGTCAAAACTAGTTCTATGATTTTTGATATGATTTTTTTTCAAATTTAGCATAACGATTTAACAAGATCTATGTATGCTTTGTTGAATTGGAATTATTTGAAATATTGCCTTTTGACATCTGAATTTGGTTTAATTTGTTAAGTTGCCACAAAACCGAATATATTGATAATATTGTAATTAATTATATTTGATTGCACATATTAGAACCACTAGTTTCTAGGTCCATGAACCAATCAAAAAACTTAGAACAAATAATGCGCCTGTGACTCTGCTAAACATCAAAGTAGACGACATTGAAGGAATCAGTGCATCTATAGAATCAAAATTTCTTTTCAAGCCGATTCCTCCTTTGATCATTAAAGGGATACTCAAAAATGTGATTAATGAAAATGATGGAAATAATCCTGAAATTACGCCAATAATAATTGCAATATATGAGATTGCAGGAAAAATCCAAAAAATCTTAGTTGCTTTTTGTTTACCAACCACAATCACCAAAGTTTTTCTGCCTTTTGATTTATCAGCATCATGATCAGGAAAAGATGCAATAAAAAGAACTAAAGAGGACAAAACCCCTACAACTATTCCTCCGAGAATCGATTCCAAAGTCAGTTGGTTTGATTGGATGAAATATGTTCCAAGAACAATCATAGTTCCCTTTACGGCAACAAAAAATTCTGCCAAGCCTGAATCTACAATTTTTGTAGAATAAAAATAGATAGATAAAATTGCAAATCCCAAAATAATTGCAATTACAATTCCATCTGTGATTACAAAATAACTCCCAATTACAGAACCAATTATCAAAAACGCAATTCCTGCTCGATAAACGGATTTGGGTTTTAGTAATCCATCAGGTAAAACTCCAGTACCTCCGCTCATCTTGGTTCTTTTGGTTTTAGTGTCAATACCACGTTTGTAATCCCAATAATCATTTAACAAATCAACGCTTGCATGCAGCGCCATTACTCCTCCATATGTTAGTGCAGCTTCTAAAATTCCAAATGAGGAATTTTGCCACCAATTAATTGTAATGCCAACAGAAACTGCAATTATTGAAGCTAAAAGAAATCTAATTCGAATAACTCTTAGCCATACTGATATAGTCAAACTAACTGTAAGGAAATTTTTCTAGTTAAATTTCCTCCTCTTGTCAAATTTTTAGAGAATGCTTTTTAATGTTTTAACTAAAATCTGCTTCAATATCAGTTCTAAATTAGAGATTCATCACTAACTTCAATGGGTTTTCTTCCCATAAATCCTGAATCTTTTTCGTGCCAAAATTTAATCTCCGTCTCACCATATTTCCAACATAACCATACTTCTTCATCAAATCTTTTAGAGGGGAAATCAAGTAGTCCCTGCTCAATGCTTTTTACAACAACTCCTGTATTTTCAAGAATCTCTACCGCCTCATAAAATTGAGTAATTGCAGAGTTGAGTTTTTGCTTTAAATTAACATATTCCTCAAAAGTGTTCGTAGTTGATAGGCTAATCTGAAGCTCTTGTTCTAATTTTGAAACTTCATTCTTTTTTGCCAATGCAAATTCATATTTTTTTATTACATCAGGTAAAGCAGTGTTTGCCTCATTTGTTGTAAAATAAGAAAACATGGGTTTATCATATCCGGCTTTATTAAAAATCTTAAGTGCAGATTTATTAAGAAATATCTTGGTTGTATGTTATGAGTCAAGACGATCAACTAGAGATGCTAATTACTCAAACCATTAATGGAGCAATTGCCACAATACCTGCTTATTTAGAAGAAATAAAACAAAACAAAGAAACTTTCAAGGTAGAAAAACCTGAAGAATTTGTTTATGGAATGATCATGGGTATGGCTTTGGGAATGAGTGGAGCATTGCTTAGTGCACAAAAAGATGTTCCAACACCTGAAGATCAAATGAAGGCTCGAGATATAGTATACAAACATATTCCAGAAATTAGAGAAAGGATTTTTAGTTGATAGCATTTTCTAGAGCTGAAAAAGATTTCCTTCAATCATTAGAAGAAGCAAGAATCGCAACATCTCACGATAATCTCCCCCACGTAAAACCTGTATCTTTTATTTTTTATGAAAATTCAATTTTAGTTGCAACCGATTATAAAACTAGGACTTTGAAAAATTTGAAAACCAATCCAAACATTGCAGTTACCATTGACATTTACAAGTCAGGAGAGCATAAAGCAATATGTATTCAAGGTAAATCAAAAATAATTGAAAGCGGTGAAGAGTTTCAAAAAATTTATAAAATGTTCTTTGAAAAATTTACTTGGGTTAGAAATGAACCATGGGGTGAAAACGAAGCTCCTTTTTTAAAAATAATTCCAAATGTAAAAACTAGTTGGGGTTTAACATGATCTTGAATCAAACATAGTAAAATATTAACAGGTATCAATACCTTTCAAATTAAATGGCACAAAAAATCAAATGCTCACATATTCTAGTTCAAAAACAAAGTGAAGCAGTAGAAATTTCTGAGAGATTAAAAAAAGGTGAAAAGTTTGGAAAATTAGCAAAACAGCTATCGATTGATTCAAGCAGTGCTAAAAAAGATGGAAATTTGGGATATTTTACAAAAGGGATGATGGTAAAGCCCTTTGAAGATGCAGCATTCAAGCTACAGGTAGGAGAGATGTCTGAACCCATAAAAACAGAATTTGGATATCATATTATCAAAAGATTAGGATAAAAGATATTTTTTCACAAAAATAAAGTGTAAGACATGACTATTCTAACACAAAAAGAATTAGATGAAATCCTTGAATATTTGAACAAATCAATAACTAATCTTGCTGTGAATTCAATTGAGATCTCTGAATTTCAAAGCGGTTCTCAGGATTTTGAAAATTTCATCTCCAGTCAGTTTGACATAAGACTTGAAAATTTGCTTAAATCAAAAGATAGTAGCATTCATCATTTAGAGTCTGGGATGAAAAATATGGTAATTCAAAAAAAGGAGGAATTGCTAGATAACATCAATAATCAATTAAAAGACTAGACAAAGGCATCAAGGCCCTTTTTTTGAGGAGACTCTTGATTCTTTTGGAGTACTTTGGTCATTTTTTCACCCATGGATTTAGCAGCTGACATTTTCCTTTTACCAATCCAGTAATAGGTCTCATCAATAGTGTCTTTTGCAATTAAGACCACTAACTTTCCAGTATCTTTTCTTCCTGTTCTTCCTCTTCTTTGTATGAATCGAATGGAGCTTGGAACATTGTCATAAAAGACAACTTGATTTACTTCAGAAATATCCAATCCCTCTTCTCCAACTCGTGTTGCAACTAGTACTCTAAAGATTCCATCTCGAAATTTTTGGACCGTCTCTATTTGCTTTTTTTGTTTTAGTCCTGTTTCTCCTGCTTTGCCAATCAAAATACCTGTAGGAATTCCCATCTCAGTAAGTTTGTTAAATATGACATCAACTGAATCTCTGTAACTGGTAAATATCAAAGCTTTTCCAGGAACTGATTCTACAATATCTTTTAATTTTGGGATTTTTGAATGCTCGATTCCTTTTGATTGTGCGTCTTTTGCAAGATGTACTGCCCTTGTAAAGTTTGGATCAATCTCAAAGAGTTCCTTAACACCTGCTCCTTTTTTTATTCGGGCTCTGTCACAAAATTTCAAAAAAGGAGTAATCCCATGAGCCTCTAAAATATTTAGTGCATAATGAATTCTAATTGCAGTAAAGAGTGGCTTTGCTGATCTTCTATTTTGATTTAACACAAACTGTCGTATTCTCAATAGCGCTGAAAGAGATTTTTGATCAGCTAGTTTTATTCCATTTTTTCTTAGAGTTTCATATCTTTCATCTAGTGCAATCTTTAACAAAGCCTGAATAGATTTCATTTCAGGTGGAAGATCAACGTTTATCCATTGTATGTTTGTGTGTTGAGTGTATGGTTTTACATCAGGACTGTCTTCTGTCCTTTCAGCAACACTTGCGATTCGAAGTTTTGTTAGAATTTCTGTGGCTTTGTCTTTCTCACTGGGCAGTGTTGCTGTCATTCCAAGAATCCTGACATTTGAATGTGTAAATCTTTCTGCAATTCCTGAATATGCATAATCGCCTACAGTTCGGTGGACCTCATCAAATATGACTAGATTGAATTGATTTGGAGATACAATCTGTCTGTCAAGATCATTTTTTGCAATTTCAGGGGTTGCACAAATGATGCTATTATTCCAAAGTTTGGTTCGTTTCTGAATGTTATCTTCTCCAGTAATTAATGAAATATCATCAAGAGTGAGATTCTCTTTGAGAAATTCATAATGTTGGTTGACAAGTACTCTTGTAGGTGCCAAAAACAAAACTCCTCCTGTTCCTTTGACTAAATATTCAGCAATTACATGTAATGCAATAGCTGTCTTTCCCAATCCTGTTGGCAATACCACTATACAGTTTTCTTGAATTGCTTGATTTGCCAAATTAATCTGATAATCTCTTTTCTCAATAGAGTTTTTTTTCACATACTTTTTTTCAATAAAATCGGTCACTTTTATGACTCCAATCTTACTTTATTGATTTTATGCTTTCGTATAGCAAAAAACTAGTCATTACTCAAATATCTATCACGAATTTTAACAGATCCTTCTAGATCATTCAATGATCATTTAATCTATCGTGTGATGATATATTTTACACTCATCAAAGAACTATTTTAATGACGGTATTTTTAGTAACAATATACTTTAAAAATTAAAAAATAAGAATCAAGAAAAAATCATCTATTCTAATTTTTTCTTGGCTTTGTTAATCATTGCCATCTCTTCACGTAGATGTTTTTTTAGGATGCGTTCATGGTCTTTTTTATGAACACTATATGCTTTGTTAAGAGTCTGTTTTGATTTTGCTCTCTTTATAGCATTTTGAAATTTTTTGTGAATGACGCTTACTTCAGCTGAATAGCTTGCCATTAAACAAAATTTTTTCTTTAGCGTTAAAGAAGTTTCCGAATTTGTTGTCTTTACTCAAAATTAATACCGATCAGGTTGAATCCATATATTGAACAGTCAGACAAAAGACTTGTGAGTCAATCTTTTGAGAGACCTAATTGGGATGAATATTTTATGCTTCAAGCAGAATTAGCAAAACTACGATCAAATTGCATGACAAGACAAGTAGGTGCTGTAATTGTTCGCAATCACAGACAACTGGCAACTGGATATAATGGAACTCCACCTGGAATCAAAAATTGTTTTGAGGGCGGATGTAAAAGATGTCAGTTAAGAATAGAAGGAAAAATAGAACCTGGATCTTCTCTTGATAGATGTCTTTGCAATCATGCAGAGGCTAATGCAATAATGCACTGTGCAATTTTGGGAATTGAGGCTGGAATTGAGGGAGCAGTATTATACACAACTTTTGTACCCTGTCTTGAATGCACAAAAATGGCAATAACAATTGGTATTAGAAAATTCGTTTGTCTTGATACTTATCCTGAAACAGACTTTGATTTACTAAAAGAAGCAGGAGTAGAAGTAATTCAATTAGAAAAGACAAAGATTGCAAAATGGGCAAGAGAACTAGTAAACAAATACAAAAAGTCTGTGTGATAAAATGCAAGTTACGGTAACTCATTCTAAAAACATCAAAACAATGCCTCCTGCAATGTTGGTATCCGCCACATATGATAACATCACCAAATCTGCAGTTTTAAAATTCTATGACCCAAAATCTCAAAAATTAATTTTATGGAGAGATGAAATTGATCACAAACCATACTGCTATTCCAGATTGTCCCCTGATGAGTTGGACTTTTTACAAGAAAGAGATGACATTCTAAAAATTGAAACAGTTCCCAAACATGATTTAATCAAAGATGAAGAAATCCAAATGTCAAAAATTACTGTTGCAGACCCCCTTGCAATTGGAGGAACAGCAGGTGATAAAAGTATTAGAAACATCATAGATACATGGGAATCTGACATAAAATATTATGAAAACTATCTCTATGACAGATCACTGATTATCGGAAAATACTATGAAGTTGTAGACAAAAAAATAAAACCGCATGATTTGGAAATTTCAGATGAAGTAAAACTTGCACTAAAGAGTTTGCTGTGGGATAAGGTCGATAGCAAAAGCATGGTAAATTCAAATGAATTCAAAGACTTTATTTCAGAATGGGCAGACTTGCTCAACCAACCTATTCCTAAAATTAGAAGATTAAGTGTAGACATTGAAGTCGAAGCTGAGATTGGAAGAATACCTGATCCAAAAATTGCTGAAAAAAAAGTAACAGCTATAGGATTTAAGGGAACAGATGGTTTTGATAAAATTTTTGTTCTAAAAACAGAAGGAACAGAAGAAGGAAAAAACGAACTAGACCCAAATGTAACAGTAGTGCTCTACGATAAAGATAAAGAAAAAGAAATGATTTTAGACTCATTCAAAGTAATTTCTGAATTTCCATTTGTGGTAACCTATAATGGTGATGAATTTGATTTACCATATTTATACAACCGCGCAGAAAAACTTGGAATCAAAAGAGAAGACAATCCTCTATACATGATGAGAGATTCTGCCACACTAAAACATGGTGTTCATCTTGATTTGTATAGGACATTATCAAATCGTTCCTTTCAAATTTACGCCTTTAGTCAGAAATATACTGATTTTTCTTTAAACAGCGTATGTAAGGCTCTCTTAAACAAGGAAAAAATTGATTATGGGATTGATATTGATGAATTAAACCTCTACCAAACAGCAAACTATTGTTATAATGACGCGCTACTGACTTATGAACTTACAAGCTTCAACAGCGATCTACTAATGAATCTGCTTGTAATTATTGCACGAATTGGAAGAATGCCAATTGATGATATTGCAAGAATGGGTGTATCTCAATGGATTCGTAGTCTTTTGTATTATGAACACCGACAAAGAAATGCACTTATTCCAAAAAGAGAAGAACTACAAAGAAGATCCGAAGGAGTCATGTCTGATGCTGTAATAAAGGACAAGAAATATCGTGGAGGACTAGTCGTTGAACCAAAAGAGGGAATTCACTTCAATGTTGTTGTAATGGACTTTGCAAGTCTGTATCCAAGTATTATCAAAGTTCGAAATTTGTCATACGAAACTGTAAGATGCCCACATGAAGAGTGCAAAAAAAATACTATTCCGCAGACAAATCATTGGACATGTTCGAAAAAAAATGGAATGACCTCATTAATCATAGGTTCTCTGAGAGATTTGAGAGTAAATTACTACAAAAATCTCTCAAGAAAAGAGACACTCTCAGAAGAGCAAAGACAACAATATACAGTTGTCAGTCAAGCACTTAAGGTGATTCTTAATGCAAGTTATGGTGTAATGGGCGCAGAGATTTTTCCCCTCTATTTTTTACCTGCAGCAGAAGCTACTACTGCTATTGGAAGATATACAATTTTAGAAACAATAAAAAAATGTGAAGGAACCGGAATTGAAGTTCTTTATGGCGATACAGATTCTCTATTTATTAAAAATCCTACTGAAGAACAAATTCAAAAAGTAATAGAACAAGCAAAAAAAGATCATGGTGTGGATTTAGAAATTGACAAAGTTTATCGATATTGCGTCTTAAGTAATAGAAAGAAAAATTATCTTGGCGTAACAAAGGAAGGAAAAGTTGATGTTAAAGGCTTGACTGGAAAAAAATCTCACACTCCACCTTTTATCAAAAAATTATTTTATGAACTACTAGATGTCTTGTCAAAAGTAGAAACAACTGAAGGCTTTGAGAGAGCAAAAAAGCAGATTTCAGATAAAATTGCAACATGTGCAAAAAAAGTTGAAGAAAAAGAAATCCCTCTACAAGACTTAACATTTAATGTAATGATAAGCAAGTCCCCATCAGAATATGTAAAAACAATCCCCCAGCATATCAGGGCAGCAAAATTGCTTGAATCTATACGAGAAGTAAAAAAAGGTGACAAGATTTCCTATGTGAAAATTCTCAACAAGCCAGGAGTAAAACCTGTAGAAATGGCAAAGAAAGAAGAAATTGATTCAAAGAAATACATGGAATTTATGGAATCTACGTTAGAACAAATCACATCTTCAATGGACTTGGATTTTGATACCATGCTTGGTAAACCAAAACAAACGGGATTAGACGAGTTTTTCTGGAACTAAAGTGAAATAATATGGAAATTAATGGAACACTGCTTACTATTTTAGGTGTAGCTGCAGGGGTTTTAATTTTATCTGGATGGGTCGAGCAAATAATCAAAGGATACAAAACAAAGAGCCTTAAGGATGTATCAAAATATCTAATGATCTTTATTTCTGCAGGAGCGATTTTGTGGTTAGTTTATGGATTTGTTGTATCTGACATTTTTATCATAGGCACAAATCTTGCAGCAATAGTTCTAATGATGACAGTTCTAGCAATGAAGAAAAGATATGACAAAATAAAATCAAATATTTAGATCGAATCAAGAATTAAATATAATACACAAAGTTTGAAAGAAAGAATGTTCATTATTAATGCTAAAAATTATGAAGAGATTGCAGGGGACAAAATAATAAAATTTGTAAAAACAGCTGAAAAAATTTCAAAAAAGTATAAAATAAAAATTGCAATAGCACCTCCCCAGCATCTTATAGGATTAGTAGCAAAAAGTTCTATTCCTATTTTAGCTCAACATATTGATGATTCCAAAGTAGGAAGTACAACAGGATTTATAATTCCAGAATTACTTAAAAAATCAAAAGTAGGTGGTTCACTGATTAATCACAGCGAACACAGAATTTCAAGTAAAGAAATTGAAAAACTTGTATTGAAACTAAAAGAACTAAAAATGATTTCTGTATTATGTGTCAAAAATGTAGCAGAAACAAGAAAATATGCAAAATTAAACCCAAACTATATTGCAATAGAACCTCCTGAACTAATTGGTTCAGGAAAAGCAGTATCAAAAGAAAGACCTGAACTAATAACTAAAGCAGCAGATGCGGTAAAGGCAGCAAAAAACAATACAAAGCTACTTTGTGGTGCAGGAATAGTTTCTGGAGAGGATGTTGCAAAAGCTGTAGAATTAGGATCTAAAGGGATTCTGGTTGCAAGTGGGATAGTCAAGGCAAAAGATTGGGACAAGATAATGTCTGAATTTGCCAAATCAATGGTTTAATACCCCCTTTTTCAGACTTGATAATCGTAAAAATGAAGCAGGTTTATTTTTTTGATGAAGGAGACGGTAAAAACAAGAAACTCTTAGGAGGAAAAGGTGCAGGTCTATGCGAAATGACCCGACTAAAACTACCTGTACCCCCAGGATTTACAATTACAACTGAGGTTTGTAAAAAATACTATGAAAATAAAAACAAACTACCAAAAACACTCATGGCGGAAGTAAAAAAGAATATTGCAAAAATTGAAAAACAAACGGGGAAAAAATGGAATTCTAAAAAAAATCCACTTTTGGTATCTGTAAGATCAGGTGCGGCAATATCTATGCCGGGAATGATGGATACTGTTTTGAATTTAGGCCTAAATGACCAAACAGTAACTGGATTATCTGAAAAAAGTAACAATCCAAGATTTGCCTGGGACTCTTATCGAAGGTTCATTCAGTTATTTGGAAAAGTTGTTTTTGGAGTAGATGATAAGAAATTTGATGATGTTTTAAACGCAGCAAAGAAAAAACAAAATATAGAGGCGGACAGTGATTTGAATGAAGAATCACTAAGAACAATTGTAGAGGATTACAAAAAAATCTGTGAAAATCATACGAAACGAGAATTTCCATCTGATCCTACCGAACAGCTAGAGCTTGCAATCACAGCAGTATTTGGCAGTTGGATGGGAGAAAGAGCAATTGTATACCGAGAGAAAAATAACATTACCAAAGATATTGCAGATGGCACTGGTGTAAATGTAGTATCTATGGCTTTTGGAAATATGGGAAATGATAGTGCCACTGGTGTCGTATTTACAAGAAATCCTGGAGATGGCTCCCGTCATATTTATGGTGAATATCTTGTAAATGCTCAAGGAGAAGATGTTGTAGCAGGAGTTAGAACTGGAAAACAAGTAGATGAGATGAAAAAAGAACTTCCCGAATCATACAAACAATTAGTCAAAACATGTGAAAAACTAGAAAAACACTACAAAGAACCACAAGACATCGAGTTTACAATTGAACAAGGACGATTTTATTTACTGCAAACAAGAAATGCAAAAATGAATGCAGTTGGAATGGTAAAAACATCAGTCGACATGGTCAAAGAAAAACTAATTGATAAAAAAAGATCAATTACAAGATTACAAGCTGAGCAATTAGAACAACTATTACACAAAACTATTGATTCAAGTGTCATAAAAAACTCGACCATTTTTGCAAAAGGAATTGCAGCCTCACCCGGAGCTGCAAGTGGTTTGGCCGTATTTGATGTAAAAAGAGCAACAACAATGGGAGAAAACGGTGCCAAAATAATTCTGATCAGAGAAGAGACAAAACCAGAAGATGTGCCTGCATTTTTTGAATCTGTTGGAATTTTGACTAGTAGAGGCGGAAAAACATCACATGCAGCAGTAGTTGCTCGAGGAATGGGAAAGCCATGCATTGTTGGATGCTCTGAGTTGAAAATTGATTATGACAACAAACAATGTAGTGTTGATGGAAAAATTATTCAGGAAGGAGAAGTAATAACAATTGATGGTAGTACTGGCTCGGTATTTATTGGAGAAATCCCAACAATTGAACCAAAAATTACCAAAGATTTCAAAACAATATTAGAATGGGCACAACATACAAAGAAGATAGGAATCAGGGCAAACGCCGACACTCCAGAAGGAGCTAAATTAGCAAAGGAGTTTGGTGGTCAAGGAATTGGATTATGTAGAACAGAAAGAATGTTCAACGGAAAGGACAGAATTGGTCTATTTGTAGATATGATAATGGCTGAAAATATTGAGGAGAGACAAAAAGTTCTAAACAAGTTAGGCCAATTGCAAAAAAGTGATTTTATTGAAATTCTTAAGACCATGAAGGGTTTTCCCGTTACAATCCGACTTTTAGATCCTCCACTACACGAATTTTTGCCAAATCCTGAAGAATTGACTGAAAAAATTCACAAATTAGAATCACAAAATGAAAAAGAAGAGATTGAGAAAACAAGAGTCATTCTAAAGAGGGCAAGAGAATTAGCAGAAATAAACCCGATGATGGGGCATCGAGGAGTGCGAGTAGGTATTACATATCCTGAAATTTATGAAATGCAAATTCGTGCTGTATTTGAGGCTGCAGCAGAATTAGCTAAAAAGAAAGTTGATGCCCACCCACAAATCATGATTCCTCAAATTAGCAGCGTTGCAGAATTAAACCACATTAAGAAGATTTATGATAAAATCAAAAAAGAAATGGAGTCAAAACACAAAATGAAGCTAAAGATTAATTTTGGAACAATGATTGAAGTTGTAAGAGCCGCATTAACTGCAAACGAACTTGCAGAGACTGCAGAATTCTTTAGCTTTGGTACAAATGATCTTACACAAGGAACCTTTAGTTTTAGTCGTGAAGATGTAGAAGGAAAATTCCTGCCTGAATATATGGATAAGGAAATTCTTGAGCGAAACCCATTTCAATCAATTGATGTTAGTGGTTTAGGCAACCTGATGAAGATTGGAATCACAAGTGGCCGTCAAATTAAACCCAAAATGGAAATAGGAATTTGTGGAGAACATGGAGGAGATCCAAATTCCATTAAATTCTGTCATGGTGCTGGATTGAGTTATGTTAGTGCCTCTCCTCACCGAATTCCAATTGCAATAGTTGCAGCAGCACAGGCAGCAATAGAGCAACCAAAGAAAATTGCAAAAAAGAACAAGTAAACTATACAGCAGATTTTAAAATAAGGAAATCACTTACAATAGTAAATTGCTTCCTAGAATTGATTCAATAAAGCAAATGAGACAAAAAATAGGAATTACTCAAAAAAAACTGGCTACCATGACAGGGGTAAGTACTTCTATGATTAACCAAATAGAATCCGGCCGAAGTCAACCAAGTTACGATACTGCAAAAAAAATTTTTGATAGTTTAGCAAACTTGGAAGGAAAATCTTCTTCTCACATTGCAGGTGATTTTTGCAGTAAAGATATTGTAAAACTAAAACCAAAGAACACCTTACACGATGCAATAAAAAAAATGCATCAACTATCTATTAGCCAAATTCCTGTCTTTAATGGTCAAGATTTGGTAGGAATTGTTTCAGAGGATGGAATTGTAAAACATCTTGCAGATGTAGGTGAGGCAGAATTGAAAAATGCAAAATTAGCAGATACTATGGAACCTGTTCCACCAATTGTAGATTATAATACTCCTGCCAATGTTCTAGTACCACTCATTAGATACTCAAAATGTATTCTAGTTTCAAAAAATTCAAAATTTATTGGAATCATTACTGCATCTGACACATTAAAAATGATGGAATAGTTTTTAAAAAAATTACTTTGGATGTGAACATAATTCAGCCAAAACACCATGTAGTGATTTTGGATGAATAAAAGTAACCTTTGTTCCAGCAGAACCTGGTCTTATTTGACCCAAGAATTGTACTCCACATCCTTCCATTCTTGATACCTCTCCTTCTATGTTGTCAGTTTCCAAAGCCATATGATGTAGGCCTTGTCCTTTTTTTTCTAGGAATTTCTTAATAGGACTATTTTCGTTTGTAGGTTGCATGAGCTCAATTCTTCCATTTTCCAGATGGATGATTGCTACTTTGACACCTTCAGTTTCCACTGTCTCAAATTCAACATCATCAATTCCTAATGCTTCTTGGTATTTTTTTGCTGATTCTTCAACATCATTTACTGCTATTGCAATATGATCGATTTTCATCTAATCTCTGTATCAGATTGATGTCTATATTTGGTTTTTTGATCTGTATAGTTAAGGAATAAAATTGCTTTAGACGTTTAGTAATTATAGAAAATTGTTCATTTTTACGATAAAGACAAACCTCTTTCAGCGATAAAATTATGTTTTATCCTAGTCTTTCAATCTCTGAGCGAGTTTGACTTAGTTCTTTTTCTAATTTTATTTTGTCATTTTCAGAAAGTGAATTATCGCATAATCTCTGCAAAATCAGAAATTCTTTGTTTTTTAACGAGGTGAGATAATTTTGCTCAGTCATAATTGACAAAATATTTCTTTAAACTTAAAATTTTCTTTAATTTTCAAAAAGAAAAAATTTAGTAACAAAATTTAGGTTGATAAAATTCAAAAAATCCTTAATTTCAAAATATATAATTTCAAACACAAACTAATTACAATTTTCCTTTTATTGCCAATACATTAACAATATCTGATTTTGTTACAATCCCTGCAAGTTTTTTGTTTCTGATGACTGGAATACCGCTTATACCATGTCTTATCATTAGTATGGCTGCAGTATACACCACATCATCAGAATATGCCACAAATGGATTTTTTGTCATTATATCATTTGCAGAAAAAGTTAGCATATAGCTTAGTCTATTTACATTAAATTCATTTAATTGTGGATTTTGTGATATTTCTGTTCTTTCTGAGGGATTTGTGAATTCTTTGTAAGACTCAAAGGTTTTTGCAGGCACAAAATCACGAAAAGTAATAATTCCCACTGGTTGATTGTTTTTTTCTACAACTACTCTACTTATGTTATTGTTGAACAAAACACTTTGAACCTCAAATAGTGATTCATTTGGAGAAACAGTAATCACTTTTTTTGTCATAATTTTGCAGACATTCAATGAAGCGGTACTTTGAACTAGAAAAGTTGAAACAAGATCTGTTTTTGTCACAATTCCAATTAGTTCACCAGTGTCATTTTTTACTATGATCGAACTTATTCCATGCTTTTTCATCAATTTGGCACATTCATAAATTGATGACTCTGTGACAGTAACCAAATTTTTTGACATTATGTTGGCTGCAGATATTTTTGCCAATGGCTTTCCTGCAAAAACTGAAACACTCTTTGCAATGTCTTTTTCAGTAATCAAGCCTACGGGTTTTTTACCCGACTTTACAATTAACCTGCTTATTTTGTATCTCAACAAAACATCTCTTGCATCTAAAATACTAGTATTAGGTGTAATTGTAATTGGAGTTTTGATTATGGATTTTAGCTCAACTGGGATGTCTACCAAAACTTTTGGTTTTCTTGCCATTAATAGAAAAAAGGGTTCTGTCTATATCAATAAAATATAAAATATCAAATTTGAAAATCATATCCCATATTAAAATTGAAAATAACAGAAATTAATTTGTGAGCTTAGAATCTCCAATAACAGAATACATTGATACCTCCCTTAATGCTGTTCCAAATAATACAACCATCAGTGAAGCAGGACAGAAAATGATAGAATTGGGTGTAGATAGTGTTTTTGTTTTAGAAGATACCAAATTTCTGGAATAGTCACTCAAAAAGATATCATGAAAGCCATTTCTGATGAAAAAAACGTCTCCACAGTAAGTGTGGAAACTATAATGTCAAGACCTCTAATCACAATTTCCAACACGGCAAAGGTAGGTGATGCACTCAAAATGATGAAAGAAAATAACATACGAAGACTAATTGTAAAAGAAGATTCAAAGAATCTAGGTATAATTACACAAAAAAAAGTTTTTGGAAATATTTCTAGCAAAGCATTTGAGATTCCTGAACTAGAGCTTCCTCAAAAGATCAAATGTCCTTATTGTTTGTCTCTCTTTGATGAAAACAAAGAACTGTCAAAACATATAGATCAGGTCCACATTGGATACGGAGTTTTCCAAGGAAATTTTTCTAAGGTAGAAGACTTAGGAAGCATCAGCTCTCCTGATGCTTACTCAAAATCGATCTGACAATTCTCAAAATGTTCATCTGAAAAATCATAAGTCATCTTTTGTTTAAAGATATAAACTAAAGTTTGTACTTATGCTCAGAAATTCTGAAAAATAATACTAATAATAAAAAGTAGATATCATGCTCATTGTTGCAAAAGAAATATTTTGTTTTTGGAAACCCTGCTGATAAAAAATTAGCCAAAAGTATTGCAAAAAAAATACAAGCAAGATATCTAAAAACAACAATGAAGGTTTTTCCAGATGGTGAAAGCAAAATCACTGTGTCTGGTAATACAAACAACGGAATTGGCGTAGTAGTCTCTTCAACTGGGCCTCCTGTTGATTCTAATTTAGTTAGAACACTATCCTTAATTACAAAATCTCGAGAAATGTTTTCTGATGTGATTGCCGTGGTGCCATACATGGCATATGCAAAACAAGACAAAGAATTTCTCAAAGGAGAACTGATAACTCTTTCAATAGTGGCTAAACTGTTTAAGGCAGCTGGCGCAACAAGATTGATTGTGGTGGATTTCCATAGTCATGAAGGACTTGCTTTCTTTAAAATTCCAATAAAGAATCTGTCAGCAGTTAATTTGTTTGCAAAGTATTTTGAAAAATATTCTCTAAAAGATCCCATAGTAGTAGCGCCTGATATGTACTGGAAATTATATGCAGAAAAATTTGCAAAATGTATCAAAGCAAATACCTTTGCTTTAAACAAATACAGAAATAGAAAAACTGGGAAATTAGCTATTAAACAACCTTTACTGAAATTTTCGAAAAAATCTGACCTTATATTGTTTGATGACATGGTTTCAACCGGAGGAAGCATTCTTCAAGCAATCCAATTTCTTAAAAGAAAAAATTTTAGAAAAATATACGTTGTATGTACTCATCCCGTTTTTGTAGGAGATTCAGAAAGAAAAATCAAAAGAGCAGGTGTTGTAGAAATTATTGGCACTAATTCAATTCAAGGAAAATTTGCAAAAATTGATCTGAGTAAAATAATAGCCAAAGAAATTCTGGATTGGAATTAAATTGTAATATGAGCAACAAATCAAGCTTGCTACTGGTATAATTTCATCTGTCTATGGCAAATGTTCTTTCCACTACAGGGGATTCTGTTATTTTGTGTATAAGCATGTCTGATCTATTACCAATTCCTATTGGTGATTGATATGATAGAATATACTTTACTCTGTCAAGCTTGTAATGTTTTTCGGCATATATTGTAAATAACAAATCTCCTTTTTGTACATGCTCACCAAGTTTTTTATTAAACAGAATTCCTGATCCTTTATCCTTTGGAGCTCCAGCTGCCCGTGCTATTTCTACGATAATTCTATTTTCCATCCACATTACTTGACCTGATTTTTCTGAACGAATTTTCATCAAATGTTTCCCAATAGGAATGTCTTCAGGTTTTATTGAAGATTTTCCTCCTTGGGCCTTGACTATTTCTCTCATTTTTTGTTCGGCTTTGCCTGATTCTAGAATTTTTTTTGCAAGCGAGTATCCGTTTTTTCTTCCCAACAACTCAAACATCCCTCCTGCAATACTGCATACCTTGTTTATTAGATCAGGCACTTGTTTTTTATTCATCAAAACCTCCAATGCTTCTTTTGCCTCAAGTGCGGGGCCTATGGTGTATCCAATTGGTTGTTCCCCAAAAGTCAGTATGCAATGGGTATGAATTCCTAACCTACGTCCCAACTCCATTATGTCTCGTGCCAAGAGATCTGCCTCCCCTGTTGTCTTCATTTTGGCTCCTCTTCCTGTAGGAATATCTACAACAAGATGGGTTGCCCCCACTGCCTTTTTTTTACTCATTATTGATGGCAAAAGCAGTGGATCAATATGTAACGAAAATTCTGTTTTTACAAATATTTCATCAGCTGGTGCTAATTCAACTGCACCACCCCAAACAATACATCCATTTGATTTTTTAAGTATCTTCATCATTTTTTTAGCAGTAAATTCTACTGGCATCAGCACTTCTGCACGATCTGCAGTTCCTGCAGCAGAAGTGATTGCTCTTGAGGATGTTTTAGGGATGGTGAATCCTTCTGATGCAATTATTGGAACTAACAATAAAGTGGTCTTATCTCCTGGAACCCCTCCTATACTGTGCTTATCTACTACAATTTTTTTATTAATAGTCAGTATTTTTCCAGTCTCTACCATTGAACTAGACAAACTTGTTGCCTCATCCAGATCAATTTTATCAATATGTAATGCTGTTACAAAAGATGATATCTCATTTTCGTTGAGATTCCCATCAACTATATCCTGTACAATTTCACGTATCTCTGGATACAATAACTTTTTTCCTGAAAGTTTGTTTCGAATAAATTGAAGAGATTTTGGAAATGGCGCAATCTCTACATTTACTTTAGAGTTTTGTTTTAAGAAAAGAATTTTTCTGATTTCTTCGTTTACCCCAAGGTAACCTCGTTGAATGGTTACAGAAGTGTGGACAATAGCAGTTGTCTTCTTTTTTGCTTGAATTGTTACACGTTCAGAAGCCGTAACGTTTAGCTCATCGGCATCTTTGTCATTTAAAAAAACGATTGGTTTTCCGCCCGAGTCAATATGAAGAATCTTTACTTTTAGTAACATTTACTTTCTTTGTTGTATAAAATTGTCTTTTATAATATGCTCGATGAATTGTATTTTCTGTTATCATCTTTGAATTTAAACCGATTTTCTAAATAATAGGTATGACCATATAATTTTACTGGCTATCCGAAAATTTAACAAAATTTTAGTTCCTTTAGATGGCTCCACAAATTCAATTAGAGGTTTAAAATTTGCCTTTTCTATTGCAAAACAATCAGATTCATCTATTATAGGCTTGAATGTCTTGTCCACTCCAGTATTTATAAAAACATCACCAATCGTCATTCATAAATCAAAACAGAAAAGCAATGAGATAATTTCACAAGCGGAATTATTGTCTAAAAAAACAGGAGTATTATTTTCAGGTGTAATTAAAACTAGTACTAATATTGGCAGAACTATTGTTAATTTTGCTCAAAAAAATAAAGTACATATGATTATTGTTGGCTCTCGTGGCACCGATCCTGATCTCGGACTGTTTTTAGGAAGCACAGCTAATTATGTTGTCAATAAATCAAAAATCCCCGTAACGGTAGTAAAATAAATTATAGCATTAGAAATCTTCCTATTCCTGATTTTCTTGACATTAAATCTCAAAAATACTATTCTTCAAGTATTCTTGTTGCCCATCCACGGTCAATTAACTTTTCAGAATGAATGGATTTGATACAGACTGGTTCTTTTGTTGTGATTTTAATTAAAAGTTCAAAATTTTCCTTGCAGGTTATATCGTTTACATCAAGATATCTAGCTTGATGCTTAGGTGGTAAAACATAATCTGAACCAAACTTTGCCATTCTTTTATGCAATAATGATTCAGAAAGCTGTTTTCTCATATTTTCTTGATCGTTGATAATCTCATATTGAAGTGCAGCAAAGTGGTGTTGAATACCGGCATTATAGTGTTCAATTATGGATTTTTCATAATCATCTACATCTTCATATTGTTTTGCGGCATTATGATGCTGAACAGCTGATTCTTGATGTGACATTGCAGATTGTTCATTATTGCCTAGCAAGGAATATTCTAGAGCTGCTTTGTTGTAATATCTTGCAGCAAGGGAAAAAGCTTCAGCTGCCTCAAAGTTTTGTGAAATTTCAAGGAATTTTTCAGCCTCTATTATGGATGACTCAGCTTTTTCAATATGTTCATGTGCAGCTTTTGCCGAACCAGTCTCAGTGATACTTCCAACTGGAAGACCTTCAGGATCCATTATCAAAATTATTCCATTCATCCATGGATGAATTGTACAATAATAAGACAAGGTGCCAATATCTGTAGAGTCTATTATGTAAGTAAATACTTCACTGTTTTCTAATAGGCCACTATTGAATACTCCATTGGGTCCACTCTGAAAAGAACCCGAGGTAACGGTATGTGTACTATCATCAAAATTTAACCACCTTATTTTATCATCCACTGATACTGTTAATTCAGAAGGAAGATAATGAATCAAGTTCTTTGGATTATCTGCTCCTTGAGGAATAACTACATCAAATGTTTTAGCATCTGCCTCATTTATTATTCCTGGAATTAACATAGCTGACACTAAAAATAAAACAACAATGGTGAAATTTTGATTTTTCAAGCATGATTCATTACATATCAAAGAATTTAACATGAATGTGAAATTATCAACAATGAAAAGAAGTTCTCATAAACGCTAAATCATATTTCTAGTCTATCAAATTTGGTAATTATCAATTACTTAATCTATTCCCATTTAATTCAAACATGTGTTGAGGGAACAAAATTTTTCTGATTTAATATCAACTAGACATTCTGTTCGCACATTCAAAGATTCTCAAATTACTGAAAAAAATTTTAATGAAATAATGGATGCAGCCATACTAGCCCCATCGGCTGGAAATCTTCAATCATATCACATTTTTGTTGTATCTAAAATGGAAGAAAAGAAAAAACTTGTTGAAGCTGCTCATGGTCAAGAATATATCAGTGAAGCACCATTAGTTATGATATTTTGTGCTGAACCTAAAAGATGTGGTACAGAATACGGATCTAGGGGAGAAGAATTATTTTGCATTCAAGATGCAACAATTGCCTGCGCTTATTCTCAATTATCTGCACACAGTTTAGGCCTTTCTTCAGTATGGATAGGTTCTTTTGATGAAGAAAAAGTATCTGAAATCTTGAATTTAGAAAAGGATCTTATACCTGTTGCTATTCTTCCAATAGGATTTTCAAACGAAACTCCTGAGGTCACTAGTAGAAGAACCCGAGAAGAAATTATACACAAAATCTAATACTCTGAGAAGATTCGTTTTTTCTTTTTATGAAATAGGTCTATAGACAAGACCACATTTTTCTGCATAATCATGTGCTCTTTTGAGATCTTTTGTTCCGAGAGGACAGGAAATATCAGAATAAACATCAGGATTCTTTTCTACTCTGTATTCTGGTCTATATTGCCCCATAACATTTACTAAAACTCTCTTACAATTTTCTGAAATCCAATCTAGTACTGGTTTTGTACAACAATCAAAATGGTTTGGCAAAACAAGATGTCTAATAATCATGTCTTCATTTTGGTCTGCAACAAATTTGTGGTTTCTTGATATTATGGCAAAGTAATTTGGAATAGAAGATAATCTTTTCGCACAGATATCATTTCCATACTTGAAATCAGGCAGCCAAATATCAATAATGTCTATTAATAATTTCATTGCATCTAAACTTGCATACATATCGCTGTTCCACAACATTGGAATATTGACATCAAGATTTCTCATACCTTCAATTATTGTGTGAATATTAGGAGTAGGTTCTCCCCCGACAAAGTTGATATTGTGAGCTCCTTGCTGATGAAGTTCTCTCATAATCTTTGCAAGTCTTATTCCATCAACTTCTTCTCCAGCAAGTGGATATTGTGATATCTCCCAATTTTGACAAAAGACGCAACGAAACATACATCCCGTAAAAAAAATTGTGCCGGAGCCATTTGTGTTGACTAGTGGTGGTTCTTCTCCAAAGTGTCTGAACCATGATGAAACTCTAGTTATTTTATCTAGTTTACATACCCCAACCTTACCTTCATTCCTATTTACATTACAGTTCCACTCACATAGACTACAGCTATCTAGAATTCTATTGGCAATTTCGGATTTCAAATCCAGAAAACTATTTTCTACGGATTCTAATCGCGTTAAATTATCAGAAGAGTTTATCTCTTTAATCATATTTCTTTGAATCTTTGAAAGACGTTCATGTTCTTTCCAAAGTTCTGATGTTTTGGAATTTTTATAATCAATTTTTGCACTAATACTTTTACAGATAAGATATTTTGCTGGTTTTTTATCCAACATTACGTTATAGTACCAACTCAGTCTATGTTTTACTTCTTTATCATTCCATATTGATATAGGAATTAATTTGAAAATCACTATTGCACTAATACGTTGATTTCAACTATAAGAGGATCAGCAAATTACTATAAATGAGAATAAGTCTTTTTCAGTTTTAATTCAATTTCTTTAGTTCTAGTTTTTATCATCTCTGAGAATCTATAATTGTAATCAAATACTCTTTTCTAGAAATTATGAGAATTGGTAGAAATATCTGATGTATCTGAAAAAATGAAATCTTACACCGGGCAGTTTCCCAATCTATAATCAGAGTATATCCAGAAACACTTGAACGCATCAAAAATGATAAAACATTTGAAGCAAACCTTATTGAATCTACAAAAATATCTGCTGCCCTTGCGGCAAAAAAATCGTGGGAAATCATTCCTCATTCTCATCAACAAACAATCGATCATGTTAAAGTAGATATCTCAATTAGGAGTGAATTAATTGAAATTATTGTAGAGGTAAAAGGAGTTTCAAAATTATCTTTATCTGTTGAATCTCTTATGGCAGCCTCAGCTGCTGCAATAACTCTATATGATAAGTTACGATCTTTGAGTGACTCTATATCAATTGAAACAATAAGACTGCTAAGAGACAGCGATATTTTTTCAGAATCAAAAGAAAAAACAGGAAAAAAAGTAACAACAGCAGTTTTAGCTATAGGAAATTTAGAATTATTTGAAGAAAAAACAGAATTAATGAAAAAATTTATTATTGAAAAACTTAACAATGACTATTGTAAAGTCATAGAGTCTACTATAGTTGATATTGAATCTGACCTCATAGAACCAAATCTAAAGAAGTTGTGTGATGAAATTAAAGCTGACCTTGTCATTACTTGTGGTGGATTAGAAATTAAATCAAAAAATACTGTTTCAGATATAACTGAAAAAATTGCAGATACAAAAATTGAAGGAATTCCAGAAATACTGAGAGTTTTTGGTATCAAGAGAATTCCATTGAGCATTCTCTATAGAGGAATTGCAGGAATTAGAGGCAAATCTGTTATAATCAACTTGCCTGGAAACATTAAAGAAATTTCAGAGTCATTCGAAGTAATATTTCCATATATCTTACAAATTAGGAAAATCATTGAAAGGAATTGAATTTATAAAATATCAGACATGATTTCTTCATTACCAATCGAACAAGTTGGAAATCTGGAATATCTAATTGAACCAGATTCAAAATTAGGAATGAAAGTTCCTGTTAAAATTTTTGCAAATAAAATCATGCTTGAAAAAATGTTAAGTGAACTAACCATTAAACAAGCAATTAACGTTTCAACCCTTCCTGGAATCCAAAAACAAGTAGTTGTACTTCCTGATGCGCACCAAGGATACGGATTTTCTGTGGGAGGAGTTGCAGGGATGGATGTAAACACTGGAGTAATTAGCCCAGGAAGTGTTGGTTATGATATCAATTGTGGTGTTAGATTACTTAGGACCAATCTTACAGAAAAGGAAATACGCCCAAAATTAAAGGAATTAATTAAAAATCTTTTTCATATTATTCCGTCAGGACTTAGTCCCAAAGAAGGATGTATAAAACTAACTTTTTCAGAACTTGATGAAGTGCTTTCTAGATGAGTTGAATGGGCAGTAAGTAACGGTTATGGAACAAAAGAAGATCTTCAAACATGTGAGGAAAATGGAAGAATGATTGATGCAAATCCTCATAATGTTTCTGATAGAGCTCATCAAAGAGGTTCTCCTCAATTAGGAAGTCTTGGTTCTGGAAACCACTTTTTAGAAGTTCAAAAAGTTGAAAAAATTTTTGATGAGAGAGTTGCTAAAAAAATGGGAATCATGCATGAAGGTCAAGTTACAATTTTAATTCATTGTGGGTCAAGAGGCTTAGGCCATCAAACATGTACAGATTATCTTAAGGTTTGTAGAGATGCATATCCAAGATATGGAATAAATTTACCAGACAGACAACTTGCATGTGTTCCAAATACCTCAGAAGAAGGAAACTTGTATCGAAAGGCAATGTTTTCAGCGATGAATTATGCTTGGTGTAATAGACAGATGATTTCGCATTGGACACGAGAGACTTTTGAAAAAACTTTTCATCATACTTCCTCTGATTTGGAAATGGATTTGGTTTATGATGTAGCTCACAATATTGCAAAAATTGAAAATCATAAGATTGATGGGAAAGAAAAACCCATAGTTGTACATAGAAAGGGAGCAACACGGGCATTTCCTGCAGGCAGAAAAGAACTTCCTCAAAAATATCAGGATATTGGACAACCAATTTTTATTCCAGGTTCAATGGGAAGTGCAAGTTGGATTTTATTGGGACATCCTAATTCAATGAACATTACATTTGGTTCAACTGCTCATGGCGCAGGAAGAACCGTGTCTAGAACTCGTTCCTATAAAATGCATAATTATCGTGAAGTTATTGATGATCTAGAAAAAAAGAATATCGTACTAAAATCCAAAACTCGAGGCGGAGTAATTGAAGAAGCTCCAGAAGCATACAAAGATGTAGATGATGTAGCATCTATATCTCACGAAGTAAAAATGGCCACAAAAGTAGCAAGACTAATTCCAATAGGAGTAATCAAAGGATAGCAATTTGAAGTTTTTTAAGAAAACTGAAAATAAAGAAAAATATCAATCCAAAATTGATGAATTAATCAGAATCATGAAAAATTCTGGTTATCTTAATGATAATAAGGTAGAATTGGCAATCAGAAAATGCCCAAGACATGA
The DNA here is from genome assembly GCA_965223805.1 of Nitrosarchaeum sp. GTDB lineage: Archaea > Thermoproteota > Nitrososphaeria > Nitrososphaerales > Nitrosopumilaceae > HKST03. The sequence goes on along the minus strand of OZ245014.1, from coordinate 359,672 downwards.
ATTTGTGCCGAAAGATTTTCTCGATATTGCTTATGAAAACATTCCCATACCTTTGATGAAAAACCAAACTATCTCTCAGCCTATCGTGGTATCTAAAATGACTGAATGGCTAAATGTGAGTGATGGACAAAAAATTTTAGAAGTAGGCAGTGGTTCTGGTTGGCAATCTGCAATCCTTTCTTTTTTGGTTGGAGAAAAAGGTAAAATTTTTTCTATTGACAGGCATCCTAAACTAGTAGAATTTGCAAAAAACAATTTGAGTAAATTAGGTATTAGAAATGTTGATGTAATTTTAAGTGATGGTGGTTTAGGATTCTCTAAAGAATCCCCTTTTGACAGAATAATTGTTACTGCAGCCTGTAAGAAAGTCCCACTTCCTCTGTTGGAACAATTATCTATAGATGGATTACTCATTGCCCCAGTTGGAGAATATTTTCAGTCATTAATTGTGTATAAAAAAACATCCAAAGGTATTATCGAAATTAAAAATCAACCAGGTTATGCTTTTGTTCCACTTTTGGGAAAATATGGAAATTAAGACAAATACATTACAATTTTTCTAATGATTCTTAAAATTGATAATTGTCTATCTATTTAATGTCAGACATACTCAAATTATACCAGTGCAAAAAGAGGCAGTTCTCTATGAAAGATTACCCAATCACAAAGTAAGATGTTTAGCATGTGCTCGATACTGTGAACTTGGAGAAGATCAAATAGGTTTATGTGGAATTCGAGGTAACAAAGATGGAAAGCTTGTTCTATATGTGTATGGAAAAGTTGCAGCTGCACATATTGACCCTATTGAGAAAAAACCAGTGACTCATTTTATGCCTGGAAGCAAAATATTCTCAATTGGAACCACAGGGTGTAATTGGCTTTGTAAATATTGCATTAATTTTGATCTTAGTCAAAGAAGAAAGATTGAAGGTGTAGATATTTCACCTCAAGAAGTTGTCGACCAGGCAATTCAAAGAGGGTGCCATGGAATAGCATACACCTACAATGAACCCAGCATATTTTTAGAATATGCTCGAGACTGTGGAGTCTTAGCAAGAAAGAAAGGATTGCTTAACATCTTTGTTTCAAATGGATACGACACACCAGAATCCGTATTAATGATGAATCAATTTCTAGATAGCATAACAATCGACTTTAAAGGGAATGGAGAGGAAAAATTTGTCAGAAGATATGTAGGAATACCCAACTCTCAGCCAATTTTTGACACATTAATTGAAATTCGTGATAAAACAAAAATTCATGTAGAAATCACCGATTTGATTGTTCCTAAAGTTGGAGACAATCTTGATCATGCCAAAAAACTTTGTAAGTTCATTTATGATGAATTTGGGCCAGACATGCCAATTCACTTCTTACAATTCCATCCTTCCTATAAGATGATGGAGTTTGAGCCAACTCCTGTTGCAACTTTGGAGAAACATCACGAAATCGCAAAGAAAGAAGACTTGAGATATGCATATGTTGGAAATGTACCTGGACATCCTTTAGAGCATACCTATTGTTATGAATGCAAAAAGATTGTTGTTCGAAGATATAATTTTGACATTTTAGAATGGAACCTAGTTGAAAACAATCAATGCAAATACTGTGGAAATAAAATTCCTATTGTGGGAAAATTAAACCCTACCTACAAGGAAAGAAGATTCGAGTTTGTTTTTTAATTTTTTTCGAACCAAAAAAGTATTCCAAAATACTAAAAAAATAATTTACTAAAATCTTAGATTTCTTCAATCGTAATTTTTACTTGTTTTCCATTATATTTTGTAATCTCTTTTGATTTGTCTATTGGAATTATGATTATTCGTCTTTCATTACCATTAATGTCAGTTCCTGATTTTGCTATTTTTGAAACAAAGGTAAGGCTCATGATCTTCGTCGAATTGACTAATATATATAATAATGCATAATTATACATAATTTATATATGCATAATTATGTATAATTGTACATTGAATAAATCAGACATTGCAAAATATAACCAAATTTCCATATCTTCTCGAAAATGCAGCAGATGTGCAAAGAGTCAAATAATTACTGATTATGATAGTGGGGAACTAATCTGTGCTACATGTGGATTGGTAATATCTGAACGAATGGAGTCAGGAGGACCTGAACATAGAAATTTTCTTGACGGAGGCCCAAGCAATGCAAGAACAGGAGATGCTACCTCGCTTAGAAGACATGATCGTGGACTCTCTACAATAATTAATCCATTAAACAAAGACTCAACAGGAAAACAGCTTTCATCATCTATGAAAAGTACCATAAATCGTCTAAGAATATGGGATAGTAGAACACAGGCACATAAGTCATCTGAGAAAAATTTGAGACAGGCATTTAATGATTTGAGTCGATTACAAGATAAGCTTGGATTATCTGAGGCAATTGTGGAAAAAACAGCTTACATTTATCGAAAGGCAATTGAAAAAAATTTAGTAAAAGGCAGATCTATTTCTGCATTAACTGCTGCTTCGCTATATGTTGCATGTCGAGATGCTGAAACAGCAAGGACATTAACAGATGTCTGTAATGCAAGCAATGTTAAAAGAAAAGAATTAACAAAATGTTATAGGTTACTTGTTCAAGAACTGAATCTGAAAATTCCTGTAATGAGTGCAGTTCAATGTGTTGCACGTATTGGGAATAATTTAGGAATTTCTGAGAAAACCAAAAGATATGCAATCAAAATAATAAATGAATATCAAAAGAGTGGAGACATTGCTGGAAAAAGTCCAACAGGAATTGCAGCTACTGCAATATATTTAGCAAGTGTCAAAATGAATGAAAGATTTTCTCAAAAGGAAGTTGCCGACGCTGCAAATATTACTGAAGTAACAATAAGAAACAGAGGAGATTCAATCAAAAAAGCTGTGAATATTTTTTCAAAGCAATCACAAAAAAACCAAAACAAAGGAGAAGAAGGTTAAAAATGATAAAAAAAGCTCTAAAATTTTTTAAAAAAATTAAAACTGATTCAGGAGACTTTCCCAATAGATATGAGCAAAGAAAGCAAACTCAATCAAAATTAAAAATAGATAACACATTAGATGAAGATTATGAAGCTGTCTCCATCTCAAATGTTGGATTGACAACTATGGGCATGGGAGCAGTAATTCTCAAATCTATAGACAACAAAGAATTTCCAATATCTGCTTTTTCAGCTGAAGTAGCAGGACAAATCTCAAACTTTGTAGGACAAAAAGAAAATGTCATTCCTACCGTATATAATATGATAGAGCAAATTTGTGAAGAATCTGAGTTACTACTGGTAAAAATTAAGGTGTATGAATCTGGCCAAACCTTGAGGGCTAATCTGTATTTTACTGGTAAAAAAGACCTTGTACTGAGAAACTATAGGGCCTCAGATGCAATTGCACTTGCAACATTTTATGGGGCACCAATCCTAGTAAGAAAGACCTTGTTAAATAAAAATACATAACAAGCATAAATTTCCATTTAAGGCAAAATCTGAGAAAACTATTTGAATGAAATCTATTGCCTGTTCTTCCTATATCAAAAACTTGGAAAATTTCTGTAATTTCAATTAAACGAGATTTTAGTTCACAACTAGAACAGGTACTTTGGAGTTTTGAACAAGAGCATTTGAAACACTGCCTAAGGACGGACCAGTCAATTTTGTTGTTCCCCTTCTGCCCATAACAACTAGATCAAACTTTTTCTTTTTCATATAGTTCAAAAGTTCTTCAGATGGATTTCCATAAAGCACATGTTGACTAACTAGTATGCCCTCTTTGAAGGCAGAATGGTGTGCATCTTTTAAGAATTTTCTTACATGGCTTATCATTTTTCCTTTGTATGGTTGAACAATTTTTGCCATTGCATTATGATAAGAAATTACATTTACAATAGTTATGGTGCTATTTGATAGACTAGCTATTTTGATTGCATATCCTAATGCTCGTTTTGCATTTGCAGAATTGTCAAAAGGAACAAGAATATTTGTAAATGGTTTTGCCATTGTCCTGACATATTATTTACACATTAAATAAACTCATGACAAATATCAAAACTGGTAAGAACAAAATGATTTGATAAATCTTTAAGAAATTCCTTTTTCAAAAATTATGGATATAGAATAGAAAATCGAATTCATACTTGATCATTTTCAGGCCTGCAATCCTTGCAAAATTCAAATATTCCACTGTCTTTGCCACATTTTGCACATTTTCTATATTCTAATCCTTCATCAACTGTTGGTATTTGCTCTCCGTGTGGTTTATCGCAATTTTCACAAAACCAAACTTCATCTATCTCTTGTTTAATCATTTCACTTTGACATTTTGGGCATACACTATAGGACATTGCATTCATTTTTTGACATTACAAGATAAATCAACTCATAATTTTCATTGTTGAAATTTAGAGTCTTAGTTAGGTTTTATCATAACAAAATAATCCTTTAATTTCTAATAATTTTTAATTTGATCTTATGATGAAAAAATATTAGAATCTGATCCTCTTTACTGATTTTAACTACCTTTAAAAAAACTAGTTTTAGCTCAGGATTCAAATAGTATGGTATGTTGGTCTCTTGTTTCCCATTTTTAGTTTTATTCTTTAAATTAATTGAGTTTAGTTTTTTAACAAAATTTTTGAAAAAATTGTTTGCAATCATTACTATTTGTTTGAAAATTAATGTAATGTTATCTTGATGTAAGAATTTCTACTAGTTGATTTATTTTCTTAATTCTTTCTTCTGATGTCATCTTTGATGATGATTCTATATCGGAAAAATTTGAAACTTCTGTTAATTTATCCAAGATATTAGGTTTTACAGAATATTTCTTAATCTCTTTGGCCAAAATTTCACATTGTTCATCAAGTTTTATCTTATCTTGGGTTTGTAAGGCATCTTTAATTTCACATAGATCTTGTGCAATGATATTTTCATTTTTCCCCATACATGATAAATCTTAAGAGCTAAAAATAATCTTTTTTTATAAAAATTTGTAAATCTAAATTTATTTTTTTTAGAGTGTCTCTGATAAATTAAAACTTTGAAAATTGCTGTTTAATATAATTATGAAATATTTTATTTATAATTCAAGCATCTGGTTTATGGATCTTCAAAATAAACAAATGTTATTTCAATGTAGAACCTCTCAAGAATTTTTTCCAATTTCAAAAATAGAACATCATGTTATGAATAGTCATTTTTGGACCTGGTATTTTGATAATCAGAATTTAGAAAATAACCCAATGTAGCGTTATGAAAACTAATTATTTTTTTGATCAAGCTTATTTACAATGAATATTATGTTATAATATGAGTAAATCAACAGAAGAGAAAAAAGATATCTTTACAGAATGTAAAAAAAATACTGAAAAATTTTTTAATGAAATTGATAAATCTTCACCAGTTTACCACCAAATAACAACTGACATACAAAAAAGCTATTTTGAGGCATGGAAAAATGTAATTAATTCATCAATAGCATTACAACAAGAATTTGCTACCAAATCCGGGCTGAATGTTAATGTATCTGAAGAAACACTAAAGGCAATTCAAAATATGACTGACAGGGCAGTATCTGCATACCAAAGTCAGAACAAATTTGCTATGGATTCTACCGAAGCCTCAAAAAAAATATTTGATGCCTTTAATGAAAATACCAAAGTGTTTGCATCATTGAATAAAAATATGATAGAATTGATGGAATCTGTCTTGAAAAAAAATTCATAAAAAACCAAACTTAGCTTTTCTCTTTTCCCCCCATTAAATATGAATTCTATTTCAAATTAATTTCAATTAATTCAATATATGCTTAACATAACCTGTTATTGAAAAAAATAACTGCAATAATTATTTGATTCCATTTAATCTTCTAGATCACTCATTTGTTTTCTAAGTTTTTGTTCATTTCTTTGCCAAATTTCTATCATTTTCTCATTAAAGACAATTTCTTCTTTGATTTTTGCTGTGTCATCAACCATTCCTTCTAATTGTTGTTCTAGTTGGTTTTTCTTATTTTGATGTATCTCTATATTTGACAATATTTCATTTAGTTTTTTTTCCTGATATTGTCTTACCCTTTTTTTAAAAAATTCCAATATAGAATCTAATTCAATCTCATTAAAAATTATTTTTTAATCTTAATTTTTTTAACCAAAAACTACCAAACATATTAGAATCTTCCTTATTGGAAATGGTTGGTGTTGGTTTTTCAACAAAGATTCCCTGCGGACGGTACAAAAGCACCACTAGTAAAATTATTCCAAGTAGTAAAAAGTCAAGCCAGACGACATCAAATGGAACAAAACCCTCAAAGGAATCTTTGAAAAATATGATTAGCTTTCGAATTGTCACAAAGATCAAAGTTCCTACTATGACCCCCTTGTTGTTTGCAAGACCTCCAATGAGAATCATCAGAAATGGCCAAAATGTCCAGCTTGCTCTATCATAAGCAAATGCGATAGTTCCTCCAACATAAAATGCGTATAATGCACCACCTATTGCTGCTAGTGCAGCTGAGATCATAATTACTTGGATTCGAATTTGTTTCGTATTTTTCCCAAGAGATTCTGCTGCTACTTCATTGTCTCGTACCGCTCGAAGTAGTCTCCCAAGTGGAGAACGAATCAACCTTTCACTATACGCAAAGACAGCAATTGCAATTAGGACCATTCCCAGTGTAGCTACTGGAAAACGAATATCATCTGGTAAAAAGGTCAAAGGATCTGGTACCTGAACACCTAGTGTTCCCCCAACTAATGGCGTAAAGTTGTTTCCAATAATTCTGATGCTCTCACCAAAGGCAAGGAGAGTAATTGCCAAATAATCTCCCCTCAGTCGTATTGCAGGGTATGATGTAAGAAGGCCCAATCCTCCACCAACTCCTGCAGCAATGCCTAAAGTTAAAAAGAAAACAGCAAAGCCAACACCAACATTGTCAACTAGCCAAACATTAATCTGCGAAACTATGAGTAAGTTATCTGCAATATAGTCTCCCTCTATTCCTGCAAGGCTTGCAAAAATTCTTCCAGGAATTGATGCTGCTACAAATGCACCAGCACCAACTGCAAGAACCTTTCCAAAGTTTGGAATTCCAGTATAACCAAATTCTAAATTCAAGCTAAGATTAACAATTACATATACTGCAAATATTGCAAGCAAGTCTACAATGAAAACTGTTTCAGGACCTAGAACCATGTCTCCTCAACTTTGACCAATTAACTCCTGCTAAACCCTTTGGTGCTAGCAGTAGTGTGACTACGATAAAAACCAGTGGAATAAGGGGCCTATATGCAATTAACCACGAACCAAATTCGCCTGCCAAAAACCGCGTTCCTAAAACTTCGGTCAGTCCTAAAAGAATACCTCCTGCTATTGCACCATAAATACTAAGAAATCCACCAACAATACTAGCTGCAAATACACTCGGTATTAGCAGTGGGCCTAGGTTTGGGTCCCCTTGAAACCACAGTGACATTAATGCACCTGCAATTCCAGCAAAACCTCCGCCTAACAACCAAGATACCCCATAAACTAGCTTGACATTGATCCCTACAGTCTCTGCTAAATCAGAGTTTTGAGTCGCGGCCCTCATGGCTATGCCAAATTTTGTTTTCTTTAGCATAACATGCAAAGTTATACCCAAAATTGCAATAACAAGAGGGGCAACAAATACTATCAAAGGAAGCCCCATAAACTCTGCATCATAACTTCGCAAAGTAAACTCCCTTGATGTTACTTGGAATGTTTTTACGATAAAATCTGCTGTAATATTTAGCAGAGCAATTACAACTAAATCAAATGCCAAAGTAGCAATCATCAGAATTGCTTGGGATGAACCTTTCCTAATTAGTGGTTTTAAAATAAAGTGGTATAGAGATAATGCAACTAATCCCGATATTACAAAGGCAATAGGAATTGCAATGTATGGAACAACATCCCAAACTCTAGTTGCTATTAGTGCAATGTAAACACCAATCGTTGCAAAAGAGGCATGTGCAAAGTTTGGTACACGAGTTGTTAGATAGGTGAGAGTCAGACCAATACTGAGAAGAGCTAAAAGACTAGAGAAAATTATTGCATCTGAAAAAATAGGATCAAAGCCCAAGTCATTATTTACAGCAGAAAACCCTTAATTTCTTTATGCCTTTGTAGGTTTTAGTGAGTATCTTATCAATTCAGGGCATTAGAAAACATTTTGGTGGCTTGTTAGTTCTAGATGGAATCGATATGGAGTTGGAGAAAGGAAAACTCTACCAGCTAATTGGTCCAAACGGCAGTGGGAAAACTACCCTAATCAATTTAGTATCTGGACTTTTAAAACCTGACGAGGGAAAAATAACCTTTAATGGAGCTGATATTACAAACAAAAACTTGTATCATACCTACAAGAAAGGTCTTGTAAGAACGTGGCAGATACCGCAACCATTTGTCAATCTAACAACATTTGAGAATCTTTTAATTTCTAGTAATGAAAATGCAGGAGAATCATTTCTTTTGGCACCATTAAAATCAAAGTGGAGAGGAGATGAGAAAAAAGTCATGGATGCAGCCTCTGAAATTATGGAGATGGTCAATCTTGACAAGAAAAAAGATACTTCAAGTCAGAATCTAAGTGGCGGACAACAAAAGTTACTTGAGCTAGGCCGTGCGATGATGTCAGGAGCAAAAATGATTCTAATGGATGAACCAATTGCAGGAGTAAATCCAACTTTGGCTCATGAAATATTTAAAAAAATTTCAAATATTTGTAAAGAACAAAAAATTACTTTTTTGATTGTAGAGCATAGATTAGATATTGCATTACAATATGCAGATTATGTTTTTGCGATGAATAGAGGAAAAATTATTGCCAAAGGTAACTCTGAACAAGTAATCAAACACCCCAAAGTAATTGAATCTTATCTAGGAGAATAAATGTCACAGAAAACTACTAATTCTATAATTCATGTAAATGATCTCAACTCTGGATATGCAAATAGCCATATACTTTTTGGAGTTGATTTTGAGGCAAAAGAAAAAGAGATTACAATAGTTGTCGGTCCAAACGGAAGTGGTAAAAGTACACTACTCAAAAGCATCTTTGGTTTATGTACTGTGTATTCTGGAGAGATTAAGTTTTATGGAAAAAAAATTACAGGACTTGCACCACACGATATAGCAAGAAAAAAAATTGCATATCTTCCACAAGTCGATAACGTTTTTTCTAATCTTACTGTAAGGGAGAATCTTACAATGGCAAGTTATACTCTTGATTCAAAGTTATCATCAAAGAGAATTCCAGAAATGTTTGAAACTTTTCCTGTGTTAAAAAAATATGAAAAAACAAAGGCAGAAAACCTCAGTGGAGGAGAACGCCAGATGCTTGCAATGGCCATGGCATTAATCAGACAACCAAAAGCAATGCTTTTTGATGAGCCTACAGCTAGCCTTTCACCAAAGCTAGCTGATGAAGTTTTATCCAAAATCAAACAGCTTCGAAATGAGTTTGGGATTACAATCATTTTAGTTGAACAAAATGTCAAGCGTGCACTCAAGATGGGGGATCATGTCTACCTTTATGCAAATGGTAAAGGGGTATTTCAAGGAAAACCTGAAGATCTTTTAGCACATCCTGAGCTAAGCAGGCTCTACTTGGGAATTACCTAGTTTAGTGAAATAGAGTCGTCACTTTGTGTATATTTACCAAGAAGAACCCATTCTGCTCCTCTAATTCCCCATACTTCATAATCGGCCTGAGCCAAATCTCCTGCTTCATTTAGTTTTGTGGGACCAATTGCCCCACTATACCTGTCTGCTATCTCAGGTATCTTTTCCTTAATTACACTGACATCGGTACTTTGGGTTTCAAGTATTGCAAGTCCGATAATCCATACGGCATCATATGATGAATGAACAAAAGTGTTAGGATCTGTTCCTAGGGTTTCTGTTAGATGTTCTTGTACTTTTTCATAGATTGGGTTTTTAGATGCTGCAAATTGAACTGTAGTAAATTGTACGTTAGTTGAAAAGTCTAATCCAATTGGATCCTCTATTAGCTTGTGTTCTTTTGTATTAGCTCCTGGTCCAAACCATCTTACATCATTTAATACATCATGTTCAGATGCTGATTGCATAAATTGTAGAATCTCTGCAAAACCCAAAAATAAAACAGCAACCTTATCTGCACCATATTCATCAACATATTCATTTACAGTTGCAGCCAGCAGTGAAGTTGATGCAGAAAATTCTGGAGATTCAGGGTTGTATCTTATTCCTTCATCTATTTGTCCTCCTCTCTTAGAAAATGAATCAGTTGCAGCTTTACTTAGTCCATCCCCCCATGTATCTCCTCTCCAAACCGGAACCAATACCTCGATTCCTTCATGTTGTATTAACTTTGCAAGCGCAGTTCCTTGATTTCTATCATCTGGAACCAAACGAAAGACACTATCATTTGGAATAGCTAAGGCAGGTGCTGAAGAACAACAGCTAACAAGTAACATGTTGTTAGAATCTGAATACCCTTTGATATTTCGAATATTTGAACTGGTTTCAGGGCCAACTACAATCCCAATTCCTTTTGCATTTAGTGAGCTTAGTTTTTCTAATGCAATTACTGGATTAGTTGCAGAGTCTTCTGAGATCATTTTTAGATGCCATGGTGCTCCCATCTCTTCAAGATGTTTGTTAAACTCTTCAACTCCAAACTTAGAACCTTCATGATTTTCTATTCCATGTGTGGCCAAGTCACCTGTTAATGGAAGAATTAGTCCTATTGCCACTTCTCCAGACAATCCTGAGCCATTATCCAAAGTTGGTGATTCAATTGTATCTTCCATACTTACTCTGATAATTCCATTGTTGATTAACCACTCAAGACCAACTGCAAATTCATCATCAGAAATATCTCCTTTAACCCAAAATTCAGAATTTGTTTTAATCCAACTGGGAATCGAGACTGCAGATTCTTCTTCGGGAGATTCAGCGTATGGAATGGTGATAATCTCTTGTTGCACTAAATATTCAATTACTTGAACAAAACCCTGGTCATCTATTTGATCAGTAATCCAAAACTCTGCAACCTGTTTTATCCAATCTGGTATGTCTGAATCAGCATATGCCGAAATCGGATAAAGTACCAAAACCATCATTGCTGCAGAAAGTAAAAAGAATTCTTTTTTCACATAGTAATTTTGCTAAATTATAAAATAAACATATTGTAGTCCTCAAATTTTCAGATTCTTTTTCCATTATGTCTTATTTCATATCGGGATTGGGAGTCGTAATAGAGTCTGTTTCAAAGTCGTAAATGTCAACCAGTATCCATTTGTTGTCAATTATGCTCCAAACTCCATAGTCTGCACCGCTAAGATCCCCTGCTTCATTTAACTTTACAGATTCTAATGCCCCTGAATAACTTTCAACTACTTTTGGAAGTATCTCTTTGACATCATCGACATTGGGACTTTTTACCTCTAAAATGGAAAGACCTAGAATCCAGACAACATCATAAGACGTATTGATATATGCATAGCCTTCCCTTCCAAGAGCTTCCAAGACATGAGCATCAATCTTTTTAGTAATATTGTTTTCACCAATTGAAAACTGGGAAGCAGTAAATTTTACCTTGTTTGCAAACTTTGATGCAATAGGATCTTCAATAAAAGCAACTTCTTTTACATTAGAGTCGCCGCCATACCATCTTACCTCACCCAGTATATCGTACTGTGATGCAGACTGCATGATGTTGACAGTCTCGCCAAATCCAATAACTCCAACTGCAACTTTGTCTTTTCCGTACTGATTGACTTGTTTGTCTACTTGCGTTGCCAACAAAGATACAGAAGCAGAAAATTCTGGAGATTCTGGATTGTATCTTACTCCATCTGATGCGGCTAAACCACGTTCTTCAAATGACTTTACAGTTGATTCTCGAAGTCCGTCGCCCCAAGCATCTCCTCTCCAAATTGGAACCAAGACTTCTATTCCATCATGCTGAATTTTTTTAGCGAGCGCTGTTCCCTGAAATGTGTCATTTGGGACTAGACGATATACACTATCATTTGGAATAGCTAAGGCAGGTGCAGTTGAACAGCAGCTAAAAAGTAGCATATTGTTAGAATCTGCATATCCCTTGATATTTCGTATATTGGAGCTTGTTTCAGGACCAACCACAATATCGATTCCTTTTGCCTTTAGAGAAGTAAGCTTTTCTAGTGCCACAACAGGACTTGTTGCAGAGTCTTCAGATATTAGCTTGAGTTGCCAAGACTCACCAATTTCTTTAAGATATTTGTTAAATTCTTCTAGTCCGAATTTGGAGCCTTCCCAATTTTCATGACCTTTGTGTGCAAGATCACCTGTTAATGGAAGAATTAGTCCTATTGCCACTTCTCCAGACAATCCTGAGCCATTATCCAAAGTTGGTGATTCAATTGTATCTTCCATACTTACTCTGATAATTCCATTGTTGATTAACCACTCAAGACCAACTGCAAATTCATCATCAGAAATATCTCCTTTAACCCAAAATTCAGAATTTGTTTTAATCCAACTGGGAATCGAGACTGCAGATTCTTCTTCGGGAGATTCAGCGTATGGAATGGTGATAATCTCTTGTTGCACTAAATATTCAATTACTTGAACAAAACCCTGGTCATCTATTTGATCAGTAATCCAAAACTCTGCAACCTGTTTTATCCAATCTGGTATGTCTGAATCAGCATATGCCGAAATCGGATAAAGTACCAAAACCATCATTGCTGCAGAAAGTAAAAAGAATTCTGATCTCACAAGTTGAAAATTGTGTAATAAAAGATAAACATATTGGATAAATTCAAAATACCTGTTTAACTTTATTCATATAAAACCAAGTTCATCCGAAAATGAATCCTCTTCCATATTTGGGTACTAAAATGGGCCACGGGGATTTGAACCCACATTGAGAAAATTCAACTAATGGTATTTTTTTAAAAATCCAGTGTCTTACCTAAAAGACCTCTTTTGGACGATATTCTCCATACACTTCTCTGAATGTGTTGCTAATTTCACCAGTTGTAGCATATGATTTAGCTGCGGTAATGATGTATGGCATTAGATTCTCATCAGTATCTGCAGCACTTTTCATTGCAGATAGTGCCTTTTCGACTTTTTTGCTATCTCTAGATGATCTTAGTTTTTTGAGTTCTTTCTTTTGTTGAATCTCGATTCTATCATCAATTCGCAAGAGTTCTGGCTGTTCTTCTTTTTCTGAATATTTGTTTACACCAACCAAGATTCTATCGCCCTCATCGGTCTCTTTCTTTAATCGGTATGCATTTTGTCTGATTTCAGACTGGAAGAATCCTTTCTCAATTGCCTTGACAGAGCCTCCCATCTTTTGAATTTTTTTAAGATATTTCCAAACTCCGTCTTCTATTTGATCACATAATTCCTCAAGATAGTGAGATCCTGCCATGGGGTCTGCAGTCTTTGTAATGCCGCTTTCGTGGGCCACAATCTGTTGTGTTCTCAGGGCAATTTTTGCAGATTCTTGTGTAGGTAAAGCAAGTGCCTCGTCTCTGGAATTTGTGTGAAGTGATTGAGTTCCACCCATTACTGCTGCCATTGTTTGTATGGCAACTCTAACAATATTGTTATCTGGTTGCTGAGCAGTAAGGGATTCTCCACTAGTTTGAGTATGGAATTTTAGTTGCATGGATTTTGGATCTTTTGCATGGAACATCTCTTTGAGAATTTTTGCATAAACCTTTCTTGCAACTCTAAACTTTGCAACTTCTTCAAAAAATTCTATTGTACAACAGAAGAAAAATGATAGACGTGGTGCAAAGTCGTCAATTTTAAGTCCTCTATCAATACATGTCTGAATATATGCAATTGCATTTGCAAGTGTAAATGCAACTTCCTGTGTTGCAGTACAACCTGCCTCTCTCATGTGATATCCAGAAATTGATACAGGATACCATTGAGGAACTTTTTGTGCACAATACCCAATCATATCTCCAATTAATCGCATTGATGGTTGAGGAGGATAGATGTAGGTGTTTCTTGCAATGTATTCTTTTAGAATATCATTTTGAGTAGTTCCACGTAGCTGTTCGCTTTTAAATCCTTGAGACTCTCCTACTGCAATATAGTATGCAAGTAAGGTTGATGCTGTAGAATTAATTGTCATCGATGAGCTAACTTTACCTAGAGGAATTCCGTTAAATGCAGTCATCATATCTTTTAGAGATGCAATAGACACTCCTACTTTTCCTACTTCGCCTTCTGCTTGTGGAGAATCAGGATCATATCCAATCTGAGTTGGAAGATCAAAAGCCATGCTGAGACCTGTCTGACCTTTTTCCAGCATAAACTTGAAGCGTTCATTTGTAAGTTTTGCATCTCCAAATCCAGAATATTGACGCATAGTCCAGAATCTATCACGATACATTCCAGGATGAATTCCTCGCGTGAATGGAAACTTTCCAGAGTCCTCAACAACTCTCTTTTTTGAAGATTTTTGATAAATTCTTTTTACAGGAAAATTAGAATCAGTAAAAATTTTCTTTTCTGGTTGTTTGGGTTTTGATTTTTTTGCTGCCATAACCTCTCACTTTACCAATGACTTTGTAATTTTATCTGCTGCTTCAAAGGGGTCAATATCTTTTGTTTGTAGTTTGTTTAGATATTTTGAAAATGTCTTATCAGAATCAAGCATTTCATTCATCTTTTCTTTTATGTTATTTAAAACAATATCCTTGAGTTCAGTTTCGAGTCTCTCTTGGTCTTTTTCCTTTTTGAATTTCTTTTTATCTTGCATCATCTTTTTTAGAGTTTTGGCAAATTCTGTAATTCCACTGTTTTTCTTTACTGATGTTTTCAGAATTACCGGGTTTCTCTCAGATGCACCAATAAAATCCCTTACCGCATCAAAGAGCTGATTTGTTCCATCCAAATCACTTTTGTTCACTAGGTAAATGTCTCCAATTTCAGTTAATCCTGCCTTGATTGTTTGTATACTGTCTCCTGTGTGTGGATTAAAAACAACCACTGTAATATCTGCAATATTTGAAATTTCTACCTCTGTTTGGCCTGCACCTACACTCTCAATGATAATTGGATTAAATCCGGCATACTCTAAAACACGGATACTGTTTCTCAAAGAGCGTGAAACAGCACCAGTTGCACCTCTGGAGGCAATACTCCGAATATACGTACCAGAATCAGTAGATTCGCTCATCCTTACTCTATCACCTAGAATGGCTCCACCTGTAACATGGCTAGTAGGATCTACTGCAAGGACTGCCGGTTTCGTTCTTAATTTTCTCATAGCCACTGCTGTTTTGTTAATTAGCGAACTTTTCCCAGCTCCTGCAGGTCCTGTAATTCCAATAACCATAGAATTGCCAGTATTTTTGAAAATTTTCTTTAGAAGTTTTTTTGCTTCAGGTTGATCATTTTCTACTATGGTGATTGCCTTTGCAATTGCTCCACGCTTTCCTTTTTTTAGTTCTGCAAGTAAATCCAATATTAGAACGGTTTTCCAAGCTGCAATAAAATCTTGTGTTCGATCTATGGTTTGCCGTAAATTACAGGAGGTTTTGGTTCACCTAACGGATAGATTTCAGTTTTTAGTTGAATCTTCCCAAGTTCTTTATGATCAATATCTAAAACTACAGGATGAATAGGCCAACCATATTTTGGGGGATTTGCAAAGGGGACAATTTCTATAAATTCAGACTCTGAAAATGTTTTTTGAAAAGATTCCTCCATGCCCAGAATCTCTAAAACCACAGAATTTGTTTGAGCTGATTTATCAAGAAATGAAATCTCAACATGACCTGAATCATAGTATACTGCTTCAATCTGAAATGTTTCTCTTAGAATATCTTTGTCGTCATTTCCAGCTCCAGTCAAAAATAAAATTGCTAACACACTAATTACTCCTAGAGAAATTGTTGAAACAATTTTTTTAGGCATCTTTGAACTCTTTTCTCATATTCCTCAAGAATTTAGAATTGATTCTGATTCTTTCAAGTGTTTGAGCTTGAGTTCTTTCAGTTCCAGGAGTTGGATTTTTCTTAAAGAATAGTTTGATTTCTTTTTCCATTGAATCATCGGCAACTGATGAAATACTTGCTACGATTCTATTGAAAAGGGGATTTCCATGCCCAACTTTTTTGTTTATTTTTTTCCAGTTCTTTTTTAGCCACGGCCACAATACTTGTTTACCATATGGGTTTGCAGAGACTTTCATTATGGGTAATTGCATATTTTGAGACTTTACTTCAGGGGTTTGAGAGAAATTAAGTGACTTTTCAAGTAATTGTTTGTTTTTAAAACTACACATTGCTCCCAAAAAGCGGAGTTTTTCTTCCATTGTTTTTGCGTTTTTGTAGAGATTAATTAGTTCAGAGTGAGTCTTTGAATTTCCTGTCCATGCAGCAATTGAACAGACAGGTTCTATTAAATCAGGAGAGAGAGAACTTTGAGATTTTAGGAATTTTCTGTATCTTTTTTTTACTTCATCTAAAACCTCTTCATCATCTAATTTACCTAATGTTGAAATTGCAAAAGAACGCAAAAGTGCATCAGTATGTTTATCTGATTTTTTGGGTTCCCATCCTAACTCAAATAATATTTTTCTAAAATAACTAATAGCATAACCTCGTATCTCTTCAGAGAATTTTTCATCATATGCACGAAAGAAAAGAGATGCTAAATTATGAGCAACATTTACTGATGCAAGATAACTATCTTCTTCATAGTAAGCATCTGAAAAATCAAGATAATTTCTAACCTGCTCATTACCTGAAACACACAGAGAATAAAGATCATTTTGTATTGCCCATCTATCAATAGGGGCAATTCGTTTTTGATCAACTAACATCTTTAGGTCAAGTAAGATTCCTTCTCCATATTTCACACGATAGAATCCCTTTCGTCCATAATTTGCAACAAAGCCTATCGTTTTTTTAGGAATTTTTATCGTCATTGATTTTTTTGAAAACATCTTTTTTGAAATCTCTTGAGATAGCCCAATGGAAAGAGGAATCATCCATTGACCTTTACTGAATTTTTTATCATACTCAAGCAGGTATCTTTTCTGCTTCACGTACAGATTAGATCCTTTTTGATCAATTTCAACTAGTGGAAATCCTGATTGTTTTAGCCATGAGTTTACCATATTGCTAACAGGCATTCTTGAGGCGTTTCCAATCTTATTCCACAAATCTTGTCCTTGTGCATTTTTGTATTTGAAATTTGTAAGATATTGTTTCAAGCCTTTTCTAAAATTAGTCTCACCGACGTAATGTTCTAGCATTCTCAAGATACATCCACCTTTGTCATAAGAGATTGCGTCAAAAATCTCTCTAATTTCTGCAGGAGAGTTTACTTTAACATCAATTGGATGTGTTGTCTTTAGAGAATCAAGACCCATCGCTACATTCATAGCATCCTCTACAAACTGATTCCACAAATCCCATTCAGGATAGAATTTATCTACAAACTTTGTTGCCATAAATGTTGCAAAACTTTCATTTAACCACAAATCATTCCACCATTTCATTGTAACCAAGTTTCCAAACCATTGGTGAGCTATCTCATGAGATATTACTTCAGCAATGAATTGTTTTGTTCGAGTGGAGGATGTTTTAGGATCATAAAGTAAAATTGTCTCTCTAAATGTAATTGCACCCCAGTTTTCCATTGCTCCTGCAGCAAAGTCTGGAACTGCAATCAAGTCAAGTTTAGGTAAGGGGTATTTTATTCCAAAATATTTTTCATATGAAGTTAACAACTTCTTTCCCAAGTTAAGCGAGAATTTTCCTTTTGATTTGTTTCCCTTTGTAGTAACGACACGAATCTGAATTTTTCCAACCTTGCTTGTAAGATATTCAAATTCACCCACACCAAGATAAATCAAATAAGTAGAAACAATGGGGGTTTTTCCAAATTTGTAAAGTGTTTTTCTGCCAATTTTCTTTTTTGATTCGACAGGCATATTTGAGATTGCAGAATATTTGTTGTCTGCAATAATTGAAATTTCAAATGTAGCTTTTGCCTCAGGCACATCCCAGCAGGGAAATGCACGTCTTGCGTCAGCTGCTTCAAATTGAGTGGTGGCAAGGTACTTTATTTTTCCACCTTGCTTGTACTGGCTTCTATAAAATCCTAGTAATCTATCATTGAGAACTCCTTGAAATTCTATATGGATGGTTGCTTTGCCTTTGATTTTCTCTTTTAATTTGATTTGGAGCTCTTCTTTTTTTTCATATGTTTTACTGGTAGATTTGATAATTTTGCCTAATTGTTCTGTATGAATTGATTTTATTTTGATTTCGGCACAATTCAAAAAGATCGTATCTGTTGGTTTTTTACAATCAATGGTGATTATTTCATGGCCTCTAAAAGTGAATTTTTTTAGATCAGGTTCAAATGTTAGATTGTAATTAATTGGAGTGATATCCACACAAGTTGTTCAATAATTAGGCTTTATGTAGATTTTCTATTTGAATGATTTTACGCTTTAATCTTAATGTATTTTTTTTACTAAATGTTCTAAGTCATACCACGATCAAAAAAAACCAATATACTGAAATAATTTATCGATCAAATTATAACAATAAAACAAATTTGATGTTTTACCTGAAAAGATGTTGAATTTTTCTACAACTATGTTGGAAAATTTTGTTCTCTATTATATAATTAAAAAGCAATATCATAACTCGCGTGAAACCACCTGTTGGGATACCAGGAAAGGATGACTATTGTATCATTAATTGTTGTCCTAAATGCAATCGACATTTTTTGATCGACGCAGAAATTGAAATCCACAAAAAATACTGTTGAATCATTTCCACAATTTGAAAATTTGTGGAGTCCCTAGATGAAATTCTCAGAATTTATTATGGTCTTAATCAAATTAATTAATTCTATTTTCATTCTGATTTTTCTTAATTTGGTATTATTTTCATTTTTTTCTAGGATCCTCAGGATCTTTTATAGAAGCTAGTTCTGGTCTTGCCATCGTATAATACACATGCATACAATTCTTCTCTCTACAAATTTGACACCATAAACGACCATCTAGTAGTTTTACTTCTACAATAGAATCTTTTAGATGTCTATCTCGAAGTAATATTCCATTTTTATCTGTACCCACAAAGGATAAATGAGAAGCATAATCCTTTAACCACTTATCTTTTTCTATAGCTTGTAGTATTGTATCTAAAACCCATGATGATAATTTTTTATCATCTGAGGTTTTCTCCCATGCTTTTCTAATGATATCGTGAGTTTTTTTGGCCATAGTCAAATTGATTTGGCGCGCAGTACTTCTTGGCATATTTTTTATCAGATCTACTAGATTTTTAATATTTTGATCGCATCTTTTTTGTATGTTCTTTTTTATAGTATGAAGAAAACTTTATAGTTCATACTACTAATACTAGTACATAATAAAATGATTGTGATTATGAACAGATTAAATTATGAAATAGATCTAAAAATTAATCCAAAAAATAACGAAAAACAATCCAACTCACATGTAAACGATTTCTCATTTTTAATGGAAACCAGTGAATCATGTGTTCTATAATTGGATGTATTTCAGAATCTGATGCATCTGTGCCACTAGTGAAAGCTCTTCGAAGAATGGAGTATAGAGGATATGATAGTGTAGGAATAGCTACTAATCATGGTTCAGAAATATTGGTAAAAAAAGGAATCGGTAAGGTAAACACTGTTAATACAAATCTTCATCTTGACACCCTGCCTGGACATGTTGGAATAGGTCATACTAGATGGGCTACACATGGACAAGTAAATACTAAAAATGCTCATCCGCATCTATGTGCAGATAATTCTGTAGCTGTTGTTCATAATGGAATAATTGAAAACTATTCTGATTTAAGAAAAGAAATTGAAAAAACTGGAGTTAAATTTAGAAGTGATACTGATACTGAAGTAATTCCAAATCTTTTAGGGTTTAATTTTAAAAAAACAGGAAACATCAAGGAAATGTTAATTGAAACTTGTGCAAGTCTGAAAGGGCAATACAGTTTTGTTGGTATGATAAAAGATGGTCTCTTAGTAGCTGCTAGATTTCATGAACCGCTAATTATTGGAATAGGAAAAGAAGAATATTTTCTTTCAAGTGATGTGTTAGGTTTTATCGAAAAAACTGATCAAGTGATTTATCTCAAAAACGAGCAATTTGTAATAATGGATGATAAAGGATTTCAAATTTATGATTTTAAAGGCAATCCAGCTCCATACGAGATAGTTACAGTTTCAAAACAATTCAATGATTTTGACAAGAAGGGATTTGAGCATTTTACAAGAAAAGAAATCTTCGAACAACCTACTACAATTCTAAATTCAGTAAATAATCCAAGTAACAACTGGAAAACTTTTGCAGACATAATTCAAAAATCCTCAAACGTCTACATTACCGGTAGTGGAACCAGTTACAACACTGCACTAGTTGCAAAATATCTATTTCCAACACATACAGAAACTTCGCCTGAAACTATAATGTCTAGCGAAATGAACTATTCACAAAATAGACTGAAAAAAGATTCGTTATTGATTGCCATATCACAAAGTGGCGAAAGTGCAGATGTGTTGGAGGCCGCATCCATTGCTAGACAAAAAAGTTTGAATGTCATATCTATTGTAAACTCTCTTACTTCTTCACTTGAAAGAGAATCTGATGCAACATTAGGGCTACATTGTGGACCAGAAATTGGTGTAGCTGCTACCAAAAGCTTTACTTCTCAGCTGGCAATTTTTTATAAAATTATAGAGTATCTTTCTGACCAAAATCTATCATTTAATTTTGAACTAGTTTCAAAGGCCATATCTAAAGTCCTTGATGAAGAGCCAAGTATGATGAAACTTGCAAAAGAGCTAAAAAATGCCTCAGACATTTACATATTGGGAAGAGGAATTCATTATCCAATAGCAAAAGAAGGCGCATTAAAAATAAAAGAACTATCATACATACATGCTGAAGGCTTTCCAACTGGAGAATTAAAACATGGACCTCTTGCCTTAATGGACCAATCTTGTTTTGTTATTGTTATCAATCCTGAGGATTGTGCACATCAAGATAACATATCTAATATTTTAGAAGTCAGAGCCCGTGGTGCAAAAATAATCGGTCTTTCAAATAAAAATCACGAAACATACGACTATTGGATTAAAATACCTAAAATGGACCCAGAAATACTTTATCCGCTAGTAGAAATAATTCCATTCCAACTATTAGCATATTATACTGCTTTGGAAAGAGGAGAAGACCCTGATTATCCAAGAAATCTAGCAAAATGTGTTACTGTAAAATGAATTTTCTTGAAACAAATTTGGGATAATCACTTATTTTTCAATTATTGTGAGAGAAAACTAGTCAAAAAATAGATTAAACTAAACTTTATGCCTAGATGTTATTCTTTAGTTGATCCAGATCGAAGTAATTTTTGACAAACACATCATATCAATGGTTTCTTAAGTGTTCTTTTTTATGAAAATCAGAGAAATAATGGAATTTCTAAAAGAGCACTCAGAAATCAAGGATTGGGTTGGATTCACTCGTGAGAATTGGAATCCTCTTGATGAGAAATTTTGTAATTAGCTAAACTTGCAATTCTCTAATTCAGGAAGCATCCTTTTTTGTTGTTACTAAACAGAGACGACATATTTTCAAGTTCTTTTAAAAAAAATTCTCAAAGTAGAATTGCTTATACACAATAGTCCTTTTTTATATCCATGAATATAGAAATAAGAAAAGCTGAAAACAAAGACGTTTCATTTATTCTCAACCTGCTATATGAGTTAGGCCGACCAAAACCGTCCAATGACAAAGAAGTAGGAATTTTTAAGGAAAAAATAAAAAATTATTTTACTGATCCTCAAAAATCAATAATTGTCGCAATTAAAGATTCAAAAATTGTAGGATTTACAAGTTTGATATTTTTACAAAGACTAAATCATGTACATTTTGAAATATATATTCCTGAATTAGTTGTAGCTGAAAAATTTCGATCTTTTGAAATTGGAAAAAAACTGATGAATTTTTGCATGGAACTAGCAGAAAAAAAAGATTGTTACAGAATTAGATTAGAATCAGGCAATATGCGCAAAAAATCACACAAATTTTATAAGAATCTTGGCTTTGAGCAAAACTCTTTGTCTTTTAACAAAGTCATAAGATGAGATTGCAGATTTTAACTGCCAGTATAACAATGTAGAGCCAAATTTTTCCAGTGTTTCGTTAATTCGAAAATCAAATAAACCCTTTAAAATATACAAAATAAAGGTAGGTATTCATGAAACAAAAAACAGCGTCAAGAAATATCAAGATTCTAGTAGCAAAATTGGGCCTTGATGGTCATGATAGAGGCGCTTTAGTGCTTTGTAGGGCCTTTAGAGATGCAGGAATGGAGGTCATCTATTCAGGATTATTTGCAACACCTGAAAGAGTTGCACAAATTGCAGAAGATGAAGACGTAGATGCAATTGCAATGAGCCTTCTTAATGGAGCACATGGAACTCTATTTCCAAGGGTAGTGAAGGCTTTAAAAAAGAAGGGAATCAAAGACGTTCTTGTTGTTGGAGGCGGAGTAATTCCAGAAGTAGATCACAAGGCATTAACCAAAGCAGGTATTGATCATGTGTTTGGTCCAGGTACCCCATTGCCCACAATCATTGATCATATCACATTAGGTGTTTCAAAATTAAGAAAGATCTAGGAACTATTCTGCACTAAAAGAATCACATCCGGAATTACAAGGTTTATTCATTACTCCTTCACATTTTCCAAATTCGTCATGCATGATTCTATGATGTCCACATATTCTGCATTTTTCTCTAAAATAAGAAATAAGTTCTTTTTTTGTTAGTTCTGACTTTTCAATTTTAGTTTTTGTTGAATCTGTCATTTCAAGTATTGTAAATCAATGCTCTTGATAAACATTAAAAAAAGAAAAAAATGGTTTGTCTATACTCTTGGAATGATACTAAGTTTTGACTTTGCAGATACTGCGATTATCAATATTATTGCAACTGCTAGTATCATTGCAGCAATTGTTCCAAACTCAGGAACTACATTAAAGTAGAGTACTTCGCCTGTAGGTCCAGTCCAGTTTGCTTCATCGTCAGGTAATCCAAATCCAAGTAACATCACCTCAATGTCCACTGCATCATCAGATATCAATGGTGCTGTTGTATGCATCCCATTTCCTTCATGTTCATGTGCTCCTAAAACAGAAAGTATTTCGTTGCCATTTTGAGTTACACTGATATCATAATTGGCATGTTTAATTAATCCGCCACCACTTGAATCTCTGAATTTTATATCAATAGACATTGATTCATTAGCAGCAGGATTACTTGATGTTATCTCTACTCGTACCTTTCCATCTGAAGACATTCCTGTAACTGTAGTTTCTTCTGTAGATGGCGCTTCTACTACCAGAGTGGCTGTAGGTTGGGCACCTGCTTCCTGAACAGCTACAATTCCTTCCATCCATGGATGAACCATGCAAAAGTAGTTGTAGGATCCAGGTTCGTAACCGTCAAACTTGACAGAAAATGTAGATCCTGCCATGAACAAACTACTATCAAATAGACCGTCTGGTCCATCTGCTGGAGTTCCTGATGTTACAGTATGTGCTGCAGTGTCATCATTTGTCCATGTGACTTCACCGCCAACATCGATTGTTACATCGTATGGAATATAACATTCGTTTGTTTCTTCGCATCCAGGAACTGAAGTGCCTTCAGGAGTACTTACACTTGCAGTTGCATGATCTGCAAATGCCGGTGAAGTACTGAGCATAATGGCAGTCACAAATACTGTCATCAATGGAAATACCGTTTTTGTCTGTATTTTCATTAACAAAAATTTGTACAGAAAGATAAAAAAACTTGTTGTTATGATTGGCACAAACCTCCATTTGATAATTTTAGAATGTTTTTGTATGAAATGAATTTACTATTTAGATTTAAATAAAATAAAATGATTTTGAATAATTCCAAGCATTAGTAATTATTCAGTGGAATCAGGCCACATCATTTTGCGCATTTCTTTACCAACTTTTTCAATTTGGTGTGCATCATACTCTTTCATGTATTTGTCAAATGCATCTTTGCCGTTTTTCTGATATTCAGAAATCCATTCTTTGTTAAAGGTACCGTCTTGAATCATGGTAAGAACTTTTTTCATGTTATCTTTGTTGGTACTATCCATGACCATTGGGCCGCGAGTTAAACCTCCATATCTTGCAGTCTCACTTACACGTCTCCACATACCATTGATTCCATATCTTTGAATCATATCTACGATGAGTTTTAGTTCGTGTAACACCTCAAAGTATGCAATTTCTGGTTGATATCCTGCTTCAACTAGAGTTTCAAATGCATTTGTAACCATGGAAGCTGCTCCACCGCAAAGATCAGCTTGTTCACCAAACCAATCAGTCTCTACTTCTTCCTTAAAGGTAGTTTTGATCAATCCAGCTCTTGCACTTCCGATTGCTTTTGCAATTCCTAATGTTCTGTCCCATGCCTTTCCTGAATAGTCTTGATCAACTGCAACAATTGATGGAGTACCAAAATTATCAAGATAAGTCTCTCTAACTTTTGAACCCGGTCCTTTTGGTGCAACCATAATAAGATCAACATTGTTTGGGGCCTCAATCCATTTCCAATATATTGCAGCTGCATGAGAAAATGATAGTGCTTTTCCTTCAGAAAGATTTGGTCCAATATCTTCTTTGTACACTTGACCTTGAATCATATCGGGAATCAATATGTGAATAATATCAGCTTGTTTTGTGGCATCTGCAACGGACATTACCTTATGACCATCTGATTCAGCTTTTTTCCAGCTGTTGCCACCTTCCTTTAGACCAATTATAACATTGAGGCCAGAATCTTTCATGTTGTTTGCCTGAGCATCACCTTGGATTCCATAACCAATTACAGCAATTGTTTGATCCTTTATTGGGTCAATGCTAATTTCGTTATCTTTCCATGTTTTTGCCATGATTAGATACGAAAATAATGCAAATATTAACTATGAAATTTAGATTTCAATAATTTTGTCACAAGAGCGGCATTTCACAGTTACTTTCTCACCTGGTAATCGTACAAATCTTTTGGAACCGCAATTCGGACAAATAGGGCAAGCTCGTACAGGTTCCATTAATGCTCAGTTGGTTTTGTGTCAGATCCTGAGATTACCTTTAGTCGGTTTGCACCGTTAATTTTTTCAATATATTGTGAAACTGCTTTCGGCACGATTTCTTGCCAGTTTTCATCATTAATTATCATGGAGCGAATTTTTGTTGCATTGTATTGTTCTCTGTTTAAAAATCTAGGAGGTATAACTTTAATTTCAGAATCTGCTAAAAGCATAGAAACATAATCATTTCCACTATACACTTTATCAAAATGAGGCAATGCAGCTTTGAGGTAAGACGCCCATGTTGCAATATTGAATTGGTTTTCAATTCCAATTACAAAACATCGTGATAAATCTACTCCAGATTCTTTTAAAGAACCATGAATCATTTCAATTCTTTCACCAGCTGTAAAAGGATCTTTTTCTAAATAGTTAAACTGAGAGCTAGTGACTGCAATAATTGCCTCATCGCATTCTTCTAGCATTTTTTTTACTAAATCCAAATGTCCTAAATGAAAAGGCTGGAATCTACCCATCATTAGCCCTCGCATAATTTTAGATTAATTCTGGTTTAATTAAATCAGTCCATCATTGATTATTATTGCTATTTTTTGTAAAAAAAATTCTATTTGATTTGACCGCTTCCAACAATTCGAATAGTAGTCGATTCGGGCTTTAAAATTACTGCAATATCTCCAGAATTACAAACTATAGGCTTTTCAAATGATAACTTTAATGGTGAAATTGACAAGAATTTTG
The DNA here is from genome assembly GCA_965223805.1 of Nitrosarchaeum sp. GTDB lineage: Archaea > Thermoproteota > Nitrososphaeria > Nitrososphaerales > Nitrosopumilaceae > HKST03. Next base: position 333,762 of record OZ245014.1, on the reverse strand, counting down.
CTGCCTTTATTTGCAAGCCTATATTGACAAGACATCCTTGATTTTCTGCTATGTCTCCTTTGTAATACTGATTTTTTGTAAAATCCAGCTCAATTTCAGATTTTACGTCAACTGAATCTCCTTCAGAAATCACATCTCCTCTTCCCACATCATCAGGTTTTGCACCTTTTACTGCAAGGCCCACTCTGGCAGGACACACAGATTCATCAACAGGGTCATCGTGCATCTGAATAGATTTTATCAGAACATCAATTCCTGCAGGATACAGTTTTAGGTTATCATACTGCTTTATTTTTCCAGATGTGACCTTTCCTAGAATTACTGTTCCGACACCTTTTACATCAAAACAATGATCAATTACCATCTTTGGTTTTCCTTCAATTGAAATTGGCTCAAATTTGTCAATCTCTTCTTTAATTTTATCTTGGTCTATCTTTGCATATTTTTCAACTACGGTTCCTTTGATCATTGCAGCTAACTTTGATTCATCAACATCAAAGGTATGTGATAAAATTCCTTTGTCTTTTTTTAGGGAATCGAGTGCTATTATTTGCTCACCTGTAAATTTATCAAGTTTGTCAACATGAAAGATTATAAATTCTGCAAGATTGATTGCTTGAAATAGCGGTTGAATTTTGTCAGGAAATCCACTTGGTGTAACCCATGTTTTTATTATGTCTGATTCTTTTCTGTCATAAAGAGAAATGTCTGTTACTGTTCCCTTTTTTCCAAACTCAGATGCAATATCTTGTTTTCCTAAAATTACAAAGTTAATGGATTTTACCAATAAGATTTGATCTAAAAATCGACCTTAAGAAGTTTTGAATTTTTCTGGCCAAATTATTCTCATAAAATGTGTCCTAACAATTTTGTTTCAGGATGAATTAAAGATGGTATTTTGTTTCAATAACGGACATTTTTTAAAATTTAGATAGAGATTTGGATCGCCAAGTTTTTACGCGTGTAATATTGATGATTATATCGTTGAAGATCAAAATTTTGCAAAATGACAATATCATTCGGATTTATCATTCTCCCAAGGACGTAGTAGTCAAACCTAAAGGAAAGAGAGTAGAACTTTATGATAGTAATGGTCTTTTGACGGACTCTTATGATCTAATTGATAAAAATTTGTCATGGTTAGAAGACAACGAAACTGACTGTTCTGAAATATTGTTGACTTTGACAGTAGGCAAGCAAGTTTCTCCAGAAAAGGTCAATTACGTCTAAAAAATAGAAGCTTTAAGCCCAGTTAGTGTGAAAATTCCAAACTTTCTCAGAATTTCTATTGATGTTTTGAATAAATTTATCATATATTTTCTATGAAATAATGAGATTTTTACTGTTGAAAAATTTGGCTTGAATTATACCAAAACAATTGATGTTTTGGCAGATACAAATTATGGGAATTTTGTTAACACTGCCGCATAACTTACAAATCTATGGTTTTTGGGTTTTACTGATTTTTGATTGTATTTTGAAATAGTTTTTCCTGTAGCACCATTCAACCCAAGTGGGCCTTTTACAAATTTGTGATTATCAGCCCAACCTAAAACTTCGTCAGAAGGACTAAAGTAATTCATTATTTTTTTAGAAACTATCGCATCAAGTAACTTTCCATATTTTTTTGAAGAAGGTATATCTTCAGTTATTGATGCACCAAAAAAGTAAACGCTCTCAATAATTCCGTTGTTTTGAGGTTTTTTTGAGAGGTGTTCTATTGTACTCAGGATAACCTGGGAACCCAAAGAATGTCCCATTAATCGGATCTTAGTTTGAGGGCTTTGTTGTTTGAAATCTTGTATGAATAATGAAAGATTACGTCCGTTTTTCTTTGCGATTAATTGTCCTGCAGCAAGTGAACGCTTTGCATGTTTTACCAAGTGAGCTCCTGTTGTGTTAGAATCATAGCTATATCCAATTACCGGAAAAGAATACCCAAGATGTTTTAATCGATTTCTTGCAATTACAACTTTGGCAATAGCTCCTGCATTGTTGTTTCTAAGACCATGAATCATTATGGTTAATTCTTTTTTTCCAGTTAATTTTTCAAATTCTTTTTTTGGATACAAAAAGTATGGATTTTTTTTCAAGGTTTTTCCATGAGTCAAATCATAATAACCTCTAGTTGAGATACGTGGAATAATTTTTTTCATTTTATTGTGGACCTAATTGTTTTTTGTATTTTTCAATATCGGTTTTTTCTACTTTGCTAAATAATGGAGATGATTCACCTAATTGATGACCTGCCTTTACACCAAGATTCGAAATTTCATCCCATGAAATATCCTTGATATTTCCTTCAAATCCTAGTTGGTCCCAAATTTTTTGAGAAGACTCTGGAATGAATGAAAAAACAGCTATTGCTAAACTTCTTACAGCATTAACTGACAAGAAAACACAGTTTTCCATGCCTGGTCCCTTCTTCCAGGGTTCCTTATGTTGGAAATATTGATTAAAAAAAGATGAAAATTCCATTATTTTCTTTAGTGCTCTATCCAAGTGATTCTGTTGCATCAGATCACCTACTGCAGAAGATAGGTTTGTTATCTTGTTTAATGCTTCTTTGTCTTTTTCATCATAATTTCCAGATTCTGGAATAATTCCATCAAATGATTTTTTTGTAAATCCCAATGCACGGTTTACAAAATTTCCGACATTTCCAATTAATTCAGAGTTTATTCTAGTTGTAAATTCATCCCAATCAAAATTCAAATCATCTTGAGAATATGGATTGATTGAAACAAGATAGTATCTCAAATAATCAGCAGGATAATAATTTAGAAATTCTTTTAATCCAATATACCAATTTCTGCTTTTAGATATTTTTTTGGATTGTAAAGTCAAGTGTCCTCGAGTTGGAATAAAGTTCGGAAGTTTATACTCGCTGTTTATCCCTAAACGCATTGCAGGTAAGAAAAGATAGTGATGATAAACAATGTCTTTGCCAATAAAGTGATAAATGTCTGCAGAATTCCAAAACTCTTTTCCATCAATTCCCTTGTCGTTCAAAAACTTTAGAGCAGTTGAAATGTATGCCAAATGATTATCAAACCATCCATAGAAAACTTTGCCTTTGGCATCCTCAAGAGGTATTGGAACTCCCCATGAAATATCTCGCGTTATATCCCAATCAATTAATCCAGACTTTATCCAGTTTTGCACATATTTTTTTACATCTTTTTGAAGATGAGGGTTTTCTTCTAACCATTGATATAAGGAATCTCCAAAGTTTTTGAGTTTGAAAAAATAATGCACGGTTTTTTCTTTAGTTGGAGTTTGACCACATATTGAGCATTTGGGATTTGATATTTCTTCAGGAACTCGTCCACAGCTTTCACATAAATCAGAGTACTGGTCTTCTGCTTGACAATAAGGACATGTTCCTTTTACGTATCTATCAGGCAGGAATTTTTTGTCATTATTACAGTAAAATTGAATGATTTCTTTTTCATATATGTGGCCTGCCTCATTTAGTTTTTTGAAAACATCTTGAACAAATTCGATGTTTTCAGTCGAACTTGTCTTGTAAAAATAATCAAATCCAATATTAAATGCTGTAAAATCATCATAATCTCGCTTATTCCAATAGGCAACATACTCTGAGGGGCTCTTTCCTTCTTTTTCGGATTGAATCAAAATTGGTGTTCCAAAATCATCTGAAGCACAGACATAGTATGCCTCTACTCCCTTTTGTTTTAGAAATCTTGTTGTTACATCTGCTGGAAGATATGTTGAGGCAACATGTCCAAGGTGGATCTCACCATTGGCATAGGGTAAGGCACTTGTGATTATAGCTCTGTTACTCATTTACTATTGCCAATTTCATCAGAGCTTAAGAAGTTTTGTAGAAGATACTTTTTGGAATTTTCAGACTAATTTTGATTTGGAAAAAAGACAGTTTTTACCAGCTGTTCATGTATTTTACCTGCTCAGGGGTAAGCTTGTCAATCTTTACATCCATTGCTTTTAGAGCATCAATGGCTACTTGTTTGTCAATTTCTTCTGGAACATTGATAATTTTGTTTTCCATTTTTTTGCGGTTCTTAAGAATATACATTATAGACAAAATTTGATTGGAAAATGATTGTGCCATTACTTCAGGAGGATGTCCTTCAGCAGCAACTAGATTTGCAAGTCTACCTTCGCCAATAAGATATACTCGTTTATTGTTTTTCAAAGTACATTCATCCAGACTAGGTCTTACTCTTTTTACTGATTTTGAATGCTTTAGTAAAAATTTGCTATCAATCTCCACATCAAAGTGGCCAACATTTCCCATTACGGCTCCTTCCTTCATTTGTAAAATGTGTTCTTTTCGAATTACACTAGTCATTCCAGTACATGTGATAAAGATGTCACCAATTTTTGCAGCTTGAGCCATTGGCATCACCTCAAATCCATCCATATGCGCTTCAAGTGCCTTAACCGGATCAACCTCAGTAACAATTACCTTAGAACCCATTCCATGACATCTTGAGGCAACACCACGTCCTACCCACCCATAACCTACGACGACAACTCTTTTTGATGCCAACAATAGGTTCATTGCTCTAAGATAACCATCAATTGTACTTTGTCCAGTACCATATCGGTTATCAAACATGTGTTTTGTGTAGGCTTCATTTACTAAAATGACTGGATATCGTAGTTTTCCTTGATTCTCAACTGCTCTAATTCTGGTGACTCCAGCTGTTGTCTCCTCAGTAGCTCCAAAAATCTCCAATGATCTAAACCTTTTATCAAAATGAGCTTTGACATTCATATCCGCGCCATCATCAGTTAGAATGGATGGCTTGTGCTTCAAAACCTGATCAATACACCAGCTGTATTCTTTGACAGATTGTCCATGCCATGCATAAACATGAATTCCTTGCGAGGCCAAAAATGCAGCAATGTTATCTTGCGTTGTAAGTGGGTTTCCACCACAGCAGGCAACAGTTGCTCCAAGCTCTTTTGCACCTAATAAAAGCACAGAAGTTTCTTTGGTAATATGCAAACAAAATCCCAAGGTTATTCCTTTGAGAGGTTTTGATTTTTTAAGTCGGTTAATTGTATTATCTAAAATTTGCATGTGGGATCTGGCCCATTCATAGGACAGTTTTCCTTCTTTGATTAATTTAGAATTTGATTTTACCTTACTCAATACAAAATTTCTTGTGGCAGATTATAAAATCCTATCATGCGAATCTAAATAAATGACAAAATTGTCAAAAAACCAGATGGCATGGAAAAAGATTGCTGAAAAAGGTGAAATTGATGCTGGTAAAGGTAAGGCCTTTAGAATTGATGGGAAACAAATTGCAATTTTTAATCAGAACGGATATCATGCTTTAGATGATCTTTGCGTACATCAAGATGGCTCACTTGCACCCGGAAAACTTGATGGCGATATTGTAGAATGTCCTTTGCATTTTTGGCATTATAACATCAAGACCGGGGAATTGAAAGACTATCTAAAGGACGTCAAATTAGAAACATATGCAGTAGAGGCAAGAGATGATGGCATCTATGTCGACATTTAGAAAATAACAAAATTAATAATTAAAAAAATAATAGCAGATTATTTTCAAATTTGATAATAATTAAAAATAATTTATGAAATATCTTAAAAATTTCTGACAACTTACTGATTAATATTTTCAAAAGGAAATACAAACATGAAGAAACTTTCTCCAATTTCCGGAAAAGGAAGTGAAAAAGTTCTAGTTGGAAAAATCAATCAATTAATTCAACAAAACAATGAACAAAAAGAGGAAATCAGACAAATCAAACAGAAACTACGTGTAAATGCCCATTTTGGTAGACGTAGTTAAAGCCTTTTTTTATTGGTAAATTAGGAGGAGTTGATTTATTTACTTATGATCACTGTTGGAAAATTACAGAAGTCAAAGAACTGATTTCTGATTTATTATATCTTTTTCATTAATTAAGATAATCAAAGAGAGTTTTTGAAGAATCCTTTTATTATGAAAACGTTAAAATAAAAATTCAGATGGTTCTTCTATACACAATAATCGGAGCAGTAACAACGATAGGCATAATCTTACTTCGTTACTACCTTGCAGAGAGGAAAAAAAGACCTAAAAATAATAAGTTCTGTTTTAATTGCAATCAAAACTTTCCAAATAACTATAATGTATGCCCCAAATGTGGCATACGTTTTGGTTCATAGTAATTTTTTTTAAATGGACTTTTTTGAAAAGTAAATCTGAATATTTTGAAAAAACAAATCTTTACACTAATGAATTATGTTAAAAAAATGATAATCGTTTAGGTTTCTATCTGACTGTAACTTGTCCTACTCTCCAAGGATGAAGAGAGCAATAGTAGTGATAAGTTCCTTCCTCATCAAAAGCATATGCAAATCTCTCCCCAGTTGCAAGGGGCGCACTGTTGAACAATCCAATAATGTTTCCTTCTTCATCTAAACTTTGTACAGTATGAAGAACAGTGTCATCATTTACCCAAACAACCGTAGTTCCAGGAGATACCTCAAGGTTTAATGGAATATAGAATCCAGTGTGCTCGATATTAGCATTCCCATTTGGTATTATTATCTCAGAGGTCATTGCTTTATTGGAAGATTCTGATTTTATTGCTTCTGGACTTTCAATTACAATCACTTCATTTTCAATGAGGAATTTTATTGCATTTAGAAACTCAGTTTCTGAAATATTTCCCTGACCATACCACAAGGCAGTGTTTTTTATCCATTCTGGAATGTTCTGAGCTAAAACATTCTGATAAGTAACGGTGCCAAGAACTAAAACTGCCAATACCGTTATGGAAAGAATTTTGTAATTATTATTCATAATTATACTGTACCACATTATCCTATAATAATCTGATATAATTATCAAACATGATAGTTTCTATATGGAAGCATTATGGATAAACAAAATTTTTAAAGGTATAATTTAAGAAAAATACCACATTGAAATTTCTTTTTACCAGATCTAATGTTTTTTGATTGATTCGATTTTTTGATTTTGATCATTTTTAAGATCCCTCAAAAAGATCGTCTTTAACAAAATTTTGAAATTATCTATTTTTGGAATAAACCTGTTTTTGCATAATACTTAAAAATAAGGCTACCTCTTGTTTTTCGACATTCATGGCTGAAAAAAAAGCAGCAAAAAAGTCCACTGTAAAAAAAACGGACAAGAAAAAACCAACTAAAACAAAGGCAAAATCCACCAAATCAAAGCCCTCAAGAAGCACAAAATCAAAAAAACCCAGAGTATTACCTTCAGATGATATGGGAATAGTAATAGTGGATGATGATATCACAATTGATCAGGAAAAAGTAAATGAGGAAAGAAGAGCGTATCTAGAAGAAGCAAGATCTCAAGAAGCCTTTGATTAAAGCAATCTTTATCCACTTTAACTTCATAAACTAATCATGCGAGCATTATGTCTGATTACGGTAAAGCCAGGAAAAGTCGACAATGTTGTACACATTTTAAAAAAGAAACGTAAAGTCGTTAAAGACGTAATGGTGGTAACTGGACGAGCAGACATTAGCGTTATTTTGCAAGGGAATATTGACGAGATTAACAACATGGTCATTGATTTTAAAAAAATCAAAGAAATTGTTACGACTGAGACATTAATTGAAGTGGAGGTTAATTTAGGATGGTAAGAGCCATTGTTTTAGTAAAGTCTCCAAAGAAATTGATTGCAGCACGACTAAGAAAAGTTAATTCAATATCTGATTCTTTTCCAACGAGCGGACAGTTTGACGCTGTGGCCATAATTGAAGTCAAGGAATTAGGAAAAATCCTTGAAATTACCAACCAAATTCAAAAGATCAATGGTGTAGAAAGAACCGAAACTATGGTTGAGGTTCAATGACAAAGTTTTTACGTACTTGGAAGGAAGATAAATCGTGAACGTCAAAAAAGTCGGAAACGTTATTTTGGCTGTTAAAGACATCGACAAATCTATAGCATTTTACCATGATCTTATTGGTCTTCCTATAAAGAATCAAAGAAGATCTTGGGTAGATTTAGGAAAATCTGGGGCTTTATTGAGTCTACATCCTGCCTCGTTGACAGCAGAGCACATAGGTAGCTCTATTGACAATGGAATTTCAATTGGATTTCTTGTTGGAGATGTAAAGTCTGCCGTAGAGGAATTAAAATCAAAAGGAGTCACCATCTACCGAGATATTGTAGAAAGAGATGCTGGTAAAAATGCAATCGTTTTGGATCCTGATGACTACATGGTATCATTATTTGAGCCAAGCTTTGCAGACAAAGATCAACAGACAGGCGGATATCAAGGATTTACACCAGCTTAGATTGTCTTTTTAATAAATGAGATAATCTTGTCTATACTTTTTTCTTTTCTATCTATTGAAATGTAATACGTCATAGCATTTTTTTGGAAAATCACAATCGATACTTTTTGATGTTGAAGTAAAACATAATCAAGTTTTCCCACCGCACTTGTGGTATCTTTTCGAAGTGTCATCAAAGTAGAGATTATGAAAAACTCATTTTTTACTTGTTCTGATTTTAAAAGAGGATTTACATTTGGTCTGACAATCCCAGTGAGTGTCCTTCCGTAATTATTTATTACGCCTGCATATCGGACACTTTTTGATAATTCAATTATTTTTTGACATTTTTTTCTATATTGCACAATTTGTTCTTTCCATTTTTCTGCAGGAGTTTTTACCATGGTAAAAACTAGAGTCGCAAATTAATAAGGATTCTTATCATTTTAGAAAAAATTTTTTGAAAAAATTTAATGTGAAAATACTAGTTTGATTTTGTTTTTTCTAATTTTTTCTTCAACTCTAAGTTTTCTTTTAAAAGTTTGTCTTTTTCTACTTTTAGTGTTTCAACAGAATTTTGTCTGCTAAACAATGGATGACCAGGTGGAACTATTCCAGAAGAATTCATGTTCATTAGACCTGAAGCATATTGTTGATACATGTGTTGGAATCCTTCAATTTTTTTATTAATAGACTCGGAATTATTTACAAATTTTTCTTTTAGTGGATTTTCATATATTTTGAACATTGGATTTGGTAACCCTGGCGGCAATCTAGGAAATTGGAATGCAAGGTGAGGTATATTGGGATTTAATCCATAAAGGTCTCTAAGTTGTTTTATTGCTAAATCTTCCATGGATTTATTCAATTTTTGCTATATTTTTGCCTTGTCTTTAGGCGTTTGATATAGCACATTGTGAATTTCTAGTCATTTTTGCTCAATTTGAGTTGATCGCAGATCCTTATAGTTTCCCAGTTTTGATCGCAGTTACGCATGACACAATTAACAAAGACCTGCATAAAATGTAAGAAAACAATTGAAAATGAGGATCTACATAAAATTGTGATTTATGTGGTACAGGAAAAATTCACAGAGCATCATTATGAACATGTAGAGTGTCCTGGAAAATTTACTGTTTAGCCTTTAAATTCATACACTTTGTATATTTCGCCGGTAAGTCTTGAACGATATTTCCATTCATTGTTTTTCCAAATTATTTCTTTGAAATCGTTTTGAGTTGTTGGATGCAATTTTTTGAAAACATCATCACCAATTAGAATTTGATTTGTTTTCGCTTGAGATTGAATTTTAGATGCAATATTCATACATGGCCCCATTAAATCTACATGAGATGCTTCTGGATTGGAACCATATCTTACAACTATACTATGACCAAAATCCAAACCAATCTTTACCATCAAATCAGGATAATCATACTGATTCAATATTGGATTTATTCCTTTTTGAATTACAGTTAGCATAGACTTTGCACATGTGACTGCATTATCAGCTGCCAATAGGGGATTATCAGATGCAACAAAATATCCAATTACTGCATCACCTACGAATTTTAACACATACCCTTTATGAAGTCGAATAACTGATGCCATCTCTTGTGAAAATGAGCTGATTATTATTGCTAGTTTTTCTTCTGGCAATTCTAGGGTCATGGTAGTTGATCCTACCAAGTCAACGTATAGAACAACCATGTCAATTTTGGAAAAAACATTTTTTCTGAGAAATTTTTCAGATTCGTTTGTTATTCCAGTGTATTCATATCCTTTCTTTAATGCCCCCCATACTCTTTTTTGAGTTTCTAGGATCATTGTTTCGGAATCTACTATTTTTTCATTTTTTTGGCTAAGTAACAGATCTACAACATTTGGGTTTGAGATAGAATTTGGTGAATTTTCATTTTCTGTACTTTGAGAATCCTTATCAATATTTTCTGACATTTGTTGTTACTCCAATGGAAAGTCTACTTTGCAGACAAGGCATATTTCCCTATGCCCCTTATAACCCTCATCATAATATTGAGATATCACAGAACTGCAAATATTACACAGAATTTTCTCATCTTTCATGCCTAAAATGAACTAAATTTTGTATTTAAGGTATTCATGATGCAAAGTTTAAGGAGAGTAAAATTTGGGTAATATTTAGTGAGATTAGGTTCTAGATCCTCAAATGAGTTTATCCAAATTCTTAACAAGAAAAATGAAGAGATTCAACAGTCATTTCTCGCAAAAATTACCGACCTTACCAAAATGGTCAAAGTTCAAGTCATGATGGGAGACTCTACAGTCACTACACAGAAAACATTTGATCCAATGTTAATTAGTAATTTTTTCAAAAAAATTACACAAGATTTGAAAGAATGGTCAATTCAAGAAGTTTCAATTTCAAACAATGAAGACATTAGACGGATCTTTATAAAATTTGAAATTATGGAAGGAAATTATTTGATATCAGGACATCTTTCCTTGCAATTTCATGTGTTGTTATATTATAAACCAGATCAGAGAGTTATTGATTGTCAAAAGGAATTATCAGAGATTATGGACTTGACAAAAAGCAGCGAACAGCAAATATCTGATAACAGTGATCAATTTGTATTAAATAAGCTTAAAGAGATGGGATACAAAGATTTTGATCATCAAAAATTGTTTGAAATTTTTTATGAAAATGATGAGTTTAGAGAAAAAGTTTACAAAGAAATTGAAAAAAATGCAGGAATTGATTTTAAGGATTTATCTGAGAAAAAAATGAAATTATTTGATGAGCTTGATAGTTTACTAATAGAAACATATCAGACAACTCCCGTATTAATTGATGATACCCGATTAGTTACTGGAGAAGAAGGAGGATTATGCACTTTAGATATTGAATTTGTAAAACACAAAACTAAAGAAGGATTATTTGATCCTCGAAAAATGTCAAACTCCACTAAAGAAAAAATAATCAAACGTTTAGATGAACTGTATGAATTACTGAGATAATTATTTTAAACTATAATTTGGCAAATTCAAAAAAAAGAAAAAGATCAGATCATGTAGAAATAACTAATCTCCAAACATTTTGAATTATTACATAATTATTTTGAATAATTTGGAAAAATACGCATAAAATTTAGAAAATAATCTGATTGTGAAAAGGAAGAAGTCAAATATGTCAGTTATGGGGAGAATTTCAAATGTATCCAACATATGAGGATGTAATTAATGCACAGTCTATGCAAGGTAAGGAAATAAGAAAAACACCCTTGTTGTATTCTCCTACATTTAGTGATCTCACAGAATCTGAAATTTACCTTAAAGCTGAATTTCAGCAAAAAACAGGTTCCTTTAAAATTCGTGGTGCATATTTTAAAATAAAATCGCTTTCACCCGAAGAAAAAAAACATGGGGTAGTTGCAGCATCAGCTGGAAATCATGCACAAGGTGTTGCCTTTGCAGCATCTCTTGAAAAAATTCCGTGCACTATTGTAATGCCAAAAAATGCATCTCCTGCAAAAGTTGCGGCAACAAAAGGATATGGCGCAAATGTTATTTTAGAAGGAACAAATTATGACGAGTCTTCCTCTAAAGCAAAGGAAATTGCTAAAGAAACTGGTGCAATAATGATTCATGCATTTGATGATCCACAAATAATAGCAGCTCAAGGAGTAATAGGTCTAGAGATTTTAGATGATTTACCAGATGTTGATGAAATTTATGTTCCAATTGGTGGAGGAGGATTAGCTGCAGGAACCTTAATTGCAGTAAAAGAAAAAAATCCAAATGTCAAGGTTATAGGTGTTCAATCTAGATCCTTCCCGTCAATGTTTGAATCTCTTAAAGAAGGCAAGATAACTGCCAGTGGTGGTGCAAGAACTATTGCAGATGGTATTTCTGTAAAACTACCTGGGCAGTTGACATTTGCAGTAATTCAAGATTCAATTGACGATGTTGTTCTAGTTGAAGACACGGATATCACCAAAGCAATGTTTTTGCTAATGGAGAGAATGAAATTTGTTGTAGAACCTGCAGGAGCTGCAAGCTTGGCATATTTGATATCTAACAAGCCATCGCCAGGAAAGAAAGTAGTGGTAGTTCTTGCAGGAGGTAATGTGGATATGTATTTGCTTGGCCAAATTGTGGACAAAGGTCTTGCTGCAATGGGAAGGCTTCTTAAACTATCAATATTATTACCTGACAGACCTGGAGCATTCAAATCTATTGTTGATGAAATAAGTGCAGCAAATGCTAACATTGTAGAGGTAGTTCACGACAGGCTTAGCTCAAACATTAATGCAGGATCAGCAGGGGTCACATTAAGTCTGGAGACTCAGGGAAAAGAGCAAGCAGAAAAACTAATTGAAACCCTTAGACAAAAGAATATTCAATTTACCTTACTTACATAGCCTATTTGAATTTCTTTGAAACAAACTTTGAGAGGCCTTCTTTTTTCATTTGTTCTGATTCTTTTACAACTGAATTGTGTTGAATAGATTTGTGTTGTATGAGTTTCTTTTTTAATTCGGGAAATTCATTTGCTAAAATTTTCATAGCATAGATTCCTGCATTTCCAGCTTTGTTTACGCCTACTGCGACAACTGGAGAACCCGTAGGCATTTCTGAGATAGACAAAAGAGAATCCAATCCGCCAAATGCAGAAAATTTTGTATTGTTTGTCTTTTTTGTTTGTTTATCGTTGTATACCAAAATTGGAACTCCTATTACAGGAATCACCGTGTGAGATGCAATCATTCCTGGAAGATGGGCAGCCCCACCAGCACCTGCAATTATTACTTTGAATCCTTTTTTTTGAGCATATTCTGCATATTCTACTAATCTGGTTGGCGTTCTATGTGCAGAAACAATTTGATCCTCATGTTTTACATTAAATTCATCTAATACTACTGCTGCCTCTTTCATAATTCTACTATCCGAACTAGAACCCATGATGATCCCAATCAAAGGTTTTTTTGTATAATCCACAATAGTTGAGAGACATTGTCAGTTATTATTTATAACGAATGAAAAAAAGACGACAATTCATACTAATCATCATTAGCTATTTTTAATCCTAAATTATTGCAAATACCATGCAAAAAGTTCTTGGAATAATCGGAGGGGGACAGCTGGGAATGATGATTACAGAGTCTGCAAAAAAAATGCCAGAGTATATATCAAAAATTATTGTATTGGATCCTACCAGAAATTGCCCAGCAGCACAAGTTGGTGCAGAACAAATTGTTGGAGATTTCAAAGACAAAGACGCAATCATAGAACTAGCTGAGAAGTCCGATATTATTACATACGAAATAGAGTCAGGGGATAGTAATGTTCTAAAATCAGTGGAAGACAAAGCAGAGATTGAACCTTCCCCAGAAACTTTACGAATAATTCAAGATAAATTCTTGCAAAAATCCTTTTTACAAGAAAATAATATTCCGGTTCCTGAATTTATTGAAATTTCATCAATATCAGATTTACAAGAAGGTCTGAAAAAATTTGGATACCCTGCTCTTCTTAAAGCAAGAAGAGATGCATACGATGGGAGAGGAAATTTCAAGATAGATTCTGATGATCAAACCAAAAAAGCATTTGACTATTTTGCAGGTAAAAAATTGATGCTTGAAAGGTTTGTCCCATTTAAAATGGAGGTATCTGTAATTGCTATCAGAAATACAAAGGGACAAATCAAAACCTTTCCATTAGTAGAAAACATTCACGAAGAAAATATTCTGAGACAGACAATTGCTCCTGCAAGAGTTTCTGAAGAGGTTGCAAAAAAAGCTGAAGAGATTGCAAATACTACAATGAAAGTACTAAAGGGTGCAGGGGTTTTTGGAATAGAAATGTTTGTTACACAAAATAATGAAATTGTAATTAATGAAATTGCTCCCAGAGTACATAATTCTGGTCACCACACCTTACAATCAAGTGAAACATCTCAATTTGAACAACATCTACGAGCAATTTTAGGTCTTGATCTTGGAAGTACGAAATTAATTCATCCCACAATAATGTATAACATTTTAGGATCAAAATTATTTGAAGGAAAATACCACCCAATAGTTCTTTCAGAACCAAATGTATTTCTGAAAATGTATGGAAAAGAAATTTCAAAGCCTCTAAGAAAACTAGGACATTTTAATATGACTGCAAAAAACGAAGAAACAATAGAAAATCTTTTAGAAAAACTAGAACATCTAAAAGAAAAAGTGATCACAGAGCCTCTAAACTAAACCAAAATTTACAAAATTCTAGTGCCAAGGGATCCTAATAGGTTTATTAATTAATTGAAAAGTACTCCAAACATGGTATCTATTCCACACGTATTGTCGGGGATTTCAATAATCCTTCTGGTGATTTATGGTGCTGACGTGATGGTTGGTGGTGGAGGTGCAGGGGATGGCTTTTTGCCATTTGATGCAATGACACGTGGAATTGGATTTGGAATGCCTCCAATAATTTTGTCATTTATTGCATTTTTCATGTCTAGAAAACCTCCGTTCAAAGGATTAGGAATAATGCTCATCATAACAGGTGTATTGATCATAATCGGAGGAGGAATATCTGTTGCAAGTGCAGGAGAGACAGAAAATGCTGCTAGAATGGCAGGTGAAGGTGGTGGCCTAATAGCAGTTGGAGCCATTATTGCTGCATTAGGCGGAATAAAGATAAAAAAATCCCTTACTGCATAGCAGTATATGCCTGTTTGTGCAAAATGCAATAACCAAGTTTCAAAAGTATATGATTGTGACCATACTGATTTTGAGGAATTCTGTAAAGAGTGCTATACTGAACTTCATTACTATCTGACAGAAGAAAATAATTGAATCATTTAATGCATTTGCAATATTTGTGATTTCGGATAAAACATATCCGGTCGTTTTTTTGCCTGGATTCTTGTATTGAGTACTTTATACTATAGGGGGTTTGGAATTGCAGCCTTTGGATTCTTTTAAAACTGTTATTTTAAGGTAAAACATCTAATAAGAAAAAGGATAACAGAATTTCATGCTTACAGATAGAGAAATAGCTATCTACTCACTAGGAAAAACAGAAGGAATCAATTCGATTGCGGAAACTTTGGGAAAAGGATTGGATGATGAAAAATACATTGAATCATGGAACAAGACAATGAAACTGCTGGGTATCAAAATGCCATTAAAAGATTTAGAAAAGATATACAATGAATTTGCCAAAAAAATGGAAAATGTTGTAAGTTCAGAAGAACCGGCTCCAAAAAATAAAGAAAAATAATGGAAACCCAAAAAATCCACAAGCAACATTACTGGATCAGGCACAAAATGGGCTACTTTTCTGTGGGATTTGTAAACAAAGATAGAATGAAATCAAATAATTAATTATAAAATTTGAAAAAACTCAGAGTTATAAATTCAAGAAATTTCTAAGATAACAATGAAGGCAATTATTTTAGCTGGAGGTAGGGGAAAGAGATTACGTCCCATTACCGATTACGTTCCAAAACCTCTTGTTCCATTAAATAATGTTCCAATTCTAGAATGGCAAATAAGATATTTAAAAAAATTTGGTATAAATGAAATTATAATTTGCACAGGATACAAAACAGAAATAATTGAAAATTACCTAGCAATGAAAAAAAATATCGGAATCAAAATAAAATTTTCTAAAGAAAAAACTCCACTAGGTACAGGAGGAGCAATAAAACAAGCAGCCAAATCAATTAATGATAAATCATTTTTTGTTTTAAATGGCGACATTATAACAAATATTGATCTCAATAAATTAGCAGAGTCTCCAAACTCAATTGCTGCAATTGAATTGAGAACAAAATTTGGAATTATTGATACTGATGATGACAAAGTTACTAAATTTAGAGAGAAAAAAGAGATTTCGGATTTATGGATGAATGCAGGAATTTATCACCTACTAAAACAGACTGTCAGAGATTTACCAAATAAAGGAGACATTGAAAAAACAGTATTTCCAAATTACGCTAAAAAAAGAAAGTTAAACACAGTAAAATTCAAAAATGTAAAATGGTACTCTGTAGATTCCTTTAAGGACATGGAAGAGTGTTCTTTAGAAGTTGAAAAAATAATGAAATAATTAATTACTTTAGGCACCAGTTCTATGCAATGTTACCATTACATATGCTATTTCGCTTACAAAAGGCTCATCATCTTTTTTTAATGATGCATACTTTGTAGCATTAGCCCAAAAGGATCCCTCAGAGTGGATTTGCCCAGGATAGAATTGTTTACTCAATAATTTATTTTCGTATTCAATTTCATAATTGATGACCTCAATGATAATTAACCCATTACTAAAAGAGATGAACAGATTTTTACTCAATATTTTTTATGAAAGGTGTTGTTATTTCAGGCACAAATTTCCAGTTTTTTAATTATTTAAAAAATTTACAACTAATCTAATTCCATTAGTAATGCTTTAAGAAATTCGACATCCTTTTGTAAATTTTTGATTTCAAATTCTACCATACCAACTATGGTCTCAAATTTTCCTTCCTGAACATGTCTTTTTCGTGTCTTTATCTGACTTTCTTTTGATTGAATTTTGGCAATTAACATTTCTTTGGCTTGATATACTGTCACAGAGTTTTTAAGTGAGGTTTGAAATTAAGAGTGTCAATATTAAAAAAGATGAAAACAGAACACTAGAATATTCCTCAGTTAGAATAAATTTATGAGAATATCATACAGTTTAGGCTCCCTTTTAACGATTGAGCAAGTATTGGAATGCTCAAAGATTCTCTCAAAAACAAATACAGACACAATTTGGATTCCTGAAACATGGGGCATGGAAAATTTTTCAATGCTAAGTATGGCATCGCAGAATGCACCAAACGTAAAAGTAGGTTCTTCAATCATCAACATTTACTCTAGAAGTCCAGCATCAATCGCAATGGGAGCAGCAACTGTAGATACATTATCAAATGGAAGGTTGATTTTAGGTTTAGGTACGAGCAGCATTCCAATAGTTGAAGAATTTCATGGATGCAAATTTGAAAATCCTGTTTTACGAATGAAAGAATATGTTGAAATTATTCGATTGGCATTTTCTGGAAAAAAAATAAACTACTCTGGTAAAATTTTTAATTTGAAAAATTTTTCTCTACTGATAAAACCTCCCAGAGAAGATATCCCGGTTTATCTTGCTGCAATTAATCAAAGAATGGTTAATTTAACATGGGATATTGCAGATGGTGTCATTTTTTATTTACGTCCTATTGAAGAAATGAAAAAAACAGTTCAAAAAATGCAAAACAAGAAAAAGATAGACGTTACTTGTCAACTAATCACCTGTGTTTCAGAAGACTCAGAAAAAGCTGTTACAAGAGCAAAACAAACTTTAGCATTTTATGTTTCTGTAGGTTCAATTTATCGTAAGTTTTTGGCAGAAAATGGATTTCAAGATGAAACTAGAAATATTTTTGAAGAGTTTAAAAAATCAGGATTTAAATCAAATCATGAATTAGTCAGTGATAAAATGATAAAATCCCTAACTGTTTGTGGTACTTCTGATGAATGTCAGAGTCAACTAGATAAATTCAAAGAAACTGGAATTGATTTACCAATAATTCAGTTCAATCCATTAGGCAATGTAATTGAATCATTCAAATTATTTGTAAAAACATTTTCTGAAGAAAAATGAACAACAAAGTAGGAATTGCTACATATGGAATTACTAAATTTTCAAGAGAAGATTTTAAAATTGAATCGGTTTTATTAAAAGCCACAAAAAATCTTTTTGATAATTGTCCTAATCTAAGTCAAAAAAATATTGATGCAGTAATAGTGTCAACAAATAACAACTCAAAATATCTATCACCTATTTTAGCAGAAATGGCAGGAATACAACCTAAAATTGCACATTCTGTTGAAAGTTTGTGCAATTCTGGAACAAATGCCATTGTTTCAGCTTACTCATACATTGCATCTGGTCTGGCAGAAGTTGTTTTAGTAGGAGGAGCAGAAAGATATGATAGTCCTGGGCAAATTTTAGAATGGGATAGATCTAGAGGAGAATTCAAACATCCGGTTTTTTGGGCTTCTATTTTTACAAAGTCGTACAAAAGAGAATACTCCGTTAGCGATGATGATCTTGCATTGGTTTCAGTAAAAAATCACAGTCAAGCTCAAAAAAACCCGTATGCGTTATCTGATAAAGAGTACACTTTGAAAGAGGTATTAGAATCGAGAAAATTAACAGATGATCTTAGATTACTTGATTGTTCAAGACCGTGTACTGGTGGGGCTTCAATTATTCTTGCATCAGAAAACAAAATCAAACAATTTACAGACACCCCAATTTGGATTACAGGAATAGGACAAAAAACAACATCTGCCGGTTTTACAAAGACCAATGACTTTAGTTCAATGGAATCATCTACACTTGCTGCCCAATCTGCATTAAAAATGTCAGATCATCAATCAAAGGAAATTGACGTAGCAGAGATTCATGATGCCTTTTCAGTATGTGAGCCTATGGCCTTAGAGTCAATAGGAATTACAGAAAAAGGAAATGGAATAAAACTAGTCAAAGAATTGATATCTACAAATAATTCAAAAATCAATCCACGTGGAGGATTAATAGGCTCTGGTCATCCATTGGGAGCAACTGGAATCGCTCAGACAATTGAAGTTTCACAACAATTACAACTAAAAGCAGAATCTAGGCAGACTGACAATCCAAAAGTGGGTCTAGTTCACAATATGTCAGCTGCATCAACTTCTTCTACTGTGTTGGTATTGGAAAATTGAATTTTGAATCTGAAATAAAAAAAGGAAATTTTGTAGTAGGAAAGTGTACCAAATGTAAAAAAACTGTTTGGCCACCTTCAGATTATTGCAATAGATGTTTTGGAGAGATAATAATTAAGAAAGGACCTAGTGAAGGAAAAATAATAGAATTTTCAAAAAAGAACAAAAATTATTTTTGTCTAGCGGAATTTGAACAAGAAGTTAAAATTATGGGAAAAATTTCTTTAGGAATTCCTCAAAATAATCAATTAGTAAAAATTGAAAAATGCGGTATAAAAGATGGAAATTATTTTTTTGAATTCTCTTTTGTTTAATTAAAACTAGTATAGATATATGGCGTGTCTATTGTTTGATCAAAAGTCCAAACGGTAGGAAGAAAAATGGTTGTAATTTCATTTAGATGAAATTTATCAATTAATGAACTCCAGCCCCCTGATTTTTGATTTGCAGATAATGATTTTTTAGAATAAGATCCAGCAAATACAAGGCAAGTATTTTTTTTTAGATTTTGAGTTGAATTGATTTTTTCAATAATGCTTGTGGCCAATACATCTCCTCCCATTTGAGGTAGGCCTCCTATGAAAAAGGCAGGTTTTGTTAATTTTAAAGATGAATAATCAAATTCCAAAGCATCGGCACAATTTGGATTAAAATCAATTTGTGTAGAAGATACGATTGTTTTTTGCAAACCAACTAACACATCATCTATTTCAATGCCATAGGATCCCAGTCCCAAAATCTTACCACAATAAGCAATTCTACCATCTCCTGAACCAATATCTATCAATTCCTTAAATCCAAGATTTTTGGAAGTGAATGCCATCAAATATGCTGAAAATATCCACGTTGGATAAAATGGCTGACAGCTCGAACCATGTTTAATACTGTTTAACCAATATTCGTTTATGTCACCTTCATACACCATACAGGATACATTTGAGATTTTTTCTTCATAGGAGTTATTGTAAATTGGATTTTTCTCAGCAAACAAGTGTAAAGATTTCAAATCATTTTCTTCTATTGGAAAAGTTTCTGAAGACCCAATAGGAATAATTTCTTGTATGTGGCTTTTTCCTGTATAATTTTGGGCAAATTCTTTTTTTAAATAACACAAGTTTTCAAATATTTTCTCTAACAACACAATCTCATTTTAAAAGGGATTGATAAACTCACTGAATCAAAACCACACGTTACAAAGAATTTTGATTTAGTAGATTCCGTATTTCATTTTCTACTTTTTTTAATTCATCAAAAGTAATTTTCATCAATTTCTGAGTTTCGTCAGAATCAGTTTCATCAAAGATTCTAAATTCCAAATGTTTTATGGTATAGAGATAAAAATCTCGTTTTTCTAACAATTCTTCGATTGCAATTTCTGACACAGCAATCCTACTATTTACTCTTATTTTAGAAATATTAAAAAAATATGTTCGATGACTTCAGAATAGTTGAATGCTCAACAGCCACCGAAATTCATATCTGAATTGATATTTGTTCGTAAAATCCTTTAAAAATTCTATCTGTACGATACCTACCTTACGTAAAATGACAATCTCATAATATTTTATTGAGTTATTATGTAATTACCAGCCTTACTATATCTCAACTTGTAAAAAATGGTAATGAAAAGCAGGGCAGTTTTAATGGCAAAATCAAAGAAAACAAACACTAAAAAAAATAAAAGTTCACGAATTCGAAGACAAAGAGGATATCATTGGGAAGACACCATCGTGAAAAGATTTAACACAGTAGAGGGCTGGAAGGCATTCAGATTAGGATCTCCAAGCACAGGATTACCAGATGTTCTTGCAGTTAATACTAAAGAGAAGGCAATTTTTACAATCGAGGCAAAATCCGGAACTAGTACCTCTTTACCTGTTCCAGCAGATCAGATAGAAAGATGTGACAAATGGATAAAGACATTTGATATTTACAACAATCGAAAGGTGATATTGGCATTCAAGTTCCTTTCAAAAAAGAGAGTAGGTCTTGGAGAATATGAAGGAAGACAATTAAGGGAATTTTTCAAAATATGGGATGATTCACTAGAATTCAGTAATTGTATTTGCACTTATGATGGAGAAGTATTTAGAAATGTTGACGGAAAACGAGAGAAAATTCTTTTAAAAGAATGTAAAATGCCTTTTAAGACAAAACAAAGATCTACTGCCTAACTTTCAAAATTTGGCATCAGATCATTTTTTAATGATGTACAAAAAATATTTTCATGTCAGATAATAATAATCAAAATCATAAAGATTCAGAAAAAAAAGAATCAACTGAACCAGCTCCTGAAGCTGTAGTAGAATCAACTGAACCAGCTCCTGAAGCTGTAGTAGAATCAACTGAACCAGCTCCTGAAGCTGTAGTAGAATCAACTGAACCAGCTCCTGAAGCTGTAGTAGAATCAACTGAACCAGCTCCTGAAGCTGTAGTAGAAGAAAAGGACCCGATTATCATTACTGAAGAACCTTTTGAGAAGGATGAAGTGCCGACGTCTGATTATTTAGTTGCTGTTTCAGAATCTGAGCACAGTTCTAGAATAAGCTTTGAAGAATTTACAGATGAAAAGTTATTGGTAAGCCATGATGCTTTTGGAAATAAGCAAATGAAGATCAAAGTTCTCGAAGTATCTGATGAAAATCCGCCATCAAAATGGAAGTTTGGTGACCGTGTAAAAGTAAGTAAAATACTTGTTACAATAAAACATCTTACAACACAAGAAGTTGAAGAAGGAGAATTCGACATTGAGGCAATTGAACGTGAATTGGCAGAAAAACGTCATTATACATCTACCAATCGATGGATTCCTGCAAATGATATCAAAAACGGGTATGTTGTAGGGTCACGCCACACTACCTTGATCAGCGATGCTTCGGCTTTGGACTATATTGTCTTCTAGTTACTCTCAAATCCTAAACACTTTGCATCACAATTGAACTAAAAACATTTAAGCATTATAATTTGAAAGCTGAGATATGAGTTCAAAGCAAGTCGAAGTTAACGGTACAGATTATAGAATTGTATTGACTGAACAAGTAATTGGTCATGTCAATAATCTAAAAAACCTATACAATGCTGCATATGAAGATCCAGAAAGTTTTGAAGATGTTAGTGCCGAAATATCAAGTACCATTAATGAAATTGCAAGTACTGTAGAACCCGAGGCAGAAGACAGTGATCTGGATGGACTTATTCAAGAGATTATCAAAGCTGTAGATAATAAAGCAGCTGAAATAGAAAAAGAGTTAGAGGGAAAACCAGAAAAAACAAAAAAAAAATCAAAATCTAAATCCAAAAAATAGACCCATTTGACCTTAAAATCAGGAAAATTTGAAGTATTAGTTATATGGTAAACAAATCCAGTAAAAACATGACAGGAAGCTGTGAATGTGGTATTTGTGGTCATCATTCAGAAGAAGAATGTAGGAAAAAAGAATGCAAATGTTGTTTAAATTTCCATATTCGATCGGGTCCCAAGACAAAATAAACCTGAATTGTCAAGCAAAATAATTTTGTTTCTATTTTTTAAAACAAGAGCATTTTTTAGCCAAATGCTTTGAGCAACCAATCAACTTGTGATCTTGGCACCCACACAAGACACATTTTTTCTTTTTTTCAGTCATAAATCCTCCATTACCTCTTGAATTCTATCCATTAATTTTTTGTCTTGAAGGGACTCTATTATCTTTAAACGCATGTTTTTGATCCTGCTGGTATCTTCTGAATACAAAGGAGCCATAGTCTCAATCTCTTTTGCAAAATAATAAGAATCCATATAATTTTCTAATTTTATTTTAAGATCTGACAGATTTTTTGATTGGTAATTTTCAGACTCGAGTTTTCGAATAATCACATTAAAAAAACCAACAATTCTTAGTGATTCTTTTTTGATTATTTCCAAATCTCCGGGTTTGTCATTTAATTCTAACAAGATACAGTAAGATTCAACAATTTTTTCAAATATTCCTTTAAGATATTCATTCCATGTAACCATAATTAATTCACTATTCCCTATTCTAATCTAAAGTTTAGGGATTAAAATGATAATTTTGCCTAAATATCTATATTGAATCTAAACAATACGCTTAATTTTACATAATTTCAATTGCTTGCATGATAAACCCAGAGTTAATGAAGTTACTTGAATCTATTGATGTTTTAGAGATCCTGCGTGATTCTGTAACTTATCAAATACAGAAAATCCATAATGTTGAAAAAACTGTAGATGGTCGAGATTGGTATCAAGAATTACCTCAAATAGTTAAAGAAAAATTTGACAATTACAAAAAGGATTATGAACATTTGTCATTAATTTTAAAATCTGAACCAGAAAAGATCACATCTGAGATGAACAAGGGGTACTATTATTGGAGATTGATACGTTCTGCCTGCATTACATATAGAAATGATCTTGCCGACTATGATCAACAGCTATTTCATGAATTTAATTTAAAAGAAACTGAAGCAATATCAGACAATGTTGTATTGAATAAATGCATCGGAGTTTTAGAACAACACGTAGTTGAAAATTAGTAAATTTTCAAGAATAATTATCAATGTTAATTTGAATAAAGGATTTTTCTTTTAATCTTAATTTTACTTCTAACTTTAAATTATCATGATATGTCCCCTAATTCACTATGCAAGGTGATGCTTTTCTAAAATGTGTAAACCCTCAATGTGGATTAGAGTATCCTATTGAGAGTACAAATGTACAATGTGAGAAAGGTCACCTATTAGATGTAAAATACAAAAAAACTCCTTCTAGCAGCCTAAAAGAAGTTTTTTACAAAAGGAGAAATCCTCAAGGGAGCATATTTAATGAAAGTGGTGTTTGGAGATTCAGAGAATTACTAAATTTTTGCCAGATTGATACTGAAAACTTGGATGAGTGCTCAAAATATCTGGTTTCTTTAGATGGATCAGAAGGAAGACAGTCAAAACCATATCAAATGTCAAAAGCCGCAGAGTTTATTGGAATTTCAAAGAATAATTTATGGTTACAACCAGAAGGATACAATCCTAGTGGTTCATTCAAAGATAATGGAATGGCAACTGCTGTAACTCATGCAAAAATGGTAGGGGCAACAAAAATAGTTTGTGCATCAACAGGAAACACCTCTGCATCTGCAGGAATGTTTGCTGCAAATGAAGGAATTAACTGTGATGTCTATATTCCATCTGGTCAAATTGCACCTGGAAAATTAAGTCAAGCATATCAATTTGGAGCTCAAATTGTTGAAGTTGATGGAAATTTTGATGATGCATTAAAACAATCCTTAGAAGATGCAAAAAATCACAATGGGTATACAGTAAATTCCATAAATCCATTTAGAATTGAAGGTCAAAAAACAATTCCATTTAGAGCATTAGAATATTTGAAATGGGAAACACCTGATTGGATAGTATATCCAGGAGGAGCTCTTGGTAATACATCAAGTTGTGGAAAAGCTTTGATGGAGCTTTATGAATGGGGATGGATTAAGAAAATCCCACGCATTGCAGTAATCAATGCAGAAGGAGCAAACACTCTATCTGATTTGTATAATGGAAAGTTTGAAGAAGAAGAACTCCGATGGAATAAAGGAAACCCTAACTCTGAATTAATTCAAAGATATTATGATTATCTAGATAAAGAAAATAAAAGACCAAAAACAAAGGCCACTGCAATTCAAATTGGCAGACCTGCAAATATTCTCAAAGGTTTACGAGCATTAGAATTCACAAACGGAGTAGTCACTTCTGTTACTGATTCTGAAATGCTTGATGGCATGTCAGTTGTTGGATTAAACGGATTTGATTGTGAAATGGCATCAGGGGCATCTGTTGTGGGAATAAAAAAATTAATGAATGAAGAAATTATCAAAAAGGATGATGTTGTAGTAGGCATTCTTACTGGCAGGCAGAAAGATGCTATGCTACCGGTAGATTATCATAATAATCCACAAAATAGATTTGCAAAACCACCAAAAATGTGACCATAGATCAAGGAAAAAAATTTACCCTCAAAATACAATATCTAAAACCTTAAAAGGTGAATTTGTGTTTTATTATCAACCAAGAGATGGTGTATAAAGTATAAATGAATGACCAGAATCGTTATTCTGATTTAGTTTTCTGGAGGATTCTATGGTAGAACTTTGGATTGAGATGGTAGTATTAACTATCTTAATAGGATTATCTGGATTCTTTAGCGGTTTGGAAGTTGCTTTGGTTGGAACAAGAAATTCCAAAGTAAATCAATTAAAAAAACAAAAAGTTAAGGGTTCAGATGCCCTATACAAGCTAAAGCACAATCCAGGATGGATGATGGCAAGTGTCAATCTTGGAAATAATCTTGTAAACGTTGGTTCTTCTGCTTTGGCAACAAGTGTTGCAATTAGAATTTTTGGCGACGAAGGACTGGGAATTGCAGTAGGTGTAATGACATTTTTAATTCTAGTGTTTGGTGAAATTACTCCAAAAACATATTGCAATGCAAATGCAACAAAGATTGCACTAAGATTTGCACCTGTATTACTAGTGTTCAGTTATGCATTTTGGCCAGTTGTAAAACTTTTTGAAATAATAACTAGAGGAATGGTAAAACTAACAGGTAGTAGTTACAATTCACCACCAATTACAGAAGAAGAGATCAAAGGAATTGTAGAGCAAGGTTTAGCAGACAAAGCACTAGAAAAAGATGAAAGCGAACTTGTTCACAGTGCATTGGAGTTTGATGACACGGTAATTCGCACTGTTATGACTCCAAGAACCAAAATGTTCACACTTCCTGCAAAGATGTTTTTGTTTGAAGCTCTTCCATTGATTAATCAAAATGCTCATTCAAGAATTCCAATTTTTGGTGAAACCAGTGATGATATTGTTGGATTTGTTCATGTTAGAGATGTTTTAAAAGAGCTTGAACAAGACAATAAAATGAAAATATTAAAACAAATTGCACGAAAGCCAGTTTTTGCGTCTCAGGAAAAAATGGTTAGTTCTTTGCTAAAAGAGATGAAAGGTAGAAAAACGCACATGGCCATAGTAATTGATGAACACGGTGGAGTTGAAGGACTAGTAACTTTAGAGGACCTCATTGAAGAGATAATTGGAGAAATTGAAGATGAAACTGATGTAACACCGCCAGTAGACCATCATCCTATTGATCAAGATACAATAATAACAAATGGCGATATCGAAATAGAAAGGGTAAATCAAATCTTCAAATCAGAATTGCCAGAAGGAGATGACTATAGTACACTAAATGGATTGTTGCATGAAAGATTACAAGACATCCCTCAAGCAGGGGACAAACTAGAGATTGAAGATCTTAGAATTGTTGTAGAAAAGGTTACTAAAAATATTCCTGAAGAAATAAGAATAGAGAGAATCAAAAAATAAGATTATTTTTTGGCAAAATGCTCTTCGAGTTTTTGTTTTTTCTCCTTCATGTGAAAGATAGATTCGGTATGAGAAAATGCATCCTGATAAGATTTTCCAAACAGCATTGATTGCATTAACATGTGGTTTTCAGGAATTACAATACCTGTTTGATCATCAGAATACATCATTTGTACAGTATCTCCAATAGACGTGGTCATGTTTGCATGGATGTGAATCATGTTAGTATCTGTAAAATTAAATCCCATGTTATCAGCATAATCTCTTACATCTTTTGTTCCCTTTGCAGTCCACAGTGTCGCTACTCCAAATTCATTTTTGAAAATTTCATGTATTTCAGATGGTTTTGGAGCAATGTCTTTGAAGCGAATGTCCATTATGTGTAAGTGCATTTGTCTTGTAGGTACCTTTACTGCCCTAACAAATAATGGGGCATCTTTTCCAAAATAGGTTTTGACATCTTCTCCATGATGAGGTTTTTCAGTCATCTCTATTGTATCTTGAAGTTTTTTATCAGTCTGTTCAATGTCTGCCCATCTCCTAATCAAAGTGACATCAAATCGGACCAATTTATCGCCAAATTTGTCACGGAGTGGTTCTAAGATTCTTCCCATGCCAGTAACATTGCAACTTCCCTGCATAACGTGTTTTTTGCCAATTGCCAAATCATAGTTAGCCCTTGAATTGAACAACAAGTCAGATACCATCTCATCACCCATGGTGGTTTCACCACCCTGGTAAATTGCCATCAAATCTTTTGGCTCATAGAGGTTTTTCTTGTTCTTGTATCCATGTCCTCCAGGAGCTGCATCAATAACTAAATCACAATCATCTAAAACAGATTCAATTGTACCTGAAATTTCATAATCTTTAAAATCATCTACCTTTCTCTCAGGAACATAAACTTTTAGGCCTCGTGATATTGCAATGCTTACTTTTTCATCAGGAGAATACTTGCCTACTCCTAAAACCGTAATTTCAGGGTCATCTTTTAGAAATGAAGTGATCCTGCTTCCAATAGATCCATATCCATTGACAAAAACTTTTTTCATGTTTTTCTAAAATTGTCCCCATTTATTTATATTAATATACCAAAAAATCACTGAATTGAATTTAGTATTAAATCTGAATTGTAAAAATATTTGAATAAGTCTTACACACAGAAAATTTTTTCCCAATAGACATCATAAAGGACTAAATGAGACTAAAAATTTCAAAATGACATTGATTCATGGGCCATCTTTGGGAATTGGTGCTGGAATAACTGCCGCTGTTCTAATAACTACATTTTTTGCATTTGATACTTTCTCTGAACAAAAAGAACTTGTCATAGAACCTACACCAACAATTCAAGAAGCAGGTCCTGCTAAAATAACAATGGTAACTTTTCTTGAAAATGGCTCTCCAGTATTAGGAAATCCTGATGCGCCTATAACTCTAGTAGAATTTGGGGACTATCAATGTCATTTTTGTAACGTATTTTTTCATAATACTGAAGAGTATATTTTAAAAAATTTTGTTGAAACTGGGAAAGTAAAGATGATTTTCAAAGACTATACAATCATAGGTCCAGATTCAGTAAATGCTGCTCATGGCGCACATTGTGCAAATGACCAAGGATTATTTTGGGAATATCATGATATTTTGTACAATAATTGGAATGGAGAAAATAATGGATGGGCCTCATCAGATAATCTTTTCAAATTTGCCCAAGAAATCAATTTAGACATAGATAAATGGTCTGACTGTATGTTAAATGCTGAGCACTCTGAAATCATTCTAGCAAGCAATAATGATGCAAAAGATTTGGGTTTAACAGGAACCCCCTCATTTTTTGTGATCGCATCTGACAACACGATAACAAAACTTCATGGAGCTCAGCCATATTCACAATTTGAAAATATTTTTAATTCTTTACTAGAAAATTAGAAAAATTACAGACATTGGTACGAGAATCATTTAAAAAAATTGAAAAAGCTGCCCTAAAAGTAAGATAGAATTAGCTCAATATCCTTTTATGTGAATAGAAGGAGGCAAGCTTTATGGCAGCTGGGATAGACGACATTTCAATTTACATTCCAAGATTATACGTAGATGCATCTGATTTTGCAGAGGCAAGAGGATTAAACCCTGAAAAACTTCAGAAAGGTCTTGGAGTAGCACAGATGGCAATTGTGGATACAAACCAAGATCCTGCATGTCTTGCTGCAAATGCCTGTTTGAAAATCATGCAGAAAAACAAGCTTTCACCCGAAGACATTGGACGATTGTATGTATCAACTGAATCATCGTTTGATGAATCAAAGGCAATGAACTCCTATGTGGTAGGGATGTTAGAGCAGGTTTATGGTCAAGGTGCATTTGAACACTGCGGTGGAGTTGAGACAAAATTTGCATGTGTTAGTGGCTCTTATGCACTATATGACAATACTAATTGGATTAGAGCAGGAGAAGCAGAAGGGAAGTATGCGCTAGTTGTAGTATCAGATATTGCAAAATATGACATGGGGTCTAGTGGCGAAATGACACAAGGAGCAGGTGCAGTTGTAATGTTGTTAAATGACAAGCCAAGATTATTGGCTTTTGACCCCAAAGTCACCTCAACTTCAATTAAAGATGAATATGACTTTTACCGACCATTTGGAAAAGAGACACCAATTGTTCATGGTCAGTATTCTAATTTGTTGTATATGATTCAGGTAAGAAAAGCAGTAGAAGCATACAAGAAAAAGGTCATGAACACGGGATTGATAAAACTAGAACCTGGTGAGACAATTGTAGATCATCTTGATTACATTAACATGCACTTGCCATACAGCAATATGGGTAAGAAGGCACTTGCATACCTTGTAAGACATGAATGGCGACAACTTCCAAGATGGAAAAAAATTATTCAGAGTATCGGAATGGAAGAACCAGTTCCTAAAGATCCTCGAGGTACCATAGAATCTGTTTTAGGAGACCAAGAGTTTATGGCAAAAGATCACGAATTTACAAAATCATTTACTAAAACTCAAGAGTTCCAAGAAGTGTATGAATCAAAACTTGCAAGCTCATTAATTGCATCAAAGATGATTGGTAACTTGTATACTGCTTCACTTTATCTAGGATTTAGAAGCAGTTTGGAATTTGAGTATCAAAAAGGAATAGATTTAGATGGAAAAAGAATTGGTTTTGGTTCGTATGGTAGTGGTAGTAGTGCAATGGTCTTTAGCGGAGTAATCCAACCAGAGTATGAAGAGATTGTCAAAAACATGAATCTTGAATCGGAGATTGGAGAGAGACGGAAACTGACTTTAGATGAATACGAAGAACTGCATGAAAACAAATTATCCCCTGAGGAATCTGTGCTGCATTCAAAGCACGAATTTGTCCTAGTAGATGTAAAAACTGATGTCGAATCCAGAGGGGAAAGGCGTTACGTGTTTAATGAATAATGCAAGAAGAGCCAAATCCTGTAAAGGATTACTTGTTTGATTATCTAGCAAAATCAGAAGAAAGAATTCAAAAATTAATCTCTGAAAATAAGTTTTCGGAAATCATCAATGATGTGATAACAAATTGTTACGACAAGGCAATCACGTTAGGAGAAAAAGATGAAAGCATAGGCATTTTAGCCACAGGATTACTTCATTTTCTACTCACTAATGCACTAATGACTAGTCAAAGAAAGATAGAGTATAACGGAATAAACATTGACATTATTATTCCGGATTTGAAAACATTAGAAAAAGACCCCAAAAAAACACTAATCATATACATTCCAAAAACAAGTAACAAAAAT
The DNA here is from genome assembly GCA_965223805.1 of Nitrosarchaeum sp. Taxonomy (GTDB): domain Archaea; phylum Thermoproteota; class Nitrososphaeria; order Nitrososphaerales; family Nitrosopumilaceae; genus HKST03. Next base: position 303,548 of record OZ245014.1, on the reverse strand, counting down.
ATCATTGAGCAAAAAATAAATAAATTAGAAAAAATTCAGTCTGAAAAACAGAATATTTGGCTAGTTTTGTCTCAAGATCTTGGTTTTAAAAATAAATTTTTTGTAATTGATAAGCAAAACAATACGTTTTCAAAAATTATTTTTGATATTGCTAAATTTGTAAATGTGCAAGGTCAAAACAAATTCAAAATTTTAAGAGTTTAAAATTTAAATTAATCTAACAGTGATTTCCAATCTAAATTTGTCTTAAATATTTTGTACAAGGATGCATCACTGAGATCATTGATGAAGGGAATAGAACCTAAAACTTTGAGTCCAGTGAGATTTTTCAAATCGCGTTTTATCTCATTTACAGGATATCCTTGATCAAAATTGTTGATGATAATTCCTTTAATTGGGATTTTATACTTCTCACACATTTTGCAAGTCATAATGGTATGATTAATTGTACCAATTTTACTTCTTGTAACAATAACTGTAGGGATTTTCATTTCTTTAATTAGATGGGTAAAATAATAATCCTTTAAGATAGGAGTCATAACTCCACCCATTCCTTCAACTAGGATCAATTCATGTAGTTTTGATAATTTTTTGAAGCTGCTTAAAACTGATTTTACTTTGGGTTTTATCTTTAGATTCTTCCAAGCAGTATAAGGAGATGCAGGAATTGGGAAAAATTGAGGATTTACTAAATTTTCAGGATCATGTACCTGAGCAGTATTTAATAAAATTTCAACGTCTTCAGATTTGAATCCCGTTTTTTGAGCAGTTCCAGCCGCAAAAGGTTTCATCACGCCTATATCAATTCCCATTTTACGCATTGTTACGGCCAAACCTGCAGTGATGTAGGTTTTTCCAACATCGGTATCGGTACCGGCAACAAACAATGATTTCATGAAATTTCTTGAATTTGTTTTATTGATTAATTATTCGGTTAATTAATCTAGATTCTTAGTACTTACCGTTTCTTATTACAATAAACAACAGAATATCTGCAATATGGACTATCTTAACAACAGAATAACCAGAGAAAAGTTCATCAAAACCAGAAGAGCTGAAAAGACCCAAATGGGGGCCATAACATCATTGAATCTCTTTGATCATTTCTGTAATGCTATGTATCAGAAAGAATGAGACCAAGTAGTTTTAGACATTGAAAATACCATAAAAAATGATAGAGAATATGACAGACTATTCAGATTATGTAATTCGTTTATCTCATGGTTATCTGAAGAACATCCAGAAATCAGAGTAAAGAGAAACAATTACTATACATCAATAAAAAAACAGTCCATCATCCATAAAGAGAACAATTCATGATTTGAGACAGTACTTTGAGGAATTTGGTCATATAGAGGTCTCGGAGAGAAAGTTTCGAAGAAGGGTCAGACTTCCAAAAATAATAAAAGAGGACCTTGAACCATTCAAGAAAAAAGAAATCAGAGATTATCTCAATATTACAAAGTATGACCAAGCAATAGAGTCTGAGAAATTAGACATAGAACAATTACGCAAAAGATGGTTATGGAGAAACTGTATGAGTTCTCAATGCAGAGGTTTCTGTTCTGGGTATACAGTAAAAATTCCATTCAACGAAAAATATTATTCTGATAATCGAGTATTCTGCAGACATTGCGAGAGATTCATGAAGATTCCAACAGTTAGATGTCCTTGTTGTAAATCTTCAGTTCGATACAAACCTAGAAGTAAGAAGAAATATGCGGTTCAAATTTGATGGAGAGCACAACGTGTAGGGGGATATAGTTACAGTATTGATTATCATACCCACGTGTAAATGAAACAAATGAATCACAAAATGAATTGATTTTACCTATCGTCTGTTTTCTTATACATCGTCATGTTCTTTGACAAAAGTTACAGGTGCTTCATTTTGATCCTTCAAAATATTTTCTTCATGTTTCAATGATTTTTTAATTTCTTTTTGCAATTTCTTTTCTTTCTTATTCACTTACCACACCAACTCCGCAAAATATTATCATAATTTTCTCAAAAGATGTTTATCGTCATGTCTGTGATTTGGATAATGTACTAAAAGTAATCTGCCCACCCTCTTTGCATCAGAATCATTGCAGTGGATTTAGTCAAACAAACTGCTTTCTCATTAGATTTCTTCATCAAAAGCTCAAGGCCTTCGTTACATTGAACATCACCTGGTTCAATCCCGTTCCTCATCTGCTTTATTGGAGGCTGCAATTCTTTGGGTATTATCCCGTATTCAAACTGTAAAAATAGACTTTTTGCACTAGGACCAACAATTTTTATTGTGTATTCTCCAAATTCTCGCAAGACGTCCCTAGTCGTTATGGTCTCAGAAAATCTTGTAGATTCTAGCAAATGAATTTCTTTATGATAAACAACAACTCCTGGAGATATCAAATCCAGAGATATCTGGTACAATTGAACAGGATTTTTAATTTCTCCTGAAACAACAATTTCCTCATCAAATTTGTCGTAGAATTTTTTGTCTGTAATTCCAAACATCTGGTTGATCAAAATCTGCAATAATATCATCATGAAAGTCTGGTTCGTAAAACTCTGGATTTTCTTCCTTTTCTCCTAAATTGATTAATTTACATTCATCTGGTAAATTAGATAATGCTTTCTCGAACTTGCTTGTGTGGTTTGTAAATTCATTAGCATAATCTATGTGGTATTTTCCATCAATTGGTTCAAGTGATTTAAGATAAAGATATTTTCCATATTCTTCTACTGCAAACGTATACAATCCAGCAGATACCGTTGGATTCCCTGTACTTGTAGTAACGGAGAAATATTCATTCTCATCTTCATCTTCTCCTATATCATTTATCAGAATTTGTGTTGCATCAAGTAGAGATTGTATCCTCCACAAAGTATCAGAGGTAATTGAGTGTCAATTTTTTCGATTAAAGGAGGTATACTTTTTGGTTTCACAACATTATGATTTGTATTAATTATAAGATATTTCCAACAAATCATGCCATCACTACCCGTTAGTCTGTCTGGAAAATTTGTGCGTAAAGGGAGGAATTGCCTTTTTATCGACAAAGAGTAAAAATAGAAATCCCCCGAATTAGGCGTGGATTTATGACGCTTTCGTAAAGTTTTACAACAAAATTCTGTAGTAATCCATGTGCTCGGGATTAAACTGTTGATGATACTTTACCTGTTCTGTTTTTTTTCTCTTTTCAATTAAATCTCTCAACGAGAAACTGCTCAAGTACTTGAAATTTGCAGATTTTGCCTCTGAGATGAATAGATTTCGCAATTCGCCTCCACCTTGCAGGCCCCAATAACCTTGTTTGAGGGCAATCGGCTCTAGAAATATTGTGTTATTTTTCCCCCAGTTGTCATCAGATAATTCAGATCTTAATGTATATCTTTCAAGAGGACCACCTCTTGCAAATCCGATAATATCTCCATGCTTACTATTTAATCTCAAGGTACACAAGATGGTTTTTGGATCCTTGCAAGAATCTGTAAAACCGATGCGTTGAAACTGAAGGGGTTTTGGTAGTTCATCATAAATGGTAAAGATAGTCTTGATGAACTCGCTTGATTTTTTTGTATTAATGGATTCAGTAGTAGGCACTAGTGTTAGATTTTCATAGACAATGGAGGCTTTGTTTTGCAACTCATGTTGTCGCAGTTTCATAAAGGAGATTACATTATTCATAAAGTTTTTTCTCAAAGGTGTTGGTAATGCACACAAGATTCTCTCGGCCATCTCTGATTCGTTGTTAAGCAGATCCTCATAGTAGGCAACGGCTCTTCGTACTATTAGCAATGGATGCCAAGCTGATGCATGTGCATTCATCTTTGCCATCTCCAAGGCCTTTGAAAAATCTCCCAGTGCATAACCACCAATCCTGTCTGAAACCGAAAGAAACCATCCAAGATTCTTGTACCTCTCCTTTGCCTCTGGTTTATTTTTGGTAGCAAGTGACGATTGGAGGCACTGGTCTATCTGGCGCTCCGTCTCTTCTTTTACCTGACCTCTCCAAGGATACACTGTCCTGTAGACCAACGATTTTATCAAATTAAAATCAAGCTCTGCTTCTTCTATGAGTTTTTGGAATTCTTTGTTTTGTTCGACAAATTGAATTACATTTTCTTCGTGCGGCTTGTCTATATCCTTAAGTGGATCAAAATCGTGGATTAATGCCGCAACAAAAAGATGACCTAACTCATCTGGTGTTATGTCATTTCTTTCATCTTTCCAACAGGCTGCCTTGAGGGTGACATAAGTCACCTCAAGCTCATGATCTATGTTATGATATCCATAATAGTCAGAACCCAATCCCTGGGAGTTGAAAAGGTGAATAATATGATCCAGCATCCTTTTGTAGCAGTCTTGATTTTCCACCTCGGATGACTCCAGCAGATCTAAAATGTCATCTCTTAGAGGATGATGAACCTCTTGCAATACATAATGTCTTATTGGGATAATTATTAAAAATTTAATTCGTAATCAATTTTTGAAGCATACGATCAATTTTTATTTGATAAATTACCTCACGTCATGCCGAAAGTTATATCACGTTTTCAGACGTGAGAGGGTGGCTTTCCCTTTTTACTCTCTATCAATAAACTCGTTAACACTTGAGTTTGTTGCTTTTCACGTTGAATTGTATTGAGGATAAAAGTTCCAGATTCACTGAAATCTAGGTAGGATTTAGTCAATTTAGTGCGTTGAGGAGGTATTTTTCTATAATCTCAATACAAAAAAAATTCATAGTTATAAAAACAGGTCAAAATTATTCGGTTGATTATTAAGATCTAAAATTAAATAAAATTAGTTGAAAAGCTCTGTTTGGCATCCAAACACACAGATGAAAGAATGGAATTCATTTGATACCATTATCAATGGTAAAGGGATGTGGTTGATTGATTCTAAGGGAAATAAGATGTTGGATGCAGTAGCATCGATGTGGTGCAATGTATGGGGTCATTCTAAACCAGAACTAATCAAGGCAATCACAAACCAGAGTAAAAAACTTCAGCATTCTTCAATGTTTAATCTAACTAACAAGCCATCAGAAAAATTAGCTGAAAGTTTAGTAAAAATATCTCCTGGAATGCACAAAGTGTTTTTTTCAGACAATGGATCTTCTGCAATGGAAATTTCTTTCAAGTTAGCACTACAATATTGGTACAACAATGGTGAGAAGAAAAAGACAAAGATAATGACATTAGAAAATGGATATCACGGAGATACATTTGGTTCAATGTCAGTTGGATTTGTTCCAGAATTTTTTGGCAAATTTAAAAAACAGTTATTTTCTACAATACAAATTCCTGTTCCAAACAAATACCGAATACCAAAAGGATACACAGTTTCTGAATATGAAAATTATTGTCTTGATAAAATTGAAAAAGAAATGTCAAAAGACGATAAAATTGCAGCATTTGTAATGGAAAGTGGTGCTCAAGTTGCAGGTGGGGTAATTATTTTTCCCAAAGGATTTCAGAGAAAAATTAGTCAATTATGTAAAAAATACAATGTACTCTTTGTTTTAGATGAAATTGCAACTGGATTTGGAAGATTAGGTTCCATGACAGAATATACACAGCAAAAAAGCAATCCGGACATTGTGGCCTTTGGAAAAATGTTAACTGGAGGATATCTTACTATGGCTGCAACTCTTGCAAGCAAAAAAATCTATGATTCTTTTTTGGGAGAATTTAATGAGTGGAGACATTTGTTTCACGGTCACACATACACTGGAAATCCACTTGCTGCTGCAGTTGCAAATGAGAATTTACGGTTATATCAGAAAAATCAACTGATTAAAAAAATCCAAAAAACATCAAAAGTTTTTGAAAAATACTATGAAGAAATTGCAGATATTGACATTGTAGGGGATATCAGGCACAAAGGAATGCTTTTGGGAATTGAACTTGTTAAAAACAAAAAGAAAAAGATACCCATACATCCTGAAAAATCAATTAACAAAATCTTCTTTGAAGAAGGAAAGAAAAATGGAATTTATCTTCGCACATTGGGAAATATTGTCATGCTTGTACCTCCGTTGGATATTTCTGAAAAAGAACTTGATTTACTAATTACAAGAACCATTTCAACAATTAAGAATTCAAAAAAACAAGTATCATAAATAAAGTCAAGATTCTAGAAAAATAACTAGATTTTAGAATCAAAATCAATACAAGATACTACCCTATATCGGTAGGATTCGAACAAATTTTTCGTTTAGTCATGATTTGTAAAAACCACTTTCCTACTGTTAACCCCCATTTAATATACGGTTAACTCTTCCAATATCTTATTTAATCCCAAATTTATTAGAAAAATAAGATGAGTTCTCCGTTAAACTTTATCAAAGAATGCCAAGAAAAAGTGTTTTCAGGAGTTGGTTTGTCTGCTGAAGATGCTCAAAAATTATTCAATATTCCTGATGAAAATCTCAAGGATTTAGCAAAGGCTGCAAATGAAATCACGAGGGACTTTAATGGTGATAAAGTAGATGTTGAAGAATTAAACAATATAAAAAAGAATTCTTGCAGCGAAGACTGTTCATTTTGTGGACAATCTGCATTTTTTGATACAGGAATTGATACCTATCAACTACCAACTCCAGACGAAGTTGTATCAAGGGCTCAAATTGCAAAAGATGAGGGTGCAGAATCATATTGTCTTGTAGCTGCATGGAGAGAACCAAAACCGAAAGATTTTGAAAAAGTATGTAAAATTATTTCTGATGTAAATGATAAAGTAGGAATAAGCATAGAATGCAGTTTAGGATTTCTTACACCAGAACAAGCAAAGAAACTAAAAGAACTCAAAGTAAAAAGATACAATCACAACTTGGAAACTGCAAAATCAAAATTTGCTGAAATTTGTACTACTCATACATATGATGACAGATTAAAGACACTAAGAATTGCAAGAGATGCAGGATTGGAACTATGCACTGGAGGAATTATTGGTTTAGGTGAAACACGAGAACAAAGATTAGAATTAACACTAGAGTTAGCTGCAATTTTTCCTGAAGAAGTAACAATCAATATGTTAGTTCCTGTTCCTGGAACGCCACTTGAACTTCAGACTCCCATATCAAATTCAGAAATTGTAAGAATGTTTTCAGTGATCAGATTTTTGCTTCCAGAATCAGTCATAAAGATTTCAGGTGGCCGTGAAACCAATCTTGATGACTCTGGAGAAGAATTACTGCAAAGTGGTGCAAATGGAATTATTACTTCAGGATACCTAACAATGGGCGGAAATGATGCTAAAAAAGACATCAAAATGATTAAAAAAATAGGTCTTGAAGCATAATCTAAGATTTATCGACAAAGAGTTAGACCAGATTAAAAAAAATCATCTCTATAGAAGTTTGAAATTTGGTAAATCAAGTCGAGCATACATTACAATTAATAGCAAAAAATTACTGAATCTATGCTCAAATGATTATCTAGGAATTCCTACAACAAATTTACAAGTCAAACAGATGCAGTCAAGCTCAAGACTTGTTTCAGGAAATGATGAACAGTTTAGAATATTAGAAGAAAAACTTGCCAAACACAAATCTCAGAAAAGCAGCTTAATTTATCCAACAGGATACATGGCAAATTTTGGAACAATTTCAGCAATTGCAAAAAGAGGAGACCTCATACTAAGTGATGAACTAAATCACGCAAGCATAATTGAATCATGTAAATTATCTGAAGCCAAGGTTTCAATTTTTAATCATAATGATACAGATGATCTAAAAAAGAAACTAAAGCATAAAGCAAAAAACAAGTTTGTAATTACTGAAGGAATTTTTAGCATGGACGGTGATTTTTCAAAATTAGACCAAATAACAGAGATAGCAGAAAAATCAAATGCAGTTACAATACTAGATGATGCACATGGGGATTTTGTAGTAGGAAATGATGGAAAAGGAACTGCAAACTATTACAATGTTTCAAAAAAAATTGACATTTATATTAGTAGTTTAAGCAAAGGATTAGGATCCTTTGGTGGATATATTGCATCAGAGAAAAATGTAATTGATTATTGCATAAACAAATCCAAATCTTTTATCTACACTTCAGCACTTCCTACCTTTTTAGTAGAATATTCAATTAAAAGATTAGATTCAAACAGAGAACAATATCGAAAAAAACTAGAAAAAAATAGAGAATTTTTTTCAAAAGGTTTGAGAGAAATTGGATATGAGATTAAATCAAGCAGTCACATCATTCCGTTAGTTATAGGAGATGAAAAAACTGCAATGGAGTTTGGAAGATATATTTTTGATAATGGAGTTTATGCTCAACCAATAAGATATCCTACTGTTCCAAAAAAACAAGCTAGACTGCGAATAACGATTACAGCCTGGTTGACCAAAAAAGACATGGAATCTGCCTTGACAGTTTTTGAAAAAGCTGCAAAACGTTTCCAATTTTAATTAAATCAAATTTTTGCAATCAAAATCAGTTAACCTAAGGATCTTACTAGGAAAACTATCTGTACGAATCAAAACCAAAAGGACCAGCAGGTGAACCCAGAACTACGGCAATTGTAACTATTATGCCTAAGGTCACGCCCACAATAATAAATCGTTTGTTCATAACATAAGGAATTCTAACCGAGATAAAAACGAAATGTCTAGACATTGAAGTAAAAATTGGAAGAACCCTTTAAAGTAAAATTTACACATTATTACTGTGGCAGAAATTACTTTTGCAGTTGCTGCGCTGGCAGGATTAGGTTCCTTTGTGGCACCCTGTATTTTACCTATGATTCCAGCATTTTTGGCATATATCTCAGGAACAACACTTAGTGATCTAAATCAAAGTGCAGGTTCTAAAACAGTTACAATTAACAGAACAAATATCATTTTAAATTCAGTATTTTTTGTATTAGGATTTTCGGTAGTCTTTTCAATATTAGGAGTTATCATAAACAGTGTTTTATCAAGTTCTGCTGGGATAATAGAAGGGCTAAACCAAATCGGAGGAGTAATTATTGTAGGTTTTGGAATCTTTTTATTACTTTCAAGTAAAATTACTAGACTAAATGTAGAAAAGAAATTCTTCCCAAAAAGATCAAAAGCAAGCTATCCAATGTCATTTGTTTTTGGTTTAGCTTTTGCTACAGGATGGACACCATGTGTTGGACCAATACTTGGGACAATTCTAACATTGGCAGCAACTACGCCCTCTGTTGCATTTAATCTTCTTTTAGTGTACTCATTAGGGTTGGGAATTCCGTTTATTTTGATTGGAGTCTTTTATTCAAGAGCAAATAAAATTATCAAAGCAATGAGCAGACATCTAAAATATTATAACCTTATTTTGGGAGGGTTTATTGTAATTTTGGGAGTTCTAGTATTTACAAATCAACTTGCATATATTGCAAACTTTCCACTACTCAACGAATTATTATTTTTAGGGTGAATAAATGAAATCAGAAATAAAAACAGCCATAATATTTGGGGTGATTATTGCAATAGCAGTAGGGGCAACAAGCATAATTTTATCTACGTTTGATTCAGAAGTTGAAACAAATACAATAATTGAAGATTCAGGAGCAAAAATCGATAAATCAAATTTTAAGATGGCGCCAGACCTGGTAGGAATTGCTCATTATCTAAATACATCACCTAAAGAACTTTCAGAACAAATCAAAGACAAGGTAGTCTTGTATGATATTTGGACATACAGCTGCATCAATTGTGTGAGAACTTTACCATACATCACAGCATGGAATGAAAAGTATTCAGATGAAGGGTTAGTAGTAATTGGAATTCACTCTCCAGAATTTGAATTTGAGAAAGATCCGAAAAATGTTCAAATGGCAATTGACAAACATGGAATCTCATATCCTGTAGTAATGGATAACGAGATGGAGACATGGAAGGCTTTTGAAAATAGATACTGGCCAAGAAAATACATTGCAGACCATGAAGGATATATCAGATATGATCATATTGGAGAGGGAGCATATCAAGAAACTGAAAAAATAATTCAGAATTTGTTAGAAGAAAGATCTACCTCATTGGGATTGCAAATTGCATCTGCTGAAACTCTCGTAGAATTAGAAGAGTTTGAGCACACAAGTTTTAGAACTCCTGAATTATACTTTGGATACAAATTTGCTCAAAACAGAAATCAGTTGGGAAGTGAAGAAGGATTCAATCAGAATCAAATTACTACATATTTAGAACCTCAAAGAATAGATCTACACAAGTTCTATCCTGTAGGAGAGTGGAAGAATCTAGAAGATAGTATGAAGATGATATCAAGTACAGGTTCTATAAAATTGCAATATCATGCAAAAGAAGTAAACATTGTAACTGCAAATTATGCAGAATTGGAAATATTTGTTGATGAAAAACCACTTTCCTCTAAATACACTGGAAAAGATATTTTATCAGAAAACAAGATTACAGTGTCAGAACCGGGCCTATACAATATCATAAACAGTAAAGAATCATCTACACACATATTGGAGATTAAAGTTAACAGCCCAGGATTTCAAATATTCACATTTACCTTTGGATAGTGTAACTGAAGTGCCATGTCACTGTGGTTACAGCCATGTTGGTGACAAATCCATTTAAAACAAAATTTTAGAGCGAGGTTGAGGAAATGAAGGTTTGATAAGTAACTCTTGGAACAAAACCGAAAGAGAAAGTATTTCTCAAAAAGTAATGGGAAAAGTAAAGCCAGACGTACCTCTAAAAAATAAAATCGATATTGCACAAAAAAAATTACAATTTCAAATTTCTAAACTTGAAAACATTACTGAAAAATTGCAAAAAAAGCATGATGGAATTTTTGAGAAAATTATCAAAGCACAAAGATCACATAATAATGTCTATGCTCAAGCATATGCTTCTGAACTTGTCCAAGTAAGAAAAATGAAAAACATGGTAAGTGGAGCAAAACTATCAATGGAGCAAATTCATCTCAGATTAAACACAGTTTCAGAACTTGGAGATGTCGTAGTTACTCTCAGTCCTGCCATGTCCATTATCAAAGGTCTAAGTCCATCACTAAGTGGAATAATGCCCGAAGCTAATGCTTCAATGCAAGATTTGTCACAATTGTTAGGAGATGTGATGTCTGGTTCATCCATTAATGGAGATGACATGATGAATGTCGGAAGCCATGAAAACTCTGACACCTTAGCAATCTTAGAGGAGGCACATTCTGTAATTGCAGGACAAACAAAACAATCCATCCCAGACATCCCAGACAATCTAAAGCAAGAAATTGTTCAAAAGAAAACAACAGATATTTTCATATGAGCAAAATTTATCTAGATTTCTTTTTGCTTTTTTGAATTAGGATTTTTTTGATTCTAGAGATGGTAGGATAACTGTATCCTCTTCTTCGATAATTTGAAATCATCATTTTCCAGTTTTTGAGTCTCCATTGAGCTTGCTCTGTAGTTACCGAATGAACTTCTTTTTGAATTATGCTTTTTCTTCCAACCTTTAGAGTTCCTGCATCTTTGGCAGACCATCTATTTTTTGCAAATTTCAGACCTGTTAAAATTTCATTAAGTGGCATTTCTTTGAAATACTCTTTTAGTTTTTTTATCTCAGCATCTGTTGGTTTTTTTACAAGAGATAATTCTATTGTTGGTTTTTGCACATAAAGGTTAAAATCTAATTACATAAGAAATTCTTGCTAAATCAGATTTTACTAAAATAGGTAATAATACAAAACAATTTCATATAGAACTAGCAATTTATGCCCACAACAGAGTTTTTACATATTGTCATGTACATTCCTAATCCCAAAATTAATGCGGCAAAAGCGCCCAACGGAATTAAAATGAAAATATTGGTCTTTAAACCCATAAAGAAAATTAGTCATATCCATATAAAATTGTCACAGTTTTATTCGATGGTGATAACAAAAGTTCCTTTTGCGTTTGGGTTTTGTAATAAGGATACCATTTCTCTAGGTAAAAGATCAGAGGCTTTGTCACATTTTACTGCCAATGTTCTTGGACAAACAAAGTCACTTTTTCTAATTACAATATCTTCTGTGTGTGTTAAAGTAAGATTTTCATGTCCTTGTCCCTTGACAAGAAATTCATGCTCTCCTGCCTTGATTAAAAAAGATACTTTAGAGTTTGGATCTCTTAGTTTTTCTTTAAATTCTGATGGTAAATCTGCACAGCTTGATGTGGCATTTACACCAATGATACAATCTCCCTGAGGAGTCAAATGAGATTCTTTTGTAATTTCTATTGTTTTTTGATGAAATGATCGGATATTTTCATGCCCAGAAAATTCAATTTTAAATTTCATAAAAAAATAAAATATACCACGCAAATTAAGCTTGGCAAAAATGCAATAGTAACTGTTAGGCTCCGATCAATTAAGATGAATTCTCTAATTTTGGGCAGAGTTTAAATTAAACTTTCAAAGCACTGGAATCAAATGCTTCCTGCACAACAAGGTTATGATAGAGCAATTACTGTATTTTCACCAGATGGTAGACTATACCAGGTAGAATATGCCATAGAGACTGTAAGACGAGGCACTATTGCAGTTGGAGTAAAGTGCAAAGAAGGAATAGTTATCGCAGTTGAGGAAAAACCAAGAAAACTGCAGATTTCTGAGACTGCACAAAAAATTTTCCAAATTGATGATCATGTGGGAGTTGCAGCAGCAGGATACATTCCGGATGCAAGAAGTCAAGTAGATAACGCAAGATTCTTTTCACAAAGTAACAAAATGATTTACGATGAACTAGTTGAGGTTGAAACAATTGCAAAACATTTAGCTGATCAATGTCAACAATTTACCCAGTATGCAGGAGTAAGACCCTTTGGTGTTGCATTAATCCTTGGCGGAGTAGTTGATGGTAAACCGCAGTTATTTCTAACAGATCCTAGTGGAACTTACATTTCTTATGATGCAATTGCAATTGGTTCAGGTTCTGATCAAGTAACAGACTTTTTAGAAAAGACATATTCATCAGATCTTTCACTTGATGATGCCTCAGCATTAGCAGCTGGTGGAATTTATTTGGGAAGCGAAGATAAAGAAGGAACAAATCACATCAGAATGGCACAAATAAAATCAGACACTGGTTTATTTTCACTAGTATCAAGTGAACAAGTTGCAAACTATGCAAAAACTGCCAAAGAAAAATATCCACACGACAAGAACTAATTTCTGTAAAATATTTGTGTGAATAATTCATTGAAACTATCAGTTGCCATTCCAGAATCTTCATTATCTGATGAATCTACTAAAATTGATAAAACAAGAAAAATTTCAGTTCTAGCAAGAGCCTGTGCAATATTCAAAGTAGACACAATTTACGTATACCAAGAAGGAAACAACAAAGAAGATGGAAATCTTCTTGTAACCATTCTAAAATATTTGGAGACACCACAATTCCTACGAAAAAGATTATTCTCAAAAATGAATGAATTGAAATTTGCAGGAGTCTTACAACCACTGAAAATTCCAAGTCACATAACTCCTGCTAATCCAAAAAAAATCATCAAAGGTGATATTAGAGAAGGAATTGTTGTTAGTATGAGAGGTAAAAGATTTGTCGATGTTGGAATAAATCAATTGGTTCCCTATTTCGGCAAAGAAAGTATGGGAAAACGAGTCACTATTCAATTCAAAACAGATTATCCAGATTTTACACTAAAAGAAATTCAAAAAGATAAAACTCCGTTTTATTGGGGGTATTCAGTAAAGGAGAGAGCAAATCTTTTTTCATTAATGAATGAATGGAAAGGAAATACCATAATTACATCAAGAAAAGGAAAAACTGCAACAAGACAGCAATTAGCAAAATATCTAAAATCAGATATGCCAACTTTGGTAGTTTTTGGATCTCCCGCAAAAGGAGTTCAAGAAATTTTGGGTGGAAAAATGAAAAATGTTCAAAATGCAAAGACGTTAAACTTTTTTCCAAACCAAGCAACTGAAACTGTTCGTTTAGAGGAGGCATTAATGGGCACATTATCAATAATTAATGCATATGCTGTAGGTTAGAGTAACTAAAATGGCTGAAAAGAAAAATTTTTTGATCTTGGCAATAGGATTAGGAGTAATAGGAATCATAATTGGTGGTATCACAATATGGGATATTGCTTCTAGTTTGTTTGAGCCATGATCTAAATTTCAAAACAATGGTTAACTAGGTAAAATTTTTAGGTTAACAAGAACTCACATGGTTTATTAGACGGTTCTCGATGATTCCGTTTTATCCATGGGACATAGAAAACACAGTCAACCACGCAGAGGAAGCTTGGCTTACTATCCACGAGGTCGTGCAAAAAGTATGGAAGCACGAATAAGAGCCTGGCCAAAAATTGATTCAGAAGAACCAAAGATTTTAGCTCATTGTGGTTTCAAAGCGGGTTGTGTCCAAATTGTCTCTATAGATGATCGTGACAAGACACCTAATGCAGGAAAACAACTAGTCAGTCTTGGAACAGTCTTAGTTACTCCTCCGGTTTTGGTTTTAGGAGTAAGGGGATATTCAAAAGATCATGATGGGTTTCATGCAGAATTTGACGTGTATGCAGAAGAACTTCCAAAAAACATAACAAAAGAAATTTCATTGAAAAATAAAGAAGGAGTAATAGAAAATGCAGAAAAAAGATTGAAAAACATTAAAGAAATTTACGCTATTGTTGCAGTATCTCCAAGTGCAGCAGGACTTGAACAAAAAAAGCCATACATATTTGAAGCATCAGTTAGCGGAGGAGATATTCAAAAACAATTTACTCATGTTAAAGAATTACTAGGAAAAGAAATCAAGATTGATCAAATTTTTGAAACAGGCGCAAGTGTTGATGTTGCTGCAATCACAAAAGGAAAGGGATGGCAAGGAGTAATTCAAAGAATGGGTGCAAAAAGAAAGCAGCACAAATCAAGAAAGACAGTAAGAGAACTAGGTTCACTAGGTCCAATTTCTCCTCAATATGTAATGTATACTGTTCCAAGAGCAGGACAGATGGGCTTCCATCAAAGAATTGAATATGATAAAAGAATAATGATGATGGGAAACACAGAGGAAAACGAACTAAAAATTAATCCAGAAGGAGGCTACAAACATTTTGGTTTAGTTAAAGGTGATTTTATTATTCTAAAAGGTTCAGTTCCTGGAACGTATAGAAGATTGATAAAACTAAGAAGTCAAATAAGAAACGTACCAGATAAAATTTCAAAACCAAACATTTTGGAGGTTGTAGTATAATGAAGACAACATCATTTTCAATTAGTGGTGCCAAAGAAGGTGAAGTTGAACTGCCATTGATTTTCTCAACACCGTTTAGATCAGAATTAATCCACAAGGCATTTACAAATTTAAATTCGCATAAATTCCAGCCACAAGGACGACATCCAACTGCAGGTATAGATGTAGTTGCAAGATCAAATGATCCACCAACAGGTCAACATCAGGCACGTATTGCCAAGATGAAAGGTGGTGGAGGAGGAAGACAAGGACAAGCGGGTGGTGTGGCATCTGTAAGAGGAGGAAGACAAGCACATCCTCCAATAGTTGACAAAGTAATTTACAAAAAATTAAACAAAAAAGAAAGTAAATTGGCCTTGTGCTCTGCCATTGCAGCTACTGCATCAAAGAAATTAGTTCAATCGAGAGGCCACAAAGTTGATGATATAGAATCATTTCCAATTGTTGTATCAAATGACATTGAATCAATCTCAAAGGCAACAGAGTTTTCCAAAGTTTTAGACTCTTTGAAATTAATGAGTGATGTTAAACGACTAGAAACAAGAAAACCACGAACCGGTAAATCTTCACTCAGAGGAAGAAGTAAAAAGGTTGGAAAGAGCGTTTTGTTTGTTACCAAAGACTCTTCAAATATTAGCAAAGCTTGTGGGGCACTTCCAGGAGTTGAAGTAAGAGCAGTGAAAGATCTTAGTGTATTAGATTTGGCTCCAGGTTCAGATCCAATCAGATTAACAGTTTATTCAAAAGCAGCTTTAGAGGAGATTGCAAAAATAAAATCAACACATCTGGAGGTAATGGTGAAAGTACAATGAATGTAGATCAAGCAACAAAAATTATTTTGAAGCCATACATTACTGAGAAAACATTTGCAATGGTAGAAAACGAAAGTAAAATTTGTTTTATTGTAGAGAAAACAGCTAGTAAACCACAAATCGCTGAAGCAGTAAATGCACTTTATAATCAAAAAGCAACCAACGTAAACACTGCAAGAACAATTTATGGGAAGAAAGCATTCGTGCAGTTTGAATCAACAGAAAAGGCACGAGATTTAGCAACAAAGATAGGAATGCTATAATATGGACTGTAAAACTTCAACAACACTAACAGAGGAGATGTAATATGGTTAAAGAATTTTCATATCGAGGAATCCCACAAGCAGAATTAGAAAGTATGTCACTAGAAAAGTTATTCCAGTTGTTTAACGCAAGACAAAGACGTTCACTTACTAGAGGAATTACTGACGGTAAAAGAAAGTTAATTGAGGAAATCAAAGCAGCCAAAGCAGGTAAATTAAAAAATCCAATCAAAACTCATTGCAGAGATTTAATTATTCTACCATACATGGTAGGTGTTCCAGTAAACGTTTTCTCAGGAAAAGAATTTGTTCCAGTACACATCAAAACTGAAATGATTGGGCATTATTTGGGAGAATATGTAATAACTAATAGAAGAGTCTCACACGGTGCACCAGGTGTTGGAGCATCAAGGTCCAGTCTCTATGTACCACTAAAGTGATTGTTATGGGAAGATTCGGATACGCATTTCAAAATTATGACACAACAAAACATGTCCGCTCTTCGTTAAGAGAAAAAGATATTTCACATAAACATGCTCGGGAGGTAGCTGTTGCAATTAAAGGGTTAACAATTGAAAAAGCAAGAGATTATCTTCAAGCAATAATTAACAAAGAAAGAGCAGTTGCATTTAGAAGGTATAACAATCAAGTGGGACACAGATCAGATCCAGGTATGATGTCTGGACGTTATCCTCAAAAAACAGCAAACGAATTCATAAAAGTGCTAGATAATTTAGAATCAAATGCAGAATACAAAGGAATGGATTTAGACAGATTAAAGATTGTAAATGCAACTGTTCACAAAGGAGTTATGGTAAAAAGATTTATTCCAAGAGCAATGGGAAGAGCAACTCCAAAGAACAATGTATTAACACATGTAGAGTTGGTGGCTCAGGAGATTTAAAATGTCATCAGTCAAAAACGTAATCAAAGACAACTACAACATGATGCTACTCAAGGACTATCTTAGAGCAGCCATCAAAGAAGCAGGTTTTTCACATGCTGAAATTTCAAAAACACCAACAGGAACAAGAGTTGCATTACATGTAACAAGACCAGGAATTGTAATTGGAAGAAAAGGTTCAGGAATTAGAGAGTTAACAGATAAACTTGCAGTAGATTTTGGATTAAAAAATCCCCAAATTTCAGTTGTCGAAATTGAAAAACCAGAATTATCACCAAGTGTGATGTGTAACAGAATGGCATCACATATTGAGCGTGGCACAGCATTTAGAAGAGCAACAATGTGGACACTAAAACAAATTATGGAAAATGGTGCAATGGGAGTACAAATTACAATTTCAGGTAAACTTCGCGGTGACCGTTCAGCTTTTGAAAAGCACACTGCAGGAATACTGCCAAGAGCTGGACATCATGCAGAAGTAATTGTTGATGAAGATATTGCCCATGTAAAAACCCCAATGGGATTAATAGGAATTAGAATAAGAATAGCTAGAAAAGAAAAATACATTCCAGAATTTGAGTTAAAGAAAGAAAAAGTAAAGAAAGCACAACAAGTAAGAGATGAGAAAACAGGAAAGATGAGAGATGAAACAGAAGCAGAAAGAAAAGCAAGAACAGAATCTGAACAAATTGCAATAGAAGAAGAAAAGATGAAAGAATTAGAAACACTAGAAGAAGAGGAGGCTAAGTTGAAGTGACTCGAATAAGTATGAAAACAATTAGAGAGTTAAATGAAAAAGATCTTAAAAGTAAAATTCAGGAGTCCCGTAGTGAACTTGGAAAACTCAGAGTAGATGGCTCTAAAGGAACGTTAAGAAAAGAGAGTGGAAAACTAAAACCATTAAGACACGATATTGCACGAATGCTTACAAGATTAAACGAGTTGAAAAAGAAATGATTACGACACAAAACATTACAAATCATGAATTAATTGGATTACATACAGAAATTGTTGAATCAACAAATTCACAAATTATAGGATTAAATGGAAGAATCATTAATGAGACAAAATCAATGATTACAATAAACACTGAGAAAGGAACTAAATCAATTGCAAAATCACAAAACAATTGGAAATTCTCAATTGACAACAAAGACATTATTGTAAATGGTTCAAAAATTGCAAAAAGATCTTTTGATAGATTAGGAGTAAAGGCATGAGCAAAAACATTGGATTAAAAGTAAAAGAGCCTGCAAGAGATTGTACTGATGAGCATTGTCCATTTCATGGAAATCTGTCAGTTAGAGGAAAACTATTTGACGGAAAAGTAACAAGCAGTAAAGCTAAACAAACAATCACATTACAAAAAGAGTCACCTGTTTACTTTAGTAAATTCAAGAGATATGCACGTAGTAAGAATACAATTCATGCTCACGTACCTGAATGCATAGATGTAGAATCAGGCGATCACGTATTGACTGCTGAATGCAGACCAATCTCAAAATCAATCTCATATGTAGTTGTGGAGGTTAAATCCTAATGGCAAAGCAAGCTGGAAAAGGAGTAGCTGAATTTCGCCCATATGTTACAAGATCAATTCCCATAGGGGCAAACATTGTTTGTGCTGACAATACTGGAGCAAAAATTTTAGAAATTGTAATGGTTCAAAAACACAAAACTAGAGTATCAAGACTTCCTGCAGCAGCAGTTGGTGACTTTTGTAATGTTGTAGTAAAGAAAGGACCAGCAGAATTAAGAAAGCAAGTTTATGGTGCAGTAATAATTAGACAGAAATATCCAGTTCGTAGATTAAACGGTGTAAGAGTATCCTTTGAAGATAATGCAGCTGTTTTGATCACTCCAGAAGGAGAAGTCAAAGGAACAGACATCAAAGGGCCAGTCGCAGTAGAAGCTTCAGAGAAATGGCCAAGAGTAGCTAACTTGGCATCAATGGTGGTATAAAATGAAACCAACAAAAATGAGAAACAGTTTAATTTATCGTGCAACCTTTAATGTGAAAAGTAAGCAATTAACAAGTCCTCTATCAAACGAATTAAGGAAAAAATACTCAAAGAAAAGTATTAGAGTTGTTAAAGGAGACAGTATAAAAATTGTCAGAGGAGAATTCAAAGGAGTGGATGGAAAAATTTCTGAAATCTCAACTGCAAAAAATAGTGTAGCTATTGAAGGGATAAAAAAAGAAAAAACAAAAGGAGATAAATTTGATGTATACATTCACACGTCAAATCTTTTGGTTACTGGTTTAAACACGGATGATAAATGGAGAATCAAAAAGATAGAGGGAAAGAGTGCTCAACCACAAAAAGAAGATCCAGAGACAACCAAAGAAACAAAAGTAGAAAAAAGCACAAAAGAGGAAGATGAAAATTAATGGTCAGCATTTCAGGTAGTAAAAAACTAAAAAGACAAATGGCTCCACAGTTTTGGGGCATCTCAAGAAAAGACAAGAGATTTGTAATCACTGTAAAACCAGGACCACATAAAAAAGCATATTCTGTTCCAACAGCAGTATTTCTTAGAGATATGCTAAAAATTGTCACTAGCCTCAGAGAAGCAAAGGCATCAATTTATTCAGGAAAAGTAAAGATTGATGGAGTTGTTAGAAAATCTCTTCATCATTCAATTGGATTGATGGATGTGATTGAGTTAGAAAATGTGTCAGATGTATATAGACTAGTTCCAAAGGAGGGAAAATTACTAAGACCACTAAAAATTAATGAATCAGAAAAAACAAAAAAACTTGTTAGAGTTACCAGCAAATCGACTATTAGTAAAGGAAGAATGCAGATAGGATTTCATGATGGACGATCAACAATATCAGACACCCAGGTAAGTGTTGGGGATACCTGCTTGATTCAGATTCCAGACCAAAAAATTCTAGAGGTAATCAAGCTAGAGGCAGGTGTTCAAGCCTTGGTAACAAGAGGAATTAATGCAGGACAAATAGGAAAAGTAGAATCAATAGAAGAAGGAACCTTCATTCTGCCAAAGCGAGCAGTACTAGTTTTAGGAGAAAGGAAAATTGAAATTCCAGCTGACATCATTATGGCAATTGGAAAAGAGGAGCCAGCAATTCAGATAAAGTGATCACATGTCTCAAGTAACAGAATCCCCAATGAAGAAAATCTCATTAGAGAAAATTGTTCTAAACATGGGAGTAGGAAGATCAGGGGACACAATTGAAGTTGCAAAAAAAGCACTAGATCAAATTTCAGGTAAAAAATCATGTGCAAGAGATGCAAAAGAAACACAAAGAGATTGGGGAGTACGAAAAGGAGAACCAATAGGAGTAGCTGTAACAGTTAGAGGAGAAGATGCCAAAGCATTACTCAAAAGATTGTTTGAAGCAAAAGGCAATCAAGTAAACGGTAGAGCTTTTGATGATTTTGGAAATTACTCTTTTGGAATTAGAGAACATATTGATATACCAGGTGTAAAGTATGATCCACAAATTGGTATTTTAGGTCTTGGAATTTCAGTGACACTAACTAGACCAGGGTATGGAATTAGAAAGAGAAGTAAACACAAAGCAAGTATTGGAAAAAAACACATTATCAAAAGTCAAGAAGCAAAGGATTATCTAACAAAAGAATTTGGAGTGACAGTAGTATAATGGCAAAAGACAGATCATACGAATTTACGGGAAGAAAAAAACATGACTTTGGAAGAGGTTCCAGATGGTGTAAGAGATGTGGTGACTATACTGCTGTTATTCAGAAATACGACTTGATGATTTGCAGAAGATGTTTCAGAGAAGTAGCAACATCTTTGGGATTTAGGAAGAATAGGTGAAAAAAATGCCCGCAACAAATGTTTTAGCAAATTTATTTAACACATTATACAATAATGAAACCAGAAGAAAAGGAGATTGTGTTATTCTTCCAACCTCAAAACTTGGAATTGAAGTTTTAAAGACTTTGCAAAAAGATGGATACATTGGAGAATTTGAGCATATCGACGATAAGAGAGGGGGAAAATTCAAAATAAAACTGCTAGCCAAAATCACAAAGTGTGGAGCAATTTCACCACGATTCAAAGTAAAAAGCGACCAGTACAATAACTGGGAACAACAGTATTTGCCAGCATACAACAGAGGAATGTTAGTGGTTACAACAAATCAAGGGGTGATGTCACACCATGAGGCAGTTAACAAAGGATTAGGAGGATTTTTGATAGGATATGTCTACTGAGCAATTAGAAAAATTTGAAGATGTTGTCGAGATTCCAGAAGGAGTCACAATCACTCAAAAAAAACACATGCTGCAATTTCAAGGACCACTAGGTAAAACATACAAAAGTTTTAGAAGCATTCATGTGGATTTGGAAATCAAAGATGACAAAGTACATCTTAAAGCACAGGGAAAAAGAAAAAGAGATTATTCCATTTTACATACTGCAAGATCAATTATTAGAAACATTTGTGAAGGCCTAGTTAACGGATACACAATTAAAATGAAAGTTGTTTTTGCACACTTTCCAATTACAGTTAAAGTTGAAGGAAAGACAGTAAAAATTGAAAATTTTCAAGGAGAAAGAGCTCCAAGAACTACTACCATTGTTGGAAACACAAAGGTAATTCCAAAAGGAGAAGACGTGATTTTAACTGGAGAAGTATGGACAGACATTACACAAACAGCTGCAAACATAGAATTAAAAACCAAAGTCAAAAACAAAGATCACAGAGTCTTCTTGGATGGAATTTATGTATACGAGAAGAAAAAAGGAATTGAAAAATAGGAATTTTTTGATTTTGAGAAAAACTAATGACTCTAGATCCTGAATTTACAAATCAAACAAAAGAACTCATTACCCAAACACTTGAGCTATACAAAAAAGCAGGTGCATCTCCAAGAGTAGGTCAGTTATGGGAATGTGAAAATGTTGGAGATTTCTTGTGTGGTTTTTTTGTAGGAGAGATGGTCGGTTCAGCACTTAGTGCTTTTCAAATAGTTCACAAGCGAGAGCCAACAGCCGAGGAACATATGGAAATAATCGAATTAGTGGAAAGTTATTCAAAAGAAATCAAAGAATTTTTTGCAAAATTTAACTGACAGAATTTTATATCTACTCTAAAATTGATAGTCGCAAGGATTAAATCACTTTTACCTAGGTACAAATCTGTTGCCGCCCTAGCTCAGCGTGGTAGAGCATCCGACTGTTAATCGGACGGTCGTCAGTTCAAGTCTGATGGGCGGCGCTTTTTATTTCTAAATTCGAAATTTGAAATAATATTTCCTATTGCCAAGGATCCAAGTATTTCATCAGATCAAAATATTTCTAAACTCGAATATTGAAATATTGATCGGTAACAACAATTTAGTTTAGACAATTAGACTAGATAGATCTAATAGATGATCGCATAAAAGTAATAATGCAGGAGGTTTACATTGGTCAGAACTAGAAGGGCCAATAGGTATTGTGTTGATTGCGGCGCAAGACTTGTGTATTATCCAAGGTTATCAAACCCCAAAGCCCCAAATGAACACAGAGTCTTAGTATATGCATGCCCGGATTGCACAGATGATTTTGAAAAACCAAAAATGTTTTCAATTAGACGAAATCAAGTAGAAGATCCTCTAGAAACAGTTGAGATTGAAATTACTCAGGTGCAGAAAAAATCAACAGGCACTAAATGAATGAAATTTATTGATAAATTGGAGGAAGAAAAAACATGTATCCTGAAAAACCAAGAAGTAACTTTTGGTTTCTTTTGCCAATATTTTTAGGATTAATCGGTGGTATTATCGCATATTTTGTTTTAAGAAATGATGATCCAAAAAAAGCAAAAAATTGCCTTTATCTTGGTATTGTTTTGGCAATTATAGGAATACTTTTGAATCTTTTAGTAATATTTCAAATTCCAGGAATCGAACAAGGATTCAACGTTAATGTCTAATCAAGGGTAAGAAAGTTCAATTAGCAAATGAGGCGTTAATTTATAATATTTCTAAATTCGAAAATTGAAATAGATAAAAATAACAGGACAAGACAAAGAAAAATTTAGAAACATATAACAGCAAGAAAATAATTTTTTATGAACAATTCAAAAATTCGAGATAGTGTAGAGAGATGGTTAATTCATGAAAGTCTTTCGTTTGAGGAAATCAAGGGTGATGAAAATAGTTTCCATTTTTTGGTAAAACATGCAGGAGAGTTTGGAATTCCTGTAGAGATTTTTGAACCAAAAGCACAACCAGGAGTAATAGTAATTGGAGCCAAAGTAATAATGAAGAATAATCAAATTGCAAGATATTTGGGATTTAATGATGATGAAAAAGCTAGATTTGAGAAAAAAGTAGGAGATTTTTGTTATTCCATACAGGCAATCAATAAGATGATCGTAGAGGATGGAAAGCAAAAGGTAGGGGTTTTTGTCGTATTAGATGATAAAACAAACATCAATCAGCAGACAGTATTTGATGCAATTGATAGGGTTTCAGAAATGCATGAAAAAACCTCTCGTTTTCTTATGAAGACATTTTAAAAAAAATCGAAAAGATACCTGTGCAATAACGAGACATCAGAAAATCCCTCCAAAATGAATTAAAAATGCAATTTTTCAAAACTATGCCCAGGCGTTAAACCCCCCTTGAAATTTCACTCATTTAGGCATAATGTCATTTTTTCAAAAGTAGCCATTTTGAGAGGGGGTTGAGCACTTGTGCCTAGTAATGAAAGCCAACTGTCAAACTACCAAGGTCTCCCACCAAAACATATGTCTAGTTTTTATTCTGTGCGTAAAAGCTAAACCCCTAGTTTTTAGTCAAAAAAAGAGAAAAGAAGAATTAGGCTTCAGCTAATGGTCCTATGCAAACCACCAAGGTTTCAGCTGACATTGGCCCATCATATGTAGGAGTCAGATCAAATGCAACACCATCAAAATTGAATGGAGTTTCAGCGCCTGTAATGCCATCAGAATCTACAGGAAATCCGACTGTGAAGTCCTTTGGTGTATTTGTCAGAGATTCAGTAAATGAACTGGTCCCAAGTGCAATGTTTCTGAGAATGATGTGTTTTGCAAGTACCTTGACTTTTTCAGAAGGCTCATCAAAGCTCAAAGCACCGACTGCAAGACCAGTAAGACATAGGTCGCTGGGTTTAGGTTCAACTAAATGACTGTGCCACTTGGAATTACATCCTCTGTCGTTTTCATTGCACACTGCAGCTGTAGCTGAAATTGGCAAATCTGGAGGCAATGTTGGAGGCCTTTGTGCTTTACTATCATAAAATCCAGCATGGTCTGTTACAGCAATAACATGCCCATCAGTAAGAATTGCAAATCCGCCAAATTCACCTGTTCTGGGTATTTTATCGGCAGTTTTGAAGACGATGTGATCATAGTTGTCGCCTGCAAGGTTGACTCTTGTTTGTAAAAGATCAGGGATCGCCTCAGCATATAATGGAGAACTTAGCAAACCAACTGCAAAGACAGTTGCAATAGAGATTCCGAGTATTTTCTTTGGAGTCATTGTTTTGATCATTGGTACAAGTCTCAAACAAGAGGAATTTAAGAATTTTGTACGGTCATAAAAGAAGATGAATATTGAAACTGATGGAAACGACAGAAAACACTCAAAGATTGGAAATACAATTTTCATATTTTGATTTCAGAATTCCATCACCAATTGCTGATCATGGTAACAAGTAAACGATAATACCTTAGGCATTAAAATAAAATATTTCTAAATTCGAATTTAGAAATATAAAAAAATTCTACCGATTATTCATTCATTTTCAACTCAGGCAGAACAAAAACACGCTCTGGTTTAATCTTGAGAATAATTCTCTTTTCATTTTGTCTTTTGAAAGGATAATGATCACGGTCCATGTACTGCTTTGTTAGTCTATCTGCATGCTTGTATTCATAATCAGGAATAATTTCTTCTACTTTGCCTCTAATTGTGGTCATGTCTAGAGGATTCTCTTTGGAGACTACAGATACTGCAACACGAGGGTCACGAAGAACATTTTTGTGCTTTATTCGTCCTTCTGCAGTGTTTATCAGGATGTGATAATCTTCGTAATTTGCCCACACTGGTGAGAGTTGAGGAGAGCCATCCTTCATTACTGTTGCAACAAAAACCAAATTTTTAGCACAAAAAAGATCAATTGCCTTTTGCTCCATTATCTTTCTACCACAGTTTAGACAATTTAAATTTCATTTCTCCAAATAGTGTCAAGACTTTCTATTTTTTCAAGGATTTCAATTGCTGTCTGATTGTCTCTTTTTTCCATCGCTATTGAAAATTCATACCCAAGCCTTATTGCCTCTGGACTCAGATCCTTTATCTTTGTCAAGTCTTTGCCTTCACGACGTATCCGCTCGCCTATAGCACAGGTCTTCCAGTTGTCTGAAAGGTCCTGATGTTTCTGCTCTAGCCTCTGCTGGACCATCTCCCTCCATTGGGGCAACTCCATTTTTTTAGCAATTGTTCGGTTTTTTGAGTATAGAATACCCTAACCATACCGTACAATCACGCTGTGTGATATTTTAGCATTGCATCAAACTGTCAGGTGCGCAATTTTTTTGCCTTCAAACCGCCATTTTTGCCAGGATTTTTTGCTTTTGGTTTCTCCAGGATTCTAGTCATTGCCCTGTTGACTATCTCCATTAGAATATACTGTGAGTATGACGGGTCCAACTTTTGCTTTGATTTCAGAGTTGCCTTTGGGGCAAGGGTGTCTAGAACGTCTTCAAGTTTTTTTGAGGTGTTTTTTATTGCAGAAGAATATTTTGTATCAAAATCTTCTGGGACATTATATCCAAGTAGTTTGGTTGAGGTACTGTAGTATTTTGTGATGGCTCCTCGTGTCTCTTCAATTTTAGCAATCTCAATTAGACCTGCCTCTTTTAGTATGTCCAAGTGGTGCCTAACAGTGGTCAATGCTTTTGCGTATCCAGATTTTTTCAGATGATGACAAATTTGTGCAGCAGTTAACAATTTTTTGTACAGCAACTGAACTATCTTTATTCGCGCAGGATCATCCATAGCACGAGCTTGTTCAATATTTGTCGTAACGGTACGACTTACTATTACAGGCTTTTCTAACAGTGTTGACATGCTAATTGGTTATTTTGGTACAAGCTAAAAGTTGACAGTATCATGTTTTTTGGCCAAATAGATCAATTTTTTTTAATGTCGATAATTTTGATATTATTTGTTTTAAACTACTATCACAAACATTGTAATGGTTTCTATGTTTTTGGTATCAGTATTAATGAGATAGTATTAGGATAATCAATGTCATTGCAATACTAAAAAACAAAGTGAGAATTTATTTTGGCAATAGCATTATCATGTCAATTGGAGTTTGCCACAAAATGCCAAACTTGAAGAGATTATGTCAGGATTCGATAATATAGAGAAGGTTGCAGAAGAATTAAAAATAAAATTCGAGTTGAAGTTCTGGATTATGCCTGATTTTGTGTCATGCCAATAGGAACGATGCTAAAGTGTCTTGCCAGTTGTCTTTTCATATGCTGTAACATAGCGCATTGTCATCTTTTTGATTATCTCTTGAGGGATTGGAGGGGGGATTGGTTCTTTTCCTTCTTTACGGGAGTCATCAAATTGTTTTTGGTAGCCATTTTCAGTTAGCCAATCACGCAGAATTTGTTTGTCATAAGCTTCCTGAGTCTTGCCAATTTCATAGGAGTCTTTTGGCCAAAGACGATATTCATCAGGCCCAATAGAGTCACCCAAGGTAATTTTGTCATCTAAAATTCCAAACTCAAGTTTCAAGTCTGCCAAAATAAATCCTGCATTGTCTGCAATTTCAGACATTTTGTTATAGATTTCAATGGAGGTCTTTTCTAACCACAAGTATTGCTCTTCAGTTACAAGATTCATCTCAATTGCTTTTTGTTTGTTAATTGGAATGTCATGTTCTGATTTTGTTGTAGGATCAAAGACGGGACTTGGGAGTTTTGCAGCTAGAGTTGCATCTGCTCCATCAGGAATTTTTACCTCTCCTTTTTTCCACCTGCTTGCAAAGCTGCCATAAAAGTAACCCCTAACTACACACTCAATTGGGAGCATCTTCATTTTTTTTACAATAATTTCAGTATCAGACTTTGTTTTTACAAAGTGGTTTGGAACATCTAGTTGTTCAAACCAAAACTCTGCAAACTTGCACAAAACATTTCCTTTTTTTGGAATGTCTTCTTTGAATTTTACATCATAAGCAGAAACACGATCGGAGAATTTGAAGAAAAGGGTGCCATCTTCAAGGTCATAGATGTCTTTTACCTTGCCAGATCCTACAAACTTCAATAAAGTTTTGTTTTCTTGTTATAATTTAATCATTTTTTTAATATGAAAAATGGATTTAGTATTACAAAAAAATTGGAACGACAAAATGTTTAGATATTAAACATGGCTACAGAAAATGTGGACAGGTATGAAAGACTGTTGAACTTGTTAATGGATTTCAATAGTGATATTCGATTTGCAGCAATATGCGATAAGAACGGGGAGATTCTCTGGAATAGCAAACGAAGTAATGTGAAAAACATGGTACCTTTGGCAGATACAAAAAAGACGCTCAAACGAGCCATAAATTCGTGGCAAGAACGCTCAAAAATTGCCGATAAGGTCGGAAAGGGCATGTATGTAATTGCAGCCTATGAGAAAATAAAAAGAATAACTATCCCGTTAAACAACAATCACATTCTGTTTGTAAGTGTGGATAATACTCCTTTGAAGACTTCAAAGAACAAAAGTTATGGGCATTTAGTGGAGATGGGAAAAATGATGTCCATTATAGATTTTGTAAATTCTGCAAATTAAACGGTCAAACTTTGAAATAGTAAGAACGTAGCCAGAAAATATCCTGGAGTAAATTTTCAGCGTAGATGTAAAGGGAACGATTCTGGTTTGAAGTTTTGAATTATTGTTTTAATGAAGATATTTTGCATGGTTCGGTTCAAATTTGAGCAGGAGCACAACGTGCATGGGGATATAGTTAGGAGCAAAGATTTTGCACTATTTTTGAAAATTTAACATCTTCTACTATGTTCAACTTCAAATGGAATAATCTATCATTTTGAGCATAAAATTGAACATAGATAGACATGACAATGGTTTTCATCTATGCAAATTAGAATCAGGGTTTTATTAGAAAATCAAATAGAAAATTCAACAAATGGTTTCAGAATTTGATGTAGTTCCAACAATTATTGGGGTTTTGTTCCTAGTTTTACCTGCATTGCTTTTGGGAAGATTATGTTCTCATTTTAAAATACCAGAGATTATTGGATTTGTTTTTGCTGGAATTGTTCTAGGTCCAACTGCTCTTGGTGGTATACTTCCCATTTTTGATAAACCCATAGTAGAACTAAATGACGTTATGCTTGCCTTGTGGCAAATCTCTGGAATTATCATTTTGTTTTCGGCTGGGTTGCATTTTACATTTCATGATTTAATCAAGGCAGGTCCAAAGGCTGCAATAATTGGAATATGTGGTGTGATTATTCCACTAGCATCTGGATATTTTGTTATGCTTCTGATGGGCTTTGATTGGACAGTTGCAGTAATAGTTGGTGCTACACTTAGTGCAACAAGTATTGCAGTCTCGGTTGTAATTTTAGAAGAATTGGGAAAGGAGAAAACCAAGGAAGGAAACATTTTGGTCAATGCCGCAGTGCTAGATGATGTTTTAGGTCTGGCGATTCTTTCTGCAGTAATTTCTTTGGTAGATCTCAAAACAATTCCAACAATAGAATCAGTTGTAATAACTACTGTAACTGAGATTGGATTTTGGTTCTTGATTTTGCTTGGTGCAGTTTATCTATTGCCAAAGATTGTACATGTGGTTGCAAAAACTCATCCATCGACTCTTGAAGCAAGGGGTATCAGACAAGGTGTGGCGTTGGGTTCTGCATTTGGATTAGGTGCTATAGCAGCAAGTGTGGGATTGAACCCTATCGTAGGCGCTTTTGCTGCAGGTATGGGTCTAGCAGGATCAAAACTTGCAGTACAAGTGCGTGAATTTGTAGGTAGATTGAAAGTGATTGTCGCTCCATTGTTTTTTGCTATAATAGGAGCTCATGTAGACATTACACAAATCTCGTCAATTAACTGGACTTTATTTGCAGTAATTTTAGGAGTTGCAGTATTTTCAAAAGTTTTTGGTTGTGGATTACCTGCATCTCTTTTACTAAAAAATAGGCATGGGTTTCGTATAGGATTTGGCATGGTTGCAAGAGGGGAAGTGGCATTTATTGTTGCAGGAATTGGATTGGCTTTTGAGGTACTTTCAGATGAGATTTACTCTACAATTGTCTTTGTTATTTTGGCAACTATTTTCATTGCACCAATCTTGCTAAGAAACTCTTACAAATCAAATTAGATTCAATTCTTTAGAAATTCCTAACGCCAGTCATCTATGACGTAGCTATCTGTAACATTGTATGCATCATTATTTGGTTGGTGCAATGACACACCTAGAAAATCAATGGAAAAGTTCTGATCTAGTATAGATTGGTAGACGCTATAGCGACCCATACTGGTTCCTGCTACCAAAGTGGAAAGTCCTTTTGAAATGGCAAATTCTTGACATCCATTCAAAAGATTCACGAAATTGCTTTGTGAGTCCAAATTAGTTTTGACTGCACCAAATTTTACATAACATTTTCCATCTCCAGCCTCTGTGTTGATTCCACAATGACATACAGCAAATCCTACAATCTCTTTATTTTCATCAATGAGGATAACAGTATCTCCAAGGTTCATCTTATCTACTGCCTTTATTTCTAGTTGTAAGTCAAGACCAGAATAAACTGTGTTTGTAACTTTACTGCATTCATCAAGATACTTGTCGTGACTTACCTTGAACTCGGAGTACTTTGTCCACGTGTATTTAGAATTAGAAGGATTGGATATGGGATCTATCTTCTTTGACATAACTGGAATCAAAAATCTTGGATGATATCCAAACTTTCTATACAAGTTGATGTGTTTTGGACTGTTTGCAAAAGTCATGGCTCCAGAATGAGTCACACCCCATTTTTCAAAACATTCTACTACAGACTCCATTAGTTTACTGCCTATCCCTTTATCCCAGAAATCGGGATGGATGGTTAGAGGGCCAAATATGCCGACACTTCCCCAACGAAGCCCAAAGTTCGAACCTATTACTTTACCATTCAGTTCTGCTACAAACGATGCAGAAGGATCCGCATTGTAACGAGGATAAGCGTACCTTGAATCTGCACGATAATTTTCAGGATCTTCTTTACCTCTAAATGTGCCAAAGGCCAATCGGATTATCCTGCCTGCTTCTTGTATGTCCTCTTCTGTCATATGACGAATTACAATGTCACTCATTTACTATCAATAATTCAAGCAAACATGCAATATCTATCAATAGGAAGCAGGTTCTGGAATATTTCTATATAGATTACAAAAATTTAGTTTGTTACGTATGATCATTGTGATTTTGTTTTATTAAATTACATTATATTCTATTCATGAATTCAAGATTTCTTGAGTATGACAATGCCTCATTTTCAAAAATTTTATTATCAAAAGAAGTGGCTGACATCATAAAACAAGTTGTTAGAGATTCAACCAATCATACTTACTCAAATTCCAATGATGAGGAAATTTTCAAAGGAGTACATTATGGCCGATGACCTAGAATCTCAATGCAGTCCAAACTGTTGGTGCAAAAAAGAAAAATCTGATGAATATCTTTATTCATAATTTAATGTGAGCTGATTCTCTCAAAAAAAGAAATAACTAGCAGTTCCTAGAATTTACAAAAAAGTACTAGATAAAAAAAGAAGGAATTTTGGTTAATCTCGAAAATTTGCTTGCTTATGCCCATTGCACTCTACTAAAAGGACTCCACCAATCTCATCAATGGCACAACCACATTGCAATTCCATGATGAAGATTTCTTCTTAACAGGATTAAATTATTAGCATATGTTTTACGTTATTCTACATTAGATACGTAATTTACTGGTTTAGGATTTACCAAACCGATTGCTATGAATCTTGATTCTTTTACTGTGTTTTTGAAGTGTATTTTATACTTCTAGAGATATTACTTTGTACAAATAATTTTAGATATTTTTTGAATCATTTACTTCCAAAGTCTTTTGATGGTGTCAAATGATCTTGCTCCTTCCAATGTAATGCAAGTTCGTACACCGTCCATTACCCTGATCTTCTCAACAATGACTTTTTTTATTTCCTCAAAGGAATTCAAATCCAAGCGAATTACTACATCATACATTCCTTCAACTTGTTTTACGTCAGACACTATGGAAATTAATCTGATTTTTTCTATAATTGATTCAATTGTATTTTTTTCACAGCTAAGCAGTACAAAGGTAGGATTCTCTGTAAAATTTTGTTCTTCTTTTACAATGTTAGTAGAAATGGATTGAAGTGAGTATGTCAAATTTAGTATCTCACTCCAAAGTCGATGGTTTTAGCCGTACTGCGTTTCAACTGTCTTAATTACTTTCCAATGTTTATTCAAAATTTACTATATAGAATACAGAACCCAAGATTAGACACGTAAATTTGTAGTTCAACGAAAATTACTTTTTACTATTTTTTGATCATTTCACTCATGATCATAACATAATCCATATGCATTTTTCTTTAATCTCATCTTGCATGTTAAATCCATAATGACATACAACAAACTAAAAGTAACTTCAATGATTGCTCTTGTTGCAGTTTTGTTGACTGTTCCAACTTCGATGAATTCTAATGTCTTTGCAGCAGAACCATCAATGATGGCACCAGAACTCGGTTGGGATGTATCTGTTTTGCATACCATTGGTGAATCTACTCCAGGTACAGGCGATGCATATAATTCCCTTAATGCAGGTCCATATGTCCCTGTTGGTTTACTTGATGGAATGGATGCATATGAATTAGATGATGATACCGTTCGTGTATTGGCTAACCATGAGCTAGTTCCAGGTAATGGATATTCTTATGATGTAGAAACCAGTAGCGGAACAATGACCCTTGATGGTGCCAGAGTCTCATACTTTGATATTGACAAAGAAACGAGAACCATAGTTGACAGTGGAATAGCAATTAACAAAATCTATGATGCAAGTGGTGTTGTTGCAGATGACATTAGTGTCTTCCAAAACGGTGCTACCGGAATCACTAGATTATGTTCAAGTGGATTATCTGAAGCAGAACAATTTGGTTCAGGCGAAGGACTTGCAAACCGTATCTACTTTACAGGTGAAGAAACTGGTGGTACTAGGTCTGACCGTGCTCCAGGTGGAGCAGAATGGGCACTAGACCCTGAAACCGGTGACCTATGGCAAATTCCTGCAATGGGAAGAGGTGCATGGGAAAACATCACTGAAATTTGTACAGGTAGTACCGATACAGTAGCATTCATCTTAGCTGACGATTCCTCACCAACAGACTTTGATGGTGATGGCGTCAAAGAAGCAGCACCATTGTACCTTTACATTGGTGAGAAGAAATCTGGTGATTTCTTAGATGAAAATGGTCTTCGTGGTGGTGATCTATATGTTTGGGTAGCAAAAAATCCAAACACCAAGGATCCATCTGACTTTAACAATCATGGAACCAGATTAGGTGAATGGAAAATAATTGACAACAACAATGGAGCATCAATACCAGGAGTTACTGACAAATGTGGAGAAGAATTTGATGAACAGGGATTTCCCTCTCAATGCAATCTTTGGTTACAAGCTGAAGAACTAGGAGCATTTGGATTTTCCAGACCAGAAGATGTTGCAACCAATCCTGAAAGATGTAACGAAGTCGTTTTAGCTTCTACTGGAAGAGAAAGTGACTTTGGTGGGGCTGATCAATTGGGTACACTGTACGCAATCAAGACAGACTTCAAGACTCTAAAGGCAACAGTTCAAATCATCTATGCTGGTGATGCTGATCCAAACGCAACACTTCGTTCACCTGACAATCTAGATTGGGCCAGTGACGGTTTCATCTATGCTCAGGAAGATAAGGCTGTAAGTACAGGATTGTTTGGAGCAGTAAACTCCGAAGAAGCAGGAATCGTTAAAATCAATCCAAATAATGGAAAAGCAGAAAGAATTGCAAACATGGATCGTACCCAAGTAATTGATCCAACAAACATAGGCCCTGATGCACCTTTTGACCAAGATGCAGGCATATTGGGCTCATGGGAAAGTTCTGGAATTCGTGATGTTGCAGCATTATTTGGTGAAGATGAAGGTTCATTATTCATCTTTAACGTGCAAGCACATGGCATCGATGACCAAGATGACATGAACACCGGTTCTAGAATTACAGATGGCGACCTCAAAGAAGGTGGTCAACTGTCATTTCTAATAGCAGCAGAATAGAACTGAACAAAAAATTCGTAATTCTTTTTTTCTTTTTTATTTGAATAAATCAGCATCAATAATGTTTTGGAATTAAATAAGTATAAAGACTAAACAAATCAAAGTTGAATGAACCATCATGATTATAATAT
This sequence comes from Nitrosarchaeum sp., assembly GCA_965223805.1. GTDB lineage: Archaea > Thermoproteota > Nitrososphaeria > Nitrososphaerales > Nitrosopumilaceae > HKST03. The sequence continues at coordinate 269,878 of OZ245014.1, read as the reverse complement.
CTTGATTCTTCTATTCCAGTAACTGTATTACGGAAATATCTACAAGCCATCTAAACAATTTCTGAATATCATAAACCAATGGAGTTCTGTTCTGATTAATCTCATGCAAGAATCCAATAGAAGAATCTAATTGAATAAATCTTGATAAAAAAAATTAAAGCTCACTTTTTTGAACTAGACAGGAGTCTTCGAATACAATGAGGGCACTATTGAGTTAGCTAGTTTTCTTCTAAAGGAAATCTTGTAAAATATCAAAATGCCCAATAATTCCAAATACTCTACAAAACCCACAGTGTAAAAATGTAATAGCCACCCATCAAGCATTTGATCAATTGATGCAATAGCTGCACTCATCTGTGGAAATACTGTAAGAAATGCCACAGGAATCATCAAGAAGCCAGCTAACCAGTCAAAGGAATCCATATCCTTTGTTGACTCTAAAACTTGCTCTGCGGATTGTGAAGGAGTATTTCTGATATTTTCAATTTTAAGATCAGAATAAACCGTATTTCCTTGGTCTATTGCAAATATCATTCCCCCCAATATCAAAAGAAGAAACACAGATTCCCCTAAAATCAGCAAACCGCGCTTTCCCTTTTGGAATTTGTACATCTGCCTCTCCAACATGGGGCCAAAAAAGCCTAGTTTCTTCTTCTTTGCAAGTATTATCACTAAAATGGAGATTGCAGATATTACACCTAGCGATCCTAGCCAATTATCTGAAACATATTCAACAAAAAGAAGCCTAACCGGCAAGAGCAATCCTGCCATTACACCAAAAACAATCAGAGATTCAAAAATCCCTCTCAAAATCTTCCCTCTTGAAAAATTGTTTCATAATGGATAGCTGAGCATATTGTATATAACCATGGTCACTAGATTCTACTAGTGCTAACTTTTTAGATTATGGAATTTTAAAATTTTTTTCCTCAGATATTATAAGCCTAATTGACATATTCAAAATGACAACGTCAAAACGCATTATATTGAATAATCTAAAGATTCATGTTACATCTGTTATTTTAAAAAGACAATAAAAAAACTAATCAAAGATAAAAACTGGCGACAAATCTAATCAATTGAAGAGTGGATATCTCTCCTCAAACCCCCTCCAAAAATTTGATAAAAATCACACATTGTTATTATATTGTAATCAATTTTCACTATTCATGGGACAAAAACGAATAATGGCATGTTTGGATGGTTCTAAAGATTCCATTCGGGGACTACGAACTGCCATTTTGTTTGCAAGACAATCAGATGCCGTGATTGTTGGTGTTCATGTTGATACCTCACGTGGGGCAATAACAGCAATGTCTGCTCCAAAAATAAAAGAGGAAAATTGGTCAAAGGAAACAAGAAAAATAATAGAATCTGCCAAGGAAAAAGCCAATACCAGAGGCGTACAATTTGAAGGAATTGTTATTGCAGGATATAAGCCTGGTAATGATTTAGCAAATTTTGCAAACAATCGAAAAAATAAGATCGAGCAAATGGTTATAGGCTCAAGAGGTTCTGGATTTCCAAAAGAAAGATTTTTGGGAAGTACAGCCAATTTTATTTTGCACAAAGCAAAAGTGCCAGTTACTATAGTAAAATAAAATCACGGCAAAAAAATGGTTTACAAACCTAGCAGAAAATTAAAAAAAAGTTGGTTCAAAATAACTTAGTGATTGTTGATTGTGGTTTCTGCGGGTTGAAGCAAAAATTCATCAATATTTGTCTTTGTAATGACATAATCAGGATTATTCTCTTGAATAACTTTAGCAATTAGACCCAATGCCATTTTAACACCGTTTGTTTTTTCTGGATCTGTTCCAGGATAGAGTCTCACTGTCGTCTTGTCTTTTCTTGTAGAAAGTTCAATTAGGAATTGTTGATGTATCTTGTCAATTACCACAGTCGGAATGAGTGCAGTTCTTTTTTCTCTATCGAGGAATACATCCATCAATTTAATCAGGTAAGGATCTTTTAGAATAGCTGTTTTGAATTGTTTTGAAAAATTTTCAAGATTCAATCTTTTGTCAAAAACCACATGAGGCATACTTGATTCCTCCATCACACAGTAAACAGTTGTTTCTTCAAATCCTGCACAAATATTACCAGTTTGCAACTTTTGCATGCCAAAAAGTCTTCACTTTTGGATTTCATTCTAGTTGTTATAAGAATTAAAGAAGGCCTTCTACAATTAGGACAGTTTGCCATCAGATCTTTTTTGTTTGAATATTGTAGATTCATAATTAATCTTAGTCATATTATTATTTAACTAGGGCTAACAATTTAATCCTAGTGGTAATATTTTTTACTATTCTAATTATTTCATTTTTTTAAAATAAAACAAAATGGCAATTACTTTTCAGTAACCGCCTTGATTTGAAGCCCACTCTTTTTTTGACAGGTCAATATTGACTCTCATAGTCTCATTGATGGTTTGTATGGCCTTTCCAATTACCATAGGGCTGATTGAAAAAAACCCCTAAATTTGCCATCTCCAATGTCTTCAGCTACAAGGCCAAATGCTCCATGCTGACCCCTTGTAATTACCATCCACATATCAGAGATGTTTGTTCCAACGCAGCTTAGAACTTCTGTTGTCTCAGGCAGGCTTTGAGCCAGAAAAGGATTGTTAAAGTTTCCAATAATCCAGGCTTTTGGAATGGCTTTTAGCATCTCAATATATCGATCTTCGACATATTTGTAGAGGGATTCGCTCTCAAATGTGGCCAATAACGGAGTGCCGTTTTTCATTGCATACTTTTCTAGCATAAAGCTTAGTCGGCATAGGGGTTTTCTACCTGTCTTGAAATTAGAGTACCCTGCATTAATGAAATCATCTAGCGACCACCTGATTAGCTCAGATTCATCAGTAGGGTCTCTTTTTGCCAATGCAGGAAACTTGCTTCAGACCTCATCTATGAAACTAGTGTATCTTAATTCCATGACTAAATTTCATTTTTATTGTATTTAACATAGTGTTAATTTATGCATATAGTGCTAAAAACAAACACATTTACAAAACAAAGCATACTATTTTACCAATATTGACGATAGTATATTATGAAAAAAATTTTTGTGATATTAGCAGTTGGCCTACCGTTGGGTTTGGCAGTAGTATTCATCGCAAATAATGTTGTAACAGATACGTTTCCAATGTTTAGAGAATCTCCAATGAACGAATTAGATTACCTTAAGCAAACCTATGAAGCAGGACTAGAATATTGTAAAAATAATTATGGAGACATCACATCTATGGAAAAAAATGAAGAGTACAGAAAATGTGTCGATTCCGTAGAAACATGGCATACAGAAAGTCTTGAAAAATAAACCAGATTGCTCTAGATTCAACAAAATAGATTTCTAGTAGATTTTATTTCAAATTCATCAAAGAGGTCTGCCTTTGTGCTGGTAATCAATTACTTTGTGAAATGTGTTATGTGAAGATATAACTGCCAAGGCAGACAGGGCAGCCCAAATGAAATTTCTGATTGTAATCCATTCGTTTGGTTGATCAATTATCAACGAAGTGTCAAATACAACATAAAAGTTATAGAACAGCCAAAAAGCCAGAGTTATCCAAGACAACACACCAGCAATTAAAAATCCCAGTCTTGTCTTGTTTCTTACAAAAATTATTGCCGCAATTATAGCAACATACCAAACTATTCCACCCAAAATCCACAAGGGTTCAAAAACTTCGGGCCTATCATCGAGCCAATAATAAGTTGTTCCAATCAAAGCCATAGCAATTAATGATGCACACAAAAGATTCTGATTGATTTTAAATCCGGAGCGTTCCTCTTTTGGCGGAGTAGCAGGTGGGTTTTCTCTTATCTCCTTTGTTGCAATATCAATTGCCTCACGTACTGATTTGAGACGTAGTGGGATTATTTTAGTAATGACATCATCAGTTACCACTGTATCATGAACAAGGCTGTCTATGAGAGGTCTTGCCAAGGATGCCTTTACAGGCGTTATCAAATCAACCCAGTATGAAGACAGCCGAGTAGTCAGAAATGGGATTTGAATGACAAACAGATTCTTGTTAAGGTATGCCGAATAAACTCGCATAATTTGCTCGTATGTCATTTTGTCTTTGCCCCCAATCTCATAGATCTTACCTGCCGTTTCTTGGTGCTCCATACAGCCAACCAAATATGATATGACATCATCAACTGCTATTGGCTGTGCAATGGATTTTACCCAGGAAGGACAAACCATGACACGTAGTCTTTCAACTAGATACCTAAGCATGGCATAAGAACCACCCTGGGCTCCAATAATCAAGGATGCACGGAGTTCAGTTACAGGAATGCTTCCAGAAGACAATATCTCCCCTACTTCCTTACGGCTTTTCATGTGTGGTGAAAGTTCCAAGCTATCATTTACCAAACCTCCAAGATAGATTATTCTCTTGACTCCTGCATTGGTTGCAGCTATTAGAAAATTTTTAGCCTGAATTCTTTCACGAGATGCAAATTCCCTCCAGTGATCTTTACTTCCTTCCATGGAATGAAGCAAATAGTATGCAATATCGACTCCCTTCAACGCGTTTTCAAGTCGATTGGGATCAAAAACATCGGCTTGAACATAGGATATGTTTTTTGTGTCAGGTATTTCTCTTCTAGACATCCCTGTTACGTCATATCCCTTTTCGGAAAGATGTTTGATTAGTCTAGATCCAATAAATCCTGTTGCGCCAGTTACCAAAATTTTATTTGGTCCAGTCTTTATTTTAGTGTCAGTTGACTGTTGAGACATTTTTTACTCCCTTTATCTTTCTCAAAGTAATCAGTGCTAGAAATGCAAGTATTGCTATCAATATGAAAAAAAGAATTCCAATAGAAGCATAGTCATTTACAAATAATTTCGTATCAAGCCATGCTTTTGGCAAAACTGAAAAAAAATCACTGCTTGAAAAGTCTTCTATTATCCCAATTGCTAAACTATATTTTCCTTTTTGGTTTTTTTCATCCATAACCACAATAAAGTATTGACCATCCATAGGAATTTCAGTTCTAACTTCTTGTCTTTCCCAGTATGTTACTTGTCCAAAGGGTTCGTAAAATTCCTTTCCCGGAAAGCTTCCCTCAAATTGAAATTTTTCTGCACCCAACTGAGTCTCAAATGGAACGCTATCATTTTCAAATATCCCAGGACCCACCAGAACCAAAGTAGGCGAATAATTTTCTAAACCGCTAATTTTTGGAATAACAATGCTTGCATAAAATGACTCCCCATGTTTTGCTTCAAACGAATAAAATTTAGCCTCATTTACGCCTAGATTCTCATAAATTGCCCATGAAATTTTATGATCAGGTATTTGAAGCGCAGAGTCAAAGTCTCGGTGAGCATCATCATGGCTGATTAACTTGTGGCCATATGCAGGGCCAGCAGAAATCACCAACAAAATAAAGAGTGGAATTATTATTTTTTTCATGTTATTGATTTTTAAAAATAGTATTTTAATAGCACTAGAAACTTTAGCGGTTAGCACTAGTTTCAAACTCGGGTAGTATTCAAATACAAAAAAAACAAAATAGGAGTATGAGTTTGATTTCATTTCAAAAATGCAGTGACTGCGGTAAGGAGTTTCAAGATTGGTCGTGTGATTACTGCTATGCAAAATTTGTTATTAAAAAAATTGGAGGAGAATAAATGCAGAAACTAGATAGAAAAAATATAAATGAGATTATTCCAGATACTAAAATCCCCATCAGAATTGGATTTATCAAACCAAATGGTTCGCCAGCAGTGATTTCGCTTTGGTATGTATGCATTGATGATAAGATTTACTGCGCCACACAAAGAACAGCTAAAATTGTTTCATACCTTCAGAAAAATTTAATGTGTGGATTTGAAATAGCTGCAGACAGGCCTCCATACAAAGGAGTGCGTGGGGAAGGAATTGCTAAAATTTTAGATCAGAAAGGCTCTGACATTCTTAGGATTTTAATGGAAAAGTATCTTGGTGAGAAAGAATCCACACTGTCCAGATTTTTAAAAAATAATTCTCAATCAGAAGTAGCCATTGAAATCACTCCACAAAAAATCTTCAACTATGATTATTCTAAAAGGATGAGAGATGGTTGAAGATGAATATGATGAAGGATGCCCAACATGTGGTTCCAAAAACTATGGAAATCTCGAGATGAAAAAGAACAATGACAACACTGTTTCATGGAAAAAACAATGCTACAACTGCAAGAAATTTTGGTATACAGTTTCATAATCAATATGTTGAGATTTATTCTAGTGCCAAACTGTCTGTTTTTTCACATCACTAATATCTTAAAATAAATCAAAGAAAATATGCCAGATATAATTTGGGGAAATGGTTCTAAAATCTTGTCGGGAAATTCATTTGTTCTTAGTGTAACGCATAGAAAAGATGGAAATAAACAAAATTATTCTGATTCTGAAAAAATAAAAATTGTATTAGCTGACGTTCCAGGGTTACCCTACAACCAAACAGATTGGAATGAGGAGATCTTGAGCACGTGTCTATTGGATGCTTTCCTCAAATGTGAAGTAGAACAAATTGACAAAGCAGGAGTTCTTTTAGCAAAGGTCTCACACTCAGGCGTAGGCGGATACTAATGTGGAGACCAAAAATCATCAACAAGGCACAGGTTAAAAGAGCCAGCATAGAATCAGTCATGTCAGGAAGCATTCCAGTCCTAATAATACGAGGTTTTTTGGATAAAAAAAGTTGCCATACTGCTGTCAAGAGAATAAATGATTCCAAACAGGAGGGCTTCCAAGGTGGAAAATCAAAACACATAGGTCCATTCCTAATGTCATATGCAACAAAAAAACAAAAGTATTTTGAGCAAGCCAGAAAATCCAAAAATATATTTAAAAAAATTTTTGTAGGAATAAGAGATCCAGCCCTACTAATTCATGAAACCATCAACTGTACATTACCCAGATATTCGTTATCTCGTGCATCAGAATTTCAAAACGATTATTCTCCATATGTGATTCGAATTCATGAAAAAGGAAGATCAATTCCAATTCACAAGGACAACATAAGATACGAAGGAAAGGAATATCGTCTGTCTAATGTGGACAATCAGCTATCATGCATAGTCCATCTTCAAGAGTCAGAAAAGGGCGGGGACTTGGTCATTTACAACAAACAATGGAAAAAAGAAGATGAGAAATATCGAGACATTAATTTTGGCTATTCATCAGATTTAATCACATCTACCAAGTCCTGTAAAATTTCTAATTTCAAAATAGGGGATCTTGTAATCATAAATCCAAGCTATTACCATGAAGTCACAAAAATAAAAGGAGAGACTCCACGAATTACACTTGGAATGTTTCTGGGAATTTACAGAAAAAAGCTTGAAATGATTTCATGGGCGTGATTTTTTTTAAGACAATTATTTTGGCAGGTTGATGTTAATTGAGAATTTGGGACATATCACCAAAAAAAACTGTACAGAAATCATCTTCTAGGAGAACATCGTGAACTTCATGCCGCGTGGACGATAATAACAGGAAAAAAGAAAGGGTACTCTAGGATCCAGAAACTCTCAGATGGAAAGGAAAGATAAAGGCATTGTATCTCAGACATGAAAAGATAGTAGAAGAAATGAATTCCAGAGGATACACTCATCGCAGTCTTTTAGATAAGAGAAAAGCAACTGGAAAATCAACACAAGATGTTTTCATAGATACGCTCTCAAAATAAACTCTGATTTTAAAACAGAAAAAATGTATTGCATATGGTGAAAAAATAAAAAATATTCTCTAAATGATTTTTTATATGCCTATGGCATTTTTTTGATGTACAGCAGAAACATCAGTATTTTTTCTTGCAAGTCTATCTTGTTTTTTTAAGCCCAATACAACAGTTAAAGCGCCTAAAACAACCCACAAATATCCTCCAGTCAGATACGCAGAGTGTAAATCAAGGACAATTTGATGTGCCACCCAAAAACCCACACCAAGACCAATGAGAACTGCTCCTATTGCCGTGATTGTTTTATCCATGATTTGTTTTGTTCTTTTTGATATTTAACTAGTGATAAATTTTATGACTAGTGGTAATTTTATTTTTGCATGACATCTTCTAGATCTTTTACTCTATTTCTAATTGTAACTGCACTTATTCCTGAGGCTTTAGAGATTTTCATTTGTGAAACTTTTTCATGATTTTTTTGAACTGCCAGATATACTGCAGCTGCTGCCATTGCCATTGGATGTTTACCTTCAGATATTCCTCTTTTTTGACCTAATTCCAAAATTTTCCTTGCATCACGTTTTATTTTTTCAGATACCATTACTTCATTTGAGATTCGTGTGATGAATTCTCCTGGATTGTAAGATATAGAACGAAGATCAAGATCAGAAGTTAGAAGTCTATAAAAACGGTAAATCACCTTTTTCTTTACGCCTCCTGCTTTTCCAACATCATTTATTGTTCTAGGAGTGTTAGTAAGACGACATGCAATGTAAACAACAGTACATAGAACAGCTTGATTTGAACGACCAGGAAGTAGTTTTTTTTGTTCAACTTTTCTGAATAGATATGCAGATTTTTCTACCACATAATCTGGCAATGCAAGTTTGGAGCGTAACCCATCAAGTAAAGTAAATGCCCTGATAAGGGACTGTTTGGTTATGGCATACCTACTGTTTCTATCCCACATCCTAAGACGATAAAATGAGCGCTTGTTATCACCAGAAATGGGTTTGCCTGTGGAATCTTTATCTTGTGCCTGAATTAAGGTAGAAAGTCCCATATCTGCCATTTTTAAGGAGATCTTACGACCAGTTCGGGTATTAGTCAGATATTCTTCTTTGATTTGACCTACGGGTTCTGGTCCAAAATCAACTACTTTTTCAGATAATACAACTCCACAGTTGTTGCATGTAATTTCGCCCGTTATTGGATCTGTAATGAGTAATGCATTCTTACAGTTTTTCTGATGGATTGATTTGTTTGTCATCTTGACATCTCCTAACAATACTATGTTTTCACAGAATTTTAACGACAAACCATTTTTTGCATGGTGCTAAGCAAGCATACAAAAAAATGAATAGTTATAATTTTATTTTTTTATTTTAAGATAAATAAGTAAAGAAAACAGAAAAATAATTAAACATAATTAAAAAGTTTCAACATGCCAATTAATTTTTTAAAATTATTGGTCATCAAGTTGAATAGAATACACTACATATTTTCCCTTGTTACCACTAAAAATTCCAATTAGTTTTGCCATTATTCCGTATTTTTTATTTCTAAGAGTAATTGCTTTTTCTGCTAAATCTCCTTGAATCAGTGTAGCTTTTCCTGAAAACCACTTACTTTTTGGTTTACCTGAAAAATTAGAGGTTGCAACATTTACTTTATTGTTGTTTCTTATTCTTTTTACTTTTCCAGTAAGTTCTCTTGTAATGACCCAAATCAGATTATCAAACTCTACAAACCAGACAGGAGTACTTACGGGATTTCCATTTTTTCTAAAAGTTTCCAGTGCAATGTATTTTTCATTTGCAAAAATGTCCATAAAATAATTTCATTTCAAAATAATGTAAAGCTTGCCCGTGATCTTAATTCATTACTCAAATTATCACTAGGTCAATTATGGTCACTAGGTTAAATATTATGAAGTCAATAACAACTCATGGCAGAAGAACAAGAATGGGCAAATTTACTTGCCGAAGTTTTTGACAAGCTTACACAAAAGCATGCCTCAATCACATATGATTTTGAGAATCTTGAGATGAAAGGTAAGGTCGAAAAAGAAGGTAAGATAATCCCAACAGGTACAGTTTCCCTAACAGGTAAACTGACAATTACCGCAAAGTAGAGGGTGCAGGATGGAAGGTATTGATCTCCCCGCTAATTTTTTAACTTCTTTAGAAAGCGGTAGCCTAAAGGTAACAACTGACAATACACCATCAATTAATTTCACAGCAACAAAAGATTCCAGAATAATCGATATTATTGATATTCCAATTACAATTTCAAATAAACCTGGCCTGATAAAGAAGTTATCAGAGGCAAAGAGTCTAGCAAAAAAACTAAAACAAGAAAACATTACTCTTGAAGTTAGACTTCAAGGAGAGACTGTTCTCAAGTTAGGAGAAAAAGCAAATCCAAAACTTGCAAAGATAGTTACGCTAAGCAGTGATATTGAAATAAAGGATTTGAGGAAATTAAAACAGCTAAGTGATGTAATTTAATTAAAATCTTAATTTGATTTGTAAAAAAACTATTCGATAAAATTCATTTTAATGCTTTTATCCTTTAAGAAATTATTCAAAGAACGAATTTACTACTTTTTAGTATCTTTTCAAGCAAGGATTTTGTTTCAAGTAATGAAATGGTTATCCTCAGGGGTTATTGGTCCTAGATAATCGTCTTCAAATTATTATGAACCCATCATTCCTACCATTTTTGGTAATTCACGATACGCTTTGTTTACAAAAATACCATCATCAGCTTCAATCATTACAAATTCCATTGGATTTTCTGGAGGCGGAGAGATTATAATTTTCTGTCCTGCATTGAGTTTTCCAATATCAAGTGTATCTCCTCCACCAAAATTAACATGAATGTTGGTTAAGGGTTGTGAGCCAGTGTTTTGAATGGTAATTCTTCCAGTTACAAACAAATTTTGTTTATCAATAATGGGGTCAACAAAAATATCATGATCTTGAGTAGAAACAGAAAGTTTCAATATATCTAGGCCAAAAATTGCAGCCATCAAACTAATAATCCCAATACCAACTCCGATAAGAATAGTGTATTGATTCAATGTAGCTTTATACCTTTTCTAATAATTAAGAATGATGAAATTTTAAAATAAACCACTCAATGATGCAAGTGAAAGAAAATCAAATTTGGCAATCATATTTTAGTTCAAAAAACATCTTTATCTCATGATTTTTTCAAAATAGCATGACACTATCAAAATATTGTCGCGCAACATTACATGATACCTGTACTGGTTTTATTGATTTGAAAAAGGAATGTACTTGTGATTGTCATGAAAAAGAAGAATCTGACTCTTTTTGGAAAATTAAATAAAATTCTTTGATTGTTTTTGATATAGATCTTAGTTAACTTGTAAAAAAAGAAATTATGAATTGCAATGACAACCACAGGAGCAATTTGAACTAGAAACATGCTCTATGATGCAACTGGTGCATGGGATTATTGCTGTTACTTCAGACATGGTTTTACAAACAGTTTTTGAATATTAGCAATTACTGAGAACTTATCTATTATCCATGAAATCCACCCAAACAATTATTTTGAATGTAAGGCCAAGGGAAATTCAATCATTTTGGGAGGATGATTAACCAAGCAGTGGCATCTGCTTTTTCCCCTTGGCTGATTAGTCTTAGGCACATTTTCAATATTTAGGGGTTCTTTTTTTAGTAATTTTCAAATACTTGCGATCACAACTATACATAGCGTCTTTTCAAGGGTTAGACGTGGCCTAACGCTAGCTAATGGCAGAACAACAACCCTTTTGACTAGTTAAAATCCAGTTTCTCATTTTATTACATTACTTGAACGCCATTCCAAAATGCTACCATTCCTTTGATTTTTTTGGCAGCATCATTAGGTTCAGCATAATACCATGCACAGTCTTTGTTGGTTTTTCCATTGACTGTCACAGAGTAATAATTTGCCATCCCTTTCCATCCACAAAATGTTGTAAGGTCAGTTTTTTCAAAATATTCTGATTTTATAGAATCGATAGGAAAGTAGTGATTACCTTCAACTACAACTGTATCATCACTTTCTGCAATTACAACATCATTCCAAACGGCTTTCATAGGTTAGTTACCAAAAAAACAATATTTAAAGAAATTCTAGATTGATTTTTGTGGAATGAGTCATCCATCTTGTTTTTTAGGGTGGAATTTATTCGCCTTTCATCTCTTCACGAGTTTTAAAGCTAGGAGTAATACCAAGTGATTCATAGTTTCCAGAAGAGCAAGTAAAACACATTGAATCTTTTGGCATTCCAACTGCTGCTGCAAGATTTTCTGCATCATTGTATCCTAAAAAGTCAGCCCCGATGCTTTGCCTAACCATCTCAGTTAGTTCTTCATTTGTCATCTCTTTGTTATTTGAAAAAGTTGCAAGCTCCTCTTGTGATGGAAAGTCAATTCCAGCATAACATGGGAATTTAATTGGAGGGTATGTAATTACCATACTGATTTTTCTAGCTCCTGCTCTCCTTAATGCCTTGATAATTGCCTTTGAGCTTGTCCCGCGAACCAGACTATCATCAATTACAACAACATGTTTGTTCTCAATGATTTCTCTTATTGGGATAATCCATCTATTAATTTCAATTCGGTCACTTTGATGAGGTTCAATAAAACTACGCAGCGGGCCTTTCTTGCTATAACGATCCTTGAGTAGCCCTTCATCAAAGGAAACGCCTAGTTCTTGTGCATAACCTAATGCTGCAGGTCTTGCAGAATCGGGAACAGGAATTACAAGATCAACATCCTTGAGAGGGAATTTTTTTGCCAGATACTGACCTATCCTTTTTCTTGAAATGTAGATGTTAGAGCCTTCCATGTTGCTTGAGGGATGTGCAAAATAAGTAAATTCAAAAGAACAGTGAGCCCTTGCTTTATCTTTAGAGAATAATTCTGTCTGTAATCCCTCTGAGCTAAGTTTAATCAATTCACCAGGCCTGACATCTCTTTGCAATTTGGCGCCTACTGCAGAAAGTGCAGAGGATTCAGAGGCTACAACATAGGTATCATCAGATTCTTTATGTCCTAAAACCATAGGACGGAATCCCTTGGGATCTCTTGCAGCATATACTGAATTATCATCAGAGATAAATGTAAAGCAGTAAGAGCCCACCATCTCGTTTTTCAGAATAGAAAGTGCTTTTCCCATTTGGCCTTTTTCAGAAATTAATGAAACCAGTCTTTGAGCTGCAACTAGTGTGTCACTTGCATTTTGTGGAGTGAAAGAACATCCTCCAACAAGATTTGCTAGTTCTTGGACATTTGCAATTGTTCCATTATGTGCAATACAAAGATCTTTTACTTTGAGGGGTTGTGCATTTTCAAGATTGCTTTTGCCTATAGTAGAATATCTTACATGTCCAATAACTGCAGATGAGGCATAATCTTCTGAGATTTTTTTAAATTCAGAAGAGGATGCGGAAACTAGACCAAGTTTTTTCAAAGGAGGTTTGTTTGGTATTGCAAGTCCCCATGCTTCTTGGCCTCTATGCTGAAGGGCCCTTAGCGCATCAATTACCATAGGAACAACATTTGTTCCACTTAGACTGAAAATTCCAACAACACCACAATTTTCCTTAACCATGTACCACCAGCTCCCTTAACGAATTAATCCATGTTTTTCGTGCCTTATCAATTCTTAGATCTATGATGTTCTTTGAGTTCTTGTTAAATGAAATATTCTTTCCTCCAAACTCCCCTATCAAATTAAAAGATATGTTGTTTTTCTTTAGAATTTCTTTTAGTTTATGTAGATATTTTTTTTCTAAAACCAAAAGATATCTAGAGTGACTTTCAGAAAACAAAACTCTATCGACATCAAGGTTTGGTCCTGGGACATTTTCTAATAAAACATTGCAACCAATTTGGCTAGTCATACAAAGCTCAGAGACAGCAACTGCCAGCCCTCCTTTTGAGCAATCATGAACATTTTTGAGAATGCCTTTTTTGATTATTTGTAATACTGTATCCATGTTCTTTTTTGATTCGGTAAAATCAACAACTGGGCATTTTCCACCAATAAACTTGTGGATATACTCAAAGTATTCAGAACCGCCCATCTCGTCTTTAGTATTTCCAATAATTACCAGAGCATCACCTTCGGAAATTTTTTGGGGAACTTGTGGTTTTTTTGTCAGACCTAAAACTCCAATTAGAGGAGTTGGCTTTATTGGACCTGAAGGAGTTTCGTTGTAGAGACTTACCTTTCCTCCAATGCATGGAATTTTGAAGTGTTTAGCAAAGTCAGTTAATCCTTTAAGAGATTCTAAAAAGGTCCAAAAGATTTCAGGATCTTGTGGATTTCCAAATTGGAGATGATCAAGCATTCCAATTGGTTTGGCTCCGGTGCAAACAACATTTCTACATGCTTCTTCAAAGCATCCTATTGCACCCTCTCGCGGATTAATAAAACAATGCTTTGGGTTACCGTCAATTTTTGCAGATAGGAATTTTCCATTATCTAATCTCAAAACGGCTGAATCATTACCGGGTTTTACTACAGTTCTAATTCCTACCTCATGATCATATTGTCCATAAACCCAGATTTTACTTGCAATGTTTGGAGAAGCCAAAAACTTCATCATAATTTTTGAATAATTTGAAATTGGCTTGAGTTTAGTTTCTTTTTCTATAGTTTCAAGATATTTTGGTTTTTTTGAAGGTCTGTCTAAGAGATTAGCATTTGCAACAACATCTGTGGGAAGAGCAGCATAAGTTTTTTTTCCTTTTTTTACATGCATTATATTATCTGATGTGACTTTACCAATAACTGAACAAGCAATTCGAAATTTCTTGCAAATCTCTTGTAGTTTTTTTAGTTTGGCCTTGTTTGTAACAATGAGCATTCTTTCTTGAGATTCAGATATCATAATTTCATCTGGATGCATTCCAGGTTCTCGCGTATGCACCTTATCAACATTCATTTTGATTCCAACAGATAATGCATCGGCAGTTTCAGAAACTGCACAAGATAATCCACCTCCGCCAAGATCTTTCATAGCATTTATGAGATTGTGATTTCTTGCCTCTAAAATTGTCTCTATGATTAATTTTTCAATAAAAGGATCAGGTATTTGAACAGCAGATCTATCCTCTGACTCTAAAGAGTCAGAGGCAAATTGTGAGCCACCAATTCCATCCCTTCCTGTTGAACCACCAATTAAAACTACAAGGTCTCCTTTGTTAGCATGATTTTTTATCAAATTTTCTTTTTTACCAAATCCTATTGATGCAACATCGACAAGAGCATAGTTGGTATAGCAGCTATCAAACTCTACTTCACCGCCTATTGTTGGAATGCCTAAACAATTTCCATAGTCAGCAATTCCTGTAACAGCATTTTTGAAGAGCCATCTTGCTTGTTGATCTTTTTCAATATCTCCAAATCTTAGACCATCAAATAATGCAATAGGTCTTGTCCCTGCAGATAGTATATCACGAATTACTCCTCCGACGCCTGTTGCAGCCCCACCATACGGCTCTACTGCAGAAGGGTGATTATGACTTTCAATATGTGCAGTTACGACATAGCCATCTCCAACATCTAAGACACCTGAATCATATCCTTTTTCAGATATTACCAGAGGTCCTTTCATCGGTAGCATTTTGAGGTGCTTCTTTGATGATTTGTATGAGCAGTGTTCAGACCATTCAGCTGCTACAATGTGTAACTCTGTCGATGTAGGTTTTCGCCCAATCTTTGATGTAAGATCTTCTAGTTCTTGTGGCTCTAAACTCAATTTTCAACACCAATAGTACATAGAAGAGATTTGAAAATTAGAGAAGATGGTTTGCTGTCAATTGGATTGATTTCTGACTCTACTGCTCTTTCAGGATGTGGCATCATTCCAACTATGTTATAATCTTCATTACATACACCTGCAATATTATACGAAGAACCATTTACTACCTCAGTATACCTAAAAACAATTTGATTGTTTTTCTTTAACTTCTCAAGTGTAGATTCATCAACGTAATATCTTCCCTCTCCGTTTGCAATTGGAATTGGAATTTTTTGGCCTAATGTGAATTGATTTGTAAAAGGAGTTTTGTTATTTTCTACTATCAAATTTGTCCATTCACACATAAAATTAAGTGATGTGTTTTTGAGCAAAACCCCTGGCAGTAATCCTGCCTCTACAAGAATTTGAAATCCATTACACACGCCTAAAACAGGAATGCCTTTTTCTGCTAATTTTTTAACGTCCTTAATAACAGGACTATGTGCAGCAATGACACCTGCTCTTAATCTATCTCCATAAGAAAATCCTCCAGGTAAAATTATTGCATCAATATTTTTTGGCAGATCTTTTTCGTGCCAAAAATATTGAGCATTCAAATTAAAGACATCTGTTAAAACATGATACATGTCTCGATCACAATTACTGCCAGGAAAAACAACAACTCCTACCTTCACATTTGTTTTTACTCAAAGAGATATTTAATTTGAATCTAGCCAAATGAATTTATGTGAAGGAATCCCTTGATCGCCATGGCACACGTACGTGACATTATGGAAAAAAATGTCGTAACAATAGAGATTGACAAA
Organism: Nitrosarchaeum sp.; assembly: GCA_965223805.1. Taxonomy (GTDB): domain Archaea; phylum Thermoproteota; class Nitrososphaeria; order Nitrososphaerales; family Nitrosopumilaceae; genus HKST03. The sequence continues at coordinate 253,587 of OZ245014.1, read as the reverse complement.
AACGCATTAGATGCTGCCAAGTTACTAAAAGAAAAAGAGATCAGTTTTTTGGTCATTATTAAAGACAACATTCCAATAGGAATTGTTTCAGAGAGAGATTTTGTAAAACGAGTTGTTGCAGAAGATAAGGTAGCATCAACAATGTCCCTTGAGAGTATAATGTCAAAAAAATTCAGATGGGTACAACCAGATAGTAGAATCGAGGATGCCGTACAAAAAATGCTAAACAATAACATTCGAAGATTACTAGTTTTAGAAAATGAGAAACTTGTGGGTGTGATTACTCAAACAGATCTTACCAGTTTTCTTAGAAGTAAACTACTAATTAATGGGACAATTGAGAATATAGAAGATGAAAATTCTTAGACTTTAAAAACATCTATTGTTACCTTACTGACCATAGGATTGTAAATTCTCAATTCATCACAAATTTCCTGAACTTTTTGTTGAGCTGTTTTTGTGTTTTTTTCCTTTATAGTAAATTTTAGCATTTTAGCAGTTTTGATTTTCGATATTGTAGAATGAGTATCTTTCAAAACAAGATCATTTAGAATTGTATCTCCCTCTGGATCACTTATTCCGGGTTTGTTTTCAATAGTTACATGAACATCATAGGTAGCCATTAGTATTTTTGAAATTCAAAGTGAGGTTAATCTATCTTCCGACCAAAATTGTGCTTTTATACTTAAAATGAAAAAGCAATTAGATATCCGGTTCTGAGGACTTGTGTTGTTGTTAGGCAAATAGCCCAGAATCGGTTATCTTAATCATTTTTAGTTTTAAAATTATTTTTGACATACTCTGTGTGCTTTCTGTAAAGTCCGGATTCATAATTAGGATTCAGAGTTATTAGAGATTTTTTAATCAAGTCTTCTTTTGAATGAAGCATGTTTTTTTCAAAGATTCTTTTATTATCTAATGTATTGCAAAGGTCTTGCCAAAGCGATACTTCTTTTGGATTTCTATTTGCAGTAGCATAGTAGACATAAAGTAATCTTAATTTGTTGTATTCATCAAGACTCATATCTTTTCCAAGAAGGTATTTTCGTCGTAGTTTCTGAAAAAATATCAACCCATCTTTTGTCAGAACATAATCAAAGAGTTTAGGATAGTCAGCAATGCCTATTGGATATAGTGGGTTTTGTGAAACCAATACTCCAGATTGTTTTTATCTAGTTTTTTATTTTATGATTTGAATTTTATATTTTCATTAAAAATAAAATTTAGAATATATGAAAACGGATGGATTGGGAGTCACAACTATATCTACATGAGTAGGTATTTTTTCATATTTGTTTTATCCAAGGAGTAAAAAGAGATGTTATTGAATTTCAGAAGAGAGTGAGCCTATAAAAGAAAACAGTCACCTTAAACATTGGAATTTATATCTCATTTAATCTGTAAATTATCATTGGCAAGATCAAGGTATTGGAAAATCACACCAGAAGAGATGGACAAATTTTCCTATAATGAGGATAAATTACTCAATTGGGAAATCAAGTGCGTAAGAGAACCTGAATCTAAGGCCATGTTTATCGGAGTTTTCCAGTATAGGGGAGGTACACCATATGACTATGAATCCATTAAAGGAATTACATATTACCACAACAACATACCAAGAAAAGAATTACCGTCAATTACAAAATTTCTTCAAGACAAATTCAATGGAAAAGAAATGGAAAAAGGAGAGCGTATCTTCCTTAAGGACTCAAAGGAAATCTATTCCCCAAAAGATTTAGGAAATTTGGCAAGAGAATTAGAACAGAAATTTAACACAAAGGCCATTATATCACTAGAATTTGAAGATCTGAATCAAGAAGAACTAAAAGAAGCCGGTCTGCCTGAGGCAAAACTATTGCCAATTCCCGGCAAATAGATAAGGTAGTTTACGATATAGAATTCAGATGTCAGAGATTCAAGAAATCAATCACCATCTAAATGAATTAAGGAAGAGAGTTTTACGAATTGTATTAGTCATAGGAATAGTTACAGTTTTTCTTTTAACATTTCATGCAGAACCTTTCCAAATTAATGGAGTTGAGTTTTATTATCCAACTCCGGAACCCTTAGACAACATTGCAGCTCAAATTACAAACCACATGAAAGATAATCTTGTTCCTGAAGACGTACAATTAATTCAAACTGCTCCAGGTCAAGCATTTTTTGCTCAAGTATACATTGCAGCACTTGTAGGCATTGTTGTTAGTATGCCAGTTATCATTAAAGAATTAGTAGGATTCATCAAGCCAGCATTAAAAGAAAATGAAATTAATGTTAGTCGAACCATTTCTTTGCCTGCATTAGGCTTATTCATTGCAGGATGTGTATTTTCATATAATCTGGTAATTCCATACATCTTGGAATTTCTTTACAGATATGGAGAATCTGCAGGACTAATAACATTCCTTAATGTCATTGATTTTGTAACATTTGTATTACAATTTTTGTTGGCCTTTGGATTTTCATTTCAACTTCCACTTGTAATGTATGCAATTACTGGTGCAGGTATGACTGATGCTGATTTTTGGAGAAAGAATATCCGGTACGCAATTATTGCAATTGTGATCTTTGGAGCTGTAATCACACCTGATGGTAGCGGCGTTACAATGTGGTTTATTGCAGGCCCTATGATTGCATTATATATTGCAGGCATGGTAATAATTGAGCGTCAAAAGCACAAAATGTTGAACACTTAAATCTAAAATAGGTCAATACAAAGTAGAATGTTTGGAATGAATATTGCCAATTTTATTGCAGGTCAAGAATGGATTTTCATAATAATCATTGCAGTGGTATTCATTTTTGGAGCAAAGAAGATTCCAGAATTGGCAAAAACCTTCGGTAAAGCTAAAGGCGAATTTGAGAAAGGAAAGATCGAAGGTGAAAAAGAGCTAAAAGACTTTAAAGATAAAGAAATAAAATCAGACTAGATTTCTGCGGCTTTTACGAATTCATCAACAATTTTAGAATAATTGTTTTCAATCTTACTTTTTCCTAACAAATTTGAAATCTTCATATTTCCCTTTAGTTTAAAATCAACATCTACTAGCATTTTTGTTCCAGTGGGAATTTGCTCGAATTTCTCTACAATATGAGTTCCTTTGGCATCTCCACCAATTACAAAAATCTCATGAAGATTTGGTTCTTGAATTACATGCTTTGTCATCATTACCAATTCTTTATTTCCAAGAATCATATGTTCTTCTACCACAGATACATCATTTCTTTTAGAAAGAATTCTTACTGAAGGAAAGTACTGAGGAAATAATTTCTGATATTTTTCATAATCTTTTACAATATCAAAAATTTTTTGTATTTGAGAGTTTACTAATTTTTCGAAACTAAACTTTGGCAATAATTAGAAGGTACCCCAACGTGGGTATAAATTGTGCTCCAAATCAAATTGATCAAGGCATTTTCCTACACCATGGTTTACAATATCATCAATTGATTTTGGTTTGGTGTAAAATTCTGTAACAGGAGGCAATATTATAACTCCTATTCTTGATAACTTTAACATGTTTTCAAGATGAATTGCAGAAAATGGTGTTTCTCGTACCATCAAAATTAATTTCCTAGATTCCTTTATAGTAACACCTGCAGCTCTTGCAACAAGTGTATCATCATAGCCATTAGCTATTGCAGAAAGTGTTTTCATACTGCATGGTGCAACAATCATCCCATCAACTTTATGAGTACCACTTGACACACTTGATGCCATATTTTTTTCATCAGAAATGTTTGTTACAAGTGACTTTACATAGTCAATTGTATGATCAGTTTCCATCTCAACACATTTTGCTCCCCATTCAGACATTATAAGATGAGTTTCAACATGCAATTTTTTTAAAATCTCAAGCAACCTAATTCCATAAATAACACCAGTACTGCCTGTAATTCCAACAATTAATCTCATGAATAAAATCAAGAGTTAATGGTATTTTATCTGTTTGACAGAGGTTCTAATTTGGCACTAGCATTTACAAATTAGTAGGCTCATCATTTTGTGCTTGATCAAATTCTTGACGGGCTTTTCGTCTTTTGAGCCATAATGAAAAACCTCCAATTGTCATAGCAGTTAACAAAATAACACCTGCCATCTGTAATTCAAAATAGTACAGCACAAAAACCATATGATTTCTTTTGAAAAAAATCTTTGGGTAAATGCCGATCCAATTTTTAAAAATTAGCTATATTAGATCCCAGTTTCTAGCCAGTATGTGATAAAGGGTTCTGAGATCAAAAAAATTGTTAATGATTATTCAGATGTGAGAATAGGAGTACTTGGAAGTCATTCAGCACTTGAGGTTATGGATGGTGCAAAAGAAGAAAACTTTCAGACTTCCGTTTACTGTCAAAAGGGAAGAGAAGGGCCATATCAAAGATTTGGAAGGATATCTGATGAAATTGTGATATTAAATAAATTCAAAGAAATGATATCTCCAAAAATTCAAAAGAAACTTAGAGATTCCAATACAATTATAGTTCCACATAGATCGCTTACAGTTTATCTGGGATACAAAGCACTTGAAAATTCATTTAAGGTACCAATTTTTGGTAATAGAAAATTATTTCAAGCCGAAGAAAGAACAGCAAAGCGCAATCAATATTATCTCCTTGAAAAAGCCAGAATAAAATTTCCAAAATTATTCAAAGATCCAAAAAACATCAATAAACCATGCATTGTAAAAGTTCAAGAGAAAAACAGACCACTTGAGAGAGCATTTTTTACAGTATCCTCATTTAAAGATTATAAAGAAAAATCAGAAGCCAAAATTAAACAAGGTCTCATTTCAAGAAAAGACCTAGAAAAAGCAAGTATAGAAGAATTAGCAATTGGGACATACATGAATTTTAATTTTTTTCACACACCAATTTCAGATCATGTTGATTTTATCGGAATAGAAAGACGACTTCAAACAAATGTTCATGATTATAATGCCCTTCCAGCCAGGCAACAGATGGATATAGATATTGATTTGCAAAATATCGAGGTTGGACATACTCCTGCAAGTATCAGAGAATCCTTGTTAGAAAAGGTCTTCAAGATGGGAGACAAATTTGTTGCAGCAGTAAAAAAAGAATATACACCGGGAATCATAGGACCTTTTTCCCTTCAAAGTGTAATAACAAAGGATTTGGAGTTGGTGGTATATGATGTGTCCTTGAGAGTTCCGGGAAACCCAATAGTTGCCACTACTAGCCCATATACAAAATACCAATATGGAACAACATTTGGAGTGGGTAGAAGAATTGCGATGGAAATCAGACGAGCAGAAGAAGAAGATCGTTTAGATGAGATTGTTACCTAACTGGAAAAACAATAACACATTTTTATCAAATCTTGGTTTAGAATTTTGTTAATTGGCTAGATTAGGAAATATATAGAATACCTAACGTTTTGTTTCAAATAATTAAACGGTTTGATGTTTGAAATGGAATTGCTGGATGCCAATTAACAAAAATATACAAACTCTTTTTTTGATGAATTTTGTATCTCTTTCATGTCAAGAACGGTATTCATTCGTGAAATTATTTTAGCCCCTAAAGAACCAAAACTTTGTCCTACTTGTGAAAAGGACGATAGATTAGAAAGAGAGGTTGTATTTGAAAGAAGATCAGATGGAAAGACCATCATTTGTACTCGATGTGAGGCTTTGATAGTAATAACAAATCAAAATCTAAAAAAAGTAGAGTTAGAGGGTTCAAGAGATTGTTCAATCATGCTAAAAGAACCACATCTGATTCGAAAAATAACTTACTAGGTTAATTCTTCAATATGAAAATTCCATGCTCACAGAACAAAATTGAGATTAGAAAAATTATTTTAGAATTTGGAACCTCAATATATCACAAGTTGTAATCCTAATTGCTGATGATTAATCAAAAAGCTATGTCTGAGAGTTGATGAGTTTGCCGAATTATGAAGCATTATGGAATTAATATTGAAAATATCTACATATTAGAAAAATCTAATTTTGACATGGAGGATGCTGATGACAGGATTCTAAAGGCAGAAAAATTTGCACGTGAAAAGCACAAAAATCAAACAAAAAGAGATGGAGTTACTTCGTTAATTGAACATTTGGAAGGAGTAGTTTTCAGACTAAAGAATTTAGGAATAACAGATAAAGATGTAATTTCAGCTGCATGGCTTCATGACATACTTGAAAAAACAGACGTGACTTTTGAGGAAATCATTCAAAGATTTGGAAGAGATGTAGCCACAATGGTACTTTCACTATCAAAAAATTCTAACCTGTCAAGAAAAGAAAGGGAAAATCAATACATCAAACAATTACGAGATGCGACAATAGAGACAAAAATTATCAAATTATGCGATATCTCATCTAATATCAAAGATTTACCAAATACGCCTTTATCAAAAACACAAAAGAATAAAAAAATTCGAAGAATTTTGCATTACCTAAGAGTAATAAAAAATGAAATATCTGAAGAAAAAGAAAAATATCCAAAAATTAAAGAAATTGTTGATGGCATAAATTCAGTAGCAATAAAATTCAAACAACGTCCAATTCCAATTTAATATGATAACTAAGTTTTTCTCAAAGAATTTCAGTGTAGGGCATGTATGTCATATAGAAGATTAGAGAGCATTTTTTTTAAAATATAAAAATAATATGGTCTTAAAATAATCAATCTTATCATGAGCAATCTTCCAGAAAAATTTCCAGAATACTCAATAATGTATAAAACTTTAACAAAAAGAATTAAGAATTTAGAATTAGAAATAAAATCAGATTCTTCAGAAGAAATCAAGGACATTCAAAAAAACATTAAAAATTTTAAACAAGAAAGACAAAAAATTAAAAAATGTTTCCTAAAGATTTTTTTAAAAATTTAGAGTCTAAATGAAAAGTTAGTTGTTAGTTATGTAGATGGGCATGGTCACAATCACATTGATATTAATGAGCATCAAATGACATTAATTTTTCTACCATCTCATCGCGAAGCTTAAGTAAATCCTCGACTTGTTGCTTTAGTGTTCCTGAATCCCAATTTTCCTCATGTAACGCCCTTACAGTATCAATGATTTCAAGATCTACATTTAACAGATTATCCATAAGTTGTTCTTGATCATTCATAATAATTTACAAATAAACCGTGAAAAAACCACTCTAATCAGAGTAAAATCATGCTTCCATACTTTCTTTTAAAAGATTTTTTCTAACAAGAATAGGGATTTTGTAAAATGCGCCCAAGGCCATAGCGTCTGATGCACGATAATTGCGTAAAACCAAGTCTTTTTTTCCAGTAAAATACAGGTTTGCCCGTAAGACTTCACCGCTTTCATAAATTTTAACTTTAACTAGGACCAATTCGTTTTCTTCGCAGATCTCCTCTATCATTTTATAAATAGATGGAACTGAATCACTTGCTTTCTCACTAAAACTGGAAATGTGACGCGCAACCTCCCCAGAAAATGCTCTCATATGAAATTCCTTTCCATCAGCAGATTTTAAAACAACCATTCCCTCAACGGCATAAGGATCGACAAACCCTACATAATCGATTTTTACCGATTCATAATCAGGTTCTTGTGCTTGATCAATTTCCATTATTTCTACGCATAAACTAGCCATTTAGTGCTTATAAAGATACTAAAATAATTTGATTAAAATTATGTTAATTTTTTTATAACTATCTAGATTAATGCTTAATCCCAAATTATTTAAAATCAACAATAAAGGATAGCTTAATGTCAACAAATCCAGAACGATCAGTATCTTATGTTCTGACAAAATATGTCACAGCATACATGAACAAAGATGTTCTTTTGCTTAATGAGAACACGCTAACAAGAGAAGCTGCCAGAATGCTTAGACATTATGAAGTAGACGACATTATTGTAACTGACAGTAATAAACTAGCAGTTGGAATTGTTACAGATGAAGATATTTTGAGTAAAGTTAGCGATGCCACAGTTTACGCTGAAGCCACAACTTTGAAGGACATTATGAACACGCCTCTAATTACAATTAATGAAAAAGCTACACTACAAGAAGCACTTCACAAAATGAGGGATCATAATATTAGAAAACTTCCAGTCATTTCGAAAAAAAACGAAGTATTAGGAATAATTTTTCAAACAACAATTGCAGATGTTATAAGAGATGCAACTGCTACTCCATCAAGACTACTTAGCCCTCCAGTAAAAGCAGTTCTTGGTAACTTGGGATTTGTTTTACAGTTTGCAGGTGTATTATTGCTTGTGCCAGCGATTTTGTCTACAATATTAGGAGAAACAGTCACAGCTACTGGGATTTATCTTACAACAGTTCTTTTGCTTGTAACTGGATTTTTTCTAAATTCTTATGGAGAAAAGGCAAACCTAAATCTACAACAAGCATCGATTCTTGTATTTTCCAGTTTGTTCCTACTATCATTATTTGGAACAGTTCCATACCTATACGTGACCACGGAAGATTCAACAAATATCGAAGTATTTGCAAATGCGTTCTTTTCTAGTGCTGCAGGATTTACAACTGGTGGAATATCAATATTTGATGAACCTGAAAATCTACCTCAAAGTTTCACATTCTATCGTAGTTTCACTCAGCTTGTAGGAGGAATGAGTTTCATCTATTTGGTAATTACTGCATTTTATCCAGAAGCGAAGCTTCAATCCATGCGTGGTTTTATCTCAGGAAGAACACTACACATGAGAGAGCTCTTTGGAACTATTACGATAATTTTTACGCTTTACGTTGTGATTGTTGCTCTGTTGTTGTATTTCTTTGGTGAAACGAATTTGATTGATAATTTTTCTTTGGCAATGAGCACAATTGCCACCGGAGGATTCGTACCAAATTCAACAATTCTTGATAATCTGGTATGGCAAGAGCACGTTATTTTGATGGCAGCAATGATACTAGGGGCATTACCTTTTACATTTCACTATGCATTTGTAAGAAAGAAATTCCTTGCCCCCAAGTTAGGAAAAGAAGTACTAGCATATTTTGCAATACTTACTAGCGCAACCCTATTGTTTATGTGGATCAGTGGATTGGATCCTTTGTTTAGTTCATTTTATTCAATATCAGCTAGCACTACAGCCGGATTACAACTAGAAAGTCTGGAAGGACTAAATTCAGCAGCACATTCCATATTGATCATTTTGATGTTTATAGGAGGATGTGGATTCTCTACTGCTGGAGGATTTAAGATCTTTAGACTATTACAACTAAAAGATTTTAGAAAGTTTTGGAACAAAGCAAAACGTGCCGAATTGCAACCACACACCAGAAAAGAGTTAACATCTACTTTGATAATAATTGCGTTATTTCCAATAATTGCTTCTATTACCGCAGTTCATCTAGCTGGAATAGAAAATACATCATATGAAAATGCATTTTTTGAGTCAGTAGGAGTTATTACAACTGGAGGACTATCAGCAGACGTAATTGATTTTGAAACTGATCCTGCAACAAAAGTGGTACTAAGTTTCCTTATGATCTTTGGAAGATTGGAAATAATAGCAATCATTTACATTTTCGTTCCTAAATTGAGTTAGAATGATTTTGAAGGTAAAAATAGAATTTAATCCAATCATTTTTTAGAAAAAACATGGAAAAACAGACGACTAAAAGTAGTCATGACGGTAAAAAATTAATCATTTTAGGGTTTGTAACAATTGCCATACTCTTTGTAATGTATTCACGATATCAAGATCCAGAACTCCTCACTCCTGGTGCGATTGACTCTATCCAAAGATTAGCAAATGGATTTTACATTATCATGCTGGCGGCCTTAGGATCTATAACGTATGGAATCTATCTTTTTCATAAATACAAAATTGAGAAAAAGGGTAAAGATTTGCTAACGATTATTGCATTAACCACATGGAACTCAAAATCAAGAAAGATTTTTGTAATAACTTTTGTTGGATATGGGATTTTCTTCTCATTGGCATCTGGAACTCTAGTTTATCAACCTGAGGTAAATTTTATCGAACATTATGGGGCAACAATACCATCAGGGTTTATTGCTCCCTGTTGTGATGGACCAGGATACATGCCAAAAATAATCGTATATTTAACTGAACATGTTGGATTACAAATAATTCCAATAAATTTGATTCTACAAGTTATTGTATCTTATTTGGTGGGTCTTAATGCGTCAATTGCAATTAATGCATATACAATTTCAAAAAAGGGGAGAGGGATCAGTACACTTGGGGCTGCCACAGGGCTCTTCATAGCATGCCCCACATGTGCTGGAACATTTCTATCAATTTTCATAGGTACTGCCAGTGGAATTGCCTTATCAATTGCACTTACTCAATTGCAAACATTTTTCATTGCAATATCAATTCCAGTATTGATAGCAACACCATTTGTCATGGCAAAAAAATTAAGAAATGCAGATGGAAGCTGCAAAATTAAACCTAATTAGGAGAATTCAATAGTTAATTTTTTCAAAATCCATAAAGAACGATTACCAGGGAAGAGTGGTATTGAGTAATTTACAACAAGATAGAGTCTTTTGGTCGCATGAAAATGAAGCTATCTTGTAACTCCCCTGGCTAATCAATGTTAGACATACTTTTAGTATTTAGGGATTCTTTTATTTTAATTCTCAAATTCAATATTTTAAAAACCGACAAGCTATGAACAAATTATTCGTGTTGGTTATATGTAAAAATGCAATAACAGAATCATGCAATGGTGCATTTGTTTATCGTTTAACCGACCATGTTTTCTACGATAATGCATCATCTGTTGCCACAAGAGTCATTTTTAGCACCATTGCATTTTTTTGTTTAAAATTGGACAATGGTCAAAGCAGATGCAGTCATCATCAGATGGGTATTCAGGAGTGCCATTGTCCTAGATTTGTTATTATAAAATAATCTCATTTAAGGAGATTTTTGATCATCACGTATGAAAAATAATGAAAATGGAGTAATTCTTAACTAAATTTGCAGTCTACAACACAATGAGTTTTTAGAATTCAGGCCTAATCACGCGTAACGGCCAAAGAAAACTGATTTTCCGAATCATGGGAAAACGTCATTAGTTAATGACTAATTTCCATGCTGATTAGAGCTAGTCTAAATCTTGATGACAAGTTATGAATGAATTGAGTTTGAATATAATTAAGTAAAATTTCAAAGATTAAATCAATATGTTAAATGAAATACTAGTAATAAAATAATAGAACATGGGAATTGCAACGAATTCAGAATATGTAAAATTCTATTTGAGTTTAGAAATGGGAAAAGATGTTAATTTATTGAGTTTCATAAATAATGAGAAAAGAATACTAAAAGGAAAATTAGAAAACAAGAACTTGAGCAAAGACAGGATATTAAAAGGGATTGAAATCATAAATGGGTTAATAGTAGAAATAAACAAAATTGGAGAAAACGAGGTTTTAAAAAAGTATGGAAAATGATTTGAAAATTATCAGGATAGAAATCATGCGAGTGCTAAATGAAAATGGAAAAACAAGAAGTTCAGATTTAGTCAAAAGAGTTGCAAAAAAAACAGGTAATGAGAAAATGATTTACAGAGAGATTAGCTCTCTTGTAGAATCAGGAGAAATTGAAAAAAAGATACATAGCAAATCCCATATAGAGTATGAGTTGAACAATTTATCAGAATCTGCAAATAATCAATTAAAGTATCTACACAGAGAGTTAGAAATAGGTTTAGAAGAATTAAAAAAGTTTTATGAAGAAACAGTTCAAATCAAAGTTGGGCATCACCAAAGAATCAGAACAACAATTCATTTTATTCACATTGTTCAGTCAATTGAAGGCATTATGAGATTATTGTCTTTTTATCCAACATTCAAAAAAGACAAAATGTTTTCTCAGATTAATAGAAAAATTAATGATTATTGGCAACTTTTGATGGAATTTATCACGCATCAATCTGAAGAGCAATTTCTTAATGAAGTACTCGCCAACATCCGAATAACTCAAATAAATTCAGAAAGTGTTAATTGAAATCAAATTCAAAACAAGCTTAATCAATTATTTTTACAAGATAGATGGGTCTGTCGGCTTTGTGTTCATATACAAATTCTGAAATTTGTATATTTTTTATACGTTTATCAGTAAAAAAGTGAATATAAGCCCGATTATCAGCTGTAAGTAATTCACAGTAATGATCCATACAAAATGTTGCTAAGTTTTCATCATATTCACGTTGTTTCAAGTCGTCACCAACAACAAAAATTTCATCATAATTATCAAGCAATTTTTTACTTTCTTGGTTTGCTAACCACTTGCAATTTTGATCAATTAAGACATTGGTCATAAAACAACCAGAAAATTGGGATATTTAGTTTATTATTTAATAAAAATAAAAATTCGCAATAAAATAGCACGGTTCTTATGGTTTATCTTTGCTAAGTAAATAATGGATGAAAAAATAGAAGATAAATCCGAAGAATCAAGAAAAAATCATACCAAATATTATAAATCATTATCAAAGACAATAAAAGATATTGAAAAAGAAATAGAATCTGAAAAAGAAGAGAAAATAATTAATCACTTGAAAGAAAGAATAGATGCAATAAATTTAGATAAAAAAAGGATTGTAAAGATGTTTCCTGAAATATCAGAGGAATTAAAAGATGAGTAAACCAAACGAAAAAAATCATAACAAGCACTTAGACATGCTTCAAGATTACAAAAATTACATTGCAAATTATATTTCAGAGTTAGAAAAACTTGATAACCAATCAGAATTTGCAAAAAAATGGAATGAGAACACAATAAAAGAAAGAAGAGAAGAATTAGTAATAATAAACAAAATTATTAAAAATTTAATTAGATTTTAGTTTTTTTGCTTTTGATATTTTTAGAATAATTCATACAATTTTTCATAAAATGAATCCAAACGAAAAGAGGTAATACCATCAATCCATGAAAGTTATTTAGTCATAGAATAATCAACAGATGATGATTTTGAAAAATTGTTTGAACCAAAGTATTTGATTTCATCCTCAAAAAAGAATGTTAGATATTTTGTTCCTTCTTCTTAAAAAATATAATTATATAGCATCAAATCAATTTGTATATTATAGTTTCCATTAGCTTGATTGATTCTAATCTTGATGAAAGGATGATTATTTTGAGCACGTTCTCTATAGTGTTTGTCATATTCAAACATCTTTGAGTCAGAAATGTATTTTTTAGAAGACATTCAGGAAGAATTCAAAGAACTACAGTAATTTTTTTGACTTTTGTAATTATTCTTATCTTTTTTTCAATCTGCATTTCCGGTTCCAAGGTAAAATAAATGATATTTCTTTTTGTATAGATAACCATTTGAGAGACTTTTTCTCTTTCCACATGAACATAACGGACTTTACCTAGAGATCTATCAAACTCTTTTCTCATTACTCGGCGCTGTGCCACTTGTTTGCAAAAATGCTCTTCTTCTTTTTGGGTTTTAAGACTTGTTTTGCCTGTCTTCATAATTGCTTCCCGGATGTTCCCTTTGGGATCAATTATTGCAGCAAATCTCATTTTAGGATCTACATTAATTATTTCTTGAACAATTTTTAGAAGATCTATTTTAGGTTTTCCTGCCATGTACGTTTTCCAGACAATTTAGGCAAATATAATCCAATAAATAATTCTAGGCTTCAATTCTGAAATATTTTTTATGTTAAAAATAGAGAACGAAATATTACAAATCAAGATAATAGTTTTAATTTAATTCATAATTACATTTAGATTGTGAATAATACCATTAAACAGGTTTTAGAGAAATTAGAGAAAAGATCTTCACTTGAAAAAACAAAGAGTTTAGACATTGCATCAGAAGATCGAATGTTAGCAATTACAACAGAGACAGGAAAATTTTTCAACATACTCCTAAGGGCAATGAATGCAAAAAATATACTTGAGATCGGAACCTCTGTTGGTTACTCAACCATATGGATTGCTGAAGCTGTTCAAGAAAATTTAGGTAAAATTATAACAATTGAAAAAAATCCAAATAAAATTAAACGCGCCAAAAATAATTTCACAGAGGCAGGTGTCTCAGATATGATTGAAATAAGAGAGGGTATGGCAGCTAATGTCTTATCAGAATTAACTAATGAGGGATTTCAAAATTATTTTGATTTTGTTTTAATAGATTCGGACAAAGAAAAATGCATTAATTATTTTGATATTATTTTACCAATGGTGAAGAAAAATGGGATTATTGCAACGGATAATATTTTGTATCCAGAAAAATACAAAATAGAAATGCAAAATTTTGTAAATCATGTTGCAAATAATCCAAAGGTAATTTCTGTAACAATCCCAATAGGAAATGGCGAAGAAATTACCTTAAAGGTACGAGATTAAATTTTTTATTCAACACAGTACCCAAAAATTGGAATTTAGTACAAAATTGGATTGTGATTGATTAGGATTTTGTTACTTTTGGTTTGGTTACTTTTGGTTTAGTAGTTTTTTTTGGTTTGGTTACTTTTGGTTTAGTAGTTTTTTTTGGTTTGGTTACTTTTGGTTTAGTAGTTTTTTTTGGTTTGGTTACTTTTGGTTTGGTTACTTTTGGTTTGGTTACTTTTGGTTTACTCTTTTGCTCACTAATTTTTTGTTTAGTTTGTTCTTGTTTTATTTTTAATTTTTTAATATTCTCTTTTATTTTTTGTTCCTTCTTTTCTCGTTTTATTTTTAATTTTTGATAATTAGCTTTTTCTCTTTCTAATTGTTTTATAAGTATTTGTTGTTCCTTCTGTTTTTTCATCTCTTCTTTTCTCTGAATAGAAATCAATTGCTTCTCTTTAGTAATAGAATTAATTAATTCAAGACGTTTTTCTTTAGATTTGATCAATTCGTTTTTTTCTGCTTGAAGGGAATCTCTTATTTTTTCATAATTTGATAATGTAGTTTTTTCTTGTTCAATTTGAGATAAAATAACATCATGTTCTGTTTTGAACTTTTCAAGAGATTCCTTTTCTGCTTGGAGTTTAGCCAGGTTTTCTTTTTGAAGTGAGGATTCTTGTTCAAGAGATTGTTTTTCAGTATCAACTTCAGCTTTGATTTTGTCATATTCTAGTTTGGCTTGTTCAAGAGATTGTTTTTCTGCTTGGAGTTTAGGTAAGATTTTTTCTTGGAGTTTACTTTTAGAATTAATGGATTGTTTTTCTTGCTTAATTTTTTGCAGTAGTTTTTCATTATCAGATTGAGCTTGTTCAAGAGATTGTTTTTCTGCTTGGAGTTTAGGTAAACTTTCTGCTTGGAGTTTGCTATCAGCTGCAATAGCTTGCTTTTCCTGCTCTATTTGTTTTAGCAGATCATCGTAATCAGCTTGTGTCTTTTCAAGAGATTGTTTTTCTGCTTGGAGTTTAGCCAGGTTTTCTTTTTGAAGTGAGGATTCTTGTTCAAGAGATTGTTTTTCAGTATCAACTTCAGCTTTGATTTTGTCATATTCTAGTTTGGCTTGTTCAAGAGATTGTTTTTCTGCTTGGAGTTTAGGTAAACTTTCTGCTTGGAGTTTGCTATCAGCTGCAATAGCTTGCTTTTCCTGCTCTATTTGTTTTAGCAGATCATCGTAATCAGCTTGTGTCTTTTCAAGAGATTCCTTTTCTGCTTGGAGTTTAGCCAGGTTTTCTTTTTGAAGTGAGGATTCTTGTTCAAGAGATTGTTTTTCAGTATCAACTTCAGCTTTGATTTTGTCATATTCTAGTTTGGCTTGTTCAAGAGATTGTTTTTCTGCTTGGAGTTTAGCCAGGTTTTCTTTTTGAAGTGAGGATTCTTGTTCAAGAGATTGTTTTTCAGTATCAACTTCAGCTTTGATTTTGTCATATTCTAGTTTGGCTTGTTCAAGAGATTGTTTTTCTGCTTGGAGTTTAGGTAAACTTTCTGCTTGGAGTTTGCTATCAGCTGCAATAGCTTGCTTTTCCTGCTCTATTTGTTTTAGCAGATCATCGTAATCAGCTTGTGTCTTTTCAAGAGATTCCTTTTCTGCTTGGAGTTTAGCCAGGTTTTCTTTTTGAAGTGAGGATTCTTGTTCAAGAGATTGTTTTTCAGTATCAACTTCAGCTTTGTTAACTTTTTCAAAATCTGATTTTTCTGCTTGGAGTTTAGGTAAACTTTCTGCTTGGAGTTTGCTATCAGCTGCAATAGCTTGCTTTTCCTGCTCTATTTGTTTTAGCAGATCATCGTAATCAGCTTGTGTCTTTTCAAGAGATTCCTTTTCTGCTTGGAGTTTAGCCAGGTTTTCTTTTTGAAGTGAGGATTCTTGTTCAAGAGATTGTTTTTCAGTATCAACTTCAGCTTTGATTTTGTCATATTCTAGCTTAACTTTTTCAAAATCTGATTTTTCTGCTTGGAGTTTAGGTAAACTTTCTGCTTGGAGTTTGCTATCAGCTGCAATAGCTTGCTTTTCCTGCTCTATTTGTTTTAGCAGATCATCGTAATCAGCTTGTGTCTTTTCAAGAGATTGTTTTTCTGCTTGGAGTTTAGCCAGGTTTTCTTTTTGAAGTGAGGATTCTTGTTCAAGAGATTGTTTTTCTTCTTTTAATTCATTTATGATTTCATTGATTTCATTTTTTGAATTTTCTAATTCAAGTTTTTCTTCCTCCAGTTGTTTTGATAATTTTGCTTGTTCATGTAATCGAGTTTTTTGAGACTCTCGCATTTCTTCAAGGAGTATTTTTTCTTGTTGAATGTTTTTCTCTACTTCTTCTTGGTTCTTTTGAGCCTGGATTAGCTCTGCTTTCTGGGATTCAGAATCTTTCATTAAGGATTCTCTTTCTTTTTTGATTTTTTCTAAAACAGCTGTTCTCTCAATTTTTACTTTCTCTAGTTCTGCTTTTTGGGCAGAAATTTGTTCAAATAAATTAATTTGAGACGAAATACGGTCACGCTCTTTTTTAATTTCAGATACTAGTTCTGTTTTTGCAGATTCAATTTCTGTTTTTTCTTCTATGTTTGTTTGGTTTGTTTTAGAAATATTGGAATTTTCTGATTCTGAATAAATGACTTCTTTTACTTTTGATTCCTCAATATTATTTTGATTAGCGAGGGTAGAATCTTCTATAGTAGGCTGATCTGAACTCCAACCTTTTGGCATTGTACCCTTGATTGTCATATCCTCTTGGGATTTTTGATTTGTTTCTTCGATTTGATCAGTTCTCTCATCAGTAATCAAGTTAGCTGTATTACTTGATAGTTCATTTAGTTTTCGTTGTACATAATCATAATCAGATTGATACAAAAAGCGGCCTTTTGATAGTGCATCATGTATAGATTGGAGACGTCCATAATCACCAGCACCAGAATCAATTAGTTTGTCAACAAGAGGTAAAAGAGTACTTTGAGGAACCTCTTCATCTTTAAATTCAAATGATGATTCTAATAATTTTTCTAGGTACAGTCTATCAGTATTAAACAGAATTCTGTTATTTCGAAGAGATTCACGAATGTGATCTAATCTCCCTGCATCACCTTTACCAAGGTCTATTAATTGGCTAATTCTTTCAATAGTTTCTTTAATAGTTAATTCTTGCATTTATCTCATCCGAAATCCTATCATTTTTGATTAATGTAATGACAGGATAAAAAAACTTTTGAAAATTCATTTTGTGAGAATAATCAAATACGATCAAACTAATGTTTCAGAAAAATTAGGCAGAAGGCAAGATGTTTCCATCTTCAAGATTCAGTTCGATGCTCTGAACTGAGCAAAGCAACCGTTGTCACTTTGATTACGCTTATTTCATCGTAATAGTAGTCAATTTCTTGACCATCTTTGAGCCTTTCTGCTCTTTACATCCGAGAATTACTTCAAGAATGCAACATTATTACGTATTGATAATATTTATTGATGATCCATAATTTCTATATAATTACTATATAGAATAAAATAAAAATTAAAAATATTTGAATTTTTTTATGATTTATTCAAATTTTTTAGTAACCAATATAGATTAAAACCAAATTCAGAGTCCTTTTGATAATTACATTTTTTCCCTACAAACAAAATACTAGCAATTGCGATTCCTAAAATGGTCATAGTCATAACACCAAATTCTGGAACGACATTGGTCCCAACAATTGTAATTAATTTTGAATTCTCACTCAACATGATATCAAGAATCCCCAGATCATTTTCTTTTACATAATCAAATTCAGATCTTTTCCCCGTCCACCCAAATTACAAAGGGATCTTCAATCAGATCAAAAGGAAGTCTTAATGTCAAATTATGATTGTCTGATTTTGCATTTCCAATTATCTCAAAAGTTATTGATTTTTCATCTTCATTAATGGATGCATTAGAGAGCACTCTATTGAAATCATATTCTACATCAAATGTGGTCAATCCATCGCCGGCATCTACACCAACTTGAGGAAGAATTTGAAATCCTTCAATAACAAGCACAGATCCAGTCATCCAATGATGAACAAGACAATAGTATGGATATTGACCTTTTTCAGTAAAAGTAAAAGAAAATGATTTTCCAGGAGCAAATAAACCGCTATCAAACATTTCATCTGGTCCATCAGTAGGAGTTCCAGAAGTCACAGTATGTGCTGCAGTATCTGCATTTTTCCAAACCACCTCATCACCAATATTTATTGTAATATCACCAGTAGTACTGCCATCTTTCTCACTTTGCCAGAAATATGGTGCATCAGGACTTGCAGTGCCTGTAGGAATATTAATATCATAACTTGAAAAACCATATACCGTTCCCACCATAGAAAATACAAAGAACCCAAAAATCGCAGAAAGCAAAAAAGGAGATTTCATAAATTGACTTTGTATAATTGTTTAAAATGGTTTTGTGGTACTCAAAAAACAAATTTGAGAATAATGTATTTAGTAAATTTGAAAAAGATTTGAATTTATTTAGATGGATAAATTATCAGTATTGTGAAGAGTGGTTCGACAATAATTATTGTAGGAATTGTAATGGTTATTTCAGGATTGATAAGTTTTTATTCTATTCAGAGCAGCTCTAATCTGGCTCCTTTATTAAGAGAAATAAAGCATGCAGGGACGTTTGTAGGCCTGATGGGGTTTGGAGTAATAATGGCAGGAATTTTGTTATATTTGATGAGTAGAAATCAACCCACATTACAAGAAGATTACGATGCAGAAATGGATATCTAAAGGTAAATTATTGGATTCTAAGTGCTTGAAAGTAATTTCTTGTAATCTTCAACAGGAATGACAAATTTACATGTCTTACAAAATAAGACCTCTTTATTCACCATATCTCTAATGGATGTAGGAATTTTTCCACAATATAGCGATTCTTTTTCACAGTTAGGACATCTTGCCAACAAGTGATTCATTCCATATTCATTTGTCATATTCATAAGAATAGTATAGAATCATCGTATATTAGTAAAAAGTAGAAGTTCTACTAATGCCTAAAAAGTCAGAATTTATAATAATGACAAATTTCAAGTTTAGAAATTGTCTTCAGGAACTTGGATTGGAGGAATTTTTTTCAAAGATGAAGGAGGATATGAGATTATCTTAAAATCACTAAATCACTACAAGAAAAGATTGAAAACTATTGGAAACAGTCCAGAACTAAAAGATTCAGCTGCAATGTTTACGTCAATATTACAACAAGAAGCAATGAAGACAATTCCCAAAATTGAAGGAGTGATAAAAAAGATCAACGATTGTCTATCTGGAATCCAGCCGGTAGATTCATTGATTCAAGACATACCATTTTTTCAAAAGGCACTTGAATGCTATGATTCAGATATCAAAAAAGCTCAAAATACAGGATACAAGTATTTTGTGAATTTAGTTGGGGATTTATCAATTGCAAAAGACGATATTGACATTATTAAAAATGCACAAGGTAAGATCAACCAGTTTTCAAACTAAATTAAATTCCCTGCAAATACCAATCAAGGTAAGGTTGAAGGTTTTTACAAAGTTTCTTCTTTTCAGTCTCCTCAGAGGCATCAGATATTGCTTGAATTTTTCCTTCAAGATAATCCCTAGTCAAATTACTCTTAAAGCGGTTCTTTATTTCATCAAGAGCTTTAATTATTGTCTCAGAAGGAGTAGTTTCAAAATTATTTAAAATTTCCTTTGTTTGTTCTTGTAATGACATCTATTTTCAAAAAATTCAAGCCCTTATTATTTTTTCAAAAATTGACAAAATCAGGAAACATCCTCATCATCCCAAGTGATACGAAATCTTCCAACTACTCTGAACATTTGCAGCCGTCCTCCTTTTTTAAATTTTAATTTGTAGGAATTCTGAGAAGTGTCCTCGATATCAAGCGGGGTATCATCATCAAGTGCCTCAAAAATGATTGGGTTTGTTGAAATTTGCTTCCATTCATCAGGTTCAAAATCAAGATAAAATTTTGTGTATAGCAACCCCATTTTCAATAGAGAGTAAATTTTTCTTTTATAAAAAACTAGGCAGGCCCATGTTTTTGAATTATAGTAAACAGATACGGGATTTGAATATAGAGATTCTTTAAAATTAAATAGTAATTTTGTAGACTAAAATACCATGCGAAGATTAGACTCATCAATCTAGGCATGTGTTTAAAATCATCTAAAAACCAATTTTATTTTAGATATGGAAATTGAAGTTTGGTTGAATATTATGTTGGTAAAAGGTCAACTTTTCAAATGTTATC
The DNA here is from genome assembly GCA_965223805.1 of Nitrosarchaeum sp. Lineage (GTDB taxonomy): Archaea > Thermoproteota > Nitrososphaeria > Nitrososphaerales > Nitrosopumilaceae > HKST03. Next base: position 232,966 of record OZ245014.1, on the reverse strand, counting down.
CTTTTTTCCATTTTTTTTAAACAAACAAGTATGAGTCAACAAATTACTCAAAATAAAAATGAGAAGGAAGTTTCTAAGGCAAAAGTGTATGCAGAAGTATACCGCAAAATGGTTCGTCAAATGGTAAAAAATTCTCAAGACGAATGTTTGTAAAGCAATATACCAAGCAGTACGAAATTTGGCAGTAAAGTTAATTCAAAATTATTTAATCGATAGTGCAAATTACATTTTTGTGCAATAAATATTATGATTGTATTTAGCAGTACAAAAATTTGCCATTAGAATGTAAAAAACACGAAGGATGTGATAATACTATAGTAACTATTAGTCTAACAAATTCTACGTATTACTTTTTAGTCTAAAAAAGACACATAATTTCATCAAGAAGCAGGAGGATCTCTTGTTCGACCCATAAGTCAAACATCATGTGAACCTGCTTCTCGACAATATCAGACTATTCCCGTTATAATCTAAAAACATTCCTCAACTTTGGTTCATTGCAGAATTGGATTTATTTTTCAGGTTAAAAAAATGATTTAAAATGACTAAATTGAAACCTAATCAATTTAGTTTTCAAAAACTACAGAATTTTTTATCGGGGTTTCTAGGATAATTAGAAAAAATTAGGTTAATCCATTTTTCTACTACCTTCCAGAATTCCAGAATCACCATGAATTCTATCAATATGTTTTGAAAGTACTTCCTTATCCTCAAAAATGGATTCACAGTAAGGACAGGAGAATTTTTCTTCAGACATGTTGGTCAATGATTTCTGTGTCTTTTAGGCTTTACTCAAAATCTCATTCCTAAGTAATGTCGAACATTACATATTACATTTTTAATAAATAAAATGCAATAAATGGTATGATAAAAATTTCAGATCTTAGAGTGTGTACTAATTGTTCAAATGTATTTTCTAGATTAGGAGGGATGACTATCAAACATAATTGCCCTCATTGTGGGTCTGAGAATTTTGAAGAAATCTCAGAAGAATAAACAAGAATATCATTTATCGGATATAATTTTCAAAAGAATCCTATTTTCACAACTGATATTCTTCATTTTACTAAAATACAAAATCGGATGACAAGTCAACATGGTAATTGAACAAAGTGTTAATCTCCCAGCCAAAGACATAATGAATCCAAATGTAGTGTCAGTGACACCAGATATAACATTAAAAGAAGTTTCAGAATTAATGAGAGAACACAAAATTGGCTCTGTAGTAATTGTGGAGGATAGAAAAGCTATTGGAATTGTAACTGAACGAGATTTTGCCACCAAAATTATGACAGAAGGCCATTTGCCAGACACCAAAGTTTCTGCAGTAATGTCATCTCCCGTAATTTATGTAAAGCCAAATCAGTCAGCAGCAGATATCATAGAAATGATGGCAAACAAAGAAATCCGTAAGGTTCCAGTAATCGATGACGGAAAAATTGTTGGAATAGTAAGCGGAACAGAATTTTTACGTCTTTTTGTTCAAGCCTCTGATCAGGACATGAGAAAAATGTATCAAGAATATGTAAAAAGAATCTATTCTAATTGGTTTGAGGATGACTGATGCTAGGAATTAAAAGTAAGGAAATTTGACCCACGATTAATATGGATTTTAAAAATATCTTAGTTGCATATGACTCCTCAGGATTTTCAAACAGAGCTTTCAAAAGCGCTTTAGACATTGCAGAACCAAATAAAAGCAAAATTACGATTGCTACAGTGGTGACGGGTGTTTATCAACCTTCAATCGGATTTACAATGAAATACACAGGAAAAACTTTGGAGAAACACAGAAAATTTATCAAAAAAATCTTTTCAAATCTAGAATCTGCAGCAAACAAAAAAGGAGTAAGCCTTTCATTAAAAATTTTACACAATCCCTCTGTATCAAAAGGAATTCTAAAGTATGTGAATTCTCGCAAATTTGATGTAATTGTAATGGGATCTCACGGTAGAACAGGACTTAACAAGATTATTTTGGGCAGTATTACAAATGAAGTAGCACACAAAGCAAAAATTCCAGTAATGGTGGTAAAATAAGAATGGCAATTACAAATATTCTAGTCCCCTTTGACGGTTCAAAATATTCTGTCAAAGCATTTAATTCTGCATTGGACATTGCAAAAAAACAAAATGCCAAAATCAATGTTCTTACTTGTTTGGAAAAAGAAAACGTAGGCGCATGGTATGTTGATAACAGAGTAAACAAGCAAATTGTTAAAGATGCAAAAAAATTTGCAATGAATTTTCTAACAAAGCTAAAAAATAAAGCAGAGAAGACAGGAGTATCTGTTTCTATAAATGTGCTTGAGACAAAATCAATATCAAAGCAGATTCTAAACTTTGCAAATTCAAAAAAGATCAACTTGATTGTGATTGGGTCCCATGGACAGTCAGGATTTAACCAATTTCTCTTAGGTAGTGTCAGTAATGCAGTAAGTCAATCAGCCAAATGTCCAGTTTTGATAATAAAATAGGCAAGATTCAGGGCAAAACTACATCAAATCAAAGCCCAAATTATTTGCATTTAATGTATTTGAATTAGCACATTAAATTCAGGTTTTATCATCATAAAAATTCTGACGTAGGTTTTTCGTGTTTTCCTGTATAAAACTTTCAATCTCCCCTAATTCATCAGGAGTTATCTGTCTATGATGAGTGACATGATGATAGAGAACTGCCAGCCCTTCTATCATTCCAATAAAATGCCCAAATCTCCAATCAGACTCGTTAACAAAATTCCAACCCTCACTTTTTTGAATTGGGCTTAGATCCTTCTTGTCTGTGATAATATTTGACCATCTAGAAATTTCATGAAGAATAGAGTTTTGTATCATTCTTTCAGGTGCCATATCACCCAAACAATACAAACCTAGAAGATTGTTGTGGTTTTTATCAAATTTGAAAATCATAAATTATCTAATAAGATACAATGCATTCCATTAGTATATGACAAATGATGAAAACAATGATGAAAAACAAAAGGAATGGAAAAAATTAGAACATGAAGAAATGAAAGAAGAGGCTCATCAGCTTGATCTAAAAGAAGGTTATGAGCAAGACGAAGAATATGAAGAATCCGAAGAATAAGATAGAAGATAATTTATTTTGTAAAGGTTTTTGCCATTCAATTAACAACCAAATTTTGTAGCCCAACTTTCATCAACAAATTCACTTGTAATACAATATTTAGTTAGAATTTCATGTGACCATTTACAAGTAATTGTTCATTTAGATTTTTATCTGAACATGTGACCGTACCAACCACTCTCTCATACCTATCAATAGGTTAAAGATCATCTTGATCTAGCATGATTATCATTGTCATTTACCGACATCAATCCGTGTTCAATCATATATTGTACGCCTGATACAAAGTCCTTGTCTTCTACAAGACCTTGTGACCACCACAAGGCAGTATTTTTTAGCCAGGAAGGAATATCTTGTTGAGAGTTTGAGGAAACCTCGGTATCTGGAATTGTAATTATTTCTTTGTCAATAAGAAAATTGATTGCGTTAACAAAGTCACGTTTTTCAGTTTTTCCTTCTGCCCACCAGCCTGCAATGTTTTTTATCCATATTGGAATTGGTTTTGCTGTTGATGTAGACAAAAGAGATTCTGCCGATTCTTTCTCTACTTGATTAGAGGTCTTTGGATTTGAATTTTTTTTAGATAGCCAACTTTGATAGTCGTATATTGAGGGATACATGATGCTTTTTGGATTATCACTGTGCCCTAGCCCTATAGCATGTCCTAATTCATGCACTGTAATTGCTAGAGCATACTCTTCATCAACAAGTTCAAATTTTTTATTTACTCCTTCGCCAGTCATAAAGCCTAAAGTTATGACAACGTACGGTTTGCTGTATTGATTTTTGGTACTAGTGGTATAGTATCCTAGTTTTTTTGTGTTGGTTTTTTCATCTTTTTGAAATTCACTTGCCCACTGTACAACAAAATCAGCTTGTTCTAATTTTGAGACTTCGTAAAAAGTAGTGTCAGGAATTTGTTTTTGCCAAAATTGTGTAGCATGATATAACAAGTTACCAAATTTAAGTTCCCAATGTTTGGGCATATCTCCAACATACAAGTTCCAATCCTTTGCTTCAGCATTAGGAGTAGGAATAAGAAACATTGCAAAAATAACACCTAATAAGAAAAATTCGATTTTTATCATGAATAAATTTAACATCATACTTCCATTATAATGATTTTCCAAAAAACATACGATAATTATTTTAGTTAGAGGTAAAACATCAAAAATATAAAAAAATCACTAAATCATAATTTCATTAAAAATCTAGGTCATTTTATTAAATTAAAATTATTCAAACCATATATTGTATCAATTACTCTGAGAATTTCCTAAATAGGACCTCATAAAACAAAGATTTGTGAAATCAGTTATTTTTATAATTTTATTTGTGGTTGGAATTTCCAGCTTTACCTTTGCATTTGGTGAGCCAAAGATACTTTCTGATGATCTAGTCGTTGAGAAATTTGGTCCAAAATTATGTTGCTCAATTACTACCATGACTTTTGTTGAAGAAGATATCTTAATTTTACAAAAAAGTGATGGAATAGTCCGCTTAATTCGAGATGGTATTTTACATGATAAACCTGTGCTTGATGTAAACGTAGATCCTATAGGAGAAAAAGGAATGCTGGGAATTACAAGTGTAGGCTCTTCAGTTTATCTCTATTTTACAGAGGCAAATGAAGATGGAGTAGAAGCCATTGGAAATAGGATTTACAAATATGACTGGAATGGAGAAACTCTAGTTAATCCAGTTTTATTAAAGGAACTTCCTTCAAATGTTTCTCATAACGGTGGAGCGATGGTCGCAGATAAAGATGGAAAAGTGTTTGCAGTGATTGGAGATACATTGCGGTATGGTCTTCTTCAGAACAAACCTGCAGAATGGTTAGAAGGAGAAGAACTAGAGATAAAAGATAATGGAGTTATTTTTCAACTAGAAACTGAAAAACCATATTTTGCGATGGGGATACGAAACAGTTTTGGCCTTGCAATTGATCCAGTAACGGGATATTTGTGGGATACTGAAAATGGCGATGATGAATTTGATGAAATCAATTTAGTTTCGGAAAATTTTAACAGTGGTTGGATTGTAATTATGGGACCTGCAAAAGAATCAGATCTTTCTGACCTTCCAGGATATCAAAACTACGTGTATGAAGACCCAAAATTTAGTTGGGAAAAAAATGTAGCCCCAACAGGATTGGATTTTGCAAAATTTAATGAAATTAGCGATTATGACAATTCTCTTTTTGTTGGTGATTGTAATAATGGAAATATTTACAAATTTGAATTAAATGACAATCGAGATGAATTTGAATTTTCTAGTTCATTTTTGCAAGATAATGTAATTAACAAAGATGAGAGCCTAGATGAAATCATTATAGGTACTGGTTTTGGATGTATTACAGATATTGAAAGAGGTCCTGATGGTTTTCTTTATGTGGTGTCATTAAGTGAAGGAGAAATTTATAGAATTCTTCCAAAAGTGATTGCAAGTACATCAGAAAGTTCTGAGAATGGCGGAGGTTGTTTAATTGCAACTGCAACGTTTGGCTCGGAGCTAGCACCACAAGTGCAAAAACTCAGAGAATTGAGAGACGACAAATTACTCCAAACAAAATCAGGGCAATCATTCATGAATGGATTTAATCACATCTACTATTCATTTAGTCCATCAATTGCCGATTATGAACGCCAAAATCCATTTTTCAAAGAAGTTGTAAAAACAATGCTAACTCCTCTAATTTCAAGCATGGCTCTTCTAAATTATGTTGATATGGACTCAGAGTCTGAAGTTCTAACTTATGGAACCAGCATAATTGTTCTTAATTTGGGAATGTATTTTGCAATGCCTGCAATATTGATATGGCAGATCAAAAAACGCTTCTAAATTTTTCACCCTACAAACAATTGTAATTATTTACGGAGTAAGATTTTTGAACTCTAGACATTTTGAATCATATTCACCCAGGTATTTTTTGCTATTGAGTTTTGAGTCTTTAATGTATAGTTCACAAGTTTCAGAATCTATTAGCTTACTACCACTATTATCACTTGTATAATACTGTAAAGCAAGTATGCCCAACAAGGCAATTATCACAGCAATAGGTAATTTTTTTGATGTAAAATCCATGATTCACTTTTAAAAAATGCATGACGTCTTAAATATATGAGCAAAACTTGTTCACTATATAGAACAGAACAGCATGAGATAGGATTAATCGTTACATCGATACTTGAAGTTGTGGGTTACAAATACGGTGCCAAAATAATCAAACCATCACTAAAACACATAGTAAGAAAATATGTTTTGTAACTAAGATGATCTGTTAAATATTGTTAATTAATGCAAAAAACCAATACAAGCTATGACTGATGATTTTGAATTATTAGAAAAACAGTTGAAGATAAATACTGAGAGAATCAAAAAACTTGAAAAACATAAAAAATCCATAGAGCCGGAATTTAAAAATCCAAAATCAGAAAAAGATCATGAAAGACTTCAAGAAACTATGAAACGATTAGAACGTAATTTACAGATCGAATATGAACAGCATAAAAGAATAGTTAAAGCAATGAATTCAGAGAGTAAATTCTAAATTTTTGCTCTTTCCATAAAAGGGAAATCTCTTTTGTAAACACAAAAAAACACGATATAACCTAAATCATAACGTAAGGAAAACTTTGAGAATCAGTTTATTTGAATTAACTTTTTTCATTTTATCTCTAGTGTTCTATATGAGAATTGATGCTAATTTGAGGAAAAAGATTATTCAAAAGACAAATTTATGTTAATTGATAATTTCCTCTTCTCTCAAGGCATCAATGGCATTTGCAAGAATACCAAAATTGTTGCAAGCATCATGGTTGGGATTGATATTACCGCACCAGGCTTTATCCACTCCTTCAGAGTAATGTTTCCTCTTTTTCTTCTCTCAAGCATCCCTATGGCTACAATGTTTGCAGTACTTCCAATAAGCGTAAGGTTTCCAAAGAAAGTTCCGCTAAACAACATAGCCCACCAGAACGGATAGTTATCTACCCCCATATCACCAAACTCATGAACTACAGGAATGAAAGTTGCAACTGCCAGGACATTATCCATCAGGGCACTAAGTATGCTTGTAATTGGAACAAACAAAAAGTAGAGATTTGTTTCATCGTTTCCACTTAGGTCATACATTCCCTCTGCCAATATTGTTGTAACACCAAGCATCTTCATCGTTCCAACAGAGGCAAACAAGAAGATGAAAAATGCCAGAGTCCACCAATCTACTCGTCTTTCAACCATTTCCCTTGCCTTGTTGTGGTTGAGGAACAGTACGATTCCAGCTGCTGCAAATGCAACACCTGGCAATAACACATTCTTCTCAAGACCCAAAGCTTCTTCTAAAGGACTATGAGCAACAAGGGCGGCAATCGTGCCAATAAAAATAATCCATGGAATTTTGAAGTTCTCTTTCTGTATAGATAGCTCCATTGTTGATGATCTCGATGTTGTTGATGAAGACACACTATTCTCAACTAACATATCCTCAGATTTCTGAGAGCGCAATGCATCACCCATTTGTCTAATGTATTTTCTAAAGTACAATAGAGAAAGAGGAATTGCCACACCTAGTCCTGCAATAGAGATTGGTGTGGCCCATCTAAGGAACTCCATGAATGTTAGTTCTGCTCTCATAGCAATTAGTACGCCTACAGGATTTCCGACAACTGTGGCACTGCTGCCAATGTTTGTCGCAAAAACCGTCATCATGACCAATGGAATCGCACTTATTCGCAACCTTCCTGTCAGGTGCAATACAGTTGCAGTCATAAACAGAATAGATGTCACCTCATCTACCAATGCTGCAAACAGTGCAGACATTAGCATCAAAACCACAATAAGTTTTATTGGATTGTTTCCAACCCCTTTCATAATTTTTCCAAGAAGATGCTCAAAGAATTTCTTTTCTTCAAGGAATCCCACCACAATCATCATTCCTACGAGGAAGAGGATCATATCAAATCCTGCAAACTCGATCATGGTGTCTGTATCAAGCAATCCTAATCCCAACATCGCAGCTATTCCCACAAGTGCAAAGGCTAGTCTGAATCTCCAGAAAAGCAGCGTTCCCACAATGAGGGATGCAAATATTGTCACAGCGGCAATCTGTTCTGGGTTCAATCCTGCAAAACTTACAGTAACTGAGATACATCCAAGGATAACTGGATACAGAATGTACTTTGGGATCAAGCGTTAGTTTACCTCCGGTTTTGACATTACCTGTATGTGAGAGTTTTTCTTATCAATCCAGACCTGAAACCCCGAGTCCAGAAGAAGTGAAAACACTTCGACCCATGGGAATTTTTCATTATCAATTACAGTTATTTCATATCCGCCATAATCTTCTACTATTTTGGCAGTTGAACCAATAGTTTTTTTGAGAATTAGGAACAATTTTCTATTTTGCCCCATCAATTAACAGGACAGGACAGGATATTCTCTCAAGTACCTTTCTCGATATGCTTCCTAGTTTCAGTATTGCTTTTAGTCCAGGCAGTTTGCGCCGTTTTGCCATTATCACAACATCATAATTATTCTCGTTTACTATTCGAATGATTTCGTCATCAGGATAGCCATGTACTACTTTGACAGTCGTAGCAACACCTTGTTTTCTGAGTTTTTTTGCCTTGGCATCAAGATTCTTGAACATCTCCTTTTTTAGCTCGCTTCTTGCCTGTTTGAGTTCCTTTGCAAGCTCTTTTCTCTCAAAATTGAATGTTAGAGAGGGAGGTATTGGGATATTTTCCACTATGTGTAAGACTGTTATCTTTGCATCGTGCTTTTTGGCTATTCCCTTGGCATGTTCTAGCGCCTTGTCACCTGCATCTGTTCCTGCATGCGGTACCAAAATATTCCTGTACATGTTAGACATTACCTCCAGACTGACGTAGACCAAAGGCCGCATTGATTTTTGAAACAATCTTTTCAATTTTTGTCTCTTGTGAGGTTGAGACCAGTATAACGTTCTCAGCAAATGGCACTGTTATCATAAGACCTTTTCCTCGTCTTGATGCAATATAGTCGATAGACCCCAAAGAAGAATCAAACTCTTTTCTCATTGTAATTTCAAGAACCATTTGCATGTATAGCATACGACATTTTGTATCATCTTCAAAAGGTGTGACATCAGATCTAAATCCTCCTGCAAATAGATTTCCCAATTTGTTGATGACTCCTGCAAATCTGATTTCAGGGTCTCCTAGCAGCCTGGCACAAATGTTTTCTAATTCAATGTGTTCATCCAGATGTAGTACAGACATATTATCTATTTTCGCCTCCGACGTTTTCATCCTCATTGTTTGAATGATTGACGTTTTGAAAATTAAAAATTGAAAAATAACAGATTGATTTGGAATTATCTTCAGCTGGATGAACTGATTGTCGTAGTTTATCAATCATGGTTTTTAGAACAAGTGACAAGTCAAAAAAATAAAATGAGAAAATGTTTTGTTGACTTGTCATCTATGTTCTTTTTTTCACCTCCGTTTTTGTTTTCATGATGTTAGTATGGTCAAAGTTCTAGTTATAGTGGTAGCAACACAATGTAACACAATGCAAAATTCATAGTGCCAAAATGCTCTAATTCAAAAAAACCTAAAATATGAAATGGATTTAGATTTTCAATCAGTTGGAAAAACTAGAGTTATTGAATTTTTAGTAGTCTTGACTTCTAGCCTCTTTTGCAAGATGTCGTGAAAGAGCTCCGTTACCAACGTCTTGACATAAAGAGACCATTTTGCACCCAGATCATGTTGAATCTTAAATGTCCACTTTTTGTTTCCCTTGATCATGTCATGCTGCATCCATGCAACATACAACCAGCTTCTCAGTATCTCGATAAAATCCTCTACTGTGTATTCGCCTTTCATGAAATTCAAAATATCTGCAAATGTGTCTTTTTCGACTTCTTCTGCAAGGTGGATTATCTCAGAATCTTCCATTTGGTTGATTGAATGCTGTACAAATGGTTTTGTCATGGGTAAAAGACCCATTTTCCGCTCATATCTCTCCCAAAGTATGTGGTTTGACAGTATTTTTGAGACCAATGAATTGACGTTAATTCGCTCCATTTCAGACTCATTTTTCAGATCTTCGATCAAATCTGCATCAAGTCTGAACGTGATTGTTTGAGTTTTCTTCTTCTTTTGTTCTGACAACTAGGATACCTATAGGAATGAGAGATTCTTCAGGCTATAAGCAATTTGAAAATTAGCTAAGGTTATGAAAAATGTTCATTAAAAAAACAAGCCATCTTCAAAATATAGCACAAATCTATGCCTAAGAGAGGTCTCCTATCTCCACAAAGTTTTTTAGATTTTTTTGCAAACTTAAGCATTTGGCATAAATTTAGAACAGTTTTATCTTGATAATTATTTTAGTTCTTTGTGCCAAGGAGAAAATCAAACAACAAGATCAAAATTGCAATTGTGGTAATTGTTGTAGCAATTGGAATTGGTATTGTATCTTTTTCTGGTTCTGAATCCAAAACTATTGCAAGTATCTCTCTTGGAAACGACCGAGAATTCCCAAAGGAGACATTACAAACAGAAGACGGAACATACTTTGTAGATATGATTGTTGAAAATGGAGCAAACCAAGAGGCCAAGACAATCTTTACTGTAAATGGTGAAAATACCAAAATCAGAATTGGAACTCTGACAGGCTGGGATTACAAACATACATTACCATTTACCAGCGTACCTGATGGATTTCAGAAAAAATATCCTCTTTATGTAATGCCTGATGATGATACTTCGTTTACAATCATGCTCTCACTTGAGACTCCTGAAGAGCTGTCCTCTCCAGAAATCGCATTGCACCATCCAAGTGTCCTCACATTTGAATATGATGGACAAAATTTTGTTCTAAGTGAGCAGAGATGACTCCATCTATATTTTGGGTGCTTTCCAACAAATCACAATCTACGTAATTATATAGTCCCTCTCAAAACATAGCACAAAATCACGCCTAAGACGGTTCAAGCTTCTATGAATTCATAATCTTGAATAATGACTCTTGAAGTCTAGAGTTTACCATGACAAGGATTCTGGTTTACATTGCAACAAGCTTGGATGGATTTGTTGCAAGGGAGAATGGAAGTATTGATTGGCTTCCAGAAGATTCTGAATCTAGTTATGATGCATTTTACAAGTCTATTGATACTGTCATTATGGGTAAAACTATGTATGAACAAGTGTTAACATTTGGAGAATATCCATACAAGGACAAGAAATCATTTGTTTTCACTAGGACTAGTAAGAATAGTGATGACAATGTAGAATTTGTATCGGATATTGAAAAATTTGTACAAGAAGGTTTTCCTGGAGCAGGAAAAAATATCTGGCTTGTCGGAGGAGCCAAAATCATTGCGTCATTCCTTAAGATAGGAATTGTAGATGAAATTATCACAACTATTATCCCTGTTCTTTTAGGAAAAGGAATTCCACTATTTCAAAATATTGAAAATGAAACAAAGCTTGAACTTGTTAAAATAGAAAAGTATGATCAATTAGTCGATTTACATTACAAAGTTTCGAAATAGTTTCTCTGGGTCTCTTTTAAGCCCTACTAACGGTTCGAATCCCCCGTGATGTATGACTTGAAACTTTTTTCTTTCCAAAATTGGTTCAAGCCTAATATGATTCAGAACTTTGAAATTATTTTTTATGCATACTGTTATCTTCTTCAGATTCAACAAATAGACTAGCAGTGAGGATGCATATTTTTGTTGAATGTATTCAAACAAAAAATTTGTTTTAATTCCTGTGTACTTTGTTTTTCTTTTTATTGAATTTGTTGTATCCTTCTCGGTTGTATCCTTCTTTGTCGTAACCTAGGTGATCATATCCTAATCCATCATACCCGTTACTATCATATCCATTTTCATCATACCCGTTTTTGTCATATCCTTTTTTGTCGTATCCATTTTCATCATACCCGTTACTATCATATCCATTTTCATCATACCCGTTTTTGTCATATCCTTTTTTGTCATATCCTTTTTTGTCATACCCATCTAGGTCATATCCTTTTTTGTTATACCCGTTTTTGTCATATCCTTTTTTGTTATACCCGTTTTTGTCATATCCTTTTTTGTTATACCCGTTTTTGTCATATCCTTTTTTGTTATACCCATCTTTATCAAAAGCAATTTTTGTATCGATGTGAATTCCATTTATAGAAAAACCCCGATTATCATACCCGTTTTTGTCATATCCTTTTTTGTCATAACCATTTTTGTTATACCCATCTTTATTGTAACCCTTGAAATCGAATCCATCTTCGTCATATCCGTCTTTGTATCCTTTTTTATCATAACCTTTTTTATCATAACCTTTTTTGTTAAACCCTTTTTTGTTGTATCCATCCTTATCGTATCCATTTTTGTTGTATCCATCCTTATCGTATCCATTTTTGTTGTATCCTTTTTTGTCATATCCTTTTTTGTCATAACCATCTAGGTCATATCCATGCTTGTCAAACGTACGACTAAATCTATCCAACAAACCCATAACAGAATTTCATGAATTCAATTCAGATAAGCATTTTCATGCATAACTGCGTCCAATTTTTGTTCCCAATTTGGTGGTTGAGTCCACGTGGATTTGAACCTAAATTAATTTTAGAATTTAATATTTACGAGAGTCAGATTTCTAGGCGTAATTTAGGGGATTTCTATTTTTACTCTTTGTCTATGAATTCGTTAACACCTGGGGGTTCAGGTGCAAGACCCTTTCTCTTTCTAATGTCGGCAATGGCAGTTGCATGCATTGATTTTGGAACTTCAGACCATTCCTTAAAGGAAGTATTCCAGGTAGCACGTCCTGCAGTCTGACCTCTCATCTCTTCAGATAAAGTAAATGTTTCAGAAGCTGGGATCTCGCCTGTTACTATACTTGATGCGCCTTTTTGTACCATATCAAGAACTTTACCACGTTTACCAGAAAGTACAGTTGCAACATTTCCAACCAAATCAGTTGGAACTCTAACCTCAATTGCAAGCATTGGCTCTAAGATTGTAGTACCTGCAGTTAGTAGTGCGCCCATACAAGCACGTCTAGAGGCAGGACCAAGCTGAGACAGACCCCTGTGAGCGGTATCCTCATGAGGAACAAAGTGAGTAAAGATGAATTTACAGTCCCTCATCTGCTCTTTACATAGAGGACCCTCTTTCATTACTTCTTCAAATCCAGAATTAATTGAATCAGTAGATTCTTGAACAAACTGAACACCTTTGGTGCCATTTATCAAAACATTTCCGCGAGAATCAAATTTCATGACTCTTTTAATGGTATCAGTATCCCAGCCTTCCTTCTTTAGAAGTTCAGAGACTTCCTTTTTGTCTTTCATGTCACTGATTTGACCAGTTCTAAGCATGTTGGCAATAGCAGGCTCTAAGGGTTCAACTTTCATGAATATCTTATTGTGTCTGTTTGGAGATTTTGACATGATTGGCTCACATGTTCCTTTGACAGTTTCTCTGTAATTGATAAGTGGTTCAGATGTAATAATTTCAACTTTGGCATCTTGAATTCTATGGGTTGCAACATCAAGGTGTAACACACCCATTCCGGCAACAATTGTCTCACCACTTTCCTCATCAATTTTAACTACCAAGTTAGGATCTTCAATTGTTAATTGTTTTAGAACTTCAACTAGTTTTGGTAAATCCTTAGGATGTTTTGGTTCAACTGCAACTTGAACAACTGGCTCTGATACATACTTTACACCTTCAAACAAAGGCATCTCTTTAATTGATGATACAGTGTTTCCTGCTCTTGCTTCAGTTAATCCTAAAAGTGCAGGGATGTTTCCAGAACCAAGTTCACCAACTTGCTCTCTTTGGTTACCCATGAAAAAGTTGACAGATTGAACTCTTCCTTCTCTTTTTGCATCGATGATGTTAATTGTTTGACCATCCTTTATTTTTCCAGAAAATAGTCTTCCTATGGCAACAGGTCCTGCTGCAGGATCCAAAACCATATTTACAATCATCATAATTGTTGGACCATCATCACTGCAGGCAAGCAATGCTTTTCCGATATCTGAATTCAAATCTCCGTGCCAAATTTGTGGAATTCTATAACGTTGTGCTACATGTGGTGGTGGATGATGTTTTACAACCATCCCTAATACGGCATCAGCCAATGGGGCTTTTTCTACTAGGTCAGCAACTTTTTCGTTTTGATATGCATCAATAACATCTTTGAATGTAATTCCTCTCTCTTTCATCAGGTCAATATTGATAGCCCATCGATCTTTTGCAGAGCCAAATGTGACACTGGCATCCTGGATTGATACTTTCCATTTTTCCTTGTATTCTGGTTCAGCATAAGTGTCAACTAGCTGATTAAAGTTTGATACGACATTTGCAAGTGTTTCTTGCATTTTTTCAGGAGTTAATCGTAGTTCTTTGATGAGCCTATCTACCTTGTTAATGAAGAGTACAGGTTTTACACGCTCCTCAAGCGCCATTCTAGTTACGGTTTCAGTTTGAGTCATGATTCCTTCTACGGCATCACATACCACTACTGCGCCATCAATGGCCCTAAGACTTCGGATAACTCTACCACTGAAATCTACGTGTCCTGGAGTATCAATCATGTTAATGACATATTCAGTTCCCTTTTGTGCAAAGTGTAAAGTAACGTTTGCCTGGTAAATTGTAATTCCTCTTTCTTGTTCTTCTTTATCAAAGTCCATTGCTAATGCCTTTCCAGCTGCTGATGGGGCAATGATTCCTGAATAAGCTAAAAGGCTGTCACTCATGGTAGTTTTCCCATGGTCAACATGAGCAATAACACCAAAGTTTCTAATTTGGTCCTTGTTTTTGATAATTTTCAAAACTTCGCCTGTTGACTTGAATTTTACCATATTCGCAAACCGAGTTATTCAGCTATTAAACCTTATGAGAAAAGTAGGATCAATAGATCATAACGTCACTTACATTACGAAATTTTTTTGCCAATACAAAGTGACAGTCTTGTTGGCCAATTTTTTTGGCTTCAAATAATGGTAACAATTGTGAAAAAAATGTGTAATAAAGTACATGGGAAATCTTGTTTTTGGATTTAAAATTAGGATGAATTACAGTTAAGCCAATTTTTTTCAAGTTTTTTGCAAGCTGTATGGTGTGAAGGTTCTTTTCTTCAAAAATTATTACAGTGTCTCCTTTATTGGCAGAAAACAATTCCATATGAGAGAATTGCTCGATTCTCTCAAAATGTGCATCATGTCCTAAAATCTCATAAAATTTTGCTGCACAATACATAGCCAAAGGATAGGTCGTTAAATTTCCCAAGACAAAGATTCTTTTTGAGAATTTTGATTTTTTGGCATCTGAATATGCTTGTTTGTAGATTTTAGTGCCATCAGGAATTGTGATTTTTTTTACAAGAGATATGCAGGTTAGCGCACTATCCAAGAAACTTATGCTTCCAGCAGTAAATACATCAGAGTTTGGAGATTTTAAGAGAATTGTATTTGTACATGCCTTTGACAATTTGCTAGCAGAATTTGATGAAATTGCTATTGATTTTTTGGCTGTTTTTGCTACTTTGATGTTAGATATGGTTTTTCCAGAAACTGAAACAAAGTAGACAGTCTTATTTTTTGATATTTTCTTATTTTTTAACAAATCAAGTGGATCAATTGCTTTTACTATAAAATTGGAAAAAGATTCTGCAAGCATTGCAGATGCTAATGAATCACCGCTGCCTGTAAAAATTGTGTTTTTTTGTTGATTCTCAGATAGAGTTTTTTGTTTCTGAAATTTTTTTAAAAATTCAACTTGTAGTTGAATGTCACTTTCATATGCCTCTAGTGTCTTCAATGATAAATCAAATCAGTATTGCATATATTAGAAAAACTATTGAACCGATCACTTCTTGAATTAATTTTATAATTATTAATGAAAAAAATCAAAATACCTATTTTGATTTTTATAACCACAAAATATGTAGAAAATGTGGAAATTTCTGTAGGACATACACCTGATTCAGATGACGCATTCATGTTTTATGGTATGTTTACTGGAAAGATTTCATCGCCAGATTTTACAGTAAAACATGTTATTGAAGACATTGAAAAGCTAAACAAAAAAGCTACAAATCCAGAACTAGATGTAACTGCAGTCTCCGTTCATGCATGTGCATACATTCCTGGATACACAATTTTGAGAAGTGGTGGGAGTTTTGGTATCGGATATGGTCCAATTGTTACTTCAACAAAGCAAATGACAATTGATGAAATCAAGAAAGCAAGAATTGCCATTCCAGGTAAGATGACATCTGCATTTTTGTTACTACAACTAATGATTGGAAAATTTGATTATGTTGAGATGAATTTTAGTGATATTCCTGAGGCAGTAAAATTAGGCAAGGTTGATGCAGGTCTTGTAATTCACGAGACTCAGCTATCCTATGAACAAGAAGGCAACGTAAAGATTTTAGATGTTGGTGAATGGTGGGATAAAACTACAGGGGGATTACCTGTACCATTAGGAATCAATGTAATGAAGACAGACCTAGGCATGGAATTAATTCACAAATTTGACAAATATCTACAAGAATCAATTGAATACGGACTAGAGCATTTAGATGATGCAATAGAATATGCCATGCAATACAGTAGAGAAAAGCCAAGAGAACTAATTGAAAAATTTGTAAAAATGTATGTAAACCAGGTTACTGTTAACATGGGAGATAAAGGAGAAGAATCAATTAGGAGATTGTTTGAAATGTCAAAAGAAAAGAATCTTGTTCCAGAATTTGAACTAAATATTGCCATCAAGTAATTATATCACAAAGATTCGTCAAATTCATGGGTGATGGAATTGGAGGACCAGTAATTGGTTGCCTTTCCCATAACGCATTTCAATTATTAATAACACATTTTCGTAAAGATAACAAAGAAGAATATGGAAAAACTGAAAAAATAATTATCGCAAAAATTGATGATCCTGACAATCCACAGTATGAGGAGCCAACACTTGAGGATTTGGAGAGGGCTCTGAAGGGAAAATTTGTTTCATGCAACATACAATATAGAGATTCTAAAACAGATGCCTTGGTTTGTAATGTATTTGTTCAAAAACCTCCAGAAGGTTTCTAGTGCCAAGTTATAGAAAATCCCTAAAATATAATAAAAACAAATTACTAATGATAACAAATGTTCTTGATAGATAAAAAAATTCTTTCGGGCGGAATTGCTATGTTAGTTGTCGGAGGAGTAATTTTACTATATTTGAATTCAGTAGTTCCTGCAGGTCAAGCTGGAATGACAGAAGAGGAGATTCTAGAATTAATGATTAAAGAGCAAGAAAATCAAGACATGAACACCCTTGCTGGAATCCTGTTTGGCGTAGGGTTTTTGTTAGTCTTGATCAGTTTTGGAGCAAGAAGAAGAAAAGGAAGTGCCAAAAAAGAAGAGAAAAAGCCAGCAGAATAGATAAGTCTTTTAATTCAAAACTAGTTCAATTCCAAATTTCTTCAATGACAATAAGCAAAACCAAAAACAATAACTTCTAATTTTATTCTTATAGTACTATGCATTGTAATGGAACCTGTGTAGAATACAAGGCAACCAGTAACAGCGCTGAGGGAGGCAGATATGAACAGGGCCAAAAACGATGCCACGAATGTGAGATATTCATCAAGTGGGAAGGACTTTGGTGTCCATGCTGCGGGCATTTGTTAAGAACAAAACCCAGAGGCACTAAATTAAAACGCAGATTATTATTAAGAAAACGAGATAGAGAAGAAAATTAATCAACCATATCTTCAAATGACAACTATACATATTATTAATAATTGAGGATAGAATTCAAATAAGCGTATTATTTTGTTTTAGCAGGTCAGATTTGAAAATTATTATAAAAAACAACAGTCCGATAAGAATTTATCATCATCCTAGAGAAGTAACCATTCATCCAAAAAGTAAAACCATTAAGACCTTTAATGCAGATGGTTCTTTGCTTGAAACCTTCAAGCTTGTTGACAAAGAAACATCATGGAGTGAAGATTTTGAAAACGACCGAACTGAAATTATAGTTACTTTGTATGTTGAGAAATAAAAAAGTAGATTTTCGATTGATTCATAATTTTCTATAGTCAAATATTCATCAATTACACCTAATTTGCAATCATACCAAAAGAAACAATTCTAATCAAAAAGGACAAAACCTAGAATTGAGTTCCTTTTGTGAGTGCGTCTTTAATTATCTCAATATATTGTTCTATGGTGCAATTTCTTAAAGAGAGAGGCATTTCACTAACATCAAATTTTGTTATCATCTTTGATTTCTTTCTTACCACGAATCTTATTGGACGTGGAACATTTTCAGCATATTTTTTGTTAACGTAATCTATGATTTCCTCAATATCAGATTGATCTATCGTATTATTATTTTTCAATGTTGTAAATAAGTTGACATTAAAATGTCAGAATTTGCTTTTTCAAATGATAGGAATTGGATGTTCTTTTAATCATTCTATTTCGTTACTTTTGCAAATTAGACATACAATTCTGAGAACTACCACATGTAAAATTTCAGACTTGCAGGATTCGCAGCTAAAAAGTTACAATTTCAGCTAACATACATTTTTGGCTTTTGTATACTTATGATTTTTTAGGGAGATAGGAGTTCCTAACAAGTGAATTTCCATACAAGTATTCAATCTATCTCCTTTTTTTCCCAGCTATAATTCAAAATGAGATAAGAGTTAAGATTATTTCTCAAATGCTTGGAATATAGACTCTAAATTGCCACTGCTATTAGAGTAATGCAATATTTCTCCATGAAGCAGGGTAGTTTTGCCAATATACTTCATTATTCCCTCCTTACAAAATTTGTTTAAAAGCTTGATGAATGATTTATCACAAACATAAATTAATTTTGAAACAAGATTAAATACACACGAATTCATATTTTATAAAAAATCAACTGCCCATTTCTTAGATTCTTTTATGTATTTTTTTCTATTATTTGATCCGTTATTATCAGTAATATTAGCTCATCTTGTTTTGTGTTCACAGGTCTAATTGGATATATTACAATTGGAATGATATGTAGATACAAGCGTTATCCACGTAAGAAAAATTTCCCATAGCATAATTGGGTAAAAGATCAAAGTGGGTATAGCTCAATGTCTTGTGAGAAGGATGGTACAGATTTCTGAAATTCCAGTAACCAAAATGAGATCTTTTTGTAGATACATTATAGATTAGCAAATCAAGTACAAGCGATCAGGCCAAAATTATAATAAAATTTCATATTAAAAACAAACTAAAATTTGCTCAAATAGAAGGCACCTGACTGCAAAAGACTCCTTGGTGCAGTCAGGATATGGTCGGTTAAACGGTATGGCAAGTGCTTAACTTGATTTTGTATTGATGCGTATCAGATAAAAGGGAAATGGTACTGGCGGTAATTCTATCAAAGTCCTACAACAAAGTGTTCGTAGATACATCGGAAATTTTAATCCAAAATTATTATTAGAATGATTTACTTAATTTAGACAGCAATGAACCATGTATGCATAAATTGTAAAGAACAATTTGATTGCCCTATGGAATATTGTGGAGATCAATCCCACAAGTTGTGCTCTCAACTGTGTAAGGAAGAATTTGAAGAAAAAAACGATTTAAAAAATAAATTACTTGAAACCCCTTTTACAAATAACAAGTGATAGTAATGGGTTTAGATTCTGAGATTAAATTAACAAAAGAAGAGTTGGATAACATTGAAAAATGTTTTGAGGCAGATAGAACAAAAATTACTCAACAATTTGGTTATGATGATAACGCTGACATGAGCCTGCACCTCTTTAAAACATTCAAACAGCAAATACTAATGAATCAAGAAATAGCTGAAAGACTTCGAGAGCGACAAGATTACCACTTATTATGCGAGAGCAAATTTGAATCAGGTTCTGAGATTGCTCAATACCATCATGCTATATGGGCTGAACTAAATAAAATTGTGAGCGGATCATGAACTAACTAAATATTTGTATGAATCTATACTTATTTTTCGTATCTAAAGTATACTGACATGATTATTCTTAATTCATTCATCTTTTCCTTACTGAGAATAACTAATTTTTCAAATCCGAATTGCGCTTTATAGAATTAAAAGAAAGAAAGAGATGCACCTTAACCTACGAAGTCATAGTCATCATATTCAAGAGTGTACAATTTAATCAGGAATTATTTTACGTCTCAGGTATCTCTTTTGTTAAAGTATGTTTCTCACGGTGTTCATTCGCATTTCATTGATTGCTTTCATGACACTTGAAAGTAAATTGTAAAGATGATTAGCCTTTTGATCGAAATTTTGAAAAGATGTAGAACTCATTTGTCGCTTATTTCTAACAGTTTCTTGTATTCTCTCTAGTTCATGAATAGTTTTGTTTAATTCATGCAATGTTCTTTTTCGTTTATTCTCCGGAAATCTAAATATTTTTGGCGGTTGTTTAAGGGCTATTGTCATATTCTTTTTTTCTATTATTTTTCTAGTATTTTTTGTCTTTTTTGAATCTGTTTTTTTCGTGTTAAGTTTTTTCATTGAACTTGTTTTTGGTTTTTTAGATTTACTAGGCGATGTTTTCTTTGAAGATATTTTTCTTTTAATTGTCATTAAAAACTACAAAAATTTATCGTATTTCATAAAGATGTATTAATAATAATTGATTAGATGATGAAGTAAATATTTAGAAAAAAATATGAGTTTAGTTTGGAGAATTAATTGAAGATTCTGTGTTTCATCTATTTCAGGCTTTGATCTTTTGCAGATTTGATTGAATTCTTTTTGTGATTTTGTAGTTAATGTTAGAGATTATCAACAAATAGGCACGAAGTTATTATTAAACAAAAGAAATTAGTGCATAATTGTTATGATTCATGCAGAAATTAGCATCTATCCAATGGGAACAAATTCAACTAGTGCAAGTTTTTACATTGCAAAGGCAATAGAATCAATTCAAAATATGCAGGGTATAAGATATCAAATTAACCCAATGGGCACAATTTTAGAATCAGATAATATCGAGACCATTTATGATGCATCAAAAAAAATGATGGAGGTGGTGCATAATTTAGGAGTAAATAGAGTAGAGGTAATTTTGAAAGTAGATTCTAGAAAAGACAAACAAGTAAAGATGGAAGAAAAATTAGATTCAATCAAAAAACAGATGGATTTTGAAAATTAAAAATTTCTCATAATATTAAAGTAAGTGTCACGTTGTGCAGGTTTTCTGCCAATTTCTTTGACCATAGTTGCCAATTCATCAACAGATGAAGTAGTAGGTTTTCCAGCAGCACGATAAATTTCCTCAGAAAATGCTGTTCCAACCAAATCATTGCCGCCATTTGATAAAGCTACTTGGGCTAGTTTTTTGCCATATGCTACCCAGTATACTGAAATGTTGTTTAAAACATTAGCAAGCATTAACCTTGATAGTGCAATAATTCTCAAGTCGTAAACAGAAGAACATTCATTATTCACTAAATGCTTCTGCTCAAGTTCTGTGTTATCAAGACTAAACTTTAGTGGAATCAGTGTGATAAATCCGCGTGTCTTTTTTTGTAATTCTCTAATTTTTATTAAATGATCAACTGTATGTTCAGGTTTTTCAATATGACCATAAAGCATTGTAACATTGCTTTTTATTCCAAGCTGATGAGCTTGCTCTATTGTATCAAGCCATTCTTGTCCACTGCATTTTCCTCTAACTATCTTTCCTCGTATGTCTGGATGAAATAGCTCAGCACCACCACCTGGCATAGCATCCAAACCTGCATCCTTTAGGCGAGAAAAAATTTCTTTAATTGAGTTTTTAGTGAGTTTAGAAAGGTAAAAAATTTCAGCTGCTGTGAGGGCTTTTATTTTTAGTTCAGGGTGATTCTTTTTAATTATTCTTATCATATCCTCATAATATTCCAATGGAAGTTTTGGGTGAAAGCCACCTACAATGTGGACTTCGGTTGCGCCCATGTCTTTGGCAATAGACACACGTTGTTCAATTTGTTCAGGGGTTAACGTATAAGCATCATCTGCCCCATCTTTGCGATAAAATGCACACATTTGACAGCTAGCAGCACAAACATTTGTGTAATTCATGTAATATGATGCTGCAAACGATACGGTGTCACCGACTAGTTTTTTCCTGGAAAAATCGGCAACTGCTCCAAGCATGTGTAAATTATCATAATTCATCAATTCTAATCCATCATTGTATGACAATTCTTCGCCAGCAATTGCCCGATCTAATGCCTGGGAGTCCCCTATTAGCTGTTCTAACACAACCAAAGTCATCTGTATAAGGATATATTCCTTAACTGTCAATCTCAAGAGATAATTAGGCAGAAAAACTAGAAAATACATGGTTCTTCCCCTAGTTGATGAAAACAAACCAAAGTGCTACTATTGCCATGAGAAATTTGATAGCATCAAAAAACTACGTGAGCATCAAAAAGAAGAACATAATGAATTACTTGAATCCCATGAAAATGACATTAAGAGAGAGCCAGCACCAGGAGATGTTACTGTATTTTAGATTTTTCTTCTTTAATTGATTTTAACAATTCTTGAGCAATTTCCTTGCTGATAGATGCAATATCAAAATTTTTATCAATAGATAGAGCCTTTTTAAAATGTTTTATTGCATTTGAAAGATCACCTAATTCACCAAGAGAAAGTCCTTTGTATGCCAATGCCATTGTTGATTTTTTATCAATCTTTAATGCTTTATCATAGAAGATTATGGCCTCTTTATAGTTACCAAGGGTATGTAATGAAGAACCCTTGTTAAGCAAAGCATCAAAGTTTTGAGAATTTATCTTGAGAGCTTTGTCATACAATTGAATTGCTTGCTTAACCTTACCTAAATTTTGAAGTGTCACTCCTTTATCTATTAGCGCATTAAGATTTTCAGGGTCTTGTTTTAAAGCTGAATCATATAGTTTTAGTGCATTTTGATAATCGCCATCTTCACACAATTCATAAGCTTGAGCGAGCATTTCATCTATTTTTGTCACTGGTAGTGATAACACTTTATCAATAATATAGATTGACGGATTGTCAATAGTTAATCAAGATGCAAACTTATCTCTGGGATCAATCTCTAATGATTTGTTAAAGCATTCTAATGCTTCTTGATATCTTCCAAGACTTCTTAATGTAACACCTTTGAAATTCCAAAGTTCAGGATCATTTTGATTTAAAAGAATTGCTTGCTCAAAACAACCGAGTGCGTCATAAAATTTGCCATCTTCCAGAAAGGATTTACCTTTGGTAATCAAATCATCAATTTGACCCATTAACATAGTTGGATTTCATTTTTATTAAATTTGAATAAATTATTATTTTTAAAATTAAACAGATTTTAATTAATTACCTCAAAATTTAAATGTATTTTTAACATTTAGAGAATAAATGAATTTAGATAAGACAGATGAGAAAATTCTTAAAAATTTACTGGTAGATGCAAGACTCTCAGCAAGACAATTGGCATTAAAACTTGGTATGTCAACTGTGACAATTTTATCAAGAATAAAAAAATTAGAAAAAGAGCAGCTCATTAGGGGATATACTGTAATTATAGACCATGAAAAGATAGGTTACAACATTACAGCAATAATAGAAATCATTGCAAGAAAAGATAAAATTGTAGATATTGAAGAAGAATTGGCAAAAATCGAAAATGTGTGCGGAGTATATGATATTACAGGAAATACTGACACTGTAATTATTGCAAAATTCAAAGGACGTAATGAATTAAGTGAATTTGTCAAAGGGTTATCAGCAATACCTAATGTTGAAAATACAATTACCCATGTTGTCTTAAACACAGCCAAAGAAGATTTTAGATTATTCTAGAGAAATGAAAATTCATGTTTTTTTAATATTTGGAGTAATGTTACTTGGGACACTACAATTTGTTTCAGCTCAAATGATAGAATCAGAAAAAGAATTGCAAATGGAATTAATTGTTTCAGATGAAGAAAAAATTATTTTGTTTGCAGGATTTGCAATTGCTATAATTGCAGTTTTTTTGTTTCTTGCAAGAGATATCATTCTAAGGAAGAAAACATCTTATGATTCAGAAGATCTAGAATCAAAAAAAGACAAAACATATGAAAAATATCATTCTGATTGGTCTGATGATTATGAAGAGTTGGGAACTAGAAAAAACACAAAAGAAGACAAGGAATTCAGAGAAGCATTGGAGGATTCAACTCTTCCAAATTATTATAAAATTTTAGAGATATCTCAAGATGCCACACAAGAAGAAATAAAAAATCAATATAGAAAATTAGCCAAAAAAACCCATCCAGATAAAACAAAAGACAAGGAAACAGAAGACAGCATGATTGAGATAAACAAAGCATATGAAATTTTGTCAGACAAAGAATTACGAGAAAAATATGACAGATATTTTAAATCAAGCTAATCAGATTCTAGCTTTACTAGAATCATATTCAATTCTATTTTAGAGGGATTTTGCATGCTGTTAGTCAAGATTGTAAATAATGACAAATTTTTCTTTTTGTCATTAAGATCAATCTGTGTGGTGATTTTGATTTCATGAAAATCCGTATTTGGACCAAGCATAGTTTTAGAAAGGAGGGGGATAATCGACAAGTCCCTAACAATTCCTTTTACCTTATAAGCAAATTTGTCTGAAAAATATACACCACCTCTTGTAGTAGGAGAGTTTACAGGAACAGGAGAATTCAAAATTGAAACATCCTCAAGAAGATATCGTGAGTTATTAAGATGTAAATGGTATCTTAGAGGAGTTTTTTCTTGTATTTCTATCAGAGTGTTTAGCAGATCAAGGTCAACTGACATCATGAAGAGCAAAAACATAATTCTATTGAGTGTTTCGTAAAAATACATAACATTCAGTTTTTTGTGCCTGATTTTTTAGGCGTAAGGCCAACATCCACAAGAATGTAACTCAAGGAAATTCTACTTAGATTTAATTGATTTCTTTTGCTTCATTGTTCTTTTGCACATCCAAAATCGATCTTAATCTAGCAAGATCTTGAATGCTATCTACGAATACATCAAATTCTATTGAATCGTGCTAAAGTATCAAAATTCTAATAGATTTTTCATATTTTCTCATATAGATTTCCAAAAATCACACATACATCTTTAAAAATGGGATAAATGTTTCTGAATCATTGCAAGAATTTGCGACGCCACACACAATGAGAAATGAGATTCTAAGTATTATTGTAGAGAGTGGAATAGAAGATGATTGTTTTTCTGAGATGCTAGATTATACAATTGAATTATTTGAAACTCAAGGACTTGGAACTGATTACTATGGTTACCACAACATCAATCATGAATTAGAGGTCACATATGTTTCGCTCTTAGCTGCAAATTTGAATGACGATGGTTTGAGAAAATTCTCCAAAGAAGATTTAAAATATCTCTATACGGCTGCACTGTTTCATGATTTTGATCCTCAAAAGAGCGTAGACAAACCACATGAAGAAAGCGTAGTAAAATTCATTTCAATGGATAAAAAGTTGCGAGAACTTTTAGAAGAAGCAAATTTAGATTTGGAAATTATCAAAGTATTGATTTTAAGAACAACATATCCATGGAGTGGACAACTAAAAGAAAATGCTGAAAGACAGATTAAAGATTGCTTTAGGAACTCAGAATTAACAAGAAATAACGAGCAGTATCAAGAAGAGATAATGAGATTAGGGTGGTTTCTATCAGTAGTGGACAGAATTAGTGGGTATGCCTTGGGAGATTTTTCAAAGGCTATGGAAATGGCTAAGATGAATGCACATGCATTAGCATGGAGACCTTCATTGATTGTTAGAAGCTCTGTTGCATATTTTGAAGAATTGCTTAACAAGGAAACAGAGATGTGTAAAACGATTTTAAAAGCTCTACCAAAACATATGAGAAAAAATTTCTTTGATACAGTACTTTCATTTATGAATATAAGACAGCAAGAAATCTCAATTCAGGCAAATTATGCATATGAAAATTTGAAGTTAATTCCAACTATAGAAAAAATGCCAACAAGAAAAGATCCCCAATTTATCAAATCCCTTTATTCAATATTTTTAGAATTACCAACGCCTCTACAATTTAACAAAGAACGATTTGAAGAGTCAGTAAAAGATCCAAATGTGATTCTAAATACACTAAGAATTAACGATTGTAAAGGCGAGATAGTAGGATTTGCAAAAGGAGGTCCACTTGAAAGTTACCAGTTAAGACCAGAAATTAGAGATGAGAATTATGGTTTAAGCAACACAGTATTTCTTGAACCATTAGCACTAAAAATGGGGTACTGGGGATTAAAGGGAGGAAGTGAAATGCGACACTTGTTCATCATGCAAGCACATTCCAAAAAATACAAACATCTCACAAGTTTTGCCTTAAGAGATGTTATTCGAGCCAGAGTCAATAAAGAAAATGCCGAGTTTGTAACCCTATTTGATCCTGAACGTTGGGATTATTATAGAATTAAAATTTAATCAAAAATGAAAATTTCGCAAATTAGAGAATCTTTAAAAAAAAGCATCTCAGGAGAAGTTCTTTGGGAAAAAGAGATTCTAAGATATTATTCAGTTGACGCAAGTTCATATCAAATTTTTCCTAAAGTTGTTGTTATCCCAAAAGATGAACAAGATGTAATTTCCCTAATTAAATTTGCAAAAAAAGTCAAAATGTCAGTAACCGTACGAGGAGGTGGAACTGGCTTAGTTGGGAGTGCATTAAATAATGGAATTATTTTAGACTTACGAAATTTAAACTCTATCAAGATAAAAAAAAATTTAGTTGACGTAGAAGCGGGAGTTTTTAAAGGTATGCTCGATGTAAGATTAAAAGAAAAAGGAAAATTTTTTCCTCCAAACCCATCTGTTGGAGCTTATTGCTCAATTGGAGGCATGTTAGGAAACAATGCCAGCGGAAGCAGAACCATAAAGTATGGTAGTGTCATAGATAATGTAGAAGAAATTACTTTTGTGAATGGAAATGGAGAAAAGATAACATTACCTGAGAATAAGAAAATAGGAGAGAAAATTGTTGCATTATCAAAAAATATTGTATTTGAAAAATTTCCATCAGTTACAAAAAATTCATCCGGATATAGATTAGATATTGTAAAATCAAAAAACGAATCACATAAAGCAATAATTGGTTCTGAAGGTACCTTGGGAATAATACTTTCAGCTAAACTAAAAATAATCCAGATACCGAAAAAACGGATTTTATTTATCATTGAATATCAATCATTAAAAGAGGCTGCAAAGAATTGTAAAGATATTTTATCAACCTGTCCTTCTGCTGTTGAAATAGTTGATAAACCAACTCTCAAACAAATTCCAAAGAAATTCAGTAAAAAAACAAAATGTTTAATTTTTGTAGAATATGATTCAGATATTAAAATCAAAAAAGAAAAATTTAGAAAAATAATCACTGGTAAGATCAAAAACCAATTATCAAAAGAATCTGAAATTAACCAATGGTGGAGATATAGGGATTCATCGTTATATTACAGTTTAAAATCAATTAAAATGAAAAAAAGAATACCGCATGTAATAGAAGATGCCACAGTATCAATTGAAAAACTAGACCAATTATTTTCACTAATTAAGAAATTGAATCAGAAATTTCGAACAAAATCTATCATGTATGGACATGCTGGAAACGCCAACATTCATGTCAGATTAATCTCAGATAGAAAAAAAATCAAGAAAATCAAAGAAATGGCAAAATACTACTTTGATAGGGTGATAATGATGAATGGAACCATAACAGGAGAACATGGAGATGGGTTGGCCAGATCCGAATTTGTAAAGGTTCAGTATGGTCAAAAAAATTATGAAATTTTTAAGGAATTAAAGAGATATTTCGATCCACAAAACGTGTTAAATCCCGATAAAATCATTAGTAAAAAAAGCACAATTCTTGCGAATTTAGAAAATTTCTATAAAGTTTGACAAAAATGAAATTAATTATGAGGTAGAAACGCTTTATTAACAAAAAATTTTCCAAAAATCACGTAAATGAAATTATCTGCAATACCTATTAGTGTTTTAATCATTATGAGTTTATTTGCTAACCCAATTTTTGGATTATCCTCATTAGAAAAAGTCTCACTTAGTGAAACTGGACTAGTAAATAGAAGTGGAACTTCAATAGGACCAAACGTGAACATAAATCAACAAGCACTTGTTTCCTCAAAGATAACCAACATGCAAGATACTTCACAAGATTTTATTTACATTGTACAAATAAAAAACGAAGACGATATAGTAATAAAGATAGGTTGGATTACAGGCAATCTCACAAAACAGCAAAAGTTTGTTCCTGCTGTTTCATGGGTTCCAACAACTCAAGGAACATTTACGGTGGAAATTTATGTTTGGGATGGGTTGGATCAAAAAAAACATAATTACGAGGCACTAACTGACGTAGTTAAATTTACAGTAATTTCAAGTTAGGTACAAAACATCATTTAAGAATAACACTAGAGATATTTTGGATAAATTTTTGCAACAAACAAGTAAAAATAAACAAGATTGCGTTCAACCTAGGAAGATCTAATTGTTTAAAAAGTTTAACAAGTTCTTGCTAATAGGACTTCAAGCGTAGTGAAATTATGACAATAGGATATTGTGTTAAGTGCCGAGACAAAAGAGACATCAAAGGCGCAAAACCATACACCATGAAAAATGGAAAACCTGCAATAAAAGGTACCTGCCCAACTTGCAAGACAGCCATTTTTAGAATCGGCAGAGGCTAGAAAATAAAATTTAGTACTGCCATTCATCTGTAATGCCATTCCACAGCGAACGCAATGCAGATGGATCTTTTTCTATTTCTTGAGAAATTCTGTTTTGTAACGCAAAGAAGAAATTTTCCAAAGCATCAGCCCCACCATCAAGGTAAATTTCTTTTCCAATTTCGGTAATTCTTTTCTGTTTTTCAGATATTTCAGAAGAATCAGGATATTGTAAACAAAAGGTCATCAAATCCATCAGTTCTTCTTCAAGCATGAAGTCCATTGATAAAATGGACTTTTTATGTACATTTAAACCATAATTATATAATGACATCATTCATTCTTCTTCTCAACTATACAAGTA
The DNA here is from genome assembly GCA_965223805.1 of Nitrosarchaeum sp. Classification (GTDB taxonomy): domain Archaea; phylum Thermoproteota; class Nitrososphaeria; order Nitrososphaerales; family Nitrosopumilaceae; genus HKST03. The sequence goes on along the minus strand of OZ245014.1, from coordinate 203,740 downwards.
GATTTACCATTGGTATATTGGTGTACACTAGTAATGAACACTGTTACTCATCAATCCTCTTCTGTTTTGGAAACTGCTTGTCCTCATCAATTGCCAGCTCTTCAGCTCAATCCGAATCAAATATCAATACGTTATTTACAATGTGAACTTTCCCACCTTGTTTAAAGCTAAAATATCTTCTATCGTTTTTGATGTCAACCAGACTTAGCTCTGCATCATCTTCCCTTGCCCATTTGATCTCGCGAACAATACCATGTGTATCATCCGGGAATCCTGATTCTGTTTCCCATCTTGAAAATCCTGTTTTATCAAAAACACATTCAATAAAGGCAATGTATGTTCGGGCATGGTTTATCTTACGACTTTTGAATCTTCAATTATTTGCAATAATTCTTCAAAAATCACTCCAATTCTATTTTCTATCTCCGTTTCTAATTTTTCTCCCATCAATGACTTTATTTTTTTGTCTTTTAGAAATTCTGCTAAATTGATTAGGTCTCCTTCTTTTCTTTCTGACAAATAATTAAAGAATTTTGGGTGAGTTTCTGAGTAGTATTCCCACTTATGACGCAAATTTTCATTTGTAAAATAGAGATTCAATAATGATTGAATAACTGAGGCTTTTTTGTCCAACTCACCAAGGCGTTTTGTTATTATTTTAGCATTCTGTGTTTCATCTTCTAATGGATAAACCATATCTCCTATCACTATATGCCATTCAGCATCAAGCTCGGTAATTCTTACAATCAAATCTTTTTTGATTTCTAACTCATGGCGTTTTTTACCATATCTATCACTGAATCTAGGGACCAGAAATATTGTAATGCCTGAACCAATTCCTAATAGAATTAAAGGATATAGAAACGACTCTTCAAAACTCATGACATATTTGACTAATCATTACAGTTATTCTTTATTCATGATTAAGAAGTTGTTCAATGTAATTTCCTAGAGAAGAAATAACTTACTAGCATCTAATATCCTATGACCTCATGACGGCATTCTATTGAAATTTTTGTATTAGGTTGTCATTTTTTAAAAAGTCATAGAAAGTACTAGCTGCCAGACTTGCTCCAAAACCGATGCCTGTACTGGCGATATATTCTATGAACAATATGCTTGTATTACGTTGATGTTGGATTTAAGATTTTGATATGCTAGATCTTAAGTACATTATTTCATATCCTCATACAATAACAAAAACAATTCTGATTAGTAACAATGTGGTCACAACATTGAATAACCAAAATTTTCCATTTTTCTAGACAAAAACTCGATTGAATATATTCTTCACATGTTTTTAAAATAATTTGAGCAGTTATTCTCTTTTTTGATGTGTCATATCAAAAATACGATTTGAGATTAAAAAAAATTAGAGAGCAGTCTCCAGAACTTTTACTGCCTATGTCTACCGCCTTTTCCACTGGAGTGACAAATATTTTACCATCTCCTTTGGAACCTGTACTTGCAGCTTTGAGAATTGCAGATTCTACAGCATCTGCCTTAGAATCCTCTACAACCACAAGGATTTCATCTAGGGCAGCATATTCGGCCTCATGCTTGCTTGTGCCTCTTTCTCCTCTCAATATGGGGCGGTCTGATTTACCTCTTCCACGAACTTGTATGACCGACAATCCTCCCACTCCTGCTTCTTCTATAGCATCAACCACAGGTCTTAATTTGTCACTTTGAACAAACGCTTCAATTTGTTTCATTGATGCTTTATTGAATTATCTATAAAAAAAGAAATGACATGATTTTTCAATTTTGAATTTTATTCCTTTGTTTTTCGGGGAATAATTGACGGGAATGCCAGCACTGACTCATTTCTGAGATGCAAACTTTCAAGCAGTGTACAACTTGTTCCCCAGAACTTACTGTTCCTTACTCAAATGCCAACATATTGCTATGTTCTGACACTCTCGCCATGTTACTTAACATCCATTGTATGCATATAGAGAATTCATCATCTGACATTTCTCCTTTGGTCCATTTTTCAGCATTTGTTTTTATCCAAACTGGAATATTTGGATTCTTATTATCATTTGGTGTTTTCGTATATGGTACATGAATTATTTGCTCATCTAATAGGAATTGTAATGTTTGAAAATACTCCTCGTCTGAAATAGTTTGAGTTGTCCAGAATTCTGTTGTTTGTTTAAACCAATCTGGAATTTGTACAATGTTATATCCTACAGTTACTACAAAAGAGTCTCTTATCTCATTTCCAAGCGAGTCAACTGCCATGCATCTGACTGTTGTTTTTCCTATTTTGAATAGTGTATTTGATGTTTTATCGCATTCAACCTGTATTGGATTGTTGAAACTATCTGTGGCAATCACTTTGAAAGGGACTTGTGTTGGAACTTTTGATTCAATATACACATCTCCATTTATCGTTAGTTTTGATGTGCTTATATCTGGGTGTTCAGCTGCAAAAATACTGTTTGTACTACCTACAAAAAGAACAGATACTGAAACTGCAAAAAGAACCAATATTTTATTTTGAATCAAGAGGGGGATCAATTTATCTAGGTTTCATGGCAAGCCTAAATGCAGTTAAGCATTACTACTTTGTTCTATGATCTGGAAAATTCACTCATTTAGGTATAATTTTTTACAGAATCTTTTTGGCCAGATTTTGATTGTAACGGTATCTGAATTGAAACTAACGTGGAAATTTATCTTCTTACATAACCCATATTCTTGCAGATTGTACATCTGACATTTTCCACGAATTTATCAAAGTTTTAATTATTAACTGCCATCACAAATCTGCTTCTCTCTTTCGCAAGTTTGACAGTTTATTTGGTTATTCACATCACGTCAATGATCTTTTATTGAATGTCCACATTCCTCACAAAATTTTTTTCTTCATCATCCATTTTTTTTTCTCAATCACAAGCTTACCATTTTAAATTCTCTAAATAATAGAATTACTTAGATAAGATAAATCAGAAATTTATTTTAATTGAATTCTGAAATAATCAGAAGAATCTAAATGTCATCTAATTGCTCAATCCCAAACTATGACATTTCTCAATACAAATGCAACTGGACAAATAAGAAGAATTTAGGGTGTTCCTCCAGATTGTAAATAGAGATAGAAAAACAGAAACACGCTAAACAGATCTTTAAACAATAATATCATGATAAAATTAGTATAGATCATTGAGTGAAATATCCAAAATTAAAATAAAAGCATTAGAGGATAAGATAGCAAAATTATTAGAGACAATCAAGGAGGATATCGAGCCAGTCAAGACAATAAAAATTTATGAGAATTTGATAACGGCAATTAAAGCAGATATTGAAAAAAATGAGCACTCTACAAAAATCTGCAATTCTTGTGGAGACATTTTGAAAGATTGGGAAAAAGGCATTTGTGGTCCTTGCAAAATAAAAGATGGCAGATATCCTGAAGAGATAAAAGACTGAGATTTTAACTATTGAAGATTTGGCTAAAAAGAGGAATAGAGTATTTGAACATCAAATTACTTGTTTTTAGACATAATCACAAAAAACAGATTTATGTGGATAAAAATTTGTGGAGTATTTTTTCAGAGATGAATTTTGTGATCTTTTTGCTGCAATGAAGTTTGAAATTAAAAAAATGTAGGCATATGGAAGACTAAAAATAAGGTTTATCAATTCTGCCATATCGTGGCAAATCTTGGAAATTAAAGAAAAAGAAGAGATAATTCAAGACTTTACAGAGATGATAGTGCATATGGATGTCAACACTCCAGATGAAATTAACGATAAGCTGGCAGACATTACCAAAAGAGTTAGAAGGCTATACATTGCTGGTAGAGATGACTAGTTTAAATTTACATTTGATGAATAGATAACTAATTTATTGAATTTCTTGATTTAAGATACTTATTTATTTTAAATCCGATTAAAGCCGGAGTTGCTACATACATTCCCAAGTTCAAGGCAATAACTGAAATTCCCAATCCCAATACTTCGGCTTCTGAACCTTCTCCAGCCAATGTCATAATAGAGAGAGAAGATATCATCGGAGTGATAAATGCCCTAACTGCTTCTTGGAAAATAGGATTTTCTCTTTCCATATCAGCAATCGTTGGTGAGAATGAATAATACAATTGGTTAAAGCCAGTCATAAATGAAGTTCCAGATGCAGTACTCATGACAGTATTGTCTCTAATTTCTCGGAGGAATTGCACTTGTGGGGCCAATTCTGTACCATAAGCTGCAGTTGCAATAAGACATCCTTCTCCTTTTTCATTAATCTCTTGTATGCCTTCTGACCCTTTCTCAACTATTGCCTCACCTGTTTCTGCACCTTTATGGACAACAACTTCTCCTATCACTGCGCCTTTTTCAACCGCTTCAGATCCTTTCTCTACAATTACTTCGCCTGCTTTTTCTCCAGTTTCAACAATGACTTGACCAGCTTTTGTACCTGTTTCTATCACAACCTCTCCTGCCTTAGTCCCTGACTCTACTATTACTTCGCCTGTCTTTTCTCCAGCAACAACTATTGCCTCTCCTGCATCAACTATCTTTTCTTCCAACTGGTCAGGTTTTATAAAAAAATCTAATTTTGTGTTCTTGTCGTCATAAATTGCTTCAACAACATAGGTCATCCCTTTTGCAATATTTGTTTCAGATGTATCGATACGAAAATCAAAAGTCCATGCTGTATTCTCAAAATATTCAACGGTAGATAAACTTGGAGCAATGCTTGCCTCCCAAATTATATCTTCAGTTGTCCGTTCAGATAACGTCACATATACTAATTCTTCTTCTATAAGATCAGCCCCATAAAGATATCCTTCATAATTAATTACATCGCCATACTCTATGTTTCTATTATCAGAATCCAAAGCCACTTTACCCTCCCATGCAAAAGACGAGGGAATTAAAGCAATAGATGAAATTAGGACTAGTAACAAAAGTAACAAAAACTTATTCACATCATATTTTGTTAAAGTAAATTACTTATTTGTTACTAGATAGTGTACTGAAAAACCAAATGATATAATCAACTCTTTAAAAGAAAATCTCTGTAGTTCAAAAAAAGACTAGTATGTATGTATTTGGATCATTTTTAATGTCAGCCTATCAACATTCAACCCAAACATAACATTGAATACGATTCAGATATTTTTTATATGATGATCAGGTTATTAAGACACGTCAAAAAGAGTAACAATAATGCTGGAGGATGAACTGTTATCAAAGCTTAGAAAAATACAAGCAGATCAATTAAAAAATGCTGAAAAAAGCGTTAGTTTTTCACGTGTTATTAATGAGACACTTAGAAAAGGTCTTAAGTAAAAATCCGAATTTCAGTTGAAAAATATATGTGAACTATTAAAGATATTTTATGGTTCGTTATTTGCTACCTAGATTAGCATACAACTATGATGAGCTAGAACCATTTATTGACAAGAAAACCATGGAAATACATCATCAAAAACACCATCAAGCATATGTTGATGGGTTAAATAAAACCCTTGAACAGATAGGGGGGGAATCGCACCCACAATATATCTCATCTATCCTTTCAGATCTAAGAAATATCCCAAAATCTGCAAGAAGTGCAGTGAATTTTTTTGGAGGAGGATTTGAAAACCACAAACTGTTCTGGGAGATAATGTCACCAAGTAGCGACCAAAGTCCTGGAGGCAAGCTTGCCGATGCAATTGATATTTATTTTAATAGTTTTGATTCTTTCAAAGAAATATTTACAAAAAAATCCTTGTCAATACAAGGGAGTGGTTGGTGTTGGTTAGTGTTCAATCAAACTTTTAACAGAATTGAAATTATTACTACCACAAATCAAGTTAGCCCGTGGACATTAAGAAAAATCCCACTTCTAGGTTTGGATGTATGGGAGCATGCATATTATCTGAAATATCAAAACAGAAGAACAGAATATATCAAAAATTGGTGGAATGTCATAAATTGGGATTTTATTCAAAATCGTTTGTCAGAGTTAGTTGAATAATCACAATTTGGACAAATTCTTTTAAATAAAATTGAGGTTTTTCCCTCAATGAACAAGAGTCTAAAATACTTAGCAATACTGGCTTTGGCACCATTGCTTACTGCAGGTTTGTCATCAAACTACATTATTGATGCAGATGCAGCTAAAAGTCAAGGTTCTAATGCACCAGGAAGACTAGGTGGAGATTCATATGGTTCTAAAAATAGCAGCATTGTTTGTGGAGATGTTTTATGTAAGGACTATCCAGGAGGCAAAGCTGGATGGGATGAAGCGCAAAATAAGTCACAAACTACTGTGACACCTCAATCTACAACTACTGAAATGCCTCAACCTTCTATGACAACTGAAGATTCTGAAACTTCTGCTCTTACAGAAAAAGATCTAGGTTCAGTACTCAGATTATCAAGAGCAAATGTTCCAGCTGAGATTCCAATGCATACAGGATTCTACGATGGCGGTCAAGTTCACTATATAATTACTGACTCTAGTGATCCAACACATGCTGAAATAATTACAGAAAATCAAGGTTGGAAAGTAGAACTAGCTCCTCTGTTGGCCCAAACACCTTCTGAAGCACTATCTAAAACATACATGTTTACAAATGGTGTTAGTGGTGATGGAGTACATGGATTCCAAGGAGAAGTTTTTACTAGTACTCCTGCACAACCAGAAATTTACAGTGCATTAACTTCTCACGTACATGTTACATGGAATGATGAAAGTCAATTAAGAGTACTTGATTCAGAAGCTAAAATCCTAGCTGCAGCTGATAGTGGTGAAGTCTCACTTACAGAGATTCCAGTAGTATTGAACATGCCTCAAATTGTTTGGCCTGAAGGTCAGATGATGGTCAAAGAAGACAAAACTTTAACTGATGAGACACCATATGGTGGTGGTCAAGTTCTAGATATTGATACTGAAAACAATACTGTAACATTCATAGCTCATCGTGGATGGGGTCCAGATGGTAGAACAATATACTATATTGTAACTGATGCAACCCCAAGTGGTCCAGCAGGAATGATGGGAGTAACTAGTGCACCTACATCAGCCAGTTTGATTGCAAATGCAGCAGCAGTAGATTTGTATCAATTCAAAAATGGTCTGAAAGGTTCTGGTCCTCTGGGATTCCAAGCAGGGATTGCAGCTGGTGCACCAGGTGATGCGAACTATTCACCAATGTGGAGAATCTTCATGATAGGTTGGGATGATCCTTCTAGCGCTCAATTACTAGAAACCATTGATGACATAAATGCGTACAAGGAGGCAGGTTTGATTGACATTGGCATTGCCAGACCAATGGATAGTGATCATATAGTAAACTGCCCATTCATCGATCCATTCCAATAGAATCACAAACTCTTTTTTCTATTTTTTTAATACAATTAACATTTGTTAGTTTTTTTGAAAAAATTAAAACAAAATTAAAGTGAATTTATAGATTCCTTTATCTTGCTTTGATAGAATATGATATTATGAGTATGGCTGGATTGTATATGCTAAATACAGATGCATATACTGAAGAAAAAATAAAGCAAGCACTAGAAATGTTGTTGATAGATAGAAGAAACGAGTTCAGAGAATTAGCAGCTGTAATACTTCCAAATCCAAAGGCGATATCTACTATGCCTAATTGGGAGGAATTTGTTTTGAATTTTTGTCTAGATGTTGAAGAATCCTTTAAAACATGGTCTGGAAAATCTTCATTGCAAAAGAGCTCACCTCAAAAAGCTTTGACCATTTTAAGGCAGCTTTCACGAGATAAGACTTCGATGAATCAATTGAGTCACTTTTTGAACATCTCATACAATCTATCAATAGAATTCAAAGAGATCTATCGAAGGCTGAAATAACAGTCTTTGGAATTTTATTTTTTTAATATTTAAAAAACTCATTAGAAATTTCACAACCATATAACAAAGTAGCATTTAGAAAAAATATTAGATATAGATTTTTTAAGATTAACTTAATAACTAGAAGAAAATATTTTTTTTGCAAACAAAATGGCAGACGAAGAGAAACCAAAGACTCTCAAAGAAGAAGTCTTAGACAAAATTGCAGCACTAGTTACTGCTGCTTTTGGTCTGGTAGCAGCTCTAGCTTGGAATGATGCAATAAAGACAATCTTCAAGGAGGTATTTGGTGAAGAATCAACTATTGGTCCAATGTTGCTTTATGCAATCATAGTTACCATAATTGCAGTAATACTAACTATCATAGTTGCAAGAGCAGTGGCAAATGCCAAAAACAAATAATAAATTTTTTCTTTTTTTTGTAATTACTTGAAAAATATCGCAGGTTTTTCATATGCAAACAACAATAATGAGCCCGTTAAAATTATAAATGCTGCCATGAAGTAAATCACTATATGCAGTATGCCAATTATTTTGCTAAAATAATGTCCAACATAAACTATGATTATTCCAAAAATAACAATTATTATTCCAAGTGTAATGTTTTCCATTTTATTTTTTATTTTCTCCTTGTATCAAATTCAAAATTGATAATTTCAAAAGGAACCTAATTCATATAATTGTACTAACCGTAAATATTAAGACATAAGTGATCTGGTACCTGAGTATATTTTTAATTAATGTCATAAATTAAGCAATTACATTTCGGGTTATTTTTTGTCAAAGTAATTCTTAAAAAAATTGAGAGAAGGCACACGTCTTTTTAATATCATATTTCCATGGCTAATAATTAAAGAATAAATCAAAATAATAATTTAGAATTGGAAAAGATGATAACCATAAGAAAAAAAGTGAGATTATGACTGGTATTGGTTTTGTTGATTTAGAAATATTGTTTTTAGGAATTAAGGGAAATGGAAATTTTGATGAGAATAATATTGAAAATTCAGATTTAAAGAGATTAGGGGTTGGAAAAATTTTAGATGCTTTGGCATCATTAAAAGACAGAAAATTAATAGATTTGAACCAGGACGGATCATTTTCAATAACAAAGCTGGCACGAAATACTTTGTGGGATGAAAAAATTCCATTATGGGTAAGGATTTTGAGAATACTAGAGATAAAATCATTTAGTAGTGAAGAAGTTTCAAATTTTTTAAAAGAAGATGAAAAAAGAATTTATGACGAGATTGAGAAACTAAGAAAAAATCAGCTTATTTTAATGTCCCCGCAAAGAATAGAATCAAAGATAATCAAAATTTATGAAATGCTTCCCGAAGGGGTAGAAAAATTAAGAATTGTTGAAAAAGAAGGATGTGAAAAACATAATTTAGAAGAAACCCCAAAACCTGAAATTGAAGTTCTCTCGTTAGTTAATCAGGTCATAAAAGAGATTAATGATTCTGAAATAACATCAGAAAAAAAAGATGAAATTACCTCTAAATTAACAAGAATAAAAGAAAAATTAGAAATTTAATTACTTTGAGTTAATTTTGTCATGTATCTGAGCTAGAATCAATTCTGCTTTGTTTTTGTTCTCGTAAGTGTCTGAGGTTTCATCCATAATAGTGTCAATTTCATAACTTTTGTCAACTAGAACATTAGCAACATGATCATCAAGCGTACCATTGCCTATCAAATAATACGCAAACACAGTATTCTTTTGACCAATTCTATGTAGTCTATCCTCAGCTTGTCTATGAATAGCAGGACTCCAATCTAATTCTGCAAAAATAACATATTTTGCACGAGTTAAATTAATTCCTACATTGCCTGCACGCAAACCTGCAATCATTAGTTTGGATTCACCTCGTTGGAATTTGTCAATTTGATCTTGGCGTAGTTTATCGGTTTGACCTCCAATAATGGATACTGGGGCAAATTCAGATAGGCTCTCATGAAGTAATTTGTGAATAACTTTGTGATGGCAAAATACAACTACACTCTCTTCTATATCCATAATGTTTTTTACAAAATTGATGACGTGAGGAAGTTTGGCAATGCCTGCAATTTGTCTTTCGCTTTGAATTGCTCTCTGGTATGAGGCGGATTTATCAAATGCAGACTCTGCATCTTTTTGTTCTTCTTCTAATTTTGTCCATATTTTTTCTAGTTCTTCAAAATAATAATCAGTATCAGAGTCAATGACTTCCTTATAACGAACCTTATCCTTTAGTTCTTTTAGAACATCTGATTTTTTACGTCTTAGCATTACGTGTTTTTGCAATTCATTACGAAGAGAGGCCCTCTTGTTTTCAAGAACTATGGCCTTTCCTTTTTCATTTACGTAGCAGAAATACTCACAAAATTCTTTAAAGCTTCCCAATAGCCCTGGTTTAAGAATATCAACAATAGGCCAAATTTCAGAACCACGATTATAAATTGGAGTACCAGATAAACCTATTCTATAAATAGTAGATGAAAGGGCAGCTAATTTTTTTACTGCTTTATATTTTTGAGTAGTTTTTGATCGTAAATTATGTACTTCATCACAGACTATAGTTTTGATGTTTAATTTTGATAAATCATTCATACGTTTGTAAAGCAATTCATAATTGATTATGTAAAAATCTGTTTTTGGTAGTTCTTGAGATTTCCCTGTTCGAATAATAGTAGAGGTAGGAGATTCAGATTCCAATATACGTCCATTTCTACTTTTTTTCTTTACAAATTTTGAGATTTCTCTTTCCCAATTGTTTAGGGTCACTAATGGAGCAACCACAAGTACAGGAAAGGTTTGTTTTTCTGTTGCAACATATGATAATGTTTGGACTGTTTTTCCAAGACCCATTTCATCGGCAAGTAAAGCATTGCCAGAAGATTTTAACAGAAAATCTAGCCCCTCTTTTTGAAAATTAAGTAGTTTTCCTCTAAACTGTGTTCCAGGTTTTGCTTTTTTTAACTTGTGTTTAACTGGAGGTAAAGTAGGTTTTGGAGCAAATGTTTGTACAATTTTTCTCTGCCAAGCAGTTTTTGATAATATTTCAAGAGGATATCTATCCATAATCAATTTTATCTGCTTTACACTTTCAGAACTATCAGGAATAATTACTTCATTGATGTTTTCTCCATACCATGCTTCAGGTACCAACCTGGAAATCATACTAACGGCTCTTTCTCCGGTAACTTTCCAACTCCAGATTTTTGAATATTTATCCAGAACATATTCAAGGGTCCCAAAATTTTCCATGGTTGTTTCCATAATTTGTCGATTGAATGTTTTTTTGACTTATGAATCTTCATGTTTTATTCGATCATAAGAGATGATCAGTGAAAAAAGACAATAGTTAAAATAGGATGATATCAGTAGATTTTGGCAGAAATTTTCAGTTATTCATATTAGAAAATTAGATGTTTAATGAGGCTTGTCTACTGGATGGGGCTCGGTATTCTCATCGTGACAATCACAACTGCAAAGATGAGTAGAGTGATTATTTAAACAATCAATGCATTCATAATGCTTTCTTGTTTCGCAGGCGCCACAGATCATATTCTATATGTAATTTGTAATAGAAAGATTTGAATTTTTTCAATGTTTTTATTCCTAATACTCTACTTCACTTCTTTGAAGAAGATTTCCAGTAAGATCGACATACCCTTGTGGATCCAGTTCTTTTGCAAAATTTTTGTCAATATTGATTAGATAAATCGAATGCAGGTGAGCATTTAAAATGTCATCGTATTCTATTGGAGGATTTTTGTAATATCTATCACAAAGAGTCTTTACTTTTTTGACCTCAGAGTCTTTTCTGGCATTTGGAGGCAGAAGAAAAATTTTTGGAATTGGAATAAGACCAATAACAGGTGTTGCCAATGAAAATTTTGTACAGAACTGACTATATCTGGCAATTTTACTCATGATTCTTGCGGTATAGTAATCAATTGTATCCATTGCATGATCGGGAGGAGTAAATCCCGTTTCAATTTCAATAATGGTATTCCCACCACCTTTTTTTGCAAATATATCACAAACTAAAATATCAGATACTTGTTTTTCTACTTCGACAGCATATCCACGAGCAATAAGATTTGAAGCACATATCAATTCCAAAACAGAATGATTAATTTTTACCAGATTTTTTTGGTACATTTCAATTAGTTGATGTCTCACATAGTTTAGTTTGGGCAAATCTTTTTCAGATAAATTTTCTGATAATCTATCAGTTACCTCATAGACATCGTTACGGAATTTTTCTAAATCCATGTATTCATAGTAATTTATCCTAGGGGTTTAAGAATTCGGAGGGGTTTTAGAACTTGACAAAATATTTGAAAACAACTAATTTACTAAATTACAGAGATGAATAATTTATCAGTTCTATGCGTATCTTATAATCAAAAATACGATGATTACAGTATGCAAATGGACACATCATTGTTTTGTCCATCATGTGGAAGGAAAATTTATTCAGTAAATTATGAAGCGACACTCTCAATTTTGAAGAAGAAAAGATGGCAATTATGCAAAGAGTGTAATTTTGAAAGAAATATTGAAGATTTTAAAATCTCTCTGTTGTGCATAAGCGTATCTTCTAAACAATTTTTAATCCAGAATATGTTCAAAAAGTAAGTTGAAGATATATCACAAGATGACATGTATAACGTGCAAAAAAACAATGACAGAAATTGAAAGAATGAATGCAGATATTGAAAAAAGGGACTTTTTCAAAGATCCATTCTCTGAAGCAGAATTAAAAAAGATCATAAAAATGACAGGAAAAAAACCATCAGAGATTCTCAGAAAACGGGATAAAATGTACAAAGAATTGGATTTGGAAAATAACAAAAAAACAGACAGTCAGTTAATCAAGTTAATGGTAAAGTATCCAGGATTAATCTTGCGTCCCATTGTAATTACAAAAGGAAAGGCATTCATTGGTAAAATTGACGCAAAGAATCTAAAATAAAGCAAAAGATAACTAGTTAATTAGCATAAATAATCTCACATATTCATTTCTTGCTTGAAGACTCTGATTACCTCCAAGTGAGAGCAGTTTGCCTTTAGTTCCTTTCCATGATGGAACTTGTAAAAGTTTTTGAAACCAGGACATTCACAAGTATTAGATGATACAAAGTATGACTTTTCAGGATCAGATGAAGATTTTATCTGATACAAATCATCATCGATTTGGACAACTCCTCCACTTTCAACCAGTTTCTTTGCTTTTTTGATTGTGTTTGCACTCATTATACCATCAAAATTATTTTTTATTCTTTAATTTTTTTACAACATTTGCCCATTCACCGTCTTGGGCCATAGCATTTTGGTATAGCAACTCAAATGTCCATGCAATAATCTCACTCCATATTGCTTTTAGGGATTCATCATCAGTCCATAAAACACTGGTTTTAACAGCATTCATTGTTAGAATGTTGTTTGCGTTTTTTGCAGGGTTTTTGCTCCATTTCTGCAATACTCTGTCACAAAACTCCAGAATCTCAGGTTTTGTTAAAACAAGTTTATCAGGATCAAAGGTCTTTCTTGTCATGAATTGTTTAGAGTAGAATTACAATATATTTAATTCCAAATAACTCTTAAAATCTAATTTATTATAACACACAAGTCCACGATTCCTCATAATCTCTAGTTTAATCCATGGTTGTAATTATTATAAACTAATTTATCCAGTTGCAATTATTGACGTTAAAAAGATATGTTGCAACTCGACTTGCAACTATGTTTGGGGTTTTGATGATAACTCTGCTATTGACAATTTCTCTTGTGGGCTCAAACATGGACGTAATTTTAAAACAAGGAATTGTCTTCCAGGTACGTTCTGAAATTACAGAAAATCCTGCAATTGCGGAAAGCTTTTCAACAGTTGAAGAATTTGAAACATTCATTCAAAGTCAAATAGATCAAAGGATCAAAATTCTTGGTTTAGATGAACCATGGTATTCTCCTCAAAGAATTGGCTTGACAATGTACAAGATTTTACTATTGGATTTTGGACATGCAACATTTCTAACAAGCGATTCGGGATCATCAGATGTCAAAGAAATAATTTTAGAAAAATTGCCACGAACAATTTTACTTTTTACAACTGCAACAATAATTATTTCAATTATTGGTATTTTTCTGGGATCTTTATCTGGAAGTAAAGTAGGCTCATTGGTAGATAGAATAACCTCAAGTTTTGCAATTATCAGTTCTAGTTTTCCTGTTTGGTGGATTGGAATGCTTATGATCTTCTTGTTTGCATTTGTCTATCAAATTTTTCCAGCAAGAGCAACACCACCAATTCCACCATCAGAACCAGGATATGCTCTAGCATTGTTGTATCACATGGCATTACCCTTGATTACAATTGTAATGATAGGATTTGGATCATGGGCATATTTGGTTAGAAATTTTATGGTTGGAATAATGCAAGAAGATTTCATTGTTGCAAAGAAAACTATTGGGATTAGTCAAAAAAAGGTAGTATACACACATGCATTGAAAAATGCAGCGCCACCAATTATCACCATTTTGGCACTTAGCCTGTCAGGTTCTTTAGGCGGAGCAATAATTACGGAAGCAGTTTTTGATTGGCCTGGTATGGGCAGGCTCTATTTTGAGGCCATAACAGTAATGGATCTTCCAGTGATTATTGGGGCCACATACATTTTGACGGTGTTTTTCTTAGTCAGTATTTTCATTGCAGATTTACTTTATGGTTATTTTGACCCACGAGTGAGGACACAATAATGAGCAGTATTACGCCTACTGAAATCAAACAAGAATTTCTAAAAAGCAAGATAGGGGTTGTCGGAATTGTTATTTTGACAATTTTAGCAATTACATCAATTATAACAATAACTGCTATTCCATCTGAAACCCTCAGAGAATGGAACAACCCAAGCAGTTGGATTTCATATCCAAAAGTAGCAATTCCTGTGTGGGTAAATTTTTTCACTAATGAAAAAATACCAGAACATAAAATTCTGGATTTGCCAGACATAGACCAACAAAGAGTGGGAGAAATCGACCTAATTTCACATCAATTTGGAATAAATTTTGATTATGATGATTTTCCTAGTGATTTTATTTATGAGTTTTCAACAAAATATTCGGACTCCCCACTATTACAAATATCAGTTATCCGACCAGATGAGCAAAAATTGAATTTATTATCAAGATCATTACCAAATTCAGATTCAGAACAAATTCATCATGAGAGAATTTTTTCAACAGATGAAACAATCAAGAAAAATCTTTCATTACAATCAGATAAATTTAATTTTTCTATAGACAAACTATCAGCTGAAGATATTATTTTTTCAAAAACAACAAATCATGAACCGTTTAAAGGTAATTACATTTTTTTGGTTAATTTGTACGGCGTAAATTCAGAAAATGAGATTTTAGAATCAAGAATCATCTTAGGAGGAAAGGCATTTGGAGTAATGGGAACTGATGAATTAAGACGAGATCTTGCAATTGGATTGCTTTGGGGAACGCCTTTGGCACTTTTCATAGGACTTGTCGTAGCTATAGCATCTGTAATTATGGGATTGTTATATGGAGTGTATGCTGGATATAGGGGTAAAAAAACTGATGAGATTATGATGAGATTCAATGATGTAATTTATGCCCTTCCAGCACTTCCATTTCTCATTATTTTGTCAGTTACCATTAGCAATAGCATATTTTTGATGGTAGGTTTTTTGATGGTTTTTGGGTGGGTAGGAATTGCAAAAGTATCTCGAAGTATGGCATTACAGATTAAGACTAGGGGATATGTCGAAGCATCAAAAATGATGGGTCAAAAAAATTCAAAGATAATTCTGAGGCACATATTACCACAATTACTACCATATGCTTTTGCAAGTATTGCAATTTCTGTTCCTGCAGCAATTACAACTGAAGCTGGACTTAGCTTTCTAGGATTAGGAGATCCTTTGTTTCCAACATGGGGGCAACTATTACATGACGCAAATATTCATGGTGCTGCAGCAAGAGGATTATGGTGGTGGATAATGCCTCCAGGTGTAATGATTGCAATTACTGGATTAGCATTTGTGTTTATCGGAAATGCACTTGATGTCATAGTCAATCCAAAATTAAAGAGATGATTAATTTGAAAAATCATATTTTTTTATTATTTCTAGAGCAGCATCATTAAGTTTGATGGTATAAACTGATGCAGTGGGATCCTTTATTTCAGATAACGCTTCGGCAAATTTTGTTTTTTCCTGTTCAGTCTCTCCTGCCTCATGGGCACATAATGTGAATGCCTTTAGATTTAGGCTGTTTTGAAGCAAATATGAAATGAATTTTTGATAGGCTTCAGTGCTTGTCCAATCAGCATTGTTAGCATTACAAGTTGCTATCCACACATCAATAGAATTATGAAAAATTACCTTTTTGCGTAATTCCTCTAAGGACATGCCACATCAGTTTAGAAATCAGCACGTTGCATTTTAGAACCACATCGAGGACATGATCCACCTTTATGCTTGTGATTACAAACCAAGCAGACATAACGTACTGCTCCTCCGCCACCACTGGAATTCATTCCAAAAAATCCTCCGCCTGTTCCAGTTCCAGAACCACCATAACCACGCATGCGGCTCATGTAACGTCTTCTCAACAACAAAGGAAACGCAATAAAAATTGCTAATGCAGCCCCTAGTCCATATGGAAATGGCAGTACCATTTGAAGACCTATACTAATTCCTAATGATGCAAACAAGAAAATGAGATAAGTCTTGTAATTAAACAATTCATTTAAGGTACCTTGAAAATCCTTATAAAGTTTTGTCGGTATTTTGACTGTTTTCCATAAAGATTATGAGATTTTTCAATTATACTATTGAAAGTTTTACGGAATTTGCATTACTATCCCATGCAAAGATGTCATTTTCAGAATATGGAGACTTTACAATAAGGGATACCAATCCAAAAAAATTATGAAGATCAGTCACCGAAGGTTTAGCAGAACCACTAGGATGGGAATGTACAATTCCAACATAGCTGAGATCAAAGGGTAAAAAAGAATGAGGAAATCCAGCAAAAGTTGGGCCAGTATAATTAAAAGGTGGAATTACCAATCCATTTACCATAATATTTCCATTTTTTGATTTTCCTTTTAAAATGAGAATTCCCTCGTTTGGGTGTTTCATTTGACAATAAGACAAAATGCTATCTAAAACATCCCGTTTAAGTGAGACTTTTCTTTCAATCTTTTTCTTTTTAAATAGCATATGGAGGTTTTGTATACAGTTCTAATTAATTTTAAGACTATTTTTCTACAATATATCGAGTGTTTGAGAATTTTCGCAATTTAGATTCAATGTCCATCAATAATTTAGGAATTTTAGAACGGACCTGAGTTATATCATTTTCAAAGGCAATTATTTTTTGATTCTGATCCTCTTTTTGCTGAATTGTCTTTTCTAGATTGTGTTCAATCTCTAATAGTTCATGTCTGTCAAATGAATTAATTTGGTTTTCAATGTTTTGAATGTTTTCCTTAAAATTATTTACTTGTTTTATGAATGAGTCAAGCATTTCAATTGTTTCTGTAATTTGAGACATTGATTTGTCTACATCTTTGACAGAAATAGAACCGGAAAGAATTCCTTTTCGCACATTTTCTAAAATAACTATTATCAAGTCTCTGTTTTTTGTTACAAGTACATCGATTGGATCTGCAATTAACTTTATCAACAAATTTTTTTGTTCTTTATCTGAGGAGATGTACTCGTATCTTCCCAACGGCCTAGAAATTTTCGTGAATTGTGAATCAATTTGATTTTTGATTTGAGGCTTTTTAGAATTTATTTTTTCCAATGATTGTTTTAATTTAAGAAACTCGTTGTATTCTTTTGAGGATTTTATTTTTTCAATAGATTCCTTTATGGAAATAATTTTTCTTTCTTGTGATTTTATTTCTATTTTTAATTCTGAAATTCTTTGTTCTTTGTGTTTTATTTCATTTTCAGAATTTGTAATTGATTTTATCGAATCATTAATTTCATCAGAAATAATTTGTGTATCTTCATAATTTTTTATTAGCTGTTGAATTTCGGAATGGTAAGAATTCATTTGAGCAAGAATATCTTTGAGTTTCTGGGCATATTTTTTTGCAAAAATATGAATTACTCGTGTTTGTCTTCCTAAAACATCACCAATTTTTTTTAGGGTTTGATTCATAATTTGATTTAAATTTGTTACATCTTCAAAGGTTGATACTTTTGGTAAGTTAGACACATCTTTTTTTATGACATTAATTACTTGCTTTTTTCCTCTTATGACTATGAGTCCTAGATGCTTGTCGATATCATCAACATCAAGGTTATCTTTTTCTAAATTTTGGCCAATTTTAATTAAATCATTAATTAATGGCTCTGTTTTATCTCGTAAAGATTTGATTTCAGCTAATGTTTGAGCAGTTCTTAGACGAAGAATATCGTCAACAACTTTAGGAACTTCTTGCAGAGAAACGTTTTTCTGCAAGGGAATTTCTTCAGGCCTTTTTTCTTCTTTCTTTTTTCCCCATCCAAAGACCATTTGTTATAGTTTATCATTGAGGATTAAATATGTTAGATAGATAAAATTTAAAATCATTCTGTTTTATCAAATTAATCATGGTAAAAAATATCGAAAAATCATTTCATACAGGAACAGTGAAAAAAACTATTACAATTAATGCTCCAAAAGAAAAAGTTTGGAGAAAAATTAGTAATATCGTAGGACTGCATTCATGGGCAATAGATGTCAAAAAAACAATTTATCTCTCAAAAAAGAAAAAAGATGTCGGAGCTATAAGAAAAATTTTATTTGATGATGGAAGCACTATTGAAGAGCACATAGTTGCATGGAAAACAGGAGAATATTTCACATACGTTGCAACTGAAGGATTACCGTTAAGAGCGTATGTTGCAACAATTTCAATTAAACCCAAAAATAAAAAATCAGTTTATTTAACATGGCAATCCTACATTAACAGTAAAAAAATGTCAGAAAAACAATTTATCGAGTTTTTGGCATTTATGGGCTCGTTTTATGAGTCTTCATTAGAAAACCTAAAGGCGTTACTTGAAAAATAGCACTAGGGATATTGCTCATCAAAATGTAAATACAATATTGTCAAAGTAATACTATGAGCGATACAAGATTTATCATTGTTGGAATAGCATTAATTTTTACAGGATTTCTAATTTTTGGAATATTTGGGAGCAATTATCAAATCTCCAATATAGAAATGGCAGAATTTGAAAACTGTTATGAATATTCTGAGGACAAAGAACCAATCCCAATTAATTGTTCCTACAAAGCATTTGATCAAACAATTTTCTTTGTAATAGTAGGTGCACTAATCGGAGCTGGAGTAATTGCTCTAATCAAAGGAGTGAAAGGAAAATGGGACAACGAAGTAAAACCCGAGGACATGGTAGGACCAGGCGGAGATAAAAATACAAAAAAAGAAGACTAAAGTTTTACAATATAGTTATCAGAGCTTTTTTTCTAATTTTAATTCTTTATAATCTTCAGGATTGTCTTGTTTCATTCTTTGAAAACAGACTTCATCGTAGGGCATTTTGATCTTTTTCTATTTACAAAATTTGTATTTAACCTTAAGATGCATAATGTCGAGAATCTAGCACGAATTCACAAAAATATTCATTTGAAAAATTACTGCCATCCCTTTCCATCTTTTTTGACGAATTGAAGAATCAAGAGAGTCTTAATCATATCAAAAAGACATTCTGAAAAAATTAGGTAAAAAGTCTACAGGGGTTTTTCAATTAATTCTTTGAGATTTTGAAATGCTTGACTAATCTCAGTCATTCTTTCATTAAATTGTTCATCAGTAATTTCTTCAGGTTTTATTAGAGTAATTATAACCTCAGATTCATCGCCGCTTGAAACGATGCGCATTGGGACGTTCCATTTTGATTCTTCATCAATATACAAATGATCTAAAATTCCCAAAGGTTTGTTTTCATTAAATTTCAGTTTTGCATGTCCCCTAGGGGTTGAAAATGACCACCAGCCATCTTTAGATTTAGTAGCATTAGGCATTATTTTTGGAGGAGAATTCAAAATAGCATCAAAGGCATCCCCAGTTTTCCTTTTAACAGTAAAGGTAAGGGTTCTAGAACGAGTCACAAGTAAAAATTCAATTGATAGTTAAAAAGGATATAGTACGAATAATAGTAACTTTAGAATTATTTATTTAGGAATTCTTTGATTTTTTTTAGATTTACTACGTTTGATTCATGAAACATTTCTATAGATTCTGATATAGATTCAGGCAGAACAGTTTTAATATTTTTTACCAGATCATCGCCACCTGCAATCATGTCGTCAATTAATTTTTCAATTTCATTTTTTTCATGCGGCATTTTAGCTCAAAAAAGGTCTAGTTCTCTTTTCGTATAAGGGTAGCAGTAGATCTAATTTTGTCAAGTTTTTGAATATTCCATGAAACAATTTCACGGATTTTTTCAAAATTTTCGGCTTCTAGTTTTACCATCATATCATGGGTGCCAATGGTTTCAAAAACATCCTTTACTTGTTCTAATTCATGTAACTTTTCAATAAGATCTACTTCTGTGCCTAAGTCACAGTTTATTAGCACATATGCAATTGTCATATCAATATTACCTAGAATTGATTATTTTTAAGTGTGGTTACCTCAAGGTTCTAGAAATTTGGAGAGATGCCTATTTGATCTAATTTTTATGTTTTAATTTTAGAATAATTAGGCAATATTACAGATCTCATTGCTTTCTCAAAGACTTTGAATGATGATTCAAAAGGATTAAAACTCCACAGATTTGGATATTTTTTGAAATAGATTATAAAAATGATCAAACATATCAAAAGCATTCATAATCTAAATTGTCTAATCATTATTTTATATCAAAAAAATATTCATCAACAATATGATAATAGGCAAAATCAAAAAGGATGAAAAAAGAGTAAAATTCAATTTAGATATCAAGTGTTCAAACTGTAAAACTCAGGTTCCAGGAGGAGTTCAAACATCTGAAAGATACTATGGTACTGATTCTTTTTATAAAGAAATAGAATATTTTAAGGAAAACTATCTTTGTGGCAGATGCCGTGATAAAAAAAGAGTCAATTCTAAAAAAGAAGTGAACTGATTTTTAACAAGAAATTACTTCAAAAATGCCAAAGATTTGACAATGTCTGTTTTACTGATTATTCCAATTATGTTTCCATGACTTGACAATACTCCAGCTCCATTGATGTTATGGTCTAACAATTTTTTTCCTGTATTTGCCAAATCATCATCATAATTTACTGAGACTATGTTTTCACTCATGATTTCATGGACCTTGGTGCTGCCACCAAATCCAGATTCTGAAATGAATCCTTTTCTTGGAAATATTACTGAAATAACAGGATCAGTGTTGTCAAGAACATCTTCTTTCTCTCCTAGCTTGAGGGCAAGATTGAATAAATCTCTAAAGGTTACAATTCCGATTGGAGTTTCATCGTGATTTCTAAGTATAACTCTAGAGATTTTCTCATCAATCATTTTCAATACTACTTTGCATAGAGGAGTGTCAAAATATTGCCAGGCATAATATGGAGACATATATTCACCTACTATTCTTTCACCTGAGTGGGTCTTAGAAAAATATCTAACAAGATCAGTTTTTGTCAAAATTCCTACTACATCATCATTTGATGTGATTCCCAAAGAACCAATTCCATTTTTTAACATTATTTCTGCACATTTATCAAGTCCTGTTTTTTCATCGACTGAGATTATTTTTTTGACAATTTCAGATAAGTGGATTTCATCTAGTTTTTTTTCGGTTTTATCAGTTAAAAGAAAATATCCTAAATCTTTTTCAGATATAAGACCTGTCACTTTGTCATTTTCAGAAACTAAAAGTCGACTCTTTTTCTCATTAATTATTTTTTTTAAGACATCAGCCAAAGTAGAATCATACTTTATTGTTCTAGGTGTATTCATGTAATCTTTAGCGTATTTCACGATTTTACAAATTTAGCGAGTTATAAAAAACACCAGATAATTACCAAGTATGAAAATCAATTTGAAAATCAAACGGTTTAGAAAATGTTTTAATTAATAGCAGGCATTGGTTGTACTAATACAAATCCAATGCCAACCATTGTGCTTGGTAAGGAGTGCTTTCAAAATTTGTATTTAACTACGATGAACGATTTATCAGTGATGGTTTATGACATAATTTTTAAATTGGTAACAAAGTTATTTTTCTAATCTCAAGCATCATTTGGGCATATAATCACATTGAAGAATGTGATAAGTTTATAGTTGGTATCAATAAATTAGTAGACTCCACAAATGCCAAGTATAGAATTGAATTTGTTGGGAGTATCAACAGAAATAAAATAATTCCTAAAAATTGTAAACCGAAAGAAATTGACGTCATAATGAATAGATTCGAAATGAAAATCTTCAGGATATCAGGCATGATAATGAAAATTTAATTGATATATTACTAAGTAAAAATCAGTAAGAGGTAAAGTCAAAACGTCAGCAAAAACAACTATCAATCAGATAAAGAAATCAGGAGTAAAATGGATAAGATTACAGTTTTGTAATCCATTTGGCTTACTTCATCAATTAAGCGTTCCTGCCGAAGAATTTACAGAAGATGCATTTGTTAATGGATTTCCACTAGACGGAAGTTCGATTCTAGGCTTTACCAGTATTGATAAATCAGACATCATACTTGTTCCTGACCCTCTAACTTTTGTTATCTTACCAGAGTATTTTGATACCTTTTCAGGAAACCGCAATTATTACCAAACAAAATCTGCAAGAATGTTTGCAAATATACATAAAGGATTTGGAGAGGGACAATATTCAAGAGATTCAAGATATATTGCAAATAAAGCAGAAAATTTTGCAAAAAAATGTGGGTATGATAAAACTTATTGGGCATCAGAATTGGAATTTTTTATTTTTGATAAAATTCAAGCAATACCAAAAATTAGTAAATCAAACAAATCAAAAATTGTTTCTGGAGAAGCCCCGTGGATATCCCAAAATGAAGAATCAGTAATTCAAATCAAGAAAGGGTACTATCGAGATTCTCCTTCTGATACTTTAACAAATTTCCGAGATGAGGTTTGCGAGGTACTCAAAAGTTTTGGAATAAGAGTTAATGCCCATCATCACGAAGTAGCAACTGCAGGACAAAGTGAGATAGTTCTATCATATACAGGTCTGACTAAAATGGCTGACAGCTTTGTAACTGGAGTTAAAACAATTCGTGAAGTTGCCTCAAAACATGAAATGATTGCAAGTTTTAATCCAAAACCCATTCCTAATGATAATGGTTCAGCGGTTCATATCAACCAGAGCTTGTGGAAAACAAAGAACAAAAAAGAATCAAACATGTTTTATGACCCTTCTGAAAGATATGCTGAATTAAGCCAAACAGCTCTTTACTATATTGGAGGATTATTAGAGCATGCAAAAGCTCTTTGTGCCATTACAAATCCTTCTCCTCAATCTTATAATCGACTTGTTCCAGGCTATGAGGCTCCAACAAACATTGCCTGGGGGAAAATGAATCGTTCAGTCAGCATAAGAATTCCAGCCCATCACAAAAAACGACCTGAAAATAAGAGAATAGAATACAGACCACCTGATCCTTCATCAAATATCTATCTTGCAGAGACTGCAATTTTACTTGCAGGATTAGATGGTATAAAAAAGAAAATTCAACCTCCTGAGCCTGTGGATTTAGATACTTACAAATTATCAGATAGAGAGATGAAAAGACTTTCAATCAAGAAATTACCAACCTCATTAAAAGAGTCAGTAAATGCCATTCAGTCAGATAATGAATTTTTGAAACCGGTTTTAGAGAAGAATTTTCTAGAGATGTATATTGATCATTTGATTTCATGACATAATATTATAGAAATAGGAAAGTAGTTGAAAAAATATTTAGCATTTTAAGAGCCATCATACTCCAAATGATCACATTTTGGACAATAGTATTCATTTGGCATATTTTCCTGTTTTTGACCTCTCCGGTTTTTTTTTAGAACAGATTTGAGTTCCATCGGATGATCACATTTTTTACAAATTTTCATTTTTTGCCTATAACTAATCTGTGTTAGCAGTTTTAATGAATTTTGTTTCCATTAGTCATCATGATATGTAGATGGCCATATTCATCATTTTATCTTGAGTTAATTTTGTCTTAAATTAATAGAATGATTACTGGAAAAAGTTTAGAGTAACCTTCAAAACCCACAATATTTGTTAAAATAATTTTTTAATTTCACCGAGTATTTTTAGTTGCTCGAAGTACTCTTTTTTAGAATCTGCTCGTATGTCACAAATTAAATGATTCAGACCAATTTTTTGATAATCTTGAATTTGTGATATTATCTCATCTGAAGTTCCAATCAACCTTAGTCGTAAATCCCCATCTGCTCCTGTATAATGAGATTCAATTTTTTTATTTGCTGCAAAATTAATTCTCAGAGACCAGACATAGTTGCGTTTTTTTATTTTGATTATTTTTTGCATCCCAGAGGCGTATTGTTGAGAGGAGATTCCTACTGGATGCCACCCATCACCAATTGATGCAACTCTTCTTAGTGCACTATCTGATTGCCCTCCAACCAATATAGGTGGGCCATTATTGGAAATAGGCATAGGATTACAAGAATATCCTTGTTTGGAATATTCACCTGACCACATATTTCTCATTATTTCGGTGTTTTTTTCAATAGTTTTTTTTCTATTTTTAAAATCATGACCCATCAATTCAAATTCTTTTTTGTTCCAACCAATTCCCACACCAATCATCATTCTACCGTTAGATAATGAATCAAGAGTTGCGATTTGTTTTGCCAAAACAAACGGTTCCCTAAGAGGAGACAGAATTATTGATGTACCCAGTTGAACATTTTCAGTAATTGATGCTATAAATCCCAAAGTTGTCATAGTCTCAAAAACTCTTGTCCAGGGGGCATTATTTTTTGGAACTATGATGTGATCAGAAAGCCAAATAGAATCTAATTCATTTTTTTCAATCTCTTTTGCAGAATCTTTAAGAAAATTCCTAGAAGGGAGATCTCCATAATTTGAAAGAGACACCCCTATCTTCATAATTAGCTAACAATTAATCAGACTTAATACTTTATCAGTTCAAAACTTTAAGAAAATTCAAACATATCAAGCATCACAGAAAAAATTAGATAGTATGCGAGATAAAATGCCAACAAACAGATTCCAATCCAAAGGCAATTTTTTGCTTTGGTCGGATCGTCTTTTCTTAAAATATAGTATGCAACAACTGCTCCTATGATACTAAAGAATAAAGGAAGTACATACCAAAATGAGCTTTTCTCTTTATTCTCTGGCATAAATTTTGATTAAATTTGGACTATACAATTCATTCCAATGTTTATTACATATTTTTAAAAATATGGCCTATCTTGTAAAACCATCAGGATAAAATAACAACAAGAAAAATACGGATCCAGACTAATCAAAACTAATGAACAAAATTAATTTTTAAATAAAAATATTCATAGTTCCAATCCAAATGATTGAGCAATACTTGAGAATTTAGAGTAAGACTCTAAATACTGCCTTCCCTTCTCAGTTATGACAAATGTGTTTTTCCCATCAAATTCAATTCTGTTTATAAGTTCAGATCCAGTCAAATTTGACAAGAATTTAGATAATCGTGAATGAGGTAAATTTGCCTTTGAAATCAGAGCAGTTGTTTTGATTCCTTCTTGGCCGCATTCTGCAGTAGCAGTTAAGAGATCCCCAACTATCTGCATACTCGTTCTATATGAAACCATGAAGAAAATGGTTTCTTGTATTTAATATATATTGGTATTTGAAACCAATCATTACCAATCATTACCATTAGTATATATTGAACTGTCAGAACATATGGATATGAGTACCCAAACTCAATCAAACAACGTATATTCAATGTACAAGCAAAATGTTGAAAAATACTTTGAAAATATTTCAAAAATTACACCACAATATTTTCAATCTATTACAAAATTGCAAGACGAATGTATGAAAACATGCGAAAAAACAATAAATGCGTCAGTGTCTGTACAACAAGAATTTGCCAAAAAAACTGGAATGACAACTGAAATTCCAAGTAGCGCAAAGACTGCTATTACAGATATCAGCAAACAAATTGTTCAAGCAAATACCCTAAACAATCAATTGGCAAAAACCACAATTGATGCAACAGTACAAAACATCAAAGTCTACAACGAAAATGTAAATTCATTTGTCGAATTGAATAAAAACATAATCCAATCTTGGATTAGCCCATTCACACTAAAAAACTAGTGTGATTGAATTTTTTTTAAAATTGTAATTCAGTTAAAATATCAAAAAGATTTTTGAACGGGCATGCTATCATTTAGTTTTGAGCTTTAGTTTTCCATTAGTTTAGCATAACAGAGATCACGTTACCCAATCTATTAAAAATTTAATTAATTATTTTAATTATAATATTTATGAAATGTTCCTTTTGCATGATTAATGAGGCAAAACATAATCCTAAACCCAATTGGAAAGTAAGCGGAAAGCTTTGTTCAGAATGTTACGATTATAAATATACTCACGACCCCAATTCACTCATTAACAAACCGTTGTTCAAAAAAATTTTAAAATTATCCAAGCAAAAGTGGTTTATTGGAATAATTACTTTCTTGTTATTTTTTAGTGTTACAATGAGAATTATTGTTCAAAATTAAATCGATAAATTTGGTTTTTTATTTTCTTTTTCTCTGTTTTTCTAAAATTACCACAGAAGTACCAGTTGCTTTAGCTACTAGAATTGGCAAATCTAATACATCGCAAGCACTTTCAATTAAGTTATCTTTGTTGGAGGAAATTACTTTATATGCTTCAAAATTCATTTTCCTACTAGTTTTTCCTACTTTAGTAATTTTTCCTATAATTTCTATAAAATCTCCACTATACACTGGAGCTAAAAATTCAATTTCCTCATAAGCTCGGAGCAGACCCTCATCACCATCATATTGAATTGTTAATTCAGTAGCTAAGTCGCCAAAGAGATTAAGAATTCGTGCACCATCAACAAGATTTCCAGCGTAATGTACATCACGCGAACTCATTCTTATCCGTAATTTAGCTTCTGGAAAAGAGTCGGACATAATAATACTCTGAATAAGTACAATGAAAGTTTTTTCACATCAATTGCACAGTAAAGTGAATGTATTCATAAAACTGAGAATCAATTCTCATAATGGATAAAAATCAAGCAATTGATCTTCAAAAAGAATTAGCCAAAAAAGTGATATCAAAAAATATTCTTCCATCCAAAATCAAAAAAATTTGTGGCGTTGATGTTTCATATAAAGGAAAGAATGCTTTTTGTTCTGCAGTAATTTTGGACATGAAATCTTTAAGTTTAATAGAATCAAGAAATTTGTCTTGTATAGTATCTGAACCTTATATTCCAGGGTTATTCATGTTAAGAGAGGCAAAACCAATCCTACTTACAATCAAAAAACTTCGAGAGGATTTTGATGTTCTTTTAGTTGATGGTCAGGGAGTACTTCATCCTAGAAATTGTGGGCTTGCTTGCTATGTTGGTTTAAAACTTGACAAACCAGTAATTGGAGTTGCCAAAAAACTTCTTTGTGGTGAGATTCAGTTTGATTCCAAGATTAAATTAAATGGAAAAATTTTAGGACATAAAATATCAAACAAAAAAACCATCTACGTCAGCATAGGACACAAAATCAGTCTCAGAACCGCAATCACAATCATAAAGAATACCATATTAAGTAATAATTGGTATCCGGAGCCCCTAAGAATAGCTGATCAAAATTCTAAGAAATTTCGAAAATCACATGAATAAATTCAAAGTATATTTTTAACTTGGCCATATTAAGAAAAATTTAATTTTTAAATTATGTTTCAAAGTTTAATCAGTTCAAAATACTCTATAAAAAATTTGGAAAAAATCAAATAATGAAAAAAGAGATTAAACGTTTTTTCATTTCAGAAAATTTCTTTCAAACTGAACAGATAAATCCTGTATAAATATAATGAAAAAGGTATTAGGCAATTTAGACTAAGTAATAATGATGAAAATAGAATCCAGTAATAGGTCTGCTAAAAGAAATTCTAGAAACTATTTGGAACCTCCCAAAATCAAATGTCCTACTTGTGGTTGTGGTTCAATTTTTAATATTGATGGGGCAACATCTAGTTTTTTGCATAATTCCAATTATGAATTCAAGTGTTATGGAAATTATTCTTTTAGCCAAGAAATTATCAAAGTTCAAAAGTGCCCCACATGTGACAAATTGAGATTATTCACACCAGATGGACCTTTATCACACTCAAAGTTCATAGAAATAAAAAAGAAAGTAGAAAGAATAATTTCAGAATACAAATAATTTCTAATTTAGGTAATAATTCAGTAAAATATCATTTCAAATTTTTGTAAATGTGATTTGAAATCCATCTGGGGCATTACCTGAAAATTGTGTATATGAGTGACTCTATGGTTATTACATAATTCCATGAGTGTTCCATTTAGCATTCCTTGTAATCGCAGTATCTGGTTTTGTTGATCAAATTGCCAATATCCGTTTATGATTGATCTTTGATGTAATGTCTGTTCAAATAAATCAACATAAAATTCACCTGCTGAACTAAATTGTACTTGACCCACCTTAAACTATTCCCAAAATTTCTGACAGTTAGCAACACACCAAGAATAATCAGAATCCTCGTTTGAATCGCCCATACACTTTCCACCTTTTTCTTTTAAATGAGATTGTAGTTTGTGCCCGCAATTTTTACAAACGTTTTCTACTGGTTCAAATTCGGACATAGCATTTACCTATAAACGCATTCTAATAAATTTAAAAAAATCGAGAATTCAACATCAAAAAAATAAATAAAAAAATTTACAATTCATAATCGACCAATCAAATTTTTACTTACCCTGCCTTTTCACTATAATGATACCTTAGAATATTTTTCATCAACGGATAATACAGTTCATTTGATTTGTGAGATGATTTGCTGTGAGACAATAGCTTTTCACAGTATTGTCTTTCCTCTGCAGTTAATTGGGATGAATGCAGATAGTTTTTCTTTGCAGCCAAATCATACAAAAATGAATAGTATTCTTGGAGTATTTCTTTTTCTTTTACATCTAATAGACTCATTTGTATTCAAAGGTGTCATTGTAGACAAATTATTTAGGACGTATCTTACTTTTTGATTGCCTTAGGTTCAAGATTTGAATTTTTTTAACTAGTTTAGTTCAATTTTTGAACATCTGCAGGTATCTTTGCAGTATGTGAGGTCAAGTGAATAAACATGACTATGGCCGAATCCATTCCAAAAAACAACATCATAATTGATGATATTGACAGACAAATCCTAAATTTGTTAATTTCAAATGCAAGAGATTCAACTAGAACCATAGTAAAGAAATTGGCAGGCATGGGAGTAAACATGTCTGAGCGGGGCATAGGAAAGAGAATTGCACGGTTAGAAAAACTAGGCATAATTCATGGCTATACTACAATGGTTGACCTCAATCAGGTAAATATGCCTATTTTACGTCTGGTCACTGTAAAATTTACATCTCCAAAAGACTTTGTAACCAGACTAGAAGAGATGAAGGAATATCTAAATGATGCACCATACTGTGATTTTTCAGCAAGAACAAATGGCAATATTGATTGGATTGAGTTGAAATTCTTCAACAATCACGAACAGGCAAAACAAGAAGAGGATTTGTATCGAGCGTGGTTTGGAGATATCATAGAAGATTACAGATCATATGACCTTGACATCCATAAAATGGGATGGCAGTTATTTGATGAGGAGGATTTTAATCGGTTCATTCAGGGTATGTGTAAAAAGGAAGGCTATGAAACCTGTCCAAACATTATAATGAAAAAATGATTTAGAAAAATATCATACATGCTAGGCATACAAATTCATTTTCTGAACTAAACAATTCATGAATCAATTCAGTTTCTGAATAAAATGACATCAGAAAGTTTGCTATATTTCAAGTAGTTTGGATACACTATAGCAACTGAGAAAACATGAGCACCTATGACATACAACAAGTCTCTGAGAACACAAAGACAAAACTCGGAGTAATCGGTCTGGTTGCCTTACCGATAGTTGCAGCAATGTATTCCTCTGGAAGCATGGCCCTTGAGCAGGTACCTCAAATACTTACAAGTGGAGTATTTCCAATTGGGTTTACCCTGTTCTCATGGGGTATCGCTGTGAAAATGGCAATGAAGTTGAGAAAGTAAGAGAGTCAATTCTTTCTTTTTCAACTTTTTTTATGATTATTTGTTGAATTAATTGTCTAGAATTTATAAACAGAAATTTCATCCTAGATAGACTTTTTTTGGTGTATAATTAGGATCGTCTGAATATTTTTTTATAAGTTTTATAACGTCATCAACAATTTCATGAGGTTCTAGCTCGGATTCAGTATTTACCATGAGAAGAGCTTTAGAAGAACATGGGATTGTGAGACGATTAATTTTGCCATATTTTGTTATTGAATAAACTGGCTCTCCTACGACAGATGAATCCTGTTGGCGAGTTTTCCATCTCATGTATGAATGAATAAATGTATCTTGGGTTTTTTCTTTGTCAAAAAGTCGTGTAACTCCTTTTTGCACTTTTTCAAATAATTGCACATTTCCTGTATAATATACGCCAGAATATCTAATCTTGGAGTTTAGTTTTAGAATATCTTTATTAAGACTGTTATAATCCACGCATATTATTACTATAACTAGTAATTTAATTTTTTTATATAAAACGAAAATTTTTAAAAAATCAAACGATGATTTTAGAATAAATGTTTAATCAAAAAATTCTCAGTGTAATTGATGAACTTCAAAAAAGGTCAGATTATGAGGAAGAACACAAAGATGTGTTATTAGAAAAAGATAGAATGCTGGCAGTTACTCGTAGTACTGGAGAGTTTTATCATTTATTATTGAAGAATATTGGCGCAAAAAGAATTTTAGAAATAGGACTTTCACATGGATACTCTACACTTTGGTTTGCAGATGCCATTTTATCAGAAAACCCTTCAAATTCCAGAATTGTTACAATAGAAAATGATAATTCTAAGATAAAGATCGCACAAGAAAATTTTAGAAAAGCAGGAATTGAAAATTATGTAACCATAAAACAGGGATATGCTATCAAGGTTCTAAATGAATTACTAGAAGAATTTAAAACACCACAGAAACCTTTTTTTGATTTTATTTTCCTTGATGCAGATAAAGAAAATAGTATAAAATATTTTGAAATGTGTCTTCCTATGCTTAGAAAAAACGGCATAATTGCAGCTGATAATGTTTTAGATATGAAAGAAATGGAAAAATATACAAAATACGTAAAAAATAGATCAGATATTCAAACTGTTACTTTGTCTATAGGATGGGGGCAAGAACTCTCAATTAAGATATAGAGTGAAGTTTGAATGATTTCTTAAAGTCAGAATGGATTTAGAGGTTAAATCATAGCAAGTTCTCATATAACGTGATGTACAGAAGGTTACTTGGGCTTTTTGATTATATATTAGAAGCAAATCCAAGTCATAAATTGGACAAAAGATACCTCATAGAATCCAATGATATTTTCACTTGTCAGTGTGTCTTAGAATGGAGAATCGATTTATGATGGACACTTCTAAAATGGAATTAACTGAAACGCGCTTAAAAGAAATTCAAATGATGCATGATAAAATGACAGATAAAGAGTTTCAACAAATCCTCAAGAACCAAAAGACTCTAGAGATATTGGAGAAGTACTTTGAAGAAAATAAATGGAAAATAGGCAGACGTTATTACAATGACGATGGTAGTGAAGACGTTTATGAAACTGAGGATTTAGAAGAGATTGGTAAAATTCTCAGATTACAATCACAATAAAATGATGATAGATATTGAAGGTTCCAGTTCACAATCCAAATATTTGTAAATAGCAATCTAGGAGAATAGAAAAAATTGAAAAAAGGTACTTGTTGGGTTGCTTGCAAAAGATTAGTTAAACCAAGTTTACATTCTAAAAAATTTTCCAGAATGCATAAAAATTGCAGGAATTCTTTCAGATATGAATTTTGGTCGTAAACTTGCAATTGGAGTAATTGTGATGGTGGTAGTAATGGGATTAGGGGCAGCAATATTTTCTCCCACAAATGAATATCTCTTTGGAAAGGGTCCTGATTCACTAGATCCTGATCCATATCTGATGCATATAGATAAAGCCAAAGACGCAGAGTCTTGTGTTGATTTATCTTGCAAAAATGATGCCTTTGATCATTATAAAATGGCATTAGAAATCAACCCAGAGGGAAGAGCTGCATTAGATGGAATTATAATCGAATTAATTGGTTTGCATAAATTTGATGAAGCATATCAATATTATCAAACATTAACTAAATTATATCCAGAACGAAATTTCGTTGAAATTATCCATGCGCCTACATTGTTCTTAGGTTTGAAGCAATATGAAAATGCTCTAAGCAGTTCTGATGCGTATTTAGAAAGAATAGAGGAGAAAAAATTAGAATTTGCGTCTCAATATGCATTAGCATTAAGAGACAAAGCAAGAGCATTAATCGGTTTAGAACGATTTGATGAAGCTATTTCAGTAATTGAGGAATCCTATAAATTAGACCCATCTGGTAATACTCTAGCATACAAGGGAATAGCACTATCTAAGCTAGGGAAATATCAAGAATCCCTTGAAATTTTTGAGAAAAGCAAAATAAATCATGATGGGAGCTTTCTTCTTTCTTTAGAAAGAGGAATTGCTCTTTGGAAGTTGGACCGATATCAGGAAGCTAAGGAAATACTTGAAAATATTGAATCTGAGAATCTTGAATCTAAGGGTTTTATAGATAATGAAATATTTGATGCAAGAGAAGAATTGAATAATTTGCTGAATAATTCTCGAGATTAGAAGATTGGTCTATTTTTACTAAGATGTTTTATAAGAAAAAGAGATAGAAGATATGTGCAAAGTAATATCAGGAACAAAATAATCCTAGTTTCTACAACTATTTGTATTTCGATATTATTGTTAAATTTCGCTTCAGCCCATTCTCTACAAGAACCTAGTAAAACAATTTTAACTCTTCATGAATTTGAATATCCTTGGTTTAATGGGGGGCAAACAATCGTCTTTTCGGGGAAATTAGCAACAGAATTAGGAGACAGAATACCTAATGCAAACATAATCATCAAAAATGATGGACCATGTCCAGAAAATCACATTATTGCAGAAGGAGTAACAGACAAGCATGGACGATTTATGATATATACAATTGCAAAGATATGGGATGAATCTGATAACTTGAATAAGGTTCATGCAGAATTTGAGGGCAATGAAAATTTCTTACCTTCATCCTCTTATGAACACATTATGGTGGTTTTTCCATTGCACGCAGAAAAATGTACAAACTGATAGATTAGTTTAGCAAGTTTTAGGAAAGAACACGCATTTTGAGTTTGAGGAAATAAAAATTCATTACCGCTACTTAAAAAAATAAATTCTAAATGATAAAGACACGAGCACCAGGAAGAGATAAGTTTTCGTTAGAATCCTTTAAAGAAATTGAATTCCAGTCAGGGTTTGGTAATGTAGTATAGTTCCATGATAGTTATTTCTCAAATAGGATTGTCTTATGGGGATTAAGCCACTTTTGGAAGCAATTTTGTTCCATTTAGAGGAATAAAACTAAAATTTTAACCTGGCAAATAGTATGAAATTATGTAACTCATTTAAGTACTCCAAGCGCAATCGTTTGACCTCCTGAAAACGTTAGGTAATTGAAAGATTATAATCATGTTTTGCGTAAATGAATCTGGAATTTCTCTTAAATTATACAAGATCAGCACTGGCAAAATACACTCCAAAAGGTTGGCAGTAAATTACAACGGTACCATAATGATCTAAATCAATGTCTTTTAATTGGTAATTTTGGTTGCCTTTATTTCCTTTGAGCTTTTCTAAATGAATGCCATTTTTTACATCCCCGTCTGGTGTAATATACACTCTAAGGTCGGGACCATTTGTAACCTGGAAATTCTCGAATCTAAGAAAGGCAGAACCATCAATCTCGATAATTTTTGCCAACCCACTTGCAGAATGTCCGGCAAGACCTTCAAAGTTTCCACTCTTTTCAACCGTCAACATTTTTTCATTCCCCAACATCTCCATTCCCTCAGAAATTGTCCTTGATGTTTTTGCTGATTCATCCATAACCATTACCTTTAGTTTTTCGGGCATTTTCGCGACAATTTCTTGTCGTGAATCATCATCCATTTCCGAGAACTTTGTTAAGGTTAATCCAGGTTCTATTTTGTCTAGAGCAACAGGAAGAGGTTCATCAACTTGTATTTCATAAAACAAGGGACTTGCTAAAACTCCACCAATTATTACAACTACAGCAATGATTCCAATTACAATTGCTTTATTCATCAGTACAAAATCTCAAGGAACTTAATATGCATTATGCCAAATTTAGTTTTCAAGAATTTAGCACTGGTCTAATTTGGATAATCACTAAACAGAATTAAAATAATTTTTATCGTAAATGATTTGCTTATATAACAATCATAATTCTTATTTTTGAAAAGACCATATTCTGAATTGTACTTATTTTCATAATGTTATATAGGATTATGAAATTGAAACACGTGTGTTTAAAAATCAAAAAAGAAAATTCCATAATTGAATAAACATAGTGTTACTTAAGATTTCAAAATAAAAAATGAAAAGAAATGGATCTAATTTCTATAAATCAAATTCATACCATTACTTTTGATCAATACAAAAATTGGAATCAGTAACGCTGCTGCAAACATCAAAAGCACGACGGGAAATTCTGGTATTACATGAACTGCCTGATCTAACTGAATACGAGAAAAGGTCATGTCATTTCTGTTGTCTTGGATTTGTACTCCAGTACTCTTTAGAATATCCAAAGTTTCCTGTACTGTTGCATCAGGTACCTTCTCTTTTACTAATGCCCAGGCTCCTGCAACGTGAGGTGTTGCCATTGATGTGCCACTATTTGCTGCAAACTGGTCATTTAGAATAGATGATATTATGCTGCTTCCAGGTGCTAACAAATCCAGTATCTCTGCTGAGTTACTAAATGAGGATACAGAATCACTCTTTGTTGTAGAGCCAACACTGATTGCAGAGGAAATACAGGCAGGTGCGCTAATTGAATTAGAAAATCCGTTATTTCCAGATGCAATTACAGTTGCAATTCCAACTGATCTTAGCTGATCAATTATTGGTTTTAATGGCTGATCATCACAAGCTGAATTGAATCTGCCACCACCAAGACTCATGTTTACTGATGCAATATTCATGTCAGGATCCTCGCTAAGATCAAACACTCTTTCTAATGCCTTCATCTGGTCTGAGGTGTAACTTAGTACACATGGTGCTTGAAAGAGACAGCTTAATGGATTGTTAAACTGTGAAAATACCTTCATTGGAATTATTTGAGCGTCTGGTGCAACTCCATGATACTCATTTCCTACATACAAAAATGTACCACCAGCTGCAATTCCTGCAACGTGTGTTCCATGATCACATCCTGCAATTGAAGATGGACATGGTAGTCCTGAGTCTGTTGCAGTTGATTCTGATACTCCTTCAGGACACAAACTAATAGAATTTTCTGATGGGACAGTAGATGAATAACATGCTTCAGATACTATCTTTCCTCCAAGAAATGGATGATTTTTGTCTATCCCAGTATCTAAGATTACAATTTGTTGACCTGTGCCTGTATATCCTACACCATCTTCAAAAGATTCAGACCATACTTTGTCTGCCCCAATGATGTTGTTACTTTGATACAAAAGAGGAGGCACTGCAACATCTTGCACAATTGAAGCAACCATTGGTGATGACTGTAGAATGTTTAGAGAATCTAGATTGATGGTGGTACTAATGTATGGAATATGTTTGAATTGATATGTATCAGGACTCAACGCATTTAATGCAGATAGTTGATTCATAATGTCTTGTTGGGCGCTCTGTATCATTTGTCGTTGACTTTGAATTGCTTGAGGGCCTTCCATTTCTCCTTCCATAGCAACTGGAATATCAAGTGCAACGATTACTCGTACATCTCCTTGCTGTTGTACAATTGATTCTAACTGTGTAAAACTTTCAGAATGCGGATATGAAAATGCAAGGTTAGCCTCTTGTAGTGGATCTAATTCTTGAGCATAAATATTTGGTGGAATGGCAATAATTAAAAATGCCAATAAAACATATAGTAATTTATTCAATAAGACCATAATGTTAAGATAGTTTTTAGGTGTTCCTCATATGCTTAGTTCAAGAAGAAAATAATTCATTTATTGTTTGGAGAAGATACACCCTTGAAATTCTTTGGAAGATTTTTTACAGAACTTTTGTAAAATCAAATTACTCCGTCATAGTCACTTTTCTTTATTGTATAATCTAATTCTAGCAATTGCATTGGTAGCCTTTTCTCCTGTTACGTAATAAGAGATATCGTACTTGTCAATTGTAAATTGCACCTCTTTTTTGAGAGTTTTTCTTTTAATTTTTGTTATTTTTGGCCTTGATTTTATCATCTTTGTAATTTTAATTGTCATTAGTTTGAAATTGTACTAGTAAAATAAAAATAAAAAAATCAGATTTCTTTCTTTCCTGTATCATGTGTGACTAATTGTAGTGAAAATTCTGAGACTCGTGGAACTATTTTGTTCATTAATCTTCTAGTCAAATAATCAAAGGAATCAAAAATTAGTAATGAAAAGTGTCCAGAAATTTTGCATATGATTATGAAAAGAAGATGCTTGACTGCAAAAATGGCAGAATATTTTAACACGATCTTTGCTATTATAAGTATCAAGAATGTCTAAAGTAAAACCTCTCAAAAGATGTAAAAAATGCAAACATTTTGCTGAATACCACTTGGAATTCCTGCAAGAAAACATTTCAAAACCAAGATGTACAAAAGTATTCCCTAATGATGAAAGATGTTCATGCAAAAAATGGGACCCTGAAGAGGTTAATCCTATCTAAGATTACGAAAATCTAATTCTCCATCGTGATTTCATTGCCAGCACTCCGGATTTAACAAAATACTGTGCTAATATGACAATAGACCAACTAATATCTAGTGGACAATACAACGTCATTGATAACAGAAATGGCTCATTGGGCAATACTCTGACAGAAACTATCGTCAAAGATCTTATCCTAGCTTCAGATGCAGGCAATACTATTTCTGGAAGAGCTGATGCTGACTGCATCATAGGTGGTGCAGGCAATGACATCATTAACGGCAATTTAGGCAATGATACAATATTTGGCAATGATGGAAGTGACCAATTGATTGTCGGACTAGGACATGATGCGATGAATGGTGGCACTGGAAATGATACTCTTCAGGACGGTTTGGCAGTGATTATCTTGATGGCGGAGCAGGCGATGATTCCATTAATGGCGGCCTTGGAAATGACACGTTTATCTCTGATGTAGAAGATACAACTCCTGCAATATTGTGTGTTCTTTGAGAATTAGTTTTTTCTTATTCTAAAATCTAGTTAAACAAAAAACCTGTTACTTTGTTTTACGTACAATACTCTCCGGTGAGTGGGTACGCTATCATGCAAAATCTCACGTGGGCACTTCAAGGGTGACGGGGCTAAGGCTCCTGGTAAGCTACTAAATCCCCACCGGGAATTAATAGATGGTTAAATAAACTTTACAATGACTTTATTCTGTAATATCTTAATTTAGTATTTTTAAAACGATGAATTTGATGCAGATATAAGTTTTGAAATTACATTAATCCTGTAGATAAACAATGTTGAAAAGAAGTTAGTTCTAGTAAAAAAATCAACTCAAAACAAATTGAATTTTACCAGGTATTTGGGAAAATCTAATTCCGTAAGAACTCATATCTTTGTTTGTATCATGAATTATTTGGTCAATCTTATTCATCATTAATTTCTTAACTTTTACTGCCAACTGGTTTTTAGTTTTAATTTCTTCTGGGATTAATGGATGGTTAATGGGAATCTTTTTTGGCTGACTTTCTAATTTTCTCTTTGATTTTTGTTTTTGCTTAAATAACTGTATGTTATTTTTTATAGATACAATATCCAGTACTTCTTCTTTCTTTGGTACAATTACTGGTAGCTCTTCATTTTTAATCTTGATTGGAAATCTCTGTTCCAAATCAAGAGCCTCGATCAGTATTTTTCTTACATCTATTTTTTCTAAAACTCTAGAAGGTTTTTCATTACCTTCGTAATACGAATGAACCTTTATTTTGTTCCATGTTCCCTTGATTCCAGTTATTGCATATTCGGGCTCGGTTGTATCCCTAATGGTGGGTTTTTTCTCTTCGTTTGTTGATAACCAATACTTTCGAACTCTGTCCTGGCTTTCTTCATGAATTCTCCATCTAGAATAATCAGGTATCGATTCAGTTCATAGAATTATAATTTTTGAATTTAATTTCATATTTCAGACTGACTCTTTATCTGCTCAAGAGGTTTAGCACGTTCCTTCCTTCGCAGTAAAAAACATACAGCTGCCAAAGTGATCATCATTCCTATCCCAATTCCATATGCCATTATACCGGCTTCAGCCATATCTCATAAATGAATTTTTAAATTAATAAAGACAATCATTAATAAACCAAAATATATTTTAGTTTTTTATTATTTTAATTCAAGAATTTTGAGAATTTAGTAAATTAGCTGTAAATATTATTAATTGTAAATATAATCAATGAAGAAAAACAACTTCAAGACCGCTCTGGTTGTTATTATTGCTATAGTGATAACTTCCACAATTACGTCACAAGTGTTTGCACAACAGATTACCGATGACATGGATGCGTACGTAAAAGGAGAAGCCGGAATTTACACAGGAAATCCAAATGAATGCTGGTATGATGATGGAACAGGAACTATGCTTCCATGCAGGATAGATACTGGAGATACTGCTTGGCTTCTTACTGCAACCTCTATGGTACTGTTCATGACTCCCGGCGTTGCTTTTTTTTATGCTGGGTTGAGCAGATCAAAAAACACAGTCAACACACTGGGGATGACATTCATAATCATAGGACTTGTTTCAGTTCAATGGGTTGCATGGGGTTATAGTTTGGCTTTTGGGCCAATCGATAATGATGCAAACATGTTCATGGGAAGTCTAGATTATGTTGGGTTTAACCAGGTATCACATTTTGCTCCACTAGGTAGTCCAGGTCCATGTGCAGATACATCATCAGCTGCCTATCAAATGAATCAAATGGTTAATGCTGATCAGTGTAGTCAGGATTGGCCAGGTACAATTCCACATATGATGTTTGCAATGTTTCAGGGAACATTTGCAATCATCACACCCGCTCTAATTATTGGCGGAATGGTAGGCAGAATGAAATTCAGTGCTATGATGATATTTGTTCTACTGTGGGCTACTCTAGTCTATGATCCAGTGGCACATTGGGTATGGGGTGGAGGATATATTGGAGGAGGTTACCTAGACCTAGTTCCAGAGTTATCCCCCAGTTATGCACTTGACTTTGCTGGAGGAACTGTTGTCCATATCACTTCCGGATTTGCAGCACTTGCAGTAGCAATAGTGCTTGGAAGAAGACTAGGATATGGTAAAATTCCTATGGAGCCGCACAACATTCCATTAATTTTGCTTGGTGCATCAATCCTTTGGTTTGGATGGTTTGGATTCAATGCAGGAAGCGAGGTCATGGTAGATGGTGTTGCAGTAAGTGCATGGACCGTCACTAATATCGCAGCAGGAATGGCCTCTGTCACATGGATGTTAGTGTCTTGGGCACATACCGGAAAGCCAAGTATTATAGGTGCAGCAACAGGAGCCGTTGCAGGTTTAGTAGCTATCACTCCTGCAGCTGGATGGGTAGGCCCCATGGCAGCCATAATTATCGGTATTACAGCAGGAATGGTATGTTATGGCGCAGTAGCATTCAAAAACTCACGCAGGTGGGATGACGCACTTGATGTATGGGGCGTCCACGGCATAGGAGGTCTTACTGGCGCATTCTTGGCAGGAACATTGGCCAGTCCACACATATGGGACACAGGTGACGGAATAGGTGCTTGGACAGGTACACCAGAAGGAATAGAACAACAAGCCATTAACATCCTTGCAGCAGTAATTGTGGCATGCTATGCATTTGGCGTAACAGCCTCGTTGCTAGGCATAATGTCAAAGCTATGGCCAGGTGGAATCAGAGTAGATCCAAAAGAAGAAGAAATAGGATTGGATTTAAGCCAACATGGAGAAAGAGCATATCTGGGAAAAGAAATCTAAAGTCATACAAAAAAAATCCAAGGAATGCTCTTCTGAGTTTTTTGTAATGTGATTATTAACATAATTGATTTCAAAAAACAACTAAGATGATTGTAAACTATGGATATTTCTTAAAGGGAAGTTTTACCCTAGTGATTTAGATTTATCATTTTTTGGTTTGTTTCTAACATAATTTTCGTAAATGTAAAACCAAGGCTCCATATTCACATTGCTTAGATGTTCTTTGAGTTCATCAGAATATGAAAGATCAAAAGAGATGGCAATAATTTTGTTTGCAGTACTATTATGTTTTTTTCTTGATTTTTTTGACAAGTGATCACTTTCTATTAAGAGCATAAACAGGATACGAATGTTTGAATCCAAGTGAATAACCATTGATCTCACTGAAGACATACTCACCAAATTGCCGTACAATAGTATACAGATCACCACCTATAACCACACTGTTTTTATCAGCAAGGGGATTTATCTTGGTGCACATGTTCACCGGCGTCCCAATCATATCAAAAGAATCTGGATTGTTTGTTTTTATCAAAAAGACAGGTCCATAATCTGCACTCACGCGATAATCTACATCAGGCAGATTGTTTTGGTTTAGTACTTTACAGAGTATACTTCGCCGTTCAATCATAGTTAGACTACATTCAAGGCAACTCAGCAATCCAAACTTTTTATTAGTCTTGGAAGATTCAGGAAAATAATACAGTAGACTATCACCTATGTTTTTAATTACAAATCCTCCAAAGCTACTCAAAATCTTAGACATAAAATTTAGAAAAATTTGATAACAGATGGACATTTTTGAGCCTCCTAATTCAGCTGCCATTTTTGTAGAATTCACCATGTCTACTATCCCTATACAATAATTTTCTGTTTGGTCAGAAAAAACTACCCCATAATTTGTAGCTGATGTCTCTTGTTCTATGATCTGAGTATTGAAATCTTCAATCATATGATATAACTAGGTCAATTTAAAAATTAAAGATTAGATTATTTTTACTAATATTTATTTGGTTTTTTCAAGAATATTTTAAAATCTATTAACAAATTTTTCAAATCTACTAAAATATTATTTTGCCTAAAATATCTCATGATGATAAAAAATTATGGAAGGTTTGATGATAATTGAAAAAGGCATTTGTACTAATCAACTGTGATCTGGGAAAAGAAGCAGATATTCTAGATGCATTACGAACTATGAATCATGTCAATGAAGCTCATGGAACATGGGGAGCATATGACATCATAGCAGAGGTAAACTCTGATAATGCTGAATCATTACGAGAAACCATCACATGGAAGATTCGAAAATTACCTTCAATTAGAGCCACACTTACTCTTATGGCAATTGAAGGACAAAACTGAAAGATGACAAAAGCTTTCGTTCTAATAAACTGCGAGTTGGGTTCTGAAAAACAGGTTATTTCAGATTTAAAAGCAGTTGATTGCGTCAGAAATGTATATGGAGTATTTGGGGCTTATGATATTCTTACAAGTTTAGAATGTGAAAGATTTGAAGAATTAAGACAGATGATCATTTGGAAGATTAGAAAGATTGACAGTATCCGTTCAACGATAACCCTTATAGGAATAAAGGGACAGTGTTAGAAAAGACATATTGATTTGTTACCATACTGTACCCAACGCAAGCAAACTAGAGTTGAATGTTTCTATTTGCTAAATGATATGTATTATAATTTTGTGTTGTATTGTGATTATGAAATAAATAAAATGTTTTATTTTTATTTTAAAAATCGCAAAAGAAAATTAGATGTCTTGAATTACTTAGCAAAAACCATGCATTAATTGTAAAAGAATAAGATGTGAGAAAAGATGCAATTGTGATTGTTACTATGATCCTAGATACTACATTTATTGTTTCATATATTAGCAAGATTTTATTTTCTATTTGTCAAGAGAACATGTAAACATCTATTGATAGTTTATTTCAATCTCGATCTCAAATTATAGAAAATATAACATGAGCAAATTTTATCATGGTGCAAATTTGTTATCTTAAAATCATGATTCTAAAATTATGATTTTAAGAATAAAACAAGTGCAGATAATGCTATAACTACTACAAAGACAAGTGTATTTCTTAAAGAACAATTTCTGACAATAATTTGGCTCATCATCCCAAGTGATGTACATTATTAAAATAAATCTGTTTTATGTAAAACTAAATAATTATACGAATATATTTCATTTAATCCAATAAATTTAAAGGAAATTTGGATACTAGTTAAAATATATAATTTGACAAATAAAGGTGAAGTGAAAGTAGAGCAATGAGTAAGTTAATCTGCAAAGACTATGGATTTGACTGTAATTTTGAGACAAGCGATGATGTAGCCAAAAAAGCGATAGATGAATTCCAAAAACATACTTTGCAAGAACATCACATTAATTATTCCAAAGAGGCTTTGTCACAATTTATTTTGAGAAAAAATTACAAGATGTAATCTGTTACTAATTTTGAATTTTTAGCTCAATCTTACTGATCCAAGGAATGCAACTTTAAGAAGTTACTCAAACAAAGCTTCTGTTTATGAAATAACCTAAATTAAACACTAGTATTTCTATATCGCTCACAATATTATGTATGTCTCCTTCTTACGATTTATGGGTTTTTTATAGGAAGTATGTTTTGCTGTCTCTAGTGCCAGAGAAAGAAGTTTTAGGAACCTGAACAAGCAGTGTTAATCGCCATAGAAAACTTCTCCTTGTTCTCTTACCCTGGCTGATCAGTGTAGATGCGTTTTTGGTATTTAGAGATTCTTTATTGTTTGGCCAAAGGGAAATTCAATCATCGGGAAGATGATTAACAACAGGATGGCATCTCTGCTTTCCCTTTGGCTAAGTTGTATGAAACATTTTTGATATTTAGCACTTCTTTGATCTTTACCAAGAGTAGCGCATTCTTGCACTACCTTCTCAATTGCAACGCAATACGATTCTTTATCTTATTTTTACCTAATATGCTACAGAGAAAAATGAGCAAACAGATTTACAAACAAAGGATAGATCCTGACTCTTTTGATCGGGAAACTGTTCTGTTAGGTGTCAAAGAGACATTCCTAAACTAGATTTTTTATGATTAATTGCATTACATTCCTGCCATTTATCACCGATTATTACCTAGTATTACTATGAGTAAAAAAGAAGATCGGGAAGAAATTGCATTTGATATAGAATTTGAAAAAGAAACTAGAGAATATGATGAATGGAAACGCCTGGAAAAATGGCATATTAGAAGAAAGAATTTTCCTTAACCTGAACTGAATTATTTACATGAACAAATCCTTTGTGTTGGATATATGTAAAAATGTAATAATAGCATCATGCAATGAACTCAATCTAAAAGATATAAAATTCTATAAACAATAGATGAATGGCAAAAAATAGAACAACAGAAAAAAGTTTAGTTAAAGACTACAAGAAAATTAAACCAAAAAGTAACTCCGATATGTGAAATTAAATACTAAAAACAACAAATGGAGAACTCTTGAGTACAGATGGCTTGTGTTATCCACGATATAATCAAACGTGAGTTGAGCTCTCCAAAAATAAAACCTCAAAGAAGAATATTAACATGTACAAAAAAATCATTATGTTTGTAAATGATATTCATTTCTCATTAAACAAACGTATGAATCAAAACTTTATTTTATTTTAAATTCTATTTTACAGATTCTAAAATGATGTAAGAGTATCATTCCCTTGCAATTTTTTCTTTGCTGAGTATTTGTCCTGTTTTGTTATCAATCTCCATGGCAATTTCCAAAAATCCAGTATTGGCAATTACTGTAGAATTTCTTCCAAGAGATTCTATTGATTCAATTTCATAATAGTCATAACTATCATTATCAAGTTCTTGTTTTGCCTTATTTAGAACATTTTCATCATTTGTAAGGATGTCTTTTTCTTTTGACAATTTTATGGCAAGACCTAACAAAACTATTATCATAAACAAGCCAAATCCAATTTCAAACCAAAACATCGACAATTTGATTCACTATATTTAGAAGATCATGTAATTTATTATTGATTTTTGATTGTTAGACATTTGTTCAAATTAGTTTAAAACTATAAACAAGTTTGAATCAAACTGAAAAGAATACGTAAATTTGATGTATGAAGACATATTTTAAGAGTCTTGTAATCCAATCTTTTACAAGAAGATTATTGTACTTTACAGATGCGATAATTATTCTTCTAATTCTGATATTAGACTTTGTACAATAAGACGCATATA
This sequence comes from Nitrosarchaeum sp., assembly GCA_965223805.1. Classification (GTDB taxonomy): domain Archaea; phylum Thermoproteota; class Nitrososphaeria; order Nitrososphaerales; family Nitrosopumilaceae; genus HKST03. Next base: position 159,217 of record OZ245014.1, on the reverse strand, counting down.
ATTTGAGGCAGATGTGCAAAAAACTAGCAACACTACTAATTACATCTTACAATTTTTTTAAAGATTCCATTATGTTCCTGATTGTCACAGTTGATGTGTTTGCAATAGTTGCTATTTCACTTTGAGCGTGGAGTTCATTTTGCCTGATACAAGAAAGATAGATGGCAGAAGCAGCCAGTCCCATGGGATTTTTCCCAGCAGTAACTTCAAATTCTTTGGCTTTCTTTAGAATTTCTACTGCATACCGTTTTGTTTTTTCAGATAGATCCAGGGAACTTGCTATTCTGGATATACATGTTATAGAATCAGTATTGGGAATATTCAGATCCATTTCTTTTATCAACAATCTGTAACATGATGCAATATCTCCTTTTTTGATATTGATTGCACTACTTAGATCCTTTAATGTTCTCGGAGTTTCTGATTTGCGGCAGGCAGCATACAATGATGCTGCCATCATGGCAGAAATGTTTCTTCCTCGTATCAAATCTTTTGTCTTTGCTTTTCTGTAAATGTAAGCTGCCTTTTCCATAATAGTATCTGAAAGTGCAAGCTTGTCTCGTAATCGGTAAAGTTCATGAAATGCAGCACTGTGTTTTTTAATATTTGTAGGAACCTGACTTCTTGAATCCTGTATTTTTAGACGTTTAACTGCATATTTCATTGAGTTGGACAGCGGTTTTCCTTTACCATCAATACTTACAGCACCAATTACAGTAGAAAGCCCCATATCATATGCTGCAAGTGAGGTTCTGGTACCAACACGAATTCGATCGATATCAAAGAGTCTCCATTCCTTTCCATAATCTTCTATTTTTTCTTGCAAAACTTCACCACAGTTCTGACAAATTACTTCCCCTGTTTCATAATCAGTGATTGCAATATTCTTTTTACATGAGGGAAATCCTCTTTTGTCAGAGATGAATTTTTGAACCATAGGTACCCTAACGTTGAAAAAAAATATACAGTAATTTTTGAAAACCTGCCACAAGAACCAGTCCTTGCCGGTTGATCCTTTTTCATAGAATCAATGTTTTCATTCAGCTTATTACTATCATCATTAGTATAATGAAATGAAATAAAAATTCATTTTCAAAATAATTGATATTTGTTTGATTTTTTTCATTAAAATTCTATATTGTTAAGAAATGTTCTTCAAGAATTCAGTCTTCAAGTATATGAAAAAATTCTTAATTTTAGTATGGTAATTAAGATTCTATTAAAATATCTAGCTTGTTACGGAAATGTGCGCTCAACATCTTGAATCTTCCATAGATGCACTTGCTTTCCAATAAGACTTTTTATCATAGTTTAACGTAATTACTTGTTGAATGACTCAATCAGTAAATAATTTGAAATATCAAAAATTTCAGAGAACATACGAAGATCTTCTCAAAGAACCAAAAATACGATTCATAGGCTTTGTTGATTATATGGGTAATCTACTCTTAGGTGGTTTTAGAAAGGGGATAACTCCACTAAAAGAAGAATCTGAAAGACAAAAAATATTCCTGGAGGTAGCTCTAAGAGTAAGAACAAGAGAAGATTTCAATAGCAATGTAGGACCAGTCAAGTATGCTGCTTCAAGAAGAGCCAAAGTAGTCATGATGACATTTCCACTTGAAGACAAAATTCTCTTTGTATCTATGGAACCAGATGTTGAGATTGACCCAATGGCAAAAAAGATAATCAAAATTTGTGGAATTTAATTACATTTATGATATTATTGAATTAAGAAATTAATTCTATCAAAAACTATACTTGAGCATCAATCTCATTTGTTCTGCTACAATATGTTTTGATTTCTTCTTGTAATTCTTGAGTTTGGCACTGGAATATCTAATCAGTGTGATTCTTGCTTCAAAATATAAGATCACAGTATTATTATCGTGTAAATATGCTAGAAGAAGATTAATGAAGATATTTAATATTTGTTAATTAAATTCATGTAATGATGAATAAATACTAAGAATAAATTCTAAACTCTTTAAAATCATGTAGAGGTATATTAAACAATGATTACTGATTTTGCTCAAATTTCAAGTAATGAGGATCAACGACCTGACACTACAAATGCGATAGCAATAACAATGAATCAAAATGATGCAATAAGCGGAATAGAACATGATGCAGCATCTAATCCTGAGAATATTGTGGTGAACAAATCAGGAATTTATGTTCTAATTGCAGCTCCTCAAATTGGTCGATTGTCTGGTGTGGAACCAAGATATATTGACTTTTGGTTAAGACGTAATGGGACAGATATACCAAACTCAAACATCCGAGCAATATTACGATCAAGTGATAATAAAGATGTGATAGTAAATCAAACTATGATGCCTTTTAACAGAGAGGATAAAATCAACGTTATGATGAGTGTTGAAAAAACTGGAGAAGGGTTAGGCATAGAGACAATAAAGCCCAAAGATGAACCAACAATTCCAAGCATCATATTTTCAATGCACATGATTAAAGATTATGATGAATTAATAGAACTTGGTAAAACTGGAATGGATACATCTAGACAAAAGTAACTCCAAGATTATCTTGAAAAATATTTGTGAAGATTTAGTTTTATACATATTAATGACAAAATTAAATGGAACAGTTATCATCTGTCCGATACATAGAAGAAGAATGATAGAAAATTCCTATTTCAGTTTTGGAGAAAACCATGAGTGATATCACCAAAAGTTTGACAGAAAAAGATATTGTTATTGTAGACTCTATTTCTGGAACAGAATTTTTAGGAACAATTATCACATCTCAAAAAGATTTTGAATTAAAGAAACAACAAATTCTCAAGAATCAACTCATAGTGGAGAAGATCAAGAAACTTCTAACCGATAACTTTGACTGGCAATCTACAGAAGACACAACTAAAGTTTGTATGAAAATAATGCGGTTACTTGAAATTCCAATTTATGATGTTGATTGACTTTTGTAATAAACTGAAAATCTACAAATAACGCTATTGTATCCTGTATAAGAACAGATATCGAATCAGATCATTCATAGGGATGAATTTCATGTTGAGTAGTTTGACTCATTACCAATAATTTGGAGATGTAGGGTATAAAGGAGAAAAGTCAACGCCAGGTAAGGGATAAAAGGTTTTTGTTGTTGCTCCTTTGCAGTAAGCAATTTCAAAAAATTAAATATATTTCTCTACACACCTTAGATGCAATTACAACTTGAAAAAGTTTTCTAAATTAAGATGAATATTTCAAATTTAAATCCCATCCGGTCCATACACTCCACTGTATGGAACCTCTAAGTTTTGGGGTTCAAAGGTGGCATTTTTTGTATATATCATGGGAGGACTCATCACAATTGTCATTTTTCTTCTGAAAATAGTTGTTACAACTTTCTAAAATCTTTATCGAATCAAAACTTAAGACATCAGCATGTATGGAGATATAGTTAGCGGGTTAATTTTGTACCCACGTGGATTTTCTTAAACTATAATTTTCGAAAAAAACCGATTTTGGACTAGATTAAGAATAAAGAAGAATTATTTTTTGCTCCTAGGATGATTTTTTGAATTTTCATTTCCATATGACAATCTCAAAAGTTCAGGTGCAATGAAAATTGTTGCCAAGATAACAAAAATAATTGTAGAATACATTGTTTGATCTATAATAGCATATGATAAACCCAATCCAATCGTAACAAATGCTATCTCACCCCTTGCAATCATTCCATAACCTACTCGTAATCCTTTTTTACGATTTTTTAGCAAAAATGATGCAGGAATACCACATCCTAAAATTTTACTAAATATGGCAACTCCCAAAATACCAAGAAATACTATCACATTGATTTCAAAAACATCAATCAGATTTACATGTGCACCAATTACCGCAAAAAACAGAGGAGTAAAAATCACCTTGAGCCTTCCAGCAAATTCACGTGCTTGCATTGCTAGCTTGGAATCAGCTAACCCCATGCCTGCTGCAAATGCCCCAATTATTGGATTAAGGCCAAGACCTCCAGCAATTGCAGCAAGCCCAAAGGCAGAACCTAAAGCTACTGCTTGGTTTATTCCGCGTGATTCAAGTGAAGTTGGATGAGCAATTGTCGTCATATGGACGATTCTGGGCAGCAAAAATACTGCTCCTAACAACAACACAAACCAAAATCCGATGGATTCTATTGTCTGCAGTGTAATTGTCTCGATTGTAGGAAGAGAGTTTGTAACTATAATTGAGAGAATTGCAGACAAGATTGCAATTCCCAAAACATCATCTAACACTGCTGCATTGACAAGTACGTTTCCTTCAGTGGTCTTTTCTTTTCTAAGCTCTTCTAATGCTGTGACAGAAATTGCAATGCTGGTGGCACTCAGAGTGGCCCCTATCACAATTGCAGCTTGCCACTCATATCCAAAGCTACTAGTCACAAAATATCCCAGAATCAGCGGCACTACCACTCCACCAATTCCTACAGAAGCTGCTTTCATTCCGGCTCTGCGCAGATCATGAAAAGTAAAATGCAGTCCTGCAGAAAACAGAATGATTATTCCTGAAACTTGCCAAATTGACAACATTAGATCATCCATTACAACTATTGGCTCATCATGGAATGGAATCAATCCACCAATTGCAAAATGGCCAAAAATAATCCCGCCCAAAATAAATCCAAATATTTCAGATATTCGAAATCGGGCACAGAGTCTTCCAAGCAGCATGGAAGGAATAACAATAACCAAAATGCCAATGATGGTAGGAACTACATCAAATTCAGTTACCACATAATAGAAAATAATTTTCCAATCTTTTAATGTTGTAACATAAAATCAAGTTTAAAAATCAAGATTTTTTAAAAAAAGAGAGTAGGGTTGATGAGTAACAAGGTTTTCCAATCATCTTCATCATGTATTCATCCAATCGGACATAACTGTTAATGAAAACCTATAAAATTATAATTAATTCGAAGCTTCATGATAGAAGTTTTGAAGTGTAAACACTGTGATTCGGAATTAATAGACACAGCATCTCCAAATGGGATTCCTTTGTGTTATTGCCCCAACAAATTTTGTGATTTTTATGGCAAATCTGTTGACAATTAGTTGCCTGTAACCAAATCTCAGATAAATCCAAAAATCTCTCTTATCATATCAGTGCCTTCCAGAAAAACTAGTTAATTTCAAATCTGAATATTTATTGACCCAGATCTAACAAAATTCCAATCAAGCTATTCTAATTTAATTTCAAATTATGAAAAATTCATGATAGTATTGTGTAACAAATGTCATGTGGAACTTCTTTGAGAAGATTTTGATTTAATTACATAATTGCTAGGTTAAAGGAGTAATCAACACCATTCCTGCATCCTTTGGAACAAATGTTATCATGGCAATTTCTTCTCCCATCACGTTATTTTTTGCATCTATCTTGCTTGGTATTTGACCATTTATTGTAACCATCATTTTTGGTGAAACAAATTCATTTGGAATGTATAATGTCACGTATTGGGGCCTGTCAATTGTGAATGTGATCATCCCTATTTCAGAATTAAACTCAAAATCTGAGATTATTGCAGGACTTCGTATGTCAATGATTTTGGAGCTACCATCAATCGACTTGGGTTGGAACTTTTCTCGTATCTCTTGGGTCAAGGGATCTTTTTCATACTTGTCTGAATCTTCAATCTCTAGTCTTAATCCCTCTAAACACAATTTTTGAGCATCCTTGTTATCAATTAATTTACATGATTTTGCTCCCTCATCAAAATTATGATTGGTAAAAAATGCCAAAGTTGTTCCAATAGACATGCTGCATTCTTGAAAATCCAAAATTTCTAATTCAGATGGAATGCATAGACTGGAGATGACATCATTTGAAATTCCCTGTCTTGTCAGCATGTTATCCGTATACTGCATCATGACTCCCTTCATGCATAGTCTATTTTGGTAAAATGACATGTCATGGCACAATTCAATTGAGGAGTTCAAATCATCTCCAAAATAATGAACTAACCCATGTCCCAATCCATGAATGCAGTCCTGATAGTTTGATGAGCCTATCAGTTCATCGCAGATTGTCTTGTAAGTAGGGGGAAAAGATCCTTTTGCCTCTTTTACCTCATGAAAATACGATGCAAGCACTCCGTGGAAGTACCCTCCTCTACACATAGTGCCGTCCATGCCCATCAGGTTCTCAATTACATTTGGATTCTCCTCAAATGCCACATGCCCTATTTCATGAGACACAAAATGGCAGTCATCTATTGCACCCAGTTTGGACAATGCAATAGATAACTCCAAGGCATCAGAATTGTTTTCTTCGTTTTCAGTTACTGTACCAAAGAATTGAGAATAACACAACAAACGTGATGTGTTATCATCTCTTATAGCACAGTCTTGGATGTTTTGCAGATATTTTCTAGTCAAATCTTCAGTGTTTGGTGTGGGATCCTCATCGTTTATGTCAACAATTCCGTCATTGTCATCATCAGGATCTTTTCTGTCTCCAATCCCATCAAAATCAAAGTCTGCCCATTCTGATGCGTCTGAGTCAAATGCGTCTATTGCGTCCACTATATGGTCATTGTCATCATCAATGTCTGCATTGTTGCCTATGCCGTCATTGTCAAAATCTGCAGTTTCTGCCGGGTTTGTATCAAATGCATCTATTGAATCTACTGAACCGTCATTATCATCATCTGAATCGCAGTCATTGCCTATCTTGTCATCATCAAAATCAGATTGGAGTGGGTTTGTAATGTTTGGGCAATTATCTATCGAATCTGGAATTCCATCTTTGTCTGCATCAGCAGATTGATCAAACCCATACCACGACAAAAAAGAAACAGATAGAGTTATGCTCAAAATAACTAGTAGAAATTTTGTCTTTTTTTCAATCATCGTCTATTCAATAGTCAAAATATAATTTTTGGTTTATTTTTTCTAGTATCGTTTTTCACGTCTTGGTTTTATATGTGCCTTCAACATGTGTCTCTTGGTTCTATCGGTATTAGAAAACTCCATCTTGCATATCTTGCATGTGTTGGAAAATTCCTGATTTTTCTTGAATACGGATTTTAGCATATTTGTGCTGATTTTCTTTTTAACTAATTTCATATACGAAGAACTTCAGATATGAGATAATAAGGCATTGCTTAACATTGTTAACTTCTAAAAACTAGTCATTATTGAATTGATTTTGCAAAATAAGTAGTAATGCAGAAGCAATTTGGACACTGCCGATTTATGTTAGAAAGACAGAAGATGAACCTGCAAAGTGTCGATATGAGTTCTACTAGTTTGTCCAAACGTGTCAAATGTTTGCTTCTGCATTGATAAGTATCTCTAACATGAATATTTATTTCAAGATTAACAATGTTAACCAAACATTTTATGCCAATCAGATTTGAAAAACTCAAGAAAACACGCTTTATTAACTAAAACGACATGATCAGGACTTAATTACAGTTGCGCCAGAAATTGGATGTGGCAGGTCCAAAAGGGTATAGAGATCCGTTATACATTATAAAGGACATCATTTTGACACTTGCAGAATTTGGAGAGTTGAACCAAACCTCACTGGTAAGTTTTTGCGGATTGAATCTGACAAAACATAAACACTTTTTGGATGATCTGGAAGAAAAACAGATGATTACAAAATACGAGCAAAAACAAGGAAAGAGAAATGTAATGATGTACAAAACCACTGCAAAGGGAATAGAGTTTTGCCGTACCGTTTTAGAGCCCTATGAGGATATTTTTCCAAGAAAGAACAGAACCACCACCAATAATGAAAGTTCAAAACTAAGTCTACTTATTTTCGTCTAAATGATATTCTGATGCTATCTGGGAATCTAGTTCTTGTTTCTTTTTTAGATAGCTGCAATACCTCTGGTTCCAATTACTCAGTGATGCATATTGACGAATTCCAGTGAACAACCAAATTCCAGATATTATGATAATTCCTGCCAACATAACACTTAGAAATACTCCAAACTCATCTTTTTCTTCTAATAGTGTAAAGAAAGATGGATGTGTTATCAGATAGAGGGAGATTCCTATTGCAAACGGGGCCAATATTACTGCTGAAATAGTTACACCAAGCATGATTTTTCTTAGTTTTTGAATATTTTCTAGGTAGTTATCCATAGTGGATAATATGTCAGTCCTACTTGTATCGTCTTCAGACAAGTCGTTTTTCTCCTAATATCCGATTAGACAGCAGATAAAAAAGATTTGGAATCATCTCATGTCCTCTCTTGCACCATTAATTTTTTGAAGTAAAAATCCTTTATCAAAACCATCTGTTTTTTATCCATTTCATTATGATGTATTCTTTGTTTATTTACCAACAAAATATGATGCTATCACATCTATTTAGAGAATAGTTAACATTGTTAATTGAAATTTAATAGTGATTCTAGTTAATATTTGATGTGTCTAAACTAACAAATCCTGATAAACAAAAAGATTTGCAAGATAAAAATGATAAAGATGATGGTAAAGAACATCACAGTGATGTAAAAGATGATTTTGATGACTGGAAGAGACTAGAAAAGTGGCAGATAGGTAGAAGAAATTTTTGTTGATTAAAAATGGCATATGTATGTAGAGGAATTTGTCATCATTACAAGTCCCAGTCAATTCAATTAAAAGAAAAATACAAGATTGGATTAAAGCGATGCTCACACTGTGAACTGTTTTTAGAGGTGACAACAAACAGATGCCCGTGTTGCAGTTCCATTCTTCGTACTCGTTCACGACGAAGAAGAACCACTAAAAACAAGATTTCTCGGATTAATTGTTTGAATACCTGAATAATTCTCAACTGTCTGAAATTCTAGATAAATAATTTCATTAACAATGTTAACCTATCTTTAAAACTATTAAAAATCAAAAATCAGTAATGAATGAAAAAAACAAGCAACTCATATCCAGTGGAATAGCGAGGGTATGATTTTTGGTATTGGGTTTTGTTTTATTGCATTGCAAGAGTGGAACTGAAGATGAGGTAGCATCACAGCTAAAGAATGAAAAAAGAGTAGAAGAGATATTGCAAACATTTGGGCCATATGACACAATTGTAAAATTAAATTGTAAAAGCAATGATGAATTAAGATCTATAATTTACCATAAAATACGAAGGATCAGCAACATAGAATCTACCATATCTCTCACTTCATCAGATCCGAGTTAAAAGATATTATGACTTTTTGTTGTACCGGACTGTGTGACTTTTACAAATCCTCAAAGATATCCACCAGTCTAAAATACAAAAGAGGACAGAAAAGATGTTCCTCATGTGATGTTTTTATTGAAACAACGAAAATGCGTTGTCCATGTTGTAATAGTCTTCTTCGAACTAGATCTAGAAAACACAAATAATAATTTTAGTCCTATGAATAAACAAGAACAATGTTAAGCATTACCTAAATACCAAAAATAAGAATAAATTTTAATGCAGAAGCATCCTACTCCAAGGAATTCCTGATTCATAGTTTCATTTTCAGTAACAAGACACAATTGGCAATTCCATCGATTGCTTCTGCATTATTTTTTACATCCAAATATTGAAAAACCAGACAATTAACAATGTTAATCGAAGTATATTAGCAACAAATTTTCAAAAAAATAGTAATTGGCAAAATTAAGATGCAATGATTATGGTTTTGAGTGTGATTTTGTGGCAGATGGAGAAATTGAACAAGTGATTGAAGAATTTGGCCGACATACTAATGAAGAACACGGGATAGACTATTCCAAAGAATCTCTAATGCAATTTATCTTGAGAAAATCCACCTAAACAATACAAACGGTAAGATGAACTTGAGATGATTGAAAATCTGGATTTTAATTTTATTGTGTTTTTCTTAGATTCTGTCTTTCTTCAGGGAGATGAGGGTGAAGGAATTTTTGGATTTATTGGTGGCAATAGAGGCGCATTGGGAAGCGATGATCCAATCATAAAAGGACTAATTACATCAATGTTTGCAGTATCAGGATTTGGAATAATGCTAAACTTTTTCAATTCTGCTGTACGAAAAAAGATGGTTGATCAAACCAAGCTAAAACGTATAATGAAAGAGACTAGAGCATTTCAAAAAGAGAGAATGTCTGCAATGAGAGCAAAAGACCAAGCAAAGATAAACGAACTAAACAAGAAATCCGCATACATGAACAAAATGTCAATGGAGATGATGCAGATGAACATGAGACCCATGATGATTACCTTTGTTCCTTTGATTTTGATATTTTATTTGGTACTGCCAGCACTCTTTACATATACAGTTGCAATTTCTCCAATTCCACTAAATGTCATTCCAGGTGACTTTTTCCAACTAACTTGTACCGCAGAACAAGCAGCCGATCCTGAACATGTATGTACACAAGAAAATGCATTGTTCCTTTGGGCTTGGTATTTTCTTTCATCAATCGCATTTAGCGGTATAATTATGAAACTAACCAAAACAACAATGGATTTGGGATAGCAAACCATGTCTAGCTTTATGGACCTTAAATACAGATTTTGTAATAGTGTTTATGGAAAATGTAATTGAGAAAATTCTAGACTTTATTACATCATTGTTAGGATGACGTCTCAATTTCTTTTTTATTTTCTATGTTTGTAAATTGAAAAATTTTTTATTAAATTCATAGATTGTCAGTTTCTGTTCAATCTGGAAATTTTAGGGAAAGGCATTAAATCATAATCATATGCGCCTTTGTGCTCTAAATGATACAAGGTTTTTGCGATCGCGCTTTTTGCATAATCTGCATATTATTCTCTTGAGATTTTTCCATTCTCATTGAATTGTTTCTGAATATTAGATGTTGCATTTCCATACTTTATGCTCAATTCCTTGTTGTAATCCATGATTTCACTGGCTAACTGCAGCTTCCTTTTGGAAGATTTTGGTTGCCTCTAGTGTAGTTTTGCCTTCTTCAAGTGCAATTTCCTTTGCAATGTGCGCATCCTCTGTCTTTTTCTCAGTAAACAAGAACTGGTTCCAGAAAATGTTCTTTACAGAGTGATCAATATCTGCCAAAAATCTCAAGAAAGCATTTCTTGGTTTGTAAAATTCGTTTTGTTTTTCAAATGACTCTAGATCTTCTTCCAAGTCTTCATGAGATTGCAGTCGTTGTTTATCAATTAGTTGTTGTTCTTCAGAGAGAACCTTTTTCTTTTCGTTTTCTTTCTTTTGGTCTTCTATCTTATCTAGAATTGTTCTTGAATGGAGATCATACTTGCTGTTGTCATATTTGCTAATTTTAGGGGTGTTTTCAGAATCTATTTTCTTTGAAATTTCAGATTCTGCTATCTTTTGTTTGTCTATTATCTGGTATGTTATCTGCGTGCTTAGATACATTTTGTCCTTGGTAGCATAGATTGTAACTGTATGCTCACCCAGTTCTGCAGTAATTGGATATGTAATTGAAAATTCTCCCGCAGAGTCAGTTGTTGCCATTATCATTCTTGATGGAAAATTTGCCTGAATCTCTACATCTGATAATGGATTGCCTTCGGAGTCTGTTGCAGCACCATAAATGACTGGATGCTCTTTTACATCAAACTCAGAGAGACTGTTAACAGAAAACAACATGCTTTCTTCTGCCCACACTGTTGTTGGAGAGGCAAAAAACACGCCCAAAAAACCAAATAACAATAACCCTGATGAAACTACCTTGAGCATTGTCCTCTCTTTAAAAAAATAAAATTAATTCTGGGTATCCAAAATTTTGATCAAGACATTGAAAATTTCTTGACCCTTATAAACCGAGATTATAGAAGATAAAGATATTCAGCAATAGCGTTCATTTTCTTTTTCTCAAACCTAGGTAATCACATTATTCTGCTCTACAAAAAAACAATCTGATCATGGTGGGAGGTCAGATCACAATAGATTCGAACGTGCATAAGATGTAAGTTATTGCAAAATCATCATACAAATTCATAATTCTTTCAAAGTAGAAATTAAAATTATTCCTAGCAACATTAACAAATTAAGAAAAATAAATTGTGGAAAAAATCCTATGGACTTGACCGTGTCAAATACTGATCACTATCGAATACTAAGCTAAGAACACAGAAAGTTACTGGAGTACTTTCAAACTCCTACCAATTTTTTTAAACACAGGCCATGTTATTCAGGAATTCAAATCAGATGGCAACAAGATTCAAGTTCTCAGTTAAGAAGTACAAGCCACAAAATAAGAAGATTTACTGTTCAAATTTGAATGAGAGCACAACGTGCACGGGGTAAATATAGCACGGCTCCGTGCAACCTTGAATCAAGATTATAATCTTTATTAGAATTTTCAGGTTTGATTTTTCATTATGGCAAGAATAAAGATACGAAGTATTTATGAACATAATAATTTCAGTTTGAGTAAATGAAAGCGAAAATCATTGTTCTGATTTTAGTCGGAGTCATAATGCTTGGGGGTACCACATATGTCTCTGCTCAGGATTATGTCCCATGGCATCATTATGATGAATGTCTTGAAATGGGGGAGATTCCAAAACTTGACAAGTTTGGAAAGGAGGGACACATTGTTTCTTGCATAAGCATAAACCCGTTTGAAAAATAAGAAAATGAACACAAATCTTCTTCTTGCGATATCTGTGATGATGGTTGGAACTATCCTAATCTCGTTAAGTTATCCTGTAATTAGTGATTTTTACGCCTATTCTGTGCCTTTGAACAAATCTGAAATAATTCCAAATTTTCCTCCAACTGAAAATGAATTCCAAAAGGTACGTGATATGAAAGATTCTGCTTGTTATACTACACCATCAATGAATCAGTACTGCTACAAGAAGCCAGATATACGTGGTGAACAGAACAGGGGTCACTTGTCTTCTTTTATTGTAGGGGACAATGGAATTAACGGAGAGATTCACTTTGACCGTGTTGGTCTGGAAGGAGGAATATTTACAATAAAGAACATGACCCAGATTGATGAAAATTCCGCACTAATTACATTTGCAGACAAGGATTATCGCATCGGAAACAAGGACAGAACCACCTATGAGATAACTGAAGACTTTGAATTTACCACAACTGTTGAAAAGTACGATTCGTTTATCACCCATTGCGGCAATTTTGATGGGACTGGTGCAACCATAGTGCAATATTTAGGAACTACAACAATTGATGGTGTCGATTATTTTCTTACATGGCATACTGTAATTCTTCCAGAAGACACATTCCAATGCAAATATCCTCAAATCATCCAGCATAGTCTTGATTACAATTTTAGGGAATTATAGAAAGTGAAAATCGAGATCGAAGTTGCAATAATTACTGGAATTATTCTTGCAGGAATAGTGGGAATATTCTACCTTGCCATGTTTCTTCCATGGGATTTTTACTTTGAATGTCTCGGACATGGGATGATTCCCTCTGGAACCCGTTCAGAACATTCTTGCCACCAACTTCAAGACCATCATTTTTCTATTGGTTAAGCCTAGACTTTCATATGTTGCCAATACTCGATAAACAGTATTTGGTGTGCAACCGGTTTTTGTAAAACGAGTTCTGGTTTGCTTAAAGATTTTGAATATTTGAAAACAACAGTTGGTCTGAACCTTATTGTAAAAGCAAAAGATACGAAGTACTTATGAATATCATTTTCTAGTCTGAGTTGTTGAAAAGTGTAATACCATTTGTAATTTTTAGTGTGTTTGTTCTTGGAATCACTCCAGTTTTTGCTGAAGAACAATTAGACTTGTTGATTAGCCCCCTAATCGGAAAAACTATTGATCCTCATGTGGAGCCTAAGCAACAAAAAGAGATGTTCATAGTACGTGATGTGAAAAACAGTCTCACTTGGCATACTGCATATCCTGAAATTGAGGGATTAGACTATGTCGAAGGAAACGCGTACCTGATTTCAGCCAAAAAGTCTTTCACTCTTCCACTGATCGAACTTCCAAAGTACGAACTAGTTGAAATCAAACAAATTTTCAAATCCCATGACCCGTATTCGTGGAAGAGTCAATGCGTTCCAGGATATATTACATGGACTGATGGAAATTGCGTGTTTGGATTCAGATGCAGTGAATATGCATATCCTGGAAAACCATGCACAATTGGTTTTGATGAACAAGACTATCTAAAACCGTTACACCAACATAAAGTTGGAATATCTACAGAAGATACAATTTGTCTGGAAACTCTGAAGTTGCTTATTAGTAGTGACAATACTCCTGTTTGTGCAAAACCCACATCAATTGACAAGTTGCTAGAACGCGGCTTTACACTTGGAAAAAACAACAACAACTCTCCTTACGATGAATAAAAAATGAAAACCACATTTTTCCTACTTTTTTCTTTGATCTTTTCAATGTTGGATCAGTCATTTGCAGAAGAGACAGGTTCTTACGAACTTGATGAGGTTTGGTTTGACAAGATCCTTGATTGATTGGCATACCCACATATTTTGAGCAACCTGCCACTCAGGTTGTACGCCTAGATTCACTACGTAAAAATCTCGATTAGTGGTATTTTTGAAGGAAAAACAAATGAAAAATAAAGTTAATTTCTAAACTTTGGACTCAAAGCAACATATACAAAATTCTCAACATAAGAAACACAAAACTGACTATTCAATTGAGGTGGAAGGATGACTCCTCCTGTTGGGACATCTGAACCCCTGCATGTTTGTTGGAGAATCTGCGTTAAGCTCCTCCATCACTTCGCCACATTTTGGACAGAATTTCTTTTTCAGTTTCATTAAATTGGCATCGCCCCTATGATTTCAATTTCTTGCGAATTCTTGTCAAATTTGATTGTCAGTGTCCTTGTCAAGTCACTGACAGTTTCAGTATGTGGCACTTCCTTTTTGTCAATCAACACAAAGAACAAATCATCTGCATTTTCAGTCATCTTGGAATCAATCAATTCTCTGGGAATTGTAATCTCTAATGAACCGGAATCATGAGGTTCCAAAATTATACTAACTGCGTTGTATTTGCTGTCTGGAATTATTTCCTTGATGTCTGAGCCGCCTTTGATGTAGTATTTGATGTCAAACTTTACTCCGCCTTTTTCCAGTTTGTATGTTCCAAACTTTCCAAGTTCAGGTGTAATAGGGGTAAAACTTGACCACTCGTTAACAGGAGCAGTCCATCCTCTGCCAACCAGTTTTGCAGATGTTTCAGGCTTGACGCATGCGGGAGTCCCGTCATGCTTTAGAATTAAAACAAGATTGTCTTTGCACAATACCTCATCAACATACAAACCAGACTCAATCTGCTTTAGCGGTGTAGGATAAAAGACATCTAGTTCATTGAATTCTTTCTGATTCTTCTCAAGTAATACCATGGCGCATGGATCATACGTTATCTTTGTTGGAATTCCTCGACTGTCTTTTTCCAGTATGTCGAGTCCTGACATGACAATTGTGTCAATCACATCTGTTGCCTTGTAGGAATCTGAAAAAGTATAATCTACATATTTTGCATGTATGATGCTGTTATCTATTGCACGAATTCTATTGCCCGGACTAGAGTCTGTCGTTGTAAAAAATACTTTAGCATCAAATATCCCAGTATCACTACCAGTTTCAGTTGCAACATATGTTACCTCCCTACCATCATTGTCAGACCATATTGTTACCTTTAGTTCCTCGATTCTTTGAGGATCATTGTTCATGTCAGGATCAATTACTCTTACAGTAATGTCTGAACCTACCATGTTGCATCTACTCATCCATTCTACATATCCCTCATGAAAAGTTGGTTTTCCTTTAATGTCTGGTTGTGATTCTCCAACCTTCAAAGAAACAGCACTGTCAGGATCCACACTTGTCACCTCTTCATCAAATCGGATGGTTCCATCAAATGATACCGACAAAAAGATTGCATCAAAAGGACTGTCTTCTGAGATATGGATTGTTCCTTGTAACGTGTTGATGTGGCCTTTCCACACGGTATACTGTGAAAAACTCTCTTCTGTCTTTATCTCAACATGTTGCTGTGCGCGAGTTGGAATTATCTCAAATGTTGGCTCTAGGTTTTTCACCCAGCTATATGGACCCTTGTTTGTGACATGAATCTTAAAATCTGTTGTTTTCCCTAACGGTAAACTTTCTGGAAATTCCATTTTGGTATTAACCTGAAACTGTTTTTGTTCTGCTGAAACATCTGGAAGTGTAAAAGAGGATATAACCAGTATTGCCGTAATTGTGACTATTACCAAATCTCTAGTTTTCATTTTCTAATTCCTTTGAACATGAAAAGTCCGTACTGTTTACAATGTTGCCGCTAATGTCTTCTCGCACATAAAAAGTTCTTTCAAATGAAAACTCTTCAAATGAAAATAAGAGCGTATATGTTCCAGTGTCATTTAGAATCAACGGACCTCCAATATCATCAAATTTGTATTCTTTACAGAATTCAATGGGATGGGTACGGCTGCTGTAAACGTGGCCTATTTCATCATGGTTTGACCAAATCTGGTTTCCATCCTTGTCTTTTAGCAAGATATCCGGAGCATTGTATGTAGAATAGTATCCTTCAAGCTTTACTGTGAAATTTTCAGTAGAATCTCCTTTCTTGTATGAGGTCTTGTATTCGTTAATTGAAATTTTGACATGCGGATACTTGTCATGAAGGCAATGCATGTTTTGCAAATTATACAGTATTTTGTCCTCTTTTGTAATCTCATAGTACACTTCTGCTTCATCATTGTTGCATCTGAATATCATGTTTTTGACATCAAAGTTTTCATCAAAATACAAGCTGAGTCTTGCAGAATAGCTGTCCTTTACTGATGATGAGAAGACCACTTTGTCGTCTCTTCCAAACGAGTAGATGGCGTTATACTTGTCAAGGAATGCCTCAACCACTTGCTCATTTTCAAAGTTACTTACAAGCCCATTGTCAAAGCATCCAATAACATGATCAACTGCATGAATTGGCTCAAATGAGAACAGGTACTGTACAAGGTATGATTTTTCACCAATGTTTATCCCAATAGAGTCAGCCATAGAGGGGGATTGGCCAACGATTGCAAGCAGGTTTTTTGTATCCTGAATAGGAGTCGGAATCAAGTCACCAGTAACGCCTTCAGAAAGGCCTAGCAGTATTGGGTTTTGCGATACCTGTTCAGGGCTTACAGAGACAAACTCTGGCTGGTAAAAGTTTCCGCATGTATGTTGCATGCTGACATATGAGTACGGTGCAACATGGTGAGAATTTCCTGAAAAAACTATTCCTGCAACTGCAACTGAGGTGATAACTATTCCAATTATGATAAATTTGAGTTTAGTCTTCATTTTCTCTTCTCCAATAGTTCTGACAATTCCTCAGGAATGTTTCCGTATTGTTTCTCATACTGTTCAATTTTTTCCTGTAAGCCTTGCTCATCATAGTTGTAGTGAGTAACTTGTGCAACAAGGTTTCCAAGATCTCCTAGTTTGTTCATCTCTGAGATAAACTTCCAATGTGATTCTTGATCTGCAATTCCTGTCATGGATTCTTGTTCTAGTTGTCGGAGTTGCTCACGTAATGTCAATGAATATTCGTGAAGGGATTGACGCCAAGGATCCAACTCTATCTTGCAGAAATGACCGTTTGAGTAGCTAGACAGAACGTCATCGGTGTTGAATGTGGCAAATCTATAGTCGTTATTTGCATCAAAGCAATTCAAAGAGTATGGTTGCTTGTCAGTTATCTCGTTGGTACATGTATCAAGATGAAAGAAAGTCGATGCCTTCTGTTCATTGTCATTTGTTGCAATCAACCCATAGTGAATGTTTGATATGTCATTTCGCTCATCAAATATGTCTAGTTCAACAGTATGTGATCCGTATTTTTTGGAAAACATCTGAAAATTGTCCATCTGGGAGATTTTTTGTAGTTGCAGGGGGATGTTTTGCTCAAGGGCACACACTGAGGAAGGATCAAGGTCAAACTTTTCTGCTCTTTCTTGCACAGTTAGGAAGGGATACTGGCCTTCAAGTAGTGTGACCTTGGAAATCTTGACTCCAAGCAAATCCAATGAAAGTTCCTTGAGTTTCTCTTCCATGAGTTTTTTTGATGCATTGAATTGCTGCATGTCATTGTCTAGTTTGTATTTTTTTGAGTTTTCATTGATTTGAATAATTTCACTTGTTTGTTTTTTAAATGACAATGATTTTGGGATTTCGTTTGGGGTTTGATATATGAAAAACAATGTTGCAGAAGCTATGATTGCCACCAGAATAATTATTCTAAATTCAGTCTTCATCTTCTATTCCCAGTCATGGTCCCAAACTGCCGAAGTTGGTTTTTCTCCCAAGTCAAAATCAACACTTTTACTGTCCTTAATTATGGACGGATATTGACACTTGGGCAAGTCTTCAATCGGAATGGTAGTTGACTTGTGCCAAAAGGAATAGTAATCAATTCCATCTTTTTCTGTGATTCCGTCATACTTTAGGACATGAATTCTACGCTCAACCGTGTCAGTGCAGAGTGCAACAAACTCTTGGCCCTTGTGAACTGTTGTGACAATCCTAAAGTCTGGAACAGTGTAGGTTTTCTTTTGCTGGTCTGTGGTAGTCCAGCTTGTCTCAAAGTCATTGCCTGAAAAAGTGACTTGGATTGACTCATCATCATTATCACGTAACTTGATGTCCTTTAGAGTTGCCCAGTATTTTTTATCACTGTCTACCCTTTCATAATGAACGTCTCCCTGTCCACTCCATTTGTCAAATTCCAGACTTTCAAGGTGTCTTTGGGATGTCAGAGCATCTGAGCACTCTATGAATATGGGATCACTTTTGTAATCGCGGTTTGTGTCATTCCACATTTCAAATAGTTCTGTTCGCCAGAACGTGGCACAGCTTGTGTTAGAATGTACAATCTCTTTGAGATCTTCTCTGTCAATTACTGAATCTGCCTCAGATTGTAACTCAAATGATGTTTCCTGTGTAAAATAAAAAATAGGAATAGAAACTGCAAGTATTGCAACCAGGGATATGATCATTTTATTTCCAGTCTTCATTTTCTCTTTCTCCATTTTTTGATTATCAAAAATCCAACAACAATTCCAACCAGACCCAAGCCAGAATAAGCATAAAGCAGGCCGATGTTGCCTCCGGATTCCCTAAAATCAGCAGGTTGCGGGTCAGTTACAATTTTTTGGCAGACACCATCTTTCAGTATTGTATTTTCATCAACACAAAGAGGGGCCGCCTGCACCTTTTCTGAAATTTCTTTTAGATTCCATTGACACGACCCTGAATCAATGTAATGTGTATAGTTTTCAAAAGACTTGATGGATCGGTTTGGATTATTTTCCTCGCACCTGTCTAAAACTCGCTTGAGTTGCCAATTTTGGTATTTTTCCATCTCTTCAAACACATAAAACACCATATCATTTGCATCTGTGTTGTATGCCCATTCTGAATAATTTTCAGTACAGTTACTGTTAATCAAATTCTCGTCACTGTACATGCCAGACAAATACGGTTCGGGTTCGCAAATTCCTCTGGGAGTACCATCTTCATTGTATCTCTGTACTCCGCAGTTTGGTTTTGGTGCATTATGAAAAGCATAAAGAGCATCAAACAAATCTACGCAATTATCAATATTTGATACATCAGGATAGTGAGGCCTCCACATACAGTATTGCAAGTCATACCATTCAGTTTCAGTTTCTATTGTAATGTCAGGCAGTGTCTCTTTGTGGAGCAAGGGATCACACTCGTCGATATGGTGTTGAAGCTCAGAATTGGAGAATGAAATTTGAGAATTGTCAAAGGAATTTTCAACGATTGTTATTTTAGATCTGGCAGAATTCCCGGCATGTTTTGCATATACTGCGTCTTCAACTAGCAATAAAGATCCGCTTGATTCCTCAGTCGGACTAAAAAACACCGTGCCTTCGAATGTTCCTGAATCAAGTTCAGTTTCAGTTACCGTTAGTGAGATACCAGAATGATCAACATCAGAATGAACTTTAATTTCAAAATATTCATCCTCATTCGGATTCTTATTCATTGATTGATCAGTTACAGTTACAATGCCTTGTCTGTCTGCCTGATAGCTTTTCTTATCCCAAGTGATTTTAATTCCATCATCAATTGGAGGCAACCATCTATCACACATGAGGGGATTGTAATGATTTTCCCAAGAAGAAATCCTGTAAGGATCAACCCATTGAGCCATCCTGTATTGTTTTGAGCCATCAACTATGTATTCAGTACAAATTATTGCAGGCAAGTCTAAAGATTCATCTTCAAAATCCCAGTTTCTGTCAACAGGAATCCAATCACCATAATTTGTTTCGAGGTTTCTTGCAAGATCCTTCATGATGATGTCTTCAGTTAATGGTTCATGGCTACCCATAAAGGAATCAAAACACGGCTGTGGTATGATTGTTGCAGCACAACCTGCATATGCAAAAGGCATTGTTGGGAAAATCAAAGATGTCTTATCAAACAATTCTTCATCATCAATCTCAGGAACATAGTAATGCACAGAACTAAAAACACCTACAAACAGTAATGCAATTATCAAAAGGCTAGCCTTCATTTGCTCAAACTGAATTTGGCAAGTTCATAAGTTCTTCTGAGAATTCATGATATGATCCATATATTCAAGGAATTATTCTACGGGTTACTGTAAGGGTTACTTTGCAGGGGGCGTTAACTGGAAGTTCTCTATTATACCCCAGCACAACGTGCACGGGGATATAGTTAGGAGGTTGGTTTTAGCACCCACGTGGAATAGAGACAACACAGAAACTACCAACTGGTAAAAATCATTATAATTACAAAATCATCACAATGTCTTGTGGATAAACATACTCTAGAGTGCAATGCCTTTGACTTTAGAAAACATATTGCTTTTGATGTTCACCAAATGGAATTTCCTGCAAAATGTGATGTGTGCAAGCAACATGCCACACACTTTTGTCTGATACATAGAGGAGTATACTGCATAAACCATATCTCAGATCACAATGGGATTGCATGGATCGATCTCATGATGAACCAGAACAGTGAAGAACTTTTAAAGAAATTTGGCATACTGGAAGATGGAATTCCTGTATTTTCTGAAGAAGATGTAGACCTTGTTGCCCAACAGACAGGAGTAGGCAGAGAAAAGGCAAGAAATGCATTAATTGAAGCAAAAGGAGATGTAGCAAGAGCGATTCTGTTGTTAACCACTAGCTGAGCAGTAAGATAAAAGACCCACAAGGAATTAAAATTTTGAAAAAAATGAATCTCAGATTAATTTTTGATATAATCGTAAAACCAAGTTCTGGTATAGAAGAACTTTCTCAAAATTTTTCCATCTATTACAAAACAACTATTGCGATATTTGTGATTGCAGGACTGATTGTAATATTTCCTAACTTGGTGGAGATAAACAAATGGGGAGACTCTTCTGAACAGAATCCTGTGGCAATGAAATCAATCTCACTTGTGATGCGTGTATCTACTGCCATACTGCAGAATTTTGTCATTATCTATGCGGTATACTGGATTGGTAAAAGACTTGGAGGCGATGCAAACTATAAACGGGTATTTACGGTATTATCATTTTGTCTGGTTCCTGCCATTATAGGAACTATTGGAATGGGGGTAGCTACATCGTTTACTGCAAATTACCTGGACATGCAACAGACAGACAACCCACTTGGTTTGGATGTAGAGTTGTCACCAAGTTATACGCTTGATTTTTTCTCGTATGCAATAATATCCAATGTTTTTGCAATAGTTTTTGGAGTGTGGACACTATTGTTGTTTGCAAAAGCAGTTAGAATTATGAATTCCTTTGATCTCAGAAACGTAATCATTACAATTGGTGCTGCAATCGTGATTTTGTTTTTTACAATAACTGCATTTAATGTTGCAATAAGCACGCTAGTACTGGTATATCTGGAATCTAAATATCTAATTTTTATTTTCTAACTTGACAAATATTACGTTTAATCTGAGTCATTCATTGGAGCATACTCTTGACAATTACAAACAGTGCACTTGATTTGGGATTCTAGATGCGTGTCGTACATTATGGTTCCTGGCAAAACTTTTGGCCCTCCTGGATACTCAACTATTAGTTCATGAGAGTCTTTTGAATGGGAACAGTTTTTGCAATTCTCTTTGGATGTCATTTCAATGTGTTCTTCCTAGAGTTCAATTTCGTGTTTTTCTTTGACATGTAAAATAAAGTTTGAATTTTTTTTAGATGTAAAATCACAATATGTACATTTGAATATTGACTGTTGTCTAGGAGAACCTGGTTTTCTACTCATTTCAATTTCTACTCATTTGCTAATGATAAAACTTTTCTTAGAATTGGTCATTTCCTAGAATCTCAATGAGTTCTTTTCAGGATTGAACATATTGCAATCACAGATCCTACACTGGCCACGAATAAATTCCGAAGGAAATTCTGCTGGAGGCATGATGTATGCATAATCCTGGGTCACTGATTCTATCGATGTTAGTTTCTTTTTTGATTGGTGTTCGCCTTCAAAATGACCGCACTTGCATTTTTTACCATAAGAGTTTCTGTTCATTTGATTTTACCTGTTATCTATTTGATATATTATCTCCAGTCTTTCAAATCAGGATCATGATGATGATTGTCTGAATTAGGAACAATAAACCCTATCTCAGCATTGTTTCTTATCAACAACCTATAACATCGGGCAATATCCTTGCGGGTTATTCCGCCTACAGTGTTGACTTGTTTTAGTGTTCTTGGAGTGTCTCTGTATCTGCTTGCAATGTAAATGCATGAAGACGCCAATACAAATGGATTAAACCCATCTCCAAATTTGCTATTCAAGACTTTTTCATGAATCAATATTGCATGATTCATTGTCAAGTCAGACAATGCAAGTCTTTCTCTTAGGCGGCCATAATAATTCAGAATTGATGGATCCATGTCTACACAAATATGATAATTTTATTGCAATTCTCCTTGTTTTCTTTTCTTGTTCCATCTGTAGATAAAAAAATACCAGACAAATACACCAAAAACTACGGAGAAAGGCAAAAGACCATAAAGGAAGAATCCTTGCGTGTATTCCTTGTCTTCTCGTAGTTTTTCATGCACATCAGAATTTGGGGGCATCACATCTGATTGCGCAAAAACATGTTCTGTATTTCTCATCATAACAAGAAACACTGAACCGATGAATGTAATCATGATTATCTTACTTTTAGTTTTCATTTTCTATCTCGAACTCCCAGTGAATAGAATTTTCATCACCAACATTTACAATCTTACCGTTGGAAGTACAAAATTCCACTAGTGGAAATATTTGGTTTCCCCATGGAGGATACCTTGGATAGTCTTCAGGAACATGGATGTCCTTGTGGCCGTGCTCATTTAACCAATAGACATATCGCTTGCAGTTATCATAAAGTAAAACTGGTTCTAGTCCATCATTGAACATCAACGGACTGCCAGGGCCAAACACCTCACTAAACTTTGATTCTAAGAGCTGATCGTCATCATCCATTATAATGATAAATCCGTGTATTCCTGTATTTCCTTTGTATTCATAGATTCCAGTCTCTTCAAATGTTACAGTATCATATCCGTCTGGCTGCATTACACTAGTGGCCCACATGTTATCAGGATCAACGGAATTTAGAGACACTGGAACATCATTATAGTTTGACCAAGTGACCTGACTGCCAGGACCAATTGTAACAAAATCAGGATCGACGTATTGGGAAGATTCCGTATCTGGGAAAATTGATATGTGAATTCTAGGGTAAAACACTCCACTAGTTTTTTCTGATTCAGTTTCAGGAACATCTATTGTAAATTCCCTCTCAGATAGAATTGTGGCAATACGCATTGTTTCACCATCTATCTCAGCCATCCTTTCAATTGTTGTCATGTTATTTGGGTTATCAGAAAATGATTTTTTGAGGGATTGATATTCAAGGTACAATTTGCCCCATTTTTTGTTTAGTGATTCAGAATCTTCATTGATTATCCATCCACGTTGAATTAGTTTTTCAGCAGTTAATGGTTTAACACATGCAGGAGAAACATCATTTTTTGTTACAAGAACTAATGAGTCTCTGCATTGTATTTCATCAAATGGAACTCCTGACTTGAACTGCTTTAGTGGAGACATAGATTCCCAAACCTGATTTCCATGAAGAGGAAAGATACTACGAGTTGTAGAAATCATATCGCATTCTTTATTTTCTATTGCAACTGTCTCCCATCTACCTGATGCTACAGAGCCAGTTACAATTTTAAAATAATCAGACTCTGTCAATTCAACTGTAACTACATAATGACATAGAGATTCTGTCTCACTTACTCTGTCATCAATCATCTTGAAATCTTTTTCAGTAATGTGTTCATTCCAGTCTTTTTCTTGTTCTTTCCCACTCAAAGAGCTCACATCCATCATCAGAGTAGTTTCAAAGTCCAAGTTCATCATTCTTGGCATGTTTTTTGGAATTTGTATTTGAAATTGGCCAGTGTATGGTTCTGTAAAATTAACAGAGAATATTGACAAATGTTGTGAATTCCAATCCATGTCAATTGTAGAAATATTGGGAGTGTTTGTTATGATGTCATATCCGTCAATTTCAAATGTATGCAAGTCTTCTGCAAAGGCATATTCCGTAGAGCCTACAAGAATCAACGCTCCAATTACTATCAAGAGTCTAGTCTTCATTTTCTAATTCATCACAAAGATTATGGTTTGTACCCTTCCCATTCGTCTGGGGCATGGTCACTGTCAGGCTTGTAATTTTCTATCTCCAGCACTATTGCCATCATCGTTGAGCCTTTGGGAACCTCAAAGATGTAATCTGTATAGTATTGCGGATATGGAGCATCAGGGGACTGTACAAATGGCTGTTGCTTGAATGGAGGGTCATCTTCTTCTACTGAAATTATGACGCTGGTAATGTCACCGTCATTCCACTCGTTTGGCCCGTAACTCATGTAATAGTTTGCGCCGTTTTGCGGCACTCTGATTTTTGCAAAAGTGTCCTGCTCTGTTGGATGAAAATAAAACAAGGTACCACTTTCATCTGGCCTATAATCTACGAAATCCACATCAAACGACGTAGCATATTGGAGGATCATGTTATGCACGTTTTCCACATGCATGTAGTTTCTCTCCAAGAGCTTTTCTACAGAGTCTGGGTTTAGATGTACAGTCTCCATTCTTATATTCTTCCAGGCTTGTAGCCCTTGAGGGACGTCTGATTTTGTATTAGCTTTGATTGAGTAAATTTTTGCATCATCTCTCATTGCACAAAGAGGGGACATGCCGCCTTCCAAGCTAAAGTTTCCCAAGATGCCGTTTTTTAGAGAGCCTAAGAAATAGTTTGAACCGTACTTTGGTTTTTCAAACTTTCCGCAAAAGGACAGCACATTTTCCCCATAGTCAAAATTGAATTTTCCAAGTTTAAACTCTTGATCATTGAGATTTGGATTGCCGCGCAGTTCGTGTTTTATTGCAGCAGCTGCAACTGCCTCTTCATCCTCAGTAAGATATGATTTTTCTTTTAGAAATATTGCAGCTACTTGTTGTTTTAGAGGACCAAAGCACCATCCCAAATTGAATTCATCTACATCAGGAGGAACATCTGGCATTGGTGTTTCAGTGAATATTCTTGTGTATTCTATTTCCGTACTGTTAATTGCGGCCTCGAGCCAATACACTTGGTTGTCCGAATAATCAATTACATAACCGCAGTTGTAACTTGATTCCTGATACATTGCAACTTGCGGGCCACGGTTAAGGACGATGTTTTGTATTTCAATTTCTACATCTTGTTTTTGTAGCATCTTTTCAAATATCTCAGGCATGATTTTTGCAATAAGCAAGTCATAGTCAATGTTTCCATCGTGATTAAATGAGACATTATAGTTTTCAGTGTATGGGACATAGTCTCTTCCAGAAGGGCTAAATTCCTGAGCAGATACTTGTATTACAATACCTGCAGCAAGTACGGATGCAATAATTATCAAAAGTTTGGTTTTCACTGAATCAAGCTAAAGTTGGGATGCTCATAAGTACTTCTCATCTTTGGTTCAAATCCCGATAAGTTGATCTCTAGTTTTCATATTCTAACTCCAAAATCATATCTGTTCCAAATTTTTCTGAATTTTTAAAATCATCCAATAATGAATTCCAATATTTTGATACAAATCTTAGCTCTATGGCATATTGCCCGTCTCTAACCGTAATGATCTTGCTTGTGCATCTGTTGTTTATCTCTCTAGGAAATTCTATTTTGTCTGACTCTAATTTTTTAAAAACAAAATCACTGGAACTGCTCAATTTGTTTGCCCATTTTGCAAAAGTTGTCTCCGGATTTCCAGATCCAATTGCCCTAAGTAAAAGAATCAATTCAAAATCCTTAACATCAAATGTTAGAAAATTCATCAAAGTATTCAAAATTGATCTTAATTCATCTGTGTATTCTGCTAAATCGTAAGCAATTTCAGATGTGTTTTGCCCAAATTGATGATGTAACAGTATGTCGTCTCCAGTAAATGCAATAGAAAATAATTTTCCTGATAATTGATATCGGTCGCTAGACTCACTTGTTTGTACCTTGTTTGGAATTTCTGTGCCATCCATGCGATATGCTTTCATCAAACCCAGTTTGTAGTATTTTTTCTCAAATCTCCTTTTAGCCAATTCTGAAACGATTTGGTCTTTGTCAAATCTCGGATTTTTCAAGATAAATCCAAAAGTACCAATTTTTACATTCATGGCATGCATTTTTTCCTCAATATTGTTGAAAGTCTAGTTTTCATTTTCTAGTCATATTCTCTACATACATTATCCTTGATGGTTTGAACAGTCGGCTCTTCAAAATAGAAAATTTCTACAGGTTCCTGTGACGATATGATTCGCTCACATTTGTAGATAATTTTTTGCCCATCCATGTCATCAGTAAATGTTAATGAAACGTATCTTGCATTTTTAAAATATGTAAAGCTGATGTGGTTTTCAAACAAGGTACCTGACATGGTAGTCATTCCGCTTTGCGGATAGGTTTCATGGAACTGTTTTACCAATTCATTTGATTGGTAATCGGCAATTTGTTGATTGTTAAGTGGACCCATAACAAATACCAAAAAGCCAGTTATCACAAAAAATGACAAGACAACTCCAACTACTCCAGTGATGATAAGGTTTCTAGTTTTCATTTTCTATTCTTCCATTTTTTGATTACAAAAAATCCAGCAACAATTCCAACCAATCCAATGGAACCTACAAACAACAATGCGGTAAGTCCGTTGAACTTGATTCCAAAATAGTACGCTTCTGCATTAATCAGAATCATAAGCAACGATAGTCCTCCCAGAACAAACAACGGAATTGAGTTTGTTTTCCTGATTATAGTGAATTTGCTATTCATATGCATTCAAACTCTTCAATGTCTTGCGGGGTTTTGACCGTAATACTGAACAAAATAAGAAAAATCAACAAGTGCTTCATGCTCAACTAGACGCCATGTAGCATGTTCATAAGTGATTCTGATATTTTGTATATTGGATATTTTCTAATCAAATCCAAACTTTTCATATTCTGGCAGCAAGATGTCATAGTCTGTCCTCAATGAGTATTCCAGTATCTTTGGCACGTCACATGGGAACAGTTCCGGTGGAACATGTGGATGAAGTCCCCAGAATTCTGCATATGTCTTGTTTTCATGCTCGTACAGATCTGTGTAGTACACAAGATGTGTAGATTTCCATGGGTTTATGCATGAAAGAAAAGAGTCATTCGGTTTGAGCTTTGCACTGTATATCACACTAGAAGAATCTTCAGATTCGACAAAATCGATCTGTATTGCCTTTGAGTTTTTATCGATTACTCTCACATTGTATATGTTAAACCAGCTATCCTCAAACATCCCCTCTGGAAATGATACGATTTCACCATAGGAAATTGGCCCTGCTGAATGATAGAAAACAGCATCATCTCCAATGGAAAATCCGCGTTGCTTTCTGCACACATATTCATCTTGTTTTATCTCGGTACACTTGTATCCCTCGGAGGCTTGTTCAGTGCAGTCTTTGTCACATATAGGATCATCCGGATACAATGCTACTCTTGATAACGGCTCCTGAAAGTAGATGTAATCGCTGACAAGAAAAATTGCAGGCAGGAGGATTACAACAGACAGAATTGCATAAGAAGCATTCTTGGTACTATCTTTCATTTTACATCGTCCTTTGTGATGCGCTGTTCAAAGGTATAATTTACACACTCTTGAACGTTCCAAGAATGCACTCCAAACGGAAATCCAATGTCCTGTATGGCATATGTTTCATGAGTAGTATTTTCATCAAACAGATTGGAATGTTTTTGGAGATGTTTCGTTACGGCATTGTTGCAAACCATTCCGTATTCAGGCCACAATACAACACTAGTTGAAATTACAAATAATAAAGAAACTCCAATGATTGCCAAAAGTATTTTCATTTTACAATTTCACCAAATACTGGAGTCTCAAAATCAGCAGGAGTTTGTACCCATTGTGTTTTTCCAAATACTCCCTTAAACTCGCAAAACTTTTCTTCTCGGGTGTTAAACTTGCCAGAAAATACACAATTGTCAATACATTCAGATTCAGTTGTTATCCCCTGGGATGAAGAACCGCCAAAATTACCATCATCATTATAGTTTCCGGATTTTGTGATACATCCACCTTGTTCTAGTTGAGGAATGACGTACCCGCTTGGCAGACAAACAGCAAGTGCAACAATCACAAATATTGTAAGCAGGACAAGTTTTCTGTATTTTTCTTGTTGTGGAACAAGTGATGGTTTTACACGTACTAGTGCAAAATACAAAAACAATACCATAATCCCGATTCTTGCACCGTTAAAGAAAAAGTATGAGAATACAGGATCAGGTGTGGAAAAAGATGTAAACATATGATAAAACATGCCTAATGGTATAATTCCAAAATAGGATGCAACAATTCCCAAGATTACCAGAATTATTCTTTTTCGTAAATTCTCTAGACGTCTAGTTTTCATTTTCTATTTAATCAACAATTATTTTTCAAAAAATGAATTCACTATTCTAAACATTTCTTCACTTGAAACATAACCTGTTACTGTAATTGTTAGGTCTCCATAATTAAATTTGGCTTCTGTAAATGTTGGGTAAAGAATGTCAAGTTTATCATCATAAAAAATTCCTCTTTCTTTGATAGACACATGTTCATCAGGTGTAATCAAATCTAGTTTTTGTGCATCGTTGTTTTTTGCCCAGTATTCAGTTTGGGTCCTTCCATCAACAGTTACAGGGGTTTCAGAAAATAATAGAAATATTCCATTATCTTCCCAGTAAAAATCATTCCAAGATGTATCCAAAGAAATAGAATTGGGAGAAATTTGAACTACAGAATATGTGTCTCTATGATGAAATTGAAAATAGTCATAACCTTCAGGCAAAAGTTTTGGCAGTCCAATTGTTTTTCCTAAAGTTTGTTCTATCCCATTTACAACATATTTTTCATCTAAGATAAGACAATGCCTTGGACAGTTATCATCAGAATAATATTCATTCATCTTCTTTGATAGCGACTCCCACAACTGTTCACTTACATTCCAGCCTGATCTTTCTTCTTTATCAGTTAGTTTTGGAGCAGTTTGTTCCCTTACACATGCGGGAGAGCCATCATATTTTTTGATTAAAACAAATTCTGGTTTGCACAAAAAATCACCTTCGTCCAAATCAAAAATCATTGCACGGTCCTGCTGAACCTTAAGAGGATACACAAAGTCATAATATCCATAATCTTGTCTTTCATAATCAAACGGATTAGGGCAATCAATTATCTGTGATTTTTGAGAGTTCCAAAAAGCAGTAGAGTTTGCAAGAAATGTGTTGAGTCCTGGCACAAGATCGAACTCTAAAACTATACTGCCTTCTTCAGTTTTGGTTGGAATTATCCTCTCAAAGTTGTTGTCTTCAGGAAAGTTAAATGAGGGTGAACTTATGACAAAAAATGTACTGTTTGCATATCCTCCAGGCCAGACCATGTCATTAGGAAATTTGTACGTGACATGTCCTGGCTCTGAAAAAGAATTTTTATCAAGAACAAAGTCGGATGTAAAATGACACCTGCTAGAGGACTCGCTTGCTAACGTGCCAAATGGATGGTACTTGTATTGGTAGAATTTTTCCCCGTAATGAAAATAGCTAAATCTCCCAATATCAAAATTATCTTCAGAAAAACCATTTACAGGTACAAAAAACACTGCAAAAATTGCAATTACACCAACAATTATCAAAGTTCCAGTTTTCATCTTCTTTTTCTCCAGTAGTATGTTATGCCAACTACAACACTTGCTCCAATCAACACACCAACGATTATAGTACTTGCATCAAAGACAGGATCGATGCCAAGACCTCCTGGCTCTACCTTCTCAGACGCCAGACGTAATCTTTCATCATCAGTGTATGGGTTAGAGGCAGAAACCCAGTCACACGTGTTTTCATTAAAGGCCCATCCTGCAAAGTCAAGTTGCGCATACTGATTACATGCATTCTGATAAGATGTCGGAATGTACGGTGAAGAGTAGCATCGATTGTCAGTGGAATTGTAGTAGTTGTATTTTCCTGGACAGGTACAAACAGCAACTTCTGGACATACGGGATCAGGTTCGGGTCCAAGTTTTAGTACAGATGGATCTTCTTGCCACTTTCCATTTTCAAACTTCCAATGATCCGGAACCTCAACCCAATTACAATCAAAGAAAACAAAATTTCTTCCGGGGGAAGGTCCACTCTTACAAGGAGGCAATGGTTCCAAATCAGAATCAGGTTCTGCAACTATCTTTGAAGTGCTGGAGCGAATAATCAAATCTGTATTTCCATCTCCATGAGTATTTTCTTGCAAATACAACAGTACCTTTTGTCCAACTTCATATGGATAAGTCTCATAGGCCATAGGATGAGGTTCTCTTAAGAAATATCCTGCAACAGTAATCGTTTTGACATTACCAGGGTTCTTTAGGGACTTTACAACTTGCACATCATAAACTGCAATTCCTGATTGCTCATAGTAAGTGTCTTCAGTTCTGTAAATTATGGGCTCAGAAATAATGCTGACTGACAAAATCCTGCCCTCAATAACAATTTCAGAATATCTAAAGCTGTGTTCAGGATCAGGCTCTGGAACAGCATAAACGGTTCCAAAAATACCTGCAAATACAAGAACAATCATCAAGAACCTAGTCTTCATTTTCTACAAGCCTTGGTGTGTCCTTCTATGAACTTCAACTAGATCATGGTGGCTCGTATACCCGCAAAATTCACAAGACTCTAATCCGATTTCCTCCATCTTTACAGGAATTGCAATCAGGAAAGTATCTGGTTCGACAAGCGTGATTTTGTGTCTGATCCTGTCAGTTTTTTCAAGAAATAACTCAAGCAATGATTTTGAAAGTCTTGCATTTGTAATCAGCAGATCATTTTCGCATGTTATTGAAAAATTCTTTTCCTGTAGAAATTCTGCAATCTCTTCTGCAAGCTCAGTGTTTTGTGCACAATCAATCTTTGTCATCTGACTAGTCTTAACTATGAGATTCATAAGTTCTTCTAATTAATTATAATGTCAGAAGAAAGGAAGTGTTTAGAGCAAAGATGCCAAGATAAACCCGCCAACACCTATTGTGATACTTGCAAGTCCTATCATGCACTGCTTTTTCTCACAAGAGCAGTTTATTGTGTTTGCCAATAAATTCAATTAACATTTTTTTACCTGTTTTCATTCTCTAATCCATATCTTTGCAAATCCCATAGCACCGGCCAGCCATATCAGGGTAAAAACTACATTTGTTGCACTTGCATACAGAAAACCTCTTGCATCTGACAGGTTTTCTTTGATTAATGAGGCCCTGCTGCTGATATCCATAATTCCAGTATGATATGCAAGAGTATCCTTTGGAAATGCAGAAATCTTTTCAACGCTTGTGATCATGGTGTTTACGTCACTTTCAATTCTAAGAAAATTGGTCGACTCTGTTGGATAAAACCAGACCGGATTCTTGCCTTCAGGCAGACTCTGCATTATACTCTTTAACTCTTGTTTTAATCCTGCAAGATGAGTCCGAATCAATTCAGGATCAGATGAGCCAATGACCCCATCTAGATGGTCCATTGACATATACAGTGGAGGGACAATGTTTTGGTAAAAAACAAAATTAAGGTTGATGCCAACTATGATCATCAAGGCAAAACACAGGGTTAGCATTTCTCTGGTCGTCATTTCTTATTTCCAATCATCAACCTTTTTCTGTGCTTCAGACCAGCCATCTACAAAATTACAGTTTGAGATCTTTGATTCTGCAAATATCTTGTTTTCTTTATTTTGATAAGGGTCACCTGCAGCATGTCTTTCTAAAAGTTCTTGACAAGACATTTCATTAATTTCTTGATGTTCCATTGAAGCAGGTTTGTAACCAGGATTTTTTATCCAAGCACAAGAATTTTCATCAATGGTATGTGTTCCATTGTTATAAGAAATTAGCATTAATGGACCAGTACGCTCTATTCCAAGCGTGCAAGTGTATAGAATCAACCCAAGATTGTCTTGCATTCTAAATAATATTCCAGGGATAGCTGAGTTTATCACAAATGTTGCAATAATGGCAATTACTGCAATCAATATTATTTTGTTTCTAGTATTCATTTTCTATATTACCTTACAAGGGGGACCTGGTCTAATTGGATAGTCGATAAGTGAAATGCATTCAAAATTGATATGGTGCAGTGCCCACATTCCCGATATCTGTACTGCAATGAGATAAACGTAGACTATTCTGTGCCACCTTGGAAATTTTGCAGTGTATCTTATTGCAAGTGGAATTGATGCAAATGCCAATATCCACACTACAATTCCAATGTAATCATGTGTAAAGTCAGGAGGTGTGACTAGAAAATATCCTGACATGGCAAGCGGGAGCGAATATCTAAAAAATTCATAGACATTGGATTGGATGTTCTCAGATAATCCTTCAGGGTAATACTTTAGATGTGTTGTTTCTTTGATGGTTCCATCCTCTAGTGTTTCACTTGAAGTTATTTTCATGGGCTCTGCAGTATATGCGCCAATGACTCCAACTGGAATTAGTCCAAAGGCATTGAGGACAAAGAGACCTATGATAAAACAGACGGTCTTTTTCTCACTTGACTGAATTTTCAAAAATTTGGTTTTCATTTTATTGTTTTTCAGCATTTACACCTGTTGCTATCATCACTCAATACAATCTGTCTTTTTGATAAACTCCACAACTGCAGAATTTCTTGCACGTATCTCTCCCCTGTCTGTGCTGGCACCTATTTGGCATTCTGCATCTTGTTCTAGTCTCCAGTTGTCTCCTGCATTCATATTCAGTCTTAGCTCTAAGACATTGTTTCTATCCGTATTTACTGCAATCAGTCTGAGATATCCTCCATGTTCATGCACATCCAAGTTAGACACATGATCAGGATATCGATGGACAAAAACTGAATATGCCTCTGTCTGGTTAAATTTGCTCATCAAAAATTCAGCATCTATATCATATTCATTTGTGGTTTGATCAAACTGAGTTACCAAGTGTGGCTGAGGATGGTAGCGTTCAATCGTGTCAGGAATTGCCGCGCCAATCATGAATATCACCAACACTCCAACTGCTATGCCGACGCTGATTCCAATCTTTCCAAGTTTTTCTATGCTCATTGCATCAATTATGGGTCATGTGTGATGTTCATAAGTACTTCTGATGTTTTGCAACTTGATTTCATTTCAGAATAAAATTCCATGATATGTTTCCATCAAGAGTATTTGGCTCGTACTCTCCAATATCAGTACAATAGTCCATCAGAGGAAAAACTTGATTTTCCCAATCCCTTTCAGAAAAAGTGTTTTCGCGAAGGTATATCTTTTGACTTTGTTGTTTTGTGTATTCGTCTGCAACTCGTTTGCAGTTATCTATATCCAGAACTGGAAGCAAAGTGTCCTTGTAGATCAATGGCCTTCCAGGAGCCTCTAACTCCACATAGGTTATGCCATCTTTCTCAAACTCTTTTGGTTTTTCCCAGTTTGGGCCAGGCTCTGCCCTGAACAACATTCTGTCAAGACTGCATGCCTCCATGCCAAAATAGATCTGTTGCCCATTTTTCAGTTCATACCAATAATGAAGAATTGGCATGGCAGTCAGGTACTGGGAGCGTTCCACATGGGAGAATGTTCCCTGTCTGATTGTAAGGAATGGATCCTTGTCATCATGTCGTGCCTTCCATGATTCCAAAAACTCTTGTTGTATTTTACTGGTAACAGGATAACCGCACAACTCCTCATAATCATCAGAGTCAAGGTCTGTGAAATATTTTGTTGGCTTGCCAACATAGTATGTGGAAAACCCAAAGTCTTTTTCCATCTTTCCAGAATCAAATGAGACCACAGCAGTATAACGACCACTCTGTTGCCATTGCGGGCCTTCTGTCTTTATCTGATGGGAAAATCGATCGTTAGAAGAGACAGGAATCTGGGCAATCTCTACCATATCATTACCAAAATATACCTGAAGTATTACAGGCATATCACCAACACCATTTACCGGATGCTCAAAGACGTTTCCAGATATTTGAATCTCATTACCTGCAAAATAGAAATTATCAGACAGTTCAAAATTAAGTCGCTGATCAAAGGCCTCGTCATATGAATACCAAAAACTTGACACGTCAGGCCTTGAGTATTCTATACTGTCTCCCTGTATTCTAAATGAATATTCTTTGTCATGCAAGGAATAATCAAGTTTCACATATCCTGTTTCATCATCAAACCATCCTTCAAACTCTGCATCCTGATTACACTTCAAATCCAAAACATGGCATATCTTCTGCGCGTCATCTCCAATAATGACTGGATGCTGCAATCTGTCCCATTCAAGTTCTGCCTTGATCTTTTCAGTTCTAGAGTCAAAATAGCAGAATCCTCCAATCTGTGATTGTTTAATCTCCCAGTTACCATTTTGGTCACGACACCATTTCTCAAAGAATTCGGGATTGTCATTAGTGATTTCTATGAACTGCCTTGGAATGTTTTCACTCTGTTCTAGCTTGTTTATCTCTTCAGGTGACAGTGATACATCTGAATCATCTCCAAGAGTTGCAACAAATGTAATTGCCATAACTGCTGCGATAGAAATTCCTGCAATAGCGCCAACACTAATCAAAATCTTGGAATTCATTTGTGTGTGATCCAGCCTCTATGATCCAGTTTTTCTGCAGTCAATGGACTCACACAAGCTGCAGAGCCATCATACCTGAAAACTTTCTCCAGGCCTTTCTTGCATGCAACATCATCTGGAAGCACTCCTGACGTCTGCTGTTTTAGAGGAGACATGGGAAGCTCTTGTATCATTGATTTGGCGGTGATGTCTTGCTCGTCTGCAGGAGTATATGGCTCAGGCAGTGTGTTGTCCTCATACTCTGCAGTCAGGGTGTCGCCTTCTATGACTCGAAGCCTGTGACCTGAGGACTCGTCTGTGGTGGTAAAAAATACGGTCCCCTCAAAGATTCCAGTTGAATCATCAGTCTCAGTTACAGTAAGGTCAATTCCTCCAGGGTCAGAATCAGACCACACGTCTATGTCAAAGTTGTCGATTCTGTCAGGATTCAGATTCATGTCAGGATCAGTCACCCTGACCACTCCTGTTCCGCTTGTAGGATAACTGTCTTCAAGCCATCTTACCTGTCCCTCATTCCATCGGATAAGGGCAGACCCCACTACTGTCTCATCTTCAGAAAAGGTAAAGGATATGAAAACGCTGTCGTTGTTGGTTGCCTCTATTAATCCATCAGTTGCTCCATTACCGGAGGTTTTGGGACTGGTGTCAGAGCCGTCTGCATTGCCTGTAATCTTGTTTCCATCAGCATCATGCAAAAATCCAGTCAGGGCCACCTCTCCCGTAAAAATTCCCGTGTCAACACCAGTCTCGACCAGCTTGTATCTGTCAAGTGTGAAACCTTGAGTGGATACTGTCACAGGATATTGATCAGAATAACCAATCTCGTCAATCAGATCACTGTCAAAGTTGTGGTCTCTTGCAACTATGGTGATGTAGACCTTGTCAGTCCAGGTGTATGCCTTTTTGTCAAGCTCAACTGTCGCACCAAAGTTTGATGTGTGAAGAGTCCAGTTTACATCCTCATCTTCCTGTCCAACATACTGAGCACCAGAAGGGCTCCAGTCAGTGTACTCCAACAAAATTTCCTCCCCCCTTTCCAGATAGTCATCATGAAGTTTTTCAGGAATCTCAACTACCACTTGGAAGATGCCGGTGTTGTCCCCTGTTTCTCTAAACGTGGCAGGTTCTGGATCAAACGATGATTCCTCTCCGCCAAGTTTTCCCATTGTCAGCGTTGCCGCATCCGAATCCCATTCTATCAAGTCCAAGTCATATCTCTCAGCAACGTCATTGTCCAGATCAAGGTCTGGCTCAGTAAGTGTCAGTATCATGTCCGAACCTATTATGTACATTGACTTGTCTGATTTCAGCGACGCTTCTCTCATATCAAATGTTGCAGAATCAGTCAGGACATCTGTGATGTTTCCAGAAGAATCTAGCTTGATGTATTCCACAGTTAACATGTCTCCTTTCATAATGCAGTAATTCTCCTTTGGAGAGGACAGGACATCAAACCTTGACTCTTCGCTGCCAGGTGCCGCATCATAGTCTAATGCAGTAAATGCCACAGTTGCAGGACATCTTGGATTGGAGGGGCCGTCTGTGTATCTTACTTCAAAGTCCAGCTCAAATATTCCTGATTCGGGAGCAACCTCAAAGATTGATCCCAGTTGCCTTGTGTTGTCTGGACTGTCATCTCCGACATCAATTACTCCGCTGGTGTTCGGGGTGCTGCCACCAGCATATGCAAGCACCATTGTCTGCGAATCCCTGGACACTGATATCTTTAACGGGCCAACACTTTTGCCAGGAATGTCTTTGGAGATCTTGTCTGTTGTTTGTGATGATGTGTCAAAGTCAGAATGGTGTATTCTGATATGCAATGTAAGGTCACCATGTCCTAGTGTGTGCTTTTCTTGCATTTTCTCGGCTGCTATCGCAGTATGATGCACAGGAAACAATGATCTGCCATCTGGATGTGAAGATGTTATGTCTTCAAAGTCTCGGATTCCTCCAAATGGCACAGGATATACATTCCTGTCAAGTGAGACCGAGTATCCGCTTGTGTTTGAATGTTCAGAAGCATAGGCCATAGTAGTAACTCCAAAAATGAAAATTGTCATCAGTGCAAATAGGAGTATCCTCAATGCGATCCTGCCCAAAATGATTGTTGATAACTATTGCTATTCTTTGGACAGAATGGATATTCTCAGATAATTCTTGACATACGTGAATTTTGTAGACAAAATTGGACAGTTTTGAATTTTATCGGATAAAATTGGACAATGTCCAGAAATGTCCATCGGTAGAGGCTTCAGGTCAAGCCTTGTGGCTCTCGATAGAAGCTTGAAAAGGCTTGATTTTTCAGGTATCTTTCCGGTACATTTGAATTCTATCTGAATATCAATCCGATAAAGTCATTTTTGTTTACCGGAAAGATAGTTATCAATCCGGATCAATCGAAATCTTCCACCGAATTGATACTGAATTGTTAGAATTTATTTCTGAATTGATAATTTGACTCTCCGAAAAGATGCCGAATTGATAATCAATATTGCTGAAATGATAAACTAGATTCCAAATTGATACAGATAAGATAGGACCTCATCTAATCCATGATTCTTTTACTCCAAATCGACTAGTATTTTTTCTATTAATGGGAATTCTTAGAAGAACTTATGAACTTGGTACCGATGCTTTGTCATATGCATTTGGGTGTGATTGTGCTAGTTCTTGGAATAGTAATGCTGTTTTCTTTTGGAATCAATAATTCTGCATATTCAGTGCATGACATCCACGCATCAAGGGGAGTTGATGACCCTAAAATTGCCGTGGATGGTTCTGGAGTGTATGTGGTGTGGCCGGAAGGTTCTGGTCCACAGTTTTTGGATTTGTTTTTTGCAAAAAGCACTGATAACGGAAAAACATTTGATGAGCCAATAAATCTCACAAATGGCAGCTCATTTTATCCTGATCCAAAAATCATAGTTGCAGAAAATAATGTCTACATAGTCTGGGAGGATAGAATCGACCCAGACGGTATTGATGCCATCTACTTTACAAAAAGCAACGATGGGGGTAACACGTTTGACAAACCACGGATAATGGATCCAGTAAATGATCCTGAGAATTTAATATTCAGACCACTTGGCATCATAGAATCAAATGATGTTGTGTACATATTTGCAAATAACTGGGATAGAAACACAAAGAACAACAACATCATCTTCATAAGCAGTAATGATTTTGGAAACACATTTTCTGAACCCAAGGTAATCTTTGAGTTTTCACAATGGGATGAGTTTGTAGACTTTGAAGTGGACAAACGAGATGGTACAATCTATGTCATGGCAGATGACGGAAAAAACTATGACGAGAAAGGAGAATTGTTACTAAGAAAGATTCTTCCTAATGGAACCCTGAGTGAAATTGTCAGCGTTAATGGGGGAGACACTGCAGTTACATTTGCAAACATTGCTGTTTCAGAAGATAACGTGTATGCTGCATGGAGGGCATGGGAAAATGACAGATGGCATTTTGTGTTTGTTAAGAGTCATGACAGGGGTGAGACGTTCTCAGAACCATCCAAGCTCAACTCTGATCCAGAATCAATTGATGTTCATGGCTCACAAGGATCTAGCATTTTTGCACATGATGACTTTGTCTATGTTAAATGGAACGAGGTTTACTGGGATGGAGAAAACCAGACAGAGAAAATATGGTACGCGACAAGTGATAATTTAGGTGGTGGTTTTGAGGTAAAGGTTCACCCATTAAATGATCTGCTCAATATGTATGGGGATATAATTACTGTCAAAGATGATTCGAATCTCTACTCTATGGCAATGACTACCAAGAATCCTCCATATGGTGATGGCGCCATCTATGTTTCTCGCAGCAATGATGGTGGCAAGTCGTTTGCAAAACCTGTAGATGTGCTGGAGAGCAATCCTCCTGCATTTAGATTTCCAGACATTGCAACTCAAAACGACAGCATTTACTTTGTTGCAAAAGGAGACTCTGATACCAACTGCATACTGTATACTGCAAGCCATGACTTGGGAGGCTCTTTTGAAGACATGAAGAATCTGAGTCCCAATGGGACACCTAAAGAATGTCTCGGAATAATCAAAGAGATACTGGCACCAAACCATCAGAAAAAATCAGGAGTTGAGATTGAAGATATACGATGCAATGAAGAGCGCTCTAAAGGGTATGTACTTGCACTGCGACAAGATGATGACATGCAACCAGTATGTGTCACTGCTTCAAGTTATGACATAATGTTGGATAGAGAAATTATATCTGACAAGTCATTTGAAACGATAGCGCTTAATGCTGTAAAAAACTATCTTCTGTCACATCCTAAACTTTCTACAAAAATAGTTGAAGACTCTTTAAAATTGGAAATTTACATGACAAGGCATTCTGTTCCTCCAGCATTTATCATCAAAGGTTCTTTTGAGTCAAATAATCCAATATATGATGGTGACAAGAATCCACTAAAACACACAGTAGAGATTACACTTGTACAAAACAACATGATACATCTTGCAGAGATTGATGATACTTTTCTGCTAACTGAATCTGAGGATTTGACAGAAAGACAAAACCCAAGGGATAGAACTATTGTATCTCCTACAATTGGCACCATATTGAGTCCAGGTGATAGGGTAAACAATAAGGGATTGATTCCTTTGTTGATTACCGAGGTATCTCAGGGAGGATATCCAGACACAACCCACTGGACATTTCAATCAATTGGTTATCACGGAGACAACCGTGACAAGTTGTGGGGCTTTTTGCCTGACCAATACAGAATATCTGAAACAGTGGATCAGAATGGAAATGATGCAATAGACAGAGAAAGAATGACTGAAAACTTTGGTATTCCCATGCCACTTTTTGTATTTCCTTTGTTATGCAATGGAGAGGAGAGAGTCGAAGGAGAATCTGGTTGGCACTACACATTGCCTACAAGGACTGATACAGACACTGTATACTTTAGATCAACGGACAAGGGAATTTATCCTGACGAAAATGGAATCTATGACATCAAGTTTGTCTCCATGTTCAAGCCCAAAGTAGAATTGCTTCCAAATACTGAGGCAATCATAAATGAGACTGTCTTGTGTCCGTTTGAAAAAACAATGAATGATGCAACACATGCATACTATACTCATCTACAATACAAGATAGTTGATGAGTGGACCACATCATACTATTCTCCAGAATCAGGAATAATTCAAGAAGGACCACATGCGCATGCAACCATTCTAGTCAAAGTGTTTGGAGACAAGTTTGATTTCTCACAACCACAATTTCATCTAAAAGATCCAAAGATCAATTTAGAGCCTGCACAACCAGATCTCATCCACAGAAACTCTAAAGATGCAACCATCGGGTTGTTCTTTGAGACTCTTGGTATGAATCTAAACCAAGAATGTCTTGTATTTCCAGATGGAAGGGACTTTTGCAATGATGATGAATATGTTTTGAAATTTTATGTAAATGATGAGAGAAAAGAGGACATCTCTCAATATGTAATAACTGAAGATGACAGAATATTTGTCTCATTTGGTCCTGAATCTTCACAGGGTATTGAGGAACAGCTTGCCGAACTGGAATCTATGGCAAAATACAATTACTTTTCACTAGATAACCTGATGACAATGGACATTGGTACCGTCAGAGATGGCACCTACAACGGAGATCTTGGATTTAAGACTGCAGAAAAACTCATGATGATTGAGATGAACATACACTCTCAACAAAATATTTTTGGAAATGAAGGTGATGTTATAGAGTACACTTCTGAGGAGATATTTGAAAGGATAGATGAAATTGAAGCCGAGAACATAAAGATGTACAAGTTTGGTTCTGAAGTATACGCAAAGTATGTCTTAGCAAAAGAAACTTTTGAAGATTCAATAAAAAATAATTTGGACTCGAAAATTGATCAACAAAACATAACAGAATATATCCCACTAGTATTTGTGGAGATAAACTCACAATCAAAGATAATTGAAATAATATTGCAAAAGGATTTGGAGAATAATCCTGATAAAATTGAACTATACACATCACTAGCCGATGAAGTGATTCCAAAAGATATTCCATGGGAAATAGCTTTTAGATCATAAGAAAATCAATTGAGATATCTAGAATGAAAAAGAGACATGAGAAAATGAAAATGAACAATATTTTAAATCAGAAAACTACGGAGGGCTTATTCTATGAACAATAATGCTGATCAACATACATCTCATCTTATGTTCAGGATACATCCTGCAGATGAGGATGACCAATGTAAGTCAGTTGTAAGGATAGGACAGAGCCACATGAAACAGCTTGACATCAAACAGGGGAATGTCGTAAAACTTGAAGGAACTACAAAAAGTACTGCTGCCATATGTTTTGCCCTTGATGAAGATAGAAACTATGTGACAAACAAGAACGCGAGAATCTATGATGTTGAAATAGAATATAAAAACAAAAACAGCTCATCAGAAAGACCAGACCCGTACCCAAAAATCAGAATAAACCGTTTGGTAGAGTCACACTTGGGTTCGAGAGGAGGTCAAACCGGCCTAGTGAGAGTAAGCAAGTTTGAGGACAATCCAGATTTGTCATTTCCAAATGACAAAGACTCAACTGCAACTACCATAACACTTGGAACGCTTGACATGTTTGAGAAGATAATGCCCGGATACAAAGAACAGATAGACTGGGATGATGCCAAAGACTTGCTGATTCAAAAAGATGACAAAATCAGTATTTCCTTCAAGGAAGGCTCTTTTGCAGAGCAAAGAAAGATAGAACAGCAGCAACAAGAGCAGTTCAGACTGCAGCGAAGACAAAGCAGAGAAAGAGGCGGCAAGCGTCCTGCATCTCCGCCTGCTCCATTGCCTCGTTGTTTTTCCTCAATAATATTGGATGTAAAGCCTGAAGGAAGATCATTTTGGAGCATCGGCAAGGATACAAGGTTTGAATTCCAGGACGTGGACCCTGATGTGCTAGAGCCGGGATTCAAGCTCAAACCAAGAAACCTGACAAGAGTAGTGCCAATAGCAAAGCAGGTTTACGTTGACGGAATCAAGGTGACAATGGCATCACTTGAGATTTATGAGAATATAATGAAGATGATATTTTATTCTGAGCAACGAATCAAGATATCTGAAGAAGATTTTACCAATGTGGATAAGGTAAACAGCATAACAAGCATGCTTGGTGAACCGCGGTTTGTAATTGCACTAAGGGATGATCTAGGTAATCTATATCACACAGCATTTGAAAATGGCGGTACTAGACATACAGGGCCAGACCTTTCCACAAAAGAGGCAGTATCAGAGCAGGAATGGTATCAATTCTTGCTACCTCTACTTGATCCAAAAGCTAAGGAGTTGACCGTTAGCATAAAGGAGATTCAATGGTTTAAACGCAACCAAGATGGAATTGATGAATCTCATTCTGGTATGCGTTCTTCTGCATTACCATCCCAAACAAACTTGCCGCAAGAGCACCGTCCCCCAGGAAAACTTGTTATCATTGAAGGCCCGTGGGAATTTAAAATACCAATCCCGTAAAACAGTTTCTTGGATGTCTGTCTCAGGAACATAAATTGTTAGAAGAACTTATGAATTTGTTATTTTGAAACCAAGATGTATTTGAAACATTTTGTCATAATTGCAGTCTTGGGATTGCTTGTATTTGCAATACCAATCCAGCAAGGCTATGGTCTCATTTCTGGTGTTTCAGAATTTTTTGATGAACAGCCAAACATTTACAGAATTGGAAATGGAGTAAGAGAGTTTGTCCAGGATCCAAAGGATGCACAATGCACCATTCCAACATTTGAAATCAAAGACACTGACCTAGTCAGCAATCCCACCAAAAAACTGGCAGAAACTGAAGGAAATTTTTTCATGTTTCTAAATGAACACGGGACTGATTCGTACCGTTACCTCAAAGCGGTTATGCCAGAAGAAAGTGGACAGCCAAGATATTACGGATACGTATATGATGAGAACAACAATCAAGTTACAGGGTTTGGAATTGGTTTGGATTCTGGTTCACTCGTCTTCGGAATTGAAACTTTTGGCAAAGATGCTGTAATTGATGAAGAAAAGAGACTGTACGACTTTATGGAGGGAAAATCAAAATTTGAAGTCCTGACAAAGACAGTAAAACAGGGAGACTATAGAACAAACATTGTACTGTATCATTATGAGCAACCAAGGACAGAAAAGAAAACATGTACAATAGTAATTGACTGGGAGTTTTCGGTAAATGAAAAAGGCAAATTTTCAACAGGAGATGTGCAGACAAAGACAGGCAACCTTGTAGATGCAACTGCACAACTCTCACCACGCCAGCAGTCAGATCTTGGAATG
This sequence comes from Nitrosarchaeum sp., assembly GCA_965223805.1. Lineage (GTDB taxonomy): Archaea > Thermoproteota > Nitrososphaeria > Nitrososphaerales > Nitrosopumilaceae > HKST03. The sequence goes on along the minus strand of OZ245014.1, from coordinate 115,710 downwards.
GAGTCATTTTTCATACAGTGCAAGGAAGGGTACCAAAAACTATCACAAAAGGAACATCAATTTTATGATGGCAGAACCGCATGTGTTACACCCGAAACAAGGGACAAGCTCATTGAAAGGGGATGGGCCAAACATGAAACAAAATCTGATTTCTCTCTACTTGAGCGCTTCAAGAACTTGCCAGAAGTGGTAGCGTTTTATGAAACGTATGATGACATACAGCTTTCAGTAAGAGACGAACATGTATCATATTCTTCTGGAAGCGATGAGGGTTATTTTGTCAGGATGAATTTGGTTTTTGATGAGAATCATGACATAATTAATGTTGATTTTCATTGCTACTATCAAAGGGTTCACCAGTATGAACTGCCTCAAGAGCATATTGAACAAAAAATTGCAAAATATGATTGCAAGGAACATGGAGAAACTGTAGAAACAAAACTAATCTCAGAAACTAAAACAAAAGATTCTCAGGCAATCAAAAAAGATCTTATCAATTTTGAAAATATTTCAACAATGAAACCAAACAGCATGGAATTATTCTATTATCCAGAATCCCCAATACATGAACCCAATACGCCAATACCTAGAAACGCCGACACTTACAGGCTGTTCATGCTGATTCGCCTTCCAGAATGGATGGGCGGTGATGCAAATGATGCCTCGGCATACAGGGCATACAGTGCAAAGTCTCTTGATGATGCATGCATCGTAAAGTATTGGCCAGATGACGGAAGGCAGAGGATTGAGAATCCGTGTCAAGGTGGCATGTACAGGGTAGTTGACGGTGCGATGACTGCCGGAATGATTCACAGGTCAACTCCGATGACTGCGCTGCCTTATCTTGACCTGTCAGTTGATGAGAACGGATTGCTGTATGCAGAACCGCCAAGATGGACCAAAACAGAGAATGGGGTAATCGGCTATGGCAGGGAGATCTCATTTGATGACTTTCGCAGCGGATCTGAATTCCTTGCAGAGTCGTTTGCAAATACATATCCTGATTATCCGCCCATTCCATTACAGTTTGCCGGATACGACTTGTCTGAAATTGCGCCCGAGCAATACAGGGCAAAAATATCATATCTTGACTTTCCTGACAATTCTGGAAAAATACTCATGGAAATTGGAAAATACTCAGTCAGTACAGGATACACATACTGGACAAAATCCAACTCTGAATTGTTCCAGTTAGGAGACACAACAATTACCGTTAACAAATACGTATTTGAAAGAGAAGACGATACAGACAGTGAAAGACTCAGGACATATGAGGTCAGGTTCAAAGATGACGGTTTTTACTATGCCATAAACGGAAAGAATGGGGAATTTATCAAAAAAGAGATTGTCAGGAACTTTTTCCCTGAACATGAATACAATGACATGTTTTTGATTTCCAAAGATTCGGGTTGAAAATGAAAACTAGCCTTTTGATAATTTTTGCAATTGCTGTTAGTGGCGTACCGGCGTTGTCCTATTTTCTGACTATTCCAGATGCAAATGCCCAGATAATGTACTCTTCTAGTTATTCCCCAACAACGATTCCACTATCAGATGTTTACAGCATAACAACAAAACAGATCAAATACAATATTCCATACAACATAACAAATAGCACAATTGATGAGATAATTCCCTATTGCAAATCCAACTCTCTTGTTATCCGCATTACATCAAATGATTCTGGAATGCTTGTAATTGACATACCTAGGGATTTGTTGGATATGAAACATGAAGACAAAGACAAGGAGTTTATCATCTTAGTGGATGGTGAGGAAACAAGTTATAATGAAACAGGTCATGCACAGAGTAGAGAATACGGAATTTTGTTATCATCAGGTTCTAAAGAAATTGAAATTATTGGTACGTTTGGCCTTTCTTATAACATAACAAATGTTTCATGTGACGTCATCCACAACCCTCCATATTCACACATACTGCCACCACTAAAGCAGATGAAAAATGATGTCAGTTTCCAGGAAGTGATTTGCCACCCAAACCTTTCAAAGATATACAAGTTTTATGAACAAAAGCATATTCCTGTTTGTGTAGATTCAGGTTCTATATCAAAATTGACAGAACGTGGTTGGGCCAAAAAGGAATCTAAAGGAGATAGTCATATTCTAAAATACAGTCCAGTAGTGATAAGGGGCACAGGGATGATGGTACAGGAAGATTTGTTGTCATTGGAAGATCTTCGACTATTAGAAAAAAGGAAATTAGAGTTAGATACTTTGATTGAAGATCCAAATATTGCAGAAAAAGAAAGAAATGAACTCTATGATGAACAAGAATTGATTATACTTCATGCAGATATGGCCTTTAATGAAAAAGTATCATGGGAGTTAGTAAAGACACTTTGGGAAAAGAGTACTCTGTTTTCTGAAAAATTTGGCACTTATGATAGAGAAAAATTTCCAATTCCAAGTTTTTCCGGGGTGACATTTGGTTTTGATGCATATTCATTAGACGAGCGATATGCTGGAAAGGTTGCAGGTATTAAAGTAGGAATAGTGAAAGAAAAATTTACCAGAGAGACTCTAGAAAGAACTGACAAGATGTTAAGAGAAATTGTAGGGAATGAAATTGATATTGTTTATTATAAATCGGGTTACATCACTCTTGATTCTCCTTAACAGTAATCACAAAACCAAATCTTTCTCAAAAAATAATTTCAAAATAAAGCGCTCACATAGAAGGAATTTTTGTTACGGTTTAATCTTTTAAAATTCTAAGAAATTCGTTGTATTCCTCTAGTTAGATGAAGTTACCTTAATGATACGTGAGAAACAGGAAGCATAAACGACCTCATTTAGATCATCTCTATCATCGTACAATACTTGATTCATTATATGTCAAATATCTGTCAGCATATCATTATTCAAAATCATCTCCTCAAATTGTTCATCAGTCAGAAAATACTGGGCAATATGATCTTGTGATGGATCTAGAGCAAAGAAAGAAATTGTCAATGCAATAACAATTCCAATTAATACCAAAAACCTAGTTTTCATTTTCAAATCTTACCTGTCAAAAAAAGATTCTGCAATCTTAATCAATTCTTCTTCGTCCAAACCGCTTTTTATTCGGATTTGCTCTTCATCAAGAAAAAGCTCCAATCGATTAAAGGAATGCTGCTGCCCATCATCCCAAAAATACTCTTTAATCACTACTGCTGGCTGGTCTGAAATGACAAGTGTCTTGGATTTGGGATGTTGTGAATTTTCTTGCGCCTTTTCAAACTTGTCATAGTTAGGATCCTCAATCCACCCATTCCATGCCTCATCATAATAGTCAATCACCAGACCCCCATCTGCAAAAAATTCCCTGTTAAATGCAGCATTTGCCGTGTCAGTGAACTTTGAGCGCTGTTCGTCAGTCATGTAAACAAGATGCACAAACGCGTTTGTATTGTGCACTCCACATTCAAAGGTGTATCCCCCTGGAAGATATTTTGGAAACTTTGGATACACATTCACCGTACCATAAAGTGATGCTACTTCGTTTTCTGTCATGCACCGAGGATAGGGTTTCACAGTTACTGTTCCCTCTAGATCAAAAGGTTTTATCATATATCTTATTGGCAAATCATTCTTGTCTTTGTGCGGCGAAAAATAGTATGAGAAGAATTTTCCGGGTGGAATGATTGTTTCAAAGTCAGATAATGTTTTTGCAAATCTGTTTTCATGAATGTCTCCATCGTCCTCATCTACAAAATTCACTGTTGGCTCATGTGTGAAAAGAGTGATTTCAGTGTTCAAGTTATTGTGAAACAGAACTGTACTGTTGAAGCCACCGTGAAACACAACAATATCCTCATTGAGGATATGTGGAATGCCCAAACTGTTCTTTGTGACATTTACATTTGCAAAATTGCCATCATGTAGTTGTTGCTGAAACTCTAGTCTTAACAGGTACTGCTTGCCATCATAATCAAAAAAGCAGTCAAAAAGGTATTCAGAGTCAGGAATTGATGCGATGTTGTCAGTAGAGACATTTTGGGTTTCACTAAAGTTGTACTTTGTTACAAGATCCAGTACAAGATTCTTTTCTGCATTCATGCCGTATCCTGTATACACGCCTGGAGGATAGATTTGAGGATCTTCACGCAACCCTTCTTGTGCAGCACTGTTCAGGTCATCTAAAAAGTCATCTGGGAATCTATTCAGGTCATCTGAAGACAAAGTAAAACAACTCTTTCCTGGATGATCATTCACTGTCTTGTACACTATCATGCTAACATCTCTCACTACAAGATCATCATAATCTACATCATAGTCAAATGTGGTCTGAGGTGTGTTATCATAAGAAATCATAAAAATGGCAAAAATTGTTCCAATTACTGCAGATGTCAAAACAATCCCAATGATTATCAAAAGGTTAGTTTTCATTTTCTAATTACTCTTATGATAATTTTCAAGCCATAACATGAGTATTCTGTCTGGTTCTTCTAGAACAGTGTCAGTTTTCCAAACTTTGTAACAGTCATCAGGTTTTATTTTATCAATAAATGTTCCAGTGATTTCAAAAGGCTCATAGACAAATACAGACGAAATGTATAGTTCAGTGCCATTAGATGTCACCACAGGAGAACACACACGATGAACATTATCGTATCCAACGTCATTATTTGCATAGGGTTGATCTTTTGGAGTAAACTCTATTCCATTTCTATGTAAAAATCCGTTCCATATGTGGGGAAATATAGATTCAATGTGTGTTGGAACTATTGCGCCTGACGAATTAAACTCAATGTCTACTTTACCGCCAGTTATATCAATTATTTTTTGTATTATTAATTGGTAGTATTCATCTGAATCATAGTAATCTTCTAGAATATCTACCACTAAAAATCCATCACCCATACCATAACCGACAATAGCCTCTTTGATGGTAAATGGACCAAAAGATGCATTAGCATGATAAACTTCTCTTAGTTTATTTCTTGCATCGGTGAGATTTTTCTCATCCAAGCTAGATGGTTCAGGTTCAGGATTTTCCAATGAGACCATATTCCATCTTGATTTTGTAAAATCTGTTTCACGTGCACATTGTTCAAAATCTTCTTGATTCATTCTAGATGGTAAAGCCACATCTTCCATTACAAAAAGTTCTTCAGGTGACCTTATGTTGGAATGAGTCAGTAAGATTATCCTCATTTCATTAGTACAAATATCAGCAAATGGCAGATGTTTTACATCTCCATCATAATCAATTGCATAACCATCTATTTGATCAGTAGTCATCCAATTTCGTTTTATGAGGTCAATGACGCTGTCCTGTTTTACACATGCAGGGAAGCCGTTGTATTTTTTGAGTAAAACAAAATCATCATTACATTGTATCTTATCAGCTGGAACTCCTGACTTGAACTGCTTTAGCGGAGATTCTGCAAACACAGAAAAGAATTGGTTGCCAATAGGCAAGTTAGAATCTTCTTTGTATATTCTCCCATTTACAAGATAGTTGCCTGTATCAGGTGTAAACTCCCATTTTGCAACAGACAACCATTCACATGGCTTGGCATATGATGTAATTTTCTCATGAAAAACTATGTCTTTGTATATATTGTCAACTTGTTTGCTAATGTATACATCATATTCCAGACTTGCACCAGACAGTGTGCCCAAATCCATTTGTGAAATAAACATCACAGGATATTTTGCAGTGAAATTATCTTGTTTTTCCATACCTTCCTGCATCATTTTCAGGTCACCCCCAATCATTCTTGGTTTCTGAACAACAGCTACCGCATCACAATGTTCTGGAATTTTGAATGATTCCTTAGAGTAGGTGTTAGTACCGTCAAAATTTTCAATGTAAAACAATACCCTGTCACCAATGTCAAACCCTCCATGAGGTACAATTCTTCCCGGAATGCTGATTGTAGGCTGTCTGACTGTAATTGTATCTATGTCTTGATGATTTTTCACAAATTCATCAACGCTGACCGTATATTCATCAAGGACAAGAGTGTAGTTTTCAACAATAGTTTGGGAGACTCCATCCTCCTCAATTTCGTACGAGTTGGACTGTTCAAACTCCAAAGAATTTACAGAGGTTATGGTTCCAACAAAGATCAAGTGGCTTTTCTCAAGAAGTTCCGTTGGAGATTGTGGTAACCATAATCCATGCGCACTTTGACTGGCAGAAAAAATTACAACAATTGGAATTGCAAGCAGAATCAATGTCTTGGTCTTCAATTGCTCAAACTGAATTTGGCAAGTTCATAAGTTCTTCTAATCATTTATTTTTGTATACTCAAATCATTCATCATAAAACGGGCAAAACTGATTTCGGGTTAAAACTAGAAGAATCTAATAATTTTCCAAAATCAAAACAGATTCTGTATTGTTGTATTATGGCTGTCATTATTGGTAATCTCATCTCCGACATAGATGTATGCAAAAAGTTCCTGGTTTCCGGTAGTCTCTATGGTCATCCATCCAGTTGGGCCAAGTCCCTCCAAGACATACATTGCGCTAACCTTGCCCGTATTTCTGTCCATCACCTTAACTCTTGTCCTCTGTATGATTACCTCTTCAGAATGAGAAAAGATCCTGATTGGTTTTTGTCTTCCATCTTTGTGAATCCGTACTAGCTGAATCTTCAATTCAATTCATCTACATTGATCATCAAAAAACATCATGTCGTTTGAGACAAACAAAATTCAAATTATTCAGGCTGTTCATTGTTATGGTATACTATCAGTATACTACTGCATATATACTTTTAGTATACCCACATCCACAGGCATTGTGAAAAGTATAGAACTAGTTACAAGGATATCCAACATGGGAGAAAAAAAGATCATAATTATCCCAAAAAGCTATCATGAATTATTAAAAAAGCGCAATCTACTAGACAAAGAGATTAGTGTAACACTGGAACAAATCTCCTAATTTATCTTAAAATAATCAAATGAGAACATACAAACACAAGCAAAGAATTTCTTCGTAATTTTTATCTACGATAACTGCATTATTACAGTCTCATGAAAGAAAGTAGGTCAACCCAGTTTGAATTCCGTATAGCTAGCAACAAGATACCATCTGAGATTACCTGAACCTGCAAAGAGGAAGGTACATGAAATGCCTGGTAAAAAGACGCATCAGTTAAACATAAGACTAGACTACAAAAATTTTGTCATACTAGAGCAGATCTCAAAGGACATAAACCAGAGTCCAAGCGCTGTAGGCTCGCAGATAATATCACAGTGGATTGAATTTTACTATTACAAGATACACAGGGGAGACATCATATTCTCAAGACAAATTGTCAGAAAAATTATCAGTATTCTGGACAAGTCAAAGATTGACGAGGTTTCAGAATTCATGGCAAGGCACATAATAAACGAAATAAGACTGCAAGAGGGGGAGGTAACGTATCCCATTCTGTCAGAGCACATACTAAAGTGGAACAAGGGAAATGGTTTGCAGCTTAACAGGATAAAACATGATGATAATCACAATGATGATAAATATCTAGATGTTTTTATCTCCAAACACAACCTGGGATGCAACTGGTCTGAGCTTGAATGCAAGACATACACAAAAGCATTTGAAATGATCAGGCAAAATGTGGTTGCTAGTGAGTATGATGAAGAGATGTTTTGCATCAAGGTAATAAACAGAGATAACATACAGTAGAATTTTGCAGAAAATTTTCTAAAAAAAGATAGGCACAAATGCTAGCATTTCTAGCATTTGTAGCAAAGATAACATGGGTGGTTATATGCAATTGATACCATATCATGTTGCATGACATATTCACAAACACAAAACATCAAAACAAATCACACGATAAATAGAACTAAAACATTACAAGCATCATCATTACAAGACACATGCCTGTGTCAAAACAGAGAACCTCAATTAGTTACAACAGCTGAGGAAAGTGAGATTGTCTGCAAGAATTGCGGAGTTGTGTTTGGTTTTGATGAGGAAGACAACAGCAACAATATCATTCCATATCAGCACCTTACAAAATCCAAAATCAACTTGTATCAAAAAAGACTAAAGGGTGGAAATCCACAGGATACAAAAAAGATAACACATATCCCCAATCTAAGACTGAAGAAAAGTAACAATTCTGATATCGTTTCATTTGCAGATATTTGTGACAAGTTAAAACTATCTGACATCATATCGGAGAACTGCTGGAAGTCATACTGTGATTTGAAAATAAAGATAGTAAAGTTTACCAGAGCAAAGGCAATGTGTCTTGCCATTTACCAGACCTGCAGGAACAGTGGCATTCCATTTGATGAGGATCACATCCGGAATATAGTCTGCCAAAGCTTGGGGGTCAAAAATGCACCGATGCTAAAAAGCATTATCTTTAAGACAGAAAAAGAAGAGCACCATACAGAGTCAAATAACAAAGAGGCATTCTATCTGAATTTGCACCTATCCCAGGCACAAAGAGACCACAACATACAGGATATTACCACACTAAGGCGAATTGCGACAAGATACTATGAAACCGTTGTAAATACATCCTCCTATTCCTTGAAAAATAAAAGATCATCACTTGTCATGAAAAATAACAATTCAGACTACAACACACTGGCCAAAAGATCCGTAACACTGGCAATTCAGAGGTGCATCATACAATGAGTAACATTACATCATCAAAGATCATGGTAAAGATTTCAGAGATACACTCGCCGGCTGTGAGCGTTGGAATATCCACCATATCCAACATTGCAAAGTTTGCAGAGATTGCAAGAAATGATCCAGAGTCACTCCCTGCAATCAAGCTGGCAAAAGCAGACGGAAAACTCTATGCGATTAATCATCATGATGTCATACTGGGATGCATGCAGGCAGGTCCAAGTGTCATCTCCGAGATCAATGGAGTAATTACAGATGATCACTGCAATGGTTCACCAGATATCTTGCTTGCACATTTCAGAGAGATTCTGGAAAATGAGGTGTTCAATCCAGTGTCAATCTTTGATAGCATATACTATCTGCAAGAGAAACTACAATTACAAAAACAAGACATACTTGACATGCTGCATATCAGCAGGACACCATTTGAGAGAATCATCCTATCCAAGAATAACAACCACATCTCTGCAAAATCAATTGAGCTGTTGCAGCTGATTGTAAAACAACTCTCCCAGAGAAAGAATCTGGTGCCATCCCAGATATGTGTGCCGTTGTATGTAATGTCAAGGATTTCAAGACTGGAGGAAGAATCACACCAGTTGCAGCTGATATCTCAGATTCATTCGGACCTGGATGCAATGAGTGATGGAACATTTGCATGGACCACGCCTGAACAGATTGACTCCATGATAAGATATATCCGTCAAGATGCAACACATGAGGAAAACAACAGGAAAGAGTCAACTGTTGCAATACCTACAAAGACAGAAGATGTAGGAAAAACCATGGAAAAAGACCAAAGGGGAAAACAACAGTCATCATCAAACTCACAAATGCAGAATCAGCAAGATGAAAAGATAGACTCTGAGACCATGACTGTAAAAAAATCAATACCTAATATGATAATTATACCGGATGAGAAGACTGGCAAGCCCCGGATTCTGGTAAACAAGAGGACGGGTGCGGTATCCAAAATAGAGCCAACAGACAACCACAGTATAATAAAGACCACTCCTGTAGGCACAAAATCACTTTATTCCATACCGCTTGATGTCATAAAGCACCTAAAATTTGACAAATCTCAGATAAAACACAAGAACCTCGAGTCACCAAAGCAGTTAATTGATACATTGAAGACATTTCCAAAGGATTCCAAGCTGTCTGTATTTTGGAGTGCTGCATAGTTTTATGAGCAATACAAAAAGAACTCTGCTATCGCTGGACAGAAAGGTAAAGGATCTGATATTCTACAGAAAGAATATTCACAGAAACTCCACACGCAGTAAGATTCTAGAAATGATGTATCCGGACATCAGACTAACAACAAGACAGGCGGCATCTGAGATAGACAGGCCGCACATCTACACAAAAAAGATCATACTGCAGATGCACTCAGACAGATACCTGTTCTCGGATGGAAAAAAGTACAACAGGACATATTTTCTATCACATATTGGAAGATGGTTTGCATTATGTGTAAGATTTGATCATATACCGTTTCAATCATTGTGCATCTTATCTCAAGTGTACTGCCGAATCAAAAGAGACCCAAATAACAAGGCAAGCTGCTACATGGTATCAAAGTTCAGAGATGCATTTGACAAGTCACGCGATGAGGATGAATCATGTGCAAGTGCAGTGTATACGTCAAGGAACATTTTCCAGTCAATTAGGATGCTGACTGACAGGAGTTTACTGTATTGGGCAAACAGTGATTTTGTAAGGATCAGTCCAAGAGTTTTTGAATTTTTGCAAAAATACGACAAGGACTTTGTGTCCCTTGCATCATGGCAAAATGAAACATTTGAGAAATGCAGAAAGGAGCAGCTCAAGGCAGTCATAAGCACTCCAGAAAAAAAGGAATTTTTCTCATTGATCAAATCAATAAGGTGAAAGGACCAGTTTGACTTCGCAACATTTGGAAATGAACTTGGTCCTTTTGAGATTCTGGGTTTTATTGTAACTATGATATGATTCTGTGGACATAGAATCAATCCGTATCCTCTTGATGGTATCCGTGTTGGGCACTGCAGCAATATTTGATGTAAGATCAAGGAAGATTCCAGATATGATATGGCTGATTTTTGGCTGGATTGGTACAGCATTGTACATCTGGGACTATCACATGATGACTCCATACCATGTCATTACTATTTTCACATCTGTATTTGCTGGAATCATTCTATGGAGATGGAAAATTGCAGGATCAGCTGATGCGTTTGCTATTCTTGCAATTACTGTAATCTTACCGGTCCATTACGAGTTTGTAATGATTCCAATAACGGTTCTGGTAATGTCCTTTCTCCTAGTTACGATTTGTGTTATGTTGTATAATGTATCACTGAATGTATCAGATATGATCAGAACAAGAAAGAGAGACATATTCTCTGAATTTTCAGAACCAAAACACAAAAAGGCCTTTGCATTTTTTGTTATTCACAGAAAAAGAGTATATGAGAAATTTGTCATTCCAGCAGAGAATTCAGTGAGTATAACGCCCCATGTCAAGTCATTTATGTTTCTGTCATCTAGAAACAAGGTGACAAGAGACATTCAATCACTGCAATCAAATGAAATGCATGTGCAAAGTATTCCACCGCTAGCAGCTTACATGTTTGGTGTGGCATTGTTTTTGATGTTGCCTGAAATTTTATTACTATTCTAGTTTTGTAATTATTATTCTATAAACTCGATTAGCTTTCCTGTATTTGCAAGGCTGATGGAGTTTAGCTCATTTTTGATATTGTTGATGTCATTTATCTTGATGCTGCCATCCATTACTGTGTATAGCATATCCTCAATGTAAAGCGATCTTGGCTTCATGTATGGAAAGTTGTAATGGTCTTGGTATTGGTAGTGTGTGATGGTACCTTTTTTGACAAACCCATTCTCATCAAACCCGTACACGTAAAATCCGTTCCAATACTTGTCATAATCATAGTCTTCTGGAATTGTTGACGATTCATCCTCAAATGCCATGATGCTTGTCTTGATTGGTATTGACATTACGTCTTTTTGCTTGTCTAGTAGCAATGCCTTGTGGTCAAACAAGATATCAGAATCAGTCCAGTCATTGCCAATTATTATGGTATCTTTTTCTTGTGGATTCTCAAAGTCAGATACATCAAACATTGATATCTTGATTCCTTCTGTCTGGACTCTTCCCTTGGTCTCTATCGTGTCTCTGCCTATTCCGATAATGTGGTTCTCATCGTATGGCTGCAGATAGTTTGAGAATCCAGGAATCTTTAGATCACCCAGTATTTTTGGAGTATTCTCAGACATGTCAATTACAAAGAAGGGATCAATCTGCTTGAATGTAACCAGGTACAGTTGGTCACCCATGAATCTTGCAGAGTATATCCTCTCACCAGGTGCAATATCCTCAAGGCTCCCCACTCTCTCAAGGTTCTCATCTAGCACATAGACGTTGTTTGCAGTACCTGGATTGCCTCCACGTCTGAAATTGTCCTGAATGGTAGTTGCAACTCTAAACTTTTCACCATACTCATCCATTGAGAACTGGTTTAGCAGATGTCCTGGAACATGTGCATTTGCGACATAGGTCATGTTTCCCTCATCAAGTGCAATCTTGTGTATTGCAGTTTGGCTTAGGTTATGTCTCAGATCAGAATCAAATTTCTTGATTGCATCTTGCATCTTTGAGAATAGATCATCTCTGTCTTGTTTTGGCAATGTATTGTATGCCTCTTGCAAGATTTCAGAAATTAGAGATTGTTTCTGGATTGGTGTGACAGAACCATCCTCATATACTGACATTATCTCATCTCGTGTATTTTGTGGCAGCAATGGTAAAATGACATCAAGAAATATCTCTCTTTGAATCTGCTCTATTGTTTTTGGTGTGATGTTTTTTTGGTATGTTATGTATAGATTGTCTTCAGAGACATACAATGTGTTTGTGTTTCCCATAAGAAATGTCTCTGAATTTATCAGCTCATCTGCAACGATATCGATTGCAGTTATTGTGTTAAAGTTGTAGCGCTGTTCAGGATTTGGAAACCTGTAAACATCAGGCATCATTATTGTGCCTGTACCAGAAATTGCAACTCTTGGAATTATTGGGTTTGCATAGTCAGCACGGCTGTTTGCAACCATATACATGATGTTGCCAATCATCCTGGAATCATGATAGTTTCCATCAATGGAATATTCAGACAGTATCTGGGGATTTTGTCTGTCTGAAATGTCTAGCACGGATACGACAGTATTGGAATTGTAAATCGGGTATGACATTACCCTTGACTCTGCGCTTGTTTGTGTTCCTTCTGAAACAAAGGTTTGCGTTGTGTGCGGTATTGATGAGCCACGATACAGTATTGCAAGTCTGTCACCATTTAGAAAGATGTTTTCAAGGTCTTGTGATTCTATGTCAAGTGCTGCCTTGTATAGTATCTTGGCAGGTTCGGCAGGATATGCATCAATTATCGTCAAGACGTTCTGGTTTACTATGTAGATGTATTTTCCATCTGTCTTGATATAGTCTGGCTCATCTACGTTTTTTACCTGAATGTTTGTTGCCGAATAGTCATTAGAGTATACCGTTCTATCAAGACTGACTGCACCTGTGTGGGAAGGAACTGCAGGTCCTGCCTCAATCTGTCTTCTCTGAATTTCAAGTGCTTCTTCTAAAACAAACTCTCCGCTTCCTCTTGATATTTCGATGGATATTCCGTCAGCTGAATTCCATTCATCTAACTGATAGTATCCAAAATTATCTCTAAATGTCTGGGCTTCATTTAGAAACTCTACTATTTCAGCTGTAGATGAGAACTTGATGATACTTTCAGGTGTGGTATCAGTAGAATCTGCAGAAAAAATGTCTCTGTCAAACTTGTATGGGAATTTTTCTGCTTGGGCGGTGGTATTTGATGACAAAGATACATCAGGTTCTGCCCAACCAAGTCTTTCCATCAGTATTATCTTGGTAGCTGAAGTTACACAAATCGGCACTCCGTTGTTTTTTAGGAGCAATTCCAGATTTTCCTTGCATGTAATGTTTTCAGGCATCTGTCCACTCTTGAGTTGTTTTAGAGGAGACATTACGATTTCAGCATCAGAAGAAGTAGGAACACTATCATTACTGCCAACATTTCCCATATACTGTGCAAATGAATCTGTGAAAGAAACAGATATGGTCAATATGCTGACCAAAAATACGACAAATATGCTGGTTAACAAGATACGGATATTCAACTTGCATATTTGAGAAATTACATCTTCATAAAGACTGCTATCTTTTATGATAATGAAGATATTATTTTGATTTCATTTGGGTAATTTTTGGTTATTATCAAACATTCAAAAGCAAAAAGGACAGCTTGATTGTGTAAGAGACTTTTTAGGAATAACTGACAGGTCAGAGATTTCATGCTGTCAGGTAATCGTCCCAATATCAATTGATGTAAAAAATGCCATCCAATCAGCCTCTAACATTCTTGGTATCCCATCAAAGAACAATCCATACCACAACACAATACGCTCCTTTGAGATTTGGTGGGATGGCACAAAAAGACAATTGAAGATAGTTTTGGCATCTCATAGTCCCAAAGACCTGGAATCATTCAAGACTGCATTCTCACAAATGTATCCTAATGCCACATATTTGGATCTAAAGACAATTGTGCCTGAATGGTATTTTCCTGTCATTTCTAAAAAAGAAAAAGATTACAGTATATTTGACGTATCGACTCATCACGGTCATTACAGTACAATATTTGACAAATCAAATGCACATGACACCCTCACCAGAGTATCAAACACGATACAGCTTGCTAGATATGCATGGATTCAGTTTGTCTTTGCACCATACAACTTTACGCCATATCTCAAGTCACACCACAACCAGCTAAATCGCAGAATCAAGCTTGTCACAAGCAAAAAATTTCGGAACTGGATTGATGAGCTGAAAAACACAAAGCCGTATGAGAATCCAGAAAACGGAATGGACTTTTACAACCATTACAGGATTTTACAGTCAGACACTTCACAGAAGATGCAAAAGTCACAGGTCATCATGAGTATCAGGGGGTTACTCTCATCTGAATCAAATGAGAGTGATGATGACAATAATAACAGAGATAATAACAATAATAGTTTAGAATCGATTCCATTTGATGACATCAAGTCAAGCTATGAGCATTTAGCTGCATACACATATGACACTTCAAAATTCTACAACAGCACAAAGCCAAAAAAAGCAGGCTCTCCAATCACAATATCTGGAGTAAAAAGACCGTATGAGAGGCAGTCAATGTTTGAATTACGGTTAATTCCTGCTGTAAAAAAGCCACTAGAGAATGCAATTAATAATTACTTTAACACATCAAAACTTACGGGTGACTACAAGACAAGAAAGCCACTGCCATTTTTAGTACTAAACAATGACGAGATGTCTTTGTTTGTGCATCTTCCTGATGCAGTAACCACCAAAAATCTGCAGACATCAAGAAACGTTTCACTGCCATCCAGATTAACATCAAAGAAAGGATTCAATCTAGGATACTTGCAAGAATCCAAGACTAATTTTAACCAGTATGGCAAAATTGTAAAATCAACTGATGACCAACACCAATGCTCAGTAATAGCACCTGCAGATTTCTCAAGGCATGGCTATATCGTGGGCGGGACGGGCTCAGGCAAGACCACTCTGCTTAGGATAATTGCAAAGCATCTGGAAAATTCAAATCTCAACGGAGAGTTCCCAAACAGCTTCATTTACCTGGACCCGAAAGGCGATGACTCGCTAAAGTTCATTGAGCAATGTGACAGACAGTCAATTGAACATCATAACGTACACTTTTTGGATCCAATCGAGACAGACTTTTCAATCAATCCATTGGAGTTGCCAAGGTATTCTCCTGAAAAAAGACAGGAGACAGTATCCCGATACGTTGGATATTTCATGGATATTCTAAAGGAGTGGTACAAACAGCAACAAAGCTTTGTGCAGATGGAGAGAATCTTTCGTGTGTTGCTCTTTTACATGTACCAGAACAATGATGCTCCAACTTTCCTTGACATGTATGATATCATAATAAACATCCAAGAAGAACAAGAAAAGTTTCTGCAGATAATGTTCAAGGCCTTGGGGATGCCAGACTCTGAAGCAATGAAACAAGCTTTGACTTCAATTGCAACGTTACGTCCTGAATCATTTGTACCGTTGCTAAACAGAGTTGAGCAGTTTGCCACAGACCCAATTCTAAAAAAGGTGTTTTGCATCAGACATGGGACAGTAAAGTTCGAAGATTTGATAAAACCAAACCAATACACAATAGTCAGGATATCATCACTGCATCTGGCACACCACATCCAGCCACTGGCAATCCAGGCCTTTGTCATAAAGTTGTGGTTTACCATACAGGAAAGAGCATCTCACACCGCAGAGAATGACAGAAACTATGTCGTACTTGCTTTGGATGAGTTTCAGATAGTATCAGATCTGCATGTGTTGCCGATGATACTATCACAGGCAAGATCATACCGTCTAGGATTACTGTTAGCACACCAGACTACGGCCCAAATTTCTGACTCTTTACTAGAAGAGATAACTGGAAACTGTGGAACTCAGCTAGCTGGAAGAATTTCAGGCAAGGACGCATCAAAACTTGCAAGCATCTGGGATCCAAGATTCTCAAAGGAGATTCAGCAGCAGCTGGCCTCGCAGGAAGACTATCACTGGACCATCAAGATGAGGGCAGAACCAGGCAAAGAGCAGCCCACGCCACTCCAGTTCTGGCTGCACAATCCACCGTCACCAAATCTAAATGAAAATGAGCAGTTTCTTGATAATTTTGTCTCAGAGCAAAAGAGACTATACGGGAATTATGATGATAATGACAAAAGAGAGAGTTCATTTGAAGAAGAGGATAACAATTCCTCCATTTTACAGCAAAAACAGATTCAAAGAGACAGATGGATGAGATACCTCACAGTTTCACTTCCCACAAAAGAGCAATGGCAAATAATGGTTGCACTACACAAAAACAAGATGAGTCCACTTCAGCTAACTGAAATCACAGAGCAAGTCAGAGCTGAGACACGTGATGATGTCCTATCTATCCTTAAGAAGATGATAGAAAAAGGGATTTTAGAAAAGGATGATTCGACCCGGAATGTAAAGTATTTTCTGTCCAAAAAGGCAGTCAAGAACTATTTCACATTGGATGATACTAAAATTGGAACAGCTAAAGACATTTCAAGAATAACACAAAAGGTCATAAAAAATTATCTGGACAAGGGAGTGTTCATAACCATAGCGTCTCAGAATATTGAGAAAGACAAGTATCGCCCTGACCTGATTGGATATCATTATGATGAGGAAAAGTCAATCAGCATAGAGATAGAGTCTACAAGTGAATTGGCAAGCCATCCAGAACATGCACGACTCAACATGGAAAAGTGGAAAAATATGGGATTTGACATATGTCATTGCTGGTCAGAAAGCAAGAAACTGTTGGAGGTTTATGATTCCCAGGTAACGAACAAGAAAAATGTCAAGGCATTTCTGATTTAAAACACTTCATCTAATGGATTGTAACTATTGGTATCAACATCATCTTGCTTTTCCTGCATAGTGGTTTTTGATTCTAATTGTTTTTCATCAGTTGTTTCTGGATTGATCTTCTGAATCTTTTCAATCTCATTTTTTGATAGCTTGTGGTTTATTTTTCGTACACCAAATGTTGCGTCATTGATCAGTTCAACATACAGAAAACTGTCTGAATTGATATTCATCTTTTTGACGATTTCAGAGGGAATGCTAAAACACAACGAACCGCTTCCCTCACCCCACACATTTCTGATGAAGCGATATGATGAGGATTCACTACCCATATCATGACATATTTCATTTGCATTTAACCTCCTGACTGTCAGGATAATCCGGACTGTCCGGACCGTCCTGACTATATTTTTGGTGATTTGGCGTGAATTAGGGGCTAATCAGGCACAAAAATCTGACAAACTGCCCTAAACTGCACAAAAACTGTCAAGTTCGCAATTATACCTAATAGTTGATAATTTTATTATTTTTTCTGTTTTTTATGAATCTTAGATTTTCTAAGGAAAATCATCTGGGCTGTTAAATCAAATTGAATGATACCATTTCATGAATGAAATCCAGTATTTCAAACTATTAAAAGAAATAGTAAGAGAATCCAAAAAATTTGGAAGAATAATAATTGTTGTAAACAAGAATTCCCTAGATATAGAGAAACACTAGACAGTATTGAATCTGAAATCAGAAAAGTAGCAACTCTAAATTAAAAGTATTAATGATTTTATTTTGTATTTGGCATACAATAAACTAAATGTTGATTTTTCCCACAGACCATACTTTCTCAATCTTGTACTGATTCTTGTGGTTGGCTACTTTTGTCTTTTGATGGTACCTATGATTTTGGGTCTTGTACCAGGTTCAATTGTTAACCTTTCTCCATATGGAGTTCTTTTATCATTATACTTTATACTGGGTATTCCGACCTACATTTACTCTAGAAAAATATTCAGGAGAGTTTCAGGAAGTACACGCTCTAAAATCTTGATAGTCTCATTTTTTATTCTATTTGGGTTTCACTTGTTTCTATTGAGCTCACACCACATCTATTCTTATTTTGAATCAGACAAAGACGATAGATTTTCCAAAATCGCTGAAGAGATTAGACAAAGAATTCCAGATGAGACAAGATTTGAAGGTCTGTCAGATCCTGAAATATTTGAGATTCTATATACTGAGCATATGTGTCTGGAAGATGGAGAATTTTGTAAGCGATACCGTGAGCTTCTCAGCATCTCAAAACCATAACTTCTAGACTAGATTATTGTAATGTCACCAAATTGTCTGGACATATTTCAAGTCTTAAGATCAAAACCGTTGAGGAATCTGGTGACAGACTATAATGAACAAGCCCTTTAGGGATTTCATGTAATCGCACATACATTACATGACAGATCATATGACTAGTGATTAAAAATGAAATTGGTACATTTTATGGTTGAACCATTTTAGATTTATGAGAAAGTCTTGAGATGGTTCAAAATCATCTTGGCCTAGGATTGTTTTTTCTCCATGTTAGGAAATATTTTATCAAATAGACCAGTATTAGGCTCAACAGCGCATAATACAGAATGGTCCCATAAGGAAACGGAAGCAATAGATGAAGTCCCATTTGTATTCCTGAAAGTACGGCCCATCCCACTATCGCAGTCAGGGTTATGATAATGATGATTTTGGTCTTGGAATCAGCAGTTATGTTCATTTTAGTTTGAGGTTTTGTAATTGTGAATGTATTGTTTTCCATTTATTCTTGGGAGAATCCATCATATCTAACGAAGAGTTTGATGTTTGAAATGAATCATTAGGAATAATATTTTTTAACTGAAAAATTAGTTTGCAATATTATGGATTTGTTTCAGCAAGTAAAGAAGATGAAATTCAGGACATGGATAATGATATTTGTGCCATTAGCTGTAATTTCTTGGTTGTTGATGTATTCTGCCTGCATGTCTTTATTTGGAGAAAATACATGTAACGTTCCTGGCATATTTTGACACATGTATTGAAAATATTTTTTATCAAAATAAAACTTGAAAAAAAAATCCTGATGAACGATTTATCAGTTATACCATTCCCTTTTATCAAATTATTCCAACATACAACATGGAAATTGAAATACCAATACCCTGTCCCAAATGCAGTGGAAAGATGCACTGCATTTCATATGAGGGTGCAACGTTGCAAATTTTGAGAAAGCGAAGCTGGCAGGTCTGCAAGACTTGTGATTTTGAGAGAAGCACTGATGAGTTTAAGAGACTGCTTTGCTGTGTGTGAAAAACTGACAAAGATTGATTATCATTGCTCCATTTTGTGACACATTTCTTTTATTCTCATTACCAATATTTTTTGTCACATCATAATCATATACAATGTCCTGGTTTGCATAAAAAATGGCAACTTCAAAGAAAGCAACCAGAAAAACTGCAGCTAAAAAGACAACGGCAAAGAAACCAACATCGTCAAAGAAAAAAACAGTAGCAGCAAGATCTGAAGCTTCAAAGAAAGGCTGGGCAACCAGAAGAAAGAATGCAAAGAAATCCAAAAAATAGCCTCAAATGACAGCATCTTGTAAGATAGACTGTCTTTATTTTTCTAACTGAATTAGTTTATTTAATATCTGAGATGCAGCATCTCGAGCTAATGCCTAGTCTCATATAATAAAATCAAGACGTAATTTCACAGTTGGAAATAACTTTAGAAAATTTACGATTGAAAAGAAAAAATATTTTTTGCTTTTATCTAATTTGATAATACCATTGCATGCGAATCAAATGCGAGAGATGCTCAAATATCCAAGAGATAACAATAGATACAATACTCTTTGATGATGGGGACGAGAAAGTTTTTGTCAGTTACTTGGCAGCAGAGATGACAAAATCTGAAGATATAACAGAAGAAAAATAATATTTTTTGCTTTTATGAAAAATTTTCATTGCCACTTGATGATGGAGTCATCCAAAGAGTTCTGCAACATTTCAGAAAATGTTCATTGTGGCATAGTAATTACTGATGAATATGCAGGGGAGTTGGTCTGTCAAAAGTGTGGCGTAGTACTGGAAGAAAAGACTCCATCATACAACCAAGAATAAGTAAAATAGAATTATTATCATAATTTCTGCCTTTTTAACAAAACAATCATCTCATTTTGTGAAATCTGGGTTTTTTCTTATCATGCTGCTAGTTTTTGGAACCTTTCTTACGCCACTCAACAACATGCAAAACTCGTATGGAGATTCCGTACTGTTGTATACGGTTCATCAAGTGGCTGGAAGCGGGGATGTAAATACTGATACCCTGATAAAAGAGAGATGTTTTGTTCACGTTCAGATTGATGTGTATTCGGCACATCATGGACCATACCACAGAAACAATCCTGACAAGACATTCTATCCGGGAGACGCATTTGACTATAGAACCACAACCTGGAAGGACGGATGCGGTAGCTTTTGGCAGCCATGTCCCATCCAGTCAACGCCAAACAATACGGTTCCAAACGGTCCTGACTGTATCAAGAGAGTCACATATGGCAGTACGTCAGATTCTGGGACGGGAGTAATAACACCAAGCTATACTGCAGGTTCAGTATCCTTGTCAAAAAGGGCAATGGCAGAACAGTATGTCTGCCATAAAGGAGACTCGGGATGGAGCTGCAGCTGGAATACCGTATCTGCAAGTGCAACACAGGCAGTGCCTATGAGGCTGCCAAATCTAACTGTAGACATGTGGACGGTAGGTGAAGAGTTTACTGAAAGTGCAGGATATACGTCACGAAATCTTGATGAGTCATATTATGTGTGGGATGCAATTAACGTGGTTCACAATCCAATATATGAATTCAAAAATGACAGGGTTGGAACAATCTTTGTGGAGTATGAAAAGATTCATGATCCACTTGTACTAGAAGACGAGTTCTTTTGTGATGCAGCACTATGTGTCAATACAATGGAGATACCAGGATTCTTGCCATGGACTGGAACATTTGATTATGGTGGAGGCAACACAGTGTACAATGCCACATCACTTGATGACCTTGGGGAACATGAGATAAGGTACATTGCAAGGCTGTACAATATCATTCCGCAGATAGACGAGTTTGTGCAAACCATTGATGAGATGGTAGTCGAGTATGAGCCAGTCTATGAGAGTTATGTGTATCCTGTTTTGTCTGATGACGGAAAGGTTGCATTTGATGACAGGATAGGTTATGCATTGCACTATTTTGGAAACGAGAGCACTGATGCAAACCCTGATGATGTCATAGGAATTCATGAGGACCGTCGTTCCAAGATTAACGATTACTTTTATTCCACATGGGGCGCAGACCCTTGGGAGTTTGACTTTATTGACGGAACGGTTGGAACATCAGACTATTCAGATGACATCCAGTTGACTTGGGATGAAGCTAATCATGTTGGAATAATAACAAACGAGATTCCTGTTGGAAGATCAGTTGAGATAGAAGACGAGTTGATACCAACAGAGTTTCCCGGAATCATTCCATACGAGGTTGGAGAGCATGGTACTGCCAACTTTTTGAAGGCAGGGTACGGCAAGGTAAAGTTCAGCTATGATGGTTTGCTGGATGTAGTCTTGGATCCAGTACTAAAAATTCCAAGATATGAGAATGCAACAGTGTTTAACGTTTTGGAATCTACAAATTTTGCAGGACACGAGGTATCATTTCTAACTAACAATGAATACATGTATCCAGAATCTTTTTTCCACAATACGGTAAACGTGTTGGCAGTTGATTCAGAAGGCATGCAAGATGACTCGATAAATCTTTCAATAACCATGATACCAAGAGAGGAGATTGCTGGCACCACCAATCTAGACCAGTATGTGCATGACAAGATAATCTTTGATACTGATGATGACGGATTTGCGCAGATAATAACAGGACTTGACATGGATGGAAACGACGTTGTCATAGTTAATGGCCATGACATCTATCCACTGGGTAATCTCACAATAGAAGGAACAGGAAGCATATCACTTGAAAAGACCAGGCGTGTACTATCATCATTTACACAATATGACACTACAATTGACCAAACTTTTGATCCAAATAAGATAGTTGATGTGTCCGGCAAGTATCTGCTTGATACTGAAGATGGCATACTTCCAATTCCATTGACTACGGGACTTGATGCCTTGTCACCATATACAATATCAATTACCGCAGACAATGGCTCCATAGAACATACAAACGAGTTTGACCACATATGGTATGATTTCTCAATTGACTATTCCTATCAGCTAAACATGGATGACTCCAATGTGCTGAACATGCAAAGGGATCCTGCAAACATGAAGGTGCTCAAATATTTTTATGATGAGAACTTTGGTGTACTGGAGTCATTATCCATTAATGGTATGTCATATGATGAATTGCCTGAGTGTTTTGGGTTAAAGTCAGGGGGTGTATGTTATATTTCAGCACCACAGGATCAACAGCTAGCAGAACTGGAAATCATTGGAGTTAACATATGGGGCGGAGAATCCAAAATTACATTGCCTGAGATTACACCTGAGCAGCTCAATCCCGTACCTCCAAACCCAATTAATTCCATATTCAATCTCACACTGTTTGACTTTGTGTCGATTCTTTTGGTGTTGATGATGGTATCGTACATTCTGTACAGAGCAGTACGGTGGTATTTCAGAACAGTACTCAAATAAGACATTGGTTCTTTTATGGAAATCGTCTTTAGTTTTTGTGGCAAAACAGATAAGATTGCAGCACAGGACATACCTTGGTGCAGATAATACTGCAAAATACATTCAGCACAGAATCAACCTACCTGAGAAAATAATTAAAGAAATAGGATGGGAAAAAGAAGAGCAAATCACAGTATCAGTTGAATCAAGAAACGGCAAAAAGACGATATCGCTAAAAATCAAAGACTAGAGGTTGCTGTAGATTCCTGCCTTTTATGCAAACCAGACATAGTTTTCTGTGAAATACCTGACCATATTTGCAATAATAATGATTGGCCTGATGGCTGTTCCAAATTCTTTTGCGTTGATGCCGCCTCATCCTGGTGCAGATTATAGTGAGCAAGTCTCATGGCAGCAAGGCCACCTGTGGCATCTTGGAAAGAATATCTCAGTTGGAGATTCCTACACATACAAGATCTGTGATCCTGAAGCAATACAGACTTCGGCTGCAAACTATCATTATTTTACCCAAGGAAACGAGAATCACAATTCCAGTGTTTGCTATATGATAAAGATGGACTTTGTCAATCTGCTAACCTCTGATGAAAACCAGATTAACGGTGATGTCTGGGTAGTACAAGTAGCAATTAGTGATTTTGCGGCGAATAAAGACCTTAGATATTCCGTGTTTCATGTTGATTCACAAAGTTTTGAAGCGAATTCGGCTGATACCATTCATCCAGACACCATAAAATATGCTGACTCGCTGCAAAAAACCCTGTTTTCACTTTTCAAGTATACTGCACATGAACCACAACTATTGCAGATTGGAACAGAATGGGGCGAGGTAACTGAGGCACTGCGTGAGAGAGGATACAACCCACGCATGGCAGTGCTTGAGGATAACCAGGAATATTCTGTGACTCTAAACAACATACGCATGATTGACAAACAAAACACTTCAGTTACAAGAAATATTTCAGATGCATTCAAGGTAGGATATGAGATTGACATTTTTGATTCTTTCATCATGTCTGATGACAAGAAAAAGAAGATTGCAGAGAAAGACAACAACAATGTGACAAGTTATTTTTTGATATCATCTGACTTGCCATTTCCATTGTCTGCCGTCTCTTACAGTCCAGTGCATATAGTGCAACCACAAAAGCAATACGAGTTTGAACTAGTGGAATTTCTTGCAAACAACAAGAATGTGGACATTGGAATAAAACCTGTTTTTGAGAAACCAGAAGAAATCGTTATTCCGGAAATAACAACAGAGACTGGCACAATCGCATTAACATTTCCAGATGATGTAGTTCCAGCTGATGGTAGTATTGTTGTTGATGATGTAGTTCCAGCTGATGGTAG
The DNA here is from genome assembly GCA_965223805.1 of Nitrosarchaeum sp. GTDB lineage: Archaea > Thermoproteota > Nitrososphaeria > Nitrososphaerales > Nitrosopumilaceae > HKST03. The sequence goes on along the minus strand of OZ245014.1, from coordinate 91,482 downwards.
TATTGTTGTTGATGATGTAGTTCCAGCTGATGGTAGTATTGTTGTTGATGATATTATTACTAATCCTACTCAATCTGATGATGTTGACTATTCCAAGATTGCAGGACTAGTAGCGTTATTGGTTGTGATGATTGCATTTTTTGTAGTCTTTAAGAAATTCAAGGAATCTGGATTCAATACTGGACTCAAAAATACACTAAAGAAAAAACGACAACAGCACACGGTAAAAGAGATTGTTCAATTTGATGATAAACTGCACATTGACATCAAGACCATTACTGATGGCAACTAGGTTTTTGAGCAATCCTTCCTTTTATACAAATGACACATCATATCTCAGATGAGCACCAGAAACATCGATTTGGTAACATTTGAAAATGATTCGGTACTTAATCAAAAGTCAATATCATTACCAATAGGAAAGGTATCAATCAGGCAGACTGCCATACTGTTCTCAGGAATATTGGTTACATTTCTTGTCTTTATGACCACTGACAATGTAATAGTGGCCGGTTTGATCTTTGCAGTATTTTTAGGGTTGGGATTGATTGGATCAAGAGTAATGGCTGCAGACCAGATGATAAAGAGTCATCTGATGCTTTTGGTAAGGGGAACCTCACTTGACGTCAAGCACGAATACATGGAAAAGAAAAAGAAAAAACAATTACAGCAGACTGACAAAAATGCAATATTCAATTCAAAACAAAAAGAATCGCAAAAAAACAACAAGGGATTGATAAACAAGGCTCTCTCAGAGATACAGTCAATATTATTCAAGAAAAAAGACACACAACAAAAAGAACAAGATGAAAATGATAGACCACAGGAGAACACACAAAAACCTTCAGAAGACAAGAAATTCTCAAGTACAATCGAACTCACTGATCAAAACATTCTCAATGTCTCACTCTACAAAAAAACAAAACTGAACCAAAACAATGATGATAGTAGCAGTCCAATAGGAAAGATGCTAAGGAGCCTCTCAAAAAAACAGATTTTTACAGAATCATCCAAAGAAAATCTCACAGAACATGTCATCATAACGCTTGATGGAAAGAAACTAGAACAATCCCAATATGCAATAAAATCCGATGATGTCATTTCACTTGTCTTGGAGAACAATCATGATGTGGCTTATCAAATCAATGCAACTGCAGATGATGACAATGAACATACAGTAACAGTCTAGGATAGAACACTGTGTCTTCTCCTTTTAAACAAACCAGAATAACTATTCAATGATTAGAAAAAAGGATGGTGAGCTGAAAGAAGGCGAATCCATTGGCGGTTTTTTCATAAAGCTGGTAGTGGCCCTTGTAGCAGTAATCATCGTTGCAACCATCGTACCTGACGTTCTTGGTGTGAACGTACAGGAACTATGTATCGTAGATGGCAGCATCTTAGGCGGAATCACTGCAAACCATTGTGGTGATGCTTCTGTGTTCCTGACTGATGCAGTAAAGACCATAATCGGAGACGGTTATAGCTTCTTGCTTGTGGGAATCGCACTTGCATTTATTGGCATTGGCGCATACAAGGGAGTCACCTACAGGGTTCTACTTTCATTGCCACTAGGCTCTGCAAGAGCAAAGAGTACAATAGAATAAGAAAACGACAAAATGAACAACAAAACAGACTTTAAGAAAAAACACCAGAGAATTCTTCCAGTCTTGTTTTATTCATTTTTGTTTTCTCCCCTCTTTTTTTATTTAGTATTTTTTGACAAACCTGAACTGCATTTTTGGAGAATTGTAATTCCGTTGTATGGTTTCTGGGTTGTCATGATGTCCCTTGACATGAAAATCACACTGTCCTTAAAACAGTTGATTTTGCAGCATGAGGCAAACCCAATATTTAGAGCGCTGTATTCAAGGTACAGAACATCAGTTGCAGTGATGATTCAGTTACTAATTGAATCAACATTCATTTTTGTTCTGCCATCTCTTATGTTTCCAAGGGATTTTGGAGTGAAACTATTTTTTGACTATCAATCAAGTGCAATATTTGCAGGAATTGTCGGTGTCTTTCATTTGGTTGCATGGCGTAATAACAGAAAAAACATCAAAGAAATTCTAGAGAATCAAAAATATCAATGATTACAATGCTAATAGTTGCCTTTTATGCAAATGATTCATCATGAATCGTGAAATTAAATCTATTTTCAAACAAACAATCTGTCAAGAAAAACTCTGAAAAAAACAATCCAGGTAAAAAACAACACATAGCATCATCAAAGAAAAATTCATCACCACACAAGTTTGCATTCAGTTACAGCATAATCCCTACAAACTTTATCAATCTGTCAGAAGAGGCCCAGATACAAAGACTTGGACAGTTCTTTGACATTCTCAATGTAATAGATGACCGTATCAAAATCACAATGTCAAGGAGGATGGTGCCAATTACAGTGGAAGGGCATATTCAGAACATGCCTGTAATGCAGGTGCACCTTGAATCACATACCCCAATTGCCGATACCTTGGAGCAAAACAGGCTAGAGTACATCTCAGGTGTTACCCCTCCGCAATTTCAGATAAAAAAAGAGTATTTCTCCATGATGGAACTTGTTGAGATAATTCCAGATGAAATAAACAACAACAATGATACCAACACTGGAGAGAAAATATTCTCGAGGACCTTTACGCTTGATGGAATCCCTGCCACTCTACCTTATGCATGGATAACCAAAGTCTTTGACATCTGCTCCCAAGTACAAATGTGGTACAACCCGCTTGACAAAGATGAGGCAATAACAAGAATGGTCCGATTCAAAAACATCATTTATGATGATGCAAAATCCAACAGGGCAACATCTGAGTTATTCAAGAGGGCAGACGATGCCGAAAACTCTTTGAGAAAAGATACAACCAGACTCTATGAGGTTATTGTAAACTGCACTGTAATTGGACAAGACAGGAAATCCCTCAAGGAAAACTGCAAGACATTCAAGAAACACCTCAAGAGGTACGGTGGGCATTTTAGTGCAGTTTCTGCAAAGCAGGCAAGCATGCTGTACGAAGGATTTGGAAAAAAGATTACATTTGACCGTGGGTCTTGTGCAATACTGTATTCATTTGCATCAGCTGACATGCTGGAGATTCCGGACGGCATCCCATTGGGAATTAACATGGATTCCAAAGGTCCGATAATCTTTGACATTGGAAAAAGAACCAACTACAACATCGCAGTTATTGGCAAGTCAGGGTCTGGCAAGTCATTTACCGTCAAGATTTTGCTGAATCGTTTGTTGCAAAGGTTTCCTGATTCACATGTTTATGTGATAGATCCAATGGGGGAATACTCCAAGATTGCTGACTTTTTTGGAATGGACGTACTGTATCTCAAAGATGAAAGAGATCAGCTTGGTTTGGATCCATTTGCTTTGCTGGAACCATTGGATGCAGCAGACATTTTATCTGAAATCACAAACGCACCTGATGATGTAAAAAGGCAGTTCCAGACATACTGTGGAAAGGCCAAGACCTTTGAGGAATTCTTTGAAATGATTCCAAAAAAATACCAAGACAGTCTTATCAATCTGAAGAAAGGTCCATTGTCTAGAATAATTCTGGGCAAGCCAAAACTCAACTCCCAGAAAAAAGTGATAATGTCAATGGAAGGTGCAATAGGATCTGAGACAGAACAGATGATTTTGTTGTTACTGTTAAACAAGATATTCAAAATCTGCAATGATTTACCTACACGAACAAGAAAGATTGTCTTGATAGATGAGGCCTGGATGTTACTACGAATGAAGAATGCTGCAAAGTATGTCAACATGATTGTTCGTATGGGACGGAAACTCAACATCACGTTTGGATTCATCTCCCAAAGACTGGAGGATATATCAAAAGAAGATGATTCAGGAATTGGCAAAATCATTGACAACATGGAGACCAAAATCATTCTGGGTCTGGAGGAGCAGGCAGCAGAAACGGCAAGAAAGATCTTGAGGTTATCAGATTCTGAGACAAACAAAATCAGGGCATTCAACGCAGGACATGCGTTATTTCTCACAAAGAATCATCGAATACATGCAAAGTTTATGCCAACTCCACAGGAAAAAGAAATGTTCGATACAAGGCCGTTGGAAAACTTGGAAAAATTTGTGTTCAAATAAAGAGATTATTTGAAGTCAATATTTTTGAAAAAATTTCCAAATTATAAAAATGGCTCAGGGATTCAAATTCACAGCAACAACATAAACTATTGATAAATATTCACACTTTTGTGAATACATAGATTCTCACAACATTGAAATCTAACAAAAATAAACCACCTAAGTGGATTCAGGGAAAAAATCATCCAATCAAAAAAATTTGTTTTGCTCATTGAAGGATTTACGAAATGAAGCATCAGTTGAGTCTTTTTTTGTTGATAGATTATTGAAATTTCTTAACTATCCAGACGACAAAATACGTTTAAAGGAATCAATTGACCAAATTGAAATTGGTAAAGGAAGTAAGAAAGAAAAATACAAACCAGATTATGTGTTATTGGACTCTACAAATACACCAAAAATAATAATAGATGCAAAAGCACCTAATGAAAAACCAGAGGATTATCACTACCAAGTTTCATCGTACGCTTTACACCTAAATCAAAAATACAAAGATAATCCTGTTCTTTATGTTGTTTTAACAAACGGCCATTTCTTTATAGTTTATCCCTGGGATAATGATCAACCAATTTTTTATCTTCGTTTTGAGGATTTTGCAGATGGGAATGAACAATTTTTAGAATTACGTGCTCATCTTTCATATTCAGCATTTACTCAGATATCCGCAACCAAAGATGTTTTTGATTTTCAAAGACCAAGCCTAAAGGTATTAGTTAAAACCTTCAACGATTGCCATGACCTTATTCGTAAAAAAGAAAGTTATAGTCCTACAGATGCTTTCTATGAATTTGCTAAAATTATGTTTATAAAAATTCGAGAAGACTCAAAAATTCATGATTTAATCACTAAAGGCAAGAAAATCAAAGAGGATGACTTTATCTTTTCTACAAAATGGATTGATAGGCAAGTACCTGTAGAAAAAAACCCTTTTGATGCTATTTTATTTAGACAAATAAGAGAAAATTTAGAAAAGCAGATTCAAGAAAAAAAGAAAAAAAGAATTTTTAATAAAAATGAAAATTTGGAACTTAGACCATCTACTATCTATGAAATTGTAAAACAATTACAAAATTTTGATCTATATGGTATAGATGAAGATTTGAATGGGAGAATGTTTGAAACATTCCTTAATGCTACTGTGCGAGGAAGAGGCCTAGGGCAATATTTTACACCAAGAGGAGTGGTTCATTATATGGTTGAAACATCTCCAATTTCTGTTAGTGCAGATACATCTAAACCGTTGAAAGATAGAATGTCCTACGTTTTTGATGGTTGTTCGGGTAGTGGTGGTTTTCTTATTGATACGATGGCTCTTTTTTTACATAAAATAGACAACATTGAGCATCTAACGAATAAACAACGTACAGATTACGAGAGGGAAGCGAAAAATAATCATATTCATGGGGTTGAATCATCTCCAAAAATTTCTAGGATATGTCGATTAAACATGTATTTACATGGTGATGGGGGAAGTAAAATATTCCAGACAGATACGCTAGATAAGAGATTATCCATAGAAGAAGGAATTAGTGATGAGGTAAAAGAAGGCATTGAAGAATTTAAAGAAATAATCACTCCTGACAATGAGAAGGAATCTCCTTTGAAATATGATGTAATACTCTCGAATCCTCCATTTAGTGTAAATTATAGTTCTAAGGATAAACATGAGAAGAAAGTCTTAGAACAATATTCCATAGCCAAAACAAGTAGTGGATCTGTAGGTGCATCTGAAAAGTCAAATGTATTATTTTTAGAGAGGTATTTCGACCTTCTAAAGGAAAACACAGGGGAACTATTAACCATTATTGATGATACTGTGCTCAATGGTGTAGATAGTCAAAGATATAGAGATTTCATTATGAAGCATTTCATCATAGTTCAGATAGTATCTTTACCATTCAATACATTTTTCAGGGCTGAGGCTAACATTAAAACTTCCATAATTCATCTAAGAAAAAAACAAGAAGGTGAAAAACAAGGAAGTATTTTCATGGCTATTACTAACAATATAGGTCATGATGATCATAGTAGAGATACACCAGAAAGAAACAACCTTAGAGCCGTAGCAAAAGTATACCAAGAATGGAAAAAAACTGGAAAGATTGAACCCCAGATAATTGATAATCGAAATACAGATGAATCCTTGTCTTGTCCTCTCCAAATTTTCTCTATCAGTGCAGATAAATTAATCAGTAAGAGATTGGATGCATTTTATTATTCTCCCGAATTGAGAAATTTAAGGGAACAATTTAAGAAACTAGAAAAAGACAAGAAGATAACCTTACTAAAAGGTAGTGACTTTGACATAATATCCGAAATTAGAACAGAGAAAAAAGGAGAGCATAGAGGCAAATACAAAGATTTTGAAAATAAAATTTTTAAATATTTTGAGATTGGTGATGTCACAAGAGATGGAACCATAACAACTACAAGAGAAGATTACTTTGAAAAATTGCCTACTAGAGCAAGATTATGCGTAAAAAAAGACGATATTATTCTTGCAAGAAACATTAGTAGTAGAGGAACCACTGTTTTAATTCCTGACTGGTATAATGGAAATTTAGTAACTACAGGTTTCCTTGGAATAAGACCAAAATCACATGATGAATCGCTTCTATATTGGAGCATATTAGAATCTGAAATGTTTAGAAAACAAATCTATTATTTGGCAATAACTGCTTCACAACCCGAAATACGAGAAGAGATTTTTAAAAATGAGATCCTAATTCCTTTACCTACTGATGAAAAACAAAAAATAAGAATGATTCAAAACGCAAAGCAAGCCGAGTCAGCAAGGAATAACCTAAAAAATGCTTTAACAGATGCAACCTCTCTAATAGAAGAATTGATACACTAACATACTATTCATAATGAAAAATTTCAGAGCAATTATAAATTGAAAATTAAGATTTTTATTTAAAATGAAGCCTAAATGCCCTTATTGCGATAAGATTCAAACTAAAAAACCACAAAAAACTTGGAAATATGGATGGGGAAAAGTAAAGGTAAGTAAATTTTGTTGTGATTGCACTGAGTCTTTTAATTATTATCAATCTTCAAAAGGGGATTGGACGATACCAAAAAAGGGTCAAACTAAACCAAAAAAGGAAAAAATCAATCCATTCACGTGGTAAAATACAGTATAACTTAATCTCATTCTAATAAGGAATGTTTGATTTCTTGATTATTTCAGGCCTTGATAACCCGGCAAAATCTGATCTCAATTAAATTTGAACTGATTATCACAATTTCCTTTTAAGCAAACAATTCATTATTTTTCGTGAAAATTAATTTCCGTTCATCACATGATGGATTTGTCTTTTCAATCCCGTTGATGATTGGAATTGCCTTTATCATATTTGCTGCATTAATTGGAATATCCCAGGGTTTTGTTGAGGTTGGAGGTTTGCTTGTACCTGAGTTAATCACGGATATGCCTACTTTCTTTGATTATGATGAAACAACTGGGGACATGATACTTGATGGAGATGGCAATCCTGCAGCAAACGAGAGAATTGATCTTTACTGGTTGCTTGTGTCAATTTCTGTATTCATACTAGTTGCAGTCGCAATGATTGCGGTTTTGGGTTATGTCTTTGAAGTAGCGAGATGGATTCATCCAGGTACTGCAATTGGGATACTCAAAAAGATTGCATTGTTTTTGATTGTATTTTTGGTCTTTCCATTTGTCTGGGACATCTATGCAATAATCATTGAAAACTTTTCATTATTTTTGCTTGATCCGTTTGGCTCAGGCGATGATCCTGCAGACAGGACGCTGGAGCTATGGCGTGCAATGGGAAGTGTAATACCAGTAGATATTTTTGATCTTGATGCATGGGCATCAGCGTTTACTGATCCTGGTGCATTTGCACAAGGAATGATGAAGGATGTGTTTCTGGCATTGTTCAAGGGATTTGCAGTAATGTTCATGACTGCAATGATGTTTATCATCAGTACAGTCAGAATATTGCTTACAATAATCATTGCAATGTCAATTCCGTTATTGCTCACATTGAGTCTGATTCCAATGTTCAGGTCAGTCAAGGACATGCTTGTAAAGAACCTGATTGGGTTGTCTATTGCACCAATATTTTCAGCTCTTGTATTGACTACGGGTCTTGCATACTTGGATTCTACTACTTTGCCTGCAATGCAGGACTGGTTTGCGTCCCTTGCAGTGGGATTTCTGGCAGTATTTTTCCCCGTAATGCTGGCTCCAATGCTGGGAAACATTGTGACACAAGTTGGACAGATGATGTCTACTGCAATAATGGCAGGCTCCATAGTTGGAAGTATGGCAGGACAGGGAGCACTAGGCGGTGTTGCAAAGTCATTGGGCAGTACAGCAGACGGGGCTGCTGCAATGGCTGGAATGAGTAGTGGTGCTACTGCAGGTCTTGGAACTCTTGGAGGAGGAAACTCTGGAATGAGACCCACAATCTCTTCACAGGAACTAGGAATGGCAGGAATGGGTTCTACTCCTTCCATGGGCCGTATGTCAAATGGAAGTACACCAATGGCTTTTGGAAATGATGCATTAACAAATACGCAAGGAGTAATTGAGCATACGCCAATGTCATTTGGAGAGAAATTCAAGACTGGAGTAAAAGGAGCTTTTTACGGAGGAAGTACAGGACTTGCCGCAGGTAGTCTGAAGGCAGCAGGTCACGCAATGCATGTAGACCAGGCAGTAAATCCGATGGTCCAAGACATCCAAAATGCTGGAATGAACAAAGCATTTGAAGCAGGACAGATCAGTGCAGCAAATCATTCTCTTAATGACATTTCAAAATCCATGACAGCGATAGAACCACCGCAAATCAATGTGGAAACATCCCCCGCCGTAATGCCTGATACTGGAGAATCGGCCAGATTGATGACAAATCCAGGAGATGCAATCAACAGCATGGAGAATCTTGACAGAATTCACAGCAGATTTGGGACATTAGAAGGACAGCAAGAATACCTTAATGTTCAAAGAAATAATGTTCCACACTTTGAATCTCTAAAGCCAGAAATTCAAAATCAAGTTGATCAAAGATTAATGGAACAACTTAATAGGCATCCATTTAGTGCGGAAAAGATTGTTGATGCTGCCAGAGGAATAAAAGGTAAGAGTACACAACATTCAATTAATTTTTAATAAAATAATATTTCTTAAGATAATATACGGTAATCTTCAAAAAATTATTTGTTTTTCTTACTGTTTATTTTCCTTTTTCCATTGTTTCATGGTCTTTTTGTATTCTTTAGGATCATGTGGTCTTCCAGCATTGGCTCTAAGAACATTCAATGGCATCTTTACTAGGCCTGGCATAAACTCACAAGCATACAAGTATTCCTGTTCGGTAAGATATCTACCCAATACACTAATCCATGCATCAGAACCGGTAGTGTAAAGATAGCCTTTATCCTGTTTTTCAGGATAAAGGGTTCCTTTTACAATTTCTTTAGTAAGCATCACATCGTATAATGTTGGAAGAGCAAACCATGTTGATTTTCCTTTATCATCTTTTTGCAAAATTGATGGCAAGCCACATCTAAATTGAATTTTTTCTTCTTCAATAATTATTCCAACATTCGTAATATTTTCTGTTTCATATTGAACTTGAATGTCTCTAGTTCTTGCATCTGTTGATTGAAAAAAATAGTCATTTAATGTAACCCATGCATTTCTTTTCTCATTATACCAACAATCATTCCAAACATGTTCATCTGGAATACTCTGCGGAATGTTTGGGTGTCTGAAAAATTCCATGTTCTTGGAATATTCTGTTGCCTTTGTAAGTTCTGTAATGTTTGATTTTATCTTTGATATTTTTTCCAATGCCTGTAATCTTTCTTGTTGCTTTCCTGTAGTTTCATCAAAAGTACTCTCTAGTTGTTCCAGTGTTTTTTGATTCTTCTTTAGCATTTTCTCCAAAAATGGAACCTGAACTCCCTTACGGAATTTCTGATTCTTTTGTGAAAGCATCAATTATAATAAACCCTCATTTGCATAAAAAGACTAGGATTCTTTTGAATGTGAACCGTAGAGTGTTTGGTAAGAATTGTCCTTAAATTAAATTGAACATTTACCAACATGGAAGAGATAATCCGAATTCCAAAAAGTAAATTGCTTGAATTAAAAAAATCAATTGACCAATACAAAAATGAAATAAAAAAGATAAGATCAGACATTGCACAATAAATCATATCAATTATCAGTCCTTTGCTTGAGTAATTCTTCAAATATCAAGTCAATCTTGTCTCCAAGTTTTTCCATGTTTTCTAATCTGTGTACGATATAGTCCATCGTATGCTGTTGGGATACAGTAGCCTTTTCCAACAGTTTTACATCAAGAATATAACCACATTTTGCACATCTCTGTCTTTCAGGGGTGTTATCGTGCTCACAACGTGGGCATTTTTTTAGCTGAGCAATAGCATTAGAGTCATCTTTTTGCTTTATTCCATGAAGCTCCAAGATTGCATTTTCTGCATCCTTGCCAGAAAGATGCACATATCTTGCAGTCATCTTTGATCCTGGCTTCCAGTTGCCATACACCCGCAAAGTCTGGTCAGAGAGTTTTTTTGCCAAGTGTGTAAGCTGAGAATGTCTCATCAGATAGTTCCAGACTCGTTTTTTTATTCCTGCTTTTTCCTTGCATCTCTTGAGATGCTCTCGTAGATAACCATAAGACACGCGCTTTGTTTTTGAAGAATTCCATAAGGAATACCACAATGGTGCATTAGGATCATCTTTTAGTGGGTGCTCATCAAGCCATTCCAAGAGAGGCTTGAATGACACCACCAATGCAACACTCTTGTTTCCAGTCTTGCCAAACGTACTCACTATAACATGGTCATCCCTAAAGTCAACACCGCCAACACGTAGATGCAACAGTTCACCAGGACGAAATGCCCCCTCAAACAAAACCCAGAACATCGCCCGGTCTCGTTTGTTTGTAGTCTGGTTGATTATTGCATTTAGTTCATCAAGGGTAAGCAAATCCTTTGGTTGTATTCCCTGTGCATTCCTGTCTTTGTATCTGGATGGAGATATCCAAGATACCTCCTTGATGTAACCTGATCTCTTGTCTCCAATATCGCCAGTCTTTGCAAAGTGGACCAGTCTCTGCAGGGTCAACGCATATGCAGACTTTGTCTCACCCTTGTAGTTTTTTTGTGAGATAAGATTAGAAAGTATTATTTCACAGTGAGACTTTGTGGCTTTTTTTAGATTGGTGTCTAGTTTTTTGAATTCTGAAAGAATCAGCGGAAGCCTGTCACTGTAATAACATATACGAGCATCAGACAATCCTATCAGTTTTAGCTTGTCAAGAAACTGGATGGACTTTTGGCCATCATGCATCTTGACAAGGCGATTTTTGGCCCATCTTAGTTTTCTAGGATAGTGATAGATATCATCATCGTCATCATAGCTTAAAGGGTGTTTACCAACATCAACATCGCTCTTTACCATATCAGAAGAGGAATGATTTTCATTTAAGGCAGGATTTTTGTCAGAAGGGAGCAGCATCATAATAGTATACGCCAGGTAAGGGATTCGAACCCCTGCACGCTTACGCGTAGCCGTTTTCGAGACGGCCGCCTTACCACTTGGCTAACCTGGCATTTAATCTGAAATCATCTCCATAATAAAGCAAATCAGAATATCAGAAATTTACCAGAAAAGAATCAAATTTTATCAATATCAAAGAGTTCATTTTGAAATTTTTCTTTAATTTGTACTTTAGATTTATTCCATTCTTCATCAGATATATGATCAGAAAAGATAGAATGAAAATTATCACTTGTTAACTTGTCTCCTAACAAATGTTGAATGTCTTTTTTCTCATTTTCAGATAATGGAAAGTATGAAATCACTTTTGCTACATTTTGTGTTTCATCTGTTTTTATTTCATAAATTTTATCAGAAAGATGTTCAGGCAAATCAAAATTTTTCACAATAAATAATTCATTGAAGGTATTTTATAAAAATAGATTCCAAAATATGAATTAATTCGTAATTTCAAAAAAAATTATTTCTTACGTTTGATAAAACCAACTGCAATCAAAACAATACCAACAAGAATCCAACCAATAGCATATCCTGAAAGATCTTCTTGAAAACTAACAGTTTCAGTAGCGCCTATAGTAAGTGCCCAGCTTACAGTCCCACCTATAATGAAACTTATTCCTGCCCAAAGAAACCAATTTTGCATGGTTTTAAAAAATATTCTTGAAATATTGGTATTTCCTTTGTTTCAAAAAAGGACAAACACAAAATACCTCAAAAATCAAGAAAAGACAAGAAATGGGGCTAAATCTAAAATCTCTTGTAGTCAGAGAAAAAACAAAGCTAGAATCGTTTTCAAACAAAGTAATTGCAATTGATGCTTACAATGCCATTTATCAATTTCTGGCAATAATTAGAGGTCCTGATGGAATGCAGTTATCAGATTCAGAAGGAAGAATTACCAGTCACCTAAGCGGATTGCTATACAGAAATATCAATTTCTTATCTTTAGGCATAAAACCAGTTTATGTCTTTGATGGAAAGCCACCCTCTCTAAAGACAGCAGAGATTGAAAGAAGAAAGCAAATCAAAAAAGATGCCACTGTAAAATATGAGAAAGCAATAGCAGAAGGAAATCTAGAGGATGCAAGAAAATATGCACAACAAACTACAAGTATGAAAGATGGAATGGTAGATGATTCAAAGACGTTACTAAAATATTTTGGAATTCCGTTTATTGATGCACCATCAGAAGGAGAATCAACTGCTGCGCACCTAACAAATACAGGACAAGCTTTTGCTTCAGCAAGTCAGGATTTTGATTCAGTGTTGTTTGGTGCAAAAAGACTTGTAAGAAATTTTACAAACAGTGGAAGAAGAAAGATTCCCAACAGAAATACCTACATTGACATTGAACCTGAAATTATAGAGACTCATAAAACATTAGAGTCATTAGGATTAACAAGAGAAGAATTAGTAGATGTCGGAATTTTAATTGGAACTGATTTTAATCCAGATGGATTTGAAAGAGTAGGTCCAAAAACTGCATTAAAAATGATAATACAACATAAAAGATTAGAAGATATTCCACAAATTCAAGAACAACTAAAAGAAATTGATTTTAATCAAATAAGAAAAATCTTTTTGGAACCAAATGTAGCAAAAGTAAACGAGATAATTTTTGACAAGATAGACTATGATGGAATTACAAATTATCTAGTAAGAGAGAGAAGTTTTTCAGAAGACAGAGTGCAGTCATCGCTTAATCGACTAAAAAAAGCAATTGAAAAGAAAAGTCACAACTTGGATCAATGGTTCACTTGAAATTTTAATTTAATAATAAGATAAGACGAATTCATAAAGTGCTGCAAACAGAAGCAAGGAAGATTCTCAAAGATGCCCCAATAATGTGGCGAAGAATTAATTCAATTGGAGTTATTCTTGACTGTAATTCAACGTATGCTGCAAAATTAGGTTATGCAAAGTCAGAAATTTTAGGAAGGTCAATTTTTGAGCATGTGCCAAAAGATTCTTGGGAGGCCATGAATGAATCTCTTAAGATATGGTTTGAGACAGGAAAAGTAGTAGATAGAAAAATTATATTTAAAAAACAAGGGGGAGGAGAATTTCCAGGAGTGTTACAGGCAACAAGTCTCTATGATGAGAAAAAAAATCTCATTGGAAGCAATACTGTAATTTTTGATGTAAACGAACTCAGTGATGAAAAAATTGAAGAATTTAAAAATTATTTCAAAGAGGCAAAAAACAAACTTGATGAAATAAAAAACAAGGATTATGAACAATTTGACGAAAACTCAAAATCAGAATACGATGGCTTGAAAAAGATGTTCGATATGTTGTTAGGAACAGATCTTAAATCATTAAAAAAAGAATAACAAAATTAGGATTTATCTTGAATTGACTTTTGCAGTTCCTCAAAAGCTGTTTGAACTTCAGTTACTGCTGCACCATCTTCTAGAGTACTAACATCGCCAATCTTATCATTATTTGCTATTGCTTTTAAGAGTCGGCGCATTATTTTTCCACTTCTAGTTTTTGGGAGTTTTGAGACAAAATAGATTTGTTTTGGAGTTGCAATAGCTCCAATATCTTCTCTAATTTTTGAAATTAATTCTTTTTCTAAAACATTAGAATTTTTATCCACATTTTCTTTAAGAACAGCAAATGCGATAATTACCTCACCCTTTACTTCATCAGGAATTCCACAAACTGCAGATTCTGCAACATCATCATGTGAAACAATACAACTTTCTAATTCTGCAGTACCTATTCTATGTCCTGCAACCTTTAGGACATCATCGGCTCTTCCAAGTAACCAAAAGTATCCATCTTCATCTTTAATTGCATAGTCACCTGGATAGTAATAATTTTCATACTTTGACCAGTAAACTTTTTTGTATTTTTCATCATCTCCCCATAATGTCAAAAGCATTCCAGGCCAAGGGTTTTTGATTAAAAGATATCCCTTTGTGTTATCAGGAAGATCATTTCCTTTTTCATCAACAACTGAAATTGAAATTCCTGGAATTGGTTTTGTTCCAGAACCAGGTTTTAGAGGGATTGTCTCCAGTCCAGGCAGAGGAGAAATCAACATTCCACCTGTTTCTGTTTGCCACCAAGTATCAATGATTGGGCATTTTTCTTTCCCAATTGTTTTAAAGTACCATTTCCATACCTCTGGATTAATAGGCTCACCAACCGTACCAAGCAGTCGAATTGATGAAAGATCAAAAGAGTTTGGAATATTGTCACCAAATTTCATAAACATTCGCAGTGCTGTAGGAGTGGTGTAAAATATTGTCACCTTGTATTTTTGAATTATATCCCACATTCTTGATGCATCAGGAAAATCAGGTGCGCCTTCATACATTACTTCTGTTGCCCCATGAAGTAATGGGGCATAGACAACATAGCTATGGCCGGTCACCCATCCAATATCGGCAGTGCAAAAAAATACATCAGAGTCTTGAATGTCAAATGCCCATTTGAATGTGGAATACAAATGTGTAAGATACCCACCTGTACCGTGTAAAACCCCTTTTGGTTTTCCAGTGGTTCCAGAGGTGTATAAAATGTAAAGTGGATGTAAACTATCTAGATGCTCAGCTTCACATGTTTCTGAAGCATTTTGCATTAAATTATTCCAAAATTTATCTTTTTCATTAATTTTGATTTCAGTTTTTGTTCTTTCAAAAACAATAACATTATTTACAAAATCAAAATCTCGGATTGCTTCATCTACAACTTCTTTTAGTTTAACAACAGAGCCACGTCTATATCCACCATCAGCAGTAATAACTATTTTAGATTTTGAATCATCAATTCTATCTCTAATTGATGATGCACTGAATCCTGAGAAAATAACAGTGTGTGTTGCCCCAATTCTAGAACATGCTAACATAGAGATTGGCAGTTCAGGAATCATCGGGAGATAAATTGTAACCCTATCACCTTTTTCTACTCCCAGAGATTTTAAGACATTGGCAAGTTTTTGAACTTGAATCCACATATCACCATATGTTAAGATTTTAGAATCTCCGTTTTCCCCTTCCCATAAAATTGCAGGTTTGTCAGATTTTGCTTTTTGATGAACATCTAAGGCATTGTAAGAAGCATTAATTTTCCCACCTTCAAACCATTTTGCAAAAGGAGGCTTCCAGTCAAGGGTTTTATCCCATTTAGAAAACCAATGGAGATTTTTGGCCTGATTATCCCAAAACCTCACATAGTCAGATTCCGCAGATTTTCTAGTTTCAGTATCATTGTTTCCAAGGCCAATTTCATAAGGTTTTGACAACAGAGACCTTAGGATTTTGAACTTTCTAAATTTAACTAGAGAAGAAAAAAGGGCAATTCTAGCCTTAAAATTGCCCATTTATTCAAATTAACAGATTTTAATTGGTAAAATTCTCAACCATACTAAGATTTTTTTAAAATAGTCTTAATAATGAGATTAAACCATTCATAAAAATCGACATTTACAAAAATCGTTAGAAAGTCAAGCTTGATCTCCTCTTTTGGGATTTAATAAAAGTGAAAAAAATTATTGTGCTTCCATTCTAGCAAGCCAGTCGTTATCATTTTTGTCATCAGATGTTTCTGTTTTCACCTGTTGGGGTGGTTCTGGAATTGTTGGTAGCACTTCAGTCTCAGTAGGAGGTTCTGGGATTGATTGTTGAGCCTCAACTGTAAAAGGTACTGAAGGTTCTGGTACTGGTTCTGTTGGTGCTTCTGGAAGGCTGGTCCGAACTACTTGTTCAGAATTGTCCAGATATGATACGGCTGATTCTTGTAGATGTACTTGTGGAGGTGCAATAGTACTTTGAACTTCCATATCAAGATCTGCAATTCTTCTCTGAACATTTGAGATTTCTGCCGTTTCGTGAGTTACATGCTCAATTAATTCTGTTGTGCATGATTTCACGGTCTCAAATGTTGACTCTGAGATTTCATTGCTCTTGTATTGTACTTTTGCATCAAATAGTAACATCTTTGCAGACTTTCTTTGCTCCTCTAACTCTGTCAATCTTGCCTCAAGTTTGGCTTTGATTTCATGTTCTGTTTCATCTAATGATACAAGTTTTGACTTGTATTTTTCATGAATAATTTCTGCATCTGATTTCATGTCATCATTTTCAGAAACAATATCTATCAAGGCCTTTAAACGACGTAGAGTTAGTTGTTTCTCGCGTAGAAGTCTTTGTGAGTCAAGTCTCCATTTTGGAATAAAAATAACAACATCGCCTTGGACTACTAATTGCTCATATTGGATTTGCTGTAAACCCTGAGAACCACAGTCAATTCCTACCGATTGGATGCTTCCATCAATGTCAGTTATTGTTCCAATTACTTTACCCATGAATGTACCGTACATGTCTTTGACGTTTTTACCGATTATATCGATATCGTCGTGGGTCATGTGTACTGATTAAGAGATTTGTATAACCCACAAAGTGTTAGAAAGGTTTCTAGTTTTGGTAAGATTATTTTTACTAACTCAAAATCAGGGTTTTTTTGAGAAATTTTAAAATTCAATGACAATAGGGAATCATCATGATTCAACGTGAAGAATTAGAACAAATTTTGTACTTTGTCTCAAAGAGATGGATCGATATCACCAAAGAGCCAAACAATAAAGCAATGGAGACCCTTCCAAGTAACTTTTGGATGAATTCAGTTGGTGGAAAAGCAGGAAAGGGAAGATGGGTTACTGCATTGATGTATACAGAAAACGAAGCTGATGCAAATGCATTCAAAGAAGTTCTATTGAGATGGCAGACAAAAGGAATGGAGAAAACACAAGCTCCAGATCTAATTCAAATTGGAAAAAAGAAATAGACTATTAATAATTGGTAAACTTTTGAAATTTATTGTCAGAGTTTACAAGTAGTGAAAAAAAAATTCTGTTAGATCACTTTTCAAATACAGATGATAACGTCTTTGCAATAATAACTCCACGACAAGTTGATCGTGGAGCTCTAATGTCAAGATATAGCAGAACCGATAAGAGTATGCGAAGAATATTCTTGGATGAATTTTTAAAAAATAAAAACAGAGGAGAAGAATTCTACAATAGAGTTCTATTAGAGTACGGAGATGATTCTGTTGCAGAATTAGGTGAAGCGCAAATTGCAATTGAAGGATTATCAAATATTGCAGTAAAAAAAATTGAAGACCGAAGAATAGGTTTATCCTATTTAGAAAAATCATCAAGATATGTTGCATGGAATAAGAAAACAAATGGGCAGTATAGATTCTATCGAGATCCAGAAATAATGAAATCGAAATTTGCAGATTTGTATTTAGATACATGTAATTTTTCATTTGATGTCTATTCAAAAAACATTGAACAGATGATAAATTATGTAAGAGAAAAATATCCAATTGAAAAATATTCTTTCAAAGACTCCAAAGAAGATATGGAAAAACCATTTTCAAAATTAAGAGATGAAAAAGACATCAAATTTGCAAATATAATTTACAGAGGATCCACAAAAGCAAAAGCGCTAGACATTCTCAGAGGTCTTTTGCCAGCATCAACTCTAACTAATGTAGGACTTACTGGAAATGGCAGGGCATTTGAATACCTGTTGACTGTTTTAGGCTCATCTGAGCTGTATGAGGAGAGAAATTTAGCCTCAAAAATTAAAAAAGAGCTAGATACAACAATCAAATCTTTTGTGCGAAGAGCTGATGACAAATACGGAAAAACATTACAAGATTATCTCAGAGATTTAAAAAAGACCGCAAGAAAAATAACATTAAATCAAATCAAACCAAAAAAAATTGTGGGTGTTTACACTAAAATTGTAGATTATGAATCAGAGAAAGATGCAATTGACAAAATAATTACAAGTATAATGTATGAGCAATCACCAAGCACATCATATCAAAATATTTTACAGCAAGTAAAAAAAATGCCAAAGGAAAATAAAAGTAAAATAATCAATTCATTTGCAAAATTAAGAAAAAACAGAAGACACAGACCACCAAGAGCTTTTGAAAACATATACTATACTTTTGATCTTCTTAATAATTTTGGAATGTTTAGAGATTTACATAGGCATAGAGCTTTGACGTTGCAAAGACAATTGTTAACTACAGATCATGGATATAACATACCAGACGAAATCAAAATTTTAGGAATTGAAAAAGAGTTTAAAGATTGTATGGATATGACCAAACAAACATTTGATAAAATTAGGAAAAAATTTCCAGAACAAGCTCAATATGCTGTAAATTTTGCATACAATTATCCATACTTTATGAAATTCAATTTACGTGAAGCGTGCCATCTTATTGAATTGCGAACTGTGCCACAAGGACATAAAGATTACAGAAAAGTTGCACAACAAATGTTTAATGAGATCAATAGAGTTCATCCCAATCTTTGTAAAATAATTAAATTTGCAGATTTAAAAGAATATGACTTAGAAAGATTTGAATCAGAAAAAAGAACCGCTGAAAAAAGAAAAAAGCAAAGTTGATAATATTCTAATATTATCAAAAATAAAATACATCATGTCAGAAAAGATTTCAAAAACTCCTGAAGAATGGAAATTAGAGCTAACACCAGAGCAGTATGAGATTTGTATCAACAAAGGAACAGAACCACCATTTAGTGGAAAATATTACTACATCAAAGAAAAAGGAGTCTACAAGTGTGTTTGTTGTGGAGAACCATTATTCAAATCAGATACAAAATTTGATTCAGGTTCAGGATGGCCAAGTTTTTGGGAGCCAATTTCAGATGAGAAGATAGAATATGTATCAGACACATCATTTGGAATGACTCGAACAGAAGTAAATTGTATGAGATGTGGCTCTCATTTAGGACATGTATTTGATGATGGACCAAAGCCCACCAATCTTAGATATTGCATAAACTCTATTTCACTAGACTTGAGTAAAACTGAGGAATCAAGTTAGTTTGGAAATGTTCATTTGAAACAATTTCAATTTCATTCAAAAATTATTAATAAAACTCCATTAATGGTAAGAAAATCAGAGTGAGTTAAATGAGCAAAGATCACAAATCAGAAAGGAAAGAAGAAATTTGAGAATAATACTTTGTGGATTTGGTGTTGTTGGCCAAAGTTTAGTTAAACTATTTGTTTCAAGATCAGAAGATCTCTATGCAAAATATGGATTAAAACCAAGAGTGATAGGAGTATTTGACAGTAAAGGTAGTGCTGTTGATTCATCAGGACTAGACTTGGAAAAATTAATCGAAGTAAAGAAAAAATTTCAAACCGTAAAAGACTATGCCAAGACAAAAAACCAAATGTCAGGAATAGACATGATAAAAAATCTGGATGCAGATGTACTAATTGAAACTACGGCAAGTAACTACAAAGATGCAGAACCTGGAATAACACACATTACAAATGCAATGAAACGCAAAATGCATGTAATTTCTGTAAACAAAGGCCCCTTAGCATTAGCATTTCCCTCTCTGACGGAACTAGCTACATACAATCAAGTTATGTTCAAATTTAGCGGAACTGTTGGTGGAGGCACTCCAATTTTAGATTATGCGAAAAATAGTCTTAAAGGCGAAAGAATCATGTCATTTGCAGGAATTTTAAATGGCACTACAAATTACATTTTGACAAACATGGCAAATGGACTATCCTTTGAAGCTGCGCTAAAAGATGCCAAGGATAAAGGATATGTTGAAGCAGATGAATCTCTGGATTTAGATGGTCTTGATGCTGCTGCAAAATTAGTAATTCTTGCAAATTGGGTGATGGATATGAAAGTTACAATGCCTGACATCAAGTGTACAGGTATTCGCAAAGTAACCACAGATGATATCAAAAAAGCTATCAAAAATAAATGTGCAGTCAAGCTAATAGCATCATGTAATAAAGATCTAGAGGTATCTCCTAAGGAAATTTCAATTGAAGATCCTTTATGTGTTAATGGAACCCTTAATGCAATTGCATTTACATCAGAGCATTCAGGCACTCAGACAATAATTGGAAGAGGAGCTGGGGGAATGGAGACAGCAAGTTCTATCCTCAGAGATTTGCTAGACATAAGACAAGAGATATCTAAAATTTGAAATCTAATCTAATTTCAAAAAGTGAAACATCTACACTTTTAAAAACACTATCAGAAAAATGGGCAATAGATATTCCCAAAATAAAAAATCTCAAAGTACACCAAATTTCAAATGAAGCCCAAATTATTACAGGACAAGGAATCAAAATTCTGAAAAAAGATGAAGAATACATTCCATTCTTATCAGAAATTAGCACTCTTGAAAAATTTCCCTATGTTATGGTAGACATGGGAGCTGTAAAGTTTATGTGTAAAGGTGCCAACGTAATGAGACCAGGAATAAAAAATCATTCCGACTTTGAAAAAGACAACATAGTGTGCATCATAGAAGAATCACAACACAAATTTTTAGCAGTGGGAAAATCACTTGTTTCAAGTCAAGAGCTTGATAATATGGAAAAAGGAGAAGTTGTAAAAAACATGCATTATATTTCTGATAAATTCTGGGAAATCGGAAAAACTCTTTATGATTAATTTATTTTTTCAGTAAACTCTTCGGTTCCTTCATTTGTAATAATGAGAATATCTAATCCATCACCACTTGCAGAATCTCTAAGTGCTGCTGAACGAACTGCCTTTTTGGCCAAATCTATTGCGTCATCCCTTGTCATGTTTGGTTTGAATTGTGGATCCAAGACTCCCAATGCCATTTCAGCTCCAGTTCCTACTGCAGCATACTCATCTGGAAGAACAGAACCTAAGGGATCAAGAGTATACAGTATTGGTTTATCAACAGTCCCAGCAACAATTACCTGAGTTAAAAGTGGGAAGAATCTTCGTTCATACATCATATTTGACATCATCTTTGCAATGGTGTTTGGAGGAATGTCTCGTTTTAACTCCATTTTTCTAATTTTTGCAAGTGCGGCAATTTGTAACGTAAGAATTTGCATGTCGGCCACAAGACCAGCACATGTAGCACCTACCTTGGGGGTAATAGGAAAAGTTTTCTTCGATGACTTACTAACTAGGAAATTTCCAAATGCAATTCTTTTTTCGCTGGCAAGAACAATGCCTCCATCAAATGTTATTCCCACTGCAGTTGCCCCTGGCATGTACATTGACATATTTCAAATGATTTTAGAGCATAATAAAGGGCTTTCTCCTTTTTCATATAATTTATGAACAAATAATCCAAGCCCAAATGTCACAATTGATATATTTTACGGGTGATCTTTGTATTTATTCTTCAGCTAAGCAATGAATACACATCTTCTTGTTCTGTATGGCAAACCAAGTAAAATTGTGAACATGACCTTTCTTACACTCACTCAAGAATTTTATTAATGTGAAAGTAAAATTTGAACGGTCAAAGCTTGATTTGATCTCGATCAAGGTTAAGAATTGTCTCGATCATTCCCCGAGTATTCCCAACTGGTCTTTCCTTAATCTCCTCCTCTTTTCAATTTCCAAGTCCTAGACAGTGGCGGAACCATAATAATAGAACTAGAACCAATCATCCTGACAAGGCAGACACTTGCTTTGCTTCGATGCAAATTGGTAGAGCATATCAGCTGTGAGTGGATGTGTTTTCTTTGAACAGAGCAAGAAGAAAAATAATTGTCTGGGAAATTTAACTAGAAGACAGTAATAAAAAACCTGACTGAAAAGATGACTTTTCTGGAACGCAGTCAGGTAAGTGGGTTCAAGGGTATCAAGATAAACGGCAAGACATTTGACATATCAAGATGGTTTGATGAGCAGATAGAGCGTGGCAAGCTGGATTTGGAGTTCAAGCCGTTTGTGGTTACGTCTGCCAAAGTAGAATAATAATAAAATCTTAGACCTGATAACTTCATCTGTGATAATGTCCCATTTATCTTAAGTACATTATATCATTCATACCCAATATTATGCTAAGTAAAATCATCCTAACCTCAATAATTGCATATAACAACATTGGATCAATAGTTGACTCCTCCAAATACCTCCTTGAGGATTGTCTTTATTGCATCATTCCAAGCTAGGGCTGCTACCAAACCAAAAGCAGCAGTAACTAGCGCTGCAATCTTGTCTAAGACTTCTTCTTTGAGAGTCTTTGGTTTATCTTCATCTGCCATTTCTGGATTTCCTAGGTGGTTAATTTGTTACAATCAATAAATGTAAATTAGATTCATGCGAAAATGCTCAATTCATAAACCAATTCTGTAAGAAAGCGTTTGAAAATTTATGCATAAATCAATAAAATATTACTGAATTCAAAAAATAAAACAATGTCATTTCATTACCAATGGCCAAATCAAAACTGACGCTGTTCAAGAAAAGATCAGCTGCTGCAAAACAAGGATGGGTTACCAGAAGAAAAAACGAGGCTACAGCCAAGAGATTGGCTACACTCAAGAAAAAAAGAAAATAGGACTAACCCAAAGTTTCTTTTTTAGTAAATGAAAATTAGATAGAGAACGCTAAATATCAAAAGTGCGCATATATTATTTGATCAGGAAGTACAAGACATCTTTAATTTTCCCATACGGATGTTGCGTAACTCACAGACTCTTCTCTGACATTAACCTAATAACACATCATTGGTATTTGCTAAGGAAAATTCTTTCTTCCAATATGCCACTTTGCCAGGCGTTTCCAATCATTGTTTTCTGAAAGTTGTTTATCTAGTTCCAAATCAAATGCAATCTCTTCGAGGTCTTTTTTGCTCATGGTAATACTGGGCAATAATTGGTAATAAATGACAGGAATGCAATGCACTTGGAAAATAAAACTAGTTTAGGAGCGTCTCTTTTACTCCCAACAGAACAGTTTCTCGATCAAAAAAATCAGGATCAAGCTTTTGTTTTAAAATTTGAGTCATCTTCAATTACGTCAGAATGGGATTATTTAAGAAACAAGAATGCAGTGCAAGTAAAAGAGCGAGAATTTCTAAATATCAAAAACGCGTCTAACACTGATCAGCCGGGTTATGTTGGTTTGATGGATGAAGGTTAGGCAATTAGATATTCCAAAAAATACTAGATTTCTAAAACTAAGAATGATTGTTCTTCGGATTCTGATACATTCCATTGTTAATATATGAAGTGTGAACAAAGTAACGTCAACTCCTTTTTCATATTTGAGGTATTGTACAAACTCTTCTGGTCTCTGCTTAAACTGTACTAGATTGTTCATGCTGTTTGCACGATATGTTCTAGGTTTTTTGTCAGGAACAGAAACTAACCAAATCACTGCAATAAAATCAACGAAAATATTCCTAGTTTAGGAGAGTTTCTTTAACTCCTAACAGGACTGTTTCTCGACCAAAATCATCGAATTGCTCTTTGCGTATTAATTCTTGTTTCATATTGATTTCTATACGGCGAACATGTTATTAAGGCCAATCTATATAAAATGAGTGAAAAATCTATATTTTATTCATTTTCAGGCACAGATTTGTGAATTATTCAGATTTGATTCAAAATTTATTAGAAGGACATCACCAGTGATATTATGGCAGAAGATCTGTTAGATACTGTGATTGACTTTACAGGAGAGGCAATTGCAGATATGCTTGCAAGAATCGGTACTGGTTCAGATCAAGAGTAAATTTCTGTTCATTTATGCCTAATTCACGTACTAAATATCTTAAAGTGATCATCCGGATAATTTATGAACAAGTATTTTATACATCGAGAAAGGTCTTGCGTCATGACAGGAGCAAGTATCCATGAAACAAAATTAAATGACATTACAAACTTTGGCCTCAGAGCAGCCATAGGAGTAATTTTCATAGTTCATGGATCTGGGAAATTCGATCCTGGATTTGCAGGATTTCTAACAGGCCCTTTAGGTTTGCCCCCAGAGATGCAGATTCCCATCGCCTTAGCAGAATTAGTACCAGGGATTCTTTTGATCGTCGGAGTATTAACTAGAATTTCTGCTTCCATGATTTCAATAATTATGATTGGGGCAATTTTCTACGTCAAAAACGCTGCTAATTTGACTGGAGATGGGGCATATGAATTAGATCTCATACTATTAGCAGGATCTTTAGTAGTAATTGCTGCAGGTCCCGGAAGAGCATCATTGGCCCATGTTATCAAAAAATTGCCAAGATACCTACACTAATTTTTTCCAAATTTTCTCATTATTAAGCAGATGCATTTTGTGGTCTTTTGAAGTAAATCAATTCGGGCAAACTCATTTGGGGAATGTATTCTAGAAAACATGTAGGTGCTTCCTATAGAGATACAAGGAGATTTTAGAATTTTGACAAAAGAGTACATAGGTCCAGTTCCAGCATTTGAAACATTAAGAATAGAGTCGCCAAAAGACTCATCTGCGGCCTCTTTTACTTTAGATACAAAGGGGTCAGACGTACTTGTTCTGGCAGCTGCCTCACCATGAAAAACTTTGATGCTAATATCAGAAAATCCTTTAGATTTTAAATGATTTTTGAGTCTTGAAACTTGTTTTTGTGGATCCATTTGAGGAACAAGTCTAAAATCAATTTTTACCAGAGCCTTACCTGGCAGAACAGTTTTTGCACCCTCCCCAACATAACCTGAAACAAATCCAGCAATATTACAAGTTGCGCCTCCCACTAAAGCCTTTTTTGCATCCATGCCATGCAAATTACCAATAAAAGAATCAATGCCAAACTCTTTTTTGAATGATTTTTCATCAAATGGTTCTTTTGAAATAATTTCTAAATCAGTTTGGGAGAAAGGCTTTACATCTTTGTACCAATCTTTTATGAGAATTTTTCCATTCTTATCTCTAATTGTTTTTAGTGCATCAATTAATCGCCATGCAGGGTTTTTTATTAATACTGCCAAACTTGAATGGGCATCACGAATAGATTCCACAACAGATAATTCAACAAAAAGGAGCCCTTTCATTCCTAAACCAATAATAGGTCTATTTTTAGAATCAACATAACCAAATTCCCAAATTACTCCATCACAAGAAAATTTCTTTTTGTATTTTTTTAAATAATCTTCAATATGTGCACTTCCAGTTTCTTCCTCACCTTCTATTACAAATTTAATATTACAAGGAACATCTCCTGTTGTTTTCAAAAATGCCTCAACTGCTTTGATTCTTGTAATTAATTCTCCCTTGTCATCAGTAGAACCACGACCAAAAACCTTGTTTCCTTTTATTTTACCACTAAATGGAGGATAATCCCATTCTTCATAAGGTTCTGCAGGTTGGACATCATAATGATTGTAAAATAGTAATGTTTTTGATGGATTTGATTTTGATTTGATTTCACCATAAACTATCGGTGCAACATTTTTTTTCAATCTTAGAATTTCAGATTTTATTCCAGATTTTATCAATATTTTTTTGACAAGTTTTGCACATTCTTCAATTCCTTCGTTTTTTGCAGAAACACTAGGCTGTCTAATTAAAATTTGCAAATCTGAAACAAGATTTTTCATGTGAGAGTCTACATGTTTGAGAGAATTCATATCACTATACAATTTTATCAAAAGGCTTCATAACACTAGCAAGTTCTTCTAATAGATCCATTGAAGTTATGTGCAATCCTAGTTTCTTTTGAGCAGATTTTCCAGCAAGTCCATTGATGAACGTAGCTGCTGCACAAGATTCTAAAGGATTACGATTTTTTGAAAGCATTCCTGCAACCAATCCAGATAAGACATCACCAGTACCACCAACAGTCATTCCAGGAGTTTTTTTCTCATTGAGAAAAGTTGTCTTTCCATCAGAAATGATATCAGTAGAGCCTTTTAGAAGAACAGTAATTCCATTTTCTTTGGCATTTTTTTCAACCAGAGAGATTCTTTCTTCTTTAGAATCTGGGGGCAAAATTCCAAATAATCTCTTAAACTCTCCAGCATGAGGAGTCACTACAACATTTTTGTCAGGCAAGAACGGTAAAACTTCTGGAATTAATGCACTTGCATCTAAAGAAAGGCGAACGTCTCTATCTAAAAGAGATTTTATTAAATTAATCAAAGCATTTTTTTCTTGTATTGCAAGTCCCATTCCAATTGTTGCAGAATCAAGATTTCTGGGCATTACGCCAAGGAGTTTATTGACAGCACCTCGGGTTAATTTTTGATCAGCTAACGGAATCACAATAAGATTAGGAGATATTGCCCGTGTTGAGGTCACATTTATTTTGGGAATAGCAGTATACACCAGATCTGTTCCGCATCGCAATGCAGCAATAGAGGACAAAATAGGAGCACCGTGATAGATGTAGCTTCCTCCAACTACCAAGACCACCCCATTATCTCCTTTTCTAGAGTTTGATTTGCGTGGTGGAATGAATTTCTTAATAGATGAGAGTTGAAGAGGTGTTGTCACCATGATATTGCCTGCAAACAAAGAGGAATAAATCTTGTTTTACCAGTTATTTTGAAGGTAATTTGGTAATTGATTTTTTTGTAGATTTTGATTTTCTTGAATTTCTTCCAAAAAAGGCTTTTCGGGCATAACATAGATAAGTTGTATGACCTATGCCTTGAAATGAGTGTCTGGTTTTTCCTTCCCTGGCCTCAATGGTTCGTAAAATATGCTCAGTGGATTCAATGTCAGTGAATTCGTTTTCTACTAATGCCAGAGTCAGTTTTTCAAGTTGATTCATTGTAGGACAAATGGCAAAAATTGCTCCACTTCCCTTTAGCATTCTTCTAACTTGAGGGATTATAGTCCAAGGATCACCTAAATCTATTAGTGCGACATCGGCATCATCAAGAGGCAATTTTTTTGTGGTTTTCAAATCTAATTTTTCTTGAGTAGTATATTTTGAAACTCCAGCTTTTTTGATATTTTTTTCAGCAATTTTCATAAAATTTTCATCCACATCAAAAGTGTATACGTGTCCACGAGGTTTCACAACACTAGCGATAAACGAAGTTAAAGAGCCACTACCTGTTCCAATCTCCAAAATTTTTTGACCACTAGTAATTCCAGCTCTTGCAATTATGTATCCAATATCTTTTGGATAAACAATCTGAGTACCATGTTGAATTTTCATAATATAATCATAAATGGTAGGTTTTAGAAGATAAACATACTTGTCTTTGTTTGTTGTTAAGCGTTCGCCATAACTTTTTCCTATTGCGTCAGCATGTTTGATTACCCCAATATGAGTATGAAGGGATTCTTTTTTTGAAATTTTTACAAGCCACTTTTTTGAATTATTAAAGTAAAATAACACAGGAGAATTTTGTTTAATCTTATCCATGAAAACATCTAAAAAAAATTAGATAAGAATCTACTGATTTTTTTTAGGTTTATTGTCTGATTTGTAAATACAAGAATCTCAAATTTTATTCAAATATGATGATGTTGAATTATCCTATTCATCATATAGAGTAGATTTGAATTTTGAATATGGCAAATATGAAATGTGTATCATGTGGAATTAGCTTCTTTTCTCCAAGGGTTCAGACAAATGTTCCAGGTGTGCACCAAAAGAAGAACATGGTCATGAAGGTCATTCCTGTGGTTGTGGCTATAGCCACTAAATTCATTTTTTCAAACAAGATTTGATTTTTGTAATTCTTCACTTGGGCAATCAATCAACTCATCATCAGATTTTATTGGCGAAATGGCATAGAACTGTCTAAATCTAAGTGTATTCTTTTTTTGTTACCACTGCGAGATTTGACTCTGCGATCGTACTCTTGTCTGTTAGCTCTGATAGGACATAACAATAACACTTATTGGCTAAAGGTAGCTCGCTAAACAGTGATTGGTTTGCACGCCAACACCCAGAGAGACAGTCAAGCGGGATATTGTGCACTCTCTGGGACATTACATTTTACCAGGAGCGTCAATTCCTAGCAAATCAAGAGATTTTTCAATTGCAGATTTGAATGAATTTACCAGACACAATCTAGAATTTTCCAGTTTTTCATCACCCAAATCTAAAACTTTGACATGTTCATAAAAAGAATTGAATGACACTGCCAAATCATGGCAATATCTTGCAATTACTTTGGGAGATAAATTCTTTGAAGCATCACGAACCTGAATGTCAAACAACCCAATAATTTTGATCAACTCTAACTCTAATTTCTCGTTTAACAGACCAAAGTCAACATTAATTGAAGGCATCCTTCCAGATTTTTCTAAAATTCTTGATGCTCTTGCATGAGTGTATTGTATGTAAGATGCAGTATCACCCTCCAAACTAAGAGATTTTGTTAAATCAAATGCTATTATTTTGTCAAGATCTTGTTTTATCATTTCATAACGCAATGTTCCAACAGCGACTTTGTGTGCAATTGTATCAATCTCAAATTCTTTCATCTCTGGATGTCGCTTTTTTGTTTCTTCAATGGTTTTGCTTTTTAGTAAATCATAAACAGCATCAGCATTAACATATAGTCCCTTGCGTCCAGACATCTGAACTTGTTTTCCATTAGTATCAAGACCTAATGTCTTTGCAGTATCTGCACTTAGTGTTACTGACTCATAACCGAGATGTACATATGCATCATCTATTGATTTGAATTTTGCCATAAGAGTTGTAATTATTTTTTGTAGTCTCGTTTGCCGTGAATCAATTACAGTGATTACTTTTTGTCCAGAAAAATTTTGTTTTGACTCTGAAGATGCTTCCAAAGTAGTTTGCCACAAAATTCGATTGTTGGGTTGTGTTTTTTCAAATTTTTGATAATTAAATGGATCATCTAACAAACCTAGTTTCCAAGCTGCATAAGGGATATCTTTTGCAATGTAAGTTGCAGTGCCATTACTTCTAACAATTACCTTATCTTCTTCGTTTTTATCTCCACGAATTACCCAGCAACCAACATTTTTTCCTTCTTTTTCATATTCAATAAGGCTCATTTCCTTGAGTTTTTCAAAGATTTCGGCCCATAATCCTGAGCGAATTATTTGAGATTCAAAATTAAGACAATCATAGAAAATTCCAAAATTCCAGCAGGTTTCAAGTTGGCTGGATAAAACACGTTTAGTGATTTTATCAGCAAACATTGCAGTTTCTGAATTCGGATCTTCTAATTCTTTGAGAGTATTTTTTCGAATTTCTTCCAAACTGGGGTCTGTTTCATATTTTTCAGTAGTTTTTACATAAACATCATCACCACAATAATGATCAAATTTTTTTTCTGAAGGAGGCTCTAGAGAGAATCCAAAATGTTTGAATCCGACAATAATGTCGGCAACTTGTAATCCTGAATCATCAACATAGTTTAGAATATTCACTTTATAGTTTGATTTTTCTAGGATTTTAGATACAATGTCACCAATTATGATATTTCGAATATGGCCTATATGAAGAGCTTTGTTTGGATTTACACTTGTATGCTCCACTACTATTGTTGAATTTTTTCCAAGGTCAATTGTGCCAAATTCATCTAAAATAGATTCAGAGAGTATGAGTTGAGTTAATTTTTTCCAATCAGCAAAAAAATTTAGGTATCCAGACGGATGAGGTTCTGTTTTTAATACTAAGGTGCTTTGAAATTTAGTATATTTTTCAGATAACATAGACGCAATATCTCTAGGACTTTTTTTGAGTTTCTTTGCAAGCAGAAATGAAACGTTAGAACTTGCATCACCAAATCCAGGTTTTGCTGGTTCAACTGAAAATGAAACGTCATATACAGAAAGTTCACCTAGTATTTTTTTTAGGTTATTTTCAATTTCATCGATTATTGATTTGAAAGACAATTCTACATCTCCAGTAATCTTGGTGCTAATTTATCTAGAGCCTCAATTACGCCATCACCTGCTTTGCCAGTAACAGTCATTGAAGCTTCAGATTGTACCTCTTCTGCAGCATTTCCCAACGCAATACTAGTTTTAGCTACTTTAAACAAAGGAATGTCAGTTGCGCTATCCCCTATTGCAATTACATCGTCAGGCGAAATGCTTAATCTTCTCATAATTTCTTTGAATCCAAATCCCTTATCAATTCCAGCTGAATTAATATGAAATGCATATTGACTGTCAGACAATAAAACATCAAGATTCTTTTCAGTTACAACCTTTTTTGCCAAATCTAAATCAAAGGTTCTCTCTAAAACCACTTCAGTCATTCTTGGAAATACAGATTTTTCTCGAACATTTTCAATTTCATTTTTAATTACATCAAACGCTTTTTTGCATATTTCAATATCTCCCAGTCTAATGTGCTCATTTGCATCCATAGTGATACATCCACCATTTTCTCCAACTGCAATTTTTGTTGTCCCTCCAAAGACAGATAACAAAAACCCCTCGATTGAAGAACGGCCAGTTACAAAAATAACATTATGTCCCATGGTTTTCATATGCCTTAGGGCAGCTAGAGCATCCAGGTTTATTCTACCACCACCATTTTCAGTGATTGTGCCATCAATATCAATTGCAAATGTTTTAGGTTTCATAGGAATCTTTTTTTCAACCGAATAATATTTGCTACTAACAAGTTCCGATCAATTTCAAGATTTTTGAAATGACACATCATGAACAGTATCTAATGCCATACTTACTAAAAGTAGGATTTTTTCATCCAATGGAAATGTTACTCGTTTTATGTTCTCATATTCAGCTAAAACATACTTTGTTTTTCCTAGTTTATGCTCCTAGGTTCGTCTAGTTGACATTCGTTCATAAGCATACCAAATTGGGCGGTCTAATTCATCAGAATCTAAAATACCAACCGTATCAAATCTGTATCCACCAAATTTCTGTTTGCCATCAATTACAATCATTGAAAAACGAATTTTTGGATCTATAGACTTACATCTTTGCACAATTGCTCATAATCCACAAAAATAATTTGATTTAGTAATATTAGAAAATTTTGTTGTACTCTCAAAATTAAGATTCATACTCTTTTTTGAATAGTTCTAGTGAAAGTTTAATTCTATTTTCAACATATTTTTGTTGTTGAGGAGATAAATTGTCAAAATCAACACCTTTTTCAGAAAGCAGAGCAGACAAACGAACCTCAAAGTGAACTCGCAATTTTTCTTCCATTCCCTCTTCAAAGAATTGTCCTCTAAACTGAATTACAATTCCCTCCAAAGCATTTTCTATATTGTCACAAAGTTTTGAAAGTAAATCATCAGAAATTGGATCAGGAATCATCAATAAATCAACAAATATTATAGAAAATATCTTTTTAATAGTTAATGAGAAGGCACATCAAAATTGATTAATATAGTAAATCAAGATTTTTTGTGAAGAAAGGTATCATTGAAGAGATTTTTAGCAAAGCTAAATTTGCAGATAACCCTAATGAATACAAAATTTTTTACAGAGATTTTGAGAGAATAGTAGAAAAAACATTACCAGAATTTATTAAAGAATCAAATGATTTTCAAACAATTCCTATTTCAAGAATTGAGAGGATAGAAACAAAAAATACCGTTTTATTTGAAAAGAAAAGACCAGAGGTAGAGTAAGTTTGGGAATTCCAGAAAAAATTAAAGCCATTCAGGATGAAATGGCAAGAACCCAAATTAACAAAGCAACAGAACATCATCTAGGTTTACTAAAAGCAAAGATTGCAAAACTTAAACGAGAACAAGAAGATAAAGATACAAAAAAAAATGGAATAAAAACAGATGGTTTTGATGTTAGACGGACAGGAGATGCAACCGTTGTTTTTATCGGATTGCCAAGTGTTGGAAAATCAACTCTTCTTAACAAATTAACAGGAGCAAAATCTACAGTAGGAGCATTTCAATTTACTACATTAACCGTTGTGCCAGGAATGATGGAATATCGAGGTGCAAAAATCCAAATTTTAGATCTGCCAGGAATCATCAAAGGCGCCTCAAGTGGTAAGGGGTTGGGAAAAAGAATTTTGTCTGTTGCAAGAAGCGCAGATTTAGTATTACTTGTTTTAGATGTTTTTCAACCGTACCATGAAAATGTACTAGTAAATGAATTAGGAAATATTGGGATTAGATTAAACCAATTACCTCCAAACATAACTATAGAAAAAGCATCTACTGGAGGAATTGCAATTGCCCAGCAAGTAAAACTAACAAAAATCTCAGAACAACATCTTAAAGATATTCTTCATCTTTATGGAATAGTAAGTGCACGTGTTGTAATCAGAGAAGATATTTCTTCTGAACAATTAGCTGATCACATTGCAGGAAATATTAGTTATTCAAAAGCATTAACAATATTAAATAAAATAGATTTAGTAGATAAAGAATTTCTAAAAGACTTTAAAACAAAAATTAAAACAAATGTTATTGAGGTTTCAGCAAACTCTGACATCAACATCGAATTACTTAAAGAGAAAATTTATGAAAAATTAAGTTTCATTAGAATTTACATGAGACCAAAAGGAGGAGAGACGGACTTTAAAGAGCCATTAATTGCAAGAGAAGGAGACACCGTAGAGGATATTTGTAACAAATTACATAGGAGAATGAAAAGAGAATTCAGATATGGAATGGTTTGGGGGAAAAGTGCAAAATTTGGTGGACAAAGAGTAGGATTAAATCATATTTTGCAAGATGAAGATGTATTAACAATAATTAAAACTCGTGGTACGTAATTTTAGATCAAAAGAAATGAGATGAAACAAGAAAAAGAGCAACGTTGGTGTAAATTTTGTATGACAAAAACAAAACAACTTGTAGTTTTTCTCCCTGAAATGGCAACATACAAGCGTAGAAGACAATACAAATGCACAATTTGCGGGAAAAAAAGTTGGTTGCAAGGAAGAAGACCATCATCTGAAAGTGTTTACTAAAAATTTCGATCAAAATAATTTTTTTTTGAAAAAATTTCGTCGATAAATTGTTATCAAATTGTGTAACTTTCTTTAGTTTAACTATAGAATAACAATGAAAAACTCGTTTTTTTAATGGCTATAAAAAGAAAAGCTGCAGCTAAACGTAGTTCAACACGAAAAGCTCCTGCAAAGAGAAAAGCAGCTCCTAAGAGAAAAGCAGCTCCTAAGAGAAAAGCAGCTCCTAAGAGAAGAACTGCAGCAAAGAAAGCAGCTCCTAAGAGAAGAACTGCAGCAAAGAAAGCAGCTCCTAAGAGAAGAACTGCAGCAAAGAAAGCAGCTCCTAAGAGAAAAGCAGCTCCTAAGAGAAAAGCAGCTCCTAAGAGAAAAGCAGCTCCTAAGAGAAGAACTGCAGCAAAGAAAGCAGCTCCTAAGAGAAGAACTGCAGCAAAGAAAGCAGCTCCTAAGAGAAGAACTGCAGCAAAGAAAGCAGCTCCTAAGAGAAGAACTGCAGCAAAAACAAGACGATAAACTCGTCAAAAATTAACAATCGTCATGTAATGGCGGTTTGTTTTTCCTTTTTCTAATACCATTTTCAAAAGCAAATTACTTTCCTTGTTTTTAATTGTAATTTCATTTTATGAATTTCAAAAATAATTAAATACAAATTTTGTTACAATAATTTACACAAACCAAAATGCACATCAAGACAATAAAAATTCTAAATTTAATCTTATTCGAATTGAAGAATTACAAGATGACAACCTAAAATAAAATGGATAAAAATACAAAAATTATATCAATTAGGCATGAGAGATTAGATAAAATTTGATATTTGTTAACTAAGTTAACAAAGTTAACAGAAAGACAACAATAAATCGGAAATTTAATTATAAAGAAACAAGAAAAGAAAACTTTGATAGAGAAACACTGTTAATGGGAATCATAGAAACAACAACAAACTAGTTGTCTTTTTTATTTAATTAATTCCAATTACATTTCACAAAGATTACAAAAAGTTTTTTCAAATCATACAAAGAAAGCTTTTGCTGATAGTAATTTGACAATAATTCAATAATAATCCAAAATGCTATAAACTGACAATCGTAGTTAAAAATTAATTTTCCCAAAACAATTAAATATTTCTTTGAGTGATTTGCCAAAAAAATAGATCAATGTTATTTCTTAGGAAAAACTAACTAAACATTTGTTCTGGTGGTTGAGATCCTTTTTCCTTAATTGATTTTTTTTGTACTGTGAATTTTTTATCAGATGGTATGATTGACAACTTTACAGCAGTGTTTATTGCATAATGTGGAGTTCCATCAGGATTTACATAGTTGATAGCTTTTCCAGCTCTGTCCAAATCTACTTTCACTTTAACAATTGTTCCATCTTCTAATTCAAATGAAACAAATTCATTTTCTAGACGTTTGTAATCTAACATTTTGAATTCTATTTTTTCTTTTTCACTCATTGTGTTTTCACTTTTTAACTCTAATTAGTAAAGATAGCTCATTAATTTGATTTGTTCTTCAGTAGTGATAATATTTTTGTTAGTCAAAATTTCAAGTAATTCTTTGAATATTGCTTTTTGTTCAGAGGACATACCTCCTGATGGGCCTTTTTCACCTGAGGACCAGGAGGACCTCGTGGACCAGCAGAACCAACTGGACCTTGTTCTCCTGTTGGACCTTGTTCTCCTAACGGACCTAACGGACCTGTTGGGCCTCTTTCACCTTGTGGGCCTTGAATTCCTTGTGGGCCTTGTGGACCTTTTTCACCTGGAGGACCTGCAGCACCTCTCTCACCCTGCGGGCCTTGTGGACCTTGTGGACCTTTGTCACCAGCAGGGCCTGGCGAACCGGTAGGGCCTTTTTCTCCTGTTGGGCCTTGAGAACCTTTTTCGCCTTTTTCGCCTTGAGGTCCAGGAACACCGGTTAGGCCTTTAGATCCAGCAGGACCTTGTGGACCTTGTGGACCTTTTTCTCCAAGTGGGCCTTCAGGACCTTTTGGGCCTTTGTCACCTACAGGACCAGGTGAGCCTACAGGACCTTTATCTCCTACAGGACCGGTGGGACCTGTTAATCCTTTGTCACCAGGGGGACCAAGGGGCCCTACAGGACCGGTGGGACCTGTTAATCCTTTGCCACCAGGGGGACCAATTGGACCTTGTGGACCTTTTTCTCCGGCTGGTCCTACAGGACCTTTTTCTCCGGCTGGTCCAGAAGGACCTTGAATTCCTTTATCTCCCTGGATACCTGCTTGACCGGTAGGGCCTTTTTCGCCTGTTGGGCCTTGGGTACCGGTTAATCCTTTGTCACCAGCAGGACCTTGGGGGCCTTTTTCACCTTTGTCGCCAGTTAAACCACGTGATCCAGTAAGACCTTTGTCTCCTGTTGGACCAGTTAATCCCTTTTCTCCCTTTTCTCCCACAGGTCCCTTTAGGCCTTGGAGGCCTTTGTCGCCAGGTGGACCTGTTGGGCCTTTTTCACCTTTGTCACCAAGTGGACCTGTTGGGCCTTTTTCACCTTTGTCACCTTTGTCGCCAGTAATTCCCTTATCTCCCGAAATTCCCTTTTCACCAGGTAGGCCTTTATCACCTGGAGGTCCTTTGTCGCCAGTAGGTCCTTTGTCGCCCTTGTCACCTACTGGACCAGTTAGACCTTTGTCGCCCTTGTCTCCCTTGTCACCTGGAGGGCCAGTTGGGCCTTTGTTACCTGGGGGTCCTTGTGGGCCTATAGGACCAGATGGACCTTTATCACCAGGTACACCCACAGGACCATTTGGACCTTTATCACCTATTGGACCTGAAGAGCCTTTGTCACCTGGAGGTCCTTGTGGGCCAGTTGGGCCTTTTTCACCTGGAGGACCAGAAGTGCCAATAGATTTAGTTTCTGGAACAATTCTTTGTTTTGGTTCAGGTTTTGGTTCAGGTTTTGGTTCAGGTTTTGGTTCAGGTTTTGGTTCAGGTTTTGGTTCAGGTTTTGTGGATTTGGGTTTTACACCTAAAAAAACATCAAAAACAGAATATAATGTAGAAAAGAGATCAGTTACAACAATCCAAATTCTTTCTTGATTGTAAACAGAAGAAGGAATGGGGTTTTCATTTGAACCTAGTGTTTCAGAAAAAACCCCATCTTTAACTCTAAGATGAAAATTTCCTCGCCATAATGATGAGAATTTCTTGGATCTAATACTCTCTTCAGATGGTTTTGTTTCAGTTATTGAGATTTGTACTTCAAATACGCCTGATTGCCTAAATGGAGCCTGGCCTTGAATTTGAATCCTTGGAGAAGACACAATCGTTTGTTTAAATTCCAAGTATTTCTATATTTAGATCGATTTTATTGACTTGACGATACTTTGAATCTTGTTATTATTTTGCAGCCTTTCGAAGTGTCTCATTTATGATATGTGAGAAACTTACGCTTTTGTCTGATTTTCTAATCTGTTATGCTTGAGTTTTCCTTAACTTGGATGCCAAGTCATCGTCTAACATTATGGTTACTCTTTTTGCCATATTCTATAAAAAAACTGAGTTCATATAATTACGAATGACATTTTTCGATGTTGGTTATCAAGCTTAGAAATGGTCTTTCGAGGTGTGTCACCTCACATGTATTTGACATAATCTGTATGCTGGAAATATTCTGGTTTGTACCTAGAAAAATTGTGAAACTAGTGTACTAAAACATGTTTGTTCTTTAGTACCATTTTTACGGTTTCAAGATATTCTTTCCTGGTATTTGTTGCCAATCTCCATCTAATTTTCATTTCCTCTTCTAATTTATTAGAAAATTCATCAAACTCTCTCCCGGATTCTAATTCTTTTTTTGCAATATCTACTAGTGTTTGACATCTCAATTTTTTTCTCCAGGCAGCAGGATGTTCGTACATGTTGGTATTTCTCTCTCATGATCTTTATGTGTCACTATCAAATCACATGCCCTCTTCGTAAATGAAATGTCTCAATGAATTTAGACAATATTGAAGGGAAAAGAGAAGTAAACTTCGTCATAATGGGAAGGAGAAATGAAACCCTCTCACAAAAATTTCAATAGAGTGCCGTCATGAGGTCATAGGATGAAAGATGTTAATGAATTATTTCTCATTCAGACAAATACATTGAACAATTTTAAACTAAAAATTAACTACTCTCAAATCAAATAAAACCATGGCCCGAACCTACATTGCTTTCATTGAATGTGTATTTGTTGATAATGAAACTTCCAAATGGCAAAAGAAAAATAGCCGTGAAATGAAGGAAGCCCTTGAAGATGAAGCTGAGGTAAGACTGGTTGACATTAAGAATGACAGAAGATATTTCAGCTTCAAGAAAGGAGCGGAAGTTGAGATAATCAACAATGTTGTTATCTTCGATTCAGATTGGGCAGAAGAATTGGCAATTGATGGGGACAAACAGTTCCCAAAACAGAAGAGAATTGATGAGTAATCAAATTGAAAAAACCTGACTGCAAGAAATGAATCTAGGACACAGTCAGGCCGTCGGATGTGGATTATGCAGAGACAAACGTGACATGGCAGCCTGGTGTCTGTCTCTGTTTTGAGTTTGGGTGTTTTGGATAAAAGAGAAAGGATGTAAAGTGTAGAACGGCTTTTAAGTAATCAGTCACTTGTACATCAAATAAACAGTAACAACAACAATCTGTACTATAGTCAAGATCATGGCCACCTTCAGAATCTTGCGCGTGTTTCTGGTAAAGAATTCACTTAATGTCATTTCTTGGCATTTCTCCTTCTGATCTTCATAATGATGTACATTGAGGCAATAAAACATGAGAGTGTTAGAGGGAATACGGATTCAGTCACATAAGGACCTGATGCATGTAACCAATCTAATACACTAAAGAAACTTTCTAATTCAGTTATCATTTGAATTGTTCACACTCATAACGTCTACAACCAAATCGTTTTATTTTAAATGAAAATTTCTCCAAACCATTTTTTGGTTCCATTTTTGTATGATGTAAAACTGCATGATGACCACAGTTCTTACAGTTTTTTCCATCTGGATTAAAATCGGTTAATTTTCCTAAAATATTCTTCATGTCTTTATAGAATGTGTTTTTGCTTTTGAACTCCTTTAGTTATTGGACAATTATGAGGCATCCAAACTTCTTTTGATTTGGTTTGTTCACAGATAAAACAGATTAATTCATTTGTCATCTCTTTTACTTTCTCCTTTCATACATCTCACAATTGCATATTTTACAATCTCCTGGCTTGAACTTTACTTCCATAAAGATTCCCTTTAGTACATGAGGATTTTTTGACATATCATCGGCATGGCGGAGAATTTTGAAATGTTCATCTTCAGAGTGAGTACAAACGCATTCTTTACAATCTTTATTTTCTGTCATTTCTTTTTTCGTTTCTCTGTCACAATCCTCACCAGCGCATCCAAGATTGCCTTTTGGTCTGGTGTCAGTATTATCAAAATGAACAGCTCCAAAATGCGAAATCTGCATAGGGTTTTTCTATGTAAAATTGTCTTAGTGAAAAGAAAGGTGGTACAATCTCTACTAATACGCCTATGATAGTTCCTTGATCAAGATAAGAGCTATTATCTGAACTATCATCGTGCCATCTTTCAAATGAAATCAATGTTACAGAATCTCCAAAAACACAGGTAGTTTATCTATGTGAAATTGCATTACTTCATAGGAGGCTGGTACATAATCGTCTGCTACCATGTTATCGACGTATCCTCCGTTATCAAGACGGTTTTCAATGGGAGGATAGTTGTGCTGGCTTCCAGTCATTGTTGTGACTCCCAAATTTTCAAAAGTTCGGTTATCGCATTAGAGTATGTTTTGTTTCCTTTAATGGATTCGAGTTCCTTTTTTACAGAGGACTCAATATCATTGTGGAGAATGCTTTGGACATTATATGATATCTTGCTTGGTATCAATAAAAGCATGGTGAGTAGTGATAGCAAACAAGATATCAGTTATGCCTTGAATGGATATTACTGTTTTATTATGATTGATGGGCACCTGGAAGGAGAATAATGAAAACGGTGCCCACCACTTGTTGGCATCTTGCGATTATAGTTTGGTTGACAGAT
Organism: Nitrosarchaeum sp.; assembly: GCA_965223805.1. Classification (GTDB taxonomy): domain Archaea; phylum Thermoproteota; class Nitrososphaeria; order Nitrososphaerales; family Nitrosopumilaceae; genus HKST03. Next base: position 52,058 of record OZ245014.1, on the reverse strand, counting down.
ACATAGAGACGATCAATGGATCAGATGGATACGTCTGAGATCAAATGATCTATAGAGATTAGACTCATAATTGAGTTTTTTATATGGAAACCATGAATAGAAGAGGTAAAAAGCAATTTCCACCAGAATATTTAGTTCTGTCAAGATTCATGGATGAGATGAAAGGTATTCAGGGAATAATTGATGTTATTCAAAGATTTTTTCGGAAATTTTAGAATTAGGCTCAATTCAGGATAGTATTTATCTAGATAAAATGACAATGATGAGCTAGTGAAGAAACCATTTCAAAGAAAATCCAAAGAAAAGGAAAGTCAGGAACCCAAGATAGAAGCCAAAGACCAGGAGAAAGTAGAAGAAACGAGTCTTGTTGATTCAGATTACAATCGTAAAAAATTATTCAAAAAAGGTGTCAACCTCATGGCAGATGAAAAGCTTGAGGAAGCAGCAGTTGTTTTTGAACAAGCATTAAGAATAGATCCAAACAACGTGGAAACTCTAATGAAATTGGGCTACGCCAGATTTCATCTAGATGATCATGGAGAAGCACTCAAAACTTATGATAAAATTTTAGATATTGATGTAACAAATCCAGAAGCTTGGAACCTCAAAGCTCTGGTGCATTATGAACAACAAAATTATGCTAAAGCATTAGATTCAGTAGAGAAGGCCATTGATTCTGATCCGACTTACGGGATGGCATGGTATAACAAAGCATGTTATTTGTCATTACTAAATCAAATTCCAGAATCTCTAGAAGCATTAAAACGTTCAATTGAAATTGATGTTAAAAATGCTAGAAAGTCAGTAAGAGATAAAGATTTTGTAAATGTAAGAAGAGAAGAATCATACAAGAGAATTAATGAAGTGGTAGTTTTAGAATCAGTTAGACAAGGATACCACACACTAGGAGCAATTGTATGGACTACATTTCTGGATAAGGCAGACGCCGACAATGCAATTAAAAAATTACTAGAAAAAGGATTAATCATTCAAAATGAAAAACGTGATGGTCTGAGTAAAATTCCAGTATATGATCTTGCTGCAGATGTTGCAAAAAAAATCGGCAAAGAGAAGAAAGGATTATTTGGAATTACAAGAAAGAAATTACCAACTCCTGTAAAGAATCTCAAAGAACTAAGTCATGCAATTCAATCGGTTAAAGAAGCAATAGAAAATGAAGACGTAGAAAAAACAATGGATGTCTTTGAAGAATTTATTGATCCAACAAAATCAGGAGAACAGATGATTGAGCAATTCTTTGATGAACACAGAGAAATAAGATTATGGAAAATCAGACTCAAAGATAAAGGAGAAGATTATTTGATTGAAAATAAAGGTAAAATGCTAAGCTTGTTTGAAAATATAGAAGTCACCATTACTAAAAAACTAAGAAGCGAAATTTCCTAATTATTCAGCAGACAAATCCCAATAACTAGCATCTTCTTGTTTTTCTGTGGGTTTTTTCAAATTTTTCCATTCTTTAAAAGAGCGAACATACAATTTGACATTGGGCAAGCCTACGGATTTTAGTGCATAATAAGCCAAACCTGAAAGAGTCCCCACACTCCCGCAATATGTGATGATTTCAGAATCTCCTGAAACACCTCGATTTTCCAATAATCTCTTCATGTCTTCTTTTGGGCGTAAAATTTTGTCATTTGATGCAAGAGTTCTATATGGAAGACTAACTGCACCGGGAATATGTTGTTCCAAATAATTCAATCTCTCCCTATTGTCAATGAGTAGAACATCTTCTTTTTCATTTGATTTTTCTAAATAATCAGATGTTGCAAGAATTTTGGGGTTGAGGTTTAATGAATGCTGTTTACTTTGAATTTCTGGATTTTTAGCATCATTTTCTAATCCAAGTGATTTCCATTTACTGTATGTGGTTTCAAGTAAAGAAACATCAGAATGGCCAATGTATTCTAATGTCCATGCAACTCGAGATGCTAAGGCACCAAATGTGTCATCATAAACTACAACAGATGTTTCATCATCAATACCTAAAGAGGTGAATAATTTTAAAACACGTTCTGGGCTGTCGTCAGATAATAAATTCGCCAAAGGAAGATTGACAGCTGTTGGGATATGATTTTGTTTGTAATCGTCTTCACGCCTTACATCAATTACACGAACGCTCTTATCTCTAATTTCTGATCTTAGGGAGTCAATATCAGTAGTGGTTTTGATACTTTTTTCTTGGCTCAAGCTGCACATTCACCTTTACCAGTCTTTGTATGATAGCTAGTATCACTTCCATAATCAGAGTAAAAATCTGGATCGTCTTCTTTGGTAGGGGGAATGGTAAGAGGCTCCAATATTTTTCTCAAATCATTAACAGATTTAATTTCAGAGTTTTCTTTGTCATTGACAATTCTATGAATCCATTCTTTTAGTGTATCATTTGGTTTTTTGTGTTCTTTGAAAAGGTCAATAATTTTCAAAATTGTAGGAATGACTCTTTTTGCAGGAACTCGAGTACAAGTTAATCCAAGCATTGTTTCTCCATCTGAACGTCCTCCTAAGGACATTTGGTAGTTTGGATACATCTCTTTTCCAACTCGTGCTCCACCTCCAAAGAATCCGATGGTAGCAATACCATGTTGACCACAAGAGTTTGGACAACCACTAATCTTAATTGAGGAATCACGTAGGTCATCATCCTCATCTAGTTTAAGTTCCAAGAATTTTCTCTGAATTTCTTTTGCTAGTCTATGAGAATTAGTCAAGGCTAAATTACAAGATGTAGTGCCTGAACAACCAATAGGTGCAGTAATAGTTAGAGCACCAGATTTTGCAAGACCAATTTCAAGTAATTTAGAATACAATTTTGGCAAATCATCTTCATGAACATATCTCAAGGCAATATTTTGGTTAAAGCCAGCTCTTGCCTTTCCTTCAGATGAAAAATCCCTAATGAATTCTGCTAATGTGGAAAGCTGATTTGCAGTGATATCTCCAGCCTCCAATGTGATAAACACTGACCGATAGTCAGATTGTTTTTGTTTTACGGTATTTGTTTTAAGCCATCTTGCATAACCATCAGGTGTAGGGCTTCCACTCTCATCAGTAATTCGTATTGGTCTTTTGATTTCAGAAGGAGAATCATCAAGGTCAAGATGAGTAACTACAGATTGTGTTGCTCTAACAATTGCTCGTTCTTTGAGAATAAGATTTTGGAATTTATCCCATCCCATGTCATTAACAAGATAACGCATTCTGTTTCTTGCAAGATTTTTTCTATCACCAAGCCTATCAAAGATTCTCATGACTGCAATGGAGGTATACAAAAGGTCTTCCTCAGGAGTAAATTCTTCTAGTTGATGCCCAACAAAAGAACGATTACCCAAACCTCCACCTAAGAAAATCTTGAATCCTCTTTGTTTAGAACCATCAATTTCTTTTATCTGTGGAATCAATCCCACATCTACCATTCTTACCATTCCATGTTTTTCACAGCAGGTAAAATTGAATTTGAATTTTCTTGGAAGGCTTTGAGCCATAGGATTTCGCAAAAAGAATTTTGCAGTTCCAAGTGCATAAGGAGTTGAATCAAACTTCTCATCAGGACAAACTCCGGACAAAGGACTGCACATCACGTTTCTAACAGAATTTCCACATGCTTCTCTAGAGGTAAGGCCTACCTCGGCAAGACCTCTAAAAATTTCTGAGACATCTTCTAAAATCACCCAGTGTAATTGGATATTTTCTCTTGTTGAAAAATGAGCACTGCCAATAGAAAACTGTTCGCTGAGTTGAGAAATCTTTTCAAGTTGATGAGGATAAACTTCTCCGGCAGGTAATTTTATTCGAACCATTGCATAATCACTAGTCATTCTCGTACCATATGCACCATGCTGAAGTCTATACCTTCGAAAACTATCATCATCATATTTTCCTTGACGATATAGTTTTACGGTTTTTGCAAAGTCTTCTGCTTCTTCGGTTTTAGCCCAATTGGTTTTTGGTGTTACAGAATCAGAACGTGACTGCTTAAGATCAGATACTGTCAATACAAGAAATGTCCTTTGAGTTGTGATATAAATTTTTGATAAAGGGAGGTTTTAGGATACAAATTTTCAAGAGAGTGCGTAATTTTCCTATATACAGTATTCCTAGATTATTCTATTTTTTGAGAATTATTAGTTTATCCTAATTTGTTAAGAGGGAAAGTATTAATGGGTTCTAGGCAAAAATTTTCCATGCAAGAAGCTACAGTCGCAGAACAGTCATCTAAAATATTTGCCGAAGTTCGTGAAGTTGAAATCACACGCGCTATAGCTAATGAATTTCATTCAGTTTTGATAGACAGAGCTGAATCAGACGTTATAATTATTGGTGCAGGACCTGCAGGATTAACTGCAAGTCGCGAATTATCTAACAGAGGATTCAAAGTGTTAGTAATTGAACAAAACAATTACCTAGGCGGAGGATACTGGCTTGGAGGATACATGATGAATCCTGTAACGGTTAGAGAACCAGCTCAAAAAATTTGGGATGAGTTGGGAGTACCATACAAAAAAGTTGGAGAAGGGTTATACCTCACACCAGGTCCACATGCAGTCTCAAAATTAATTGCAGGCGCCTGTGATGCAGGAGTAAAATTCCTAAACCTTACAAAATTTGATGATCTTGTTTTGAAGAGAGGCAGAGTTGCAGGAATTGTTGTCAATTGGATGCCAGTTTCAGCTTTGCCAAGGAATATCACCTGTGTAGATCCGGTAGCATTTGAAGCAAAAATGATCATCGATGCATCAGGACACGATTCAGTTGCAGTAAAAAGACTTGTTGATAGAGGACTAGTAGAATGGAAGGGGATGAACCCAATGTATGTAGATGAAGGAGAAGAACACGTAGTTGAAAAGACAGGTGAAATTTACCCAGGACTGATTGTTGCAGGAATGTCAGTTACTGAAACACATGGATTGGCAAGAATGGGACCCACATTTGGTTCTATGTTATATTCAGGAAAAAGAGCAGCAGAAATTGCAGCTGAGAAAATCAAAGAGTTAGAAAGATAAAGAATCAATTTTATTTTGATTCATTGAAAATATCTAGAATTATTTTCTACGACGAACCATCAGTTCCACAAATTAATCTAAATAATTTGATAGAGTTCACATACAATATAACAGGAATTATGCCAGAAAAAAGAAAGTCCATACTCACCTATGGCAATGATAAAATTGCTGAAGAGATTGCGGCCACTAGAATCTCCAAGTTGAGCATTCCATACAAAAAACACATACCAACAATTGAAGAAATAGAATTTGAAAAAAAGAACATCATAGATACTTCTTCAAATCAAAACATTACATATTATGATGGATTTGAGTTACAAAATATTCTAGGAAAAATAATTCCAAAAGAAGAATTAAGAGAGGAGATATTTCATGTGATTTTTACAAATAAATTAACTTGCACTTATGATTATAGCGATTACCGTTATCACGGAAGAGCACTGATTGCAACAAATCCTTCAATAATTTCCACCACAGGAATCATAGAGGCTCCAGCAAAACCTCGAGAATACTATATGGAGTTAATCACAAAGTCAAGACAAGGAGTAAATGTAGAAACATTGAAAGAGAAATACAAAGGAAGTTTCTTAGAATATCATGATTCTAGATTAGCAAAGATTATTGAAGGATATTTTTTGCAGGCATTATTTTATTATGAAACAGTAGAACCATTTTGCTCAAACAAAGAATGTCGATTGTTCAATGCACATTGGCAAAAAGATCTTTTGCACTCACAATTAGAAGTAGGTAGGCTTTGTCAAAAGCATCAAAAATTATTAGAAAAATTAAAATGAAATCAGATCAATTGGATTAAACTAGCGTTTGGTGCGAGTATTTTTTATTTCGTCATGTAAATCTTTGACCATCGATATGAGTAATTCAACTTCGTGTTTTTCTAGATTTTCAATCTCATTGATTTTTTTAATTATTAGTGACTTTGTAGAAGACTCTACTGTTTCGTGTTTTTTTAATCTTGAACCAACAAGACGAGCTCCTAATGCAGAGATAAAAGTACCTATTATAGAAATACCTACAAACATCAAAGCAATTCCCATCAATCTTCCAACTTCGGTGACAGGAACAACATCACCGTAACCCACAGTAGTTACAGTTGCAGAAGCCCACCAAAAGGCATCGACTAGATTAGTAATTTGTGCACCTTTATGAGGGGATTCAATCAAATAAATCCCAACACCGCTGCTTCCAATTACCAATACAGAAATAACCAATAGATAGATCAGAAGATTCAACAAAATTAATGCAATTTCGAACTACTAAAAACCAAAATAAGATTTTCAAGTCAGAGAACATGTCTATTTTTGATAGAATGATTATTAGAGGATAATTAGCAGGTAGCAATTATAGGAAAAAACAGAGTGATACAATCTAGTGTTATTTTGTACCAATTTTGTAATATTATGACTTAAATTATTGAAATTAAGAGAAAACTTGACATGATGGCAGCAGATGCAGGTGCAACGATTCTGGAAAACAAAGATGAAAATCCAAAGATGCCAGACAAAAAAAAGACAAAATTTGATGTAATAATTATCGGTGCAGGTCCTTCTGGATACACTGCTGGAATTTACTGTTCAAGGGCAGGATATGACACTCTAATTCTTTCAGGAATTTTACCGGGAGGACAGTTGGTCAATACAACAGAGGTTGAAAACTATCCAGGATTTGAAAATGGAATTATGGGTCCAGATTTAATGATTGAAATGAGAAAACAGACCCAAAGAATGGGCACTACAATTGTAGATGATGAGGCAGTAAATGTAGATTTTAGACGCCAACCATTCAAAGTTTTAACAGCATCTGAAGAATATGAAGGAAGAGCGGTAATCATTGCAACTGGTGCAAATCCAAAAAAAATAGGTTTAGAAGGTGAACAAACATTTGGAGGAAAGGGAGTGTCCTATTGTGCAACATGCGATGGTCCTTTCTTTAGAAATCAAGAACTAATTGTGGTAGGAGGCGGAGACTCTGCAATTGAGGAAGCAACCTTTCTTACTAAATTTGCAACTACAGTACATCTTATTCATAGAAGAGATGAATTACGTGCAAGTAAAGTAATGCAAGACAGAGCATTTAACAATGAAAAGATCAAATTTCATTGGGATTCGGCAGTAATTGATATCAAAGGAGATCAAAAGATGCAACAAGCAGTAATAAAGAACCTCAAAACAGGTGAAGAAAAAATACTTGATGCAGGAGGACTCTTTGTAGCTATAGGACATGAACCTAATACTAAGCTCTTTGTAAATCAAATTGATTTAGATGAGGAAGGATATATCATTTTGAAGAATAAAACAAAGACAAACATTGAGGGGATTTTTGCTGCAGGAGATGTACATGATCGAAGTTATAGGCAAGCAATTACTGCAGCAGGATTTGGATGCATGGCAGCAATAGATGTTGACAAGTACCTCACTGAAAGTTCTTAATCATAATTAGATTGTATGAATGAACAAAAGTGCTCAATGTATCAGATGTAACAAAAAATTTCAAGAAAAGGGAATTTACACTATACAACAATTTCAATATAGAAAGGAACCAAATTATCAATTTACTAGAAAATTTCTTCACATATTAAAAATTGGAGAGTGGGATTCACTTTGTGAGAAATGTATGAAGTATTATGCAGAAATTTCAGCTAACGCTTGGAACGATTATGAAAAATAATTATAAACTTTTTTTGCTTCTAAAAAGATGAAAATTTATGAATGATAATTCTAATGATTTAAAAAATTCTGTAAAAGAGCATAGTAAAAATTTAGAGAAACTAGGAAAGGATCTTTCGGAAAACAAATTTAATTACAAGGTGTTAAATGAAACCAAGACAGAATATTGGGAAAATCGGATTCACGATTTTAAAAGATATCAACAAAAGGGAATTGAATATTATACTCAAGTTCATGCTTTGATGAATTTGATAGATAAAGAAAAAGCGGTAATTTTTTTACTTAGCCTAAGTAAACTGCGCCAATTAGGAACAGAATTATTAGAATTATTTGAAGAGATAAAACAAAACCCAACCATAATGTCCTCAAAAGATAAACAACAAAGCAAGTGGAGTAAAGAAATCAAAGATCAATTAATTGATTACAGCAACCAAGCATTACAACAAGAAACAGACATGAATACAGATTTTCGTCAGTTTTATGATAACTACCTAAAGAATTTTGCAGATTAAATCATACATCAATATGCCAATTCAGACATATACTTTGCATCTTTTAGAGATGTTTCAAATTCATCCTCAGTCATGATGTTTTGTGTTACATATACACTTTTGAATTTTCTTCCATCATCTGCAAATATTCCAACAACACATGATTTACCTTCGATTGGATATTTTTTCATACATGCATAGACTGCAGCTGAAGAAGGACTAATCAACAATTTATCTTTTGCATAGACTTCTTTTACAACTGAAAATGCTTCTTCATTGTCTACTGAAACCCAATCATCAACTACACTTTCTCGTTTCAAAAACAAATCAGGTTTTGCAGATTCCTCAAAGTTTCTCCAACCTTGAATCAAGTGGTTTTGTTGTGGTTGACATCCAATGATCTTAATATTTGGGTTTTTTTCTTTAAGATAGGTTCCAATGCCAGTTATCGTGCCCCCAGTTCCAACACCTGTAAAGAAATGAGTTACTTTACCATCAGTCTGCTTCCAGATTTCAGGACCCGTTCCAACATAATGTCCTTTGAAATTAGCCTCATTTGCATATTGGTTGGGAGAATAATAGGTGTCAGGTCTAGAGGATGCTATTGAGGTTGCAAGTGCAATGCTTTGATCAGTACCTGCACCTACTTTTGGACACAAATCATCACTTGTTTCAAAAACTTTGGCGCCAAGGCTTCGTATGATATCTTTTGTTTCATTACTTGCCTTTTCAGGTATTACAATCTCAACTTTGTATCCAAGTAAATTGGCTATTCCAGTTAATGCTATTCCAGTGTTTCCAGAGGTAGGTTCTATTATGATACTTTTTCCTTTGGTCAAAATTCCTTTTTCTTCGCCATCCTTAATCATCCAAAATGCAGCCCTATCCTTAACAGATCCAAACGGGTTATGACCTTCTAACTTTGCATAGTATTCGACATTCTCATTAGACAATGATTCTAATTTAACAAGAGGAGTATTTCCTACTCGATTTAAAACATCAGTATCAGTAACAGTTGTCATGATTTGGTTTATTTCACCTTTTTAATTTGAAATGTAATTACTTCACCATCTTTAGACATGTCTAATAGTTCATGACCATTTCGTGTAACCCATCTTGAAACATCATCTTCTGCAGCTGGATCATCTGCTGAAACCGTTAGAATTTCACCAACTTGCATTTTTTCAATTTCAATTTTTGTTCTAAATACAGGTTCAGGACAAAATAATCCTGTTGCGTCTAATTTCTTTTCAGTAGACATTTCTATAATTCATCAAATTCGCAGTGTCATATTAAAAGCTATTTGAGTTTAATCTATAGTCCAAGATAATAAAATTATAGATTTTTTCATATTGGAAATTAACATATGGTTTTTGAATTATTTTATTAAAGACATTTTTCACATTCTATTCAAGTCACATATGTTTTTTCAAAAAAAAGGATATGAATTTCAGGTTACCTTAAATGAAATAAATGTTAACAAAAATTATGAAGCCTCAATTATGTTGTAATTGCGGTAAAGAATTATGGGAAACCAAAGAGTTTGCCCAAGCTGTGGAAGATATAGAGAACAAGAGGATCCAGATTAAATTACAATATACAGAGTACTTTGGATAGATTTTTTTTGTACAGAAAAATTTTTCCTTATAATGCCATCTTAAACATTGTTCCAAGATTACGATCCTTCATAAAGCTAGGATCGTAGTTTTGGAAATTAATTTTTTGAGAAATTCGTTTCATCAAATATATAGCAATTTTATAAAATAAAGACCAAAGATGGCTGTTTTGATTTGTATTATAAATTCTCAACATCAAAGTTAAAAGCCATTTTGCATTTGGGTAATGTTCAGCAATATATTCAACTAAATACTCTTTGGAATTGTTGATTTTGTATTTTAAATGGTCTAGTGTTTCATTTTGTAATGTATAACCTGTTTGAGAAATTTCAATTTGTCCCTTTCTCATAGACTGCAATATATCATCCAGATTGTTTTCAGAATTTATCACATTGACACAACGACCTAATGTTGATAAAACATGGGAATCACTTCCAGAAACCTGAATCATATTATTATCTAAAGCAAATTTGGTTGCTTTGGCATTTGATAAGATATCAACATTATTGCTGTTAAAGACTTCAACCATATCACATTTTTTTGCATCATCACGCAATGCATCAAGCAAACTAAATGGATGAGGAGCTGAGGAGATTCCACCCTGTTTTCTAACTTCATCAATTAATTCATCTAAGGTAATACCAGGTTTAATTTCATCATGAATTCCATAAGCTAAAACATGAGCTCCAGTATCAATTGTGATCTCTTCGGCAGGAAAAACTTCGATGTTTTGAAATTTCGAATGATTCTTTTTGTATTCTAAAAGTTGGTTGTAACCATCAAGAGTATTGTGATTAGTAACAAAAATAGCATCTAATCCCAAACTATATGATCTTTCAAGCTGGTCTCTAATTGAAATATTACAATCATAGGGAGGTTCTTTGGTTCCAACATGAAAGTTTGAAAAAGAATTGTGACAATGCAGTTCAGTTTTTACAGACAATTTTAAGTAAAATATTCAGGTTTAGATTATAATCCTATTGCAAAGAATTTACCAATCAACGAAAGAGATCTTCATTTTCAGGTCGAATTAGATTATCAACAGAAGAAGGTTCATTTGAAAATTCATAATTTCTAATAATTGCGACTGGAGATTTCCTAGTTTTTTTCATAACTAATTCAGAAGCACTACAGAGTTCATCGGCAACAGCAATTGCTGTAACTCTCAAAGTCTTATCAAAAGAGTCCTGAGTTCCTTCATAATCAAGAATAGGATTCATTCCCGATATGCCTATAGCAAAATTGGTCTGTCCTATTCTAAACGGACGACCAAAAGTATCTGCAATAATTATGGCAACAGATTTTTTTGTTTTATTAAAAATTTTCTTTCTAATAGATTCAGCAGATACATCAGAATTGATTGGTAAAAGGGAGGCATATCCATTTTGCACGTTGCTTTCATCAATCCCAGCATTTGCACAAACAAATCCATTGTTTGTCTCTACAATAATAATTCCACTTTTCATTCTTACAATCTTTTTTGATTCTCTAAGAATCAATTCTACAATCCTAGGATCCTTTTGATATTGAGAACTTATTCCTTCGGCAAGCAAAGAAGGCCTAACAGAAGATAGTTCTACTAGTCTACCTTCTTGTTTTGAGATAATTTTTTGTGCAATAACTAGTATATCGCCAGCAGAAACTTCTTCAGATTGTAAAATCAATTCTACAATATCATCATCGGGTTCAATCTCTTTTTTGATGTATACAGGTATAATTTCCAACTATCAAATACTTGAAGCGACAGTAAATTATTGTTTATGCAGTAGTGGTGGTTTTAAGTTCTGATTTGTAGTGTCGATTAATAATATCAAGTATTTTTGAAAGATCCTTTTCTTCTAATGTTGTAGTTGCTAAATCTTTTACCAAGTCTTGAGCCCTATAAGCAATGCCTAGTCCACAAATATCAAATAATTTAACGTCATTTGCACCATCTACGACACAGGCAATATCTTCTTTCTTTTCATTCCATTCATCTATTTTTATTTTAGCAGATTTTGCTTTATCAGAATCCACATTAATTTTTACACCGTCTAGTTTGCCATCTCTAAATATTAGTTCGTTTGAGAAAACGTGATCTAGGCCAAGTTCATCTTTTAACCTATCAGTCATTATTGTAAATCCACCAGAAACGGCCATTAATTTCCAGCCTGCAGCCTTTAAAACTCTACAAGCTTCTTTGGCCCCAGTCATTATCGGCAATTCATCTGCAATTTCTTTACAAGTTTCATAATCCAATCCTTTTAGGGCATCAACTCGGGTTCGAAGACCTTCTTCCCAATTGATTACACCTTGTATTCCTTTTTTTGTTATTTCCCAAATTTCAGCTTCCTTGTTTAGTTTTTCAGCAAGAATTGGCAAGTATTCTGCATCATAAAGAACTCCTTCAACATCAAAAATTACAAGCAAGTGTTATCTGATTTGCAGAAAAATGTTAATTATATTAAAGTTGACACTTTTTTTTAGATTATACGTTTTTGTCGATTTTTGATCGTATTTATTATTTTGCAGCCTTTCGAAGTGTCTCATTTATGACATGTGAGAAACTTACGCTTTTGTCTGATTTTCTAATCTGTTCTGCTTGAGTTTTTCTTAACTTGGATGCCAAGTCATCATCTAGCATTATGGTTACTCTTTTTGCCATACGTTTATGAGTTACTTACTATATTAATAGGATCGTTTACTTGAATACTAGAAACTATTTCCTCACCTGTTACACAATAGGATACATCTCCAGCTTAGGTCGGTATTTAGCAAAGAATATTATTCATTATTGGCAATCAGAATAATGCTGAAGGGGATTCGGTTTTTAATTCTTTAAATAGATTTTAAATAATTTGTGAAGTAAGAAACGTTAGCAATAAATCAAAGATAGTAATTATATTTTACATGGACGAGTTAGAACACAAATACGAAGTTGACATAAATGAAACTGAAAAAAGACAAAGATTACCAGATGCAGTAAAAACAGAATTAAAAGAAACGGGCATGATGGATGACAAGGGAAAGCTAAAACTAAAGGGAGTCAGTCCAAAGATGCTAAAAAGAATGAAACAAGAGTATGTAGAGTGCCCAGTTTTTAAAGAAGACATTCAATTTATTCAGTGTTTTATATGTCCGAATTTCCAGAGCAGAGTAACAGGCAAAGTTCTCTGTAAAGGTGATGACTTGAGTTAAGATTACAGTTGCATATTGGCCACGAAAGGCTCATTAGTAAAATCTTTCTTGAAATTCTAGTTTGAGTAAGCAAGACATAGGAATAACTGTTTCAAAAGATGATGATTTTAGTGAGTGGTATACACAAGTTGTGCTAAAGGCAGAACTTGCCGATTATGCACCAGTAAAGGGACTAATTGTCCTAAGACCAGATGGATATTCCATATGGGAATCATTACAAAATACCTTTGATCAGAAATTTTCAAAAAATGGAATAAGAAATGGATTCCTTCCTGTATTAATTCCAGAGTCATTGTTAGGTAAAGAACAAAAACATTTTGCAGGATTTAATCCCGAAGTATTTTGGGTTACTCATTCAGGAGAAAATGAAGTGGGAGATAAACTAGCACTAAGACCCACATCTGAGACTTTGGCATATACACTATATTCAAAATGGATTCAAAGTTGGAGAGATCTTCCATTAAAAATTAATTTTTGGAATACCGCCTTAAGAGCAGAAATTAAAGCCACCAAACCATTTCTTAGAACGTCTGAATTCTTGTGGCAAGAAGGACATACGGTACACACCACACAAGAAGAAGCAGAAAAAGAAGTAATGAGAATTTTAGAAATTTACAAAAATACGGTAGAGGGAGAACTAGCAATTCCAGTTGTAACAGGTAAAAAAAGCGAGAAAGAGAAATTTGTAGGTGCAGTATACACTACTACAATGGAGTCTATCATGCCAGATGGAAAAGCGCTACAAATGGGAACATCACATTTTCTTGGACAAAACTTTTCAATTCCATTTGAAGTAAAATTTGCAGATAAAGACAATGTGGAACATTTTGCATGGCAAACATCATGGGGAGTTTCATGGAGATTAATTGGAGCCATGATAATGGTTCATGGAGACAACAAAGGTCTTGTATTGCCACCTAAAGTAGCACCAATTCAAGTCGCAATTGTACCTATTTACAAATCTGAGGAAATAAAGAAGCAAGTAATTCAAAAAGCAAAAGAAATTCAAGAAGAGTTAGAATCAGAAAATATCCGTGCTCATGTAGATCAAAGAAGTGAATTAACGCCGGGATACAAATTCAATGATTGGGAATTAAAAGGAGTACCAATTAGAATTGAAATTGGCCCTAAAGATATTGAAAAACAAAGTGTCGTTGTAGCAAAAAGATACAACAAGGAAAAAATTAACCTTCCATTTGTTGAAATCAAAAACATTAGCATAATTTTAGATGAAATACAAATAGACATGCTTACAACAGCAAGAGAACGAAGTAAGAAAAATTCAATTGAAATTTCTGACTATTCAGAATTTAAATCAAAAATTGAAGAAGGGGGATTTTTCAAAGCTCATTGGTGTGGCAAGCAAGAATGTGAGGAAAAGATCAAGGAAGAGACAAGTGCAGACATCAGAGTCATACCATTTGATTCAGAGGATACATCTGGTAAATGCATTTATTGCCAAGAACAGAGTATCTCCAAACCAATTTTTGCTAGAGGGTACTAATCTTAAGTGATTGAACATATTTTCTGAATTTTTTTGGCTGTATCATCAATATTGACATCAGGATTGGCCGAAACAAAAAGTACCTTGTCGTCGACGAGAAAAGTCATCACTACTACATTTTTTCTTCTAGCAGCAGCATAGCTGACAGGTCCCAGATTTTCATCAAATTCTTGCCTTGTTCTTATTCTCAATACAGCCTCCATGAACATTTTTCTTCTTTCAAGGTCATTTTTTAGCGGAATAACTCCGTCTTTGAATTTACCTTCAACGAGATTCCCCATCATGTCTAAAAAGCCGGCAAACCTAATTTCAGGTTCTTTTAGCAGTGATTCACATTTTTGAACATATTTCTCATTTTCAGTCATGTTTTGAATATGGTGAATCTTGATAAATACAATATATTGATTCCCAATCCTGAGAGCATAATGGTCAGGTATAATAATGAAGAAAAGTGCAATTTTGTAAATGACTAGCAATCTTGAGCTTGAAAACAAAAAACCACTGTTAGATCAGTTTAGAGAAACAAGAAAAAGAACATCTGAATTAGTGAAAACTTTGGAAAAAGACGATTTTGTAGTTCAGACGGCATTTTTTATGAGCCCACCAAAATGGCATGTTGGTCATGTAAGTTGGATTTATGAGGCAATCATGAGCAAGATTGACAAAAATTATGAATTTTACTCTAAAGAATTTTCAGAATATCTAAACTCGTACTATCAGCAATTTGGAGTACCACATGACAAGGAATTACGAGGAATTATTTCAAGACCAACAGTGGATCAAATTTTTCAGTATTTTAATACTATCAATCAAAGAGTAGATAGATTCATTGAATCACAAACTCTGAGTGAAGAGGTAAAAAAGTTAATCACAATGGGTTTTCATCACGAATGCCAACATCAAGAACTTTTAGTTTATGATCTACAACACTTACTTGCTGAACAATATATTCCAACTAGAAAAAGAATGATGCCAAATCCCTCAGCAATAGAACAAAATTCAGTTAAAGTGAAAGGAGGTATATTCACAGTAGGATATAATGGAAAAGATTATTGTTATGACATTGAATTACCAGAACACAAAGTATACCTGAATGATTTTAAAATCGATGCATTCCCAGTTACAAATGAACAATATCTTGAATTTATTAATGATGGAGGTTATGAAACCTACAAGTACTGGCTCTCAGACGGTTGGGAAAAAGTAAAGAAAAACAGATGGAAATCTCCAATGTATTGGGAAAAATCAGATGGAAAATGGAAAAAAAGAGACTTTCTAGGAATTAGAGAAATTAATCCAAAGGAACCAGTTTGCCATGTAAGCTATTATGAAGCCGACGCATACTGCAAATGGGCAGGGAAAAGACTTCCAACAGAAGCAGAATGGGAAAAAGCAGCCTGCTGGAATGAAGAAAAACAAGTAAAAACAATTTTTCCGTGGGGAGATGAAAATCCAACACAACAAAATTGCAACCTTTTAGAATCATATCTTTGGGGATGCACAGAGATTGGGTCATACCCAACTGGCAAAAGCCCATCAGGATGTTATCATATGATAGGAGATGTATGGGAGTGGACATCATCAGAATTTATCGGTTATCCTGGATTCAAAACAGGCTTTGATGAGTATAATGACAAGTGGTTTACAAATCAAAAAGTATTGCGTGGAGGATCCTTTGGAACACCACAAATGTCTATTCGGGGAAGTTATAGAAACTTTTTCAGGTTAGATGAGAGATGGTTATTCTCGGGATTTAGATGTGCTGAAGACATTTAGAAATTATTTTTTGAGACCAATGTCAAAGCAAAGAGATTTTTTTGATCAAGCCAAGTATTTCTAATATCAAAACCAGATGTTCTTAGTAATTTTTTGATTTGATCTAGTTGGTATTTGTAAGAATATTCTGTATGAATTAATTCGTCTTTTTGTAATTGTATTGCAAGATTTAATTTTGAAATTATTACTGATTGTTTTACAAGTGATTTCAGATACATTTCGATTCTTTGTTCTTTTTCATTATAAACTGCATAATGTCTAAAATTTGTCAAATCAAAATCTGCATCTAGCTCATCATTAATTCTAGACAACACATTTAGATTAAACTCAGCTGTGATGCCCTTTGAATCATCATATGCTTTTTCTAAAATGGATTTTTTTTTAACTAAATCAAGCCCAATTAAAAAAAGATCACCATGCTTCATAGTTGAATTGATTTTTTCCAAGAATTTTTTTCCTTCTGCAGGTGAGAAATTACCAAAACTAGACCCTAAAAAGAGAATAAGGTTTTTTTTATTATCAAAGTTTTCAATAAACTCCAATCCACCCTCATAGGTATCAACAATGCCAGTAATTGAGAGATTCTTGTAATCTTCTAAGAGAACCTCAGAGCTTTCAGTCAGAATTTCAGAGATATCTATTGGAAAATATTCTATCTTATCAAAAATTTTATCAAAAATATCCAAAATTAGCCTCGTTTTAACTGAAGAGCCACTTCCTAGCTCTACAATTCTAAAAGAATCATCAATAAAAGGTGATAATTTGGCATGCAGTGTTTTTAGAATCGAAATTTCGGTTCTAGTAGGGTAATATTCCTCTAATGAACAAATTTTTTCAAATAAATCAGAACCTTTCTTGTCATAGAAAAATTTTGGACTGATAAATTTTGGGTATTGTGTTAAGCTAGAAGAAATTTCTTCGGCAAAACTTTTTTCGATTTTTGTAGAATGTGGTTTGAAATATTGTAATCTAGAATCGATGACATATTTTTTATAATTTAGATTATTTTGAACAGTTCCATTCAAGTATTCAAATAAAATACGCTGAACTTAAATGTCTTATCCCAAATTTTCTAATGACGAGTATATTTCTTGATATAGTACAATGGCATTGTCAACACATTGAGTGAAATATTAAGAATTGAGCATTTACGCAAATTTTTTGTTAAAAAAGGAATTTTTAGTTCACAAGTAGTAACTGTAAAAGCTACAGATGACGTTACATTTTCATTAAAAAAAGGCGAAGTGTTTGTTTTGGCAGGAGAATCAGGGTCTGGAAAATCAACAATTGCCAAGTTAATTTTAAAATCAATAGATGCAGATTCAGGAAACATATTTTTTGATAATCAAAAAATCGGAGACGATAAGGAAAGTTTGGAGAAAATTAGAATGAACTGTCAAATGATTCATCAAGATCCATATGATTCTATCAACCCAAGAATGAAAGTTGAAGACATTATTTTAGAGCCTTTGGAGATTCATAATATTGGCACCAAACAAGAAAGACAAAATAGAGTCATAGAGGTTCTACATGAAGTAAAGCTAGAACCAGCTGATGAAATTGTAAAAAAATTTCCCCATATGCTATCGGGTGGACAAAGACAAAGAGTGGTTTTAGCAAGGGCTTTAGCAATAAAGCCTAAGATTATTTTAGCTGATGAACCAGTCTCAATGCTTGACGTATCAATTCGAGCAGAGATATTAGAATTGATGAAAGAATTGCAAAAGAAATACGAAATTTCTTTTATCTACATTACACATGACTTGGCTACTGCCAGATATTTTGGTCAAAGAATAGGAATCTTGTATTTGGGAAAAATTGTAGAGATTGGGCCAATTGATGAGGTGCTGCTAAACCCCAGACATCCATACACTCAAGCACTAATTGATGCCATTTCAGAACCAGACCCGGAAAACCTCCACAGAGAAAAAAAGATCAGAATTAAGGATCCTCCAGATGCGCAAATTACGAAAGGATGTAGATTCCAACCAAGATGTCCATATGCAATTGACAAGTGCAGTACAGAGCCAGAACTAGAAAAAGTTAATGCAGAGCATTTTGTTGCATGTTATGTGGATTTGGATTAGGATGTCTTTACTGATGGAGCCCTCTTGTCATTGTACGTGACCACATGAGAAACGCCATTTTTTGGATATACGCCATAAATCAGTTTAGCTTTTTGTACAACAGAATCTTTTAGTGACACCATAATGAATTGGCTTTCCTTTGCTCTTTCTTCTAATATAGTGGATAGTTTTTCAGAGTTTGGCGCATCAAGATGTGCATCAACTTCATCAAAGAGATAGAATGGGGATGGTTTTAGCTTTTGAAGTGCAAGAACAAACACAATTGCAGCCAAAGTCTTTTCACCACCACTAATGGATGTTGATTCTCGTTTTGGTTTGTTTGGGAATTGAATCAAATAAGATATTCCAGAATTAAAAATATCGTCTTCGTTTTGCAGTTCAAGCCAAGCATTTCCTCCAGTCATTTTATTGAAAATTAAACGAATTTCCTTGTCAACCTTATCAAATGCATCTAGAAATGTTTGGCGCTTGTCTTTTTCTATGCTTTCAATGAATTTTACAATAGAATTTCGTTCCTCCTCTAGTGAATTTTTACGCGTGGACATTGAGCGATATCCATAAGAAATCTCAAGATAGGTTTCAGGAGCTTTGGCATTTAGTGCACTCAGAGAATTAAGTTCAGATGTCAGTCCTTGGATAATTGGTGCAACATCAAATGTCTCCATATTTTTACCAAATCCAAATGCAGATAAAATCTGGCGTAATTTTGACTCACTTTCAATTAGATCATGTAAATCACGATTTAAAGAGTCAGATTGTCGTTCCAGGGAATTGATATGTTTTGTGAACTCTTTGTCTTTATCAGTAAGAGCTTTGAGTTTGTCATCGTATTTTTTTAATTGACCTATTGAAGAGCCAGAAGTAGAAATCAGTTCTTGTTCTTTTTCTCTTAGTTTCACTAATGTTTGACTTTTGAGCTCTTTTTCTTTTTCAAGAGTATTGATTTTAGTTTGAAGTTCTTCACGTTGTGAAATAAGAGAGGATTCTTCTTCATGAAGACTATTGGCATGTGATTTTTCTCTATTATCTTCAGTTTGCAAAGAGGTCAAATGAGAGGATTTATCTCGATATTCATTCATTATTGAAGTGTACTGTTTTTCAATTTCGGATTTTTTTTCATTAATTTTAGACAATTGATTTGCAATGCGGGTTTGCTCCCCACTTGCATAATTTTCTTCAACTATTGCGATTCTTTCATTCAATGATTCGATATGAGACTCGTAAGTAGTTATTTCAACTGGAAGTGCACTATTTTTTTTATTTAAGTTTGAAATTCTTTCAGAAAGTTGCTCCTTCATTTTAAGAGCAGAGGAGATTCTTGATTTTAGATTAGAATAATTCTCATCAGTGGAAGCAAGGCCTTTTTCGGATATTGACAGCCTTTCTACATAGCCATGAATTGAACCCTCTATTTTCTTCAAAGAGTGTTTTTTCTTTAAGACATATTTTTTCAGTAGGTTAATTGAATGAAGGAGTCCCTCAATATCTGTACTCATTGAGATGATTTTTGTTAATTTTGAGATTTTTGAGTTAATATCAATGATAATTGCGCCTCCCTTGGCCTCAAAATATTCTCCATTTATGGTCACTGCCTTGTAGCCAAGTTTTGATATTCTATGGGCTGCCTCTTGAGTTTCAGTTAAGACCACATTGCCAAACAAAAACGTCTTGAGTGCAGAATATTTCTCGTTACATTTTACGTAATCAGATAAAACTCCTAAAACCGCAGGATCTTTTGGGAGATTCAATTTGAATTTAGGAATTGCATCAAAAGGAATGATTTTCAGTTTAGGCAAATTTTTTGAGCGAACAACTTCAGCAATACTAAGCAATGTCGCAAAGTCCTGAACAACAATTGATTTAATCCAATCAGAACTTGCTGCAAGTATAGGACGTTCATACTTTTTGTCCCAAGAAATCATCTCATAGACTAGTCCAATAATTCCAAGTTTTTCTGCATCTTCTTTTAATTTGGCAATGGTATAATCTTCATGCATAATTCCTTTGACAGTTTTAATTTTTGTTTCATATTGTGCAGCAGCCTTACTAGATTTTTCTAAAATTAAATCGAGTTCTTCAATATCATGAAGAGTTTTAGATTTTTTAAGATTTAGTTTTGTAATTCTTGTTTTTAGTTCCTTAATTGTTGCATTGTGATTATTGAGAATAGATTCTAATCTTAGTTTCAGACTGGATAATTTCTCAATGTCTAATTCTAATTCAGATGATTTTGATGTATTAAATTTTATTTTGGTATCTAACTCTTCTTTTTCATGCTCTACCTTGGATAATTTTAATTTTACATCATTTAGTTGGGTAGATAGTAATTTTATTTTATCATCTATTTCGGACTTTTTTGATGCAGCAACGGATTGTTCATTTAAAATTTTACTTCTTTCAGAATCGATTAATTCCAAGTCATCGTTGATTTGTTTCTTTTTAGATTCTGTTTCATCCATGGTGTTTTTGATTTGTTGAATTTTTGACTCAATCTCCTTGCGAGATTGAACAATGGATTCTAATTCTGTCTTAATTTCAGGTATTCTTTTATCTATTTGCTGGACCCTTTTAGTTGATGCAACTATTGAGCTATTGTCAATTTCATATTGCTCCATTGCTGCACTTAATTCAGAATCAATAGCTGCCTTTACTTGGCTGTAATCATTTGCCTGAGCCATGAGTTTTGATTTTTCTGATTCTAACTGAGAGATTTCATTTCTAATTATGCCTCTTTCATCCTCTGATTTCTTAATTTCAGAGGAAATGTTTGTCAATGTCTCCTCTTTTGTGCTTTTTTTACTTGTAATAGATTTCAGTTTATTTGCTGCAGCAATTGCTTTGTAACGATTTAATTCACGCTCAAGGAGATCATACCTGAGTTTTTGGTTTCTTTCTTCTTCGAGCTCATCAATTCTTTTCTTAATTTCGCCCATCTTTGCTAAAGCAATTTCTAATCTTCTGTCAGCCTCATCAAGTTGCTTAATAGACTGAGCCTTTTTTTCATCAAAATAAGATAGTCCAATCAAATCCTCTATTGTTTTTCTTTTTTCTTCAGGTGTAAATTCAGAAATTCGAGTAACGGTTCCTTGCTGGACTGCATTTAATTGCCCCAAGCCGGCATTGGCCATATCAAGAAGATCAAGTACATGGCTTCGGTTTGTTTTCTTTTTATTTAGATAGTAAGTATTTTCTCCATTTTCATCCATCTCTCGGGTTATTTCTACAATATCAGAATCTACTGGGATTTTTCTATCAGAATTATCAAAATGAACACTAGATCTTGCCATTTTTGGGCCACGCCTATTCCCTTCAATATCATGAATCAGAGAACGGAGCTTATCAACTCTCATAATTTTTGGCTTATTTTCGCCCATTGCAAAGATGATTGCATCTAAAATGTTACTTTTCCCAGAGCCGTTGGGTCCGGAGATGGAGATCAGCCCAGGTTCAAAATTAACTGTGGTATTCTTAAATCCAAATGACTTGAAACCAAAGATTTCAACTTTTTTTACATGAACCAATGATGATATTTGATAAATTGGTCGGATAATCGATGGTTAACAAGTTTAGTTGACACAATTGCATAATTTTTCTTGTTACACTCAAATTTTTCGTAATACTCAATTAGGAAGATAAACCGGTCAATCCAAAAAAATACCTACCTATAATTATCAAGTATCTCATAGACCATCATTGGTAAAAATAGGCATAGTTCAAACAGGATCATATAGGACCAACCAAGAAGGAATCAACTCTGTCTCGAAACTTTTAAGAAATCTTGGAAGAAAAGAGACCGAACTTGTTTGTTTACCTGAGCAATGGCTTAAAGATAACCGAATTTCAGATTTTGATGAAGAATTTTCAGATTTCAAGCATATTGCAGAAGAGTTTTCAATGACCATAATTCCAGGCGCGTTTTATATGAGAACCAAAAGAGGAATTACAATTTCAGCCCCAGTTATTGGTCCAAAAGGAAAAATCATAGGGAATCAGGAAAAAATTCATCCATTTGATTACGAGCGAAATTTGGTAAAGTCTGGAAAAGAGGCCAAAATCTTTGATACTTCTTGTAAATTCGGAGTGATAATTTGCTATGATATGGTATTTCCTAGAGTTGCAAACATGCTAGTAAAAAAAGGAGCCCAAGTTTTAGTGTCTCCAAGCAGAATTGTCAAGAGAGGTATTAATCCCTGGCAAATGTATGTTCAAGTAAGAGCTCTGGAAAATCGTGTTCCAATTATTGCAGCAAATGTCAATAATCATAGATTTGGCGGAAATAGTCTCATAATTGATCTTGTAGAAAATAACAAAGTAGTTACACCAAAGATAACTCAATTAAGGGGAGAAAGTGCAACTGCAAAAGAATTCAAGTTATCAAAATACAGTAAAATAAGGAAAAAGAGATTCTCAGACACTAGAAGTTTCAAATAGAAGTTATTCGCCAGTAACGAATTTTTCACAGGCGGCCTTTGCAGCCACATCAGAGGTTTGCTCAATTGGATGTTTCATCAAATATGCACTAGCTGGTTTTATCGGACCACCAACTCCTCTATCAAGTGCAATCTTTGCAAGCCTGACAGCATCAATAACAATTCCTGCAGAGTTTGCCTTGTCATCAACCTCAAGACGAACTTCCATATTGTATGGAATGTTTGCCCACTGTCTTCCTTCAATTCTCATGAACATGAGTTTTGTGTTACCCAAAAAAGGAATAAAGTCAGAAGGACCAACGTAAATTTGGTCATCATCTAATCTTTCATCTAGTTGACTTTGAACACTTTCAGTTTTAGAAATTTTCTTTGAAACAAGTCTTTCTTGTTCTTTCATATTAAGAAAATCAGTGTTTCCTCCAACGTTGATTTGGTATGTTTTTTCAATTTTAGTTCCGCGATCATTGCATAATTTTGCCAAGGTCCTATGAACAATTGTAGCTCCAACTTGGCCCTTGATATCATCACCAATGCAGGGAATGTTTTTTTCTTCAAATTTTTTTGCCCATTTTTCATCAGAAGCAATGAAGGAGGGAATACAGTTCACAAATGCTGTATTTGTGTCAAGACAAATCTGTGCCCAAAACTCTGTTACTTTATCAGAGCCCACAGGCAAATAAGATACAATGATTTCAGCGCCAGTGTCTTTTATCACCTTTTTTACCTCTTCAGCTATTTGTTCAGTAGTTTTGGTACTTTTGATTGGTTTGACTCGATTCTCTACCCATAATCCAACACCATCTAAAACAGGGCTTTCGTAGACTTTGCCATCTGTTTTTGGCATTGATTCTTTTGGAATCCAGTTTACCATGTTTGGATATTCATAAATTGCTTCATTGATTGTTTTGCCAACCTTGTTTTCACCAACGTCAAATCCACACACAAAATCAATATCATGAATACCATATCCTGCTAACTTGTCATGAATAATACCAATTACTTGTTGTGAAGGGTTTTGTCTATAGTATTCTATTCCTTGAATTAATCCTGAAAAACAATTTCCTATACCCACTAAACCAACTTTAATTTTGTCTGACATTCGAAGTTTGGTGTTATTTGGTGGGTTTAAAGTTTTCTTAAAAAATTGAGTTACGAAATTTGATCAAGGCAGGATTTTATAATCGATAAATAAAATCACATCATGATAAAGGCAGGTAGGCTAGTAAAAGACATACAAATTGATTCAGATGCATCAATAGAAAATATTTTTGATGAACTATCACAGTCAGGAGGATTTGAATCTGTGAATCTATCTGATGGCTTGAGTATTTTATCATCTATGATTTCAGATGAAAAATGTTTAAGGTTTGTTTCATTTGTCGGAGCAGTAGTATCAACTGGCCTAAGAGGAATTATCAAAGACATGATCAAAAACAAATGGTTTGATGTAGCAATTACAACTTGTGGTGCACTTGATCATGACATTGCAAGACATTTTTCAAATTACAAAGAAGGATCGTTTACAATGGATGATGGAGAATTAGCTGACCAGAATATTCACAGATTAGGAAATGTGTTGGTGCCCATAGATAGCTATGGTCCACTTATTGAAGAAAAGATGCAGTCATTTTTAGAAGAAGAATACCAAAAAGGATCTAAAGAATTGTCAACTGCACAAATTTGTAAAATGATTGGAAAGAACTTGGGAGAAGACTCTTTTCTTTATTGGGCATACAAAAATGATGTAGATGTAATAGTACCAGGAATAATGGATGGTGCAGTAGGAAGCCAGATTTGGCTATTTACACAAAAACATAGTGATTTTAAACTAAATTTGGTAGAAGATGCAAATTTGCTGTCAGGACTAATTTTCAAAGCAGAAAAATCAGGAGCAATGATGATTGGAGGAGGAATTTCAAAGCATCATACTTTATGGTGGAACCAATACAGAGAAGGACTCGACTATGCGTTTTACATCACCACTGCTCAGGAATTTGATGGTAGTTTGAGCGGGGCACTAGTAAGAGAAGCAATTTCGTGGGGAAAGGTTACACAAAAAGCAAGGCAAGCAACTTTGCATGCCGAAGCTACAACAATTTTGCCTTTTATTTATGCAGCATTACTTTCAAAACTGAAAAAATAGTTTTTCAGATGGATAAAAACTATTATTCAATAATTGTTAAAAAATACCATTGGATGTTATGAAGATAAGAGAATTCAAAGAATTGAATTTAGAAGGAGGATATCTCATTGATGGGTTTCCGTCAGTCGGGTTTAGTAGCGCAATCTCAGCTGAATCAATGATTCACACCTCAAAATTTTTCTTGGCAGGAGTAATAGCGTCAGATAATTTTCCACCTATTAGTTTAATCAAAGAAGGAAAACCAAATTTTCCTACAAGAATTTTTGTAAATGAAGAAACCAAAGTATCCATGTTTTTATCTTATCTCACTCTTCATGACTCACTGCATAGATCGGCTGCAAAATTAATGCTCAATTGGGCTAAAAAGCAGAAAATAGAATTGGTTGTCAGCAGTGTTGCAGTAAAAACCCCAGGATTGGAAGGATTGGTTGCCGTTGGTAGTACAGACTCTGCAAGGCAGAAAATCAAAGATGCAGGTTTCAAAGTTTTAGAAAATGGAATTGTTCCAGGAATTCCAGGAATATTACTTAATGAAGGAAGTTTAGATAATCAAGATGTAATAGTAATTCTTTTTCATTCAGATGGAACGGGTCCAGATTTCAGATCTAGTGCAAAGCTTTGTGAAGCAATTTCAAGACTCGTTCCTGGTACTGCATGTGATATGCCACAATTACAAAGAGAAGCTGAGAAAGCAGAGACTTTGATCAAAGAAACACAAGAAGAATCAAAACATCTCAAAGATTCAATGTATGGATAATCAACAGGTTAATTTCACAAAGTTCTGAAATTATTGATAAAATGAACCAAATCTTGGATTTTGCAGTAATGGTAATTGTAATTTCAGCATCAGGAGTAATGGCTCCAGGCCCATTATTTGCCGCAAATTTGGTTTACGGTCTAAAGCAAGGAACTATTGCGGGAGTAAAAATGGCAGTAGGCCATACAATTGTGGAATTTCCACTTGTGGTTCTTCTAGGGATTGGGGTGTTTTCATTAGAAATTTTTCCTGAGTTTAGAACAATAATTTCTATTTTGGGTGCATTGACTCTATTTGTTTTTGCAGGAATCCAAATCAGAGCAACATTGCTAAAAAAGCAAGAAAAAGGAATACAGCAAAAACACGGAGCGATTATTGCAGGAATTACACTTAGTGCATTGAATCCATTTTTTATTATTTGGTGGCTAAGTGTTGGATTCAAATTTATTTCAGATGCGATGATAATTTGGGCATTTGCAGGAATAGTTGTTTTGTTTTTACTACACATATGGATGGACTTTGCTTGGTTGGGGGCAGTAGCATACCTTGCAAAGAAAAGCTCAAAGATACTTTCAAACAGAAATTACAAAATCATGATGATAGGACTTAGTGCTAGCCTGATATATTTTGGCATCACATTTCTCGGGGAGGTCATTTAGCCACAATCTAAAATCTCAATGTATGGTTCGCATTGGTCATTGAACAGATCAATTCTCTCAACTAGAACCTCACAATATTCAGGATCAAGGGATTGCTCGTAAGTTTTCAGATCATTTAGAAGTGACATGTGCTGGATACCACAAAAATTTCCAGATATGGATAAAACAATTACAGCAGCAAAAATTACTGAAAAGATTAAGATTAAATTTTTAATTTTGCTTTTTTGAAATGTCAATTTCCATAGTGGATACATTACGCTGTTTTCCATCTTGGGAAGTAAGTGAATCAGATGAAATTCTAACATCACTAATTGTATAGCCTACAGTATCCATTCTTTTTACAATCATTTGAGACACATCAACTGCCTGAGTAATTCTTTTTCCTCTTGCCTTAATTGTTACAGTATCTCTAGATGCAAGTTGTGTTAGAGTAGCTGAAACATATGTCATGATAGGTTTTGTGCCGATAAAAATCACATCTCTTTCTTGGAGTTTTGTTTCTGATCTGGTTTCTGTTGCAGCCTCAGTAGCTGGTTCTGGTGTTGTTTGTGTTGGTTCAGGAGCTTCTAGTTTTGGTTCTGGTTCAGGAGCTTCTAGTTTTGGTTCTGGTTCAGGAGCTTCTAGTTTTGGTTCTGGTTCAGGAGCTTCTAGTTTTGGTTCTGGTTCAGGAGCTTCTAGTTTTGGTTCTGGTTCAGGAGCTTCTAGTTTTGGTTCTGGTTCAGGAGCTTCTAGTTTTGGTTCTGGTTCAGGAGCTTCTAGTTTTGGTTCTGGTTCAGGAGCTTCTAGTTTTGGTTCTGGTTCAGATTTTGATTTAACAGAATCTTGAAATTCAGATAAAATATCTTCTGCATCTTTTGATTTTTTTTGACTACTCAATCTTTTTCCTTACTCAAAAATCTTCTTTCGGTTTTATTTAATGATTAAGTTTCTGTTCTTTGACATAGTCTTCAAAAATTTTTTCTACTTCATCATCATTTTTAGAATCTCGGACCTTGTTTACCAAAGATTCTTCTTCGATTTCATAACAATTTAGGACATCTTGGGAATCTTTGAAAACCAACAAAATCTTGTCTTTGAAAATACAGTGATAGAGTTTTTCTTTTTGCATCTTTTCAGGCTTGATATTGATGCCATCATCACCTGCAGAGACAGGATAATCCATAATCAACATAGAATTTCTCACTATTTAGATGAATTCACAATATAGTAATAACAAAGGATTACATCAGAAATATTGGAAAATAGAATAGTTTTCCACATTGATTTTGATTACTTTTTTGCACAATGCGAAGAGATTAGAAAACCGGAACTAAAATCAAAGCCAGTATGCGTTTGTATCTTTTCTGATAGGGGAGGGGACAGTGGCGCCATTGCGACTGCAAACTATACAGCAAGAAGATTTGGAGTTAAATCGGGGCTTCCCATTGTCTTTGCCAAAAAGAGACTAGAAGAAAGAACAGATGCAGTGTTTTTGCCTGCAGACTTTGATTACTATATTGAAATTTCTGAAAAAGCCATGCAAATAATGAGCAACTTTGCAGATGTCTTTGAATATGTAGGAAAGGATGAAGCCTACCTTGATGTGACAAAGAGGTTAGAAGGGGATTTTCAAAAGGCAAGCCATTTGGCCCAGCAGATAAAAAATGCAATCAGAGACAAAGTAAAGATGAGTTGCTCCATCGGGGTTTCTCCAAATAAATTAATCTCAAAGATGGCATCAGATTTTCAAAAACCTGATGGGTTAACAGTTGTTCCACCTGAAAAGGTTGAAGAATTTTTAGATTCATTAAAAATCAGGGACATTCCAGGAATTGGCAAAAAGACAGAACAGAAATTATCTCAAATGAATCTAGAGACAATTGGAGATTTAAAAAAACTAGACGTCTTTACACTAAACAAAGAATTTGGAAGAAAAAGTGGCACATACATCTTTAATTCTGTAAGAGGAATAGATAACGAACCAGTCAAGAAAAGAGAGGCTACAATTCAGTTTAGCAAAATTGTCACTCTGAAAAAAGATTCCAAAGAAATAGAGTTTTTATCTCAAAGCTTGGAGGAGATTTGCAAAGAGCTACACCAAGTAATTCTAAAAAACAACAAGATGTTCAAGTCAGTTGGGATTCAATTCATACAGTCAGATTTATCAAACAAGACAAAGTCAAGGATGCTCAAAAACCCAACTGAAAGCTTTGAAGAATTGAATAAAAATGCCCAGCAACTATTAAGAGAGGCACTAGTTGATCAGCAAAACACCATCAGAAGATTAGGGGTTAAGGTATCAGAACTTTCAGAGGTAAAGGGTCAGAGTAGCATTACTAGTTATTTTTAGCGACTGATTTTTGCTCAGCTTCCTTTTTTTTTAATCGTCTTGATTCAATCAGAATAACGATTAGCAGGAATACGAAAAGCCACGGCAGAAATAGAATTTCGCCAGCTACTGAATGGAATTCTTCCCACTGTTCGGCATCAGTTGTAACTTTGAGGGCATACCACGAAAGAGAAAAGATTCGAATTACATTAACGCCAATAGTTCCGCATATTCCCAATGCAAAGTAGATAGACTTTCTTCCTCTTGCAATGTTCATTTTTAGTAAAAATGCACCCATCACCAAGGAATAGATGATAATGCTGTGCACTCCAGCTGATGGCCAAAAGACCTGAAGTACCATTGGGCCATAATCGCCTCTGAGGAACATTATATTATCTCTAGCTGTTGCAATACCAAGATCAAATACAGTTACCAACCAAACATTTGTCTGCACAAGATATGGAACCACATACTGCAATGGACCTAGTGAATCATACGGGAAGAATGCATCAAGGGACAAAATTATTGCACTACCGCCCAAAAAGATGGGACCTGCAGGAGCTATGCGAATCCATCTAGAACCAAAGAAGATAGTCAGTGCTGCCATGATAAACAGAGTCATAATAACAAAATCCCACAGCCATGTCCAAGAATAGATTAGCTGAACGTTGTAAGATTCTGCAGATTCTAAAATGTAATCTCGAAGACCAAACTCCAATCCAACAAGATATACAATTACACCTGCTGCAATTGGAGCAACAGATAGCAATCTCTTTTTGGATATGGCAATCTTTAGGCCTACTAGTTCGGCTACAACAAAAACAAGTGCAAAAAGAAAACCGCCTCTTCCCTGATTCCAGCTTAGGCTAAAGGTGTCAGGAAATGCAATCAATGCAAACAAAATAGGGCTGGAGATAATTCCGATTCCAGCTATCAGATTCCAATTTTGCATCATGATAAGGCTAAGAATTGTCCCATAAATAGCTCAATATCTGGAGTTAGTCTAGGACATGCTAGAAAAAATCTGCAATGGTCTTTTGCTTCAATAGTTTAATTATATTTCCCTGAGATAGCCACTCGTTTTTGCTGATGCTCATCTTTTTTGTTGCAATATCAAGGCCATTTTCAAAATTATCTGCAATCAAATATTTCTGGCTCATTGCCGAACGAACACCCTCACGTATCTGCCAGACACCTATAGGAATCGCATATTCGGGTCGGATTTCCCTTAGAATCAGCACACCTGATTGAATCTTGTTTTTAGCAAGATATTCAGCAACAGCTAATTTTGCTGCAAAGTAAGCTCCTGCAATTGCCGGAGGATGATCGATTCCTCGGGCATCCTCAAAGTCAGAGCCAAAACCCAAGATTCCATTTGAATACCAGGCCTCAATCATCTCGTATATCCACCTGTGAGGAAATAGTATTATTGAAAACAGATTCCCGAGATGCTCAAAACTAAAAACTCTGCAAGAATCTATTAAAGAATAGTCAAGAATTTGCTTTGTTAAGGATTTTGAGATAATGTCATCAGTTGCAGTGATGCTCCATTTTGTTGGGACAAGCTTTCTGTCTTTTCCTAGCATTCCAATGCTAAAGCACTTTTGAATCTTTGAGATTTGAATTCCGGAATTGTACAAGGTTAAAACCGCATCTTGTGCTTTTAGATCCTTATCATAGAAAATTTTTTCAATTGACTTTTCAGCTGAAGAATTTGAAAACTTTGCAGACTTTATCTTTCCAACAGGACCAAATGGTGCACTCTCCCCATCAAGTGAAATATTTGAGGAGGTGGAATTATGAAATTCTAGATCAGAGTCAGCGGGCTTTGTAGACATTGCCAATTCTTGCAAGTTTTCAATGTATCTTCCTTCTGTTTGATCAACTGAAACCTTTTGTATTCCTCTAACAAGGTTGAGTCTAAAGTTTACAATCTCTTCTAGGGACTTTCCACTCCATTGTTCTGGACTGTCTAATAATTCAGTATCACCATGAACTGGCGGGACCATAGGCCCGACAAATACAGAAGGATAACTGTAAGAGCCAACAAAGATAGATGGAGGACTAGAGCCACTTACAGAGTCTGAAGATATGAAATTTCCATACTTTGATAAATTCTCATGCCATTTTGCAAGAATTGTTCTCCTAATATCTTGGGAATTTGCATGCAATACAAAATTATCATCAAAATGAGTCTATTAACTTGCCTAATTAGTCGATTTGACACATAGTTAACATAACATGTTTGAGAAACAAAAGAAGTATGACAATTAATAGAATAGTCTCTTTTTTGCCAAGCGCCACAGAATTACTATACGAGCTAGAAGAGCAAGACAAGATTTACGGTGTCACACACGAGTGTCATTACCCAACAGATGCAAAATTAAAACCTCAAGTCATTTCTTCAATTATTGATTCTGAGAATTTATCCAGCAAGGAAATTGATCAAAAGACATGTGAGTTGTTAAGCCAAGGAAAGGACATTTTTGTTTTAGATGAGGAAAATCTCAAAAAAGCAGACCCGGATCTGATAATCTCTCAAGAGACATGCGAGGTTTGTGCTGCATATACAAATCAGGTCAACAAGGCAGTTCAAATTTTACAAAAAAGGCCATTACTTTACTCAATGGATCCGCATAATCTGCAAGAAATAGTGTCCTCTGTAAATGAGCTGGGAAAAATATTGCAAAAAGAAGACAAGGCAAAAGAAATTGTAGAATCTTTGGAAAAAAGAATAAAGAGAATCTCAGAAATCAAGAGGGATGCCAAACCCAAAATTTTGGCAATAGAATGGATAGAGCCGTTTTTTACTGCAGGTCATTGGATTTCTGAAATGATAGAGCTAGCTGGAGGTCAAAACATGATTAGCAAAATAGGTGAGCACTCTAGAAGATTAAGCATGCAAGAAATTACAGAATCAGATCCAGACATCATAATATTTATGCCATGTGGTTTTGATACTCAAAGAACCATATCTGAATATAATATTTTAAAAAACAATCCGAAATGGAATTTATTAAGAGCGGTAAAAGACGGAGAGGTTTTTGCAGTTGATGCAAATTCATTTTTTAGTAAACCAAGCATTAGGACAATTACTGGCTTGGAGATAATAGCAAAGATAATTCACCCAGAAAATATAGAACTAAAAGTTCCCAAGGATTCATTTTTACAGATTAGAACAAATTCACCGTCTGAGTAGATAAATTTTAAAAATTTTTGGTTCAAATTTGAGTAGGAGCACAACGTGTATGGGGATATAGTTTATGGATTATTTTTAACACCCACGTGGAATTAATTGAGATAAAATTACATTTTTTGGAACATTTTTCAAAAAGAAGAAGATTAGAAAAGATGTGGATCTGATTTGGATATCCATTAAAATTATTCAATAACATTATCAAGAAATATGATTGAAAAGAAATTATGAATGATAAAATTACTTTTGTAACAGGCGCAGGAGCTAGTTTTGGTTGTGGTGCAGTTACACCATATAATCCTCCTCTTGGAAAAGATCTTTACAACAATTTAGAATTAAGAGCTCCTGAAGTTATGAATCAAATCTATGGTGTTATAGGAAGAAAAAATACTACTAATTTTGAAGCTAAAATGAATGAAATTTTAGAGAGTAAAAGAATAAAAGGATTTGAATTTAACTCGTTTTTAGCAAAATATTTTTCAATGTTCCGTCCATCTTTTCTTGATAATAGATTCGTGGAACTGTTTAGGATTTTATATCAAAATCAACCTTTAGATTTTATTTATTCTACATTAAATTATGACTGTATTGCAGAATTAGCAGCAAGTTCAGTCGGTTTTAAAATCAACTATGACATCGATAATTTATTTTCTGATTCATTCAATATTTTTAAAATTCATGATTCATGTAATTTCATAAATGATTCTATGCAAGGGTGTGGGAAAATATCTTCAGCATTAATGAGAGGAACAGTAGATTGAGGAAGCGTAAGAATTGTTCAACCAAAAGAAGTACCAAATTATTTGTCAATAAGACCTTTTGGGTCCTGTAATGGCATTCTATATGAAAAATAAACCTAGTCAAACTAACCAAACATATTTAAAAAAAATTCAAGTTTGTTGGCAGAAAAGAATTACAGAATCTAATAAAATCATATTAATTGGAATAAATCCAAATTTAGAAGACCGTCACATTTGGGAATATTTATCGTCTACAAAAGCTGAAATTGGTTTTGTGGGAAATAATTCAGGATTTGAAAAATTGAAAAATTTGGCTACAAATCCCCCAACAAAACTTGAAGAAAAATTTGAAAAAGCAATCCCTGAAATCAATGATTTTATTTTCAATTAAGAACATATTTTTGCATAATCTCCTCTAATACACTTTGATTCTCATTCATGATTTGTGATAATTGGTATTCTGCAACATAACCTTTTTCTGCTTTTATAACCAAATCATCTTTCGAAGGAATCTTTACATGATGAATTATTGTTTTAAATTATTCTTGATTTATTTCAATCCTGTTATATAATAAATGAGAAATGAATGCTCATTGAATTCATTTGATTTGAGATTTATTTGTTTTAATACCATTTTTGACTAACCTGTTCAAATTCTATTTAACTCATGATCATTTTGTGTACATTCTCTAATGTCAAATGTAGTTTGTACACCCTATCTTCTTTTAGAACAAAAACCTGATCATGTTCCTCAAATAATTCTATCATGTCGTTGATTCCAGATGAAAGAAGGTCTGATGTCTTGTATGGGCAGAACATAAGTCCTCTCACTCTACTTTTGTTATATTCATGTTCAATCTTTAATGCTTGAGATAGTGATTTTTTGTTTGCGACATCACCTAAAATAAAATCAATGCAGCAGAGGGGTTGTCTGTTTGCGTTTTTCAATATTTTTTTGATTATGTTTCCACAGTAACTGGCCATATTTTTTACAGAGGTCTCATATGGAGATATTGTTCCATTATGCCATTTCAGATCATCTAATGCATTCATCTCAAGATTGTTTGCAGGACCAAAATAACATCTGAACCAACCACTTTTTTTTGCATAATAATCCAGAGATCTTAGCAAACTTGTCAGAGACCTATCATCAGAGTATAAAACTAGATGATGTATCTTTGAATCATTATCATCTTTTTTGGACAGCCAAGAGTCTATTGCATCTTTTACTAGAGAATTAATCGAGATCCCTTTCTCTTTTGCGGCCTTTCCCATTGACGTGTAAATTACCTCATCTACCCCTCTAACTAGTACGTCTTTTGCCATAACTTTTTGACCTCTTTCTAATATTAAAATGATATCATGCTAGCAATTGGAAATAGATTAATATATGATAGCATGCTATCAAATACTATGAATACCACAAGATTCATGGGGGTAACTACAACCATATTGTCAGTAGCTTTGTTGGCTTTGTTTGTTCAACCCTCAATAGAATTTCAACAGGATGCTTTTGCAGAAAAAAAAGACATAATGACCAAAGACATCAAGATGACAACAGAAATCAAAAAACAGGATGGCGTGGGACTAGAATTTAGCATACCTGAGACGATCATTGCAGGAAAACTTATTCCAATCAATGCAAGGGTACATGATCTTGCTCAGAATGCAAATCTATCACATACTGACTGGTCATATTCTGTAATTGATCCAAACGGAAACATACTTCACAGAAGCACTACTCTTCACGGTCACTATGGAGTAATGAACTTCAAGGACAGCTTTCCTGAAGCAGGAACATACACCGTAAAGTATACCGTTTCATCTTCAGGTCCATTCATGCTGGGAAATCCTGTACCTGAATTAGGACAGACTAGATCTGTAATTTCTGGAGATCTCTTAAAGTTTAAAGAAGACCCAAAGAACAACTTTGGTTCAAGATCCTTTGAATTTGAGATCGACGTACTAAGCCAGGAAAAAACAGTAACATTGTACGGTTCTGAGAACAACACTCCAATCTCTGTAAAACTATCTACACAGTCTGAAAAGATAATCGCAGGACAACCTACAACAATCATGATAGATGTAGATGATGCAAAGACAGGAGAAGATGCAACCCATGTAGATGGACAGATATCAATTAGAAGAGGAAACTATTATCCTTCACAATCAGGTGATCAGCCTAATGCGCCTGTTCCAATACCACTTCATGGTGGATATCATGGACATCTTGGAGCAATCTCACTGACACAGACATTTCCACAACCTGGAACATATATAATCAATGTAGATTTGAGCGTAGTTCCATACTCTGAACCTCTGTTTGGGGAAACTTCTACCAGGTTCGTAATTCAAGTATTCTCACCAGAAGACATACAAAAACAGGATGAAAAACAAATGATGGGACAGACCAACGGTAACAAGAAAGTGAACATTGTTGGATTGGAAAAACCATTTTACACTCCAAATACAATTCAGGTATCAGTAGGTGAAACTATTACATTTGACAACGTAGATGGAAATCACCACACTGTAACTTCGATAAAATCTGGAACCACAGAACATGATGGAAAGTTTGATAGTGGATTGTTATCTCCTGGAGAAAAGTACGAGCTCACCATAAGTGAAAAAGGAACCTATGATTATTACTGTGCACTGCATACAGGAATGCAAGGTACTGTAATAGTTTCCTAACTTTTTTTATTTTTATGAAATGACAAAAAATTTCATTTTTACTGATGGTCATGACAATACAGGAAAAATCTTCAAACAAGGAAAAAACCCAATAAACCAAATTGATATGGGTGTTTCTTGTAATGGCTTGAATGTTTATTTTGATGAATTAAAAATATCTTATAATGTCAGTCAGTCTGATTTTGTAATAACTAAGGAGGACTAATAATTTGGCAGCATCATGTCGTGGAATATGTAATAGGTTTAAGGCAGAGAGAACCAGCACCAGCAAAAAATACAATCAGGGCCAAAAACGTTGTAATTTCTGCGACGTCTATATCGAAACCAATTCGCTGCGATGTCCGTGTTGTTCTTTGGTGTTAAGAACAAAAGCAAGAGGAAGTCAAAAGAAAACAAATTAGCAACAGACAAGTTTTCTAATTTAGGCACGAGAGTAAGGCAATTTTTTACTCTATCTGGAATTTCATCATAATTCCCATTTTTCAAATTAATTGTTGATTCTTTGAATCATTTGAATTATTATTTTTGATTCAACTTCACAGAAACTCTATTGTTGTTTTAGGGATGAAAATGGATATGGACAGGTTAGCACGCCTAATACTGTTTATGGAATATTGACCACACATGAGATTGTGTATGATATTGTGATGAATATGCCGAATAGAAATCTTGGGCCTGAATGTTCTCATTTCAGTACAAATGAAATTTTTGATATGATGTTCAACAAAACAATTGATGATGAGGATTGTCATGTATTCGTTATAGGACTTGCCATAGAACATGAAGAAGAGATGACAAACAAGGGATATGTGTTTGATCCTGTAGAGAGAATATGGAAAAAAGAAGGCTGGCCAGACACTGCAATTAGCATCCCATATCACTATATGATGAGAATAAACCAAACGGGATTTGAAAATCATGATTAGAAAATGAACATTAGATACAAAATCATTGCAGTAATTGGAATCTTTGCCTTATTTTACGTGCAACTACCTTTGATATGACAACAATGTGATAGAACTAATGCTGACTGCACTGTCTTGACAAATTTAATGAATTGGACCAGATGGAAATTTTTTCAAGTTGTGACATTGAGTGGAATGGAACTGTACAAGAGACAGAACAAAACCATACTATCTACGACTATCTAAAAATCAATCAAAACTTTATCTTGACTATGATTGTAACACCATCTGCGATAATTTCTGGAATTGTGATTTGGGATAAGAGAAAATGAAAACAAGTCACAAAATAATT
The DNA here is from genome assembly GCA_965223805.1 of Nitrosarchaeum sp. GTDB lineage: Archaea > Thermoproteota > Nitrososphaeria > Nitrososphaerales > Nitrosopumilaceae > HKST03. The sequence continues at coordinate 15,515 of OZ245014.1, read as the reverse complement.
CTAAACACAGTTGCAGTATTGCATTGGGTGTTTTATGGACTCTATGTTCTCCCAATAATCATCAATCCTGAAACGTGGTTTTTTGGAGAGAAACATAGTGGATTAGTAGCCATCATGATTCATCTTGTAATCGGTGTTTCTGGAATGGTGACAGGGTACCATCTGTAAAAATTATAGAATTTCATATTTTGCAGGAATTGTCTTGTTTGCAACAGTGATGTTTAGTACGCTTGTAAATCATTTTTCGTGTTGGGAAACTGATCTTTATTGTAAGTAGCATGTTGCCAACAAACAAATGATTAGTAGAATTCTTTATGAACTTCTCATGTTTTGGTCTAGTCATCTATGAAAATTTTTATCATAATCGCGATTGTCGTTGTCATCCCAATTATCTTGTATTTTTCTCTGAGCCAGACTATTACTGATATGGCACATGATATCGCAATCAAAAACGGGGATGACTGCAAGATGCTTACTGAAAAGGATCTAATGGAACGATACAAATTGTACAATTCAGAAACAAGGAAATTTTTTGAAGAATTTCAAGATATTGAACTGGTAAAAAAGGGAATCAACACAGAAGCTCCTCCGTTTTATTGCTGGTACATGCTGACCGGGCTTAAGGGAAATGTCCAAGGAGAGATGCACATGATCTTTAACACACCAACAACCGAATTAAGCAAAGTTAGGATAGACTGTCTTGATATACCACCAGGACAAACAAAACCATTTATCGTTACACCAGAACTTGAACGAGAACTCAACATAGAATGGTATCGATGCTGGACGTGACTCTGACTAGATTTACTCAGGATTAATACTTTCTAAAGTAACTTAGTTCCCACATCTTTAAGTTCAAAGATTATGTGTTTTTTATGAATATGGATTCAGATGATTGGATTGACACTATACTCTTGGTGAAAAAAATTGAATGATGGCATGCTCTGGGCAAGGAGCATAGAGATAGAATTTACATCAGAAAGGATATTTTTTGGCATTGTACGAGTATGGAGAACTTAACCAAAGTCATTTGATGAGGATTTGTGGATTGAATAACGTAAAGCATAAAGAAATTTTAGATGACCTGGTGGAAAAAGAATTTCTAGAACACATAGAGGATGCAGATGAAAACAAAACTGCATTAAAAACAAAACATCAAACCAATTTTGAAATCAAGTCTTTACATACTCGTAACTGCAGAAAATGCATGCATTCTGACTGCTGAAACTGTAGGAATAGTGTTTTATCAATATTCAATATTTCTTGCCGTACCGTTGGCGTTGCTTGTAGGCGCATTCACAGTAGTTGCGCCTCAGGCCTATAAGATGAAACAGAAAAAGTTTTGAAATGAAATACAGTCAGTTACTTTTCAGCTATTGTGTGTTATTTCTGGTTGTTTCTTGATGTCTGTTTTTGATATTAACCCCGCAGATCTTGCAACAAGCACCCCTATGAGAATTGCAACTGCAATCATAACTATTGTTCCTGATGGTGCAACATTGTAATAGTACGACAAAAGTATCCCACTCACCACGGATATGACGGAAATTGACATGGATATTCCTACTGTCTTTTTGAAACCTTTGCCAAACATCATTGCTGTAATGTTGGGTATGACAATGAGTGCAGATATCAACAGTATTCCAACCAACCTCATGGAAGTTACAACCGTTACTGATGCAAGTATTACAAACGCATAGTTTAGCAAGGTAACCGGCAGTCCTGCAATTTTGGCCTGTTCCTCATTAAATGTAAGGTGGAGAAATTGCTTTTGCATGACTACTAGTGTCGCAATGATGCCTGCACTGATTGCAAGAATCATTATCGTGTCTTCATTGCTAATCAACAAAATACTTCCAAACAAAAAGCTAAACAGATCAACTGAAAAACCACCAGAAGAGCTCACCAAAATTACTCCTATGGCTAGCCCTGAAACCAATACTACTGCAACTGCTGCATCTCCTGATATCTTGGTGCTCTGTCTAAGCTTTTGTAACCCTAATCCTCCAAATATAGATACGATAAATGCCGTCCACAATGGGAACACTCCCAAAAACAAACCAATAGAGACTCCTCCAAACGCAACGTGAGCTATACCATCGCCGAACAATGAATAACGCCTTAGAACAAGAAATGTGCCCATAAAAGAACAAATCAAGGCAACTGCAATTCCCGCAACTAGTGCCTTTTGCACAAATCCATAAGAGAGAGCTTCAAGAACCATATTTTCTATTTCCTAAATTATCAATGCATATCATGATTGTGCATATGCATCTGCATTGATGATTCAGTGTATGTCTTGAGGAGTTCCTTGTCAGAGAAGAATTTTTCTTTCTCGCCATGGAAGAACAATTTTTTGTTCATGCATGCCACCCTGTTTGCATATTTTGATATTGCATCAAGATCGTGGGATGACCAGACTATCGTGATGTTGTTTTCCTCGTTGATCTTTTTTATTACATTATAGAATTTGGTTTGTGACTCGACATCAACGCTAGTTACCGGTTCATCTAGTATTAGTAACAAAGGATCCTTTACGAGGGATTTTGCAATGAATACACGTTGCAATTCTCCTCCCGAAAGCTCGCCAATCCTTCTGTTTCTCAATGATTCCAATCCCACCGTCTTGAGGGCTTCAGTTATCTTGTCATCATTGCTTCCAATTTTCTTGTATATTCTATTCCAACAGCAGCCACATTGCTGAATCAGCTTAGCACCCTTGACCAGTTTTTTGTCTGATATTACTCCCATCGAGACAATATCGTATACTGTTGCAGGAAAGTTTGGCTCAAATGCTACCTTTTGAGGAACATATCCAATCAAGGGCAACAACGAACGGTACTTTGAGCCTTCAAATCCAAACAGTTTGATTTTGCCTGAATACTGTTGCAGTCCCAAAATTGCTCTAAACAATGTTGTTTTACCGGCACCGTTTGGCCCAACTATTCCAAGCAGGTCTCCTTCCTGCACATCAAAACTGATTTTATCTACTGCCAAATGACTGTTGTAACCTATGCTAAGATCTTCTACCTCTAGGACATTTGTCATTGACATTCAAGGGCCACCTTCAAAGCATCCAAGTTTTTATCCATCTTGTCGATGTAAGTGATGTTTTGTCCTATCTCGTCCAGTGCCAATGCTTCAATTGGGCTAAACAGTAAAACTTCAGCCCCTGCTTCGTCTGCAATGACTTGTGCAAGTCTTGGGTCTACTAACTCTTCTGCAAATATTACCTTGATATCATTGTCTTTTACAAAGTCGACAAACTCTGCAATCTCTGCAGCAGAAGCCTCGGAATCTGGAGCTACACCACCAAGTGCCATTACCTTGAGACTATATCTGTCTCCAAGATATGTAAATGCGTTATGAAATGGGACAAAGGTATCTTTGTTACATGAAGATAAAGATGCTGTAATTCTCATGTCTAATGCATCAAGTTCCTTGTTGTACTCCATGGCATTTTGTTCATAATGTTCTTTGTTTTGAGAGTCAGCTTTGATCAGCCCATCTCTGATGTTGTTTACTTGTTGTTTTACTAAAATTGGGTCCAACCAAATATGAGGATCAAATTCAAAATCATGGTCATGTCCGTCATGTTCTTCTTCTTTTTCTTCGTCTCCATGATCTCCTTCAACATCTAAAATGATGTGATGTATCTCTTCTATTCCACCTTCTTGACTCACATGTCCATCCTCAACTTCATGTAGTATCTCTTCAATACTTTCAATTGTTTTGTTTCCATGATCATGTCCATCTCCCTCATGTTCATGCAGAATTTCTTTAATTTTTTCAAGTGTCTGAGATTCAGTCATGTGGCCATGCTCAAACTCTTCTATGGTTTCTTCTATCTCTTCTACAAATTCTTCTGTGTGTGCTTCATCATGCTCATCCTCATCTGATTTCATCATATCTATTCCCTTTGATGCTTTTACAAACAACACATTGTCAAACTCTCCGGAATTAATTATATTGTCAACATATGGCTCCATGCCCAATCCATTGTATACAAAAACATCTGCGTCCTTCAATGATTGAATTTCCTGAGCTCTTGGCTCCCAGTCATGAGCTTCAATTCCAGATGGCAGATACTGTTCTACTATTGCAGCATCTCCAGCCACATTTCTTGTAAATTCATAATATGGATAAAATGAAGCTAATACTCTCATCTTGTCATCATCTTGTAAAGTAACATTATTTTCACTTGCATCATCAGTCAAACTATCCATAGGTTCTTGTTCATTTGACATTTCAGAGAACATGAATGCTGCAATTGCAACAGCTATGACTACTGCAGCTACTCCGCCTCCAATTACAGCAACGGATGATTTCTTGTTCATATCTAATATCTTTCCTATAAATGATTATTAACAATAGAATATAAACTTAATAAAAAACCTCATGACTTTTGTTATTGTTAATAATCAAATATACCTGATCTTACCTAAAATTATTAAAAACCAGTACTAGATTTAAATAATAATTAATAATCAGAAAGTCAATGCCTATCGTTTCAATTTCCCTAAATGATGAAATACTAAAGGAGTTAGACAAGCTGCAAGGGTCGATGGGATTTACCGGAAGATCTGAGATTATTCGTGCAGGGATCAGGACATTTGTACAAGAAGAGAAACAGAAGAGAGATCTGAAAGGAAAACAAAATGCAGTACTTATTGTGGTTCATGCAGACGAGTTTGACGACCAGGTTGCACGGATAAAGCATGATTATGAACATTTGATAAGGACTCATCTGCACAACAAGATAGATGGCGATAGATGCATGGAGATGTTTTTCTTGGATGGAGACTCTAAAAAGATACAGTCCATAACTAAGGGTTTTCTGACTGACAGAAAAATGGACACAGTAAAGCTAGTCGCATTGTAGTTTTTGTTTTGTTGTATAATGCCATGCCCTGGAGATGACCTGTGTCAGGGACGATATTGTTTGGTTGTAGCATGGCATTATGATTTCTATACCAATTTTGACTATTTAATGGTTATTAAGAATATATTATATTTTAACAATAGTTAATATGAATCACATAAATAATTAATATGACGAGATACAAACTAGTTTATGGAAAAAATTTGGACTGCATATGATGAGGATATTGGTGAGTCAGTAAATCTAGTTGATCCTGAACTCATCACATTGGCAAATGGGCAAAAGACAGTCGTGGGTGAGAGTGAAGTGACCGGCAAATTGTTGTATAGATTTATCAGTTCAGAAGAAGCAAGGGTGTTTTTTGAAAAATAAAAGGCAGGATGAAATTTGGCAGGCTCCTTTGTTTTACTGAATTGCAAGAAAAACCAAGAAAAAGAGATAATTGCAAATCTTAGGAAAATACCTGAAGTTAAGGAGATGCAATGGATTAGTGGACCATATGATATTCTTGTAAAGATACAAGCACCTACAGTTGATGAATTACATGAAACGATCACATGGAAGATCCGCAAGCTCAAAAACGTCAGGTCCACTTTCACTCTCAAGATAAACGAGGAGGCAACAGATTGTAAAGATGACGATTCATGAAAAGCTCTTCGTCGGTACATCTTCAGATGAGCATGTTGAGATGTATCTTAAAGCAATGTGGCTAATCAAAGAGAATAACGATCCAATCAAGGTCAGCACTGTTGCCAATCTGCTTAAAATCAGACAGCCAAGTGTGGTGCAGATGATGAAGAGAATAGACAAGATGGGCTATGTGCAATACAAAAAATTCGACATAAAGATGACTGACAAAGGAGAACAGATTGGAGCAAACATTGTCAGAAAGAGCAGATTGCTTGAAGTTCTGATGGTCAATCATCTCAAGGTCAAAACAGACGAGAAGATTATTTGTGGGATGGAACATCATATGAGCGACGAATTTACAAATTCCCTTTCTTCAATCCTTGGCAACCCTACAATCTCACCAAATGGGAAGGTCATTCCTCATAGCTCTGAGATCTATGCTAAGAAAGACTTCTGACAACATTGAATCTCAATTACCAAAAAATAAAATTATTAATTGAAAATAGCTAATTTTATTATTGTTGGTTTTTTTTTAAAAATAAAAACGGCTGGAGAAAATCAAAACTTAGAAAAACTATTCCTATATTGTGAAAGATTTAACCAATAATTCTTATTTTTATGCAACATTGATTTACTTACTCTAATACCTTGGTAATTAGGACAGGACATTTTGCATGACCTAATACATTACTTGCAACACTTCCCAAGACAATCTTTCTAAAGCCTGTTCTGCCATGAGACCCCATAACTATCAGATCAACATTGTTATTGTCTGCATAAGATACAATACCATCAGCTGATGATGGATTGTGGAGCACTTTTATTGACAATTGAACCTTTTTGGACTTTGCCTTTTCTTCAAGATTCTTAAGTATTGCAGTAGCATCATCAACCTGTTCATCCTGCATTTCTCCAAGTCGTTCAATGGAAACCCCAGAAGAATCTCCTAATTTTGCCTGCAAAACAGTTAACGCTGTAAGTTTTGAATCAAATTTTGAGGCTATCTCCAATGCTTTTTCAAATGCCTTTTCTGAGTATCCAGAACCATCAAACGGGATCAAAATATTTTTCAATGTGTAGTTGCTTATTTTTTTGAATTTATATTGTTTGAATAATTTTTTTCTAGCTGTCGAATTATTTTTTGTTAATTACACTATAATTTTTTTAAAATACTAAATTCATGAGAGGTTAAAATTTACATTCTTTTAAAAACAAATAAGATTTTTTTCTATTTTGATGAGACATAGTCTATCATTGCACAAATACAATGGTTGAGCCTAGCTGTTCTAGCAACTTGTGGATAAGAGAACCTATGTAGATTCTGAGATGTCATCTTGTAAGTTGACTACCTTGAATATTTTGATGACATAATCTCCTTCAAAGAGGTTTGTTACTTCTCCTGTGTCCATATTCACATCTCTTACCCGGAACTTGTACTCGTAAGAGCCTTCATCTTCCACGTCAACTTGGGCAATATGCATTGGATCATCTCCACTTTCTTCATTGAAGAACTGGATAATGACAGGATAGCCTTGTGCATGATTATCTATTTTGCCTTCAACGTAGGCCCAAGGCAAAGTGTTGTCATTTGGAATGTTTAGAAACATTGTCGTCTTTTCAATACTAGTATCATCACTGTGTGGAATAACTGTGGTTTCTGCAGTTTGAGATTCAGATTGTGGTTCTGCCAGAGAATTTGGTATTACTGCAACTGAAAAGAGCACTGCAACTGAAAACAACCCCATAATGAGAACTAGGTTCCTTGAAATTCCACTTTTCATGAGCTTTTCCCTTTTTTGTGTTTTAAAAGAATTACTCCAGATTCATACCTAATAGGAAGATAATTTCCAGAAACTAAGAGCATTCCAAGTGATGCTCAGATAAGGCATTAGAAGAATCATTTCAGAGTCCCAATAAAGCCACCAGTGCGCTCGTCAAGTTTTATCGAGTTTAGCTCATTTTGAATATCTGAAAGGTCATTCATCTTCAGATACACATCAGATGTGGTGTAAAGAACATCTTTTATGTAAAATGATCTTGGGCTGGTATGAGAGTATGGCCAATTATCACCTACCGTATGCTGTATTCTCCCCTTAAAATCAAATCCTTCCTTTGAATCAATACCATAAACGTAGAATCCATACCACTGCTGATTTCTCAGACCAGGACTGACATTCTCATCTAGTGCATCAGCTCTGCTGTGTATTGGAATGGACAAAACGTCTTTGCTCTTGTCAAAGAGAAATGCCCTATGATCATCGAGTGCAATAGAATCTGTTCTTTGATTTCCAATTACAACATCATCTACAACTTTTGGATTATGCACATCAGAGACATCAAACAGAGCAATCTTTACTCCAAGCTGTCTTACTCGGTTGTCTTTTTCTACAGTGTCCCTACCAATTCCAATGATGTGTTCCTCATCGTACGGATGCAGATAATTTGAAAATCCAGGAATCTTTAGCTCTCCGAGAATCTTTGGAGTATTTTGAGAAAGATCAATTACAAAGAATGGGTCTATTCTCTCAAAAGTTACAAGATACAACCTATCACCCATGAATCTTGCTGAAAAGATACTCTCATTTGGTGCAATTTCATCTAGGCTTCCAACGGTTTGAAGATCCTCATCAAGAACATACACTGCACTGTATCTTACGTTTCCCTTTTCATATGAATAGTAATCATTAGTTGTTGTAACTCTAAACTTTCCATCATGCTCATCCATCGAAAACTGATTTAGTAAATATCCGGGAACTGTACCTCTTGCTTTGTATTGAAGATTTTCCCCATCTAGGGATATCTTGTGAATTACAGTCCTTCTTGACTCTTCTTGGAGTTTTTGGTCATACTGGTAAATCTTTTCATTAATGGTAGAGAAGAGCCTCTTTTTGCTTGTATTGTCTAGCTGATTGTATATGTCCTGTAAAATATCAGATATCATCATCCACTTTTCATTCCAGTTAGCTGATGAATTTTTGATTTCAGAGATTTTTGCTTGCGCAGATTCTGGAAGTAATGGGACTATTACATCAAAGAATCTTTGGCGTTCCATAGATTCAAGATATCCATGTGAAAAGTCCTGGTGATAAGTAATGTAAAGTGAATCGGTTGAAACATAGATTGTTCCTGACCCTCCCATCAGAAATGTTTCAGAGTTTATCGAGTCTCCAAAAAGATCAATTGCCGTAACGGTGTTAAAGTTGTAATGTCTATCAAAGTTATCAAAATAATAAACGTCAGGGGCCAATTCAAATTCAGAGTCTTCCATGATTAATGGGATTACTGGATGTCTGTAATCTATTGCAGATGCAGTAACAAGATAAACGTGGTTACCAATCATTCTTGCATTTTGAAATGAACCATCAATAGAGTAATCCTTTATTATTTTTGGGTCCTCCTTGTCAGAGATATCCAGTATTGCAACATGTGTCGTTTGTCTATGGATTGATCTTGGAGCAAAGTCATATTCAGGAATTATTTGGTCTTGGCTTGTTCCGTAATAAAATATCGCAAGCCTGTCATCATTTAGAAATATGTTCTGCAAGTTTTGCTGGTCTATATCAAGGACAGATTTGAAGATAATCGTGGCATTTTCTGCAGGATACGCCTCTACTATCTTGAGATTCTGCTCAGAGACGATATAGACGTATTTTCCATCAATTTTTAGAAAATCAGGCTCATCTACTCCTTGGACTTGCACATTGGTTGTAGAATAATCTGGACCAGGTGAATCTGAAATGACTAATTCTGAATCTTGATCTCTAAAAAAAGTTGGCTCAGGCTCTGGTTCTGGCTCAGCCATAGGGACTGGAAATACGGTCCTATCAAGAAATACAGAACCAGAGGTTGCACGCATTTCCATGGCTTCTTCTAAGACAAATCCCCCATCAGCTGAAACCCATCTATCATCATAATGTCCATCTAGGTTGCTTGTGGCCAATGCAGCTATGAATCTCTGGACTTCTTCTTGAGATGAGAATTTCTTAAGCTCCTGGGTTCCTTCAAAAAATTCTGAGAGATTGCCATCAACGTAAACCAGTCTCTCTGGAGTGTAACGAGATTGTTGGATGCGAATCTGCTGTTCTAAGTCTGCCACATAAAAAACAAAAAGAGAGGAAACTATAACAACTGCAATTACTACTGAAATCAATATTTTATAATCCAAATTTTTCACTCCAAGTTCTCCTGAAACTGAATTGACTGAATTTTAATCACGGATAGCATTGATAACAAAACTATCAAAAAAATGCATAAAACCTTTGATTAAATTTGGATTTTACCTAAATTGATCACAAAGGTTATTTCCTCAAAGTACATTTGCAAATAGAAAACATATTATGAAAAAAAAGAATAGCGGAAATCAAGAAGATAAAAACAGTGTAGAGACTGAGAAAAATCAAGATAATGAAATTAGAGTTTTATCAGCTGATGATGAAAAAATTAAAGTTGTTGGCGAAGTACTGGCCAACGAATCAAGCAGGGCCATATTAAGACTGTTATCAAACATTGATGAGATTACAATTAACCAAATAGCTCAAGAGATGGATTTGTCAATTTCATTGGTATCTCATCATCTAAAAAAGATGCAAGAGACGGGAGTTGTAAAAGTAAGTAGAGTTGGCAAGTCTGTAAAGGGGCAAAAAATGAATTACTATTCTATAACCAATCAATCCTTTCTCATTACTCCTCCAGAAAAACAAACACATTCTCTTTTTCATTCATTGAGAAAATTTGCAAAATTTGCAGCTATTGGTATGGCAGGTCTTGTTTCATGGGAGATGCTAGAGCCAAAATCCAAAAACCAGTTGTCGCCTATTGATGATGCTAGACAAACAGATTTTTCAGAACTTGATGAGTCAGAAGAGAAGTGGTCATCAGCCTCTGAATTAATAGATGAGAATGAATATGAAGTTGCAGAACCAACTGCTGCTGTACCGCGTGCACCAGAGCCAGCACCAGAACCTGAACCAGAGCCCGAACCTGAACCTGAGAGAGAATTAGAGCAAGAGTCTGAACCTTCTCACCCAGACGAGGGATTTGACTTGAAAATAGACTCAGATGGAGTAGATACAGGCACAATATCCCTTGATAGAACTGTCTATCCTGAACCGTTTGCCAGCACCGGTGCAGAATCAGCAGATCCCACGATACTTTCCATCATAATTCCCATTGCAGTCATTGCAGGGGGCATAATCATTGAAAGACTACTAACCCATTGGTACGGCAAGAGAAAAATGAAAATTTCAGCTTGATCAAAAAAAGGGTCTAGAAGATAGATATTTTTTCTAAAATTACACATATTTACAGAATTTAATTTCTTCAAACTATTACAAACAAAATCACAAATACAAAAATCAGCTCAATGACATTTTGACAAATTCAGCAAACCCCCAAATTATTTTAATGTAAGAAGTTAACTGCCTATTTTTTACAGATAATTTTTTTCAGAGTTAAAAAGAATGTTGGTTCCCCAATAAATTTATGTCATTAAATTTCTAATACAGATTAATTCAGCAACACCATAATTTGTTTCTGATTATCCAATGATTATTTTCATTATTTTTTATTTTAAAATTTCAGTAACAAATTTTGATAAATTTTTCTAAAATAATTACGACATAATTTTTACAATTTTATTATTTGCATTAGATCTAAAATGAATTTCTAATTAATTCTTGAAACACCAACTGAGATTCTTTTGTTGCTTCTAGGTTTTAGTCTTGTCGCATTGTTACAACAAGGACAACGAGGATATTTTTCTTTGAAATAATAATCACAAATTTTACAGTAACATCCACCGGTCTGATAAATCTGATTTTTTGCAGCATTCTGTTTTTTTATGCATTGATGGTTACACATTAACATATGATTTTGATTCCAGATTATGTTATAACGTTTGATTAAATTTTGATTTTACCTAACTTAATTAAAAAAATATTCCGAGTCAAAACGATTTGGTGCAAAAACAAAAACCAGTATTTCTTGAGAATTCGAATCACTTGGATAACGGCATCTTTGATTTTGACTCTGATGGTACAAAGTAAGTTTCTCCCCTGTTGGTCTTGTAACCTCCAGCAGAATCACTGGTCTCATAGGCTCTAAGATTGGCAGGATCTATACCTGTCTGACCTTGGTTTTGGTCCCGTTTGAGTTTTCTGTTACTCATTACAAACATTGCAATTCCTCCAATTGCTGCGATTCCTGCCATCCCATACATTACAGTTGCAGGAAACTCGTCAGTATCAGGTCTATAAGATACCGGAGAATCAAGGTCCGTTTCAAAGGTATCAATACCATCAATTGAGGAATAATCCACATAGCCCTCTATTGCAATTGTTGCATCGTCTTGAGATTCTATTGCAGTTATCGAATATTTTCTGTCAATCTCAAAGTCTTGTGACCATTCCCTGTCTTTACAAAAATCACCAACCTCAAGGTTGCATTCACCCATTGAGTAGTGTGTAACTACGTATTTGCCAGAAAAATTATACTCCTTGGAACCAGCAATGATTGCAGTATTATCAAAAAGAGAATGCCACTTGTGCAATGGAAGTTCCAAAATCTTACTTGCATCAATTAGGGGCAAGACCAATATTTCATGATCTGTTGCTTCAAGTTTGGTCATAACTTGTGGCATGAGAATGTCCAGTGCATCTTTTGGATTGTTAATATCAAATTGACCATACACTGTATCCAACTTCATGGGTTGATCAAGGGTTATTCCTCTCCAGTTTGCATCAATGGTGCTCTTATCAGAATATTTCTGTAAAATATGATTAGTGAGTGTAGGAATCAGCTCAACTTTGTACTCTATTGCTGCAGAATCATCATTTCCATTTAACAGAGCATGGTAGATGATCTTTGCATCAATAACAATTGCACTACTAGATGAATCTCTAAGATTCTGATTAAGTTGACTTATCAGACTATCCATGCCAGGCGTTTGAGAGTCTGCAGTAATTGAGATTGACCGAGATTTGCCTCTTAGAAGATCTGCAATCTCTCCACCCTCAGGATATTCAATGTAGACTACTCTCAGAAATTTAAAGGAAGGCTCTGTAATGTCTTCGTCATGAATTATTGCTGCATCTAGCTGTGCTGCATATGCAGATGAAGGTACAAGAAATAACGTTACCAGAATTAGGAACAAAACTAGAAGATTCATGCTAATATATCCATAGAAATAGATATATCCATTATTATCAAATACAAGAATTATGGCGGATATATCCAATGCATCAAAGACATCGATGGATATATTCCGCAGTATTATGGATTATGGTCCGCTCACCCTTTATGCTGCAAATAATAAAACAAAAATTCCCATAGGCACGATTCACAGACATTTTAAGCTGCTTGAAAAAGCAAGAAAGATTCGTGTTTACAAGTCAAATAAGAAAGGCCGGAAAAAAATAGAATACGGTCCCACAATTTATGGAATTCTTAGTTTCTATAGACAAGACAGAATGATTGCAGAAAAGATTGAAAATTATTTTCTGCTGTGGGCAGAAAACAGGGAATTCCAGTACGAGCTCCACAAAGAAGGATTTGAACGATTTGATGCTAAAAAGAGCCAAAAAGCAAAAAGAATTTTCCATAAATACATGGACTATTTTAGTGCAATAGAGGATCAGATAGACATAATAAAAAATGGCAACGACATCATAACTCGAGACATCTTAATTATGATTAGCTCTGGTCTGCTCTCAACAAATCCACACTACCAGAAAATGTGGAGGGATTTGTATCAAAACTTGCCAGGTATGAGAGAAAGCCTGGATAATTATATGAAGAGCATGATCAAGTCACATAGGGAATTAAAAACTCTTAATTCCAAATAATAATTTTATTTGAAAATAAAACAAAGAACATAATTATTGTAACAGTTACTGGAATCAAATAGACAAATCGGTTTATGTTTTTTTTATTTGCATAATTTTGATATGCAAGGTAGACAATAGTTCCGGCAGATATTGCAGTTATGATATTCATGATATCAAATGGGTCATCATTTATGATACTGCATTCTCTTAATCCAAAACTGCATAAAGAAATCAAGATTAAAAAATTCCAAACAGAGTGAAATGCAATTGCAAACCATCCCTTGCCACTACTCCATGTTCTCAGGCTAAAAAATATGTGAGGAATAGAGAACAAAAATCCTCCATATGCTAGACTTTCAAGTGAAACAATTCCCGAATTAAACAGATGAGAGACAGACCAAATTATTCCAGTTCCAAGCAAAACAAAAGAGTTTCCCGTGAGATAAAACGGAATGCCAAAAAACACCGACTCTTCTAGCAATCCAGAGCTTAGTGCTAATGAAATTGATACTGGTATCTGGGGAGTTTCATAGTCAGGTATCATATTTGTGACCAATTGTGAGCCTAATTGCATCAATGCCAACCCCAAAGTATGGTAAAACAGGCCCATCTTGAAGAGATAGACAAGGTTTGTCTTTTGGAATGATTTTAGCCAGTTTTTTGGATTAATGTCATGTATCTCGCTTCTCAATGTTGTTCTGATTTGCAAGGTTTGCTTATTTAGTATGTCAAAGATAAAAAACAAAAAGAGAAGGGGCAGTCATCCTCTGCCCATCTCAGCATATTTGCCTTGTCTGCCTTTAACAAAGAATGCTGTAGCAATTCCGCCAAAGACACCTGTGGATAGTACTAGTGCACCTATGACTCCATCGGCTGCAAGCAATGGAGTTCCAGAGCCTGCGCCAGGTTGTTCATTTGCAATTGCTACTCTGTTTTTTGCCAATTGCAAATAGGCATCAAGTCCAGTCTGACCATCAATTGGAACGTATTGTGCAAATGCGCTGCTAACAGAAGGCAATATCAAAATGCTTAGAATTGCTCCCGTTGCAATTATTGTCTTTTTTGTACTCATTGAAATTGTTAAGTAAATTTTGCATAAAGGCTTTGATGAAATTATGACTTTACTAATCTTTACATAGTTTGTTGCTGTAATATTATTACAGTTATGATTGACAAAAATTCAGAGATAGCTAATAGCATAGATATTTTTTCAACAGATGATGAAAAGCTAAAGATATTAGCTGAGATAATTTCAAACAAACCAAGTATAGAAATTCTAAATGTTTTGTTTAACAATGAGATGACTGCAAATGAATTAGCACAAAAAATTAACATCTCATTGCAGCTAGTAAAGTATCATTTAGAAAAGATGCAAAGAATTGATCTTGTTCATGTTTCCAGAGTAGGAAAAAATTCCAAATCACGAGACATGAATTATTACAAGACATCAAAACTTGCAATACTGATAACGCCATCAAAAATAACTGAAAAAGCAAAACAAAGTAAATTACTAAAACGTTCCTTTAGATCAATTTACCGATTCTTTGGAATTGGGATAACATCTCTAGTGGCAATACTTTCTGTAATGTCAGTTACAGCTGAGAGCAGCCTGTTTACTCCCATTAAAAATTGGTATTCAGGCTTTGAAATTCCAATATCAATACCCGGAACTGGCCTTCCAAGTACAATTGATGAGACATATTATTTAGCAAAGACCAAAGTTGACTCTGTAGTGGCAAATCCAGGAGCAGGATCTGGAACCCCATATTTTGATCCATACACAAATGTTCTAGGGTACACCGTCAATGACTTTGTAATAACAATGTTAGTTATTGGGGCAATTGGAGTTGTCATGTCATTACCGTTTTTTGTAATGTCTTATAGACACTCCAAGAAACATCCAGAATTTACCAATCTTGCCATATCAAAAAATAAGATAGTAAATTTCAAAATAGATAACAAATGATAACTTTGAGCTAAAAAAAGTTGGAAAGTGAAGAATCTGTCAATCTTACCTCAGAACCAATCTTTTGTGACTATCTATTTACAAATCTACCATAGCCTACGACTCCGTTCTCATTTACTCCCCATGTAGGTGGAACTATCCACAAAAATCCCTCTGAATCAGACTCCAAATCCAGTTTGGGAAGTATATTTGATGGAGATGCTTGGTTTGCTGC